>NZ_CP076128.1:0-2752500 GCF_018736065.1 Flammeovirga kamogawensis
ATGAATTATGGCAGCTTAAGAGGGCGCATACTTACTGTGTTTATTTCTTTCTCAGTGTTATTTAGTTGTATCTCATTTATAACTTACAAATACATTCATAGAAGTGAGGAATTGGATCAGGTGAAAGCTTGGTTGATGCACTTAGAAGTAAGTGTGCTCGATTTAATAAAGCAAGATGCAAGTGATATTGTGACTGATTTATCAGTTAATTATATCAGTGAAGAATCTCTAGAGGAGTTTGTGAATAGTAGAGAGAATAGAGTCGCATTAGTATCGGTATCTATTGATAAGTTATTGAATCATGAGCAAATAAATGAATGGGGCTTAGAGAGTAATTTATTTTTTATTGATAGTCTTATAGATCAATACAATAAACAAGTTCATGAACTTATTTTAGCAAAAAAATCACTAGGGTCAGATTCAACAGGATTATATGGTTCTATGTATAAGAATGCTCAAATTTTGAGTGATTTACCCAAAATGAATTACGTTAGGCTTTACGATGAAATGCAATTAAATGGCATGAAGTATCTTTTAGATCCTAAAACATCTTATGTATTGTCTATTAACCGTTCAGCAGGTCAACTTCAATATGAACTTGAAAAGGATGGAGAATTAAAACATTTCTCAAAGGCAGTAGAAGAATACCTAAAATCATATAATGAAATTGTTTTAATTCATTACAAGATTGGAAATAATAATAGAGAAGGTTTAAAAGGAAAATTAAATAATACAGCATCTTATGTAGAATCTGAGTTTGATTCTTTAAGTACAGATGTTTCTAAGCGTTTTCTAACGTTAATGTGGAAAATAAAATTTTCTTATTTATTGGTGTCATTAGTAGCAGTTTTATTTACAGTAGTTGTTGGTTACTATACAGCCTCTAGAGTTTCTAACCCTATTACAGTTTTACAAGATCGAACGCGTAAGATAATTGAGAGTGGCTATGTAATGAGTGGCGGTGAAGTTGATTTTAAAGAATTAAAAAAACCTACTAGGGAGGTAGCTGCATTAGCATCATCTTTTCAGGAAATGTATGAGATGATTCAAAATCAATTTGCAGAGTTAGAGCAAGGTAACCGGAAATTAAAAAATTCTAAAAAGAAATTGATGGAGACAAATAGAGTCAAAGATCAATTTTTTTCAATAATATCTCATGATTTAAAAGGGCCGATTAATACTCAGTTAGGTTTTTTGAAGCTTTTAATGGAAAGGTCTGATGCTTTTTCTCCTGAAGAAATTCAGATTTTAGCAAAGGAAATGCATGGCTCAATGAAGAACTTAATGGGACTTATGGAAAACCTTTTAGCATGGTCTAGATCAGAGTCTCAAGCATTAAATTTTGATATAGTAAAAACGGATATTGGTAGTATAATCAATAGAAATGTAGATTTACTTCGTCCTGTTGCTAAAGAGAAATCTATTTTACTTAATGCAGAAATAAATCATGATAAATCTATACTTGCAGATCAGAATAGCTTGGATTGTGTTTTAAGAAATATAATATCGAATGCAATTAAGTTTACATCTGCTAATGGTAAAGGTATAATTACAATAGCGACATCAAATTTTGAAGATAAGGTAGAAGTTTCTGTTACAGATAATGGAAATGGAATGACTGAAAAAGAACTGAAAAAGCTATTAGACACTTCGGTTCAATTTTCTAAAAAAGGAACAGCAAGAGAAAAGGGTGTTGGCTTAGGGATGATCTTAGTACAAGACTTTGTAAAAAGAAATAAAGGCGAATTATTTATAGATAGTCAGCCAAATATAGGTACTAGGTGTTCTATATTATTTGACACCTATAAAGTAGCTCAAAATAAAAAAGGGAGTGTACCACAAACTGTGTAAACTCTCGAATCTTGAAATGTGAGTAAGTCATATTTCTCCCTTTAAAGAGAAAATTGACTTACTCACTGTTCAAGGTCAACTTGACTCTTTCAATTAAGTGTACAGTTTATTTAATTTAGAATTTAAAACTGATACACCATGAACAAAGAAGATTTATTAAACGACAACTTTTTAAAACAATTCAAGTCAGCAGAAGATTTAAGTTCCTTCATGAAGCAACTTCAAAAAAGAGCTTTGGAGAAAATGCTTGAAGGTGAAATTGAAGCCCATCTTGGTTATCAAAAACATGAAAAGTCAGAGAATTCTAATTCTCGAAATGGCTATACCCAAAAGACTATCAAAAATGAATATGGTGAACAAGAAATCAATGTCCCAAGAGATAGAAGTGGCTCGTTTGAACCTGCAATTGTTCCTAAAAGGAAGAATATTGCTCAAGGTATTGAAAGTCTAGTGATCTCACTTTATGCCAAAGGTATGAGCGTATCTGATATCGAAAATCAGATCAAAGAACTTTATGACTTTGAAGTATCGGCAGCGACTATATCAAGAATTACAGCTTCAGTAATTGAAGATATAGAAGTATGGCATAAACGTCCTTTAGAGCCTGTTTATCTTATCGTTTGGATGGATGGTATCGTTTTTAAAGTGCGTGAAAACTCCAAAGTAATCAATAAAACTATCTATTTAGCCGTAGGATTACGTACTGATGGCAAAAAAGAAGTATTAGGTATGTGGCTTGGGAAAAATGAATCATCTGCATTTTGGATGACAGTTCTCACTGATATACAGACACGTGGAGTTGAAGATATATTGATCACATCAACTGATAATCTCAATGGTTTTACAGAAACAATTAAAGCTGTTTTTCCTGAATCTTCTACTCAAATTTGTATCGTTCATCAAATTAGAAACGCTTGCAAATATGTAGTCTGGAAAGATAGGAAAGCGTTCACAAAAGACATGAAAGATATCTATGGAGCTCCAAATATTAATGCAGCTAAAGAAGCTCTTGATTTTCTTGAAAAGAAATGGGGTGATAAATATGGATATGCGATCCAAAGTTGGCGAAATAACTGGGATGAATTAACAGTATTCTTTGAATTTCCTCTTGAAATCCGTAAAATTATCTATACGACCAATCTGATAGAAAATCTGAATGGTAAAATTAGAAAATATACAAAGAACAAATTATCCTTCCCAACGGATGATGCAGTTAAAAAATCTGTTTTTTTAGCCTTGCAAGAAGCAACAAAGAAATGGACAATGCCTATCAGAAACTGGGGAATAATTTTGAACCAATTTCAGGTATTATATAAAGAAAGGATCAGGTTTTAAACCCAATCCTCACTTGTAATACTTACACACTTAGTGAAAGAGTGTCATAAAATAGACCAAAAAGTAGAAGAGCAGCTATCCTAAGGATGCTGCTCTTTTAATTCTATCATTCATTGCTCTTCCAAGTCCCTCTTCGGGCATCCATTCACCAAGAATGTATTCAGGGTTGAGCTTATCAATTGCACGTAAAGTTTTAAACAGATTTCTTGCTGCCTCAGATAGATCACCTGATTTAGAAAGAATACACTGTTTATCTAATGGAAGTGTATTGTAAGTATCTTTTAAAGATAATGTAACAACATCCTTTCCTTTATATTTTTCAATTAAACCACCAATATTACCCAATAGTAGAGTTGAATTAGGAGCATAATGCCTGTGCAACATTCCTGGTGCTTTTGGTTGAGAAGATGATTGAGCATTTACGTTTACTTTTCCAATAACAGCTTCAATATCTTCAACAGCAATTCCCCCTTTTCTATATATAGTCGGTACACCTTCAGGAAAACCAATAATTGTAGATTCCACGCCAACTTCACAAGCACCGCCATCTAAAATAAAAGGTATTTTATCTCCTAATCCATCTTGAACATGTTGAGCAGATGTAGGGCTAATGTACCCAAAAGGATTGGCGCTTGGTGCTGCAACAGGATAATCTAATTGCTCTAATAATGATAATGTTAAGTCGTGCTTTGGCACACGAACAGCAACAGTGTCTAAACCACTTGTAATTAAATCATGAATTTTCTCTGATCGAGGTAAAACCATGGTCATTGAGCCAGGCCAAAAAGCTTCTGCAAGTTTTTTGGCAGTAGCTGGTAAATCTTTAATGTATGGAGATAAACGTTCTAAAGAAGAACTGTGAACGATTAGCGGATCAAAACTAGGTCTTGCTTTAACTTCAAAAATATTAGCAACAGCTTTTGGATCTAGGGCATTGCCAGCTAAACCGTAAACCGTTTCAGTAGGTAAGCCAATCAAATCGCCATTATCTAAAACTTTTTTAGCTTCAGTTACAGAGGAATTAATTATAGCCATGGTAATTATTTATCTTCTTTTTGTTTTTTCTCTTCTTCTTCGAAACCAATTAATACTTCTTGCATTTCGAAACCTGTATATTCTTTAACACCTTTTATTAGATACATCAAAGCACCCATCATTACTATTGTAGAGGGAAGTGCAATAACTAACCAACTCCAAGCGTTCATTTGTCCTAATTCTTTAGTAAATTCTACTGTGCTAGAATCACTTTTAACAAGAATTTTAGCAAGCATGTAGTTTAATCCAGAAGATAGGAAGAAAGATCCTGCGAGCATAAAAGAAGTATTTCTTAAACGTTTAGCAAAAAGATCTGTAGTTTGTCTAAATTTTAATTGAGCTTCTATTTTTTTTACATCAAGTAGATTATCGTTATATAATAATTTTTCTACAAGAGGGTATTTAGTAAAAGTAGAAATTAATACAATAATTCCAATTAGGCCTGGAATAGCTGCTTCTTTAATAGCAATTAAGTCTGCAGGTAGATGCAACAATTTTATACCTCCAGTTAGTAATACGTTAATAAAGCCTAGAACAGCAATAATACTAACTTCTTTCTTTTGGAAGAATTCATAAATACCAAACCCTAAAGGAAATGCAAGTCCAATAATAACTGCATTGACATCACCTAGGTATTCTGGGTCACTAAGTTTAGAAAGTACCACTGTTGGTATCACAATATTTAGTAATAGACTCAATATTGGAGACTCTTTCTTTTTCTGTGTTTTATTTTGCATCTTTTGAGGTATGAAGTTTGTATTTACTTCTTGAAAAAATAACGTGCAAAGATACGGATTAATAAATCGCTTTAAAAATTCGACTGTGAATAGACGTCAAAATTTAATTTTTTTACTGCTATTATTTATTAGTAGTAATGTATTTAGTCAAACACCGTTTCCTGAAGACTTTAATTTAGAAGGAGATGAACGTTTTCCTAGTATTACTTCTGATGGTGAAACTTTATTGTTTGCTAGAGAAAAAAAGGAAGGTTTTGAATTTTTATTGTCAAATAAAATTGATGGTAAATTTATGCCTCCTACAACTTTAGTTTTACCGCCAAATATGCCATACCCCACAGGTCCTATGATTAGTTATGATGGGCGATGGATCTATTTTTCTGCTAAAAAAGGAGATCAAGGTAGTGACTTATATAGAATGAGAAGATGGGGTAGAAGGTTAGGTAAGCCTGAAGCCTTAAAAGGAGCTGTTAACTCTAATGGTTATGAATTATTTCCATCACTCACAAAAGATGGTAAAGGACTTTACTTTACACGATTAGAGGATGCGTCTGACCCAACAGATTTAAAGTATGCAATATATTATAGTGAGTTAATGGATAAAGATGTTTGGGGTGAACCGAAGCGCCTTGAAGAACCAGTTAACTTATATAGTGAAAAAGAACCGAGGATACTTCCTGATGGAAAGACTTTACTTTTTTCATCTAGAATAAGTGAAGATACTTTTGATTATGATGTCATGCTTGTACAGAAACAAGAAGATGGTAGTTGGTCAGATCCTGAATCAATTGTTTCTCTAAACCAAGATGAAATCAATCATTCTCCATGTATAGATGCAATTGCTTCAAAAGCTTATTTTTCTAAGAATGGAATGTTAAACTCTATTTCTTTATCAAAAGTATTACCTTCAACTATTTATTCATCGGATAAAAAAGAACCTACAATAAATGAGGGTTTAACAAGAAGTGGTGATCAAGAAGCCCAAAAAGAAGCTGTAGATAAAAATGAATCTACTCCTGCTACAAAACCAACGTCTTCTTCTAGTTTTTCTGATTTAGGGTTTGATATTAAACAATACGAACCGAGACCAGTATATAGAGCAATAATAATAGGAGTAAGTGAATATCAAGATCCAAAAATTAATACTTTAGATAACCCTGTGAAAGATGCAGCATCATTTAAAGAAATTCTTACACAACATTATTCTTTTCCAGAAGAAAACATTGCCTTTTTACAAAGTCCAACAAGAGAACATTTAATAGAAACATTTGATAATGTAATGGAAGTATCTAAAGAGAATGACCATATTTTAATATTCTATGCAGGGCATGGTCATTGGGATACAAAACGAAAGGCAGGGTATTGGTTGCCTTCTGATGCAAAAGCAAAGAATACAGCGAATTGGGTCAGAAATTCTACTATAAAAGAATATATAGCTTCGTTTAAGGCGAAACACGTGTTGTTAGTATCAGATGCTTGTTTTTCAGGATCGATATTTAAAACAAGAGCTGTTACTTTTTCTGATGCGGATAAGTCAACAAAAGCCTTAGAAAAACTACCTTCAAGGAAAGCCATGACAAGTGGAACTTTAAAAGAAGTACCCGATGAAAGTGTTTTTGTAAAATATCTTCAAAAAAGATTATTAGAGAATGAGCAACAGTTTATAAGTGCGCGAGCTTTATTTGATAGTTTTAGGGTGGCAGTGATGAATAACAGTGAGAATGTTCCACAATTTGGTGTAATAAATCAAACTGGTGATGAAGGAGGTGACTTTATCTTTATCAAAAAATAAAAAAAGGGTTGATCTATCAAATTACGATAATCAACCCTTTTTTATTAATTGTTAAGGAGAGTGGTATGTAATTGCTTACAACCAAACGTACTACAATAAACAAATTCCTTTCTTTAACTCCAACTATTATATAATTAATTTTAGAAATAATTATATATTAATAATCTGTATTTCAGTTACTAATGCTTAGTCTATTGTTTTGTCGATTTGATATTGCACTTTTTTTCCAGCTTTTTCTATTCCAGAAGGTGCGAATTGAGTGTATGCATAATACCCTAAAAGGCAAATACCTACAATTACCACAATGCGAATAGCTGATTTTGCAATTTTCCATACAACAAATATGATAGCTGCAACAACAATTAAGAGTGTATATTTTTGCTCTTCTGTGAGCATTGCGAAATATTCCTGTATTTGATCTAACATGACTGTTTATTTAAAAAATGATTGTTGAAATTAATAGATAATCTATCTAGAAAACAATAAATATTCCGTTTTCATTAAATTAAAGTGTAAAAAGTGCACGTTGACATTATTTTAACTGTGAAATAGATAAAATTATTAATATCTTAATTATGTTTACATACAAACTCTATTAAACTAGTTTAAACTATAGGATTAATATGCTATCCAAAAAGACAAAATATGCATTAAAGGCATTAAGATTTTTGGCCTCAAAATATGGTGAGGGACCTGTTCTTATTAGCGAAATAGCTGATAAAGAGCATATCTCTCAGAAATTTCTAGAAAGTATTCTTTTGGAACTTCGTAAAGGAAGGGTACTGAGTAGTAAAAAAGGAAAAGGTGGGGGATATTATTTAATTAAAGACCCCGATGAGGTGACCTTATGTGATATTCATAGAATGATTGAAGGTCCAATTGCTCCTTTACCTTGCGTTAGCTTAAATTATTACGAACCTTGTGATGATTGTGATGATGAGGTTAATTGTACATTAAAAGCCGTAATGCTTGATGTTCGAGATGCACAGTTAGATATTTTAAAGAAAAAATCTTTAAACGATTTACTTCCTGCATGTGGAACGAAAGATGAAAAAATTGATTTGTAATTTTTGCTTACAAATAAAAAAGTCCGAATAACGTAACGTTGTTCGGACTTTTTTATACAATTTATAGTATTATTAACCTTCCATTGCTTCCATTCTCTTCAAAAGAGGTGGATGAGAATAATGCATCTTAACGTAGTTCTCATCAGGAGTTAAATTACTTAATGAGTCTACAGATAGCTTCTTTAAAGCATCAATTAAGGCTAAACTAGAAGAAGTTTCTTTTGCGAATGCATCTGCTTCGAATTCATTTTTTCTAGAAAAAGCATTGACTACAACTCCTGTTATTAATGAAATAGGACTGTATAGCATAGAAAATGCAACTAGATTTAAAGGAGATAAAGTATGCTGTGCAGCACCAAAAAATGCACTACTTTTAGATGCACCCATTGCTTCAGCTAATTCTTTAGAATCAATAAACTTGCTTAGAATAAATAAAGTAATAAACATGTTTACAGCTGAAATGAAGAACATTTGTAAAGTATGTTTACGCTTGTAATGTCCTACCTCATGTGCTAAAACTGCAACTATTTCATCAATAGTAAGTTTTTCAATCAGCGTATCATATAAAACAATATTTTTATTTCCTCCTAAACCACTAAAGAAAGCATTTGCTTTAGTTGATCGTTTAGAACCATCCATTACCATAATTCGTCCTAGAGGAAAATCAACCCCTTCTGCATATTTTTCTATAGCAGTACGTAATTCGCCATCTTCTAGAGGTGTGATTTTATTAAACATAGGTAAAATGATATTTGCATAGAACATTGTTGCTCCTAAAGCAAATAGCATAAATACAACCCATGCAATTATCCAATATGTATCAGGAAAGTTACTGTAGAATGCAACAAATCCCCATAAAAGCAGCCCGCCAATAATACCGCCTAAAGCGTATCCTTTAATTTTATCAATAATAAAAGTTTTAGGAGTCATTTTATTAAACCCATATTTTTCTTCTATTGAAAAAGTATTTTTCCACTCGAAAGGAATACTTATGATATCTGATAAAATGGCTACGATAGCAAAAAAAGCAAGTATTTGACCTGTATTTGAATCAAAATGTTCTTTAGTAAAAGAATCTATCCAAGCATAACCTCCTGTAGACAGTAAAACAAGAGTCAATAAATAAGATGCAGCACTACTATATAGTCCTAAATTATCTTTTTCAATCTGATATTCTTGTGATTTCTTATACTCTTCTTTGTCGTATAATCCAGATAGTTTACTTGGTAAAGCAGCACTCATTGCTTTAATATTAAGGCGACTTAGTACCCTTTCCAAAACAAACTCTCCAGTTAGTAGAGCTATTATTATATAAAAAATTGTATCTCCGTTCATAATTGTTTTATTGAAATATTACTACAAATCTAACAATTCATAGATAATGAATACATAATTTTATTGAAAAATAAAAAGTGTTTTACAACTTACAGAGAATTAACAATATCTATACATGCAAAAAACTTATAATTGCCTAATTGTAGACGATGAACAGTTAGCCAGAAACTTATTATCTGCTTTTGTAGCAAAAGTTCCATTTTTAAATGAAGTAGGGAGTTGTAAATCTCCTTTACAAGCAATGGAAATTATGAGGTCGGAAGCTATCGATATTCTTTTAGTGGATATTCAAATGCCAGAGTTGTCGGGAATAGATTTTGTGAAATCATTGGCTGTCAAACCTGTAGTTATATTTACAACGGCTTATTCTGAATATGCAGTGCAATCTTATGAGTTAGATACTATTGATTATTTGCTTAAACCTTTTTCTTTTGAGCGCTTTATGAAAGCAATAAATAAAGGTGTGGAGTTTTTAGTCCTTAAAAATCAAACTATAGAAACAGTAAATAATGAAGAAGTCTTTTTTGTAAAAGGTGATCAGAAAATACATAAGCTTTTTACTAAAGATATTTTTTACATAGAGGGGCTAAAAGAGTATGTATCTTTTTTTGTCAAAGATAAACAGCGAATTATTTCGCTTAATTCTTTAACTAAGTTGGAACGAGAATTAGAAAAATATCAATTTATAAGGGTGCATAGATCTTATATTGTTAATCTTAATCATGTAACAGCTTTTGAAACACATGCTTTATGGATTGATGATAAAGAAATTCCTATAGGAAAAACGTATAGAGAAAGTGTGAAAAAGAAAATCAATTGGTAAAAAGAATTTTTCTTAATTGATATGCGTTCAAATCCTTTTATCTTTGATAGGTAACTTCAAAAACCCATTAAAATAATCAATGTTTAAAATTTATAGATCTTCTGCAGGAGCAGGAAAGACATTTACCCTTGCAAAGGAATATATAAAAATTGTTCTCCAATTAGACGTCTTTGACGAAGAGTTTCAACCGAGTTATTATAAACATGTTTTGGCTGTGACTTTTACCAATTTAGCTACTTCAGAAATGAAAGAGCGAATCTTAGAACAATTAAAAATATTTGCAGGAAAACCTTCTCCAAATGATGAAGGGATGTTAGGGGCTATTGTAGCTGACTATAAAGGGATGGATGAAAAGATTGTTTTAGATCGTATTTATCAACGATCTTCAATTGTACATCAAAGAATTTTACATGGTTATTCAAATTTCTCTGTAAGTACAATTGATGCATTCAGTCAGAAAGTAGCACAGGCTTTTAAACGTGACCTCAAATTCCCATTTAATTATGAACTAATTCTTAATGGAGAGGAGTTGATTGAAGATGCTACTTACATTTTAATGGATAAACTTGGTAGAGATGAGCATAAAATGCTAACTGAAGCATTAGAGACATTTTCTATCAAAAAAGCAGAAGAAAATGCAAGTTGGAACATTGTACCTCAAATAAAGAGTTTTGGGAGTGTTCTTTTTGATGAAGATCAAAGAAAAATTATTGGAAAGTTAGGTGTTAATCCGGTTACTAACGTAGAGATGAACATTGAGGATTATACCTCTTTAGCTAAAAAGTTAAAGAAGATGATTTATCAAGATCTACAAAAAGAAAAGGATGATGCTTACGAGGAGTTTAAAAATTCAATGTCAGCAGCTGGTGTACCCATTGATTCACTAAGCCGATATGTGTGTTCATATGCTAAGAAATTTGATGGGCCAATTACGGAAATTGATGTAACCCCAAATGCAACTGCAATTAAAGTTTTTGAAGGTGAAACAGGTAAGGTACTCACAAAGGTTGCCGATTATAAATCGAGCCCAGCTATTTATGATGCAGCATTGCCTATTTATCAAGAAAGACTTTCCGAGCTTCGTACTTTAATAGCAAAAGCTCAGTTAATAAAAACAGTATATGATAAAATTTATCTCATTATTACCGCTCAGGTATTAAAAGATGAGATGAAGAACTTGAAAGAAGAACAAGGAATTGTGCATATCTCTGAAATAGGAGAAAACATTAATAAAATTGTTGAAACTTCTCCAGTTCCCTATTTATACGAAAGATTAGGAGAGAAATATCGTCATATTCTTATTGATGAGTTTCAAGATACATCAAAGACTCAATGGCATAATTTAGTTCCTTTGGTAGCTCATGCACTTTCTATGTATAATGGAGAGTGTTTAGTTGTTGGAGATGCAAAACAGTCTATTTATAGATGGAGAGGTGGAAAAGCAGAGATGCTAGTAGCGCTCCCTAAACTTCCAACTGCAAAAAATACCGCCTTAGAAGAGGAAGAGTACACCTTAGAAAGTTATGCCGACCCTCAAAATTTAGATACAAACTGGAGAAGTTATTCTAATGTCATAAACTTTAATAATGACCTTTATTCATTCATAGAGAAAAATAAAGGAGATACTTTATTATCTCAATTCTATCAAGATGTTGCTCAAAAAACAAATCATAGAATTGGTGGACAAGTAAGGATGTCTGTTTGTCAGAAAGTTGATAGTAAAGAAACAGTTCAAGAAGCGTCATTACAGAAAATCGCAGATACTATTCATGAGCTAGTAGAACTGAGAAAATTTCAGCTTAGTGATATTGCAATACTTATTAGATTTAATAAAGATGGTTCTGCTATTGCAGAAAAATTAGTTTCAGAAGGTATTGAAGTTATTTCTAGTGAATCTTTATTGGTTGAAAGTGCTCCAAGTATTCAATTTCTCGCTAATGTAATACGCTTATTAGTAAGAAGGTCTGATAAGATCTTATTTATGAAAATTGCTAGGTTTGTTCATGCACACCTTCAAGATGTAAATAATGATAGATGGAGCGAGGTAAACACTTCATCTTTGCCAATTGAAGGAGATGATTATATAAGAATTGGAGATAGAGTAGAAGCCTGTACGAATCACAAAGATTTTGAGACTTTTTTAAAGGATGAATTTGATATTACTTTTTCAGTTTCTCAGTTAAGAAGAAAATCTTTATATGATTTAGTCGAGTTTTTAGTTCGAAATTTTAAATTGAATTTACGTATTACAGAACAAGCATATTTGATTAAATTTTTAGACTTTGTATTAGATCATACAGAAGTAAATGGAAATTCAGCCCAAGATTTCTTAGTTCGATGGGATTTAAAAAGGACAAACCTGTCTATTTCTACTCCAGATAACACAAATGCAGTTAGAATACTCAGTATTCATAAATCTAAAGGTTTAGAATTTCCTGTGGTATTATTACCCTTTGCAGACTGGTCTACGTTACCAAGAAAAAATGAAGCAAAATGGTTTGATTGGGAAAACAATACAGACGTACCAGAATTAAATGCTGTTCAGTTACCACTTAATAAAAAATTAGAAGGAACTGCTTTTGAAGAAGGATATTTACTAGAACTTAGAGACACATATATTGACGCTGTTAATATGTTGTATGTAGGTACTACTAGAGCACAAAAGTATCTTCATTTATTTTTTAACGAGGAAGCAAAAGTGAATGCAAAAGGTGTGAAAACAGAAACAAAAGACACAATTGCAGTACCATTATTAAAATATATCTCTTCGAATGATGCTACACGAGAATTAGAATCAACAACAATTGACGATATTGAATTCAATGAGTATGAACTTTTTGATATTGATGTAGAAGGTAATGAAAAAGAAAAAGCAAATGAAGTATCATTATTAAGAGATTTAATTCATACAGATAATACTGATAAACTCCGTTTAAAAAGTGGTGCATACGAACAAGGACAAAACACTGTTTCTTTCGAAGATATAATAGAAGCCCAGGAAAGTGGTATTTTAGTTCACAAAGCATTCGAATACATAAAATACAAAGATGATGTACATGATGCTGTTCGAATTCTTGAAGTAAATGGATTTATCTCTTCTTCAGAAACTGGTGATTACATTGGTAGACTAATTGATGTTGTCAACCACCCCGAATTAGAAAGATATTATGATAAGAATACTGGGTATGAAGTGTTGAATGAATCTGAAATAGTATTTCCTACTAAAGGAAATATGAAACAGGTAAAAGTAGATCGTCCAGATAGATTATTGATAAAAGACAAAGAAGCTGTAATTATTGATTATAAAACGGGTGTTTATGAGAAAGACCATGAAAAACAAATCAAAAGATATGGCGAAGCATTAAAAGGTATGGGATATACCATAATAACTTTACTATTAATTTATACCGAAGATTTAGATATTAAAAAGATCAATTTTTAAGATGAAAAAACTATTTATTATTGCAGTTGTATTATTAGCGTCATTATCATCTTTTGCTCAAAAAGGGAAGGCTTTTCCAACAATTAAGGCAGAAACCTTAACTGATAAGTCGATAACATTCCCAGCTGCTGTAAAAGGTAAGGTGACATTAATTGGAGTTGCATATTCCAAAAAATCTCAGGATAATTTAGAGTCTTGGATGCAACCTATCTATGATACATTCATTAACCCACCTAAATCTGATATTTTTGGATCGGCAGGGTATGATGTTAATATGTATTTTTTAGCATTAGCTCGTGGAATTGCAAAATCTGCAGAGAAATCTATTAAATCGAACATGAAAAAGAAAATAGATAGTAAATTGCACAAAAACATAGCAATTGTCTTAGGAGATGTCAAGCAACATAAGTCTAATTTGGGCTTAGGGGCTAAAGATGATCCTTATTTTTATATTCTTTCACCAGAAGGAAAAGTACTATTTATAACATACGGAAAATACACTCCAACTAAAATGAGTGCCCTCGAAGAAGCTATTGATGAATATTCTGAATAAGAATAGTTGTTAAAGTTTTAAAAATCTTGAATATCAAACCCATTAAGGGTTTAAAATAGTATTCAGTTTTTTAGATTTGTGGTACTCTTGATAAATTTCTTGAGTGTATGAGAAATCACACAACAAAGTATGAAGAAGCTAGATAAGCTATTATTAAAAGAATACATAGGTCCATTTGTCTTAACATCGTCAATTGTACTATTTATTTTTTGGTCTCAATACATGATCTCTAAGTTTGTTTATTTCTTAGGAAAAGACTTAGGATATGATGTATACATGGAATTATTTTTCTGGTTTGCATTAGCACTAGTTCCTGTAGCGTTACCACTTGCTGTATTACTAGCAACGTTAATGACTTATGGTAGCTTAGGGCAACACTCAGAATTAACTGCTATTAAAGGAGCTGGTATTTCTCTTTTAAGAGTTTTGCGTCCTATATTTTTGTTTACAATTGTAGTAACACTAGTTCAGTTAGTTTATAATGATACGGTTGTTCCTCAAGCAAATTTAAAAGCATACAGCTTACTTTATGATATAAAACAGACTAAACCAACAATTAACCTGAAGGAAGGTGCTTTTTATGATGGTTTAGATGGTTATAGTATCAAAGTAGCTTCTAAAGATAAAGATGGAGAAGGTATCCATGATGTAATTATCTATAAGCACGAAGGGCATAGAGGCAATAAAGAAGTTATTCTTGCTAAAGATGGAAAGATGCAATTAATTAATGATGACACATTTTTAATGTTGACATTATTTAATGGTAATGCTTATAGTGAGGTAGAAGATAAGAAAAGTAAAGCTGAAATTCAGTATGTACACTCTGAGTTTGATTCATCTGTATTCTATTTTAGTATGGAATCTTATGCAATGAATGAAACAAAAGAAGATCTTTTCATGGGCCATAATTTAATGAAGAACAGAAATCAGTTAGAAACTGAACAGGATTCTTTACAAAAAGCAATGGTTGATTACAGTAATATGTTAGTTAAAAATGGGGAGACTCAATTTTATTACAGACATACTTCTCAGAAAGGAGAGCATAAAAAAGATAAGTTGACGAAGAAGAAATATGATCCTACGAAAAAGGAAAATAGATTAAGAATTGCTTCATCAGCATATAACAGTGCATCAAGTTTCTATAATGTATTAAAATCAAATGCATCTAGACATAAAAATCAGATGAGAGAAGATGTAAAATATACATTAGACCAACAGAAAAAAGTATCTTCAGCTATAGCTATTTTGATGATGTTCTTAATTGGAGCACCTCTTGGAGCTATTATCAAGAAAGGAGGATTGGGTGTTCCTGTTCTTGTTTCTGTATTCTTCTTTGTCATTTATTATATCATGACAATTTCTGGAGAAAAAATGGCTAAGGAGTTAATTATTGATCCTGTACTTGGAGCATGGTTATCGAATATATTCTTATTTGTAATTGGTATATTCTTTACTTTCCAAGCTAAAAATGATGTTAAACTATTTGATACTGATTACTATGCAGTAATGTTCAAAAAGTTATTTAAGAAGTAGTTAACACATTTATATTTGTAGCAAAACCCTATGTGAAAATGTTTTACGTAGGGTTTTGTTTTGTATATTGTTAGACATTTTATGATTTCATAAAAAATTCAACTATCAATGGAGAAAATTATTATTGCACTTGATGGACATGCTGGGTGCGGAAAAAGTACAACAGCAAAAGCAGTAGCAAAAGAACTTGATTACATATTTATTGACACAGGTGCTATGTACCGTGCTGTGACTTACTATTTCTTGTCGAATAATGTTGATTTTTCTGATGCAGTAGAAGTTGAAAACGCATTAAAGGAAATATCACTAAAATTTGTATTGAACCCATCATCAGGTATTGGGGAAATTCATATAAACGGAGAAAACGTTGAGCCGTTTATCAGAAACATGGAGATAACGAGTAGAGTAAGTGATGTGGCAAGTATTAAGGCTGTAAGAGTCTTTAATGTAGCAGAACAACAAAAAATGGGCAAAGAAAAAGGAATTGTAATGGACGGTAGAGATATCGGAACTGTTGTATTTCCAAATGCAGAGCTTAAGATTTTTATGACTGCTGATGTTACTGTTCGTGCAAAAAGAAGATTAGTTGAAATGGAATCAAAAGGGGTAGAGACTTCTTTAGAGGACGTGGAGTCTGATATACGTAATAGAGATCATTTAGATTCGACAAGAAAAGAGAGTCCTTTAAAAAAGGCTGACGATGCAGTTGTTGTTGATACTTCAGGTTTAACAATAAATCAACAAGTTGAGAGTATTCTTAAATTAGCTAAGAATATAATTTCAGTATAGATTATAATAGCATTTAAAAAAATGCATAGTAATAGAAAAAGGGTTGATGTATCTAAACATCAACCCTTTTTCTATTTATTATCAAAGGTAAGATTAACCTTGTGTTTTTGCTTCTTTTTTCTTCGTAGTGAAAAGTGTTGGCTTAATCACAATACCCATCCAACCCCAGTTGTTGAATTTTTCATAGTCTCCTCCAGCGTTAGCTCCAGTAGAATATTGCATAGATTCTGTAGCAAACATAGCAGACCATCCACCTTGAATAGAGATATAATCGTTGAACTTGTAGTTGGCATTTAAATCTAATTCAGTACCTAAATTATTTCCTACTTCAGCACCAGTACCATCAACAATTACAGCACTAGATTGGAAAGAGTGTACTTTACCGTAGAACTTCCATTCATTCATTTTATAAGTAGCTCCTAAGTAGATGTCAGTTAAACCACCAGCAGGTAAGCGAGAAGCACCACCAACATAGAAGTAATCCATATGTCCGTTAAACTTGTGGTTTGTACCGTAAAGAGGATTGAACGTTCTATTAACTCCATCGGTAGCAGTTGCATCTGTACCAGATAAAATTTCACCACCAATATTAAGACTTAACCCTTCAGATGCTTGGAATAAAACTTCAACTAGAGCATTGTATGCATTTAAATCTGTTTTACCAGCACCAACAGCACCCATTTGGTAGTAGAAAGATGCATTTAAACCAAATTTACCTGGTCTCCATTCACCGTGAGCACCTAAAGTTTGACTGTAAATAGTCTCAAAATCAGCAGGCATGCTTGTCTGGTTACCAGCAACATCTTGCTCAACACCATTGTTTAAGAATAAGGCAGAAATACTTAATTGCTCAAATTTCTTGTTAAACCATAAGTATTGTAAGGATTTATAGTTGTTTACGCCAGGATTATAATAAGGAGTTTCTCCAGTTGCAGAAATTGCAACACCTGCATGTAATTTAAATGCTTTTTCATATTTAAATACTGCAGCGTCATGGCTTCTACCTTGTTGCGCCCAATCTACAGCACCAAAAATTCTTTGATCATCATAAGAGATTTCTTGACGACCTGCTTTAACGCTAAATTCTTCAGTGAAAAGTAATTCACCCCATGCTTCATGGATAGAGAAGTTACCATTGTCTTTGTTTGCAAAGTTTCCAATTTCACCCCAAGTTCTAACATCTTGAGCAGAGAATCCGAAGCGGAATTTGTTGCTTTTATCATTAAATAACATTCTGATTCTTGCACGTTGAGAAACAAAATCAGCAGCACGATCAGCATCACCATTTGATGGTCTTAATTGATTAAAACCGTTTCTGTGTTCATAACGGGGCTTTAATTGAGCATCAATACTAAAGTCTTGTGCTTGTACAACACCACAAGTCAATAATAGCAGTGTAAAGGATAATAGTTTTTTAAACATACTTAAAAAAATTAGACGTTCTGATAGATTATATTAAATTATCTTAAAATAAATTTAGCGCAATTTTACATAATTTATCGCACCTAAATCAGATTATTATTTCCGTTTTATGATGATATTCATCATTAAATGATGTAAATTAATGAGGTTGTATTACATAATATTCAACTTTTCTGTAAATTTTATCTCAATTTAAATTTAGAAGCTACATATTCTAACTTTTATAACCACAAATTGTCAATGGATAATAATAACAAAAAAGAAAATCTTAGACTTTCGCGAAGAGATTTTTTAAAACTTACTGGGGGAACCGTTGCTGTGGGCGGTGCTGCATTAAGTGGATGGGGTTTGACTGAATTAATAGTCGATGAAGGCCCTGTGAAATCTTGGCATAAGTCAGTATGTCGCTACTGTGGAACCGGCTGTGGAGTTATGCTTGGTATGAACAAAGACAAATTAGTCAGAGTTCGAGGTGACCAAGAAGCTCATAATAAAGGAGTAATCTGTATTAAAGGATCTATGCTAGATTCTGTAATGAAGAACCCAAACAGATTAAAAACACCTAAAATTAAGAAAAATGGAAAATTTGTAGAAGCTTCTTGGGAAGAGGCAATGACTTTAATGACTGATAAGTTTAAAGAGTCTTTAGCTCAAAATGGTCCTGAGAGTATTGGTTTCTACGGTTCTGGTCAATTATTAATAGAAGAATCTTATACGGCAAACAAGTTGTTTAAAGCTGGTTTAAGATCAAATAACGTTGATGGAAACCCAAGGCTTTGTATGGCATCTGCTGCTGTAGGTTATACACAGACGTTTGGTAAAGATGAGCCTCCAGGGGCTTATGTTGATATTGATCATGCAGAAACTTTTTTCCTAATTGGTTCTAATGCTTACGAATGTCACCCTCCTTTATGGGAGAGAATAATGATGCGTAAGAAAGCCAATAAGAACGTTAAAATTATCGTGGTAGACCCACGGAAAACCAAAACTGCAGAGCACGCAGATATCTATTTACCTGTATTGCCAGGTAAAGATATGGCATTGTTAAATTCAATGTGTTGTGTAATGGCAGAGTTGAATTTACTGGATGAAGATTTCATCTCTAAGTACGTCAACTTTAATGACGGTAAAAAGAAGATATCATTAGAAGAATATAAAGACTTTTTAAAGGATTATCGTCCTGAAAAAGTGGCAGATGAATTAGGTTTAACACCTAGAGAAATCAGAGAAGTAGCTTATCAGTTTGCCTCTTCTAAAGCCACAATGTCTTTATGGACAATGGGTATAAACCAGAGAGTTCAAGGTGTATATTTAAATAACACACTAAATTCTCTACATTTAATTACCGGACAGATTTGTAGACCAGGTGCCACTCCTTTATCATTAACAGGGCAATCTAATGCTTGTGGAGGTGTAAGAGATACAGGTTCATTGTCTCACTTATTACCAAACGGTAGATTAATTGCAAAAGAGCCTCATAGAAGAGAAATGGAAAAACTTTGGAAAGTTCCAGAGGGTACTATTGCTCCAAAACCAGGTTTTCATGCATTGGCAATGTTCGATGAAATGGTAAAAGATAAGGTTAAAGTTGCCTTAATTATGTGTACTAACCCTGCACAAACTTTACCTAATAATAGATATTACCGAAAAGGAATGGAGAAAGCATTCTTAGTAGTTTCAGAAATCTTTGAAGATACTGAAACAGCTAAATTTGCTGATATCTTATTACCTGCTGCATTATATATCGAAAAAGAAGGTGTTTACGGTCAAACTGAAAGAAGGTATCAAATAATTGAAAAGCTTAGAGAACCTGTTGGTGAAGCTAGATCAGATTTTGATATTCTTGTTGATTTTGCCAACCGAATGGGTCAAGGTAAATTGATTTCATATAAAACTCCTACAGAGTGTTGGGATGAATATAGAATTATCTCAAAAAGTAGTAAGTACGATTTCAGTGGTATTACCAGAGAACGTCTTAAGAAAGAAAGAGGAATCCAATGGCCTTGTCCGTCTGTAGATCACCCTGGTACAGTAAGGAGATATATTAAAGGAGATCCATTTGTGCCTTCTGATAAAAAAGTATATTTCTACGGGAAACCAGATGGTAGAGCTACAGTTTTTGCTAGACCTTATATTCCGGGTAAAGAAGATATCTCTAAAGAAAAACCACTGTTCCTAACAACAGGCCGTGTAATTTCACAATGGCACTCTGGAACTATGACTTATAAAGTACCTGAATTGAAGCATTCAGCAGGACCTGGAAGATTTGTTTTCCACCCTCAGGATGCAGGTATTTACAAAGTGAAAAAAGGAGATCGTATTGAAGTTGAAAGTAGTCGTGGTAAAATGGAAGGAATTGTTGCAATTTCTGAACATGAAACTCCAGGAGTTGTATTTGCAGCTTTCTATGATCAAACTTTCTTAATTAATAATGTTGTTTCTGATGATTACGATCCTTATTCTAAGGAGCCTGATTATAAAGTAACAGCAATTAATGTAAAAAAAGTAAACGCTTAACTTCTTAGATTATGGAAATGATATTGGATATATCAGCAATTTTTATTCTCATAGTAGAAGTAGTTTTGCTGTATCAATTAAGAGCACATAGACACGAGCTAAGTGCTAAAGTACGTTCAATGGTACTATTTGGTATTATCGTATTGCCAGTTCTGGCAGTAGCTTTAGGTAACTACCATGTTTTTGTAACTACAAAAGAGTCATCGGCTTGTCAGAGTTGCCACGTAATGGCACCAATGGCAAACGATATGATGTTTGATTCACATAGTCAAACATTAGCAGCAAGACATTATCAAAATGGATGGATTGCTGAACATGAATGTTATAGTTGTCATGCTGATTATGGTTTTCAAGGAACTATGAAGGCAAAATTAGATGGTTATAGACATTTAATGCGTTACGTTACAAAAACATACCACGAACCAATTCGCTATAGAGGTGAGTTTAATTCTATGAACTGCTACGGTTGTCATGAAGGTTCTCGCACATTCGAAGCAGTTGATGAACATGCTCCAGTTGTTGAAAATTTATTAGGAGATGATCCTAGTATTTCATGTTTAAATTGTCATGGTCGTGCACATCCGGAGCCTTCAAGAAGAACTCCAGGTAGTAAAGATTATAAGTGGCTTTCAGACCCTAAAGTTAACAAAGTAGTTGATGCTGAAGAACTGAAAGATTACATTACCAATATTACTGCTTCTGCAGAATAAACAAGTATAAAGATGAGAAAGGTATTTATAGAAAGTATGTTAGTGATTATTGGTTTGATGATCACAATTCCATACATATTATATCCAAATCCTTATTTGATGTTCTTATTTGTTTTTATAGCTCAACCAAGTATTGGAGTTGCTGTAATTTTAGCACTTTATGAAGTGTATAAAGATTTAACAAAAAAGGATTTACTATAAGTGGAATTCAGTTAAATATAAGGTCTTGTGGAACATTTTAGTTCTTCAAGACCTTTTTTACTATTAAAATAGGTAAATTGCCTTTGAGTATTTTATAAATGGAGAAAGAGAACGTGCTGAAAGATAAATTTCAAAGACAGATTAAATACCTGCGATTAGCAGTTACAGACCGTTGTAATTTGAGGTGTACATATTGCATGCCTGAACATATGCAATTTGTGAAGAAGAATCAATTACTTTCGTTTGAAGAAATGCTTAAAGTAGTTGAGATTTTAGCTGAAAATGGTGTAGAAAAGGTGCGTATTACAGGCGGTGAACCTTTTGTTAGAAATGGCTTAATGGATTTTCTGACTAAACTTGTAAAAATAGAAGGGATAAAGAAAGTAGGCATAACAACTAATGGTGTTTTATTAGATAAATACCTTGATCAATTAAAAGAAATTGGTGTTACTTCTGTTAACCTTAGCCTTGATGCAACATCAAAAGATAAATTCTTTGAAATTACAAGACGTGATGATTTTGATAAAGTTTATGCAGCTTTAGAAAGAATGGTAGCATTAAATTTTGATGTTAAAATTAATATGGTTGTAATGGAAGGAAAGAACACGGAAGAAATTATTCCTTTAGCAAATTATGCCAAGAGATTCCCAATAGAAGTACGATATATAGAAGAAATGCCTTTCAATGGGAAGGGAAAAGAAGTGTCAAAAAGTTGGAATCATATAGAAATAGAAAATGAACTTAAAAAAGGGTTTCCTGATTTAACGTCAATTGATACTACAAAATCAAATACAGCACAATTATTTAATAGTAATCAGATGATAGGTAGGGTTGGAATTATCCCTGCATTTACACGTTCATTTTGTGGGTCATGTGATCGTTTAAGATTAACTTCTTTAGGGGAGATAAGGAACTGTTTATATGCCAAATCTGGGTTGAACTTAAAACAAGCACTTCGTGAAAATATTTCTGATGCTGAAATATTGGAATTAATACAATCACACCTTTCAACTAAGAAAAAATCTGGTTGGGAGGAAGAAAAAGAAAATACTGACCAACTTGACTCAATGTCTTTAATTGGTGGATAAAAAAAGGTTGACATTTTTAAAAATGTCAACCTTTTTTTATGGATTTTGTCTCGTCCTGAATTAGTGTTACACAAAACGTAACATTATGAATGAAGATCAAGAATATCAGTACACTAAACGTACACAAAAAGATTACAGCTACTCTTTTAAATTACAAGTTGTAGATGAAGTGGAACGAGGGGAAATTGGTATAACGGCAGCAAGACTTAAATATGGAATACAAGGTCATGGTACCATCCGTACTTGGATAAGAAAGTATGGTAATTTAGATTGGGATAATAAATCTGATTTAAAAATGGGAAAGACACCAGAACAAAAATTATTGGAGCTAGAACAAAAGGTTCTATTATTAGAGAAGCAAAAAGCTTCTTTAGAAAAACAACTCTACGTAACAGATAAAAAAGCAATTTTCTTTGATATGATGATCGATATTGCTGAGGATGAGTTTAATATTCCTATTAGAAAAAAGTCTTTACCCAAGCAGTTGACCAATTCAAAAAAGAAGAAAAAATAGGAGTCAAACCGACTTGTGAATTGCTTGGGTTAGATCGACAAATTTATTATCGTTCGAAAAGGAAAGTAAAAAATAATAATAGTATTGCATCTAAAGTAGTAGACTTAGTGAAAAGAATTCGTTTGAAGCAAACTAAAATAGGGACAAGGAAATTATATCAATTACTTCTTCCTGAATTGCAATTACTAAATGTAGGTCGAGATAAGCTTTTTGATATCATGAGGGCTAATCGACTCGATATCAAGCCTAAAAAACAATGTCATGTCACTACAAATTCTCATCACAGGTTTAAAAAGCATAAAAATCTTATTGAGCATTTGGAAATAAATAGACCTGAACAAGTATTAGTTTCTGATATAACTTACATAGGTGAGCGAAGTAACCCAATGTATCTATCCTTAGTAACAGATGCCTATTCTAAGAAAATAATGGGGTTAAATGTATCAGATAGTTTGAATGCAAATGGAGCTATTGCAGCATTAAAAGAAGCACTGAAAAATAGAAACTATGTTGATTTACCAATGATACACCATTCAGATAGAGGATTACAATATTGTAGTCACGAGTATCAACGACATCTTCATGAAAATAAAGTATTGTGCTCGATGACGGAATCTTACGATCCTTATCAAAATGCGGTAGCAGAAAGAATAAACGGAATTCTTAAGCAAGAATTTATTTTAGGAATAAAAATTAATGATCTCGATTTAATGAATAAATTTATTAGAGAATCTGTATATATTTACAATAATGAAAGGCCTCATTGGAGTAATTATATGAAGACACCTGTTGAGATGCATCAGCAAAGTGAAATAAAAATGAGAACTTATAAAAGTAAAAATAGCACCGAGTCTACACTCGATGCTATCAATATATAATAGTCTAAATCTGTAACGCTATGAACGGACTAGACATTTGTAAAAATTATTTTTTACAATCACATTCATCTACACTAATAGTTAGAACTTTTAATCCTCTCAATCTAGCATTTGGATTTTTCTGCTCTTCAAAAGGATCTTCACCTAATCGAAATCTTTGACAAGTTCCAGCAGTTATTGTAAGGCTATAACCTTCTAAACCTGTAAACCATGCACCCTTAGTATCTTCAGAGTCAGCTTCTACAGCATATACGTTATAAGTTCCTTCAGGAAGGTCAACGGTGAAGACATCAATAGCTGTCTCTAATCCACAGTTAGGGCTTGTATTGTATTGGCGTAAATACCCCTCAGCAATTTCATCATCATTTTTATTTGTTATTTGAATTGCAATCTGTTGTTTTGAAAATCCAACGGTATTGTCAGCATAAAATGTAGCGTTACCTGTTGCAATTTCAGAATCACTACCACATGAGTGTACTAAAAAAGCTAATCCAATTAAGCCTATAATTGTTGTTAGTTTTGAAATGAACTTTATCATAATTATTTTTTTTGATTAAATTTGATGCTTTAAAATTATTAGTAATTGAAAATCAATCATTTGAGACTATTTCTTTGTGATTGATGTTATATTTGCGAAATCGTCTTTAAAAACTGACGCTTAAGTTAATAAATCAGAAAAGAATAATGACTACCGACGCCAAGTATTTTGATGATCTTGTTCAAGCAAGACGTTCAGTAAGAATATATGATCAAGAGCAAGAATTTGACCATAATGCTGTTCAGAGGAGTTTAGAGAGAGCAACTTTATCACCAAACAGTTCAAATATGCAAATGTGGGAATTCTATAGAATTTCATCAGATGCTTTAAAGAAAGAAGTTGCAGAAAATTGCATGAAACAAAAAGCAGCAACAACAGCGAGAGAATTGGTATTATTTGTTGTTAGGCCGTCTTTATGGAAAGATAGAACTGCTTTTAATTTAGATAAAATGATATCTTCTTTCCCTGAAGATATGAAAGATAAAGATAAAAATAGAGCATTAAGTTATTACGAAAAACTTATACCTATTCTTTATAATAATGATAAGTTAGGTGTCCGCAGTGTATTTAAGAAAATATATTCTTGGTACGTTGGTACTAAACGTCCAATGGTACGTCAGGTAACAAAAACTGATGTTCGTGTGACATTGCATAAAAGTGTTTCCTTGGCAGCTATGACATTTATGTATAGCATGAAAGCTGAAGGATATGATACTTGCCCTATGGAAGGTTTTGATAGTAAACGGATAAAGAAACTCTTAGACCTTCCTAAAGATGCAGAGATAAGTATGATAATTGGTTGTGGCCCCGCCGGCAAAGGGGGAGTTTATAACGAAAGAGTTAGAGTACCAAATCAAGAGGTGATTTTTGAGAGATAAAAAGAAAGGGAGACATAAACTGTCTCCCTTTTTTCTTATGCTTCTACCGAATTAGCAGTAAAAGGTAAATATTTCACTTTTAAATTTTGATTTTGATGAGCTGGATGAAACAATGTTTTGAGATTTAAAGATCTACCATCGTTATTTAGTAAGATTCTAAATAAGGCTTGTTCGTTCGGATTATCACTTATTACCCAAAGATATTTGTAGTCTTTTAAATTGATTGGCTCATCATCTACTTTATTAACATAAGGCACTTCAGAGATGCAAACTTCTTTATTGTAAAAGTCCCATGTTATTAAATGAGGGTTTTCTAAAGAAGAGTCTACTACCTTGATAAAGTGTAGGTTATGTACTTTTACTACATCTTTTCTATGCTTGATTTGCTCCCAAATTGCAGTGACTTCTGTATTGTTCATGATTAACGCTTATAGTTTAATTTGTGACCTTCTATATTAGTAACGTCTAAATTTACATTTTTTTATATAATGATAGTCATAATTTTTTTGTTAATGTATTAGTTAAATTCACAGGGTATTCACCTTTTTTTAGAATTTCTAATAAAATCACATCTAAAGTGATTTTTAAAGCGTTGCAAAATTTAGTAAGTTTGCGTTGAAAAATAGGAGCGTTTACTCTGTCACTCGATAATATCCGATGTCTAATAACGTGAGATTAAAACAAGGGTTTGATATCAAACTAGTGGGCAAAGCTGAAGAAAGCATTGCTAAAAATATTGATACAACCACAAGATTTGCCATAAAACCAGAAGACTTCCCAGGCATGATTCGCCCGAAGTCTGTGGTAAAAGTTGGCGAAAAAGTAAAGGCAGGTGACCCTATCTTAATTGATGGGAAACTAGATGTAATAAAATATACTTCACCTGTAAGCGGCGAAATCGTTGAAATCCAACGAGGAGAACGTCGTAAATTGCTTGCAATTGTTATAAAAGCAGACAAGCAAATTGAATACAAAGAATTCCCGGTAAAACCGATTGATCAGGTTAGTGCGGAAGACGCGAAAGCAGTAATGCTAGAAAGTGGTGTTTGGCCACAATTAATTCGTCGTCCTTATGCAATAGTTGCAGATCCATCTGACTCTCCGAGAGCTATTTTTGTATCAGCATTCGATAGCCATCCTTTGGCACCAAATTATGAGTTCACTTTAAAAGGACAAGAAAAATATATCCAAGCGGGTATTGATGTTCTTAAAAAGTTTGCTCCTAAGGTGTTCTTAGGTCAAAATGGTGCAAAACCTTCAGCATTGTTTGATGGTATTGTAGGAGTTGATAAAAACAAATTTACTGGAGCTCACCCTGCAGGTAACGTTGGTGTACAAATTCACCACACTGCCCCTGTTACTAGTGCTGCAGATGTTGTTTGGACAATTACTCCAGAAGGCTTAGCACAAATTGGTAAACTTTTCAAAGAAGGAAAGTACGATGCCAAAAAAGTGATTGCTGTTGCTGGTCCTGAAGTGGACAAACCAGAATATGTGGAAACATACCTTGGTGCATCAGTAGATACAATTGCAGCTGCTAAAATTAAAAGTAAAAATGTTCGTGTTGTTTCTGGTAACATCTTAACAGGATATTCTATCCCTAAAGATGGTTTCTTAGGATATTACTCTAACATGATTACAGCCTTGTCAGAAGGAAATAAAGCACGTTTCTTCTTATCTGATGGTTGGTTAGCACCTATCACAAACCGTTTAAGTTTCCATAAAGCCTTTGGCTTACTAGGTGGTACTTCTAAAGAATATGCATTAGATACAAATACAAACGGTCAAGACAGACCATTTGCTGTAACTGGTAGCTTCGAAAAAGTAGTTCCTATGGATATTTATCCAATGTATCTTCTTAAGGCAATTCTTTCATACGATTATGAGAATATGGAAGCTTTAGGTATTTATGAAATTGCAGAAGAGGACTTTGCTCTTTGTGAATTCATTGATGTATCTAAGCATGATATTCAAAAAATTGTACGTCAAGGTCTTGATACTATGCGTTTAGATTAATTTGGTGCACAATTATTAAGAAGTAAAATATCTTATAAAGAATGAAATTCTTACACGATCTCTTAGAGAAACAAAAGCCTATGTTCGAAAAAGGTGGTAAGCTAGAAAAGCTTTACTATGTTTTTGAAGCAGGTGAAACGTTTATGTTTACCCCTCCGGAGGTAACAAAAGCGAAAGGTGTTCAGGTTCGTGATGCGGTTGATTTAAAACGTGTCATGATGACTGTAGTGATTGCACTACTACCTGCAATTGTCTTTGGTTTATGGAATGTTGGTTACCAACATCATATTTCTACAGGTGAGGCATCATCTGTAGGTGAACAATTTTGGATCGGTATACAATTAGCTTTACCAATCATTATTGTTTCTTATGCAGCTGGTGGTATTGTAGAAGCTGCATTTGCGGTTTTTAGAAATCACCCTATTACAGAAGGATTCTTGGTTACAGGTATCCTAATCCCATTAGTATTACCTGCTACTATTCCTTTATGGCAAGTAGCTTTGGCTTCTGCTTTTGCAGTATTGATTGCTAAAGAGGTATTTGGTGGTGTTGGTATGAATATCTTGAACGTAGCTTTAACAGCACGTGCATTTTTATACTTCGCTTACCCTGCAGCTATTTCTGGTGATTCTGTATGGACGTACTTAGGAGATGCAGCAACTGTAGATGGTTACACTGGTGCAACATTCTTAGGTTTAGCTGTTGAAGCACAGAAAGCAGGACAACCTGTAGCAGATTTTGTAGCAAATAGCGTTTTATGGGCATCTAGCTCACAAGATGTAGCTACAAATTCATTCTTAGGTTTAATACCTGGTTCAATTGGAGAAACTTCAGCTTTAATGTGTTTGATTGGTGCAATAGTATTAATCTGGACTAAAGTTGCTGATTATAGAATTATTTTATCTGGTGTAGTTGGTGCATTAGCAATGGGTTTCTTGTTAAACATTTTTGCTGGTGATCATACATATTTAGCAATGCCTTCATACTACCACTTAATTGTTGGTGGTTTTGCATTTGGTATTGTGTTTATGGCAACAGACCCAGTTTCTGCTTCTCAGACAAGTACTGGTAAGTGGATTTATGGTGCGCTAATTGGTGTAATGACGGTAATTATCCGTGTATTAAACCCTGCGTATCCTGAAGGCATCATGTTAGCTATTCTTCTAGGGAATGTTTTAGCTCCATTGATTGACCACTATGTAGTATCTGCAAACAAAAAACGAAGATTAAAACGTGCAACAGTCTAACGGTTATGTCATCGGTTTTGCAGTAGCAATGACAATCATCTTAGGTGGTATTTTGTCGTTCACTGCAGTTTCGCTAAATGCGAAACAAAAAGAACAAGTAGCTCTTGATACTAAAAAGCAAATTATGCTTTCTGTAGTACCTGAAATGAGTGAAGCATCAAAAACTGAAATTGCAAAGGTATATGATAAGCAGATCCAAGTGGTCGATATTAATGGCAAAGCAATTGATGGTGCTGTTCTAGAGAAATTAGATATTTCTAAAGAATGGAAAAAATTAAAGAAAGGACAAGATGCAGTTTTACCTGTTTATAAATTTATGAGCAAGGATGGTAAATCTGTTGATAGTTATATTCTTCCTATGTATGGTTACGGACTATGGAATGACATCTGGGGTTACTTTGCATTAGATGCAGATCTAGTAACTGTTAAAGGTGTTGTATTCTCTCATAAAGGAGAAACTCCAGGTTTGGGTGCTAGAATTGGCGATGCTCAAATCCAAGACCGTTACAAAGGAAAGAAAATCTTTAATGGTGGTAAATTTACACCAATCGTAATGGTTAAAGGTGAAGGCCATACTGGATTACCTTCTGATGAGGTAGACGGAATGTCTGGAGCAACTTTAACTGCTAACGGTTTAAATGAAATGGTAGGAAGATATTTAAAAGCTTACGAGCCATTCATTAATAAAGAAAAAGGTACTTCTGCGGTTTCTATGGCCCAGTAGTTCGAAATTTTTGTTTAAATTAATAATAAACGAAAGACATGAGCACAGAAACTGTAGCAGCAAAAAAGTCTGAAGCTTTATTCTCGAAGAGAAGAAAAGCAATCGTGACTGATCCTTTAGATGATGATAACCCAGTTACCGTACAGGTACTTGGTATCTGTTCTGCATTGGCGGTTACTTCTAAGTTAGAACCTACATTGGTAATGTCAATTGCCGTAACATTTGTAGTAATTTTCTCTAACTTAATTGTATCTCTTTTACGTAATGCTATTCCTCAACGTATCCGTATTATCGTTCAGTTGGGTATCGTAGCATCTCTAGTAATTATCGTAGATCAAGTGTTAAAAGCTTATCTATATGATGTATCGAAAGTTGTAGGTGTATATGTAGGGCTAATCATTACAAACTGTATTGTAATGGGACGTCTTGAAGCATTTGCAATGGCAAATAAACCTTATGATTCAATTCTTGATGGTCTTGGTTCATCATTTGGTTATGCATGGGTGATCTTGGTTGTAGCATTCTTTAGAGAATTATTAGGATCAGGTACTTTATTTGATATTCGAGTTCTTCCAGAAGCTTATGTAAATAATGGTCTAATGACTTCACCTGTTGGTGCATTCATCCTAATAGGTCTTATTATTTGGGTACAGCGTTGGAGAAACGGTTACGTAGAAGAAGCTTAGAACATCATTCACATTAAAAAGACGACGAAATAATGGATTTATTAAATCTCGCAGTCAAGTCGATTTTTATCGACAACATGGTGTTTGCTTATTTCTTAGGTATGTGTTCTTATTTGGCCGTATCAAAGAAAGTAGACACAGCATTAGGTTTAGGTGCAGCTGTAACGTTTGTATTAACGATTACTGTACCATTAAACTGGCTTGTTTATAATTATATCTTACAAGAAGGTGCTTTGTCTTGGATTAGCGAATCTTATGCTAATGTAGACTTATCTTTCTTGACATATATTCTTTTCATCGCAGTTGTAGCTTCAACGGTACAATTGGTTGAAATGGTAATTGAGAAATTCTCTCCATCATTGTATGGTTCTTTAGGTATTTTCTTACCACTTATTGCAGTAAACTGCTCAATTTTGGGTGCTGCATTCTTTATGGTTCCAAGAGAATATACTATTGTTGAATCTGCAGTATATGGATTCTCTTCTGGTTTAGGTTGGTTACTTGCTATCATTGCTCTTGCGGCTATCCGTGAGAAAATGAAGTATTCTAATGTTCCTGCTCCATTAAAAGGTTTAGGTATCACATTTATCATCACTGGTTTGATGGGCTTGGCATTTATGTCATTCATGGGTATTTCTTTATAATCTTTTTAGAGATAATACAGAAAAGGTATTTCCTTCGGGAGGTACCTTTTTTTGTTTATAATGTATTGTTTATTCTTTTTATTCTAAAAACTAATGTGCAATTTCAAGCTATGAAAATATTACTTTTTGGTATAGCAAAAGACATTATTGGATCTTCAGTATTAGATTGGAAACTGGAAGATGAAGGAAGTACTTCATCTGAATTACTAGTATCCTTAAAAACAAAATATCCTGAATTATCTAAATTACGATCTATAGCTTTAGCCGTAAATGGAGAACACGCTTTAGGTGAAGAGATTTTGAAAAAAGGTGATGAGGTCGCATTAATTCCTCCAATGAGTGGAGGTTGATTTATTTGATGTATTAAGGTGAAATAAAAAATTAATTCATGATTGAGTTAAAAGAACAGAAGGATATTAATATTTCAGCTATTATTGATAGTGTGAAATCTGATTATTGTGGTGCTGTTGATGTATTTATAGGTACAGTGAGGGATAATCTAGTTGGTAAAAAAGTAACTAAATTATTTTTTGAAGCTTATACTCCAATGGCAATTAGTGAACTTAGTAAAATAGCGAATACAGTCAAGGAGAGGTATCAAGCAGATAAAGTAAGTATCGTTCATGCAGTTGGTGATTGTCTAGTTGGAGAAACTGCAGTAGTAATCGCTGTGTCAACTCCACATAGGAAAGCAAGTTTTGAAGGTTGTCAATATGCAATTGATACTTTAAAAGATACTGTCCCAATTTGGAAAAGAGAATATTTTGAAGATGGTTCACATTGGGTGTTTTCTCATCCTTAATAGACTTTAGAGTATTTTTCAACAAAAAAAGCCACTACCAAATTTTCATTGGAGTGGCTTTTTTTAATCAACATTAAAAATAATTAGGCTACCATAAATACTATTATGGATGCCTATTTATGGAATTATCTTGGCATTTCAATTTCTTTAAATTCATCTTTACTTGCATCACATAATGGACAAGTAAAAGAACTAGGAAGAGATTCAAATTTTGTGTTTTGAGGTATGCCTTCGTCTGGTATTCCTATACTTTCGTCATAAATACTTAAACAACTCTGGCATTGATAAACTTTTTCTACTGTAGAGATAGCACTAGGTTTTTTAGACTTATCATTACCATAATTACTATTATCAAGTTGTTCGTAGTAAAGGTGACTAAGTTCAATTAGTATTGGAGGGATAGCCTCTTTTGGAACTCTTTTTATAAAAGTGATATACTTTGGTTCGTTACAATTAAAATCTTTTGCATATAGAACATTATACATATCATTATTACTTGATGGAATACTTTCTATAACAACTGAAGTAAATAATATGATAGGTTTAGTTTTAATTGTAAAAGTTAACCCATAAGTACTAATATCTTGTTTATCTAAAGCACGAACAAGGAAGTTTTTTAATTCTAATGCTTCTTGATCTAATACAGGTAAATGCCAATTTAACTCAAGTGATGAATGTCTTACATTTATACCAAATTTGCCAAGAAGCTTTTCCCAATTAATTATATTTTTACTGTCAATACCTTTAACAATAAATGATTTCCAAGGTGTTAAAGTGATTTTTCCAATATTTGTTTTTAGACAAAGTTCGCATAACTCTTTAAGGAATGGTATATCAAATCTATTATTTCTCCAATAAAGACCTAGCCAATATTTTCCACTTATCATACGGTGCATCCCTTCGTAATATGGGAATGGTCCTGATGGAAGTATTAGCTTATTATTAATACTAATAGTGTTAATGTCTAAAGTAGTGATAATGTTGTTCCAAACTTTAGCACTTTCAATTGGGTTACCTATTGTATACTCATTCTCAAACGTTTTAACAACCTTAGCAATATCGTAATTATAAATAAGGTTAGGACATTCCCACAATACCTCAGCTTGCTCTTGTTCTCTAATGTAAAGATGCCAATATCCTTCTTTTTCTGAAGCAATAAAATTTAATTGCCCTGTAAATAAAGGAACCATGGTTTGAGCAGGATCAGTTATATTTATTTTTAACTTTGGCTGAAAATCAAAAGTATCTAAAATATAATGGTAGGTGTGGGCTGCTAACCATGATGTACTAGGGATTACATCTAGTGCAACATAAGATGTAACTATATTTTGGTAAGACTCCCCGTCGCAATCAAATGTAGTTTTGATGGACTCGAAAGTTTCTTTTAACGTATTTCTTGGGATATTAGGAGATGCAAAAAGAATATCCTGTCGAGATCCAAAGTGTAAATGTTCAACATTTAACTCTTCTGCAACTTGAATGATTTTTAAAAGATCACCAGGAGAGGAAATTCCTCCTTTAATGAAAACCCTTACTAAATCTTCTTTTTCTAATGTATCGTATTCTACTTGTTCAAGCATGGCTTTTATATTTTTAAGAGGAGTACCCTTTTGATATCATTAATTAAACTGTTAGTGTGTCGTTCACCTTTAACATTTCTTGAATTTCGGTTTTACAACTCCCACAACCAAGCCCTGCACCGGTTTTTTCACATAAAGTATTTAATGTAGTACAACCTTCGTCCATTGCTTTTTGGAGGTTTCCACTTCCAACATTACCACAAGAGCAAATAACTTCACCCATAAGAGGTTCAGCATCACTTTTTCCTCTTAGTAATTCAGTTCTACGGTCACCGAGTTCTGTTTTTAATTCAATAAGTTTTTTATAGTCTGCAAATTCAGATTTGTCCCCTAAAAGAATCGTCCCAACAAGCTTATTGTCTTTAATGATACATTTTTTGTAAAATGCTTCTGCTTTATCTAGCAAGATTACTTCTTCATAACTTTTGTCTTTACGAGGTACATCAATTATTCCCAATGAACAGAGGTTAAGGTCTGAAAATTTTAGGATGTTCATAGGAAGAGTACCAGTGTAACGACTTAATAAATCACCAGAAATAAACCTTGCACAAACATCAGCTTGCTCTTCAGCACCTGCTGTAGTACCGTTCATTTTTTCTTCGAATTCAGCAATTTCTCCAATCGAGAATATAGACGAATCAGAAGTTTGTAGGTATTCATTTACAACTAATCCTCTCGATGCTTTTAAGCCACTTTCTTTACCAAGTTCAATATTAGGTCTGGTTCCTATGGCATAAACAATAGCGTTACTTTCTAAAGTTCTACCACCTTTTAATTTGGCTTTATAAGTTTTACTACCAGATTTTTCAATAGTTTGTACCTGATCGTTAAGTAAGACTTCAATACCTTTATCTTCCACATGATTAAGTAGAAGCTCACTAGCTATAGGATCAAGTTGCCTATCCATTAATCTACCAGCTAATTGAACAATAGTAACGTTTATATTAATTTCTCTTAAAGATGCTGCTAGTTCTAATCCTAGAAGTCCACCTCCAATAATTACTACTGAGCCATCTTTATTAAGGTATTGTTTTAAATCGTCAGCATTCTTTTTGTTCCTCATAGTAAATACACCTTCCATGTGAATAGGCACATCTGCAGGAACAAAAGGGCGGCTACCTGTAGCGATAATTAGTTTGTCATAACTAAATTCTTCTCCAAATTGATCAACTATTACTTTTTTATTTCTGTCAATATTTAAAATTGATTTACTTAAGTGTACTTTAACACCAAGCTCGTCAAATTCATCTAAGGCATTAAATTTTTGAAGGTCTTTCCATAGTAAAGTTTCATTTACGTATTCTGGTAAAAGAACTCTGTTATAGAAAGGAGTACTTTCTTTAGAAAATACTTCAATTTCATCTTCATTATTAATGCCTCTATAGGTATGTATAAATCGATATGCAGCAGCACCAGCACCGATAATTAAAATCTTTTCTTTTGCTTTTTGATATTTTACGACTTGTGCAGCAGAGAATTTAAAATCAGGTTCTTTAGAGATTGGATCAATTTTATTTGCTGTTAGATTGTTTGTTCTAGCAAAAATTTGATTACTAATTTTCCCCCAGTGCATTGGCATAAATATTACACCTTGCTTAATATCCGATGAGATGTTAACGTTTACTCTACACTCACCTCTTTCTGTCTGAATTACTGCTGTTTCTCCATCTTTTAAACCTCTAGTTAATGCGTCATTAGGATGCATTTCTAAGAAAGGAAGAGGAATGTGTTGATTAAGTTTGTTTACTTTTCCCGTACGTGTCATGGTATGCCATTGATCACGAATACGGCCTGTGGTTAAGATTAAAGGTAGTTCAGTATTTATAGAATCACTTGAGTTTTCTACACCAGTACAGACAATTTGAGCTTTTTTATTTGGAGTGAAAAATTGATTGTCTGTAAACAATCGGTTGGTACTTTTGCCATTTTTATACGGCCATTGTACAGAACGTTTTTCTTTTAGAGTTGCATAGTCTAGTTCAGATATATCTATATTTGTTCCTTTAGTTAAGACTGCATGCTCTTTAAATATTTCTTCAGTAGAGTTATAGTCAAAACCATGATAACCCATTTTTTGAGCAAATCTACAGAATATTTCAGTATCAGGTAAAGCTTCTCCAGGAGCAGGAATAACACTTTCTAAATGACTTATTCTTCTTTCAGAGTTAGTCATTGTACCTTCTTTTTCTAACCAACCAGCAGCTGGTAAAATAAGGTCGGCATGTTCTATAGAATCAGCTTTGTTTGAGATGTCTTGTACAACAACAAACTTGGCTTTTTTGAGTGCCTCTTCAACAAATTTAGAATCTGGTAAACTTACCATAGGGTTTGTACAAACAATCCAAATTGCTTTCATTTCTCCAGAATGAAGCGCTTCAAACATTTCTGTAGCAGTTTTACCTGGTTTTTCTTGGATGTGATCTACTCCCCAATAATCGGCAACTTTTTGCCTATGATCAGGATTTTTTAAATCGTGATGTGCAGCTAGTAACGAGGCCATACCTCCAACTTCACGTCCGCCCATTGCGTTAGGCTGACCTGTTAAAGAGAAAGGTCCTGCACCAACTTTCCCAATCTGACCAGTGATTAAGTTTAAGTTAAGTAATGCAAGGTTTTTATTAGTACCTTGTGCACTCTGATTTAAACCCATTGCCCACATATTGATAAAGCCTTTTGCATTACCGATATATCTTGCAGCTAATTTTATTTTATCTATAGTTATACCAGTTATAGCAGAAGCTTCTTTTAAAGTTCTAGCTAAAACCTCTTTTCTGTAAGTATCAAAACCATCTGTATGATTTTTTATAAACTCCCAATCTAAATCACCTTCTTCAATTATTGCTCTACCAATTGCTTGATAAAGTACAATATCAGTTCCTGGGTTTAATTGTAAATGTAGATCTGCAATAGCACAAGATTGTGTTTTTCTAGGATCAACTACAATAATTTTTGTAGATGGGTTTTCTTCTTTATGTGCTTCAATTCTCCTGAATAAAATAGGGTGACACCAAGCAGGGTTTGCACCTGCAATCATAAAAGTATCAGCATGTTCTATATCATCATATGCAATTGGAACAGTATCTTCACCTAATGTTTTTACATAACCAACTACAGCAGAACTCATACAAAGTCTAGAGTTGGTATCTATATTATTAGTTTGGAAAAATCCTTTTGTTAGTTTATTGGCTAAGTAATATTCTTCTGTAAGGCATTGACCTGAAACATACATTCCTACGGCATCAGGTCCATGTTTTTTTATAATTGATTTAAATACTGCAGAAGCTCTTGTAAGTGCAGTGTCCCAATCTACACGTTGTAATTCGTGTTGACTACTCCAACGCATTTGAGGATACAGTAAACGATCAGAAGTATCTTGTACTACATAATGTAAGTTCATTCCTTTAGAACATAACTTTCCTTTGTTTACAGGGTATGAAGGGTCTCCGTCAACAGTAATTTTACCTTTAGCGTCTTTGTTGACATTAATACCACATCCTACACCACAGTAAGAACAAGTAGATTTATATGTAGAGCAATTTTTCATAATCTTTCAGTGCTAATTTTAAAACGAGGGAAATGTTTTCACATTTCCCATCGACAGCATGTGTTTGTTTTATATAGAGAAACATATACTTCTAAAACTGATAGCGTACTAGTTGGAATAGTAAGTTGTTTTAGTTGAATACGTAATTCATATTTCAAAAGTAAGTATTTTTACGTAAAAATACGTATAAATCAAGATTATTTTTTAAGTAATTTATGATTTATGCCTTTATTGAGCATAAAAAAAACTACTAAGTAACTAAGTACTTAGTAGTTTTATAGAGAAAAATTGATGAGTTTATAGTCCTAATTCAACTTTTAATGTTGGCATTTCATTAATCTTAGAGATTAACTCAACAGCACTTTTTACACCCATTTTTTTCATAATGTTAAACCGATGTGTTTCAACAGTACGAACGCTCTTATTTAAAACACTAGCAATATCTTTGCTTGATTTACCATGAGCAACAAATTGTAAAATCTCTTTTTCTCTTTTAGTAAGATCTATTTTTTCTTCGTGATTACCTTGTTGAGCTACCACTGGAGTAGTGCCAGTGTGTTTCATATTTAAGTAACCTTCAACAAGAACTTTTGAAATATCTCCACTGAAGTACTTTTTCCCTTCGTTTACTGTTTTTATTGCTTTTAAAAACTCGTCACTACTAGAATCTTTTAATAAGTAACCACTTGCACCTTTTTCTGCTGCATCTAATATATATTCTGCATCATCATGCATAGAGAGTATAAGCACTTTTGTTGTTGTGCTGTATTCATTAATTTTTGAAGTTGCTTCGATACCATTCATAATAGGCATACGAATGTCAATTACTAAAACATCTGGTTTTAATTCTTTACATAAATCCAATGCTTCCTGTCCGTTAGCTCCTTCTCCAATGACATTAATTTCATGGCTATTCTCTAGGAGTAGCTTAATGCCATTACGTACTACCACATGATCGTCTGTTAGTACTACTGAAATTTGATCCATTAATTAATATTTTGTTGATGTGAGTTATTTATGTCGCAATATATAAAATTTACTTAGTTTTCTTTATTAATCGGTACTTCTACTGAGATAGTTGTTCCTTTTCCTAAGCTTGATCTTACATCAATTGTCCCACCTACAAATCCTGCTCTTTCTTTCATGTTTAATAATCCATTTCCGCCACCCTTAATTTGTAAATTTTCCATATCAAAACCTTTACCATTGTCATTTATAATGATTTCCATAATTTCAAAGTCATGATTTAAGGAAATATGGACAACTTCTGCTTCAGAATATTTTATGGCATTATTAACAGCTTCTTGAACTATTCTATAAATATTTGTCTCAATATGTTTTTCAAATCTTTGATTAAAATCAGATTTATTATCAAAGTTTACCTGTACATCAGAAAGTCTGCTAGTTTCGTTTGCGAATCGAGTTAATACTGCATTTATACCATAATCACCTAAAGTATTTGGAGATAAATTGAAAGAAACTCTTCTTACTTCTCTAATGATCTTTTTCAGTAATTTATTCGATTCTTTAAGTTTTCCTGTAGCATTTTTTATATGTGAAGAGTCTATCGATTCTAAACTAAACTTTAAAGCAGTTAATAACTGCCCAATTCCATCATGAATATCTTTAGAAATTCTACCTCTTTCTTCTTCTTGCCCTTTTAAGATTAATAATGATCTTGATTTCTGTGATTCGATATGTTTATCAATTTCTTCTTGATTTAATTCTTTTGATCTCTCTTCTGCTTCTTTTTGTTCTGTAATATCTCTACCTAAAATTATTATTTGAGGTTTATATGTATGAAGTAAACTAATTGTAGTTTCAATCCAGATATAATCGCCTTCAGCATCAGTTACTTGCAGTGTGCCAACCCAAGTGTCTTCTTGTAAAATTGATTCTAATATCTCTTGTATCATTTCTTCTTTATAGTCTTCTTTAATTAACCATTCGAAGATAGATTTCGGTAATTGATTTTTATCAAGTTTTAAAATTTCTATAAAGTGTTCTGAAACTGAAATAAAATTTCCTTCTGTGTCAGTTTTTGCTAGTGTTACATTGAGTAATTCTTCGTTATCTTTTGTTTCTGATAAGAATTGATAAGACTGACCAAGTGATCTATACAATTGATCAACTTCATTTATTTTTTCTTGATTTAGAATTTTAGCCTTTTCTAATTCATCAATAGTTTTTTTAGTTCTTCTTGCTGTAGGTCTAAAAACGTAAGCTAGTTCAAGAAATAAAATAATTAAAGTAATTAAGAAAAGTAGGAGTGAGGTGTTTTGAAGGTCATCTAATTTTTTGTTAGCATCTTCAGAATAGACATTAACCAATTTATCCATATTAATTAAATAGTACTCTTCATTGGCCAGAATTGTATTACTTGTTTTTATTGTTCTATCGTTAAAAAAGAGGTCTATATTATCTATAATATTTACATGAAAAGTATTCATCTTATCATAAAGCTGTATGGCCTTTTGTTGATAAACAATGTTGTCTATCTGTTTATTATGTTGCCCAAGCTCTTTGTGAACTGTTTTCCATTCAAATATAGAAGTTCTTAATTCATTTAAATACGGAGATGTTTTGCCTTGTTCAATTAATAAAACACACTTTGTGATCTTTTGACTAAGCATTCTTTGTTTACCTGCTTTATTAATGATATTGGCATCAATGCTTTGCTTTTGAGAAAATGAGTAGAAAATTGCTTGTGATACTGAAAGCAATAAAATAATGACCGTAATGGCTGTAAAATATAAGTTCCATAGTTTGTTAAAACTTAAGTTTTCTATACGGTTTGCTAGTGTAAATGGTACTGTTTGTTTGCTCATAACTAAATTTAATCTGCACAGAGAAGATCAATATGATTTTTCAGAAAGATATCACTTTTTAAAGTGAAAAGAATGCTTTTATGTATAGTAGTTGACGATTAATAGTACAAAAAAGGCTACTTCTGTTCTATTGAAGTAGCCTTATTATATTTTTGATTTATATTATTTAGTCAGTTATAAAAAATATTTTTCCTTCATAATGAAAATCTACACTAACTTTTTCACCTGCTTGATCACTATCTTCGTTTATTTTATTGATATCGAAAGAAGCATCAATTGTAAACGTTTTATCATCATTTTCTGTGATCGTAAATGATTGGATATTCAATCCTTCATCTTCATGATTTTTTGCATAAAAAGATGTAGATCCATTAACTTGAGTAGAAATTCCTGCAAAATTAATAGCATAATCAGGAGCAGTATTTCCATTGTCTACATCGCTCCAATCAGCTCCTTTAGAATAATTTCCTTCAAGTCTTTTTGGAGAAGTAGCTGATGTAGATAAGTTGATATGTAACATATTTGTTAAAAACTCTTCCCCATCATATTCTTCTAATTCTTTAATAACAGAAACATCTTCTAAAAATACGATATCAAAGAATCTACCTGATGAGTCTGTTAGAAATGTTTCATGTTGCTGACCCGCAGCACCATTAATTGTAAATATCTCCTCTCCATTTATACTGATACTTCCTTTCCCAGTTATGTTTACACCTGGTTCAGTAGTTTCTTCATCTATTACATTCATAAAGTCTTCATATTCAGATCTTATCATGACAATAGTATCTGTTTCTGTTACTCCCTCTTCTGTAAATTCCATAGAAAAAGTAAATTCTTCTTCTGTTAGTTCAATTACAATTAACTCTATAATATCATCATCTAATTTTACTTTTAATCTTTCTTCAGAGTTATCTAACCATTCCCAAATACCAATTCCTTCTGAGGTAATTAGTGATCCATCCTTTGTGAAGTAGGCAAAAAATTCATCTTCATCTTTCCATATATTAGTAAGGATTAGTGTTTTATCAGAAAATGTTTCAGTAACAAGACTACCCGTCATACTGATTTTTTCTTCAGGGTTGTCTTCTTTAATAAGTTCAATTTCGATGCTGCCATCATTATTTAAAACTTTAATAGTACCATAACCTTCTAAATCAATAATAGTATCAGATTCAATTTCGTAATTGCCATAAAACAGCAAATCTTTTTCTTCAACCAAATTTCGTGCATTCGAACTATTTACTCCTTGAACGGTTGCTAGTCCTTCACTAGTAAAAGCAATACTAGAAATTTCACCAGTAGAACTAATTTCCCAAGTTGCATCAAATGGTTCAGTTGTAGATATATAAGGAGTAGGAGTATCTGGATTAATAGTATCTTCTTGTGTACAAGCTGCAAATAAAGACGTAATAAGCAGCGATAAAATTAAGTGTCTGAAATTTTTCATAGGTTTACTTTTTTTAGGTTTTTGAGTTGATTGACTTAACGGGGTAGTTTGTAAATGTTTTCAAAAAATAAAAATGTTTATATATCTTACTTTATATAATTATATTTTATTTTAAAATAACTTAAAAAAGGTCGAATTTGGGTGTAATGTTAATCATGTAATATTTCATTAAGATCTTATGAAAAAGCTTGGTGTATAAAAATAGGACTTCTGATCTAATCAAAAGTCCTATTAAATTCACTTAGAGAAAGCACCCTCAAGGGAGAGTGCTTTCAATCATTTACTTTTCACCTATTTTTTCTCGTAAAGTCCCACGAATACGGTATCATCTTCTATCTTAATTGGAAATGTTTCGATAGAATCCTCGCATCCGTTTAGATTCTCACCTGTTTCTAGTGAGAATGTCTTTTTATGATATGGGCAAGCTACTTTAGGTGTTTCTCCTTCTGTACCGATGATTCCTCTTGAAAGGATCATTTGTTTTTTATGCGGACAAAGGTTTTGAGTAGCAAACCATTTATTTAAAACTTTAAAATTGAATACAGCAATTTGATCGCCTTCATGAAATATAGTTGATCCACCATTTTCAGGGAAATCACTAACATGACCTGCATTAACCCATGTTGTAACTTGTTCTAATGTATTATGTTCAAATGTCATCTTCTATCTATTTTAGTTTACCAAGCAACTGGGAATTTTTGATCTCTTTCTCTTTTGAATTTAAGTGTAGGATCATCTTGATCTGTATTACTAAAATGTGCAAAGCGTTTACGAATCTCTGGGTTTTTGACAGCTTCTTTCCATTCACAACTGTAATGTGCTTTCAATACTTCCATATCTGATTCTAGTTGTTCTCCAATTCCTAAAGAATCTTCTACTACAACTTGCTTTAAGTATTCAATTCCTCCTTCTAATTTTTCTAACCAAGGTGCAGTTCTTTGTAATGGTTCTGCAGTTTTGATATAGAACATTAAGTATCTATCAATGTATTTGATTACTGTTTCTTTATCTATATCGCCAGCTAATAAGACTGCGTGTTTTGGGTTTGCACCACCGTTACCACCTACATATAGGTTCCAACCTTTTTCTGTAGCTATAACACCAAAATCTTTACCTCTCGCTTCTGCACACTCTCTAATACAACCTGATACACCACCTTTTAATTTATGTGGAGAACGTAGTCCTTTGTATCTATTTTCTATTTCAATAGCGAAACCAACAGAATCATGTAGACCGAATCTACACCAAGTACTACCTACACAACTTTTTACAGTTCTTAGTGATTTACCATATGCATGACCACTTTCGAAACCTGCATCTATAAATCTTTCCCATATTAAAGGAAGGTCATTTAATTTAGCTCCAAATAAGTCAATACGTTGACCACCAGTTATTTTTGTATATAGATCAAATTCTTTTGCTACTTCTCCAATGACTATTAATTTGTCTGGTGTGATTTCTCCACCTGCAATACGAGGGACTACAGAATAAGAACCACCTTTCTGGATATTTGCTAAGAAACGATCGTTTGTATCTTGAATTGTTGCTTCTTTAAGAATTAAATCGTTCCAAATAGAAGCTAATAAAGATCCAACTAATGGTTTACACGTCTCGCAACCGCCACCTTGACCGTACTTCGCTAAAAGTTCGTCATAAGTTTTGATTTCATTGACTTTGATTAAGTCAAACATTTCTTGACGAGTATATGTAAAGTGTTCACAGATTTCCTTACGGATAACTGTACCCATTTTTTGTAATGTATCTTCAAGGATGTTATTAACCATTGGCATACAACCACCACAACCAGTACCGGCTTTAGTAGCTTTTTTAATACCATTGATATCTGTAACTCCATCATCTTTTATGCTACAGCAGATGTCACCTTTAGTTACATTTTCACAAGAACAAACCTGTGCTGTATCTGGTAAAGCATCAACTCCAATAGCTGCACCACCATCTCCTGTAGACTTAATAATTAAATCTTGTGGGTGAGGAGGAAGAGCCATCTCATTAATGAACATCTGATGAAGCATATTATAATCTTCAGCATCACCAATTAAAATACCTCCTAATAACTTACTGCCATCTTCAGAGATATTAATTCTTTTGTAGATCCCATTCTGCTGATCATTTATAGTGATCGGAAAATGTGGGATGTTTTCGCAGAATGGATCTCCAAAACTAGCTACATCTACACCAATTAATTTTAATTTGGTAGACATGTCGCAGCCTTCAAATGTATATTCTTTATTCTCATTAGCTATCTGTTCTGCCACAACTTCTGCCATGTCATAACCAGGAGCAACAAGACCATAGATCATATTTTCGTAAGAAGCACATTCACCAATTGCAAATATCTTCTCATCATTTGTTTGCATCAAAGAGTTAACAACAAAGCCACCTCTTTCTGCTGTTTTTATATCGGCAGCTTTTCCAAGTTCGTCTCTTGGACGTATACCCGCTGAAATAATAAGCATATCAACATTAAGGGCTGTGTCATCAGAAAAAGACAAGCCTGTCATAACATCATCACCTACAATTTCCGAAGTAGCTTTACCTAAAAGGACATCTATACCGATACCTTCCATTTTACTTTTCAGTAAGTCACCACCTACTTCATCAATTTGTCTCGGCATTAAACGAGGAGCAAATTCGACTACAGATGTTTTTAATTTCATATCGATTGCAGCTTTAGCAGCTTCAAGACCTAAAAGTCCACCACCTAAAACTGCAGCTGATTTGGCTTTTTTTCCATAAGCCATCATTAATTCTAGATCTTCAATTGTTCTATAGACAAAAACACCTTTTTTATCTACACCTTTAATAGGAGGAACAAAAGCAGAACTACCAGTAGCTAAGACTAAGTAGTCATAAGAATACGTAGAATTTGTATGTGTAGTTATTGTTTGTTGTTCTCTGTTTATAAGAGATACTTTTTCACTTGTAATAAGATTGATACCATTTCCTTTATACCAATCACGAGAAGCCATAGATAGTTTTTCTGCATTTTCATCTTCAAAATAAGCACTTAAATGTACTCTGTCGTATGCAGGACGAGGTTCTTCGCCTATGACAGTGATAGAAGCTGAGGTGTTTTTTTCTATAAGTTTTTCACATAACTTATAGCTCACCATTCCGTTTCCTACGATTACTATTTTTGTCATAATTGATTCTTTTTGTTATAATTTTAAGTAAAACTACGTATAAATACTTAAAAGTCAATAATAAGTACTTAAAAAAGGTGATAATTCTAAGAAAAATGTTCTTTTTAGAATGATTTTAATTAAGTAGTTACCTAATTGATGTAATTTTTAAAGTTTAATCTACACTGTTTTGGACTTGATTATACGTAATTGTAGGTAATAGTACTAAGGAAGTGTTGAGATGATTCTATTTTTAATTTTGAGAGTAGTTCATTAAAATTTGTAGTGTTTTACTGTTTATTAATAATGTAAATTTTTATTGTACTATTCGTCATTGTTATTTAGACCTTTAATCAAAGTTTCATTTGGTAATAAAGCGTTTTGTTATTTTGTTTGTTCAATTGTTTTTATTCAAATAGTACGTATTATTTTTATTTCTACGTAATTATACGTAATATTGTACTATCAACAACAAAAGATAATACTATGACACCTACTTTTCACTTAATCGGCGCTGGACCTGGAGATGCAGAATTACTTACTTTAAAAGCTCTTAGAGTACTTAAAGAAAGTAAAGTAGTTTTGTACGATGCATTAGTTTCTCAAGATATTTTGAACTTCATTCCTGAGAATGTAGAGAAGATATATGTTGGTAAAAGAGCAGGGGCACATTACTTAAAGCAAGAAGAAACAAATGCTTTAATTGTTGAAATGGCCTTTAAATACGGTTCGGTTACAAGATTAAAAGGAGGTGATTCATTTGTATTTGGTAGAGGGCAAGAAGAAATTGAATATACTGAATCTTTTGGAATAGACTCATATGTTGTTCCTGGTATTTCGTCTTCTTTAGCTGGACCAACTTTAGCTGGAATACCTGTTACTAAAAGAGGTATTAATGAAAGTTTTTGGGTTGTAACTGCAACAACTTGTTCAGGAGGGTTATCAAAAGACCTTACTCATGCGGCAGCTTCGTCAGCAACAATTGTTGTTTTAATGGGTGTTGGGAAATTAGAATTAATAGCTCAATTATTTTCTATGTACAGAAATGAAAATGAGCCAATTGCATTAGTACAAGATGCTTCCTTGCCAACACAAAAAGTAGTGATTGGAACCTTGAAAGATATCGTAGAACGTGCAAATGATAAAGGTGTTAGGCCTCCAGCTGTAATAGTGATAGGAGAGGTAGTAGCACTAGGAAAAGAAAGTGATATAATAGCAGCTTCTTCAAATAGTAAAGTTTCTTTATAGTTAATATTTATATAACATAAACAAGCTAACTATCAAGTATTCTTCCTTGACGTCAAGGTTGAGTACTGTTTAGAATTATAAGGTATATCAAGTTTATACTTTGTTGAGATTATGAAGTAGCGCTTAAAGAAATAGTAAAACTCAAAAAGGGAATTCACTGTGTGGGTTCTCTTTTTTTTATGTATTAATTCAAACAAATAAAAAAACACTATTATCATTTCAATTGTATAGATATTAACTTAAAAATAATTTATTAGTTAAAGATATTTTTTAGAAGTTATCATAGATCAATTATGTTTATTGTTAAACATAGTAAGTTTGTGTTATTAAAAAAATAAAACATTACTATTATGAATTTAAAAAAAATATACCTTTCGATCTTTGCAATTACTTTATCAGTTATAGCATTATTATATGGGATTAACCCTCAATGGTTTACTGATACATTTTTAGATACAAGCATGATTATACACACAGATGCAGCACATATATTAAGAGCAGTATCTGGATTATATCTTGCACTTATAGGTTTCTTTATTTATGGAATATTTGACGAAAAATATACTGATGCTGCTATTGTTATCACTGCAGTTTTTTGTTTCGGTTTGGCATCAGGTAGATCAGTAAGTATTCTTTTTGATGGTCTTCCTTCTCCAATATTATTATTATATGTATTTATGGAATATTCGATAGTGCCAATTGCATATCTTTTATTAAAGAAAACTGCAGCAACTTCAAGTTCTCATCAAGTTAGTCTTGCATAATTAGACAACTATTATTGTTTTTTATTCAACTATTCTATTTATAGAAACACCAACTTTGTGAAGAATAAAAGATAGAACAGCTACAGTTTAAATAATTAGGATATGAAAAATAAGTTCATTGCAGTATTACTACTTTTTTTATCACATAGTGTGTTAAGTCAAGATATGTCTTTTCAAGATACAAAGGCATCAGTAAAAATGGAAAAAAGAATATTTCTTACTGAAAACTTAGAATTACCGTCTGATGAAATCTCCAAATTTTGGGTTATTTATGATAAATATGAATACGAAAGATCACTTATTGTAGATAAAAGATTTTCAATAATAAAGGATGCTTTTGTTCAAGAGTAGCAAAATGCTATTAATGTAGATGAAAAATCAAAAGATGTAGATTTATTAATTGATCTGCAAGAAGATGATTTGAAATTGAAAAAGAAGTATTTGAAAATCATGAGAAAAGATTTATCTGAAGAAACAGTTACAAGGTTTTATCAATTAAATGAATTTGCAGATAGTTATTTAAAAGCTTCTTTATTGAATGGTGTAAAATTACTTAGTAGGTAAAACATAAAACACTAGAAAAGTTAGTTTTAAAATAGGTGTGTTTTTTGTAGTTTGTATTAGAATAACATTAAAAAAATCTATTACTATGAAAACCTATATTAAACACCCGCTCCTTTTTCTATTTGTATTTTTCACTTTAATTTCTTGTGGAGATGATGATTCAACTGTTAATCCAGAAGCGATAAAGCAAATTTACTTTGCATCAGATGATCCTGTGGAGATTTCAGTTCCTGGATTATTAGATACAACATTAGTAGATGTGCAAAGTTTGTTTGATGCAGATGCAAAGGTTATTAAAATGATTCTTCAAGGTGAAATTGATATTCCAGCAGAATTTCAACCAATTTTTGGACTGAAAGCTCCTGCAGTAATTGAATTAGCAGCAGATTTGACTACAGTTACTTATAACTCAAATAGCTCGTATTCATTTACAATTGATGAAACAGAAGAAATTACGCAACTAGTAAATATTCAAATTACAAATCCTTTAACAGGAAATGAGTTTTGCCAAGAAGTTAGTTCTGAAAACGATCCTTTAGGGAGAAATGTAACAGCAACAGAAGTTTTTATTTGGGATGCTAGTCAGAATAAATATAAAGTTGATTTAAGTGTTTTATCAGATGTATTTCCAGGGGCTACAGTACCAAATGTAACCATATGGCAAAAGGATGGAGTACTCATATATCCTTGTGATTAATGTGACTTCATGAGGCATTATATTCTTATTATTAAAGAATGTTGTGCCTTATTTTATTTTCATCCAAACCCATAACTGACACAAAAATGCTGAGAATTAGATACAAATTCTTTACACTACTATTGTTATTATTATTAGGCATTCAATGTAATAATCCAACAATAGACCCTGCTTCTATAACAAATATTTATTTTGAAAGTACAGAAAATATTAAGATTGGGATTGCAGGTGTAGATACAACTACAATGGAAGTTCAAATTCTTTTTGAGCCGAATATCAATAAGTTTAAAACGATAATATTAGCGGAGGTGGATTTGCCAACTGAGTTTCATGCCACTATTGGAAAGTCTTCTAATATATCTGTTGAATTGGAAGTGCATGTAACAAGTAGTGCTTTAAATTCTGATAATGATTATTCATTTATTATTGAAGAAACTGAAAACCTTAATCAATTAATTCATATTATTTCAAATGAAGAATGCATCGAAATGGATAACAGTTCAAGTCCTATTGGTATTCGTGTAGAAGAAATTGAATTGATTAAATGGGATTCCGAGAAAGATAAGTATTATATCAATGTGCAGTTTTTAGAATACTTAATTGAAGGAGCTACTGTTGAGGATGTAACTATTTGGCAAACAAATGGAGTTTTAAATCATCCTTGTGATTAATAATTAGTAGACAAAAATAATAAGAAGGGGTCGATAGTATAAAAACTCACGACCCCTTCTTGACTTTATAAATTATTTTTTATCTCAATAAACTCTTCCTGGGTATTCGCATTGGTCATTTCTTCTTCATGTTCAGAAATTAATAATTCGATATCACTATTAATAAGTGCTTTTCTAGGGCAAGAATATCCCCAACTTAAATACTCTAGTAAAGTACCATAAGCTTTAGGTTCCCAAATACAAATTAATGGCTCAGGAAAATCTAGTGTAGGGCTTTTAAAAGAGGTTGCTATCTTGTGGATGTTTCTTTTTGCTACCAAATGATCTAAAGATTTTGTAGATAGAAGTGGTAAGTCGCATGCAATCACTAGCCAGGCAGAGTTTGGATCTTCTTGGAAAGCCGATAAAATACCTCCCATTGGGCCTAGCCCTAAAAATTTATCTGTAACCTGAGGAGTGTCTTTATAAGAAGTAGAATTGTCAGCAACGGAAACGTAAACATCTTCACAATATGGAGCTAATAATTCTTTTGCATATTCCCATTGTGGTTTGCCATGGTAATCTAAAATAGCTTTGTCAGATCCCATTCTAGTACTTTTCCCTCCAACTAAAACTAAACCTTTTAATGTGGGTTTATCTATAATTGAAGCTGCTATAAACTCACCAATTTTATCAATGTCTTCTATTGAAAATTGAGGAAGTGTTTTAAGTTCTGGTAATTCGTTTAAAAGTTCTGATGGTATTACATTCTCTGTAGCACTAAAAACAATTGCAACAGGGTTTGTAATTTTAGCAATTTTCTTGATTAAAGGTTTTCTACTATCAATTACTAAAAGCTGTTTTTCTGCCTTATAATGATTACCATTGATAAAAGTAAAATCAAAAGAGTTAAAATATTTACGTTTTTCAAATTCATTTAATTCACTTTTGAGGTCAATTCGATGGAAGTTAATTTTATCAGTATAAACTGACGTAGTAGAACCTAAAAATGATTTTTTTAATTCTTCTTCATCACTTTTATGATCCATGTCTATAAAAGCGGATGTTAAAGGGGCTATTTCGTTTGAGAGCTTTTCAACTAAATTTTTAATTTCACCACAAGTAGTACCCATAATTGCTAATTCATTTGTAGCAATAGTACCCATTTTTTTACGAGTTAATTTAGCGTGTTTTTGATGTTTCATCTATTAAAGTCCGTTTTACCGCCTGATTTATGGAATAATTTTGTTTCCTTAATGTTTATGTCTTGTGATAATGCTTTACACATATCATAAATAGTAAGAGCAGCAACAGAAGCACCAGTGAGAGCTTCCATTTCAACACCTGTTTTAGATGTTACTTTGGCTGTACTTATTATTCTTACTTCTGTATAGTTTATCCACTCAATTTCAATATTACATTTATCCAGAGGTAAAGGGTGACAAAGAGGAATCAATTCAGAAGTCTTTTTTGTACCCATAATTCCAGCAATAATTGCAGTCTGAAATATTGATCCTTTTTTTGTGGCGTTATCTTGATTACGAATTGTATTCGCTACATCTATTGGAAATTCAACAATAGATTGAGCTTTAGCAGTTCGAGTTGTTATATTTTTTTCGCCAACATCAACCATAGATGGGTTTCCATTTGCATCAAGATGCGTTAATGTTTCGTTTTTTTCTGTTTTATCTTTCATTCTTAAAAATGCAATAAGTAGATTCGAATGTCTAATTTCTCAATAAACAAACTACAATGCAAAATCATTTGATAGAACCTTCGAAAGTAGATGAAATAATTTCGAAAGTGCATTTAGATTTGCCTTCAGAAAAGGTAAATTTTATAGAATCTTTAGGTCGTACTTTGGCAGAAGACATTTATGCTGATAGAGATTTCCCCCCTTTTGATAGGGTAGCTATGGACGGTATCGGTATTCATCATTCTGCAATAGAAAATAATAATAATTTATTTGCAATCGAAGGCGTTCAACCTGCAGGAAGCTCTCAGTTAACCTTAAAAGATAATGGTAATTGTATTGAAGTAATGACTGGTGCAATTCTTCCAAAAGGTGCAGATGTGGTTATACCTTATGAATGGACAGAAAGGAAGGGAGAGAAGATGTGTGTTTTAGATTTTAAGCATGCACAAACTTTTACAAATGTTCATAGAAAAGGAGTAGATGTAAAGAAAGGAGAAGTGCTTATTAAGAAAGGTACGGTAATAACATCTGCAGAAATTGGAATTATAACAACAGTAGGAAAAGAAGAAGTAATTGTAAAAACGTTACCTAAAGTAGCTGTAATTGCTACTGGTGATGAATTAGTAGGTGTAGATCAAATACCTGCTGATTATCAAATTAGAATGTCTAACTGTTACTCAATACAATCTAGGTTAAAAGAAGAAGGGATATCTTCAAAAATATATCATATAGTTGATGATAAAGATGCCTTGAAAGAAAAAATTAAAGGACTCTTTACTTCTTATGATATTTTTGTGTTTAGTGGAGGTGTTTCTAAGGGCAAATTTGACTACCTTCCACAAGTATTTGAGGAGTTGGGAGTTGTAAAACAGTTTCATGGGGTAAAGCAAAGACCTGGTAAACCATTTTGGTTTGGTATTACAAAAAATAATCAGCCAATATTTGCATTACCAGGAAATCCGGTTTCTACATATTTGTGTGCAAATAGATACCTTTTACCTTGGTTGAGGCAAGAGTTGAATAAGGAAATTAATCAAGGAAAAGCTATTTTAGATAGTAATTATTCTTTCAGTAAGCCATTGACTTACTTTTTACAAGTAAAGTCATATTATAATAAATTGGGTGAACTATGTGTATCTCCAACCACAGGAGGAGGATCTGGAGATTTAGCAAACTTATCTAATGCAGATGCTTTTGTAGAGTTACCTTCTGATAAAAACTCATTTAAAAAAGGAGATAAATTACCAATTTGGTTTTATAAAAAATAGATTATGAAATTAAGATTAAAAGACAACAGTATTCGATTAAGATTGAATGTAAACGACCTTAATACATTAAATAATGATGGTGAGGTATGGGAAGTATCTCAGTTAGGAAAAACATCTTTTACCTATGGAGTAAAATCAATAGAAAGAGGTGAAATGAGTGCTGAAATGGAGAATAATCGTTTGAAGTTCTGCTTAACAGTTGATCAAATTAAAGAATGGATAGAGACTAGTAAAGTAGGTTATTCTTCTATTCAAAATAACGAAGATGGCTCAGAATTAAAATTGTTGATTGAAAAAGATTTTAAATGTCTTACTGATAGAGATGAAGACGAAAGCAACAATTTTGAAAACCCTAACAAAACTTGCTAGAAAGTAGTACTTAAGTAAAAAGGATTATGATTAATGTAGACATTTTATCATAATCCTTTTTATTTTATTCGTAATCTATAGAGTAATGTAACCCAATGTTCTCATGCCTATTTTTAGCCCCACCAATTATAAGGTAGGTTATTGTAATCATATTTCTCAATTCGCAGAGAGGTTGTGAGATAACTGTTTTTTTGTAGAGTTCTTCTGTCTCATCATATATTAATCCTGTACGTTTAAAAGCTCTTGCAAGTCTTTCATCTGAACGTACAATACCAACATAATTAGACATCACTCTTTGTAGGTCACTTCTTGATTGAGAAATTAAAACCATTTCTTCAGGAACAGATGTTCCATCTTTATTCCATTCAGGAATATTTGTTGCCCAATCAGTTTTGTCTATTAATTTTAATGATGTTTCGAAGGCTTCATGTGCATAAACTGCAGCTTCAAGTAAAGAATTTGAAGCTAATCTATTTGCTCCATGTAAACCAGTACAAGTACACTCTCCGCAAGCTAATAAGTTATTAATAGAAGTCTCTGCTTTTGTGTTTACCACAATACCACCACATAAATAATGTGATGCAGGTGCAACAGGAATAAAATCTTTCGTAATATCAATTCCCTTGTCTAAGCATTTTTTATAAATAGATGGGAAATGAGATTTTAATTCTTCTTTATTGATTTCAGAAGCATCTAACCAAACATGGTCTTTTCCTTCTTTTTTCATTTCAGAGTCAATTGCTCTAGCTACGATATCTCTTGGAGCTAGAGAACCTCTTTTATCATATCTTTTGACAAAATCTTCACCTTTACTATTTTTAAGAATAGCACCAGCGCCACGCATTGCTTCAGTAATTAAGAATGCATTTCCATGGTTTCCTCTTTCGTAAAGTGCTGTAGGGTGGAACTGTACAAATTCCATATGTTCTACATTGCCTTTTGCTCTGTAAGTCATGGCAATTCCATCTCCAGTAGCAACACTAGGGTTAGTTGTTGTATTATATACTTGACCAATACCGCCAGTAGCTAATAAAGTTACCTTAGATAAAATAGTTTCAACTTCGCCAGATAATTTATTTAAGGCGTAAACACCATAGCATTGAGTGTCTTTACGGTAACGTGTAACATCTTCACCTAGATGATGCTGTGTGATTAAATCGACAGCAAAGTAATCTTGCAGAATCTCAACGTTATCGTATTTTTTAATAGTATCTAAAAGAGCTCTTTGAATTTCTTGCCCAGTTACATCTTTAAAATGCAAAATTCTATGGTCCGAGTGTCCACCTTCTTTTGCTAATTTATAGTCGCCATCATCAGATTTATCGAATTGAGCTCCCCAATTAATTAGCTCTCTAATTCTATCGGGTCCATTTTCAACTACGAGTTTTACAACTTCTTCGTTGTTAATGTGAGACCCGGCAACTAAAGTGTCATTAATGTGTTTTTCATAAGAATCATCAGCATCTATTACCGCTGCTATCCCACCTTGTGCATACCTAGTATTACTTTCAAAAGGTTCATCTTTAGTAATCAAACAGATTTTTGGATGATGTTTTTTCTTTTGATAGAATTCACAAAGTTTTAAAGCATAACTAAGTCCGGCTATACCAGATCCGACAATTAGAAAATCTACTTTATTCATTGATAAATAAGGGGATGTGAGCTGATGAATAAAAAAGCTGTTTCTGACCTTATTGGTATGAAACAGCTTTTACTAATTATGATAATTCAAACATTCTTTCAATTGAACCGATCGCTTTTAATCGAATGTCTTCTTCAACATCAACTTCAGGATATTCATATTTTAAACAATTGTACACTTTTTCTAAGGTATTCATTTTCATGAAGTGACATTCAGAACATGCACATGTATTATCTTCTTTTGATGGTGCTGGAATTAAATTCTTATGAGGAACTGCTTCTCTCATTTTATGTAGAATTCCGGCTTCTGTAGCTACAATGTAAGCATCAGCGTCATCTTCTTGAACAAATTTTAAAAGTGCAGCAGTAGATCCTACAAAAGCAGCAACTTTTAATAAAGGCATTTCAGATTCTGGGTGAGCTATAATCTTAGCGTGAGGATATTCTTTATGTAGGTCAAGGATTTTCTCTAATGCAAATGCTTCATGCACTACACAAGCTCCGTCCCATAATAACATATCTCTACCTGTTTCTTTCATGATATACTTACCCAAATTTCTATCGGGAGCAAAAATGATTTTCTCGTCTTCAGGTAAACTATTTATAATTTTTAATGCATTTGTAGAAGTAACAGTTATATCTGTATAAGCTTTTACTTCTGCAGACGAATTAATATAAGTAACTACAGTATAATCAGGGTGAGCTTTTACAAACTCAGAAAATTCTTTTGGAGGAGCAGCTTCTGCTAAAGAGCAGCCTGCTTTAAAATCAGGTAGGATTACCTTCTTTTGAGGATTAATAATTTTTGCTGTTTCAGCCATAAAATGAACACCTGCAAATAATATAATATCAGCATCAGTATCCGCAGCTTTTTGTGCTAAGGCCAAACTATCACCAACAAAGTCAGCAAGATCTTGAATTTCTGCATCTTGATAATAATGGGCTAAGAAGACAGCATTTTTCTCTTCTTTTAAGCGTGTTATCTCTTTTTTGAGATCAACAGGATTATTCTCCATTACATCAATGAAACCCAATTGATCTGCTCTATCTTTAAGCTCTGTTGTAAGCATTTTTCAATAAATCTTCGATTAGTATATCGATGCAAAGATAATCAATCTTTGTCAATTGAACTGCTTAATAGAGAGGTAAAGTATATTATTAGATTAAATTTTTGGACATTTTTTACAATGCTTTCCTTTTCTCTTATATTTTTTACAACAGTCTTTCTTTTTACATGGAGTGTCATCAGAAAAACTAGAATCGTTCATATTCAACATTTCTAGTAAACGATTACTAGTTGCACTTCTGAATATTGGATCTTGTAAATTCATATTGCTTTTATTTAGATTAATTCTACTTAATGATGCAATATAAGTTAAATTGGATTAATTCTAAATAAAGAACAGTAAAAAAAATAAAATGAATAAAAAAAAGCTGCTCCCTAGAGGAAACAGCTCTTTGTAAAGCTTTTTATTGCTGTAATTATGATTGTTTCATATGCACAACTCTCTGTGGGAATGGAATTTCAATACCATTGTCATCTAGAGCAAGTTTAGCAGCTTCTGTTGTTTCAAATAAGAAGTTCCAATAATCATCAACACTAATATGTACTCTTAATTGAAGATCTACAGAGCTATCTCCTAGGTTTACTACCCAAACTACTGGCTCTTCAGGGTCTCTTAAAACCCTTTTGTCGTTGTTTGCAATATTTAAAAGCACGTCACGAGTTTTTTTAATGTCTGCATCATAAGCAATACCGATAGGTACATCGCAACGTACAAAACCTTCTCTTGTATAGTTTTTAATTACTCCTCCAGCTAATGCACCGTTTGGAATAAATATATGTCTTCTATGTGGAGTTTTGATTGTTGTAGCAAATAAACCAATATCTTCTACTGTACCTAAGTGACCTTGTGCTTCAATTAATTCTCCTTTTTTGAAGGGACGTAAAGTAAGTACAAGTGCTCCTCCAGCAACGTTTGCAAGTGATCCTTGAAGTGCTAAACCAATAGCTAAACCTGCAGAACCTAACATAGCAATAAATGAAGTAGTTTCTACTCCTGCCATTCCTATTGCTGTAACCATAATAATTACTTTTAGCGTAATCTTGGTTAGAGAGACAATAAAGTCAATTAAGGCGTGATTGTTATTAGATTTCTTTTTTACTTGACTAGCTACTACATCTCCAATTTTATTTGCGATATAGAAACCGATGATTAAACAAGCTAATGCTTGTACGACTTTGAAACCATAAACAGTTACAATATGCATTGCTTCTGTTTGGAATTCTGATAAGTCTTGTAATTCCATTATTGAGTTATTAAAATATTAATTCCGTTAATTTATGTAAAATTAATATTTTTTTTTAGAATTTAGCATAGCGTTAAACAAATTGTTATTGTACTTTTCTGCTTTAAAAATTAAGGAAAAAATGGCTGAACATAAATTATTGATAGTAGGGGAGTTAAAAGAAGCTGCTGAAGTTCTCAATCGTTTTTTATCAGATGAAAAAAATATAGAGGCTATTGATAAAGCTTCAGATTTAATTGTATCGTCTTTTAAAAATGAGGGTAAAGTAATGTCTTGTGGAAATGGAGGTTCCCATTGTGATGCCATGCATTTTGCAGAAGAGTTAACGGGCAGATATAGAGAAGATAGACCTTCTTTAGGTGCTATTGCCATTTCCGATCCTAGTCATATTTCTTGTGTAAGTAACGATTATGGGTTTGAATATGTGTTTTCGCGATATTTAGAAGGTGTTGGGCGTAAGGATGATGTCCTTTTTGCGATTAGTACAAGTGGAAATTCTCAGAATATTATTAATGCAATTGAAGTTGCCCATAATAAAGGGATTAAGGTAGTAGCATTAACTGGTAAAGATGGAGGGAAAATGGCTGGTTTAGCAGATGTTGAAATTCGAGTGCCTCACTTTGGTTTTGCAGACAGAATTCAAGAAATTCATATTAAAATTATCCATATTTTGATTCAACTAATAGAAAAGAAAATGGCGTATTAGTCATTTTTCTCAATATATTCAAGGGGGAGTTGCACTGTAAATGTAGCTCCTCCTTTTTGGTTATTAAAAGCACCTAATGAGCCATTATGTTTTTGTACAATACGTTTACAAATCATTAGACCAATACCAAGCCCTTCTTTCTTAGTAGTGTAAAAAGCCTCAAAGAGGTGGTCTGCATCTTTAATTCCACCACCAGTATCGCTAATACTAATACAAATATTTTTCTTTCTTAACTCCGTATTTATTGTAATTGTCTTAATATCTGTGCTGTTTTCTTTTACAGCTTGGAATGCATTATCAATAAGATTAATAAATACTTGAGAAATTTTACCTCCTAAACATGTTATTTCAGGAAGGTCAGATTGATATTCTTTAATAACTTCTATCTCATCATATTTGTATTTTTTGTAGATAAGATTTGTTACATTTTCAAGGTTGTCATTTACATTAAAAGGTAAAGCATGTCCGTTGTTATTTCTTACAACATTTTTTAAATCTGATGAGATTTCTATAATTCTTTTTACACCATCTTCAATTCCTTCTAGTAATAATATAGACTCTTCAATATCTTCTAAAACTTCTTCTTTATTGGCAACATCTTGATCTTTAATTATTTCAAAAACTTCTTTTAAATTCTCACTAATTGGTGTGATATTGTTCGAAATAAAGTTAGTGGGATTGTTAATTTCATGTGCAACTACAGCCATCATTTGACCCACTAAAGCTAATTTTTCAGACTTTTCTAACTGTTTATGCATCATTTGTGTTTGATTAAGGCTGTTTTCCAATTCCTTATTTTTCTCTACAAGTTGCATGTTTAGTTCATGTTCTTCAATTGCCTTTTGATCAATTATTACTTTTTGTTGATTGATTTCCTTTGCCTTCTCTTTTAATTTAATGCTAAACTCATGAATACGTTTTCTCTTATTATTTATAAGATAGATTACAGCCCCTAAAAGAAGTAAAAGAATAAAAAAGGCAATAATAAAATACTCTTGATTTTTAATTTTAGTTTTAGCTAAAGTATTATTCTGATGTAATTCATCAATTTCTTTTTCTTTTGATGCCATCTGAATAGAATTTTCTAACATCTGAGTTTTTCTAGCTTGTTCAGCATCTTGATAAAGGTAGAGGTAGTAAAGTTGTTTTTTAAGGTACTTGTTTTGATTATGAATATCACCTCTTTTTTCATAAGCATTAGAAAGTATAGATGTTAATAACAACGCTTCTTGTAGTGCAGGTAGATCTTCAGCAATTTTTAAACCTTTGTCAGCAAATTGGATTGCTCTTGTTAGTCTGTTTTGGGCAAGATAAACTTTTGCAATTTTCTCTAAGACTTTTGCTTGTTGTAAAGGTGATTTTAGTTTTACAAATCCTGTATATGCTTCTTGATAATTTCTAAGAGCATCATCTAAACTATCTTCAGAGCTGTAAAAATAGGTGTCACCAATGGCTGCTTTACAAGAATATTGAATACTATTGTAATCGATATCTTCACTTAGTTTTAGTGCTCTCTGAAATTCATTTCTAGCATAAAATGGGTTTCCAGCAGCTAAATAAGCATCACCAATACTTTTTAATGTTGCAGCTCTTCCTTGTATATTATTAGTCTTATCTCTAACTACTAGTGACCTTTTATAGTTTTCTAAAGCCAATTCATAATGTCCATTACTAAGTTGAATATCACCTAAATTCATATAACAATACCCAGACATTTCTAAATCGTTGATTTTGTTACTTACCAACAAAGCTTCTTTCATGTTTTTAAGCGCTTTATATTGGTTTCCTTGAAAATGGTATAACTGCCCTATATTGATGTAGGCATATCCTTTTTGAACAGTATCATTAGATATGTCAGCTTGTAACAATGCTTGTTTATAATAATCAAGTGCTAGCGTATAATTCCCTTTATTTCTACAGGCAACGCCTATAAGGTTAAGTACTTTAGGTCTTTTAGAATAAGTTTTACTATTCTCTGTAATTTTTAATATTTCTTCTCCGTATTTAATTGCATCATCTGGATTGAGATCCCTAGATTCCCACATCAGTTCCATTAGAATATCAGCCTTTTGATCTTCTGATGCATTAGCTAACTGAACCTTCAAATCATCGACATTAGCCTGTTGTCCAACACAAACGGAAAGAGAACTTAAATAAAGAAGAAAAATAAGTGTGTAAAAATTATTCATTTGGATAGATGTACCAGAGCTAGTGGGAAAGTAAGTAATAGGGTGGAAATATAAGAAACTAATCTTAAACGTATAAATTTTAAACGTTAATCGTATTTAAGTTGAGTATAAACTTATTACTTCCATTATTGTAAATCGGAAAATCGCCCATTTCCTCTTTAGTAAACTTACATTTTTCATTGCAATTCCAATAAAAAGTGAATGCAGTTGTTTGTTCTAATAATTTAAATCCAAGTTTTTCAAAGCTTATTCCATTAGACCAATCAGAATCGGTGTATGTCATAATATCATCCGGAGAATATTCAACAATAAAATGTTTAAGTAATTTTCCTAAACCGCCAATAACTGTAGTACCATTTTTATTGCAATATCTTATAAGTTCATATGATTGATGTACCAATCCATCTCTGTTATTCATTTTTCTTTTTCCACTAAAAGAAGCAACAGCATAAAGCTCATTTTCTAAATAAAGGCCAAATTTAATTTTTGCAGTTGTAGGAAGGTTAGTGTGATTTTCTTTTAAGAAGTCATTTAATGTATGAATATCAATTCTTTTTGTTGTCAGTTTTCGTGCATATATAACTTCTGATCTTCCTAAAGCACCCATTATTCTAGATATACAAGCAGCCTTATGATTTAGCCATGTATCTTGCCACAAGTGAATTATGTGATTACCATTCAAAGTGGGGGGGAAATCAATTAAAGAAGTAGGTGAATGCCAATGTTTAGTTTTTTCTGAAGGGCATATATAATGTATAGAAACAGCATATTCAGGTATATTTAACCATTGATATGGAGAGATCACTTTATCAAAAGTAAAAGTAGATACAATTTTATTACTATCTAATAATAGAATGAGTGATTCTAATTCTTCTTGAATCTTCATTTTAAATATTTGTTTCTTTAACTTTAAATGGTTAATAAATTGAAATATTTTATCAAAATGGATCTAAAATTATCATTTTGATAATGTAATAATCAATTTTTTTTGAAAATCTTTGTAATCAAAATCACTTACTCTATATTTGCCTATTAAATATATAGGGTAATAGAGTTAATAACATTTCTTACTCTTAAGTAATTAAAGATATGAGCGAAGCTACAAATATTCATCCTATTTTCAACTCTCTTTTATCAAGAGAAAAAAAGGAAGAATTATTAAAACAAAACGGAATTGTTTTGTGGATGACTGGTTTATCTGGTTCTGGAAAAAGTACATTGGCAAGAGCATTAGAGTTTGCTTTAAATGACTTAGGGTATTTTACTATGCTACTAGATGGAGATAATCTAAGAACTGGAGTAAACAGTAATTTAGGTTTCTCTGAAGAAGATAGAATGGAAAACGTTCGTCGTTCTGCAGAAGTATCTAAGTTATTTGCATCAGCAGGTATAGTAACTATCTGTTCTTTAATCAGTCCAACTGAAGAAATTAGAGAAGCAGCTCAAGATATTATAGGTAAAGAAGATTTTTATCAAGTACATATTGATTGTCCTTTTGAAGTGTGTGCGGAACGCGATGTAAAAGGTTTATATAAAAAAGCATTGGCAGGAGAAATTAAAAACTTTACAGGTTTAGATTCTCCATTCGATATTCCTGCAAATCCATTTGTACGTATTCCTACGGACAAGCAAAGCCTGGAAGAAAGTTTAAAACAACTTGTAGAAGCTGTTTTGCCAGTAATTAAATTATCAGAATAATTAATTAACAAAAGAATGCAGTCTCATACACTGACACACCTTAAACAACTAGAATCTGAAGCGATATATGTTTTCAGAGAAGTTGTGGCGCAATTTGAGCGTCCAGCGATGCTCTTTTCAGGAGGAAAAGACTCTATTGTGATGTTACATTTAGCTAGAAAAGCTTTCTGGCCTGATAAAGTACCATTTCCATTAATTCATGTAGATACTGGACATAACTTTCCAGAAGCAATTGATTATAGAGATTGGTTAGTAGAAGAATATGATCTTGATTTAATCGTTGGGTCTGTTCAAGGATCTATTGATAAAGGAACTGCTGTGGAAGAAAGAGGAGTAAACCCTTCTAGAAATGGTTTACAAGCAATTACTCTTTTAGAAACTTTAGAAGAATATAAAGTGGATGCTGCCTTTGGTGGTGGACGTAGAGATGAGGAAAAAGCAAGAGCTAAAGAACGTTTCTTCTCTCACCGTGATGAATTTGGGCAGTGGAATCCTAAAAACCAACGTCCTGAATTATGGACGTTATATAATGGACATTATAACGAAGATGAGCATTTCCGTATTTTCCCAATTTCAAATTGGACGGAAATGGATGTTTGGCAATATATCGCTTTAGAGAAAATTGCTTTACCATCTATCTATTTTGCACATAAGAGACCAGTTGTAGAACGTAATGGAATCTTGTTAGCGGAGTCTCCTTGGAATACTCTATTAAAAGATGAGAAGTACGAAGAACGTTTAATTCGCTACCGTACTTTAGGTGACATGACATGTACTGGTGCAGTACTTTCTGATGCCGACGATTTAGCTGGAATTATCCAAGAAGTAGCTTCTTCTAGAACTACAGAGAGAGGAAACAGATCTGACGATAAACGATCTGAAGCAGCAATGGAGGAAAGAAAATTACAAGGTTACTTCTAAACAATCTACAACTATGAGCGAATCAGTATTAAATAATCCAAGTATTAAGAGAGAGGACAATGCAGCTGCAGTTGATCAATCGTATATGGATATGGATTTACTACGTTTCACTACAGCAGGTAGTGTAGATGATGGTAAAAGTACTTTAATTGGTCGTTTGATGTATGACACAAAGTCTATCTTCGAAGATCAATTAGAAGCGATCGAAAAATCAAGTAAATCACGTGGTGACGAGAATGTAAACTTAGCTCTTCTTACAGATGGTTTAAAAGCCGAAAGAGAGCAAGGAATTACAATTGATGTTGCTTATAGATATTTTGCTACACCTAAGCGAAAATTTATTATTGCTGATACACCTGGTCATATTCAGTATACTAGAAATATGGTTACGGGTGCATCTACAGCAAACTTGGCTATTGTTTTAGTTGATGCTAGAAATGGTGTTATTGAACAAACAAGACGTCATACTTTTATTGCTTCTTTATTAAAAATTAAACACATTGTTGTTGCTGTTAACAAAATGGATTTAGTTGATTATTCTGAAGAGCAATTCAATAAAATCAAAACAGATTTCTTAGCAATGTCTGATAAAATTGGTATCGAAGATATTCGTTTTATACCAATTTCGGCATTAAAAGGAGATAATGTTGTTGATGACTCAGAAAGAACTCCTTGGTATAAAGGTGGTGCATTATTGAGTAATCTTGAAGCAGTTGAGATTGACGAAGATCATGATCTAGTAAATGGTCGTTTTCCTGTTCAAAGAGTTATCACTCCTGAAAAATCTGAGTTTAAAGGATTTGCGGGTAGAGTAGATGGTGGTATTCTTAAAGTAGGAGATGCAGTAGTTGCATTACCTTCAGGAGCAAAATCTACAATCAAATCTATTGAAACAATGGATGGTAAATTGGAAGAAGCATTTCCTCCAATGTCTGTGGTATTGACTTTAGAAGATAATATTACAGTTGAAAGAGGAGATATGTTAGTGAAAGCTGATAATCTACCAGAAAAAGCAACTGAAATTACTGCTACTTTATGTTGGATGAACCAAAATTCTCTAAAGGCAGGAGCAACTTATATTTTACGCCACACTTCTAATGAGGTAAATGCTGAAATAAAGTCTATTGATGAAAAGCTAGATATTAATACGATGCAAAATATCAGCGAAACAACTGAACTTAAAATGAATGAAATTGGTAAAGTGGTAATCACTACTGAATCTCCAATTTTTGTTGATAAATATAAAAAGAACAGAGCAACAGGTAGCTTAATCTTAATTGATAAAGAAACTAATGAAACAGTTGCAGCAGGAATGATTTCATAATTATTTTTCTTTGCATAAAGAAGGGAGTTTACACAATGTATTCTCCCTTTTTTTGTGCTTAATTTCGTTAATAGCAAAATTAACACATCCAATTTGGCTTATTGGTTCATTTCGCTTTTTAAGCTCTAATTTATTTTATTTCTTCAAAACTAAACTTTAGTAGAACCCAGATTTACTGACAATAGTGATAATTATGGTCTTTTATTTGTATATTAAACTGAGATTAGGTGATGAATGTGGAAATATTAATCAATGCTACTGTAAATGTTAGTGATTTTATAAACATTTCAAATTTTAATTTAGACTTCAGTGTGTTTTTGTTATGAAATTGTACATTTTCGTAAAAAATCATAATAATAACACGTAGATTTCACACGAATGATCAAATTCATTTGTATGATACCTACAAATCTATATTTTTGTGTAATTCGCATTTTTTTAGCGTCAATTAGAGGAGTAACGTGGAAAACGAGCAATCAACAAATAATTCAGAACATAGAGATAGTAATGTAGTTCACATAGATGGTATGTATCAGAACTGGTTCTTAGATTATGCATCATATGTAATCTTAGAAAGAGCTGTACCTAGTATTTATGACGGGTTAAAGCCTGTTCAAAGAAGGATTCTTCATGCAATGAAGGAACTAGATGATGGACGTTTTAATAAAGTAGCCAACATTATTGGTTCTACTATGCAGTTTCATCCACACGGTGATGCATCTATTGGTGATGCAATCGTAAATCTTGGTCAGAAAGAACTTCTGATAGAAACACAAGGTAACTGGGGTGATATAAGAACAGGTGATAGTGCAGCAGCACCAAGATATATAGAAGCTAGACTTTCTAAGTTTGCGTTAGAAGTAGTATTCAATCCTAAAACTACAGATTGGCAACTATCTTATGATGGAAGAAAAAGAGAACCAATTAATTTACCCGTAAAATTCCCATTGCTACTAGCACAAGGAGTAGAAGGTATTGCGGTAGGTTTAGCAACTAAGATTATGCCTCATAATGTCAAAGAATTGATTAAAGCATCAATAGACATTTTAAAGGATAAGAAAGTACAACTACTACCTGATTTTCCAACTGGTGGGCTAGCAGATTGTTCAAACTATAATAATGGTTTAAAAGGAGGTAAAATCCGTCTTAGAGCTAAGATTGAATCATCTGATAATAAAACACTTCTAATAAAGGAAATTCCTTATACTTGTACAACTTCAAGTTTAATTGATTCAGTGATCAAAGCAAATGATCAAGGAAAGATTAAAATTAAAAAAGTAGTTGACAATACAGCAAAAGACGTAGAAATTGAAATTCAATTGGCAAGTGGTCAATCTCCAGATGTAACAATTGCAGCTTTATATGCATTCACAGATTGTGAAGTCTCAATTTCTCCAAACTCATGTGTTATTATTGATGAGAAACCTGTTTTCTTAGGTGTTGAAGAAATTCTTAGAAATGATACAGAGCATACTGTCAAATTATTAGAAACAGAATTAAAAATCAGGGAAGGTGAACTACAAGAGAAAATCTTATTTAGTTCATTAGAAAAAATCTTTATAGAAAACAGAATCTATAGGGATATTGAGGAGTGTGAAACATGGGAATCGGTAATTGAAACTATTGATAGAGGTTTAGATCCTTATAAACCTAGTTTCTACAGAGAAATTACTGAAGAAGATATTATTCGTTTAACAGAAATAAAAATTAAGCGAATCTCAAAATTTGATGCTTTTAAAGCAGATGAATTATTAAAGAATTTATTAGAAGAATTAGAGTTAGTAAGATATAATCTTTCTAATATCATTGAGTACACAATTGATTACTTTATTAATCTACTTAAAAAGTATGGGAAGGACCACGAACGTTGTACTGAGTTAAGTACTTTTGATACCATTCTTGCATCTAAAGTAGCCGCAAATAATGCTAAACTTTATGTAAATAAAAAAGAAGGGTTTATTGGGTATAATCTCAAAAAAGAAGAAGGGGTAGAAGAAGTAATGGATTGCTCTGATATCGATGATATTATTGTTTATAGAAACACAGGTGAGTACCAAATTACTAAAATCGGTGAAAAGAAGTTTGTAGGGAAAGGTATCCTCCATGCTGAAGTATATGTTAAAGGGGACGAGAGAAAGGTATTTAATGCAATTTATCTTGATGGTGCTACTGGAGTAACTAGAGTAAAGCGTTTCCAAGTATCAAGCTTTACTAGAGACAAAGTATATAATGTAACGAAAGGAACACCAAAATCTAAGGTCTTATACTTTACGTCAAATCCAAATGGAGAGGCTGAAGTTGTAGGAGTGTCTCTATCTCCAAATTGTTCTGCAAAAGTTAAATCTTTTGAGTATGATTTTGCTGATCTCGAAATAAAAGGACGTACTTCTCAAGGTAATATTCTTACTAAATATCCTGTTAGACGAGTTACACTTAAGAGAGAAGGTATCTCAACTTTACCTGCTATTGATCTTTGGTATGATGAAGCTGTGGGATTATTAAATAAAGATTCTAATGGTAAATATCTGGGTAAATTTAAAGACGAGGATCGTATCATTGTTTTCTATGAAGATGGAGAGTATGAATTAACCAATTATGAGGTAATCCATAGATATGATGCAAAGCGTGTAGTACTAATTGAAAAATTCTTGCCTTATAAAGCAATTTCAGCTGTACATTATGATACTAACCATAGACAGTATTATATAAAACGCTTCCATGTAGAAACATCTACTATGAACAAGCGTTTCAAATTTATTAATGAGGCGAACGCATCAAGATTATTACTTGTAACTACTCAATTATCTCCAGAGGTTGAATTAACATACACCAATGGTAGAAAACGAGAGAAGAAACATGTAAATCTTAAGGAATTTGTAGAAGTGAAAGGGTGGAAAGCTTTAGGAAATAAACTGCCATATGATAAGGTTACAGATGCCAAACTTACCTCTCAAGATGATCCTGTTGATCAGATAACTTCTGGAGATGATAAAAAACAAGATGACAATAAAGATGAAGGTAGAGATTCTTTAAGAATGTTCTAAAGAATCATTTCATTATTAATAAAATATAGTTACAAAAAAGAAGCACTTCAGAATATTATCCGAAGTGCTTCTTCTTTTATATAAATTAATTGCTTTAACTATCTATTTCTACCGTATTGTTCATGAGAACTCACCCAATCAGAAGAAGATATAGCAGAAGCTAGAGATATTTCGCCAGCTAAAACAACACCAGCAACAATTTCAGCAAATTTATATGCTTTGCCTTTACCGTAGCAATTCATTAACTCTAAGCTTTCTTTTTGTGTACCAATACCAGTACCACCGCCATATGTTGCAATAATTAGAGATGGTATAGTGATTGAAAAATACAAATCTCCAGTCTTAGTAAGTTCTGTATAAATAATACCTGCACTAGATTCTGATACATTGGCAACATCTTGACCAGTAGCAATAAACATTGCTGTAATACCATTTGGAGAATGTAAACCTGTATTGTTTACTCCTGATAAGAAAGAACCAATTGCTGAAATTCTAGCATGATGATCTAATTGTTCAGGATCAACGCGCATATACTGCTGAAGAACTTCCTTTTTTAGAGTAATCTCAGCTGTAACACGTTTACCACGTGTACGCATAATATTAATTTGAGATGCTTTCTTGTCTGTCGCAAAATTAGATTCTAAGAAAAAGTTCTTGATCCCCATGTATTGATCTAAAATCCAACTACATGCAGCAAAAGTTGCTCTACCTACCATGTTTTGGCCTGCAGCATCTCCAGTTTTAAAGTTAAAACGTAAAAAGGCAAACTTATTAGAAAGGAAGTGGTCGATATAAACTAAATCAGCAATAGATGATGTACTTTCTGCCTCTTCTTTAATTTTCTTAAAGTTTAATTTTACCCATGTAACAAAGTCACGAGCACCTCTAGCATCTTCAAATTCAAAAACAGGAGCTCTTTGCATGGCATCATCAACAACAGATACTTTAATACCACCACAAAGGTTTGCTATTTTCATACCTCTATTGTAAGAAGCAACAAGAGTACCTTCTGTTGTTGCCATTGGTACCATAAAATCACCGATAGCATGTTCACCATTAATCTTTACAGGGCCAGCAAAACCCATTGGTATTTGAGCAACACCTGTAAAGTGTTCAATATTACCATTAAGCTCATGAGGGTCTATAGAATATTTGCCAATATGATTTACTTTAGCTCCTGAAAAATCTTCAACAAATTTTTGCCTTGTTTTAATAATTTCTTCGCCGTAATCATCCATATCATCTCTTGGTACCTTGACTTCATTGTCTTTTTCTGTAGAGATTGAATCAGTAACAGAGAATTTTAAAGTGCCAAAAGGGGAAGCTTTAACAGAAACTTCCACATCGTGTTTTTCAACTGCTAATTGTGGGTGATCTAGAACTTCTAGGTGTAAAGTTTTTCTAAGAGGGAAAGACAATCTATTGTCTTTTGTTATTGTAGAAGAATAAATTTCTTTCTCTTCGTTAGTATTAAAAACAACCTTAGATAAGTCAACTTCTTTACCATCAATTTTTATATGAAGAAGTTCTTTTATTTCAGCATCTTTGAGTCTATTTTTGATTGAAAACTCAATTCCTCTTTCTGTGTTGTTTAGGCTGCCTCTAGTATAAAGCTGCTTAAGAAGCATACTTGGGATAAACATAATATGGTTAGATTATTAAAATGAATTTTCGATTGTTAAAAAACAAACGGATTAAATTGTTATAACAACACTAATTTAATAATAATAATAGAATATGAAGCTATTAATTTTAAACGGACCTAATTTAAATCTATTGGGTAAACGTGAACCTACAATTTATGGTAATACAAGTTTTGAAGAATATTTTGATCAATTAACTTCAAAATATCCTGATGTTGATATGGTGTACAAACAAAGTAATCATGAAGGGACATTAGTAGATATTATTCATGAATATGGGTTTGATTATGATGGAATTGTCTTAAATGCAGGTGCTTACACACATACTTCTGTGGCTATTGCAGATGCGATTGCTGGTGTAGAGACTCCTGTAATTGAGGTACACATAAGTAATGTTCATGCTAGAGAAGCCTTTAGACACACAAGCTATATGGCAAAAAATTGTGTGGGTACGATTGCAGGATTAGGGTTGAAAGGTTATGAACTAGCAGCTCAATTTTTTTTAGAACAATAGGTATTAAAGCAGGATTAAGTGAATGTTTATTCGCTAATTAGAAAATTTCTTAAAATAATCAATTTGTATGAGATCGAACTTTCTCTTCTAGGTTGTCTTTTTTGAAAGGTTTCGAAATATAATCATTCATTCCTGCTTCTTTACATCTTTCAAATTCACCTTTTAAGGCAGAAGCAGTCATTGCAATTATAGGAATTGATTTCAAAGGTTCTTCAAACTCAGTACGTATTTTTTTTGTAGCCGTATAGCCGTCCATTTCGGGCATATGTACATCCATCAAAATTAAATCATATTTATGTTCTTTTAATTTCTTGAGTGCAATTAAACCATTATCAGCAACATCAGATTTGTATCCCCATTTTTTAAGTAGACGAAGTACCAACATTTGGTTTACCTCATTATCTTCTACAAGTAGAATACTTTTGGTAATTGAAGTAGGTTTAATTGTAGATGTTTTTTTGGCTTTAGTTATTTGAGGAGGGGTTAAATTCTTTTCTATAAATTCATCAAAAGTAATTTCAAAATAAAATGTACTTCCTAGATTAGGAGTACTTTCTAGATGTAATTTACCTCCTTGAAGCTCAACAAGTTGTTTTGATATACTTAGACCTAGTCCTGTTCCACCAAATTTACGTGTTGTTTCATTACTTGCTTGTGTAAAACTATCAAAAATACTACCTAGTTTTTCTTTTTCTATGCCTATACCAGAGTCTTTAACGGAAAATCTAAGAGTAAGCTTATTCTGATTGTTTTCGACTTTTACAACTGCTATAATGATACTACCATTGAATGTAAATTTAACAGCGTTTGAGTACAAGTTTATAAGTATTTGTTTTAAACGTACAGGATCACCAATTACATATTTAGGTACATCTTTAGCAATATCTAAAATAGTATTTAATCCTTTTTTATCTGTTTCAACTTTATGTGTTTCTATAATACTTGATAATGTATCATATACTTGAATTTCTTTTTTCTCAAATTCTAGCTTGCCTGATTCAATTTTAGAAATATCAAGTATGTCATTTATTACAACCAATAAATGATCGGCAGAGCCCCTTAAAACTTTTAATAAATGATATTGTTCATCGTTAAGTAAGGTATCATTTAATAATTCAGCCATTCCCATAACCCCATTTATTGGAGTTCTAATTTCATGAGACATATTAGCTAAGAAATCTTGTTTGGCTTTTGCTGAAGATTCAGCCACTTCTTTTGCATGAATTAATGATTCATTTTGGAGCTCAATTTTAGACAACATTTCATTAAATGCATCTATCAATAAGCCAATTTCATCTTCTCTTTTATCATTTATCCTTATTGAATAATCTTTCTTTTTTGAGATGATATGTGCTGTTTTTTCTAAATCAAGTATAGGTTTTGAAATACTACTTTGTAGAGGAACTGACAACATTGCAACAAATAATAACACGCTACTAACAATTATAGTAAACATGATAAGATAAGTGGTTAATCGGTCCCAAATTGTATTTAGATCAGCTTCTAAATAAACTGTATTAATACGTCCATTTTCATCGAAAGTACTTACATAAATTTGTAAAATATTTTCTATAAGTGAAAAATTTGTATCGTTCTGTGAGTAGGAGGGAATAGTATTGGCGTGAGATAGTTGCCAATCTTTATCTAAAGTGAGGTTTTTAAGGTTTAATATAGAATCTTTTTTTGCAAGTGATATTGCCTTAAGACTGTAAAATGCAAATAAGCGTTGCTCTTTATCAAATATTGCACCTGTTGTAATCTGTGTGTTATCAGCTAATAATTCAGATAAGTTTCTTTGGGCAGGGATGTACTGTTGTAATTCTACTGAAGCGTCATTATTATCGCCAATAATTTTTGCTAATTGCTTAGTATCATCAATGTATTTTTGCTTGTATTGATCAAAATCATAAGCACAAAATAGAATTGTAGAAAAAGAGGAAGCGATAAGACTTACAAACATGATTATTGCAATCAGTTTATATCTTAAAGATTGAGATAATATTCTTTTAATCTGGGTCATATGGAATTATATCACTTGCTAAGTTCAATAACTTTACATCAATTGTAAGCTGGGCAGTATTTGCTGAATAAAGGTTTAAAGTGTATAAACCATTTGGTGTTAAATTAATAATGCCACCATTTTTACAGAAGTTAGGAATATTATCACCTATCGTCAAGACAAATGAATTATTCCTATCATAAATCTCCTCTAAAAAAGATTTTACTTGAGAAGAGGTAAATCCTTTAGATATAAAAACAATATGTGAACCTTTTAGTTCTTTTATAGTTTGTGCTCTTTTAATCTTCCATACTCTGCCCTTTACATACCTATTACGGAACATATTATCAATAACGTCACCAAAAGGGTCATCACCTAAAATGCCTAGAACAAGGCTATTGTCTTCTTTAAAAGCTTGTGATGGCCAATTCACAAATTTGGCAAAAGTATTAATCATTCCAGCCTTACGTTCGTATTCATCAAATTGAGCATAGGTATCTACTTGAAATAAAGTAATGAACATTATTACAAGAATATAAGGCTTTAAATAGCGAGTGATATGTATATCAAATACTTTCAAATTTTTATTTTATGCTTACAGATAAAAGGATACATGCTTCATCTGCAGAAGTTTTGTAAAGTAGTTCTTTCTTTTTGATTTTCCATTGAGATACACCACTAACAGAAAGGTAATTGAGAATTGAATTCATTCTCATTTGTGTAATGGTATCTTGATTTTTTATTTCATCACTTCCTTTTTTTGAAAACCAATTAACATGTAATTCTATATCATCTCTCGATTTTAAGAATTCAGCTATTTCTTTCAATGTTTTTTTATTTTCAGATGTGATATCAAAATCATCATCAGCAAAATAATAACGTTGTTCTAATATACTTTTTGGATTAGCGGTATTATTTGGAAGTTTAACAATCTTATCTCCTGAATCTCCTCTTACACTATCTAAAGTAGTAAGTAAGTTTGAGTTTCCTTCATTAAAAGCTTTTTCAATAAGATCTAATAAAGGGGTATAATAGGGGTCGGGGTCATTATTATTTACATTAGATAATGATGTGTCTAAAAATGGATCATCTAATGCATTTAAAGATGCTAAACCATCTTTATCTGTTCTATCTACAATCATTTCCATTAGCATGAGTAGTGCATCGTATCTAGCGTCTGTACTTTCTTCTTTTGTTTGATTGTCAATTTCATCAAAAGTTGTTATTTCAAATTGAGTGGATTGAGGTTGTACATCAAACCCAACAACTTTATTCAGTACTGTTATGTCGTTTATTGTAAATGACTTATCTAACTGATACCTATAAGTGTCTTTTGGTAAATCAATATTTATAGTATAAAGGTCGATATCTTCTGAAGCAATAGTAATAGAGTAGTTTTTACCTGGGAATAGAATCATGAAAAACTTATCTGATTCTATAGATGGATCATACACATATTTTCGGTATGTAATATTATTACTGTCTTTTACTTTTAGTTGAAGAGGTAGCTTATTTCCATCCTTTTTAACTTGAATTGTACCTGTAACAATTGCTCTTTTCATTTTGTGTACAGGTTTAAACACATTGTAGATATCAAAACCACCTACAGATTGTTTATTTTGTCTGTCAGAGGCAAAGTATGAATATCTTTTACTTGGAATTTGAGAGAATTGATATTCATTATAAGGGGTGTTAATCTCTTTTCCTAAATTAAAAGGAGTACTCCAAGTTGCACCTTCTTTAATTGAAGAAACAATATCAAAACCTCCTATTGATAACACTCCATTCGTAGCGTAATAAAGAGTTTTGTTGTCATTATGAACAAAAGGAAAAACTTCATCATTTTCGCTGTTTATAGTTGGTCCAAGATTAATTGGTTTAGACCAATCATCTTTACCTACGCGAATTGCTTTGTAGATATCAAACCCTCCGAAGCCATTTGGTCTGTTACTTGAAAAGTAAATTGTAGAGCCATTATTGGCAATGAATGCTCCTTTTTCATCAAAACTAGAATTGATCTTATTATTTAGTTTTTTAGGTTTTAGCCAACGTCCCTTTTTTACTCTCGTCTCGTAAATATTTCCCTTTCCTTCTTGATCGGAGAAAAGTTCAATGTATAATAACATATAATTCCCATCTTGAATAAATAGAGGGTAAGCTTGTCTGTATTTATCTTCAAATTGAGGGTAGGGGTGAGAAAATTGGATTCCTTTTCTGTACGATAAATAAATGTCATTATCTGTACTCTGAAGATTTTTTGGTAGGAACGTGTATTTATCTCCGTAAACGTAGTTAAAACTATCTCTTTGTCTTTTAGAACTAAAAACAATGAAGTTATCTAATTTTGAAATAATGGGAGCATATTCGTCATAAGAAGTATTTATTGGGATATCCATAATTGCTGTTGTCATTTTTTGTGACATATCAGCTTTCATTTTTATTCCATTTTCACATTGCTTAATCCTAAGTTTTATATCGTTGAAATCACGAATTTGATTTTCAGTTTCTTCTAAATATAAATTGTAGGTATTAATTGCTTCAATGTATTTTTCATCTAAGTGTAATAAAGAAGCCAAGTAATAATATTTCTCAGAAGGAATGTCATTACAACTATTTTTAATTACTGAATTAAAATAGTGTATTGCTTCTTTTTGTTTAAAAGGAGAGTTGAAATAGCAAAGACCAATTTTATATTGAATTACGCATGATGAAATGTTACGAGTTGAAATCTTTTGATACATTTCAAAAGCCTCGTAAAACTTCTCTTCTTCATATAATTTATCAGCTTCTTCAATAGTTTGAGCCATTGATACAGAAACTGAGAAAAAACAGTAGAGGAATCCAATATAAAGTTTATTAAAGTTCAGTGTCTTAAAATTTTATATTGAACCGTTAGAATTAGTACGAATCAATAGCACTCCAAAGTTATTTTGATCACTTGTTTGTTTAGAGCCTACAATAATAAAGTCACCATTTTTGGCTTCAAGCAAACTGTTTCCTCTTTGCTCTTTAACACCACCAATAGATTTTTCCCATTGTTTTTGTCCTTTACTGTCAATTTTAATAAGTAAAGTATTAAAGCCCTCTAAGCTGGTGTTATCACCATATTCGTCAGGAACCCAGACTTCTGTATAGCCTGTTATAGCAAAACCACCATCTTTAGTAGCAGTAATTCCGTTTCCTTCATCATAACTTAAACCACCAAAAGATTTATGCCACATTTGTTGTCCTTCTTTGTCAGTTTTTACTACCCAACAATCTAAACTTGCCTCAGCAAAAGTGTAAGAATAGCCTACAAAAACAAATCCTCCATCTTCAGTCTGTACAAATTCATTGGCCTTTTCTGTGTCACCACCTCCATAGGTTCTTTCCCATTTTGTAGTGCCTTCAAGATCAATGTTAAACATCCAAACATCCCATTTTCCTTTTCCTGATGATTCAGTGTTACCAATAACAGTATAACCTCCGTTTACAGGTAAAATACCAACAGCTTCATCATTTTTAGCACCTCCATATGTTTTTCTCCACTCTTGTACTCCTTTACTATCTACTTTTAATACAAAAGCATCACCGCTAGGGTCTTCTTGAGTTAAAGAAATAATTTTACCACCAATAATAAAACCACCGTCTTCAGTTTCAGATATGCAAGTTCCTTCTTCAATAGAGTTCTCGTCACCATAAGTTTGTCTCCAAACTAATTTACCTTGTGCAGATATTTTCACTACCCAGGTATCTTTTAGATCCACACTTAAACCATAAGAATCAGAGCTACCAACAGTTATGTAACCACCATCTTTTGTTTGAATGATATCGTAAACCTCTTCAGTTTCGGAATCTCCAAATTTATAATTCCATTTTATATTTCCATTGTCATCAACTTTCCATAAACTCATGTCCATGTTACCGCTTGTTCCTACAGATCTACCAGCAATAACGTAACCGTTATCATGTGCTTTTACTATAGATACACCAATATCATATTTACCTCCACCTAGAACTTTAATAAAACTTGAATAAGTTTTTACAGGTAGAGGCATCTTTTCAGCTTTAGCTGAAAAAGAAAAAATGGCACACAGAAATGTGATGATTAAAAAATGTTGTTTCATTCTAATTTTATTAGGTCAAATTGACATCTACCTAAACAACGTATAAAAATGTAAATTATTCTATCTAAACCATTTTTACATAACTTCCTAAGAAAGTAATTGTGTCAGGGTATACTCGAATTATCTCTTGAACCTTACTTTCTTCAAAGTGACCATCGAAATCTATTAAGAACCAGTACTTAAAATTATCTTTAATTTTGGCTGGTCTGCTTTCAATTTTTGTAAGGTTGATGTCTCGTTGTCTGAATTCTTCCAAGAAGTTTGCCAAATCTCCCGGAGTATCACCAATTTTTGCTAAAACAGATGTTTTATCATTACCAGATTTCTGGTTTACAACATCTTTTGCCAGTATTAAGAAACGTGTAGTATTATCTTGGCTGTCCTCTATGTTATTGTAAAGGATAGGTAGTTTGTAAAGTTTTGCAGCTATCTGAGAACAAATTGCAGCAGCACCTTCTTCTTCTAGAGCTAATTTTGCAGCCTTTGATGTAGAAGCAACTTGGATGAGTTTTATGTCATCACCAAAATAATCTTCTATAAAATTACGACATTGTCTAAAAGCAATATCTTTAGAATAAATCTTAGTGATTTTAGCAGGGTCATCCATGTTAGATGCCAAAGTGAAGTTAACAGATAATGGTAACTCAGCTACTATTTTGACATTTCTATAACATAACTGATCAATAGTTTCTGCTACAGTACCCTCTTGGTTATTTTCAATAGGAACAACACCAAAACGAACGCGTTCAGTTTCTACATTATCAAAAACTGATTTGATAGTTTTAAGCGGGATATACTCACTCATAGCACCAAAACGATTTTCAGCAGCTTGATGTGTATAACTTCCTTCAGGGCCTAAGAATGCAACTTTTTCTGGAAGCTCAATATTTCTACTTACTGCAAATATTTCAAGAAATATAGCTTCTACTGCAGAGTGATTTAAAGTACCGCTATCATCAGTAGAAAGAGATGTTAGTCTATCTATGATAGCTTTTTCTCTTTCAGGTCTATAAATAACAGATTTCTCATGTTTTTTTAATTCCCCAACTTGCTTTACGATATTCATTCTTTCGTTTAAAAGACGAAGTACTTGGTTATCTATAGCATCTATCTGATTTCTTAATGACAATAAGTCCATATAATCGCACCTTAATGTTAATCCTTGAAATATTACTTTTCTTAAAAGTTATCCTACAAAACTATTGATTTTTTATAGTTTTGACACAAAAAAAGGGTAGAAGTTAAATACTCCGACCCTTTTTAAGTAATATTTTGCTGTTTATCTCTTAAAGCCAAGAACTGCTGCACCACAGTAGCTCTTAGAATCTTTAAATGTAAAACTTAAGTAATAAATACCAGTTGAAGTACATTTGTAAGTCCAAGTGCCTAAGAATCTATTGTTATAGAAACTAGAAATAATTCTACGTCTTTTAGCGTCATATAAAGTACTGATTAAGCCTTGAGCTCCACCGTCTTTACCAGAAATAGTAATTTGGTAGCTAGTATCTTTTGCTAATACACAAGTATATTCAATTTTACGACGTGTACCGTTACGACCATCGATTCTGTAACTCTTAGAGAATTGGAATCCTGGATTTAACTCTTTCATACTCTTTGTAACATAAAGTTCTGCGTTACATTGAGCGTTTGCTTCGTTAAGAGTGAATAGAGCAAACATTAGTGAGAATGCTAAGAATATTTTTTTCATCGTTCTAAGTATTTTTTTATTCTGTAGAAGAATGAGCTATTATTTAATAACCTTGTTACGAATAGATTTTAATAAACTTGTGATCTTTTGAATATCACTGTCAGTTACATGAACAACACTTCTAGTGCCATCTGTTACAACAAGTACACCGTCGATCTCTTCCATTGTAGGCTCTCCTACGATAACCTCAATTTCGATTTCGTCATATACTTCTTGAAGTGCAGTTAAATCATTTATTAAATCTTCAAAACCAGCACTAGACTTGTAGATGTCTAAAACTAATAATAATTGATCTAATACAATTTTCTGATCACCAATTTTATCTTTAAGAAGGTCATTAGGTTCTCTGCTATTTACTACTGTAGTTAAGTAAACAGCTTCAATCCATCCTCCAGCAAGAATAAGAACACTTACGTTTTCTCGCTTTCTTTCTCTTAAATTATTATTTATTTTTTCAAAGTTAAGAGTCGTTTGTTGGATCAATTCATCCAATCTGTTTGAACTCTCAGCTAATTCTTTAATTGTTTCGTAATCAAAAAATGCTCCGATTCCTAAACCATCAGCTAGGTCTCTAACTGAGTTAAGGTAAGTAATTGCATCTTGATTTTTTCCGTAGATGTTTGCAAACCCTAAATCGGTACCATATATACCGAGGTTAATTGCCTTTTGAAAAGTTGTATTGTATCTCGAAACAGCATCTGGTGCATTCATATCACCTTTATTGTATATTGTTCCGTTTTCTTTGATTAATACAGATATTTCTAATGGGGATGGAATAGATTCCAACACCTCAGTAACAGGTAACACTTCTTGTGTTACTTTTGTAGGCTGGGCTTCTTCAGTACTTGATTTAACTTTATCTTTAGGCAATTCACTAGCCATTGATACAGATGATGCAAGTAGCACTGATGCTGCCAGTGTATTTAGATATTTGGTCTTCATCTTTCTTTGGTTTTCTAATATCTATTTTTCTATAGTTGCTTAAATAACTACAATTAGATTTAAACTTTTATGCTTCTTTTGACATTATTCTTGAAAATAATACTTCAACACCTTCAATGAGCTTTTTGAGGAGTTCAAAATAAAGAGTGAAGTATAAAATCAATGACATAAGCCAGATCATAAGCACATTAAATGTAAATGTGTCAATATATGTGCCAAATACTTTCTTTTCAGGTGCAAAAAGGTGAGTTCTATAATCAAGAGGACCAGAAGTATTCTCCTTAATGAAGAAAATAGGGTCAATTAATTGTATAATTCTATTATGATCAACCACAGTTCTGTTTAAAACATTTTTGTTTTTCACAAAAGTTTCAAGTTGATTGTTATAGTAAAGATTTTTAGATTTTGAAAGATCAAACTTATCGCCTAGCTCTTTTTTCATCTTATATATCTTAGTATCACGCTCTTCTTCTGCTTTAATTAAAATGTCATTGTAGAAAATTGAAGATTCGTAGAAAATCTTTCTAAGTTTATTTCCTTCATTAGAAGATACTTTACCATCAGATAAATAATCTAAAGCTAATTCTTTTTTATCAGAATGAGTTGTAAAGAATAAATCTGAATTAATTTCATTTGTTAAAGTAAGAATATCTGATTTTAATATTTTAGCTGTACTATCATTAGTGTTTTTACTATTTAATTGTACATCATATAAAATCTCTTCCATTTTAGGTTCCCAATAAGCACTTTTGTAATTACTTTGACTCAATTTCATGTCAATATCAAAGAATGGCTTTTCATATCTGTTGTTTTTATATTGCTCAACAGATAATGCTTCATATGCCCATCTAGATGTCATTACATCTGCAATTAATGGAGTTTTACCATGTTGACTAATCGTATTATTTAATTTAGAAAAATCAAATATTAATCCACTCAATATCATTTGAGGAATCAAAAGAATAGGGATCAATATGTAAACAGTTATTGCAGAGTTAAATGCTGATGATATATTTAAACCAATCATGTTTGCATGGCAAGAAACTGTAAATAGAACTAGCCAATAAGCGAATGAAAGGTCTGGTATTTCAAGAATTGTGTTACCTATTAATACAAAAGTTGCCGTTTGAACAGCTGAAAAACCAAAGAGAATAATCAGTTTAGAAAACAAGTAACTAGATCTACTTAAGTTCAAGAAGGATTCTCTTTTCTTTATTTTTCTATCTTTAATGATCTCTTCAGCACTCACAGTCATACCCATAAATAAAGCAACTAAAATTGCAATTAGGATATAAGCAGGTACATTTTCATTATGTCTAAATAGGTATTCAGTATCGCCATCTTTGATGTAATATATTATCCAAGATAATAATAATGCTAAGAATGGAGCTTCTAATAAGTTAATTAGAAGGTATTGTTTATTACTGAATTTAGACAAGAAATCACGGACTGTAAAAATTGCAGTCTGTTTTAGTTTAGATGGTATTCTTAATGTTTTCGGAGGGTCTACATGAACCTCTTCTACATCTGGTTTCTCAAAAGTTTCAGTGTAAACTCTATACCAATCTTCAGGTGTAGCTTTTCTCTTATTTGTAAACTCACCGTATTCATCTACTACTTGTGCTTCAATAATATTGAAGAGTTGTTCAGGGTTAACATTACCACAAGTATTACATTGTCCTTGATCACTATCAACTTGTCCAGCAGCACTCTTAAAGTGTGTAATTGCTTCGATTGGGTTACCATAGAAAACAGGATACCCACCAGTATCGAGTAGCCACATTTTATCAAACATTTTGTAAATGTCTGACGAAGGCTGATGTATAACAACAAAGATTAATTTTCCTTTTAAAGAAAGTTCTTTTAATAAATCGATTACATTTTCTGAGTCACGTGACGATAAACCAGATGTTGGTTCATCAACAAACATTACTGCAGGTTCACGGATTAATTCTAATGCAATGTTTAGTCTTTTTCTTTGTCCTCCTGATATTTTCTTATTAAGAACATTACCCACAACTAAATGAGCAATTCTATCAAGTCCTAGACTTTCAAGAACTTCAGTAACTTTATTCGTTAACTCTTCCTCACTCATGTCTTTAAAACAGAGTTTAGCATTGTAGAATAAGTTTTGGAATACTGTAAGTTCTTCAATTAGAAGGTCGTCTTGAGCTATATATCCAATGACGCCTTCAATTTTATCTTTTTCTTTATGGATATTGTATCCATTAATTCTTACTTCACCTCCAGAAGGAGTTTCTAAGCCTGCTAAAACATTTAAGAGTGTAGTTTTACCAGCACCAGAAGCACCCATAATACCGATTAGCTGACCTGAGTTTTCACCAAAATTTATATCTCTAAGACCAATACCTCCATTAGGGAACTTGTATTCTAGATTTTCTACAATGAAAGAAATATTACCATTAATTTCATCAGAGTTGTATTTGTTTACTAGATCACTGTAGTATAAAGGAGCACCTTTAGGTGTTTTAAAAATACTACCAGGAGAAAAGAGGTGAATTGTATTAGCAGCAACAGGTTGACCATTTAAATAAATTGTGTCTTTACCTGTATATTTAGTGAAGTATAAAGCAACACTTTTTAAGCGAATAAAGATAATTTCACCATCAAGTAAACCTGAGTCAATAAATTTAATTTTACTTCCTTCAGGAGGCATTTCATCATCGAAAATAAGGATATCCTCATTGTCGATTTTAGAAGAATGCGTTTCGATGATAAATCTCTCTAATAATTTATACTCAGCAGAAGGGATATTAAATACATCAGCAACCGTATGGATAATATCCATTCGTTGAGGTGTGAATGATTTATCTGAAGAAACTAGTTCCAAAAGTTTTACCATTACAATGGTTTTTTGCTTTTGATCTAGTGTTTTGTTAATCTTTCTACAAAGTGATAATGTACGAACTGAGTTACGTACAGAGACAGCATCAGTTAAAGCCTTGTCAGTTTCTGCTGATTCTCCTTTCGCAGCTCTTTTCTTTGCCGCTTTCGCTTTTCTCTTAGCAATACGATCTTCTTCATCTTGGATAAGCTGGTCGTAAAGCTGGATATATTCTTCGACTGATCGCTTTTCAAGTTCTTGATTAAGGAACTTGATAACAAAGTCTCTCTCTACAGAAGTTAAACCTTCGTCTTGAGTAGATATAATTGCAAATAATTGCGTCAGTGCTTTTAGTATTTCTTCACTCATAGATTACCGTGTCTACTACGGAAATTCAAATCTTTATTAAAAAATATATACTTAGCAAAAAGTATACATTTATTTAATGCAGTAGTTTGGGGAAATATTGTATTTCAAGAAGTTTTTTCTTGAGATAAATAAAAAAAACACTTGATTAAGTCGAATAATCAAGTGTTTTTTAATGGTACTAACTAATTTTAGTACGTTTCGAATTCAAATTCTAATTCGACTAATTCTTCGAATTCTTCACCTGCTTCTTGCATGTCTTCATCATCTTCATGATAATACCATACTACAGTTACTCCTTCGATTTCTTCTAATTTAGATAATACATCTAAAATAAGTTTTGATGAGGCTGTATTGAAATACTCAAGTTTAAATAAAAACTTTGTACTCGATAATGCTTCTTCAGAATAAGCGTCGATCCAATTTAAAATAGGAGCAAAGAATTCTGCGGAATCTTCAGGAAGTGATCTACCTGAAATCTCAAACAATTCGTTGTCTTTGTCCAAGATGACTTTTGGTGTATCCTCCGTGCCGGCTAGATTAAGGACTTTCATGTATTGTTATTTTAGTTTCCTTGGAATTGTCGTTTTAAGAGAAAAAAATGTGAACTCATCATTGATGGGTTCGAAATCAAAACGAAGTTTTTCGCCAGATTTTCGTGCCATATCAATAAAACCAAGACCTGCACCACCTTTAGCAGAGATCTTGCCATTTTTGATAATGTCTTTATATAAATTTTTAAGACCGTCTTTATCAAGGTCGTTAATTCTTTCTAATCTGTCAGCAATGTCTTTTACATTTTTAGAAAGTATTGGGTTTCCCGATGTGATAAAATAAGAATCATCTTCTTTACCGATCATAAATACGGCGCTGTTCTTTTTATCAGAAGTTGGTTCCATCGGGACAGCATATTTACTGATATTTTGCAAACATTCTACCATAACATTAAAGACCTTTCTCTTGATCTTTGATTGTTCTCCATATGAATCCATATTCCTTTCGGCCATGGATAAAACAGATTTGGTAATGTCCTGCGTGATCTCTCCTTCATAAATAAGGATAAGATCTTTATCAAGCATTGTCCTGTGAAGTTCGTAGATGTATTTCATATGTCCGAACAAATAATTTAATCAGTGTATAGTCAAAGACACTGTATTAATATCTTTACTCTATTAAAATAGCAAGATGTAAAAAAAAGATTATCAAATATAAATAAACATATCAAACTAACAAGTATTTATTAGCTTAAAATCGTATGCCTATCATAATAACGTCATCAGTCTGCTTAGAATTGCCTTTCCATGACATAAATGTGTCATTAAATGTTTGAGCAATTTCTTCCATAGACGAATGTTCAGTATTTGTAATTAATTCACGTATTCTTTTTGCACCGAATTTACGGTTCTCTTCACCTCCAAATTGATCTGGATAGCCATCTGAGAACATGTAAATTTCATCTCCTTCTTCAAGTTGTAAATGATGAGTAGCAAAATTTGTTCTAGTTTTGTATTCTCCACCTACAGGGAATTTACTTCCTTTTACCTGAATAAAGTCGTTTTCTTTTGTCTTAAATAAATAAAGAGGGCGATGAGCACCAGCATATTCTATCTCTTTAGTTGATAGATTAATTTTGGCTAATGCGATATCCATACCGTCTCTAGTACTACTATTAGAATCTTGTCTAAGTGTTTTAGATACTCCTTGATGTAATAAGTCTAAAACTTCACCTGGAGTAATGTTATCATTATTCTGAACAATGTCATTAAGAATAAAGTAACCAATAAGCGAGATTAAAGCACCTGGAACACCATGTCCTGTACAATCTACAGCAGCAATATAAATATCATCACCTTTTTTGAAATACCAAGGGAAATCTCCACTTACTACATCTTTAGGTTTATAGAAAATAAAGCTATCTGGTAAATCACGTTTAATTATTTCGGTATCTGGTATAATTGCACCTTGAATTCTCTTAGCGTAATTAATACTTTCAGTAATCTTTTTGTTTTTCAATAAGATTTCTAACTCAGCTTTTTTACGTTCAGTAATATCATGTGATACAAATAATGCACTTTCAAATTCATCAGATTCATTAAACTCTGGAATTGCTGTTACAGTCATAAACCTGTTTCCAGTGCTAGTAGGGAATTCAACTTCCTTAGTTGTTTTTTCTGATGTAGATGAAACTTCAACTAGCATGTTTTTCCACTCATCTATAATATGTTGTGGTAATGCTGTATCCTCAATTTTTTGATTTAAGAAGAGGTCTGAAGATAATCCAGTTAAATCTGTAATTATTGGGTTAGTGTAGAAGATTAATCCTTCACTGTTAAGTCTTTGAATAAGATCTAAAGAGTTTTCTGACAACGCTTGCATTTGCGTTCTCATTCTTCTCTCAGTTTCTGCTCTTCTTCTCTCTGTTATATCTTGAGCATTAAGTACAATACCTTCAATAGATGGCTCATTAGTAAGGTTAATACCCGTTGCTTCTAGCCAAATATATCTACCGTCTTGTAGTTTATAACGGTACTCTGTACTTATTGTATCCTTATTTTCTGATGTAACTAATTTGTTGATAAACTCTTTTACTACTTCAACGCTGTCTTTATGTAAGTGTTCTAAGTAAGAAGAGCCAATCAAGTCAGTTGGCTTATAGCCTAAAATGTGTTTCGAAGAAGGACTGACAAATTTTATTTTGCCATCACTATTAAAAATAGTAATAACTTCTGATGCATTTTCAAGTAAAGATTGTAATCTATCTTGTGAGTGTTTTACTTCCTCAACTTGTTCCTCAAGGCGTGTGTTTGTACGTTGGAGTTCTTCTTGAGTAGACTCCATCTCTTCAGCATTCTGACGTAGAATTTCTTGTTGAACTGAAAGCTCAGAACTCATTTGTTGAGATTCTTTTAATAGCTTAATTGTTCTTTCATTGATCTTAATATTAAAGATTGTTCTTGCTATGATATGCGAGATTTCTTTAACAAAATCGAGTTTCATAGGAGAGAATGCTTCTAAAGAAGCGAACTCAAGAATACCATAAACTTTATCATTTGCAATTAATGGCATTATCAAGATTGAATCAGGTTTTTTCTCACCCATTAATCCAGATGTGATTGATAAATAACTATTTGGTACTTCAGTTCTTAGAATCATTTCCATTTCAATAGCGGCTTGACCAACTAGGCCTTCTGCAAACTTGAATTTATTTTGTAAGAAACGTTTCTTATTGTATGCGTAAGTACTAACTAAATGAATTATTTGTTCATTTATAGGTAGTTCATCAGTAACACCTTCAACAACATAAAATGCACCTTGAACAGCATTTATTTTTTCAGTTGTAAAAGCAACAACTTCATCACCTAAAGTACTAATGTCGTTATTGTTTCGAAGAATTTGACCAATTTCAGCTTCACCTGTAATAATCCAATTTCTTTCGTAATCTCTTTTCTCGGCTCTTTGAATACTGTCTCTCATAGAGATCAAAGCATTACCAAGAGTATCATCATCACTAAGAGAAGAATAGGTGGCATCATAATTTCCTTCACCAATTTGTTCAGAAAAGTTCGCAGTCCTTTTCATACCGTTTACTACTTCTTGAACAGCAAATGACATCTCGCCTATTTCATCTTTATGGATTTCAGCAGTTACCTCATGTGGTAAAATACCTTTTGCAATAAAGTTTAATCGGTTTTTCAGTGTAATAATCGGGCTTGTTAAAAACTTAGAGAAAATTACAGCAATTAACATCGAGATCAGAATAATGATTATTGCAGTATAGACAAATGTTAAAATTAAGCCATTTAACCCACTTTTAATTTCATCATAATCAATTTTTACTACTAAACCCCAATTAGTGGTAGGGATGTAATTCCAATAGGAAATAGTTTTCTTTCCTCGCCAATCAATGTCGTAACCAAAATCTTTAGAGTCGCCTTTTGCCGCTTTTTGTATTGCAATATTAGAAGGGTCTCCTAAACTAATTACTTCTGTAAGTAAATTTGGACTTCCTTTTAAAGGTGAGATGATTGTTACATTATTGGATTGATTATCTGAAATTCTTGAAAGTAGAATTTCACCAGTGTCACCAAGTCCCGTTCTATTTTCAACAATTGGATAAATGTTTTTTTGTAAGCTATATAATATGATTACATGACCAATTTCTCCATATCTAGATTTCATTCTAGGAGAAACTACATAAACATGTGCACCTTTTTCAGTATTAAATGGCTCAGAGAAGTAAGTTTTTGTTTTTGCTTTTTTAATGATTTTTTCAAACTTCTTGTTTCTATCACCAACAATAACAGATGCAGGGAATGTATAACTCGTGTAAAGTACATTGCCTTTATTGTCTGTTAAGATGATATTTGAGTACCCATTTACAATTTGTTTAGGGAATAACTCATTATCAAGAGTTCTTTTTATAGCATAATAAGTAGAATCTTTATATGATCTTGATTTAGACTGAAAAAGTAACTTTAATTTGGTAGCGTTACTAACAATTAAAGCAGATTTTGCCATGTATTTCAAGTTCTGTTCAATGTATTTGAACTTCTGATCTATTTGTTCTGCCTTTAATGTACTAATTACATCAAATGTTTCAGAGTATCTTCTTTCAACAGAATCTTCTGTTTGAAAATAAGAAAGTGAACTAATCGCAACTACTGTTATTGTTACAACAAGTAGCATGATTATCGTAATCTTAGTACGTATCTTTAAATCTTGAAAAAGCATATATATATATTTACTTCACTAGATAAATTTATTAATTTTCAGTAAACCAAACGGTTACTTTATCTAAAATTTCTCTGTCTTCTGGAGTGAATGTTTTGAACGAAGAAAGTTCTACTACTCCAAGAAGATTTTGATCAGCATCCAAGATTGGAGATATCATTAATGATTTTGGAGAACTATCACCTAAGCCAGATACAACTCGAATGTAGTTATCTGGTATTGCATTAGAAATAATAGAAGTTCTTGTTTTGGCTACTTGTCCTGGAAGTCCTTCACCAAATTCAAACATAAGCATTTTAGAATCGGGAAGATAGAAAGAAAATCCTTTCGAATACTGAATCATATCTTTACCATCAACATTCATAGATTTGTAATAAATTCCAGTAGAAACTTGGAATTCTTTACAAATGGCATTTAAGAGCTTTTGCTCTTTATCCTCATCTCCTATATTGATGATAGCGGATTGAATATTCTTTTTAATTAAAGATGCACGTTCATCAAAAGAGTCTCTTAATTCACTTTCGTGATTTTGATTGTCTTTAGAGAAATATTTTGGTACATAGATAATTTGATCTTCAGGATCTTGCATTAAATCAGATATTAATCTGAAAAGTAGAAAGACGAGCACTGCAAAAGTGAACCCGACAGTATAGAACGTAGTACTACTTACTTCCTTAACTTGAACAATGATTTTATCATCAGAAATTTCTAAATGATTAAGAATCTTAATTGGCAATTCATAAATCTCAGAAATGGCATGAAAGGATAGGAGAAGAAATACAATTCCTAACGTGAGGTTAAAAGTTTTAGAGTTTTTTGCATATAAATAAATCATTCCAATAATAAACATTAAGTCTATGTATTGAAGTGTTTGTATATAAGCGTCTCTATTAAATTCTTTGGTATCAAGAATACCTACAAGAGAGAGAATGTTTGGATATTGATTCTCTAAAATCAAGATTAATGTGAATACAAAGATGCCAAGGCCTGCAAAAATAATTGCCGGTTTTCTGTACACCGTGTGTATCGCTTTATCTCTAATATTTGTTCTTTTTTGTGCTGTTTTCAAAATACTATAATAGTTTGCTTGAAAAAAATCTCACAAGAGTCAATGTATTAACGTTCATTTTTGGTAAGCCTTGTATAAATCGAGTAGAAAATTTTTAATTTTTTTCGATTCTAGGCATAAATCTATCTCTGTGCAGTTTTTTGCAGACAATGGCATAGTGTTCATCATGCTTTCGTCAGGATCTTGAATAATAGTAACCCCACCTTTGTCTTTAATTGATTTCATACCAATAGCACCATCTTTATTTGCTCCAGAATAAAGGATGCCAATTAACTTTTCTTTATAAGTATAGGCAGCACTCATAAAAGTAAGATCTATTGCAGGTCTTGAATTGTTAACAAGATCTTCAGTAGATAAAGAAATAGAATTACCTAATTCTATACACATATGATAATTAGAAGGAGCTAGATAAACCATTCCTGGTCTTATAGACTCTTTATCTTGAGGTTCATATATAGGCTTTTTACTTCTGATAGATAAAGCCTCTATAAATCCATGTCGAACATGTTTAAGTCTATGAAGACAAAGAAAGATTGGAATAGGGAAGTCTTCTGGTAACTCCGCTAATAATTCTGTGATAGGTTTAAAACTACCTGCTGATCCACCAATGACTATGCCTTTATATTTAGTGTCAAAGAAATTGCTTTGCATAATCAGTGGTTAGTCTTTAATTTTCTTATAAATCTTTTCTTCGTTATTTACAACAACGAATTTATTGGCTATATCGCACCAGATCAAAGATTCTTTGGACCCAATAGCAAGATTACCATATTTGAAAAGACTATTGTGTAATTTTTTTAGTACCTCATTCTGTAATGTCTGATTAAAATAAATCATCACATTTCTACATAAAATAAGATCAAACTTAGAAAAGGGGTTTCCTTTAACTAGGTCTTGAACTCTAAATGAGACTCTGTCAATTAATTCAGGTTTAATATAATAGTAATTATCTTCTTTGATGAAGTAATCGTAAATGCTTTTTGTTCCCCCATAACGTTCATAATTTTGTTGATTAAGCGTCATGTTTTTCTCTGTGAAGCGTGCTTTTTTAGCTTTACTTATTATAGATTTATCAATATCAGTTGCTACAATAGTTGCTTGTGATAAATAACCAAGTTCTTCAAGCATTATACACATTGATACTACTTCTTCGCCAGAAGAACAACCTGCATGCCATATACTAATCTTTTTGTGCTCGTTCATTACTTCTGGAATAATATCATCATGAAGTGATTTCCAAAAAGTAGGGTCTCTGAACATTTCTGTAACATTTACAGTAATTTCAGATACAAATTCTTGAAAGAAACTAGGGTTGCTTTTGAACTTTTTGATTAGAATATCAACAGAAGAAAACTTATATAATTCGATAACTCTCTTGACTCTTCTAGTGAAAGATGACATTGCATAGTTCTTGAAGTCATAATCAAAATTATCGTCTATAAATGTTGTGAGTTTTCTTAATTCAGCAATTTCAATGTCACGTTGCATACGTATGGCACCTGATTAGTATTGATAAAAAAGAGTCCTAAAAAAAATCATTAATATGAAAGGACTTATATGAAAAAATCCTTTTCTCTTATAGATTCGAGAAAAGGATTACTTATATCATAAGAGGAAATTATCTTCTAGAGTTAACTAACTGAGGACAGTCAGAATGCATATCCATAATTTCGTATTTCTTTCTTTCTTTTTTGTAGTAGCTCTGGCTGGCACTATCTCCGCCTGCACAAGAGAAAACAAATAGACTTAGCGTTCCTAACGCTGCAATAGATAAAAATCTTCGTTTAATATTTTTCATCGTAGATATTTGCCAATTAAAAGTTAAAACAATCCCAGAAGTGATTGTGATTAATATAACGTTTGCAAATTGTATGCCTAAATAGAGGTAGAAATCTTCTTTTTCTTTTTTTGTTTAAAGAATGCTCTAATTGCTGCTGCAATCTTGTGAGTTTCAACTAGAAAGCCATCGTGTCCATATAAAGAGGAAATTTCTTCATAAGTTACATTTTTGATATGAGATGTGATATATCTCTGTTCCGAGACAGGGAAAAGCACATCACTAGATATACCAATAACTTGCGTATACGCTTCAATTTTTTGTAGAGAATCTTCTATTGAAGTTCGGTTTCTACCTAAATTATGAGAATCCATTGCTTTAGAAAGGGCCCAATAAGAATAGGCATTAAATCTATTTAGGAGTTTCTGACCTTGGTATTGTTGATATGTAGATGCTTTGAAATTATCAGTAGAATTATTGTTTTCTTCTGACTGAGTTGCTTCGTATGTGCTGTAATTTCTATAAGATAACATTGCAATGGCTCTAGCAGCTTTAAGACCTCGGTCACCAGCATTTGGACTTTCATCTCCCCAAGTTGGATCAGCTTCTATTGCCATTCTTTGTGTCTCATTAAACGCAATTCCCCAAGGAGAATGAGAAGCATTTGTTGCACAAATTATTAGGTTTTCCATTAGATCGGGTTGTTGTATAGCCCATTCTAATGCTTGTTGCCCACCTAAAGAACCTCCTATAAGGGTGTTGATCTTATTTATATTTAGTTCTTTTCTTAAAATTTCTAATGTTCCAACCATATCCCGAATAGTGATATTAGGGAATGTACTATAATAAGGTTGGTTTGTATCAGGATTGATAGATAACGGTCCTGTAGAACCATAACAAGAGCCAATTACATTTACACAAATAATAAAATGCTCATCAGGGTTGAAGATAGCTTTGTTGCCAAATAAACCAGACCACCAATCTGCAACATCGGCGTTTCCAGTTAAAGCATGGCAAACCCAAATAATATTAGAAGCATCTTCATTTATACTTCCAAGAGTTCGGTAAGAAAGTTCGAAACCATTAAGTTGTTCACCTAATTCTAACGTATACTTTTTATTATATGTAAATAAATGCTCTTGCATCCTTATTAGACGTTTTAGATTATACTCAAAATAATTAAGTCATGAAGAACTAATACTTCTTTACAACTTTATTTAAAGCCTAAAAAACTAGTTTATATAAAAGTGATATGTAGATAGATGTTCTCTTATGAAGTTGTTATCTTACTATCGTTTATATTTCCTAATAACTTAGGCTAGGATGTAGCACCTTTTCAATTTCTTGAAGGTTGCTAGAGGGTCAATGAGCCTAGTCTCTCGCCTCTTCTTTATAAACATTTACATCTTCATTGAGGTAAATGGTATGTTGATACAAATTAATGGCAGAAATAAATAAAAAACAAACCCTCGCTCTTAATTTTAAAAGAAACGAGGGTTAATTGTCAATTTTTTGTGAATATTATAATTCTACAATGATTCCAATTGATGGTTGCACAATACCATTTGTAGTTTCAATATATTTTGGTACATACTTAGATGGGTCATTCGGATCAACCATTGGACTTCCGTCTGCATTTAATTCAGTAGTTAAAATTGGTTCTCCTTTTGGTGAATACCCATATGCATTTTGAATATCAAAATACACATTCAAACTCCATTTGTTAAAGTAATAGTATTTGTCAACTCGCAAATCAAGTTGATGTGAAGCATCCAATCTTAAAGTATTTACTTGTGAGTAATCTTTAATTCCTCTTCTTTCAGCATCCCAAACTTGACGGTCCATAGAAGCATCTACATCGTAAGGGGTATAAGGAGTCCCTCCAGCAAAAAGCCATCGTCCGCCAATTTCCCAATTTTTACCTAATTTCTTTCCTGCTGTTAAACTAACAATATTTTGACTGTCCCAAGATGATGGAGCATATTCATTAGGATTAGCATTCGTAAATTCAGACCTTACATAAGTATAGGCTAAAATACCATAGAAACCATTAAAGAATTTTTGTTGAGCCATAAATTCTACACCTTGAGATCTACCTTTTGATGTACTTGTTACTTCTTCACTACCAATAACACCAAAATCAGCACCTAAATTTGCAAGTGAAATTTCGTTATTGATTGAGTAAGGATATTGATCATATATTTTTTGGAAACCTTCTACTGTGAATCGTAAGTTTTTCTCAGGAATTTTATATTCCAAACCACCAACTAATTGTTTGTTTCTGATGTAGAGTAAACCATTTTCTTTATTAACAAACTCATCATTCTCTTTATAACCTAAAGTAGTGTATGTAGGTAATTGGTAATAAATGCCGGTATTAAAGTTTAAACTCCATCGTGGAGTAAATTGGTAAGAAGCAGAGAATCTTGGAGAAAATTGATCTAGTAGATTTTTCATAGATTCAGAATAATCGTTTGCGTCTAATCTAGCACCTACTGATAGTGTTACCTTATCTTGTGCAATTTTTTTACTTACTGTAGCAAAACCACCCCATTTGTTTAAGCCTAAGTCTGAGGTGAAGTTAATTGTTTCGAGTTGTCCAGAAGAGTAGTCATATAAAGTTTGATTGGTTTTATTGGTGTACATCGCATATTCGTAATTAACACCATATGAAAATGTAAATCCTGAATTGGTAAATGAGACACCCTCTAAACGAAGTTTATTTTCAGCTTCTTGTGAATTATAATCGTAAATTTTTGGTTGAGAAGTGTCATTCTCAGGGTACTTGTACTGTTTGTTGTTGAGCATGTTTCTTGATGCCACAAATGTAAAAGTAGAGTTATCTCTAAAATGTTCATACTTTGCTCCAACAGTGTAATTCCATTGTTCTTGTTCAGGGGTGTTATTTAGTATATATACATTTTGTTCATAATCTTCATCAGTTGGCTCGCCTGGCGAATCAGCCAATGCAAATTGATCAATTGCTCCTAAACCAATAATTGATAGCTGGTTTCTTTGATTAAATTTGTACTTATACTTTAATTGGAAGTCATTGTATGTTGGTAAGAAAGGAAGACCTAAAACACTAAACAAAGCTTTAAGATAAGATTGTCTTGCAGATACGATTAATGATGATTTCTCAGATACAGGTCCTTCGAAAGTAATTCCTACATCAGAAGTACCTAATATAATATTTGTTGTGTGCTCGTCTGTTCTTCCGTCTTTTTGAGTAAATTCCATTACAGAACTTAGTGCGTTACCTCTTCCGGCAGGAAATGCCCCAGAGAAAAATTCAACGTCTTTAATAAAGTCCACATTAAGCATTCCGACCGGACCACCAGATGCTCCTTGAGTTGCAAAGTGATTAATATTTGGAATTTCTATCCCATCAAGATAAAAACGATTTTCATTTGGAGCACCACCGCGAATTAAAATATCATTTCTAAAAGATGCCGTCGATGCAACACCGGGTAGTGATCTGAATACTCTTGAAATATCCCTATTTGCTCCAGGTGCTCTTTTAACTTCTGTCACACCAATTCTTTGTACAGATACAGGACTTTCATCAGATTTATAGAAACCATTTGCTATAACTTCTACTTCATTTAACTCTTCTGTTGAAGGAACTAAAGAGAAATTAATCATTGCTGGGCGGGCGTTTGTAACTTCTACCTCTCTTGAGTCAGGACCATAACCAACATAGTTTACTACTAAATTGTAAAGACCTGGTTTAATGTTTTTTATTTCGTACTTACCGTTCTCGTCAGTAGTTGCACCAATAGATGTGCCTTGAATGACAACAGTTGCATAAGGAACTGGATTATTTTTTGGAAGTTCGGTTACACTTCCTCTAATTATACCATTTTGTGCAAAAACACAAGACAGTGATAAAATGAAAATACTAAAAAATGAAAGTAATTGCTTCATGGTAATATTTGTTGAGTTTCCTTTAGAACTTCAACTTAGGCGAATTGTTTAAAAAATTTGATTGTAATGTTAAACACGAATTTGGTGTGTGAAATTTTCTTAAAAAAGTTTTTGATCTATTAAATTAAAAATTAGATAGTAACATTGTGCATATTTAGATGAATTATAAAGAAATAATTTAGAATCATGAATATTGAAGATTACAGAAGATACTGTTTAAATAAAAAAGGAGTGACAGAAGGATTTCCGTTTGATGAATCAGTGTTAGTTTTTAAGGTGAAAGGGAAGGTATTTGCACTCACAAATATTGACGATTTCCAAAGTTTTAATGTAAAATGTGACCCTGAAAAAGCAATTGATTTAAGAGAAAGGTACGCAGCAGTAAAACCGGGTTTTCATATGAATAAGAAACATTGGAATACAATATCTGTATATAGTGATTTTTCTGATGATCAAATGTATGAGGCTTTAGACCATTCTTATGATTTGGTTTTTTCTAAATTACCTAAAAAAGTAAGAGAAGAATTATTGAGTGATTAGATAATATTGTTTACTCAATGTTTTTATGAAAATAAGCGAATAAACAAGCTTTTTTTTATGAAAATCACAATAAATCATTAAAAATTATTCAAAAGTCATGATTATATAATACTTTTGAGTTGCGATTGTAACTAAAGACAGATAAACATGGCAGACAAGAGATTTTTTGTAATTGATTTTGATAGTACTTTTACTAAAGTTGAAGCATTAGATATTTTAAGTGATATCTTATATGAGGGGACTGATAAAAAGGTAGAAGTAGGTGAGAAAATCAAAGATCTAACAGATCAAGCAATGGCTGGAGAGCTGTCTTTTAGAGAGGCTTTGGAACAGCGTTTAGCATTATTAGATGCTACAAAAAAAGATGTTGAACAATTATCAGGTGAACTTAAACTTCTTGTTTCTGAATCAGTAAAAAGAAACAGATCTTTTTTCACTAAAGAAACAGATAATGTTTTAATTGTGTCGAGTGGATTTAAAGATTTTATTACTCCGGTAGTTAAAGATTTTGGCATTAAAGAAGAAAATATTTATGCCAATACATTCACTTACAACGATAAAGATCAAGTTACTGGATTTGATGCATCGAACCCACTTTCCGAACATAAAGGGAAAGTAAAACTGATGAAAGAATTAGCTTTAGAAGGCGATGTTTTTGTTATCGGTGACGGGTATACAGACTACGAAATTAGAGAGGCAGGATTGGCGAAAACTTTCTTTGCTTTTACAGAAAATATAAAAAGAGAAAAGGTGTTGGCTAAAGCAGATGTGGAGGCTAATAGCTTTGAAGAAATACTACATTCAATTAAACATCCTATGGCAACTTCATTTCCAAAAAGTAAGATCAAGGTATTGCTCTTAGAAAATGTACATCAAGATGCAAAGTTAAAGTTAGAGCAAGAGGGTTACCAAGTTGAATTACTTGGAGGAGCTCTTGATGAAGACGAACTTTGTGAGAAGATAAAAGGTGTTCACATTCTTGGTATTCGTTCTAAAACGATGTTAACAAGAAAAGTTGTAGAAGCTGCTGATCGTTTAATGCTTGTAGGGGCATTTTGTATTGGTACAAATCAAATTGATTTAAAAGCATGTACAGATCACGGTGTGTCAGTATTTAATGCACCTTTTAGTAATACACGTTCTGTTGTGGAAATGGCAATTGGTGAGATCATCTTGTTGATGCGTCAAATCCCAAAAAGAATGCGTCAGATGGATAGAAAGGAGTGGAGTAAATCTGCAAATGGAAGTTTTGAAATTAGAGGAAAAAAACTAGGTATTATTGGTTATGGTAATATCGGATCGCAATTATCTATTCTTGCAGAAATGTTAGGAATGGATGTGTATTACTATGATGTTGTTGAAAAATTGGCACTTGGTAATGCAACAAAACTTTCTTCTTTAGATGAACTGTTAGCTACTTGTGATGTTGTTTCTTTACATGTTGATGGAAGAGCTAGTAATAAGAACTATTTTACTGCTGAACATATCAACAAAATGAAGAAAGGGGCAATTTTAGTCAATTTAGCTCGTGGACCTGTTGTTGAGTTGGATGCTTTACAAATAGCCTTAGAAAATGGGCACCTATCAGGAGCTGCAATTGATGTATTCCCTGTTGAGCCAAAAAATAATAATGATACTTTTGATGCTCCATTGAGTAATATAGATAACTTGATATTAACACCTCATATTGGTGGGTCAACTCTTGAAGCTCAAGAAAATATTGCTGATTTTGTTCCTGGTAAAATGATTGAATATGTAAATACAGGAAGTTCATTTAATAGTGTAAACTTCCCGAATGTTCAATTGCCAAGGTTAGAAAATGGACATAGATTATTACATATCCATAAAAATAAATCAGGTATTTTAGCACAAATGAACAATGTGTTTGCAAAACATGGTTGTAATATCTTAGGTCAATATTTAAAAACGAATGAAGAAATTGGCTATGTGATAACGGATATCGATCAATCATATCAGCCAGAATTATTAGAAGATATGAAAGCAATTGAGGATACAATTAAATTCAGAATTCTATATTAATAGATAAAAATTTAGTTTTTTTATAAGAAAATAGGGTACATTATTATGTACCCTATTTTTTATTGCTAAATTTAAAGTGAATAATCATTTTCTTAATTCAATAATCTAATTGCATAAATGAGCGATAATCAAATACACCAAATAGAAGGAGTCTGGTTAACTGGCTTAAAAGACGCCCATGTTGAAATATCAATTGATGATAATGGAAAAGCACAAGGATCTATTGTGTGGATGGAAAGAGATAAAGAAGAGGATGGAGGTCCGAGAATTGATAAATTAAACCCTGACGCTAGTTTAAGAGAGCGTTTTCTTGATGGAATGATAATGCTTTCAGACTTTGATTATAAAGGGAAGGGGCAATGGGAAGATGGGTCTGTTTATGATCCTGACTCAGGAAAAACATATAGCGGAAGTATTCAAAATAGTGGTCCAAATGTTCTAAAAATGAGAGGGTACGTAGGTATTAAACTCTTTGGAAGAACAGAATTGTGGACTAGAGTAAGTTAATTTTTTTAGATAAATCAATAAATACACCTATGGCTTCAGAAGCATTTAAAGACGCACAAGAACGAGTAAATCAATTACCAGCGAAACCATCAAATGATCACCTTTTACAACTGTATGCTTTATTTAAGCAGGCTTCAGTTGGAGATGTTAATACAGAACGTCCCGGCGGTTTTGATTTCAAAGGAAATGCAAAATGGGATGCATGGAAAAAAATAGAAGGTACTTCTACTTCTGATGCAGAAGCACAATATGTAGCTCTAGTCAATGAGTTGGAAGGATAGGTAGTTCTATCTCCTTCAATAAAAAACATGAGTCATCCCTTAATTATATAATTTTAATAATAAGGGGTGACTCATTTTTATTTATAAGCCAAAAAATAGTTATTGTAAATACAAAACAACTATAACTATTATTCCAATGGCTTATTCATCTTTTAATTTACTAAAAATCTTAGACTGTAAAAAATCTACACCATTAACCTATCTTCTTCATCAAACTGACTATTTCTTATCATCGCTACTCTCTAGTCTTCATCAGACAGTTGATTTACGTTTGGTAAAGACTTTTCAAGAGTTATTTCATTGCTTACTAGAAAATCGGAATAGTACAAAATCACTTCTTCTGACAGAATTGGGTACACTACTAGCTGGTAGTACTCATGGTAAAGCTGGAGTTAAGAGAATTGGCAACCTAATACGAAGTAAAAATTGGAGTACTGATTTAATTGCTGATTTTTTTAGAAATAGAAGTTTAGACCGTATTAAAATGATGGAAGAAAAAAATATCCGACCACTTTTAATTTGGGATGGATCTGTTCTGGAAAAACATGAGTCAACACACCTGGAAGGGTTGTCTGCCGTTATCAGTAGTAAAGCTAAAAGACTTACAAGAATTAAACCTGGTTATTATAATTCTCCTGTCAAAGGTTTTATCAATGTTCCCGGGTTTAAAGTAGAAGGAGTAGTGCTTACGGCCTTGAATGAAAGAGCATCTCTTTTTGAATTTAATATTTATTCTAGGGTTGGTGTTTTTAAGGAATGGTTGTCTAATTTTATATGGAATGGTTTCAAAACTATTCGTAATCAATCTAAAAAAGCTGTTCTGCATGTATTTGACAGAGGGTATGCGAATTGTACTCTTTTAGAGTTCGCTCAAGAATTTGATCAACAGTTTTTAGTTCGTTGGATTGGAAATAGATTTTTAATTGACGAAAAAGGAAAACGATTAACCTACAATATTACCAAAGGAATGAAGAATAAGAGCTTCAAATTTACTTATGATAAAGAACGTAATAAGTATGCTAGAAGACTTATTTCATGGAAAAAAGTACAACACCCTGAAATGGGAGATCAGATGTATACGCTAATTGTGGTCAGAGAATATAAAAGAACAGGACCTCCTATTTACATGCTTACCAACCTTGATATAGATACAAAAAAGACTGCATGGGAAATGCTTTTTTCATATATGAAAAGATGGGAAGTAGAAGAAATGTTTAGGTGTTGTAAAGCAGAAATTGGCTTACAATCAATAAGAGTTCAAGGATGGGGAAATCGATTAAAACTCTTCTATATAGCCCTACTTATTTATGAGTTTTTAATGGAAATAATACAAAAAAGGAGGCATTATGTAGAACGTTTAATCAACATATATACCCCCATTTTTGGTTCAAAGAAAAGTAAATCTCCTTTCTACAGACTTCGTAAAGCTTTTTCTGTCATTCTAAATCAATGGAAATCCTGTTGTGAGATCATGTTCAGGTTTAATCCAATATTTAAGGGATGACTCATGTTTTCTATTTACAAATTAAGCGAATTAATTATAAGCCAAACTTTCTTATTTTTTCTATAATTGAAGAAGTAGAAAATCCTTCAACAAGTGTGATAGTTTCTACTTTTCCACCATTATTCATAACTTCTTTTGCACCAACTATATTTTCCACAGTATAGTCAGCACCTTTTACAAGAATATCAGGTAGAAGTGAATTGATTAAATCTAGAGGCGTATCGTCCTCAAAAAGTATAACCATATCAATAAATTCAAATGCAGCTAATAATCTAGCTCTTGCATATTCATTGTTGATTGGTCTTTCGTTACCTTTTAATCTTTTTACAGAAGCATCAGTGTTTAATCCAAGAATCAATTTTGAGCCTTGGTTTCTTGCTTGTTCAAGGTAATCAACATGACCAAGATGTACAATGTCAAAACAGCCATTTGTAAACACAACTTTTTCGCCATTCTCTTTCCAAAGTGCTCTTTGATTCACAGCATTTTCAAGAGTAAGGATTTTGTCTTTTGATGCTCTACTACTCATTACCTTCTATTGTTGAATTTTCTGATTTTTTTAAGTTTGCAATCAAGATACTTAATCCACCTACAATGATAACCGATATAGTTTGTGATGTGTGCATTAAGATTGCGTAAGCTATTGCATCTGCATTACTCACGCCGTACGCCATTAATGTATGAGAGGCAAAGAAATGATAAGAACCTGTACCACCAGGAGTAGGGAGTACCATTCCAAGTCCGCCCATCATCATCAGGACAAAACCAACAACAGGAGATAGATTCTCAGTTCCTTGTAGTGTCCAAAATAAGACATATCCCATATAGAAATATGTTAACCAAATAATAAAGGTATACAGAAAGTACAAGCCAAACTCTTTTCTTTTAAGTTTAAAAACACTTGTCATGCCTTCAATAATACCCTGAAGTAACATTAGTACTTTTCTAATTAATGCTGTCTGTAGGAGTCGCTTTCTAATTCTAAAAAGAAATAAACCAATTGCAATTATTATGATTGCTCCAATAATCACATATGGGATTTTATTAATTAATGAATTTGATTGCTGATTGAAATGAGGTAAAATCATCCCTTTTAGCTTGTCGAATTGACTAAGAAAGGCAATTAAAAATAAAGTAATAAATACTATTAAATCCATAGCTCTTTCTGCTACAACAGCACCAAAAGAAGTTTTGGCAGGGATTTTTGAGAGTTTTTGCAAGATACCACATCTGAAAAACTCTCCAAAACGTGGAATAATTAGGTTCCCAGCATAGCCAGACATTGTAGCCATAAATAAATTAGGACCTGAAGTCTTATAATTTAAAGGCTTTAGCATTAATCCCCATCGTAATCCTCTAGCGTAATGACTCATTAATGAAATAGCCATTGATAAAAGAACTATTTTCCAATCAATGGTATCAAAAGAGGTTAATACTTCTTTAAGGTTTTGTTCTTTTAATACATACCAAAGTAGACCACCGGCAAGTATAAAAGAAAAAAGATATTTTAGAATGTCTTTTAAATTCATATAAAAAACCTCTTAAAAGAGGAACTGTTCAAAAACAAATTAGCCAACCTAATTCATTGAATTAAGTTGGCGTAGTATCTTTATTAGAAAATGATTAGTCTTCTAATTTATTGTCATCATTGGGAAAGACAAGCTTAGGGGAGTAGTTAATTGCTTTTTTCTGTTTCATATATGCATATGAAATAATAATTAAAATATCTCCTACCTGAACTCTACGAGCTGCAGCACCATTTAAACAGATAATGCCACTATTTCTTTCTCCTTTTATCACATAAGTTTCAAAACGCTCACCGTTATTATTATTAACAATTTGCACTTTCTCACCTTCAATGATATTTGCAGCTTCCATTAGATCTTCATCAACAGTAATACTGCCAACATAATTTAATTCTGCTTGTGTAACTTTGACACGGTGGATCTTTGATTTTAAAACTTCTATAAACATGGTTAGTATCTTAAATCTATACTTAAAAGCTTACGATATACATTTTGATAAAAACTACATACAAAGATAATAAAATAGATTTTCTTTATCTAGTTGATTGTCAGTGTTGTTTATCGGTTTTTACCCTATGCTTGTATTTCGTGCGTGCAATAATAAGATTTATTTTATGAATGAACAATTTTATTAAGAGTCCTTATTTAACTTTTAATGAGAAATAGTTCACTTTAAAGATTATTTTGAACTTCTAAAGAATTCTCATTTCAACATCGTTGTCTTGTAAATGCTGTTTTAAATGAGGTATACTTATTTCTTTAAAGTGAAAAATACTCGCAGCTAAAGCTGCATCTGCAGCATTTTGCTTAAACAAATCTATAAAGTGTTCTTCTTTTCCTGCTCCTCCAGAAGCAATAACAGGGATGTTTAATGATTGAGAAACTTCTTTTGTTAACTCAATGGCAAAACCATTTTTAGTTCCATCATGATCCATAGAAGTTAAAAGTATTTCTCCTGCACCTCTTTCTTGACACTCATGCAACCACTGAATGGTTCTAAGTTCAGTAGGTGTGCGCCCACCTCTTACATGTACTATATGTTCCCCGTTTACGTATCTTGTATCAACAGCAACAACTATACATTGGCTCCCAAATTCATCAGAAAGTTCATTAATTAATTCGGGTCTTTTAACTGCTGATGAATTGATAGAAACTTTGTCTGCTCCCGCGTTTAATAATGCTGAAACATCTTCTACGCTAGAAATTCCGCCACCAACAGTAAAAGGTATATTTATCTGAGCAGCAACCTTTTCTACTAGCTCAATTAATGTTTTTCGTTTTTCAACAGTCGCAGTGATATCTAAAAAAACTAATTCATCAGCACCCTCATTACTATATATTTTTGCGAGTTCTACAGGATCACCTGCATCTCTTAATTCTACAAAATTTACACCCTTAACAGTTTTACCGTCTTTGATGTCTAAGCAAGGAATTATTCGTTTTGTCAGCATACTGGGAAATTTTAGAAAAGGTACAAAGATACAGCAAGAATTTGTTAAATTAGAAGATTTTCTATAATAATTTCATTATCCTATTTTTATAGTAGATTTGTAGTGTATTTACCATAAATACTATTAGTTTTGCATCCCGAGTGTTAAGTCATGTTTTTTAAAGAATAGCGAAAATGCCTAAAAAGAAGCACATCAAGTCGGTACTTATCATCGGGAGTGGACCAATTGTAATTGGTCAAGCTTGCGAATTTGATTATTCAGGAACACAAGCCTCTCGTTCTCTACGTGAAGAGGGTATCGAAGTTACTCTGATCAATTCTAATCCAGCCACAATTATGACAGACCCGGTTACGGCCGACAATGTCTATCTTCTTCCGCTGGAGAAAAAATCAATTATTAAAATTCTTGAAAAGCATGATATAGATGCAGTACTACCAACTATGGGTGGTCAAACTGCATTGAATCTAGCGATTGATTGTCAAGAAGCAGGAATCTGGGAAGATTTTGGTGTTGAGATTATCGGTGTTGATATTGATGCAATCAATACAACTGAAGATAGAGAATTATTCAGACAGAAAATGATTGAGTTAGGAGTTGGCGTTTGTAAAGGACGTACAGCTAAATCTTTCTTACAAGGTAAGGAGATTGCTCAAGAAATTGGATTTCCATTAGTAATTAGACCATCATTTACATTGGGTGGTTCTGGTGGAGGATTTGTCAATACACCAGATGAATTCGAGAAAGCTCTATCAAGAGGTCTTGAAATGTCACCAGTTCATGAAGTTCTAATCGAGCAATCTATCTTAGGATGGAAAGAATACGAATTAGAATTGCTTCGTGATAATCTTGGTAATATTATTATTATCTGTTCTATCGAGAACTTCGATCCAATGGGAGTTCACACTGGAGATTCTATTACAGTAGCTCCTGCACAAACACTACCGGATACAGTATACCAAAGAATGCGTGATCTTGCTATCAAGATGATGAACGGTATTGGTATGTTTGCTGGTGGATGTAATGTTCAGTTCTCTGTTTCTCCAGAAAATGATGATATCATTGGTATAGAGATCAATCCTCGTGTATCAAGATCATCAGCTTTAGCATCTAAAGCAACAGGTTACCCAATTGCTAAAATTGCTGCAAAGCTTGCAATTGGTTACAATTTAGATGAATTGAAAAACCCAATTACAGGTACTACATCAGCGTTCTTTGAGCCTGCATTAGACTATGTAATTGTAAAGATCCCTCGTTGGAACTTTGATAAATTTAAAGGTGCTAATCATAAACTTGGTTTACAGATGAAAGCTGTAGGTGAGGTTATGGGTATTGGACGTACGTTCCAAGAAGCACTTCAAAAGGGATGTCAATCATTAGAAATTAAGCGTAATGGCTTAGGTGCTGATGGTAAAGAAGTGACAGACCAAGCTGTAATCCTAGAAAGTTTAGAGCATCCATCATGGGATAGATTATTCCACGTATGGGACGCAATGAAACTAGGTATTGCAATGAAAACTGTTCGTAAAATCACTCAAATTGATAAGTGGTTCTTACGTCAAATTCTTGATCTAGTTTTACTAGAAAAGAAAATTCAAGCAGAAACAATCCAATCTATTGACAAAGAGACGCTTTTAGAAGCGAAGCAAAAAGGTTTTGGTGATCGTCAGATTGCACACCTTTTAGGTTGTCTAGAAAGTGAAGTTTTCAATAAAAGAAGAGAAGAGTTTGGTATCAAACGTACTTGGAAACTTGTTGATACATGTGCTGCTGAGTTTGAAGCTAAAACTCCTTATTTCTACTCAACATTTGATGGAGAGAATGAGTCTACGCCTTCGAAAAAGAAAAAAGTTGTTGTTTTAGGAGCTGGTCCTAACCGTATTGGTCAAGGTATCGAATTTGATTACTGTTGTGTACATGGTGTTTTAGCTGCAAAAGAAGCAGGTTATGAAACAATCATGATCAACTGTAACCCTGAAACAGTTTCTACTGACCCTGATATTGCAGATAAGTTATACTTTGAGCCGGTATTCTGGGAACATATCTATGAGATCATCTTGCATGAGAATCCTGTAGGTGTTATTGTTCAGTTGGGTGGTCAAACAGCGCTTAAGATTGCTGAAAAGTTAACTCGTTTTGGAATCAAGATCTTAGGTACTAGTTATGAAGCACTTGATTTAGCTGAAGATAGAGGTAGTTTCTCAACTTTATTGAAAGAAAACAATATTCCTTATCCTAAATTTGATGTTATCGAAACTGCTGATGAAGCATTAGAGAAATCAGAAGAATTAGGATTCCCTCTTCTAGTAAGACCTTCATATGTATTAGGTGGTCAGAAAATGAAGATTGTAATTAATGAGGAAGAATTAGAACAACACGTTGTAGAAACGTTGCGTGATATTCCAGGAAACAAAGTACTTCTTGATCACTATTTAGATGGAGCAATTGAAGCTGAAGCAGATGCAATCTGTGATGGTGAGAATGTGTACATCGTAGGTATCATGCAGCATATTGAGCCTGCAGGTATTCACTCAGGTGATTCTTACGCTGTATTACCTCCATATAACTTAGGAGATTTAGTAATAGAGCAAATTAGAGAGTATACTGAGAAGATTGCAATTGCTTTAAAAACAAAAGGTCTTCTTAATATTCAGTTTGCAATTAAAGATGATAAAGTATATATCATTGAAGCAAACCCCCGTGCATCTCGTACTGTTCCATTTATCTGTAAAGCTTACCAAGAGCCATATGTAAATTATGCAACAAAAGTGATGCTTGGAGATAAAAAAGTAACAGACTTTGACTTTAAACCAGTTAAAGAAGGTTATGCAATTAAGATTCCTGTGTTCTCATTTGATAAATTCCCTAACGTGGATAAGCAATTAGGACCAGAGATGAAATCAACAGGTGAAGCGATTTACTTTATTGATACTTTAAAAGATGATTACTTCTTAGATATCTATTCTAGAAGAAATCAATTCTTGAGTAGATAATTCGAAAGAGGAGATAAATATATTAGCCCTTCATGAATAATGAAGGGCTTTTTTATATTTCAATAATTCTTATTTTTGCCCAAGAAAAAACTTTATAATCAACTTGTAATTGTATTTTTAATACACCTTTTTTTGTTACTCAATTACTATTGGTTTACAGTTAAACTATAAACATAACTATACAAATAGATGCTAAATAGAGATCAAGAATTTGATAAGGCTTTTATGCGTTGCGCTGAAGCTATTGGAGAGCTTAGTAGATGTACGCGATTAAAGGTGGGGGCTATAATTGTTAAAGAGGGCAATATAATCTCAATGGGATATAATGGTACCCCTAAGGGATTTGATAATAGCTGTGAGAATGTGAAAAATGTTCTAAACCCTAAAACAAATGAGTTAGAACAAGTGTTGATCACTAAAGAAGAGGTGCTGCATGCAGAAGCAAATGCTATTACAAAAGCAGCAAAATCTACTTACTCTACAGATGGAGCTTCAATTTACTGCACTGATAGTTGTTGCTTTGGGTGTGCAAAACTAATTGTGCAAGCTGGCATAACATCTTTTTATTATAAAAGAGAATACCGCGACAAATCAGGTTTGCAACTTCTAGAGAAGGCAGGAGTAAAGGTGACACAAGTTGGTTATTAAAGGTTAATATATGTAACTCTATCTAATTGATATTCACGCTCTTTTTATAAAATATCGAATATTGTCACCAAAAAAGTATGATATATATCATCAATATTAAAAATATTAGATATATTTGAAAGATTTTTATGTGAACTTCACTATTCGTAAAAAAATAGTGAGAAAAAATCTCAGTTAAAGTATATCACAAACTACACACTATCAACAAGGTATGACAACGGCTTTGCTTATCGCCACAGGGATTATACTTATAGTAGCAGTTTTAGCGCTAGTATATCGTATAATCAACTTAGTAGGAATCGCAAAAGAAGATTCCAACAAGGTTACTTTCAGTAATAAAATCAATGGTGCATTATTCCCAATCTTATTGGTTGTTGGATTAGGGCTGATTTACTGGTCGTATAATGATGCTTCTCAATATTTCTTGCCAGAAGCAGCATCTATTCACGGTAAAGAAACTGATGCTTTGTTCAACATCACATTAGGGGTTGTTTTTGCAGCTTTTGTTGTGACTCACTTACTCTTATTTACATTCCCATTCTTTTTTCAATATTCTGAAAAGAGAAAAGCAGACTTCTATCCTCATAACGATAAATTAGAAATTGCATGGACAGCTGTTCCTGCTATTGTTATGGCTGTGTTAGTAATCTTTGGTTGGAGAGCTTGGGCAGATATTACAGCTCCTGCTTCAGATTCTGCTTTACAAGTAGAACTAATGGGTAAGCAATTTGCTTGGGAAATTCGTTACCCTGGTAAAGACCTTAAGTTAGGAAAGTACGATGTTGCAAATATCGATAATACAAACTCAATGGGTATTGATTTTGACGATGTAAATGCAAATGATGATTTCATGGCACGTGAGATTGTTTTACCTGTAGGTAAAGAAGTAGAATTGAAAATTAGAGCTATTGATGTTATACATTCAGTATTTCTTCCTCACTTTAGAGTGAAGATGGATGCTGTACCTGGTATGCCAACTCGTTTTAAGTTTACTCCATCTATTACAACTTCAGAGATGCGTACTAAAACTAACAATCCAAAATTCAATTATGAATTGGCTTGTACAGAAGTTTGTGGATACGGTCATTTTGGTATGAGAAGAATTGTGAAAATTGTTTCTCAAGCTGAATATGATGAGTGGTTAATGAAGCAAAAATCTTGGTTAGAGAAAAACCCTGATTATATGGCAACTTGGGAAGCTAAGAAAGCTGAAAAAGATGCTGTTGCTCAAGCGAGATAGTTATAGTAGAATAAGATAAAAAATACATAAATATAATAAATATGTCAAGCGTAGTATTAGACGTAGAACATAATGATGTTCATTCTCATGATGATCATCATGAACATCACGGTAATTTCTGGACCAACTATGTGTTCTCTTATGACCATAAGGTAATTGCAAAACAATACCTAATTTCAGGTATACTTTGGGCAATTATAGGTGGTGGCTTATCACTTTTATTCCGTATTCAATTAGGTTTTCCTGAAGCTAACCTAGAGTGGTTAAGACCATTATTAGGTGATTGGATTACTGAATCTGGTAAAATGGATACGACATTTTATCTAGCAGCAGTTACAATGCACGGTACTATTATGGTATTCTTCGTATTAACAGCTGGTTTAAGTGGTACATTCTCCAATTTCTTGATTCCATTACAAATTGGAGCAAGAGATATGGCTTCTGGATTTATGAACATGCTTTCTTACTGGTTATTTGCATTAGCTTCAGTAATTATGCTTGCTTCTTTATTTACTTCAACAGGACCTGCATCAGGTGGTTGGGTAATTTATCCTCCTTTGTCTGCATTACCTCAAGCAGTTTCTGGTTCTGGTATTGGTATGACATTATGGTTAGTTTCAATGGTATTTTTTATTGCATCAAGTTTACTTGGTTCAATTAACTATATTTCAACGGTAATCAACTTAAGAACTGCTGGTATGTCATTTGCAAAAATGCCATTAACAATCTGGTCTTTCTTTATTACAGCCGTAATTGGTATCCTTTCTTTCCCTGTATTATTTGCAGCGGCATTATTATTAGTATTTGATCGTAGTTTCGGAACATCCTTCTACTTATCAGATATTTATATTCAAGGAGAATTATTAGAACACTCAGGTGGTAGTCCAATTTTATTCCAGCACTTATTCTGGTTCTTAGGTCACCCAGAAGTATATATTGTACTTTTACCAGCTTTAGGTTTAACATCAGAAGTAATCTCTACAAACTCTAGAAAACCTATTTTTGGTTATAGAGCAATGATTGGTTCAATGTTGGGTATTGCATTCCTTTCATTTATTGTATGGGCACACCATATGTTTGTGTCTGGTATGAATCCATTCTTAGGTACAATATTTATGTTCTTAACGTTAATTATTGCTGTACCATCAGCTGTTAAGGCATTTAACTATATCACAACATTATTTAGAGGTAATATTGTATTTACTCCAGCAATGTTGTTCTCTATTGGTTTAGTATCATTATTTATCTCTGGTGGTGTAACAGGTATCATCTTAGGTAACTCAGCATTAGATATTCAATTACACGATACTTACTTTGTAGTTGCTCACTTCCACTTGGTAATGGGTTCTGCAGCATTCTTTGGAATGATGGCTGGTGTTTATCACTGGTTCCCAAAAATGTTTGGTAAGATGATGAACAGTGGTTTAGGATACGTACACTTTTGGTTAACTTTCCTAGGTGCTTATATGGTATTCTTCCCAATGCACTACATTGGTATTGCAGGTTTCCCAAGAAGATACTATTCATTTACTAATTTTGATGCGTTCTCTACATTTGCAGATTTAAATGCATTCATTTCTATCGCAGCAATTGTAACAGTAACAGGTCAATTTATCTTTATCTTTAACTTCTTCTGGAGTATGTTTAGAGGTAAAAATGCACCATTAAACCCTTGGGGATCGAACACTTTAGAGTGGACTACACCAAGAAAACCAGGTCATGGTAACTGGCCAGGAGCATTACCAATTGTATACCGTTGGCCTTATGACTACTCTAAGCCAGATGCTGACAAAGATGGGTTTGGTGATTTTATTCCTCAAGACGTTCCATTGTCAAAAACTATGGAATCTAACACTGATGAAGAAAGAGTATTAGCTCAATTAGATTCAGACCTACAGAAATTAGGTGAGGAAAGAGAGAAAAATCCTTTTATCTAGATTGTAAATCTACTCTTGAGTAGTTTATATATACATACTTTTATCAGAAGTATTTAAACCCTGCTTAACGGCAGGGTTTTTTTTTATATATTTACTAAGCAAAACGTAAATCTGTAATATGACTTTGAAGAACCTACTTATATATTTCATTCCAATTATCTTTTGTGCTTGTACATCAACAATAGAAGATCCAAAATATACTTCAGGTACAATGTATTACCCAATAGAAGAAGGGTGGTATATTTCTTATAAAATAGATACTACATTTATTGATTTTGATGATCAGAATGCTGATCAAGATGGAATTGTTAGTGTTAGCTCTATTCAACTAAAAGAATTTATTTCTTCGCCTTATGATGATGGTTTTGGAGGTCAGAATTTTAAGTTGGATCGTTATAAGCGATTGGATGAAACTATGGAGTGGGAATTAGACTCTGTTTGGGCTTTGACTTATAGAAATGGGCAGGTGATTAAATATGAGAATGGCATTCCATATATCAAATTGGTTAACCCTCTTGAAGATAGAATGAAATGGAACCAGAATGCATATAATAATCAAGGAGCAACATCTAGTAGTGGTTTTGATTTAAGGTATGAGGTTGCTTCTGTTGGAAGAGTTTATGTTTTTGGAAATCAAACCTATTCACCTACGGCAGTTATTAATGAAATTGATCAGGAGAATGATATCACAAACTCCTCTGTTAAATTAATATCTGTATATGCAAAGGATATTGGTTTAGTTTATAAAGATTATAAGACTTCTAAAAAAAGATATTATCAAGTTAAATCATCTGATGCTTCATTAACAGGTAATCCGTATTGCGGAAGTAATGAAAATGAAGAAGTTATTACACTAGGAAACGGACAGAGAGTTGTTAACCCATTTTATGAACAAGACATCTGTGAAGAGAACCCTATTTATAATGTAAGCTCAGATAGTATTGAGCAATGGATTTCTAGATGGGAAGGGGGAACTAACAATGCAATTGTAGATTGGGAAACACAATCTAATGGAACAGAAACTGTTTATGTGGTTTCGTTGTATCATCCGGATTATAAAAATGGGTTTAATGAAGTGGGAACTGAAATTAAACAATCTATTATTGAGTACGGAATAGCATTCCCTACTGAATAAGTCTTTACAGATTTTTTATTATTAAAAAACATGATCTAAATTGCGTCTGTATTTTTAGAACAGTATTATAAACTTTTTTTATGGCATTTACTGCAGAATCTATATTAGCAGATATGAAAGCAAACAAGTTCGCACCTATGTATGTATTACAAGGTGATGAACCGTTCTATATAGATAAAATTGCTTCTTATATTGAAGAAAATGCTTTAACTGAAGCCGAGAAAAGTTTTAATCAAACAATATTGTATGGTAAGGACACAACCTTAACACAAGTATTAGAAAGTGCACGTCGATTTCCAATGATGGCAATGAGACAGGTTATTATTGTAAAGGAAGGACAAGATTTACCTGATCTGAATAGAAAAGGAAGTCAAGACATCTTTGCTCAATATGCAGCTAACCCTGTTCCTACAACGGTACTTGTAATTGCTCTCAAAAATAAAAAATTAGACGGTAGAGGGGCTGCTAAAAAGGCAATAGAAAAAAATGCAGTCTTATTAGATACAAAAAAAATGTACGATAACAAGATTCCAAATTGGATCAAATCGTACTGTAAAGATAAAAATTATAAAATTAAAGATAGAGCAATTAACTTAATTGCAGAGTATATAGGTAATGATCTAATTCGTATTGCTAATGAATTAGAGAAATTAATGCTCAACTATTCAAACGACACAGAAATATCCGAAGCTTTAATAGCAAAGCACATCGGGATAAGTAGAGAATACAATGTATTCGAATTACAAAATGCATTAGGGAAAAAAGATATTTTAAAGGCTAACCGTATTGTTATGTACTTTAATGAGAACCCTAAAAGTAATCCTTTTGTTGTAGTGGTTGGTACTTTGTTCTCCTACTTTTCTAAGGTATTAGTAGTACATGAAAATTATAGTCAGGCAGACCAAGTGTTATCTAAATTATTGGGTGTTAACCCTTATTTTATTAAAGATTACAAATCTGCTGCTAATAATTACCCAAGAGAAAAGGTTTTAAATGTAATAGAATCTCTTCAAGATGCTGATTTAAAGGCTAAAGGTATTCGTGCATCACTTTCTGATGACGAAAATCTTAAAGAATTGGTGTTTAAAATCCTTCATTAGACTTTTAGAAATAGTTTATCTTCGCGTGATTTTATTTAACCTGTAATTTATCACGCTATGAAGATTTTTAAATCATATACTTTTGAGGCTGCACATTTCCTACCTCACATGCCAGTAGGGCATCCATGTAGAAGAATCCACGGTCATTCTTGGAAAATGGAATTGCATTTTGATGGTGAATTAGTTTTACCATATGAGTGGCTAATTGATTTCCACGAAATTGATACTGCAGTTGATCCAATTTATAAAATATTAGACCACAATTTCTTAAATGAAGTAGAGGGATTAGAAAATCCTACATCAGAAGTTATATCAATGTGGGTTTGGAATAAAGTAAAGCCAAAATTACCTGCATTGTATAAAGTTGTAATTTTTGAAACACCTGAAGCTGGATCAGAATATTTAGGTGAGTAAATTATTGATACTAGTAAAGTATCAGGATTTTGTAATCAATTTAAAGGGTTATTCTACATTTTTAAGTGGGGTAACCTTTTTTATTGTTTATACATTGAAAATGCTTCAGGCTTATCGTCAAACATTTTTTTTGTTTTTATCCAAGTCTGTTTAAAAAAGTCAGAATCTCTATAATTATTTAAGGCATCTTCGTTATCCCAAATACTAAATGTCATAAATTTATTTACATTCTTATCTTGAAGGAGTATAACAGAGTGGCACCCTTCAAAACCCTCAATAGTAGATTGGATCGTTGTAAATATCTTTTTAAAATCTTCAATTTTGTCTTCCTGGAAAGACATACGGACAAATCTATGTAACATCTTAAAAACAGCTTATTAAAAATTGTAATTTATGCTTTAAAATATGCAACTTTGCATGAATTTACAATCAAGCAGAAGATAAAAAATTATATATATGAAAGAGTCAAATATCCGTATCAAAGTTGAGTTAGATGAAAAAAGTATCCCAGAGAAAATTTTCTGGAAAGCAGATGACTCAGACCAAATAGGTTTATCAGAAACTAAAGCTTTTGATTTAAATATCTGGGACCATGAACGTAAAGAAACATTACGTATTGGGTTATGGGGAAAAGAAATGACCGTAGAAGAAATGAAGTTTTTCTATATTGATGCTATTGGAGGTATTGCACAAAATATCTTTAATGCAACAGGTGATGAGAAAATGGCTTCTGAGATACATAAAATGTGTCAGAAGCTTTCTGATCATGTGAAAGAAACAACGAATAAAGGAAAGTAGTATTTTTCTGCTTCAATAAAAAAAACGGATTGTAAAGCAATTTACAATCCGTTTTTTTCATGAGAAAAATCCTTTTATTCTTTCCCAAAACGTTGGGTCTACTTTTTGTATTGCCCCAACTTTATTTGTGTCTTTTTTTCTTTTTCTATCTTTTGAGATTGGAATTAGGTTTGCTTCTAATCTCTTGTAAATATTTCGTTTCTCAATTTGAAGTAAATATTCTTCAATGGGAAGGTCTTGCCCTTGAGACCACATTGTAGTTAATTGCTGTACTCTATTAGTAACATCTGAAGTAGAGAGCTCACAACGTGCTGAAATAGCTTCTATTGATAATTTATTGATGTAATTCATCTGTAATAGGAGTAAATCTTTATCGTTAAATTTAATTTCAACTTCCTCAACAATATAATTGTCTTTTTCTTTTGGAAAATAGTCAATAATTTTATCTAAAAAGTTATCATCTTCAGATAAAGAACTAGCCTCAAGTATTAAAGAGGTAAGTGCTTTACAATATCCTTTCTGAAAAAGAACAACATCAGTAATTTGTAATTGATCTTGAACATCAAAAAAGAAATCCTTGTAGGTTCTTTGAATTAAACGTTCTTCTCGGTTCTTAAAACCTAAAATATATCTAATATTAGGTAGTAATATTGTAGTGCTCATATTGTAAAAATAAAAGGCTTAGGTTAATTGTTTTAACCTAAGCCTTAATTTTTGGAAAAAATAACCAATTAGTATAAAATCGTACTAATATGCTCTTACTTCTTTTCCTTCCATATAGTTTACAAATGCTTGATTTGCTACCTTCATACCTCCGTTTGTAGGGAAGTTACCTGTAAAGTACCAATCTCCAAGGTGATGTGGACAAGCTTCGTGTAAGTTATCTACAGTTTGATAGATTACTTCAACATCTGCTTTAATATGATCAAGTTTTATAATTTCAGCAATTTCTTGACTGATTTCCTCGTCCGAGAATTGATTATAAAGAGTTTGTACCAAGTTTTCGTCAATTACATCCTTACGAAGAATTGATTTAGAACGGTAATACACTTCATCCAATAGCTCTTCCATATTTCTTTTCTTCACCAAGTTGATCATTGCTCTAAAAGCAACAAACTCCTTCATTTTAGACATATTGATACCGTAGCAATCAGGATATCTAATTTGTGGTGCTGAAGAAACAACAATGATACGTTTAGGCTCTAATCTATCTAACATCTGAATGATAGATTTTTCTAGAGTAGTACCTCTTACAATAGAATCATCGATAACTACAAGAGTATCAACTTTCTTTTTAATTACTTCGTAAGTTGTATCATAAACGTGAGCAACCATGTCATCACGCATTGTGTCGTCTGCAATAAACGTACGTGCTTTAACATCTTTAATTACAAGCTTTTCTTGTCTAGGACGGAACGTCATCATCTTCTCAAGTTCCTCGCCAGATACGCCATTTTCAATAGCTTCTAGACGTTTCTTAACAAGATATTTATCCATTCCAGCCATCATTCCTAAGAAAGCAGTTTCGGCAGTGTTAGGAATATAAGAGAAAACAGTGTTTTCAAGATCATAGTCTAAAGCTTTAAGCACTTTAGGTACAAGAAGTTCACCTAATTTTTTACGCTCCTCGTAAATTGCAGGATCAGTTCCACGAGAGAAATAGATACGCTCAAAACTACAAGATAATTTTTCTTGAGGTTTTAAGTATTCTTTCTCTTCGTAAGAAGAATCTTTGTTTACAATTAAAGCATGACCAGGTTTAATTTCTTTGATTAGATCATAATCTGCATTGAAAGCCGTTTTGATAGCTGTTTTTTCTGATGCAACAACTACAATTTCGTCATCTGCATAGTAATATGCAGGGCGAATGCCGTTTACATCTCTTGCTACAAAACTACCACCATAGCCAGTTAGACCCATGATAGCATAACCTCCATCAAAATCTTTACACGAACGAGTTAGTACCTTGCATAAATCAAGTTCTTCCTCAATTTTGTTCGAAATTTCAATATTAGTTAAACCAGCGTTGTTGTTTTTTTGGAAGAGGTCTTGTACTTCTAGATCCAAAAAGTGACCGATTTTTTCCATCACTGTAACAGTATCCACATTTTCTTTAGGATGCTGACCAAGGTGAACAAGCTTATCGAAGAGCTCGTCAACATTTGTCATGTTAAAGTTACCGGCCATGATGAGTTGTCTACTTCTCCAATTGTTATTACGCATGAAGGGGTGACAGTGAGCAATTGTATTTTTACCATGAGTACCGTAACGAAGGTGTCCCATGTATACATCGCCCATAAAAGGGATGTTTTGTCTGAGGTAGTCAGCATCGAAGTACTTCGTGTTGTCTTTGCTGATCTTGTTTAGTTTTTTGCCTACCTTTTTGAAGATGTCGTTAATTGGATCTGCTTCCACTGACCGAGCTCTATCTACAAACGGAAATCCCGGTTCTAAGTCTAGTTTAATACTAGCAATACCGGCTCCATCTTGACCACGGTTGCGTTGCTTCTCCATCAAAAGGTACATCTTGCTGATAGCATACGTTGGAGTACCATATTTCTCAATAAAATAAGAAAGAGGTTTCCTAAGTCGTAGCATTGCAATGCCACACTCGTGTTTTATGACTTCACTCACTGGACTATAGAGGTTTAAGTTAAATCCTGCACAAAAAAAGTCTTATTTCTACCTTTAACCAAATAACTATCAATAAAATATTGATTAATAGTAATGAAAAAGGGGAAATAAGACATTTTTATGTTCTTTTATCAATATTCTGCCTCAATTTTCGGCTTAATATAATTTAAAAGATATGTTATATGATTTTTCAAGGTTGCAGAACAAGCTTGTTATTTAATACTAGAAAAAGTCTGTTTCTACATTAGGTCTTTCAGTTTTAAATTTATCAATATCTTCTTTAGAAACTTGTGTATCTCTGAAGTACATAATTGATAAGGATTTCACACCTACCATTGCAGAAACATCCTTTACTTGAGTTCCTGTAATAATAAGTATACTTAGGTTTTCTAGCGTAGAAAGTGGATTTAAATCTGTAACAGGAGTGTTAGAGAGTGTAAGTTCGTTCATTGCTACACTATTAGAAAGAGTAGAAATATCAGATACCTTGCTATCAGAAAAGTAAAAAGTGTGTAATTTTTTTAATTTTGATAAGGCTGTAATATCTGTAATTTCTGTATTACTAATGTTTAAGTGCTCTAGATTTTTTAATTTCTTGATAGGAGATAAGTCAACTATCTGAGTTTTTTGAATTTGAAGCAACTTTAATTTTTTCAACTTCTTTATTGGAGTCAAATCAGCTACTTTGGTATACGATAACTTTAATTCTTCTAATTCTTTGATAGAAGAAACAAAGGATAAATCTTCAGCTTTTGTTTCATCAATAGAAAGAGATTTTAAAGTTTTAAAAGTAGAGATAGATGCCCAATCTTCAAATGCTTTATTTTGGAATAAATCTAAACTTTCTAGCGGGATATTGGCAATAGGAGTTAAAGATTTCACTCTTGTTCCAGAAAGGAATAGCTCGTGTATCGTCATAGAATGATCTAAAGGAGTTAAATCATTTACTCTAGAATAAGCTAAATTTAACCTTTTAAGATTGTGCATATTTTTTAGAGGTGACAAATCTTTAACTCTAGTATAAGAAATATCAATATCTTCTAAATTTGTTAACGCAGCTATTGGTTCTAAAGATGTGATAATTCTTTCATCACCATAATCATCATAAGCAGAAGCATTAATAGAAGTAAGTGCTTTAATTTTCTGTAAGCCTTCTTCCGTCATATTATCTTCTTGCCACATTAATTGAGATGTAAATATGCCTTTCCAATATTTATCAAGACCATTCCACCATTCCATTGATAAATTATCTTGAGCAAAAGAAGGTGAAGCAAATAAGCAGATCATAAAGACTAAAAAGCCTTTCTTAATGTTTTTAGTAATCATTACTATATTATATAGAGTTCTGAATTTTCGTTGTTATGTATTTTTAATACGAACAAAACGAGATCATATTGTATAAACTACTTATTGGAAGCGGTATATTTTTTATTTTGATGAATCAATTCGCATGTATCCGTTTTTTTGCCAAATAGTTTATATCTATACTTTGCAATAAGATCGTACCAAAAATTATTAAACTTGTTTGGTAAGAATTTACCTAAAGCGATAATCGATAGAGGAAATTTTAAGTGTTGTGCAATTTTTAGAGCAGCATTTGATTTGGTAAATACTTTATTGTCAGATATTAATACGATGCTATCGGTGTAATCAAGCGGAAGGTTATACTGCTTTAAAAGTTGAATACCCTCATCAGATTGTAATGAACAAAATTGAAAAATATCACTTTTTTCATTTCTTATAATAAACTGCACACTATGGTCACAGAGATTACAAATACCATCAAAAAGAATAATTTTTTTTTCTGAATTCATGATTATTCTGTAATTATCTCACAGTTTGGATGTCTTAATAGAACTGTATCAACTTGACTTTGTTCGATAGATAGCCCTTTAATATTCAATATTTTTAAAGGAGCCTCAAAAATTGGAGATAAATCATCTACTTCAGAGTCATTCAGGTAAACGTTTTCAAGACTAGCTGTTAACATTAATGCATCTAGTTCTGCAACTTTAGTATTCTCTAAATGTATTTCTTTAATTAATGGAAAATACATTATTGGATCTATTTCTTCTAATGGTAAGTTAGCAGCATAGATTTTTTGCAAAACTATTAGTCTATTAAAGAAAGTAAAATCAGGCCAATCGTTTAACGTTAGGTCTTCGTTAAAAAGTTGTTTGTATACTATTTTAGCATCTTTCTCTTTTGCTAATAATGATAAAATTTTATGCGAATCTGTTTCGGTTTCTTGAGACTTAATACTTAAAATGATAATTTCTTTCCACAATTGGGGAAATTTTCTCCAGCTAGTAACTTTCATGGTCGTTTTTTTAGGTGATTAGTATTAATTTCACTGCAATTTACATGATCAAAATAAATATATGATGCCAAAAATAGTTTTTTTAGATACAAATACTCTTGGAAATGATGTACATGAAGAGCTACAGCGTTTTAAAAATTTAGGAGACGTTATTTACTATGATTCTACTACTGCAAATGAGATTACCGATAAGGTGAAAAATGCAGAAATTATAGTTACTAATAAGGTAGTGATAACTAAAGAGATTATGGCATCTTGCTCACAATTAAAATTAATTGTAGTAACTGCCACAGGTACAAATAATGTAGATCTAACTGCTGCAAAAGAGCTTGAGATTGTTGTTAAAAATGCAGTGAATTACTCCTCAGAAAGTGTTGCTCAACAAACGTTTGCTATGCTACTTTCTTTAATGAATGGAATACATACTTATGATTCACGTGTAAAATCAGGTCAATACTCTGAAGGAACATCCTTTACTTGGATTGGAAATAGCTTTTCAGAAATTGCCGGAAAACGTTTTGGAATAATAGGTTTAGGTAATATAGGAACTAGAGTAGCCGAAATTGCCACTGCTTTTGGAGCAGAGGTTATTTATTATTCTACATCTGGTATTTCAAGAAATGAAAAATATAAATTGGTAGATAAAGAAGAACTTTTCTCTACTTCGGATATTATCTCAATTCACTCTCCGTTGAATGATAAAACTGCTAATTTTGTTGGGGAAGAAGAGTTTAAATTAATGCCTACATCAAGCATATTGATTAATACTGGTAGAGGAGGAATAGTAAATGAAAGTGATTTAGCAAATGCACTTAACACGAATGAAATAGCAGGAGCAGCAGTTGATGTTTTTGCAGTAGAACCTATACAAGAAAATAACCCTCTATTATCTATTGATGTTCCTGGAAAAATTTTATTATCTCCTCATGTTGCATGGGCTAGTAAAGAAGCAAGAAAAAAATTATTAGAGATTACTTATGCTAATATTAAGGAGGTGAATCAGAGTTAATTGTATCAGGATTACTGTGAAGACGTAACTTGTTTTGTTATAGTAATAGTAGTTTTTCTGCCTTTGTTTAATCCAAGTTATAAACTTAAATCAAGCACTTAACACTTAAGATATTAGCTATAAAAAATGGAGACCTTCATTTGTATATGACGATCTCCATTTTAATTAAACTTGAAAAGTAATATTAGTAGATTTCTACCAATAAATCTCCATTTTTGAAAGTGCCTTTTATAGGGTTATCTTCATATGCTTTTTTAGACTCATCTACATATTGAACATATCTTTGTGCATTTCTTCTTTTTAAAAGATCTTTAGCTACTTGTTCACCATTTTTAAATAATGCTTTGAAAGCAGTTTGCTGATCTTTTAAGTCTTGAAGTTCTTTTTTCTTATTTCTAAGATCTTGATTAATACCAAAGTACATTTTATCCTGTTGATCTAAGAATTTTTTTTCAACTTCTTGATATTTCTTCATTAAGCCAAATTTAATTCTTACTTCAATATTATGAATAGCCATTTCAAGGATAGCGATTTCATTCATAATCCTACCTTTTTCAGTTGAATAATTTGAGGCAGAAGGATCTAGGTTAGCGTTTTCTAACTCCAGCTTTTCTAATGCTTCATCTTTTAAACTTATTTTCTTATACTCTCTTTCAAGGTATGACTCATGTCTTTTTAGGTTCTTATCCAATTCTTTTAAAACACGTTCTTGTGATTGAAATGTTCTATTAAGACTTTCAAGTTCTTTATCAAGTCTCTCCATATATTTAATATCATAAGAATCTGCTAATTCTTGTAAGTGATCAATTTCTGTTTGTGACCATTTCTTTACACTTTTAATTTCAACAACAGCACCATGCATAGAAGAGTTATATGATCTTAAAACTAAATTAGCTTGTGTATTAGCATCATTTTTAGCTCCTCCTGTATTTACAAAAGACCCATTAGTTGAAGATGAACTACTAGAAGACGAAGATGAATTTTTCGTTACTTTTGAAGAATTACCAGAAGTAGGTTTCTTAGTTATTTTTGTAGTTGTATTCTTTCCTGTATTTGAACTGTTAGCATCCCCTTTTGTATTGTTACTTTTATTTGTATCAGAAGAGTTTTTTTCATTATCAGTTGAATCATTTGTTTCAGCCTTTTTGCTTAGGCTGTCCTCTTTTTTTACAACCTCTACTTTTTCTTTTGGAACTACTTCGTCCTTTTCTTTATTACAAGAAATAAATATTGATAGGAGAGAAGCTAATACAAATACTTTTTTCATAATTTTTTTTGGATATTTCACTATATAGACAATCCATTTTCACCTATGTGCAAATATTGTTACAGCTTATTAACATTGTGTAGGTTGTAATTTTATCGAACCATATTGAAGAACTTCCAAAGTAAATCTTCCTCTTCTTTTTTATAACTTCCTTCACCTTACCTACCCAAGAAAAAGTAGTTCAATTGAAAGACCATAAAAAAATGAACCTATACAGATGATCTTGAGTAATGCTAATTAGTAAAACGAACAGTGGAGGTAGACAGCGTCGAATTTCATAAACCCTATTTTCAAGATGAAATTATTTCGTGAGCAAACGCATCACTTACTAATTTCATCAAATTTTTTGCAAAAAAATAACCGTTAATCGGTTAAGATGTGTAACAAGAAGTAAAAAAGTACAGAAGAATAATTTTTTAGTGGTAATAATTAATCTATTTTAGAAGTGTTTTTAGTAGGTAAACATTAGGCAGCCTTCTTATCAATAAAATTGATTGTAGCTTTGGGAGGGATAGAATAAAATGAATTTTGAATGACTTCTTTTTGTAGCCTACGCTCTTGTCGAACTTTCCTTTTCCATCTTAGATGTGCGTATAGAAATTGGTACAAAGGTCCATTGTCCATATAATGGAACATAATAAACCCATAATACAAGTTGTAAATTTTCTTTGGTCCTAATCGTCTCATTTTATAGTATGGACTGAAAATGTATTTATCCCTGTTGGCATCACTTAACCAATAAATTTTAGTTCGGTCAGCATATAACGTATATTTTATTCTTTTATAATGGAATATAAAACTTCTCTTTTCGGTACTGCTTGCTAACTTTTTTCTTGCGATGGCTAATTTTTGGGCATACTCTGCCACGTATTTCCCATTAGGCATACTATTTCGTTTTAGTTCTCTATAAATGGTAGTCGTTGATACTTTTACTAAATGAGCAATTCCTTTTATCCTAATCTTGGCAGCGAAGGCAACTTATAAGCGTACTCTTTGATGATAGGTTAAGTTTTTCATGAGTAAATTATTTTGAGTGTTAATAGTGTATTCGTTTTTTCTAAGTACTCGGTTACAATAAAAGCTGTTTTATAACATAAGTTAATGCGCGAAAAGGAAATGTGATGTTTAGATAAGCATAAAAAAGGAGTGCTAAAATTTATAATGAAACCTGATTTTGTAATGTAATTCATGTCGTTTTCATCATGAATTACCTTTTGATAAACGCATTCTGTTTGATTTCTGATTCATATTCAATTATTAATTCTTAATTCTTCATCATCTAAAATTCTTTTTGATTAAATTTGCCGTTCGTAAAGAATTTATGGGCCTTGAAAGAGGACATTTATTATAAATTATTTTTTCTGTAAAATTAAAAGCATGGAACTTGCGTCTAAGTACAATCCTCAAAATATAGAGGACAAATGGTATCAATTCTGGTTAGAAAATAAATACTTCCACTCGGAGCCAAACCCTAATAAGAAGCCATTTACCGTCGTCATTCCACCGCCAAACGTAACTGGTGTACTTCATATGGGACACATGTTGAACAATACAATTCAAGATGTATTGGTTCGTCGTGCACGTATGAGAGGATTTGAAGCTTGTTGGGTACCAGGTACCGATCATGCCTCTATCGCTACAGAAGCGAAAGTGGTAAAAATGCTAAAAGAAGAGAAAAATATTGCCAAAAAAGACATTACACGTGATGAGTTCATGGGCTACGCGTGGGAATGGAAAGAAAAATATGGTGGTATTATTCTAGATCAGTTACAGAAATTAGGTGCTTCTTGCGATTGGGACCGTACTAAGTTCACAATGGACGAGGACATGTCGAAAGCTGTAATTAAAGTTTTCGTAGATCTTTATAAGAAAGGTTGGGTGTACAGAGGTGCTCGTATGGTAAACTGGGATCCTGCAGGTAAGACTGCTCTTTCTGATGAAGAGGTAATCCACAAAGAAGTTAACTCAAAATTATATTACGTTAAATACCCAATTGTAGGTAAAGAAGGAGAGTTTGTAACTATTGCTACAACTCGTCCAGAAACTATTCCTGCAGATGCTGGTATTTGTGTAAATCCTAACGATGAGCGTTTCAAGGATCTAATTGGTAAGAAAGTAATTGTACCAACAACAGATAGAGAAATCCCTGTATTTGGTGATGATTACGTAGATATTGAATTTGGTACTGGCTGTTTAAAAGTAACTCCAGCTCACGATATTAATGATTACGAATTAGGCTTAAAGCACAACTTAGAAGTTATTGATATTATCGAAGAAGATGGTACTATTAACGCTAAAGCTGGTGCAAAATACGATGGTAAAGATCGTTTTGTCGTTCGTAAGGAAATTATTAAAGACTTAGAAGCTTCAGGAAACCTTGTTAAGGTAGAAGAACTTGTAAATAAAGTAGGTACGTCTGAAAGAACTGGTGCGGTAATCGAACCAAGAATTTCTACACAGTGGTTTGTTTCTATGAAAGAAATCTCTAAGCCTGCATTGGATAATGTAATGAATGACAACATTCAATTACACCCTGCTAAATTTAAGAATACTTACCGTCATTGGATGGAGAATGTAAAGGATTGGTGTATTTCTCGTCAGTTATGGTGGGGACAACAAATTCCTGCTTTCTACCTTCCAAATGGTGAATATGTAGTTGCAGAAACTTCTGAAGAAGCATTAGCATTAGCACAAGAAAAAGATCCATCTATTACATCTCTTGATCAATTGATACAAGATGAAGATGTATTAGATACTTGGTTCTCTTCTTGGTTATGGCCAATTTCTGTATTCGATGGTATTACAAACCCAGAGAATGAGGAAATCAACTATTACTATCCAACAGACGATTTAGTAACGGGTCCAGATATTTTATTCTTCTGGGTAGCACGTATGATCATTGCTGGTTATGAGTGGAAAGGCGAATTACCATTTAAGAATGTATACTTAACTGGTATTGTTAGAGATGGTGAAGGACGTAAAATGTCTAAATCATTGGGTAACTCTCCAGATCCTTTAGATTTAATGAAAATCTATGGTGCAGATGGTGTTCGTGTAGGTTTATTACTTTCTGCTGCTGCAGGTAACGACTTATTATTTGATGAGAAGTTATGTGAGCAAGGACGTAATTTTGCCAACAAAATATGGAATGCTTTACGTTTAGTAAAAGGATTAGAAGTAACAGATGCTCCACAGCCGGAAGCGAATAAAATAGCTATCGATTGGTTCGAGTCTCGTTTTAATGCTGTTTTAGAAGAGGTTGATGCTAACTGTGATAAGTACAGATTATCAGATGCATTAATGTCTATCTATAAGTTGGTTTGGGACGATTTCTGTTCTTGGTATTTAGAAATGATCAAGCCAGAATATGGTTCTCCAATAGATAAAGCTACTTTAGATGCAACGATTGGTTTCTTTGAGAAGATCATAAAACTTCTTCATCCATTTATGCCATTCTTAACAGAAGAAATTTGGCATGTAATCGGAGACAGAAAAGAAGGTGAAGCATGTGTTGTAGCAGAATATCCTACAGTACAACCTTTTGATGTTACTTTATTAGAACAAGCAGCTGCTGCATTTGATGTTATCTCTCAAGTAAGAAATGTAAGAAACCAAAAGCAAATTGGTCCTAAAGTACCTCTTCCTATGTCTGTAATGACAAAAGATACAACGGTATACGATCGTTTTGGTGGTATAATTACTAAACTTGCTAACCTTGAGTCGTTAACTATGGTTGATGCTGAAGTAGAAGGAGCAACTCAATTTGTATACAAATCAGATACTTGTTTTATAGATGTAGCTGATCAAATTGATGTTGAAGCAGAAAAAGAAAAAATGTCTAAGGAGTTAGAATATACTAAAGGTTTTATTGCTTCTGTAGAAAAGAAATTATCTAACGAACGTTTTGTAGCAAATGCTCCTGAAGCAGTTGTTGCAAAAGAACGTCAGAAAATGGCTGATGCGGAAAGTAAAATCAAAGTATTGGAAGATGCATTAGCAAAACTCTAAAGAGAAAATACTTATATTTAAAGGCGATCGTGTAAAGCGATTGCCTTTTTTAATGACTTTATTGTATACAGATACCTTATTTTACTTGAATGAGAAAGTTCAATAGCACAATCCATTTTATTTCTACTCTTACTATATTATTCTTAGTAGGATGTCAGCCTAAAACAGTTACTACTACGGATTCTAATAAAAGCTCTTCTTTAGATATCCACAATTTAAATTACAAATACCTCTCTACAAAAGGGAAATTAGAATTCGATTCTCCTGCAAAAGACATGAAACTTTCTGTAGATACTCGAATTGAAAAAGATACAAAAATGTGGATGTCTATGCGTGTAGCAAAGATTGAAGGGTTGAGAGTGCTTGCTACAAAAGATAGTGTTTTTGCATTAATGAAAATGGAAAAAGAAGCTTATGCATTAAGTTATGACGATGTCGAATTACTTTTAGGGACACGAATTGACTACGATTTATTACAGTCTATTTTTACAGGTGATTTACCTTCTACTTTTGAAGATGGTAAATTAAAAATGGATGACGATAACTTTTTACTAACGTTAAAAGGGAAAGGTATTGAGTCTATTGCATTAATTAGTAGAACATCTCAAAAGCTAGAAAAAATAGCGGTATCTCTACGTAAGGAAAAGAAGATTGCTATTATAGATTATATGGATTTTAAGGCTGTGAATGAAGCATCATCTCAAATTGCACCTTATCATTCAGTAGTTAAAATAGGCACGGGGACAGCCGATAATTTACAAGAAGCAACAACTGTAGATATTATTTTTTCTAGAATTCAACTTGAAGAAGAAGCACAGAAAATGCCATTTAAAATACCTTCAAAGTATAAATTAAAAGGCAGGGCCGATTTAGAAATGGATCTAAAAAAATAAAAAAAAGAGTGAAGACTTTAATTAATCTTCACTCTTTTTTTTATCTCATTTATAGTATTAGAACTTCTGTTCAGGTACTCCTTCTGTAAGGTATTTGTACATAAGGTTTGCAGCTTTTTTGGAAGTGCCCTCAGTATCTATTTTTGCTTTCATTTCTGCATAATCAGAAAGTATTTTTTCTCTTTTAGTAGTTAAAGTATACTCCAATTCTTCTTCTAATCTTTCTGTAGTAAAGTCTTTCTGAATAAGTTCTTTTACTACTTCTTTATCTGCAATTAGATTTACTAACGAGATAAACTTCACTTTAATTAAAGCTTTAACAATACTGTAAGTTACCGTACTAGTTCTATAACAGACTACTTGAGGTACATCAAATAAAGCTGTTTCTAATGTTGCCGTACCAGATGTAACTACTGCAGATGTAGCATGAGTAAGTAAATCATAAGTTTGATTGAAGATAACTTTTACACCAAGTGCTTTGGCTTCATCGTATAAATTTGCGGGTAAGTTCTCAACACCTGCAATTATAAACTGATATTCATTACTGTATTTAGGAATAATAGTAAGCATTGTATTCATGATAGCGCTTACTTCCTGAAACCTACTACCAGGTAATATGGCAATAATCTTTTTATCAGGGTTAATATTGTTGTCTGTAAAGAATGATGGAGAAGGAGTAAACTGTTTAATAGCATCAAACAAAGGATTACCCACATAATCTACATCATAATCAAACTTTTTATAGAATGCCTTCTCAAAGTGCATGATTACGAACATTCTATCCACTACTTTTCTAATTCTTTTGGCTCTGTTCTGGTTCCAAGCCCAAACTTTAGGTGATATGTAATAGAAAACTTTTGTTCCTCTAGGTTTTACATATTTTGCAATTTTGAGGTTAAACCCAGAAAAATCAACCAAAATAACAACATCAGGTTTCCAGCATAAGATATCTTTCTTACACTCATTTAAGTAACGGTAAATAGGAACTAAGTTTTTTGCTACTTCAAGGAACCCCATGAAGGAGATGTCTGCATAATGATGAATCATCGTTCCGCCAACTTTTTGCATTTCTTCTCCACCCCAAAAACGAAATTCAGCATCAGGATCCTTTACAAGAATCTCCTTCATTAAATTTGAAGCATGTAAATCTCCTGATTTTTCTCCTGCTATTAAATAGTATTTCATCTTTTAAAAGGTAATTTGATTAAAAAGTTGTTGTGTACTAGAACAAAAATAAAAAAAGGATGCCTATTAAAAGCATCCTTTCTAAAATATCGTACTAATTTCTGAATTATTCTCCGTAGTACTGCACGAAATTTTTTCTAGTTTCGTGTAATTCAATACAATGTAAATCAGCATTAGGTGCAAACTCTTTTACTTTTGGAGCAAGAATTTTCCAGAATTCAATTGCCAAAGTTTCGCAGCTTGTCATTTTATCCTTTAAGAAGTCAACATCTAGATTTAAGTTTTTATGGTCAACTTTATCTATGATGAATTCATTCATGATTTTACCCAAGTCCTTCATATTCATTACATATCCTGTGTCAGGATCAGGAAGTCCCTTCACTGTAACCAACATTTCGAAGTTATGACCATGCCAATTCTCATTTGCACAAGGACCAAAAAAATCTTCATTTTGTTCTTTTGTCCATTTCGGATTATACAACTTGTGAGCTGCATTGAAGAACTCGCGTCTGTTTATGTAAATCATAGTTTATAAATTTGAAGTTGCAAAAATAACAACTTCAACAATATGAGCTACTTTTAAGTTTAAAATAATTCGTTTTATTCTATATGATTAACAGAATCAGCCTTAGAAAGTACAGAAAACTGATAAATAGACCTTAATAAATCTGCTGTTGCACTAACAGTTACCTTTCTCATATCTTTAAGATGATCTGTATGTTGAGGTGTATGTAACATATTTATAGAATCTTTATCTAAAAGTATAAATGCTATATCTTTCTTAGCAGTCGAAAGTTCTTTTTCACTATCTAGAATACTAATTCTATAAATATCTTTTTCGCCATAACCACCTTTTCTTGCAGATGAATAATAAGCATGTCTTCCATTTGCTCTAATCATGAAGTATACATCATCATATGGTGAATTTATAGGTGTTCCTAAATTTTCTGGAGTACTCCAATTTCCTTGAAAATCTCTAGTTGATTTAAAAACATCGTACCCACCCATAGAATTATGTCCTCTTGAACTAAAATATAATGTATTCCCATCTCTTGAAAGAGCAACACCTTCTTCATCATGAGCTGTGTTGATTGTTTCTCCAAGAGAAGTAGCCTCGCCCCATTTTCCATTTTTATCTTTAATAGACATCATAACATCTAAACCGCCTATAGAAAGGTCTTCTCTGTTACTTACAAAATAAAGCGTATCCATTGTGTAATTTAAACAAGCAGAGGTTTCTACTGACAGTGTAGTATTTATCTGTGAAGGTAATTTTTTTGGTTTACTCCAAGAAGTATCTTCTTTTATAGATAACAATAAATCACCATCTCTATAAATTATCATTTCAGACCCATCCATAGAAATAGAAACTGTTGCTGAATGATCATCCGTATTCATTGGAATAGGGTAGGGTGTAGCCCAATTTACGTAATCACTTCTATGAGAGTGATAGATGTTTTCCGTAAGGTGTGTTAAGATATCTGGATTGTCTGTTCTAAACTCATGACGCCTACTTGTAAAATAAAGGTCATCTTCTACAGCATCTACTAAAGGGCAAAAATCAGAATATTTTGAGTTGACTTCTGGACCTAGGTTCTTTATAATGATATGCTCATTTGGAAAGTCATAAAATGTTCTTGCATACTGGCATTCTTTTATCTTTTTATCAATGACTTCATATTTAGAAGAGTCTAATGCATTGTAACTTTTATGGTAGTACTTGATTGCTTCATTCCATTTCTCATCAAATTGATAAGCCCTTCCTAAGTCATAAAAAAGATCGCTAGAAATAGTTTCATTTAATTGTAACGCTTTTTCGAGGTAGAATACAGCATCAGCTTTTTGTTCTGTTACCGAAGCCAAAAAACATTGTCCAATTTTAATATTAATGCTTCCTTCTTCACTAATAAAGTCGTAGGCACCCATATAGTACTTAAAAGCTTCATCGGGTTGATCTAGTTCATAAAAGAGACTGTCTCCTAAGCGGACAAGCTCTCTTACAAAAACCATGTTATCATCAATAATAGCAAAAGAGCTTTCTGTACTTGTAATAGTATCTGGTACTATTTCTTGTGCAAAAGAATGTGTAGATATAATAAGAATTATTAAACTGTAAATAATTTTTTTCATTGTGATAGAGGTTAATTATTGACAAGTTTTTTGAGTGTATTCTTCACCTTGTAGATCACCTAATTCTGCTGCTTTATTCCAATCCGAACAAGCACCATTATCATCATGTTTTCTTTCTTTGATATTTCCTCTTGTAATATATGCTTTAGCAAAGTAAGGGTAGTGATCTAATAACCTATTTATATCCGTCATACTTCCGTCGTAATCTCCTAGTATGTATCGTGTTACAGCCCTGTTGTTTAAAGCTTCTTTCGGTTCAAATTGGTCATGCTCAATAGAACTAGTAAAATCTTGTTCTGCTTGTTGATAGTCTTCGTAATTTAGATAAATTAAGCCTCTATTGTTATATGCGTCAGCATAGGTACTATCATAGAATATAGCTCTATTAAAATCATCAAAAGCCATTGAATAATTTTTCATGGCTTCGTAAACAATCCCTCTATGATTGTAGCAAACAGACATGTGTGGAGCTAAAATTAGCGCTTTTGTAAAACAGTCTTTTGCTTTATTAAAGTTGTGGTTTTTATAATAAAGAGTACCCATGTCGTGCCATGTTATAGGGCTTTCTGGGTTGGCAACAGTTATTTCGTCTAAAGCATCTATTGTTAAAGCATTTGCACCAATATAATAGTAGCATTGCGCTTTTCTCCAAAGAGCGTCTATATGTTTGGGTTGGAGGTGAATTACACTATCAAAATCTGCAATCGCATTTAAAAAATCTTTCTCTAAATAATAAGAAATACCTCTATGGTAGAAAATATCTATTTTTTTCTTGTGGTCTAAGTGTAATGCTTTTGTGAAATCAGATTGTGCACTCTTATAGGCCCCCATGTCACATTTTAACTTACCTCTTGTAAATAATGCGTCTTTATTGTTTTTGTCTTTTTGCAAAACATTATTAACAGTAAAGAGCATACGGTACTTATCATCTTTTTTATTAAGATGTGTAGTAACGGAAGTTGTAGGGTAATCTGTAATTTGTGAAAAACAACAGCTGTTTGTTGAACAGAATGTTACTAGGAAAAGTAGTGTAAATAGTTTAAAGAAGTAGAGTGTGTTCATTAAAAAGTAATAGCCATAAATTTAGTATTATTGACATTTTACTCAATAATTATCGGATAATCAAATAAGTATAAAAATTTATTGTTTAAATGTAGGCTATTTGTGTTGTATCGCAAGAATTAATAGTATTTATCACTTTTTGGTGTTGAAGTGGCACGTTTAAATGTTCGGCCAAAATTAGCCTTTAAACTAAAAATATGTGAGTATAAAGAAGCTGTTGATACATCTCCAATATTAGTAAGTGCATAATCAATTGTAAATCCTTTAAAAGCAAAGCCAGCTCCAAAACTTGGTAAGAATTCTAAAGTTTTAGAACCATTAAACTCTGTAATATATTGAAGCTGAGATATACCACCTCTTAAAAAGATCATCTGTTTGTAATGAAATTCAACTCCAGCATGAGGATCCACACTTAATAATTCACTTTTAATTACTGTATTTCTCTTACCATCAAAAGTAATGTCTGCTCCTAATGATACGAGTACTCCAATAAGTTCGTCAGCATCTTCTAGATGGCTATTTTTCCAAATTGGAAAACTTTTGGCACCCCCAACAATTAATCTTGGTGTGGCAACTTCCACAGAATTATCTGGAATAGTATTACCAGTAGCAGCAAAAACATCATAAAAAGTAGCAGGGTTGTAGGTCCATATATTATACGTTCCCGTAATATCTTTTGCGGTTACACCAACTTTCCATGTTCCTTTTTGCCACTGTGCACCAATGTCTAAACCAAAACCCCATGCATTTGCAAATTGTCCAGCATTTCTGTAAATAATTTTTGCATTGGCTCCAAACTGAAGATTAGGAAGGTTAGGAAACATTCTTGCATAGGAGAAAATAAATGCATAATCAGAAGCAGAAAAGCTTTTTACATTATCCCAATTTAATGATCCATCAGGGTCAAATAGATATCTTGTATCTGGGATATCATCTACACCAAATCGTATTGCAGAAAACCCTAATGCAGATTGCTCGTCTATTTTTGTTGCAAAACCCGCAAAGTCATAATTTGCAATACCAGCAAAATACTCTGCGTGCATAAGAGATGCAGTATACCTGTCTTTTATATTTAATAAACCGGCAGGGTTCCAATAGCCTGCAGTGGCATCATCTACAAGTTCCGTTTGAGAATTACCCATTGCCAATGCTCTGGCGCCAACACCTATTGCTAAATATTCATTTACATATTTAGGTGCTTCAATTTGTCCAAAACTATTAAAGCTATAAAAGTAAATTAATATAAAAAGTAATAGAGTGCTTAAATATTTATTTATAATCAGATAGAATGATCTTCGCATTTGTAATGGGGCTTAATAAAACCTTATAAAGTGCAAAATAGTGACTTTTTTAAGAATAATTAGCAAATATAGGTTTATCAAATTTTCTTATATGAATTTCAATAGTAATTTAGGATAAAAATAAGACTAAGAAAAATTGAAGAGGTTAATTTTAATGCGTCACGGGAAGTCATCATGGACTAATCCATTACTTTCTGATTTTGATAGGCCACTTAATGCAAGAGGGCAAAGAGATATTATCACGATGTCTGACCGATTATTTGATCGGAAGATGATGCCGGAATTAATTATTAGTTCTCCTGCTAAGCGAACTAAAATTACAGCAGAAAAAGTAGCTGAAGTTTTAAGTAAAAAGTTACATTTTGAAAAAGACTTTTATAATGCGCTTTTTGAAGATGTTTTAGAATCTGTAAGAAATTTAGATAATCAACTTGATACAGTAATGCTTGTTTTTCATAATCCTGCAATTACTGATTTAAGAAATTATTTTTTGGCAGATTATCTAGATAATATTCCTACTTCAGGAATGGTAGGATTGGAATTTTCTGATGCTGATGATTGGTCTAACTTAAAGAATGGGAAGGAATTATTTTTTGATTTTCCTAAGAAAGTTAGTTAAACAATGGTTTTAAATTAAACCATTCAATTAATGCTTTGGATATTTTCGTGAACATACTTAAAGGTGGCCTTTTGTCACTTTTTTTTTATGCAAATGCTACTAATTTCACGTTGTTAATCAATAAAATAAAGTGATTTATGACAACTTTTAAGGCTTTTGTAACGGAAAAAGTAGGAGAGAAAGAATACTCTTCATCTATCCAAAATAAAAATATTTCAGATCTTCCAGAAGGAGATGTATTAGTTAAAGTAGCGTATTCATCATTAAATTATAAAGATGCACTTTCTGCATTAGGTAAGCCAGGTGTAACTAAAAATTATCCTCATACACCAGGTATTGATGCAGCAGGTGTAGTAGTGTCTAGTAATACCTCTGATTTTAAAGAAGGTGATGAAGTAATTGTAACAAGTTATGACCTTGGTATGAATACTTGGGGAGGTTTTTCTGAATATATTCAGGTGCCTTCAGGTTGGGTTATTCCTAAACCAGCTGGCATTTCTTTAAAAGATAGTATGAAAATGGGTACTGCAGGATTAACAGCTGCAATGTCTGTTTATAAATTAGTAGATAAAGTAGCTCCTGAAGATGGAAACATTTTAGTGACAGGTGCTACAGGTGGTGTTGGTAGTATTGCAATTGCAATATTAAATAAGTTAGGCTATTCTGTAGTAACCGTAACAGGTAAGGCAGATAAAGTAGCGTATTTAAAAAGTATTGGTGCTGTAGAAGTGCTATCAAGAGATGAATTTTTAGAAGGTAACCAAAGACCACTTTTAAAACCTAGATTTGCTGGAGTAATAGATACTGTTGGCGGCGAATTCCTTGCTACAGCAATTAAAAGTACTAATCCTCTAGGCGTTGTTACATGTTGTGGTAATGCATCTTCTTTTGATTTACCATTAAATGTTTTTCCATTTATTTTAAGAGGAGTTTCATTAATTGGAATAGATTCTCAGAATTTTCCTAGAGCAGAACGTATTGTTGTTTGGGAAAATATAGCAAAAGATTGGTTGCCAAGTACCTTAGATGAGATTACTGAAGAAGTGAGCTTAGATGGCTTAAAGGCAAAAATTGATACAATTATTAAAGGACAATTGAGTGGTAGAGTATTAGTGAAATTATAGATAACCACATTTGATCCTATTGAAAAGGTTACTTTGAATACTAATTTAAAGTAACTTTTTTTTGTGTTAAAAATTTATACTTGTTAATAAAATGTTAGCTTTGTGTAGATAATTTTTTAGACCAGACTACAGGTCATTTTTATTCTTTTTTTAACAAGCTCTTACAAACAACAATATTCTATCTTCATGAAAACTGTTTTATCACTATTACTAATAACATTTTGTACTTTGTCTAGTCTTTTTGCACAAGAAGATTCGACTAAAGTAATCAAAGAGAAATATCCTTATAGATTTCCAATATGGGGTCAGAAAGTAATGGATAGAGGAATTGAGTTTCCAAAGCCAGCAGGTATTAGCGTAAGTTATATATTTAACGAAATGTATCTTGATATCTCAGAATTTAATATGAGTATTGGAGGTATTCCTATGGATGATATCTTGAACGAAGAGACATTAGGATTTAAAAAAACGAGAGCATTTACAAATGGTACAAATCTTAGAGCAGATTTATTTGTATTGCCATTTATGAATGTATACGGTCTGTTCTCGCTAAATAAAGGAGGTACTGAAGTGAGTTTACAACCTACTTTTGGAGGAACTACACTTCCTGAATTTGGTTCTAAAGTTGAATTTGATGCTGTCACTTTTGGAGGTGGTATGACTTTACATTATGCTATTCAAAAATACTTTATAAGTGCAGATATTAATATCTCATCTTCAAAGAGTGCCCTTTTGGATCAAAATGTTGGTGTAGTTACCTCTTCTTATAGATTGGGTAGAAGATTTCAGTTTAAGAATAAAACGAAGCTAGCATTCTATATTGGAGCAATGTATAGAAACTTTATAAATCACACAGGAAATTCAGGGAGAATAACTTTAGGAGAGGCGTTACCAGGTTTAGAAGAAAGCTATACTAATTGGTATGATGGGTTATCTGGACCACAAAAAAAGATTATGGACCAAGTGGAGCAGAGAATTGCTGATAGATTAGAAGGTAAAGGATATAGTTCTGTAGGTGAAATTCCAATTGCTTATTACATCCAAAAAGATTTAATTCAGAAATGGACATTCCAATTTGGAGGAAACTATGAATTGAATGACCGTTGGATGATAAGAGGGGAATATGGTGTTTCTAATTACAGTAAATTCTTAATGACTGGCGTTAATTATAGATTTGGTTTATAACCAATTTGTAAAGAACTGCATTTAATTAAAAAGTAGATTCATTTTAGGTGAATCTGCTTTTTTTTATGATAATTCTAAACCAAAAAATACGATATCATCAATTTGTTGTTGATCTTTCATCCATTTATTTAAGAACTCTTCTAAATCACTTTGTTGTTGAACAAAGGGCTTTTCTTGAATTGATGATAGAAATTTAATTAAATTTTTAGAACCCAATTTTTTATCTTCAGGTCCTCCAAATTGATCAGTAATTCCATCTGAGAACAAATAATATCGATCTCCAGCTATTTTATCGTAGGTATGGTTTGTGAATTTTTTCATAGCTACGGTAGTGTCACCAACAGGGTTTCTGTCTCCTTTTATTTGACTTACCTCGTTATTGTTAACCTTTAAATAAGGGCGTTTTGCACTAGAGATTGTGATGGTGTTTTCTTTGTCGTCTTCAACAAGTATTGTAAGGTCAATACTGTCTCTATTACTACTTTCTTTCTCTTGTTTTAAGAGTTTAATTATTGCCTTATCAATATTCCTATTGATTTCTTTTGGATCCGTAATTTTCTGAACACAAACAAAACGCTCTAATAAAGTAATAGCAATTAATGTCATAAATGCCCCGGGTACACCATGACCAGTACAATCTGCAACTACTAATATTTTTTTGTTATTAATTTTAGTAGACCAATAGAAATCGCCTCCAACAAGATCCTTAGGGTAGAAAATTTTAAAATAATTAGGGAAATTTTCCCTTAAAGTTTTAGAGGAGGGAAAGATACTTTTTTGAATGTTTTGAGCATAATGAATACTACTTAATACTTTTTCATGTGCTCTTTTAATTACTTCTGATTGGATTTTATGTTTATGAAGGTTTTCGTTTAATGTTTGAGCAATGCTAAGCTGCTCATTGATTAAAGTTAACTCCTCCAGGTTTTCAGAAAGTTCTTCATTCTGAATTTGAATCTCATTTTTTTGATCAATTATACTTTCTTGTGCATCTTCTAAATTCATAAAGAGTTCAGCAATACGCACATTAGCATCAGCAAGTGCGACTTCACTTTCCTTTAATTCTTTAATTTGTTTATCTTTTTCTGAAATTAAAGCTTCGAGTTCTTTAATCTTTTTTTGTAATGCAACAATCTTCATACGTAGATCTTAGAACGTTAATGTAATAGTAGCGTCAGAAGCTTCTTCAATGTAAGTAGCTACACCTCCAAACTCAACATCTTTTCTTATTTCTTCAGTTGTAATTCCCATCATGCCCATAGTCATTTGGCAGGCAATTAATTTTGCACCCATGTCTACAGATAAATCAATTAGATCTGGTAATGTTTCGATGTTATTTTCTTTCATCATCATCTTCATCATTTCTGTACCAACACCAAGCATATTCAACCTAGAAATAGTTGTTGTCTGTGGAGTATTTGGTAACATCATCGTAATTAATTTTTCCTTAATGGTTTTACCAGAATAAACACTTTTATCTTTTAAAGCATTAATTCCCCATAAAGTAAAAAATATAGTGACATCCATCCCAAAACTTGCAGCTCCATTAGCAATAATAAATGCAGGCATAATCTTGTCTAACTCAAAACTTGTAACGAGCATCGTAACTTTTTCATTAGGTTGCTGTGCTGTTTTTAAAGTTGTGAGTGTATTTTGAATAGCCTCAAATTGGGCACTAAACTCCTTTGTTTTTTCAGTAAGTTTTTCATCAACTAACTGATCAATATATTCTTTTAAATTTGGGTCGTTGAATTCCATAGTAGCAAGATAATAGGTGTTATTTTATTTTTTCTAGAACAGCAATTTTTGATTTTCCTTCTTCAGTAAATGAGATTAATTTCTGTGAAGTTTTTCTAACCCAAGCTTCAACGTCTGCTTTAAAAGCCGGGTCTGTAGCAACGATTTCTACTTGTTCACCTATATTGATATCTCTAAATTTCTTAGCGATTCTAACAATCGGCATTGGGCAGTTTAGGTTACTGCAATCTAATTTGTGTATTTCTGTAGATTCCATTTTGTGATATTATAAGAACTTGTAAAATGTAGTAATTATTATCTAATCTACTAAAAATAACTACTCTTTGTATTAAATGATACCTTTAATTTAAAAGTTATCGTTAGTTTAGATGTGGTAAATTAGAATAATACTAAGAAATAATTTATAGCAAAACAGCTACCATTTTTACGTGGTAGCTGTTTTTAATTAAAGTTTTGATTGGAAAAGATTGAATATCCTTTTGTATTCATCTATCCAACTACTTGTTTCTTTAAATCCGTGTGGTTCTATTGGATATATTGCCATATTCCAATTTTCTTTTTTGAGTTCAATTAACCGTTGTGATAAACGGACAACATCAGAAAATTGAACATTATCATCAACCATGCCATGCAGAATTAGTAAGTTTCCTTTTAAACCTTCTGCAAGGTAAATAGGAGAACTTCTTTTATAAGCTATTGGGTCTAAAGCAGGAGTGTTTAATATATTTGATGTATAAGGATGGTTATAATGAGCCCAATCTGTAACGGAGCGTATAGCAGCGCCTGCTTGGAAAGTATCTCCTTCTTTAAACATTGCCATCATTGTGATGAAGCCACCATAAGACCCACCATAGATGCCAATTTTTTTAGCATCTACACCATGTTGCTCTATTAAAAATTTTGCTCCATCTACTTGGTCAGAGAGATCTTTTCCTCCCATGTTTCTATAAATGGCAGTTCTCCATTCGCTACCATACCCTTCAGAAGCTCTAAAGTCAATATCTAAAACAGTGTAGCCATTGTCAACTAACATATTATGAAACATGTACTCTCTATAATAAACACTCCACCATTTGTGTGCATTTTGTAAGTATCCAGCACCATGTACAAATATTACAGCCTTATGAAGATCTTTTTCTGCAGTAGGTTTGTATAATCTAGCATGTACATCTTTATTATCTTCTGCTTTAAATGTTACAACTTCAGGACTTCTCCATTCGTATTCATCAAAAGCTTTAGTAGTAGAAGAAGTTAACTGAATAGGAGTTACATTTGGTTTATTTTGTTGAAGATACAGTTCCCAAGGTTTGTTACTAAATGAATATCTATCAACAATATATTTCTCATCTGGAGATAGTAATGTTTCATGATTACCTTCTTTAGAAGTGATTTTAGTAAGTTGTGCAGAGGCAATATCTAGTTTATACAATTGCATACTTCCAGGATGCTCCTTATTTGCTGTTACATAAAAAGATTTGCCATCGTTAGATAACTTGACTCCATGTACTTCAAAATCTCCTTTAGTTAATTGCCTTTTTTTGTTATTACTTACAGTGTATGTATAAATATGAGAATAGCCATCATTTTCAGATTGATACCAAAAAGTATCACTGTCAATCCATTTTAGTTTTGGAATCCAGAAATTCCAACCACTAATACCAGGTCCACCAATCCAAGCATCATCATGTTGTCTGTCAATTTGAGTAACAGAACCGTCTAAAAGATTTATTAAAATGATCCATCTGTCTTTATTGTCATAGGCTCTAACATCAGCAATTGCATAATTAGTACCTTTAGAAAAAGTAGGAGAGTGCATCACTACATCTCTCATTTTATCTGATTTCCCTTTTTCTAATGCTGGGTATTCTTCATAATATTTAGGAGTGTCGTAGATACCATCCAAAGTAGTAAGATCAATTTCGATTGTAGAATCACCATTAATATCAAAAATATAATTGGTATAAGTGTCTTCAGGACTTCCTACTTTAGGTCGGGCATTTTGCATCTTCACATAGCCAGTTCCTTCTACCCAAACAGGCATTTCCGTAGCGTAGTTTCCAGCTTTTTTTCCTAATGAATATACAATATGTTTTGTATCGTAACTAAGTTGAGCTTTCCAAAGGTATTTTTTTCCTAAATAGATTTTAGAAGGTTGGCTAATTTCTAAACTTTCAGAATGTTCCTTTTTTTCTTCAGATCTATCTTCTCTTTTTCTAACGATTTCGAATAATTCTAATTGTTGATCATGTAAAAATTGATTTTGTGGTGTCAGTTTAGGTTCACCTTTTTTAGTACCTGAAGTAAAATTAGAAACTTGTGTTGTTACTCCATCATTTAGCTGCATAATAAACACATTGCCATTTGATGTATAACTTATGCTATTCTCATTGTCTAAAAAGAAAGCGTTTGATTTTTTATCAAGAGTGTTAGTTATCTGCTTTTGTACCCCTTTTTTAAAGTCGTAAATAAATAGGTTCCCAGCTTTAATATATAATTTTTTAGTATGGTTTTTATTCCAATCTCCATTTGCAATAGGTAGAGATTTTTGTTCTTCTGTAGAAACTTTTTCATATTTCTTAGATTTAACATCTACCTTGAAGAGATCATCATAGGCTTTGTTTTCTTTATTCCAATAGAAATAAATTGTCTTGCTGTCTTTTGCCCAAAAAGGACTATGAGGTGAATGTCCAATGTAGGTTTCTCCACTCATAATTTCATCAAAGGTTAAAACACTTTGATTGTTTTGAGCTAGTAAAAGGTTAGTAAAGAAAAATATGGAAAGGCTTAATAAAGATATTGATTTATTCATTATTTATAATAATTGAGGTTGGTTTAATCTAAATATAAAAAGATAACCTTTGCAGATTATCTTTAGTAATTATTGTCCAGTGATTGAATAACCACCTAGAACCTTAAATTTCATGGAATCACTTCTTACGGTTATTCTAAAATGAAATCTAGGCTTAAAATATACAACTGAGTCTTTTAAAATATTTCCTACTACAGATTCGTTATTCTGAATAGTGAGATCTAAACTTTTATCTGTAGTATTATCAGGGATATCGTATAAATAGCCGATTTTATATTTTTCAGCTTTTGCGTTTTCAATAAAAACTTCCACGGAATCTAAAGAGAGTAAAGAAGAATCTGATGGGAAATCAATAGAAAGCGTTAGTCTCTGAAAGTTTGCATTTTTTGTTTCTTTATAATCAAGGAAGAGTTTATTAAAAACACTATCTCTTGTATTAGAATATACAATACTTTCAGGATCATGCCATTCTCCTTGCGGGGTAAGGTAAGGGAATTTACTTATAGATTCTAATTCTAAATCTTGAATAGTTAGGTTATCTAATTCTTTGTCAAGCCCAAAGAATTCACAACTTTGAAATCCAATAGATAAAAATAAAAAAATATAGATTAATTTTAGATTTGTGTTCAACTTTTGCTGCATGTTACTATTTTTGTCAATAGAGCAAATTTATTAAAAACTTTCTATCCCTCTACTTCCAACTACAACAATCATTACAGATGAGGCAATTTTTTTTTAATATTATTTTTTTAACAGCATCTACATTGTGTTTTTCACAAGAAACTTCAGTTCAAAAGAGGGAATTTAGAGGTGTATGGGTTGCAACTTTAAATGCAATCGATTGGCCTTATAGTGAAAAAGATTCTGCAGACCAGCAGAAGGAAGATTTTATCTCGTTATTAGATTTTCATCAAAAGCGGGGTATAAATGCAGTAATTGTACAAGTACGTTCTAGTGCTGATGTTATTTACCCTAGTAATATAGAGCCTTGGAGTTCTTCTTTATCAGGTAAAATGGGAGAGGCACCTAAACCTTTTTATGATCCACTTGCTTTTATGATTTCCGAAACGCATAAAAGAGGAATGGAGTTTCATGCTTGGGTAAATCCTTTTAGAGCAGTTACAAATATTCAATCTGTTAAAGTATCATCAGACCATGTGTATAAGAGGCATCCAGAATGGATATTGAAATACCATAATTTAGCTATTCTAAACCCTGGTATTCCAGAAGCAAGAAAATATATTGAATCTGTAATTGAAGAAATAATTTCGAATTATGATATAGATGCTCTACATTTTGATGATTACTTCTATCCTTATCCAGACCATGGTGAAATAAAAGCAGATAGAGCAACTTATAGAAAATACAGAGTTGGTAATGAAAGTATTCGCGATTGGAGAAGAGCAAATGTCAATACATTCATAGAAGATATTCATGCGTTAATTATTGAAAAAAGACCCTCTCTGAAATTTGGAGTAAGCCCTTATGGGGTATGGAGAAATGAAAGAGACGATCAAAATGGCTCACCTACTAGATCGGGCTATACATCATATGATCATTTATATGCAGATGTTCGTTTATGGTTACAAAATGGATGGATTGATTACGTAGCACCTCAGGCTTATCAAAGTACTAAACATAGAAATATTCCTTTTAAAGAGTTAATTACATGGTGGTCTAACAACTCATTTGGCAGACATCTTTATGCGGGTCATGCAACATATAGAGTACAAACAAGTTTAGAAAAAGGTTGGAGAGATAACGCTGAAATGCCCTCACAATTATATCATACTAGATCATCAGAAAATATTCATGGGAGTGTATTCTATAATTCGACATCACTTTTGTATAATCAGGGTGGAATGGCAGATTCTTTGAAAAATATTTATAATGTACCAGCCTTATTACCTTTAATGCCTTGGATTGATGGTACAAATCCTAATCCTCCAGAAAAACCATCAATAGCAGTAGGAGAAACGGGTATTGAATTGAAATGGCAAAATGCATTAGTTGCAGAAGATGGAGATTTAGCTACAAGCTATGTTATATATTCTACTACGGGGGGGAAACTACCTAATATTGATGATCCAAGAGAAATACTCTGTATTGTTCCCGGAAATGCATCTTCTTATATTGATGAAAGGTCTCTAGATCTAGAAAAGTATACATATTTAATTTCTGCTTTAGATAGGATACATAATGAGAGTGAAGCAGTTTTACCTGTTTATCCAAAAGAACAAAATGTAATTCTTCCTGCTCCTTTTAACGAAGAAATGATTGTTGAATTGAATGATGCAATTTTAAAAACAACATGGGAGGTTGTAGATAGAGTGGTTGATAACCAAGGAATTACAATGATAAAAGAAGTAAATTAGGTGACGACGGTCATCTAAAAAGTGGTAAAAGTTAACGAAGTTGTAAGTGTAAATAATACATATCATCTAACTTTTAACTTTACCAAAATGAAATCTTACAAAAAACTAATTGTCGCAATCTATCAAAATGAGAAAACTGCAGACCACGAATTCAATCTTCTTTCTAAAAAGGAAAAGAAAGATGAATTAGATTTAAAGGCTTACACAGTTGTAAGTAAGTCAGAATCTGGAAAAACTACTGTACATGATACAGAAGGTAGAGATGCTTTTTGGGGAGCAGTAGTAGGAGGTCTTGTAGGAATGTTAATTGGTCCTGTAGGGGCAATTTACGGAGCAGCCTTATTTGCTGCAGAAGTATTTGCTGGTTCTGTAGCAGCAGGATTAGGAGTAGGTGCTTTAGCTGGTTGGGTAAATAGTGATGCTCTAAAAATACCAAATGATTTATTAGTTGATATAAAAAAATCTTTAAAACCGGGTAGTTCAGCAATTGTAGCTGTGGTAGAAGAAGATTGGGTAGATGAAGTAGAAGCAGTTTTAGAGCCTCAATCAGAGATGCTTCATCATTATCAATTTACAGATTCTGTTGTAGAGAAATTTGAGAAAGATTGGGAGATTTTTGAGAAGGAACAAAAAGTGGTTTCTTAATTTGTGTTTTCAATTTAAAACAATCTTTATAAATCTATATATGCATATATAAATACTCATTAAGTTATAAAGAAACGGGCAATTTAAATATTGTTCGTTTTTTTTATGACAAAGAGTTTTATTTAAAACATGGTGTGATATTTTTGTTTAGTTTGTTGGTCCTTATGTAAAATTGATGAGGATTAATTACTTTTGCGATTCCTAATACCATTATTGGGAATTTTCACAATATTATCACATCTCGTAAAAGGGATTACCATTAGATTATGACTAGACAACAATTGATTGAGCAAGCGTGGGATGACCGTGCTTTATTACAACAACAAGAATATATTGACGCAGTTAAAGCAACTGTAGAGGAATTAGATAAAGGTACATTAAGATGTGCAGAACCAATTGCTGATGGTTGGCAGGTTAACGAGTGGGTAAAAAAAGCAGTTATTTTGTTTTTCCCTCTTGCTAAAATGGAAACAATTAAAGTTGGTCCTTTTGAATTCCATGATAAAATTCCTTTAAAAAGTGATTATGCAGAAAAAGGTGTTCGTGTAGTACCTCATGCAATTGCTAGATACGGTTCTTTTGTAAACAAAGGAGTTATCATGATGCCTTCTTATGTAAACATAGGAGCATACGTTGATTCTGGTACAATGGTAGATACTTGGGCAACTGTTGGTAGTTGTGCTCAAATTGGTAAAGATGTTCACCTTTCAGGTGGTGTTGGTGTTGGGGGTGTTTTAGAGCCAGTTCAAGCAGCTCCAGTAATTATCGAAGATGGTGCATTTGTAGGTTCTCGTTGTATCCTAGTAGAAGGTGTTCATATCGGTAAAGAAGCTGTATTAGGTGCAAACGTTACTCTAACAGCTAGCTCTAAAATTATTGATGTTACAGGCCCTGAACCAGTAGAATATAAGGGTTATGTACCTCCACGTTCTGTTGTAATTCCTGGTAGCTACACTAAGAAATTCCCAGCAGGTGAGTTTTCTGTAGGTTGTGCTATTATTATCGGTCAACGTAAAGAAAGTACTGATAGAAAAACATCTTTAAACGATGCTTTAAGAGATAACAATGTTTCTGTATAATTAGAAACTTCTTATAATATTTAGGTGGATGAGTTTAACTTATCCACCTTTTTTTATGCCTTTTCAAAAGTTAACGAGAGAATTGTCGTTTGTTTATCAAATAAATACGTTTTTTGTGTTTGAAAAATTTTAAGCACTAGAAAGAAAATGATTGTAGTAGATAAAGTAGTATTGAGTGACGACATGATGTCGGAAGAATTTGTTTGTAATCTTGATAAGTGTAAAGGTGCATGCTGTGTTGAAGGTGACTTAGGTGCTCCTTTAAATGAGCATGAACTAGAACAAATTGAATCAGTCTATGAAAAGGTGAAACCTTACATGTCTCCTGAAGGAATTGCAGAAGTAGAAAAGCAAGGGAAGTATATTAAAGACTTTGAAGGAGATTTTTCTACACCTACTATTAATAATAGAGAATGTGCATACGCAATCTACGATGATAAAAAGTATTTACATTGTGCTATAGAAAAAGCATTTCTTGATAAGAAGATAGATTATAGAAAACCAATCTCATGTTATCTCTATCCAGCAAGAATTACAAAATATGATGCTTACGATGCTGTCAATTATGATCGTTGGGAAATATGTTCTGATGCTTGTGTTTTAGGTAAAGAATTAAAAGTTCCTGTCTATAAGTTTTTAAAAGGACCATTTACTGCCAAATACGGTGCTGAATGGTATGCAAAATTAGAGAAGGAAATAGAAGATATGAAAGAAAATTTAAGATAATTGAAGAAGGGCTCGTAGGAGTCCTTTTTTGTACTTTATAAATTCATTTCAATTTATGATCTTTGTGCACACAGTTAAAAATACAATGTACTTTCTATAATCAATTGATAAGCCTTTTTAGCCATCAATCTTTACATTAAAGTACAAGTTCAAATTATGATACAAAGAAGCAGCTAGTAGTAGTTGCTTATAATTCAAAATATATAAATGTTATATCCAAAAAATTTAGAAGAGAAACTTGGTTTCGATAAACTAAGAGAAATTTTAAAGGATAAATGTAATGGAGCAGTTGGGCGTAGTTATGTAGATAAAATGCGCTTTACTTCTGATCCTCGTTTTATTAGACAGCGTATTGCTCAAGTAGATGAGTGTGTACGTATTTATGCTTCTGGAGAATCTTTCCCTCATTCGGGGTTTATTGATGTAGAAAATTATCTTGATAAAGCCGAGATAGTTAATGCCTTTCTTTTGGAAGACGAGCTTTTTGATTTAAAAACAGCTTTTACAACATTAAAAGATTGTCTTACTTTCTTTAATACAGCAGACCCTACACTGTACCCTGAATTGGTTAGAGTAAGTGAAGTTGTAGAATTTAATCCTATGATTTTATCTGATATCGATATGATATTAGATGATAAAGGGAAAATTAGAGACAATGCATCTCCAGAATTAGTACAAATAAGGAGAGCGTTACTAAAAGAGTTATCTAGCTTAAGATCGCGTACTGCATCTGTATTGCAACAGATGAAAAAAAGTGGTTACGCAAAAGATGATGCAATACCTACTTTAAGAGAAGGACGTATTGTAGTTCCTGTTCCTGCTGAACATAAAAGGCATGTTACTGGTTTTGTTCATGATGCGTCATCTACAGGACAGACAGTTTTTATTGAACCTCAAGAGTTACTTCAATTAAACAATACAATTAAGGATCTTGAATTAAGGGAACGCCAAGAAGTTATACGTATTCTAACAGAGATTACCAATAAAATAAGACCTCAAATTCCAGGGCTTAGAAAAGGAAATAATTACTTAGGTATTATCGATTTTATTAACGCAAAAGCAAATTTTGCAATGATACAAGAATCGATTAAACCTGTAATTGTTGATGAACCTTTAATTGCTTGGTATCATGTTGCACACCCTCTTTTACTTTGGTCGTTTATGGAGCAGAGTAAACAGGGTCAGGTTGTACGCCAAAAAATTGAACTTGATGAGGAGCGTGGTAGAATTTTGATTATTTCTGGCCCTAATGCCGGAGGAAAATCAATTGCTATGCAAACAGTTGCTTTGGTGCAATACATGTTCCAATGCGGGATGTTAGTACCGATGGTAGAAGGTTCTAAAATGGGTATTTTTGAAGATATAATGATGGATTATGGCGATGATCAATCATTAGAAAATGACTTATCTACCTATTCGTCTCATTTAACCAATATGAAAGCAATGCTTACAAAAGGTGGTGAGAAATCTTTGATCACAATTGATGAATTTGGATCTGGAACTGAACCAGAATTAGGTGGTGTAATTGCAGAATCAATATTAGAACAAATGAACCGTCAGCATATGTGGGGTTGTATTACAACACACTACGCTAATTTAAAATTCTATGCAGAAAAAGAGGTTGGTTTGCAAAATGGAGCAATGCGTTATGATGTAGAGAAACTACAACCATTGTATAAATTAGAGCAAGGTCAACCGGGTAGTTCGTTTGCTCTAGAGATTGCACAAAAGATTGGCTTACCTAAAAAGGTAGTTAACATAGCACGACATAAGGCAGGGCGTAAAAAAATTAATATGGAAGAGTTACTTCGTAATCTTGAAGAAGAGAAGAAGGAGTTTTCTCAGAAGAATAATGAAGTACGCCGTTTGGAGCAGAAATTAAAGTCTGCGAAAGAAAAATTTGAGACTAGATCTTTAGAACTTCAAAATAAGAAGCAATCTATAATAAATAAGGCTAGAGAAGATGCTCAAAAAGTTTTAGATACTGCCAATAAAAAGATTGAACATACAATTAAAGAAATCCGTGAAACGAATGCTGAGAAAGAAAGAACTAAGAAGCTTCGTCAAAATATGGAAAACTTTAGAGTAAGTAATCAACCTACAAAAGGGAGTAAACCTAAAAAGGAAGAAGTTACTTATGAAGTCATAGGTGGTAAAATTACTATTGGTGATGCTGTTCGAGTAAAAGGACAAACAACTATTGGTGAAGTGGCATCTCTTTCTTCTAAAGAGGCAGAAATTATTATTGGTGCTTTAAGAACGAAAGTGAAACTAAATCGTCTTGAAAGAATTAGTAAGAAAGAATTTAGAAAAGAAGTACGAGAAAAATCAATAGGTGTAAGTGCAGCTTCTAGCATAACACAAAAAAGGGTAGATTTTAATTCTCAATTAGACCTTAGAGGTAAAAGAGCTGAAGAGGTAATGTATGATTTGGATGATTTTATGGATTCTGCAATTATGCTTGGAGAAACTTCTGTGAGAATTGTACACGGTAAAGGTACAGGAGCTTTAAGAGAAGTTGTTCGCAATCATCTTAGAACATTTAAAGGAATTAAAAATGTATCAGACGATCATCCTGATAGAGGAGGTGCAGGAGTAACTGTTGTTACATTAAGATAGTAAATGGAAGTTGTACAGTGTTGTGCAACTTCTTTTTTTTGGAAGCAATTTTTTAATTCAACAAGAAAAATTAACATTCATTATTAAAATCTTATTAACAATTAAAAGGTATTGTTTAAAAAATATTATATATTTGGATACCAAAAGATGAAATTATGTTTCAATCCTTTGGACTTCATAGCTGGTTGAAATCGTGAGCATGATTAGCCTCATGTTTACGTGCTTTATGTTACTCATAAAGTTGAAACGCTCAATATCGATTAGATATTGGGCGTTTCTTTTTTTTGCTAATTTCTATTTTGGTTCTTATTAGGAGGATATGATTACTTGATGAGAGTATTTGAATAATTGCTAAAAGCATTAATAAGTATATCAAAAATTAATAAAAAAGGTTCTATCGAATTAAATCAATAGAACCTCTTTGTAATTGTAGATATAATTTGTGCTATCTCTTGATGCCAAATTTATTTTCCATATGATCCCAATAGGTATTTAAACTATCTTTCATGTCTTTCCTTAAAATTAATAAACCAATAAGGTTAGGAATAGTCATTAGAGCTATGGTAATACCAGAGAGTGTCCAAATTATAGTAGTATCAGCAAAAGATCCGATAAAGAAAGCTCCAACATATACAATTCTAAAATACTTAACAGAAGCACTGCCAAATAAGAACGTCATGGCTCTATCTCCATAATAAGACCAAGAAATGGCTGTGGAGAAAGCAAAGAGTAAAAGGCCGATTGTTACAATGTATTTACCGTATTCTCCAAAGTAACTTCTACTAAATGCTAAACTTGTAAGTGGAGCACTGTGAATTAAAGATTTACCAGTTATTACTAGCCCATCTTTCCATTGGACTTTTCCTTTAGTAACTTTTAAATGACCAGAATAAGGTTCTCCTTGGTAAGTTACTTTTACACCTTCAGCAAGTGAACGAGCGTGAATTAAAGTAACTGTATTTTTTATTGTCCCATTTACTACATTTAATTCTCCATCAAAAACAGGAAGGGTTTCTTCTCCACTAATATGGAAAGCTAACTTTTCTCTGTCGTTGTTAGGATTGTTTTTGCTATCATCATAAACTGTATTTAAAACTTGTAAATCAGTTTGTTGAAAAGTATTGTCGACTTTTTCTCTCCAAACATTTGAAGAAAGAAGTGCTAAGCCAGTTAAACTACAAATAACAATTGTATCAATAAATGGCTCTAAAATAGCAACCATACCTTCTGATACAGGTTCTTTTGTTTTTGCAGATGCGTGAGCGATTGGTGCAGAACCTTGCCCAGCTTCATTAGAAAATAATCCTCTGTTAACACCTCTATTAAATGCAAAAGCTAATGTTGCTCCTAAGAAACCACCAGTGGCAGATGTTCCGCTAAAAATATCACCTATTACTCTTCCGATAGAGCTTGGGATATTTTCAAAATTATAAAAGATAACGGCTAAACATCCAATAAAATAGATGACGGCCATTATTGGGACTAATTTTTCTGTTACTGAGGCAATTCTTTTAATACCGCCTAAGATTACAAAAGCTAATAGTACAGAAAGTACTGCACCAGTAATGTATTGTTCTACTCCAAAAGTTGCAAACATAGATGATGCAATACTATTAACTTGAGGTAAATTACCTGTTCCAAAAGAAGATAATACAGTTGCAATAGCAAATAAAACTGCCATCCATTTCATGTTTAACTTGTTTTTCATGAAATACATAGGGCCACCTGCCATTGTACCATCTGCTGTTTTTTCTCTGTATTTATGTGATAATGTTACTTCAACAAACTTTGTTGTCATACCAAAAAAGGCCGTGACTACCATCCAAAAAAGTGCAGCTGGACCACCTAAATGTATTGCAAGTGCTACACCAGCAATATTACCAGTGCCTACAGTACCTGAAAGTGCAGTAGCAAGTGCTTGAAAATGAGAAGTGTCTCCTTCGTCATCTTTTTCATCGTATTTTCCTTTTACAACGTCGATTGCGTGTTTAAAGAAACGAATTTGTGGAAATTGTAAGTAGACTGTAAAAAATAAACCTGTTAGTAATAGTAGAGCTACAAACCAATAGGATCCGCCTATGTAACTATCTATAAGGCTTAAAATATCGTTTAAATGTTGCATGTGTTTGACTGTATAGCGTAGTGTCTAAAGCTTGATTATATTTTAATGTATATAAAAAAATGTATGCGAATTTATCAAAAGATAAATAGAATACTATGACTTTTTAGTTTCTAAATCGTTTTTTGAAGAAAATTAGTGGTTTATATAAATGTTTAACAACTAATCGAGTTCAATTGTAGAGATATCAAGTAATTGCATTAAGTATCAGAAATAAATAAACAAATTTTTATAAAAAACTGGTGAATTAACGCTTATTCTTCAATAATTTGTGTGATTAAAACGAGTAAAATTGTAGCTTGCGTTTCAAAATTCTCACAGCAAATTTTGTGGCCAGTTGTAGGGACTCAAATGGGGGAATAACATTTTAAATCTTATACCACAATGATTAAAGTTACATTGCCGGATAATTCGGTAAGAGAGTATGAAAGCGGAGCAACTTCTTTAGATGTTGCAAAAAGCATAAGCGAAGGCTTGGCAAGAAACGTATTAGCCGCTGAGGTTAATGGTGAAGTTTGGGATGCTACCAGACCTTTAACCGCAGACTCAAATGTAAAATTATTAACGTGGAATGATACGGATGGCAAATCTACATTTTGGCATTCATCAGCTCACTTGATGGCCGAGGCATTGGAGGCTTTATATCCAGGCGTGAAATTAGGTATCGGACCTTCTATCGAAAATGGTTTCTACTATGATGTAGATTTTATGGATTATGACTTCTCTTCTGATGACTTGCCAAAAGTTGAACAGAAGATGAAAGAATTAGCAAAGAAAAAGAACCAATATCTACGTTCTGATATTTCTAAAGCTGATGCTATAAAATACTTCGAAGAAAAAGAAGATCCTTATAAACTTGATTTGTTAGAAAGATTAGAAGACGGTTCTATCACATTCTATAAACAAGGAGAATTTACAGATTTATGTCGTGGACCTCATATTCCAAATACAGGTTTTGTAAAAGCTATTAAGTTAACTAGTGTAGCTGGTGCTTATTGGAGAGGAGACGAGAAAAATAAAATGCTTACACGTATTTATGGTATTACATTCCCTAAAGCAAAGGAATTAAATGAATACTTAGAACGCGTTGAAGAAGCAAAGAAAAGAGATCATAGAAAAGTAGGTCAAGAACTTGACTTATTTACATTTTCTCAACGTGTAGGACTTGGTTTACCATTATGGTTACCAAAGGGTACAACTTTAAGAGAGCGTTTAGAAAATTTCTTAAGAAAAGCACAAGCGAAAGCAGGTTACCAACAAGTAGTTACTCCACATATTGGATCAAAAGACCTTTATGTAACTTCTGGGCACTATGCTAAATATGGAGAGGATTCTTTCCAACCAATTCATACTCCAAACGAAGGTGAAGAGTATTTATTGAAACCAATGAACTGTCCTCATCACTGTGAGATTTACCGTTCACGTCCTCGTTCATACAGAGATTTACCAATTCGTTTAGCTGAATTTGGTACTGTATACAGGTATGAGCAAAGTGGAGAATTACACGGTCTGACAAGGGTTCGTGGGTTTACTCAAGATGATGCACACTTATTCTGTCGTCCAGATCAAGTAAAAGAAGAATTTGCTAAAGTAATTGACCTTGTATTGTATGTTTTCAAATCTTTAGGGTTTGAAGATTATATGGCTCAAATCTCTTTAAGAGATAAAGAAGATAGAGCAAAATACATAGGAAATGAAGCAGATTGGGATAGAGCTGAGAAGGATATTGAAGAAGTAGCTGCAGAAAAAGGACTTAACACAGTAGTTGAGTACGGAGAAGCAGCATTCTACGGTCCTAAACTTGACTTTATGGTACGTGATGCATTAGGGAGATCGTGGCAATTAGGTACAATCCAAGTAGATTATCAGTTACCACAACGTTTTGAGTTAGAGTACAAAGACTCTGATAACTCAATGAAACGTCCTGTTATGATTCACAGAGCTCCATTTGGTTCAATGGAACGTTTTATTGCCATCTTAATTGAGCATACTGGTGGTAATTTCCCATTATGGTTAGCTCCTGAGCAGTTTACATTATTACCTGTTTCTGATAAATACAACGACTACGCTTATGGTGTTATGTCTATGTTAGAAGAAGAAGGATTTACAGGAACTGTAGATGCAAGAGCGGAAAAAATTGGACGTAAAATTCGTGATGCTGAAGTACAAAAAACACCATACATGTTAATTGTGGGTGAAAAAGAGATGGAAGGAAACTCTGTTTCAGTACGTAAAAAAGGTGAAGGCGATATCGGTATGTTAGAATTACCAGCTTTTGTTGAATTATTCAAGAAAGAAACAGCAGTTTAATTGCTGATATGATATAAAAAATGAGTTGTGACTTTTTAGTTGCAACTCATTGTTATTTTAAACTAATAAATAGATTTAACCATGGTGTATGATGTAATCATCATAGGTGCTGGAATTGTAGGTATGGCATCTGCAATGAAAATTAAACAGCAATCTCCTGAGTTAAGAGTACTTGTACTAGAAAAGGAAGAAGGCGTTGCTAAACATCAAACCGGGCACAATAGTGGGGTAATTCATTCAGGTTTATACTACAAACCAGGTAGTCATAAAGCATTGAATTGTATTGATGGTTATAACCAGCTGATCAAATTTTGTGATGAAGAGAACGTGAAATACGACTTATGTGGTAAGATCGTTGTGGCTACTGATCAAAAAGAATTAGAAAATTTAAATGCCTTATATGAAAGAGGCATTGAAAATGGACTAACTGATTTAAGAAAATTATCTTCTTCTGAAATTAAGGAGTATGAGCCGTATTGTACTGGTATTGCTGGATTACATGTCCCTCAAACAGGTATAATTGATTATACTGAAGTGACAGAAAAATATAAAGAGGTTTTTACAGAACGTTTTGGAGGTATTGTAAAATTTGGCCACAAAGTAGAAGATATCCGTTTGGGGAGTATCGGAGCTGAAGTAGCTACTTCTAAAGGTGTTTTTAGGTCTCATTTAGTAGTAAACTGTGCTGGTTTATATAGTGATAGAGTAGCCCAGTTAGCTTTAAAACAATTGGATGTTAGAATTATTCCTTTCAGAGGAGAATACTATGAGATTAAGCCAAATAAGCATTATCTAGTTAAGAACTTAATTTACCCTGTTCCAGATCCTTCATTCCCATTCTTAGGTGTTCACTTTACAAGAATGATTAATGGTGGTGTTGAAGCAGGACCAAATGCTGTATTAGCGTATAAAAGAGAAGGTTATACAAAGTCTGATATTAATGTAGGAGAATTATTTGAGTCACTAACTTGGAAAGGATTTATCAAGATAGCATCAAAATATTGGCCAACAGGTATTGGAGAAATGTACCGATCTTATTCTAAAACGGCTTTTACAAAAGCCTTACGTCGTCTTTTACCAGATCTAAAAGAATCTGACTTAAAGAAAGGCGGAGCAGGAGTTAGAGCTCAAGCATGTGATAAAGATGGAGGTTTGATTGATGATTTCTTGTTTGTAGAAGAATCAAGAATGATAAATGTATTAAACGCACCATCTCCAGCAGCAACATCTTCTCTAGCTATTGGTGATACAATTGCAGGAAAAGTATTTGCTAAGCTGAAAAATAACTAAGAATTTTAAAAGAGTATAGAATTTATTTAGATTCTATACTCTTGAAATTCAGTGTAAAATTAAGTTGTTATATTTTTTTTACAATATATAGTTTGGATATAAATTATCTACGCTTACCTTTGCACTCGCAATGACACAAACGGTGTCTATTTAATGTAATGATCGGGATGTTAGCTCAGTTGGTTTAGAGCACCTGCCTTACAAGCAGGGGGTCATAGGTTCGAATCCTATACGTCCCACCAATTCACGCAAGTGTATTGGGATGTTAGCTCAGTTGGTTTAGAGCACCTGCCTTACAAGCAGGGGGTCATAGGTTCGAATCCTATACGTCCCACACAATTCACATTAAGTGTATTGGGGTGTTAGCTCAGTTGGTTTAGAGCACCTGCCTTACAAGCAGGGGGTCACAGGTTCGAATCCTGTACGCCCCACTTTTGACATATTTATTTTCGGGATGTTAGCTCAGTTGGTTTAGAGCACCTGCCTTACAAGCAGGGGGTCATAGGTTCGAATCCTATACGTCCCACACAATTCACGCAAGTGTATTGGGATGTTAGCTCAGTTGGTTTAGAGCACCTGCCTTACAAGCAGGGGGTCATAGGTTCGAATCCTATACGTCCCACACAATTCACGTAAAGTGTATTGGGATGTTAGCTCAGTTGGTTTAGAGCACCTGCCTTACAAGCAGGGGGTCACAGGTTCGAATCCTGTACGTCCCACATTTGATATATTATTTTGGGATGTTAGCTCAGTTGGTTTAGAGCACCTGCCTTACAAGCAGGGGGTCATAGGTTCGAATCCTATACGTCCCACCAATACACGATAAGTGCATTGGGATGTTAGCTCAGTTGGTTTAGAGCACCTGCCTTACAAGCAGGGGGTCATAGGTTCGAATCCTATACGTCCCACACAAAAATAAGGATACATCCAAAAGGTGTGTCCTTTTTTTGTACCCTTTTGATTTTTAATCATTTATTCAAGAAAAATTATCACTTTTTTTGTTGGATATTCGTTTATAGTTCTAACTTTGCACCGCAAATAATCACAGTTAAATTATTTGCTTCAAATGGCTATCGATCCAAGTAAAGTTTTGTACGAGGCACTCACATATGATGATGTGCTATTAAGACCAGGTTTTTCTCAAATCCTTCCGAGAGAAACAACTACAAAAACCATGTTAACGAAAAACATCGCATTAAACATTCCTTTAGTGTCTGCTGCGATGGATACAGTTACCGAAGCTGATTTGGCAATTGCTATGGCTTTAGAAGGAGGTTTAGGCTTCATTCATAAAAACATGACAATTCAACAACAGGCTTCCCAAGTACGAAAAGTCAAGCGTTCGCAAAGTGGTATGATCTTAGATCCTGTTACCCTTACTGCGAACAAAACATTATTCGAAGCAAACGAATTAATGAGGGAATATAAGATTGGTGGTATCCCAGTAATCGATGAAGAAGGTATATTAATTGGTATTTTAACCAATAGAGACCTTCGTTTCCAAAAAGACTTAAGTGTTGCAGTAAAAGAAATCATGACGCGTGAGAACTTAATCACAGCGGCTGATGGAATTACTTTAGACGAGGCTCAAGATATTCTTCAAGAGCATAAAATTGAAAAACTTCCTATTGTAAGTAAATCAAACAAATTAGTTGGTTTAGTTACTTACAGAGATATTCTTAAAAATAAGAATAGACCTAATGCATGTAAAGACCAATATGGTCGTTTACGTGTTGGTGCTGCAGTTGGTGTAACTGGAGACTTAATGGAAAGAGTTTCAGAATTAGTGGCAGCAGGTGTAGATGTTATCGGTTTAGATACAGCACATGGTCACTCTAAAGGTGTTATAGACGCCCTAAAGAAGGTAAAGAAGGAATTCCCAGATTTAGATGTTATCGTTGGTAATGTTGCTACTGAGGAAGGTGCAAGAGCATTGGCGGAAGCTGGTGCTGACGGTGTAAAAGTAGGTGTAGGTCCAGGTTCAATCTGTACTACTCGTGTTATTGCAGGTGTTGGTGTACCCCAGTTATCTGCTGTTTTCGAAGCTGCTGCAGCTTTAAGAGAACTAGGTGTTCCGTTTATTGCTGATGGAGGTGTTCGTTTTTCAGGAGATTTAGTTAAAGCCTTAGCAGGTGGTGCTGATGTTGTAATGATTGGATCATTATTAGCTGGTACAGATGAAGCTCCTGGTGATATGATTATCTTTGAAGGACGTAAATTTAAAGCATACAGAGGAATGGGATCTGTTGAAGCTATGAACCAAGGTTCTAAAGATAGATACTTCCAAGATGCTGAAGATGATATTAAAAAATTAGTTCCAGAAGGAATTGCAGGACGTGTACCTTATAAAGGACGTGTTGAAGAGGTACTTTACCAATTAGTTGGTGGTCTTAAAGCCGGAATGGGCTACTGCGGTGCTGGTTCTATTGAGCAGCTTAAAGATGCTAAATTTGTGAAAATTACAGGTGCAGGTGTGAAAGAATCTCATCCACATGATGTAACTATTACAAGAGAAGCACCTAACTATTCTTCTAAAGGGTAGTAAGTATAAATAGCTTAATTAAGGAAAGACTCAGAGAATTCAATTTCTCTGAGTCTTTTTTATTTGCCAATTTTACTAAATATGTTTATTTATTTGGCATGTAATGATTAATTTTAATCAAATTATAAACATTTACTATGGTAGTAGCACCTTTGTCAGAGAGATTGAGACCTAAAACTATTTTTGAAGTAGTTGGGCAACAGCATCTTTTATCAAAAAATGGCGTTTTTACACGAATGGTGGAAAGTAAAACAATTCCATCTATGATTCTTTGGGGGCCTCCAGGGGTTGGTAAAACAACTCTAGCGAGATTATTAGCAGAATCAACTAAAAGACCTTTTAAAACATTAAGTGCAGTAAGTGCAGGTGTAAAAGATGTTAGAGAGGTGATAAAAGAAGCTAGTTATGCTTATGGTACCATTTTATTTATAGACGAAATTCACCGTTTTAGTAAGTCGCAACAAGATGCCTTATTAAATGCTGTTGAAAAAGGTATTATTGTACTGATAGGAGCTACTACTGAAAACCCTTCTTTTGAAGTTAACTCGGCTTTAATATCAAGAAGTCAAGTGTATTGTTTAGAGCCTTTAAAGAAAGAAGATCTATTGCTTTTAATAGATAGAGCTTTAGAAGAAGATGTTGTACTCAAGAAGAAAAATATTTCAATAAAAGAAAGTAATGATCTTCTAAGGTATTCTGGAGGTGATGCCCGTCGATTATTAAATCTTTTAGAGTTGTCAATAGAAGCAGCTAAGGCAAATGAAGAAGGTGAAATTGAGGTTACTGATGAGTTAGTATCTCTAGTAGCACAGCAAAAGGCTGTAAGATATGATAAAAAAGGAGAGAACCATTATGATATAATTTCTGCTTTTATTAAATCTATTAGAGGGTCAGATCCGAATGCTGCTGTATATTGGTTGGCAAGAATGATTGAAGGAGGAGAAGATCCGAAATTTATAGCAAGACGTTTAATTATTTCTGCTGCTGAAGATGTTGGAAATGCTAACCCCACAGCTTTAATCGTTGCTAATAATTGTATGCAAGCTATTCAATATATTGGAATGCCTGAAGGGAGAATTGTTTTGTCTCAAGCTACTACATATTTAGCATGCTCTGCTAAAAGTAATGCCGCTTATGCAGCTATAGGAAAGGCTCAGAAGATTGTAAAGAATTCGGGAGATTTACCAGTGCCATTACATTTAAGAAATGCATCTACTCAGTTATTAAAAGAATTGGGGTATGCAGATGCATATATTTACCCTCATGATGATCCGCAAGGATTCATTACTCAAGAGTATATGCCTGAAGGGTTAGAAGGTGAACCCCTCTTCCTACCAAAGAAAAATAGTAGGGAACAGGAGATGTTAAAACGGTTGCAATTGATGTGGGGTAAAAAATACAATTATTGATGAAAGCTTCTAAAGTGTACTGATGTTTGTCAACATTTATTAATGAATATTGTTTGAAATTGCTTATGAAATAAAAACAACAAGACCACAACCAATAAGGCAATGATAAACATCAACACACGAAAAGTAAATATCTTCGATATGAACGGTACTTTTACTTTAAGAAACACAGTAAAGATCCCTTACCTAGGAATGAATGTGTCACATATTGAAGAAGGTAAAGCAATTTTTGATGCAACAAGAAGAGCATTATCAATTGGATATAAGTACTTTGATACGTCATCAAACTATCAAAATGAAGTAGGATTTGGAGAAGCTATTGCTTCTTCTAAAATGAACAGGGAGAAAGTATTTGTCTCCTCAAAAATTGCAGATGAAGATCAAGGTTTTGAACCATTGATTTCAGCATTTAATAGAACACTGAATAACATGAAATTAGATTATCTAGATTTAGTGTTATTGGGGCACCCTATTGAAGGGAAGATTCAAGAATCATGGAGAGCATTAGAACAGCTTTATGTAGAACGCAGGGTAAGAGCAATTGGTGTATGTAACTTTAATGTAGAGCAACTAAAAGAACTAATTGCTAATGCAGATGTTTTCCCGGTTGTGAATCAAATAGAATACAATCCTTTGCATGTTGAGCATGATATAATTGAATTTTGTAAAGAAAATGGTATTCAAGTAATATCAATTGGATCTTTAAAGCATGGTGAAGTTTTAGAATTAGAAGAGGTAAAAGTATTAGCAGAAAAATATGATGTTTTTCCATGTCAAGTAGTGCTAAGATGGGTACTTCAAAATGGAATAGTCTCATTACCACAAGCAGAGATTAGAGAACATATAATCTCAAATTCAGCATTGTTCAATTTTGAACTTACAGAAGAAGATATGAACCTGTTAAACTCTTTGTCAAGTACTGAATTAGTATAGGTTGAATATTTAAGAAATATAACTTTAGCGATCAAATATATAATTTGATCGCTATTTTTTTTGATTAAGCATTTATATTAACAATTGTTTGTAGATAATTTACGTACTTTAAATTTAATATATAACATTTTTTTCATTTCGATAAACTAAACATTCGTATAATCCCTATGCATATACAAATTGTGTGTATAGCTTCTGATCCCGTAAATCCTGAAGTAGACCAAGAATTAGGTTATTTAATAGCAGATGCTATTCAAGTTTCTCTTAAAGAAATGAGAGCAACCTCTATTACTATGGAGGTGACTTCTGGCGTTGAAGCAAATCCAACGGCTGATGCTGTTATTTGGTTAATTGGCGGTGATCTTAACTTGGAGGATGTATCTTTAAACGAAGGACAAAAAAACTACAAATTATTAGTTGATGAGATCGAATATCAAAAGCAACCACGATCTATTCAACCTTTAAATTCATACTATCTTTCTAAATACGAAACGAGAACAGGTAAACAAGTTACGTTAACTATACCTTTAGATGAAGGGTATCGTGTTTACTTTTGGTTAGTGATATCAGATTTAGCACTAGATATTTTTGACGAAAAGAACAATAGAGTATATAATGCGAACGTTTTCTTAGGTGAAGTTACGGATGACCTAAGAATGGAAAGACTTTTATTGAAAAGAGACCTGAAAGCATATGGTTTTCAAGTTTACCCTCAGAGAGACTATTCTTATGATACTGATGAACTTACACGTTTACAATGGAAAGATCTTGATAATTCTTGTATTGCAATTCACCTTGCAGGAGGACGAGAAGGTACTGATATAGGACATGAATCGTATTCTTTTCAGGAATGGCAAGAAAAAGTCTCAGAAACGTATGTTAAACAAAAAAATAATAGGATAAAGAAATTTGTATGGGTGCCACCTGCAATACGTTTTACTTCAGATAAAAGAAAATTTTATATTGAAAAATTACTGAAGAATATCGATGAGCACGAGCATACTTATACTTTTAAAACTGATTTAGAGAGGTTTAAAACAATTCTTCATAACGAATTGCGTGCAGGCGATAAAGAAAATGATTATGAAGAAATTGATGAATTTTATAAAAAGAAAGTTTATATAATGAACGATATAGCTGATACTTCTTCTGCTTCGGGGTTAGGTCAGCGACTATCTAAAATGGGCTTTGGTGTTTTAACATTAGGGTCTGGTCAAGGAGCTAAAATGATGAGAAGACAACATCAACGTCATCTTCAAATTTGTAATAGCACAATTGTTTTTGTAGATAAAGCACCAGAAGAGTGGATTATTGCAAAACTCCAAGATAATTTAAGAGCCTCGGGGCTTGGAAGAAAAGAGCCTTTAAATATAAAAGCTGTAGTTACTGCTGATTACAGTACAGCTACAAGACTTACTAAATTGTTAGATGAAAATCCATTATATCACTCTGTTGGTGTATTTACCAATGACGATGTAATGATTTCTGACGATTTACTTAGTTTTTTATCATCACTTTCAGAATAATATTGTAATTTTAAATACTAGCTACTTTTACTCAGATAAATGAATTCATTCTCATCCACAAATACTGAAGCTCAGAAGCTTATACTAGGAGCTGATTTTAACCCATTCCCAGGGTTAAGACCTTTCCGCACGGATGAAACTTTCTTGTTTTTTGGTAGAGACGGACAAACCGAAGAAGTACTTTGGAGGTTAGAGAAAAATAGATTTGTAGCTGCATTAGGAGCTTCTGGTAGTGGTAAATCATCACTAATATATTGTGGGTTAATACCTGCCTTGCAAGGTGGGTTTATGGAAAAACAAGGGTCTTCTTGGAACATCTCAAGTTCTAGACCTGGTACAGATCCAATAAAAAACCTAGCTCTTGCTGTATTAGAATCTACTAAATCATATAAAGAAAAGTCTAACGAAGAAAAAGAATTACTACTTAACATTGCTATAACAATGTTATTAAGTAGTTCTAAAGGTTTAGTTAATCTAGTTGAACGTCTACAAGAAGAGGAGGAAGATAACTTCTTAATCTTAATTGATCAGTTTGAAGAATTATTTAGATTTTCAAGATTAGAATCTGAAGATGTTTCAGTTGGAATGGCATCTGCTTTTGTTAAACTTTTAGTAGAAGCTACAAAGCAAAGTAGGGTGCCGATTTTCGTTGTAATGACGATGCGTTCAGATTACATTGGTGATTGTGCACGCTTTCCAGAATTAACCTACCTTATAAACGAAAGTCATTATCTTATTCCTCAAATGACTAGAGATCAGAAGCAAGAAGCAATTCTTGGACCTGTATCTGTAGGAGGAGCAAAAATTAGTGCTAGATTACTCCAACGCTTATTAAATGATTTAGGAGACACCCAGGATCAATTACCTATTATGCAACATGCATTAATGCGTACTTGGGAGTATTGGAGTGCACATTCTAATGATAACGAAGATGTTGATGTCCATCACTACGAAGCAATTGGCGGGATGGCAGAAGCTTTATCGCAACACGCCGATGAAGCATACAGAGAACTAACAGAAGAGGAAAAGATCATTTGTGAGAAACTCTTCAAAGCATTAACTGAAAAAGGAGAAGATGGTAGGGGTATCAGACGCCCAACAAAATTAAAAAATTTAGCGAAAATTGCTGAGACTGAAGAGTTAGTAGTTACATGTATTGTTGATAGGTTTAGAACTTCTGGGAGAACATTATTAATGCCTGATCAACGAATAACTATTGATTCAAATACTGTAATTGATATTTCTCACGAATCTTTAATGCGTGTTTGGATACGTTGTAGAGATTGGGTAGACGAGGAATTTGAAGCTGTAAAAATATATAAGAGACTTTCAGAAGCTGCTTCTTTGTACCAACAAGGGAAAGCAAGTTTATGGCGTCCGCCAGATTTATATATAGCCATACAATGGAGAGAAAGGTTTCAACCCAACTTAGCTTGGGCAGTTCAGTATGAACCTTCTTATGAAAGAGCTGTTACTTTCTTAAAAACTTCTCAAGAAGAGTACGAAGAAGAGCAACGTGTAAAAGAACGTTTGCAAAAGCGTATAGTAAAGCGTACAAAGGTAATTGCATTGATATTGGCTGCAGCAACTATTGGAGCAATTATGCTTGTGATTTTTGCACAATTGAAAGCTAGAGATGCCGAACGTGCAGCAATAGAGGCCAAAGAATTTGGAGAAAAAGCAAATGAAAGTGCAAAAGCAGCAGAAGAAGCTTTACTTAAAGCCGAAGCAGAACAGTTAAAGGCAGAAGAAGCAGCAAAAGAAGCAAAATTACAAACATTATTGGCTCAGCAAGCAAAAGACTCAGCTGAGTATCAAAAGAATAAAGCGATTGAGCAGTCTCGAATAGCAATTTTAGCACAAAAAGAAGCTGAAATTCAGAAACAGAGTGCTGAAAAAGCGAAAGAAGAGGCCCTAGCTTCTGCACAATTAGCAGATCAAAGGTCTAAAGAAGCAGAAGAACAAAAACGTGAAGCAGATAATGCAAAAGCATCTGCAGATACATTACGTTTCCTTTCAATTGCACAAGCATTGGCTGTAAAATCATTACAATTAAAAGATCCTGAACAGAAAGGGTTGCTTGCTTCACAGGCACATGTGTTTAACGAAGAATATAAAGGTCTTTCTCCAAATCCAGATGTTTTCCAAGGTTTATACCAAGCAGTAAAAGGATTTAAAGGAGATGATTTCAACCTTATGAAAGGACATGATGATTATGTGAGGACCTTGTATTATGATCAGGATATTTCTGCTTTATATTCTGCAGGTTCTGATGGGACTTTAAGAAAGTGGGGTGATGAAAGTCTTGAATCGGAAGTAATATCAAAAGGTAATGGAGTAGTTAGGGGGTTAATTATTTCTAAAGAAAAGAATATTGCAGCCATCTTTACCGAAAGTGGTAAAGTAAATATATTCTCTTATCCTGACTTTAAAATCATTAAAGAAATCAAAGTTTCTAATAGAAAATTATGGACTGGATCATTCGATAAATATGGAGATAGGCTTTTTGTTACTGGACAAGGTAATACTATTTATTCTGTAGATATTGAATCATTTGCTGTATCTGAGTTTGCAAAAGTAAAAGATCAAATAAATAAAATTCTTGTATCTAATTTGGATGGTAGCCTTTGGGCAATGAACAGTAAAGGTTCAACATCAAAATTTTGTACAGATAATAGTTGTACTGAAACTGTTGTTTATGCAGATCAAGGAGTTGCTGGAACTGCGTTGGCATTTTCTGAAGATGGAAAGATGGTTGCTCTTGGTTTTGAAGATGGTAAATTAATTCTTTGGGACAGAATAACTGGTTCAGAAATTGATAACCTACAAGGGCATGATACAAGAGTAACTTCACTAAAATTTGATAACGAAAGAAAACGTTTAGTGAGTACATCTTTAGATGGTTCTGCACGTATTTGGAATGTAACAATTGGTAAAACAAATGAGTCACCAATCATTTTGAATGATTTAGGTTCTTGGGCTTCAGAGGCATCATTTGCTAACCATGGAAACACATTATATGTAGGGACTTCAGGCCATGAACTCAGAAGGTATGCATTGGATATTCCTACATTATCTGAAAATGTTTGTTCGTTAATGCCAAGAAAAGAAATGACGGATAAAGAATGGAACAGGTATGTTGGTGAAGGTATCGAAAATAGAAATGTCTGTAGTGGAGAAAATTTAAATTAATAGCTATTGTATTCAATTAACTTCAATATTACTCAATTAATAAAACTAAGCACTCTATTCTTTATCACACTATCTAGCACTATTGTAGAAGCTCAAGATTGTGAAGAAGCATTTGTACAAGCTAATGTTTTATATAATGAAGGGAAGCTTTCTCAAGTTCCTGAAAAGATTAATAGCTGTATAGAACTAGGTTATGAATCTGAATCTAAGCAAATCCAAGCACGGAGGTTAGTGATTTTATCTTACTTATATGCTGATAGGTTAGATGAAGCCGAGGAAAATATGCTTCTTTTACTAAAGCAATATCCAGAGTATAAGCCAGTGAGTGCAGATCCTGCCGAATTGAAAAACTTGTATAGTAAATTTAGAACTCGCCCAATAATGACTTTTGGATTATTAGGTGGTGTAACTTATAACCAAGCACACATAGAGCAAACATTTGGTGTAGGGTCTGAAGAATTACATTCTGCAGTTGAATATGCACCTAAAGTAAATTTTAAAGTTGGCGTTTCTTTTTCTTATTTATTAAATACTCACCTGCATTTAAATCTTTCGCCATCATATGAAAATGTAGTTTTTGAGACATCTGAAAAACCTTTGAATTTTTCTACAACAACTATGAAAGAAGCTCAGTCATGGTTACATGTACCTTTGGTTCTTCGTTGGATGATTACTCAAAAAACAAAGTTAAAACCATTTATTGGCGTTGGAGGGGGGCTTAGGTATCTTTTATCAGCCTCTATAGAAGGAACTCAATCTTTTGATAATAGTGAGATTGCGGATATTGAGCCATCACCAATTACAGTAAAAGAACAACGTAAAGAAATTTTATACGAAGCTTATTTCCAGTTAGGATTTCAGGTGAAATCAAGAATGACGCATTGGACAGTTATGGCAACGTATAGTTACGCATTAGATACTTTTAATAAACCTAATAATAGATACGATAATTCTGAACTAATCTTTAGTTACGGTTTTATCGATAATGATATAAAATTAGATGTTATATCGTTGAATGTTAGTTTTTCTTATGATTTTTATAAACCTAAAATGTATAGGAAATACAGAAAACTTGATTAATCTAATTGGACTTATATGATGAACTTTACTAAAATAGTACTGCTACTGCTTCTTTATTCTTTCACAGCTTGTGAGACTGAAACGACTTATACTCCAGGAGAAACTTTTGTAAAGTTTTATGGTACTGAGTCGGCAGAAACTGGCGTTGATATCCTTTCTATATCAAATGGTTTTTTATTATTAGGTAATACAAATTCTACAACATCAACAGCTGCTTTTCTTGTTGAAACTGATTTGTTTGGGAATGAAAAAAGACAATATATTGTATCAGATACATCTGCAAATAATACAGATAATGCAGTAGGAATGGTAAAGCTTTCAGAAAATAATGTAGTTATTTTAGCTAATAGAAATGATTCATTAGGAGTACTCATGTACGTTGATCCTCAATCTGAAAATAGAGGAACAACATCAGTTACTGAAATACATCCAGGTTATGATCAAGTTGTTTTTAATGCTATAGAATCTACATCTGATGGAGGCGTAATAATTATTGGTGAAGTACGAAATACTAGTCCAGGAGCAGGTGTAGAACCTCAATGGGATATGATAAGTATTAAGTATACATCAACGGGAGCATTAGAATGGGAGAAAATACAGGGTTTTCAACCCACTGCAAACGACTTGGGTAATTCTGTTGTAGAAGGTGATAATCAAAATTATTACTTATTTGGAGCAGTTGATATAAAAAAGGTAAATGATGATAATGAAGAGTTTATATCTTCAGATATGAGAACGGTGAGAGTAAATAGCGTAGGGGATATTGTTTGGGATAAGTATTTTGGCTCTTCTAGTAATGAATTAGGAATAAAGATTTCGTCTTATGCAAATACACTATATGTACTTGGAGATCGCCAAGTATCAGAAACAAATAGAGATATATTATTTTCTAGCTTAGATGAGAATGGAGATGCTGGAGTATTACAAGAATTTGGATTATCTGGTATAGATCGTGGAAGAGATATGGCTTTGACAAATGATGGAGTCTATATAGTCGGATCAACCGACTCGGATGGAATAGATGAAGATATATTACTTATGAAAATCTCTTATACAGGTGAGATATTTTGGCAAAAAACAATTGGTTATGAAGGCCCGGATTATGGACGGAAAGTAATTGTTCAAAATGATAAGTCTATACTTGTTGTTGGCACTGCAAATTTTGGTAACAACACAAAAATATGCTTCATAAAAACAGACCCCAACGGTAGTTTATCGTATCAACAGACGCTTACAACTACCGAATAATTATAAACTACTTTACTACTATGAACATCAATAACACAAACCAACGCTGCATACTAATTATCTTACTTTTCTTTTTTACCCTACTAGAAGTAAGTAGTCAAACCATAACACGAATAGGGAGTTCTGAAGAGACAAACCATAAGTTACTGTCTTGGAGAATTGACGGATTAAGTGGTGCTGTAAACTCATCTGACTTTACGTTAAAAGAGGAACCAAATGGAGGAAGTAATGCTACAATTAATGTTGGAATTACTGTAGAAGAAATTGAAAAACATGTAAGCTATACTATTGTAGCAGATATCTCATCCGAATTTGAAGATCAAGCTGTTTATGAACTTATTTATGATGAAGGGGGAGCAGATATTTCATCTTCAGGTAATAATTATGAATATATATTACCAACGATTCAAAGAGACGGAGATGAAAATATTAATAGTATCATTCTAAAATGGACAATTAATAATTTGGTTAATGAGAAACCTGAATTAGGAGATATACTTATTCAAGAGCAACCTTCTGGTAGTGGAAAATCCGATATCACATCAAATACAACGATAAGTATTGTTGAGGTATCAGCTAATACAACTTATGATATTTATGTAAATATCATGAAAGAAGTTGAAGAAGGAGCTACTTATGAGTTAACTTTTGATGAATCTGATATTGATATTTCATCAACAGCAAGTAATGAAAACTATATTTTTAATTCATCAGAAAGTGTAAAATCTGGAGCACCAACTTTTAGTTTAAATAAAAGTGTTGATCTAGGAGTTTCAGATACTGATTTATTAACGAGTATAGATCAATTATTATTCACTGCTAATTCTGTAGCCACAAATAGTATTTATTTAGTACATAATGCTTCAATTATTTCTAGTACTACAGCTTCTGGTGGAGATAACTTTTTCTATACTTCATCATTGGGAGAAGGGATGCATACTTTTTATGTGTTTGCTGAAGATGTTTCTGGAAACTTTACATTTTCTTCAGATCCTATTGTAGTCACTGTAGATTTAACACCACCATCAGACTTTACATCGGTAGAATTATCGAGTTCAGATGATTCAGGTAAATTAGATGACGATAATATAACAAATGTAATTCGACCTATATTTATTGTAAAGGGATTAGATACTTCTGATCCCAATTATGAATTAATAGTAGAAGATGTAAATGAAGTTGTTTATTTCCAAGACAATTATACTGTTTCAGGAGGGGAGTCTAATATACAGTTTCAGAATGATCTTGCGGATGGAGATTACCTATTTGATTTCTATATAAAAGATGAAGCTGGAAATGTTTCTAATAGAATTGAAGATATTGATTTATCTATAGATAATACAAATCCTGAATTATTGACATTATCCATTTCATCAGAAAATAATAATGGAATAGTAGAAGACAATGAGAAAGTTAATCTCTTCTTTTCATCAAATGAAGTTTTAGATCAGACAAAAATTTCCACAAAAATAAATGGTTCATCAACATCGTTGACATTATTAGGTGGGAATGATTTTTCAACTGAAAAAACTTTTGGGGTTATTACTTCTAATAGTGATATTACTTATGAAGTAATAATTGAAGATATTGCTGGAAATAAAAATACATATACTTCAACTTTAGATGGTACTTCAGTAGAGCTTTTTCCTTCTCTTGTAAATAAAATTGTAGCAAGTGGAAGTACTGAATTTTGTGTTAATTCAGATACTTTTTCTTTTGGTAATGAAGAACCAGTTTCAAAAGGGGCCGGTGATTATTCTTATAAATGGGAACGTTTGGCTCCATCAAGTAGTTGGACAGACTTAGGAGTAAATACTGAGCTATATACTGAATATCAAAGTTTACCTACGGGTGATTATCAATATAGAAGAATAGTAACTAGTGCAGGAATTTCATCAGTTTCAAATGTTATAGATATTAAGATATATCCAGAAATAGAAAATAATGAAATAACTGTTAGTGGAGAGAATGAGTATGTTGGAGTTGTAAGCTCTATAAATTTTGTAAATAGTACAGGTAATGCAATTACAGGTGGTGATAATACTTTTACTTATTTATGGGAAATAAGTACAGATGACGGCGACACATGGAATGAAGCTAATTTAGTTTCAGCAGATGATGAGTCGCTGTTATATGAACAGAAAAATTTAGGTGTTGGCGAATATTTATTTCGAAGAAAAATTTCTTCTCAAAAATGCACCTCTTATTCAAATGAAGTTGAGATTATTGTTTTTAACCCAATAACTAATTTTAATATAAGCAACAAAGTAAATTCACGACTTTGCTCAGATGAGTCTATTTTATTAATGAGTAGTAGTTCTATTACAGGTGGTGATGGAAGTTTTACATATGAATGGGAAGAGAACATTAATAATTCGGGTTATTCAGTAGTTGGTGTTAGTGAAAACTTTTATAATGATAATACTTTAGCTGAAGGTGAGCATAAATATAGAAGGTCAGTTTATTCATCAACAGGTAAAGTAACTTCAAATGTGATTACGATTCAGGTAGAAAATAAACCAAACTCATTTGAAATTTCACCTGTTGGAGGAACTGTTTTCAGTAATGAATCTGAAGATTATGAACCTCTAATTGTAGATAACCTACCAAGCGATTATAAATATTATTGTTCTGGACCTGGTGTAATAAGTAATGGTTATGGTGAAGCAAATAACAGCTTTAGGGCAGATATTGCAGGGGAAGGGAATAAAACTATTATTTATCACATATCAAATGGTATTTGTGATATTGAAGAAACAAAAGAATTTGTAGTAATAAATGGGGCAAATTTTATTGCTTCAACTTTTTGTGAGAGTGATGCAGCAGTTGTGTTGGATGAAAAGAATATTTCATTACCCTCTAATTTAGATCCGAATGATTATTCTTTTCAAGGGTTTTTTGGTAGTGGAGTACAAGGTAATTCTTTTAATCCTTCTTTAGCCTTATCTAGTAATATAAATGGAGGTGACACAGAAACAGTAACAATTTTTGCTACTTATATTAAAAAGGAAGTTATTGGTACAAGTACTTTTAATCTACCTCAAAAGACTGTTATAACATCTACACCCAATGCTCCGACAGTAGTGTCTGATAATTTTGAATATTGTTATGGAGCTTCGTTGTCACCGCTTGTTGTAAATAATCCGAAAGGAACAATTAATTGGTATGATGCTAAAACGGGTGTTTTTCTCCATTCCGGAAATGAATATACATTAACTAGGCCTTCAGAAAATGAGAAAATTATTCAAGAATTTGATGTAAGAGAACAAATAGGTAGTTGTGAAGGACCTGCAAAAAAAGTAAAGGTTACTTTTTATGAAGAAACAGTTGCGCCAGTATTAGCTGATAATGGTACTATTCATATTTGTTCTGGAGATGCAATGCCAGTATTAAAATATACAAATGGAGTAAATGTTAATTGGTATTCAGATGATCAAGGAAAAATTCTAGAATATTCTGGTAATAATTTTGTGCCTAGTGGAGATACAAATGTTGCTTCTGATGATGACATGGTATTTTATGCATCAAGTACAAATAATGGATGTGAAAGTGAATTAGTACCTTTTACAATTAACATTAACAAGGCACCTTCAAAACCTGTTTTAATTAGCAATTTAGAAGATTATTGTTCTAATGAAGAAATTGGTCAGTTATCAGTAAATAATGAAGCTAATACTATTTTTGAATGGTTTGATAATGAAAATTTAATCACAGATATCGGTGATGATTCAAACAATTTTACTCCCTCTCCAATTGAAGTGCTTGACGGTAGTATAACAAAAAGCTACTGGGTTCGAAAAAAGAATGTAAAAGGTTGTGAGGGTGAAGCTTTAAAAATAGATATTAAAATAAATGCCATTCCTATTGCTCCAGTTGTCAATAAAACAATATTTAATTATTGTTCTGGTGATCCTATAGAAGAAATAAAAGTAACAAAAAGTAAGGCAAACAGTGAAATACTGTGGTTTGATGATTCAGGATTAAATATAAGTAAAGCTGTAAATTATCTTCCTCCAGTATCAACAAACACAGATACGGATGTTACCTATAAGTTTTTGGTAAGAGAAGAATCAGAATTTAAATGTACTAGTGAAGATACAGAAATAATCATAAATGTTTATGCATTACCTGAAGCTCCTGAAACAAATGAAGGCGATGAGCTGGAGATTTGTTCTGGAGACGATTTTCCAACATTCACAATAAATAAAGGCGAAAATGTGATATGGTTTTCAGATCCATCATTAGACATTAATACAAAGTTACACGAAGGCTTATCTTATACTCCTACATCATCTAGTGTTGTAACAGAAGATGAGGATTTATATATATATGCTGTGAGTACTTCAGATGAGGGGTGTTACAGTGAATACTTAGAATTATTAATAGAAATAAAAAAACTGCCAAACTCACCTAACTTAGCAGCACCTATAATGCCTGTTTGTGAAGGGGATGATATGCCAATCTTGACTGTAAATGGAGAAGATGATGCAACATTTACGTGGTATAAATCAGAAGAATTAGATGGAACACCATATAGTGGAGAGAGTTTTGATCCTGAAGAAACAGCATCTTTACTCAATATAAATGATAAAGGTGCAATAGAATATTTTGTGGTACAAACAAGTGATGATGGGTGTACTAGTCCTCCTTTAAAAGTAGAAGTGCCTATCAATGTATTGCCATCAAAACCTACCCTAACATTTACAGAACAATCTCATTGTTTTAATACAGAGATTGTAAATTTTGAAGTGACTAGTGGTAATCAAGTTAATTGGTATCATGATGAAAAATTAAAAGAATTGATAGGTGGAGGTGATAAATTTAAACCAGAAGGTTCTGTAGATGTTACTAAAACTTATATAGAAGATTATTACGTGACACAAGTAGTTAATGGCTGTGAAGGTCCATATGAAAAAGTAACAATTACAATTTTTAGAGAAACGGATGTTCCGTCTATTACTACAAAGAAATACGAATATTGTTCAGGGGATGTTATTCAACCAATCAATGAATTATCTGCAGATGGAGATATTAAATGGTATAATAATGAAGACGATGTAACTCCAATATTTACAGGACCTACATTTGTTCCACAAGATAATTCGAATGTTACAGAAACTACAGATATTACGTATTACGTTAGTAGAACTTTTAATGGTTGTGAGAGTACTAAGGAACGTATAGATATTAAGATCTTAAGTACTCCTTCTATACCTACAGTGAATAGTACCAATATTAATTTATGTTCTGGTGAAACTATTACGCCAATAATTGTAACTAGTACTTCTCAAGAAATTAAATGGTATGATGAAAATGATATTGAGTTGTCAACCGGGATTACATTTACATCTCCAGAAAATACAACAGTATCAGAAACAAAAGTTTTGAAATATTATTTGAGAGACTGGAATCAGCAATGTTCTAGCCCAAAACAAGAAGTTACGATTACAATTAATCCTTTACCATCAATTGATTTTACAGGAATTGATGTAGGAGAAAAAATATGTAGAACTGTAGAGGATATTCAGATCACAAAGATATTTGATTCACCTGAATTAATCAGTAGTGTAACTTCTACAACGGGGTTAGTAATTGTGGGTGAAAATATTAAAATTTCAGGTTCTCCAATTGGTGATCATGATATTACATTCACTTTTACGAATACAAATAATTGTGTCTCTTCTATCACAAAAACATTTTCTATTGTAGATGTTCCAGAAGTTAACTTTAGTAATGTTGTTAATTGTGATGCAAAAATTATCACTTTCTCAGATGAAACAGTTATATCTTCATTAGATAAATATTCTGAAATAATTTCATGGGAATATGATGTAGATGGTGTTAAATACACAGTATTGGCTGATGAAGCAGATTCTTTTGATGTCGTTTTTCAGAATAGTGGAGTATTTGATGTTTCCTTAACTATAGCAACTAATCATAGTTGTGAAACTGTATCAATTACAAAGCAAATAACAATTTCAGAGCCACCTACTGTCAATTTTAGTTGGAAAAAATCACAATTAGGTACACCAATGGAGTTTACAGATAATTCTATTAGTGATAATTCAGGAAATAGCATCATTAGTTATTCATGGGATTTTGGTGATAATTCAGCTATCAATTCTAATCAAAATCCAACACATATATATAGTGAACCTGGTATTTATAATGTGGAACTATTAGTAGAAACATCAAAAGGATGTACAGCCACTTTAACAAAAGAAGTATTTGTTTTACCGTATGTTTCAATGGCAATAAATGCAAATTATTTAGAAACTTTTGATTGGGATAATGGACATTGGGTGCCTACTTCAGATAATGGAACATCTAGTTGGGAGTATGGGCAAGCAAGTGGTACATTAATAAATTCAACATCAAATGTTTGGGCTACTAGTTTAAATGGTGATTATGAAATAAATGAAATCTCTTACCTTAATTCTCCTGTCTTTAACCTTCAAGGTTTATCTAAACCAATGTTATCTTTTGATATGAAATTGAGTGTAGAAAAAAATATAGATGGAGTAACATTCCAATATTCTACAGATTTTGGTGCTACATGGCAAGTACTTGGAAATACACTTGACCCAATTAATTGGTTTAATTCAGATAATATTTTATCGGATCCAGGGGATCAAATATTAAATAGATCAACTAGAGCAATGGGGTGGTCTGGTTTAACAGAAGACTTTAATCTAAATGGTGAATATATTCATGTTAAACATCATTTAGATGAATTGAAAGGAGAAGAAAATGTGAGATTTAGACTAGTATTCAAGTCAAATTCTGCAATTACTGAAGAGGGAATTTTAATAGATAATTTTGAAATTAGAAACCGTTCGAAAGTAGTGTTAATTGAAAATATGGCAAATGTAAACTTGATAGCATCTGATACTTCAATAGAAAGGCTAGAAAATACTTTAGAACCGCTATCGGATGATATCTTAATAGTAAATTATCATTTATTAGTAGAGGGATATGAAGATAAATTAAATACTGATAACCCTGAGCCTGTTAGTGGAAGGAAATTATATTACGGAGTATCATCTGTTCCTGAAACAATTTTAGATGGTAACTCATATCAAGGAAGTACAACTACATTTATCGATAATAATCAAAATTATGTTTATTCTAGATCTATGTTAGTCCCAGAGTTTGATATTGATGTTAATTTTGATGTTTTATCAACTCAAAATACACTTAACGTTGCTTTAACTTCAAATATTAGTTTATCATCTGATGATGCAGAAATCGTGTTTCATGCTATTACAGTAGAACACGGTATCGATGGGACTAATACATCGGGGTCATCAGAAAAATATAATAATATTTTAAAGACAATGAGTCCTAGCCCAGGAGCTGAAGGGACAAGTTTTAAAGGACGAAGCTGGGACATTGGTTCAATAGAAAATTTTAGTATTGAATGGGAGCGACCTTATTTTTATAATGATAAGAATGTAGAATTGATACTTTTAGTACAGAATAATCTAACAAAAGAGATTTATCAAACACAAAGTTATGACCTTAATGGGTTGATGCCATTAAATGATAATCCTTTATCAGTAGACGATTTTGAAGAAAAAATATGGTCATTATATCCAAACCCAGCGACAGATAAAATTATAATTAATTCACCAAATTATGTTGCAGATTGTTATTGGGTAATATCAGATATTAATGGTAAATCAATGATGAAAGGAGAGTTTACAGGGTTGACATATACAACCTCTATTAAGGATCTCCCTTCTGGCATGTATATTATTCGTCATTTTACTGATAAGAATGATTTATTGGGAACACCTTTGAAGTTTATAATTAGGAATTAATTATTTATAGTGTAGGTGTTAAATAAAAAGTGAGGCAATTAATTGTCTCACTTTTTTTGTTGAAACTTAAATTTTAGTAAATAATGAAACGTTATTAAAACACCTGTACATCACATATATGTAATGTTTATCAAGATCTTTATCTAAAAAATCTTGAGTTTTATTGTAACTTATAAATAATGTTAAAATAGTTTAGCATAACTATTGTAATAAATTACCGTATTAATAGTTAATAAAATTAAACGAAGGGATTTTTAAACAACCTAATAACCAGCTTCCCTTATTCTGTTAAATTGGATCTAAATATTACTATGATTAAATTATACTACCTTAAATATATATTTGCTTTACCTCTATTTTTATTTAGCTTTTGTGTACAGGCTCAAACTTTAACACACAATAATAATATAAGCGTAAACACAACATCACTTGAGTGGACATTGACAGGGACAAGTCTTAGTCCTGTTGTTACGGATTTTGAGTTGTTTGAAAATGCTACAGGACAAACAGCTGGAACATTATTAACACTGATTACAATAAATAGTGGAACGGAATACAGGATAATAGCAAATATTTCAACATTAAAGACAGATACTGATCAATTTAAATTACAGTTTAATAGTACTGATGCGACGAAAAATTACATCATTGATGAAACTGCACCATCAGCACCGTCTTTACTTAGAATACACGAAGACTTTGATTTAGGAGTTAGTAATACTGATAATATTACGAATATGACTTCCTTGTTATTTCAAGTAACAGCTGAGGTTGGAAGTACAATAACCCTTTATGATGGAAGTAATAATTTAATAGCAACAGGTCCGTGTACGGGAACAAATGTTTTTATTGGGATTGTTACTGCTATAACGCAAAATATTCAAGCATATGCAACAGATATAGCAGGTAATACATCTGTGGTTACTGTAACTCCTATAACAGTTGATACAACACCTCCATCTGCTCCAAACACTCCTGATTTGTTAACTAGTTCTGATAGTGGAACGAATACATCTGATAATATCACGAACAATACTACTCCAACATTTACATTAAGTGGTTTAACGAATACAACAGGATTTAAAGTACAATTAGAGAGTGATAAGGACGGGATCCTTGAAACAGTTTTAATAACGGCAAGTTCTCAAGATGTAACAGTGAGTACATCATTATCGGAAGGAGTACATCAGATATCTGCTAAAATGATTGATGTAGCCGGAAATGAAAGTATTGCTTCTGGTAATCTATCTCTTACTATTGATATATCGATACCTGTAACTCCTTCAATTACATTAGATACTAACTCGGATACAGGAAGAGATAATTCTGATAATAATTCGAATGACCTGACTCCAACTTTTAACGTAGTTTCTCCTGTCGGAAGTACAATTACCTTATATGAAGGAAGTAATACTAAAGGAACATTATTATCAACTGGTTTAGACCAAATTACATCGTCAACAATAACTTCAGGTGCTGTTTATAATTTTACAGTAAAGGTAAATGATACAGCAGGAAATGAATCAGCAGTATCGAATACGATTACTTATGATGTTAAAAATATAGTAATACCTCCATTGACTTTGCCAACTTTGGCAGGGGGATCAGATTCTGGTATTACAGGTGATGGAAAAACGAACGATACAACGCCAACTTTTAACTTCCCAGGATTGACAAATGTAGATTCTAGAGAAATCATAGTGAATAGTTCAATTGATGGAGAAGTTGGAAGAGAATCTATTACAGGTGCAAGTCGAGATATAACATTATCGGCTCTTTCAGAAGGTACTCATACTATTAGTTATTTTATAGAGGATGTTTATGGAAATAATTCAACGTCTGGAAGTCAAGTATTAATTATAGATACTACACCCCCAAGTTTGTCCAGTGTTTCAATAGCTTCTGATAACGGCGTGAATACTGAGCTAGTTGCAAATGGAAATACTAGTACACTATCATTCACTTCAAGTGAAATATTACACTCGACTTCTTCAGTGACTTTAGGAGGCCAAAGTACTACATTATCAAACACAGGAACTGACTATACTGCTAGTTATTTATTTACAAACCCAGCTAATTATATTGGTGTTAGTTTTATAATATCTTTAGTAGATGAAGCGGGGAATGTTGGTACATCAGTAACAGCAACTACAGATGGTTCTCAAAATTATTTCTATCCAACTTTAACAAACACGATTTCACCTCCTGCTACTACTCAATTTTGTAATGGTGATTTAGTAACTTTTTCTACTCCATCTTCGGGTGCAGTAGGAGGAACTGGTACTTATACATATAATTGGGAACGAAGATTAGGAGCTGGGGCATATGTTAGTTTAAATTATTCAGATGAACAGTTGGTAGAGAATGCTTCTTTATCAACAGGTATTTATACTTATAGAAGATCTGTAGAAAGCGAAGGAGTGACATTAAACTCTAATACATTTTCTATTTCTGTAATTGCTAATATTAATAATATAATTGCATCTCCTGTAATTACAGAATATTGTAATTCAATAAATACTGGAGGTTTATCAATCAATGCAACTTCAACTTTAGGAGGAACAGGAACTTTTAGTTATCAATGGCAATATGCTATAAATGGTGGTGGATGGATAAATAATGGCACATCATCTAATTATTCTAATTCCTCAATTTTATCAACAACGGGTACGTATAGTTTTAGAAGGATTGTTACCTCAGGTGCATGTACTTCAATATCAAATGAAGTTGAAATAGTTATTAATCCTAGTATTTCATTAAATACAATAAATAATATTTCCGGAAATACAGTTTGTTTAGGAGATGCAATTGTGTTAATTGGATCTATTCCAACTGGTGGAGATGATTCTTATACATATCAATGGTATAGCCAAAGGAATGGAGGTAGTTTTAATAGTATACCTGGTGCAACTTCACAAAGTTATTATAATGCATCAGTTAGTAACCCTGGGCAATATGTTTTTAGAAGAGAAGTAACTTCTGGTAATTGTACTAGTCAAGTATCAACTCCAATGATAAATGTCCCAGGTTTGATTACGACATTTAATTTAGAACCCTCAACAACTAGTTATTCTGATATTCAATCAATGGCTGTACCTTTAAATGTAACTGGTTTAGTTTCTGGAGAGACATTCTATTGTACAGGACCGGGTGTAGTAAGCACTGGTACTGGATCAGGAAATAATAACTTTTATCCAAATTTAGCTACTCAAGGAACACATACAATATACTATCATATTTCTGGTAGTGATGGTTGTGAACAAGAAGAAGCAGTTGTTTTTAATATATATGATGGTTCAAGTGTAATTTCAGTTGGAGCTCAATATTGTGAAGATGATGCAGCCGTGACTTTAACAGTACCTGTAACACCTAGTTTTACTGGTACATCACCTTATACATTAGTACGTTTTGAAGGTGATGGGACTTCTGGAGTAGGAACACCATCTGGAGCTACTTTTACACCTTCAGATGTTTTAGCTGCTAATCCATCTGTTTTAGATGGCCAAAATTACTCTACAACTTTAACCGCAGTCTATGAAGACGCTTCAATACCTGCTGTGGAATATTCTGTTTCTCAGTCTGTTATTATCACAAAAAATCATGTTGCTAGTATTAATTTATCTCAAGTAGATTTTTGTGAAGATGATGCTCCTTTTTCTGTAAATGCCAATGTAGATGGAGCTTTAAGTACATCTGGAGGTGTGTTTGATTTAGACGGGGGGGCTATAGTCTCAAATAATAGTATAATTATTAATCCAAGGGCTTTAACTTTAGGAAGTCATACTTTAACTTATACTTACACGGATAGTAATATCAACTCATGTTCAGCAGTAGATGTGTTTACTTTTAACGTAAACAGATTGCCAACTGTGGGCTACCGTTATACAACAAGTGGAGATGATGGTGATTTCTGTTTTGATGGTGATACAGTGTTTTTACAAGGTATTGCAAATTCTGTTGATGTTACTTCAGGTGCGTTTAGTACTCCCGATGCAATAGCTGCAGCTTTAGTAGATAATGGTGATGGAACCGCATATTTTATCCCTTCTCTAATGGGGTTAGATATTTATGATAGTGATGAAGATTATACCATTACTTTTAGTTACACAGATGGAGTAGGTTGTGTAAATGATGCAGACTCTATTGTAACTATATACGGATTTGATGAAGTTGGTTTAGCTTTTAGCTCATCATCTGATTCAATTTGTTATAGTGAAGGGGATGTTTTAATTACTCCAATGGAAGGATTGACTGCGTATGGTGGTAACGGAACATATTCGATTAATACTGGTGGATTAACATCAAATATGGATGGAACTGCTTCTTTCGATCCTTCAGTTGCAGCAATAGCAGCCGGAGAAACAAGCACTAGTGATTATTCAATGCATGTAATAACGTATACTTACGATAATTTAGAGGGATGTTTGTTAAGTATTAATGATACTTTATATGTTAAACCATTACCTGCTATTCCTACATTAACTAGTTCTGTACCTACATATTGCTCAAATGATGTTGCTTTAGCACCAATTCAAGTAACAGGAGAGGCAGGAGCTTCTTTTGTATGGTACTCTGATCCTGGGTTAACATCTGTAGTAAGTTCATCAAATACATTAAACCCAAGTAACGCTCCTAATGTATCTGTAGTTACAACGGTAAGTTATTATGTAGTTCAAACGAATACAGATGTTTGTACGAGTGATCCTTTACAAGTTGATATATTAATATATCCGAAACCCGTAGCTCCATTATTACATGCAGCAAACCAAACTACATATTGTTCTGGGGAAATAGTGAATAGTCTATCTGTTGCTACTCCTGGGAATAATATTAAATGGTATTCAGATGTAGCTTTAACTACTCAGGTTGGTTTCGGAGACTCATTCACTCCTGCATTAAATACAAATGTATCTTCAGATTCATCAGTTACCTACTATGTAACTGAAACAACAAACGGATGTGAAGGTCCATCAACTCTATTATCCATTCAAATTTATAAAACACCTAATCCTCCTACTTTTAATACACCTACTGTTATGTGTTCTGGAGGAGCTTTATCTAGTTTAACAATTGCAGCAGGTACAAATGTAAAATGGTATTCGGATGTAGCTGGTACAAATTATCTAGCTTCTGGAAATAATTATTTACCTTCCTTTTCTACAAATGTAGTTAATGATTCTACTGTAAGTTATTACGCAACAAGTACAGTAAATGGGTGTGAATCTGCAACAGCAGTAGTAAATATTATAATTAATGCATTACCAGATGCACCTTCAGTTCCAGATATTGCAGCATATTGTGAGGCAGAAACAATTTTACCTATTACAGCATCAGGAGAAACGGGAGCTACTTTTAAATGGTACTCGGATGTAGGTTTGACAACTTTAGAATCCGTTAATCAAACATTTAACCCAATGAGAATTGCACCAACATATCTAACTCTTGATACACTTAATTATTGGGTTATTCAAGTAGGAACAGATGGGTGTGAATCATTGCCCCAAAAAGTTGACATCCCCGTTTATCCAACACCATCAAAACCGGTTATTGATAATACGAATCCAATATATTGTTCTGGAGATGTGATACAAGCAATAAATGTTACCTCAGGTTCGAATATAAAATGGTATGATGATGTAGCGTTAACTAGTATCGTTTCAACCACAACATCTTTTACACCTCCTGACCCGAATAGTGCATCAGATTTTACTCAAAAATATTTTGTAACACAAACCATTAATGGGTGTGAGAGTGATACAACACAAGTAACATTTGTAGTAAATAAAACGCCTGATAACCCTAGCGTAACTGCAACATTGAGTTATTGTTCCGGAGATGTTTTACAACCTATGATTGTAACAGGGTTAGTAGATAATATTACATGGTATAGTGATGTATCTTTATCAACTATAGTGGCGACTACAAATACATTTACGCCTACAAATAATACTGTTGTAACAGCAGAAACTACTTATACATATTATGTAACGGATACCCATTTAGGTTGTGAAGGAATAGCAACACAATTAGATATTGTCGTTCATCCATTACCTGTATTTGATTTATTTGGGATAGATGATGGAGAAGTTTTTTGTAAATCTGATGAAAATCCGTTAATTATTACAACTGTTTCTGGGGGAGTTTTGACATCTCCAACAGGTGCTTTAATACGTACAAATAGTGAAGTAGTTTTAGAAAATTCACCTTTAGGGGCACATACAATAAGATATACATATACAAATGAAAATGGGTGTGTAGATTTTATAGAAAGATCTTTCACGATAGTAGACGTCCCAATTGTAACATTTGATTATGATGTTTTCTGTGATACAAGAACAGTAGAATTTAGAGATGGATCTACTTTACAAGATTCTACTAGTATAATTAGTTGGGAATATGACTTTGGAGTCGGCGAATCATCCGTGACCTTGACAGACTCGGTTTCGGCTGCAAGTTATCAACATACTTTTAATACAGCAGGGTTTAAAACGGTAGTGCTCACCGTAATTACAAATCAAGGTTGTTCAGAAATATCTTCTACCGAAACAATATTTATTGGTACACCTCCAGAAGTTGCTTTTGAATGGAAAGTACCAGAATTTGGAGCAGATATGCTATTTGAAGAGACTTCCCAAGCAATCGGAATAGATACTTTATCTATCTGGCAATGGGATTTTGGAGATGGAACAATTGAAATAATTGATGCGCTTACAAACCCAACGGGTGCTACAAGACATCGTTATTCTCAAGTTGGTGAATATGATGTTGAACTCATGGTTACTACTACTAAAGGATGTTCTAAAGTTATTATGGAAAAAGTATATGTTCTGCCAAGAGTTTCTTTAATTTCTGAAGATGATGAATACTTCGAAAATTTTAATTCATCAAATGGTGATTGGGTACATCGAGGAGATTCATCTAGTTGGGACTATGGAATTGCAAATGGTACAGATTTAATAACAGAAACGAATGCATGGGTAACTAACCTAACGTCGAATTATCATTTCAACGAACATTCTTTCTTGTATACTCCATCGTTTGATATATCAGGGTTATCTAGACCTATGATAACATTTGATATGCAATTTGATATGGAAACAGATGTAGATGGATTGACATTACAATACTCTCTTGATTCAGGACAAACTTGGGATATTTTAGGTAGTGTCGATGATCCAATTAATTGGTATAACAGTGAGGATGTAAGTATTAATCCTGGTAACCAATTGTTATTATCGGGTGACAATCCAATAGGTTGGTCTGGTAGTACTGTAGAAGAAGGAGCTATCTTTAGGGAGTTTAAATCAATTCGTCATAGTTTAGATCAATTTATTGGACAAGAGCATTTACAATTTAGGTTTGCCTTCCGTTCCAACTCAGCTTTGGTTCACGAAGGTGTAGTAATTGATAATATATTTATTGGAAACCGTAAAAAAGTTGTTGTATTAGAATCTATGACAAATGCAGGACAATTATCTGATGCAAGATCTTTACCAAGGTTAGATTCTGTCTTAAACTACCTAAGTGAAGATGCTTTTGCAATTAATTATCATATAAAATTAAGTGGTTATTCTGATTCGTTAAATACTGATAATCCAGAACCTTCAAGTGGAAGGAAATTTTATTATGGTATAACAGATGCTCCTAATACTATTGTTGATGGAAATAGTTTTCAAGGGCATACAGATGATTTCATAAATAATTATCAAAATTACATTGCAACACGTGCTTTATTAGATCCTGAATTTGATATTAGCTTACAATTACCATCCGTTGGAGGTACTGATGAGATTGAAGTTACTATAACCGCTAATACAGAATTTTCTGCTGACGATACAGAGATTGTGGTACATTTAGTTACAGTAGAGAGAGAAATTTTTGGTGTAGAAGTGAGTAGAGGACTTTCAAGACATTCAGATGTAATGAAATCTATGAGTCCGGCACCTGGAGCAGAAGGAACTAGTTTTGTAGGTAGAAGTTGGGTAACAGGAAGTACAGAAACTTTTACTGTTGAATGGGATAATCCACAAGTTTACGATACTGATCAAGCTGAAGTAATTGCATTTGTACAGAATAACATTACAAAGGAGATATATCAAGCTATACGTTTAGATGTTTCTACATTAACCTCTTCAGATCCTGTTTTATCAATTAATACAACAGATATAATAGATTGGGAAGTTTATCCAAATCCATCTTCAGATATAGTCAATATCTCAGCACCTTCATCATTCATAAATTGTTCTTATATCGTTTCTAATACAAATGGGAAAAAGATCTTAGAAGATAGATTTACAGGAAACACCTATTCAATCGATGTCAATACATTACCAACAGGAGTTTATATTTTACAACACTTCCAAGGGGATGAGGTTATTGGACAGCCCTTAAAATTTGTTGTCGTTAAGTAATTATATATAATCATTTAGTTTTTCCACAAGGGTTGAAAGAATCTTTCTTGTACCTTTGTGGAAAATTTATTTTAAGATGACAGCAGAATTCACTCCCGAGCAAGTAAAATTACAGAAACGTTTACATCGTAACGTATGGAAAGCTATTGATGATTATAATTTAATTGAAGATGGCGATAAGATTATGGTTTGCCTTTCTGGTGGTAAAGATAGTTATACAATGCTTGACATATTGTTACATGTTCAGCATACAAAAAAATATGATTTTGAAATAATTGCTGTCAATCTAGATCAAAAACAACCAGGTTATCCAGAACATATTTTACCAGAATATTTAGATGGTTTAGGTGTTAACTATAAGATTTTAAATAAAGATACTTATTCGATTGTAACAGAGAAACTAGAAGAAGGAAAAACGATGTGTAGTCTTTGTTCTCGATTAAGAAGGGGTACATTATATACAGCAGCTTCTGAAATGGGTATTACAAAAATAGCACTAGGGCATCATAGAGAAGATATCATTGAGACTTTTCTATTAAATATGTTCTTTAGTGGTAAGTTAGAAGCAATGCCTCCTATCTACAAAACAGACGATAAAAAGCATATTGTTATTCGCCCTTTAGCATATTGTAAAGAAAAAGATATAGAAGAATTTTCTGAGATTAAACAATTTCCAATTATTCCTTGCAACTTATGTGGTTCACAACCTAAATTACAAAGGCAAATGGTAAAAGGGATGCTTAAAGATTGGGAAGTAAATTATCCTAATAGAACAGAAATAATTTTTAATGCAATTAAAAATGTATCACCTTCACATTTGATGGATAGAGATTTATATGATTATAATCTCTTTAAAATGTTAGAACCACCTGTTAAGTCTTAAAAACTAAATAGCCTGGAGTTTTATTTACACCTTTCTTGTTATTATTATGGAAACACTCTGGCACATGCATAATTTTGATTTATACTCAATATTATGTCCTTCAAAAATAAATAATTACTTTAAAAATAATGGTCTTCTTTTTAAAAAAGGAGAAGTTATTTATTTCCCAGAAGATACCGAACAAAAATTATATTTAGTAAGTAAAGGGAAAGTTAAACTGTGTAAATACAATCAAGACGGAGAGGAGATTGTCAAACTTCTATTAACCAAAGGGGAAATTTTTGGTGAAAAAGTACTTTTAGGTCAAAATAAAAGAGAAGAGTATGCTATTGCAGAAGGTGACAATACCGCTTTATGTTTACTTTCTATAGATAAAATGAGACAATTGATGAGAGATAATGAACGATTCGGTTTATTTATCTACAAATTGATTGGTTTGCGAGTGAAAAAAATTGAAAGACGCCTAGAAATTCTAGTCTGCAAAGATGCTGAAGAGAGATTGATAGAATTTATCAAGGATATATTTGATGATAATTTTAAAGATGGTGAAATTGTAAAACATCATTATTCTCAGAATGATATAGCCAAGTTAATTGGGACTTCTCGAGAGACAGTTTCTAAATTAATGAGTAAGTACAAGAAGCAAGGCATAATAGACTACACTCGAACTAGTATTACATTAAAAAATAAAGAAGAACTACTCTCTTATTTACAGCAAGAAAATCAATAGAACAATATACTTTTTGTATTAAATCATGATGTTTAAAAATGTATAAAATACAATTTTAAACCTGTTATTGATGTTTGTTATATTTAAAACTAGATTTTATGATTTTGTGACAAAACATCTTATTAATGCAAAATATTCATTGAAAGGTGTAATTTTTTAATGATTTAATAAAAATTACTCTTATATTTGACAGTGTTGTGAACAGAAAACTCTGATGAGGTTAAACAGAAGCAATTAAACACAGCTAATAATCTTAGCAAATTGCTATACTAATTACTGTAGCTAACAAACCGGCTTCATCAAAGGTCAACAAATATCGAAAATTGGAAGACGCTTTATTATGGAACACAGATTAACGGCCTTTAAGGATAATTGTGGTTTTGGTATGATTGCCAACTACAAAGCGAATCCTTCGAGGCAAATGACTTTAGACGCTATTGAAGCCTTATCACGAATGATTCACCGTGGAGCTATTGCAGCTGATGGTGTAAGTGGTGATGGTAGTGGATTCTTGTTTTCAATGCCTGATCGCTTCATGCGTAAAGAGGCAGAATTGAATGGAATTGATTTGCCGCAAAGATATGCAGTGGCAATGATGTTCTTAACTGACGAGAAAAAACAAAAAGAAGTATTCTCAGAATACTGTGAGAAAAATGATTTAAAAGTATTATTCTTTAGAAAAGTACCTTTAAATACTGAAGTATTAGGTAAGCAAGCTTTTGAACTACTCCCTGAAATTGTTCAGGCATTTGTTGTTCCAAACGCATTAATGTCTACAAAGCGCTTCTCTGCGTTACTATACTTAACTAGAAAAGAAGTTGAACACAAACTTTCTAATGATGAAGGTTTTTATATTCCTTCATTCTCTGAAAAAGTAATTTCTTATAAAGGTTTGGTGATGCCAACACACATTAAAGAATTATTCTTAGACCTTGGTCAGGATGAATTCGAAGTGTCGTTTGCAGTATTTCACCAGCGTTTCTCTACAAACACATTACCACAATGGCGTTTGGCACAACCTTTTAGAACTCTAGCACATAATGGTGAGATTAACTCTATTCAAGCAAATAGATTTAACTTCTCTATTAAAGAAGAAGTCCTAAAAAGTGATGTGTTTACAGAGGAAGAATTGGATAGAATTTTCCCAATCTTAGTACCAGATGGTTCAGATAGTGCATCTTTAGATAATGTATTTGAATTTTTGGTTACTGCAGGAATGGATTTCTTCCAAGCAGCACGTTCATTAGTGCCTGCACCTTGGCAAAATGTACCAAATTTAGATGCTAAATTAAGATCATTCTACGAATATGCTGCAAGTAACTTTGAAGCATGGGATGGACCAGCTGCCTTAAACTTATGTGATGGTAGACATTTAGGTTGTATCCTTGATAGAAATGGCTTAAGACCAGCAAAATATATTGTAACAAATGACGATAGAATTATCATTAGTTCTGAATATGGTGTTATTGACCTAGCGGAAAGTAATATTAAAGAACAAGGTAAACTTCAGTCAGGTCAGATGATTGGTATTGATTTACGTTACGGAACGATCCTTAAACATGAGGAAATCAATACTTATCTTAAAGAATCTCGCCCTTGGGGTAAGTGGATTCATGAGAACAGTGCATACTTAATGGAACACGTAGATAAGAATTTCTTAACTATGGATGATTACCGTTATGATGATATTGTTGATAAGCAAAGATACCACAACTATACAAATGAGGTATTAGAACAAGTAATTCGCCCAATGATTGAAATGGGTAAAGAAGATACAGGTTCTATGGGTGATGATACACCTCTTGCTTGTTTTAGTAAGGTACAAAGAAATTTCACAGATTATTTCCGTCAAAAATTTGCTCAAGTAACAAACCCTCCGATTGACCCACTTCGTGAGAAGATGGTAATGTCTACAGCTGTTACTTTTGGTAGAAATAATAACATTCTTATTGATGGACCTATGAATGCGCATAGATTGAAGGCAATGTCTCCAATCTTAAGTTACGAGCATTTTGAAGTACTTCGTAAGTTTGGTACAGAAGGTGAGTCTTTATATGACTACCAGTACAATACTAAATCTTTCAGCACAGTATTTACAAATGACTTACAAGCTTCATTAATTAAATTAGGTGAAGAGGTTGAAGCATCTGTTAGAGATGAAGATACTGCAATTGTAATGTTAGATGATCGTGGTTTATCAAAGGATAATCAGTTGATACCAATGGTAATGGCTGCTGGTTATATCAGTAACTACCTTGCTAAAAAAGGACTAAGATCAAATGTATCTATTGTAGCCATCACAGGTGAAGTTAATGACTCTCACTCAGCAGCAGTAATGTTAGCAATGGGTGTTACAGGTATTTATCCTTACTTGTTATTCGGTACAGCTCTTCAAGTAGCTGAGAATGTTGGAGCAAATACTTACATGACACGTAAGAAGGCATTAATTAAAGTGCAGAAAGCATTGAATGCAGGTCTTCTTAAGATTATGTCTAAAATGGGTATTGCAACAATCGAAAGTTATCAAAACTCATCATTATTTGATGCAATTGGTTTAAGTCGTGAAATTGTTGAATCTTGTTTCGTAAGATCAGAAGCGTTAATCCCAGGATTATCTTTTACTGATATCGAAGAAAGAGTTAAATCATACCATAAAGCTGCTTTTAAAACAAGATATATCAAGAAGATGTATCCTTTAGAAGTAGGTTCATTCTACAAGTATGCAGAAAATGGAGAATACCATGATTTTGCACCAACTGTTGCTAAAAGCTTGAGAAAGTTTGCTGTTACAGGTAGAAAAGAAGATTATGCTGATTTGAGAGATCAAGTGAATAATAGAGGTTTACGTATGATACGTGATTTCTTTGAATTCAAATCTGATCGTAAGCCAATAAGTATTGATCAAGTAGAGCCAGTAGAAGCAATTACAAAAAGATTTACTTCTGCAGCAATGTCTTTAGGGTCAATTTCTCCTGAGGCACACGAAGCATTAGCTCAAGCAATGAACCAAATCGGTGGTCAATCTAACTCTGGTGAAGGAGGAGAGGACCCAGTTCGTTTTGGAACAATTAAAAATAGTAAAATTAAGCAAGTAGCCTCAGGACGTTTTGGTGTTACTCCTCATTATTTACGTAATGCAGAAGAAATCCAAATTAAAGTAGCTCAGGGTGCTAAGCCAGGTGAAGGTGGGCAATTACCAGGTGCTAAAGTAACTCCGTTAATTGCATCATTAAGATGTACAATTCCTGGTGTAACTTTAATTTCACCTCCTCCACATCACGATATTTATTCGATTGAAGATTTAGCACAATTAATCTTCGATTTAAAGCAAGTGAATCCAAAAGCACGTATTTGTGTAAAATTGGTGTCAACTGCAGGTGTAGGTACTATTGCAGTAGGTGTTGCTAAAGCATATGCAGATAAAATTATTATCTCAGGTGCAGATGGTGGTACAGGTGCTGCTCAATTAGGTTCAATCAAATTTGCAGGTAACCCTTGGGAACTTGGTTTGGCCGAAGCACACAATGCATTAAAAGTTAACGGTCTTCGTGATTTTGTAGAAGTACAAACAGATGGTGGTCTTAAAACAGGTTTAGATCTTGTTAAAGCAGCTATGATCGGTGCTGAGAGCTTTGCATTTGGTACTTCATTATTAACAACAATTGGTTGTAAAATATTAAGAGTGTGTCATCTTAATAAGTGTTCTGTGGGTATCGCAACTCAATCAGAACAATTAAGAGCTTACTATATGGGTACTGTTAAAGGAGTAGTAAATTACCTACAAGCAATGGCGCAAGAGGTAAGAGAAATTCTAGCAGAACTTGGTTATACTTCAATGGATGAAATCATCGGTCATTCTCGCTTATTAAAAGTGGTTGACGATGAATTTGCTCAGAAGTTTGACTTCAAAGATGTTTTATTCTATGCAGAAGGTAAAAACATTAGAGAAAAAGCAAGTAATGATCCTTTCGATCCTAACGAATATGAGCAAGAAATTCTTGAAGAATTAATGCCTGTAATCAAAGGACCACATTATAGAACTGTCTTAGATAAAGAAATTGTAAATACAAATCGTAGTTTTGGTGCTAGAATTTCTGGTCAAATTGCGGAATTCCACGGTAAGAAAGGTTTACCTAAAGAATGTATTTCAATTAATTTAAAAGGTACGGCAGGGCAATCATTCGGTTGTTTACTAAGTCATGGTATGTTGCTATCTCTTAGAGGTACAGGTAACGATTATGTAGGTAAAGGTATGAGTGGTGGACAAATCATCATAACTCCTCGTGATGGAGAATCTGAAGGACGTAGTTTGGCTGGTAATACTTGTTTGTATGGTGCAACAGGTGGTAAGCTGTTCGTAAGAGGTAAAGTCGGTGAGCGTTTTGCCGTAAGAAACTCTGGAGCTCTTGCTGTTGTTGAAGGTACAGGCGATCACCCATGTGAATACATGACGGGTGGTACAGTAGTTATTCTTGGTGAAACAGGAAATAACTTCGGTGCAGGTATGACTGGTGGTGTTGCTTTTGTTTATGATAAGACAAACTCATTCATTGATAAAATGAACCAAGAGCTTATCAAAGCGAGACGTATAGATACTGATGAAGGAGACGAAGGACGTTTCTATTTACAACGTATCTTAAGAAGCTACTTGTTCCGTACAGGTTCAACACAAGCTAAACATATCCTAGATCATTTCCGTGAAGAAGTACGTTACTTCTACATGGTTACTTCAAAAGATATGAAATCTCCATTAAATCCAATGGAGGGCAACTAAATGATTTGGTGACTTACAAAAGTGAGTCACCTGATTTTACTGTTACCTTAAAAAATTAAGACAATGTACGAATTCACTAAAATAGAGCGCATCTCTCCAACGCTTCGTCCTGCTGACGAAAGAGTAGGGAACTTTGATGAAATCAGTGAAGTTTATTCAACTTCAGAAACTGCATCACAAGCAAGTAGATGTGTGCAATGTGGTAACCCATATTGTTCATCAGTAGGGTGTCCTCTAAGTAATTATATTCCTCAATGGCTTCGTTTTATAGCTGAAAAAGATTTAAAACAAGCTTTTGAAATTTCAAATGAAAGTTCTCCTTTTCCAGAAATCTTAGGTCGTATCTGTCCTCAAGACCGTTTGTGTGAAGGAGCATGTACTTTGAATGATGGTAATGAAGAAGAAACAATTGGCGCAATTACAATTGGTTCTATCGAAGTTGCGATCTCTGAAAAAGGTTTTAAGAAAGGTTTTAAACCAGAATTTGCTGATGAAATGACAGGTAAAACTGTTGCAATTGTTGGTTCTGGACCTGCAGGTTTATCTGCTGCTACCTTCTTATTAAGAGCAGGTGTAAAACCTGTAGTTTATGATAAAGCTGATAAAGCAGGTGGATTATTAACATATGGTATTCCTGGTTTTAAATTAGAAAAAGAAGCTGTAGAAAGAAGAGTTCAAATTCTTCTTGATGCTGGTATGGAATTGAAATTAGGTGTTGATATCGGTACTGATGTAACATTAGCAGAATTACAAAAAGAGCATGATGCCGTTTTCCTTGGTTTAGGAGCAATGGCAGGTCGTGCTTTAGATGATGAAGCGTATAATTCTGATAATATCTACATGGCTGTTCCTTTCTTAACGAACATCCAAAAGAAAATTGAAGAACAACAATTCGATAAAAAATATGATGTTGAAGGTAAACGTGTTGTAGTTATTGGTGGTGGTGACACTGCTATGGACTGTGTACGTACTTCAATTCGTGAAAAGGCTGCAAAGGTAACTTGTTTGTATCGTCGTGATGAGGAAAACATGCCAGGTAGCCGTAAAGAGGTAAGAGCAGCTAAAGATGAAGGTGTAGAATTTAAATTCTTGAAATCACCAAAGAATTTTGTTGCAGATGAGAAAGGTAATGTTTACGGAGCAAAATTCGTAGATATGAAATTATCTGAGCCAGATGCTTCTGGTAGACAAGCTGTAAGTGAAATAGAAGGTTCTGAAGCAATTGTTGAAGCTGATGTAATTATTCTAGCACTTGGTTTCAATAATGAAAAATTAAATTGGATCACTGAATCTGGTGTTGAAACAAATCAGTGGGGAGCTATAAAAACGAATGCTAAAGGTGAGACATCTCTTAAGAATGTTTTTGCTGGAGGTGATAGTGTAAGAGGTGCTGACTTAGTTGTTACAGCAGCTTTAGATGGTAGAGAAGCTGCCATGTCAATATTAGAATCGATTTTCGAGAATGAGCCTGCTTCTGTGTAATCACTAAAGTAAGCTCGATATTTTGCCCACTGAGAAAAGCGTCTCTCAGTGGGTTTTTTATTGTCAAAAAATGAGTAGACTAATGAACAGTTCTAAAATGACTACCCAAAATATCATGATGATATGAATACTGTATGCAATAAAAATTTTGATAATTGTTTTAACCCAATTCTGACTATAAAATTTCTTGAACATTAATCCTGAAATAACTAACCAATATAAAATAATTGGTATTAAAAATAGATCTGAAGAAATGAAGTTGATTTTAGCAAAAATTAGAAACAAACTGAAAAACACTAATGAAAATGCATGTAAATGCATTGAGAAAATTAAATGTTGAATATAGAAATTATGCTTTTTTCTGACATATAATAATTTGAGGTATAATGCAAATAGGGGGACTAAAAGCATGATTGCGATAGGAATGTTTTCTAAAACTGCCTCAAAAAATGTTACTCCTTTTTCATCATAAAAATAATGTGATTGTCTTATTAATTTTATTTGATACCATTTGTCAACATTTAATGAATCTTGAATAGTCTTATCCGAAAAATCATTAGATGTTTTGATAAACTCAAAAACTTTTAGAATGTGTTTTGTATTTAATGAGTCTTCCTTGTTAGTATCAGAAATATGAAAATTAAAGTCATTGGTGGTTTCAGTATCAGAATCATTATGGCTTGCTTGAGCTTTTTCTTCTTTAGAAAATATTTTATCGAAATCTAACTTAATTGTATGTTTGTCGATTATTATATTATTAAAAATAAAAATAAAGACAATACTACAGAATAGATATAATCTTATTGGATGGACATAAAATTGTCTTTTACCTTTTAAAAATTCTTCAGTTAGAAATTGAGGTTTAGTAAGAAAAGGTAAGATGGTATGCTTGAATTTAGAATCTAGTCCAAATACTTCATCCAATGTGTCTTTTAAAATTGTTTTAAAACTGGTAAAATAATCAATTCTGCTTTGCCCACATTGTGAACAAAATTGGTCTTCAGATTTTAATTTATTCTTGCAATTAGTGCAATTATCTTGTTTACTCATTCGAGTTTAAATTGATTTCACGAAATTATTAGGGTAAAAATATGATTAAAATTCGAAAACCGAAACAAGTATTAGAATAGTGGTACATGGATATCAAATTTAGAACCTTTACCATAAATTGATTTAAGGTTGATTTGACCATTGAGTTTGTCTAACGTTTCCTTAACTATATAGAGACCTAATCCTGTCCCGTTTTCACTATTGTCTGCTCTGAAAAACATGTCATAAATAGATTTTTGATTTTCGGAAGTTATACCTTTTCCATTGTCTTCTATAATAACATTACCAATGTTATTTTCAGATGAAAACTTTAGTCTAACATAAGGTTTTTCTTCGAAAAGGTTACAATACTTTATGCTATTAGAAACTAGATTAGATAAGATTAATTTTAATCTATAATCGTCTGTTTTCCATTCAAAATCATCACTTGTCCATTGTACTTTTACTTTTTGAGCATTAGGAAGAAATGATAAATCATTAACAATTTCTTGCATCATGTCATTAATATTTATACAAGTAGTATTTAAAGCTACGTTTTGCATTTTTAATGTGTCGACAATCTTTTCAGCAAAATGATCTAAAGTTGAGAGACATTTTGAAATGAGAGTAATATATTCATCAACATCATTTTTGTCCTCAGTATTATTGTATAACTCAATCAATGATATTGCTGATGATATTGGAGACTTAAGGTCATGAGAAGCACTATAAACAAACCTATTCAATTCTTCATTTATTCTATGAAGTTCTTTATTCTTTTGCTCTAACTGAAATTTCTTGTTTTTTAAATGCTTTACCTCTTTTTGAGAAGTAATATCAATATGATAGCCAATCAATTTTTTAGGTTCTCCGTTTTCTTTCCATTCTGCGACTTGACCACGACAATAGACCCAAATAATTTGATTTTCTCTATTTTTCCATCGTGCAATATTATGAAAAATTTTCTCACCGTGCGAAGCAATATGTTCTTCCATTGCTTTCATCATTTCAGGTATATCGTCATCATGGACCATGTCTTGCCATGCTTCTTGTATAGATGGAAAGTTATTTCTATTGTACCCAAACATGTTAATGTAGCGGTCACTGAGAAATTCTCGATTGGTTTCAAAATCCCATTCCCAATATCCTAATGTAGTATCATTAAGAAAATCTTTTATAAAGTCACCTTTTGAGATAGAAGAATTATTGATTGAAGATTCAAATCTTTGTTTCCAAAGTAGTTCTCTTTGTTTTGTTTCTTCTAGTTCGTTAATAATTTCTTCCTTAGTCAATTCTAAATAGTTAATTTCCATGCTGGTAATGTAAGCTGATGAATCATAGTGTATTAAAGAATAAATAAATATAAGAATATAAAAAAAGCATACTAAATAAATAGTATGCTTTTTTCTTTATATGTAAGAATATTTGATATTATAATCTTCTATATAAGTCTTTGATATCCTCTTTTGTCCACTTTTCTTTCCAATCAAGGCCAATAGCATGATTCCACATGTGTGGTAAGTTATAAGCAACTTCTGCCATTTGGTCAATTGTTTCTTCTGACCATTCCTTAGAGATTCCTTGAGGAAGCGTAACGTTATGCTTTTTAACCATTTCCTTAAACTCATCAACAGCATCGCCGTAGAATTCTTTTAAGTGATTAAAAGCAACACAGTTAGCATATCCATGTCTATATCCTAAAATTTTAGATAAACCATAAGATAAAGCATGACATGCACCCACCTCAGAATAAGTTAAACTTAAGCCTCCAAATAAAGAAGCAATCATAAGTTTTTCGTCATTTTCTAAAGTCTGACCAGCTTCATCACCTAGGTAGATTTCTCTACATAATGATAACGCTTGATCACCGTAGGCTTTAGAATAAGCGTTGAAATACAAACCGCTTTCAGCTTCAATACAGTGGATATAACAATCCATTCCTGTATAGAACCATTGATCAGTTTCTACAGTACTTAGTAATTCAGGGTCTAAAACGGCTTGATTAAATACTGTCCAATCACATTTTAAACCAAGTTTTTTTACAGGTCCAGTTAAAACTGCAGTCATAGAGCATTCTGCACCAGTACCAGCAACAGTAGGTACACCCATATGGTAGATACCCGCTTTCTTTACTAAATTAAGACCTTGGTATAACTGAGATGAACCTTCGTTTGTTACCATTAAAGATAAAGCTTTTGCAATATCCATAATAGAACCACCACCAATACCAATGATACCAGCAGGAATACCTTTGTCAGCAAGAATTTGATCTCTTAAGTTATCTACTTGGTCAGTAGTCGGCTCATATTGATCAATATCTTCAAAGAAAACCATATCTTCTGCTTTTGCAGGGATACGGTCTGCTAATTCTTTACCTTCAAAATATTTATCAACGATAAATACCATGAAGCCATCATTTTCAGTACGTTTAGGAGCTAAAATTTCATCTATTTGATTAAATGAACCCTTACCGTAAACGATTTTATCTATATTTTTAAAATTCTTATGCATCTTAATAAATTAGTTTACTGCAACTACAGCATTAAGAGAAGCGATGATATCATCAGCAAGTTTATTTACTTCTGCTTCTGTCCAAGTAGCACGAATACCAACAGATAGTAATCTACCAATGATATTTTGTGATTTAGGTAATTCTAAAGCATTGTAATCTTGACGATTTTCATAATCATGGATTGCTAATTTATAAGGAGATTTTAATGCCTTTAAATGATCCCATTGATTAATGAAGTGATACATGTTTGTATACCAATAAGCAACGCCAACACCGTCTTTTGCACATTGATTAGCAGCTGCCTGAGCTAACTCAGGAGTTTCCATAAAGAAGTTTAAGAAAGTAGCAGAATCACCTTCTTCGTCTGGAAGACAACGGAAAGTAATAAATGGAACTTCTTTTCTTAAGCGTTCTTTTAAGATTGCTTTATTTTTAATGTTATTTTCACGGATCATTTCTAGTTTACGCATTTGAGCAACTGCTACAGCAGCATTCAATTCGCCTAATCTATAATTAAAACCCATTATTGGATGTGGTTCCATTCCTCTGTTATCACCTACATGTGAGTGACCATGATCAGAGAATTGACCCATGATTTCATATTTATTAGTGTCATTTGTAAAACAAACACCACCTTCGCCAGCTGTTGTAATTTTGAAGAAATCAAAAGAAACAGCACCAGCCTCACCATGTAAGCCTACGTGTTTTCCTTTATAGAAAGCACCTAGAGCTTGTCCAGCATCTTCTAATAATTTGATATTGTGCTTATCACAAACTGCTTTAATTCCATCAAGGTCTGCAGCAGCGCCACACATATGAACTAAAAGAACAGCTTTTGTATTAGGAGTAATTGCAGCTTCAATAGATGCTGCACTTAAATTTAAAGTTTCGTCTACTTCTGCAAATACAGGAATACCACCTGCAAATAAAACAGCTTCTATAGGAGCAATGAAGGTGAAAGGAGTACAAATTACTTCGTCTCCATGTCCAATACCAGCAGCAGCCATCATACAAGCAACAGCAGCAGAACCACTTGATACAGCATGAGCATGTTTAGCTCCTGTGTACTCTTCAAAAAGTTGTTCAAATTCTCTTGCTTTCCAATGTCCGTTACGTTGGTTATCATGGTTATATCTAAAAAGCATTCCTGACTCTAAAACGTCATTTACTTCTTTTTTTTCTTCTTCACCAAAATATTCCGTTCCTGGCATAATTGTATCTTGTTAATATTAAATAAGACTTGTCTGTCTGAATTTTGAAGTGCAAATGTACAAAAAATATAGATGTCAACCACCTATCAAAATAAATAGTTTTTGTCCATGCAATCCTAATAACTCTATTTTAGAAAAAATAATTACAAGATCTATCTTAATAAATGTATACATAAACATTTATATAGATTTGATGTTAATTTTTAGACACAAAAAAAGGAACCAATAGGGTTCCTTAAATTGAATAATATTTTTTCTATTTTACTCTTAATCGTTGTCCAATTTTAATTTCATTCGAAGACATGTCATTAAAATTTTTAATGTCAGCAACGCTAGCACCATACTTGCGTGACACAGAGTACAATGTGTCCCCTTTTTCAACAACATGGTATTCTGCAACTGATGCGTCTTGTGATACAGTTTGTTTTGTTGTTACTGCAGCAGTTGCAACATTTGTAGTAGGTGTGCTTTCTACCTTATCTGAGGGAGTAAGTTGTAGAACTTGTCCTACATTTATTGCTCCGTTAGAAGGTAAATTATTCCACTTAATTAAATCTTTATGATAAACACCCGTTTTTCTTGATACAGCAAATAGAGTTTCTCCTTTAACTACAGTGTGTGTTGTAGCATTTTCTACGATAATTTCTTCTTTTGGTTCTTCAATCACTTCAGTAGAAGCAACAACAGCTACAGTAGTTGTAGAAACGGGCTTTTCAGCAGCAACTTGACTATAAGGATCATTTGTTACTTGTTCAACTGCAGGTTGATCATAATTAGTTGTTGCAACTACTTCAGGAGTAGCATTAGCAGATCTAATAGGAATTTGTAATAACATACCTCTTTTAGGTTGCTCTCCTTTTAATCTAGCTGCGTTAAACCCATAAATATCAGAAGATGGAATACCATATTTTTGAGCAATTTTCTCAACAGTTTCACCACTTTCTACAGTGTGTGTTTTAATTTCTCCAGAGAAGTTGCCTTTTGCATCGATACCAGAATTACCTGCTACAGCAAAAGCACCATTATTTTGTATTGGAGAACTTACTCTTATCGATTCTCCTGGATGTAGTTCGGCATTATCATTCCAAGCTTGTAAGCTTTGAGGTGATACAGAAAATTTACGAGCAATTCCATAATAAGAATCTCCATTTTGAACTACATAAGAAGTAGGAGCAGCTGGAGCTTCTTCAATAGCTTCTTCTTCAGTTATTGCAGCTGCAGCACCAACAGTTATTGCACCAACAGTAAATGTTTCAGCAGCTGTATTTGTTTGCGGTCCTCTGTTAGTAAATTCACCTTTTGGCATAATAGCAAAGCTGTCTTCTTTAACAGCTTCTGATTGTGGAGTGGCTACCACGGTAGTTGTCGCTACTGCTGCAGAAGGCTTTACTTCAGAATTTTCCGTCCCTACAATAAGAACTTGTCCTTCCTCAAGAGATAAATCATCTCCTATTTGATTCCACTCTTTAATATCCAACATATTCACATTATACATTCTAGATATTGTGAATAAACTTTCACCATCTTGAACAGTATGTGTTTTAGAATTAGGATCTAATGAGAGAGAAGTTGAATCTGCAGCAGCAACTACTACTGCGGCAGTTGTTGTTACTTCTGCTGTTACTTCAGGTGTAGTTACCTCTACATCTTCTGCAGGGGGGACATCAACAACTGTAGGAGGGACTGATTTTGGACGTGTTTTTTGTAAGAATAAAACACGACCTCTAGCTAAAGGATCGTCTTTAGCCATTCTATTTTTCTTTGCTAATTTCGTTAACTTAATACCATATTTTTGAGAAACTTCCCATAAGTTCTTTTCCTCAATCACTGTATGCATAGCTGTAGTCGCTTTGCTTTTCTTAGCTTTTAGATAGTATACATGACCTTCTTGTAGGTCATCATACGCATCCATATCGTTATATTTATATATTTTTTTTACATCAATGCCTAATGACGTTGCTACCAAAAGTAAATTTTGATTAGCCCCAGCAATAAATGCAGGAATATTGTTAGCATCAACTAAAGTTATTTCCTCTCCGTTAACAGTTTTCGTATGAACATTTGTTACGATAGGATATGGGTTATCACTTTGTGATGGGCTTAATGTTTTATTAATTGCAAAAGGAGTTGCAATAATATTGTTTTCAGTGTTATGAGTAAATGAAGATAGAATTGAACCTAAGCCCAATAAAACTCCTATTGTATATGTTTTTTTCATAATTAGGTGTTGTAACTACCTGGTGTTGAAAGAGTAAGAGATATTTATTCTTTCTTGATACTAAATAATGTAATTAATTCTTTGCTAAGCTACAATTTTTGAGCCATTAAAATGCCATCTCTAAGAGGTAAAATGCAACTTTGTACTCTTTTATCGGATGTAACCTTAATATTGAAATCCATAATGGCCTTTGTCATTTTATCATTTATTTCAGGATCTGCAACATTGCCTTTCCATAAAACATTATCTATTAACAATAGGCCACCGCTTCTTAACTTTGGTAAGCATAGCTCAAAATAAGCATCATTATTCATTTTATCGGCGTCAATGAAAATTATATCAATTTCATCATCTAGTGACGGAATAATATCTAAAGCTTCGCCAATATGGAGTTTGATAATTTCGTTAAGGTTTGCTTTATTGATGAATTTCTGAATAATATCTTCTTTTTCATCGTCAATTTCAATAGTATTAAGTTGTCCATTGCTATCCATTCCTTTTGCTAAAGCGATAGCAGCATACCCTGTAAAAGTACCAATCTCTAAAATATTTTTAGCATTCATACTTTTTGCTAGAATAGTAAGGAAAAGCCCTTGAGGATGCCCAGATAGCATATGAGGTAAGTTCTCTTGGAAATGTGTAGCTCTATCCAGTTCTACTAAAATAGGATCTTCTTCTGTGGCTACTTTTTCAATATATTTATCTATTTCAGGATGTGTTATAGGTAACATATCAATCAATTAATCAATAAATGGGTTCTCTTTAGTATTGTCTGAACTATTAAAAACTTGGATAGCGATAACTTCAGCTTCAGCTGTTTTAGTTGTATCTGACCAAGCTTCACAGTACATTGTGATTTTTCGACCTTTTCGTTCAGTAACAGTTGCTATTAATTTAATAGGCGTGTTAATTGGAGTAGGTTTTAAGAATTTCACATTTAAAATACCGGTAGCATACCTATAAAAAGGAGCAGAATTTAAAGCTCTATTTTCTGATTTATAGGCGTCAGCCATTGCTGTACCCATACAATGACAGTCAATTATTGTAGACAAAATACCACCGCTAAGCAAATTTGCCCAGCCGTGGTATTTTTCTTCTGCATTCCAAATACAGATAGCTTTATCATCCTCCCAATAACTTTTGATGTGTAAACCATCATCATTTTTACATCCACAGCCAAAGCATACATTGCCTTCCATGTGGTCTTGGAAATAAGGAGATATCATAATTATTTAAATTTTCTCAATTGTGTAATCAAAGCACGCATATCTTTTGGATAATCAGCTTCTATATGAATGTCTGATCCATCAAGGTCTTTGAATCTTAGTGATCTTGCATGTAAAGCAACTCTAGACATTAGTGGTTGTTCTTCCGTTCCTCCTTTTAGTTTGAATTTACGGCCTTTTACATCAGATAGGAAAGGAGTTTTTCCGCCATACACCTCATCAGAAATAATAGGAGAACCAACATAAGCCATGTGGATTCTAATTTGATGCATTCTTCCTGTTAGTGGTTTACATGCCACTAAAGAGTGAAATTTATAAATTTCCTCTGTTTTTACAGCTGTTTGTGAAGGCTTTCCTTCAATATCAATACGAACATTTCCACGGCCAGAAACTAAAATGTTTCTGTCGATCATTACCCCATCAAAATTTTCAATACCATCTACAACAGCGTGGTATATTTTTTCAACAAGACGTTTTTCAAATTGAATTGCTAAGTTTCTATATGCTTCCGGATTTTTGGCTATAGCCATTACACCAGAAGTTTCTTTATCTAAACGGTGGCACAATTGTGTGTCTCCACCATATTTTTTTGCTTCTTGATAAACTGTAGGTAAAGTCTTATCCCTATCTTCTAAAGAAGAAATATAAGGAGGTTTATTTACCAATATATAATTATCGTTTTCGAAAATGATCCACTTTTTAAAATTCGGAATTTTCATATTCTGTATCTTGAACTAAATTTAAATCAAAAGAAAAAGTTGAACCCACTTCAGCTTCACTCTGCAAAGTTATTGAAGTATTGTGTTGTTCCAATATATGTTTGCAAATAGCTAAACCTAATCCAGAACCACCTTGTTTTTTTGTTCTACTTTTTTCAACTCTATAAAATCTCTCAAAAATTCTATTCTGATCTTCAAGAGGTATTCCCATGCCGTTATCTTTTACTAATAAAGTAACTAGATTATCATGAACTTGTAAAATTACATTTACCCAGCCTCCTTTTTCATTATACTTAATACCATTAACAACTAAATTAATAACAACTTGCTTTAACCTGTTGTAATCTGCATTAACATAAATAGGATCGTCATTAGGAACTTCCAAAGATACGGTAATATTTTTCTTTTCAGCTTTTTGTTCTACTTGTTCTAGAACATCTACTATCATTATTTGTATATCAAAAACTTCAAAATCCATAGAAATTTCTCCAGCTTCTATTTTGGAAACAGTCAAAAGGTCTTCTACTAGGATATTTAGAGCATTTAGTGATTTAGCTGCTTTTTTAAGAAAACGATCTCTAACTTTTTTATCATCAACAGCTCCGTCTAGCAATGTTAGAATAAAACCTTGAGTAGCAAAAATTGGTGTTTTTAATTCGTGAGAGATATTGGCTAGGAATTCTTTTCTGTAGCGTTCCATCTTTTTCAGTTGAGCAATTTCTTCTTCCTTCATTTCTGCATAATCTCGTATTTGAGATTTAATTCCAGAAATAGGGTTTTTACTACTTTTAACCAATTCGTTTGAGACTTCAAATGTAGTAGATTGGTTACTTCGTAGTTCATGAATTTGCCTATGGATATTTCCAACTTCCTTAAAAAAAATAAACTCAAGAATAAAATAAGTAAGAAGGAAAGATGATGAAAATGCTATAACTAAACCCACAATTACTCCTGTAATAGAAACATCTGGTATCAAAGATAAAAAAGCAGATGTTATACCCCCAATACATAATGCTAGAAGGAGGGAAACTGATTTGGCATTAAAGAACATATATTTATTTATTTAAAATAAAACCCCATTACCTGGTTGGAAATGAGGTTTTATGCAAGTTACCTAAAGTTAGTTTAAGCTTCAAACTTATAACCAACACCTTTTACAGTTTTAATGTAACCTTCACCAATTTTTTCTCTAACTCGACGGATGTGAACATCAACAGTTCTAGCAAGAACGTATACATCAGCACCCCATATATTTCTCAAAAGATCGTCTCTATTAAAAACTTTGTTCGGACTTTCAGCTAAGAAATAGAGTAGTTCAAATTCTTTTTTAGGTAATGTTTTAGGCTCGCCATCAACATATAAAGTATAACTAGATTTGTCAATAGAAAACTTACCAATATTTATAATATCCTTTTTAACTGAAGATGATTTACTTTTTCTTTTGAAAATAGACTCAATTCTCTTCATTAAAGCTCTTGGCTTTACTGGTTTAACGATATAATCATCAGCACCAACGTCAAAAGCAGCAACTTCAGAGTATTCTTCTGCTCTTGCAGTTAAGAAAATAATATGTGCCTCTGCTAAATCTGGATTTTCTTTTATTTGTCTACATGCTTCAACACCATCCATTACTGGCATCATTATATCTAAAATGATTAGCTCAGGATGAAACTCTTTTGCAACTTCAACGGCTTGTTTTCCATCGTTGGCAGTTTTTACTTGATAGCCTTCTTTCTTAAGATTATAACCCAATATTTCTACTATATCTGGTTCATCGTCTACAACTAAGATTTTTCTTTCTATTTCTGAAGCCATGCTAAAGTTCTATGATAAAATGATGATCTGTTATGTTTGTCTACAAGTTATATTCATAATATGACTCTTCAAAGAAAACACAGCATCTGTAAAGATATACTTGCATTTAGTTTACCTTGAGTTCATATTCATGCCATTAATATATCTTTAATATGTATTTCTTATAAAGTTTTGTCTTGAACATATAAAGATTGTAGAACAGTAGAATCTACAACAACTTGATGTTTTGTGTGTAAACTTTTTACCCATTCTTTCTCTAAGTATTCTTGATAATCTGCAATTACATTACCTTTAGACTCGTTGAATGTTTTGGGTGCAGTTGGTAAGATTTCTTTTACATTCACTATAATAAAGCGATTGTTTTCTTCAAAAATGTATCTACCTACTTTCATTTCGATATTTTTCTTGTAAGGGAGTGAGTTTTCTGTGAAAATCCCATCCGTATACTGAATAGCTAAATTATGTTCAGAATTTTTAGTGTTGATAAACTTTGTGACTTCAGTAGTGAAGTATTTTAAATCTACAACACCATTAACACCTTCTTCAAAGTGAGACTTAATTCTATTTATATTAACACCTTTTTTAACCAATTGATTTTTGATGTTATTAAATCTCTTTTTTCTTAAAACACTACCTTCTTTTTTGTCATACTCAACATTGATTACAATAAAGAGGTTGATTTCTGTATTTAAAACATCAGCAACTTTCTGAAGGTCTTTGATTCTACTTTTGTATAAATAAGAACTATTTCTTTTGTAGTTAATTGTAGATACTTCAGTAGGAAATACTCTAAAATAACCAGAGTCTAACATTAATAGTGTTTCATTTTCTAAATCTTTACTTCCAGTATTATATACCTCAACATCTGCTCGGGTGTCCCACATGTAATCTTTTCTGTGTTGATTGTGATATGTTTTTAATGCTGTAATATCAGAAGATGCTTTATTCCATACACAATCTTCCATTACTCTAAATAATAATAACCCATCTTTGTATTCTTGTGCAAGATGTTTGTATTCAGGGTATTTATCAGCAAGGTTCTTTTTTTCTTCTTCTAGTAGAATAATGTTAGAAAAAGAATCGAAATCACTGTTTAAAAGATTTTCAAGGTTGTCGTTTTTAGAACTCTTCTGTGTAGTCGATACATAATCAAAAAAGTCGTTTACGGTAACTTTTCTTGTAGCCAAAGTGAAGATTACCTTTTTTGCATTTTTAACAGATAAGTCTTCGGGAACTTTCCATTGGCCTTTTAACCTTGTAGAATCTATTAAAGAGAAAGCAATTGATTTGTTTTCTTCGTTAATAGTATACTCATTGTCATTTTTCAGTTTTTGAATAAAATGTTGACGACTTGTTGAAGAACGACTGTCTTTTTTTACTTTCTTTACAAGGGTAGGGTAGAGTACTTCATATTCCATTACTGGTTTTTTCTGGTATAACCTTATAATGTGCCATCCGAAATCAGTTCGAACAGGGTTTGATATGCTCCCTATTGAATCTAATGAATAGACCCCTTCCATAAATTCTTTCGGAAAACGTACTTCACTTACAGGAGGGAGAATACCTTCTTTAGATGAAGACCTTTTATCATCGGAGAAATTACTACACATTGCAGCCCAATCACCACCAAGTTGTAGACTATCATAGATAGCATTTATTTTTCTTTGAGCAATTTCTTGATTTTCAGCTTTATCTTTTTTAGTAGACTTAATCATGATATGTTGTACCTGTAATGTACCATATCGTTCTCGTTTATCTTTTACATAAATCAAATGATAACCGAAGTCGGTTCTGACTGGTCCAACCACATCTCCAATTTTTGCTTTGAAAGCTGCATCTTCAAAAGGATATACCATTTGTAAAGATGTAAAGTAACCCAAATCACCTTTATTTTGTTTAGCAGAAGGATCTTGTGAAGATGTAAAGGCAACCTGTTCAAAGTTTTTACCTTCTTTAATTTCTTCTAGTAAATTGATTGCTGTAGTATATGCTTTTAATGTATCTTCAGGACTTGCATCTTTTTTGGCTGTAATAAGAATATGAGAGGCTCTCACTTCAATTTTCTGACGATCGTAAGCCTCTTTTACAAGACTGTCGTTAAAAACTGATTCCGTTAAATAAGGTTCTTCTAGTTGGTTAAGGTACATCTTATATTCATTTTGAAATGCAGGAAGAGTATCATAACCTAATGTGATTGCTTCAGCAACTTTTAGTTTAAAATTGATGAATAAATCTAAATAATCATCAACACTTTCTTTTGAATAAAAAGCACTGTCATTACTGTAATTTTTATCATATAGATAAACGAAATTTTCTTTTGTTACAGCTTCGCCATCTAAAGAAAGTATATTTTCTGTTTTATGAAGTTTAGATTTTTGTCCAAAATTAGTCGCACATCCAATTAATAGAGAAGCTAGTGATGCCAAAGTAATAAATTGGCTAAATTTTGAATTAAGCATTTGATCAGAAATTATTAGAATTCTATTTAAAAAATAATACTTACAAATATATTAGTATTTTTTATTGACTAAATATGTCGTTTTTTAGATTCATAATCAATAAAAAAGGCGAATCAATTTAAAACTGATTCGCCTTTTGTGGAATTAGACTGTATTAATCGTCATTTTTTTGATCTTGAATTTGCTCCAAGTTCTTTCCTCTTTTTCTTTTAGATCTACGGCCTTCTTTAGGTCCTTCTTTTTCCAATTTCTCAGCTTCTTCTTTTGAGATTTTACCTGCTTTAGCTTCAGCTTCGATTTTGGCTTTTTGTTTTTCCCAAGCAGCCTTTTTCTGCATGTGTTTCTTTAAATCTTTGTCGACACTAACTTTAAGCTTTTTAGCATCTTCATAAGCTCCACTATCAGAATAACGTTCTCCGAATTTCTTATACGTTTTTAAAGCGTCGTTGTATCGTTCTTCTTGCTTATTAAAAACAGACATCTTTGCTAACTCATATTCAGCTTCCATCTTCTTGTACATCGCCTCTGGCTTGTAATCTGAATCCGGATAATCCTTCATAAAGTTCTCATAAGCAATTGCAGCTGCTTTGTAATATCTTAAATGAGAATATTGTTTAGATACCTCAAATGCCTTTAATTCTAAACGAGCTCTTAATTCATTTATAAGGTCATCACATTGTTCTGCATATTGACTAGTAGGGTATCTGTTAATGAAGTTTTGTAATTCTTCAATAGCAGCATCAGTACCAGATTGATCTAAATTGTAATCAGGAGTATCTTTATATAAAGAGTACCCATTCATAAATAATGCTTCTTCTGCAAAAGGACTTCGATTATAGGTCTCGAAGAAACTTTTGAAGTGATGAGATGCAATTAAGTATTGTTGCTGCTCATATTGGCTATATGCGTAATAGAACTGAATTTTTTCGTATTCAGCTGCGCCAACAAAAGCTCCCATAATATCTTCAAAAAGAACAGATGCTTTATAAAACTGTTTATTGTCGTAATAATTAAGAGCTGCATCATATTTTTCATTGATGTCTCTACTCTTAGATATTCTCGAAAACTTACTACAAGAGAAGGATAAAGTACCTAAAATTGCACAAGTGATTAATATTTTCTTACTCAACATAACTGCAAATCTAGATTTGTGATCTCTTATTTAAAAAGGAAATTATTTCTAAAACCGATGAAAGTTTGTAGTTGACTGATAATAGGTAGATTAATTTTCTTGTTAAGATCATTTTTTTGCTAAAAAATATAATTTTGCCCCAAATATAGCAGGATAAAAAGAAAGACCCCCAATTTTTAAAAAAGGAGGTCATCTTTATTGAAAAAAAATATGATTAATTAAATTTTATGCTTCCATATGCAGATCTTACATTAATTGTTTTGTCAGAAGATGCTTCATTATTGTAACCGCTATATTCTGCAGATGTATTTTTTTCGATCTGTTTATTGATAGTTAAACCTTCTAAATTTGATTTGAAGCTTCCGTATTTAACAGATGCATTAAATTGAAAACTTACGTCCGGATCAAAATCAATTTTTGCAGAACCATAAGAGACGTCAATATCCATACTTTTAAATGAGGTAGCTACTTTGTTTACCTTTACAGAACCATAATCTGCTTCCGCTTGTAAAGTACTTCTTAAAATATCAACGTTAAGATTAGAATAAGCACAATCAGCAATTAAGTCTCCAGCAGTACCAATATTAATATTACCATATTTATCATCTATTTCTGCAGAATTAACTTGCCCAATCGATAGTTTTCCTAAATATCTCGAACGAATCTCTGCATTTTCAATAAAATCAATTTCACAGCTACTATAGCTAATATTAATTGAGTTTGATTTTCCATTTAATTCATTGGCAATAAAAGAACCATAGCTAACATTAAATTCACCGCTGCCATTAATAGATTCAGTAACTAAACTCCCGTATTTATTATCAATATCTAGATTTATGTCTTCAGGTGCAGTTACATTGTATGTAATTTTAAACCCTTTCTTATTATTTATAGATACAGAACTTGGAGTAATTGTGGTGAACAAAATAGTATTATCACTTATATTATTTTGCACTTTAATTGATGATAAAATATCTTCAGCTTTACCTTGGTTAGGATGCCAAGCTTCTATAACAATCTTTACCTCTATTGTTTTTTGTTGTTTTGATGTAGAAATATTAATATCTCCATATTTATTATTTATTGATAAAACAGTAGAAGAATTAATGTCATTGAATGTTTTTTCTATTGTTTTTTCAGCATTAGGATGCTGTGCAAATGCCCAGTTAGATAAAATAACTAAAAAGGCGATTAGACTATATTGAATAATGTTGCGGCTTTTCATCTTTTATCTCTTCTTTTGATGTACTAATAATAATTTCCATTTGTTTGTTTAGCAACTCGACTTGTAGCTCTAAATTAATAAGCATCTGATGTTTAATCACCTCTGGCTGACTACTTGTTTTTTCTTCAGCCTTTAATCTCTTATAGCCCTTTTTTAGGCTTTTAAGTTGGCTGTCAAAATCTTGAAGTAGTTTGATATCTTTAAAGTTTAGTGCCTTAATTTGCTTTCTTTTATTAGATATCATAGACATGTAATAACCTTCTGCCTGTTGCCATTCTGAAGCTGGTTTTTCTGGAGTTGTTTGCATAGAGTTGTAACTTCCAATCCAACCAATACCGATACCAATAATTATAGCTGCTGCTACAGAAATCCACTGTTTAGAAATTTTGAATTTAACTTCTTTAGTAGGAGTTTTCTTTTCTTCTTCTTTATCTAATTGATTCTCAATTTTATCCCATAAAGAAGAAGGAGCATCATATTTATCAAATGATTGATTGGAAAGTTGCTCTATTTGAACAGATGAAATACTTTCTTTATCTAATTCTGAGGCAATTTTAAGCCATACGTTGTCCTGAGGTTTATGAAAATCTAGCTCACTTTTTTTGCTCAGTATTTCACGTTCAAGATTGTCATTTAAAACCTCTTTAAATCTATTGTTTGTATTTGTAGAAGGAGATAAGCAGTCTAACTTATCTTTATTTTCTAATATAAATCGTTCTAATTTGTCCATAATCATTGCTGCTTTTATAGAGAAACTTTTAAAATGTCTTTCAATTTTTTCTTAGCTCTGCTGTATTGTGATTTTGATGCAGACTCTGAAATTGAAAGTATCTGAGAGATTTCTCTATGGTCATATCCCTCAAGTAAATACAATGAAAATACAATACGGTAGCCATCTGGTAGTAACTGTATAGCTTCTCTAATACGGTCTATGTTGAGGATTAAATCAATATCTTTTTCTTCCTTTTCTGGAATACTAGAAATATTATTTTCTTCCATTTCTACCAAATCTAATCTTCTTTTTTTTACATGATTAATAGAATGATTCACTACTATTCTTTTTAACCATGCACCAAAAGATGATGTGCCATTAAATTGATGAAGATTTTTAAAAGCACTCAAAAACGATTCTTGTAATATATCTTCTGCTTCTTCTAGATTGTTTACAATCCGTACACAGATGTTATACATTGCCTTCGAATATTGATTGTACAATTCGAATTGAGCTTTGCGGTCACCTTCTTTACATTTATCAAGTATTGCTGTCATTGTGATAATATCTAATTCACTTTAAAAGACAGAGATAAAGATAGAAGGTTGCGTGAGGGAGAAAAATTATTGATTACATTTTTTACAAGTACCTACAATTAAGTAGTTAGTTTCTGAGGCTGTATAGCCTTCAGGTAGGGTAACTGGATGAATTGGGAGGTCATCCATACATTCTGTATCACCGCAAGACTGACATTTAAAATGTACATGTTCATGTCTATGGTGAGATTCAGTACAAAAATCTGAATTGCACATTGCAAACTTTACTAAGCTATTTTCATCAATTACTCGATGTAAAATACCTTTTTCAATAAACGTTTTTAATGTTCTATAAATAGTTGCACGGTCACAAATACCAACTAATTGCTCTTCGATGACATTTTCACTTAAAGCAATCTTAGTTCCCATAAAAATGTTTAAGATACTAATTCTGCTTGCGGTTCTTCGTAAATCGAAGTCGTTTAATATTTGTAGTGCTGTTGTACTCATAATGCAAAAATAAAAAATGCGGATAACATTACTATTATCCGCATTGTAAAAAGTATTTAATTTTTTATACTACGTTTCCAGGACGAACCATGAAAGAATTGCAGAATACTTGGAACACCGGTACATTATCAATTTCTAATACACTACCAATCTCCTTAATTTTATCTAATTCAACTTCAGTAATAGATCTTTCATTTAATAGATCATCATCTTCTTCCATAAATAAGAATGAAATAAATTTCACAAAAATAAACGGAGCATTAAGAATATCTCTTTTAAGATCTCCAGTTAATGATTCAGGGTTTTTAAGCGTTTCTAAAATTACATTATTAGCCTTTAAAGAAGAGTGCATTGTAATTTTAATTAACTCATAAAAACGGTGTTCCCATTCTGTAAAGTTGTACGATAAATATTTTAATGCAGGTGCTAAAGGATCATTTTTTTGGAAGAAACTTCTTCTTGATAACTTTCTAGCCTTTCTTCTTAATGTAATTTCTTCGTAATGACTTACACTGCCATTTGCTAGTGTAATACCAATCGAAGGTGAGATAAGAATAATAGAAATAAAATCGTCATCACTTAAGTCCATAAAATTTGGATCGATTTTCAAAAAATCTTTCTTAAGTTTTGTCATTTCATTAAAGAAATCATTATCTCTTACCAGTGTAATTAATTCACTCCCTGTAATCATTATTTTTTCGTTTATATTATTAGTTATTTTATTTCTTGTCTTCTTTTGGTGCTTTGTCTTTTTTACCAAAAACCGAGAAGTGAACATATCTTTTAGGATGAGCTTTAAAATCGATCAATAGACTATCCATACTTGCCATAGTACTTACTAATTGATCGTGCATTTCCCTTTGTGTAAGTAAAGCACCTACAGATCCATTTGGATCGTTGATAGCATTAAGAGTTCTGTTTGCATTTGCTAAAACGTCTTGAGCATTCTTTACTGTTTGTGTTAAAGGTGCATTGTTTAATGAGTCGGCTAAATGATCCATTTTTGCTAATAAAGGAGTAAGTTCTGCTGAAGCATCCTTTAAATTAGCAGTCATCACCTTTACATTGTATAAAGTTTGATCTATACCACCCTTGTCTACTTTACTCATTATTGAGTTTGTCTTATCAAGCATCTGATTAACACGCTCACCTGTACCTCTAAAACCAGCTAAAACCATTTGAACGGAATCTAAAGTTTGTTCTAAAGATTTCATTAACGGATCTGCCTTAGTTGCAAGAGACGCAAATAACCCGTCTTCAATACCTCCTTGAAGTGTTGCATTAGGTTCAGCAATAGTAGTTTTATTCTCAGTTCTTAAGATAATTTGTTTATCACCTAACATTCCTTTGTCAGCAATAAAAGCTTTTGTTTCGGTATAAATTAGTATATTATCTTTTAGATCAATAGTTACACGAACAACATTATTTTGATTTTGTAAAAGTTCTATTGCAGATACTCTTCCAACTATAACACCATTAATAGTGACATTATTAGAGACCTGCAGGTCGGGACTTTTATCATATTCAATAAAATATGTGTGATGGTCAGAAAAAATATCTATTCCTTTTAGGAAATTAAAACCGGTGTAAAGTACAATGCCACAGACGATTGCAAATAATCCGACCTTGACTTCATTTGATAATTCAATTTTAAAATTGGACACAATAATAGTATTTGATTTGAATTCTTTTTCTTCTAATGTAGCTTGCAGCTGTATTTCGACATCTCAAATTTATCAAAGAATATCATTTAATCTATATTTCTTTCAACTTTTGATCTTGAAGACTAAAAATATTACATTAAATTTGTATAACATGATGTTTTAATATCATCTGATAAATGATCTATACTTTTTTGAATACTATATATAAACTTAATTTTTTGCAAAGCTTATTGTATGGCGTTATCGCCTTTTTCTTTGTTTCGATGTTTACATTGAACGAAGCTAAAGCTGATACTAATTTTAAAGGCGAGGTTGCATATTTTAAGATAGAAAATGATACCGCTCAAAGTAGACAAGCGGCTAGGCAATTGGCAAAAACTCTACGCTTGTTAAATTCAAGTGCAAAAAATGAGTTGTTAACTAATTATGCGGACGCATTGCATGCATTCTCTGATTCTGTGCTGTTCAGAGGTGATCGAGATTTACAGCAAATCCGAGTTGATATGGCTGATCCCGAAATTGTCGAAAGAATGAATCAGCTGAACACAGCTTTAAAATCTGATGACCCTACAGAATGGGAAAAGGCAAAAGATTCTGGTGTTTTTGATGATATGGATGATATCATGATGGATTATAGTGATTTTGACCTGCCTTCTGAAGATGTTATAGAAACTTTAGATATGTGGAAGACTGGAGAAGATATCTCAGCTCCTGTCGATCAGTTTGATTCTCCAGTGAAATATACTTCAGATTGGTCTAATTTTGAGATGAGGACTCAAACAATGTACATGAAGGAAAATGCAGAAGTGGAATTTGGGGAACAAACCTTAAAAGCTGGAGATATACAAATGAATTTTGTAACAAAAATTGTCAAAGCACAAGGTATAGAAGATTCTACAGGTACTGTTGTTGAGAAACCAATTTTTAAAGATGGACAGTCTACATTCAATGCGAATGAGATGATCTATAATTATGAAACAGGAAAAGGTTTAATAAAAGGTATTGTAACAGAAGAAAGTGATGGTATTATTACTTCACAGGTTGTAAAGAAAACAGCGGGTCCAGAAATGTATATGGGCGATAATGTTTATACAACATGTAGATTAGAGCATCCTCATTTTGGGTTTAGAACCAAAAAATTAAAGGTAGTTCCAGAAAAAAATATTGTATCAGGTCCATTTTTAGTAGAATTAAACGAATCACCTTTACCCTTAGGCTTCTTTTTTGGAATATTTCCCGCAACTACTGATAACACTTCTGGTTTTATTATGCCTTCTTATGGAGAATCAACAGATCGTGGATTTTATTTAAGAGATGGTGGTGTGTTTTTAGCACTAACAGATTACTTTAACTTAACTGTTTTAGGTTCTGCATATACACTAGGTGGTTGGGGTTTAAATATTTCATCTCAATACCGTAAAAGATATGCTTTCAGTGGTAATACAAGGGTCTCTTTTGTAAATAACTTGTTTCAAGAAAATGATGGTTCTTTAACAGTAAGACAGGATTACCAAATACAATGGTCACACTCACAGGAAAGTAAAAAGAACTCTAGGTTCTCTGCAAACATAAATATTGCAAACTCTGACTATAATAGAAATAACTCTCAGGATGCGAATGATTATCTACAATCATCTATGAACTCATCTGTTAGTTATAGTAATTCTTTTAATTTAGGTAACGTAAATTTGAATACAACTGCTCAAACACGATACCAACAAAACGTGCAAACTGGCGAAGCAACTTTAACTCCAGAAGCCAGTTTAAACATGCAAAGAGTTAGACCTTTTCAAAACTTGTTTAAAAAATCAAATTTAATTTCAGAAATTGGATTAACATATAGTGTGAAAGCTAATGGATCGGTAACCAATAAACCAGGTTCAGGTAAATTACCATTTAATGTATATGGAGCAGATAATTCTACAGATGATGGTATAGACCCGGAGACTGGAAAATATCCTGATTTATTGACAAATTTTGGTGAATATCAAGATGATTTTAGATGGGGTGTTACTCATGATATTCCAATTAGTACACAAATGAAAGTGTTAAAGTATTTTACATTTTCTCCAAGTTTTAACTATAAAGAATATTGGCATCCAGTAAGTTATGATTATACTTATCTGGAATCAGAAAATGCAGTTAAAGTAGATACGACTAACTCAATGACTCGTTATTCTGAATACAGTACTGCTATTGGTTTTAATACTAACATGTTTATGTTTTATAACATGAAAGGTGGTTCAATTATTCGTCATACTATTCAACCTTCTGCCTCTATGAGTTTTAGACCAGATTTTGGTGATCCTAATTATGATTATTATCAAATGGTACAAACATCTGCTACTAACCCTCAAGGAACAAATGTATTTAGGTCTGAAGGTGGTTTAGTTGGTAAACCATCTGCAGGAAGAAGTAGTGCTTTGAGTTTTTCTGTAAATAACGTTTTAGAATTGAAAAGCGGTAAAAAAGGTGAGGATGGCAAAGCAAAGAAAACCATGCTTCTTAATAACCTAAATGTCAGTTCGGGATATGATTTTGAGAGAGATTCTTTAAACTGGTCAGATATTTCTGCTGGTTTTAGAACTACACTATTAAAGAAAGTAGATGTTTCTGTTAGCTCTAGATGGGATCCATACCGTTATGTTGTTACAGATACTAAATATGATGAAACTTTAAAGAAAGAGGTTGTAACAAGTCAATATAAATCACAATATACATTAAGTGAAACTGGAGGCGGTTTAGCTAATTTAAGTAACATGACCGTTTCATTAGGTACAAGGTTAGCACCGAAAGGAGCAAAAGAAAAGAAAGAAAAGAAACTTAATGAGCTAGAACCACGTAATGAGTTAGAGAGACAAATGTTAGAAGAAATGAGGAGAAATCCTGATTTGTATATGGACTTTGATATTCCTTGGTCACTTTCAATAAATTATAACTTAAATTATAATAAAACAGGTGAACAAGAGTCTACAGTTACTCAAACGCTTACTTTTTCTGGAGACCTTTCTTTAACGCCAAAATGGAAATTTGCTTTTAGATCGGGTTATGATTTTAAAGAATCTGCGTTTTCTTATACATCATTTGACATTACAAGAGATTTACACTGTTGGCAGTTAACTGCAAACTGGATTCCTTTTGGTCCTCGTCAATCATATAATATTACCATTGCGGTTAAAGCAGCTATGTTGCAAGACCTTAAATGGGAGAGACGTAACTCTTGGATTGACAGAAACGATAGATTTGAATAAACAATATACCTAATGCCTTTTTATCACGATAAGCAAAAAAGTTACCCTCAAGAAACAGAGTCAAGAGTTATTATCCGCTTTCAGGATTGTGACCCTTTTCGTCACTTAAATAATGCAAAATATTTTGACTACTTCTTTAATGCTAGAGAAGATAGAGTGCCACAGTTATATGGGTATAATATTGCAGATATTTTTAAAGAATATGGTACTGGTTGGGTAATATATAACCATCAGATATCCTATTTAAGACCAGCAGCCGTAGGAGAGTGGGTTCGCATTAAATCAAGTATTATTCATGTAGATGCCAATACAATTGTAGTGGAATATTACATGTTAGATGATGCCAAAAAAGAATTGAAAACTGTATTATGGTCTACGATGAAATACATTAACCCTAAAAATGGGAAAAGTACAGATCATCAACCAGAAGTTTTTGATTATCTTGATACGATAAAAAATAAAGAGGTTAATTTTGCTGAAACAAGCTTTGATGACCGAATTAAAGCAATAAAAGAGAAGAGACATTCCTAACAGGGTGTCTCTTTTTTTATAGATTAGGTATGGAAACAATAAATGTACTTCCATTACCTTTACTACTTATACATTCAATTGTTCCTTCCATTTCAGTAATGTATTTTTTTACAATTGATAAACCAAGACCCGTCGATTTCTCTCCAGCAGTTGGTTTTGCAGATAGTTTTTGATATTTCTTAAAAAGATTCTTTTTGTCATCATCACTAAAACCCGGTCCTTGATCTGAGACTTTAATTTGTATAAAATCTTTATTTTTTTCCACAGAAGTAGAGATAATTGTATTCTGATCAGAAAACTTGATTGCATTCGAAATTAAGTTTTCTATAATTTGTGTGAAATGTTGTTTATTTACTTCTACTAAACCATCAGAAATCATATTATAAATTAATGTAATATTCTTTCTCTCTGCAATTCCAGTAAATTCATTTACGATAACGTCAACAACATCAGAAGAAGAAAAAATATCTTTCATAGCTTTTTCTTTCTCCTCTTCCACTTTATTTTCAGTAACACGGGCGTCAAGAATTTCTTCTATCATGTTATTCATTCTATACATTGCATTTAAAGAACCACTAATGCACATTTTCTCATCATCGTCTAAAGCAGAATTGTTAGTGTCTAACATACTTAGTAGAGATATTGAACTAGAAAGTGGATTCCTAAGATCATGGGCTACAATACCTAATAAATGGTTCTTTTCATTGTTAGCATTTTCAAGATCATGATTTTTTTCTTCAATAAGTTCTTTCTGTTCTAAAATATGGTTGTTAGCCTTTTGTAATTTCTTTGATTTAGAGTTTAAATTAGAATAAGTACTAGAATTTTGTAATGCTATACGAATATAGATAGCTAAGTTTCTTAATAAATTGAGTTTATAGCTATCAAAAGCATTTATATCAAAAGATTGAACTGTAAATACACCAATTGGTTTTTTATGTTTTGCAACTAGTGGAATATAAATAATGGATTCAGCATTTTGTCCTGCAATAGGCTGTAAAACTTCTTTTACATAGTTCCTATGGTCGTTACTAAAATGTTGAATGAAGAACTCTTTTCGCTGATCAAAAGCCATTACAGCTAACCTCATTTTATCATTTAAATCATACGATTGCCCCTTTATCTCGATATCATTTTCGTAAATAAAAGGAAATTCAAGGGTGTTTGCTTTTTCATTAAAAATACCGATTCCGAAAATTGGTGTATCAATTAACTTATTAATACTTTTATAAGCTGTTGTAATAATATCTTCTAAAGTAAGTTTTGCAGTAACATCTCTTCCAATTCCACTTAAAAGTTCAAGATCTTTGTATGCTTTTTTTAGAGATTTTGATTGTAAATCAATTTCCTGGTTTTGATGTTCTAACTGTTGGTTAGACCTTTTAACAAGGTTATTAAAATGAAATAAAGCAACTACCAGTAATAATGTAAGGGATAGACTAACAACAAGAATATTTCTAATTGTGTTTTGTTGCGATATCTCTAATTCTTTTTGAGTAAGCCTTAAAAGCCTAATTTCTGATTCAATATTTAGTAAGCCAATTTCTCTTTGCTGGGTTTTTAGGGTGTCAATCATTTCAGAATTTCTATTCGAAATATCCCAAATAAGATCTGTTACTTTATCTCCTAAGTATTTTCGGATTAATGTATTAATGTAAGGCTTAAATTCTTTCGTTTTAAAAAATGCAGATAACGGAGTTTTCCAGCTAGAGTTTTTAGGTAAAATAATTGCTAAACCATCATTTTCAGTCTGATAAAAAATTTGTCTATGTAGCATCAATCCTTTTGATAAGGCATATGCATAATTAGATAATTGAGTAAAACCCCATAAATCTTGTCCATTTGCTATTTCAGAAATTAAATCCTCAGATGTATCTAGATATTTATATTCTAAAGCAGGAAGGTCCGCATGTTTTAACTTTATAATATTTCGCTCAAAAGTAGAATTTTTGATTGTTACAGCTCGTAATGATTGAATAGCTGCATTGAAATTTTCTTTAGTTTGAAAAATTGGGACATTTGCTGATGAAATTATAATTTCTATGTCAGGCATATATGCGGGTAAATAATCAATATCCTTTTTGCGGTCGTCTGTTATTGTAATTCCTGATATACCAAAAATACCTTCTCCGCCATCAGAAATTTTTTTGTACATATTGTCCCAACTCGAAACAGGTACCCATTTAATATTGATAATAGCTTTTAGTTCTTTCCTCTTTTGATGAATCATCTCAGCAAACATTTCATACTCAATACCTGCCATTCCACCAGTATGTAAAGAGTAGACAAATGGTTTATTCTGAATATAATAAACAGTAACAGTTCCTTTTTTATTTTCCCTTATTTTCTCCCATGAGTCTTGAGCATGTAAGCTCTGAGAAGCAATACAAAACAAGAGGAATAATATATATATATGGCGTTTCATTCTTTTTCATGTTGGAATTCCCTCAAAAATATTCAAATCATTTAGAAAAAACATATTTAAGTGTATAACTTTCATTTAATCAATAAAAATAATAGTCTACGGCGTGTTATTTGAATATATTGAGAAATGATATAAATATAATGGTTAATAAGATCGTTAAAACTGCATTATATTTGCAAAGTGTAAACTAAGTCAGATTATTTTTCTTTTAGGAGTATGTATGCTGGCAAAAAAATAAACGAATTACATTAAACTACTTAAAAGCATGTCCTCATTTTGGGTGTATTTAGAAATTGGCTTACAACATATAACAGATGTTCAAGGTTATGACCATATATTGTTCATATTGGCACTTATGGCAACTTTTAGCTATAAGAATTTTAAACAAGTTGTTTGGTTAGTCACAGCTTTTACATTAGGACATACAATTACCCTTGGTTTATCAACTTTAGATATTATAACTATAAACCCGGATCTTGTAGAAAAATTAATTCCAGTAACAATTTTATTGGTTTGTGTATCAAACTTTTTTGGTGTTAGTAAACTTACAACTGGAAACAGGCCTTCATATATCAAGAACACAAAAACATATAAAAAATATTATGTCGAAGCTGTTTTATTTGGTCTGATACACGGTTTAGGCTTCTCTAATTATCTTAAAGCATTATTAGGGTCAGAAAGTTCTATTTGGGAACCACTTTTAGCTTTTAACTTGGGTTTAGAAGTTGGTCAAATATTAATTGTAAGTATCTGTCTTTTAATAAATAACTTTATAATGAAGTTTACTTTATTGAACCAAAGAGATTGGAACTTCTTTTTAACAGGAGGAGCTTTTGTTTCAGCAGTAATTATTTTAGTGAATTAATACAATGCAAAAAAATAGAAATTCTAAAGCCATCGTATGTAAGCCAAAAGTACCTGCTTTTGTAGCATTAGGTGTATTCTTATTTATTCTGTTATTAATAACTGTTGGTACAGTAAGATGGATTGAAATAGGTGGCTTTGAATGGTATAAATTATTGTTTTTAGTGAGCTTGGCTTTCATTTTAGTAATGATGATCGTCCGATTAATGTTTGCTTATAAAGTAGTTAGTTTTAAAACCAAGACCATAACTCAAGATTACCCTTTAAGAATTGGAGCAAAAGTAACAATTGATTTGTCTCAATATTTACTCTTTTGGGAGGTAAGACAACGCAAAATAGGAAAGAAATTATTTAATATATTAACGATATATACTAAAACTGGTCAGCCGATACTTATTTCTAATAGAGATATGACATACTATCAAGAGGCTGTTAAATTTATGGAGACTAAGTTTCCCAAATTTCATAGATCTAAGGTGAAATAATAAAGTATTTATCATCTTAAATGATTAAATTACAGTAGTCTGTAAAGTTCTATTGTAATGCTTAACCCAAAAACTCAAAAAAATTATCTCCTTAAAATTTTTATTATTGGCTGTACAGCTTTATTAATAGGCTTAATTTTCACGCCTTTAATTTGGCTGAAGTTACTGTTAATAGGGGTGATAATAGTATTAAGCATAAGATTGTATTTTAGGATTGTAAAAAGATCTGAGCAAGAACGATTAGGGGCGATATACGCACATCAAGTAATAGATTTGGTATATCAGATTGTTGTTGTTCTCGATAAAGAATTTACTGTTTTAGATGTTCATTACCCAAATCATTTAAAAGAAAATCAAAAGCTGATTCAAGTAGGAGATACAATAGAAATCAGTAAGCATCATCCGTTACCATCAGAGTTTAGAACTCTTTTTAAAAAGGGAGTTTTTAGAAATAAAAGTCATTTTGATTATTTTCTAAATGGATACTTCTTCGAACTAAAAGTTGTTCAAAATTTTCAAGGGAACATTATTTGTCTTTTAAATGATTCTACAAAAGCAAAAAAAGAAGAAGAAAAACTATCTAAGTTAAATGTTGATTTAGAAAACTTGCTAACTATTAACAATAGCGAACTAGCGCTTAAAAGAGAAAAATTTAAAACAATCTTTGATAAATCATCTGACGCCTATTTTTTATTAGATGAAGGACTGAAGATTTCAATTTATAACGAAAAAGTAGAACAGCTTTTTGGGCGTTGTGATACCGTATTATTCTATAAGTGGATTGAGAAAAATTCGCCTTCCAATCAACCCAAAGGTGGCGATTCTTTATCTCTTTTTAAGAGCATGAAAGAAACATGTGACTTACAAGAGGAATTACGTTTTGAATGGTTATTTAAAAGTAAATCAAATGAAGATTTTCCATCTGAAGTTAGTTTAACACGCCTATCAATTTCAGATCATATTTTATATTTTATGATCATAAGAAATATGGTAGGACAAAAGAAAATAGAATCAGAATTAAGAAAAAACCTAGAACGGGAGAAAGAGTTGAATGAAATGCGGTCAAAATTTATTTCGATGGCTTCTCACGAATTTAAAACACCTCTTGCTACAATTCTTACTAATCTTGATTTGATGGAACTAACCTTGAATAAAGAGAATCTTCTAGAAGTAGACAGAATGAATAGGTTTATGGATAGAATGCGTTCTGAATCTACTCGTTTAACAATTTTAATGGATGAAGTACTTCAGTTAGGTAAGATTGAAGCAGGAAAAACCCCTTTTAAACCTATAAAAGTAAATACTTTACTTTTCATTAGTGATTATGTAAGTGAATTTAAAAGAAGATCATCTACAGAAAGACAAATAGATATAACTTTTGATTTAAAAGAGAAAGAAGTTTGGTTAGATGTAAACTTAATGGAGCATGTTTTAGATAACTTATTAACTAACGCAATTAAATACTCAGAAAAAGAGGTTGGAATTTTCGTTTCTACTTCAGGTGAAGGCTTATTAATAGAGGTTGTTGACAAAGGAATTGGTATTCCGCTTTCAGAATTTTCTCAGCTTTTTGATTCGTTTTTTAGAGGAAGTAACACCAATCATATTCAAGGAACAGGTCTTGGTTTAGTAATCGCCAAAGAATTTGTAGAACTTCATAATGGAATAATTGTTTGTGAAACAGAAGAGAATAAAGGAACTACTTTTAAAGTTGTAATACCATTTTAAAGTAAGGTGAAAAGTATTCTTCTTTTAAATCTTACAAATAGTATATATAAACTCCTTATGTTTTAACTTGACTATTAAGATTGGTTAGAATTTAAAAAGTTCCTATTAAATGACAAAATCCAAAACTCCAGACTTAGGTCTAGATAGTATTAAAGATTTACTTGTAAAATTATCAGTACCTGCTGCTGTTGGTATGATGGTAATAGTTATTTACCAAATGGTAGATACCTTTTTTATAGGTAGATGGGTTGGTACATTAGGTATAGCAGGTATTTCTGTTGTAGCACCTTTAGTAATGCTAGTGCAATCTATTGGAATGGCAATAGGCATGGGAGGAGCATCTTTAATTGCGAGAGCACTTGGTGGTGGGAACCCTAGGCATGCTTGTAAAGTTTTAGGAACGCAGAGTACAATTACATTAATTTTAAGTTTATTAGCAGTAGTATTGGGTGTTCTTTTTGAAGAAAAATTATTACTTTTTTTTGGAGCAAATGGAGAAATTTATAGCTATGCCCAAGAGTATTATCATATAGTTATTTTTGGAATGCCTTTTTTAACGATGTCTATTATGAGTAATAATGGCATCCGATCTGAAGGAAAGGCGAAAACAGCAATGATGTCAATGATAATTCCAGGTGTTATTAATATCATTTTAGACCCAATCTTTATTGTTGGGTTCGATATGGGAATGCAGGGAGCGGCGTGGGCAACACTTATTTCTTATATATTAGGCTTTTTATATATACTACATTACTACCTATTTAGAAAAACAGTTTTAAAATTACGATGGCAAGATTTTATTCTTGATAGTAGAATAGTTAAAGAAACATTGGCTTTAGGTTCTGCTTCATTTGTTCGTCAAGGAGCTTCTAGTGGGATTGCCATAATATTAAACCATATTTTATTTGATAATGGAGGAGAATTAAGTGTAGCTGTTTATGGAGTGATAAGTCGCTTATTTATGCTTGCAACATTTCCTATGATTGGTTTAGGGCAGGGTTTTCTAACTATTTGTAGCTTTAACTACGGAGCATGTAATTATAGAAGAGTAAAAGAAGTAATCTATAAATCTATTTTGTATGGTTCGGTTATCAATACGATAATAGTAATATTAGTTTTTATTTTTAATAAAGAACTTACAGGACTATTTACAAAAGATGTAGAGCTAATAACAGAAAGTGTACCTGCAATATTTGGTGTCATGACAAGTTTACCATTTATATCAATTGGTATTATTTCTAGTATGTATGCACAAGCTGTAGGTAAGGCAAAAGATGCTTTATTATTAACTTTAAATAGACAAGTTATCTTTAGAATTCCATTTGTATTTCTTTTTTCACATATTTGGGGGATTTATGGAACATGGGGTTCTTTTTTTGTAGCAGATATATTCTCACTTATTGTTGCAGCGATCTACATGAAAAAGAAAATAAATCGAATAAATAATTATCTAACACAATAACCTTTTCAACTAAGAATTTGATGAGTAATATTAAAGAAGTTGTTATACATGAAGTAAAAAAGACACTATTAGTCACTTTATATTTTGCAGTAGGTTTTAATCTTTTAGTACTGTTAGTAGGGTTACTGGTAGATTCTGTAGAGTTAAAAGTAGGGTATTTTGGAGCCGCTACTTTTTCTGCAGCGTTAACAGGTAAGGTTGTAGTTTTACTAGAGACAGTGGGTATAGACTTAAAATTAAAAAGAACTAAACTGATTAATGTTGTAATCCTAAAAGCAGTTTTGTTTACAGTGGTTATTTTCTTAGCAATTGTAATAGAAGATATTTTAAAAGGAATGATTGCCGATGATTTAACTTTTAGTGAAGCACTTCATCATGTGATTGCCTCTTTTAATAGTCATTTCTTTTTAGCAAGATGTATTTATATGTTTATGCTTTTTGCTTTATACCACTTTATTTTTGAAGTAGATAAATTTTTGGGTACAACAGAATTATTTGATATGGTATTTTCTAGATTTTTTAATCAGAAAGACCGTGAGTATATTATGTTGTCTTTAAGATGGAATTTTCAATCTGACTCACTTGAGGATCATATTAAGATTACTCAAGAATTTACACACAAAATTAATCAAGTATTACCTAAGTATAAAGGTACAATTTCATCTTATGAAATAGATGGTATTATGTGTTTGTGGGAAAACTCCGACTCTAAGGATTTTATGACTAAAGCAAAAGAGTTTTTTAAAGAAACACAGAAATTGGATGGGAAATATGGTGTAGTAAATATTAGAGGAGCTATAAAAAAAGGAATTATTTCTGAAGCTGAAGTTGGTGGTTTTCTTAAAAAAGAAATTCTTAGAATCAGTCCTATTTTAGTTGAAGTTAATGCTGCGTCTAAATTAGAAAGTGGTTTACCTTTAAAAGAGTTATAAATTCTTACTAGTTTAATCACTAAATCAAAAAGCCCAATTGAAATTTTTCAATTGGGCTTTTTGATTTAGTGATTGCAATCCTCATGACAATCTTCATCTTCTCTTTCAATTTCAATTGTAATATGTTTTACATCGTCTTTATCTATTATTTCTCTTACTTTCTTTTTTATTTCAGCAGCTCTTTCGATTGTAACTTTTTGAGCCACTACTAAATGTAAACTCATTATATTAAATTCTCCATCTAATGACCAAATGTGGAGGTCATGAGTATCTACTACGTCGGGAATTTTTATTAATTCATTAATGATTTTTTCTTGATCGACTCCAGTAGGAGCAGCCTGAAGAAAAATTGGCATAATTGCGATTAAATTTTTAATGGCATTATATAGAATAAAGGTGGCAATACATAACGATAATATTGGATCAATAATAGGTAGGTCCCAAAACACCATAACTCCAGCTCCAATTAATACAGCAATCCATCCTAAAGTGTCTTCTAACATATGGAGCATCATTACTCTTTGATTTGCCGAATTTTTATTGCTCATGAGTTTAAATACAGCAGCTCCATTTACAATTACTCCTAATATGCCCATATAGACCATTCCTTGAGCGTCTACTGCTTCTGGTGTAATTAGCCTAGGAATAGTTTTTACTATCATTAAAATGGATCCTGTTGTTAAAACAACTATGTTGATCATTGCAGCTAAAGTAGAATAACGTCTATAACCATAGGTGTAAAAATTATTCTCTTTCTTATTGGAATATTTTTCAAAAAAATAGCCAACTCCAATTGCTACGGTGTCGCCGAGGTCGTGAACTGCATCAGCCATTATTGCAACAGAATTTGTAAATGCTCCGCCTATAAATTCAATAATGGTAAAAAATAAATTTAAAAAGAAAGCCCATCCAATATTATCAGTTGAATGGTTATGTTGACCGTGAGAATGTCCGTGATGATGATGTTGATGTGCCATATATCCTTACTATATTTTTCTTTCAATTTACAATTAATTATGAGAATAGTAAATCAATAATTGCGTATATATAATTTCGTTTAACGATTCGCGAATTTTCGCCACTTGTGTGTTTACGCTACAGGTGAATTTTCTTTGTGTAAATAGTGATAAGGTGTGAAAAATACAATTTTAAAATCAATCTTTTTTTGATTTTTTTTAGTAATAAAATTCAAATAAACAGCTGTTTTAGTGTATGTTAGGTGGTTTTTTATTAGATCATTTTATTTTAGTGATGATCATCACTGAAATAGAATTTTACTACTTCCATATTTGTATCACACAAAGAGAAAACATCTCATAAAAATTTCAATTATATGGGTTATTCATCACCAAAAGATATTTTAGGTAACATCAGAAATGGTGCTTTACAAAAAGGAAATATGTCTGTCCAACAATTATTGGTTTTCGGATTCTTAGGAGGAGCTTATGTAGCTTTTGGCTTTTTATTAGCCATTGTAGTTGGAGGTGGAATGCCTGGGATAGGAGCAGAAAATCCTGGAATACCAAAATTTATGATGGGTGCAGTATTTCCTGTAGGACTTATCTTATGTATAATAGCGGGAGCTGAACTTTTTACATCGAGTACTGCAATGATGACAGTATCAGTCTTTTCAAAAGACCAGTCGATTAAAAAGCTTGGTAAAGTTTGGACATTTGGGTACTTGGGTAATTTTGTAGGCTCATTATTCGTTGCATATTTTATTACAACATTAACAGGAGTAGTTGATGGAGAAGTTTTCCATAACTCTTTAATTAGTGTTGCAGAACATAAAGTAGGTAACCCATTCTACAAAACATTCTTTAAAGCTGTAGGTGCAAACTGGCTTGTTTGTTTAGCAGCTTGGCAAGCTTACGCCGCTAAAGATGTTATGGGAAAAGTGATAGGAATTTGGTTTCCTGTAATGACCTTTGTGACTTTTGGATTTGAACACTGTATTGCAAATATGTATGTAATTCCTGCAGCAATTTTTAATGGAGCTGCAATTACTTGGTCAGATTTTATCTTCACAAACTTGATTCCAGCAACAATAGGAAATATTGTAGGGGGGGCATTCTTTGTAGGTACAATATACTGGTGGATGTTTGTGAAACCAGAGCAAGAAAAAGAAAAAAAACAGTTAGATAAAGAGCTTGAGTCTATTAACATTAATAGCTAAAATTTTTAACAACTGTTTTATTAATAAGATTTAATTACAGCATCTAAATGTGAAAATAAGCCGTTAATGATGTTGTAGATTGTAAAGAAAAACTAAAAATGAAGACAATGGAAAACGCTGTATTAGACTCTCAGTTAAAAGGAACGAAATGGCAAAACGAAATTGATGTTTACGATTTTGTTGTTAATAATGTTACTCCTTATTACGGTGATAAAACTTTCTTAGAAGGTGCTACAGAAGCAACTAAAAAACTTTGGGATATCTGTTTAGCAGGTATGAAAGAAGAACGTGAAAACGATGGTTGCCGTGACATCGATACCGATACAATTTCTACAGTAACTAGCCATAAAGCTGGTTATATTAATAAAGAATTAGAATCAATTGTTGGTTTACAAACTGACGAACTTCTTAAGCGTGCTATGAAACCTTTTGGTGGTTATAGAGTAGTTAAAAATGCTGTAGAAGAAAAAGGTAAAACAGTTAACCCTAAAGTTGGTTATGTTTTCCAATATGCTAAAGATCACAACAACCAAGTGTTCTCTGCATACGATAAAGAAATTAGAACTTACCGTTCATTAGGTGTTTTAACTGGTCTTCCTGATAATTATGCGCGTGGTCGTGTAATTGGTGATTACCGTCGTTTAGCACTTTATGGAACAGATAAATTAATAGCTGCAAAACAAGCAGATTTTAATGCAATTGAGGATGGTTTAATTACTGGTTCAGGAGCTGATATTGCGGAGCAAATTCAACTTCGTGAAGAAATTACATCTCAAATTCAATCATTGAAAGACATCGCTGAGATGGCTGCAATGTATGATGTAGATGTTACAAAACCTTCAGTAACTGCTAAAGAAGCTGTTCAAGCTGTTTATTTTGCTTATTTAGCAGCCGTTAAAGAGCAAGATGGTGCTGCAATGTCATTAGGTAACGTTTCATCTTTCTTAGATATTTATATCGAAAGAGATTTAGAAGCTGGTACTATTACAGAAGTTGAAGCTCAAGAGTATATTGACCACTTCGTAATGAAATTACGTATGGTACGTCACTTACGTCCTGGTGCTTATGATGAAATCTTTGGTGGTGACCCAACTTGGGTAACAGAAGCAATTGGTGGTCAATTCCACGATGGTCGTACTAAAGTAACTAAATCATCATTCAGATTCTTACAGACACTTTACAATTTAGGAGCATCTCCAGAGCCAAACTTAACAGTACTTTGGTCTAAAGATCTTCCTCAAGGGTTTAAAGATTTCTGTTCTCAAGTATCAATTGATACATCTTCTATCCAATACGAAAATGACGATTTAATGCGTCCTAATCGTGGATCAGATGATTATGGTATTGCTTGTTGTGTATCTTACCAACATATTGGTAAGCGTATTCAATTCTTCGGTGCTCGTACAAACTTACCGAAAGCATTATTAATGGCAATCAACGCAGGACATGATGAGAACAAAAATGTTCTTACTGTTGAAGGTGTTGAAGCAATGGCTAACGATGAGTACTTGGATTACGACAAAGTAATGACGCAATTCAAGAAAACAATGAAAGAAGTTGCTCGTGTTTATGTGAAAACGATGAATATCATTCACTATATGCATGATAAGCATTATTACGAAAAAGCTCAATTCGCATTCTTGGATACTAATCCTGGTATCGATATGGCTTATGGTGCTGCTGGTATTTCTATCATTGCCGATTCATTATCAGCAATTAAAAATGCAAAAGTAAAACCTATCCGTGATGAAAATGGTTTAGCTGTTGATTTCCAAATTGAGGGTGATTTCCCTAAATATGGTAACGATATTGATGAAGTAGATAACATTGCAAAAGAAATTACGCATATCTTCTTCTCAGAATTAGCGAAACACAAAACATACCGTAACGCAGTACCTACAATGTCATTATTAACAATTACTTCAAACGTAATGTATGGTAAGAAAACAGGTGCTACACCTGACGGTCGTAAAGCTGGTGAGCCATTTGCTCCTGGTGCTAACCCAATGCACGGTCGTGATACAAACGGTGCTGTTGCTTCGTTAAACTCTGTTGCAAAACTAGATTATAGCGATGCTCAAGATGGTATCTCAAATACTTTCTCTATCGTTCCTAAATCTTTAGGTTCTGATCGTGAAACTCAAATTAAGAACTTAGTAACAATGATGGATGGCTACTTTGCTGAAGAAGGCGGAATGGCACATCACTTGAACGTTAACGTTCTAAATAGAGATACTTTAATGGATGCTTACAATCACCCTGAGAATTATCCTCAGTTAACAATCAGAGTTTCTGGTTACGCTGTAAACTTTATTAGATTGTCTAGAGCACATCAATTAGAAGTAATTCAAAGAACATTCCACGAGTCTATGTAATTCGTAGTTCTGGAATAGAATTTAAATATTAATAAGAAAGGTTACTTCTAAATGGAGTAACCTTTTTTTAATAGATGTAACTAATTTTATTAATTTTCGCTTTAACCATTGCTATCGATTTATGAAAATTATATGCACTAAGCATTTAACTTTCAGACTATGAACTAATTTTAATAACTCTTTCAATCTTATAATTCTTTAGAAATGAATACACGAAATCTACCAATTGGGTTAGGTGGCGTTGCCTTGGGTACACTAACATTAGGTATAGCATGGAACAATATGGATTATTACTTAATCTATTATTTAACAATAGCTATTTCTATAGCGTTTTTTGGAGTGCTAATTGTTCGAAATATTTTTCACTTTGATTTGATCATTAATGAGTTAAAACATCCTATATTAGGCAGTTTTGTACCTACATTTTCAATGGTAATGATGGTTTTATCGGGTATTTTAGTAAAACAGTTTTCATCATTTGGAAAAATATTATGGCTTTCTGCTATTATTATCCACCTTTTGATTTTAGTAATATTCTCATTTTACCAATTAAAAGAATTTAAAATTTCTTCCCTAGTGCCTAGTTGGTTTATACCGCCCATTGGAATTGTCGTCGCCTGTGTGAATTCTACTAATATGGAATACCCTAACTTAGTTTCTTTAATCTGGTGGGTAGCAACACCTCTATATTTTCTAATTCTTTTATTACTGTTTTATCGATTGTCTTTTTATAAATTCGAAGCATTAGAAACGTTTGGTATTATGGCTGCTCCTGCTAGTTTATGTTTTGCAGGCTATTTAACAATAGAATCTCACCCTAATGATTTCATTTGTCATGTTTTACTAACTCTTGCCATATTTATGACGCTATTGCTATATATCTCTTTTTTTAAATTATTAAAGTACCAGTTTAACCCAAGTTTTGCGGCATATACTTTTCCTTTAGCAATTGGGGTAGTAGCCCTCCAAAAATATAGTTACTATTTAATTGAAAGTGGAGAGTTTGTTATGGGAGAAGTAATTAGAAGTATATCAAATATTGAATTAATAATTGCATCGGTATTAATTTTATACGTGATATATAAGTATTTTTTTTATTGTATAGATGAACTATTCAAACCACAAACATTAGTGAATTTAAATAATAAATAGGAGCTAAATGTATTTTGAAATAACAGAATTAAAATGTAAAAGGGTACTCTAACTAAATAGAATACCCTTTATAAATTAATAAAATTAGCTATTTCTTAGAATAAGATTATCATTTATAGTTTGATCACTTTAGTTCTTTCTTTATCGATGACAAGATAATAAGTACCTGTTTTCCAATTTACAACACTAATTGATGAAGTCTTGAATTTTTCGTTAGAGTAAACTACCTGTCCTGAAATATTATAAATATATACTTGATGGGTTTTACCATCTTTAATAAGATCAATATTTAAGGAAGTACTTACTGGGTTAGGGTAGATAGTATATGTTACTTGAGGTTGGTTTTCTCTGACAGTTAGTACATCATACAATGCAATAACAGTTAAGTTGTCTGTAACCTCATTAAAAGTAGTATCCCACCCAATAAAAGAATAGCCACTTCTCGTAGGGTTTTCAGGAGCAGTAGCAGGAGCTTTGTAATTTACTTCTTCAGATTTAATTATAGACCCATCATGGTCTTTAAAAATTACTGTATAGGTATTAATTTCGTACGTTGCTGTAACAATTAAATCTGCTGTAATTATATCAAAAGTAGTATCCCACCCAATAAAAGTATAACCACTTCTCGTAGGGTTTTCAGGAGCAGTGGCAGCATCTTTATAATCTACTTCTTCAGACTTAATTTCTAATCCATCATGATCTTTAAACGTTACCGTAAATGTGCTAATCTTATACATTGCTGTAACTATTAAATCTTCTGAAATCAAATCAAAAGCTATGTCCCATCCTGTAAAAATATATCCAATTCTTGACGGATCTGAAGGGGCTGTAGCTGTATTTCCAGATATAACTATTTCAGATTTTAATAAAGTTCCATTATAGTCATTGAAATTAACAGTATACGTAATCACAACATTATAAAGTGCTTTAATCGTTATGTCTTCTGTAATTGATTCATAATTAACGTCCCAGTTGGAAAATATATAACCACTTCTAATTGGGTTATCAGGAGGGGTAGCAGTTTTTTCAAATTCGACATTTTCAGATTTGAGAACTGTATCATCATGATCAACAAAAGTTACTGTATAAGTATTAATGTTATATTCAGCTTTTACAGTCAAGTTGTTGCTAACGGAATTAAACTCCGTGTCCCAATTATCAAAAGTATACCCTCTTCTAGTAGGATTATCAGGAGGAGTTGCAGTTTTTTCAAATTCGACATTTTCAGATTTGAGAACTGTATCATCATGATCAACAAAAGTTACTGTATACGTATTAATGTTATACTCAGCTTTTACAGTCAAATTGTTGCTAACGGAAGTAAATTCTGTGTCCCAATTATCAAAAGTATACCCTCTTCTAGAAGGGTTATCAGGAGGGGTGGCAGTTTTTTCAAATTCGACATTTTCAGATTTGAGAACTGTATTATCATGATCAACAAAAGTTACTGTATAAGTATTAATGCTATATTCAGCTTTTACAGTCAGGTTGTTGTTGACGGAATTAAATTCTGTATCCCAATTATCAAAAGTATATCCTATTTTAGTAGGGGGCGATGGGGCAGTTGCTGATGCACCCAACATAAGTGTTTCTGTTTTTAATAATGCATTGTTATAATCAACAAAATCAACTATATAAACTCTGTGGTTGTATTTGTAAGAATTACTAGATTCTATTTTAGTAACTGTGGAGCCTAAATTATACGAGTGTGATGTATGCCATATACCTGTGTTTGGTAAATCAATACCATTGTCTGGTAGACTACCGGCAAAAGCATCATCACCAATAGTAATAAGTGAAGTACTCAGTGTAATATCTTCTAATGTAGAATTACTGTAAAAAGCATTTTCTTCAATTGTTGTAATGCTATTACCCATTGCTAGAGAGTATAAGTTTCTTCTACTGAATGCACCTATACCTATAGTTTTTACTTTAACATCCATACCATCAATATTAAAGTTTTCAGGAATTACAATATCAGTAGCAAAACCTATATAATTTATAATTGTACCAGTTGTTTCCTCAAACTCAACATCATTTAATGCTAATATTTTGCTGAAGCGAGCAAAACAACCTTTTTCGTCATTAAAAAATCCACTTCCGGCACTATATATTGTACCGTCTTGGTCATAGAAATTAATAAAATTAGGGACTACACTTGTAGGTAATATTATTGGATCGTCGAGTGAATAGTTTCTTTCGAAACTCAAAGAAGATATGTATTTTAGATTAGATTCATTTTCAAAAGTTACAGCTGTAAGGCTGTTATAAGCAAAAGCTCTACTGCCTATGTATTCAATACTTTTTGGGAAATGAATTGTTTTTATTCTACAATATCTAAATGCACCACCTCCTATATAATTAATACCTTCATGAAGAGATATTTCATTAAGACTTGTGGAATAAAATGAATAATACCCAATGTTTGTTAGGTTAGTGGGTAAATCAACGGAAGTTAAGCTACAATATGAAAATGCATATTCATCAATTTCTGTAACCTCATCAGATAGGAAATTGATTACACTCTCTGTACCTCCATAAGATGTAATAATTGTATAATCAACAGACCCATCATCGTTTCTACCATAAAATAAGCCATTATGTGCAGATCCATTTACGGTTGTAATTTCATTACTTGAAAATGCTCCACCACCAAGTATTGTACTACTATTTGCTATGTTTACCTGAGAAATTTTATTGCGAGTAAAAGACTGTTTATCAATTTTCAACAAAGAACTTGGTAAACTAATTGATGTTAAATCGTTTAAATGAAAAGCATAGCTGCCAATTTCTTCAATTCCTTCACTTAAGTTTAATGTAGTGATATCGTTATAAGAAAATGCTCCAGAACCTATTGTTTTAATAGTAGATGGAATAGTAACTTCTGTGAAATTACAATATGAAAATAATCCATTCGGGATTTCAGTCATACTCTTAGGAAAGTTAAACTCTTTAATATCATTGTAGCCAAAGCAGTTTGTTCCCACTTCACAGCCTTCTGGAATAAATAGTTTGGTTAAATTATTTTGATAAAAAGCACTATTACCAATTTTTTGTAAGTTGTCTGGGAATATTACTGAGCTTATATCGTGTCTTTGAAAGGCATAAGTACCAATTTCACGAATAGGATATTCTACACCATCAATCGTAAAACTATTTGGAATTATAATATCTGTAGCTATTCCTTTATATGAACTAATACTACCTGTAGATGTATTAAATGTGACATCTTCAATACTCAATGTTTCTAGTATTTTACTTCTTAATGATAACGTAAAATCAGTTATACTTTCTCCAGGATCATAAGCTTCTAAATTGCTATCTACATACGAATGAAAATTAGTTTGAGTATGAGTTGGTAAAACAATAGGAGCCAATGTTTCTGTACTTTTAAAGGCATTTACACCAATTGTATTAATTGTACTATTGTTTTCAAAAATTACAGAAGTAAGAGGGTTGTCAGTAAATGCAGAAGTACCAATTGTCTTCATACTAGCAGGAATAGTAATACTAGTTAGTTTATTGCTTTGAAAAGCATTGAATTCAATTTCTTCTAATTGACTAGGGAGATTAATAGTTTCTATTTGGTTATTAAGAAATGCTCTATATCTAATTTTCTTCAACGTACTAGGTAAACTAACAGAGGTTAGAACATTACTATTAAAGGCATCAACTCCAATATCAGTAACTCCTTCAGGTATAATTACTGAAGTTAGAAGGTTATCTTCAAAGGCATAAAAACCTATTTTAGATAAATTTTTAGAAATTACAATAGAGGTTAATTTGTTTTCAGCAAATACACGACTATGGAAAGTGGTGATACTATTTGGTAATTCAAGTGTTGTTAATTCATTTTGAGTAAATGCACCATCATGTAGTTCAACAACACCGTCAGGTATTTCTACTGAGGTTAATGAACTAAATGCAAAAGCATACGATTGAATTACTGTAACAGTGCTTGGTATAAAATCAATTTCTGTAGCAGTGCCACCATAACAAACTAATTGAGTATTATCTTCTGTTCCATCTTCTTTTAGTCCTAAAAATATACCATTTGAAGGTTCGCCATTTATTTCTGTAATATTATTACTACTAAAAGAACCTTTACCTAACTCTTTTAACCCTGTTGGTAAAGTAACCGAAGTCAGTTCATTTTTAGCAAAAGCTAAAAATTTGATTGAAGTAATTGTATTAGGGAAACTAACATTAGTAAGTCCTTTACCTTGAAATGCATAATATCTTATACTTTTTACAGTAACTTCTGTTCCACTTACATTAAAACTTTCAGGAATGATAATGTCTGTCGCACTACCAGAGTAGTCTGTGATTTCACCATTTACAGCATCAAAACCAACGTCATCAATAGTTATGGTGGTTTGTGAATAAGTCTTGCTAATTATTGCTAATAACAAGAATGTTATCCAAATGGGAGTGAGTTTGCTTATTTTCATAATTTTATATGTTGATTTATTATTTAAAATACAGTGTGCTATTATTTATTTAAGAGTATTTTCTGTGTTGATTTTTGGGCATAGCAATGCCATGTTAATAATTTTGGACTATTAACCTTACATTAGAATTTTTATAGTTGATTAAAGATTCCTAGGATTCTAATAAGTTGTTTTTAATTGCTATACGAATTAATCCTGCTACATTTTTGACACTTAATTTAGAAAACATATTTTTCCTATGTGTCTCAACAGTGTTCTGACTTATGAACAGTTTATCAGCAATTTCCTTTGTTGTATATTCATCACCAATTAAATGGAGTACTTCTTTCTCGCGTTTACTTAGTTCGGGCATTGGGTTGTATTTTCTACTAAAAGTACTTTCCGATATTATATCTTTTACTTCTTTAGAAAAATAATTTTCTCCATTTACTATTGTGCTTACAGCAGTAAGTAATTCTTCTTTTTCTGCATTTTTTAAGAGATATCCATTTACTTCTTGTTTTACTATCTTCGAAATAACATTTGCTTCATTATGCATACTTAAAACTAATGTATGTATATATGGATATTTGCTTTTTACAGTATCTATAAGACTACTTCCATCTACATCTGGCATACTCAGGTCTGTAATAATAATATCTGTTTGTTTGTCTTTTAAAATAGTTAAAGCCATTCCTACATTAGAGGCAGTACCTACAACTTCAATATTATTTTCGTTAGCAAACAGAGATTGTAATCCCTCCAAAAACATAAGATGATCATCGACGAGCAATACTTTAATTTTATTCATTGTAGTTTGTTCTAGTAGTTTATGTTAATGGAATTTCTATGTTTACCAAGCTCCATTGTCCCAAAGCAGATTCTATTGAACAAGTGCCATTTAATGCTTTAATTCTAGAATGAATGTTTTTTAATCCAATTCCATTAGTAGCAATTGTCGTATCGAAACCAATGCCATTATCCTCAAACATTAAGCTTAAGTATTCATCGCCTCTAGTTATTTGAAGGTCTACTACATCAGCTTTTGAATACTTAATTACATTACTCATTAGTTCTTGAATAATGCGATATAATTCAATTTTAATTTCGCTAGATAGCAGGTCAAGTTTTGTTTCTGGATAAAGGTTTAGATTAATTTTAATTTTGTTGCCCACTAACATTTCATCTAAAAACTTCTGAACTATATATGTGAAAGAGTGGCTATTCATTTTTACAGAAACTAAATTATGGGAAATTTCTCGAATCTCTTTATAAGTATCATCAATATTTAGCATAATTACTTTGAGCTTCTCATCAGAGTTGCGATCAATTATATTACCTAAATTGAGTTTAATACTTGCAAGATTTCCGCCTATTCCATCATGTAATTCTTGGGCAATTCTTTTACGTTCCTTATCTCTACCTTCAATAACAGATTTAATTGCACTAACTTCTTGTTGTTGTATTAAAGAATAAATCTCTTTTTTATTTATCTCTTCTGTTTTTTGAGCTATTAATTTTTCAGCCTTTAGTTTTTGTTTATAAAACAGATAAATAAAAATTATACCAGCAACGCATAGTATTGCAACACTAATAGTTACGTTTCTGATAATGCGATTTATTTTTAGATTATATGAGCTAACAATCAACTGCTGATCTTGTATTTCTTTTTCCTGTTTTAGTAATAAAATTTCTTTTTCTTTTCTTTCTGCTTCAAACTCTGCTAATAAACTTTCGTTGTTTTTAGCTTGTTCTATATTAAATAAGCTGTCTTTCAGTTGGATATGTTTTTGTTGAAAGAATAAAGCATCCTTGTAAATAGATTTTGATTCGTATAATTTAGCAAGCATATTGTAGGCCAATAATAATTGATCATTTGTTTCTGTTTCTAAAGAGAGAGCAATTGATTTATTGTAAAAATTGATAGCATTAGTATAGTCTTTCATGGATTCGTAAGCAGATGCAAGACTTAAGTACGTATGGGCTAAATCTCTTTTATTATTTTCCAGCTTTTCATATTTAGCAATTTGATGTAAATATTTCAATCCTTTTTTATAAGAAGAGTCATCGATTAACTGATTAGCAATATTATGAAGAATATCGTTTCTGTAAATAGTAGCTAAGTTATTATCGTCACACATTTTAAGTGATTTATTATAATACTCCATCGCTAAACTATCTTTACCAATTTCTTTATACGTAGTGCCTATGTTAAGTAAAATAATGTGTTTGCCAATTATATCATCTTCAAGTTCATAACTTTTAAATAAGTAATCTAATGCCTGTTGTTGCTTACCCATATGTGATACTACAACAGCTAAATTAGAATAAATATCAGCTAACCTAGAAGATTCTATACGTTCTGCAATTTCAATTCCTCTTCGGTAGGTTTCTATAGATTCTTCGTATTTACCTAAGTTTTTATAAACTATACCTAATTCATTTAAGACAAGAACTTGTCGTTCGGGTTTTTCCATTTCAACATAATACTCCAATGCTTTATTATGGTATTTTATTGCCGAACGGTTTCTTCCTTTTTTTCTATTATAAAAGCCTAAGCAGTAGTAACCAAATGCAGACACCCTAATGCTTTTTTCATCATTTAAGCGTAATGCCTCTTCAACATTTGCTTTTGCTTGATCTGCACTGTCATTAATTAAATAAGGAAATGAGCTGATTAGTGAATCTACAAGATGAGGAATTTCTTCCGTTTCTTTAGCTTTAGTAGATTGAACGCACAAGCACATTAATGTAGCAATTATTATATATAGTTTACCTTTAAGCAAAATGTAAGTACTTATTTATTGGAGTCAGAAGTAAAATAGTATATGCAAAACTAATTTTTTATTTGATTATTCGTATCACGGTTTACCGTGAATTGAAAGATTTTGTTGTATAAAATCATAGTTATACAAACATTACTTCGTTAGTATTTGATTTAATAAAATTTTTTATCGATTCACCTGACTATAAATGTGGTACTGTACCTTAAAAGTTCTCACAGATAAATTTAAATTCCTACTGCTAATCATTATTTAAATGTTATGTAAGCATAATAAAATTTTCATATATTGCTTGCTGAAATTAATTGATGTAATTAATACACTTTTATAATATCAGTCAAACAAACCAATACACACAAAAATAACACTATGGAAGAAGTTTATATTGTATCTGCAGTAAGAACTCCGATCGGGAGTTTTGGCGGAGCATTATCATCTGTATCAGCAACAGATTTAGGAGCAGCTGCTATTAAAGGAGCATTAGAAAAAGCTGGAGTGGCACCTACAGAAGTTAATGAGGTTTATATGGGGAATGTTATTTCTTCTAACCTTGGTCAAGCACCAGCTAAGCAAGCTGCTTTAGGTGCGGGTATAGGTATTGATATTCCTTGTACTACAATAAATAAAGTTTGTTCTTCGGGAATGAAAACAATTATGCTGGGTGCTCAATCTATTATGATGGGTGACAATGATGTTGTAGTTGCTGGTGGAATGGAATCGATGTCTAATATTCCATATTATATCCCAAAAGGACGTTATGGTTATGGTTATGGTCATGGCCAAATGTTGGATGGATTAGTTAGGGATGGCCTTGCAGATGCGTATTCAAATCAGCCAATGGGTATTTGTGCAGATGCAACTGCAAAAAAATGTGAGATTAGTAGAGAGGAGCAAGATAACTTTGCCATTAATTCATATAAGAAAACAGCATCATCAACAGAGAATGGTATTTTTGCAGAAGAGATTGTACCAGTAAGCGTTCCACAAAGAAGAGGAGAACCAATTATTGTTGATAAGGATGAGGAATTTAAAAATGTGAAATTTGAAAAAATCCCAAACCTTAGAGCTGTTTTTACTAAAGATGGTACAGTAACTGCTGCAAATGCTTCAACTATAAATGATGGTGCAGCAGCATTGGTTCTTGTCAATAAAAAAATTGTTGATAAATTAGGCTTAAAACCTATTGCAAAAATTATATCATATGCAGATGCATCAAAAGAGCCAGAGTGGTTTACAATAGCACCACCCGATGCAGCAAGGAAAGCATTAAATAAAAAAGGGCTTACAATTGATGATATTGACTATTTTGAGGTCAATGAAGCATTTTCAGTTGTTACTTTAGCATTTGCTAAGGAATTGGGAATTTCATTAGATAAAATAAACGTTCATGGAGGTGCTGTTTCTATGGGGCATCCTTTAGGAGCATCAGGAGCTAGAATTGTAGTCACTCTTGCAGGAGTTCTAAAACATGAAAAAGGCACAAAAGGACTTGCTGCTATTTGTAATGGTGGCGGAGGTGCCTCAGCACTTATCATAGAAAAGCTTTAAATTAGAAAAGGAGATGTAGTTATTACATCTCCTTTTTTAATGACTCACTAATAATTCATTATAAGAATCACTCATTTTACCTATACTACCTCTAAGTAATTTGATATAATAATCTTCAGAATCATTTTCTAGGTTGATTCTAATATTATGTATTTCTTTGTTTACATCTTCAACACGTATAGTTAGTTGATAGGTATTCAAATAATCAATCCATGCAGTTGTTATAGAAATAATCTTTCCTGTAGGGAGATCTTTATTGTTAAACTGAATCCATTTATTCAGCATTAAATCGAATATGGTATTATAAATTGCCATTATATCATAAAGTTATATAGATATAACGTAGTACTTTTAAAAGTATTCTATTATTTTACCTTAAAATTAGAAAGTTCAACTATTACAGCAAATTTCATCGAAAAATATTACGTATCGTAAGCTATGGCTAAGAAAAAGAAAGGATCAAATCTAAAACTCTATATAATACTTGCTGTTGTTGTTGTGGCAATTGTAGCTGGAGGGTATTTTTATAATAAAAGTAATGAAGAAGCAACAAAAGTAGAGCTAGAAGCAGTTACTTATGGAACGATAACTGAAAAAGTAGGAGCATCAGGAAAAGTTCAACCTATAAATGAAGTAAATTTATCATCTGAAGTATCTGGTGAAATTAGAGAACTTTACGTACAAGAGGGAGACTCTGTACATGAAAAGCAACTTCTTGCACAAATTCGCCCAGATAACTTTCAATCTGCATTAGATCAGGCAAGAGCGTCATTAAATGCTCAAAAAGCACAATTGGCTCGTTCTAGAGCTGACGCAGCACAAAATGAGGCCAGATTAAGACAAGCAAAATTAACTTTCGAAAGAAATAAAAACCTTTGGGAAGATAAAGTGATTTCAGATCAAGATTATGAGAATAGTCAAGCAGATTATGATATTGCTCAAGCAAATTTAACTTCTGCTCAAGAAAATGTGAGAGCATCTCAGTTTACTGTAAAAAGTGCACAAGCTCAAGTTGATGATGCGAAAGAAAGTTTACAGTTAACAAAAATATTTGCACCAATGTCTGGTGTAGTATCAAAGCTTTCTGTTGAAAAAGGTGAAATGATTGTTGGTGCTAGACAAATGTCTGCTACAGAGATGATGCGTATTGCAAACCTTGCAGAAATGGAAACGCGAGTTGATGTAAATGAAAATGATATTATTAGAGTACATATTGGTGACACAGCAGTAATTGATGTTGATGCATATTCTTATCGAGATTTAAAATTTAAGGGGATCGTAACAGCAATAGCTAACTCAGCAAATGAGACAACAAGTTCTGATGTAGTGACAGAGTTTGAAGTAAAAATTAAAATTCTTGCATCTTCTTACGCAAATATGAATGCTGAACAAAAAGGACAAGAATCTCCATTTAGACCGGGAATGACTGCTTCAGTTGATGTAATTACTCAAACAAAGAAGGATATTTTAATTGTGCCTTTAACAGCAGTTACAACAAGAAAAAGGTTTGAGTTAGAAAAGAAAGGTGAAGAGGATAACGATGATAATGAAAATGCATTGAAATCTAAAAAAACAGCTAAGGATAACGAATTAGTTGAAGTAGTATTTGTATACAATGATGAGACGAAAACTGTTTCATCAAGAAAAGTAAAAACAGGTGTTTCTGACTTTGAAAATATAGAAATATTAGAAGGGGTAGAAGATGGAGAGGTGATTGTAAAAGGACCATTCCGTGTAATTTCTGAAACTCTTTCTGAAGGTGACCTAGTAGAAGAAATGAATAGTGAAGAAGCAAATAAGAAACCTTGGGAGTAATTAAATATTTATGACAGTAGAAAATAAAGCAGTAAAAGAACCTTTAAATAACAGTCAGAAAAAGGTTTTTTGGAGTATTTTTTTGGTAGTGATTACAGTTAATTTATTAGGTAATTATTTTGAAGACTATTATGTTGTTTTGTATTCAAAACCTCTAATAATGCCTTTTATTTCAATATATTTCTCAACTACATGGCAACAGAAATCAGAAAATTCTATAATCTACAAATGTATGATGATAGGTTTTTTCTTTGCATGGTTGGGAGATTTATACATGATGTTTCTAAATGATGAGTTGATCATGTTACTTGGTTTAGCCTGTTTTTTAGTTTGTCATCAGATGTATATCACGGCTTTATTCTTTTCATCAGTAAAAGATAATTATAAGCTTACTTTATTTATTACTTTTCCATTGTCAATAATTGGTGGATACATTGGTTATTTAGTAGCCGTTAAAAGTTCTGTTATGTTTGCACCAATACTAGTTTATAGTGTGATATTGGTGACAATGTTCTCATTTGCTTTAATTCGATGGATTAATAGAAGAGACAGATGGGGTTTTATGACAATGATAGGAGCGTTATTGTTTATTTGTTCTGATTTAATGATTGGCCTCAAGAATTTTCAAGGGCTTGATATTTCTGAAGTATTTATAATGGCAACATATATTATAGCTCAATTTTGTATAAGTAGAGGAATGCTTTGCGAAGGAGCTGACAAAGTTTAAAGAAGATATATTTTGTAATACAAGAAGAGGGTTGAATTTATTATAAATTCAACCCTCTTCTTGTATGTGAAAAGTTAAGAATTAACGTAAAAACAATAATTCTCGGTATTTAGGCAATGGCCACATTTCGTCGTCAACCATAGTTTCTAATTTGTCAACATGCCATCTTAATTCTTCAAAATATTTCTTTTTGATATCATCACAATAGGCAATAGCTTTTTCTTCAACATTCTCAATACTATTAATACGTTTACGTTCTTGTGTCATTTCATTTGCTAAACGTTTAACTTGATTAAGGTGTTTTGCAAGCTTTTTAATGGTGATCATTGTTTCTTCTGTTTCATCACCTAACCCAATATCTTTCATGCCTTTAACATTTTCAATCAGAATAGATTGATAACGTAACGCTGTTGGGGCAATATGATTTAATGCTAAGTCTGCCATTACACGAGACTCAATTTGCATTTTCATAGTGTAATTTTCTAAGCGAATTTCGTGTCTTGCATCAACTTCAGCTTGCGTCATAATACGCATACGCTTAAATAATCTACCCGTACTAGGTTTTTTTAAGATTGCTAAAGCTCTAGGAGTATCTGTAAAGTTAGATAACCCTCTTCGTTTTGCTTCTTTTATCCATTCAGGTCCATAACCATTGCCCTCAAAGACAACCTTTTTTACTGATGGTATATATGATCTTAATATATCAATTATTGCAACTTCTTTCTTTTCATCTTGCTCAATTAGTTTATCAACTTCTTTTTTGAAAAGCTCTAATTGATTAGCAACTGCAGTATTTAAAACAGTCATTGCTCTAGCACTATTAGCGTTAGAACCTACTGCTCTAAATTCAAATTTATTACCAGTAAAAGCGAACGGCGATGTTCTATTTCTATCGGTATTATCTAAAAGAATAGGTGGTATTTTATTAATACCAAGTTTCATATAAATGTTATCTCCTTTTTTTACTTGAATATCTCCATTATTCTCTAATTCAGTAAGAATATCAAATAGTTGAGTTCCAATAAAAGCTGACATAATATTTGGAGGTGCTTCGTTAGAACCTAAGCGATAGTCGTTACTTTCTGAAGCAATAGATGCTCTTAAAAGATCAGAATAATCGTAAACTGCTTTTAATATGTTTATAAAAAAAGTAATAAAGATAAGGTTCTCTTTCGCTTTAGTACTTGGCTGAAGTAGGTTTTTGCCTTTGTCTGTAATTAATGACCAGTTGTTGTGTTTACCACTACCGTTCATTCCTTCAAAAGGTTTTTCATGAAAGAGAACTCTAAAATTATGTCTAGAAGCTACCTTTTTCATTAAATCCATTAGCAATTGATTGTGATCATTTGCTACGTTTACTTCTTCAAAAATAGGAGCGACTTCAAACTGACTAGGAGCAACTTCATTGTGTCTAGTTTTTACCGGTATACCAAGTTTATAAGCTTCAATTTCTAATTCTTGAAGGAACCTTGTTACACGAGATGGAATAGAACCAAAATAATGATCATCCAATTGTTGACCTTTAGGAGGTGTTCTTCCAAATAACGTTTTACCAGTAAGTAGAATGTCTGGTCGGGCATCAGCAAGAGCTCTATCAATTAAGAAAAACTCCTGTTCACAACCTAACGATGCTTGTACTTTTTCAATACTTCTATCAAATATCTGGCATACAGAAGTAGCTGTTTTGTCAACACGTTCCAATGCTTTTAATAGCGGAGCTTTATTATCTAAAGATTCTCCAGTGTAAGAAACAAATACAGTTGGAATACATAAAGTTTTTCCTGTACCACTTTCAATAATAAATGCAGGAGATGTAGGATCCCAAGCTGTGTAACCTCTTGCCTCAAAAGTTTGTCTTAACCCTCCACTAGGAAATGATGAAGCATCTGGTTCTTGTCTGACAAGGGCACTGCCTTTAAAACGCTCTATAGCCATACCTTCTGAACTTAGTTCAAAAAAGGCATCATGCTTTTCTGCAGTAGAACCTGTTAATGGTTGAAACCAATGTGTATAATGAGTAACTCCTTTAGAAATAGCCCATGCTTTTAGTGATGTAGCTACAGCATCAGCAACATTTTCATCTATTTGTTCACCTTTATTTATTGCATTTTGTAACCTTCTATAAATATCAGAAGACAATTGTTCTTTCATAATTGCCAACCCGAACGTATTGATTCCAAAATAATCTGATACTTTTTCACTAGGAGCTTTTATTGTAATTGGTTGCCTTAGTTCTACAAGTTTAAGTGCATCAAAGCGTTGTCTTGCCATGTTTAAAAGTCTTTTTTTAGAAATATTGATTTTACTCTTAAAAGTACATTTATTTTTTTAATTATTGTTGTTTTTATAACACTTCAAAATATGATTTCTAATTAATAAATATCAAATGACAAAAAGAGAGGTTGATTTTTATACTTGGTATGTAATTTGATTAATCTAATACCAATGACTCAATATTACTTAAATAAAGTCGTTAAAGTATATATAAATAGTGCTATCAATATATTTAGCTTAGCATATAAATGCTTAATAGAACTTCTATGAAGATTTTTTTACTTAGTTTTCTTCTTTTATTTTTCACTCAATTAGGGTGGTCGCAATCTGTTGTATCAGGCTCAATATCAGTTGAAGGAGGACTAGAGGTAACCAATAACCCTGAGGGGAGAGTCCAATTAAAAATAAAATATTCATCGGCTGTAACTCACATGAAGATCAGTAGAGATGAAAGTTTTAGAGGTGTTGTTTGGGAACGTGTGAATTGGGAAAAATCAAATTATCCAATCATCAGAAGAGGTGAGGGTGATGGTTTAAAAACAATTTATGCAGTTTTTAAAGATGAAGTATCAGGAAATGTATCTGAAGTTTCATCAATTATGATTGAATTGGATAGAACTCCTCCTCAGAACCCAGAGTTATTGATAAATGGAGGGTTACCATTTACAAATAATAAATCTAGAATGGTGACTTTATTCTTATCTGCTGATGAAGCTCAGTATATGAGAATTGCTAACCGTCCGGATTTTTATGGGAAAGAATGGATTCCATACAGCCAAAAGGTGGATAAATATAAATTGATCGGGTTAGATGGAAAAAAGGAAATTTTTGCACAGTTTAAAGATGCCGCTGGAAATGAATCTGAAGTTATTAGTTCTACTATAACTATAGATATTACTCCTCCTACTGCAGGGAAAATGAAAATTAATGACGGTGAAAAATATCTAAAAGATTCTGTAGTTACTTTACATTTTTTTGCTGAAGGAGCTTCTCATATTCAAATTAGAGGTGGTGATGGCTGGATAGATTATGCAGAAGAAGTGCCTTGGACTTTATCAAGAGGAGACGGAGAAAAGGTAATTTATGCAAGATTTAGAGATGAAGTAGGTAACTACTCATCAATTGTTTCTGCAAGAGCAATTGTTGACAGAGTTCCTCCAAGATTTGGTAGAATAATTATTGACGATGGTCGTAAATTTATTGATAATCATGCACGCCATAAACTTCAATTAATTATTCAGGGTGCAACTGAAATGAAGGTTTCTAATAATGAGAATTTTAGTGATGCTGATTGGATTCCTTATACTCCTGTGCTTCCAGTTTGGAACTTTCCTATTGGAGATGGTAAGAAAACAGTTTATGTAAAGTTTAGAGATAGAGCTAAGAACGAATCTGAAGTTTTTACATCGTTTGTAATGTTAGATGCTACTCCACCACAAAATCCAAAACTAGATATTGTTGCAGAGGGAATTGTTCAGGATACAGCAAATAATGTAAAGCTATTAAAAGATGATAAACGCATTGTAGATTTACAGATAAAAGCAGATGATGCCCGTTTTATGATGATTGCTAACCAGCAAACATTTTTTGGGGCAAGATGGATGGTTTATAAAGAATCTGTAACAAAATGGGAGTTAAATGCTGGTCAAGACGGTGTAAGAACAGTTTACATTAAGTTTATGGATAGAGCTAAAAATATCTCTGAAGTAGCTTTTGATCGTGTTGTTATTGATACTGAAGCACCTGTAGGTGGTAAAGTTACAATTGATAATAATAAAGAATTCTCAATTGATAAAGAACACTTTGCTACATTGAAATTATTTGCTAGAAAAGCAGATTTTATGCAAATAAGTAATGATCCTACATTTATGGATGCAAATTGGGAGCCTTATCAAGTAGTACGCAAATGGAAATTAGCAGGCAACGATGGTGTAAAAACTGTATTTGCTAGATTTAGTGATTTGGCCGGTAATGTTTCAGACCCTGTTTCTGATAACATAATGTTAGATACTAAGCCTCCATTTAATTGTACTATCGTGGTTAAAAACCACAAAGATGGAGTTGTAAATCATCCAGATGCAATCGCTCTTTTAAGAGTAAATGCTGAAGATGCTGTTAAAATGCAAATTAGTAACCATCCTAACTTTGAAAAAATTAGATGGATTGGTTATTCTGAATATAATATTCCTTGGAGACTTCCAGGTCAAGATGGAGTGAAAGAGATTTACACAAGATTTATGGATGAGGCAGGGAATGTAACTGATACTTATTCTGTAAATGTAACACTAGATAGAACTCCACCTGTTGAAGGAACAGTAGAAATTGACGAGGCGAAAGATAAACTTGTTAATTTAGAAGAAGTAAACTTAACCATTGCTGCAAAAGGGGCATCAACTATGCGTCTTTCTTCAAGATCTGATTTTAAAGGTGCAGAATGGGAGAAATTTACAACAAATAAAAAATGGAAGTTCCCTGCAGGAGATGGTGTTAAGTTTGTTTATGTAATCTTTAAAGATGAAGTAGGAAACATTTCAAGACCTTCATATGCGTCTGTTGGTGTAGATACAGATGCACCAAGAGAAGGAAGTATCTTGATTGGTCAAGGTGAAAAATATTGTACAGATTTTGATGCTCGTGTAAGACTTAAATTAAGTGCACGTGGTGCAACAAAAATGATGATCTCAAATAATAAAGGTTTTGAAGGTGCTGAATGGCAAAAGTTCAAATTCTATATTTATGATCATTATTTAGATGCTGAAGAAGATGGTGAAAAAACGGTATATGCTAAATTTAAAGATGATGCAGAGAACGTTACATCGGCAGTTTCATCAAGTATTATTCTTGATAGACAAGAACCTGTAAATGAAAAGTTGATTGTTAATAATGGAGAGAAGTTTACCAATGATAAAACTGGTAGAGTACAATTAGAAATTTTTGCAGAAGGCGCAAAAGAAATGAAGGTGACGAATGATAGATACTTTAAACAACGTATAGATTGGGAACCTTATTCTACATCAAAAGATTGGATTATTAAGCACAGTAGTGATGGTGAAAAGTTTGTTTATGTGAAATTTAGAGATGAAGCAGGAAATGAATCAATGATTACAACTGGTTCAATCACTTTAGATACTACCCCTCCAATTCCTCAATTTGTAAAAATAGAAGGAGGTAAAACAGCAGTTGACTCACCTACAGTGACAATAACTACTAAAGCAAGAGAAGCTACTTATATGATGGTTTCTAATAAACAATCTTTTGCAGGAGCAATTTGGAGACCTTATTCAGAGCAGTTTAGTTGGAGTTTGGAATCTGGTCCTGGTTTAAAGAGAGTATTTATTAAATTTAAAGATAATTCTCAGAATGAATCTGATTTTAAATTTGCTGAAACTACATTATATGATGGTAACAAATAATTGAAAATCGGTATATTAAAAAGGCATCCTTTGAAGAAAGGATGCCTTTTTTAATGCCTGATGTGTCTCGTCCTGAATTAGTGTTACACAAAACGTAACATTATGAATGAAGATCAAGAAAATCAGTACACTAAGCGTACACAAAAAGATTACAGCTACTCTTTTAAATTACAAGTTGTAGATGAAGTGGAACGAGGGGAAATTGGTATAACGGCAGCAAGACTTAAATATGGAATACAAGGTCATGGTACCATCCGTACTTGGATAAGAAAGTATGGTAATTTAGATTGGGATAATAAATCTGATTTAAAAATGGGAAAGACACCAGAACAAAAATTATTGGAGCTAGAACAAAAGGTTCTATTATTAGAGAAACAAAAAGCTTCTTTAGAAAAACAACTCTACGTAACAGATAAAAAAGCAATTTTCTTTGATATGATGATCGATATTGCTGAGGATGAGTTTAATATTCCTATTAGAAAAAAGTCTTTACCCAAGCAGTTGACCAATTCAAAAAAGAAGAAAAAATAGGAGTCAAACCGACTTGTGAATTGCTTGGGTTAGATCGACAAATTTATTATCGTTCGAAAAGGAAAGTAAAAAATAATAATAGTATTGCATCTAAAGTAGTAGACTTAGTGAAAAGAATTCGTTTGAAGCAAACTAAAATAGGGACAAGGAAATTATATCAATTACTTCTTCCTGAATTGCAATTACTAAATGTAGGTAGAGATAAGCTTTTTGATATCATGAGGGCTAATCGACTCGATATCAAGCCTAAAAAACAATATCATGTCACTACAAATTCTCATCACAGGTTTAAAAAGCATAAAAACCTTATTGAGCATTTGGAAATAAATAGACCTGAACAAGTATTAGTTTCTGATATAACTTACATAGGTGAGCGAAGTAACCCAATGTATCTATCCTTAGTAACAGATGCCTATTCTAAGAAAATAATGGGGTTAAATGTATCAGATAGTTTGAATGCAAATGGAGCTATTGCAGCATTAAAAGAAGCACTGAAAAATAGAAACTATGTTGATTTACCAATGATACACCATTCAGATAGAGGATTACAATATTGTAGTCACGAGTATCAACGACATCTTCAGGAAAATAAAGTATTGTGCTCGATGACGGAATCTTACGATCCTTATCAAAATGCGGTAGCAGAAAGAATAAACGGAATTCTTAAGCAAGAATTTATTTTAGGAATAAAAATTAATGATCTCGATTTAATGAATAAATTTATTAGAGAATCTGTATATATTTACAATAATGAAAGGCCTCATTGGAGTAATTATATGAAGACACCTGTTGAGATGCATCAGCAAAGTGAAATAAAAATGAGAACTTATAAAAGTAAAAATAGCACCGAGCTTACACCCGATGCTATCAATATATAATAGTCTAAATCTGTAACGCTATGGACGGACTAGACAATGTTAATTAACCAACTAATGAAATTGATTTACCTTTTAATGATTTTACCGTTTCATTTAAGATTTTAAAAGCATTGTTGGCCATAATATTATTTTGATCCAAAGTAGGGTTTACTTCTACCATTTCCCAACATATAACTTTCTCATCAGCTACTAATGTTTTATTAATAGCTAGCGCTTCTTCAACTGTAAGACCATTTGCAACTGGAGTTCCAGTGCCTTTGCTAATTGTCGGATCCATGCTGTCTACATCAAAAGAGATGTAAATCATATCACACTCTTTCAATATGTTTAAAGCGTCATTAGCCATAACCTCGGGGCCATTTTTGCGAACTTCATCTACAGAAATATTTCTAATTCCAAATTTATCAAGGATAACATCTTCAGGTCCTTCAGTATCCCGAACGCCAATAAAAACAATATCCTCTGGTTTTACTTTTGCTTCCTTAGTACCAACCTTTTTTATTTCCTCCCAATATTCAATTGTTTCTTGGTTAGGAGAGTTAACACCTTCTTCAGTATTATCAACATAAGTAACCATGGAAAGTGGCATTCCATGCATATTTCCTGAAGGTGTAGTGTAAGGTGAGTGGAAATCAGCATGAGCATCAATCCAAATTACTCCAAGACGTTGATTAGGATAAGCTTGCTTAATACCAGAAATCGTACCTGCAGCAGTAGAGTGGTCTCCTGCAAGAACAATTGGAGTTTGCCCACCTGCCAAAGTATCATAAGTGTTATTACTTACTCTCTTTAGCATGGTTAATACCCCATCAATATGTTTTGCATTGAGGAAGTTGTTGTTTTTAAATAGGATGTTATTTACATCGTCAATGTTTTGAATTGTATTCTCATTAAAGAAAGAAGAATGCTGTCCAAGACTTGCTACAATTAGTGCATCAATGCCCATTCCTGCTCCTCTAGTTCCTGCTGCTATTTCAGAGCGAACTGTTAAAACCTTAATATCTTTCATGTAAATTGATAGTTAAATATGGTATGTGTATGTGGTAAGTGTGTACGTAAGTGTGCTCCTAAAGAATTAGAATTAATTAATAGGGCATAAAGAAAAATGACTTTTATTTAAAGTCGATTTTAAGGACAAGAAAGATTTGTGAAGATTATGAGAATGCCAATAACTGAGAAGGATCAAAGAACTGATCTATCAAAACATATAGGGAATATGTGTTATTTGATTTTGACATTTTGTGTGTTTTATACGTTTAAAGTACAATTATATTTTTTATGAATGTAAAGTGCAAATAAAAAGGAGAGATTTTGCAATCTCTCCTTAAAATAACTTGATTTATTATTTTTTCTACTTCTTGATAGATACTACAAAAGCATCTTTAAAACCAAGGCCTCTTATTCGTTTCTTTAAATTTTGGGCTGAATATGAAGAATTTTCATTCCCAACAGTATATTTATAAATAGACTTGTTATTTCTAATAAAATGATGTTCTTGAATTGATAACCCAGCATTCGCTAATTTTTTAAACTGAGGGTTCGTATTTGAAACCTTTTTATTAGTTGCAAGGATTTGAATGCTGTAAGCATCTTTATCTATTGTAGAAGGAGTATAGACGCTTCTATGAAAAGAGTAAAAACCACTGTAAATCGCTTTAGCAATTTCTGTTTGCCCTTTTTCAGAATTTAAATATTGACTTTCGTATTTGTTAGAAAGAAAACCACATTCAATTAAAATTGAAGGCATAGTAGAGTGTTTAAGAACATATAAGTTGTAACCTCTATCTTCTTTGTTCATAATACCTCTTGATTTTAGTGGAGTAGTACGCTCTATAGTATCTAAAATATTAGTAGCTAAAGCTCTTCCGACATAATCGGAGTTTGTGTCAATATGTATTTTAGAGCCAATTATCCATTTATTAGGATTAGAATTACTATGAACACTGATAAAGTAATCAGCTTCTGCAATTTCGGCAAATTTAACTCTATCGTCTAAACTAACATATACATCAGATGTTCTAGTGTAATACACTTGAACATCAATCATATTATCTCTTATTTGTTTCCCTAGTTGTTGTGCAATTACTAGATTAAGATCTTTTTCATGGTTATGTTTAGCAACTCCTCTAGGTTTTCCAGGGTCTTTTCCTCCATGTCCAGGGTCAATAACTACAATAAACTTTTTTTTATGATTTTGTGCTTCAACAAACGAAACAGTAATTATAAACAGTAATAGTATTATTGAAGTTTTATGTACTATTTTTTTCATTTAATTAATGGGGTACTTAATCTTGTTTGAGTAGTTTGTCTAAAAAATTTACTATACTTTCTGAAACAACATTGTAACAATTTTCAAATCCAGAAATTCCACCATAATATGGATCATCTACATCTTTACCACTCTTCTGGTTATCGAATGTTCTTAATTTAACTACTTTTTCCCTGTCAGAATTATTTCTAGCTAAATTTAAAACGTTGTTTAAATTACTATCATCCATAACTACAATGTGTTCAAATTTATCAAAATCATTAATAATAAATTGACGAGCAATTGAGTTTAATTCAACACCGTGATTTGCTGCAGTTTTTCGCATTCTCTTATCGGCTCTTTCGCCTGAATGCCCTGCATAAGTTCCTGCTGAATCGATTTTAAACTGAGCTGCAATTCCTCTTTTATTTACTTCATGAACCATAAGACCATCTGCCAGGGGAGATCGACAAATATTGCCTAAGCAAACAAAGAGTATACTATAATTTGTAGCCATCACACACTGTTAAAAATAGGATGTATTTAATATTAAAAAAATATAATGATGTAAAATAAATTCTTTATTTGTAAAAAGCATATTCTAAGCGAAAAAAATGTGATATTACCTATATTAAATAAACAATACATCTTTTTTGATAAGAAAAACCATAATTATTGAGTATCTTTTTTATAAATTATTATGAAACAAATTATACGAAAAGTGCTGTTAGCTTCCTTTATTATCATTGGCTTAATTGTACTGTTCTTCTTCTGGGCCAAATCACCAAATTGGGATAAAAAAGACTATGCTCAAGTAAGGAATTTTAGAATAGATCAAAAAGCTATTTCAGATTCGACATTATCGATAATATCTTACAACATAGGGTATCTGTCTGGTATGACTAATAATACATCAGTAAGACCTACTAAAGAGTTTTATCAGAAAAATATGACTGATGTTCTAAACCATTTCAAAAAGCATAAAGTAGATATATTAGCATTACAAGAAATAGATTATGGAGGGAATAGATCTTATAAAGTCGATCAATTTGATGTAATAGGTAATGCACTTGATTATAAAAATGGAGCAATGTCTGTAAATTGGGATAAAAAATATGTTCCTTTTCCATATTTTCCTCCAACAGTCCATTTTGGTAAAATGTTAAGTGGGCAAGCTGTTTTGTCTAATTATCCAATTGAAGAACATGAAAGGGTAGAATTATCTAGAGTAAGAAGTCAACCCTATTATTATTCATCAATGTATCTTGATCGTTTAGCTGAAAGAGTTAAAATTAAGGTCGGAGAGCAAGAAGTAATGTTTTTTAATGTTCATACAGAAGCATTTGATCATTCTACTAGAGTAAAACAAATTGAATTTTTAAAAGATTGGTTTTTGAGAATTGCTGAAGAAATGCCAGTAATTATGGTAGGTGATTTTAATAGTGACCCAAGATATGATAATGCAGGAGTTTTAAAATTCTATGACGATGAAAGAATTGGGGCTATGTGCGCTAAAGAAAATTTAGCAAAAAAATCGACACTTACATATCCCACAGATAAGGCTATTGAACAATTAGATTTTGTATTCTTTTCTACAGCTCATTTTGAAGTGTTAGAATGGGATGTTTTACAAGAATTTGGACAAGTCTCAGATCACTTTCCCGTTTATACCAAACTAAGATTAAAAAAAATAAAATAATACCTAAAAGCATTCCTAATAAGAATGCTTTTTTTATTAGCTTTGCTTCCTTATGAAGTATGCTGTTATAGATCTTGAAACTACAGGAGGTTCGGTAGCTCAAGGCGGAAAAATTATAGAGATTGCAATTATAGTATTAGAAGATGGTATTGAAATAGATCGATATGAGTCTTTTGTGAATCCTGAAATGGGTATTCCCCCTTTTATTGCTGGCTTAACAGGGATAAAAAATTCTATGGTTAAAAATGCACCTAAATTTTTTGAGATAGCAAAAGATGTAGTTGAGGTAACTAAAGGATGTGTTTTTGTTGCACATAACGCAGACTTTGATTATAATTTTGTGAAAGATGAATTTGCAGAATTAGGTTTTAAATACAGACGTAATTCTATATGTACAGTTGAATTATCTAGAAGATTACTTCCAGGTATGAAATCGTATAGTTTAGGTAAACTTTGTGATGAAATTGGCATTCCTCATAACAAACGTCACCGAGCAATAGGTGATACAGAAGCAACCGCAAAATTATTTCAATTATTATTGAAGCAAGAAAATGCTGCTGATATAATTGAAGAAATGACTGATTATGATGTGTATAATAGCAAGAAACATTATCAGTTATCAAGAGAGCAAATAGATTCTTTACCAGACGAAACAGGTGTCTATTATCTTTATAATAAGGATAAAGACTTAATATATATAGGTAAGAGTAAAAATATAAGAAAAAGAGTACTCCAGCATCTTTCTAATAAAACAACTCCAAGAGCAATAAAAATGGCTGATGAAGTACGAGATGTAACTTTTGAGGCGACAGGAAGTGAGCTTGTTGCATTATTATTAGAATCTGATGAAATTAAAAAACACCTCCCTAAATACAATAGAGCCCAAAGAAGAACGAAAACATATTTTGGTATCTACCAAAGTACTAATGAAGAGGGATATTATACTTTTAAAATAGCACCTTTAGCAGATGGTGATTATCCCATTACAACAACTTTCTCTAGAAAAGAAGCAGAGAAAATTCTAGATAGAATGGTAGATAAGAATTCACTCTGTCAGAAATTGTGTGGTATAGATAATAGCTCAAAAGCGTGTTTTAGATATCAATTAAAAACATGTAATGGAGCATGTATTGGTGAGGAAACTCCAGAGAAATATAATGAAAGAGCAAAAATTGCTGCAATGCGTTTTAGCTACGGTGTTCCAAATATGTTTATTATTGATAAAGGTAGAAACGAAAAAGAAAAAGCAGTTGTACAGATTGCTAAGGGTATTTATCGAGGGTTTGGTTATATTGATATTAATGAAGATTACTCTACTGAAGAAATGAAAAGTGTAATTAAAAAGTATAATGATAATGCTGATGTTAATAAAATTATTCGTGGCATTTTAAGAAAAAAGAAAGGTGTCGAGAGAAAGATATTTTATTAAATCGTTACTCATTATTTGCATTACTTTATTTACTTCACCACTAATTGCAGGTAATGGGGTATTGAAGTTTGCACAACAAGCTATACAACTTGGGAAAGTTGATGCCACTACCGAATACAAAATATCAATCCCAATTAAAAATATAGGAGTAGATACTTTAAAACTACTCAGAGTAAGTACAGATTGTGGGTGCTCATCTGCTAAATTTTCAAAACAACATTTAGCAGTAGGAGAGGAAGCTGTTTTATCTGTTAATTTTAAACCTACAATAGGGGAAACGCCTTTTTATAGAAGTATAATTGTACTTACAGATTCTAAAATACCTCAATATACGGTTACTTTAGAAGGTGAAGTATCTAATAATAAAAAAGGAGAACCAATAGATAATGAGCTTATCATTAGTTGGGTAGAGTCTCAAAAATCAATACCAATTTTATCTGCTTATTCTCTTAATGTAGTAGGTGCAAAAGATGAATACAAAACCATTCCATTATACATTTCTAATTTAGGAGAAAAGTCATTAATTATTGAGTCTTTTGATATGAAAGGGGTGAGTATAGAAACAGTGCAATTGCCTAGATCAATTCCTAAAGGTTTTATCATGTCTTTACCTCTGAAAATAGATTTTTCTGATGCTGGTAATCAATTGAATTATTTGAAAATAAATACAGACGAGAGAACTCTAATGTTTCGTCTTCAAACAGTAGTAAATGATTAAATGCCATTATTGAAATCAAAGAAATTAAAAATGCCTTTTTGGCACTTTAATGGACACTTGCAAACTATTCTTCCATCTATACAAAGGAAAATTGATGGAGTTGAGTACAAAAGAGAAAGAATTTCAACTCCTGATAACGATTTTTTAGACTTAGACTGGTCTTGCCGTAATAATAAACGACTTGTAATAGTTTCACACGGTTTAGAGGGTGGTGCTGATCGCCATTATTGTAAGGGTATAGTTAAATTATTCAATAATAATAATTGGGATGCACTTGCATGGAACTGCCGATCTTGTAGTGGGGAACTAAATAAATTGCCAAGATTTTATCATCATGGAGATGTTGATGACTTTAAATTGGTTATTGATAAAGCAATAGATAAAGGGTATAAAGAAATAGCATTAGTAGGGTTTAGTATGGGGGGAGCAATTTCTATGAATGCATTAGGAACTGATCGTTTTCCTATGGAAAATATAATTGGAGCAGTAGCTGTATCAACACCAATTGATTTAATTTCAAGTAGTGATGAGCTAGAAAAAAAATCAAAAAGCTTTTACAATCAGAAATTTTTCAAAAAACTAAAGAAGAAAGTGATTGCTAAAAGTCAATATATGACTGATTTAGATGCAACTCCACTCTTAAATGATGAAATTAAATCACTAAGGGGATTTGATGAATATTATACTGCCCCATTGCACGGGTTTAATAATGCACACGATTTCTATTATAATGCAAGTGTTGAAAGAAGGTTGGATAAGATTAAAAAACCGGTCTTAATTTTGAATGCAAAGAATGATCCGTTCCTTACAGGAAAAAGCTATCCAATAGATTATGTTAAAACGTGTGATAATATCTATCTAGAAGTGCCAAAAAATGGAGGACATGTTGGTTTTTGTATTGTAAATTCACAATTTACTTATGCAGAGGTTCGAAGCCTAGAATTTTTAAACTCTCAATCATCATTGTAATTTTTAATAAACTATACCACATTATGAAAAAGATAACATCGGTTTTATTGCTCTTTTTAGGAGTTTTTACACTAGCTTTTACAAGCTCATGTTCAAATAATGAAGGTGCAGATAGTGATTTTCAGAAATCTTATTTGCCTTCAGCAAAAGGTAAAGCAGGTGAAATGGTTTTAGTGATTGATTCTACACAATGGTTACCAGATAAAAGTGTTGGAGGAGAGTTGTATAGAACTGTACTTGGAAGAACACGCGGAGTATTACCACAGGAAGAACCTCAATTTACAGTAACTCAAGTAAGACCTTCAGGGTTTAATAGCATTCTGCGCCAAGCTCGTAATGTAATGATAGTAACTACTTTTGATCAGAAGGGACAAGAGGCTGCAATACTTCGATCATTTTTTGGAGATGGTGTTATCCAAAGTTTAAAAAAATCTGATAAATTCTTTTTTGTAAAAACAGATGCGTGGGCACAAGGACAAACTGTAGTATTACTGTTTGCAAAAACTGAAGCTGAATTAAGAGAGATATTATCTAAACCTGAAAATCAATTTGCTTTAAGCGAACCATTTAATGATTTAGAAACAATTAACCTTCAAAAACGACTTAAAAAAGAATACAGTAAACCAACAGATACTTTTTTAAGAAGAGAATTAAAAGTTAGTATGCATTTATTAGATGGCTATAAAGTGGCAGAAAATGATGATAATTTTTTATGGTTACGTCATCCAGAGCTAAGTTTTGATAATAATGTATTTATAGTAAAAGTACCATATACTGATCAAAAGCAATTTTCAGAAGAAGAGATTTTAAAGTTTAGAGATAAAATTGCTAAACAATATTTATACGGAGATCCAAGTAACCCTGATTCTTTTGTAGTTACAGAAGATAAAGTGAAGCCAGAAATGCAGAAAGTGAAAATTGATGGACGCTTAGCAATAGAGTTGAGAGGACTTTGGAAAACGAACAATATTTCTATGGGTGGACCTTTTGTGAGTTACACATTTACAGACAAGACAGGAAGCTATTTATATTATATTGAAGGTTTTATTTATGCTCCTGGAATGAAAAAAAGAGAGTTAGTTCGTGAAATGGAAGCACAATTGAAAACTTTCAAAGAGATTGATTAAAGATTTTAAATATGTATTATTATATTAGAGGTAAGTTAACGAAGAAAACTCCCACTTTTGGCGTGTTAGATGTTCAAGGTGTAGGGTATGAAATTCGTTGGCCACTGAGTGCTTTCAGTAGTGTTAATGAAGGAGAGGAGTATACTTTATTTACATATTTATATGTAAAAGAAGATGTACAACAACTTTTTGGATTTATATCTGAAAACGATAGAAGCTTGTTTCTTTTATTAATAAGCATTTCTGGAATTGGTCCTTCTACAGGAATAGCTTTTTTATCTTCATTATCATCGTCTGAAATCTGTTCAGCAATTATGTATGAAGATGTAAAAACTGTTCAAAGTGTAAAAGGAGTAGGTGCAAAAACGGCTCAAAGAGTTGTAATTGAATTGAAAGATAAAATTTCAAAGCTTCAGTATTCTGGAGAATTACAGCAGTCTGCCACACCAGCAATGGCTCAAGATAGTGCAGTTACAGAAGAAGCTATGGACGCTTTAGTTGCATTAGGATTTACTAGAGCAGGCGCACAGAAATCGATTAAGTTAATTACTAAGAAACATGGTAATGATTTAACTGTTGAAAAATTAATAAAACTAGCTTTAAAGCAAAATTAGCCTATGAGAAGAACCAGTACTTTTTAAGCACATAATGTGCATTTGATCTATCATTAATTATACTGACTTCACTTTGTTTCGCTTAAATATAGCAACTATTGCCGCTGTACTAACTAACTTACTCTTCATTCTACAGGCTTCTGTGGCAATGAGTAGTACTCATAAAAGTGCAGCTCTTGATGTTTTTCAGCAAGATAAACCTCAAGAAATAAATACTGAAGAACAGGATACAACGAAATTTGTTCCTTCTAAACCTTATGAAAAGGATAGAATAGGAGACCCTGTGTCTTCTCCTCAGCGAAAATCGCCTTTATTAGGTAAAACCCCAGATGTTAATGTTGATATTAATATTGATTCTGCCGGTAATGCTTATGATATAAAGGAAACACTTAATGGCGGTGTTGATTATCGTGAGCCATCATATATCCCTTATGATGCTTACCGTGATTATTTGTTTAGAAAGCAAATGTCAGGGTATTATGATAATTTATCTATTCAGCAAGATGGAGGAGATGCTTTACCTGGAAAAGACGGTGGACGGTTAATTCCTGAAATCGAATTGGGTAGAGTAGCAGATTTCCTATTTGGAGGAAGTACTCTTGATTTTCAGTTAAATGGTAGTGCAATGCTAGATTTTGGACTATTATTTCAACGCGTTGATAATCCTCAGGTTCCAGTTACCCAACAAAGAAACGGAGGTTTTAATTTTGATCAACAAGTAGGACTTGGAATGGTAGGTAAAATTGGTGATAAATTAGAAATGTCTGCTAATTTTGATACTAAAAGTACTTTTCAGTTCGATCAGCAGTATAACATGAGCTATACTGCCTATGATTATGATATAATTCAAGATATTCAAGTGGGTAACGTGAGTTTTAATGTGAGAAACTCATTAATTACAGGAGCTCAAAACCTTTTTGGAGTTTATTCTAAGCTCCGTTTCGGAAATCTATATGTATCAAGTGTTTTTAGTAGCCAGCGAGGCTCTCAAGAAACTATTGTTATTAAAAATGGTGGGCAAAATAGAGAATTCGAATTTAGAGCAGATACTTACGATAACAATAGACATTTTTTTATTGGTCATTTTTTCAGAGACAAATACGAAGAAGCACTAAAAGCCACACCAAATGTTATTTCTGGAGTAGTAGTTACTAGAATGAAAGTATATGTTACAAATAGAAGTAACGATACGCAAACTCAAAGAAACTTAGTAGGTCTTATGGACCTTGGTGAAGCTAAACCTTATAACCCAGCATGGGGTACAAGTACAAACCCTGCAGCATCAAATGATGCCAACACATTGTATACTACTGTAAAGAATTTAAATAGAAACTCTGATGCAATAAAAGGCGAATTAGAAGGGCTAGGCATGGAAAATGGCTCTGAATTTGAAATTCTTAGAAGTGCAAGAGAATTAAACGAATCAGAATTTACCTATAACCAGCAGTTAGGTTATATATCTTTAAATACACCAATACGAAATGACGAAATTTTAGCTGTTGCTTTTGAGTACACATTTAATGGACAGTCATATAAAGTAGGTGAATTAAACGAGGATTTACCCAACTTGTCTCAAGATGAGGTAATGTTTATGAAAATGTTGAGTCCTTCAACAATTAATACTTCTTTACCAATGTGGGATTTATTAATGAAGAACATTTATTCTCTACAAGCAAATTCTATTCAAAAAGAAGATTTTCAATTACGTATTATTTATAGAGATGATAATACTGGTGTAGATAATCCAAGTATACAAGAAGGCCAAAATTTAGCCAATGTACCATTAGTAGAAGTAACTGGTTTAGACCGTTTAAACATGAACCTAGAACTTCAAAAAGATGGTAATTTTGACTACATAGAAGGTGTAACTGTAGATTCTAAAAATGGTAGAATTATATTCCCAGTTTTAGAACCTTTTGGTCAGACACTTGAAAACAATTTTGAACCTTCAGAAACAACATTAGTAACTAAATATGTGTTTGAAGATTTATATGCAAAAACTCAAGCAGATGCTTTATTAAATACAAAACAAAATAAGTATTTTTTATTAGGTAGTTATAAAGGGGGATCAGCCAATGAAATTTTATTACCTGGTATAAATATCGCAGAAAATTCGGTTGTAATAACAGCAGGTGGAGTTACCCTTACAGAAGGTGTACAATTTACTGTAGATTACCAATTTGGACGTGTCACAATATTAGACGAAGGAGTTCTTAATTCTGGTAAAGACATTAGAATTACGTATGAAAGAGCTGATTTATTTAACTTCCAAACCAAAACATTAGCTGGTGTTGATTTAGAATACCATATTTCTGAAGACTTTATTATCTCAGGTACATTATTGCATTTATCAGAGAAACCTTTGATTTCTAGAGTAAATGTAGGAAGTGAACCAGTGAAAAACACAATGTGGGGTCTTACTTTAGATTATACAACGGAGTCTAGGTTCCTTACTAAACTGGTAGATAATATCCCAGGTATTGATACTAAAGAAAGGTCTACGTTCTCTTTTAAAGGTGAGTTTGCTCAATTGATTCCCGGGACACCAAAACTTATCGGTACAGATGGTACAGGATACATAGATGATTTTGAAGGTGCAGAAGTACCATATGATTTAGGATTAAATCCAATTTCTTGGGCACATGGTAGTACTCCTAATTATATTTTAGAAGATCAAGGTTTAATAACAAATCCTCCAGCAACATCACAAGACTCATTAAAATACAACGACAGAAGAGCCTTAATGGCATGGTATAATATTGATAATGTATTCTATTATACATCTGGGTCAACGAGTAGACCAGGAAATATTACTGACGAAGATATGCAGAATCATTATGTACGTTTAGTACCTTATGATGAAGTATTTAAAAATAGACAAGCGAATCAAATTAACACTAATGAGGTTACTTTTGATTTAGCTTACTACCCAGCTGAAAAAGGACCTTACAATTACAATACAGATTTAAATTCTGATGGTAAATTGATGAACCCTGAAAAGAATTTTGGGGCAATAACAAAAGCAATTACTACAGATGTCGATTTCGATAATTTAAATGTACAGTATTTAGAATTTTGGATGATGGATCCTTTTATTGCTGGGAAAAATGCAGTAATTGAAGGTCAAAACAATACCACCGGTGGTAAAGTATTTATTGATTTAGGTAGTATATCTGAAGATGTAGTGCCTGATGGTCGTCATTTCTTTGAGAATGGTATGACAACAAATAAAAGTTTATTATACCAATCTGTTTGGGGATATGCCCCAACTACTCAATTTGTAAATAACGTCTTTAACACAGCTGTAACAAGAGATGCACAAGATATTGGTTACGATGGTTTAACTAGTGAAGAAGAAGTTAATTTCTTTAAAACACATTTTATCGATCAATTACCATCTGTATTAACACCAGAAGCAATGGATGCTATTTTAAGTGATCCATCTGGGGATGATTTTAAATATTACTTAGGAGGTGAAGCTGATGCTGAAGATTTAAAAGTTTTAGAGCGATATAAACGTTTTAACGGTACAGAAAGAAACTCACCAGAAAACTCAGGAGGAGCAGGTTATACATCTTCAAACTCTAGTTATCCAAACAATGAGGATTTAAACGGTGATAATACCTTAAATGAGTTAAATGCATATTTTGAATATGAATTGGATTTACGCCCTGGACAGATCGAAAAGAACAAATTTGTCGTTGACAAAGTAACTTCAGAAGCTCCAGAGACAAGAGAATTAGTAACTTGGTATCAAGTGAGAATTCCAATTAGAGACGACTCAAACTATACAAAAGTGGGTAACATTGATAACTTCAAATCAGTGAAATTTATACGTTTATTCATGACAGATTGGGCGCAGCCTGTAGTTATGCGTATGCTAAATTTTCAATTGGTTGGAGCACAATGGAGACAATTTGCAGAGAACTATATTGATGATGAATCTAAGCCAGCATCTACTTCTAAAATTAATATATCTTCTGTAAATATCGAACAGAATGGTATTACTGATGAGTCAGGGAAAATACCTTATGTTTTACCTCCTGGTTTTGAAAGAGATTATGATGCAACATCAACTGTAACAAGAAGAATCAACGAACAATCTATTCAAGTTTGTGTAGATGACTTAAAAGATGATGATGGTATTGGTATTTATAAGAATTTCAGCTTAGACCTTGTGAATTACAAGCGTATTAGAATGGAGTTACATGCTCAGTCAGAAACCGCTAAAGATGAAGATTTACATGCTTTTTTAAGAGTTGGTACCGACTTAGTTAATAACTACTATGAAATTGAAGTTCCTCTTTATATTACACCTGCTTACACTACTAATGCAGATGCAATATGGCCTAGAGAAAATGAAATAAATATTGCATTAGAAGAACTATATAAATTAAAATCCGAAAGAAATAAACAAGGGAAGGACAGGACTAAAATGTATCCAGAAAACCTTGTACAACCAAACATTCGAAATTATAGGGTGAGAGTTATTGGTAATCCAGATTTAAGTGCAGTACAAACTGCTATGATTGGTGTCCGAAACTTAAAAACATCAGATGTACAACCTTATGATTTCTGCATATGGGCAAATGAGCTGAGAGCAACAGAGTATAGTACATTCTCTGCTTGGGCTGCAAACGCATCTGTAGATGCAACATTAGCCGATTTTATGAATGTTAAAGCAAACACAAGATATAGTACTGTTGGGTTTGGTGGAATTCAAGATAAAATTGGAGACAGACAGATGGAAGATAATCTTGAATTTGGTGTCTCAGCAAGTGTAAACTTAGAAAAGATATTTTTAAATCGAATAGGTCTATCTATTCCTGTATATGTAAGTTATGATAGGAAAGGATCTAATCCTTATTTTGATCCACTAGATCCGGATGTACCTTTATCAATCTCTGAAGGATCCTTTGGAAGTAGCTCAGAAGGAAGCTTTTATGCAGATCAAGTAAGGTACTTAGAAGAGTCAAGAAGTATAAATATATCCAACCTTACTAAGGTAAAAATGAACCCTGAAGCGAAGAGCTTTCCTTGGGATATTGAAAACCTTAGCTTAAGTGGCGCTTACTCTGATTCACATATGAGAGATAAGAATACAGAAGCAAAAGATTATAAACAATGGAAATTAGGTGCAGCATATACTTATCAATCTCCATTAAAAGCTTGGGAGCCGTTTAAAGAAGCTGATAATTCTTCTGATTGGTTAGCCTTAGTTAATGATTTTAATGTTAATCCACTTCCAACATCTTATTCTGTACGTGCAGATTTAAACCGTCAATACAGGTATACGCAATTAAGAACGTTAGATGATCAGGGAGATTTTACTACAAACGGAATATTACCTACTTATGAGAAGAGTTTCCTTTTTAATAGAGGATATAATATAGGTTGGAATTTTGCCAAGAGTTTAAAATTTGATTATGCAGCTACTGCAAATGCTCTTGTGGATGAACCTGAAGGAGCTATTGATACAGATGCTGCTAGAGATTCTATTACCGCTAACCTATTAAATTGGGGACGTATGAAAGTATTTGATCAACAAATTTCTGGTACTTATAATATACCAATTAATAAAATTCCTGCTTTGGATTTTATTGGTGCAAACGCTCGTTATACAACTGGTACTACATGGACAGCAGGTACATTAGGAATTTCTGATACTTTGGGTAATGTTATTCAAAATAATCAACAAATATCATTTAACTCTAAATTTGATTTTAGTACAATTTACAAGAAAATCGGTTATGTAAATCATTTAGAAAATGGTACAAGTTCACGATCTAGATCAAGAAGTAGATCTAGAAAAGGCGGAGGGCGACAAAAAGATAATACTCGTTTAGCGTATCAAAAAGTAAAACTAAAAGATAAACTAAAAAAACTGAGAGCAGAACAATCAGAATTAAGATCAGCAGAAAAAGATAAAGTCAATAAAGAAAAAGAAAAAATTGAAGGCAAAATAACAAAAGTTAGAGCCAAGATTGAAAAGTATAAAGCAAAAGAAAAAGACTATTCTGCTCTTGAAGAAAAGATTGCTTCTTACAATGTTAAAATTGAAGAATTGACAGAAAAGTTAGGTGAAGACAATCCAAATAAAAATGCTCAATTAGCTAAACTTGATGAACAAATTAAAACTAGTGAGCAAGAACTATTAGCAGTTAATGCAGAATTAAAAGATAGAGGAGAGCCTAATAAAAACTTTGGAGAAAAAGCTGGAGATGCAGGTATTCGTTTAGCAACAATGTTAAAAGATATCGATTTTACTTATTCTGAAAATAACTCAACAATTCTTCCTGGTTATATGCCAACAGCTACTTATATGGGGTTTGATACAGATTTTAATGCTCCAGGAGCTGCGTTTATTTTAGGTAGTCAAGATCCAAGTATTAGATATAAAGCTGCTCAGAATGGTTGGTTAGCACCGAGTGAATACCTTAACTCTCAGTTTGTACAACAGAAAAGAGAAGAGTATAGAATTAGAATGAATTTGGAGCCAATTAAAGACTTGAAAATTGCATTATCGAGTACTTCAACAAAAACGGAAGCGTATAGTGAGGTATTTAGATTTAAAAGTTCTAGTAATAATTATGAATCATTATCTCCACAAAGAACGGGTACATTTGGAATAAGTTTCTTCTCATTACCAACTTCATTTAGTAAGCCTGATGCAAATAATCAATCAGAAACTTTTAATCAATTTGTAGCAAATAGAGAGGTAGTTAAGGATAGGTTAAATGCTGAAAATCCAACAGGAGGATATATTGATAATGATCAGGATGTATTAATCCCAGCTTTTATTGCAGCTTATACAGGTAAAGAAGCAAGTGGTGTAGGTCTTTCGGCATTTCCGTCATCTGTTCCTATTCCAAATTGGGATATTAGATATACAGGTTTATCTAAAGTGAAAGGTTTAAAAGATACTTTCAAGTCTATTACACTTTCACATGGTTACCAATCCAATTATACTGTTGGTAGTTATAATTCATCTTTATTATATGGAGCGACTGAAATTGGACCTGATAAAGACATTAATAATGCACCAGATGCTAGAATAGAAGATGGTAATATTGTTCCTGTGTATGTTATTAATCAAGTAAATGTTGAAGAACGCTTTGGACCTTTGATTGGTATTAATATCAAATTAGTTAATGATTTGCAGATTAAATTCGATTATAATAAAGCAAGAATGTTATCATTAAATTTATCAAATGCACAGGTTACTGAGCAATTAAATAATGATTTCACTTTTGATATAGGATATACTAAGGCAGGAATGAAACTACCTTTCAGATCTAAAGGTCGTACAACAGTTTTAAAAAATGATATTACATTTAGACTAGCAATGTCAATTAGAGATAACGTGACAACTCAATATAGAATTGATGAAGAAAATGTAGTTACTGCAGGTAATATGAATTTTGCACTTAGACCAACAATAAGTTATGTTCTTAATAATAGAGCTAATTTACAAGTCTATTTTGATAGAACGATTAATGATCCAAAAGTATCAAATGCTTTTAGAAGAACTTCAACAGCATTTGGTTTCCAATTTAAATATGCATTGACTCAGTAAAGAGTAGTCAAGAAAGATTATAATATTAATAATGCTTGTATATCTTAATAATGTATACAAGCATTTTTTTTAATTTTACTATTTTGACTGATAGATAGTTATAATTATATGTATAAATAATGGGATTAATTCATTAAGTAGTATATTGTGGATTATAAATTATACTTAGATGAAAAACTTACCAACGATTCTTCTCTTGACTTCTCTACTTCTAGGATGTTCAAAAAATGAAGAACAAGCTAAAACAGAACCAACTCTACCACCAAAAATCACAAAGTTTGAGTTGAAAAGGGATTTAAATGAAGACATAGTAATTGATGTCCCTTATGAAATTGATGACAAGCAAATATTTGCAAGAGTGCCTAAAGGTACTAAAGTAGATAACTTGGTAGCGTCATTTAACTATGAAGGAGAAAGTATTACATTGAATGGCACTCCTCAAGTCTCGGAACAGACTATTAATGATTTCTCTAAACCATTGACTTATACTGTAACCTCTGAGGGTTATGAAAGTAATGAGTATACTGTAGAGACTGTTGTTTTTACAGGCATTCCTATTATTAGTATCATAACAGAAGGTAATGTTCCTATTGACTCTAAAGAGGATTACGTACGTGCTACTGTAGAGCAATATGGCGGTGTAAACTTTCCTTCTTTTACAACTACAGGCAAAATTAGAGGAAGAGGTAATTCTACGTGGTATTTTCATGATAAAAAACCATATCAACTTAAGCTTGATGATAAAACCTCAATTCTTGATCTTCCGGAAGATAAGAAGTGGATATTTTTAGCAGAACACTCTGATAAAACACTTATTAGAAATAAGTTAGCCTTTGAAATGGGTCGAATAAGTACCCTTGATTATACGCCTGCGGGAGAGTATGCTGAGGTATTTGTAAACAACAGCTATGTAGGAACTTATAATATATGTCAAAAGGTAGAAGAAAGTAGTAATAGAGTAGATCTTAAAGATACTGGCTTTTTAATGGAAATTGATCAATTAGAAAGAATTGATGATGATGATACATTTTTTAGTACAGATAAGTTTTATATAAATATTAAAGACCCAGATGTTGAGTATTATTCTGATGATTATAACTTAGTTAGTTCTCATATTAATAATTTTGAAACAGCTCTTTTTTCAGAAGATTTCTTAGATCCAACGCTTGGGTATAAACCTTATGTAGATATAAATTCTTTTGTTGATTGGTACTTAATAAATGAGATTTTAAGAAATCCAGATGCTAAAAGCTGGTCGAGTATTTTCTTAAATTATATTCCTGGGGAGAAAATAAAAATGGGTCCATTATGGGATTTTGATTTATCATTGGGAAATGCAAATTACGATGGGCATGAGAACTCAACGGGTTTTTGGGTAAAAGATAACCCTTGGATTAAAAGAATGTTTAATGACCCTTCATTTGTAATTCTAGTACGAGAACGGTTGCAATATTATAAATCAAATCAAAGTGATTTAATTGCCTTTATAGATAGTAATGCAGATTATTTAAAATGGGCTCAGCAGGAGAATAATAATAAATGGGGAGTAATTGGTAAATGGATTTGGCCAAATGTAAAAGTTTTATCTACCTATGAAGCAGAAGTAAATTATTTAAAAACTTATTTCAACCAAAGAATGACTTGGCTTGAGGATAATATTTAAATGTGAATGAAAAGAGAACTCCAGTTAAAACTTGGAGTTCTCTTTTATTTTATCTCTAAATTTAGAGGTTGCCTCTAAGTTCTTGTTCTCTTTCTATAGCCTCAAAAAGTGCTTTGAAATTCCCTTTTCCAAAAGACTTAGCACCTTTTCTTTGTATTATTTCAAAAAATAAAGTTGGTCTGTCTTCTACAGGCTTAGTGAAAATTTGAAGGAGATAACCTTCTTCATCTCTGTCTACAAGAATATTTAATTTCTTGAGTTCATTAATTTCTTCATCAATATCACCAACACGTTCTTTTAAGTCATTATAATAGACCTCAGGTACGTAAAGGAATTCTATTCCTCTTTTTCTCAATTCACCTACAGTATAAATAATGTCATCTGTTGCTACGGCAATATGTTGTACCCCTGCACCATTATAATAATCAAGGTATTCTTCAATTTGTGATTTCCTTTTTCCATCTGCAGGTTCATTTATTGGAAATTTAACATACCCATTACCATTAGATACAACTTTTGACATCAAAGCAGTATAATCTGTTGAAATATCGCTATCATCAAAAGTTAGAAGTAGTTTAAATCCCATAACATCTTCATAGAATTTAACCCATTTGTCCATTGCACCTAGTTCGACATTGCCTACACAATGGTCAACATATTTTAGTCCAACTGGCTTTACTTCTAAATCTGAATTTGATGATTTGAATTTTGGGAGAAAAGTTCCGTGGTAGTTCTTTCTTTCTACAAAAGTATGAATTGTGTCTCCATAAGTTTTAATAGAAGCGACAATAACTTCCCCATTTTCATCTGATACCAATTTAGGGTGAGATACAGCAATAGCACCTCTTTTAACGGTTTCATTGAATGATTTTTGAGCATCATCTACCCATAAAGCTAATACTTTTACGCCATCGCCATGTTTCTGAACATGTTTAGCAATTTCTGATTCAGCTTCTAATGAGGTAGTAAATACAAACCTAAGTTTCTCTTGTTGGAGAACGTAGCTAGAACGATCTCTCTGTCCTGTTTCTGGACCAGAATAGGCAATGAGCTTAAACCCAAAGGCAATTTGATAGAAGTAAGCAGCTTGCTTAGCATTCCCTACATAAAATTCAATGTGATCAGTGCCGTTAATAGGCAAAAAATCGACATCATTTTTTGGTTGTGTTTTCGACGTTAGCATGTGAGTGTAAATAATTAATTTATGTGTATATGGTTGGTTGTAAAAAGAGGTAGTTTTAACTACCTCTTTTTATATATAATTTATGGTATTTTATTCTAATTGGTAGTAAAATTGAAGGTATATGTTAGTTAATACGTAATAGAAATTTGTTAGTTTAATTGCTCTTTTAGAATTCTAAATTCTATGATTGGTGAAATACGTTCATATAAAATATTATAAACAGCTCTTGTGATAGGGAGGTCGTTTTCAATATTTAACCTTTTCGCAATCTCAAAGATACTCTTAACAGCATAGTAACCTTCAGCAACCATCTGCATTTCTAATTGAGCAGCTTTAACAGAGTATCCATGGCCAATCATGTTGCCAAATGTTCTATTTCTACTAAATTGAGAATAAGAAGTAACTAACATATCACCTAGGTATGCTGTACCTAATAGGTTTCGTTTAATATGATAAGCTGCTTTTAAGAAGTATTGAACTTCTTGCATTGCATTAGAAACTAAAACAGCTTGAAAGTTATCCCCATAGCCTAATCCATGTGCAATTCCACACGAAATGGCTACAATATTCTTCATTACAGCAGAATACTCAACTCCATAGATATCACGTATAGAAGTTGTTTTAATATATCTATTACTCATTGCGTCTGCTAAAGCGGTTCCAAAACGCTTACTTCCAGATGCAATAGTTAAATATGCTTGTTTTTCCATTGCCACTTCTTCGGCATGGCAAGGTCCTCCAATAACAGCTACTTTCTTATGGTGTACACCAAAATTTCTTTCAATGTGTTCTGTTACTAGAATATGTTGATCAGGAATTAACCCCTTTATTGCAGAAATAACGTACTTATCCTTAAAATCTTCAGGAGTAAGATCTTTAATAGCGTCTAAAACGAAAGCGGCAGGTACTGCTAAAAGAATACAATTAGCTCCTTTAATAGCATCTTTTATATTATTAAAGGGAATTACCTTATCTGTTGATATTTTTGCAGAGGGAAGATATCGTGGGTTAGAATGATATTGCTTGATATGATCAATGTCAGATTGATTTCTTATCCACCAATGCAAAGTAGAAGAACCTCCATCGGATAATATTTTTACCAATGCAGTCGCCCAACTACCTCCTCCGATAACTGCTATCTTAGAAATGTTTGGCAATTCTTCTTGATTATCAAGTGATTGTGTGTTTTCTGTGTCTTTTGTCACGCTACTTATAATGTAATTTAACGTAAAGGTAATAAATACACTTTAAAGTGTACTACTCTTTTACACTACAATTATCCTTTTTATTTACATGCTTTGCAATCAATACTCAAACTAATTAACATATTATTGGTAATTAAGTGATGTGAAATTCATTTTGAATGAACTTTAATTTTGTAAATAATTAAAAATGTATGTTAATTCGTTTAATTATTTCAAGATTTCATGGTTTAAATTATATTTTTTGTAATTTTGAGAATTACTATACTATCGAAAATTAATCTGATATGAAAGATATACAATCATTAGAAAGCTGGTCAGTCGTTAAGAATGGCGGTCCTATAGCTATAGCAGGTCCATGTAGTGCAGAGTCTGAAGAGCAGTTAATGGAGACTTGCCGTCAGATTAAAGATTCAATTGATATCACTATGCTTCGTGCTGGTATCTGGAAACCTCGTACGAGACCAGGTTCATTCGAAGGTATTGGTGAAGAAGGTTTGAAGTGGTTTGCCAATGTTAAGAAAGAATTAAATATGCCTATTACTACTGAGGTAGCTAATGCTCAACATGTTGAGTTAGCACTTAAGTATGGTGTAGATGTTCTTTGGATTGGAGCACGTAGTACTGTTAACCCATTTACTATCCAAGAAATTGCTGATGCACTTAAAGGTGTTAAGGATGTTCCTGTGATGATCAAGAACCCTATTAACCCTGATGTTGCATTATGGAGAGGTGCTATAGAGCGTATCTATGGTGCTGGTGTTCGTCAAATTGCAGGTATTCACCGTGGTTTCTCATCTTTTGAGAAAACTAAATATAGAAATATCCCTATGTGGAAATTAGCAATCGCGTTAAAAACGGAGATTCCTAACCTTCCATTAATCTGTGATCCATCTCATATTGGTGGTACAAGAGATCTTATCTTACCAGTTTCTCAAAAAGCAATCGACTTAGACTTTGATGGTTTAATGATCGAAACGCACAGAGATCCTGATAATGCATGGTCTGATGCTTCACAACAAGTTACTCCAGCTCGTTTAGCTGAGATCTTGAATGAAGTAAAAATCAAGAAATCTTCTACAGATGCAGAAGAAGTAAACTCTAAATTAGATACTTTACGTTCTAAGATTGATCGTTTAGATAATGAGTTACTTGATGTTTTAGGTCAAAGAATGGAAGTAGTTGGCGAAATTGGCGATTACAAAAGAGACAACAACCTTACTGTATTCCAAGCAGGTCGTTGGATCGATATTTTCCAAAACCGTCCTGAACAAGCTGCTAAATTAGGTTTAAGCAAGAACTTCATGGAACAATTATTTAAATTGGTTCACGATGAGTCTATTCGTCTTCAAACTGCAGTTGTGAATACTGAAAAAGCGTAAGCTGAGGGTACTCACATCAAAATATATTAGAGGTGGTACCACTTAATTGTGTTACCACCTTTTTCTTTTAAGCTAAATGAGTAGTATTTTATATACTCATTACTTTTACTTCTTCCATGAGTATTAATAAAGTATCCTTTTTATCAGAACTAGACGCATCAACTTTTAAAAACTTACAAAGCTATACTAGCTTAGCTGTAATTGTTGATGAGAATACAAAAAGAGATTGTTATCCTCTAGTTTCTTCTTTATTACCAGAACATATATTAATTGAGGTGGTAAGTGGAGAAGAAAACAAAACTTTAGATACCTGTCAGCATATTTGGCAAGAACTAACAAACGCAGGCTTTGACAGAAAAGCAGCAGTTCTTGATCTAGGTGGTGGAGTAATCGGAGATATGGGTGGATTCTGTGCTTCTACATACAAACGTGGTATAGATTTTTGGCAAATGCCTACAACTTTGTTATCGCAAGTAGATGCAAGTGTTGGTGGTAAATTAGGAATTGATTTTGGTAAATTGAAGAATCATATTGGAGTGTTTAATATTCCTGATATGGTGCTGATTTATCCTGAATTTATAAATACTCTACCTGCTAATGAATTGCGTTCGGGATTTGCAGAAGTAATAAAACATTGCTTGATTGCTGATGCAAAGCATTGGGATACTGTATCAAAAAAGCCATTAGAAGAACAAGACTTAGCAACCATTATCCCACATTCTATCAACATTAAAGATGGTGTTGTCACTTCTGATCCAACAGAAAAGGGGATGAGAAAAATTCTAAATTTTGGTCATACGGCTGGTCATGCAATAGAAAGTTATCTTTTAGATATACCTGGTAGAAAACTTTTACATGGTGAAGCTATTGCTATTGGAATGATTGCAGAAGCGTATTTATCAACAAAATTTACAGGATTAAACGAAAGTGAACTAAAAGAAATTCAAGAGTATATTCTTTCTGTCTATGGGAAAGTAGAAATTAAAGAAACTGATCTAGAACATCTATATGCTTATCTTTTACAGGATAAGAAAAATACTGGCAAGAAATTAAGTTTCTCACTATTGTCGAGTATTGGAACTTGTACTTATGACCAGTTTATTGAATGGGCAGATATTGAAGAAGCATATAGGTATTATATGAGTCTCTAAATTATAGATTTTGAAAGGTGGAAGAAATTTCACCTTTTTTATTGAACAATGAAAAGAAATGAAAAATAACCAACTATTAACCTGTCTTTTATTATTAATTACCTTAAGTGTTTTTGCTCAGAATAAAGAAGTGAAATATGCTTTAAAAGAAGGTGTACATTATTATGATGAAGCAACAAGGCAAACAGATGTATACCTAAATGAACGATGTGTTGTAGATGTTTACTATCCTAAAAACAAAAAAGGTTTTCCTACAATTGTTTGGTTTCATGGAGGGGGACTTGTTAACGGTAATAAGGAAATTCCTGAAGCTTTAAAAAATAAAGGCGTAGCAGTAATTGGTGTAAATTATAGGTTATACCCAAAAGTAAAAGCACCTGTTTACATAGAAGATGCAGCTGCTGCTGTAGCTTGGGCTTTTAAAGATATTGAAAAATACGGAGGTAGTTCTGAAAAGATTTTCATTTCGGGACATTCTGCAGGAGGTTACCTTGCTAGTATGGTTGGGTTAGATAAAAAATATTTAGCTAAATACAATATTGACGCAAATGATATTGCTGGTTTAATTCCTTTTAGTGGACATTGCATTACTCACTTCACTGTAAGAGAAGAGAGAGGGATTGATGGTAAACAGCCCATAATTGATGATTTAGCACCTTTGTATCATGTGAGAAAAGACGCTCCTCCATTATTATTGATTACAGGAGATAGAGAACTTGAATTATTAGGTAGATATGAAGAAAATGCCTACATGTACAGAATGATGAAAGTAGCAGGACACACTGATACAAGAATTATGGAATTAGATGGGTATGATCATGGTATGGTTTACCCTGCACTGCCTTTGTTAATAAAAGAAGTTAATAGGGTAGTAGAACAAAATAAATAAACTTAAGCATCTTAAAAAAAGGAACTAAGCTGTTTATTTTATATAAATAGATGGATTGTGAATCTTATCAATAAATCTATCTACAAGATTTCTTGAATTGAAATGTTTTAATAACCAACCCCTGTTTTTAGCCATCATTTCTAATAAATCTCGATTAGCAATATCATCTTTAGATTGAATGATAATCTTTGTTGATTTATCAATATTCAATTCTTTTAAACAAGTGAAAATATAAAACCTATCTTGTAGAATAAATGGTTTATCAAGTTGTTCTCCATTTATGAAAAGAACAGGAATTGTCATTTTTTTTAGTTCAGAAGATACTTCATCGAGAGCAACTAATAACTTTTGAGAAGAAGGTGAACCAGATAAATTTAAATTGATACTTTTTTCGGTAATTGAAATGGAGTAGTCCATAATTGTATAGTAGAATAGAAGTGATTAAACAGATGAAAATGCTTAGTAGTACAAAAGTAGATAATAAATTCAATTTTGGTGACTTTCGTCAACTTTTTTCTGTTAATAGCTAGTTTTCTTCTTTAAACGCTAAAAAAGGAAATAACCGTCAAGTTATTTCCTTTTTTATTGATTTACATTTGAACATTTAATCGAACTTCAAATGGTTTAGGTATATTTTCGGGATCTTCTTCAACACAAGCCCTAATATCAATTTCAATACCTCTAGCAATAGTTGAAATTGGGACATCATTTCCAGAACCTTCAAAAGGATTTTCTCCTACAGTTCCAATTCTTTCCATGGTATGAAAAACCCATGATACCAAAGTTGAAAATGGGATTGAAAACCACACAAAATATTTACCAATTATAGGGAAACTTTCCGAGACAGTATGTCCAATTTTAGCAAACTCAGGAATGATTCCAAGAGGTAGTAAAAGTAAAAATATCCAAACAAAGTAAACATTTAAACTAGCATATTGCCTTGGGTAAGGGAAGTTTTTAATCCTCTCACTTTTGCCCTGTAAAGCAATTAAATCTTTTAGATGTCCTTCAAGAGCTAAAAAAGAAAATTCCCAAATCAACCCTTTTTCTTTTAATTTTCTCAAATGTTGAGATTGTAATTTTTGAATAACAGTGCATTTATTGGCTGCTTTCATTACAATAGCTAATTCACTCTCAGATAAGTATTCACTTATTGCTTCTTGTTCATCAATTTCAAACTCTGGAATATTAATTCTACTGGCCCATTCTCTATTTGTTCGATGTTCCATAAAAGTTTCCCATTGTTTTTTAGTACGCATTGCATATCGTAAAGCCGTAAGCCATGCAAGATGTCTATAAATTATAGTTAAGCGCTCTTTCTTGAGTTCATCTTCAGAAAGCTTGTTGCTATCATTAGCGTATTCATTTGTAACAGTATCGCTTACAAGAATAGAAAATGAGCGAGATGAATTAACTATACCTCCCCAAATTTTTCGTCCTTCCCATAATCTATCATAAACTGCATTGTTTCTAAAACCAACAACAAACGCAACGGCAGTACCAACAAGAGCAATTGGAGTCCATGGAAGAACTAACCATTTTTGGGCAAAAATTACGTAGGCTACAGTAGGGATACTTGCAATAAGAATAAATAGTAAAGTTTCATGCCTAGTCCAAAAGGTCATGTCTTTAATAGAATAATACTTCTTTATTAGCATATAAATTGAGTTAGAGATTTAATATGGAATATTCTATCTAAATTATCAATTTATCTGTTTAAATCAATTCTTTTATTCAATTCATCTTGAATAGAAAGCCTCATTTCTAATTGTGTTTTATTTTCATTAGTAGGAAACCAAGTAGCAGTTTTAGAAGATCCATCCTTTAAAGTAAATTCAATACTTGAAGCACTAATACTATGAGTAAAACATTGAAACCTTACGATGTTATCATATCTGACATTTGTAGTTTTCCATTTAAAATTAAATGTGAAGTGTTCTTTTTCAAAGCAGATAAACTTGAAAGACCAAGCTTTTTTTGGTTTAAATAGGAATGTAGGCATCTTGTTTTGAGAATTCAATCAAGCACTTTTGAAGTGTTGGCATAAGCATTATTTGATCCTGTTTTGTAATTCTCTTAAAAAAGCATCAACCACAACTTGTTGTTCTTGAATTAAAAAACTTTGAAACCATTTTATTTTAGTGGTTTTGTCATTATGTAATTCAAGATTTAAGTATGTAATGTTGTATTTGTTGGGTTTAATAGTAAAGCTTTTTATAGACGAAAGGGTTACTTTATGTATTTTGTATAGACCTAATTTTATATAAATATAATCTTCGTCTATACTCAGAAAAGTATTAAAACGAGAATACTTTTTGGGTTGGTATTTACTAAGAAGATATGTTCCGGGTATAATACTTAGTTCTACTATTTGAGTTGAAGTTTCAAGAGCATCCCATAAATTAAAATAATCTAGTCCATAGGTGTACAATAAATAACTAACACTTATCATTTCTATTCCTAATAATAAAAGCGAACCTTTTTCAACGATATTTCTTAGTTTTTTTAATTTGTCATCAATGTTTTTATGTGAAATATCTATTCCATTTCTATCCACTGGGATTTAGATGCATTTATTGGAAGTATAAAAAGTAAGTTCAGATTTATCATTAGCAATTAGTGAAGAGGTTTTTGGCATTTTATAGTTTAAGTTGGTTGATCAAAGATAGTTAATTTTGATCTTATTGAGTTATTAAATTTTGTATGAACCCCTATTGCATAGTTCCATAATTAGGTGTTGGATCATAGTCATTAGGAGGGATAATCAGTAAATCGTAATTATCTATTTCTTCTTTGATATCTCGATATTGTTTTATTCCGATTAAGGAAATTTTTCCATTTTGAATATCTTTAGAAATTGAATTTAGGTCAATAATTGTCCATTGATCTTTTTGACCAAACTGAGTAAATAAATGAAGGTATTTCATATACTCGGTATTATTGTCAGAGTAAGCTGGTTTAAAATGAATATTGATACTTTTTGTGCCATTTAATGTTGCAAGTTCTTCAGTTAAGGCTCCTATGTCATAATTACCCAAAGAAATTGCTTTTTTACCAGCATGTAATCCCCCAATTTTGATAAAATATTTTGAATTTGGTTTCTGGACTTCATTTGTAGAGTATTGTTTTAAAAAGTACTCTCTAATAAGCATTACACGATCTTTATGAGATCTACGGTAATTAGTATAAATATCCCAACTTATGGTTAAATCATTTAAAATTTGAAATGCGACAGTATCCTTTTCGGTGAAAAAATTAGAAAACTTATGAAAGTTTTTATTTGATTTTATCTCTTCAAAAATTTTAATTTTTTTATTTTGATCTTTAATGTATAAAGCTATAATATCTTGTTTTGCTTTATACCAGGTTTCTTGTATTTTTTCAAAGTCAGGTCTATAATTAACTTGAGAAACAATTTCATCTCCTAAAAATAAAACAGCAGTATAAAACTCCTGATCACACCCCCATATTTCGAAGTTATTTTTTGCTAAATCTTCTAAAAATAAAGCATCCCCCTTATTATCTAAAAAAGGAATAACAGTGTTATCTATTTTTTTGAAATAATTTTCTGTGTAGAAGTTGTATAAATCTTTAGTGATATTTTCACTGTCTTTAGTGATATCTCTAATTTTTTTTGCTGAATTAGGCCCAATTTCAAAAACAGCGACATCAAATTTATTTTCTTTTAGAACAGGAATAAGTGTTTTTGTGAATTTTGAAATTTGAGAAGAACCATGATATTCACCTAAAATTAAAAATTGAGCTAACGAAATTTTATATTCAAGTAATTTAGCTCCTTCACCATAAAATTTGTTTTTCTGAATATTGAAATGAAAAGTATGTTTTGATATATACTCTTTATTTAGGGTAGTATATCTATTTCCATCTTCTTGAGAGAAAGCATTCTTTGTTGAAAAAAGAGCCAACATAATGAATAATAAAATGGTTAGTTGCATTGGTTTATTAGTTTTTTGAATTAGATTTTGAAGGGATATCCACAAAGATCGAACCAATGACAAACAGTCGTGACAACGAAGAACTTATAAATTTACTTCAAAATAATGCCCAATATCACCCTTAAAGTATTTCTCATTTACAAAACAATTACGATATTTGCGTGATCTATACCCTAGGGTATAATCTAAACAGAAAATAATTAGACAATTTCATTCAATAATCAATGGGATTTAAGGAATACAAAGGACTCGATCTAGTAGCTGCGAATAAAGAAATTCGTAAGTATTGGGAAGAGAACAATATCTTCGATAAATCGGTCTCAACGAGATCAGGAAATCCATCTTTCGTGTTTTATGAAGGGCCTCCTTCTGCAAACGGTGCGCCTGGTATTCACCACGTGATGGGCCGTGCAGTAAAGGATCTTTTCAATAGATATAAGACATTAAAAGGATTTGAAGTAAAACGTAAAGCAGGCTGGGATACTCACGGTTTACCGGTAGAGTTGAAGGTAGAAAAAGAGCTTGGTATTACTAAAGAAGATATTGGTAAGAAAATTTCTGTTGATGATTACAATGCTGCTTGCCGTAAAACCGTAATGGAGTTTAAGGAGCAGTGGGATGAGTTAACAAGACAAATGGGATATTGGGTAGATTTAGATACGCCTTATATCACTTTTGAGAAAAATTACATGGAGTCCGTTTGGTACCTCTTAAAAGAGTTATACAAAAAGGATTTAATATATAAAGGATATACTATCCAACCATTTTCTCCAGCAGCAGGTACTGGGTTAAGTTCTCACGAATTAAACCAGCCAGGTGCATATAGAGATGTGACGGATACAACAATTACAGCTCAGTTTAAAGTAGTAAAAGACGATAACTCTTCTGCTTTATTCTCTGATGTACACGGAGATTTATTCTTCTTAGCTTGGACAACTACTCCTTGGACGTTATCATCTAATGCTGCTTTAGCAGTAGGTAACAACATTGATTATGTTAAAGTGCAAACGTACAATGCTTATACACATGAGCCTGTTACTGTAATCTTAGCAAAAAATCGTTTAAATGCTTATATAAACAAAAAGCAATTAGACGCTGATTTTGATGCTTACGAAGCTGGCACTAAACTTATTCCTGCTCGTGTTGTAGGAGAGGTGAAAGGCAAAGATTTAGTAGGTGCTAAATATGAGCAGTTATTACCTTATGTTACTCCAGAAGGTAAAGCTTTTGAAGTAATTCCTGGCGATTTTGTAACTACTGAAGATGGTACTGGTATTGTGCATATTGCCCCAACTTTTGGTGCAGATGACCAGAGAGTAGCCAATCTTGCAGGAATTGCTCCTGTTGTAGTTTTTGATGAAAAAGGTGAACCACTTCCACTTGTGGATAAAACAGGTCGTTTTGTAAAAGAAATGGGCGAGTTTGGTGAGCAATTCATTAAAGCAGAATACGAAGGTGATGCAGTAACTGCAGACAAGTCTTACAAATCTATGGATGTTCGTCTTGCAATTAAATTGAAGACAGAAAATAGAGCATTTTTAGTAGCCAAATATGTCCATAGTTACCCACACTGTTGGAGAACTGACAAACCTGTATTGTACTACCCGTTAGACTCTTGGTTTATCCGTACTACAGCGGTTAAAGATCGTTTAGTAGAACTAAACAAAACTATAAACTGGAAGCCGAAAGCAACTGGTGAAGGACGCTTTGGTAACTGGTTAGAAAACTTAGTAGACTGGAACCTTTCTCGTTCTCGTTATTGGGGTACTCCACTTCCAATTTGGAGAACGGAAGACGGTACGGAAGAAATCTGTATTGGTTCGGTTGCTGAATTAGGTGAAGAGGTAAAGAAAGCTGTGAAAGCAGGTGTAATGCCAAGAGATCCTAAATATATTACTAAAGACGATGAGTTGACTGAAGAGTTTGACTTGCACCGTCCGTATGTAGATGATATCGTTTTAGTGTCTAAAAATGGTGTTCCAATGAAACGTGAGTTAGACTTGATCGACGTTTGGTTCGACTCAGGAGCTATGCCTTACGCACAATGGCATTATCCATTCGAAAATAAAGAGATCTTTAAAGGATCTTTCCCTGCAGATTTTATTGCTGAAGGTGTTGACCAAACACGTGGTTGGTTCTTTACTTTGCATGCAATTGCTGGAATGACTCAAGATAGCATTGCTTATAAAAATGTTGTATCTAATGGTTTAGTATTGGATGCAAAAGGAGCAAAAATGTCTAAACGTGTAGGTAACGTAATTAATCCATTCGAAACAATGGACGAACACGGTGCAGATGCTACACGTTGGTACATGATATCAAATGCTAACCCTTGGGATAATCTTAAATTTGATTTAGAAGGAGTTAAAGAGACAAAACGTAAGTTCTTTGGTACTCTTTATAATACATATTCATTCTTCTCATTGTATGCAAACTTGGATAATTTCACTTATTCAGAAGCAGAAATTCCAATGGAAGAGCGTCAAGAATCTGATCGTTGGATTTTGTCTCGTTTAAATACTTTAATTAAGGAAGTAGATGAGGCATTAAATGAATACGAGCCAACAAAAGCGGCAAGAGCTATCCAAACATTTACTTTGGAAGACATGTCGAACTGGTACGTACGTTTAAACCGTAAGCGTTTCTGGAAAGGAGATTACGCTACAGATAAGATCTCAGCATACCAAACGTTGTATACTTGTTTAGAAACAATTTCTCAATTAATGTCGCCAATTGCGCCATTCTTCTCAGATAGATTGTTCCAAGATTTGAATGCAGCTACGAAGAAAGATACTTCAGAATCTGTGCATATCTCTAACTTCCCAGAAGTAAACGAGGCATTGATTGATGTAGACTTAGAAGAAAAAATGCGCTTGGCACAAGTAATTTCATCTCTTACGCACTCAATCCGTAAGAAAGAGAAATTGAAAGTACGTCAGCCATTACAAAGAATATTGATTCCAGATGTAAATGCAAAAGTTACTGCTCAAATTAAAGCTGTACAAGATGTAATTGCATCGGAAGTAAACATTAAAGAAATTGACTTCTTAACAGAAGAAAATGAAGGAATGTTTGTGAAACACATCAAACCAAATTTTGCTACTCTTGGTAGGAAATATGGAAAATTGATGAAAGGAATCTCTGCTCAGATTAATCAAATGTCTCAGGACGATATCAAAGCTATTGAAACAAATAAAGGAACAACTTTAGACGTTGATGGTAATGAGGTTGTTTTAGGAATAGAAGATGTATTGATTACTTCTGATGATATCCCAGGTTGGTCTATGGCGAAAGATCAAGGTGTTACAGTAGCACTTGATATTACGCTTACAGAAGAACTTAAAAAAGAAGGTATTGCTCGTGATATTGTAAATAGAGTACAAAATATCCGTAAGGAATTAGGACTTGAAGTACAAGATAAAATTAATATCGTTGCAGAAAAAGGTGATGAGTTAGTTAACGCAGCGTTAGCAACTTTTGGTTCTTATATCTGTGATGAGACACAGGCTTTATCTTTAACTGTTGAGGATACTGTTACAAATGCAATAGTTGTAGATCTTGATGGTGTAGAAGTTAAACTAAGTGTAAGTAAATAATTACTTACTTTAGGTATAAATAAAAAACGGACAGTGCGAAAGTACTGTCCGTTTTTTTCTTTACAAGAATTATGAAAAATAGAGGTAATCCCTAGTAAATAAATCAGGTATTACTTTATTTCAATAAAGCATCTGTTAATCTTTGTTTGTAAGGTGGTTCTATCATAGATCCATGACCTCCATTAGGTATGCCATATACTGTTGCTCCCTTACCTGTTAAAAAGTTAATCTCTTCGTTTGTTAATCTTCCAACAGGTTCGTCTTTTTCGCCGTATGCATACACTACATTGCTTAAGTCTTTATTTTTTAGAAGAGTAGTATATCTATTTCTACCAAAACCAGCTTGTAATCTCATTTTAGCATAAACTTCTTCTTTTTCAGTTTTTGTTACATCAGAAGTAAAATGACGTTCAGTAAGTGTTACACCATCTCTAAAATAGTAACCTCTTCTTTCGTTAAATTCTTGCCAAAGTTTGTTAGGAAAATCCAGACGACCAGCCATTATTAAATACTTCTTTGCTATGTTTTTATGTTTTGCAATTAAGGCAGGAATTAAAATCGCTCCAAAAGAATGTCCTACTATATAAACTTCTTTTCCCTCATCCTGAAAATGTTCTGCAACTCTCTGAAGAATTTCGACAGAAACATCATTTTCTTTGATTGCCTGTTCTACAGTTAAATTTAATTTAGCATCAATAACAGCAGGATTTAATGAGTTTGATTGATGTACATAAACTTCATGATACATTGATAATTCTAGATCATCAAAATAAGAAGTATCAAGGTCTTGATCAGGACCACCATTAGAATAAAGAATTACTTTATTTGAAGATAAATTACCTTTTTCTTTATACAATTTAGTGATATCAGAAGGTATCTGAGTGGTCTCATGACTTACAGATATTTCTTCGTCTTTTTTACATGACGAAATAAATAATAATAAACTCAATAAACTGATGAGAGATAAATGTCTTATTTTCATACTATTAATTGTTAGTGTTTTGATTTACACTAAAGACATCTAACTAATAATTGAAGACATTTTGTTAAGACTTATTATTCTTTTAAAAAATTAGCCTCTTTAAGTTACTCCAAAGAATAGATAATGAATTTCATTAATTACTTAATATACCATATTGTTTATTGCACTTTATTCTATTTCTAAAGTTGTTGTTTTACCATCGGGGTCAACCCAATCTATTTTCCAAAGGTTAATATTCTCGGAAACGACTTTAGGAAGATCTATTTCAAATACATCTTGGTTCTTCTTACCAATAGCTTGTTTGGCTTTTAAAATAATCACTTTTTTCTCTTTGTCAAAAGTAGCATTTACCTCATAAATGAGTAAAGCAGAGTTCTTTATAGAGTTGTATGTTTTTACTTTTAGTTGATTATTTTTAATGAGTAACTCAGGTTTGTTACTCATTTCTGCATAAAAAACTCCTTGTTCACCAATAGATGAACAGGCCCCTAATAGAATAGCAATTAGAGGGAATAAAACTTGTTTGGAAAAACTAGACTTACGATACAAGTAACTCATTTTAATAATCATTATTTAGCTGTTTTGATACCAAAAATAATAGGATGAGTCTCATCATTACCTTCAAAATCTTCATTATACCCATGTTTTAAAATACCAGAGTGAAGAACTGTCATGCCTTGTTCTAAGAAAATATTTTCGTATTCTTTTAAAGAATAATTTTCCCAAAACATCTCTACGCCAAAGAAATCGTCTTCAGTATAACCTTCTTCATTTAAAGTGGCTAATGTTAATAGAAAATAGCCTCCAACTTTTAGACCTTTTGCCATTTTATTAAATAGCTTTAATTGCTCTTCTTTTTTCAAATGGAAGATAGCGTAATAGCTTACAATAGCATCCCAATAGTTTTCTTGAAAATCAAAAGTTGAAATATCTGAACAAATAAAGTGAGCATTTGGGATATTTATTTTTGCGTTTTCAATTTGTTTTTCAGAGATATCTACTCCAGTTAATTGAAATTTAGATAGGATTTTAGAGACTGGAACACCATTTCCACAACCTAAATCCAATACTTTAGCATTTTGATCTACAAGTTTATCAGTTAATAATTTTAAGGAAGGTTCTGTTTTTTTATTGCGAACTTTAGAATAATCTGATGAACATTTATTGTAGCCATCTTTTACTACCTTTTTATGGTCGAAATTTTTATCCTTTATATTTTTCATTGTTGTATATTTTTGATTGTCAACCATACATATAAGTAAGAGTAAACAATAATGGGTGTGTTTTTTTTGAGATTTTGAAATAGAATAGGTTTATCAATAAATATAGAATAATCTTTTTAGAGTATACTATCAAATTAAAGAGTAATTTAGTTATTGATGAGATTCGATGTATTCTACTATAAAACGTTTCTTTCATCTCAATAAAAGTATTACAATTCAAAAGGCTTATAATTGAAAATGATTGATTAGAAGACCAATTTTTCCGAATGTTTAAAATATACAATTTCTTCTATTACTTGCTTCATACTTTTGTATTACTTAAACAGTTTAGAATTCGATAAATAATCAAAAAAATAAGAATATGAATAATAAAAATCTAGCATCATTCAGTGTACCCTTTAATACAACTACCTTATTTTTATTTTCAACATCTGGTAGTCAATCATCAATAGAAAAACACAATAAAGCTCTACATTCATTATCTGCAAATTTGACTTATTTTACATTCCCTCATAAAATTAGTGCAAAAGAATATGCTAATTTATTAAAGTCACCCATAACTAGAGGGGGAGCAGTTACAGGGCAAGGGTTAAAATCAGAAATAATACCATTCCTTGATGAAACAGAAGCATTGGCACAAAATACAGGAGCAGTAAATACGGTAGTAAACAGAAATGGGAAACTCTATGGTTATAATACAGATGCATTTGGTTTTGAAACTGCTGTAAAAAAGCATATTAAAGAATCTGGGTTGGAAATAAATAATGCAGTTATCTATGGCAATGGTGGGGTCTCAGGAGTGGCTTCGTATGTGTTGAAAAATATGGGGATTAATGTGACAATGAGGGGTAGGAATCAGGATAAAGTTAATAAAAAGATGAAAGAGCTTAAATTAACTGATTTTTCTGGGCCCTTTGATTTGGTAGTAAATGCGACACCAATGTCATCCTATCAATTAAGTGAAGTTGCTGGATTTCTGGAAATACTGGACGGTTCTAAAATGGTTTTTGATCATAATATGCCTGAAAAAGATAATAAAATAAATTACCTAGAACAATTTTGCCTAAAGACCAATACGCATTTTATTCCAGGAAAAGAGATGTATGTACCTCAAATGATTAAGCAATGGAAACTTTTTATGGATGGAGTGCAAGATATTTCTGGTAATGCACTAGAAATATCTGAAGATGATATAAAAAGGCATTGGAATGTTTAAACTTTAATTGACTTAACTTATCAAATTACCATACATCAATTTATAAGAATGTAATAACCTACATCTTTGTATCAGTTAGGTAAGTAATAGTAATTAATTTCATGAGTAGATATTCTATTTGTGATGAAAAACATAACCCGGAAACCTAATAGATTCAATTTCTGTTTGTTTTAAAAACTTATATGGTCCAAGTGAAAACTTGGACTTTTTTTATTATCATAAGTCAATTTTTATTAATTGAAAACACTTCATTTTTGGTTTATGAAAAATGAAATTAAAATGAGAAATAATATGAAAACAATAGTTCTTTTTGGAGCAACAGGAGCTACAGGTTCAATTTTACTTGAACAGCTTATTAACGATAATCAAATAAAAAAAATAATAACTTTTACTAGACAAAAACTTGATGATAATGATAAGGTAGTTCAATATATCTTAAAAGATTTTACTCAATTAGACTCCATAAATATTAATGCCGACAGTGTTGTTACTTGTTTGGGTACTACATTAAAAAAAGCAGGTTCTATTGAAGCTTTTGAGAAAATAGATAGAGACCTTATCTATCAAATAGCCCTTTGGACGAAAAATAATCAGATAAAAGAATTTCACACTTTAAGTTCTGTGGGAGCAAGCACAAAAGCATCAAATTATTATTTACGTGTAAAAGGCGAAATGCAAGAGCTAGTAAAAGGCGTAGAGATTGAAAATACTGTTTTTTATCAACCATCATTATTAAAAGGGGCAGATAGAAAAGAATTTAGATTGAAAGAATCTGCAAGTCAATTCTTTTTTCAATTAATAGCTGACGTATCACCAACATTTGAGAAATATGCTCCAGTAGATGTTAAAGAAATGTCAACTTTTATTCATCAAAATCTATTTAAGAATAACCATGGTGTTACTTTTTATTCGTCATCAGAAATTAATAGTGTTTCTTTTTTAAGTGGAATAGAGTATTTTAATAAAGAAAAAATAGTAGCTAAATATCTGTTTTTACTAGGAGGTATTATTGCTGCTATTCAAGCCGTAATCTACTCATTATCATCATCTATTTTTATTAAAGGAATAAGTATTTCTATTTTAGTTACATCGATATTGGCTTTTATGGTTGGAGGTGTGATTTTAATTCAAATACCTCATTACATAAGTTCATTAAAAAAAGAGCTTGATTTAGGGACTCCTTTCGTAGAAGCACTAAGAATTAGTAAGGTGATCAAAACATTTAATAGATTACTTACATCTGAACTTCTTACATTAGTAGGAGGAACTATTTTAGGATTCGGTTTTAGCAATCAATTATTACAGGGGATAGGGTTCGGTGCGGTTTTCTCAGCATTTACGTTATTATTAATTGATACAAACTTAATATCGAATGCTAAAAAATATAATAACTGGTTTTTAACAGAAGCATATAAATGATTACAACAGTTGCAGGATATTGGTTAATTCTAGGAACCCTTTTTGGACTTTGCATTTGGAAAGTTTATTTGGGAGCTATTATATGTAGTGTAGTAGGTTTTTCTTTTCTAGAAATGCTTGTTTATACAAATGTACCAGTAATACTATCTGTAGTAGTTACTTATTTTCTGGGTCAACAAATTCTGCAATTATTTAATAATAAGAAGAATGGTTTTGATAAAAGGTTAAGGAAAGTTGTAGTGTTGTGGAATAAATATGGTTTTATATCTGCAGCTATTTTGGCACCTGTTCTTTTAGGAATACCTGTTTTTATAACTATCGGTTTACGTTTAAAAGAACCTTTTTCAAAACTTTTCTTTTCGGTGCTTACAATGTCTGTTTTATGGACCTCATTACTATATATTTTTACAGATTATTTAAGTTTGACTGAGTATTTTGATGTGAGTAGTTATTTATAAAAGGAGTGTAAACAAACTAATCTTTGTTAAAGTAATCTATAAAGTTGAGTATCATTTTGTTAAATTATTTACTTTTGGTTTAGAATTTAACAGTTTCGTTTTTAATTATGAAAAAACTCCTTTTAACACTATCACTTTTAAGTATTTCTCTCTTTTCTTTAGCAAATCAAGGTACACCTTTATCAAAAGAAGATGCTATAGAAGAATTACAACAAATAATGATGACCAGTGAAGTAAACTCTGGTAGTCTTGTTGAATTGAAATATTATGTAGAAAATGGGAATGTAAACTTTGATGATTATATATATATAGCTCAATTGCTTCAAGAGTATCCAGTCTACACTGCCTCATTATTAGAATCTGCACGTCAAATATCATTTTCGAGACGAGATACACCAGTTTATAAAGAATTAATAGAGTTGCCATTTTTAGATCTAGCTTCTAAATATTCGGCAGATATAAAGAAATTATTAGTTGATGCTCTAAGATGTAGAAATGCTGAAGATGATGCAAAGTTACAATTACAAATAGATGCTTTAATTGCTAAATGCCATTATAAATCTATGGACGAGTTTAAGCTTGCACAGAAGTAATTAGAATCATGTATATTGCTTTTGATTTTAACTGCTAATTTGTTTTTTATCAAAGAGTAAGAGGATGTGTATGGATTTTGGTCGTCTAAAAGATATTTCAAAAGTAGATTTTTCACTTCCCGAAGAAGATCAATATTCTAAATTGATGTTTAGAAATCACCCTAATTTTGTCAATTCTTTTACATTTAGGCTGGGTGCTCCAGCATGGTCTTGTGCCGATTGGAAAGGAAAAATATACCCTGATAAAGCACAAGCACCAACTTTTCTACATTACTATGCTCAACATTTTGATACAATTGAGCTAAACTCTACACACTACGGTATTCCAAAAGAAAGCACTCTTATAAAATGGAGGTCTACTGTTGGAGATAATTTTAGATTTAGTCCAAAGTTTCTACAATCGGTAAGTCATAGAAAAAGACTAAAAAATAGTAAAGACGATGTTCTAGAATTTACTGATCAGATGTTAGCATTAGGAGATAATTTGGGTTATTCATGGGTGCAGTTACCCCCAGATTTCACTACAAAAGAAGCAAGTACTTTATTTCAATTTCTTGATCTATTTCCCAAAAATTACAAGTTAGGGGTAGAGCTACGTCACTCTTCTTGGTTTACTGATGAAGTGATGCTAAATGCATTGTCAGAAACCCTTACAGATAAAGGGTATGCCTTGGTGATTACAGATGTGGCAGGGAGAAGAGATGTGTTACATATGCGGATCACTACTCCTGTTTTAATGGTGCGGTTTGTTGGGAATGAATTACATGAAACAGATTTTAAAAGAGTAAATGATTGGAGAGAAAGAATTGCTTCTTTTAAAAGACAAGGTTTACAAGAAGTGTATTTTTTCGGACATCAACCAGAAGATATTCTTTGTCCTGAGTTAGGAAATTATATTGGTAAAGATTTTACAAAACATCGAATTTCTGATTTTACCTACCCAATTATTAGAGAAAAGTTAGAACAACAGTCACTTTTTTGATCTAGTTACAAGCATTGACATAGTTTATTTGCTAATTGGAAATTACTCCTTTACATTTGCCCAAACAAAATGTGAAATCTCCGAAGTATGTCTTCTCGTACACAAACCAAATTTATTTTTGTCACAGGTGGGGTTACCTCATCATTGGGCAAAGGAATTATTTCAGCTTCCTTAGGTAAACTATTACAAGGAAGAGGCTATTCAGTTACTATTCAGAAGTTCGATCCATATTTAAATATAGATCCAGGAACAATGAACCCGTATGAGCATGGCGAATGCTATGTTACAGATGATGGGGCAGAAACTGATTTAGATTTAGGACACTATGAACGTTTCCTGAATGTACCAACATCTCAATCTAATAATGTAACTACAGGTAGAGTTTATAATAATGTAATTACAAAAGAACGTGAAGGTGCTTATTTAGGTAAAACTGTTCAAGTTGTACCTCATATTACAGATGAAATTAAAAGAAATTTTTACAAAGTTGCTGAGAATGGTGAATACGATATCGTAATTACTGAAATCGGTGGTTGTGTAGGAGATATAGAAGCGTTACCTTTTATTGAGGCTGTTCGTCAGGCTCGTTTAGAATTAGGTGCTTCTAGGTCAATGGTTATTCATTTAACTTTAGTTCCTTATTTAAGAGCTGCAGGCGAATTGAAAACTAAACCTACTCAACACTCTGTAAAGCAATTATTAGAAGCAGGAGTTCAGCCAAATATTCTGGTATGTCGTACAGAACACCATATCCCAATGGAAATGCGTCGTAAGATTGCATTGTTCTGTAATGTAGATTTAAATGCAGTAATTGAATCTTGTGATGCATCTACAATTTATGATGTGCCATTATTGATGCAAAAAGAGAAACTTGATGAAATCGTTTTGATGAAATTAAGTCTTCCTGCTTATCAAGATCCTAACCTTGATAATTGGTTATCTTTCTTGAAAAAGTTGAAAAACCCTCAAGGAGAATTAAGAATTGGTCTTGTAGGTAAGTATGTTGAATTACCTGATGCATACAAATCTATCGTTGAAGGATTTATTCACGCAGGTGCTGTAAACGAAGTAAAAGTAAAATTAGAGTACATTAAAGCAGAAGATCTAGATAATAGAGAAGAAGCTGTACGTATTATTACTGATCTTGATGGTGTGCTTGTTGCTCCAGGTTTTGGAGAAAGAGGTATGGAAGGTAAAATCAATACATGTAGTGTTGCGAGAGAACATAAAGTACCATTCTTTGGTATTTGTTTAGGTATGCAATCTGCTGTTATTGCGTTTGGTCGTGATATGGTTGGTCTTACTGGTGCAAACTCTTCTGAAATGGATAAAGAAATTACTTATCCAGTAATTGATTTAATGGAAGATCAAAAGAACCTATCTCAAATGGGAGGTACTATGCGTTTAGGTGCATATCCTTGTGAGTTGAAAGAAGGTTCTAAAGCAATTGCTGCTTATGGTACTCCAAAAATTTCTGAAAGACATAGACATAGATATGAATTTAATAATGAGTATCTAAAACAATATGAAGCTGCAGGTATGATTGCAACAGGTATTAACCCTGCCTCTGGGTTAGTAGAAATTGTAGAGATTACCGATCACCCTTATTATGTTGGTGCACAATTCCACCCAGAATATAAGAGTACAGTAGAGAATCCTCATCCTTTATTTGTTTCATTTGTGAAAGCTGTTAAGGAATTGAAAAATAGTAAAGGAGATGTAGTTACAGCGTAATTACATTAACATATAAAAAAAAGCCCTTGCGTAATGAACAGCAAGGGCTTTCTTTTTTACATTATTTTATTGCCTTTTTGGTTATATATATCTTGAAATAATGTAAATTTGCAAGCATTTTAACGAATTCTGACTTTTTAGGGTCAATTCTGTAAAATCGAAAAAATACTAAGAATTATAAAAATGGATAAAAATCAGACAACAGGATTTTTGTTATTATCTGCATTACTAATCGGGTATATGTTTTTCTTTCAGCCAGAAGAGCCGATCGAAACAACAAATACTACTACAACTGAAGTAGTTGATAATACACAACAGTCTACTAACACAGCAATCACGCAACCGAAAGCAGTAATCGAAGGAGATTCTGTATTAATGCAAAAATATGGTGTTTTCGGAACGCTAATGGGTGGCGAAAGTAAAGAGGTTGTTTTAGAAAACGATAAAGTTAAAGTAACGCTTAACGCTAAAGGTGGTAACGTTAAATCTGTATTGTTAAAAACATATCAGACATACGACAAGAAGCCTTTATTTCTTATAGATGAAAATTCATATAAGGTAAATGAGACGATACCAACTCAGTACGGTGCAATCGATCTTAATGCTTTACATTATACAACTCAAGTTACAGGTAATACTGTAGAGATGATCGCTTCTGATAAAAACGGGAACGAATTATTAAGAAGAGTTTATACTTTAGAAGATAATAGTTATGTAGTAGATTATAACTTGAAATTTACTGGTGCAAAGCCATTTATTCAAGGTCAAGTTATCACATACCTTTGGAAAGATGATATGAAGTCTGTTGAGAAGGATATGAAAACTTCTCGTCAGAAAACAACAGTAAATTACTTTACTAAAAAAGGAGACTTTGATTACTTATCAATGACTTCGACTTCTAAAGAGGAAGAAGCAATCTCTGCTCCTTTAACATGGGTTTCTGCTAAACAGAAATTCTTTAATGTTGCATTTATTACAGATCAGCAATTTAATGCTGCTAACCTAGTAATTGATTATAATGAAGATGATGAATCTATTGTGAAAACAGCAGACATCTCATTACAAATTCCTATCAATACTTTAGAAGCAGCAAATTTAAGATATTACTTTGGACCAAACGATTATAGAGTTTGTGAACAAGTAGCAGAAGGTTTTGAAGATAATGTATACTTAGGTTGGTCATGGACTACTCCTTTGAGTAAGTATATCTTCATTCCAATTTTTGAGTTCTTAGAAGGATATGGTTTAAACTATGGTTTAATCATCTTTATTATGGTGGTTTTAGTGAAGTCGTTACTTTATCCACTTACTTTTAACTCGTACAAATCTATGGCTAAAATGCGTTTGCTAAAGCCTGAAATGGATGAGTTAAAAGAGAAGTATGGTGAAGACCAAATGAAGATTCAGTCAGAAACGATGAGTCTTTACCGTAAGGTAGGTGCAAACCCATTGAGTGGTTGTATTCCAATGTTGGCACAAATGCCATTCTTTGTAGCTTTATATAATTTCTTCCCAAATGCACTTCAATTAAGAGGACAATCTTTCTTATGGGCGGATGATTTATCAACATATGATTCGGTTTTAAACTTACCATTCTCTATTCCAGCATATGGTGATCACGTATCATTATTTACTTTATTGTGGGCTGTATCAATGGTAGGTTATACATACTTCCAAAACCAATCTCAAGTTCAAACGAACCCACAGATGAAGTACGTATCTTATTTATCTCCGGTATTCTTCTTGTTCTTCTTTAACAGTATGGCAGCAGGTTTAACGTATTACTACTTTGTATCTAACTGTATTACTATTGTTCAACAAATTATGTCTAAGAAATTTGTCAATGAAGACAAGATTCGTAAGATTATGGATGAGAACAAAAAGAAAAATGCTAACAAGAAAGCAGGTGGCTTTGCAGCTCGTTTAGATGATGCAATGAAAGCAAAGCAAAAAGATCAATTAGAGCAAAAGAAAAAAGGTGGTAAAAAATAATTACCTTTTTAAATGTTTATAGTAAAAAGGCATTTGTCCATTATGGATAGATGCCTTTTTACGTATATTATAAGGTGTTTTAGATTGCAATTTTAAAAAACCTTATAAAAAAAGAAACACCTATAAAAATAGGTGTTTCTAAACAACATTATCGTCAAATGAATAGAGTGTGTATATAAAATTCTTTTAAGTCTTTTATAGTTTACATTATAATGACAATTTATTAATCTTAGTGGACAAAAAAAAGTCAATTATTTTTCAAAAAAAATTAAAATGAGTGGAATTTATCTTCATGTTCCTTTCTGTAAGCAGGCATGTCACTATTGTGATTTTCATTTTAGCACTTCTTTAAATACTAAGAATGAGGTAATTAAAGCAATGATGCTTGAGCTAGAATTACAAAAAGAGTATTTGAAAACTCCTGTAGAAACAATTTATTTTGGAGGTGGAACTCCTTCAATTTTATCTTATAGTGAATTAGAATTACTGTTAAATAAAGTTTACCAGCAAAATAATATTAGCTCTGGAAATGTGGAGGTCACATTAGAAGCAAATCCTGATGACCTTTCAAAAGAAAAACTCCAAGAATTAAAGCAATTAGGAGTTAATAGACTAAGTATAGGATTGCAATCATTTCATGAACCTCATCTAAAATTAATGAATAGGGCACATAATGCACAGGAAAGTTTAGATTGTGTAAAATTGGCTCAAGATAATGGCTTTGATAACATTACTATTGATTTGATTTATGGTATTCCAGCAGATACTCATGAAATTTGGCATAAAGACTTACAGACGGCTATAGATTTAAAAGTTCCTCATATCTCATCTTATTGTTTGACGGTAGAACCAAAAACGGCTCTAGGGCATTGGACTAAAACAGGTAAGTTTACACCTGCAGATGATGAGTTTGGAGCACTTCAATTTGAATATCTTGTAGAAACTTTAAAAAAGGAAGGTTACGAGCATTATGAAATTTCAAATTTTGCAAAACCAGGTCACTATTCTCAGCATAATAGTGCGTATTGGCAAGGAAAACAATACTTAGGCATCGGTCCTGGAGCACATTCTTTTGATGGCTTACAAACAAGACAATATAATGTATCTAATAATCCAAAATATGCAAAGTCTCTATTAGAGAAAAATATTTTGCCTTGTGAAATAGATAATCTTACTAAAGAAGATGGTATTAATGAATATCTATTAACTACTTTAAGAACGAGCTGGGGATGTAACTTAAACCATTTACGTGATGTTTATGGATTTGATTTGCGTAAAGAAAAAGAAGCGGAATTATCAGAAATGGAACAGAAAGACTGGATAATTTGGCATAAAGATATTTTAATTCTTTCTGAAAAAGGGAAGCTATTTGCAGACCAAATATCAAGTGACTTATTTGTCTAGTCAAGAATAGTTAATTTGGTTGAATAATAGCATACGTTCGTTGAATAGATTTATTTAATTCATATTATTCTATTTCCTTTGTTCTAACTTAATTTATTAATCAATTTATACTCATCAATGAAAAAGGTAATTATCTTTCTCTTATTTTTTGTTACCGGATTAAATACATGGGCTCAACGCCCTTCTGGTAAAGGAGGAAGACCTCCAGGTCAACGACCAAAAATAGGTACAGTAACAGGTAAAGTGATCGATGCAGATGCAAAACAACCTTTAGAATTTGTAACTGTTGCGTTGTACTCAATGCGAGATTCTAGTTTTATAACAGGTGCATCAACAGATGTTCAAGGTAGGTTTAAAATAACAGAAGTTCCAGTAGGTAAAATGTTTGCCAAAGTTACTTTTATTGGTTTTGAAGAAAATAACTCGGCTCCATTTACAATTAAACCTGATAATAAAGAGCAATTCTTAGGTAATCTAATTTTATCTCCATCGGCTAAAAGCCTTGACGAGGTTACTGTAACCGCGGAAAGAGATGCAATGGAAATTGGAATAGATAGAAAAACCTTTAACATTGGTCAGGATCTAACAACAGTTGGAGGGTCTATGACTGATGCATTGAAAAATATTCCATCTATAGATGTTGATTCAGAAGGTACATTAAGTTTAAGAGGAAGTAGTAATGTAACTATTTTTATTGATGGCAAACCTTCTAATTTAACGAGTTCATCTGATGCAGATATTTTAGATCAAATTCCTGCTAGTTCAATAGAAAGAGTGGAAGTGATTACTAATCCATCTGCTAAATATGATCCAGAAGGAACAAGTGGTATTATAAATATCGTTTTGAAGAAAGATAGAAAAGGAGGGGTAAATGGTAATGCATCTGTAACTGTAGGTAACAATAATAAGTATAATGCTTCAATTGGTGTAAATGCAAGAATTAGTAAAGTTAATGTCTTTGCAAATTATTCTGGACGTTATCAGGATAGATATGCAGATAAAACACAAACACAGAATAATTTTAATGATCAAGGTGATTTTACAGATTACAATCAGCAGTTTACTCATAGAGAAGATAATAGACAGTCACATATGTTAAAGACTGGTTTTGATTTTGATATCAATGATTATAATAACATCTACTTTTCTGCCCTTTTTAATACAGGTGAAAGAACAAAAGATGAAAATTTAGATATTCATTATTTATTACCTGATGATACGCAAATTGAACGAATCAATAGAATAAATAAAACGGCAAGCGACGATAAAAATCAAGAATACAATTTTGGATACAGAAAGACATTTGTGAACCCTAAACAAACACTTGATATATCTGGGCAATATTCTGATGGGACAAGAACTACAGATGGTAATTACAATGAATACCAATATGTGAATGGAACAATCGGTTCATCGCCAATTTTAGAACAGAGAAATACAAATCCTACAAATAGTAAAATTTACCTTGGGCAAATTGATTATGTTCAACCCATAGGTGATAATGGAACGTTAGAGACAGGTTGGAAAACTACAGGAAGAGATATTCAATCTGATTTTTATTCTGAAAGTTTAGCAGGAAATGGAAATTGGACACCTGATGATTCCTTGAATAATAATTTCAATTATCAAGAACAAATTCATGCCTTTTATGTAATGTATCGTCATGAATTTGGTAAGTGGGGTATCCAAGGTGGTTTAAGAGCTGAACAGGCTTATACAACATCTCATTTAGAAGATAATGCAGTTACAGAGGAGCAGAAGGTAGATAATAATTATTTTGCTTTATATCCTACGCTTCATATTGCCTATAAATTTCAAGAAGCTAGAGAGTTATCACTTGGTTATAGTAGAAGAGTAAATAGACCACGAGGAAGAATGTTAAATCCTTTTCCAGATTACGCAAACCCTCAATCTTTAAGACAAGGTAACCCTTATTTAAAACCTGAATTTATTGATGCCATAGAAGCAACCTATCAACATGGATGGGATAAAGTAACATTAACGGGATCGTTGTATTATAGATATACACACGATGCAATGCAAAGGGTACAAAGTGCTAGACCGGATGGTGTTATGGTAATGACATGGGATAATGTGGAAAGCAGCCAGAGTTATGGAGCAGAAGCTATAGCATCTTACAATATGACAGATTGGTGGAAATTTTCTGGTAGTGCCAATGTTTATAACCTATTAATATCTGGATCATCTGGAGATTTAGATTTATCGAATCAAGCATGGGCTATGACGGGTAAGGTCACCTCATCAACTAATCTTACAAAAACACTTTCTTTACAAGTTTCTGGTAGATTGAGTTCACAGAGAGCTACAGCACAAGGTTATATTGCTCCAATGGGTGGTGTAGATGTTGCAGTTTCTCAGAAATTATTTAAAGGAAAAGGAACATTACAAGCTAGAGTTACAGATGTATTTAATACTTATAAATTTAATGTGTACAGTGAAGGGATAGGTTTTAATTCTGATATGACTTACGATTGGGAGTCAAGAGTAGGGTATCTTACATTTTCTTATAGATTTGGTAAATCTGGTAATAAGCCAAGAAAAAAAGGAAAAAGTGGAGGTAAACCTTCTGGTGGAGGAATGGATATGATGGAATAATTATTATAAACCTTGATAGATGATTTAAGTTATTTATCAAGGTTTTTTTATGAAGTTATTAATTCTAACTGTTTATCTGTGTAAATTTAAGAATACCTTATTTGGTTCAAATTCAAAATATTGATCAATAATGAAACTTATCAATTCTATCACCTCAATTCTAATACTATTCTTACTTGTTGTTTCTTGTTCAACTCAGGAGCAAAAAGGTAAACAGAATGATAAAAAAATTACTCTTGTAGCTTCTAGTTCAAATCAATGGACTGGTATTGCAGTAAGTAAAAAGAATAGGGTATTTGTAAATTTCCCCAAATGGTCGGATAGTGTGCCAACTTCTGTTGCTGAAATAATTGATGGAGAAGTTGTACCATACCCATCAGAGATGTGGAATAAGGAAGGAGGTGTTACATCTTTCACTGCTGTTCAGAGTGTTGTTTGTGATGGTAGAAGCCGTTTGTATGTATTAGATACGAATAATCCTCAGTTTAGCGGGGTATTAAATGGAGGGCCTGTTTTATATGAATTTGATTTAAGTACAGATCAATTAATTCGATCATACTCTTTTACTCAAGAAGTTTACCATAACAATTCCTATTTTAATGATGTTAGAATTGATATCAATAGAGAAAAAGCATTTATTACAGATTCTGGTGTAGGAGGTATAATTGTTTTGGATTTAGTAACAGGTGATGCAAAACGCTTTCTTGATGGAGACAAGAGCGTTCAACCAGAAAATGATCATTTAATATGTGATGGAGTAAGATGGGAGAATAAAGTGGCATCAGATGGAATTGCCTTATCTCCTAATAATGATTACTTATATTATACGGCATTATCTAGTCATACTTTATACCGAATAAAAACTAGTGTTCTCTTAGAGAATGATGTTCAATCAAAAGGAGTGTCAGAAGAGATTGAGAAAGTAGCTACTATTCCAGCAACTGATGGGATGTTATTTGATCGCAAAGGAAATTTATGGATGGGTGGATTAGAAGGTAATATGATTAATGTTTGGACTGTTGATAATGAAATGGTTCACCTTATTAAAGATGAAAGAGTGAAATGGGCAGATTCTTTTGCAAAGAACATAGATCGTGAAATTTATTTTACAACTTCTCAAATTTATTTACCAGAAAGTAAAAGAGGGAAATATGAAATCTATAAATTATCCATGGATATATTATCGAATAACTAATACTTACTGATTCGAGGGGAATTATTTCTATAGGTAACTACCATTTCTTAAATGAGTAATTACTTTTATTTGTATAGTTATATATTGTATTGCATAATGTTACGAATATAGTCTATAACATTACGTACTATATTATATACGGAATAATATTTTGTATATTCAATAAAGCTGTTTCTATAAAGTGTAAATGCGTAAAATATCCCCATGAACAAAGAACTATTAAATTTTTACAAAAATTCCTCCTTAGGAATTGCTGTATATCGGCGAATCGGAAAGTATAAGTTTGAATTTGTTTACTATAATAAAGCCGGACAGGAAATGGATGGTGTAATAGGTATAGATTATAATGGAAAGCTTATTGATGAAATATTTCCAAATATTAAAAACTTTGGATTATTAGACCTCTTGGAAGATGTATATCATACAGGAACAACAAAAGAATTACCATTATCTGGCTATACCGTAAATAATCATTTAAAATTATACAGAAAGAATAGAGTACAGAAACTCGAAAAAGACTTAGTTGTGAGTGTCTATTCTGATGAATCTAAGACGCAAGAATATATCAGTAGAATAGAAAAAGAGAACCATATATTAAATAAAGCTTTAGACTATACCTCACATGATTTAAGAGGGAATTTATCAACCTCTTTAGGTGTATTAGAATTATTTGAAACAATAGACGTAAAACCAGATGAAAAAGAATATTTACTACATGTAATGAAAGAAAATTTAGAAAAAATTGATAACAATATACATCGGCTTGTAAGGATGTTATATAAAGCAATTTCTGATAAAGAAGAAAAAGTATCTGTATAAAAAAAGGATGTCTTCTCACAAAAGTGAAAAGACATCCTTTTATATATTTACAACTTTGATTCTTACATCATACCTGGCATACCACCACCCATTGGAGGCATAGCAGGAGCAGCAGCAGCACCTTCTTCTTTTTCATTAGAAACTACACAGTCTGTAGTTAATAATAAAGAAGCAACAGAAGCAGCATGCTCTAAAGCTAAACGAGTTACTTTAGTTGGGTCAATAACACCCGCAGCAACTAAGTCTTGATATTCTTCTGTACGAGCATTAAATCCGAAAGCACCTTCGCCTTCTAAAATTTTATTTACAATTACAGATGCTTCAAGTCCAGCATTCTCTAAGATAGTTCTTAAAGGAGCTTGGATAGCAGTTTTGATGATTTGAACACCAATAGCTTCATCTTCATGAGCAGTTTCAACCTGTCCTAAGATAGCAGAAGCACGTAATAAAGCAGTACCACCACCAACAATAATGCCTTCTTCTACTGCAGCTCTTGTAGCAGATAAAGCATCATCAACACGGTCTTTTTTCTCTTTCATTTCAGTTTCTGTAGCAGCACCAATGTAGATGATTGCTACACCACCTGCTAACTTCGCTAAACGCTCTTGAAGTTTTTCTTTGTCATAATCTGAAGTAGTGTTCTCCATTTGAACACGGATTTCAGCAACACGGTTAGCAACAGCTTCAGAAGAACCAGCACCATTAACAACAACAGTATTGTCTTTGTCGATAATTACCTTCTCAGCAGTACCTAACATGTCAATAGTTGCATCTTCTAGTTTCATACCTGTCTCGTCAGAGATTACAGTACCACCAGTTAATACAGCAATATCTTGTAGCATTGCTTTTCTACGGTCACCAAAACCAGGAGCTTTCACAGCTGCAACTTTTAATGCACCACGGATTTTGTTTACAACTAAAGTAGCTAAAGCTTCAGAATCTACATCTTCTGCAATAATTACTAAAGGTTTACCCGTTTGAGCAACAGCTTCCAATACAGGAAGAAGTTCTTTCATAGTAGAAACCTTCTTATCGTAAATTAAGATAAATGGAGTTTCCATGTCAGCTTCCATTTTCTCTGTGTTTGTCACAAAGTATGGAGATAAGTAACCACGATCAAACTGCATACCTTCAACAGTTTTTACTTCTGTTTCAGTACCTTTAGCTTCTTCAACAGTAATTACACCATCTTTACCAACTTTTTCCATCGCTTCAGCGATCATTGTTCCAATTTCAGCATCGTTATTAGCAGAAATAGTAGCAATTTGCTCAACTTCTTTGTTTGTTTCAACAGTTTTAGAAGTTGATTTTAACTCAGCAACGATAGCTTTAACAGCTTTGTCGATACCGCGTTTTAAATCCATTGGGTTTGCACCTGCAGCTACGTTTTTAATACCCGTAGTGAAGATTGCTTGTGTCAATACAGTAGCAGTTGTTGTACCATCACCTGCTTCATCAGCAGTTTTAGAAGCAACTTCTTTTACTAATTGTGCACCCATATTTTGTAATGGATCTGCTAATTCAATTTCCTTTGCTACAGATACACCATCTTTAGTAACATGAGGTGAACCAAATGACTTTTCAAGAATAACATTACGACCTTTTGGTCCTAAAGTAACTTTTACTGCGTTTGCTAAAGCATCAACACCTTTTTTTAAACCATCGAGTGCCTCAGCATCGAAATGAAGATTTTTTGCCATTTTTATATCTATTTTTTTATTTCTTAATCTTAATTTATTTTGACTTTATCCAAGTCATAAGTGTGGTTAGACAATCGCTAAAATGTCTGACTCACGCATCATTAAATAATCTGTACCATCAACATTAAGTTCAGTACCAGAATATTTACCATAAATTACCGTGTCTCCAACTTTTACAGTTAACGGCTCATCTTTTGTTCCTGTTCCAATTGCTACTACTTTACCTTTTTGTGGTTTTTCTTTCGCATTGTCTGGAATAAATAATCCTGAAGCTGTTTGTGTTTCTGCTGCTGCTGGCTCAATTAGAACTCTGTCTGCTAGTGGTCTAATGTTTACTTGTGACATATTAATAATCTATTTTTATTTTTTTGAATTTTGCATACCAAAATGTTTGATCAATTTTGATCTTACGTACGATTATTTAACATGAAATGTGCCAATTCCAATCCTAACTCAATTTGTCATAATTAAGGTGACAAAATGTCAAAAATGACCATCTGTGACATGCTTTGAGCTATTTCTAAAGTATTAATTTACAGAAGTATATTCTCAGTAAATCGGTATAAAATAGAAGCATTTGTAATTTTGTCAGTGAAGCATAAGTGTTTGTGTAGTGTTATGTGATAATAAAATGTAGTTCGCAGCTTATTTACAGTCATTTAACCTTAATTATTTGCTATCAATCGAACGAGTTAAGATAAAAATAGGGTAGTAGTTAGATTTGTAAAGTTGAAATTAGAATCTGATAAAAGAAATTATTATTGCGATTGAAAAAGTAGAGAAATTGTATTTAGTTATTATTTGATATTGACTACTCTTAAAAATTTAGGAGTAGTCTTTTTTTTATGTGATGATTGTTACATTGAATTATAAATCAATTGATGTAATTGCAGCATAATTAGATTAACTTATAGGAATGCAAAAGAAGAGTTTTATTACACCTTGGCTTTTCAATTATAAAAAAAAGTACTTAAGTAGTGATATCACTGCGGGTTTAACCGTTGGAATAATGCTTATACCTCAAGGTATTGCTTATGCTAGTGTTGCCGGAATGCCTGCTGTTTATGGCTTGTATGCAGCAATGATACCTCAATTTACCTATGCTTTATTAGGGACATCAAGACAAGTATCTGTAGGTCCTGTTGCAATTGATTCTATGTTAATTGCAGCAGCTGTATCATCAATAGCTTCTTCTGGAGAAGAAAATTATGTATCAGCGGCATTAACTTTAACTTTTTTAATTGGTGTACTCCAATTATTATTTGGTATTATCCGTTTGGGTTTTCTCGTCAACTTTATGAGTAAACCAGTTATTAGTGGTTTTACTTCTGCTGCTGCTTTTGTAATTGGTATTGATCAACTGAAAAATATATTTGGTGTATCGATTGATCATGGAGGATCTACAATAGAAAATTTATGGTTGACAATAACACAATACAATGATTTCAATTGGTTGGCTGTATTATTAGGTTCTGCAGGGATATTCTTAATTCGACTGACAAAAAAGTTAAGTTCAAAAATTCCAGGATCCTTAATGGCTGTATTAGCAGGGTTAGCATTTGTCTATTTCCTATCACCAAGTATTGCTGTTTTAGGCAATATACCTAGTGGTTTGCCATCTTTTAAGTTGCCAAATTTAGAATTTGAATTAATTATAAGAATGTTCCCATCTGCTTTAGCTATTGCATTAATTGGGTATATGGAATCAATTTCTGTAAGTAAAGCTTTACAAAATAAACATAGAGGAGAATACCAGATAGATAATAATAGAGAATTTATTGCTCTTGGATTTGGAGATATTGTGAGCTCTTTATTTGGAGGGTTTCATGGTACCGGAGGTTTTAGTAGATCTGCGGTGAATAATCAAGCTGGGGCAAAAACTAATTTAGCAAATGTAATTAGTGGTTTACTTTTAGGTTTAGCATTATTATTTTTGATGCCTATTTTTAAATTCCTTCCTAAAACGATAATTGCTTCTATAATTTTAGTGGCAGTTTATGGTTTAATTGATACTGAATATCCTAAGTTATTGTGGAAAACAAAAAGAGAGGATTTTTATATGCTTGCATTTACCTTTCTACTTACTTTGTTTATTGGTATTCAGGTTGGCATTATATCAGGAATGATTTTATCAATAATACTGTTGATACGAAGAACAGCGACACCTCATATAGCTGTTCTAGAAAAATTAGAAGGGTGTAATGAGTATAGAAATAAAAAACGTTTTACCGATGTAGAAACACGAGAGGATATCTTAATTATCCGTCAAGATGCTCAATTGTATTTTGCTAATAGTACTTATTTCTATGATAGGGTAATGGATGAGACAAGACGAAAAGGAAAGGGGCTAAAATTATTAGTCTTGCATTTTGGAAGTGTATCAAATATAGATTCAACAGCATTAGCAAGTTTAGAAGATGTAATCTTAGAATTAAAAGAGCAAGGTATTAAAACATATTTTTCTGATATGATTGGGCCTGTCAGAGATTTCCTATCAAAAGTAGGTTTAATCAATAATTTGGGCAAAGATCATTTCTTCTTAGATGTACAGTCTGCAATAGATTATTTTGATCATAAAGGAAATCATCAAGAAATAAAAATTAACTTTGAGCGTGCGATTCAATCCAACGAATTTAAAGAAAGAAACATATAACATACTTAGTTACCTTAAAGGGTAATTCCATAAACATATAACATTATGAAAATTGAACAAATTTATACAGGTTGTTTAGCACAAGGTGCTTATTATATTGAATCTAATGGAGAGGCTGCAATTGTAGATCCACTTAGAGAAACAAAGCCTTATCTTGATAAAGCGGCAAAGGAAGGTGCTAAAATCAAATATATTTTTGAAACACATTTCCATGCTGATTTTGTGTCAGGTCACGTTTCTTTAGCAGAAGAAACAGGAGCGACAATTGTTTTTGGTCCAACAGCACAAACTACTTATGAGGCACATATAGCTGAAGATGGCGAAGTGTTTTCGATAGGGGATATTAAAATTAAAGTTTTACATACACCGGGTCACACTACAGAATCTTCAACTTTTCTAGTTACTGACGAAAAAGGGAAAGATGTTGCTATATTCTCTGGAGATACTTTATTTATTGGTGATGTTGGAAGACCAGATTTAGCAGTTAAATCTGATTTGTCTAGAGAAGATTTAGCAGGCTTACTTTTTGATTCTCTAAGAAATAAAATAATGCCTTTAGCTGATGATGTAATTGTTTATCCTGCACATGGTGCTGGTTCTGCTTGTGGTAAAAACATGAGCAAAGAAACTTCAGATACTTTAGGGAATCAGAAAGCAACAAATTATGCATTAAGAGCGGACATGACTAGGGATGAGTTTATTAAGGAAGTAACAGATGGTTTAACAACACCTCCTCAATATTTCCCTAAGAATGTAAAAATGAATAAAGAAGGGTATGAAAATATTGATTCTATTTTAGAGAGAGGTAATATTGGACTAAATCCAAATTTATTTGAAGAGGTTGTAAATGCAGAAGGTGCATTGATGTTAGATACACGTTCTCCTCAAGTTTTTAAAGATGGTTTTATACCAAATTCTATAAATATTGGCGTAAAGGGTGGATTTGCTCCCTGGGTTGGTGCTTTAATTTTAGACTTAAAGCAGCCAATAGTAATTATTGCTGATGAAGGTACAGAAGAAGAAGTAATTACGCGCTTATCTAGAGTTGGTTATGATAATACTTTAGGTTTCTTAGAAGGTGGTATTGCTGCTTGGGAAGCTGCAGGTAAGGAGGTAGATAGTATTGAATCTATTTCTGCAGAAGAACTAAAGGATAGATTGAAGTCATCTATTTCTGTAATTGATGCTAGAAAAACATCAGAATATACATCTGAACATATTAACAATGAAAATGTTGTAAACAAACCACTTGATGTAATTAATGAAGAGTGGAATGATTTAGATAAGAATGCAACATATTATATACATTGTGCAGGAGGGTATAGATCTATGATTGCTTCTTCAATTATGAAGTCAAGAGGTTTTGATCATATAATTGATGTGAAAGGAGGTTTTAAAGCAATTAAAGAAGCAGGAATTGATGTAACTGCATTTGTTTGTCCTTCTACATTGTAGAATTATTTTGTATTAAAAAAGGTCTGATAAAGTAATTCACTCTATCAGACCTTTTTTAATTTGAAATTTTACAATTTGTAAGTCATTCCAATTTTACCATAAAGGTTAAAGAGGTTTGGATCAACAATTTCATACCCTTGAGGGAAAATACCATTAAATCCCCAAGAAATTTGAGTATCAACAGTAAAGTGATCTCCGATTTCTTTTTGAATGCCAAATTGAGCTCCCCAGTCAAAATTAACAAGGTCTGCACTATAATCGTAAGGGGTATCTTTTCCTACTGGATATTCTCCAGAGCTATCTTTTATAGTACTTCCAGTAAATACAGTTCCATCAAAAGAGCCATCAACCATATAGGCAAAATATAATCCAGCAACGACATAAAGACCATTGTCTTTTTTGCTAATGTTTGTCTTAAATTGAATAGGAATTTCAATGTAATTAAGATTAATATTTGTGGCTACTTCTCCGGTTACTGAAGCTAAAGTATTAGAAATAAAGAAGTTTTGATCAACAACATGAGCTGTTGTCGAGTTTCCTTTTCGAGTATATAGTAACTCAAAATGAATAAAAGAACGATCTTTCTTTAGTTTGTATTCTCCAACTAAACCAAAAGAAGGGTTAAAACCTGTATTCCAACTAAACCTATCTGGCATATTTTGAAAATACATTGGGACTGAAGCTCCTAAGTTGAAACCTAATCGACCTCCAAATCTTAGTTTGCTGGCTGTTTCTTCTTGAGCAAATAAAGGAGATGTAAAAAAAGCTGTACAAAATAGTACAGCTAAAATTTTTGAAATTTTCATATACTTAATTAGTAGCTAATAGAAATTTGATCTACAAATAGTAAGCTTCCTAGAGCTCCTCTAAAGTAATCTCCAGCACTACTAGATGCAAAAACTATAATAACATGTGTAGGTGTTTCGTCTGCATTTGCCCAACCTGTTTCTTCTGGTCTTAATTTAAATCCAGCACCTGCATTTGAAATTTCACCGTAAGTTACATCAAGAGTTTTTTGTGTCCAATCTGATATTGTTTCACTGCTTTGTAATGCAGCAGTACCAATTCTTTGAATAGATTCACAATCACGTTTTTGTAGATACATATAAACTAAACAAGAATCTATGCCTGCAATGTCAGTACCAGTTACTCCCGAAAATTGTTGGTAATTATCCCCAGGAGTGTATTTATAGCTAAAAGATAATGATGTAGGTCTTTTGTCAAAAGGTACACCTAATTGTGCACTTTTAGCAGGGTCAGAAATATCTAATTCAAAATCGCCTGTATAAATAGTAGACGATGCTATACCTGTAATTCCGATTGCAATTGTCTCTAATTTTGCAGCACTTCCGCTAACTACATCACTTGTTTCTTCATGAGCGTTTACTTCAGAAAGAAAAGATGTTCCTGGATTAGAAGTTTCCCAACCTGTAGGGTTTCCATAAGTACCACCACTATATTCGTTAGATTCCCAAGAATCTAATGATAAATTAGATTCAAAAACTACAGCGGCTTTTTCCGCATCTGTAGGGTCACAAGAAGTAGGTTCGCTTTCATCAGAAGAGCAAGAAAAAAATAATGTAGTTGATAGCCCTAAAGCAATCAAAGAGTTAATGCGTTGCATGTTGTTTATTTTATTGAAGAGATTTTTTACAAATATATTATTAATTATCAATCTAATGCAATTTTTATTCTTTTTACAGATTCCTCTAAAATTGACCTTGCACAGGCAATGTTCATTCTCATAAACCCTTGCCCAGCTGCACCAAACATTTCACCATCTTGTACACCAACCTTTGCTTTTTTGTAGAAAAAATCTTTCAAGATTTTATTATTTCTTGAGATTTTACTGCAATCTAACCATAATAAATAGGTGGCGTTTGTTTTCATAACTGTGATAGGAGAGTCCGAGAGTTCTTCAATTATATAATTGATATTACTTTCAAAATATTTCTTTACTTCTTGATACCAATTTTCTCCTTTGTTATAAGCGGCTATTTGAGACGTTGTGGCCACAATTCCTCCAAAATCTAAATGTAAGTGTTTTACTTTTGCTAGGTATCTTTTTTGTAATTCTTTATTTTTAAAAATTAAATAAGCACAGTTTAAACCTGCAAGGTTAAATGTTTTTGATGGTGCCATACAAGTAACAACTCTCTTTTCTCCAATTTCTGAAAGACTAGCAAGAGGAGTGTGTGTAGCCTCAAAAAGTACCAAGTCTGCGTGAATCTCGTCTGAAATAATATTTACATCATATTGTTCACATAGTTGTAGTAATTTCTGAAGCTCTACTTTATTCCAAACTCTACCAGAGGGATTCTGAGGATTACAAAATACAAGTAATTTTAATCCTTTAATCATTTCTTTCTCTAAAGTATCAAAATCTATATTATAGAAATTATTCTGGTTTATTAGAGGAATGTCCACTAATGTTCTTCCAGTACCAATGATATTGTCTTTAAAAGGACCATAAACAGGCGAAAAAATAGCAACTCTTTCATTTTGGTTAGAAAGTGCTTGAATTAATAATCCAATAGCAGGTACAATACCGGGAGTGAAAGTAAATTCATGTTTTTTAATGTCCCAATTGTGTCTTTTTTTTATCCAATTTATTGCTGACTCCCAAAATAAATCACCTTGTAATGTATAACCATATATTGGGTGTTGCATTCTTTCTACTAAAGCTGCTGTAATTTCTGGAGCTGTAGGTAAGTCCATATCAGCAACCCATAGTGGGATAATATCTTCTGTACCAAACAATACCTTTCGTAATCCATATTTAACAGAATCAGTAGATAAACGATCTATTGGCTTATTAAAGTTATAATTCATTGAGCATAAAATGGTTTTAGTAAAAAAAAGAGACTACTAATTTAGTAGTCTCTTCATCAATTAAATAATATAAACTGTATTAATATTTATTTTTCGTAAGAAGAAATAAAATTAATATCGAAACCATCCCCTGTTTTAGATTGATCATCAACGATTTTAATCCATTGAACTTGATCACCAATTTCAATCCCGTTTATGTTTGATAATGTGAATTCATTATTAGCAATATGCGCATCACCAATTTTAATCCAATCATTATCTTCGAACCCTTGTGTGTAGAAGCGATCTGTAGCAACTTTTACATAAACAGATGCTAATTCATTATATGCTGCTGTAGCATCAGATTGAGATTCATATTCTGCTAATTTACCCCAAGTTGTTTCTACTACTTGAATAGTAGTTTTATCAGAAACTGTAATTGCGGCAGGGAAACGCAATAATGCATAACCATTATTTTTACCTAAAGAAGTGAATTTTGCAGCACTTTTTCTGTAATCAGCTAAATCTGCATTTGCAGAATTTCTTCTAGATTCTTTTGAGATGTTGTAATTATCATCACTTAAATCTAAAGAAGGATAATGTTGAATTGAAATACCCGGACGGTAAAGTTTTATCTCAGCATATTGATGCTCTTCATTGTACCCTCTATACCATTCAGAATAATATTCTCCATCAATTTCTTTAGAGCTTAATGTGTTATCAACATCATTAAGGCTGTTTTTATCAAATGATTGAGTAGAAGCAAGGTCACCGTTTGCGTGTTTAAAATTGCTTCCATTTAATTTAATTGTTGGTGTAGCAATAACATCACCACTGAAAGAGTAAATTTTAAACTTTGTCTGTCCGTTTGCAGAAACAATAAAGTGATTGTCTCCAACTAAAGCAGCACCAGTAACTTTTCTTTGATCATTTAATTTAAATAAAAGCTTACTTTGTACATGAGGTTTACCATTTTTGGTACCTATTTTAACTAGCATTGCTTTACCTCTTTGATGTCTTGTGAAAGAAACAAGGTGCTCAGCTTCAAAGCCATCAGTCTCTGAAGAATTTTGAGTGAAAAGTATATCTCCACCAGAGAATTTAGGTCTTGTAGATTTAAGTTCATCTTCATTGAAGTATTCCTCTTCAATATCAACAAGATTTTCTTCTTCATCAGAAGTTTCGATATCTAAATCACCAGTTATACTACGGTATTTTGTTTTTGCAAGAATAGAACCTTCAGAAGCGCCCCAACCTCCAACTGGAGTAGCAATTTCTAAGAATTTCTTACCTGCAATGAATAACTTATCATCCATATCAAAATCTACCTGTGTAATTCTTGGTTTCCCTTGTACAAGGTAACTCACTTGTTGACCAGCATTATCAGTATCAATTCCTACAAGAGTAATTTTACCACTGCCATTACCAACAACAACAACCCATCTTTTATCTGGAGAAACAGCAATATGACTATGGCCATTAATTGATGCTATTAATGTTAAATTAGCGTCACCTGATAAACCTTGAAAATCGTAGTCAATTTCATAAATATTTGCTTTGCCTCTTTTATTGTCACATAAAAACGTTTTTTGACTAAAGGGCATTCTAATATTAGACGCTTCTTCTTCTGTTGGAGATAGAGCACTTTCTGGTTCTTGTGTACTACAAGAGACACCAATTATTATTAATAAGGCATAAGACGCCTTTTTTAATAGTTTGTTCATAATAATTTTTTTAAGTAGAAATAGTAAAAAGTATACAGTTTAAATTTATATTATTAATTGATTAGTAGACACAAAATCAAAGTACATCATTATAGAAAAGTTCTTTAATGAGTATGTAACAATAGTTTTTGCCTCATAATATAAAAGGGGTAAAGTAAAGAGTTGTACTTAAAATTATAGTTTTATTTAATTTTGAAATACACCAATTAACATTTATTTAAATTTAAAATATTATTTATTTAATTACTAATATTTTTATATTTACATGATATTCCATTTATCCAAATCAAAAATAATTAATGGTAACAAGACTTTATATTCCCTGGAAACGACTGTTTAAAGATTTATGGTTCTCCGTTTTAATAATTACTATATACATGCTGTTTTTATCAATATTAGATGATGAACACATGTTGAGTAACCTTAGTTTACCTTTAGGGATTATTACAGTTCCAGGTACCGCAATTTCATTATTATTGGCTTTTAGAACGAATTCATCTTATCAAAGATGGTGGGAAGCAAGAATGGTATGGGGGGCAATTGTCAACGACTCAAGGAGTTGGGTGAGACAACTAATGACATTTTCTTCTAGTGATCCTAAAGCTAAGGTGATGATTGTAGAGATGGCATATAGACAATGCGCTTGGTGTTATGCTTTAACAAGACATTTAAGAAAGCAAGATCCAACCAGAGATATCTCTTCTTTGATTAATAAAAGCGAACTTTCTGCTTTGCAAAAAAGTAAGAATGTACCTAACGCATTATTATATTCAAATGCTAAATTGTTGAAACAAATGCACAAGTTAGATTACATTGATAGTTACCAATTAATACAACTTGACCAAACACTTACTAATTTAACAGACTCTATGGGTAAGTGTGAACGTATAAAAAACACAGTATTTCCGAGTATGTATACTTTATTACTAGAAATATTAATTTATCTATTCATCTTTTCGGTTCCTTATGGGTTAGTAGAAACGAACGGGTTAGTTTTATTAGTTACAAGTTTAACACTGGCAATGGCATTTCTGGTAATTGAAAGAATAGCAACGTATTTACAAGATCCATTTGAAAATACCTCTTCTGATACACCAATGTTGACGTTATCTAGAACTATTGAAATAAATATTAAAGATGAATTAGGTAATGTTGAATTACCGGAACCTTTAAAACCTATTAGACCACATGTAATAATGTAGTCTCTGTTAAAAGGCAACATAGATAAGAGTAGCCCGTATATAGCTTTAGATTAAAATAAAGTTAACTTTACGGTGAATATTAATAATAGAATACTAAAAAAATGAACTTAGAAGAACTTTCGGAAGATTGTATGACAATTGCGATTGAAGCTGGACATGCAATTTTAGAAATTTACAAACAAGATGATCTTGGCGTAGAAATTAAATCTGATGATTCTCCATTAACTTTAGCAGATAAAGCTTCTCATGAGGTGATTATGAAAGGCCTATCAAAATTTGATTATCCAATCCTTTCTGAAGAAGGCAAAGAAATGTCTTATGATGAGCGTAAAGATTGGACAACTTATTGGTGTGTAGATCCTTTAGATGGAACAAAGGAATTTATTAATAGAAACGGTGAGTTTACAGTTAATATAGCCTTGATTTCTGATAAGAAACCTGTTCTAGGAATTATTTATGTACCTGTTAAAGATACAATCTACATTGGTATAGATGGTGTTGGTGCTAAAAAAGGTGAAGATGGTATTCTTGATCCTATTAAAGTGAAATGGAAGGATGGTAATAGAATAGCTGTTCGTTCTAAATCTCATGCAAACCCAGCAGAAGAAGAAGTTTTAGAAAAATACAATGTTACAGATGCAATGTCTGTAGGTAGTTCTTTAAAATTCTGTATGGTAGCTGAAGGTAAAGCTGATGTCTATTATCGTCATGGTCCAACTATGGAGTGGGATACAGCGGCAGGGCAAGCTGTAGTAGAAGCTGCAGGAGGAACTGTTTATAAAGGTAATACAGAAGATGAATTATTTACATACAATAAAGAAAACTTACTAAATGGAAGTTTCTTGGTATTAGGTAAATAATTTTAGTCTAGAAATAAAAAAACGGATGAACTTTTGATTAAGTCATCCGTTTTTTTGTGGTTATTTTTTACTATTAAAAAGCTTCTGTCATATTAAAATAGACTAAGTTTTGTTTTGCTAGAGGGTCACGTCCTAAGTCTATTCTAAAGTTCATTCTTGGTTGAACTTGTACACGTAAGCCTGCTCCAAAGTTTGGTAACAGTCCTCCTGGATGGAATAAATCTGGTCCTACCATACCTGCACCACCCCAAACTGCATAACCTAATTTAGAAATCAATTTTGATTTTGAATTAAACATTGATCTAAATTCAGCCATTGCAAATGCAGATGTTTTATCTCTGTATTGTCCTAAGTAATATCCCCTTAAATCGAATGGGGAACCAATTAATGACATATCTGTAAAAGGTACATCACCATAAGATGATCTAATTTTACCAGTCCATGCTAGCACTTTTCTTTTACCTAAAAAGGGTAGAAGTTTATACTGTCTATACTCAGCAGATAGAAAACCCCATTTAGTATCACTACCCATCCATTGATCGTAATACCTTGCTGTTATATCAAAATAGATACCTTTCCATGCATTTGCTGGAATATCTCTAGTATCGTAAGAAATCTCAAATCCAATACCAATATTCTGAACGGTCATTCCAGTATCAGTACCACCTTGTTCAATATAAGTAGGATCTGAAGCAACCCCAGCAGAGATTTCTGATAAATTTCTATTTGTATAGTCGAAAGAAGGACCAATAAAAAAGTCAGAATCTTTTAAACGGAAAAGAACAGACCCGAATATGGCAATAGAATTTTGAAAATATTGAGTAGTAGAGTCACTTCTACTAACACTTTGATTATTTAGAAAGCCAACACCATAGTAATTATCATAATTATTTCTGTATTGAACTTGTCCAAAGTATCTAATTTTATCATGATTGAAAAATAACTGTGGTTTAGCAATTAAGTTAAAGCCACCAGAACTTAACCAAGCACCTGCAATTGGAACTACAGATCTTTTCAGTTCTTTATCATCTTTATCCATTCTAAAAGTAAACAACATACTCATTCCTATTAGAAAGCCATAATCTGGTGTATATCCAGGGCCTCCTAGGATACTAAAACGTAAGTTTTTTCTTGGTTTACCTGATCTAGTAGTATCAGCATCAATTAAACTTTCTACAGTAGTTGAGTCTGATGAAGTAGCATCTTGACCAAATACGTTGAATTGAATACAACACAAAAGTGTTACAATAAAGGTTTTTATGAAATGGGATTTCATTATTTTTTTGACAGAGTAAAATTATTAATTGCTAAGACTAGATAACAATTGCCATAAGTACTTACTACAATATACAAGACTTTCTCATATTATATTGTAGAACTAAATTAAAAAATATAAGTACTTGATTCAATACAATCACAAATAGTATAAGTCAAATTTAATAATAGTAATTGAATAAATAGATAATCAAGAACTTTATTAAATAAAGAATAGGAATAAATATTAAGTATTATAAAATTTTTTAACTAAAAAAGTCTCCCACAAGGTGAGAGACTTTTTAATTCCTTTAATAACCCAAAAACTATTTCTTATTGTTGTTTTCGTTTACTAATTAATGACAAAAATTTAACTAATGCAAGAAAAAAATGTATTTATTACATTTTTAGTATTTTTTTATAATAAAATAGAATGTTTAGAAGATTACGTTGTTGTGAAAAATGTGAAAATAAAAAAAGTCCCTCACAAAGTGAGAGACTTTTTAATTCCTTTAATAACCCAAAAACTATTTCTTATTGCTGTTTTCGAATACTAATTAAAGATAAAAATTTAATTAATACAAGAAATAATATAATTAATCCTTCTTTTGTGGTCAAAAATATGAAATTAAGAGGATAACAAAGTGTAGAATACACATTTAAAGGGTTGAGACTAAATTATTTGTTTTGTATGTTACTATACCAACTTCAAATACATCAAAAAGTCCGTCGTAAATTTCATCTAGTTCACTATTTGAAATCACATAAGTAGTATTTATATAAACTGTATTACCTAAGGGACGTAATAATAAATTTCTTTTTAAGAATATATCATATAGTTCATCTCTGATAGAATTAAAATATGAAGTTTCTTTTTCAGTATCATATTCTATGGCTAGAATTGTACCTTGTTGCCTTACAGATTTGCAAAATTTTGTACCCTTAATTTTTTTACTAAACTCAGTATGTCTATTTATAATATTAGTAATTTGACTTTGTCTTTCATTACTAAGTAGCATTTCTAGACTTTTTACGGCTAAAGCACAAGCAATTGGATTACCAGTAAAGGAGTGTCCGTGAAAAAATGTCTTTAATCTATCATCATCTAAATAAGCACTGTATATTTTCTCCGTACAGATAGTTAAGCTTAATGGCATTAAACCAGCAGTTAACGCCTTAGACATACAGATAATATCTGGAGAATTTTTAGAGAGATAGTTAGTAGCAAAGAGTTTTCCTGTTCTATAAAAACCTGTCATTACTTCATCAGCAATACAGAGTGTTCCATATTTCTGAGCAATACCAATTAAATCATCCAACCATTCACTTTTGTACATACGCATTCCTGACGCACCTTGTACAAGAGGCTCAAAAATAAATCCACAAACTTCTTCTGTTTCACAGAGAGATTGCATCTGTGCTTTCACTTCTTGCCAATTTTCTTCTGTCGGAAATGGGATGAAATCGACATCAAAAAGATAATCATCAAAAGGAGCAGAGAAAGGATTTCGGTCAGCCATTGATAATGCACCAAAAGTATCTCCATGGTAAGAGCCTTTTATAGCAATTACTTTTTTTCTTTTTGTTTCACCAATATTATAGAAATACTGAATAACCATTTTTATAGCTATTTCAGTAGATGTACTACCATTGTCTGAAAAAAATACTTTAGAAAATTCACCTGGTAAATGAGGCATTAATTTCTCAGCCAATTGGACTGCAGGCTCATGTGTAAAACCTGCAAAAATAATATGATCTAGGTTAAGAACTTGCTGTTTTATAGTTTCTGCAAGTTCTTCATTACCATGCCCATGAATGTTTACCCACCAAGATGAAATCGCATCAATAATTTCTGTTCCATCTTCTAAAATGATTTTAGACCCTTTTGCACTTTTTACAGGCAGGGGTGGAGGTGCTAAAGTTTGTGGAGTAAAAGGATGCCAAATATATTGCTTATCACGCTCTGCTAAAGTTAGATTATTCATGAATTACGGCGTTTAAATGTTGGCTAAGTGTTTGATTTAATTGATTGGCTAAATCTTTAATTACAGTAGTAGACACCTCATCTAATTGAGGAACTTTAAGTAGGCAAGGTACTTGTGCATGTTTTAATATTATGCTTTCCGTATCCTCATTTCTTTCTCCATTAAAAACGATCCCTAGCAAATTCAAACCACGTCTCTGTATCTCTTTTATAGATAAAAGAGAATGATTTATACTCCCTAAATACGTATTACTCACTAGTACAAGAGGTAGGTTTAATTTTTCTACAATATCAATTACACAATCTTCATCATTTAAAGGAACCATCAATCCTCCAGCACCTTCAATTACCAAATTAGCTTTAGTATGTGGAGGTATTTTAATAGAATTTAGTTCCACTTGAACACCTTCTTTCCTTGCAGATGCATGAGGTGACATTGGAAATTTTAATAAATAAGCCTCTTTTAATTTCTCTTTTGGTGTAGGAAGGAGTTTATGAACTGTTTCTGTATCTGTAGGAAAACCAGCTTGAATAGGTTTCCAATAATCAGCATTTAGAGCTTCAGTAAATATTGCAGAGACAACACTTTTTCCGCTATCTGTTCCAATTGCGCTTATAAATATGTTCATTTTATTTCTTTTTGGCGATGAAAAATAAAGGGTGATACGTTAATGATACCTCATTTAACTCAGTACTAAAATATTGTGTATATTCTTCGTTAAATGCTTGTAATGTCTTTTTATTCCAAATTTTTGATGAAGAATTAGAACCACTTACCCCAGTCTTCTTTATGTGTTTTAAAACCGCTGTCCCATCTTTAAACGAACAGTCTTTTTTCCATTCCCAAGCTGATAGGATATCAAAGCCTTCCTTTTCTAAATGTTCTTTCCAAAAATCGATAGAATAATAGGTAAGACCTTCGTTTAATATACCTTTAATTTGTCGAAAGTTTTCTAACCCAAATGTAGAGAATGCTAGCACTCCATTGTCAGATAAACTATCATTAATTTTTCTGAACAACTTAGAGATATTTTGCATCCATTGAAAAGCTGAAGTAGATACTACAATAGAGTTGTTCTTTGGGAACGAAATTTTTTCTGCATCTCCACCGAAAAAGGTTAGTTTATTTTCCTTTAAAAGTTGATGAGTACAAGAAGTATCTAAATCATTTACAGCATAAGAATGATGAATATGATTTTGTAATTTTTTAGTGAGAAAACCAGAGCCACACCCGATTTCAAAGCAATTCTCAAAATACTCATCCATAGAAGTTATTTTTTGATATAACTCCTCAGTGATTTCTTTCTGAATAAAAGCTTCCTGATTATATGTACTTACATTTTGTCCAAAACGTAAAGCCACTTTCTTTTTATCAACTACCATGTTACTTCAGCTTTACAATTGATTAAAGAATCCCAGTTGGTATATTTTGAAAAACCAAAATGCGGAATCGTATCAACTATTAAATGTTCACTACGATTAGCCCAATGGTTTTCCAAGTTTTTAGGAGGGAAAATTCTATCTTTATTTCCAATTATTGAAAGGTTTACCTTAGGAGTATTTTTAATCTGTGGCAATTGCCCTAAAAAGTAAAGTTCTTCTTTAAGATCTTCAATTGCTCTATCAGATACCTTTAAAAAGTGATCTGATAACTCTTTGCTTCCACATATTCTGAAAACAAACTTCTTCCAGTTGTTTTCTGTTAGTTGATCATATGTTCCTTGATAAATAGCATTAGGAATACCTTCTGTGTCATGTATTGGAGTAAATGATCCATTTAGACAAATTAGTTTATCTACAGAAGTTACTTCTGTAAACAACCCAGCTACATGTACTCCAAATGACCATGCTATAATAACTTTATTTTTATAATTTTCTACTTCATTCATCAGTATGTCGAATACTAAATTTGAGTAGTGGTAAACCATTATTACATCTTTATTTTCAGCTTCAAAAGCTGAGAAAAATGAGGGTGATTGTCCCCATCCTGCAAAAAAGATAACAACAGTATCGTTATCTTCCTTCTTTAACCAATGTGTTTTCATGTTCAGTTTTTTTAGTATGTAGATAGTCTGAAATTAAATCAAGAACCTGATCTATCAGCGCTTCTGTATGATTTACAGTAATGGAAAGCCGTAACCTTGCAGTATTTTTTGGAACTGTAGGGTAACGAATAGGAGCACAGTAGATTCCTTCACTTTCTAAATAATTGGCTAACGAAACTGCAGTTTCATTATCCCCTACAAGAATAGGCTGTATATACGTATCTGATAAAACAGGAAGATTCCTTTTTTTACAAGCTTTCTTGAAATAAGTAACGAGTTGGAATAAACTATTTCTTAATTTCGATTGATTTAATATGTATTGCCAATTATATGTTAGCCACTCTACATTAATAGGAGGTAATGAAGTAGTGTAAATAAATGATCTAGAAGTATTAATCAAGAAGTCTTTCCATTCTTGAGATAATACAACCAATGCACCAACGCCACCAAGTGCTTTTCCACAAGGAGCAACAATTATATCAACTTTATTTAGAACATCATTCTCTTCACAAATACCTAAGCCGCTTTTACCAAAAGTACCTATGCTGTGTGCTTCATCTATAATAAGATGAGCATTATACTTTTCTTTTAGTTGAGATAGTACTTTGAGATCTGCGGTATCACCATCCATACTAAATAACGCCTCACTAACAATAAAAATACTATTGAATTTATCTTTATTCTTTAGAAGTAGACGTTCTAAATGAGAATAATCTAAATGTTTGTAACGTTCAAAATGAGCGTTACTTAATTTAAGACCATCTACTATACTAGCATGGTTTAATTTATCAGATAAAATTAAATCTCCTTTTTGAGGAATACTTGATAGAATACCAATGTTAGCATGGTACCCACTATTCATAAATAGACAGGCTTCTTTATGAAATGCTGCTGCTACTTTTTGCTCAAAATACTCAAAGGCAGAAGCATTCCCTTCTAATAATCTAGATGATGCAGCTCCAAATCCATTAAAATGATTGGAATCTTGTAAAGTGTTTAGAAAACTAAAGTAACGGTCTTGATCAGAAGCTATTCCTAAGTAATCATTAGAAATGAAACTGTCGAGTAAAGTACCGTCTTTCTTTATTTTTCCATGATGTTGGCGGTCAATATTTTTTAATGAACGCCATTGCTCATTCTCTTTGAATGAATCAAGTTGTTGGCTGATGTTCATGTTCAAAAAATTTGATATAACAGTAAGTGCAGTGATTAAAATAGATCACTCCAGAAAAATAAAAAACATCACGTAGAAGTAGAATAACCTCTACGTGATATATTATTTATACTAGTTCCGTTTCTTTTTTAAACGATGCTCTTGGTGTTAAACCTAATAAATCGAACATTAATTTGTCGATATCTTCTTCAGGGTTAGGAGTAGTAAGTAACTGGTCTCCTGCAAAAATAGAGTTAGCTCCAGCCATAAAACACAATGCTTGTGCTTCAGTGCTCATTTCAGTTCTACCTGCAGATAAACGAACCATTGCTTCTGGCATAATAATACGTGCAGTGGCAATCATTCTAATCATTTCCCAAGTAGACACCATTTTATTCTGCTCCATTGGAGTACCTTCAACAGGTACTAACGCATTAACAGGTACAGATTCTGGGTGTGTAGGTAGGCTAGCCAAAGTGTGTAACATTCCTATTCTATCAGCATCAGTTTCTCCTAAACCGATAATACCACCAGAACAAACTGAAATTTTAGCTTTTTGAACGTTTTTAATTGTATCTAAACGATCATCGAAAGTACGAGTTGTGATTACTTTATCGTAATATTCTCTACTAGTATCAAGGTTATGGTTGTATGCATAAAGACCTGCGTTCTTTAATTGTTCAGCTTGTTCTTCGCTTAACATCCCAAGTGTTGCACAAACTTCCATACCCATATCGTTGATTTCTCCAACCATACCTAAAACACGCTCAAAGTCTTTGTTACTTCTTGCTTCTCTCCAAGCAGCGCCCATACAAAATCTTGTAGAACCGTTGTCTTTTGCTTGTTTTGCTTTTTCGATCACATCCTCAGTTGCCATTAATTTATGTGGCTTAACGTGAGTACTGTATCTAGAAGATTGAGAACAGTAACTACAATCTTCTTTACAACCACCTGTTTTTACAGATAGTAATGTACATACTTGTACTTCTCCTGTTTTTTGAAATTCTCTGTGAATTGTAGCTGCTTTATACATTAATTCCATTAATGGCATGTTATAAATGTCAGCTACTTCAGCTCTTGTCCAATCGTTTTTAATAATTGCTTGCATTACTGTGTGTTAGATTAAATAGTACATAATTGTCCCATTACGATTTTGTCGTTCGAGAAAAAATATGAAATGTAATGAGTGGAAATTAGCCTAGGATGGCTAAAAATAGGGGGTAGAGAATGATAGTATGTACGTAGTTTTTGGATAAAACACAGAATGCGTGCGTTATTAAAAAACTGACTACTAACTAAAGATTCACTACTTATGCTCAAGGGTGATATTACAAGAAGAAGTTCTTCAATTGTTGGAGGGTCATCGTCTTCAGATTCCCCATAATCAACTTTATCAACCGTAAATTCTTGTATAAAAGCAGGAGCAATTAAATGTAAGTTCACGTTAAGTATACAATACTGAATCTCTTTTTTAAGAGAATTAAAGATTGCATAATTTTTACGTGACCATCTTTTGAAAAATACCATTGCTTGAATTTTAAAGATTAATTCATCTGCAAAGTAAGTAAGTCTTTAGATACTTTCGATAAGTAAAGTCAGTTTTTTATTATTTGTTTCGGGTTTTTCTATCTCTTTTCTTAAAGAAATAGTTTCTACAATATATTCTTGTTTCCTTTTGTTCTAAAAGAATATGATGTTAGCATAATAGATACACCGAACATGGTAATGATCCCCATGTACTCATATATGTTGTTATTGATACTTAAATCATCTGTATCTAATAACCAAATGTTGCCAAGGCCAATGATACTTGCAGTTACAACAAGTCCCCATCTGTAAAAATTCATAAAATTCTATCTAGAAGTTTGTTATATCTTTATTGATGTAGCAAAAATATGAGAGACAATTTTTCTATTCAAGATTTACTTGTTAATGAGTTTTTAATTGAAAATCATTGACAAGTAATTTTTAATTTTTGAGAGGAGGACTTGTTCAAATTCTTTAATTATTCTGTTTTTTGCAGAGAAGCATTGTACTTTTTAACCTTATAAAGGTTTTTGGCAAAACCAAAAGTACCAAAAATAACAGAAGCAGTAGCAACACCACCCATTAATGCACCAACTACACCTGTGGTGCAAATATCACCTCCAGTAATGTATAAACCTTTAAAAGGTGTTTGTGGCTTTATCCAATCGCTACTAAATCTTTCTGGAGTGTGAGCCAAGCCATACATACGTCCTTTATATGTACTTGTAAAAGACTCCATAGTTAATGGTGTAGATAATTCATGAAAACTGACGAGTTCTTTAAAACCAGGGTGTTGTTTTTCAACACAATCAAGGAGCCCTTCTGAAATGCGTTTTTTGATTTCTTCGTATTCTTCACCTCTTCTTTTCCAAGGTAGGTCTTTCCATTTTTCAAAGGAAGAAAAGTCTGCAAATGTTACAATTTCAGCAGTGTGATTTTCATTACTTTGTTCTTTTAAAGTAGGGAATGAAAGGTAGCAGTTATTCACTTCGCCAGTAACTATTGAGTTTCGATTGTTATATGTCTCATCATGGTCATATGAATTTGCAATCCAATAATTTTCACCTTTAACGCCTAATATCGAAGGGTCACTTTTTAAGCCAACATATAAAGAAATAGCACTCATGCCCCCAGATAAGTTATTTAATTCTTCTTTAAAAGGTACAGGCTCTTTCACTAGTTTATTGAAAGTACTATGGAAACCAGTAGAAGATATAATAATAGGAGCATTGTATGTTTTTTCGGTAAAATTTTTACCATGTTTTTCTTTTACACGTACGCCAATAGCCTTTTTGTTTTTAATAATTATTTCATCTACATCATGATTAACCACTAATTTTCCTCCATTTTTTTCTATTGTAGGAATAACATATTCAGCAATTTTTTTTGCTCCACCTTCTGGATAAAAGCCGCCATATAAATAATGATTAACTATCAGAGAGTGCATTCCAAAAGCACTTTTTGATGGGGGTAAACCAAAATCTCCCCATTGAGAACAAACTACAGCTTGTAGCTGCTTATTTTTAAATCTTTTTTCTACATAGTCCCTGGTAATCATTAAAGCTAATTCTTTACCACCTTTTGGTTCAGAGAATTTGGCAACAAACTTCATTAATGGTTTTTGAAAAGAGGTAGCATAATGGTATTCCATCCATTTTCTTGCTAATCTAACATCATTAAAATAAGTATTGATACTTTCTTCTTCATCAGGGAATTGTGTGATTAATTTGCTTTTATATTCTTTAGGATTGTCAGGTACATCAAAAGTAAAATCTGGATAAACAAAACGCTCAAAAATATGAGGCATTTTATTCCATTTTAGATTGTTTTCTGTGATATAATTGAAGATTTGTCTTGGCATACATCTGGCATCCATACTACCTATGTAGTGTACCCCAACATCAAAATGATATTTTTTGCGTTTAAATTCGTGCGTTTGCCCACCAAGAACCCAATGTTTTTCTAAAAGGAGTACTTTCATTCCTTTTACTTGAGATAATAAAGAGGCTGTTGTGAGTGCACCCATTCCGCTACCAATAATAATGGCATCGAAGTTATTTGGTATTTCTTGCATTCTGTTAGTTATTTATGTGTTGTAGAAATGGATGTGTAAAATTTGCATGGTTAACTTTACTTCCAAGATATTCAGTAATATAGATAAAGTAATAAAGGGTATTTTATTTAATAAATGAAATTTCACTCACTCATTCTTAACTGAAAGAAGGTTATTTATAGATAATACTTTTATCTCATGATAATATTAGTAAAATGGAGGTATAAAAAAAGGAGATCATTGATCTCCTTCTCCAATTTCAAAAGCACTACTACTTCCAAATAAGCCTTTGGGTAGTACTTTCTTAACAAAGGATCTTTGTCCTTCTTCGTATTCTTGAATTTCTTTATTTGCTTCTTTTAAAGCATCCTGCCATGCTGGCCCAAAACCCATCATATTACTATTAAGTTTATCAATAGCTGTCTGATAAGCATGGAATGTAAGGATTTCTTGCCTTCCTGGTTTACTAAAAAGAGCTTTATTGGTAACTCTAAGGTTTTCATTTTCTCTTTTTAATCGATTAATTTCATCTTTTTTACCGGTAATTGCTTCAGCGTCAATTTCTAATTTATCATGAAGGTGAGCTTTTAATCTTTTTATTTCACTTTTTAAACCGGATTGTTTTATCCAATCTTTTATTTGAACAAGAAAGGCGATCACTAAACCAATACATAAACCAATAAAAAGTGATTGTATATCAAATGTTTCCCACATAGTATTTTTTATTCTAAATATAGTGAATGATATAATTTACGAAGTTCTATTAATTTTAGATGTATAATTTAGTTATATTTTCATTTTAAAATGCTTCGCCAATTCTAAAGTAGACACCCCAATCATCTCTTCCTATCGCTCCATCTAAACCTACATTCATGTGGTTTTTAGGAAAAACTGTATACCTATAACCAACACCTACGCCGGGTAAAAAGGTTCCATTCAGTTCTTCTTCATTTGCACCAGATATAGTAGCTATACCAGCAAAGCCATTGATTGCCATTTTTTTATGAAAGTTCCATCGGTATTCTGCTTGTATATTATACATGGCGTTACCTCTGTATTTACCCTGCGTATAACCTCTAATATCACTTTGTCCAACTATAAATTGCTGATTAAATGTTAAGTCTCCAATTCCGAAGCCAACATAAGCTCTAGTTGCAATAACATCTCGTTTACCAATAGCAAAATATTTATTGAAATCAATTTCTACTTTAGTATTTGAAGATGCATTTCCTAAAGATTCAGGACTAACACCTAAGTTTATATTTCCTATTTCACCTTTATAAGGGTAGTATACATTATCTCTATGATCATAAGAAATAATTGCTCCAACTGTTTGTAAAGTTGTTACACTTGAAGTGTCAGTACCAACAATATCAAAAGTGTTTTCAAAATCAGTATACATATAGTTTAATCCAAAGTAGGTATTTTTAAGCACCCTCCTTTGTAATTCGACTTTTACAAAGTTTACTCCAGTATTGTAATTAATAAAATTCCCACCAATAGGGCTGTTGACATAAGTCTGGAAATTAATGTCACCAAGACCTGCAGCAAAGGTTGCTCTATACTTATCTTCATTAAAATAAAGCCTTGTGAAGGTCATTGTAAACCAAGATTTATTAGTTGTATACATTCCTAATACCCCAGTAATTGAAGATGGAGATATAGTATCTGTTTTACTTAAATTATACATTGCCATTGGCAATGCCCCAACTGAAAATCCTAACGATCTGTCGTAATTAATATATGGAATGGGCATGAAACTTATTTTCTTGTCAGTTCTAGTTCCAGAACCAGAACCACCTCCCATACTAATTTGAGAGTAAGAAGTTTGACTTGTGTAGAATAATATGCCAATAAAAAAGGTTATGAAAAGTTTCATTGAAGAAGGTTAATGTTAAATACCTTAACAAATATAGAAGAAACTTTTGGTTTCAGGTATAAAGAAACCCCAAACAATAAAAATTGTAAGGGGTCTAAATTGGTTTTTTAGTTGTTAGTAAGATGCTAAAGGCTAGAAAATGAATCCAATGCCAAGCTCAAGTAAATTGTCTTCTTGAGCAGCATATGGGCCAGTAGCTCGATTATTTCTGAATTGATAATCGATTTTAAAAGCAATCTCTTCTCTTGGTTTAAAATTGACGCCTATGGTAATAATATCAGAATTAAAATGAACCATATTAACGTTATCTTCTTCAAGAAGTTTTTGATTGTAATTCTTATGTGTATCAATGTATTCATACCTGATAAAAATTGGTATTTTGACATCGTGAGGATCTATCATAAAGTTTTTCTTTCTTAAAAAACTTCTATTGGAGAATAGAGAAAGTAAGTCGTAACTAGTTTCTACTAAGTAGCCTACATTTTGGTTGGCTATAACTTGACCAACACCTCCAGAACCTTCTTTTGTGATATGGTATAGATCATCTGTTCCAGACATATAGCCAGTTGTGGCTAGTGCCATAAATTCCCAATTTTTTTGCGTGTATTTAATATATGTTGAATACAATTGAGCAACGGCATTAGCAGTTTGAATAGTACCATTGCTATTTGTAAATTCCATATTATTTCCAGCCTGACCAACATAAGCAGAAGCACTTAAGGTCCAGTTTTCAATACCTGTAAAATTTAATTGAGGATTAACAGAGAAAGTGGAAAAAGCATTGGAATCGAAACGAGGTTCTCTACCTGAACGAATAAAGGTTCCACTTTGTAAAGAAGAGCCATCTAAACCCTGTGCAAACCCAAGTGTATAATTTAAGTCATTAGTAATTCCACCATAAAAACTCACGCCTAAACCCATCCATGTACTAGGTATAATTATGCGCTCAACATCAGATCTGTTTACAGATGAGAACATAACAGGTTCATCATTATTATTGATATAACCAATACTAAGAGGGTAAAGTCCAGTTCTAACATTAAAAGAGTTATGAATACTAAAATCTAAAAAAGCTTCGACAATAAATTCAAAGTGATCATTTCCATTAGGATCTTTTAGATATTCAACCAAAATTTCAGAATTCCATATGATTTTATCTGTAAATCTATATCCAAAAAAGGTTGAAAATCTATAAAGGTTATTATAGGATAATTCTATGTCGTCTTCCATTCCTAGAGGAACGTCATTTCTATTCACCATAGAAATTTCTCCAAAACCTGAAACACTCCAAGGTTTTTCTGAATAGAATATCTTAGATGCAGCTTTAGCAAGCCCAGGTTGTTGCTTAAATTTAGTATCTGGCACTTTATCTTCTTCTGAAGATTCTTGTGCTTTTGAATACAATGAGAGAAGCATTAATACGACCCATTGTAGTACAATTATTTTTTTCATTGTTAAGTAAGTAGAAACCTATAAGTAGTATTATAGTTTTCGATTTTCAAATCTTTAAAATCAGTAAATAAAAATTTACTGTAGGATTGAAATTAACTTACTCGTGGAGGGGGAGGGATTATATCAGTTACCGGTGTTGGATAACTAAAATCTAGATAGAAAGTGTTTATTTCGTCATTTTTTAATAGAATTTCCTCTTTGTAATCATTAATTATATTGATAACAGGAAGATTGAAAAAGACCTTAGCAATAACACTTTTGCTTTCATTTTGCGAAAATGGATTGTCTTCAAAACCATCAAATTTTTGATCGAAAAATAGATCTGCAAAAAGCTCAACAAAACTTTCAACCTTATTGTCGTACGTCTGTTCTTGTTCGATAGAATAGCTTACCTGAGAAAATAATACAGCATCAATGTCCACACTATAATTTAGTGTGTGGAGTGCAACCCATATTGTAAATAGGTGCGTCATTAATTTCTTGTATTTTTTAGTAGTATTCAATCAGGTAGACGTAATTTAGTAATAAAGTATTACAAATGTAACGTAGAAAATATTTAAAAAGCCAATCTGTTAAACTATATTTAGATATAACATAATTGTAAAATATTGAGATTTCTTTAAGTGGTGTACTTTGTTTTACGCACTTTGTTATTGTTTGTAAATTTAATTTTAGCATCTTTAAACTTTTATAAACAAACAAGCTTAACAAATGCGTAAGATTTTTTTATTAGTAACCCTAATACCGTTATTATTCATCGCTTCATGTTCTTCTGATGAAGAAGTGATTCCTTGTAATGAAATGGAAATTGAAGAGGCTTTTGCCTTATATAATTCTCTTCAAACTAATCTAGATGTGACATGTGAAAAGAAAATTGAAGAATATCAAAATTTATATAATCTCGGAACTAATAACAGGGATTGTGTAATTGATGTAATTAAAGATAAATATAGTTCTAATAGTAAAGAAGCAGGGGTCTTTCTTGATAATGTACTAAGAAATATCAAGGTCGATATTGACACAGGTTGCTAATTTCTATCTTAAATAGATCTAAAAAAAGCACAATGATATAAATTCATTGTGCTTTTTTTTACTTTTACAAAGTATAAAAAAACTAGTCCACTCCAATAAAAATAAAATGTCTGTTTATTACACAAAAAGACTTAACGATCTAGATCAGATAATTGAGGTCGAAGAGAAGAAATCTCAGAAATTCTCATGGCTTCGATTATTAATAATACTTTTAGGTGCTGTACTGGCCTATATTGCAAGTCAGTTTACAATTGAAGTTGTAGTTGGAGTATTATTGTTAACTCTTCTGTTATTTATAGTAATAGTACGAGTACACGGTAAACAACAAGTAATACTTAACTACACAAAAATTAAAAGAAAAATAGCAAAAAATGAATTAGATGTAGCCGAAGGGGGTGAGAATTTCTATGATGACGGAGTTGAATATCAAGAGAAATCAAACCTTTACGGTCATGATTTAGATGTATTCGGGAAGCATTCTTTATTTCATTTTATCAACAGGACATCAACATACTGGGGTAAAAGTAAATTAGCATCGTTCTTTTCTGAAGAAACATTTTCCACTCCAAAAAGTGAAATAAGAAAAAGGCAAGATGCTGTTAAGGAGTTAGCAGGAAAGAAAGAATTTTCAGAGGATTTAAAATTATATTTGTACGATGATTCTAAAAATCAGAATACACATCAATTTAAAATTAACAGCTCTTTTTTAAAAGATTTTAAATTTAAGAGCGAGAAAAAATTAAGTACATATTTAATTGCTGTTCCTTTTATTTGGACTGCTTTATTGATAGGGTTTGTATTGGGTACAAGTTGGGCTTCTCCTTTAGCTTTGGTTACAATTATTATTAATTTTTCCATAATGAATAATATAGGAGGGCAAGTTGGGCTATTTATGAGAAATCTAGATAGTACTTCTCATTCTTTAGACAGGTTAGCAAATGCAATTAAGCTAATAAGTGATGAAACCTTTGAAAGTGAATTAATAAAAGAGAAAGTAAGTGAGATTAGTGGAGGAGATTTTTATACGCCTTTAATACAGTTATCAAATAAAATCCAACAGTTAGATATTCGTAAAAATATGATGGGTTTGGTAGTGTTATATACGATTATTCCATTTGATATTTTAGTAATCTACAAGATTAGGAAATGGTTTGTAAAATACCCAGATCTATTTGATAAGTTATTTGATATAATTGGTAACCTAGAAGCCTATAATAGTTTAGCAGTCACTAATCGAAATAATCCATCATGGGATATGCCATCACTATCAGATGATACTTCCTTTATAATTAAAGGAGAAGAAATGGGACATCCTTTAATTTTTAGTGGTGCAAATGGGTATACTGATGGTGGAGTTAGAAATACTTACACATTAGACAACTCTAATAGGATTAGCATTGTTACTGGTTCTAATATGTCTGGTAAAAGTACTTTTTTGAGGGTAGTTGGTGTTAACCTTCTTTTGGCTTATGCAGGTAGTGTAGTGTGCGCAGCAAAATTTATGATAGGTAAGAGAGTAAAGTTAATAACATCAATGAGAATAGCAGATTCTTTAAGACTAAGTGAATCTACTTTTAAAGCAGAACTAGAACGTATTAAATTAATAATAGAGTCAATTGATAAAAATGAAGATTGCCTATTTTTAGTGGATGAAATGCTAAGAGGGACGAATTCTGTGGATAAATTGAAAGGGTCTTTTGCATTACTGGAGAAATTAAAAGATGCTAGTGGAGCAAATATTATTGTTGCTACACATGATTTGCAATTATCTGATTTTGAGAATAATGGACATCAAGATTTCACATCAAATTATCATTTTGATTTCGATTATTCACACAATGAATTTGATTTTGATTATAAATTAAAAGATGGAGTTTGTGAGAAGTTTAACGCATCACTATTACTTAGTGAATTAGGGTTAAAAACAAACTAAAAAAATGGCGTTAAATCAACTACTTGATTTAACGCCATTTTTTATGCTTTTTGAATAAGAGCAACTGCATGTACCGCCATTCCTTCTTCTCTTCCTACAAATCCCATTTTCTCAGAGGTTGTCGCTTTTAATGATATATCTTCTTCATCAACATTCATTACTGTTGCTAAGCAAGTTTTCATAGCAGGAATGTGAGGGTTTATTTTGGGTTTCTCAGCAACTATAGTACAATCAATATTACCTAATTCCCAACCTTCCTTTCTTACAAGTATCATAACATCTTTTAATAATATTTTGCTATCAATACCTTTAAACTGAGGGTCAGTATCAGCAAAGTGAAATCCTATGTCTCTCATATTTGCAGCACCTAAAATTGCATCACAAATGGCATGTATTAAAACGTCTGCATCTGAATGCCCAATTAAGCCGTGTGTGTGGTCAAATTTAATACCGCCAAGCCAAAGTTCTTCACCTTTACCTTGTCTATGTACATCGTATCCTTGTCCTACTCTAATTTTCATATTTATAAATTTTATGTAAATATATTAATTAAAGTGACCTATTTAAATAGAGCAATACTATCAGAAGTTAACAGATAAGGAATAATGTGGTATACTTTTTAAAATGAGAGACCAAATGCTACGTAAACACCAAAGTTTCGAGAGTCTACAGTATGGTATGTAGTTCTCCAGATTGTATAAACTCTCATTACTTTAAATATATTTTCTACACCTGTACCTACTTCTACATAGGGTAAATCAGATTGTAATGGCTTTGCTTCTCTACTTGGGTCATAAACTTCGCCAGGTAATAGTTGAGGGTGTACTGCTTGATTTGAATTTTGAGGACTTAACTCACCATACATAATATTACAAATACCGACCGTTCGCCAACCTAACTTTTTTATTAGAGGTATTCTATTCAAGATATTCCCTTCAAATCTATGCATAAGTTGTAATGAAGCCCATTTGTCTCCAACAAACTCTCCTAAGTTCATTAGGTTGAAGGCAAATTTATTATAAAGAACAGGTACATTATTACCAAAAGGCATTGCCAGCATTGGGAAAGGAGCTTTAGTTGGAATGATACCACCTGATAATACATAAGCAGAGGTACCAAATTTACCTATAGCTAGCTTTTGATCAATACCAACTCTTATCTGTTGATATCCATAATTACTCCCTAAAAAATCAGGGAGTCCTAATGTGTAATCAATAGTAAATCTTGGTGTATTGTCTTGAGCAATTAACTTTCTTTTATGTCCACGTGTTGCCACATATTTATGTCCCAAGCCATAAGTAAGTTTAAAATACAGTTCTGAACCATTTAAGCGATCATATGATGGGTTACCATCAGTAAAATCACCTTCTTGTTTATAAGGAAATAATGGGTCAAGAATTCTTTTACTAAACTTTCCTATTACATTTAAGCCTCTCGTTATATCAGTTTCATACCATAAAGAAGCATTTTTTTCCATATAAGGGTACCTCATATCGCCCCATCTAAGTGCAGCAATAAAAAGAGGCCTTGAATTAAAATTAGCTTGATTTACACTTACTCTTCTAAGATCATTATAATACGATACACCAATTATACTCCATTTTTCTCTATTTGTTATGTATCTGAATGATCCTCCATATTTCCATTCTTTATCTTTTGTACCGTAAGCTGCAAAACCAGATAATGCTATTTTATTACTAAACTCATTGTTAGTTCTAAAACCCAGTTGAAACCTGCTAGATTCAACACTGTTGTTTGCATATAAAAAGGGAATAGGACCAAGTTCTATTTTACCAATTTTTTTATGGCCACTAATAATCATATCGCCAACACCTGCAATTAATTTAACTCTAGGAGTATCTTCAGCAGAGTCAATCATAGAGAAAACTTGCTCTTCTTTTATAGAAAGTTTTTCCGGTCGGTGTTCATTCCAATATTCTGCATTACTATTTACATACGCATCAGTATCTACAATAACGGGTTGTTCGTAAAACTTTCTTGGTTTAGGCTTGTCAACTATAAAGTTCTTGTTAGAAACTTTAATATGAATTTTTACTTTAGCCCACTTGTCTGCAATTTTACCAACAGAAAGTGTAAAGTTTTGTTTTTGAGGAAGCCATGAATAAGTTTCATTTTGTAGAATTGGGCTGTATTCCTGATCAATATGGACACTATCAACAAAGTTAATATTAGCCCCTTTACCTAATGTGGCATCAATTTTTACAAGTGCAAAGTTATTTACACTATCTGCAATATATATTGTTCCATAAAAAGCTAAATCTTCTACTCTACGCGGTTCAAAATCAATTTCATGACAAGAGATTCCATTAATTTCTACTTTTTTAGGTTGTAGCGTATAATCATAGAAATTTCTCCATTCAGAAGTAATAGGGGAGATGAAGCTTTTGTTTAAGAATAAAAATGAATTTCTGTATAAGTTGAAATCAACAAAAGATGAACCAACTATTTGAGAAACCATTTCATCATCATCGGGGCCTAAACTACGAATTCTAGATTTAAGAATTTCTTCTGTTTCAGCATTTGGGTTTTTGATGAAATAAAGATTAGAGTGCGTTTCTGCTGAGAAAATAGGAATGATTGGTTGCCCTGTTTCGTCAGTTATTTGCTCAAAATTATCAAATGAATCAAGTATATCTTTAACAACCTTCTTTTGTTTGAAATTCTCGTTTACATTACCAACCCAAATGTCAGTTTTTGTGTAACTTTCATATTGATAAGATTTTAGCTTAGTCTTATCATTAATGTTCTTATTGTCTTGAACACTTCTAAGAATGGGCCAAGCTGGATTTTCCCATTTTTTAGATTTAATAACTACTTCGTCTAGTTCTTGGGCAGACTCTTTTAGTTTAATAGTTATATCTCTTGTTATATTGTTTTTATTAAGTTTAACCTGTTTTTTGGTATAACCCATAAAAGAAGCAATGATTACACAAGTATTTATATCACCATCATAGGGTATATTAAATACACCATTTATGTCAGATAAAGTACCTGTTGTTGTGCCTTCAATATAGACACTTGCATAAGGGATTGGATCAGATGTTTTTGCATCAATTACATGTCCCTTAATTGTATAAGAATTTTGCGCATAGATGTTAAATTGAATAACGAGAAAAAGTACCACACTTAGAGTTCTCGTCATAGAAATTAACCTTCTATTGCTGTTTTTAAAAAAAATCATCATAAATATTAAAAACAGCTGTTAATTGTAATAACTCAGCCGATGTTTAGATTGTAATCTGCAAAGTATGGAAATAAGTCTATTACAACAAATATAAAACTGTTAAGGGTTTTGATGTAATGGAAATTTTATAAAAAAAACGTATAATATTGAAGTTTATTTACTAAATAATCTATTCGATTAACTAAATTGCAATTTTAATTTCAATAGTGGATTTGAAAACAAACTATGCTAGCACTTATATTTTATCTTCCTTTTTTGTTAGTTTTTGCATTATTTGGCGTGTATGCCGAAAGGAAAGTATCTGCATGGATTCAAGATAGATTGGGCCCTGTTGATGTTGGACCTAAAGGTTTATTGCAAACATTAGCCGATATATTAAAGTTGATGCTTAAAGAAGATATAATTCCGAAGGCAGTTGATAAACCAATTTTTAAAGTTGCTCCGATTATAATTTTTATGCCCGTTTTTGCAGGGTTTGCTGTTCTTCCTTTTACAAATGGAGTGTATGGCTCAAATTCTAATGTTGGTGTGTTTTATGTATTGGCAATTTTATCATTAGAAGTTCTTGGTATTTTAGCAGCTGGATGGAGTTCAAATAATAAATATGCTTTATATGGAGCAATGAGATCTGCTGCTCAGATGGTTTCTTATGAAGTACCAATGGGCTTGTCGGTTTTATGTGTTGTGATGACTAGTCAGAGTTTAAATACCGAAGTGATCTCATTTCAACAAGGAATTTTAAGTCAAGACACTAACTATTTATTTGGATTGAAGGCGTTAGGTGTTGATATAACAAATGTTGGCGGTATTTTATCATGGAATATATTAAGAAATCCATTCTTAATATTTGCATTTGTAATATTCTTTATTTCATCTTTAGCAGAAGCAAACAGAGCACCTTTTGATATACCAGAAGCGGAATCTGAATTAATTGCGGGTTATCATATTGAATACTCAGGAATGCGTTTTGCTTTTATGATGCTTTCCGAATATGGAGTGATGTTATTAGGTTCTGTATTTGCAGCAGTTTTATTCTTAGGCTCTTGGAATACTCCTTTTGTAAATATTGGAAGTTTTGCCTTAGCAGATTGGACTACAGGAACTTTAGGTGAAATATCTGGTTATTTATGGGGCTTTTTCTGGTTAATGAGCAAAGCATTTGTGCTGATATTTATACAAATGTGGGTTAGATGGACTTTACCAAGGTTAAGAGTTGATCAATTGATGTCATTATGTTGGAAGTACCTAACACCTGCAGGACTAATTTTAGTCTTTATAACAGGTGTTTGGCGTTTATGGATGATTTAAGAAGAAACTCCATAAATATAAAAAATGGATTTATTTTAAATGTCAAATAGAGATTTTAAAGCCATCCATAAGTTTCTCTTCTTTTCTACATCAAGTAATAATTTTGATAAACTATCTGCAGCAACAGCAGGAAGACTATCAATTTCTGTAGGGACATATTTAGGAACTTCATCCCCACTAATTGGGCTTTCGTTTCTATTAATAAAATATAGATAATATTTAGGAGACAACTTTTCTATTAATTTAGGAAGGTTGTCTTTTTGTTCTAGTACATTTATTACAGCAACTTCTTGAAGCGTTAATTGCAGTGCACCAAGTATTTTTAATAGTAATTGAAACTCTTTACTTCTAAAGATGTCAATACCGCTATGTTCAATAAAAACAACAATATTTCTCTTGTTTTCCCCGTAGTAATCAGTCGGTAATTGCTTTTTAATGACTTTTTTAGGTACGATAACGGGTGTTTCTGAAGTTTTTTCTGTTTTTTTCTCTTCTTTCTTTTCATCCTCTAATTCGTTCTCTGGTATTTCAATCTCCTCTAGTTCTTCGGGGAATAAATACAGAGTATCAAACATTTGTGATAAAAATCCTAGTTCATTTTCCATGGTTCAAATATAAGCTGATTTTAATAAAGTTGTTTTTTTTTAATATGAATTTGTGTTATTATTTTTATTACAAATATTTACAATTATTTTTGGGGCTGAAATTATTTTGACAAAACCTGATCAAATTATAAATTATGACGTTAAGCTCACAAATCAGACAATTAGGGAAAGTGGCATTAGCATGTGGCTTAGCTACAACCCTTATCGCATGTGGTGGATCTAATGATTCATCTAAGGATGAAGCAAAAAAAGAAATCGCTGCTCAAAAAGCGACAAATGCTGATTTCAATATTATCTTGAATAATGCTCCAGAACCAACGGATATTCCAGTTTTGTTGGAAAGAAGTGGTGCTGATTTTGATGCTACTTTACTTAACAGTAAGGATAAAGCACAATCATATACAATCTCTGATGTATCATCGGCGTTAAACTTCGGTGTATATGTATCAGATATTGCTTACTTATCTGCTTTTGATAAAGCTCAAGAAGCAATTGATTACTTTAATGCTGCCAAAAAACTTTCTGATAAGATTGGTGTTACTCAAGCAATGGGTAAAGATCTTAATGAAAAGTTAGAGTCTGCGTTATCAGATAAAGAAGCAATGCTTAAGGTTATTTCTGACTCAGAAAGCCAAGTTAAAGCATTCTTAAATACAAATTCTCAGTACGATGTAGCAGCTTTAATTGTTACAGGTACAACTTTAGAAGGTTTACATATCTCTTTAGGTTTAGTAAACAATGCTCCTAAAGATTTACCAGAAGAAGCAAGAAACGCTCTTTTAGTAGATTTAATGAGCTCTATTGCTAAGCAATCTTCTTCTGTTGATGCTATTGTAACAATCTTAGCACCACTTAAAGATGGTAACGAAGCTGCTCTAGTATATTATAACGAGTTTGTTCAATTACAGAAGGCGTTTAAAAACCTTCATTTCGAAGAGAAATTAAAGGATAACAAAGGTACTTACCAACTTAAAGCTGAAGATCTAAGAGATATCACTGAAAAAGTTGAGAAAATCAGAAAAATGACTGTTAGTAATTAATCAAAATTACTTATAATCAGATATAAGAAAGTCCTGTGGTTTGATATCACAGGACTTTTTTGTTAATTTATAATTAGTATCTATATCATTAACTAAAAATAATCTTGTTATGGTCTTGAGTTTTTGACTCAAACTATACAAATTACCTGATTTATGAGCGAAAAAGTATTAAGGTCGCTAACCAAGTTATTTGCAATAATGGCGTGTGCTGACGGATCTATAGACGAGGCACTTAATATTCTAGAAGAATACCTTAAACACACCCTTCATGAAAGCAATACCAATACATATATTGAGATTTTTGAGCGTCAGGCTAGACTTGATGTAGACGAAAATCAAATTAAACAAATTGCAGAAACTGCTGCTAAGGATTTAACATTAAGACAACGTGTTGTTATGGTGATTGATCTTTTAGAATTAGCATTTTCTAATGATGTATTTTCTGATGAAGAACAGAGAATTTTAAGAACAATTTGTGAAGCATTTAATCTAGATTTTGAGCGTTTAGATAAAATGCAAAGGTTTTTAACAACCAATGATATTGACAAATTAGGTCAGGTTGGTCATTGTTTGACTATTTCTAATAATAAAGAAGGCTACATTAATAAAAGACATCTATATAGAGCTGAGGTAACTATACCTTTAGCTGTATTATATATGCCTCTGGCTAGAATGTATTTTGTGAAAGTAACTTCTAAAACACATCTCTACCAACTAAATGGAGAACCATTAAACCCTAATAGAGCATACCCAATTGATGTTGGTGGTGTAATTAGAATTAATACGCAAAGTGGTGCTAATCTTTATCATTCAGAGATGGCAGCTTTGTTTATCAATAAAATTGATTCTGATCCCATCTCTTTTGAAGCAAATAACATTGATTTCTTTTTTGGTAAAAAGCAAGGTTTACACGGAATTGATATCGTAGAAGAAAGCGGTAATATGGTTGCTCTAATGGGAGCAAGTGGTTCAGGTAAATCAACGTTACTTAATGTACTGAATGGTTCTAGTAAACCAAAAGAGGGTACGGTACTTATAAATGGTATAGATATATATAAAGAGAAAGATGAAGTGAAAGGTATGATTGGGTATGTTCCTCAAGATGATCTTTTAATCGAAGAACTTTCTGTTTATGAAAATTTATATTATGCTGCAAAATTAAGTTTTGCTCATTTTTCTCATGAAGAAATAGAAAAAACTATTATGAGAACAATTGAGAATCTTGGTTTGTATGCTGTTAAAGATCTCAAGGTAGGAAATCCATTAGAAAAAACGATTAGTGGTGGGCAAAGAAAGAGGTTAAATATTGGCCTCGAATTATTAAGAGAACCAAGTATTCTTTTTGTAGATGAGCCTACATCAGGTTTATCATCACAAGATTCTGAAAATGTAATTGACCTATTAAGACAGTTAACGTATAGTGGGAAATTAATTTTTGTGGTAATTCATCAGCCATCATCAGACATCTATAAAATGTTTGATAAATTATTAGTACTAGATACAGGAGGTTACCCCGTTTATTATGGAAATCCAATTAATGCAGTTTCTTATTTTAAAGGAGAAGCAAATTATGCAGATGTAGAAAGTGAATGTATTCGTTGTGGAAATGTAGATTCGGAGCAGGTTTTTGAAATTATTGAATCAAAAATTCTTGATGAATACGGACGAAGAACAAGAAAGAGGAAATGGAAGCCAACATATTGGTGGGCTAAATATAAAGAACATGTAGAGATTCCTGAAATCGAAACAGTTAAAGAGAAACCTAAAAATGCATTGGAGATTCCTTCGATGCTTAAGCAATTAAAAATATTTATTTTACGTGATTTAAATACTAAGTTTAATAATAAACAATATGTAGCTGTAAATTTATTGCAAGCACCATTATTGGCTTTAATGCTTTCTTTAATAGTTTATTTTTATCACTTAGATGAACTTGGAAATAGGGTAGATTATGTTTTTAGAGAGAACATGAACATGCCTTCTTATATTTTTATGGCTGTAATTGTTGCTCTCTTTTTAGGGTTGATGATTAGTGCAGAAGAACTTATAAAAGATAGGACTATTCGGAAACGGGAAAAGTATTTATCATTAAGTAATACATCCTATCTGTTTTCTAAAATGGCCATTCTATCTGGAATGTCAGCTATTCAGATAATTGTTTTTGTTGTTATAGGTAATACTATAATGGGCATAAAGGGATTATATTTTGAGTATTTTGCTATGTTATTTACAACGGCTTGCGTGGCAAATATGATTGGTTTGAATGTTTCAAGTGCTTTTAAATCTGTAGTTACTGTTTATATCTTAATTCCAATCTTATTAATTCCTCAGTTACTATTAGGAGGAGTTGTAGTACAGTATTCTAATATTAATCCCATCTTTAAAAATCAGCAAGGGAAAGTGCCTTTAGTGGGAGAGTTAATGGCTTCTAGATGGGCTTTTGAAGGGTTAATGGTAGAGCAGTTTTCTGATAATGTTTTTGAGAAAGAGTTTTTTAATGTAGATTCTGAAATCTATTCAGCTGATTATTTAAGAACATATTATTACCCTACACTATTAGGTAAAATAGAAGATTGTAAGCTTTATTTGAACGAAAATCATGATGGCAAAATTACAGAATATAAATATCATGATAATTTAGAATTGCTCTCTTATGAATTTAATAAAATGGAGATTTCTAATAAGTTCGATGAGAAGCCTTCAATTCATCCTAATTTTGATGTTGCTACTTTTGATATTATTGAAGCTAACAAAGTTCAGAAGTATTTAGAAGTGACTAGAAAGCATTACAATCAAGTATACATTTATTGGAAAAAGAAAAAGGAAGAAAGAGTTCAAAAACTATTAAAAGAGTCTGGTAAGGAACGTTATTTACAATTAAAAGATATTTATACCAACGATAAAATATCTGAATTTGTGACCAACGTTGTTACTTCTAAACGAATTGTAGAGTACGGTTCGAAATTAGTTCAGAAAATATATCCTATTTATAATGTTCCTGAAGCAAAAGCGAATCCTTTTGAGTTTAGAACACATTTTTATGCTCCTAAAAAATATTTTATGGGGCAATTTTTCAAAACATTTTGGTTTAATATAGCAGTGATGTGGGGAATGTATATTCTTATGGCATTTGCACTGTATTTTAGACTGTTAGCAAGATTAGTTCGTTGGATTGAACTAAGATTTGCAGATAAAGATAATATCAGATTATAGCTCAAAAAGCCACTAATTTTAACGAATGTTATTTTGGTGGCTTGCTTTTTGTGAATGAGTATTCATAAATAAATATTCGTTATATTATTTTTTCTCTCTTGTCTTATCCGTAAAAAAAGTTGTTATTACGGAGATTTTTAACTGTTAATTATTTGAATAAATAAGATGAAACAATCATTACTTACTGTACTTATCGTTTTTGCAGCGTTCGTTTCTACTTTCGCACAAACAACAGAAATTTCAGATGTTACTCTTCAAAACAAAATTGATGTAGATGGAACATCTTTAACTCTTAATGGAGCTGGAGTTCGTTCGAAATATTTTTTATCATTATATGTTGGTAGCCTTTATTTACCAATAAAAGCATCTGACGCTAATAAAATTTTATATAGCAAGGAGTTAAAAATGATTCAATTAGATATTATTTCTAGTTTAATTACAGCAGAAAAAATGGAGGAAACTGTAAGAGCTGGTTTTAAAAACTCTTTAAACGGTAATACAGCACCTCTTCAAAAAGAAATTGATGCATTTATCTCTGTGTTTTCTGAAGAAATTGAAACAGAAGATATTTTCAAATTTATTTCTGATGGAACTTCTGTAAAAGCTTATAAGAACGATAAACTTCTTACAACTGTAGAAGGTGAAGAATTTCAGAGAGCATTATTCGGTATTTGGTTAGGTAACAAACCAGCTGATAAAAAATTAAAGAATTTAATGCTTGGTCAATAATATCCTAACAAAAAAATCCACACTCTTTAAAAAAGAATGTGGATTTTTAGTTAAGAACCCTCTTTCAAAAATTAATTTGGAAGAGGGTTTTATTTTTATCTCTCTAAAGTAATGTTGTAGGCTTCTACATAGTACTTATAAAGTTCATTCCAATCAAAATGTATAGACGATTGTTCTACAGTATTTCTTTGTGAGATACGATCTCTACGGTCTGTAGTTACAAAGTCATACATGTAGTTGGCTAATTCTTCTGCTGAATGAGAGTAATCACTATGCTTTCTGTGAATAACTTCAATACCTTCTACTTTTGTGCGTTTAAGGTCATTGATTACAAAGTCACCAAAACCAGCTAAATCAGAAGTAACAGCAGGTATTCCTCTTGCTACACATTCCATTGGAGTATATCCCCACGGCTCATAGTAAGAAGGGAAGACCCCTAAATGACATCCTCTCACAAACTCATCATAGTCGATTCCGAATAATGGGTTCATAGAAGAGACAAAATCAGGATGGTAAACAAGTTTTACACGATCACTTTCATAATTCAATAGGCCAGATTGACGAGCAAAATTTAAAATGTCATCTTTACTATCATCCTTTAAATTGTGAGTAGTGATAAAAGGAAGTCTAGAACTTTTCCATGATTGTACAGTACGTCTTAATTGTAAACGTAAACTTTCTGGAATTAAGTCTTCTATACTTGGTGTTTCGTAAACATCACCTTTAGAAGCAACATAGAATAAGCGTTCTCCAACACTTTTCTCCATTGCGTCACAAATTTTTCTAATTTCTCCTAACACAGCTCTAGATTCTAACTCAATTGGATTAATTGAATCATAATCTTTCTTAGTGATAAAGAAAGTGACAACTGTTTTATTGATATTGTTTACTTTTAGCTTATGATTTAAACGAGCTAATGCTTCTAAAGTTAAATCAAAACCTTTGTTCTTGTACTCATATCTACCAGAGGTGAAGAAGTACAAAGTATTATTTAAATCAAATGAGTAAGATTGGAAGAAATGTCCCATTACAAACTCATGGATCTTTTGCTTATATGTCTGATGTAAATTTTGAGATTCATGTAATGCCTCAAAACGGTTGATATTTATACCATTTGGAACAATAGCGTCAGTATCTCTACCTAATAGATATTTACATTCAACAGCAGTTAATCTACTTACAGTTGTAAATGTATGTGCCCCATGAGCAGCAGCTCTTTCAATTGCAACCTGAGGTAAAATATTAAAATGAGTAGCTTCTTTTTCCCAATTATAAACACCCTTTTCTAGGTGGTTATAAAATTCAGGATCATTCATGGCCAAGTAACGACCAAGTAAGGTAGCGTGAGTAGTAAATACGGCTTTAATATTTAGGTTTCTCCTTCTAATTTCAGGAATAGGTAAACCAGCCATCCACTCATGCATATGAGCAATTATGTTTTGCTTACCTTGGTTAATATTGTCAAGTTCCTGGAAGAAATCAGTTATCTGACTTGAAAGCATTAATGTTTGATCATAAAGATCATCTCCATCAAAAGAGGGGATATTATGACTTTCCCAATAAGATTTCTTGATGTCTCCTAACTTCCAAGCTTCATTAAAAGGGTTGAAAAGAATTACTCTTGGTCGACCCGAAACTAACCATCTACCATAAAAAACTTCGTATCCTTTAGCTCTTAAAGATCTTACCGTCTTAGAAACAAGATCATCACCTTGATCATCAATTGATTCAAAGATTGCAGATACGTTATCGCTAACATAAGGTCCAATTAAACAATAGTTTTCATCTCCAACAGTAGATAAAACATTTAATATCTTAGATTTTATAACGGTGTAAATTCCACCTACTTGGTTACACACCTCCCAAGCTCCTTCAATAAGGAGAGGACGTTCTTTTAAATGCATGTTTTCTGGCATTATAGTTTTGGTAGTTTAAATTTTGTTGTTGTAGTATTCAACCGATTGCGACAAATATACAATTCATTATTGATAATTCTTTTCTTAGTAAGAAAAACAGTTACAGATTGCAGAAATATTTTTTTAGAATTAGAATTTGTTAATATTTAATAGATTGGTTTTTAGTTTATTGCAAATAAGATTTAATATTGAAAGGTGGTAATGACATCTATTTTATTTTATATTCGTAAAATTCATTATAAATCTTTTATTTTTAAGTAAAAGATAATTAGTTATTAACATAAGCAATAGACTTAATCATGAACAATTTTGAAAAGGTAAAAGGCTATTTGATCAATTTAGGTTACGATATTAAAAGTGAAGACCAAACAGAAGAACTATTTATTATTTCTGATGAAGAAGAAGGACTTTTAAATGTAATCGTAGATTGCGAAGATCCAATTTTAATAATTGAGATGCACCTTTTAGATATAACAGCTAATAATCCAGAATTCTACCGTACTTTACTAGAAAAAAATAGAGAGTGTGTGCATGGTGCATTTGTAATTGATGCAGTAGGTAATAGGGTGTTATTTAGAGATACTCTAGAGCTTGAAAATCTAGACGAAAATGAGATTGAAGGAACATTAAATGCCTTTAAACTTGTTATTGGAGAAAATTACGATTTATTACTTAATTACGCACACAACTAAAATATATTTATATGTCATTTTTTAAAAGGATATTTGGATGGATGTCTGCAGAAACAAATGCAGCTTTAGATAGTTTAGAAGACCCAATTAAAATGACGGATCAAGGTATTCGTGATTTAAAAAAGGATCTAGATCAAAGTTTACAAGGTTTAGCACAAGTTAAAGCTATATCGATTCGTACTAGAAAAGAGTATGAGCAACATCGTCAGGCAGCTGGTGATTGGGAAAGAAAAGCCGTATTACTTTTACAAAAAGCAAGCTCAGGACAAATTGATGCTGCAGAAGCAGATAGATTAGCTACTGAGGCACTTTCTAAAAAAGAACAAGCTGTTCAAGCAGCTGCTACTCATGAGAAAATGGTGACTCAGAATGATGGACAAGTTGCTAAAATGGAGCAAAACGTTCAGCGTTTAAAATCTCAAATCTCTCAATGGGAAAATGAAGCAAAAACATTAAAAGCTAGAGCAAAAGTTTCAGAGGCTTCTTCTAAAATTAATAAACAACTTGCTAGTATAGATTCAACAAGTACTGTTTCTATGTTAGAAAGAATGAAAAATAAAGTAGAAGAGCAAGAAGCTTTAGCTGAATCATACGGGGAAATTGCGGACTCAAATGTTTCAATTGATGAAGAAATTAATAAAGCAATTGGACCAGGAGCTGGTTCATCTTCATTAGCGTTAGAAGAATTAAAAGAAAAGATGAAATTAGGAGCAGGTACTAATGATTCTACTTCTTCATCAGCATCTAATGATAGTCAATCCGATTTAGATAAGTTAAAACAACAACTTAAAGATAAGTAATACATTAAAGGTTTTACTTTATCATACATAAATAAAAATCACTTTACAGTACAGATCTAACTTTGAAAAGTTAAATTTTGGACTATTAAGTGATTTTTTTTTATCTATTCTACAGCAATAATTCTTCTGTTTAATTGAATTTTAAGGTGTATTTAGTAGTTTTATGTAAGCAAAGAGATTTAAATCTCGGTTCTATCGTCTTTTTGTTAATTTTGTATACTCAAAATACATTGGAACTGTAATACAATTATAAGTTGTAATTAATTCATTTTTTATCATTGGAACTTATTTCACTAAGGTAATGAAAATCAAAAATCAAATTTTTTCTTGTGCTGTCCTTGTACTTGCACTATTATTGTCGACTTCATCTTTTGCTCAAAGCAAAAAGAAATTAAAGCAGATGAATGAGCAATTAACTACTGAAAATACTGAACTTAGAAAAAGCAAAACGGATTTAGAGAAAAAATCTAATTCGTTAACTGCAATGAATGATCAGTTAAAGTATGAAGTTGACGGCTTAAAGTCAGATATTAGTTCTTTACAACAACAGAATGAAAAATTACAAACTGAAGTAGATGCTTTAGAATCTGAAAATAGTGAATTAGTAGCTGCAGCAGAAGTATCTGCAAACACTACTTCATCAGGAACTTCAGTTTCATCTGGTTCAAACATGCCTGCTGATGCTGGACAATGTTCAAGTCGTCAAGGTCAATTACAAGCTAATCATACTTATTTTGTAAACTTAAGTAGTCAAATTATTTCTCACGGATGGGGTGTGCAAGTGTACTCTTCTAGAGAGTTATGTGATGCACAAGGTTATGCTGAGAAGTTCCAAGAGCATTATAAAATGTGGAAAACATATGTGAAAGTTACAGAAGAAGGTGGAAGCCAAGTATATTCTGTAGTTTATGGATCATTAAAATACCAAGATCAAGCTAAAGTTTATTTAGAGAACTTTAAAAAGATTGGACGTAACTCTGATGAGCAAAATGCAGTTTTAGTTCAACACTAAAAACTTATTCTACATAAATAGGAAAGGAGGCTTTTAGTCTCCTTTTTTTATATACAATATGGAATATTTATTGTAGTAGTAAAAGTTAGATTATTTTTAATAAGGTAAACATCTATTCTCTCATAGTGAAAAAGCAATCTGTAGCACATACTTGGAAAAAAATTATACGTTGGTTTTACGTATACTTTGTTGTATGTTTTGTTATTGCTGTGGGTAACTTTAGCTCGTATAGACAAGTAGAAAACCAAGACCTATTATTAGATAAAATCTTGGAGATACGTCATATGACATTAAAAATGACATTAGCTGCTCAAGAATTCCTTTCTTATGAAGCACACTATGAGGATTTCCATAAATCTAGAACGGCAACACCTATAATGGCAGAGTACCATAGTATTGACAAAGAACTAACTTCTTATGTTGATAAAATGATGAGTACAAATGCTACTTGGAAAGTAGATAATGAGCAAGATTTACAACAGTTTAGAGTCTTTTTAAATGAGCATAGAACTGTTTTCTCACAAATTATCACAAAACTAAAATTTCGAGGTTCTCCACATTCAGGCATGATTGGAGATTTACAAAAAAGAACAGAAGCACTTGAAAGGGAGCCTTATGTAAGTGTTGTGTCTTTAGAAAAAATGAAATTATTAGAAAAAAGTTATTTACTATCTGCTGATACTTCTGATTTTTATAAGATTAGAAAGATCAATCATCAAATGCAGAAAGAAGTAAATGCTATATCAATGCCTGATGTACACAAACATCAAATTCTGAATAATTTAAGGCGTTACAATTCTACCTTATTAAGAGTAGTAGAAGTAGATGTTAGAATTGGTTTTAGAGGTGATATTGGCCTTACCTTAACTTTACAAAAAAGAACAGAAGACATTATTAATTTAGCAGATAAAATGTATCGAGATGCTAAATTAAAGAAAGATATGTGGATGTCTTATAGCCGATGGATTGCAGTAGTTTTTGGTACTTTATCAGTAGGTGTTTTATTAGTGTTAAGCCTAGCAACAAATGATGTTATTAGTAAGATGAAATAAACTAAACATCTTTTTCTGGAATTATATTATCTAAATTGAATAGAATTTTAGAGAGTGGTACAGCTAAAATTGCAAAGGCGATTAAGAATGCCCCTCCGTAGAAATAGATATCCATAATTTCACTTTCCCCAAAAAAGAAATAAGCCATTATACCACCGTAAATTGGTGATAAATTATTAGCAAGAGCAACGCTAAAAGGGTTAATCTTTTTCATAATAGCCACAATAGATGAGTAAGCTATTATAGAAAAGACAATTGCTAATATTAAAATTAAAACAAAGTCTGTCATAGTAGGGTAAGTAAACTCGCCCATTTTTATATGTTTTAAATAATAGGGTAAAGTAATTGCTGTTGACGCAAAAGCACCAATCATTTGATAAAAGGTAATAACAAGATTATTATATTTTTTAGAAAGCTTAGAGGTTAATATCGTAACTATAGCAGCAAAGAACGCTGCAAATATGGCGGTGAACATCCCGTTACTATAAGCAAAGCTAGAACTAAAAATCATATATACTCCAAACAAAGCGCACATACCTGTCATGGTTTCATTAAATGTAGGCTTCTCCTTAGAAAAGATAGGGTAGATAAAACTTACCCAAATAGGCGTGGTAGCCATTCCTACCAATGTTACAGACGTGTTAGATGTTTTTGCAGCAGTTACAAATAATACCCAGTAAATTGAGGTTAAAACTCCTGTGAATACCAAGAGCAGAATATGGGATGTTCTTACTTTTAAATCAATTTTTTTATAAATGAGAACACAAAAAACTAATGCTAATGCTAGAAATGTTCTAATAAAAACAATTTCTACAGAAGTGAGGTTGATGTAAATATTTATAATAGGAATCATACTAGAACATAACACCCAAAAGTGAAGTTCTCCATATAATCGTTTATTCTCAGAATAACCTATTTTTTTTAATAGAGTATTTAATGCCACGTTAGTTTTTTATTAGTAACAGTTATGTATACAGATTTTAAAATACTACTTTTTTACTCAAAAGCATAAAAAATCAATGTTTCTTGAAATTTTTCTCACCTACTTTAACTTCAGTTGCAAGGTAATTTTCAGAAGGAGGGATCGGACAGTCAAAATTCTCATTGTAAGCACAATAAGGATTATAAGCTGTGTTGAAATCAATAGTGGTTTGTAACTGTCCTTTTTTTACATTGTGTAGTTCTATATACCTACCAGCACCGTATGTCACCTTTCCCGAAGTTTGGTCCGTAAATAATATCATTACAACATCCTTAGTCAGAGGATTACGCGTCGCATCAGCTAACAGTGTTAACTCTAGACTTTCTCCATTTAAATGAAACTTAGCTAGAGCTACTTTTTTGTAATTTCTAGGAAGCCCCTTGGTTGTTTTAATTTTAACTGTTTTGGGTAAACCATACCAATCTAAAGATGCATTTACTTTATAATTAGCATCAACAGGAAAATAGTTCAACTTATTAAAGCTTGATTTTTCATCCTCGGTTAAAGGTGATGAGCTGTCGTTTTTAAATTCAATATTTTTTTTCTCTCTTTCTGAAGAGATTTCAGTAATATACTTTTGAGTATCTTCTTCTGATGTTGAATTAAAGTAAGAGTAACCTAAAAAGATTACAACAAATAGGAATACAATTCCTTTTAAAAAAGTTGAAGGTTTCATTTTAAATGTTTTTTCAAAAATACTACAAAAATTACTATTCCGTTAATACGCTATAGGATAATTTTAATAAATAATTGTATATTGCATAGCGTAAAATAATTATTAATTGTTTTTTATTATCAATAATATCATGGTTAAGCCTGTGTATAACATAAAAGACCACGATTTACTATCATTACTACAAAAAACTTTACTATTCGAAGGCTTCGTTGCAGGGTATAGGTTTTATTCTGAAAACGATTTAGAATGGGAAGTGATGCGAAATAAATTGAATCTTGTTCGTTATTCAAATAATGAATTTGATGAAAATGCTGTTGCAGTTTTTGCAGGTGATAAGATGATCGGGTATGTTCCTAAACAAAGTAGTAAAACTATTGCTGATTGTTTAGATAAAGGAGAAGAGCTTTATACTGAATTAATACATGTTGATCCTGTAGCTAAAGATCAAAAAAAAGTGCTCTTTAAAATTTGGCGTTTTAAAGAAGCACATTAATTATTTTTTTCTTCGTTTTAGTCTAACAGTTGGTCCATTGTGATCAAATAACGATTCTGGTAGACATTCATTAATTTTAGCATACGATTCAGCTTGTAATTCAATATTTTTTGCTAACTCAATGCAATTAATTTTAGAAACTTTATCGCTAAAGTATTTCTGCAATGCTTTATTAAGGGGTTTTCGTTCTTTAAATTGATGTATAATTAAATCAAAAATTGTACTTTTCCCCCAAGTGTTTTTAGTAAATCCTTTTGGTGTATTTATGGATTGAGTTGAATTAATCTTATGATTTAATTCCTCATCGTTCTCTATAGTATCTCCTTCTATTACATTAACGTGAGAAGTTGAATTATTAGTTTTTAATGAAGCATTAAAACATTCTTTACCTATTTTAGCCCATTTCCAAAAATCATTTAATAATGGAATTCTAGGAGGGAGAGCAATTAGTTCTTTCTCGTAATCAGTTTTATAAAGAGGATGTGATATAATTGCAAAAGTGTAGTAGAAAATATTTTCTTTTGTAAGAAGAGCTTCTTTATATTCTCTTTCAATTTTCACTTTCTCAATTGTATTGATTTTTTCAGATATACGATGAACAGCAGAAGTGATATCAGAAACTAATTGTTTTTTTTGAGGCATGCTTTTGTATAACTGCATCATTTTGGTAACTAATTGATTAGTTGCAGTAACTACTTTTTCTAATGGTGTTTCTTCTTCCTCAGTATAATTAAAAAGAATTTTAGTGTATTTGTCTAAAACTGGTAAACGAGATGTGTGCCTAGATATTTGCTCTAAATTAGGGATTAAAATATCTATAATAGATGATACAGTATTTGCTTTACCTACTTCTGGAAGACGAGGTAAGTAATATTGTCTAAATCGGTTAAGAGCCCAGTCACTTATATTTTCAGAAGATGAACCATCTTCTTTATATATTTGAAGTGGCAAAATGGTATTTCTTTGTTTTCTTTCAAAGAAATCAGAAAGTATTGGGTAAACACAAGGGATGTTCTCAAAACCATATTCTTGACTCGCAGATAAAACCAAAGATGGATTTTCTTTATTAAAACCCATAAGGTGGCTATTTTCCCAAGTAGACGTATCCAATTCTGAAGCGTAAATCCATTTTTTTGTGAATGGTTTTACATAGGCACGAATGATTTTAGATTCGTCAAATTTAGATAGTTGATCGTCTAATTTAAGCGTACCACTTTTTTTCTGGCTTTTTTCGAAAACTTTAAGTTTATCTTTTAATTGTTGTTTGTTAAAATCGGTAAACCAGGTTTTGTTTTTCAGCTGAATTGGAGCAACAGACTGATTAAATATACTTTTCTCTTTCTGGCTATATAAACAAAGAAATTTACCATATTCTTCAGAAGACAACGTAATCCAGTCATCAGAATCATTACTTATAGGAGAGAAATCTTCTAAATAGCTAGGAGCATAATAAACACCTTCATGTTCATTGTCTTTGCTAAATATAAAGCAGTAAATAATTTGATTTGAATACAGGTGAGCTTGAATATAAACTCTATTACAAATCGATTTAGCTTGTTGTCTCCATTGTTTAAATTCTGGTGCAGCTGCTAAAGAATGATCTCCTCTAATAACTAATATCCCATTATTACCAAGTCGTTCTCTAGCCCATAATAACCAATATGAAACTGGATTTCTTTTTTGGTCAGAAGAAAACACTTTTTTTACTCTACTTGTCCATTCTTTGTGAGCAGTTCTATTCCCTAATGACATCTGTTGGATTGTGCCAAAAACAATCTGAACAGGGTCACGGTTTAGGTTGGTTAATTTGTTTAAATTCGAGTCTTCTTCAAGGAAATTTAAATGTTTTTGACCTTGAGGCATAATATCAACAAAGCTTAAACTATTTCCGAAAGAACGGTTACTTTCTGTGGCATTAACTGTACTCCAATAGTAAACCAATAAATCGTAGCAAACTAGAGTATTTGATTTTGCCTCAATATCTAAAAAAGGAGGTAATGTAAAAGAAGGGTATAGGTATTGAGCATCTTTTCCAGAATTATTTAGGTGTTTTCTCATTAAAGATTTAAACATTCCTAAAAAATAATTTGGCAAAGGTTCTCCCTCTTCTCTACCCATTAATTGAGTAAAAAGCTCCTCTTTATTTTGTCCATTTTGAAGTAAAACATCAATTGTTGTTTTTAATTGATTTTGTGCATCATTGAGTAATTCTTTATCAGAAAACTGCTCTATAATTTCTTCAAAAAGTATATATATATAATCAATGAATACAGGTTGTAAAGCTTTCTCATCTTTTAAAGAAAAAAGAATTTGCTTACTTACAATATGCTCACTGATCAATCTTAATAAGTCATCTATATTAAATGTAGAAAAGAAAGACTTTTTAAAAGCCTTGATCATTTCTTTTCCATTTTCTTGTGCTTCAGCTTTGTAATTACCTGCAAATAATAATTGTTGCTGTAAGCCTTGAATAGCTTCTCCTATCAAACTATTTATGTCTTTTTTTATACATTCTACTAATAGATTATCAATTGTTTTCTGCTGTGTATTTTGATTTTATACATTACAAAAGAAATTCATGTTAGATAATCATTATTGTTCTAAATCCGATTAGTATATTCGCTTCTAAATCAGATTTAAGACAAACGTCGTAAAATTAATAGTAGTTCTCGTCCTTTGGACACAAAAATTATGAAAAAATTATTTCTGCTTGATGGTATGGCATTGATTTTTCGTGCCCACTTTGCTTTAATACGTAATCCACGTATCAATTCTAAAGGAGTGAATACAAGTGCACCTATGGGCTTTGTAAACTCTCTATTAGAAATTCTTAAAAAGCAGAATCCTACTCATATAGCTGTATCTTTTGATTTACCTGCTCCAACATTCCGACATAAAATGTTTAGTGAATACAAGGCAAATAGACAAGAGACTCCTGAGGATATATCAATAGCAATTCCAATAGTGAAAAAAATTGTAGATGCTTTTAATATTCCTAGAATTGAGATGGAAGGATATGAAGCAGATGATGTTATTGGAACATTAGCTAAAGTAGCATCTAAAAAGGGTTTTCAGACATATATGATGACACCTGATAAGGATTACGCTCAATTAGTGGATGAAAATACTTTCTTATACCGTCCTTCTACGAAAGGAGGAATTGAAATTTTAGGCGTCAATGAAGTTTTAGAGAAGTTTGATTTAGACCGTATTGATCAAGTAATTGATTTGCTAGGTTTACAAGGTGATGCCGTTGATAATATTCCTGGTGTACCTGGGGTGGGACCAAAAACTGCTTGCAAGTTATTAAAACAATATAGTACAGTAGAAGGTATTATTGAACATTCTGACGAACTAAAAGGCAAACTTAAAGAACGTGTTCAAGGTAATGTTGAGCAAGCATTAATGTCTAAAGAGTTAGCCACTATTAAGATAGATGTTCCTGTTGAGTTTAATGAACAAGATTTACTTATTTCTGAGCCAAATAAAGAGGAATTAATAAAAATATTTACTGAATTAGAATTTAAAACTTTACTTCAGAGAGTTTTTCCAGGAGAAAAGAAAGCCGTAACGCCAAAGAAATCAATAAAAGCAGGTGAACAAGCTTCTTTATTCGGAGGAAGTGCTTCAAGTGCTACTACTTCAACAGCTTCAGAACCTGAAGACGTTGTAGAAGAAGAGATAATAATTGAAAAATCTACATTTGCTACTGTAGATAAAAATTATAGATTGGTAGATTCTCCGGAAAGATACGAAGAGTTAGTTAGTTATTTAAGTAAACAAAAAGAGTTTGCTTTTGATACTGAAACAACTTCTTTAGATGCTTTGGAAGCTGAAGTTGTAGGGATGTCGTTTAGTGCAGCCAAGGACGAAGCATACTATGTGCCTGTTCCACTAGATAAAAAGCAAGCAGATATTATATTTACTTATTTTAAGCCTCTTTTTGCAAATCAAGAAATACTTAAAATAGGTCAGAATTTAAAATATGATTTACAGGTACTTGAGACTGCTAATGTTGATGTAAAAGGCCCTTTCTTCGATACCATGCTGGCACATTATCTATTAGAGCCAGATAAACGACATGGTATGGATGCGATTTCGGAAGTTTACTTAAATTATATACCTGTTTCAATAGAGACTATTTTAGGTAAAAAAGGAAAGAAGCAAAAAAACATGAAAGATATGTCTGTTCAAGAAGTATATGAATATGCTTGTGAAGATGCAGATGTAACACTTCAATTGAGAGAAGTTTTTGAACCACTCTTAAAAAATAAAGGACTTGATAAATTGTTCACTAATCTAGAAATGCCTTTAATGGAAACATTAAAAGATATGGAAAGAGAAGGGGTGAATTTAGATGTAGAATCTTTAGAGAAGTATTCTATTGAATTAGCAAGTTCTGTGGAACAATTAGAAAAGGAAATCTATCTTTTAGCGGGTGAAGAGTTTACAATTTCTTCTCCGAAGCAGCTAGGAATAGTTCTTTTTGAAAAAATGAAGCTTGTTGAAAAGCCTAAAAAGACAAAAACAGGACAGTACGCAACAGGTGAAGAAGTATTGCAAGGTTTAAGAAACCATGAAATAGTAGGTAAGATCTTAGATTTCCGTCAATTAAATAAATTGAAAAGTACTTATGTAGATGCACTTCCTAAGCTGATTAAATCAGATGGAAGAGTGCATACAACGTATAATCAAGCAATTGCCGCAACAGGACGTTTATCATCTACAGATCCTAACTTGCAGAATATTCCAATTAAAACATCAAGAGGTAGAGAAATTAGAAAAGCATTTGTCGCTAGAAATAACGATTATACTTTTGTTGCTGCCGATTATTCTCAAGTTGAATTAAGAATTATGGCTGCTTTTAGTGGTGATAAAGAGATGATTGATGCTTTTAAAAATGGAAGAGATATTCATACAGCAACTGCAGCTAAAGTATTTAAAGTTGCAGAAAGTGATGTAGATTCAGAAATGCGTAGAAAAGCTAAAACTGCCAATTTTGGTATTATCTATGGTGTATCTGCTTTCGGGTTATCTCAACAGCTTAATATACCAAGAAGTGAAGCAAAAGCATTAATTGATGCATATTGGGAAGAATTTCCATCTGTCAAAAAGTATATGGATGATGTGATAGGAAAAGCAAGAGACAATGAATATGTAGAAACATTAATGGGTAGAAGAAGGTATCTAAGAGATATTAATTCTAGAAACTTTACTGTACGTGGTATGGCCGAAAGAAATGCTATCAATGCTCCAATTCAAGGTACTGCTGCAGATATTATCAAAAAAGCAATGATTGAGATTCAAGCTTGGATGAAATTGGAAGGTTTAAAATCTAAAATGATTTTGCAAGTTCATGATGAATTAATTTTTGATGTTTATAATGAAGAATTAGATCTTCTTAAAGCAAAAGTTAAAGAATTAATGGAGGGTGCTGATGATATTGGAGTTCCTTTAGAAGTAGAAATAGGCGAAGGTAATAATTGGCTTGAAGCACACTGATAAAAGTATGAGTACAAATAAATTAAATACAGAAAAGTCGTTCTTCATAGGTTTACAAGATTTTATGCGTTTAATACGCGGGTCAAACTTATTTATCATCTTTGTTACACAATGGATGGGGAGAATCTTTTTAATAGGAGACTCGTCTAAGGTTGGAGAGTATCTTAAAGATTTTAACTTTTTCTTATTGACACTTTCTACTTTATTAATTGCAGCAGCAGGATATATTATTAATGATTACTATGATATAAAAATTGATGCAATTAATAAACCGAATAAATTAGTAGTTGGTAAAGTAATGAAAAGGCGTGTAGCTTTATTTACACATACTGTATTTAATTTAACAGGCATATTAATTGGTTTTTACCTTTCTACAGAAGTAGGGATTGTGTGTTTTGTTATTTCATTCTGGTTGTGGCTCTATTCAAATACGCTAAAACGGAGAGCATTTATAGGGAACCTGAGTGTAGCTGCAATTACATCACTGTCTGTATTTTTATTGAATATTTATTTTGTTCAAAATAATATGGAAGTGTACCAGTTTGGTATTTTTGCTTTTTTTGTCTCGATTATCAGAGAAATTATTAAAGATTTAGAGGATAAAGAAGGAGATGCACAATTTGGTTGTAAAACATTACCTATTATTTGGGGTGATGGTAAAACCAAAAAATTAGTTTATGTTCTCTTTGCTCTATTTATCGTAATTTCAATATTCATGATTTTACACATGAGGCAAGAGTATTTTCAGTATTACTTCTTGATATTGTCTATACCAGCTTTCTTTCTTATTTACAAAATTTATAAGGCAGGGACAAGTAAAGATTATGCAACGATAAGTAAAATGATAAAGTTTTATATGTTAGCAGGTATCTTAGGAATGCTATTTATATAATAAAGAAATCCCATTCGATTGAATGGGATTTCTTGTTTTAAAGTTTTAATGTAAATTGAATTGGTTAGAAAAGAAGTCGTCTTATTTTGCTGATGTTACGTCTGTACTTTCGAAGATCTTATCTGCAGATGAGGCAACAAATCCTTCAAATAATTGTCCGTCTTTCTGAGGATACCTCATTGCAAATTCATAATAACAAGAAGGAACTTCGAATTCACCTTCTTGGAATTTAATCTTTACTTTATCAGCCAAAATACTAGACTGCTCCAAGCATTGTGCTTTACTTCCTTTTATTTCACCACCGGAAGTATTCATTTTAAATTTATTTTCTTTCAAGAAATCATTCACACTTTCAAGTGTATCAAAGTTTTTAAGCTTATTACAATAAATTGTAAAATGATTCGCTCTAAAACCAAACACATACATCCAAGCAGCGTATTCAGATTCTTGTAAAAGCTTTTCGTAAATTTTATGTGATGGTTCTCCCCATGTACGTCCACTAAGTAATAAATTAGCAGGTGATGTTGAAGATAAATCAGATGTTGCAATAATTGAATCAGCTACATCTTGAATAAACTCACTACATAATTCTAAACGTAATTCGCTAATAAATATTTTAGGGGCATCCTTATTATACATATGTTCGTAATGTGAAGCCTTTAATTTTTTTGCTTCAAATATGTATTCTCCTTTTTTTTCGTATCCAATACTAGTAAAAGGGATTGATAAGGTTTCAACGTTTACAAGTGGGTTGTTAAACGTACGAATGGCGATGTGATCATTAGAGATAGATTCGCCTTTTTTTTCAAAAATTGATTGAATTTTAGCAGCAGAGGGAGTGACTTTAACGTACTCGTCCCAAAGCTTCTCTACAATATTTTCCATGTGTTTACGGTTAGGATGTTAGTATATCAATTTTTATATAAATGTAATATTTACGTTTAAATTGATATGCAAATATACACATGAATTTTTATAGGCAAAGGAAAAAATGAATTATTTTATTTTTTGGAAAATGATAGTGCCATCATTCTTTTCAAAACGTTCATATTTGTCTTTAATGATCGTTAGAAAATCCAAGATTTGTTCTCCCTGATTGTTAGAGTCAATGATAGTTTCTGGTAAATCTCTTTCAAACTCATTGTAGATTACTCTTAACTGATCGTAATTATCTACATTCCTGAAATAATTTTGACAAACTCTCCAATTCAAGTAGGGTGTAGCTAATTTTTTATTTTGATAATAATCGTAATTGGTACCAAAAACGAGAACGCTTTCACCAATTTCATCATCAAAAGGAATTGGCTTACTCCAAGCATTTAAATAAGGAGAGTCAATTTTCTTAGGAAGAATATTGAATGCTGTAGTATACATAATTACTAAAAGTAAACTACAATAGATCCATAAAGTACTTTCTGCGAACATTATTCTTCTAATTAAAAGTAATTCATGTGTACAGAAAAATGCCAATGAAGGTACAAATAAAATGAGCTGAAAAGATGCTGTATATTGTGAAAATATTATACTCAGAGATGCTGTAATTACCCAAATAAGCATTACTTGTTGAATACTTTGCTGTGAGTTAATAAATGAGTTATAAGAGAATGTTCTGAAGGCCCCAGATAAGAAAATTAAAGTTGGTACTACCATCAAGATAATCATCTGCTCCCACGATAATATGAAGTTATGGTCTAATTGCGTGATTGTTAAGATACATAAGTTTACAAATTCAGATATGTTACTATTGTAATAGAGATAGAGAAAGTAACTACCCCAAACTATTGTAAACCCAACAAAAGCTAGAAAAAGTCTTCTTATAGAAGTTACTCGGAAACTTGCTAATGCAAAAATACCCATCAAAAGGAAGGAGAAGGAAGGAAGGTATGCTAAAGAGGCTAAACCAAAAAATATACCTGTATTAAGAATACTTTGTTCTGTATCTGTTCTTTCCATTCTTAAAATATTCCTTAATCCAAATAGCAGAAATGTAAGGCTTATCAGAATGGGGGATAAAGTCATGAAATCGTAACTGATATTAGAAAATACCAGATATAGAAAACCAGGTATGAAAGTTTTTTGTTTGTAAGCTTCACTTCTATTTAACATGGTATTAAATAAGAAAGACTGAAAGAATGTCAGTATAGAAGCAATCACAAAGAATGTGACTTGAGTACCACCAAAAAACTTTGCAGCAAACCAATAAACACCAGCAGATAATGGAGCAATATTATCCCATATATCTTGATACATCATACTTCCATCTGCTAATTTCTGACCTAATGTAATCCAATGTATTTCTTCTGACATTAATGGTATTCCACTTAACCAAATAGGAAGTCGAATAAGTATAAGTAGAAAAAGTAGTGCAATTAAGCGTAAAGGATCGTTGATCTTAAAAAATGAAAGCATCTCTTTGTACTAGATTTGATGTTTTTTTGGTTTGCTTTTAAAACTTATCTTGTATAAGTGTCGTCATCGTTATCTCCTTTATCATCAGGTATATCGATGTCTTTAAATAAATCTTCTATTTTTTCAGCTTCTTCTGCAGTGTTATCATAATAGAAACGTAACTGAGGGATTACCCTTGCTTGATGACGAATGCGTTGCCCTAGTATATTACGAATAGCTTTACTTTGCTCTTCTATTTCTGCTACTTTACTTTCAGGGTCTTTAACTAAAAGAAAGCTTAAATAAACTTTTGCAAGTCCTAAATCTGGAGATATTTCAACGTGAGTTACAGTGATAAAAGAACCACCAAACATTGAAACACTATTTTGCTGAAAAATTTCGCCTAAATCTTTTTGAATTAAGCGAGAAAATTTATGTTGTCTTTTACTATCCATGGTAATGAATTAATAAATTAAGATGCTATATTAAAAACAAGTCACATAATGTTTTAATCCTAAAACATAGTTGACCATATGAACTTACAAAGTTCGAAAAAAAAATCTTATTTGAAGCACGTTTTTAGTTATTCCTTTTCGTCATCATCATAATAATCATCATTACTATCATTTTCGAAGTCAAAATGTTGAAAATCATTATTTTCTTCCATGCCAAATAATTGTTCTTGGTTGGCTGCTGAATTTTCATCTAGATCAAACGGATCTCTTTTATCTTCTTCATAGTCATCATCTTCAAAATTGTCATCTTCAAAATCATCCTCGTCGTTAATTTCAAAATGATTATTAGCCAAACCTTCTGCACTTTCATCATCATCATAAAATTCACCAGTTACAGGAGGTGTGTCTTCTATTGTTCTAGTTTGCTGCCCAAAATTATTTTCAATTTGTGTTGCAGTTGATTCTTTAGGAACAGGTTTATTTAGCGAATGTGTTACTGTTAAAATCATATATAAATCATTATATAGTGATTTTAATATAAATGACCTAGTTAATGAGTGAGTTGTGTCAACTTTAAAGAGCTCTTTTCTGATATCTAAAAAAACATACATCTTGTCGTTTTTTACAACGCAATTGACTTTTGCTTTAAAGTGCTTTTTAATCTTATAAAGTTTTTCTATAAAATCATCTTTAAGACTACTTTCTGCTGCAGCTCTATTCTCTGCGTATACCTTAAATATCTCTCTATACTTTGGGTGTTTAATAGGTACATATGTACCATACCGTTCATCTTTTTCTTCAATAAGGCGTCCAAGATGTCCCCAATGTTTTTGTATATCATCTTCAAAAATATAGACATCAGAAGCAGGAGGTTCCTTAAGTTCAACAATCATAAAGAAACCATGGAATATAGTTTCAGATTTTGCTTGTTCTTGCTTTTTTTTATTTAAATACCATTTATTTTTTGGAGGTAATTGTTTGGCAACTTCAACTTCGGAAACCGTAATATTTATGCCGTCAATACTTCCCGTAATAAGATCATCTCCTGTATAGATGTCAGGAACTAGAGGGTCAACACCACTTCTAATCCATTCTTTTAAGGGAATATAATCTTCAGGTTCATAATGGAGGGAAGGATCCATAAATCGGATCATTTCTCTTACTACTAATTCTTTATATTCACCTTCAATTGTTTCATCAAGAAAATTATTTTTAAAATAAAGGTGAGAAGCAAAAGGTGCAAATAGGCACATGAAATATAAACCATAATCATGTATTTGATTTAAATAGACAAGTATCCATGCTATAAAAATCATAAGAAATGTAAGTCCGCCAAATTGTAGTCGCTTATTATGCATCTGGAAACGTTTAGCTTCAAGATCTTCTAACTGCGGTTTAATATTTTCTTTAAAAAAGGCTTTAAATTCTTCGAAAGATTTCATAAAAAATAATGGTAGAGCGAATACTCTCTTCAATTCTATTGATGAATATAAGGAGAATCTGTTTAGAAAGTTAAAAAACAAGGATTATGAATGCGGAATAATTGTATTATTCATAATCTTGTAAGAATTTAGCACAATGAAAAAATTTTTAGTCATACAAACAGCTTTCATAGGTGATGTGATCATGGCAACAGCTGTTGTAGAGAAATTAATAAAATTTTATCCTGAAGCGGAAATTGATTTTGTAGTCCGTAATGGAAATGAAGGGTTGTTGAGAAACAATCCATATATAAATGAAGTTATAATCTGGAATAAGAAACAAAATAAAAATAAAAATTTATTTAAAGTTGCAATGGAAATCCGTCGTCGTAAATACGATAGGGTTATTAATTTGCAAAGATATTTCTCAACAGGTTTAATGACATTTTTATCTGCTGCAAAATCAACAGCAGGATTTGATAAAAACCCACTTAGTGGATTCTTTTCTATTAAAAAACCTCATGTAGTAGGCAAAGGCAGAGAACAGGAAAACCATGAAGTAGCAAGGTATATATCATTAATTGAGGATATCACAGATGATAAATTTGTTAAGCCCAAATTATATCCTAGAGAAATTGATTATGATAAAGCTAAGTTTGATGGTGAATATGTAACTGTTGCACCTAGTTCTGTTTGGTATACTAAACAATTTCATAAAGATAAATGGGTAGAGTTGATCGATAAAATCCCTGAAAATATTACAGTGATTTTGATCGGTGGACCTGGAGATTTTTCTGTTTGCGATGAGATAATAGAGAAAGTAAAAAGAGGAAACCTATGCAATTGGGCAGGGAAACTCTCTTTTTTACAATCTGCAGCATTAATGAAAGGTGGAATTATGAATTATGTCAATGATTCTGCTCCTCAGCATATGGCAAGTGCTGTGAATGCGCCTCAAACTGCAATATTCTGTTCTACTATTCCTGAATTTGGCTTTGGCCCTTTGTCAACAAATTCTAAAATTGTAGAGGTTAAAGAAGATTTAGCTTGTAGACCTTGTGGGATACATGGCCATAAAAGCTGTCCCAAAAAACACTTTAAGTGTTCTATGGATATAGATGTCGAAGATTTACTCTTAGACGAATGGAAGTAACGTTAATTTAAATGTTTTAACTTTACTGATACTAATACAAACTAACAAATTAGTCGTAATGAAAAATTATCATCTAACTGCAGGACCAAGTGAACTGTATTTTACTGTTGAACAACATATTCAACAAGCTTTAAAAGAAAATATTGCGGTTGTTTCTCACAGAAGTGCTGCATTTCAAGACATGTTTGGCTTTACGGTAAGTCAAGTAAAAGAAATGTTAGGTGTGCCTGCTGATTTTCATGTAGTTTTTACAGGATCAGCAACAGAAGTTTGGGAACGTCTTGCTCAGAATTGCATTACTAAAAAGAGTGCTCACTTTGTAAATGGGTCATTTTCTGAAAGGTTTCATGCTTTTGCTGAGGCTTGGGGAATGGAAACTCAGAAAATTGAAAAACCTTTGGGAGAGGGTTTTACTTTAAGTGAGGTGGAAATTGATAATGACGTCGATTTTATTGCGATAACTCAAAATGAAACAAGTACAGGGGTACAGTTCCCTGTTGAAGATATTTATAAAATACGAGAGGAGAATCCTGAAGCAATTATTGCAATTGATGCAGTTTCTTCTGTACCCTATTTAAAGATCGACTTCAATAAAATAGATAGTTTATACTTTTCAGTTCAAAAAGGTATGGGTTTACCTGCTGGGTTAGGAGTGTGGATTTTTAATGAGAAGTGTGTAGATAGAGCTAAAGAGATAAAAGCAAGTGGTAGACATTTAGGTGGTTATCATGATATGTTTACACTATTAAAAAATGCTTCTAAAAACATGACTCCAGCAACTCCAAATGCATTAGGAATGTATATTTTAGGAAAAGTGTCAGAAGATTTAATCCGTAGAGATATGGATATAGTTAGAAGCGAGACGGATTATAAAGCAGCATTACTTTATGGAGCAGTAGAAGCACATAAAGATTTGGATTATGCTGTGAAAGAAGAGAGAGTGCGATCTAAGACTGTTATTGTTATAGATGTAAAAGAAGGTAGATCTGCTAAAGATTTAATGACTTATTTATCTGATAAAGGGTTGATTGTTAGTTCAGGATATGGTCCGAATAAAGCTACTCAAATAAGAATCGCAAATTTCCCTACGCATTCTAAGGAGTTATATTTTCAATTAATTGATTTAATTGAGGCATGGTAATTAGGTGAATTACTTGCATAAAAAAAGGATAAATCATACGAAATGATTTATCCTTTTTTGTTTTATAGAAAAAGCGATTAATGACTAAAGCTTTTGATGTCGTTTGGATTGTGTTTGTGCTTAAATAGTACAGCAAAGAATAAGGCAACTATTAATGAATAAATAGCAAAACTTGTCCATACACTAGGCCATTGAATATGTCCATCTATTGTGAAAAAAGCATCAATCATCCATCCACTGATCGAACTACCTAATACAGCTCCAAAACCATTCGTCATCATCATAAATAATCCTTGACCAGAAGCTCTAATTTTTTCATCACATTGAGACTCTACATAAAGTGAACCAGAAATGTTGAAGAAATCAAAGGCCATTCCATATACGATACAAGAAATGATTATCCATGGTAAGCCCTCTGCAGGGTTGCCTACAGCAAATAATCCAAAGCGTACAACCCAAGCAAACATACTTATTAGCATTACTTTCTTGATGCCAAACTTCTTTAAAAAGAAAGGGATTGCAAGGATAAATAATGTCTCAGAAACCTGAGAAATAGACATTATAATTGCTGGATATTTTACAGAAAGTAAATCTTTATATTCATCTATTTTAGCAAAATCATGAAGGAATGTATCTCCATATGCATTCGTTAATTGTAATGCAGCTCCTAAAAGCATAGAGAAAATGAAAAATAAAGCCATTTTTCTTTCCTTGAATAACTTAAATGCGTCTAAACCAAGTGCACTTGCTAAAGATTGATCTTTTGGTTGTTTATTTACATCACATTTAGGTAATGAGAAAGAATAAATACCAAGGCATAAAGATGCGATTGCTGAAACATAAAACTGCATTGCAGATTTCTCAAAGCCTAGTAAACTAACAACCCACATTGCAGCAATAAAACCAATTGTACCCCAAACTCTAATAGGAGGGTATACTTTTACAATATCTAAACCTTCTTTTTTTAATGCTGAGTAGGCAACAGTAATTGAAAGTGATATTGTGGGCATGTAGAAAATCATATTGATTAGCATGACCACAAAAAACATATGCGGTGTTTGAACTTCTGGGATGTAAAAAAGTATCCCTGCACCGAGAATATGGAAAATTCCTAGTAATCTTTCTGCATTGATATATCTATCCGCAATAATACCCGTTATAGCAGGCATGAAAATAGATGCAATTCCCATTGTAGAAAAGATAGCACCAAACTCAGTACCTGACCAGCCTTTGTTTTGAAACCAGTAGCTACCAATGGTAATTAACCATGCTCCCCATATAAAGAACTGTAAAAAGTTCATTATTGTTAAACGCAGTTTTAAGCTCATGTTTTATTAATTGTGTTCATATAAATGTAATGGGTACAAATATAAACTTAAATACTATTTTATTGCGTTATAAACTGATACTAATTCTTAACAGGATTAATAGTTTTATTAATCAATGACTTTTATCTAGTTTAACCAAAAAATACTATTTATTGTGAAAAGAGTAAATACTACTCTAAATTGGAATAATGCTATCAATATCAATCGGGGTCCATTATCTGACTAGCTCTTGTTTGTTTTTTATTGATGTAGTTCTTTTTCACGTAACCAAAATTAAGGTTTACCCCAACTCTTATTCCAAGTGATTGAGAGTTTTTCCAATTCGAAATATTATAAACAATATCATCTGAAATGGCATAAACTTTTATACCAGGAAAACCAACAGATACCGCTGCACCTAATCTAGAAATTCCGCTTTTATCAGCTGTATAATTTAAGCCAAGACCAAGAAAATCAGCAAACCGTTTATTCATGCTTACTGAAACTCTAGGGTTAAAATAATTATCGTAATAACTAAAGCCTAACGTTGCTCCAACAATAAATTTATGTCCAAAGTCATAACTAGAAGCAAGATTAACATAAGTTGGTAGATAAGTTGTGTAACTGTCTAAATTCCCATCTTCAGTTAATTGATAGTCGAATAGTGCAACTAGAGAGTCGTATTGTGTATTGTCTACTTCTTGATTTATTATTTGTTGTGGTGAAGCCCCTGTAATAGTATAAGAATTGTAATCTTCAGCTCCAATTTTGTAGTTGCGTCTACCATTAGACCAAAATATTTGACCAATATTAGTAGCAGCAAACTCAAATAATAATTTATCAGAATATTGATAGGTAAGCCCAACATCTATTGCATATCCATTTCCAGCACCTCCAGCAAGATAGTCACCTAAATTAGCTGTAGAAAAGTTGCCTTCGCGGTCTAATACATTAGTTAGGCCAGCTGTTCTTACAGGACCATCTACTTTTATATGTAAAGGATAATTGACTGCATCTTCTGTAGTTATTTCAATAGTAGCATCAGTAGCTTGGATATTCATTATACCACTCAAGTATTTTACATTCAATCCAAAGGTCCATTGATCTTTTATATTGTAATTAAAACCAATTCCGTATTCTCTGTAATGAGAAAGATTGATAGTAGGAGCAACATTGAATGTTTTGTTAAGATTATCTTGATGGGCAGTTCCTTTAGAAAATAATTCTCCAACATCTTCATTTATTGATGATAATGCAGAAAGTTTTTCTCTTATAAACAGGCTGACACTAACCTTGTCGGAAGTAATATATAAGCCAAAAATATCTAAATATGCACTAGTTTCTAATACATTATTATTTTTTAAATTTTCAAAGAGTTTCTCAAGGTCTACATTACTTCCATATTCATCGTCATCAGAAAAAATACTATTGTAATAAAAAGTAGTAGACTCTGCATTAACATACGCAGATGGTAATATTACAGATGTTTTGTAAACACTTCTATGTGCAGGATTTAGCTGCGAAGATTGCGGCATATCTTTCATAAAATAGAGCATTGTTTCTTGTTGGGCATTTGCTGTCAAACCAGAAATAATAAGCATCCATAAAAGAGTAATATATATAAATTGTTTTGCGTTAAAATTCATTTGGATCAATAGTAACTGATGCTGCAAGACCTGCTTTTATTAAGAGTTTCCCAGTAGGGTAGAAAGGTACAATATCACCATTTGGTGTATCAAATATACCTCTAACATTTAAAATCTTGGATTTTAGAATATTTGTGGCATCTTCTCCTGTTATCCTAATTTCAAATTTTCTGAACGATGTTTCATTTATAGTACCATCGCTATTTAGTTTAGCGGCTTCCATAAATTTAATTGAATTGACATTAGGGCTAGAATTGAGGTCTATCAAATAAGGTGATATATCATCCTCTGAATTTAAAGTGTATATTTCAAGTGTTCCATCCATAGGGAAATGATTTTCAAATTCTATAGATAGATACGCAGAATCTAAAAAATTAACACTTTGATCAAACCCATCTTCAATTAATAAATTTGTAGAAAATGTAACATCTTTTAAACCAACTTCAAAGGGTATACCTAAGAATAAGTTGTGTTTTAGATAAGAGGTTTCGTCAATAAAATAACTCTGGCCTTTAAACATTTTAATATCTACTTGACCTGTGATAGCGACTGCATTAGGTTTTTTCTTTAATGTATTTATTGCTTGGCCAATATCAAGAGTATCAATAGCTTCTTCTCCTAATGTAATTGGATAATGTATTTGATTTTTGCTTAATGTTAACGGTATTATTTCATTATCTATTGAACTTTGAGCATATACTTCAATATTCGATGTGTATATATCAAGGCCAAAAGTATTATACGCAACCATTGATAACCTTAAATCTGCTAAAGTAACTTGACCTTCGTCTAAAGTACTATCAAATAATGTAAGTGTAGTTATTTGTAGAGGAACTTCAATTGGTATCTCAAAATCAAAAAAAGGTGTAAAGGTTATATTACTTATTGAATTGACTTTTATTTCTGATTTTACCCCACTTCCTACAGAAAAATCTACTTCTTGATTATTAATAAGATTTTTGAGTCTCAACCCATAAATATATCCATCTTTTAAAGTTAATGATTTGTTATCAAGATTAAGCTGTATATCTAGATTGCTATTTGCTGCAATAGTATTATTTGTACTTGCAATTAATATTGTATCTGTTGATGAATAATGGATTAATTCTATTATTAAAGATGATTCTGTAGAATTAGGGTTTTTAATGTTAGTTATAAAAAAACCATCTTTAATAGTAAGATTTTGAATATCAAAATATAAGTTAGATAAAGTTACAGGGAAAGTTATTTCTTTTGGGAAGATTACACCGGAAACAAAAGCACCTGGCAATAAAATTTCAGTATGTAAAATAAAATTATCTTCTGCTAAAACCTGATCTCCTGTAATTATTGCTGGTAAAGCTTCTTTTTCTTCTTCAGTAGTCCATGTACTATATTCTAAAACCCATGGAGTTTCACTAGTATTTACATGTGCACGGTCTGTCTCACTTAATAGAGAATTAAGTGTAATCTCTCCATTTAGTAGTGGAATAGCAAAAAATTTAGATTCTAAAGGTTTAATTCCAATGTTTTCAAAGCTTGAAGCATCAAAACCACAAGAGCATAAAAACAGAATAAAAAAAAGGAGTGAATAAGAAAGATACCTCATGAAAAAATGGATTATTCAATATTCTGCAATTTAAGTTTTTTTTACAATTAATTAGTTAATAAGAGAAACATTGTATGTAATGTCTTATTACTTGATCAACTGTTAAAATTAATTAAAAAATGTATTTTGAACACTATTTCTGCTAATTAAGTATATATATGCTAAATAGGTATATATATTTAACTTCTAATAATTGATTTAATTAAAAAAGTATATATTCATTTATATGAAAATGAACGAGATAGCTTGCCCTAAGTGTGATAGCCATTTATATACTAAAAGTGGTTTTGTAAAAGGGAGACAAAGATTTAAATGTAAAAGCTGTAATTATAATTTTTCTGTTGCTAAAAAGGGAAGAGAAGTGGATAGGAAATTTGTAATTAAAGCTTTGCAGCTTTATTTAGAAGGGGTTAGTTATAGAGAGATTGAACGTATTTTAGGAATAAGTCATGTCTCTGTAATGAACTGGGTGAAAAGATATAATATACCCCGATTGGAATCTGATGCGTATGCACCTACATATAAATTAATGAATCATAGTGAGCTTTTAACATTTATAATTAATAGAGAGAATTTAGAACAAGGAACTTCTATGATCACAGATTTAGGAGATAAGTACATGTTAATAACATGGCAAATGAAAAAATGATATATACTAATTTAGCAATAGTATATCTTTTTTAGATAATATTAAAAAGCTCTATATATATTCAAACTTCGAAAACTTCAGTAATATTTAATTTTTATCAAGTCCAGAAGGGCTTTGTTACTCAAACTTTACAACACTAATGATTAGCAGAATTAACAACCTAGAAGACTACGCTGTAGCCTATAGGAGAAGTGTAAGCGAGCCAGAAAGATTCTGGTCAGAAGTCGCAGAACAATTCGTTTGGAGAAAAAAATGGGACAAAACTGTTGAATATGATTTCGACAACTACAATGTTCAATGGTACAGAAATGGTAAATTAAACATTACCGAAAACTGCTTAGATCGTCATTTGCTTTCTAAGGGCGATAAGACAGCTATTCATTGGGTAGCTAATGATCCACACGAAAAAGATCGTATTTTCTCTTATAAAGAACTTCATGAGCAAGTGTCTTTATTTGCCAATGTTTTAAAAAGAAATGGAGTAGGTAAAGGTGATAGAGTTTGCCTTTATATGCCAATGGTTCCTGAGTTGGCAATTGCAGTTTTGGCATGTGCTAGAATAGGTGCAATTCATTCTGTGATATTTGGTGGTTTTTCAGCACAAGCTTTAGCAGATCGTATTAATGATGCAGGAGCAAAGATTTTAATTACAGCAGATCAAGGCCCAAGAGGTAAAAAGGTTGTTGAATTAAAAGCAATTGCAGATGAAGCATTATTTAAATGTGAAAATGTTGAGCGAGTAATTGTTTATCAAAGAACTGGTGCTGATGTTAAAATGGATGCAGAACGTGATGTTTATTGGCATGACGAAATTAAATCTGTACCAAATGTATGTGAGCCAGAAGTAATGGACTCAGAAGATCCTTTATTTATTCTGTACACATCAGGGTCAACAGGAAAGCCAAAAGGTGTTGTACATTCTACTGGAGGGTATATGGTATATACTTGGTACTCTTTTAGAAATGTATTCCAATACCAAGAAAACGATGTGTATTGGTGTACAGCTGATATTGGTTGGATTACTGGGCATTCGTATATTGTTTATGGTCCATTATTAGAAGGAGCAACATCTGTAATGTTTGAGGGAGTTCCTACTTTCCCAGATGCTGGTCGTTTCTGGAGAGTTGTGGATAGATTGAAAGTTAATATTTTCTATACTGCTCCAACCGCAATTAGAGCTTTAATGGCACAAGGGCTGGAATATGTAGAACTTTATAAACTAGATAGTTTAAGAGTTTTAGGTACTGTAGGTGAGCCTATTAATAGAGAAGCTTGGGAGTGGTATCATCAACATATTGGAAAAGGACGATGCCCAATTGTAGATACATGGTGGCAAACAGAAACGGGTGGTATTATGATTTCTCCAATAGCTGGAGTAATTCCAACAAAGCCAACTTATGCTACTTTACCATTACCAGGTATTCAACCAGTTTTGGTAGATCCAGAAGGTAATGAAATTGAAGGTAAAGGAGTTGAAGGGAATTTATGTGTGAAATACCCATGGCCATCTATGTTAAGAACTACATGGGGTGATCATGAAAGATGTAAGCAAACATATTTCTCCACTTTTAAAGGGTTATATTTTACAGGTGATGGCTGTCGTCGTGATGAAGATGGTTATTATAGAATTCTTGGTCGTGTAGATGATGTAATGAACGTGTCTGGACATAGATTAGGAACTGCAGAAGTTGAAAATGCAATTAACATGCATAGTGCTGTTATTGAATCTGCTGTTGTTGGGTATCCTCACGATATTAAAGGACAAGGTATCTATGCCTACGTTGTCTGTGATTCTGCAGAATTAGAAGTAAGCACAATATTAGAATTGAAAGAACAGATTTTAGAAGTAGTAATTGATAAAATCGGTAAGATTGCTCGTCCTGATAAAGTTCAAATTGTACGTGGTCTTCCTAAAACAAGATCAGGTAAAATTATGAGAAGAATTTTAAGGAAAATAGGAGAAGGTCAAACGGATAATTTCGGAGATATTTCTACTTTATTAGATCCTTCTATTGTGGAAGCAATAAAAGAAGGTGCTGTAAAAGATAATGCAATTAATGCATAAATAAAATTATTCAAAAAGCCCTTTCATTTACTTGAAAGGGCTTTTTTTTGTGCAAAAAAAATGAAATATAGCAGTTTTAATAAAAGGCGTCTTCAATATGTTTTATATCAATTGCATGGGTTGTGTATGTAATACTGATGATATCATATCGGACTAAGTAATTGGAGGTGTTATAGGTATCCATGTAATGGATGGCCGCATTTGTTATATTATTTATTTGTTTTTTGGAAACATGATTCTCAGGGAATCCAAAGTCATTTGAAGATCTAGTTTTTACTTCAACAAACACTAAAAATCGACCTTTTTTACAAATAATGTCAATTTCGTTATAACTGTATTTGTAATTTCTTTTTAAAATGGTGTACCCTTTATCAATTAGATAGTTTACGGCAATATTTTCACCGTTTGTTCCAAATTGTTTTTGAGCAGTTGTGTTAATTGATTTCATCCATATTGTATTTTTTTAGCAGTCTATGCCATGAATCCTTGTCTATGTTGTCAACTATTTCTGAATTAATCTTTTTGTATAATTTACTATTTCTTGGCATAAATAAAGAATAGTAGTTTTGTTTAAAATTAGCTTGAGAGATTTCAAATAAATCTTCTCCACTTCGTTCTTTAATTATATAACGCATTATTGGTTTGTCATGAACAAATGCAATTATTTTACCACTTTCTAAAGCTAATAAACCGTCTTCAGGGTTAGAAAATGTTGATGGATTTATTTGGTGTTTTAAAAGATAACTTTCAGCTCCAGAGTGTGCTGTAACTCCGATATTACCCTTCATTTTTCTTAAATCACTAACAGATTTTATTTTTGCTTCTAATTGATTTAAAGTTAAAGTAGATGTAATAGTTGCTGTAAAGCTAGATATTAAGCTAATAGCTACAAACATCCAAACCATAGAAATGACTCTACCAATAGTAGTTTTTGGTGTTTTATCACCATAACCAACAGTTGTGATAGTAACAGTAGACCACCAAATACCATCCATAATACCTTCAATTCCATCTCTAAAATCTTTGGCATTGTACTTTTTTTCAACCCACCAAACTAGAGTGCCAAAAAGAAATACGATAATTATTAAAGTGAAAAAGAGTTTCATGAAACCTACTGAAAAGAGGTTTGAGAAAAATATGGTAAGTTGGTCTTGTTTGTCTTTTAAAACCACTACACCAAGTGATGTTGTCATAAACGGATAAGTAACATCAAGCTGTCTAATTCTTGTACTACTTACAGGCATTGGATTAGCAGATATATCAATTTGTTTTCTTGATAAGCCTAAAATTAAACCAGGCATATGTTCATACTCAACAAACTCATATACTAAATGTAAATCTTCAGCAACCATGTGCCATAAATCTATACTTAAGCCATAAAAAGTACCATCAATCCCTTTAATAACAAAAGGAGGGTCCTCTCTTACACCCACTCTTAAAATATGATTTTCTAGTATTGTTCTTCTTTCAGTACCAGAATTTTGAGAGAATAATAAAATTGGAGAAAAAGTGAAGAGTAGCAATAAGTATAGTTTCATGCAGTAATAAAAAACGAAAATTTAAGGTGTATATATTTTTAATCATTATAAATATATAAAATTATAGAAATAAAAAATTAAAATTGTTGAATATAATACTGATCTTTTGAAAGTTAATTGAATGAGAGAGGAGGTTTAATGCTCGTTTTTAAGCGTTTGTTAATGCTTAAGGCCTGTTTTTGATTAAATTTCATATCATTAGCTAATTTATTTATGTAGGTTGCTTAAAAGTGAAATTTAATTCATGTATTTGCTTATTTGTGTATACAAATATAATATACTAAATACTTTTATTAAGTTTGTCTAGGTGCAAGTATATAACCTCAACAAACACATGGACAAATATTCCTACATCGCAAACGCTCATGGCGACTACATTGAACAAATGTACGAGGCATTCAAGCAAGATCCAGATTCAATTGATGAATCATGGAAACGATTTTTTGAGGGGTTTGAATTTTCTTTAGAAAAATTCGGAGAGAACCCTGAGTTAGATGCTAAAACAAACTCAAACGGAACAAGCAAACCTGTAGCTGGTGGCATTTCTGAAGAAATGTTACAAAAAGAAGTTGCAGTAAGACAACTGATCAATGCATTTAGATCAAGAGCTCACTTATTATCTGATACGAACCCTGTTCGTAAACGTAAAGATAGACATGCTCGTCTAGAATTAGAAGACTTCGGTTTATCTAACGCAGATCTTTCAACAACTTTCTCAGCAGGTTCTTATTTAGGAATGGGATCTGCAACGCTAAAAGACATTCTAGCAAGATTAAAGCAAGTTTATTTCGGTCATATCGGTTTTGAATTTATGTCAATCCGTGAACCAGAAGTGTTATCTTGGATTCAGAATAAAATCGAAAATGAGTATCCTGCTCATGATTTTTCTCCTGAAGATAAAAAGAGAATACTTGGTAAACTGAATGAAGCTGTAGTATTTGAAAACTTCTTGCATACAAAATTTGTAGGCCAGAAGAGATTCTCATTAGAAGGTGGTGAATCTTCTATTGTAGCATTAGATACTGCAATTTTCACAGGTGCTGAATTAGGAGTTGAAGAAGTAGTAATAGGTATGGCACACCGTGGTCGTCTAAATGTATTGACGAACGTGATGGGTAAAACTTATGAAGAAGTTTTCAACGAATTTGAAGGTCAAGCAGTTCCTGATGAAACGATGGGAGATGGTGATGTTAAATATCACTTAGGATTCTCATCTCAAATAGAAACTCATAATGGTAAGAAAGTACGTCTTGATTTATCACCTAACCCTTCTCACTTAGAAGCAGTTGATCCTGTAGTTTTAGGTGTAGTTAGAGCAAAGGTAGATTCTATCTATGATAATGACTCTAAGCGTATACTTCCAATCTTAATACATGGTGATGCGGCAATCGCTGGTCAAGGTATTGTTTATGAAACAGTACAAATGTCTAACTTAGATGGTTACGGAGTAGGTGGTACTATCCACTTTGTAATTAACAACCAAGTTGGATTTACTACAGACTTTGATGATGCTCGTTCTTCTATTTACTGTACAGACGTATCTCAATTAATTGAGTCGCCTGTGTTGCATGTAAACGGAGATCACCCAGAAGAAGTAGCTTATGCTATGAAATTGGCTGTTGAATTTAGACAACGTTACAACAGAGATATCTTTGTAGATATGGTATGTTACCGTCGTCATGGTCATAACGAAGCAGATGAGCCAAAATTCACGCAGCCAAAGTTATATAACATCATTGCGAAGCATCAAAACCCTCGTGAAATTTTCTTCAAGAAATTAGTTGAAAAAGGAGAGTTTGATGCCCAACTTGCTAAACAAATGGATAAAGAGTTCCGTCGTTTATTGCAAGATCGTTTAAATGAAGTTAGACAACATCCGCTTCCATATAGACCTCAAGAATTAGAGATCCAATGGAAACAATTAAAACGTGGTAAAGAAGCAGATTTTGATGAATCTCCAGATACGTCAATCTCTAAGACTACTATAGAAGCAGTCGGACATGCTTTAACAACTGTACCAGAAGGTTTTAAACCTCTTAAACAAATTGACAAGTTAATTACTGAGCGTAAAGAAATGTTCTTCGATAAGAAGGTATTTAATTGGGCTGCAGCAGAATTATTAGCTTATGGTTCAATTTTGTTAGACGGTAAAATTGTTCGTTTATCTGGGCAGGATGTTCAACGTGGTACTTTCTCACATAGACATGCAGTCTTAAATGATGCAGAGACTAACGAGAAATACAACAGTTTACAACATATAAGTAAGCTTCAAGGACATTTCTACATTTATAATTCATTATTGTCTGAATACGGTGTTTTAGGTTTTGAGTATGGCTATGCTATGGCAAACCCTAGTGCTTTAACAATTTGGGAAGCTCAATTCGGAGACTTCTCTAATGGTGCACAGACAATGATTGACCAGTTTATTACATCTGGTGAAAGTAAATGGGGGAGAAGTAACGGACTTATAATGTTACTTCCTCACGGTTATGAAGGTCAAGGACCAGAGCATTCGAATGCTCGTCCAGAAAGATACTTGCAATTGGCAGCTCAATACAATATTGTAGTGGGTAATTTCACAACTCCAGCTAACTTCTTCCATGCAATAAGAAGACAGTTGACTTGGGACTTTAGAAAGCCTTTAATTGTAATGACACCAAAATCAATGCTTCGTCACCCTAAGTGTATCTCTGCTGAAGAAGATTTCACAAAAGGTAAATTTGAAGAAGTATATGATGATGTACTTGTGAAAGATCCTAAGAAAGTTGAGAAAGTACTAATGTGTACTGGTAAAATTTATTACGATCTTTTAGAACGCAAGGAAAAGGAAAATAGAGACGATGTTGCTATTGTTAGGGTTGAACAAATCCATCCTTTCCCAGAGAAAAAAGTAAATAAAATTTTGAAAAGATATTCGAACCGTAAATCATTGAAATGGGTACAAGAAGAACCTGTTAATATGGGATACTGGACGTTTATCATGAGAGCATTCAGAAACGAAGAAGAGTTGATTAAGATGAAATTGGTTTCTCGTAAGCCAAGTGCTTCTCCTGCAACAGGTTTCCCTAAGGTTCACAAAACTGAATTGGAAAGAATCGTTTCTGTAGCATTCGATAAAGAGGACTTATAATAAAAGAACTGTTATGATTATCAAAGAAGTAACCTTTAATTCACCTGAGCACAAATTGGCGGTTAATTTACGTAGCGACGTTTTACGTAAACCACTTGGCTTAGAATTTTCAGAAGAAGAATTGTCTGAAGAATTTGATAGCTATCATTTAGTAGCTATGAATGATGCAGACGAGGTTGTTGCTTGCCTAGTATTGAAACCAATTTCTCCTCAGGAAATTAAAATGAGACAAGTTGCCGTGAGGGATGATCAGAGAGGTAAAGGGTTAGGCTCTTTGATGGTTCAGTTTAGTGAAATTTTTGCATTTGATAATGGATTTGAATCAATGACATTACACGCAAGAGAAGTAGCTGAGAAATTCTACAACAAATTAGATTACGAAAAAGTAGGAGATTTGTTTGAAGAAGTAGGTATTCCTCATTATAAATTCAAAAAGAAATTAGTCTAGAACTCTAGCGATTAATATCGCAAAAAAATATAAAACTATGAGCTTACAAATGAATGTTCCAGCTGTAGGTGAGTCAATCACTGAAGTAACTGTCGCAAGATGGTTAAAGGAAGATGGAGAAGCAGTTGAATTAGATGATGTGCTTTGTGAACTAGAATCAGACAAAGCTACATTTGAGTTAGTTGCTGAAGGAGATGGTATTTTAAAAATTGCTCCAGAAGCAGAAGAAGATGCAGTACTAGAAATTGGTGCTTTATTGTGTACAATTGAACAAGGTGAAGGAGCTCCTAAAAAAGCGTCAACTTCAACAGATGAAGCGGCTCCGGTAGCTGCATCAGAAGGACCAAAAGCAACTGGTCAAGTGTTGGAAATGGTAGTGCCTACAGTTGGAGAATCAATTACTGAAGTTACAATTGCATCATGGGCTAAAGAAGATGGTGATTTTGTAGAATTAGATGATCTACTTTGCGAAATCGAATCTGATAAAGCTACATTCGAATTAACTGCTGAAGAGTCTGGTATTCTAAGAATCATTGCTCAAGAAGATGAAACATTAGAAATCGGTGCTCCAATTTGTAAAATTGAAGTAATGGAAGGTGGTGCTCCTCAAGCAGTAGCAACATCTTCTTCTGTAGAAGCAACTCCTTCTGCACAAACATCTTCAGATACAACTTATGCAACTGGTCATGCATCTCCTGCTGCTGCTAAAATTTTAGCAGAAAGAGGTATTGATGTTGCCTCTGTAAAAGGTACTGGTGTTGATGGTCGTATCACTAAAGAAGATGCAGAGAAAGCTCAAAAAGTAGCAGCACCTGCAGCTTCAAAAGCTAAGAAAGAAACTGCAGCTCCTTCTGCTCCTGCTCCAGTAGCGGGTGAAAGAGCTCAACGAAGAGAAAAAATGACAGCTTTACGTAAGACTGTAGCTCGTCGTTTAGTTTCAGTGAAGAATGAAACAGCTATGTTGACTACCTTCAACGAGGTAGATATGAAGCCAGTGATGGATCTTCGTAAGAAATACAAAGAGATGTTTAAAGACAAGCATGAAATCGGTTTAGGTTTTATGTCATTCTTTACAAAAGCAGTAACTGTGGCATTACAAGAATGGCCTGCAGTAAATGCATTTATTGATGGAAATCAATTAGTGTATAATGATTATGCAGATGTTTCTATTGCAGTTTCAGCTCCTAAAGGGTTAGTTGTTCCAGTAATTAGGAATGCTGAATCTTTAAGCTTAGCAGCTATCGAGAAAGAAGTGAGAAGATTAGCACTTAAGGCTCGTGATAACAAATTGACTATACCAGAAATGGAAGGAGGTACATTTACTATTACAAATGGTGGTGTATTTGGGTCTATGTTATCAACGCCAATTATTAATGCTCCACAATCGGCAATTTTAGGTATGCACAATATCGTAGAACGCCCGGTAGCAATTAATGGTGAGGTTCAAATTCGTCCAATCATGTATGTTGCTCTTTCTTATGATCACCGTATTATTGATGGTCGTGAATCAGTAAGCTTCTTGAAACGAGTGAAAGAACTTCTTGAAGATCCAATCAGATTATTATTAGACGTTTAATCGTTTAAACTAATCTCTTTTATAAACAAACAAATTAAAGGGGTGTTGGAGGGTTAAAATTTCAACATTCCTTTTTACATAAAAAACCCTTTTTAAGGATAATTATGACTTACGATTTAACAGTAATTGGTTCAGGTCCTGGTGGATATATAGCAGCAATCCGTGCTTCTCAACTTGGGATGAAAGTAGCCTTAATCGAAAAATATTCAACATTAGGAGGTACATGTTTAAATGTTGGATGTATTCCATCAAAAGCATTACTTGATTCTTCGGAATTATATCATCAAGCAGTACACCGATTTTCAGATCATGGTTTAGAAGTTGAAACTCCTAAAATTGATTTTGGTAAAATGATCGGAAGAAAAGGTGAAGTAGTAAAACAAACTACAGATGGTATTGCCTTTTTAATGAAAAAAAATAAAATTGATGTTCTTCAAGGTTTTGGTTCTTTTGTAGATAAAAATACAATCAAGATTGAAGGAGAAGAATCAAAAATTATCAATACTAAAAATACTGTAATAGCAACGGGTTCTAAACCTGTTATGTTACCGTTTATTGAGTTTGATAAGAAAAGAGTTATCACTTCAACTGAAGCTTTAGAATTAAAAGAAATTCCAAAACACTTAATCGTAATTGGTGGTGGTGTTATTGGTTTAGAACTAGGTTCTGTTTATGCTCGTTTAGGTGCTGAAGTTACAGTAGTAGAATATGCAGATGCGTTAATTCCTACTATGGATGTTTCTTTAGGAAAAGAAATGCAGAAAGTACTTAAAAAAGAAGGGTTTAAGTTTAACTTAAAAACTAAAGTAGAATCTGTTAAAGTAGAAGGTGAAGAAGTTGTTGTTAAAGCAACTGACAAAAAAGGGAAAGAAATTGAAATTAAAGGTGATTACTGTTTAGTTTCAATTGGTCGTCGTCCATATACTGATAAGCTTAATTTTGAAGCTATTGGTGGTAAAATGGATGAAAGAGGACGTATAGATGTAAATGATCATTTAGAGACTTCTGTAGAAGGTGTATACGCAATTGGTGATGTTGTTAAAGGAGCAATGTTAGCACACAAAGCAGAAGAGGAAGGTGTTTATGTAGCTGAACGCATGAACGGACAAAAACCACATATCAATTATAAATTGATTCCAGGTGTTGTTTATACATGGCCAGAAGTTGCATCTGTAGGTTACACAGAGCAAGAGCTAAAAGAATCTAAAAGAGCTTACAAAGCAGGTTCTTTCCCATTCAGAGCATCAGGTAGAGCGAGAGCGTCTATGGATATTGATGGTTTGGTAAAAGTTCTTGCAGATAAAGAAACAGATGAAATCTTAGGTATGCATATTATTGGGCCTCGTGCTGCTGATATGATATCTGAAGGGGTTGTAGCAATGGAATTCAGAGCGTCTGCTGAAGATATATCTAGAATGTCGCATGCACATCCAACTTACTCTGAAGCAATCAAAGAAGCTTGTTTAGCTGCTACAGACGATAGAGCATTGAATATGTAATATCTATTTGATAAATAATGGAAGGTGTTTTAGAAGTGAAAACTTTTAAAACACCTTTTTTTGATTCAAATTTTCTGTTTAGATATAAAAAAACCATCTAATTCTAAATTAGATGGCTTCTTTATCAAATATAAAATTTGACTATTCAGCATCAGCAGGTGCCGGAGCAGTTTCTGCTGGAGTTTCTTGTGCTGGTAGAGTTGTAGGAGCTGGCATTTCTTGAGCACTCTCGATGCTCGAAGAAGTTTGAACATTAGCAGTCTTGTCATTAGGAATAAACACGTTTACTCCAATTGAAAGTACGGCTAATGAAATGATCAAGATCCAAGTCGCGTTTTCAATCCACGAAGATGCTCTTCTTGCACCCATCATCGAACTACTTGCAGCGCCCATGTCACCTGTAAGACCACCACCTTTTGAATCCTGAGCTAATACTACTAAAATTAGTAGAACAGCGATTATAATAATCAGGATTATAAAAAAGTACATCATCGTATTAAAATATTATGCTTGTTAAATCAATTCTGTTTCAAGAATTCAATCCGTTCTGCAAAGAAACTAGCTTTATTTGGATTTTTCAAGATAAGATGTTGATAAATTGATATTGCCTCATCTTTTTTACCTTGTTTTTCCAATAACTTAGCAAAACTTTCCGTTTGCGGAGAAGAAAAGGGTTGAGTTGAACTTTCAGAAAGGTCAATTGTACTCTTTTCGTCGCCTGAATTATTTTTTGTTTGTGAAGTAATACCTGGTGAATCCGAAATAAATTTATCTATTATCTCTTTTTGATGCGATGTGTTTCCTGTTGAATTAGGTGCAAATTGATTAAAATCGATGATGTTTAAATCATCCATTTTTTCAGTGCTTTTTACATAATCACTTTCATTTGCAGTTTCGTCGGCTAATTCACTAGTATAAATTGGAAACTCGGTATCAATAGGCTTAATCTCAATATTTTCTTTATTACTAAATGCTAAAATGTCAGAATCAATATCTTCTTCTTTTGATAATTCATCAATAATATCTTCTTCTGCTTTATTTTTAGTTTCTAAGAAGCCCTTAAAACGATCTAACATTTCATCAGAACTCATTAGGTCATCTTCACTTTTACTATCAATAGAAGGTGTAGATATAGAATGGTTTGGCTCTATTTCTTCTTCTTCAGTAATTACTTCATTTGTAGAATTAACTGAAGTTTCTTCATCTATATCAATCCCTTGAGAAATCTTTGCTAATTCAGCAAGTATTTCATCGGCAATGCTAGTAGAAACTACAGATTCCTCTTCAACTGCTATTGTACTGTTCTCTTCAAGGTCATGAAGTATTTTCTCTTCAAGATCAGAAGGCTCATCAATTGTCTCTTTAATTTTCTCTTCAACAGGAGTTGGAGTAACTATTGAGTCATCTTTAATTTCTTCTGTTTGAATTTCGTTTTCTACTTCCTCTTTATCCACCACTATTGGGACTTCTTCTACAACTTCATTAGATAGTAAGTCAATAGTTTCTAAATCATTGTCTTCAAAATCTATTTCAGATGTTGTAGGAAGATTTACATTACTATCAAAAGTAGTATTTAAAAAAGCTTGCAAAGAAGGTCTGTGTGAAACATAAGCAGCAGCACTTTTTACGTATTCATCCTCGCCATCATTGGCTTTTGCAAGTAAAACTCTTAAAGCAGAAAAATACGGATATTTTTCTATTGCTTTTTTTATCTCTTCTGCATCTTTTTCAGATACATTTGAAGGATTCCGTAACCAAGTGTTGATATGTATATTCACTTTAGTAGTAAGATCGAAGTAATAGGGGATAAGTCATATATTTGGATAAGAAATTAAGCATTATAATTTCCATATCCAAATATAAGGTTTTTCTTTTACCAATCAGCTAATGCAGCTTGGAATGTATCTGTAATAATTTGAGTAAAGATTACATCAATTGCCTCAGATTCTACATCCTGAACGTTTTGGTTACCTGGGAAATCATAGAAAAATGAAAATCCCTTGTCAAAACTTTTTTCATCATCAAAGTTGTTGATAAAGTTAGTTTTAACTGTTATAGTAAGACGTTGTTGTTCTGTCTGTTGTTGCTCTCCACCACCTGGTGAAATTGGCGTCACTCTGTACCCAGTTACTGCTCCACTAAACTCTATATCACCTTTTAAACCTTGAGGTGCAGCAACTAAACTTGTATTTCTAAGAATATATTGCGTCAATTCATCTGTAAATGTAAAGGCCATTGTAGATGGACCATCAGAAGCTTCATTAGTGTACGGTTCTACAGAGAATGTTTTAATATTTGGGTCAATATTAACTCCAGAAAATGTAAAACGGACTCCAGTACATGCTGAAAGGGCTAAAATGGGTAAAACGATAAGTTTTATAAGCCAACTTTTCATATTATTCATCAAGTTCGTATTGTTTAATTTTTCGATATAAAGTGCGTTCTGAGATACCTAAATCTTGTGCAGCGTACTTTCTTTTATTATTATTTTTTTGCAAAGCCTTTATTATTAACTCTTTTTCTTTCTTTTCGATTGATAAAGATTCTTCTTCAGGTTTTACTTCAACTACTTTGTCTAAATCATAGGTTTTATTTCCATAATTATCAGTCTCATTGTTTGTAATGATAACAGGGTTGTCATTATTAATAGGAGTTTCTGATGGTGTATCGAAATTGTAATTAGCAGGAGGTTGCGTTGGACGGACAGTAATAGCTGTTTCTGAGGAGGTTGGAATGTCATCCATCACACTACTAAACAATTTAGAATTTTCAGCTAAAACTGTACTAGCATTTTTCTTTCCTTGTGCTAATTGAATTACAATTTTTTTGAGATCATTCATGTCCTGACGCATATCAAAGAGAACTTTATAAAGTAAATCTCTTTCATTTAATGATTTATCGTCGTTGTCCATTACTAACAATTGGTTATTCACCTGAGGTAAGTAACGTTTCATTGTATCTCCTGTAACTAACCTGTCTAATTCTAAAGCAGACATTTGTTCTGCTAAATTTTTTAACTGACGGATATTTCCAGGGAATGCAAAATTGATAAGGATTTGTTTTGCTTCGGGTGTAAGTGCTAAAGGTTTTACATGGTATTGCTCTGCAAAATCTGTAGCAAATTTCCTGAAAAGTAACTCAATATCATTTCCTCTTTCTCTTAAAGGAGGAACTTTAATAGGTACAGTATTTAAACGGTAATAAAGGTCTTCTCTAAATTTACCTTTTTGTACATTTTTTAAGAGATTGACATTTGTTGCAGCAACAACGCGTACATCAGTCTTTAGTACTTTAGACGAACCAACTCTAATAAATTCTTTATTTTCTAATACCCTTAAAAGTCGAGCTTGAGTTTCGATAGGCATTTCACCAATTTCATCTAAGAAAATCGTTCCTCCATCGGTTACTTCAAAGTAACCTTTTCTAGCTTCATTAGCTCCTGTAAATGATCCTTTTTCATGACCAAATAATTCGGAGTCAATTGTGCCCTCTGGTATAGCACCACAGTTTATAGCAATAAATTTTCCGTGTTTACGAGAGCTAAGTTGATGTATAATTTTAGAAAATGATTCTTTTCCAGAACCACTTTCTCCAGTTATCATTACAGTAAGGTCTGTTGCAGCTACTTGTATAGCTACTTGTATAGCATGATTTAAACTAGGAGCATTGCCTATTATTCCAAATCGTTGCTTGATTGATAAAATTTCTCTGTTTTCCATAAATGGGGAGAACTGATTAGATCACATGACTATTTGTCATGACAAAATTACAAAAATAAAGATGAATCGAAAAAATAACAACAAGTCTTTTTTGAAATTTTCTTTTATTAAGAAGGTGTAAAAAAAATATAATAAAATTTAAAAGATGACTTTTCTTATCAATCGGTTGCGTTTATATGGATTACTTTTGTGAAACAAATGCTGTATGTCTAATTATCAATTTTATTATCTGTTCAAATTATGCCGAATCAAGTAAAATCTATCAAGTTATTGGTTGGTCTTTGCCTCAATAAGAACATGTCTTTCCAAAATATTTCTAAGCTTTTGGGTATCCCAGTTTCATCTTATGATATCAATTCTATAGTTGAGAAGTACTCAGAAAAGGGTTATTTAAGTGATATAAATATTAGCCCTAAAGGAACTTTCGCAAATTTAACCTCTAGTGGGATAGAGTACACATCTGAGGTGATTCAGAATAAAAATGTGGAAGTAGCTTATTAGTAAAAGATAAAATATCAAAAATAAAGGGTTATTCATTTTACTGTGAATAACCCTTTTGAGTTTTATCTACAATTTCTTCTAACCTGGTATAAGGCTTCTGGGTTACCTTGTTTAGCAGATAATTTCCAATAAATACATGCTTTCTCATTATCATGTTTGCTTAGGAAATAATGCCATCCTAAATGATAATTTGCAATTGCCTTTGTTGTTGGGTTATCAACTGCTGTTAATAAATATTCTTCTGATAAATTATATTGTCTGTCGTTCTGAAGAGCAATTCCACATCTTAAAATAGATTGGGTTTTATAATTATCATTATTCATACTTATCTCAAAACACTTTGCTGCATCGTCATAATCATGTGATAATTCATTAAGTGTTCTCCCAAGCCAATAATTAACTGCTGTGTTATTTTTATCCTTTTTAAGGATTTCTTTAAAAGTAGCTATAGCCTTTGTTTTATTCTTTATATTAAAATAAGCACGCCCTAAGTAATAATTAATATCGTTATCAAAAGATGAATTTTGATTGTTATTTAATTCTTCCTTTAATGCTAAAAGCTCATTAATACCTGTTTTTTCTTTCTGATCAACAATTAGTAATGCAGAGAAAATTATTTTACTTTCTGTATAAGCATCATATTCTGAAAGTAATTGAGCATCGCTTAAAGCTTTATTTGTATTTAAAACTTCAAGGTTTGTTTTGGCATTAGCGTACGCTTCTGCCGCCAGTTTGCTCTGGCGATCGACGAAAAAAGAAATAACACCAACCATAATAGCAACGTAACCCGCTACCATTGCAGGAATATATTTTTTCCTGTTTTTCTTGTTAGATTTCTTTTCTTCTTGTACACTTTCTTTGTACTCTTCTCTTTTTGCTTGAAAACGTTCGCTCCTACGATTTTCTTCTCTTGAAGTTCTAGAAGGAGGAGGGGTACTAGGTGTAGTTGTGTTATAAATGTTTGTTGATGAAAATACACTTCCTTGATCATAATGAAACTTTTTACTATCATCAGATAGTGTATTGTAAGCCTCATTAATTAGTTTAAATTTATCTTCACTTAATGGGTCATTTCCTGCTACATCAGGATGGTATTTTTTTGCAAGGGATAAATAAGCTTTTTTTATCTGACGTTTGTCAGCTTTCTTATCAACTCCTAAAATGTTGTAAAAATTGCTCATACTTAAAAGTTTAACCTATAATTACTAAGTAGTTCAAGTAGCATTTATAAATGTATGAATTGATACATCTAATAATTAATTAGACTATTATAGATCGTCAAAACTACTATTTTTTGATGATAAATGTTGATCGTTCAACAAATTATTTAATTATCTAAGGTTTTATTAGGTAAAGAATAGAGTTAAGATGTAGAATTAACTTCTACATCTTAACTATTAATGATTTAATAGGAAGCTGAAGTCATCTTTAGGTGTAAGTTCATAGGGTTCTTTACCTTGTATGAATATCCTAGCAGATAATTCTCCTTCAAGAACTATACTATTTCCATTAACTTTAAGCCAAGATCCTTCTCTTAAACCAACAACAACTTGTGAATTATATGTGTGGAATTCTTTAATTCTTGTTTCTCTAGTTTCACCCATATGCTTAGAATTAGGATCAGGATCTAAGTAATGTGGGTTTAAATTAAAAGGAACTAACGCTAATGCATTTAGAGATGTAGGGTGTGCAATAGGCATGTCATTCGTAGTGTTTATGGTTAAACCAGTAATATTAGAACCTGCACTAGTTCCCATATACCTCATACCTATCTTTACTCTAGATTGAATTGTTTTAATTAGATCTAACTTCTGTAACTGATCTAACAAAACAAATGTATTTCCTCCTCCAGTAAAAACTCCCTTAGCTGTTAAAAGAGCATTTTTTGGATTGTCAAATTCATGTAAACCTCTCATTTTGAAGCCTAGTTCATTGAATTTCTTTTTAGCTATTGCCGTGTATTCACTATGAGTAATCCCACCAGGTCTAGCATAGGGTATAAAGATTACTTCATCAACACCCATAAAGAACTGCTTAATTGTATCTTCGCAATAACCTAAGTAGCCATTGCCGTGAACAGTTGATGTGCTAACGATTAATAAATTTCTGTTATTCATGATAATGGGAAATAGGTTTAGGCTGTTACAAAAAATCTTTTTAACCAAGATTGATCAGCTTCAATGATCCATCTTTTTCTATAATCACCAAGTGATTGTATCGTATTGTCAAATATCTTAGTAGTATTCGTAATAGTTTCATTAGCAATCATTGCTTTTGCTTCAGATAACTTAAATGTAGAAACTTTATCATTAACTAAATATGCAACATTTGTTCTTTCAAAAAGTGATACTTTAAGTAGCGTCTCAATTTGCTTGACAACTCCAACACATTTATCAATAGAGCATCCAGAAGCACTATGTGCATTTTCATCAACAGTAATAATAATGAATTGATTATACTGTACATCAAAACTTGCATTTAAATCACTACCATGTGCATTCCAAGATTCTATAAAAGGTAGAAGTGATTGTTTGATAAGACCAACTTCTTGATCGTTAAAAGCACGATTTGATTGATATATCCAAATTTTAGAATCGTCTGAAAGTGAATTTATTGATTTGTACATATTGTATTTTTTTAATTTTTTGCAATATACTACGTATGAACGAAGAATAGTAGGTAGTAGATTAACTTTTTCTTTTGATGTACAACAGTGTAAGTTTTTCCATAAAAAAAGGACACCTTTTAGGTATCCTTTTAAATAATTTGAATTGGTATATATTATAATCCTTTTGAAGTTGCCACAAGTTCTGCTATATCCATCACTTGAACATCTTTCTCTTTTTCTTTGTTTTTGATGCCATCGCCAATCATTGTCATACAAAATGGACAACCTACGGCAACTACTTCAGCTCCGGTGCCAATAGCTTCTTCTGTACGTTCAATGTTAATGTCTTTATTTCCTTTTTCAGGTTCTTTAAACATTTGAGCACCTCCAGCACCACAGCATAAGCCATTTGTTTTGCAGCGTTTCATCTCCACTAAATCAGCATCTAATGCTTCTAAAACGCTCCTTGGAGCTTCATAAACATCATTTGCTCTGCCAAGATAACAAGAGTCGTGGAATGTAACTTTTTTACCTTTAAATGCTTCACCACCAGCTACAGATAATCTACCTTCATTAATAAGACTCTGTAAAAATTGAGAATGATGCATAACTTCATAGTTACCTCCTAAAGCTGGATATTCATTCTTAATTGTATTAAAGCAGTGTGGGCATGCAGTTACAATTTTTTTGATCTCATAAGCATTTAAAACTTCAATGTTTTGCATTGCTTGCATTTGAAATAAAAATTCATTTCCAGCTCTTCTAGCAGGATCACCTGTACAACTTTCTTCAGGTCCTAAAACTGCAAAATTTACATTTACTTCATTTAAAATTTTCACAAATGCTGTTATAACTCTTTTATATCTATCATCATATGAACCTGCACAGCCTACCCAAAATAAAACTTCAGGGTGTTTCCCTTGTTCTACCATTTCGGCCATTGTTGGTACTTTTAGAAAATTAGTATCTGCCATATTTAAAGTATTGTCTTTAGTAAAATTTTAGGTTATGCGTTTTCTTTCTCTGTTACTGTTTTTTTAATTTCTTGGGTTCTGAGTTCTTCTCCCCATTTAAAACGATCACTAGCTGAGAAAGCCCATGGAGCTTGATTGTTCTCAATGTTATTGAACACCATATTCCATTCTTGTGGAGTTGATGATTCTTCCATTGCAACATAACGTCTCATGTCTAAAATAATTCCTAGTGGATCTATATTAATAGGACAAGCTTCAGTACAAGCATTACATGATGTACATGCCATTAATTCTTCCTTAGTGATGAAATCGCCATATAAACTCTTTCCATCGTCTTGGAATGTACCACCATTGCTATCTATGTTTTTTCCTATTTCTTCAGCTCTATCTCTAACGTCCATCATCACCTTTCTAGGAGATAATTTTTTACCTGTTATGTTAGCAGGACATTGTGAAGTACAACGGCCACATTCAGTACAAGAATAAGCATTCATCACATTTCTCCATGTCAAATCTTGAACATCTTTTGCTCCAAAAGTTGGCATTTCATCAGAGTCTCCAGTATCAGTAGTTTCAACTGGCATTCCTAACATAATTTTCACTTCATTGGTTACTGAATCCATATTCGTCATTTCACCTTTAGGTTCCATTTTTGCAAAATATGTATTTGGGAATGCAAGGAAAATGTGAAGGTGTTTTGAATAAGTGATGTATACAGAAAAAGCAAAAATACCTATTATATGTACCCACCAAGCACTTCTTTCAATAGCCACTAAGGTTGTTTCAGAAAGTCCACTAAATATTGGAACTAAGAATTGGCTTATAGCAAATGTTCCTATTGCTGGGTAATGTGAGTTCCCCATTGTTTGAAGAACAGCATCTGCAGCATTCATAGAAAAAAGCATTGTCATTAAAATGATTTCTGCATATAAAATGATATTAGCATCTCTATAAGGCCAACCTTTCATTTCTGCCATATGAAAACGAGGAATGCGTAAGGCATTTCTACGGATCAAGAAAATAAAACATGAAACCGTAACAAGTAATGCCATGATTTCGAAGAAGCTGGCTAGAAAATGATAAATTCCAGAAGGAATAACTGCAGCAAATATTCTGTGTTGTCCTGTTAACCCATCGATTACAATTTCTAGAACTTCAATATTAATTAATAAAAACCCTGCATAAACTGCAAAGTGCATTAATCCTACAACCGGTCTGTCGAACATTTTTTGTTGCCCAAAAGCAAGACGGAACATGTTGGCAAATCGTTTATTAGAATCGCCTTTAATTTCTAGGTCTTTTCCTAGTTTAATGTTTCTGTAAATGAATCTAGCTCTCTTGGTTACCAAATAACCTGTTAAACCGATTGCGGCTACAAATAATAGTTGTTGCACAATCTGTATCATAGTGTTTAAAAAGTTTCTGTGTGTGTTTATTGATCTCTTACTAAATAACTCTACATACATTAAATTTGTTATGCTTGCAGAGTATTTTATGCTAATAAAGTAGATTTAAAGCGGATTTACAAATATTTATTCTACTTGATTAAGATTTAATTTAGCTGATATTAGTGAGTAAATTTAGTTTTTGATTAAAAATAGCGTCTTTATCACACTTATTTTGAATGATTCTAAATATGAATATTCATTCATTTAATTGTTTGATATTAATATCTATAGCCAAATTGTAGTTTAAACTCACTTCTAATATTACTAATGATTTTCTTGTTTGTGCACTTTGTATTTCATTTTTACATCTAATTATCCATTTAGAATAGAGGAATCTGATACTTCTACTAATTGCAGTATTTAAAGATAAAAGCGGTAAAGATTTTATTTGTTTATTGAAAATCATGGTAATTCTCGTTTCATTAATAATACAGCATATCAACGTTCTAATTTCTTAAAAGAGGATTAAGATGCTAGCTACTGTGTGTTCACTACTATTTATTGCTTAAATTGGTGGACTTTCAAATTTCAACTATCTAACATGAAAAATATTTTATTTAAATTCCAATTAATATATTTATTGCTTTTGATTACAAATTTATCTCATGGACAACCTCCAAAGTGGGAAGTAATCACAGAAAAAGATTATAGTTCTAAAAAATTACATTATTCAGATTATGTATACGATCCTAATGTTAGAACTGTGCAATTATATGCAAATGGAGGATCGAGAACAATACCTCAATTAAATACTCCTGTTGTTAGTTTAGATAGGCAATTTCCATTAACATTAGAGTTTGATGTTTTTGGTGATGATGCTGATTATTTTGAAGCTACATTAGTACATTGTAATAGAGACTGGACACCTTCAGAAATTCAATCAATTGAGTTCATGAAAGAATTTAACTCTTTTAAGTTGAACACCTTTGACTTTTCAATGAATACAAGGGTACCGTATGTTCATTTTAAATTTACCCTTCCAAGGGTTAAACTATCTGGAAATTATTTATTAAAAGTATATAGAGAGGGAAATGAGGGTGATTTAATAATTACTAAACGTTTTATAGTTTATGAAGGTACAGCAACTGTAATGCCCAAAATAGTTGATATGAAAGGTAGTAATAGAAGGTATATGCAACAGATTGATTTTACAGTCAATTATGGAAACTTAACTGTAGTGAATGCTAAACGAGATTTCTCTGTAAATATTTTACAAAATGGGAGATGGGATAATGCTACTGTTGGGTTACTACCTAGATTTATAAAAGGACATGAGCATATTTTAGATTATTCTTATTATGATGGTGAAAATGCCTTTCTAGGGAGCAATGAATTTAGAGTATTCGAAATAGGTAGTTTAAACGGGGGAGGAGCTGAAGTTTCAAGTACTGATAGAATGAAAAATTTTAATAGAGTACGGTTACATAAAGATTTAGTTAGAAATGGAAAGTCATTTAACCAACAGCAAAAAGATTATAACGGAGGGTTTGTAATTGGTGTTTTTGGTAAGCCTGATTATTGGATAGAAAGTGATTATATGGAAGTGTTTTTTACTTTACCAATGGAAACACAGGTGGTTGGAGATGTTTATATTTATGGAGCTTTCACTCAATGGCAGCTAAATGAAGAATATAAAATGGTGTATGATAATTCGAAAAAGGCTTACGTTGGTTCTGCTTTAGTAAAACAAGGCAGATATGATTACATGTATACAGTTTTAAACACATCTGCTATGGAGAGAGATGATGTAGCTTTAGAAGGGAGCTTTAATTTGACGAAAAATATGTATGAAATCTTTGTGTATTACAGAGGACCAGGAGATAGAGGGGACAGAGTTGTTGGTTATAGAAAAATAAATACTAATAGATAAAAACATTATTAATAGCATCAAAAAACGCATTTTAAAAAGCTAATTGAAAATAAATAAAATTATTTTTAACTATAATTCGCTGAAAAATAATGTGTTTACATTGGTTAGGATAAAAAAAACACAAAGATACTTGCGTGTTAAACAAAATACCTACACCTTTGCACCGCGTTAAACAAAAATGCTCCTGTTGAAAGGACAATATCGGGATGTAGCATAGTCCGGTTAATGTACCTGGTTTGGGACCAGGGGATCGCAGGTTCGAATCCTGCCATCCCGACTTTAAAGAACTTTTAAAGGATGGTCCGATAGCTCAACTGGATAGAGCAGCTGCCTTCTAAGCAGCAGGTTCCAGGTTCGAGTCCTGGTCGGATCACATTTTTGTTTACGCCTCCTTAATAGGAGGTTCTTATCGGGATGTAGCATAGTCCGGTTAATGTACCTGGTTTGGGACCAGGGGATCGCAGGTTCGAATCCTGCCATCCCGACGATAAAGAACCTTTATAAGGATGGTCCGATAGCTCAACTGGATAGAGCAGCTGCCTTCTAAGCAGCAGGTTCCAGGTTCGAGTCCTGGTCGGATCACAATATAGAAACCTTCCTTTTTGGGAGTTCTTCGGGATGTAGCATAGTCCGGTTAATGTACCTGGTTTGGGACCAGGGGATCGCAGGTTCGAATCCTGCCATCCCGACTTAGAAGAACCTTTAAGGATGGTCCGATAGCTCAACTGGATAGAGCAGCTGCCTTCTAAGCAGCAGGTTCCAGGTTCGAGTCCTGGTCGGATCACTTGTGATTCGATAAACCGATAGCAGAAATGTTATCGGTTTTTTTTATGTCTACTATTTTTTATAAAAAAAGAGACTGGCTTTCTTAAACCAATCTCTCTTGTTTATACGTAGTATTTTTTTATTAAAAGGAGTACCCTACCTGTATTACAAACCTTAGACCACCAGTCCAAGTTCCGTAATCACCATTAGTATTTACTTCTTCTCCTTCTAATAAGCCATCAAGTATGGGGAACTTATTAACAAGCCCATTTCTAATTTCATTTAGAATTTCGTCATTTTCATCAATAGTTAAATCACTATCTAATTTAAGTTTACCTCCATAAAAACCATAACCAGGTCCAACCATTATTAAATCTACTGCTAAGCGTTTTTTAATAATAAATTGATAACCAAGTTCGATCCCTACATTAATAATATTTGCAGAACCCGTGAAATTAGCTTTTGAAGCTGTAATCTGTTGTCCTGTAGAATCAGCTAAAGAGACATTACTCGATAAATTATACCTATAATAGGTAATGTATGGTCCCCAATAGAGGCCATCAGGAGCGAACCCTCTATTTCTCTTTTTAAAATAACGTCTATAATCAGCTGCAATACTGAAACCATTATTATTATGGTCATTTGCAACTCCATATTGTCCCAGATTCAAGTTTACAATCTTAGGGAAAGTTAGGTAACCTGCATTCAAAGAAACCGAAGAATGGTCGTTTATTCTTCTTTCATAACCGAAAACATAGTTTCCACTACCCCAAAGGATAAAAGGTGTAATGTTAAACCTTACAATGTTTTTTCTCATCATTGTAATTGATGAGTCATATTCTATCTCAAGTTCAGAGCTAGGTTCTTGAGCATAAATTGATAGTGATAAGAGCAAGCCTATTAATAAGCTAAATAAGTATTTCATAGATTGGATATTAATTATACTATGAAATTACTTCTTTATAAGGAAAGTTACTAATTGTAATAGGCCAAAATCTAACATTGCACCAATTGGTAATCCTAGGAAGAATCCGTAGATGATTAACCTCTTGAAATACATACCTGCAAAACCATAAAATAGCTCTTCAATTTTAGCAGGATCCATCTGATTAATTTCTGTTACAACAATATCTTTAAAGTCAATATTTCTAATTAATGTACCGATATGTGGAGATGCAGATTTAATTAATCCATCTAGAACTTTATCCAATAAGTAATTTTTAGTCTCTTTAGTTAAACACTTGTTGAAATTGTTTAACATCTGAATAGACATGTTTTTAGTTATCTCTCTTATTACTTCTTGATTTTTATTATTCTCTAAAGTTTTTGCAATCCCTTTTTCTAAATCAAATAGAAATTGTTCTTTCTGGATAATCGATGTAATTCCTTGATTTTCAATGGTTATAGCAAGATTTGAAGCTAGAGAACTTACTGTATTTTGAGTTGACCTAGATTTTAATAAAATTTTGAATGTGTTTTCAATTCCATTCTTAAGTTCATCTGCATCAGTATTCTTAAAAATATCATTAACTTTTTTAGAAAGGATTAATTTCTTAGAGATATCCTTAATCATTAAATTAAGGTCATCTACAATTAAGTCTTTTTTGTTTTTATCGTATAGCTGTTCTTGAATATGATTTCTAACTATCTTAATTTCAGGAGTTAAGTTAGTATTTAAGTGTTCGTAAATCTCTCCTTTACTAATCGACCCAACACTCAGAATGTTTTCAATTTTAGTATCAAAAATTTCATCAACAATTCTATTTAGTACAAACTGAATACTTGTAAGTAACCTATTGTTGTTTAATAAGTTCTTAATACCTTCCTGTAATGGGCCTTTTTTAAGTTCAATTTCTAAGTCTTTAACCTTAGTGTCTTTTGCTATTACAGATAGTTTATTTTGAATTTTTTGAGTGATTTCAGGAAGACCTCTTCTTAATAAATCAGGTATTTTGTTATTGGTTAATTCTTTAGTTGTTCTCTTAATGTTTCCTTCATAGATCATTGCCATTTTTCGTTTTTCAATCGTAGCATCATACACTTCTTGTGCAAACTTTTCGTCATTATCTCTTAAATGTTTGATGACATGGTTAATTAACTGATCAACGATTTGAATACTATTTTCTTGAAGAGCCTCATAAGGTTTACCTCCAAATAAGTCTCTTATTGGTAATTCTTTATTTGAAAGTTGTTCAATCTGACTTTCGAAAAATTCGAGCAATCGTTCTTGGAAACTATCTTCGTTTAAAGCTTCTATTAAACCGTTCCAAATACTCTCTTTTATTCTTGTTTTATTTTTTTCAAAAATCGGAATTTCATTTAAAGACTTGGTTCTGTATTCAATGAATTTATCTCTAAAAATGTTTTTTAAATGTATAAAAAGTACATCATCTTGTACCCATTGGTTAGTATTGTCTATTTGTTTTGAAAGAATTTGTTTTACAGCACCAAACATCTGATCAATAAATTTATCAGGAATGGCGTCGTTCAACATTAAATCGTTATCAAGTATTTTAATTACTTGTCTTGATAGGAAAGAAGAAAGAGCATTATAGACAATATCTTTATGTGCAAAATCTATAAAAGTAGTTTGAAGGGATAAATCAGAAAATTTATTTTCAGAGAATAACTCTTTTTCTATCTTTTTCGAAATTATTTCAGCGTAAGCATATCTATTTGAAAATAATTGATGTGATGCTACTTTACTAATTTTTTTGCTAATCCCTTTCTTCTCTGTTTCTAATAAAACGTCTAATGTTTTGTAATCACTTTCAACAAACGTAGTATATATATTTGTTCTTAATGATGTTAATTTACTAGTTAAGTCACTACCAATTGATTCTTCATTTAGTAATTGTTTTCCAACAAAATCGCCCATGTTGTCAGCAAACTTAGATTGGTTTTTAGAGATTACACTTGGAGTAAAAGGCATTTTCATTCCAAAAATCTTAACGGCTTTATAGGGTCTGAAGATCATTTTAATAGCAATCCAATTTGTTGCTAATCCAGTAACTCCATAAACTCCAGCTATAGCACCAACCATTGTATAGACATTATCACCTAGAGGAATATAAGCTGTAAGCCCACCAGCAATAGCCCCTAAAATAGCTCCAAAATAAGTAATAGGTTTCATGTTGCTACCCATAAAGCCTTTAACCATACTTGGTAATTCTTTATGTTTATTATGTAAATTATCAGCAACAATTCTACTTACTTGTCCTTTCATTAATCGGTTGATATTTCGATTGATGTAACCGATAATACCTTCCGTCATTTTTCTTGGAAGAGAAGTACTTTTTTCTGCAATAGCAACTAGATCGTGAATTGGACGTTTTTTCCCTTTATTAAACGCATCTCTTAAAAATGAAATAGAGAATTTCTTGATTTTCGGAGACCATTTCTCAATCGAATTAGGTCCAATAAATTTAGAAAATCGTTTATTTGATATTTCTTCCCAAACTACTTTCTCAATACCTACAGAAATACCTACTTTTTCTTCACGTAAAGTTTTTTCTGTGTAAACTTGCGTTTTTTTAGCAAAATTATGTATAGTTTGATCAGTGAATAATGAATAAAGAGGCTGTTCTTTTATTTTATTCAAACGATCTTTTACAATCTTTTTACCTTTTTCAGTAGATTTTCGTTTGTATAAAAACTCAGAAATTAATTGTTCATCAATTAGAAAATTAACGAGTTTATTGAGATCATTCTTTCTTCTGTTCTTAGACCAAATATTGCCTATTTTCTTGTCTAGAAATAAAGACATTGAGTCAGCGCCTTGGCCAACTAATTTTTCATCAACTAATGAGATAATTAAACCATGAATAGTGTTTATTAATCCTTTTTGATCAAACCTATTGATAAGTGAGCCAATACTATTGGTTTTTAAATACTCAACCATAAAATTAGCTCCTTTTTGAGCTATTTCTATTGAGTTTTCTTCGTTCTTTTGATTATTGGCAATATTGATGATTTCATCAACAACTTTAAATCTTTCACTCACACTGTCTACAAATAAGTTCATTACCCATTTGCCCATAAATGAAGATTGCTCCTCAAAAGATTGATTGACAATTTGATTTATCTCTTCTCTATTTTCTTGAATCCATTCAACAACTCCATCTAAAATGATAGGAATGTTTTTGCGTAAGAATTTTTCAAAATTTTGACCAATAGCAGGAGGGAGGAGTTCGAAAATAGTTGTTTTCTCGTTCCCTATAACTTCAATAAAGATTCTTATCAGTCGTTTAATTGGAGCATTATCAGAAGGGTCTTTAAATTCTGAAATTAAGATACGGTGTACTTCTTTTGCTATATTCTGATGATCACCAGCACCAATAAAATCAGAAATGCTTTTTTGAGAAATACTCTCACTTAAATTGTCTATTAACTGATCGCTTTCAAAATGAAAAAGTAATTTATCAATAAATTGATTTAGAGGTAGTTTTCCATCTTTTAGGGAAGTGTGAAGTTCATCAAAAAAATCTTCAGAATAATTACTGATACTATCAAAGAGTATAGGAGCAATAATCGATTGCGTTTGCTCTCTCTTTAACTCATGCCAAATGTCATTTGTTAAGGATTCAACAAGATGATCTTTTGATAAAGTAGTTAGTACAAGTTCAAGAATACTATCGCTTATATGTGCAACTTGTTGTTTTGAAGTGAAATCGGATACAACGGTATTTTGGAGTAACCCATTGAGTCCTTTTCTTAGCGAATCTTTAAAATTCTCATCAATAATAGCAATTAAGCGATCTATAGATTTATCAATATTAGGTATATCAGCTATTATTTCATCTTTCTTAAATTCAGCTCTAAGATGTATTTCAACAAAATCAGTAAGCATTACTAAAAGAGCATCTTTAAAGTTGTCTTTTTGTACTTCAACACTAATATTATCATGACGGATAATTTCAGACTCAACTAGCTTACTTATATTTTGTATAAAACTTTCTTTGGTTTGTTCTACGATACTCGGAATACCAAGTACTTTTTCGAATAGCATCCTCAATGCCAAATCATTAGTAGTGTAGCCAACTACAGCACCTGAAAATATTTTAAGAATTAATTCACTGATCATATTTAAAGTTGCAATAAAGTCCTTTGAATACAAACATTTTTTGATTAGAAATTGAAATATTAAATAATCATTAGTAAAAATTGGGGTTAATTGTCTAAAAACGAAAGATTGTTTTTATTTGTTAAAATATGAATCTTATCTGAAACAATTATACAAAACTGATAAGTGTCATTCCTACTATCATGAGGTTTTAGTTATATTGCAACCGGTTTTTATTAGAAGTGACTTGTTAGAATTGAAGTTTTTTTTCGTCCTCTCAATTTTTTTTGATGTCTACTTAATATTTTACCGCTGTACAAATTAACATCTTGATGTTATCAAAAATGAATGAAACTATAGAAAAATCGGTTGTGAAAGACACACAAACAAAACAAAAAAATCACACTGGACCATTCTTAATAATGGTAGGTTTGATGTTCGTTGTTGGGTTCCTTACAGTAGTGAACCAACAATTCCAAGCACCTTTACAAGAAGCATTCTTAAGTAAATCAGGTGATTTAAAAAACACTCTTGCTACGTTCATTACGTTTGCATTCTTTATGGGTTATCCATCAATGGGTAACATTGCATCTAATTGGGTTGATAACTCTGGTCACAAATCAACATTAATTAGAGGTTTGATAATGCTAATTGCTGCTTTAGGTATAGAAGCATTGTCTGCACAATTTGCAGATTTACCATCTGTAACTTTAATGGGAGGAGAAGTACCACAGGCTTTCTTTATCTTCTTATTAGGTTCTTATGTTTTAGGTTGTTCTATGGCTGTATTACAAACTGTAATTAATCCATTTATTGCTGTATGTGAAGTACCAGGTACAAGTTCTGTTACTCGTTTAAGTATTGCAGGAACAATTAACTCTATTGGTACTACAGTGGCACCTTTCTTCGTAGCAGGTATCATCTTTGGTGGTGCAGCTCCAGAAGTAGCTCAAATTTTACTGCCTTTATCTATCTTAATGATTGTTGTTGCAGTTGTTGCAGGTGTTTTAAAGAACATTGAGCTTCCTAACCCAATGGCAAGTGATTCTGGCGAAGAAGTAGACCCAGCAACTTTAACTAAATCAATTTGGAGCTTTAAGCATTTAGCTTTAGGTGTTGTTGCTATTTTTGTTTACGTAGGTGCAGAAGTTGCAGTAGGTTCTAATATTGTAATGCACGCTAAACAAATTGGTATCGACAAAGATACTTATGCTTTAATGGCTACTTTATATTGGGGTTCTATGTTAGTTGGTCGTTTATGTGGATCATTCTTATCTAAAATTCCAGGACATACTCAATTATTAGTAACTTCTGGAGTAGCATTACTTCTAGTGGTTGCTGCAATGGTAACACAACAATTATGGTTATTAGTTGGTGTTGGTTTAATGCATTCAATTATGTGGGGAGCAATCTTCTCTTTAGCAATTGATAAATTAGGACCTTACACTTCTAAAGGATCTGGTGCATTAATGATTGGTGTTGCTGGTGGTGCAATTTTACCATGGGTTCAAGGTGTTACTGCTGATGCTATCGGTGGATGGGACATGACTTGGATTATTGTTGCATTATGTGAAGCATTCTTATTATTCTATGCAGTAAGCGGATATAAGCATGATTTAGACTAAGAAATTAGTTATAATATATAAGAAAGCCTTTTAGTAATACTTTTTTACTAAAAGGTTTTTTTTCGTGCAAAAAAAAGTCCACTCTATTAGCTTGGACTTTTTTCTCATTCTGTAACTGATGAACTATTGTGCTATCTATTATACTTTTTCTTAGGTTTAACAGGAAAGTAATTTTCTTATTTCCTATGATACAAATTTACATTTGTTGACTAAAAGATCTATTGTGGAAATACCTAAACAGTATAGGTAAAATACCTATTTTATAGTTTTAAGTCTTTAAAAACCTTGTTTTTAATAGCATACATCACTAGTCCAGCAACATTTCTTTGTCCTGTTTTATCAAGTAAGTTTCTTTTGTGCGCATCTACAGTTCTAAGTGAAATGAATAATTTTTCTGAGATCTCTTTATTTGATTGTTGATCTATGATTAATCGTAAGACTTCTTTTTCTCTTGCTGTTAATGTAAAATTGGGGTCTATAGATGAAGCCATTTTTTCTTGATCATCTTTATATCCTTTAATAATATTTTTTGTAGCAGATGAACAGTAATAACTATCACCAGCTACAACAGCTCTTGCAGCTTTTTGAATTTCTTCTTCAGTACAGTCTTTAAATAAATAGCCATCAGCACCTGCATCAATCATGTTTTTAATATATTCACTATCCATCATCATGCTTAATGCAATAATTTTTATGTTAGGAAATAGCTCTTTGATTTTACTTGTTGCACTTATTCCGTCCATACCTTTCATGCTTATGTCCATAAAAATAAGATCAACATCCATAGCGTTTAAAGCATTAAATGCACGTTCTCCACAGTCGGCTTCAGCAATTACTTCAAAGTCATCCAATCCTTTAAAATATGACCGAATACCATGTCTAATTACGCTATGGTCATCAACGAGTAAAATTTTAGTTTTCATAAGGTTATAAAGTATAAATCTTAATTTTTAAACACAGGTAGTTCTATTATTATGCAGGTTCCAAACTTAGCAGATGATTCTATAAATAAGCTGCCGTCAATAGATTCTATTCTTTCTTGCATACTATGTAAGCCAATCCCTTTTTCTTGTTTAGCTTTCACTTTTTCGACGTCAAAACCAATACCGTCATCTTCTATCATTAATGTAATTAGATCAAGATTTTGGTTTATCGATATTGAAACATTCTTAGCTTTACCATGTTTAAAAGCATTGTGAATTGATTCTTGGGAAACTCTTAAAAGTATAAGTTGCTTAGAGAGGGATAGGCTGTTTTGATCAATTTTATGAAAAAAGTGTAATTCTTTATCTGATATATCCTTGTAATAATTTGCTATTTTTTCAATAGAACCGCAATAACCTGTCTTCTCAATTGCTGTAGGCATGATGTTATGAGCGATATTTCGACTTTCTTTGATTGCATCTCTAAGTTGTTCTCTAATACCAATCAAAATATCTTTCTCTCCAGTATCTAGTTTTTTAATTAATTTGATGGCCTCGTCAAGCTGATAGAGAGATGCTGTTAATGTTTGTCCCATGCCATCATGAATTTCTTTTGCAAAACGTTCTCTTTCTTTATCCTCCGTTTTTAATACTGCTTTTTGTATGTTATCGGATTGGTTTTTGAAAAACGTAATATCAGAATGTTTACCAATTACTCTTGTTACTTTTCCATTTATATCTTTTTGAACTGCTGCTTTTAATAATACCCAAATGGGGGTAGTGTCTGCGGATATCATTCTGAAAATCATATTAAAGCCATCTTTAATATGGATATCTCTTTGAAGTGTAAGTATTGCTGTAGGTCTATCTTCTTCCCAAATTAAATTAATAAGTGTTGTTATATCACCTTCATTTTCTTTGGTTTCGTACCCTAGCATTTTAAAGAATTGTCTAGAATAATGAACTTTTCTAGATACATGATTCCAATCCCAAATACCTTCTTTAGAAGCTTCAAAAGCTAAACGATGTCTTTCTTCATTTGCTAAAATGGCTTGAGCATTTGAGGTGTTATATGCATTATTGAGAGGGAGTTCTGAAAGTAAAGAAGGGTCTTTTTGTTTTGAAATTATTTTTTGATCGAATAACTCATTGATAGAAATCTCCTGCAAGAGAGCTTGAAGTTTCTTTTCTTTTATCTTTAGTTTAGAGAGTTCATCTTTAAGTGTAATGATTTTTTCTATTTTATCAGATGAATCATTTTGAAATGTGGGCATAGATATCCATATATACCTATCATCTATTTTACTTAAATGAATAGCGTGTTCAATATGGGTTTTTTTATGAATCAATTGTCCAATCCATTTCTGACAATCTCCAAGTAGAGCTTTAGGGGTAATGTGCTCTAATATTGTACAGTCATAAAAGTTATGTATTGAACTATGCAATGCTTCTGGAGCAAACATTTTATTACAATAAGTGATCTTACCAATAGCGTCCGTTTCTGCAACGAATAGAATGTTATTAAAGATGATTTCGTTATAATTTTTTACCGCTGGTTGATCCTTTATCCTTTTTTTAGATTTTGGAGTCATATAAAGTAGTACAATAAGTATTCTAAGTATTTAGGTCTACTCTAAAGTTAATTAATTTGATAGTCGAATAAAATTGGTATGTATGTTCCAACTAGTTTTTGCTAAAACTAGGCATAAGAGTAAATTCAGGAATTTCCACTTCAAAAACCTTTTTATCATTTACTCTTTGCATTTTGTACGAGCCACTCATTTTCCCTATTGGTGAAACAAAATGACAACCTGAAGTGTATTCAAAATGATCTCCTGGTAAAATAACTGGATTTTTTCCAATTACTCCATTTCCATTTTTAACAGTTCTGTTATTACCTGTAATATCAATAATATCCCAATTACGAGTAAGTAGTTGAACCGTGTAAGCACTTAGATTTTCAATGCGTATTTGATAGCTAAATACGTAATGTCGCTCAGCTGGTACTGAGTATTCTGGTAAGAAAAAAGTATTGACAGTTACTTTGATCCCGTCTGTTATTGCAATCTCCATAAGGTTAACGTTTGTTTACAATATATGATTTTTTTTATACTGATACTACTTTTTAAGGGCTAAAAAAAAGAATAATGAATAAAACTATGTAAGCGCTTATATAAAAAGCATTAATAATTTGTATTTATGTAAGTACTTATATACTTTTGAGCTAAACATTATAAACATGGATTTTTATCAATCAGCAGGTACATTAGTTTTAGGAAGTAGGTTAAAAAGACTAGGAGAAAAATTCTTAGCAGAAGTATCTAAAGTTTATGCAACGCAACAAATAGATTTTGATCCATCTTGGTTTCCAATTTTCTATTTGCTCGATAAAAATAAACGAATGTCTTTAAGAGAGATATCAGATACAATTACAGTAAGTCATTCTGCTGTTAGTCAGTTGACTACTGCATTAATTAGGAAGGGTTTATTGGAAGTTCAGAGAGATGAATCAGACGGTAGGAAAAAGTTGATGCTTTTGACTGAAGAAGGGGAGAAACTCGTTGAAAATTCAAAGCCAATTTGGGAGGCCATTCAACAGTCAATGTTAGAAATAACAGAGGAAACAGATTTGTTGAATGAACTCACATCATTAGAAAAATCATTACAAGAAAAAACACTATCAGAACGTGTTTTGGAAAAGATATAAACACATACCACATACTAATCATAAATACTAGCATGAACAAAATTTTTAATTACGGTATTGACCATCTAACCGTAAATATTGCATTAGATATAGCAAGAGGCAAAGTAAAAGCAATTTTAAATACAACTGCCAAAGAAAAGGTTGTCAAGAGTCAAGCTTATGTTCAAGAAATTGTAGACAAAGGTGATGTTGTCTATGGTATTAATACTGGTTTTGGTCCATTATGTACAACAAAAATTTCTGAAAAAGATACCTCAACCTTACAACATAAAATTCTTCAGAGCCATAGTGTTGGTGTTGGAGAAGTGATACCAAAAGAAGTATCAAAAATTATGTTGATTACTAAGGTACATGCACTTGCTCAAGGCTTCTCTGGCATATCTCTTACAACATTAGAACGAATTGTTTGGCATGTTGATAAGGATATTGTGCCCACAGTGCCCAAACAGGGTTCAGTCGGAGCATCAGGAGATTTAGCACCTCTTTCACACTTGTTTTTACCATTAATTGGTTTAGGCGAGGTTTATACAGAGGATGGTTCTAAAGCAATTGCTTCTGATGTATTAAGTAGGTTAGGGATGAAGCCATTACAATTAGGACCAAAAGAAGGGTTGGCACTAATTAATGGTACTCAATTCATCTTAGCTCATGCTGTAAAAGTAGTAGAGAAATTAGCAAACGCATTAGATACCGCTGATGTCATTGGTGCAATGTCATTAGAAGGTTTAATGGGATCATCAAGACCGTTTGAGCCAGAATTACATGCAATAAGACCTTATAAAGGTTCTCAATTAGTAGCATCACGTCTAAGAAATATGTTGGCTGGTTCAGAAATATTGGCGTCTCATGTGGATTGTGATAGAGTGCAAGATCCTTATTCTTTACGCTGTATGCCACAGGTACATGGTGCTTCTAGAAATGCGTGGTTACATCTTAAAGAAATGGTAGAAATAGAATTAAATTCTGTTACTGATAATCCAATTATTTTAGATGCTGATAATGCAATTTCTGGTGGTAATTTCCATGGTCAACCTTTGGCTATCCCGTTAGATTATGCCGGTGTTGCTGCCTCTGAGCTTGGAAATATTGCAGATAGAAGAAACTACATGATGATTGAAGGTAGATTTGGTTTGCCTAAATTATTAATGGCAGATGTAGGTTTAAATTCTGGATTCATGATTCCTCAATACACATCTGCAGCGTTAGTTACTGAAAATAAAACACTCTGTTTCCCTGCTTCTGCAGATTCAGTCCCGACCTCATTAGGACAAGAAGATCATGTTTCTATGGGATCAATTTCAGGGCGTAAAACGCTACAAATTATTAAGAATTTAGAGCAGATTCAGGCAGTTGAATTACTGTATGCTGCACAAGCTTTAGATTTTAGAAGACCATTAAAATCGTCTCCAATTATAGAAGCAACTCATGCTTATGTTAGAGAGCGTGTTTCTCATGCTGATGAGGATAGAGTTTTAGCTTATGATATTAAAGCAATGCATGATATTGTATCAAGTGGTGCTTTAGTGAAAATTGCTAATGAAGTTGCTCAAAAAGAGCAATTAGATTTAAATGGTGAATTCAAAGCTGAATTCGAGTACTAATCAGTACTCATCAATTAAATAAATAAAAACATACCACATATATATATACTATCATGGAAGCAAATACATCTGCTCAACAAAAATTTGAAGCATTTTTAGAAAAATATGCAAAGCACCCTCATTATATTCCTCCAACAGGTAATGAGTTAAATGCTAAATCTTGGCAAACGGAAGCACCACTTAGAATGTTCTTAAATAATCTTTGTGATGAAGTAGCTGAAGACCCATCAAATTTAGTTGTTTATGGAGGAACAGGGCAAGCAGCAAGAGATAGAGAATCATTAGAAAAGATCATTAAGATTTTATTAGAATTAGATGAAAACCATTCTTTATTAGTACAATCTGGTAAGCCAGTAGGTGTGGTGAGAACACATCCAGAGGCTCCAAGAGTGATGATTGCTAATTCAAATTTGGTTCCTGCCTGGGCTACTTGGGAGCACTTTCAAGAATTAAAAGAGAGAGGCCTAATGATGTATGGTCAGATGACTGCAGGCTCTTGGATTTATATAGGTACGCAAGGTATTCTACAAGGTACTTATGAGACGTTTGCATCGTGTGCTCGTCAGCATTTTGATGGAGATTTAAAAGGAAAGTTATTAGTTACTGCTGGCATGGGCGGTATGGGTGGAGCTCAACCTTTAGCTGCTACTATGTGTGGTGCAGCTATGTTAGGAATTGATGTTGACCCAGCGCGTATCCAAAAGCGTATTGATACAAAATATATTGATAAAATGACGTACTCGTATGAAGAAGCAATCGAGTGGGTTATGGAAGCAAAAGAGAAAGGAGAAGCTTTATCTGTAGGTCTTGTAGGTGATGCAGGAGACGTTTTAGAGCGTATGATTAAAGATGGAATTACTCCTGATGTATTAACAGATCAGACGTCTGCTCATGATCCAGTCTATGGTTATGTTCCAAATGGAATGACATTAGAAGAGGCGGCAGAGTTAAGAGCGGCAGACCCTGTTTTATATAAAGAGAAATCTTTAAAATCTATGGCTAGACACGTACAGTTTATGCTAGATTTAGAAGAGAAAGGTGCAATTACTTTTGATTATGGCAACAACATTAGAGAGTTTGCTAAACAAGGTGGTTGTGAAAATGCGTATAATTTCCCAGGCTTTACACCTGCATATATTCGCCCATTATTCTGTGAAGGTAAAGGTCCTTTTAGATGGGCTGCATTATCTGGAGATCCTCAGGATATTAAAGTGACAGATGAAGCTTTAAAAGAAGCTTTCCCAGAAAATGATCATTTAATTAAGTGGTTAGAAGAAGCAGATGAAAAAGTAGCTTTCCAAGGGTTGCCTTCAAGAATTTGTTGGTTAGGAATGGGTGAAAGAGAAAAAGCAGGTGTAATTTTTAATAACCTTGTAAAAGAAGGAAAGTTAAAAGCACCAATTGTAATTGGTAGAGATCACCTAGACTGTGGTTCTGTTGCTTCTCCAAACAGAGAAACGGAATCTATGTTAGACGGTTCTGATGCAGTTTCTGATTGGCCATTATTAAACTTAATGTCAAATGCTACTGGTGGAGCAACATGGATTTCTTTCCATCATGGAGGAGGAGTTGGTATTGGTTTCTCTCAGCATGCAGGTATGGTAGTTTTGGCTGATGGTACAGAAAGAGCTGAAAATTGTATCAAAAGAGTATTGCATAACGATCCAGCAATGGGCATTTTCCGTCATCATGATGCTGGATATGATATTGCTACTAAAGTTGGAGAAGATCACGATCTAATCATCAAATAAATAAAACATTAATAAGGACGTGGCATTAGTGTTACGTCCTTTTTTTATAGCGATTATGAAGCATAAATTAATTGGTCCATTTACTCAAGTTGTCTCTCTAGCAAATTTGCCAATGAAAGGTGCAATAGAGGATGAGGCGTTAGAGATAATAGAAAATGCAGGAGTTGTTGTTGATGAAAATGGTAAAATTGTAGAAATAGGAGATTTTGCTTCACTACTTATTCATCAATATTCAGAAATAGAAGGAATTGAAGGTGACGCTGTTCTATTACCGGGCTTTGTGGATTGTCATACGCATATTTGTTGGGGAGGTAATAGAGCTCGTGATTATGCTATGAGAGTGGCAGGGAAACCTTATCTAGAAATTGCAAAAGCAGGAGGAGGAATACAAGATTCTATGCGTAAAACTAGAGAGGCATCTGAAGAGGATTTAATTGGTGTAACACAACAAAGAGCAGATCGTCATTTTTCTAGAGGAGTTACTACAATTGAAGTAAAAAGTGGTTATGCTTTAGATATTGAGAATGAATTGAAAATGCTTCGTGCAATTAAAAATGCTGATGCACTTACAAAAGCAGATTTAGTGTCTACTTGTTTGGCTGCACATATGAAACCTAAAGATTTTGAGGGTACATCAATAGAATACCTTGATAGAGCTTTAGAAAATTTGTTACCTAAAATCAAAGAAGAAGGACTTAGTAATCGTGTAGATATTTTTACAGAAGAAACGGCTTTTAATGTAGAGGAATCTTTGTATTATCTAAAAAAAGCAAAAGAATTAGGTTTCGAGATTACAGTTCATGCAGATCAATTTTCTACAGGTGGAAGTAAAGTAGCAGTGAAAGTCGGAGCATTATCAGCAGAACATTTAGAAGCTAGTGGTGATGAAGAGGTAAAACTACTTGCGGCATCTGATACTGTAGCAACTGTTTTACCTGGTGCTTCTCTGGGTTTAGGAATGCAATATCCTCCTTGTAGAAAGTTACTTGATGCAGGAGCTTGTTTGGCAATTGCATCGGATTGGAATCCTGGATCTGCGCCTATGGGAGATATGTTAACGCAAGGTGCATTGTTAGGAGCCATGGAAAAAATGTCTACTGCAGAGGTATTTGCTGGAATGACTTTTAGGTCTGCTAAAGCTTTAGGTTTAACGGATAGAGGTAGATTACAAAAAGGAATGTTGGCAGATATGCAGATGTATCCTTGTGCTGATTATAGAGAGATTTTATATAATCAAGGTATGTTACCTCCATCAAAAGTTTGGAAGAAAGGAGAGTAAGATTTATAAATAGAATTAAATAAAGAGCTAGATCAATTTAAATATAGGTCTAGCTCTTTTTATTTCTTTTGATTTGTGATAATTTACGCTTTTAATCAGAAATTATCTTAATCTCATATCCCTCTTCATGGAACTAACAAAGGATGTTCATTATAAACAAACGATAGACGATTTAAAAGGACCGAAAGGGTTACCCTTAGTAGGTAATTTATTTCAGTTAGATAAATCAAAGATTCATAATCAATATGAAGATTGGGCCGAAGAATTTGGGGAATTGTATTCACTTAATTTTTTAGGGAGAAAAGTAGTTGTATCTACAAGCCCAACAAATAACGATTTCATATTAAAACATCGACCAACTAAGTTTAGAAGATTTTCTAAAATGGCCGAAGTGATAGAAAATGTAGGTATTGATGGTGTTTTTTCTGCTGAAGGAGATGTTTGGAAAAAACAAAGGCAAGTCACACAGAAAGCACTTGATAGTAAGAATGTAAAATCATTTTTCCCGAATATTGTTCTTGTAGCCAATAGGTTAGAAGAATACTGGAATACATTGATAGATACCTCTCAGAATAAGAATCATGAAATAATGAATGATTTTATGAGAATAACGGTAGATATTACTACACTACTTGCTTTTGGTTATGATATGAATACGATCAATAATAAAACAGATCCGACTCAAGAGCAGATTGCAAAGATTTTCCCTAAAATAAATGAGCGTATTAATACACCTTTACCTTTTTGGAAATATATTAAAACAACCTCTGATAAAGAATTTGATCAGGCTTTAGCACATATCAAGTCTTTCTTTGGTGACTTTATTTCTAATACGAATCAAAAAATTGAAGATAAGCCTGAACTTTTAGAAAACCCGTCTAACTTTTTAGAAGCAATGTTGGCTTCTCAGGATAAAGAAAATCCATATACTTGGGAGGAGATTTTCGGTAATTTATATACAATGCTTTTGGCAGGAGAAGATTCTACATCAAATACTCTTTCATGGGTGAGTTACTTCTTAGCTTCAAAAAAAGATGTTCAACTGAAAGTTCAAAAAGAAATAACTGATTTGTTAGGAGAAAATGGTGAACTTGTATCATTTGATCAGCTAAAGTTGTTTAAATATACATCTGCAGTGATTAAAGAAGCTATGAGAATGAAACCTGCTAGTCCCAATTTGTTCATGGAAGCAAATGAAGATGTGGTAATAGGAGATGTTTTATTCCCTAAAAACAGCTTAATTATTACTCAGTTAAGTAAATCGGCAAGGTCAGAAGATCATTTTGAAAATTCTCAAGACTTTTTACCCGAAAGATGGATGCAAAAAGAAGCGGGTTGCCCTTTTACAGGTAGACATAACGAAAAAGCATTAAAAGCTTTTGGAGGAGGTACAAGAACTTGTCCAGGTAAATTATTAGCAGAGACAGAGATCCTAGTTTTTGTTATCACGATGATGAAAAGTTTTGATATTAAATTGTCTGTACCAGAGGAAGAGGTTATTGAGAAGTATGCATTTACGATGTCTCCTAAAAACCTTTTTGTAGAAATAACTCCAAGAGAGATAACATATAAATAATCAAGTATTCGATTTCTATTAACTATTTTTTTACTACTATGGCAAACCAAGATTATTCGAGAACTATTGCAGATATAAAAGGTCCTAAAGGAATTCCTGTATTCGGCAATTTATTTCAAATTGAGAGAGAACAGATTCATCAATATTATGAACAATGGGCTAAAGAATATGGTGAATTCTTTTTTGTGAACTTTTTGGGGAAGAAAATATTGATTTCTTCTAACCCACAGAACAATGCATACATTCTCAAAAACCGTCCCTCAAAGTTTAGAAGACTTTCTAAAATGGGGGAGATTATTGAGGAAATAGGTTTTTATGGGGTATTTACTGCAGAAAATGAGAAATGGGTAAAACACAGAAAAGTTACCCAGCAAGCGTTAAGTAATAAGAATGTAAAATCATTTTTCCCAAAAATTGTACAAGTAGCAGAACGATTAGAGAATTACTGGGACAGCAATTTAAATGAAGAAGTTAAGGAATATAATATATCTAGTGATTTTACACGTGCAACAGTAGATGTAACTACAAACCTCGCTTTTGGTTACGATATGAATACTGTAGAAAACCACGAAAACGAGATTCAAGATCATATTGCTAAAATATTTCCAAAAGTAAATCAACGTATTAATAGCCCATTACCAATTTGGAGATATTTGAAGTCATCTTCTGATAAGGATTTGGATGGATCTATGGCTGCTTTAAAAGTAACAATTGGAGAGTTTATAGCAAAAGCTGAGAATAATTTAAAAGAGGATCCATCTTTAAAAGAAAACCCTTCTAACTTTATTGAGGCATTGATTGCTTCTCAAGATAAAGAAGATCCATTTTCTTGGGATGAAATATTTGGTAATATCTACACTATGTTATTGGCAGGGGAAGATACGACAGCGAATTCACTTTCATGGCTTACGTATTTTATTGCTTCTGATAGTAAGTTGCAAAGTAAAGTATATCAAGAGATTGAGCATGTTTTAGGAAATAAAGAACAAATAACTTCATTTGAAGAAGTAGGAGAATTTAAATTCCTATCTGCTGTTTTAAAAGAAGTACTAAGGTTGAAGCCCGTTTCACCAAGTTTATATTTTCAAGCAAATGAAGATGTGGTAGTAGGAGATTTACTCATTCCTAAAGATACTTTTGTACTTACACAATTAAGAGTTGGAGCATTGTCTGAAGATAATTTTGAGAATGCTTCAGAGTTTATTCCAGAAAGATGGTTATCTGCAAAAGATACATCTGGAGGTTGCCCATTTACTGGTAAGCACAAAGCAGAAGTAGCAATGCCATTTGGAGGAGGTCCTAGATTTTGTCCTGGTAAGTTCCTTTCAGAAACTGAGATGATTTTGTTTGCTGTAACATTGTTAAAAAAGTTTGAGTTGACTTTGTCTGTTTCTAAAGAAGAGATAAAAGAGAAGTTTGCTTTTACAATGAGTCCAGAAAACCTTTCCGTTAATTTAAAGAAGAGAAATTCCGTTTCATCAACAAATTTGATGGAACAAAACGCTTCTATCTAAATAAAAAATAGATAATAAATCAAAAGAGTCTCCTTTTTTTATAGTAGAAAAAGGAGACTCTTTTTTGTTAATAGAGGATAGATCAGGACTTTAGTCATTAACATAATAAAATGTTAATATCTGTGTGTGTTTTTTTTTGATTTCTCATGCAAACATTGTAGTTTCAAAGTGTTAATATTGCAGACGTTTGTTTTTCTAGCGTAGAAAAACAGTAGAGTCTTCCCTTAAAAAATAGCATGAGTAAAATAAAATCCTTCGACTTGTCTAACGCCAAGTTGACTCAGTTAGTCATTCATAAAGTAGGAAATAAGACACAAGAGGAACCTATAGAGTTGGCTGATTTTGAGATAGAACTTGAAAACTTTAGTCCATTATACAAATCTGTAATGGATTATTTCTTAAGATCTTTCAAACCGGGGCCGATGTATCACTTCAATACACCTGAAGACAAAGAATCTTTAAGGGATAATGAAATGTTTGAAGCAGCAGAAGCAATCTTCTCAAACCCATTCGAACAGTTCATGACTCAATCAAGAGAAATGTCAAAACTTTTATACCAAGCTTCAACTCACCCAAGAATTAAAGGTGGTGAATTCTTTGTTGCTATGTTAAAAGACTGTGTTGTAGATGGAGATCTTGTAGACGCTGTAGGCCTTTTTAAAGCTGAACACAAAGAGATGTTCCTAAAAGTTGGAGAAAAAACTGATGTAGGGAGCTTTGAACTGGAACAGAACGAAGGAGTAAGTGTCAAAAAACTAGATAAAGGTTGTTTGATATTCCAAACTGAAGAGGAAAAGGGTTTTAAGGTGATGTTAAAAGACAGCCCTACAAAATCTGTTGAAGCTTTATATTGGAAAGAATCTTACTTGCAGTTAAGACCAAGAGAAGACAACTTCTATCATACAAAAAATTACCTTGATTTATGCAAAGGTTTTGTTGAAGAAGTATTTAACGAAGAACATGCAGTTGAAAAACCAGCACAAATAGATTTATTAAATCGCTCGATGAAATTCTTTAATGATAAAGAAGATTTCAATGTAGTAGATTTTGAAAATAATGTAATTGAAGAAGCCGAAGCAATAGAAGCATTCCAAGAATACAAGGTTGACTTTCAAGAGAAAAAAGAAATACCATTATTCGAAGAATTTAAAGTATCTAAAGAGGCTGTTCGTAAATCGAAAAAAGAATTTAAAAGTATTATCAAATTAGATAAGAAGATAAATATCACCATTTCGGGAAATGAGCAAAACATCGAAAAAGGATACGATACAGAGCGAAATCAGCATTATTACATGATCTACTTCAATGAAGAAGAGTGATGAATATCATCAAGAAAAAATTGTATTATAACATTTTTTACGCAATTAACATTTGTTTAAACTTGTTTTATAAAACCTGGATAATATTATTGCGTTAGAGAATAAAAGTCAACGAAAAAGATCATTAACGAAAACTTAATTAAAATATAAATACTATGGACGCAGTTAAAATTCTTCTTGTAGAGGATGACAGAATTATAGCATCACTTGTTAAAAAATATCTTGATATCAGAGGCTATGCAGTTAATCATGCAGAAGACGGGGTAGAAGGTATGAAAGAATATGACAAGGCCGACTATGATTTGATCATAATGGATGTCATGATGCCTCACAAGGATGGTTATACATTAGCTGAAGAAATTAGAGCAAAAGATCCATACATTCCGATTTTATTCATGTCTTCGAACAATTTGCCGAAAGACAAAATCAAAGCATTTAGAATTGGAGCTGACGATTATGTTACTAAACCAGTAAATGTTGAAGAATTATTACTTCGTATTGAGGTAATTTTAAAGAGACAAAAAAGTGAGCCTAAAGTTGAAGTAGGTAACGAAGATGATCCACATGAGATTCATATCGGAAATTACTTATTAGACTTCCCTTATCAGAAACTAAACATTGGTGATGACACAAGAAAATTAACTACGCGTGAAGCTGAATTGTTAAGATTCTTACACCGCCACCGTAATTCATTAATCAAACGTGAGTACATCTTACAAGAAGTTTGGGGAGATGATGATTACTATAAAGGACGTAGTTTAGACGTGTTTATGTCTCGTCTAAGAAAGTACCTTAAAGATGATCCTACTATCGAAATATTAAATGTTCATGGTATAGGATTTAAATTCTTAGTACAAGACTAGTAATTAGTTTTAACTAAAATAACCTGATGGTATTAATACTGTCAGGTTTTTTTATGTCTTTATTTTCTTAGTAGCTTTATGGAAAATCTAACAAATGAAGATAGCAGAGTTTACAATTAATAATGACTATGTCATAGATGTCTTCTTATTTCCTGAGGGATCTGAGATAGCTGTTACACGATTTGAAGGTCTTGTTTCTTCAAATATTTATAACAATTGGTCAATAAAATATGTTGTAGAAGGTAATTATATGAAATTTGCTCCTGAAGTAGACTATGTGCATTTTTCAGATAGGCCTTTAACTAGAATTGATTTTGGTAAAAATATGCACAGAATGGGTGTGTTGTCTTTTATAGGATCAAATACATATCAAGTTTCAGATAGGTTGATGTTTATAATGAACAACGAAACAGGGAAATCTTACGATGGTATTTGTGCACCTATTGGAGTAGTGGCAATAGACCATCAAAAAAAGCTAGAACAATTAAAAGAAGGGATGAAAATTGAGAAAATTATAATTAAAGACCTTCCTAAAGAAGAAATATTAGCACGAATCCCTGCTTTTATTTGAATTCTCTTAATATTAACAGCATATTTGCTGTCTGAAATAAGTCAATATTATGATACCTTTCTCATATTATATGTTAGGGTCAGCATTTCTATTTAGTATAGGTCTTGCTGTTGCTCTTACCAAACGAAGTGCAATTGTAGCTCTAATGGGAGTAGAATTGATGCTAAATGCAGCAAATATTAATCTAGTAGCTTTTGCACAAAGAGATGCAAGTCTCGGTGAAGGTAATGTGTTTGCTGTATTTGTAATAGTAATTGCGGCAGCAGAGGTTTGTGTAGCTTTAGCATTAATTATTAAGCTATTTCAATATTTTAGATCAATTGATTTACATAAGATCAATACGCTAAAAGAAGATTAAAAAAGTAAACAAGAACTAGTCAACAAATAAACTATTTGAACTTTTTACACATCATAATTTCAATTGCAGTTTGTTCCCCGTTACTAGGGGCGTTAATACTAACATTACGAAAATCTAATCAAGCAGCAGATAAAATTGCTACTTTAATGATTGGTATTAGTGCAATTTGTAGTATCGTAACTTTTGCACTTGTGTGGTCAGGGCAAAATGTATTTATCTCAAAAGAATGGTTTTTCTTAGGAGATAACTATTTCTATGCAATTTTATCTATAGATAAGTTAAGTGCTTTACTACTTAGTATGGTAAGCATTGTTTCATTTTTAGTACATATATACTCTTCTGCTTATATGCAGGGAGATCCTCAATATAAAAGGTATTTTACACTCCTTAATGTCTTTACATTTTCAATGTATGGTGTATTGTTGTCAGATAACTTAGTCTTAATCTACCTTTTTTGGGAGTTAGTAGGTTTCTGTTCTTACATGCTCATTGGTTTTTGGAGAGAAAAAGAGGCAGCTGTTAAAGCCGCAAAAAAAGCATTTATTGTAAATAGAGTTGGAGATGCTGGTTTTATGGTAGCTTTACTTTGTTTATATGCTCAATTTAGTACACTTAGTTTGCATGCAATTGTTGAACAATTTGATATATCAATGTTATCAAATACAACAATCTTAATAGCAGCAATAGGAGTTACTTTAGCTGCAATGGGTAAATCTGCGCAGATTCCATTTTCCGTTTGGTTACCCGATGCAATGCAAGGACCAACACCTGTATCAGCTTTAATTCACGCAGCTACTATGGTTGCGGCAGGGATTTACTTATTGGTAAGATGTTTCTTCTTTTTACCTGATGAAGTATTAGTGTTTATCGCTGGAGTAGGTGGAGTAACTGCATTTGTTGGTGCGTTTTCTGCTCTTTCTCAGTATGATATAAAAAGAATATTAGCCTATTCTACAATATCTCAATTGGGTTATATGATGCTTGCAATTGGCGTTGGAGATCCAGAGTCAGCAATATTTCATTTAACTACACATGCGTTTTTTAAAGCAGGACTATTTTTAGGAGCAGGAGCTTTAATACACAGCATGCATCAAGTTTCTTGTGATATTTGTAAAGGATTTGATCCTCAGGATATTCGTTGGATGGGTAGTTTAAGAAATTATATGCCAAAAACGTTTATTGGCTTTTCCATTGCTTTAGCTGCATTGATAGGCTTACCTTTTACATCTGGTTTCTTATCAAAAGATGCTTTATTATCTTCAGTTCTATTAAAAGCAACTAATGATGGTATTTATTGGCAATTTCTTGCTCTTCTTGGTTTTGGTGCAGCAGCTTTAACGGCATTTTATTCAATTAGAGTATTGTATAAGGTCTTTTTTGGCGATTTAGGTATTGCTCAGCATAAAGTATGTCAGAAATGTTTAGTACTTCCTCATGAAGTAGGTAATAGAATGTATTTACCAATTCTTTTATTAAGTACATTATCTGTATGGTTCTTCTATGTTCTATCACCTTTTAATACATCTGGGAGTTGGATTCAAAATTCCCTTTCAATTCCAACTATTGATCATCATTCGGTACATGTTTTTACAATAATATTATCTATTAGTATGATTTGTTTAGGTGGTGGTTTGGCTTATTTGATTTATTTTAAAGGGAGATTATTAAACCTAAAGACATCTTTTAAACAAGGTGTTCTCTTTAAGGTATCCTATAACTTTTTTTATATTCAAAACTTGTATAAAAATAGTGTATTATCAGTACTATTTGTAGCAAGAAGTTTAGACCGTATTCCTCATGCAGACGAAGGCTTTGTAAAACTTGCAATTGGAACTTCAGAATTTGTGAGAGGGTTTGATGATAAAGTTATAGACTTTCTAGTGAAATTATTTGCTGTATTTAATGTTGTTTTCGGACACGTTTTAGCATGGTTTGATAAATATATTGTGGATGGAGTAGTACTTTATTTTACAAAGTTTTTGTGGCTATTAGGAGATCTATTCCGAAAACCTCAAGGAGAAAGGACACAAAGCATGATTGCATGGTCATTATTTTTGCTTCTTTCATTGTTCACAATTTTATGGTTTTAAAGAAATAAACTAACAAAAGTTTTTATATAGATATGACGCAATTTTTGCTCACATTATTAGTTTTTATTCCGATTTGCGGAACTTTTATAATCTTATTATTACCAAATAGTCTTAAACCTATTTTTGGAAAGATTACAATCGGAATTAATTCCCTTCAATTATTAATTGCTGGGGTATTAATGTCTGGTTACCAAGGTTTATCTGAGAGTATGAATGGAATACTATCTCTAGATAAATATCAATTTATAGAAAAGTACGAATGGATTGTGTTAAACTTAGGTACATTCGGAAAACTTCGTGCTGACTATATTTTAGGAATTGATGGTTTAAGTAATACAATGGTGCTTTTAGCAGCTATTGTGATGGTTATAGGTGCTATATCATCTTTGGAAATTAAAAATAAGAGAAGAGGTTTTTATGCTCTCTATCTTTTATTAAGCGGTACAATCATGGGTTGTTTCTTAGCTTTAGATTTCTTCCTGTTTTATTTATTCTTTGAATTCATGCTATTACCAATGTATTTCTTGATTGGTATTTGGGGTGGGAAGAATAGTGAGTATGCATCAATCAAGTTTTTCATTTATACTTTAGTTGGTTCAATTTTTATTTTAGTGATAATGATTGCACTAGCAGCTTCTGTAATTGATCCTGCAGCAACTGCAGTAGAACTTGGTTTTGCGACAAACATTGATAATGTCTCACTAGATATCATAGAAAAAGTTCACGTCTTATTAGTTTCAGGAGGTATAGATCAATCGAATTTGGTAAGGACATTCACATTATCTCACATGATGGATGCTCAGAACTTTATTCCTAACTCTATCCTTTCTTTGGATTCTGGAGCGGAGTTGTTTGGTACACACGTTAGGTATGTAGCCTTTTTAATGGTCTTCATAGGCTTTGCTATTAAATTACCTGTTGTTCCATTACACACTTGGTTACCTGATGCTCACGTTGAAGCTCCAACTTCAATTTCTGTAGTATTAGCAGGTATCCTTCTTAAAATAGGTGGATATGGAATGCTTCGAATTGCCTATTCAATTTTCCCTGATGGAGCACATCATTTTGCCTGGTGGATTGCCTTTGGTGGAGTAGTATCTATATTATACGGAGCTTTTGTAGCTTTAGGTACACACAATCTTAAAAGAATGATAGCCTATAGTTCTGTATCACATATGGGTTTTGTAATGCTTGGTATAGCATCGTTAACAGCTGAAGGTATTTCAGGAGCAATTTTTCAAATGTTTTCTCATGGTATAATATCAGCTGCCTTATTCTTAATTGCAGGTGTACTTTATTATAGAACAGGTAACTTAGAGATAGAAAATTATAGTGGTTTATCATCAAAGATGCCAAGGTATACAATGCTTGCAACAATAGCATTTTTTGCATCTTTAGGTTTACCCGGTTTTTCAGGCTTTATGGCTGAATTGTTTGTGTTTTTAGGAGCGTTCAATTCTTCTGCAGTGAACAATTTAATTCCTCGTTGGATGACAATTGTAGCCACTTTAGGTTTAGTATTAAGTGCCGCATATTATTTGTGGGCAATGCAAAGAATCTTCTTAGGTAAATTCTTTTTAAAAGATGAGTCGATGGAGTCAAAACTAAAGGATTTAACTGCAAGAGAAGTAATAATGTTAGCGCCACTAGCAGTTATAACTTTTGTTTTAGGTATTTACCCTAAGTTACTTTTGAATTTAATAGAAGGTTCTGTAACTGTTTTTGTAGAGTTTGCCAACTTTGTAGGAACAGAATATATGAATACTTTGATGGGCCTTTAATTTAGATCAATATGGAAATAGATTTGTTGTCAAAATTAGCTGACATAATTGATAGTATTCCATTTTTGGTTTCAGAGATAGGAATAATAAGTATATTGTTAGGGGTTATAATTGTTGATTTATTACCAATTAAGTTTAATAGAAACTTCCTCTACCTTTTCGCATTAATTGGTGTTATCGTAGATATAATATATTTAGGATGGTTTGCTGAAGCAACGACATCTAAACTAATGTTATTTACCGTAAATAACGATCAGTGGAGTATAAAAATCAGAATTTTAGAAGATTTTTGTGCTGTATTATTATACCTACATTTATTCTTTAATAAGAAAAAAGAATCTGAGACTCAAAAGCATTTGAGTGGACAGAGTGAGTGGGCTGTATTAACATTAGGAATGTTATTAGGAGCACATTTTTTAGCAATGGCGAATGATTTTATCATTGCAATTTTAGCTGTTGAATTGATATCCTTACCATCTTATTTGTTGACAGCTTTTAATAATAATAAAATAAGTTCAGAGGCGAGTATAAGATATTTTTTATACGGAGCTGTAGCTACCGCAATTACAATATATGGGGCGTCAATATTATTTGGTTTAACAACAGCTATTGACTTTCAGGGAATTGCGTTATATAATAAGTCTTATTCTTTATTATTTATCTCAGCTACTGTATTATTAACTATTGGGTTCTTATTTAAATTAGGAGCATTTCCAATGCATATATGGGTACCAGATGTTTATCAAGCAGCGCCTATTGAGGCAGTAGCTTATTTTTCTACTTTACCTAAAATTGGAGCAACTATATTTTTATATAGATTCTTTTTCGAATCTGAGATTATAATTAATCCATACATCAATTACTTTATTTTAATGGCTGCCTTATTATCAATGTTTATTGGTAATTTATCAGGTTTATTACAAAAGAGTATGAGAAGGCTTATGGCTTATGCATCAATAGCTGGAGCTGGTTTTATCTTAATAGCTACACTTAACATTCAAGATATTTCAACAAATGCATTGTATTATTACTTAGTTACTTATGTAATTGGTATTTATACAATATTCTTATTTATTGGAGAAGTTGAAAAACAATATAATTCTGATAAACTTGATACTATTATTGGTATTGGGTGGACCTCAAATGCACGTTTTTGGGGAATTGGAATTGTGTTAGCAGTAATGTCGTTAATTGGATTGCCACCTTTAGCTGGTTTTACAGCTAAATTATTGATATTTAGTTCTCTTTGGGAATTATATATTATGAATTCAGATAGTCTATATTTAATTGCTATGGGGTTAGGTTTATTGAATACAGCCATAGCTTTAGCCTATTATATTAAGTTTCCTTTTAACATGTATAAAAGAAATAGTAAGAAGGAATTACAAATGTCATTGCCAATTGCAATAATGATCTCTATTTTAGGGTTATCATTATTTATTTTATTTATTGTGCCTTCTATACTAATATAAGAAGTCTGTTTAATTTTTTTTAACGTGTACATTAACTCTTGGTTATTATTAGGATTCTTTTTGATTCTAGTAATATTAATTGTTGTGGTTTTTATTCAATTTATTCGATTAAAAAACCAAGCGCAGAAGACATATGTTAAGAGTGTTAGAAATTTTAAGATGTTAAGTCTTTTAATGGAGAACTCTCATGATGTGATTTTTTCTGTTGATACAAATTTCAACTATTTAGCATTTAATAATGCTCATGTCGATACAATGAAATCCGTTTATGGATGCCAGATTGAACTTGGGAATAACATTCTTAAATACATGAAGGTAAATAACGACGATGAAATAGCGAAAGATGATATTACAAGAGCAATTAATGGTGAAGTTTATTCGGTAATCCGTTCATATGGCGATGAAGAAAAACACCAAAGAGCACATTTTGAGGCAACTTATACACCAATTAGATCAGAGAATAATATTATAACAGGCGTTTCTGTAGTTGTAAGAGATGTTACAGAGCAATATAATTCCCAAGAGAACCTTAAAAGAAGTGAGAGAAAGTATAAAATGCTTTTTCATTATAATTATTTAGGAGCACTTATTATTTTAAACGGACGAATTGTTGATGCAAATGACACAGCAATGAGTTTATTAGGGTTAGAGATGCATGAACTCCTGGGAATGTCATTAGACGAAGTTTTTATTAACCTTACTGATAACCCATTAAAGGAAAAACGTATAATTCATTATTATAATAATGGAAAGAAAATCTTTATTCTTAGAGAAGAAGTTATTGGCGATCAGAAAGATCCTCAAAACATTCTTTTTATAGAAGATGTAACCGAAAAAAATAAAGCCGAAAAAGAATTAATTCGAGTTAATAACCAAGCAAAAGTATTACTTGAAAGTGCTAAAAGTTACATTTTTTCAGTTGATGTAAATTACGGAATTGTATTTTTTAATACTAGATTTTCATCACTTATGGAAAGTGAATATGGGATTTCTGTTAAAGTAGGTGATAAAATAAACGGTCCAAAATATCATGAATTTTTCTATAAGTTCAGAGAGAATTTTGAACGAGCATTTACAAATAGAAGAATGTTTGAGCTTGAATTTAAATTAAATCAAGAAATTTATCTTCAATCTGTATTTTCACCATTATTAAATGAAAAAAATGAGATTTATGGCCTTGCGATTTACAATATTGACATCACAAAAAATAAAAAACACGAAACACAGATTTATCAATTAAACTCTTCATTAGAGCAAAAAGTACAAGAAAGAACACAAGAATTACAACAGCAAAGAGTAAAACTTGATTTAGCATTAAGTGCAGCTGATGTTGGTACATGGTCGTATTTATTGAACGATATATTTTTATGTGATTCTAGATTTCTTGAAATCTTTGGTCTCAATTCAATTACTTATACAATTCATGATTTCCTGAAATTTGTTGATGCATCAGATGTTAAGAAAGTAAATGATGTTGTCAAAAAGGTAAGTGCAGGAAAGGTGACAGATATTGATTTATCTTTTAAGATTAATCATCCATCGAAGAATATTCAATATCTGCAGATTTTCGGTAAATCACGTTTGAATTCGGGAGTTTATGAAATGAATGGTGTATGTTGGAACTTAACATCTCAAAAAAATATTGAACAAGAACTTGAGTTTGCTAAAAATGAAGCTGTCAAATCAAGTGCTGCAAAGAGTTTATTTTTAGCAAATATATCACATGAAATTCGCTCCCCATTGAATGCCATTATTGGTCTAAGTAACATTTTATATAAAAAGTTCGAAGACACCAATCAATCTGCTGAATTTATTGAACAACTAAAATATATTTATTTCAATGGTGAATATTTATCAGAATTGATCAATAACATTCTAGATTTCTCAAGAATTGATGCTGGGAAGATGTCTATTTCAATGGAAAAAGTTGAAATTATCAACTTGATCAGAATGATTGTTAAAGTACATGAGTTTTCATCTGTAGAAAGAGGTATTTATATTAACCTCGAATTTGATAAAAGTGTTCCAGAAGTATTTCTAACTGATAAAACCAAGTTTAGACAAATTTTGACTAACCTTTTGACTAACGCAATCAAGTTTACAAAAGATAAAACAGATATTGTTGTAAAGGTGAAATCTGAAAATAATAATTTCATTTTTTCTGTAGAAGATCACGGTATTGGTATCCCAAAAGACAAACTAAATGTAATTTTTGATTCTTTTGAACAGGCAGATAAGTCAGTTACAAGGAAATTTGGTGGTACTGGTTTAGGATTAGCAATTTCTAAAAGAATGACAGAAATGCTAAATGGAACTATATCAGTAGAGAGTAAAGAGGGTAGAGGTACTATTTTTACTATTGAATTACCTGTTAAAGAATCAAAGTTAAAACCAACGGGAAAGGAACATATATTAGATGTAGAGCCTGTATTCCAAACAGAGGACATTGTTTTAGTTGTGGAGGATAATAAAATGAATCAGTTTATGATGAAAGCATTATTTAAACAATTAAACCTATCTATAGAAATTGCAGAAAATGGAGAAGATGCTATTCAAAAAATTAAATCAAAAAAATATAATTTGATATTAATGGATATTCATATGCCAATAATGGGAGGAATTTCTGCAGCTAAGATAATACGTCAAGAGTTAAAAGAAACAGAAGTTCCTATTGTAGCTTTAACTGCAGATGCATATTGGGATAAAAGATTTAAAGCTTTTGCTGTAGGAATGAACGATTATCTCACTAAGCCTATAAATAGAGCTGAGTTATTGAATATTTTATCTAAATATTTAATTAAGGATAAAGATTTACCTAAAAATTATTTAGATCCAAATGTACATTCTGATCTAATAGATGAAATTAGAGCGGTGACTGTAGATCAGAATATGACATCTGAAGCCAAGTTAAAACGACTGAAAAATATAAGTAATTTGCTTCAAGATTATGATACAGGTTTTGTGAAATATATTGACCATTTATCAGAAGCTATTGCAAGTGAGAAAAAGGTCGATCTATTTTAAGAAAAATAGACCGACTTTGTTTCAATTGTAGCTTCTAATTGGTGTAATATTGAATACAAGCCAAAATAAGTTCTATTTAAATATAAACCATCTCTTTGTCCTCTAGGTTTCTTAGAAGATTTCATTAAGTTTTGGTTATCCTGGTTATCAGCAATAGCTGTTATTTCATTGAAATAACTTTCTTGACTAAAATCAAAAGGGGAACTATGAAATGGTCTTGATAAAATTTCAATCATTGAGCTAAACAAAGCGTCTAGTTTATTTTTATCTTCTTCAGTATCTGTGTCATAAATAAACCTCATATTAGAAAAAACCTGTTTTCTTTTCTCATCATTATTAAGGTTTTCTGGAACCATCAAGTCAAAATAATTCTCATAGAAAGGCGAAGGAATCTCTTTAACACATCCAAAATCAATAATCCCGAGTAAGCCTTCTTTATTAATAATAAAATTACCAGGGTGTGGGTCCGCATGAACTTCTTTTAAAGTATGAATTTGATGATCATAAAAATCCCAAAGAGCCTGCCCAACTTTATTTCTAATTTCTTGTGAAGGGTTTGTCTCTAAAAAATCTGGCAAGTGCATTCCGTCTAACCAATCCATTGTAAGGATTTTTTTAGAAGATAAATCTGGGTAGTAGTTTGGGAAAGTAACGTTTTTGATATCTTTACAAGCACTTGTTATTTCTTGTGAGCGTTTAAGTTCCAAGTTATAATCAGTTTCAGAAAGTAGCATATTTTCTACTTCTTCCATGTAATGTTCTACATCTTGTTCATTCAACCCCATCATTCTAACTGCAATGGGTTTTACCATTTTGAGGTCTGAACTTACGCTTTCAGCAACACCAGGGTATTGTACTTTAACTGCATATTTTTGTCCATCTTTAACGGCTAAATGTACTTGTCCAATACTTGCAGCGTTAACAGCCTCTTTAGAAAACTCGTCAAAAATTTGATAAGGGGCTTTACCAAAAGCTTTCATAAATGTTTTATTAACTAAAGGTAAAGACAACGGAGGGGCTGAATATTGTGACATTTGAAATTTGTCTGTGTATGCCTGAGGTAGCATATTTTTATCCATACTCATCATCTGAGCCACTTTCAATGCACTACCTTTAAGTTCGCTTAATGCGTCGTAAACATCTGCTGCATTTTCTTTATGTAACTCTTCCTTACCTTTATAATCAGCATCAACAACAGTTTTGGCGTAATGCTTTATGTAATTTGTTGACACCTTGGCACCAACTTTTACAAATCTAGATACACGTTGAACACGGCTAGATGGTATACTTTTTTGAACTTTTTTGTTGATGTTTTCCATTGGGTTATTTTTGAAATAAAAACTTGACTAATGATACTGCAGAATCAGCAAAATTAGGAGCCATGAGATCCATTATTAAATTTACACTTTTCTCGATAATTTCGTCGGTATTTTCTGCTTCATCTGATGTATCATTAGCCCAATACTTTATTACTAACACCGCTTGTGCAAATATTAAGTTGCCATAATAATCAGAAATAAACATTCTAGACTCAATTTCTCCTGTTTCAATAGCTTCGTTTATGATTGTATTGAAGTGAGATAGAAAAACATTTTTTATTGCTGTTGATCTATCATCTACCATTTTTAACTCGAAAGGGGAGTGAATGTTTGAAGAAAAAACAAAGAATTCTTTTTGAGACTTTAAGATTTCTATCAAATTATAGAAGAAAGAAAGTGTTTTTTCCCTAGCTCCGTATTCTAAGTAATTAGGGTCTGATGCGGCATTGTTAAAAGCTATTTCAATACTATTAATCCATATAGAAGTCTCAAGCGCATTTAGCTCCTTTTCTGAATTATAAGTGATTGATTCTTCATTTATTAGCTCTTTGTCTATAAACTCAGAAAGTTCATTTGGACGCCTCTTATGTGAAGAAATAAAGTTGATATAAGATATTTCTATTTTTTTTGAAAAATTCTCCATGAAGGTTAGGTATTTTAATTAATGTATGTTAATTTCATTCTTGAAGTTTGTTTGTTAGTTTAGTTTATTAAAGTGGAAGGAACCTCTGATTTTCGGGGGTTTCTTTTTTTATGTTTTAATAACAGTCATAAACAAACAGTATTCATCTATAAATTGAGTATTTAAATTGATCTGTTAACTTTGTAATCATCGAAAACATTAATATTGATATCGTGAATAACAAACGAAGTGCTGATTTGTTCAGCAAAGCTCAAAATACAATTCCTGGTGGAGTAAACTCTCCTGTTAGAGCATTTAAGTCTGTAGGAGGAACACCATTATTTATAAAAAGTGCTAAAGGCGCGTATATCACAGACGAAGATAATAAGAGTTACTTAGAATTAATCAATTCTTGGGGCCCAATGATTCTTGGTCACGCACATCCAGCAATATTAGAGGCTGTTCAAGGTGCTGTAAATAATTCATTATCGTTTGGAGCTCCAACTTCAAAAGAAATTGATATTGCAGAGTTGATCTGTAGCATGGTGCCATCGATCGAAAAAGTTAGAATGGTAAACTCTGGTACAGAGGCAACAATGTCTGCAATACGTGTAGCAAGAGGTTATACTGGCAGGGATAAATTTATTAAAATAGAAGGATGCTATCATGGTCATGGCGATTCATTTTTAATTGCTGCAGGTAGTGGAGCAGTTACAATGGGTGTTCCAAATAGCCCAGGTGTCACGGAAGGTACAGCTAAAGATACTTTATTAGCTCCATATAATGATGTAGATAAAATTGAGCAATTAATTGCTGAAAATAAAAATGAAATAGCTGCATTAATTATAGAACCTGTCCCTGGTAATATGGGATTAGTACTACCAACGAACGATTACTTAAAAAAGCTTAGAGAAATTTGCACTCGTGAAGGCATCATTTTGATATTTGATGAAGTTATGACAGGTTTCCGTTTAGCAAAGGGTGGTGCTCAGGAAGTATTTGATGTAACTCCAGATATGACTACTTTAGGAAAAATTATTGGAGGAGGAATGCCTGTTGGTGCTTACGGAGGTAAAGCAGAATTGATGGATTATGTAGCTCCTGCAGGCCCTGTTTATCAAGCAGGAACTTTATCAGGTAACCCAGTGGCAATGGCTGCAGGTTTAGCTATGCTTAATCATTTAAACGACAACCCTGCTGTTTATTCAGATTTAGCTGCAAAAGGCAAAAAGTTAGCAGATGGAATTCAAGCTGCTTTAGATAGAAAGAATTTACCTTATAAAGTGACTCTTTTAGGTTCTATGGTATGCCTTTTCTTTACTGATAAAGAAGTAAATAATTTTGCTGATGCTCAAACTACTGATACTGAAAAGTTCGGTAAGTTTTTCCATGCAATGTTAGAAAATGGAGTATACCTTCCACCATCACAATATGAAAGTTGGTTTATGTCTCAAGCATTAACTGATGAAAATTTAGATGAAATTATTGCTGCAGTTAATGCATCATTAGATACTGTAGAAGCTTAATAGCTAAAGATTAAGTAATTGAGTATGTCTAAAAAGAAAAAAAGACAATCTATAAAAAAAGAAGTTGCTGTTTGTGATACATTTAAATGGCAACATCTTTTTTTATATGGATTTCGATTAGAAAAATCTAAATGCCCTCAATGTAAAACACAACCAAATTTTTCGGATAGACAAAAGATGTTTATTGATTTAGGTTTTGGTTTTATTTTCGCAGCCTTATTTGTTACATTGCCTAATATTTTGTTAATTTTTGGGTTTGACTTAGGGCAATTAGGTGCGTTCTTAATAGTCGTTATTATTGTTCTTATTATCCGAGAATCTCTCATAAAATTATGGCCAACAAAAAAGTAGTTGGTAAATCACATACTATCATGACAAATACATTAAAAACAATTTTACTTGCTGGTGCATTAGTCAGTCAAGTGTCATTAAGCGTAAACGCACAAGAAGATCCTTTAAAAGGAGCTCCAGAAAATTGGTTCAACCTAAGCTATTCTCAAGATAATGTTTACGGAGTTGGAACAGAACAGGCTTACAATGAAGTCTTAAAAGGCAAAAAAAGTAAAAAAGTTGTCGTTGCTGTAATTGACAGCGGAATAGATATCGACCATGAAGATTTAAAATCTGTAATTTGGGTTAACCCAAAGGAAATAGCAGGTAATGGTATCGATGATGATAAAAATGGCTATATCGACGATGTGAACGGGTGGAATTTTATTGGGGGTGAAGGAGGAACCTTTGTCAATGAAGAAAACCTAGAAGTTGCGCGTATGTATGGTACGTTGAGTAAAAAATATGAAGGTAAAGACGAGTCTGATATTTCAAAATCTGATAAAAAAGAATACAAGCTCTGGCTTGAAGTAAAAGAATCTTTTGAAACTGGATTTGCTGAAGCACAAGAGAATCTAGAAAGATATGATTTTTTACTGCATCAATTTAAAAGAGGTAAAGCTTTATTTATGGCTTATTTTGATTTAGAATCAGAAGAAGAATTATTGGGAGCTTTAGAGACTCTAAAAACAGAAGATGAGACGCTTTCTGGATTGTCAGGTATGGTTACAGGCATGTTAAGTAGAGGTGTTACAGCAGAACGTATTCAAGAAGGAGTAGATTATTTTACAGATCAAGTAGAGTATAATTATAATCCAGATTTAAATACAAGAGAAATTGTTGGGGATGATATCAATGACAAAAAACAAAAAATATACGGTAATAATAGCGTGACTGGTCCAGATGCAATGCATGGAACTCACGTTGCGGGTATTATTGGAGCTTCTAGAGGTAACAACTTAGGTATTGAAGGAGTAGCTGATAATGTTGAAATTATGGTGATTAGAGCAGTGCCTAATGGAGACGAAAGAGATAAAGATGTTGCAAATGCAATTCGTTATGCCGTAGATAATGGTGCTAAAGTAATTAATATGAGCTTTGGCAAGCCTTTTTCTCCTTATAAATCAGATGTAGATGCGGCTGTAAAATATGCCGATTCGAAAGGTGTTTTATTGATACATGCAGCAGGTAATGATAATAAAAATACTGACGTTGAAAGAAATTTCCCGAAGGATAAATATTTAAAAGGTGGAACTGCTCGTAATTGGATTGAAGTAGGAGCATCAACTTGGCATATTGATGAAACATTACCAGCAACTTTTTCAAATTATGCTAAGAAAAATGTTGATTTGTTTGCTCCTGGTTATAATATTTATTCAACTGTTCCAGGTTCAGAATATCAGTCTTTAAATGGAACAAGTATGGCCTCTCCAGTAGTTGCAGGTTGTGCAGCTGTTTTAATGTCATATTACCCACATTTATCAGGAGCAACAGTTAAGAAGATCTTAATGAAAACTGTTACACCTTTAAAGAGTAAAGAGGTATTTAAGCCAGGGTATGAAAGTTTAGAGGAAGGAGAAGAACCAGAAACTGTAAAGTTTGGTACTCTATCAATAACAGGGGGTGTTATTAATTTATATGAAGCATGTAAATATGCTGAGAAGATATCTAAGTAATTATTCTTAAAAGATATTTAAAGCCCATTGCTGAAAAGTGATGGGCTTTATTTTTATATTAACTTATTCAACTAATAAATTATCTATCAATCTAACTTTTCCTAAATGAGCTGCTATAACAATTGCATACGATTTAGGAGTGCAATTTTCATTAACAGGTTTTAAATCAGAAGAATTTACTATGTCCAGGTACTCTAAATGGAAAGAATGGTTTTTATGGAAATTTGAAATACCCCATTCCAACACTTCTTTTGGTGTTTCTAGATTTGAAATTTTTTCTTTCATCTCTGAAATTATAGAAAATATAAATGGTGCAATTGCTCTTTCTTCTTTCGTTAACCTAAGGTTTCTAGAAGACATTGCTAATCCATCGTTTTCTCTTACGGTAGGAACACCTATAATTTCAATACCAAAAGAAAGATCAGTTGCCATTTTTCTGATAATTAGAAACTGTTGTAAATCTTTCAAACCAAAATAGGCCTTCATTGGACTTACCATATGAAAAAGTTTACTAACAACTATACCAACACCATTAAAATGTCCAGGCCTAAAAGCTCCTTCTAATTGATTTTCAATTTCTCCAAAATTAAATCCACAAATGTCATTTTGTTTAACGCCTTTCGGATACATTTCTTCAACTGAAGGTAAAAAGACAACGTGACATCCTGCACTCTCTAATAATGCAAAATCTTCTTCATGTTTAACAGGATAATGTTTTAAGTCTATTGCATTATTGAATTGTGTTGGATTAACAAAAATACTGCAAATTGTGATGTCGTTTTCTTTGTTTGATTGTCGGATTAATGTTAAGTGTCCCTCATGTAAAGCACCCATTGTCGGAACAAAACCGATCGTTTTTTTTGAAAATTTGCAATTATTGACAAATTTTTTCAAAGTACTAACTGTGTTAAAAACGTCCATTATAGGGGTTGTTTTTTAAAAAATAAATTATTAAGTAAATATGTAAATTTAAGTTAGTTTGCTACTTAAAGTTGAATTTAAGTAAGTTCTTCCGTACTTTTGCGTAGAAAAGGTGTAAATACGGTAGAATATGTCGAAATTAAAAATTCTCTACGTTTCAAGTGAGATAAATCCATTTTTAAAAACTTCTGAAGTTGCAGATTATGTTAGGAAGCTTCCACAGTCGATGCAAGAAAGAGGTATGGAAATCAGAATTATGGTTCCTAGATTTGGTTTAATCAACGAGCGTAAGAACAGGTTGCATGAGGTAGTAAGACTTTCGGGGATGAATATTGCCGTAGGTGAAGATGAAAAACCACTAACAATAAAGGTGGCTTCTATTCAGAGTGCTAAATTGCAAGTATACTTTATTGATAACGAAGATTATTTCCATAGAAAATCTGTTTTCAGAGATAAGAAAAGCGATGAGTTTTTCGAAGATAATGATGATAGATCAGTATTTTTCTGTAAAGGGGTAATCGAAACTGTAAAGAAATTGGGCTGGGCTCCAGATGTTGTTCATTGTAACGATTGGTTCACAAGTTTCATTCCTTTATATTTAAAAACTTCATATAAAAATGATCCTATGTTCAAAAATGCAAAAACTGTATTTACAGTTTATGATACGCAGTTTGATCATAAATTCGATCATGATGAATTGACTAAGAAAGTGAAAATGCTTGATATCGATGATTCAATGCTTCAAGATCTTTCAACAGCAGATTACAACAGTTTTATAAAAATTGGTTCAGAATATGCCGATAAAGTAACTAAAGGATCTCAATCAATTAATGATTCAGTTGCTGAAGTTTTATCTGGATATGGTGAAAAAGTTGCTGAAGATATTCAAGAAGGAGATGAATATGCAGAGTCATATTATGATATATATACTGGATTAGCAGAGTAATTTTTGCTTTTTAAGTATTTTTATAAAAAAAAGGCTGTCGAAATACGATCGATAGCCTTTTTTGTTTGTGTACTTCTATATAATTTGCAATTTTTGTCGAACCGTATTTATACTTTGCTTTCAACCATTTTACCGAATCCATTGTCATTCCAATGAAAGGTTATATAAGTGAACCTTTTTAAATGATATTTTCCGAGATGAATATAAAAACAGTTTTTACCAGAGCGATTTTATTTTTTGCAATTATTTTTTGTTTTGCATGTGAGCGAACAGACTTACAAACTATCGTTATTGGTGGTGATCTAATAGATGACCAGACTCAAATGTGTTACGCAGATACTTTTGAAATAGATGTGGAAACACATTATATGGATTCTTTATATACAAAGAATGGAGCTTACTTCTTAGCTGGTTATGTAGATAATGGAGCAGAGATAGGCCAAACAAAAACGTCTGCTTTTACTCAATTAAGTATTGGGTCTGAAGAAGCATTAAACTTTGATGACAGGGAACTTGATTCATTATCACTTTCATTGGCATTAGACAAGACTTCTATTTATGGTGATACTTCACAAACTATCACATTGGAAGTTTATGAACTAAGTGAAACTATTAAAGGTGATTCTGCAGAATATTTCTCTACAGATTCTGTAAAATATTATACTGAAGTTTTAGGCTCGAGAACTTTTAAAGTTTCAGATATTGAAACAGATACTGTTAATATTGTGTTATCTAACACATTTGGTCAAAAAATAATTGATGGAGCTGAATATGCTGATCAAGATGATTTTGCTAGTAAAATTAAAGGTTTGGCTATTCGTGTAAAAGATGGACAAACTGCAGCTTGGGCTGGAAAGTATAGTTTGGAAAATTATGGTACTGTAATGAATTTACATATGCATTACTTCGGTGACACGAATGAAGATACTATTCGTACAACATACTATTTTGGTTTTAAAGAAAGATTTAATCAGATTGATTATACACCTGGAACATTAACTCAAAACATTAAAATTGGGGATGTTGTTAATTCTGAAAATTCAAGTAATTATGGTTTTGTATTCGAAGGTACAGGTATGGTAGCAAGAATTAAATTTCCTTCTTTAGTGAATCTATTTAGAAAAACAGGGCAAGCAATTACAAGTGAATCAGATACAATACGTGAAGTTCATATCAATCAAGCACAGTTAGCAATATCAGCTATCGGTGTTGATGATCCAGAATTTAAAATTTATCCAGCAACAAATACTCCTCCACCAAGTGGATTATATTTTGGTTTTATGAATTCAGATGGTACAATTCAAACTGTATCTCCAGATTCTAAACAATATAAATTATTACAAGCACAGTATCCTTCTTCAGGAGATTATCAAATTCCATATAGTTCTTCTACTCAAGTTTACGGTTGGGCAAAACTAGCCGAATACTTACAAGAGAGAACATTTAGAGAAATTGAAGGATTACCTTTGGAAGATGATGGCCTAGTAATTTTACCCAATCAACAATCAACTTCAATAAGAAAACTTATTTTCGCAGATGATAAGAATCCGTTAAATCATCCGCTAAATGGTCAAGCAATGAAACTTAAGCTAATTGTTTATTATGCTGTTTTCAACGACCCAACTTACATTTGTAATTAAATTATTATTCATCACAAACAAATAAACTTATGTGCGGAATTGTCGGTTACGTAGGACATAGACAAGCACTTGACATTCTTATCAAAGGCTTAGAGCGCTTAGAATATCGCGGTTACGATAGTGCCGGTGTATCATTAATAGAAAATAAAGACGTTAAAGTTTTTAAGTGTAAAGGCAAAGTTGCAGATTTAAAAAAGCAATTAAAAGGTCAAGACACTAAAGGCTCTACAGGAATAGGACATACACGTTGGGCTACTCATGGTGCACCTAACGATGCAAATGCACATCCTCATTACTCTTCAGATTCAAAATTAGCAATGGTTCATAATGGAATTATTGAAAATTATGGTGCATTAAAAGAAACATTAATTGAAAGAGGACATGTTTTTCATAGTGATACTGATACAGAAGTATTTATTCACTTTATTGAGCAGGTTCAAAAAGATAATAACTGTCCTTTAGACGAAGCAGTACGTATAGCTTTAAATGAAGTTATTGGAGCATACGCTATTGTTATAACAAGTGAGGATAATCCAGGTCAATTAGTTGCTGCTCGTAAAGGAAGTCCACTAGTTATTGGCGTTGGAGAAAATGAATTTTTCTTAGCATCTGATGCTACACCTATCATTGAGTACACAAAAGATGTTGTGTATATTAAAGATGAGGAAGTAGTTTTATTAAAGGATGGTGAGATGATAATTACTGATGTTAAGAATGAAGTGCAAACTCCATATCTTCAAACATTAGAATTAGAACTAGAAGCAATTGAAAAAGGTGGGTATGATCATTTCATGATGAAAGAAATCATGGAACAGCCTAAGTCTGTTGCTGACTGTCTTCGAGGTAGAGTGATTGCTAAAGACAACCATGTTAAATTGGGTGGTATTTTTAATCATTTTGAAGATTTATTAAATGCAAATAGAATAATAATTGTTGCTTGTGGTACTTCATGGCATGCAGGTTTAGTTGCTGAATATATCATTGAAGAATTAGTACGTATTCCTGTTGAGGTGGAGTATGCGTCTGAATTTAGGTATAGAAATCCAATTATTGGAAAAGGTGATGTTATGATTGCTATTTCTCAATCAGGAGAAACGGCAGATACCTTGGCAGCAATGTCTTTGGCAGAATCTAAAGGAGCAACTGTTATTGGTGTTTGTAATGTGGTTGGGTCATCAATTGCAAGAAACTCTCATGAAGGTGCTTATACACACGCTGGACCAGAGATTGGTGTTGCAAGTACAAAAGCATTTACTGCTCAGTTGACTGTTTTGACAACAATGGCATTAATGTTAGCAAAGGAAAAAGGATCTTTAACGGAGGCTCAATTACATGATCTTTTGGTTGAATTTGAAAATATCCCTGCGAAGATTGAAGCTGTTTTAAAAACAGATGCTAAAATAAAAGAAATGTCAGCATTGTATAAAGATGCTAAAAACTTCTTATATTTAGGTAGAGGATTTAATTTCCCTGTTGCACTAGAAGGTGCTCTGAAACTAAAAGAGATATCATATATACATGCAGAAGGTTACCCAGCTGCAGAAATGAAACATGGTCCTATTGCTTTGATTGATGAAGAAATGCCTGTAGTTGTTATTGCAACTAGAGATAGTTCTTATGATAAAGTAGTTTCAAATCTTCAAGAAGTAAAAGCTCGTAGTGGTCGAGTAATAGCTATCGTAACAGAAGGAGATGCTTTAATTCCGAACATGGTAGACCATGTAATTGAAGTTCCTGATACTCATGAAGTATTGATGCCTATGATTTCTTGTGTACCATTACAGTTACTTTCATATCACATTGCTGTTATGAGAGGTTGTAATGTAGATCAACCAAGAAACTTGGCAAAATCAGTTACAGTAGAATAATAATATACAGCAGTAGTTATTAGTAATAACATTAATAACTACTGTGTTTTGATTTTAAATATGCGCGACGAATATACGTACAATACAGGTAGAACAGATATCATCCTAAAAGAGTATGGTAGAAATATTGAACAACTTGTAAAGTTTATATCATCTTTAGATGACAAAGCTTTAAGAACTCAATATGCTTATACTTTAATTGCATTAATGAAGCAATTGCATCCAATTCAAAAACAACTAGATGATAGTCAACAAAGAATATGGGATCACTTGCAAGTAATGTCGGATTTTGAATTAGATATTGATTCTCCTTATCCAACACCCACTGAGAATATGATGTTTAAAAAACCTCGTAAAGTGGAGTATAATTAAACACATATTCGTTTTAAGCATTTTGGTAAGAACTTAGAGTTAATGGTAAAAAGTGCTTTAGAGCAGGAAGACCAAACTGCTAAGGAAATCGCTTTTACTAAAATTGTCCATTTAATGAAGTCATTCTATTCTGCTCAAGTTAATGATCAGATTGAGGATGAGGTTATTATTAATACGTTGAACTCTTTGGCTAAAGGCCAAATCAACATGAGGGAGATTAAAGAGAAGTATCCTGAATGTTTTAAAAATGTGAAATTACCACCATCTTCTGGAAATAATAAAGGAAACATGCAAGGTAATAATAGCAATCATTCAAATCGTTCAAACAATTCAAATCGCTCTAATAATAACAATAATAAAAACAGGAGGAAAAAGAGGAGAAAGTAATTACCCTCTTAAGTAAGTTGTTATGTAATAAACAACTCCTAAGAATAACATCATTATAGCTGTTGCTTTATTTAATCTCAAATATCTACTTGAGAATGATAGAACACCTGCTAAAAGACATATAAGTATCGCAAAGATCAAATCATAATTAAGGGTATAATCGTATAAGGTTGTACCCTTAATTGTTAATAAAGAAGGAGCAATTAAAAAGTTTATAATGTAAGAACCCATAATATTTCCAATAGCAATATCATGTCTTTTACTTTTTAATGCTGATAAGGTGGTTGTGATTTCAGGCAATGAAGTACACACAGCCATTATACTAACACCAATGAACCTTGGGTTAAGACTAGTATATTCACTAAGTAATAGAGCTTCTACAACAGATATATAAGCCCCACCAGCAATAATTAAAAAGCCAATTATAATATCTCTAACAATAAAATGATGTGAAAGAATACCTTTAGGAATTCTTTTAATCATTAAAATTTCTTTTTTGTTTTTAGAGCTACCAAAAATTATCAAGTAATAGGTAATAAATAAGCCAATTAAAAAGATACTATCAAGAGATGATAACGTATTTTCAGTAGCGTTAAAAAATAGTTTTTTATTGAGCAACAAGAATAATAAAGAGCCACTTAAAACGGCAAAAAATGTATCTCTATAAATATTTTTTGCAATTACTCTAATATTTACAAAAAGAGCTGATATACCTAAGCCAAAAACAATATTGAAAGTATTACTACCTATGATCGTCCCAAAGGCTAATGTTTCTGCACCTTTATAACTAGAGATAAGTGCTACAGAAATTTCTGGAATAGAAGTACCCAAAGCGACTAAAGTTAAACCTATATGTACACCAGAGAAGTTTGTTTTAGCAGATAGTACAGTAGCTCCTTTAGTTAACATTAAAGCTCCTTGCCTCATAAGGAGAATACCTGTTAAACTTATTAGAATATGAATAAATATATCCATCGAATACTATAAATGAAGATTGAAGTGATCAGCATCTAAATGAGCAGGGAATTTTTCTCGAATACTCTGAACTTCATTATAATCGAGCGTTACAATTTTGATTTCATCTTCTTCATTCGGAACGTTTAGTAATTCACCTTTTGGTGTGTAAGCAACAGAAAATCCATTGTAATCAATCCCATTTTGATCTGCACCAACTCGGTTAACACCAATACTAAAGCTTAAATTCTCGAGCCCTCTTGCGTTTAATAAGGTCTGCCAAGCAGAGATTCTAGCTTTAGGCCAATTACCTATGCATAATAAAATATCATAATCGTTATTTGTATTTCTACACCAAAGGGGAAACCTTAAATCATAACAAATAATAGGATTAATTCTCCATCCTTTCCATTCTTCAATTAATTGGAAATTACCAGGACTAAAAGTCATATGCTCCGAACCCATTTTAAAAAGGTGTCTTTTATCATAATGGGAGAGTGTGCCGTCAGGTTTTACAAAAAGAAGACGATTAAAAATTTGACGATCTTGTCTAACTGGGTAACTACCAATAATAGCAGCATCAAGTCGCTTTGCTTGTTGTAGCATCCATTTAGTCGTCGTTAGACCAATTGGTTCTGATAGTTCAGCTGCAGAAGGATGAAAGCCTGTAGTGAATAATTCTGGAAAAACTACGAGATCAACATTTTCATCTTCAATCTCAGATAACTTTTCCTCTAACTCGGCCATATTTGCCGTAGGATTCATCCAGTGTATAGATGTTTGTACCAGTGCGATTTTTAATTGTTCCTGATGTCTCATATCTAATTAATCTATCTTTCCTATAAAAGTTACGTAAAAGTAATCTCCATTATTAGCGTTCTGAAAAACAGCTCCACCAATAGCATTTGCATTTCTATCGTCTATGGTTGATCGACAAGTTTGTGTCATAATTTTGACAACTTCATTAGGGTCTAAATTACTAGATGCACTGAAACCCGTGCAACCTTTTGCATTTGCTCCAGTTTGAGCTTTGATTACGCTAGTGTACCTACTTATTATTTGATCATCTTTAGATATTTGTTCGCGTAAACCAGGGTTATCTGCTAATTCAGATGCAAATCTTTTAGCTTGCTCAAAAAATATTGGATTAAATTCTAATTCCGTTAAATTTATTTCTTCTCTATGATCATTAATTCTATTCATAAAATCTTGGTCTAAACTTGTAGGTGAAGCCCAGTTGATTTCGTTGTTAGAATTGCAACTTATAAATAAAATTAAAGGTAGTATTATGTGGATTAATCTTCTCATCTAAAAAATACTATTTAAGAATAGTGATAAAAAAAGCCATCTTTTCAGATGGCTTGAAATATAACTATTTTTTTGGAAATCTCATTCGATATGAATGATTTGCTTTCCCTTTAGTGATATTATTTAATTTACTTTTGATTAATCTTTTCTTTATTGGAGAAAGATAATCTGTAAATAATTTACCTTCAATATGATCGTATTCATGTTGAATAACACGTGCAGTCATTCCTGAGTAGACTTCTTCTTTTTCGTTTAATTCTTCGTCTAAGTATTTGATTTTAATACTTTCTTTACGAACAACTTCACCGTTAATTCCAGGTATACTTAAACATCCTTCGTCAAAACCACACTCTTCACCAAATTCCTCGATGACCTCAGCGTTAATAAATGCAGATCTTAACCCTTGTTCTTTACTTTCCTCATCGATCATTAAGTTAGAGTCGATGACAAAAATTCTTTTAGCTATGCCAATCTGAGGACCAGCTAATCCTACTCCGCTAGCACCTTCCATTGTTTCAAACATATCGGCAGCAAGAGTTTTTACATCTTTAAGCTCTTCTTCAGAGAAGTCTTTTGCGACTTTTCTAAGAATAGGGTCGCCATATGCTACAACTGGATAAATCATTTATTTTTTATTTTAAAAGTATATAAATCGGTCTAAAAGTTTTGATCAAGATAAGATTGTAAAATAATTGCAGCACTTATTTTGTCTACATTACCTTTAACTCTTCTATCTTTTTTCTTCATTCCACCTGCAATCATAGAGGCCTCAGCCATTTTAGAAGTGAAACGTTCGTCAATAAAAGTAATTGGAATTGATGGAAAGTTTTTCTCTAATTTCTTAGCAAAAGATTTAGTTGGCTTTGTGTTGTCTGTTTCCAAACCATCTAAACCAACAGGTAAACCAATTACAAAACGCTCAACTTCTTCCTTAGCAATATAATCTTTAACAAATTGCATTGCTACATTTGTTTGAGCAGTATCTAAAGAAGATGCGATAATCTTTAGAGGATCAGTTACTGCGAAACCTGTTCTTTTAGTGCCAAAATCTATGGCTAAAATTCTTCCCATGTTTTTTATAGTGCAGCTTTTGCACGTTCAATTTCCTTTTTACTATTACCGACAAAAATATTATCATTTGCTAAAATAACAGGTCTTTTTAGAAAAGAGTACTCTTTTAGTATTAACGATTTATAATCCTCTTCAGATAATTGCTTTTCATGCAATCCCATCGGACGAAATTGTCTAGATCTTCTGCTAAATAACGCTTCATAAGAACCCGTTAAAGCTTTCATCTCTTCTATTTGATCTTCAGTAATAGGTACCGTTTTAATATCTTGAAATTCATCGAATTTATCTTTTCCGATTTCTTCAATTATTCTTTTACAAGTACTACAGGTTGATAAATAATATATTTTAGACATTATTATATTTAGAAAAAGGAGTTGATTTAGTCTGAACTTCCTGGATATTATTATAAATTGTGTTGCAAATTTTGTCTACAGGTAAATCATTAGGATCTGTTCCAAATGGTTCTTCAATTTCTTCAGAGATTGTTACAATACTCATAGCAACATAATAAACTATAATAACTGCTAAAATTGTCCACCAACCTAAAGTGTCAATTAAACCAAAAGGAATTATTATAGCATAAATCCAAATGTAAACTTTTAAAAGGTAGGTATGTGATTCAGGCATTGGTGTATTTTTAATACGTTCACACTTACCCATAATATCAATTAATTCATCAGAATTTTCGACTAATTTTAGAAATTGAAAATCGGTTATACCTCCTGAATTAAGAACTAATTTTAATCTTTCCTGAATGTAACTGTTTATTGCTACTGGAATATGATCCCACTTTTTTAGTTTTTCTGTAAGTACATCTCCAATAAAAGTAAAGTCACTGAATACAACACCATCTCTTAAGTGTTCTTTTAATGCATAAGGAAAAGCTCCAATTAAATTTTGAAGTTCATCTTTTGTTTTACCATCAGGTACCATTGCATTAACTTGTAGAGCAAAATTTCTTGATGTGTTTACTAAGCCTCCAAGTACTTTTCTAGCTTCCCACCAACGGTCATAAGCTGTATTATTCCTAAAAACAAGAAGAATACCTAAGATAGCACCCATAAGGCCTGGTAGTGAGAAGTTCATTCCTATATCTAAGTGATTGTATTCATGAATACCACAAAGAATTGTTGTAGGAATTGTGATCCATAGTAAGTCAGATGATAACTTACGAATCAAGTAACCTTTATATGAGAACATCATAAAAAGAGTTGAGTTTGTCAAGTTATTTTTTTTCGGCATAAGTAGAAGTAATAGTTATATTAAATTTTGAATTATATCGATATTATAATCGTAATATTTTATTAATCAATTAATGTTTTATGCATTAATTTAGCTTCACCTTTAACAGTGATTTTTTTATTGGATAAAGCAAGAATTTCGGTTTTGATTATTGCCGTTTTTCTTTTAGAATCAATATCTGTAACGGTAAAAGTTGCTTGGTATTCTTCGTCTACAAACATTGGTCTTAAAAAATTCATTGTTTGTGATAAATATACAGACCCATTACCAGGAAATTCAGTGCCCAAAACTCTAGAAAATATTGATGCAGATAAAAAACCATGCATGATTGGTTTTTTAAATGGAGTTTTAGAAGCAAACTCTTTATCTATGTGAATTGGGTTTGTGTCTCCTGTAAGTTCGGCAAATGCATTTACTTGATCTTGAGTAAAGCTGAAATTTGTTTGATAATTATCTCCTAATGAAATCATTACTGACTTGAATTTTTTATGTTTTGGAATAGTATTTATTAAAAAAGATGATTTATATCTCCAAAATTAATGAAATCTATTAACTTTACGACAAGTAATAAGATAAAAAATGATGTTGATCATCTACTTATTACCTCAAATAAAGAATTATCTTTTTTCATTTTCATATTTACTGGACTAAAGGTATTGTCAATGACAATGCCTTTTTTCATATCTTTTTCACAAAGAAACAAGGATATTTTGAAAATATGTTCCTATTTAAAAAAATTCTAAATAAATTCGCGGTTGATTAGAGTGTGTGATTTTTGTCTGTTTTAGCAATATTATCAACGAGACTAATCTTAATAAACGAATTTTCTTAAAATAAATCATAGATAAAATGCTTAAGATCAAAGATCTAAAGGCTTCAATTGAAGACAAAGAGATTCTTAAAGGAATCAATTTAGAGATTAAAGAAGGTGAAGTTCATGCTATCATGGGTCCGAACGGATCTGGAAAAAGTACATTAGCTTCTGTTCTTGCTGGAAAAGAAGATTATGAAGTAGAAGGTGGAGAGGTAGACTTTGACGGTGTTGACTTATTGGAATTATCTCCAGAGGCAAGAGCTCAAAAAGGTTTATTTTTAGCATTTCAGTATCCTGTAGAAATTCCAGGTGTTAGTAATACTAACTTCTTGAGAACAGCAGTGAACGAAGTTCGTAAAGCAAGAGGTATGGAGCCTTACAATGCAGCGAACTTTATGAAAGAAATGAAAGAAAAAATGAAAATCGTTTCTATCGATAAATCATTAATGAGCAGATCTTTGAATGAAGGTTTTTCAGGTGGTGAAAAGAAAAGAAATGAGATTTTCCACATGGCAATGCTTGATCCAAAATTAGCTATCCTTGATGAAACAGATTCAGGATTAGATATTGATGCATTAAGAATTGTTGCTAATGGTGTAAATTCATTACGTGACGGTAAAAGATCTTTTGTTGTAGTAACTCACTACCAAAGACTTTTAGATTATATCGTTCCTGATTTTGTACATGTTCTTTACAAAGGTAAGATTGTAAAATCTGGTACTAAGGAATTAGCTTTAGAACTTGAAGAAAAAGGATACGATTGGATCATTCAAGAAGTTGAAGGTCAAAACTAAACCCAACTTTTAGATATGAGTATAGTAATCGAAAATGCAGCATTAAAAAATAATGCTTTAGCATATATAGAAGATACAATAGAAGCTGTACCTGCATTAGTTGAATTAAGAACAGCTGCTGCAGAAAAATTTGCTTCTACAGATTTTCCTTCAATTAATCATGAAGAATGGAAGTATACTAATTTGAAAAAATTAGTTTCTTCTACTTTTAACTTCAACGCAAGTGCATCTGTAACTGCGGAAGATTTAGAAAAATATCTGATTGATGGAACTGATGTTTTAGTTTTTGTAAACGGTATTTTCAATAACAATTTATCTAAGTATACTTCTACAGATAAAGTTATTGTAGCACCTCTAGCAAAAGCTATAAATGAACACACTGATTTGGTGACTGCTCATTTAGGAAAATATGCAGACTCAGATTTACCTTTTGTAGGTGTAAATACTGCTGCTATTACTGATGGTGTGTTTGTTTATGCAAAAAGAAATGCATTATCAGAAACACCTGTTACTATTTTAAATGTAATAATAGGAGAGAATACAGTTGTTCAGCCTAGATTATTAGCTGTTTTAGAAGAAGGTGCTCAAGTTAGTATTATTGAACGAAATGCTGTTATCGGAAATCAAAATGTTTTGATTAACAGTGTTTCTGAAATTAATGTTGCTGAGCGTGCTATTCTTAATCATGTAAAACTACAAGATGAAGAAGATAACACAAATCTTGTAACTTTAACAGAAGCAAAACAAGCTGACAATAGTGTTTATCACAATATTACAATCACTACAGGTGGTCAATTGGTTAGAAATAACTTAAATATTGCACTTGGAGAGCATTGTGAAGGTTTAATGACAGGTTTATATCTTTTAAAAGGGAAAACACTTGTTGATAACCATACGGTAGTAGATCATAGAATGCCGAATTCATATAGTAATGAATTATACAAAGGTATTCTAAGTGAAAAATCAAAAGCTGTTTTTAATGGTAAAATATTTGTTAGAGAGGATGCTCAAAAAACAAATGCTTTTCAATCTAATAAAAACATCTTATTGTCGCCTGATGCTGTTGTAAATACAAAACCTCAGTTAGAAATTTGGGCAGACGATGTTAGCTGTTCTCACGGTTGTACTGTTGGTGCTTTAGACGAGGAGCCTATGTTCTATTTAAGAGCACGTGGTATCTCTGAAGACAAAGCAAGAGCATTGTTGACTTACGCATTTGCTGGAGATGTAATTGAAAAAATCTCTAATGAAAGTGTTCGTTCTATAGTTGAAAGAATTGTAGCAAATGAGATGGGTTATCCTTTGGATTAATCTATTTAATTTAAATAGGAAAAGCCTTTGGATAAATTTTATTCAAAGGCTTTTTTATGCACTCATAGAAGAAATTGCATAGGTAATCTCTTTAGTTATTTGATCTAAATCTTTTGCACTTGTTTTTAAATGGGAGAGAATCTCTTTGTTCATTTCCTCATTTGCATCATTAAAAAGTTCTAATAAACCCATTATTCGACATAACGGGCCTCTTACTTTGTGACTATTTAAGTAACAGTACTTTTCAATAGCTTTGTTCTGTGTTTGTAAAAGAGAACGAAGCGCTTCCATTTCATTATTAGCTTCTTGCGCTTCGCTGTAAGAGTCTAATCCACTTTTTACTAAATTAATATTGATGTTTTTCATAAACATCATTATTTCACTTTTAAGAACTTCAATTCTATTTATTCTTGCTCGAATACTTTCTAAAAGTTCAGCTTGTGTAAAAGGTTTTGTTAGGTAATCATCAGCAGAAAGATTCATCCCTTTGCGGATATCTTTTTTATCACTTTTTGCTGATAAAAATATGAAAGGTATTCCTACTGCAAGTGGATTTTTTCTTAATTCTTTTAGAAATAAATACCCATTCATAGTAGGCATCATGATATCACATAAAATAATATCAGGTAGCTTATTGTCTATTATTTCTAATGCTTTTTTCCCGCTATCAGCAGCTAATACAGTAAAGTCATTTATTTCTAAAAGGTCAACAATACTATCTAGAAGATTTTTTTCGTCATCAATAACTAAAATGGTAGTTTTTTTCATATTGTTATAGATCTTTCTCAAAGAATTTGGGTAAAAGAATGGTCTATTACAAAAACAGAAAAAATACTATTCGAGTTCAGTTAACGTCCTATTAATGAAAATGATGACCAATAATATGGACTTGTGTATAAACCTTCTTTGATTAATCTAATTTTAGCTTTTTGTAAAGCCATTGGCAAGTTGTATTCTATGGTTAACTCTTTGTAAAAATATTGCATTAGAAGTGCTGTAGATATATCATCTACGGTCCATAAAGAAACAATAGTATTGTCTACACCTGCATATTTTAAAGACCTTGATAAGCCTATAAGACCTTCTCCTTTTGTGAGTTTCCCTAAACCAGTTTCACAAGCAGAAAGAGTAACAAGATCGGCATTGAATTCCAAATTGTAAATTTCAGAAGCATATAGTAATCCCTCAGATTTGTTCTCATTCACTAAATAAATAAATGACTGATTAGGGTGTTCTTCATCAACTAAGCCGTGAGTAGCGAAGTGTAGATGAGTGTAGTCTTTTATTTTTTCAGATTTAAGAATAGATTTTTTTGCTTTATCATATAAATATGCTGACGAAAGCCAATTTTTCTCTTTAAACACTTTATCAATTTCTCTTACTTCTGATAAAGTTCCATCTAACTGATTAAAATTATCAGTACCTGTAGAATCTCTAAAAAATATAGGAGCAAAACATGCAATATTCATTGTTTCGTTTTTATCAATAGACTTGGTGTTTAAAGCTAATGTAGACGAATAGTTATATGAAATTGCGTATTTCTTTGTTAAAAAAGGGTAGTCTACAGGCTTTAACATCTCATCTCCAACAACTTCAGTAAATAGAACATCCATTGGTATATTATTAATTCTACCATCAAGTAAGAAAATTAGATGATTGATTTTATTTGGCAAGATGAAAGGGAATAAAATATCAGAAAGATATTTAGAAGACATGAAAACAATTTCATCAAAATTAAATTTTAAACCTGTTTCTAGACTAATAATTTCATCTTGTAATTCTTGGGTAAATTCTTCTTTGTAGATTTTTAAATTAGAAGAAGTAGCAACAAAAATATATAATTTTTCATCTTTTTCTGAAATGAAATAGCTAATAATTGCTTCATTTTCAGTTAGTTTTTCTTTTACATCTTTATAGCTAAAAGATGTATGATTGTATTTTAAATCAAAGTAATTAGGGTATTCATTTTCTAATAATTTGATGTGGTTCTCAAGTTCTTTCTCCTTCTCAAATAGCTTACTTTCCAAGATATCTCTCTCTTCAATTTTATCACTTTTAATAAGTGCTTGTTCTATAGAATGAATTTCTTCTTGAATATGCTCTTCTTTAACAATCAATTTATCTGGAATGCCTGCAAAAGATTTGGCATTTGTTTCTTGAATAGCTTCTAATAAGGATGCAGATTTACTCCATTCTACAAATTGGAAGGCATTTTCAATCCATATTTGTGATGAAATAGATGCTTCAGAAAGTGCTATACATATCTGAATACCATCAGAATATACATCATTCGTAATTGCACTTAATTGAATTTTATCTTCTTTATTTTTTTGTCCAGCTCTAACATTTTCTATAATATTATGTGCTAAATAGAGGCTGTTGTACCCACAAATAAGATCTTGCCTTTTTAGCGTTTTTTGGTAGTGCCTCTTTTTTAGCGCGAATGCTTTTTTCTGTAAAGCAACAATATTAGTGAAGGGGTTTAGGTAGTTATTAACCTCTGGTGTAGCATAGATATTAGAGTCATTAAAATCTTTATTATTAGCAATTAGTGCTTTCTGATAAAAATCTATTGCCTTTTGAGTTTCACCAGTTTTAAAAGCGATCTCACCTAATTTAATATAAATATTTGCTATTTCTGGGTGTTTTTCGCCAAAAACATTTTGGTATTGTGTAAGAGCAAAATCATAGAATTCATTCGCTAAATCTCCTTGGTTCTTTTTTAAATAAGCTTCAGCGATATAGGTATAAGCAAAAGCTACATTAGGGTGGTCTCCACCATACGTTTTTTCCCAAATAGAGGCTGCTTTTTCAAATGAGGATATTGCTTTGTCTGTAAAATAATTTTTCTCGAAAGTAATACCTAGATTAATATAAATAGAAGCAATAGCTGGATGATTCTCAGTAGGATATACTTTAATGTATTCTTCTAGTGCCTTTTCGTAATAATATTGAGCTTTGTAAGTGTCTGTTTTGCTGTATAATAAACCTAAGTTGATGTTACAATTAGCAATGTCAATATCATCATTTATTTTATTGCTTATGTTGAGTGCTTCTTTTCCATAATCAATTGCATCTTCTTGTGCTCCAAGTTGCCAATTAGAAATAGCAATTAAAGATAGGGTTTCAATAGAAATTTTTGATTTATACAATGATTTTTCAGATGCTTCCGTAATTTTAAATGCATCATTTAAATAATTTAAGGCTGCAGTAGGATACCCTTGTTGTTGTGCTAGATATCCTTTCGTATTTAATATTTCAGCGTAGCTTAACAGTGAATTATCAAGACTATTTTTATTTAAATATTCGTTGGCTTTAGTGTATAGACCTTTTTGGCCATATACCTTTCCAATTAATGCTGAACTTTTATTTAAAATATTTTTATCGTCAATATTCTGTATCAAAAATACTAACTGTTTTTCTGCAATATCTAATTCTCCAAATTCATATGCAGTCTCAGCACTATCGAAGGAGACGTTTTGAGCGTTACTATATAAAGAGAAGAAGAAATAAAGTAATACTATTGTGATATAGTTTTTATACATAGTAGTGTCTCTAGAATTGGTGTTTAATAATTAGGTTAACAACATAGTCCCTAGCTAATCCATCAGGATTAAAGGCTCGTTGTTTGGCTGCATATGCCGCAATTGCTGATAATGATAAGTGCGGAGAAAAATTGTATGACCCTTCTAGAATTGAGTTTATAACTAAACCTTGAGATCCTTCTAGTAAATAGTCTCCATTTTCAAGGCTTTCAATATATGTTCTATCGTGTTTGTAAATAGCTAAAACACTTGGTGCAAAAGACCATTTAGAAGTTCGTAGGGTGTATTTGATTCTCCCAGATACATCGTATTTTCGATCAAGATGTCTTGATGAGGTATACCATTTTTTCATTAACTCATAGTTGGGCTCATTTTTATAATATTCAGGATCATACTCATGGTTTTCAAGAGTTGTTAGAGGTTGCTGAATACCAAAAGAAAGGTGCCAAGCTTTAGAATTGAGGGCAATACCAAAAAGTCCATCATAAGTACCAAGAGAAGGTTCATAAAACATAGGTATGGGTTTTCCCTCAAAAGTAGATGAAGCATCTGAAGTAGGTATTTTTGTGCCAAATACAGCAGATAGATTCCAATTGTCCCATTGTTTTACCAAATAAGAATAAGAAAGTGTAATATCACTTATTCCTTGAGTAGTTGTTAAAGGTCCTTCTCTAAAAGCATATAATGATTTAAGTTGTAAAGAACTTCTACTATTAATTTTATAATCTACACTAAAGCCAATTCCATAATCAAAAGCTTTCTCTTTATAGTTTTGCCAATAGGTTTGATAGCTCAAAGTGAATTTATTATCAACTTTATTGAATTTTAATCGATCTGAATCTGGATTTAAAGCTCCAGTAGTACAAATACCTGCATCACTACATCCTTGTGCATGAATGAAACTATTTGAAGAAGTAATTAAAAAAAGCAGTATTAGTAGTTTTTTTACTGTCATAAATAAAAAAGATTCTAAAGAATAGATTGATTTGAAGAATGAGTTAGTATTTTCGATTTTTAAACTAACAAAAATCGACCACAATTTTATAAGCATGTGCAAATTCCTTAAAAGAATTACCTTTTTATTTATATTGATCCATTTTTTCACTAGTGTGAATGCTCAACATAAGGTATACCCTAAATACTTTGATGCATCAAAGGAAGACCTTGTTTGGGTTGATTCTGTTTGGAATTCTCTATCTGATAACGAAAAAATTGCTCAATTATTTGTTGTTCCATTTTATTCTCCAAAAAGTTACAACGAAGTAAGTATGTTAGTCAGAAAATATAACGTTGGAGGAGTAATCTTTTTTAAGGGTAGAGCAGAAGACCAAGTAAATGCAATAAATAGATTAAATGGAATTGCTAAAACACCATTAATATATACTTTAGATGCAGAATGGGGCTTAGGTATGAGATTGCCAAAAGATGGCATATCTTACCCATATGCAATGACATTAGGAGCGATTGAAAATGACGAGTTAATATATAGAATGACTGAACAAATTTCTACTCAGTTAAAAAGAGTTGGAGTTAAAGTTAGCTATGGACCAGTTGCAGATTTAAATAATAATCCTCTTAACCCAGTTATTAATTATCGTTCTTTTGGAGAAAATAAGGAAAGGGTAGCAAAAAAGTCGATTCAGTATATGAGAGGGCTTCAAGATAATAATGTTGTTGCTGTAGCCAAACATTTTCCTGGTCATGGTGATACAAATATTGATTCTCATAAAGATCTACCAATAATACCTCATTCAGTAAAAAGGTTAGATTCATTAGAACTATATCCTTTTTCAAAATTAATAGAAGCAGGGGTAGGTGGAGTAATGTCGGCACATTTACAAGTACCCGTTTGGGACGATAAAACCTCCTCTTTATCGCATAAAATTATACAAGAAGTATTAAGAGACTCATTGGGTTTTAATGGACTTATTTTTACTGATGGTATCTTGATGGATGCAGTAACAAAGCAATACAAAGGGTATGGAAAAGCTGATGCACAGGCATTAGTAGCAGGTAATGATGTAATTGAATTTACAAATCATATTGATAAAGCTATAAAAGAAGTGAAAATTCAGATTAATAAAGGAAACTTAACTTGGCATCAGATAGATGAAAAAGGTTACCGTATGTTATTAATGAAAAGATGGGTTGGTGCTCATAAGCAAGAAATGTTATCAATATCTCATCTAAACGAAGATTTACATCCACTAGAAGCAAACCAATTGATTCAAGAAATTTCTGATGAAGCTGTAACTGTATTAGAGAATAAAAAACAAATTTTACCGTTGAGTGTAAATAGTGGCAAAATTGCAATTGTAAATATAGGAGCAAATTATAAAGAAATGTCGAAAGACTTTCGTTCTAAAGGACTAGATGTTTCTAATTTTTTCTTGTCGAAATATGCGACTGAAAGTGAGGTTGTTCAATTTACAAAAACATTACAGAAGTACGATGTTATTGTAACACAAGTAGGTGGGCTTTACATGAGTCAGAAAGTAAAAGATATTGCTGTTGAACTAACAAATCATAAACCAACGGCAACCATGAAATTCCCCTATGGTATTACTTATTCAACGCTAAAGTATTTTGATATCACAAATAAGTGGCAGAATCAAATCGTAGTCTTTTTAGGGAATGCTTATACTTTAAGAACCTTTAAAGGAATTGAAAATAGTTCAGGTTTACTTCTTACTTATCAGAATAATCAAGCATTAAGAAAAGCTGTTTCAAAAGTAATTTTAGGAGAAATACAACCCAAAGGGACATTGCCTGTGACTATTGATAAAAGATTTAAAGAAGGATTAGGCTTAAAATCTTTTGATGATCATCATGTTAAAAGAGTAAATTCTGAAGAGTTAAACGTACAAGAAGTACCAAAAATTAATAAACAAAATGATTAAAACTATAATGCTTTGTATTGCGTGGACATTACTATCATGTACATTAACTGATAAACCCAAAAAGAGTAAGGAATTACCAGAAAGTGCACCAAAAGAAATAATTGTTGGAGCGGCTCAAACAGAAGCTTATTTGACTTTATTGAAAGATAAAAAAGTGGGTGTACTTGTTAATCAAACATCAACAATAGGCTCTACATATTTGGTTGACTCTCTTGTAAATCTAGGTGTAAATATAAAAATGATTTTTGCTCCCGAACATGGTTTTAGAGGTAAGGCAGATGCAGGTGCGCATGTTAAAGATGGTTTTGATGAAAAAACGGGGATAAAGATCTATTCGATATATGGTAAGAATAAGCGCCCATCTCCAGAGTTATTAAATCAAGTAGATGTTGTGCTATTTGATATTCAGGATGTTGGTTGTCGTTTTTATACTTACATAAGTTCTATGCACTACATGATGGAAGCCTGTGCAGAGGCAAATAAAAAGCTCATAATCTTAGATAGACCAAACCCTAACGGGATGTATATTGATGGACCAGTTTTAAAAAAAGAATTTTCTTCTTTTGTTGGTATGCATGCTATACCAATTCTTCATGGTTTAACAGTAGGAGAACTCGCTCATATGATTAATGGTGAAAAATGGTTAAGAAACGGAAATGTTTGCGATATAGAAGTGGTAAAAGTAGAGAATTATAACCATAAAATGACCTATAGCTTACCTATCAAGCCATCTCCAAATTTGCCTAATGACCAATCGATTAAACTATACCCATCTTTATGCTTTTTTGAAGCAACTCCAGTTAGTATTGGTAGAGGAACAGATTTCCCATTCCAAGTAATTGGGTACCCTAACAAAAATTTTGGAGAGTTTACTTTTACTCCTCGATCAATTGAAGGGGCTGCTACTAATCCTGTTTTAAAAGGAAAATTATGTTATGGTGAAGATTTAAGAACAGAAGAAGAAGGAGGATTACAGTTAAATTATATTGTTGAGTGGTACAATTTATATAAAAAATTTGAAGGTAAATCTGTAATAACAAAAAAGAAGTGGATGGATTTATTATCGGGTACAGATGCTTTACGTTTAGCAATTGAAGAAGGACAAACTGAAGATCAGATTAAAAAATCTTGGGAATTAGAGCTTCAAAAGTATAAAGAAATGAGAGCAAAATACCTTATTTACGATTGATATTTGTTGAAATGTTAGATTTAATCAAACAACTGATTTATATTTAAGTGAGCTATTGTTATGGCCAACTATGACTCTCTTATATTATTGCTAAACATATTACTAACTTTTTTACTATGAATAATGTTGATATGGATCTTAGACTCCAAAAAGACCCGTTAGCAGATGAAACAATACGACTAATTATTGAAGAAGAAGGGATTGACAGAGTGAATCAGATCCTTGTAGAATTAATTAGTAGCAAAGAAATTCCCGAAATAAAGAACATTTCTTTACAAAACTATTTCATGGAGTCTCAAAAATTCATTCACGACTTAGATGAAGACCTTATAAAACAAGGACAAGATTTTTTTGAGAAACATGGCCCAGGTTTATCTGCTATGCTATTATGTAAATCATTACCTGCAACTTATGCTTGTGCTAATGGTGCAGAAGTGGTGTATAGAACAGGGCAGTTTATGGCATCAAAAAACCAAGGGTTAGCTCCATTTACTAAGAGGTTAATGGAAACGGCACAGTTTGTAATTAATGTAATGTCGGAGGGTGGTTTAAATAAATCCTCAAAAGGAATTATCAGTGCCCAAAAAGTGCGTTTAATGCATGCTGCAATACGTTACTATTTACAGAAGAATCATAAAAAAGGGCACCATCATCATGTTTGGGATACGGAGAAATTAGGAGAACCAATTAATCAAGAAGATATGTTGGGAACCCTCCTTTCATTTTCAGTTTTTCCAATTCAAGGTTTAGAAAAATTGGGAGTAACCGTATCACCTCAAGAGAAAAAAGCTTACTTATATACATGGACTGTTGTTGGTAAGATTTTAGGTGTTCATCCTGATATAATCCCTGCTACATTTGAAGAAGGAGAAATATTAGGTCAGAAGATCTTAGATGAACAAAAAGCCCCTTCAGAAGCTGGACATAAACTTACTGAAGCTTGTGTGGAATTTTTAAAAGCTGTAATACCAGGCGAAGAATTTGATGGTTTCCCAGAAGCCTTTATGAGATTTTTATTAGGAGATGACCTAGCTGATATTGTAGGATTAGATAAACATAGCTCTACAAAATCAACTTTAGTGATAAAAGCAGTGTGTAAAGTATTTCAAATTGCAGATCATCAAAAAGATGAATCAAAACTTATTTGTGCTATATCGGAAAGATTTAATATGCTTATTCTCCAAGGTGTACTTAATTATTTCTATAAAGGACAATCTGTTGAATTTACAATACCACCATCTTTAAGAAAGAAATGGAAAATTGATAATCAACCTACTTGGAAAGAGATCATATCATCTCCGTCACTTTTTAACTTCAGACTTAGCTTACAAAAACATAACTAAAAACTATTCAGAAAATGGACTTTATTAAGGAATATATTAATCTTTCAGACTATACAGTTACACAGCAAGTTTTATTTTTTCTAGATGCAATATTTTGGGCAGTAACTTACATTCTAGTTATTTATAACGCTATTAAATACAAATTTTTTGGTATTCCAATAGAAGCAGCTGTAGCAAATGTTGCTTGGGAATTACTATTCAGTACTGTGTTTACAACTAATTTAGGAGTACTCTTTGTATGGGGTATTCGCTTATGGTTAATTACAGATGCTGTTATGCTTTTTTACCTTCATAAATATGGTAGAAAACAAGTTAGAGTTCCTTTTATCTTTAAGAATTTTAATTGGGTAACAAGTGTAGGTTTTGTATTGTGGGGACTTGTAATATATGGTTTTGTAATGCAATACGGCGACCCAATTGGTGCAGGTACAGGGTATATATTGAATATTATCATGTCTACATTATTTATCTTTTTAATACTTGCTCATCCAGAAGAAAAAGCATTAAGTTTTTCGATTGCAATGTGGAAAGGTTTCGGGACTGTATTTGTAGGCGTTGGGATTTTCTTAGGAGAAGAATCTTCTCAGTTTGTTGTGATTATAGCTGCTATTACTTTTGCTCTTGATATGTTTTATGGTTGGTTAACCTTAAATAAGGAAAAGATTATAGAATGGAAAAAAGAAGAGATTAAAAGTAAGGTAAAAATCGAAGTTGAAGAAGAAGTAGGAGTATGAGAAATACATTGAATTATTCAATTTACTTAATTATTATTTTCCTTTTTATTTCATTTGAGAGGGTTGAGGATTCTATAGCTAAAAATAATGATACACCATTGTATAGTTATAGTAATTTCTTGATTTATGAATCAGAAGAAGATCATTTAATAGATGTTGTACAGCATACTTCATCTTTCGAACTATACTCTTTTAATAAAGTAAAACCTGGAAGATCACAATATTGGATAAAATTTGATGTAGAAAAATATTCAGCTGATCCTTTACAACTTCAATTGGTTTACAGTCGATTTGATCATTTAGAACTTTACAGGTCATTCGATAATAAGACTTTTGAGAAGGTTGGAGAAGGAGGGATTCTATTTGATAATGATTTAAAGAAAAAGATTTATAGAGGGTATTCTTATTTTCCTATCTCATTAGGTGATAAAAATATTGCTCATTACTATTTGAAATGTAATAATGATGATAAACCATTTTTTGAATTTCAAGCAGTACCAAAAGATCTTGTCTTAGAAGAAACTGCCAAAATAGATCAGAAAATCGATTCTTTAGATTTAATTCTCTATTTATTTATAGGTGCAGTTTCTTTAATGATTCTCTATAACTTTTGTCTTTACTTTATGGTGAAAGATAAAGGGTATATCTATTATGCTTTGCATGCTTCAGCAGTGTTAATTTTTAATTATTGTTTCTCAGGTAAAATTATTTTTCACTTAGAGAATGCAGAATATTTTCAACAAATAATTCATTGGTCAGGATTTACTGCTGCTGCATTATTTTTGATTTTTGGGCAGTATATTTTAAATGTTAGGAGCAAGTACAGTAATTTATATACAATTTTAAATATTGTGATTGTTGGACTAATGATCTTAAATGTTTTCGTTTACTTTGAATGGTATTTTGTTGTTACCCCTCTAGGGACAGTTCTAATAAATGCAACATATTTACCTTTGATTTACATAGCTAAAAGAGAAAAATCATTTAGTATAACAGCAAAGTTCTTTTATTATGGAATTCTTATAAATTTTGTATTTATAACATTACACATCTTTCAAACTTTTGATCTACTTCCTGTACTTTTTGGGTACAAAAATGTATCGGCTTTGCTGATAGGTTCTGGTTTAGAACAAATGATATTTTCTTTAAGTTTAGGTGCTAAAATTACAGATTCTCAAGCAAAAGTGAGAAAGTTAATGATGGAGCAAAATGTAATGCTAGAGAATGAAGTATCAAAAAGAACTAAGGATTTATTAGAAGCTAAAGAAGAGGTGGAAATACAAAATGAGACTTTGTCAGAGATGAATTCTCGTTTAGGTAAACAGCATGATAATATTAAATCAAGTATTAATTATGCAAAGAAAATTCAAGATGCTTCATTACCTACAATAAAGAATATCGGAAAATACGTCAATGATTTTTCAGTATTACATATCCCACGAGATACGGTTTCTGGAGATTTTTATTGGTTTAAACAAGTCCGTAATAAAACTATTGTTATTGTTGGTGATTGTACTGGTCATGGGGTTCCAGGTGCTTTAATGAGTATTCTAGCTATTCAGAAGATTGAAACGATTGTTTCTACTTTAGAAGATATTAAGCCCTCCGTTATATTAGAACAGTTAGATCAAGAGATAAGGTACGCCTTAAATCAAAAATCATCTCATTTGAATGATGGTATGGATGCTGTGGTCTGTGTAATTGATGATCAGAAAAAAGAAATAGAATATGCAGGAGCAAAAAATCCTCTTGTTATTATTCAAGAAGATGAAATGAAAGTATTCAAAGGATCAAGAAACTCTATAGGAGGGAATCTTAACTTTTTAGAAGACCCGTTTAAAGATCAGACGATTTCATATAAAGAATGTCCAATTACTATGTATATGTATTCTGATGGGTATCAAGATCAATTTGGTGCTAATGGTAAGAAATTTATGCCCAAACGATTTAAGAAATTATTACTAGATATTTCGAAATACAATCATATCCAACAAGAAAAGATATTATACAGCGAATTGAATAAATGGACTAATAATGGAAAGATTGAGCAGATTGACGATATTTTAGTTTTTGGAATGAGTTTGGAATAATTTTTTTCATTGAAAAATCTTATTTTAACCTTTTTTTAGTCCGTATTAAAATAAGACAATTTATTTGATTGTTGTTAACAAAAAAGGATAGATCTATTTTTATGATGACCGTATAATTTACCATACAAAGAAAATTATAACATTATAAAAATACATCATCATGAATTATACAGCAGAAATTCAAGGCATGTGTCCATTGGCTCAAATGGGGGGTAATGCACATAGAAATGCACCAATTCCAGTCGAAGGTAGAATGGTTCACGCAAAAGACGTTTACGATATTTCTGGTTTATCTCATGGTGTTGGAACTTGTGCTCCTCAGCAAGGGGCATCTAAGTTAACTATAAATGTTAAAAATGGAATTATAGAAGAAGCATTAATTGAAACAGTAGGATGTTCAGGAATGACGCATTCAGCTGCGATGGCATCAGAAATTTTGCCAGGAAAAACAATTATGGAAGCTTTAAATACTGACCTTGTTTGTGATGCTATTAATGTAGCAATGAAAGAAATTTTCTCGCAATTTGTTTATGGTAGAACACAATCTGCATTTTCAGAAGATGGATTACCAATAGGAGCGGGTCTTGAAGATTTAGGTAAAGGATTAAGAAGCCAAGTTGGTACTACTTATGGTACTAGAGCTAAAGGTGTAAGATATTTAGAAGTAGCTGAGGGTTATGTTACAAGATTAGCTATTGATGAAAATGATGAAGTGATCGGGTATGAATTTGTTCACTTAGGTAAAATGATGGAAATGGTCCAAAAAGGATTAGATGCTAATGAAGCTATGGAAAAAGCGAAAGGCAATTATGGACGTTTTGATGAGGCAGAAAGGTACATCGATCCACGTCACCAATAAAAATTCCATTATCAAAAATATTTTACCACATTAAAAAAATTACAATCATGGCTTTATTTGAAGGATACGAAAGAAGAATAGACAAAATTGAAGAAGTTCTTAAAGAATATAATTTTGAGTCTTTAGAAGCAGCAAGAAAATATGTTGAAGAGCATGGTGTTGATGTTTACAATATTGTTACTGAAACTCAACCTATTGCTTTTGAAAATGCAAAATGGGCTTATATATTGGGTGCTGCAATAGCAATTAGAAAGGGCTTAACTAAAGCTACTGATATTGCGGCTGTTTTAGGTGAAGGTATTCAAGCTTTTTGTATACCAGGGTCTGTTGCAGACCAAAGAAAAGTAGGAATTGGACATGGTAATCTTGCAGCAAGATTATTACATGAAGAAACAAACTGTTTTGCATTCTTAGCAGGACATGAATCTTTTGCTGCTGCAGAAGGAGCAATTAAAATTGCATTATCTGCAAATAAAGTAAGAACAAACCCTCTAAGAGTTATTTTAAATGGTTTAGGAAAAGATGCAGCTTATTTAATCTCAAGAATTAATGGTTTTACGTATGTGAAAACTCAATATGATTACCAAACAGGAGATTTAAATATTGTAGAAGAACGTCGTTTTTCTAAAGGACCAAGAGGAACAGTTAAATGTTATGGTGCAGATGATGTACGTGAAGGTGTATCAATTATGCATTTAGAAGATGTTGATGTTTCTATTACTGGTAATTCAACAAACCCTACTCGTTTTCAACATCCTGTAGCTGGTACATATAAAAAAGAGAGATTAGAAGAGGGTAAAAAGTACTTCTCTGTAGCATCTGGCGGAGGTACAGGGCGTACTCTTCACCCAGACAATGTTGGAGCAGGACCTGCTTCTTACGGAATGACAGATACAATGGGTAGAATGCACTCGGATGCACAATTTGCTGGTTCATCTTCTGTTCCTGCACACGTAGAAATGATGGGACTTATTGGTATGGGTAATAATCCAATGGTTGGAGCATCTGTTGCAGTAGCTGTAGCTTTACAAGAAGCCTTATCAGCTGAATTAGTTTAGTTGATTATCATATAGTTTAACAAAAAAGCCACTTTTAACATTGAGTTAAGAGTGGCTTTTTAATTTTATAATGTTCTATAGAAAGCGAATATTTCTTCTAAATCACTTTTATTTTTTGTTTTGAGTTTGTTTGATTTCGCAAACTTATGTACTTCAGATTTTTTATCACCAAAAATAGAATAGAACTCTTTTTCTTTAGTAGATATCTCTTTTAATTTCCCATCAGAAAGAAGGAATAATTGAGGTTTTTTCCATGCGAATTCATCTTTTGCTTCAGAGTAAGAGTTACTAGCGCTGTCATCTTTTTTATTGAACTTTTTCTTTCTTACTTTATAAAGGTGAAACTTATCGTCTGTGAATATTACCTCAGCATATTGTTTTTTATTTTCAATTTTTATTTGTTCAAAAAGTAACTCACCTTCTTCATCACTTTTCCAACCAAAAGAACGTACTTCTTTTTTGTTAACAACTATTATATTTTTTTCGTCTTTCATAGACCAAAGTTCATCAGAATAGGCATTAAACTTAATGAGTACATTCTGAAAACTACTTCCATCAATTAAAGTGACATGTCCCACTTCCCATTCGTTTGTATAAAATGGTGTTCCTTTAAATGTTTGAGCTTTTTTACCATACAAAAGGTCAACATTTTGTTGATTAGGGTCTACTAATTCGTATAAATTTGTATTTGTTGTAATTTGAGCTGTTGCTATTTTAGGTGCTGTAAGAAGAACAGCAAACGTTAAAATATAAAGAGATTTCATTAGTTATATGTTTTAATTATTGGGATAATAATAGCTCAATTTAAAAAATTATTCTTCATTTCTTAACTCTTCCATTTCTGAAATTAATTCTTCTAATTTTTTAAATTGAGATTTATAAACTAAATCCATATCTATTTTATATAGTTTTTTAGCTGATAAAGAGATAATTATAGCACCAATACCTACAAATAGCATCCCTTTTATTGGTAAACCCATAAATAATTCAGAGGCATCAAAATTAGCTATAACTTCTTGTTTAAAAATAGTTTCCCAAACAATAATTGTAGATAGAATGAATATCAGAGGGTACATAAATCTATAAATATTGGTGTAGCCTTTAATAGTGTTTTTTAGCCATTCATCAAACTGCTTAATATATAGAAAGCTAGATGTTGTTTTCTCAAGTGATTTTAGATCATCAATCTTTTTTTTACCATAAAATACAGCAAACCATAGTTGTAAATTAATGAGTAAACATAGTAGTGTTACATTTCCAACAATACCTATAATTATAGGCACGATTGTGAAGATTAGAATTGCCCATAAATTGATTTTGAAGTCACGAATGAATTTATCAACAAAATTAATTGACTTTTTTTCGTAAAGAGCATTTATTTTGGGGGCAACTAATGCCTCTTGATTTATAAAACCATTTTTCCATATTGATTCAATTGACTTTTCCATCTAATAATTTTTTTAAGCGTTGTTTAATTCTTTTTATGCGTACTCCGATATTATTAGTAGTAGCGTTAAATGTTTCAGCAATTTCTTTGTAAGACTTCTCTTCCAAGTAAAGTAAAATAACAGCTCTATCTATTTCTGATAGTTTTCTAATAGCATCATAAAGTAACTCTAGGTCTTCATCTACAAATGCTTTACTGTCTTCTTGCATTTCAACAGGGAGATAATCACTGGCGAAATTTTGGCTGTTATTTTTCTTTTTTTTGAGTAAAGTCAGATTTACATTCAAGGCTATTCTATACACCCAAGTAGACCAATCAGCTTCTTGATTAAAGTTATTTTTACTTTTCCATATTTGTAAGCATACCTCTTGAAAGTAATCCTCAAAATCTTCTTGAGTATTTGTATATGCTCGGCATATTTTAATAATTATCCCACTATGTGGTTGAATAAATGTAGTATAGAAATCACTGCTCACGATACGTTTTTAATTTTATTAGTGGCTTCACTTATCAATTTATTACACATCAATTAATTTTTTTTTTCATTTTTCTGAAAAGACAAGTTAAGGATTGGACTACACAACTCTCTATTTTTGTCTATATTCATCTTATTAAATTAAGAACAATATTTTTTTATCTATGTCAGCAACTACAGTAGCGTTAGTAATACTTTTGTACTTCGGTTTTTTAATGCTTATCTCTAAATTAACTTCTGTCTCAGGAGAAGGGCAATCGGAATCATTTTTCATCGCAAATAGATCATCAAAATGGTATTTGGTAGCTTATGGAATGGTAGGGGCAACGTTATCTGGAGTTACTTTTATATCTGTTCCAGGAACAGTAGCAACTTCTGGGTGGAGTTATCTACAATTTATGATGGGTAATATGGTGGGATACGTTGTAATTGCTTATGTATTGATTCCTTTGTTTTATAGTCAAAAGTTAATTTCAATTTATGAATACTTAAAAGATAGGTTTGGGGTAAAGAGCTATAAAACGGGTTCTTTCTTTTTTATGTTGTCACAAACAATAGGAGCTTCTTTTAGATTGTATTTAGCCGCGTTAGTTTTGCAATTGGCATTTTTTGATGCATACAATATACCGTTTTGGGTTGCTGTATTGGTTACCATATTTTTAATTTGGCTTTACACTTTTAAAGGTGGTATAAAAACAATTGTATGGACAGATACTTTACAAACTACTTTTCTTTTGCTTGCTGCTATATGGACAATTTACACTATCTATAATTCATTAAACATGTCTGTAGATAGCATGTTTTCTACTGTTTACGAGAGTAAAATGTCGGATATCTTTGTATGGGATTGGAAAGCGGGTAACTTTTTTTGGAAACAATTCTTAGCTGGTATTTTTATAACCATTTCAATGAATGGTTTAGACCAAAATATTATGCAAAAGAATCTTACTTGCAAGAATGTAAGTGAGGCACAAAAGAATGTTTTGTGGTTTGCTTTAGCCTTTTTTATTGCAACAGTTGTTTTCTTATTTTTAGGAGTTTTACTTTACGAATTTGCAGCATACAATGCAATCTCTTTACCTACAAGATCAGATGAATTATATCCTATGTTAGCCTTACATCATTTTGGTTTATTTACTGCAATAGTATTTTTATTAGGAATTATAGCAGCAGCTTTTTCTAGTGCCGACTCTGCTTTAACCGCTTTAACAACTGCTTTTTGTATAGATTTCCTGAATTTAAATGAAGAGGAGGATACATCAATTAAAAATAAAAAAAGAAAATTGGTGCATGTAATGTTCTCTTTTATATTATTTCTTGTAATTGTTGGATTTAGGTTACTAAATGATGATAGTGTTGTTTCTTCTGTTTTTAAAGCGGCAGGGTATACTTACGGTCCATTACTGGGCTTATTTGTATTTGGAATTTTCACAAAGAAAAAGATAAACGACAATTATGTATTAATTGTTTGCCTTTTATCACCAGTATTATCTTACATCTTAAATATTTACTCTACTGAATTATTATTTGGGTATCAATTTGGATTTGAAATATTATTAGTAAATGCTGGGTTTACTATGTTGGGTTTAACATTGATATCAAAAAAATAATACTAAATTTTTGTGAGTAGTATAATTAATGTAGTTAATGTGCAGATTTGAGCTACTCGTCTAAAAATGTTGCTGAAATATACATAGCATTTGATATTTATAGTTCATACTAACAACACATTTTATGAAAACTTCAGAACGAATATTATCTCTTGATATTTTCAGAGGACTTACAGTAATACTAATGATTCTAGTTAATAATCCAGGGAGTTGGTCGTCTATTTATGCACCTTTTCAGCATGCATCTTGGCATGGTTGCACTCCAACCGATTTAGTTTTTCCATTCTTCTTATTTATTGTAGGTGTATCAATTAGCTTTTCTATGATGAACGTTAAAGACGATTCTGAAAAGCGACCTGCTGTGATGAAAAAAGCAATTTGGCGAGGCTTTAAATTGATTGGTATAGGTTTATTTTTAGGCTTATTTCCATTTTTTAATTTTAGTGAAATGCGAGTTCCTGGTGTGTTACAACGAATTGGGATTGTATTTATAATCACTTCGGGTTTATTTTTATACCTTCCAAAAGAAAAAATTCTATTAGTTTTTCTTTCGATACTATTTGGTTATTGGGCAGTAATGGCACTTGTTCCTGTACCAGGGTTGGAAGCTGTAGATCTTAATGATCCCAATGGAGTAATTTCAGCCTATATAGATAACTTAGTTTTAAATGGGCACATGTGGTCTGGTACTAAAACATGGGATCCTGAAGGTTTAGTTTCTACACTTCCTGCTATTTGTACTGCAATTTTAGGCTTGTTTTCTGGTATTTTAGTAAAAGAGAATACAGGAGTTAGAGTGGTTAAGAAACTTGTTCTTTACGGTACACTTGTCATGGTTTTAGGGTTAGCTTGGCACCCTCTTTTCCCTATAAATAAAAGTCTTTGGACTTCATCATATGTATTATTTACAGGTGGGTTAGGGGCAATATTTTTAGGGTTATCCTATTGGATATTTGATGTTAAAAAGATAGGTCGTGATAATGTTCTAATTGCAAAAGCTTTTGGCTTAAACCCGATGGCTGCTTATGTTTTAGCAGAAATGTTTGCAAGACTTTTAGGAGTAATCACAATTGGAGACGAAACAATTAAAGGTCATATTTTTACAGCAATTTTAAGTACAGGTTTACCAGCTGAGTCATGTTCTTTACTATATGCCATTAGCTATGTTCTTCTGTTATCAATTCCAATATTGATTTTATATAGAAAGAACATTGTTATTAAGGTATAATATAAATACACTTTCAAATTTAGGCACGCTATACTTCAGAGGTTTAACACTATCTGTTATAGCGTGTTTTTTTATGTATATCAAAAGCTGATTTTTTTAGCTAAAGCCCAATTATTTTAAGTTACCTTTGTTGTATTATCAACAGAAAAGCAAATGAGAAATACACAAATATTAATTCTACTAACAAGTGTGCTATTATTTTTTAATCAAGATGCCTTTGCCCAAGGAGATGATTTATCCTATGAAATAGATACATTATATAAAAGAAAATTTACAGGCTTTCCTTATCCTGCATATGCCCAAGAAACAAGTTGGGAATTTGGTGTTGTAAGCGTTTTTCAATTTAAACCAGGGAAAGCGAGTTTTGCTACTCGTCCATCAAATGCAACGTTTATAGGTTTCTATACATTAGAAAACCAGATGCGTTTAAAACTAGAGCATACCGTTTTTACTAATAATGAAGATTGGCTTTTAGAAGGGACTTGGGAGTATGCCAAATATCCAGAAAAATACTATGGTATTGGTAATGAAACCCCGTCATCTAATGAACAATTAATGGATTGGTCAAAGTTTGACTTTCGTCAGCAGTTATTGAGAAAAATTAAAGAAAATATGTTTGTTGGCCTTCAATATAGGTATGCAAATTTTTGGGATATTAGTGTGACTCCAAGGGAAGATGGTTCAGGCTCTTTAGAAGAAATACCTGGCTATGAAGGGGGTGTAAACTCTGGTTTAGGGTTAGTATATAAATGGGATACTAGAGACATTGTTTTGGTTCCTTCCTCAGGGCATTTTATAGAATTTAGAGCTGCTTTTTATCCCACATGGTTAGGGAGTGATTATAAATTTACAAGTATAAAATTAGATATGCGTAAATATTTTGACCTTGGTAGAGAGAAAGAAGCAAAAACAATATTAGCATTTCAAGGTATTATAAACCAGACTTATGGAGATGCACCATTTAGAGAAATATCATTAATGGGCGGTTTAAACATGATGAGAGGTGTCTATGAAGGTAGATATAGAGATAATCATATGATTGCAGCACAAGCAGAAATACGCCAACATTTATTTTGGAGGTTAGGGATGACAGCTTTTATTTCTACTGCAGAAGTAATGAATGAATGGAATGATTTTGATGTTCGAAAATTAAAGCTTGCAGGAGGTGCAGGCTTCCGTTTAACAATTAATAAAGAAGATCGAGCTACATTGAGAGCAGACTACGGAGTAGGTCCAGATGGTAGTTCAGGGTTATATCTTACATTTGGTGAAGCTTTTTAAATATTTATTAACTTACTTCGGGAAAATGTGTTAATTTTGTGGAAACTTTATTAACCACTTCCGTTCATGAACAAACGTTTCAAAACTCCATTAATAACCGGAGCAATACTACTCGTAATCTTTGTTTTATTACGCTACATAATACCTAGTTTAGGACTAGACTATTTCAATAAAAACAGTAAAGAATTAATTGGGAGGCAAAGTACAATAGAACTACTTGACCTAAATATTTTTACAGGAGAATTGTCAATTTCCAATTTCAGACTATTTGAAGCCGATGATACAACAAAGTTTATTGGTCTAGACTCACTTTATTTAGATATTGAGTTAACAGATTTAGTTAAAAGAGAGCTTCTACTTACAGAATTAAAATTAGTTCACCCTTATGGAAAAGTGATTCAGAATAACGACTCATTTAATTTTGATGATTTAATTGAGCGTTATGCAACATCTGATTCTATCGTTATTGAAGAACCAACTGTAACTGATGAAGAAGAGCCTTTTATTGGATATACAATCAGAAATATTTCTATTGATGACGGTTTTGTTGAATTTGAAGATTTGGCAAAAAACGAAACATTCAATCTTAAAGGAGTAGGTATTGGTATTCCAGAAATTACATGGTCAAACGATCAAACATTGGTTGATTTTGGTTTTGATTTGGACAACGGAGGTTCTTTTGCTTTTAAAGCAGATTATAATATCAAGACCAATGAGTATGAACTCGATTTTGATTTACAGCAATTAAGAATTAATAAGTTAACTAATTATCTAAACGATTATTTAGAACTTAAATCAATCGATGGGTACGCGAATGCTACCTTAAATATTGTAGGAGATGCAGATCATGTTACTGATGTTTTGGTAAAAGGAGAGGCAAGTATTGATAGTTTAGTAATATTAGATACGCTTTCACAAAAAGTATTTGCTGTAGATAAAGCACTCTCTGTATTTAAATCAATTGATGTTGCTAGTAATGAGTTTAAGTTTGAGTTGTTAAAAATGGAGCACCCATATATGCGCTTCGATTTACACGAAAACACAAATAACCTCTTTCAGTTTTTTAAATTAGACGAGGAAACACAAGAGGTAGAAGTAGAAGAAAATGGAACTGTTGCAGATGACCTTCCTGAATTGAAATATCATATTGATTCGATTGCAATTATTGGTGGTGAGATGCTTTATAGAGATCAGCGAATTCCTAGAAAAGAATACAAATATGTCGTTTCTGATGTGAATGTTTATAATGGTGTTATAGGTTCAGAAGAGAAGGTTTGGGCATTTCATTCTACAGGTACTTTAAATAAAAGAGGGAAGTTAAAAGCTGATTTAAGTATAGAACCTAACAACTTCTATAATGTAACGGTTGATTATGTAATTGAGAATTTTCAAATTCAAGATTTTAGTTTCTTCTCAAATATCTATACTGGCTACCCAATATTTAAAGGAGCAATGACGTATTACGGCCATACAGATATTAAAGAAAATAAATTAGTAAGTGAGAATAAAATAAAAATCGAAGACTTTGAATTAGGACGCAAAGCAGATGGATCTTATGCTTACGGTTTACCTTTAAGGTTTGCAGTTTTCTTATTAAAAGATAAAAACGGAGATATAATTTTAGATGTTCCCGTTAAAGGTTCGTTAGATGACCCTAAGTTTAGAGTAGGTAGAATTGTTTGGCAGGTAATTAAAAACGTATGTAATAAAGTAATTGCAGCTCCTTTTAAAGCATTGGCAGGTATTTTTAAAGTTGATGAAGATGACTTAAAAGATATAAAGTTTAAACATTATACAGATACTTTACTGACAGCTAAGCATATAAAACAACTTAAGACAATAAAGAAGGTACATGATAAAAAGCCTGAACTTCAAGTGAAACTTGTTCAATTTGTAGACCGCCATAACGAGAAAGAAAATTTAGTACAGCAATATGCAGAAGATCAATATTCTATAGCAACAAGTACGAGTTCTATTAAGCAAGTAGCTGCAGATCCTATTGATTTTAGGACATATCTTATGAATAACCTCTATGCAAGAATGGATTCTTCTTTGGTAACAGTTGATTCAACATCTAGTATAGAAGAAGTTTGTTGGTTATTTGTAGGAGAAGATAAGGCAGATTCTTTAGAAACAAGGATACTAGCCACACGTCAAAGAATTTTAGTTGATTACATAGCAGATGAATTACCTGAGATTAAAGACGCTGTAAGTATAAAGACAGCAAAAGAAACAGAAGGGAGCAATGTTGGGAGTCTTCCTTTATTTGATCTTGAATATTCTATTGAGGATATGTAAAAAATATAAAGTTTTTAAAAAAGGCAACTTTTCAGATCGGAAAGTTGCCTTTTTTAATAATCTAAGAAAAATGTGTGGTATTCTAATTTTATTAAAAATCAACCTCGAATCTCACATTGTAAGAAATTTACAATAGTTGTAAATGAGGTTTATTGTTGATGGGGAATATTAATTAATTTTTACTATTTCATTACAATAAAAGACGGGCAATTAAAAAGTAGAAAATTCTACTTTGAGTAGATGTATATAGCCGTTATTAGTTAAAATGGTAAAAGCGCAAGTTTTTAGCTAATTTTTTTTGAAGAAATTTAATGCTAGTAATACAAATTATCTTTTAATCTCAATATTTACGTTGTTTGTCGAAATATTAGAAAAGTGCAATTTTAAACTATCAACTACATGTGTTCACATAGCGCCTATTTTTCATTCAGTCAAGTAAATTAGTAGAAATTTTTTTTATTTTTTTTTTGATAAATCATCCTTTCAATTCCTTGCAAAACTGCCAAAAACACTATTTATTTGTTAGAACGATGGTGCCAGACATAAGATTTAAATTTTATGTAAGGTGAAAAGGGAATTAGGTGAAAATCCTATGCTGATCCCGCAGCTGTAAAGCACGAGAACTTGTTTAAACTATATCCACTATACTTAGATGATTATGGGAAGGATAGGCAAGTAGTGCTGAGCCAGAAGACCTGCCATCGTGTGCTGAATATTTTCTTCGGGAAAAATAAGAAAAGCCAAAACAAATCGTCTGAATAACAATTATACATATTAGTATTGTCTACAGACCTTTGCGTTGTGAACAACAGCAAGATTTTTATTGTGTGAGGTGAACTATCACCTGTGTTGTAATAAATGAAAAACTTTAATTTTTATGAGTTTATTAGATAAACGAGTTGCTTACAAACCTTTTGAATACCCAAAAGCACAAGAATTTATAGATGCAATCCATCAAACTTTCTGGATACATTCAGAAGTAAATTTTGATGCGGATATTCAACAATTCAAAACAAATCTTTCAGATCATGAAAGAGAAGTTATTGGAAATATTTTAAAAACATTTGCTCAAACTGAAACAAATGTTCAAGATGATTTTTGGGGTGTTGTAGGGCAATATATACCTAAGCCAGAAATTGCAGCAATGGCAATTACTTTTGCTGAAAATGAAGCAAGACATGCTTCGGCATATGCTCGTTTAAATGAACTTCTAGATCTTGATAATTTCGAGGAATTCCTTGAGGATGAGACAGCAATGGAACGTTTAGAAATGCTTTCTAAAGTAACTGTTGATGAAACAGGGAAACCATCGCCAACAGACTTATTACAAAGTATTGCTATATTTTCTTGTTTTACTGAGAATGTAAACCTTTTCTCTCAGTTTGCAATATTACTATCCTTTAAAAAGTTCAAAAACGAACTAAAAGGAATTGGTAATATAATTAAGTGGAGTGCAAAAGATGAAAATTCACATGCCCGTGCAGGAATGTGGTTGTACAATACTTTAATTTCTGAATATTCAGAATTGAATACACCAGAATTACAAGAACGTATTTACGAAGCAGCAAAAATATCACACGATGTTGAAGTGCGTTTATTAAATGGAATTTTTGAGAAAGGAGAGATGCCTTTCTTACCAGTAAATCAATTGATCCATTTTATGCGTGATAGACTTAATAAAAGTCTTACTGAAATAGGATTAAAAGCAATTTTTGAAGTAGATCAAGAAGTACTTAAAGAAATGCAATGGTTTGACGAAGAAGTATTCGGACATGCTCATGACGACTTCTTTGCAGTACGACCTACAGAATATACTAAAAAGTCTCAATCTGTAACAGCAGACGACTTATTTTAATAAAAATTCTCTATATATCCTCTTATCATTTTTATTTCCTTTAGTTTAAATGGTAAGAGGGACTTACACCAAATATATCACCACCTCAGTTCCACAACTTATGTCAGAAATTAACACTGCACCGGAAGTTTCACAATTAGATCCTCACCCAAAATGGATGACAAGCGAAGGCTTGCAAACACTAAAAAATGGTTATTTATTAGAAGGTGAAACAGTACGAGATGCTGTTACACGTATTTCTAAATCTGCTGCTGCTAAATTAAAACGTCCTGATTTCGAGAAGAGATTCTTTGATGCTATATGGAATAATTATTTATGTCCAGCTTCACCTGTATGGTCTAATATGGGTACAGAAAGAGGATTGCCAATTAGTTGTTTTGGTAGTTATGTACCAGATAGTATTGCAGGTATTGGTTCTACACTAGCCGAGGTAATGATGATGTCTAAAATTGGAGGAGGTACTTCAATTAACGTTTCAGATGTTCGTCCACGTGGTGCTGAAATTACAAATAACGGAACAAGTAATGGTGTATATCCTTTCTTAGAGATGTTTGATTCTGTAATTAATGGAACAAACCAAGGGAATACACGTAGAGGTATGCTTGCCGCTTATTTAGATGTTGAACATGCTGATATTGATGAGTTTTTGACAATTAAGGATGTCGGGAAATCAATCCAAAATATTTTTATGGGCGTTTCTGTTTCTGATAACTTTATCCAAAAAGTTAAAGAAGGTGATAGAAGAAGCCGTGAGGTTTGGGCAAAAGTTTTAAAGTCTCGTATAGAGAAGGGTATACCTTACATTCTTTATAAAGACAATGCAAACAACCAACGCCCAAGATGGTATAAAGATCAGAATATGGAGATTAAAGCTTCAAATTTATGTTCTGAAATTATGCTTCCATCGAGTGAAGATGAATCATTTGTTTGTTGTTTATCTTCTTTAAATTTAGTGCGTTACGACGAGTGGAAAGATACTGATTTAGTAGAAACAGCAACTTTCTTTTTGGATGCCGTAATGGAAGAATTCATTGAGAAAGCAACAGGAATTGAGCATATGGAAAGAGCAGTTAATTTTGCTAAAAACCATAGAGCTTTAGGTCTTGGTGTTTTAGGCTGGCACAGTTTCTTACAAAAGAAAAAGATTCCATTTGTTGGTATTGCAGCAGATTCTTGGACTAGAATTATATTCAAGCAAATTAAAGAACAATCTATTAGAGCATCTGAGAAATTAGCAGTAGCTTATGGCGAACCTAAAGTAATGATGGATACTGGTAGAAGAAATACTACATTACTAACTGTTGCTCCAACAACTTCTAATGCTTTAATAGCTGGAGGATACAGTACAGGTATTGAGCCAATTGCTAGTAACTACTATGTAATGGATTCAGCAAAAGGAGCATTTACACGTAAAAACAAGCAATTAGAAGAATTACTTGATGAGAAAGGATTGAATACATCCGATGTTTGGAAACAAATTCTAGCAGATGGAGGTTCGGTACAAAATATTGGAGGTTTAACTGAGGAAGAGAAAGAATTGTTCTTAACGTTTAAAGAAATTAATCAAATGCAGATTGTACGTCAGGCTGCATTAAGACAAACATTCTTAGACCAATCTCAGAGTTTAAATCTTAATTTCCCACCAACAACATCTGTAAAAGATATAAATTCAGTAATGTTAGAAGCTCACGCTTTAGGAGTGAAAACATTATATTACCAAAGAAGTGAAAGTATACTGAGAACACAAATGAATGTGACTCAAGATACATGTGTTTCTTGTGAAGGTTAGAGATAACTAAGAAATACCTTCTAAAAGAATAAAGCTGTTAGGCAATGAAGTTAATTCATGCTTAACAGCTTTTTTTATTTGATTTTTATCGCTGATCAAATAAATGTTCTATCGCTTACACTTTGATAATTAAGGGGAGATTTAAATTTCTTGACAAGACCCTCCGGATGCTAAAATAGCAAGAGGAGGGCTTGTCTATAAGTATGGCGGGAGAGTGTCCCCGCGCTCATAAATGAGCCAAATTAATTATTTCAATGTCATTATAACATTGAATGGTTCTGTTAAGAACAAGAAGAGTCGGAGATATATTAAAAATATTCCTACTTTCATTGGTTAGAAAGTGTTTTCAATTATAACTAATATGCTACTTATAATAAGATCCTAAATGGAGTTGTGTTGGGGAAGGTCAGAGAGACCTTATTAATCCCTCTGACTTTATTGTAAAGTGATAGACAAACACTTTACGGTTATACCCGCCATATATCTTAATTGAAGTATTTAATGTTTTTCTTTCATTAATTACTGTTTTTTCATTTTCATACTATAGAATACACCTCATAAATTGAGAGCTAGGTGTTTTTGTTAAATAATTCGTATTGCCCTAATTATATCTTATATGATAAGATAAGGCTTGTTTTTTCATTTTTACTGTACTGCAATTGTACAAATGAAAAATTAATTTTACAAATATTAATCAAAAGCTAAAAATGTGTGAAATTGTACTATTTTAATGTAAATAAGTAGATTGTGATTCAAGCTATTTCAATCGGTTACGGAGTAATTTAAACCTGTTTTTCGATAGATTTTTTTATTGCAATCGGTTGCAAATACATCGAGAATAAACTTGTAAATGTTCCTTTTACGCTTTAATATTGTACAATTCTATTTTTTAATGAAATGAAAAAAAATCACTTTTTTTTCGAAACCTAATTTAATCAATCCAAAACTAACAATTATGACAATTTTCAAGTGGTCAATTCTATTGATTATTCCTTTTTTATTCATCAATTGTACAAAGCAAAAGGAGCTCTCTTTACGTGTACTTCAGTTTAATATTTGGCAAGAAGGTACAATTGTTCCTAATGGATACTCTGCAATTTTAGACGAAGTTATTAATGCAAAGGCAGATCTTATAGCACTAAGTGAAGTAAGAAACTATAAACAAAAGTCTTTAGCAAAACGTCTAGTAAGAGACCTAAAAGAAAGAGGGTTTACATTTTATTCTGATAGTAGTCAGGATTCTGGGATCTTATCAAAATATCCAATTGTAAAACAAGAAGCTTTTTATCCAGTAATTGATGATAGAGGCTCTGTAACTAAGGCTGTTATTAAAATAGGGGATAAAGAAGTAGCCTTTTATTCTGCACATTTAGATTATAGAAATTGTGCTATATATTTACCAAGAGGATACGATGGAAGTACCTGGAAGCCTTTAGACGCGCCGATCACAGATATTAATTTGTTACTAGCCGATAACTTAAAATCTAAACGTATTGAAGCTATTAAAAATGTGATAGCAGATGCTAAGCTAGAGGAAGAGCTAGGGAGGATTGTACTACTAGCAGGAGATTTTAACGAGGCATCTCACAGAGACTGGATAAAAGAGAATAAAGATTTATATGAACACAACGGGGTAGTTATTCCTTGGACATCAACAACAATGTTAGAAGAAGATAACTTTATTGATGCTTATCGTGAAATATATCCAAACCCAATAACACATCCTGGGTTTACTTTTCCATGTTATAATGTCGATCTACCAGTTGAAAGGGTAGTATGGGCACCAAAATCAGATGAAAGAGATAGAATTGATTTTATTTTTTACAAGCCCAATTCATCAATTTCTCTAAAAGACATTTTTATAATAGGACCTAAACAGTCTGTAGCATACAGTAAGGTAATTGACGAAACCTCTGAAGATGTATTTCAAACACCATTAGGAGTATGGCCAACAGATCATAAAGCTGTTTTAGGTGAGTTTATTTTAAAGTTATAAACCTAAAAAGCCTACCTCAAATAAAGAGGTAGGCTTAAGTTAGTAAGAGGGTTTAGCTAATAGCTGATGTCAAAAACGAATGAAATATAATCTGTATTTATTAAAACAATTTAGTAACCTATATTCTGATTTAAGTTAGGGTTTGCAGCAACCTGAGTAGGGGGAATAGGAAATAGTAACCTATGCGTTCCATCACTTGCTTTCCCTTTACTTGGTAACCAGAAAGTATATTCATTACCATCTGCATCTGTTCTCAATTCAAATGCATCGGCATCATTTTCCATTTGTTTGTTTTGCCAAACTTCAAGATATTTTCCATGTCTGATAAGGTCTTGTCTACGTACACCTTCCCAACATAATTCCCATCCACGTTCAAGTAAAATAAAATCAACAGAAGAGCTTACTTTACCATCACTTAATAATTGATTATAGTGATCTGAAGCATTTGCAATAGGAGAAGAGCTATCAAAACGGTTACCTTCCGTTCTTAATTTATTTACCATTGCTAAAGCACCAGCATGGTCTCCTTTTCTACCAAGAGCTTCTGCATGCATTAGTAAAACATCTGCGTAACGAATTAACGGGAAGTCATTTCCAGACCATCCACCCCAAGTAACACCAATTGAACCTAAGTCTGGCTCCCATTTCATTAAACGTACACCTTGTGTTTTATTGGCATCAAAGAGTGGTAATTCTTGCTCATGCTGAATTATTTCACCAGCTTCTGTCTCGAATTCTGTATAAAATTGATCACGTCTATTATCTTGTGCATCAAAAGATTCATAACGATCAGTCATCATAGAGAAGCCATTCCATTTTGAAGGAACTCCCCATTCAACACCTTTTACTTTATGTGTTAGATAATGAACACCCCAGCTGTTACCGTGGTTTCCAAGAGGATCATCAGCAGTATAAGTAATAGAGAAAATATAATCGGTATTACTTTCCTCATTACCTAACTTGAAAGTTTCTAAGTAATCAGAATAGACAGCATAACCCATTCCTTCTACTTTCTGACTATATTCAATTACTTTATTTAGTTGTGCTTCTGAGGGATCAACTACCTTGGTGCCATCTTGTAAATAAACACCAGCGTTTAAGTAAATCTTAGCAAGAAGTGCATAAGCAGCACCCTGGCCAATACGTCCATAACTTGGAGAATCAGAAAGGCCATCTTTAATTTCTTCTAGCTCATCAATAATAAATTGTGTTACTTCTGGGCGAGTACTTGCAGGAGTATCTCCATTATGCTTAGTAGTAAGTACCAAAGGCACATTACCAAACATATCCATTAATGAAAAATAGTAGAAAGCTCTTAAAAAACGAACCTCGTTTGTAGTCTGAGCAATTTCTTCTGTTTGTTCAAAACCAGTCAATGACTCAATCAAACCATTCGCTCTTGCTATCCCCGTGTAAGGAGTATTCCATAACCCAGGTAAGTGAGGGTGGTTCTCGTTCCAAGTATGTGCATTTAATTGCAACCATTTTCCTCCATCATACCAGTCTCCACCTCTAGTAGGTACTAAAGTTTCGTCAGAACATACTTGAGAAAATCCCCAATAATTTTCATGGTGATAAAATCCTCTTAGTGATGCATAAACAGGAGCTACCGCAGAAGGTAAATTTTCTGGATCTTGAAAGTATTCGTCTGTTACAGAACTGTACAGTTTCTCGTCTAAATTTGTACATGATGTAGATGAAAATAAAGCACCTACAGCCAATGCAGTCATTAATTTATTTCTTAGCATTTTTATTTCTTTTTGGAATTATTTGATGGCAAACCGATCAAATAATTAGTTTGTGATTAGATAAAGTAAAAGGGTTCTAGAAACCAATTGATACACCACCCATAAAAGTTCTAGCGGCAGGGTAGTTGTTGTAATCAATTCCAATAGGAGGAACTTGATTACCACCTGCAGGTGCATTTACTTCAGGATCGTACCCAGAATAATCTGTAATCACAAATAGATTTTGACCAGATGCGTAAACTCTAATATTCCTAATATGCTTTACTTTGTTCATGTTGAAAGTATAACCTAATGTCATATTAGATAACCTAAAGAAAGAAGCATCTTCAATAAATTTAGAATTGTACCCTGTCTGGCGGATACCTTCATCTACAGCATTTTTCATAACATTATAAGTACTTCCTTCGCCATATAGATCATTAGTAGAAGAAAATTCTAAAGCTGTATTGTTAAAGACTTGATGACCAAATGCTCCATTAAAGAAGATATTTAAATCCCAGTTTCCATAGTTAAATGTATTATTGAAACCTAAAGTCCAAGATGGAACCGCTTGCCCTAACACTTCACTTTCTTCAGATACAATAGCATTACCACTTTCATCAAGACCCTGATAAACAAGGCCATAAAAAGTACCATAAGGTAAACCAGGTTTGATTACTTGAGAGAACTGACCAACTTGACCACGGCCTCCAACTGCACCAGTCAATATTTCGTCATAATCACCAATGTTTTTTACTTCATTTTCATTATAAGCAGCTACTATTCCTGTAGTCCATGTAAATTTATCTTTCGAGATATTCACTGTATTTAAAGCAAATTCTACACCTTGGTTGTTAAGTTCACCAACATTCTGTAGATAGACATCTACTGGAGCGGGTTGAGGAGCTTGTAATTCTAACAGTAAGTTACTTGTATTTTTCTGGTAGAAATCTACAGAACCATAAAGAATACCGTTAAAGAATTCGTAGTCTACGCCAAAGTTTAACTGACGAGTTTCTTCCCATTGTAAATCTGGATTAGCATAATTATTATACGTTACACCAGAACCAATACCTACTGCACTATATCCTTTATCACCTGATAGGGTAGGTAAAGAGCGGTAGTTACCAATTTCTTGAGAACCCGTAACACCCCAACCTGCACGTAATTTTAAATCACTTACAACGTCACTATTTTTCAAGAAATCTTCTTCGGCAATTCTCCAAGCAGCAGAAACAGAAGGGAATACACCCCACTTATTATTAGCTCCAAATCTAGAAGAACCGTCAGCTCTTACTGTAGCAGTAACTACATACTTATCTTTATAACTCATATTTGCCCTACCTAACCAAGAAATTAACTTGCTAGACTCTTTATAAGAATCTACTATAACAGCACCATTTGCTGCATTTAAGTTATGTTCTGCAGTTTCATCAATGTCAAAACCAGTAGCATTTGCACCGTTGTATTCACGACCAAACTCTTGGAAAGTATAACCAGCTAAAGCATTTAATTTAAAATCACCAAAAGATTTAGTATAGTTTAAAGTACCTTCAAGAAGCACGTTATGTAAGAAATTATTTCTAACATCAGCAGAGCCATTTCCTTTACCAACCCATTCAATTGAACCAGGTAAATAAGCTGTTCTTTTTGCCGATGTAAGATCACCACCTAGGTTAATTTTACCAGTCAAGCCTTTCATTAATTCAGCTTCTACAAACACATTACCTAAAACTCTTTGTGTATTTGTAAAATCTCTTACAGACATTGCCATGGTATATGGATTTTTTTCTAATTGATTAGAAGAAGAAAAATCTGTTGGTAAAAGAGGAGACATACGTAGCATATTATTAATAACACCACCATCTAAAGCACCTCCAACACCATAGGGAAGGTTATTATTTTTAGTGAATGATCCCATCATATTAGCTCCTAAAGTAACTTTGTCTGCTAATTTTTGAGTGATATTCATTCTACCTCCAATTCTTTCCATACCAGAATTGATCATAATACCTTCTTGGTTTAAATAGTTAACCGAGAACCTGTATTGTGTGTTTTTATTGCCTCCAGAAACACCAAGATTATGATTTTGAGTAATTGCTTCTCTAGTCATAGCATCTTGCCAATCTGTATTTGCATCTAAATCTAAAGGATTTGAACCTTCAGCAGCGGTTGCCGCTCTGTACTCACTAGCAGAAAGTACACCTACTTTTTTAGCAATAGTAGATACACCAACGTAAGCGTCATAATCTACTTTCGCAATACCTTCTTTTCCTTTTTTAGTGGTAATGATAATTACACCATTAGCACCACGAGCACCATATATGGCTGTTGCTGAAGCATCTTTTAACACATCAAACGATTCAATATCATTTGGGTTGATAGATGCTAGAGGGTTTTTTGAAGCCGAAGCAGAATATACGCCAGCTGTACCAGGATCTGAAGCTGTATTGTCTATAGGAAAGCCATCTATCACGTAAAGAGGCTCATTTGATGCAGTAAGAGATGTACCTCCACGCACTCGAATGTTTACACCTGCACCCGGTTCTCCAGAAGAAGGAGTCATCTGTACGCCTGCAATTTTTCCTTGAATCAATTGATCTGGAGAGGCAACAACACCTTGGTTAAAATCTTCTGATTTAATAGAAGACATTGCACCAGTGACATCTTTTTTCTCCATTTGTCCGTAGCCAACAACCACAACTTCTTCTAGTTGTTCTGCATCAACTTCTAATTTAATTTCGAAAGTAGATTTATTACCAATAGTGATATCTTTATCAAAATAGCCAATATAAGAAATCAATAATGCTTCTGCAGAGGCAGGTAGACTTAGTTTAAACTTTCCTTCAAAGTCAGATGTTGTTCCAGATGAAGTGCCTTTGATAATAATATTAACCCCCGGCATTGGTTGGTTGGTTTCATCTAGAATTACACCACTTATGTTACGGTCTTGTGCATAAGCATCAAATAAATTTAGCAATACAAGGACAGTGAAGAAACAAAAAAATTGTAATCTTTTTCTCATTAGTTATGTAGTTTTTCGGCAATGAATAGTTGCTTTCATTTCATTGTCAGTGAATATTTAGTTAGACTTTTTGTATAGCGATAGTAATTATAATTATTAGAGAGCTCGAGCTAGTTACTATAGTTTGTCAGTACAATTCTATTACTAAATAAGGGCATATGCAAATGAAGAATTAATGAGAATACATGTAAAAATTGCACTTTAAGATGTTGTGTAATCATGTGCAACAATTAAGAGAAGAAAAGTGCTTTTTCAACCGGTTTCTGATAGAGGTTAACGGATTTATAAATACGTTGCTCTTGTTTAGAAACCTGTTGCGCAACCTGTTGTTGAAAGTTATAAATTGTACCAAATACATTTAAATAGTTGGATAATTTACGCATCTAAAAAAATTAGAAAAAATTAAAAATAAACAGTAAATCAATGTCATATGCTTTAAAAATCCATAGAAAACCATGAATTATTACAATTTGTAACTATCTTGCGGCGTGCTTATCAAGAATGACAGAGAGAACGGGCTCGTAGATGTCATGGCAACCGTTGTTCCCAACGAAAGGTGCCAAATCCCGCTTCGGAAGTGTCCGAGAAAGATGAGCTGTAACATTCGTTTTTAGGATGAATTGTCTCAGAAATTAAGCACGTTTTTATCTCCTTATAAATAGATAAGGGGTATGTGAAACGTAACTTTCAAATAGTAAGATGTCAGAACAACTTAAGCAAATCGCTAAAGAACGTGTGTTGATCTTAGATGGTGCAATGGGTACCATGATCCAACGTCATAAATTAGGTGAAGAAGATTATAGAGGAGATCGTTTTAAAGATCATCCATGTGATGTAAAAGGTAACAACGATATGTTATCTATTACACAACCTGAGATAATTAGAGATATTCACCGCCAATATTTTAAAGCGGGTTCAGATATAGTAGAAACAAACACGTTTTCTGGTACTACCATTGCTATGGCAGATTACCAAATGGAAGCGGATGTTTATGAATTAAATTATGCTTCTGCCAAATTAGCAAAAGAAGCAGCAGCAGAATTTACAGCAGCAGAACCAGATAAACCAAGGTTTGTTGCTGGTGCTGTTGGACCAACAAACAGAACAGCTTCTATTTCTCCAGATGTAAATGACCCTGGATATAGAGCCGTAACTTTTGATGATCTTGTTGAAGCTTACTATTTACAAGTTCAAGGTTTAGCAGAGGGTGGAGCTGATACAATCTTAATTGAGACAGTTTTTGATACCTTAAATTGTAAAGCAGCTTTATTTGCTGCAGATAAATTTTTCACAGATTTTGAAGAAGGAAAAGTAGTTTCTGCTGCCCCAAAAGGTAGAGAAGCAGAATTCCCCAATAAATATAAAGGAGAACGTTTGCCATTGATGGTTTCTGGAACAATTACAGATGCATCTGGTAGAACGTTATCAGGACAGGTAGTTGAAGCATTTTGGAACTCTATATGCCACGCAGACTTATTTAGTGTAGGTTTAAACTGTGCGTTAGGAGCTGATTTACTCCGTCCATATATTCAAGAATTATCTCGTGTTGCAGACATTAATGTTTCTGCTTATCCGAATGCTGGTCTTCCAAACGAATTTGGAGAGTACGATCAAACTTCTGATGAAATGAGTGCCATTTTAGAATCTTTTGATGGATTGGTAAATATCATTGGTGGGTGTTGTGGTACAACTCCAGATCATATAGAAGGTATTGCGAATACATTCAAGAAAGCGAGCGTAAGAGCACTTCCTGTTCACGAACCTTATTTACGTTTAAGTGGTTTAGAGCCAATTACAATTAAGCCAGATAGCATTTTTGTAAATGTAGGTGAGCGTGCAAACGTAACAGGTTCTGCTAAATTCCGTCGTTTAATTGAAAATGGCGATTTTGAAGCAGCTGTAGAAGTGGCCCGTCATCAAGTAGAAGGTGGTGCACAGATTATTGATGTAAACATGGATGAAGGTATGTTAGATTCTGAGGCGTGTATGACACGTTTCTTAAATTTAATTGCCGCAGAGCCAGACATTGCTAAACTTCCAGTAATGGTCGATTCCTCTAAATGGAATATCATTGAGGCAGGGTTAAAGACATTACAAGGTAAAGGAATTGTAAACTCGATCTCTTTAAAAGAAGGAGAAGAAGATTTTATATATAAAGCTACTTTAATCAAAAAGTACGGAGCTGCAGTTGTAGTAATGGCTTTTGATGAAGAAGGACAAGCTGACAACTTCGAAAGAAGAAAAGAAATTTGTGGTAGATCGTATGATATCTTGGTTAATAAAGTAGGATTTCCACCTCAAGACATCATTTTTGACCCGAACATTCTAGCAGTTGCAACAGGTATTGAAGAACACAATAACTATGCAGTTGATTTTATTGAGGGTACACGTTGGATAAAAGAAAACCTTCCGCATGCATTAGTAAGTGGTGGTGTATCTAATATTTCATTCTCGTTTAGAGGAAATAATGGTGTACGTGAAGCAATGCACTCTGCCTTTTTATACCATGCAGGTAAAGCAGGTATGGATATGGGTATTGTAAATGCAGGTATGATTGAAGTGTATCAAGAAATACCTAAAGATTTATTAGAGTATGTAGAAGATGTTCTTTTAAACAGAAGAGATGACGCTACAGAACGCTTAGTAGATTTTGCTGAGACGGTTAAATCAAAAGGAAAGAAAAAAGAAGTTGATTTAACTTGGAGAGAAAATCCTGTTGCAAAACGCCTTTCGCATGCATTGGTAAAAGGTATTGTTGAATTTATTGACGAAGATGTTGAGGAAGCACGTCAATCATTCAATAGACCAATTGAGGTAATTGAAGGACCTTTAATGGATGGAATGAACGTAGTAGGTGATTTATTTGGAGAAGGTAAAATGTTCCTTCCTCAGGTAGTGAAATCTGCTCGTGTAATGAAGAAAGCCGTAGCTATTCTTATTCCTTATATTGAAGAAGAAAAAGAAAAAAATCCGAATGCATCAGCCTCTTCGTCAGCAGGTAAAATCTTGATGGCTACTGTAAAAGGTGATGTTCATGATATTGGTAAAAATATTGTATCGGTAGTTTTGGCGTGTAACAACTTCGAAATAATTGATTTAGGGGTAATGGTTCCTCTAGATAAAATTATTAGAACTGCAGAAGAAGAAAATGTAGATGTAATTGGACTTAGTGGTCTTATTACGCCATCATTAGATGAGATGGTTTATGTAGCAGACGAATTAGAGCGAAAGGGCTTAAATTTCCCTGTTATGATTGGTGGTGCTACAACTTCTAGAATTCATACAGCTGTAAAGATTGACCCTAAATATTCTGGTTCTGTTGTTCACGTTTTGGATGCGTCTAAATCTGTGCCGATTGCTTCTGCTTTTGTATCAGAAAATAAAGAGTATAGAGAAGAGGTAATTCAAGAATTTAAAGAAGAATACGCAGCTTTAAGAATTTCTCATGCAAAACGTCAATCAGCTAAAAAATTAATTTCTATAGCAGATGCACGTAAGAATAAGGTAGATATTGATTGGAAAACAACACCAATTACAAAACCATCTTTCTTAGGAGTTAAGAAATTTGAGGCATATGATTTAGAAGAAATTTCTAGCTTTATAGATTGGACACCTTTCTTCCAAACATGGGAATTAGCAGGCCGTTTTCCTGCCATCTTAACTGATGAAGTTGTAGGTAAAGAAGCAACGGATTTATTTAAAGATGCAAAAGCGCTCTTAAAAGAGATAGTTGATAATAAACTATTACAAGCTAATGCTGTAGTAGGTTTCTTCCCTGCCAATAGCATTAACGATGATGATATTGCGCTGTATGATTTTAAAGAAGAAGATGTTGAATTACCAGATGCAGAGCATCATCATTCAACATTTTATAGAGAAAACAGAGAGAAGCAAACAGGTACATTATGTCATTTAAGACAACAGAATAAAAAAGCAGCAGGTAAACCAAACTTCTGTTTGAGTGATTTTGTTGCCCCAGTAGAATCTGGAAGAAATGATTACGTTGGAGCATTTGCTGTTACAGCAGGTATTGGTATTGACGCTTTAGTAGAGAAATTTGAAGCAGATCATGATGATTACAATAGTATTATGGTAAAAGCTCTTGCTGATAGATTGGCAGAAGCATTTACAGAATTAATGCATCAAAAGGTAAGAAAAGAGATTTGGGGATATGCTAAAGATGAAATCCATGATAATGAGGAATTAATTGATGAAAAATATCAAGGTATTCGTCCTGCTCCAGGTTATCCAGCTTGTCCAGATCATACGGAGAAAGACAAACTATTTGCTTTGTTAGATGTTGAAAAGAACATTGGAGTTTCTTTAACTTCTAGTTATGCAATGACTCCTGCAGCATCTGTAAGTGGTTGGTATTTTGCTAACGAAAATTCACGTTATTTCGGTCTTGGAAAGATCAATAAAGATCAAGTAGAAGATTATGCTAAACGTGTAGAGAAAGAAGAGCATATAATGGAACGTTGGTTAGGAAGTGTATTGAGTTACTAGTCAATTCATATTCTAAAATATAATAACACAGTATATATTGGTATTACCAAATATTATATACTGTGTTTTTTTTATTTAAAAGTTAAAACTGTTCTTGATAATACAAACTTTAAATTTTACATCATGAACAAAAAAATAACCCTAGCTATTGTACTATTAATTAGTAGTATTACTTTTTGTAACGCACAAAAATACCTTAAGGCTATTGATCAATCTACAAACCTTTTAAATGTAGAAAAACACCAAGACATTAAATCTTATAAATGGTTGAATAAACCTCAAAATCACACTTTTTCTGATAATAAACTGATTATTGAGGCAGGGGAGAATACAGATTATTTTAATAATCCAGAAACGAATAAAATAAGCTCAAATGCACCTTTTCTTTACAATGAAGTAGAGGGTGACTTTGTCGCAACAGTTTTAATTAAACCGGATCTATCTTCTGTTTGGAATGCTTGCGGAGTAATGGTCTATTTTGATTCATTAAACTGGATTAAGTTTGAGTTCGAAAATTCTGACGCAACGGGGAATAGTATTGTTTCTGTCGTTACTAAGGAATTGTCAGATGATTCTAATGGGGCTATTTTGAATAAAACAGACCATGTATGGTTAAGGGTAACAAGAAAAGGAGATGTTTACTCAATGTTCTGGTCGAATGATGGAGTCGATTATAAAATGGCTCGTTTAGTTTCGATGAAAGGACATGAAAAGGTCTATTTCGGATTAGAAGCTCAATGTCCAGCGTCTGAGCCTAAAGAGCATTCATTTCTTTATTACTCTTTAGAGAAGCGTACAATAAAGAATGTTAGAACAGGTAAGTAATTACTATTATCTTTTTAGACAAGTTTATTTGTACTAAAGTACTTTAAAAATAAACGGATAATATTAATAATTTTTTCTTGAATTGTATTTCCTTAAAAGATTATGATTAAATCATAATATTATTGGCTTGTGTTCTTCAAATTTTTATTATTTTGCCTTAGCGTATTCAATACGTTAAGGCATTTTATTTTTATGAAAAACCTATAATTACTTATGCATAAAATCGTCACATTAGAGAATGCAGTTCTCCAGGTAAAAATATCTAGAGATGGAGCAGAATTGCACTCAATTTATCATAAACAACATCAGCACGAATATCTTTGGCAAGCAGATAAAAATGTTTGGGGAAGGCATGCTCCTGTTCTTTTCCCAATAGTTGGTCAAGTAGAAGATGGAGTTTATGAAGTAGATGGAATTACATATAAATTACCTCAGCATGGATTTGCTAGAGATATGGAGCACAAGTTAATTACTCAAGATGAGTTGTCTTGTATCTTCGAATTGCGTTTTAATCACGAAACAATGGAGAAGTATCCTTATAAGTTTGTGTTTAGAACGATATATGAAATCAAAAATAATAAACTATCAATAAGCTATCAGGTGGATAATTTAGATACAGAAGAAATTTATTTCTCTGTTGGTGCACACCCTGGTTTTAATACTGATTTTATAAAAGATACTTCTTTTGAAGACTATACAATTGAATTTTCTGAGCAAGAGGAATTTCAACAACTTCTTTTAGATGACGGGTTAAGAAGTGGGGCAATAAAAGAGAATGCTCTAAATGGTAGTAAATTCTTGCCTCTACATTATGATACCTTTAAGGATGATGCTTTAATTTTTGATCATTTTAAATCAGAATACTTAGATATTTTTACTAAAAGAGATGAATCTAGAAAACTAAGAATTGGCTTTAAAAATTGGCCTCTTTTAGGAATTTGGACTCCTGTTGGGAAAGAAGCAAATTTTGTTTGTATAGAACCATGGTATGGCGTAGCAGATCTTAGAGACGAAAGTCATGATTTTAAAGAAAAATATGCCAACCAAAAATTACCAGAAGGAGAGACTTTCGGGTGTACATTTACGGTAGAAATTATCGATACAGACGATTAATGATAGAAAATAAAGAAGGAGTTTGGGAAGAAGAACAAATTGTAACTTCTTATCAAATCGGGCCTAATTATACATTAAAACCTACATCTATTTCAGAATTGTTTCAAGAAGCAGCAGGAAATCATTCTAATGCTGAACAATTTGGTTTAAGAGAAATGATGGCAATTGGTAAAGCTTGGGTATTAGGTAGTTATAAATATCGTGTAAAACGTTGGCCAAAATGGACAGAGAAGCTATTAATGCAAACTTGGGTGCATGATGTCCAGAAGTTTTCATCACAGCGTAATTTTCAACTAGTTGATGTAAAAGGAAATATAATTATTCAAGGTACTTCTAATTGGTTTGGTTTGGATATGAAAAAACGTAGGCCAACACCAATAGAAGAATTTGTTGATAGAATTACACCAAGAGCAGATATTTCTTGTATTTCATCTCCATCTCGACTAAAGGGTATTGAAAGAGTAGATTTTTCTTTGAAGAAAAAAGCAATGTATTCTGATTTAGACCCTGTAAATCACGTAAATAATATAAAGTATTTTGAATGGATGCTAGATAGTTTGCCTCACACCTACAAAACTGAAAAGATGCTGACGGATGTAGAAATAAATTACGTTACTGAAGTAGTATTAGATGAAGAGGTAAATGTTGTAAGTGAAGTTACAGAAGAAGAGGGAGTAACAAAAGTGATTACTTGTATAATGAAACAAGAAGGAGTGAAGCCAGCATGTATTATTCATACAAATTGGAAATAAAACACTTTTGATATAAGACATTTAAAGCACTAGGGAGTACATCTTTAGTGCTTTTTTAATTAAAATATCAAATTATGATTAGTTAGTTTCAAATTATAATCAAAAACAAGTATTGTGGAGAAATTTTGTAACATTGTTGAGAGAAGACGAGTATAAACAGTCATAATTAATCTTAAAAAATATCAAAATTTTTAAAAACATGAATACTTTAAATGTAGCTTCTTTACACTTCGAACATACAGTATGGGTTAAAGAATTATCTTTTTATAAAGAACAAATTAAATTATATGCTGATAGAGTTGAAGAATTAACTGTTAAAAATAATAAGCAAGAAATTAGAGAAGAACTTACTCAATTTAAAAATCAATTTATCGCTCAAAACGAAGTAATTGATACATTAAATCATAAAATTAAATTACAAGAAGAAGAGTTAGTTGCTGCAGAAAAAGAAAATCCAATTAAAGCTTCAAAGACAAAATTTGAGGACCAAGAAGGAATGTATTCAGAAATGGCAAAATTTCATTCAATTTACAATGAATTGAAAGTTAAATTCTTACGTTTCTGTGAAGAGTGGATGTAATAGTTACTTTATAGATATAAATAAGAAAGGGTAGTGAATTGTTTAGATAATTCGCTACCCTTTTTTCTATTTCAAGACCAATTTGTTTTCATTTGGATAAATGAGGTTATTCCTTTCAAAAATAGCAGAATCTAATGTCTGATATATTCCATGAATACTCTCAATGGAGACATCAATTACATAACGTCTGTGTCGGTCTTGAACTTCATCTTCAAAAGTTTCTAATAAATTAAATTTCCTAGTTTTTAATTCATGTTTAGCCACTTTGAAAATTTCTGAGACAATTAAAGAATCACCTTTCAGGCAATCTCTTCTATAAGTTTTCAAAAAGAGAAAGACAGATGATTTTTTTTCTGAATTGATTTCAGGAATGGAGTTGCCTTTTTGAGCTTTAGACTTTTCAATTGAAAAAAAGAATGTGATGGTTAATAAAAATAATAGTTTTAAAATCATAGTTAAGGGATTTAATCAATATTCAAAACTGCTAGTATAATTCGAAAACATTCATTTTTTTGAAAAAGTTTACATTGTAAGATATTTCTTAAAAATGCTTTACTCTACTTCTCACTTCATCCTTCTTTCCATTGTTAAACACTTTGTGATAAGCACCTGTAATATAGCCTGTTACTCTTCGTAATGTGATGATTTCTTGAGATCCACATTTGTTACATTTTAGATCGGTAAAAACATCTTCATTATCGCACGATAGACAGCGGTCTTTCTGAATATTGGTAGCAAAATAATATACCCCTTCATTCATTGCACCTCTAATTAAATCTTTATAAAGATGAGGTGTCTTTGTAATTTCCGATCTTAATTCTACATAAGTTATTGAACCTCCAGTACAATAATTATGATAAGGAGCTTCTAATGCAATTTTATCTACGTAATTGATATTGTGCCATACTGGAATATGAAAGGAATTAGTAATAAATTCTTTATCAAAAATACCTTTAACCCGACCGTATTGTTCTTGTAATTGTTTTGCAAAACGATGGCATAAACTTTCAGCAGGAGTAGCGTATAAAGAGATGTTTAATCGCCTTCTTTCAGATTCAACTTCACACAATTCAGAAAGCTCTTTTATTAACGCTAACATGTTTTTCTGAACCTGATCAGACTCTCCATGATGCTTTCCAAACAACAATAATGCTGCTTCTGCAATACCAATAAACCCAAGAGCAAGTGTACCAGAATAAAGAATGTCTCCAATTTTAGTCATTTCATCATAGGGTTTATTATGTTTCCATATACCGTTTTTGTACATAAAAGGAGCAGAGCCCATTAACTGTTTACGCTGCCATCTTAGACGAACTTCCATCATATCAATTCCAGTATATGCCATCTCTTTTACCATTACTTTAAAGTCTTCCCAGTTGCCTGTTTCCATGGCATATTTAGGTAAGTTCATAGTAACAGGAGATAAATTGCCTCTTCCAGATTTGCCGTTAGAACCGTGCTGGTTTTTTCCAAGTCGAGTTCTACAACCCATAGTGGCAGGTATTAAGTCAGGGTCAATTTTTCCATTTTTATCAACTACATCATATATTTCTTTATGTGTATTTACATAATTAGGATACACCCTTTTTATAGAGCATTCATTGGCTAAGGCAAAGAGTTTTTCGTTTATAATTTTCCCATTCTCCTCTCTATATTGCCAAATTTGAATAGGAAAAATTGGAGTTGTTTTTTTCTCTCCTATACCTTCTAATGTAGCTTTTAAAAGACACTTAATAAATAATTGCCCTTCTTTAGAAGTGTCACAACCATAGTTAATAGACACAAATGGTAATTGATTTCCTGCTCTACTTTCTAGATGATTTAAGTTATGAAGAAAGGCTTCACAAGCTTGGTAAGTTTCTTCTTCAGTTTGTTCCCAAGCATATTTTTCAGAATTGGGAATGCCATATTTTAAAGCAGTTTTTTGATGTTTTTCAAAACTCATCTTTATAAATTTTCCCATATGGAAATCGAAAGCATTAATTGCTATTCCTCCAAACTGTGCATTACTCTGGCATTGTAAAACCACTGCGGTTACTTGTAAAGCCGCTCTAATACTTTTGGGAGAACGCATTGTTCCATTTGTTGTATGGATCGCTTTACTGAGAATTTCTCCAATATCAATAAACATACAATTTTGCATACCCACTGCATAAGAGCTAAAATCGTGAATGTAAATCCAACCTTCTTCGTGCATTTTTAAATGCTTTTCTGGCAGTAAATATTGCTTTGCGTATTCTTTGGCAACCTCAGAAGACATACGGGTTAATTTAGCAGTAAATACCCCCTCAGGCATATTTGCGTTCTCATTTTCAATGTTTGTTAAGTTGATTGCTTCGTTTGCGAATCTTAAAATCTTGCTGTCAATTTGTTCTACCACTTTCAAAATGTTATAAGTTTTTAAAGGAAGTATTCTTGAGAATACATTGTCTTGAAGTTTGTAATTATAGGAGTGTGGGTATCAGTTAAACACGTAGCAAAGTGTTTAGTGATTCAACTTTTCACTCGAAGTTGTTTTACAAAGTTATTCATGGTAGGTCTTCTGACTTCTCTTCTTTTCATTATTACCTTCTCGATACAATCAATGGTATTAATAATGCATTTTAAAGAGTTACAGCTGCGAGGACAGTTCTAGATTTACACTAGATTCCCTGTTATTTCTTTGGTATTCTGAAACCATGAATACTTAAATTTGTAGGATAAAAAGAGAAGTTGCACTGATGACAATCATTAAAATAAGTTTGGAAAATAAGCGCCTTAGAAACCATCTATTTTAAGGCATTTTTTGATATCAATTTTTATATGAAAAACTAAAAATTTATCTTCACGTTTTAGTTTTGATTTGTAGGTAACTGCATAATTAAAGTTTTTGTGTGGCCTAATTTTAAAATAATATATATGAAACAACTTTTAGTGTTTAGCCTATTTTTTATTACTCTTCCGTTCCTGATAATTTCATGTGATAGAGAACATGTAGAACCGCAACCAAATCCAGAAGGGTATAATTTAATAGATGGAACATATATTTATAATGATGGGGTAACTGATATGAAAGCGACCTTGATTGACTTTACGTTTCATAATGCAATGAAAGATGTAAACTCTCCAGAAATAACTTCTATGCATGGAGATTATGTTCAAATGAAAGGAGACGATGCTGAATTTCAAGTTGTAACTACAATTGGTGAAGTTCAGGTAAATCAGCTTATATATTTAGAACAAGCAGATGTTACGCATATGTTGTTCAAATATGAGGGGAAAACATACAGAATGACAAAACAATAATAAACTGTTTCTAATAATAAAAAATCATCCTAATGTATTATTTATCGGTAGATGAAGTAAAGTCACTTTGTACTTTAGAGACATATAAAATAAAAGACTTTTTATTAGATAAGAAGGAATGCTTTGTATTCAATCTTAATCAATTATTTGATGCCGTTAAACAAGGTAAAGTTAAAAATGAGGCTTTAAATATGTATGTTAAGAAAAATAGTACACGACTACATATTTTACATGATGAAGCTCAACAACTATCTAATGAAGGGCTGGGTTTTCCTATAATTATTCCTCAATTCCCTCATTTTAGAACTGCAGAACATTTGTATCAGATTATAAAATTAGATCCAGAAAAAGGGGATGATGTTGTAGAAAAACAATTAATAATTTTAGATCAAACAGCAGGTGAGAGTGCAAAAAGAATTGGTGAGAGAAGAGAAGAAATGCGTTTCTTTTGGAGATCCTCTTATATTCTTAGAGAATGGGAAATGAGAGATTTACCCTTCTCATCCTATAAAGAAAAACATTGGGAAGCACTCACAGAAATAGTGAATGCTATGTGGTATACTTTGGTCATGAAATTAGCGAGTAACCGTAAAGAATTTGGAAGAGTGCTGCTAAAAAATGGAGCAGCTAATCAAGCTCCTATAGTACAAATTTCTTCAGAATTGAGGAAACCTGATGTCTTTTGGTCAACAAAAATTGAACGGAATGGTAATCTTTCTGGGTTAAATGTTTTTGGTAAATTAGTAGCTAGACTGCGTGATAAATACAGATTAGAGTTACTAGAAAAAACTGGACGTTTTAACCTTCTAAATGTGACTCCTCCATTTAATATTAATGTTTTTGGTGGGGAAATCGGAACGGTAGATTTTAATGAATAGTCTTTACTTAGAAATTGATATATAAAAAACACCTCCTTACTACCAAATTAGTTTTAAGGAGGTGTTTTTCTTTTAAGCGGATATATCTAGCTGCTTACTTTGATAAAGCAGGAGTGAAATCCATATTAAACCAAGCAAAAGCAAATAGATCGGCATAACCATCAATAATCATGTCTGTAGGTTTACCTGCACCATGTCCTGCATTTGATTCAATGCGAATTAGGATTGGATTATTACCTCCATCATCATGTTGTAATTGTGCAGCAAATTTAAACGAATGTGCAGGAACAACTCTATCGTCGTGATCAGCTGTAGTAATCATTGTGGCAGGGTAAATAGTTCCTTTTTTTACGTTGTGGTATGGAGAGTAACCTCTAAGATATTCGAACATTTCTTTAGAGTCTTCTGCTGTACCATAATCGTATGCCCAACCTGCTCCAGCAGTAAATTTATTATAACGAAGCATATCTAAAACACCAACAGCAGGGAAAGCTACTTGCATTAAATCTGGTTGTTGTGTCATTACAGCACCAACAAGTAAACCACCATTAGAACCACCTCTTATGGCTAATTTTTCAGTTGAAGTATACTTTTCTTTCTTTAGGTATTTTGCAGCAGCAATAAAGTCATCAAAAACATTTTGCTTTTGCATTTTTGTACCAGCAGTATGCCATTTTTCTCCATATTCACCACCACCACGTAAGTTAGCAACAGCATAAATCCCACCATTTTCTAACCAAACAATATTGGCTGTATTAAAACTTGGCTGAAGCGATACATTAAATCCACCATAACCATAAAGAATTGTAGGATTTTGTCCGTCTTTCTTTAATCCTTTTTTATACGTGATGATCATTGGTACTTTTGTACCATCTTTAGACGTGTAAAAAACTTGCTCTGATGTGTATTCAGAAGGGTTGAATTTTACTTTAGATTTTAAATATTCTTTTGATTCACCCGACTTAATAGTGTATTCAAACGTAGTAGAAGGGTAGATATAAGAAGTGAAAGAGTAGAACAATGTTTTGTCTTCGTCTTCTCCATAAAAACCATTTGCAGTACCAAAACCAGGTAGTTTAATTTCTCTTTCTTTCTTGCCGTTTAAATCATATTGATAAACTTTAGAAACTGCATCTACCATATAATTAGCAAATAATTTTCCACCAGCCGTAGAAGCAGAAAGAACGTTTTCAGTTTCAGGAATAAGGTCTTTCCAATGAGCTAACTTAGGCTTTTTAGCACTTACAGTAACTACTTTCTGATTAGGTGCGTTGTAATCTGTTTGTATAAAAAGTTGATCTCCTTTAGAATACAATACGTAAGAGTTGTTGTCAAAATTATCAACCATTGTAACTATTGGAGCATTCTTTTTAGTCAGATCTTGAATATATAATTCATTTCCTGATGTATTTACAGAAGCCGAAATAATTAAATAGTGACTGTCATCTGTAACACTTCCTCCAATGTATCTTCTTGGTGTTTTTTCTCCTCCAAAAACAAGTTGATCAGTAGATTGCTTAGTACCTAATTTATGATACATCAATTTATGATGTTGTGTCATACCAGATAACTGAGATCCCTCTTTTGGTTTATCATAACTGCTGTAATAGAAACCTTCGTTTCCTTTCCAAGAGATACCTGTAAACTTAGCATCTAAAATAGGAGCTTCAACTTCTTTTTTTGAATCCGTAGAGATAATATGAATTGTTCTCCAATCAGATCCACCTGCAGATGTTGCATAAGCAGCAAGTTTACCATCTTTAGTAAATTTTATTGTTGAGAGAGAAGTCGTTCCATCTTCAGAAAATGTATTCGGGTCTAAGAAAACTTCTTCTTTATCACTATCAGCTTTCTTTCTATAAATTACATATTGATTTTGTAAGCCATCATTTTTATAGAAATACAACCAATCTCCATGTTTTCTAGGAGCGGTGATTTTCTCATAGTTCCAAAGCTCTGTTAAACGGTCAACTATACCTTGTTTATATGTAATTTGACTAAGGTATTTTTGTGTTAAAGCATTTTCTGCTTTCACCCATTCAGCCGTCTCTTCAGATTTATCATCTTCTAACCAACGGTACGGATCTTTAACTTCTTCTCCAAAATATGTAGTAACTACTACATCACGTTTTGTATCTGGATACGCCATTGTTGGGGGTTTTACTTCACAAGAGGTAATTGCAGCAGCACCTATTATTGGAGCAACTACTTTAAAAAATGTTTTCATGAGTGGGAAGTTGTTTATTTGTGATAATAAATTGATGGGTGAATTTATGAAAAACACTTGACACAATTCCTATCTACCATACTTTGATTGTTAATGAACTTCAACCATGATCAACTTTAAGTTTTTCAAACATTTTGATTGCATAGTTTTGTATGTACTATTAACATTCAACAATGAGAAAAATATTACTACTAATTTCAACAATAGCTTTAACTAGTCAATTTGTAAATGGTCAATCATCACAAAAAAGTGGGAACGGAAGGGTTGAACTTTCTGGAAGTATAGGGCCTACTTTTGGAGGAGATAAAGGAACATATTTCTATGGAAATGCCGAACTAAACTTCTTTATGAGTGGAAATATGGCCCTTACAGCAGGATATGAATACCTTACTGATAAGCATTCCTTAATTCTTGGTAATAGAATTTATGTTGTTCCAGAATTTCATTTTAGCATGAAAGGTGTTTTGGTAAATCAGACAGATTTTGCATTAGGCGGAGGGTACACTCATGGATTAAATGACGGAATGAATTTACAAGTAAATGGAGATTACTATTTTAGTAGAAGGATGTTTACGCTAAGTTTTGGGGTGGGTTTTAGACTTTAAAAAGCATAAAAAAGAGCGAGAAGATGTAATATCACTCGCTCTTAATTTCATAACTGATGTTCTACTTTAGTAACTCAAAAAATGCTTTTCCAAGATTCTCAATTACGTCAGAGGCAACCATAGATTCAAAGCCTTTTTCTGCCGAAGCATAATCACCTGCTTTGCCGTGTAAATACACACCTAAAATTGCTGCTTCATATGGTTTGTATTTTTGAGCCAATAAACTACTAATAATTCCAAGAAGGGCATCACCACTACCTCCTTTAGCAAGACCAGCATTACCAGTTGAGTTGAAGTGAATTTGTCCGTTGGGTAAGCAAATAGCGGTATTTGCACCTTTTAATACAACGATAACCTCGCAATCTTGTGCCATTTTACTAGCAGCTTCCAATCTATCAAATGAATTAATAAATTGAATTCCCGCAAGGCGTTCAAACTCTCCAACATGCGGAGTGAGGATAGAATTTTTAGGAAGTAAAGACCACCATTCTTCATTTTTAGATAACATATTAAGTGCATCAGCATCTAATACGATTGGCTTTTCAGCATCTTCTATAATAGATCTTACTGCTTTCTGAGTCTGTTCATGTTGTCCAATTCCAGGACCGATACCAATAGCAGAATATTTTGAAACTAATGTAGAGGCTACAATATGATTTCGTGATGGATCTGATATACACATTGCTTCGGGAATTGTAGCTTGAATAATTTCGTATCCACATGCAGGTACTAAAGCAGTAGTTTTGCCAGCTCCAGCTCTTAATCCGGCTTTTGTCGCTAATTGTACTGCACCAATCATACCTTTTGATCCACCTACAATCAGAAGGTTTCCAAATTTACCTTTATGATCAAAACGCTTTCTTGGTCTGTAAATTTGTTGAACGTTTTTATGTGTAGTAAAAAAGTAATTAGAAGGAGTTTCTTCTTTAAATTTTTTACTTAATTCTATCGGAATAATATTTAGTTCACCTACATTTTTATCATTTTCAGGAAATAACATTGCCAATTTCGGCACTTCTAATGTAAGCGTAATGTCAGCTTCAACTATCGTCTGAAAATGTGTAGAATAATGATCTGCATATAGGCCAGAAGCAATATCAATTGCGATTACAGGATTATTAGATTTATTAATTTCTATAATTGTTTGCTGAGTAATCCCTTTTGGTGGTCTAGAAAGTCCAGAACCAAATATACAATCTACAATTACAGTATCTTCTTCTATTGTTGGAAGGTCATTTTCTTCCTTAATATCATAACATTGAATATTCTTTGGTAACCTAGATAGGTTCTGCTTAAAATCCTCAGATATTTTATCACTAAAATGAACAATATAACATTTCACCTTAAAATTCATAAGATGGAGTAAACGGGCCATAACTAGTCCGTCGCCGCCATTATTGCCTATGCCACAGAAAAAAGTAATATCGTTATATCTCTCGCAATTTTCGTAATACCAATCTGTTAAACGTGAAGCCGCACGCTCCATAAGATCAATGCTATCAATAGGTTCATTTGCTATTGTAAAGGCATCCCAATCTCTAATTTGTTGTGTTGTAAAAAGTTTCATTTCTATTGTTTGATTTTATATTAATTTAGTGGATTTTTTTGGGCTGCCCAATAATACAATTGACTATTTTTTCTAGTTTTTGCATATATGGTAAAATTACGTTGTTAATAATTCTGTAAATCTAATATCCATGTAAGAATAGTGACAGAAGTAACTTTATAGTAAATAGGAAATTTCTATTTTTGATCCATATTCAAACTATAATGCTTTACTATCCATGAAAAGATATTTTATACTACTTTTATTATTATCCAATACCCTTTTCGGTCAAGAAAAAACCGCAGTTTTTAACCTAGACGGTACAATAATTTCAGAATCGAATGGCTATATGTACGAAGAATTTACGGACGTATATTCTAATCATTCTTTTGAGACATATAATGATTTAGTTCATGAAATAGGTGAGATCTCTCAAAGAGAAAATTATCAAAAACTTGTTGATAGATTTTTCAAGAAAAATGATGTAGATGTATATGAGGATGCCATCGAAATAATTAAAAAATTAAAAGCAGAAGGATATACTTTAGTATTATGTACATCTACTGAAGAGCATTTTGCTAAAGAAATTAATAAACGCTTTTTAAATGGAGCTTTTGATAAAGTAATTGGTTCTGACTTAACTAAGGGCGTAAATAGTTATGATAAGAAGGTAAGTGAATTAAGAAAACACAATATTCATCCAGATGTAGCTTATGGTAACTCGTTATCTGATTTTCCTATGATGAACTATGCTGAAAAAGGAGTTCTAGTTGTAAACGATGATGACGAAAGAAATAAGTACAAAGATTATGAAGAATGTGTTGATGATGCTAAAGAAAATGGCTTCGAGATCATTCATTTTGATGACGATACAGTAGAGGAAGAGGATTAATCTTAACTATATCATGAAAATAGGCGATAAGAGGAGTGTTCCATTTATCGCCTATTTTTTTATAAATTTTGTAAACGTTTTTTTTCTACCTCAAACTCTTTCCAAATAGATGAAAGAATATTACCTGCAGGTTGAATATCTTGAATATGCGCAGACACTTGTCCAATTTCAATTTCTCCTTCATCAAGGTCTCCCTCAAAAATTCCTTTTTTAGATCTTCTTTTTCCTAACAATTCTATGAGTTCTTCTTTAGTAGCGCCTCTTGCTTCTGCTTCTTCCACTTGTTGGTAGAATTTATTTTTCACTAACCGAACTGCTACTAAATCTTTTAATGTAAGGATCGTATCACCTTCTTGAGTAGCAACAATTTTATGTTTAAAATTATCATGAGCTGAAGATTCTTCTGAAATAGCAAATCGACTTCCTATTTGTACTCCTTCAGCTCCTAATGCAAAAGCAGCAAGCATTGCTTTACCAGAACCAATTCCTCCTGCTGAAATTACAGGAATAGAGAGTGCTTCTGCAATAGGGGGAATAAGGCACATTGTTGTAGTTTCTTCTTTTCCATTATGGCCTCCAGCTTCAAAACCTTCTGCTACAACAACATCTACACCAGCTTCTTGAGACTTTAGTGCAAACTTTAAGGAAGAAACAACTTGTGCTACTTTAATTCCATGTTCTTTAAAAAGGCTTGTGAATTTTTTAGGGCTTCCTGCCGAGGTAAAAACAATAGGAACTTCTTCGTTGATGATAATTTCAATAAGTTTTTCAACTTCTGGATAGAAGAGTGGGATATTTACACCAAAAGGTTTTTGAGTAGCTTGTTTACATTTTTGTACATGTTCTAAAAATGTATCAGGGTGCATAGATCCAGCACCAATAAGGCCTAAACCACCAGCGTTACTTACAGCAGCTGCTAATTTCCACCCACTGCACCAAACCATTCCTCCAGAAATAATAGGGTATTCTATTCCAAAAATATCGCAAACTCTATTGTTCTTCATGTCTGTTTATTTATAGTTATATCATGAAGTTAAGCAATTTGTTTTTTTATAAGAAATCAGGTTTCACTTTTACAAAGTTCTATATTTTTTGGAAATTTCTTTTGGAGGTACTCCATATTTCTTTTTAAAGTATTCCGAGAATTTTGCTCCTGATTTGTAGCCACATGTTCTAGCTACTTCTGTAATACTTTTTGTGGTTGTAGTTAATAATATTTTTGCTTTTTCTAGCCTATAGTTTTGATGAAATCGATGTATTGTTGAACCAAAAACTTGTTGAAAATCACGTCTTAATTTTGATACAGAAAACCCATATTTATCAGCAAATTCGTTTAATGATTTTACCTCTTCTAAATTAGCAAGGAGTTCGTCCTTAATATTCATCAAGAGGATTAAATCTGATGGATGAATAGTGTTATTCGGTAATGCATCATTTCGATTTAACAGTCTATCAAAAAAAATACTCATTGCCTCACAAGCTTTAGATAATAGTTTTAGGTTAAAAACAGGTGGTTTTAAAGTATGATCCAAGTCAAAAATATCATTTAAAATAGCATGAATTTCAAGAGGGGTTGTATCGTATTGAAACCAAAATTTTGGAAAGTTGAAGATATCACCGAAAAGTTCTTTAAAAAAGGTGTTTTCATGATCAATAACTCCTTCCGCAATTCTTATTGCTACCCATTGATTTAATTGCCCTTTTTTAATATGACTGTTATTCGATAACCGAGTGTCATATATAATACTTCCGTTATCTAATGTAAGGTCTGGGTGATGCTCATACTTTCCTTTAGTTAGTAATTCTCCACTTCTTGTAAAACGCACGCATAGGGAATTTGTATCACTATTATTTCCTTCAAAATAAACATCGTAATCATGATAAGCAGTAATGGAGTTGATTGTAACTTCTATGCCTTCTGTGAGTTTATAATATCGAAAAAAACCTTTTCCTACAGATGTATTAAAAGAGTATTTCTGTTTTTCTAAAGAGCCACCAATTTGGTTATAAAGTTGCATAATGAGCTCTTTGGCATTCCCTTCTTTAATTCGTAAAATATTTTTATGATCATCTTGGTTCTCTATCATCTTAAATAATTATATGGCATTAGAACAAATTATTACACAATATAAGATACAGTAATAAAAATACACCAAGAAGAAATTATTCAACTTGGTGTAAAATTTAATTATTTTGCTTTTTGTCTGTTTTCATTCCATTGTTGATAAGTTTCCATCGTCTGATCAATAGAAAAGGAATCAATTTTTTCTATTTGAGGATACTTATATAATGATTTAATGAAACCTGCTGTAGTTGCGCCTGCTTTATAGATATATGGGGCACGTTTCATAACCCACGGCCAGTAGGCATTAGAGTCTGTATCTGCTCTTTCGTAAGGATCTCTTCTTAGATTAAAAAGTTTTGGAACACGTAATGTAACAAATGGTTCTGCCCATAATTGCATTCCATGTGCTCTTTGTTCCATAAAAACAACTTTCCAATCATCCATTCTTATTGCTGTAATGTCACCATCATCTGAAGAATAGATGAAATTATGCCTTGGAGATTTATCTTCTTTACCTGTGAAATAAGGAAGCATATTAAAACCATCAATAGTTGTTTGTACTTTACGACCAGCGTAATCTATACCGTTTTCTAATTCTTTTTTGATATTATCTTGACCCGCTGCTGCTAAGATTGTTGGTAACCAATCTTGATGAGAAACAATACCATTTAGAATTTTTCCTTCAGGAATTTGACCTTTCCACATTACATGACAAGGGACTCTGTAGGCACCTTCCCAGTTAGAGTTTTTCTCAGAACGGTAAGGTGTAACTGCACCGTCAGGCCATTCGTTGTAGTGTGGTCCATTATCTGTAGAATACATAATGATGGTATTCTCTAATTGTCCAAGCTGTTCTAGTTTAGAAAGGATTTTACCAATATTACGATCATGATCTACCATAGCATCTGCATAGAAAGAGTCACCTCCTTGTCCCGAAATACCTTTAATATCATCGGCAGGGTAAGTAGGGAAGTGCATTCCTACAGTATTGTACCATAAGAAAAATGGTTTGTCTTCTTTAGCTCTTTCATCTAACCATTCTAAAGTACGATCAGTGATTTCTCTATCAACAGTTTCCATTCTTTTTTTAGTTAGTGGACCCGTATCAGAAATTCTACCATCAGCATAAGCGTGAATCACACCTCTTGGTCCAAATTGTTCTTTAAACCATTCTTCCTGAGGGTAATCAGGGTGTTCTGGTTCTTCTTCTGCATTTAAGTGATATAAATTTCCGTAGAATTCATCAAAACCATGGTTTGTAGGTAGCATTTCATCTCTGTCGCCAAAATGGTTTTTACCAAATTGAGCAGTTGCATATCCTTCTCTTTTTAATAACCATGCAATAGAAGGATGCTCATTTTTAAAACCAGCTTCTGCACCAGGTAAACCAACTTTAGCAAGGCCAGATCTAATTGGATTTTGACCAGTCAGGAATGATGATCTACCAGCTGTACAAGATTGTTCGCCATAGTAATCTGTAAATGCGATACCTTCTTCAGCAATACGGTCAATATTAGGAGTGGAATATCCCATTTGACCTCTGTTCCAATACGATAAATTAAATTGTCCAATATCATCTCCCCATAAGATAACCACATTGGGTTTTTTAGGTGCTTTATCAGCAAAAATGGGTAACGATAGTACTGTTAGGAAAAGTATTAATAATTTATTCATTCTGTTATTAGTTATAAATAAGTAACTGTATAGAATGATAAACGGAGATAACAGTAGGAAGGAATATCCTTATATTGTAATAAACTATACCTATGTGTTCTTTGTGGAAAAATGTGACTTCTGATAAAAAAAGAAACAGCCTTGAAGTGAATCAAGACTGTTTAGGATAGTTTACCAGCTAGAAATAGTTCGGATATAGGAAGTTAAATCTTCTGCCATACGCTGGTGTGTTGCTAAAGTAGGATGCCAATCTTCTCCATAAGGGCCGCTTTGAGGTGCTAAAGCATAATGATATACTTCCATATCATTATTATCATTAAAGCTTTTTACCACATCAGCAGTTTGCCTTTTAATAGTAGTCCACACATTTTGATTGGCAGGAAAGTAGTCGCTCATCATCACACCGTTAACACAAATAATCTTAGTGTTAGGGTAGTGCTCCCTAATTTTAGTTACGAAATTAATATAAGTAGTCACAAAATCATTTCCATTAAGTATGTTGTTATTTGCATTTTGAGCGTAATCATTTGTACCCAGATTTATAACAATAATATCTGGTGTAAATAAATCAGTATTCCATATCGGTGTAGGCTGATTTGCAAAAATGCGATCATAAATTTTTGGTATTGTCAATTCTGTAGAAGCATCTACATTTCTATACATTCCTCTTCCAGAATAGGCAACACATTGGTAGTTAGCGTTTAGGTTTTTAGCTGTTATTGCACCCCAAGCTTTGTATGCGTTTTCATTAACTGCATTAAAACCTGGTTTGATAGATGGGTTATCGTAATTTACTTCATTACCATATCCACAAGTTTGAGAATCTCCGATAAATTCAATATTTCTAGTTTTTGAGATGGGCTGTTGAATGGTTGCATTTCCTCCAATTTCGAAACCATTGAAAGCACTTTTACCCACCATACATTCAGTTCTTTTTATTATTTCTATTGTATGTTTTGAATTTGATAAACCAGAGAAAAGCTCATATTTATTTTGATTACTATTGACCTCAAGTGTTTTTTCTTGTGCACCATTATCTAAAATTACTTGATAATAATTTGTATTTACGTTGCCTCCTTTAGCAAAATCTTCTATTAAAAGGTTAATAAAATTTCCAGTAAAAGCAGTTTTAATAGAGATGCCAGGAAAACAGAATGAAGGAGATTTTGGGTTACTATAATCAATTCTTCCAGTATAGAGTATAGCATCATTATCTGCTTCAATTATGATGTTTTCTTTTTTAAAGACTTCAATTTCTAAACTATCAGATATACTACTTCCTAGGTTATCTTCAACAATACCTTTGATTTTATGTTTTCCTAATGTAGCAATCCAATCTACAGATGTTGAAGAGGTAACTAATGTATTGTCTATATAAATAGATGTTTTAGCAATGGTACCATCTTCATCATTTGCATTAAGGAATATGTTTATGCTATTACCTTCCAATAAAGGTGTTTCATCAAGTAGTATATTTAAAGAAGGGATACTATTTTGTTTATCAACCACTGTAAAAGAAAGACTATCCATTACAATACTTCCAGAGTCATCCTCTGCAATAGCTTTAAGCAGATAATTACCCGTAATGGCTAACCATTCGGTTGTGTCAGTTGTACTTAATTCTTTATCATTTATAAGTAACCGTTTACGTATTATTTCACCATCTTCATCATTTGCGTCAAGAACAAAAATAAAGGTGCTTTGAGCTACAGAATCTTTTAGATCAGCTTTAATTTTGATTGTAGGTTCTAAGTTTACAGGAAAGAAAGGTTGATCTATATCTTCTTCAATTTCCTCTATAACATCGTTTAACGGAAGTGTATTAGAAGTACAATTAAAGAGAAATAAAGAAAATATAAGATAGTAGAGTAGCTGTGTTTTCATTTCATTAATAGTTGTTTTTGATACTCAAAGGTGAAGAAATGATGAACAAAAGAGGTTGAAAAGTGCTGGTAAAAATAAGACAAAAGTGTATATGTCGTATTTTTACTCTTTTTTGTTACCTAAATTTTAAGGTTGTATGAATTCGAGGAAATGATAGCGTAGAGTGGATTTTTTTTTATTGTTTCGTGGCATTAATCAAAACAAATAAACGAATGAAACAACTATCAAGTAGACTCAATCTATTATTAATTTTAGTAAGTATGTGGAGTAATTTCTCGATTGCTCAAACAACAGAAGACAAACCTAAACTAGTTGTAGGGATAGTAATTGACCAGATGCGGTACGACTATATTTCTAGGTATTGGGAGAAGTACAGCGATGGAGGCTTTAAGAGAATGATCCATAATGGTTTTTCTACCTCTAATGGATATTTTAATTATGCTCCAACTAAGACAGGGCCTGGGCATGCTTCAATATATACAGGTACTACGCCTGCATACCATGGAATTGTTGCCAACGAATTTTATAGTAGAGATGAGAATAAAGAAGTGTATTGTGCTGAAGATGTAACAGAAAAAGTGATAGGGTCGCCTATTACAGGCGAAGGAATGTCACCTCGTAGGTTAATGAGTACAACTTGGACAGATGAATTAAAATTAGCGACAAACCAGCAATCAAAAATTATTTCTGTGAGTATGAAAAATAGGGGGGCTATTTTTCCGGCGGGGCATTTAGCAGATGGTGCTTACTGGTTAGATGACGTTACAGGAGATTGGATTACAACATCATTTTATTTAAATAAATTACCTGACTGGGTGGCGTTATTAAATAAAGGAAAAAGACGAGTAGACGAAATTGCTTCTCAGAAATGGACTACTCTTCTGCCAATTGATGAGTACACGGAGAGTATTGCTGATGATAATCCGTATGAAAAACTTTTCCCTGGTGAAAAATCACCTACATTTCCGCATGATCTTAAGAAAATAATGAAATCAGCAAAAGAAGAGAAATACGGTTATGTAAAAAAGACGCCTTATGGAAATACATTAACCACAGAATTCGCAATCAAAGCCATTGAACAAGAAAAACTAGGTCAGCATAAAGTAACAGACGCTTTATTAATTAGTTATTCATCTACAGATAAAATAGGACACATGTTTGCTCCAGCATCTATTGAGGTAGAAGATACTTATTTAAGAATGGATGTAGAGCTAAAGAATTTATTTGAGTATTTGGATAGTTCAGTAGGTATGGAGAATGTTGTTGTATTCTTAACTGCGGATCATGGAGGGGCACATAATCCTCAATACCTAAAAGATTTAAAATTACCTTCCGGATTTTATGACGAAAAAGCAATACTTTCTAAAGTAGAAGAAAGTCTATCTGCAGAATTCGGAGAAGGTAAATGGATTTTATATGGAGGAGTATCAGAAATCTATTTGAATAGACCTTTAATAAAACAAAAAGGGCTAGACTTATATTCTATTGAAAAGAAAGTAGCTGATATTATGATAGAATATACTTGTTTTAGGGATGTATTACTAGGTGAAGACCTTAGAAACCAAGAATTTGATAAAGGGTATAAAGCATTGTATAGTAATAGCTATAATGTCAGAAACTCGCCTGATGTAATTGGTGTATTTGCAGGGAACTATTTCAAGGAAGGAAAGACAAAAGGAACAGGACATAGTACTGCATTTAGTTACGATACACATGTGCCCATTATGATGATGGGATGGAAAGTTCCTCATAAAGAAACGGATCAGAAAGTATATATTACTGATATTGCTCCAACAATCTGTAGTTTATTAAAAATCAATGTTCCTTCAGCTTGTTATTACGAGCCTATAGAAGGGATCTTGAAGTAAGTAATTTAAGCTTGAAAAAATAAGCCTCCTTATTAATCAGTTGTTTTGATAGATAAGGAGGCTTAGATGTTTTATACTATGAGAGTATTCTAGTAAAATACAAAGTGAAATGGACCAACACCTGTAGCTTGTTCCGATAACATATCACCATCTTTAGAATAAATTCTAAAAGAACCAGATTCAGAGAAACTTTCAGCAACTGCAACATGGATGTTACCATTGGCAGGGTTAACACCGATACCTTTAAAGTATTTACCCGAGATAACAGGACTATCAACTGAAGTATCATTAATGCCAAAGCTAACAACTTCTGTTGTTGCATTTTGATAGACATCGTCAGAACCAAGAACATAAATGCTATAGCCATCCTCAGAAATTTGAATATCACCTTCTTTACCAATACCAGAATACTGTACTTTAGAGGCAACAGTATTATCAGTTGTGTTTAATTTAGCAACACCAAGTTCTGTAGTTGCAGGAGCAGGGAATAAATAACCAGCAGAAGTAGATACCCATAGGTTGTTTTCTCTATCAATTACAAAATGTTGAGGAGCAGCCATAACGTCAATTGTTGCTTCTAAAGCATAAGATGACATATTGTATACTTCTACATTTGTAGAATTTGAAATTGCAACGTAAATTTTCCCGTTATAGATAACAATTCCTTCAGGTCCGCCACCAACATTAAATTCAGCAACTTGTTTACCTGTAGACGTATTTATAACGACTACTTTAGAATTTTTTAAAGAATAATCGTCTTCATAAGGGCCCCAAACAGTAGTATAGGCAAAGTTTCCTTCTTTTGCAGTGTATCTAGGAGTAAGAATACCCTCACTAATTGGGTCAAATCTTCTTACCATTGTTTTGATATCAACGATTTCGATTTTATCAGCTGCTTGAACACTGATGATACCAATAATACCATCTGAGTAAAAACCTTCTGTAATACCACCTAAACCAGCACCATTTGCAGAATTAAATACACGTTGTGATAGTGTAAATTCTTCTCCATTTTGAACAACTCCAGTAATAGAGCCATTTCCTTCTGAAAAGTTACCTGAATTATTTACATAAAAACCAGCTGTCCCTGGAATATAAGGTTGCTCTTCGTTTTTCTCACAAGAAGCAAATGATAGTCCAATTAGAACTAATAATAAAGAAGATAATTTGTAAAAGTTTTTCATCTTGAATTTGAAATTTGTCTGTCTAAAAAGTGATTTTTGCCATAATAGAATAGTTTATCCCCGGCATAGGATAATTTTTATAGTTTTGGTATTCTTTATTCAAAAGGTTATTGACCTTAAGCGATAAAAGAAGCCCTGTTTTTTTAATAGGAATATATTTGCTTACACTCGAATTTAATAACCAATAGGGGTCAAGTGTATCAAAATCATCTGTGGTAGTTCTCCAACCCGTATAATTTGAGTCGACGCCAAATAGCCATTTGTTAAAAGAGATAGAACCATACACTTTAAACATATGCCTTGGTACATAGATTAATTGTTTGTCTTTTTCTAAGTCGGTAGCATGTGTAAATGCATAACTACTACCAACTTGCCACTCCAGCCAACTTAAGCTCTGGTTATTATTAATTTTTATGGCAGTTTCTACCCCATTGGATAAAGAATTTGCAATATTTTCTGCATAAGTTGGGTCTGCCGGAATCCACTGAATCCTATCATACATTCTTAGATAGAAAGCAGATGATACCCAGTTGAATGCTAAATCACCTAGCTTTTTTGTGTAATCAAAACCGATATCGAAATTATATCCATCTTCCGGTCTAATATTAGGATTTGCATTTTCTCCCCAATACCTCTCGTTTAATGTCGGTACTCTATAGCTTCTTGCTATAGATGTCTTAAGTTTTAAGTTCGAACTTTCAGTATCAACAGCTGTATAAGCCATACTAAATGAAGGCGTAAATGGGGCAGAATAACCAGTTACGATGGTTTGTCTTAAAGTAGCAGAAACATTAAACCGGTTAGTGATATCCCACCTTAGTGCTCCAAAAAAGGAAACTCTTGCTTCATTTGTATTATCAGGATAAGCGTAAACATCTGGCCATATATACATGCCATTTGCGCCTGTTGTTAGAGTAAGGTTATCTTTTAGGAAAGTCTCACCTCTCCACTCTAATTGCATTCTTTGCGTTCCAATAAAAGAATTGTAAAACCATTGTTTATCATTTACATAAGAGGTTCTAAAAGTATGGTTCCATTTATCGCTCTTTAATTTGTAGTCTACTACAACTCTTATATTGCTACTTTCAATAGAATCGTAAGAGGCCGCATTATTATTATTGCCCATTGTGGGTTGAATAGCTCTTTCTTCGGCTGTATACCATATCTTAGCAGACCATTCTTCTCTGTCATTAGGTTTAAAGTGAGTTTCATGAAGAACACCAGCATGCCAAAAGCCGGCATTATTCATTGTCTCAGTAGTTTCTTTAATACTTGTGTTGGTAAACTCAAAATTGTTATCAGCTTTTTGATATAAAGCAACAGTTTTATTGGACCATTTTTGATTACCATACATAGCTTTAAAGCCAGTAAATACTTGGCCGAAACTACCATAAGCAGTCTGTACTTCATAACGATTATTCTTGTTCCAATCAAAATCATTATTTAAAACAATAGTACCTCCTACAGCTCCAGATCCATATTGAGCACTTCCACTTCCATAGTTCACATCAATATTATCAAAGTAATAAATATTGACAGATGACATGTCTAATTGTCCTAACGACAAAGAATTTAGATTTATCCCGTTCCACATTATAGCAGTGTTCTCAGGGGAAGCCCCTCTAATGGAAATAGTAGACAACTGTCCTGGTGCACCTTGTTCTCTAATATATACAGATGCTTTATTTCTTAGTAGAGTGGCAAGAGAACCTGTACTTTCAAGTTGTAATGCAGCACTATCAAAGGATTGGATGTAGGATCCTTGAGTATAATATTTTAGAGGTTGAGAATGTATTTCTACAGTTTCAAGTTCTCTATCTGGAAACTTAAACTCTTGACCTAAAACAGAAAAAGTAGTAACAGAAAATAGAACGACTAATAAATATTTCATTCTTATTATTTTAGTTGCTTATAAAAGAATAGCTTGTGTTCAGGAAGTAGCTCAGGATGGAAAATCTTTATCAGATCTGCCACAATTAATTCAGGGTGGATAATACCCGTTCCCCAATAATCATTAGCAGTACTATTGCGAATTCTTTTATTATGGTTGTATATTTTACCTGTAGAGAAAGCTTTAAATTTTGTATACCTATTATCTAAGTTTTTTAATTCCTCTATAGATTTAACCTGACCAGGGTTTATCCAGAAGTTAGCATCTTTGCCTTTAGCATAAACACCTTCTAAATCTAATTGAATACTACCCGTTTCTTGTGTTTCCTTCCATGGGTAATTAGCGTGTACTTCTTTTAAGGCTTGAGCTAAATAAGATTGACCTCCAGGTACAGACCACATGCCTTTATAAGGTAAGCCAGTAATTACTTTGGGTTTAGTTTTAGCAGTTTTGGCTAACGAAAGTAATGTATCGTATTTTTTGACAACATTATCAAAAATGGTATTTGCACTTTTTTCTTTATTCAAAAGTGCACCAAAAACCTTAATCCATTCAGCTCTTCCAAGCATACTGTTTTCTTGCCAATCAGTATTTGATATTACAGGAATTTTAGAAGCATTTAATACGGGGAAAGAAGAAGATGAGCTAGAACTACTTCCTACAATCATAACAAGGTCTGCAGCTGCTCCAATAATTTTTTCAGCATTGTCATTAATATCATACCCAACTGTAATAATGCTACCATCATTCATTTTGTCTACAATAGCCTGACTGTACATATAGTCTTTAGATGTATAGCCTTTTATAACATCAATACTGCCTAACTCTTCTAACATAGAAGTTTGAGCAGTTGTTGTTGTAATAATTCTTTTTATTGGAATACGGACAATAGTATTATTTTCAAAACCCTTTGGAACTGTGTTTCCTTTAGGTAAAAGTACAATGGTTTGAATTTCACTATTATCTTTAGAGAAGGGGTTGTTTAAATGTAGTAATTTAAAGTTATCGCGATACTCTAAATTAAAAGTTTTTGCATAACTAACTTTAGCTTGTTCTCCTGTAATTTTTACAGTGTTTTCTAAAGTATCAGATTGTTTAGTATTAGTAGTAGAAGAATTGCAACCTATAAATAGGAGTAAGCACCCAACTAACTGTAAAGTTTGTTTAACTGACATATCAATGACTTTGCACCCGAAGATTATTTTACAGATTTTGAAGATATCCTGACTTTTTTATTAAGATGCCCTTCCCAAATTACTTCAGTGGTTAATACATCATTCTATTATTAATAATAGATAAAATTACAGTAGCGGGGACTGTTTTGGATTTTCACCAAATTCCCTCCAGAATCTTGAGTGCAAATATGATTGAAGATTTTCAACAATCAAATATTTATAAGCCTTATTTATCAGTGATGTTGATCATATGAAAATATTATAAAACACTTTATAGTAAAAATACTTCATCAATAGTGTTATGCTACAAGTATTAATTGATACGTGCAACAGTGATTCCAGTATTAATTTTGCTGTTTTTAAGCCATTCGTATAAAGGCTTGTCTGTAATAACTACTTTACCTTTTGATTGGGAATCATGCATTAAATGGATTTTACCATCTGCCTCTCTTACAGCAATACCAACATGAGTAACGTCAAGTCCTTTAATTTTGGTTACTAATGATATGATATCTCCAGATTTTATTTTACTGTCAACGCTTTCAATGTCTTTAATATAAATTTGACTTAGCTTCTTTTTATTGATTTCAGCTTCAATATGTTTTATTTTTTCAACTGCATTTTTATTATTATCCAATTGTTTATAAGCCGATAGGTGAGTACTCATAAAATTGATTTCTTTCGAATATTCAGTTCCACCAATCTCAACGGTAACGTCTTTTATTATGCCTTTCTTAGCGTTATCGCGTACCCACTCAGTAAAATAATGTAATCTAGAGGTATACCCATCAATTACGCCGTTACGATATCGAATTCTTTCTAGTATAGAAGCATAGTGATTGATAGTTCTGACAGATTCGAAAGATGTATCACTATATAAAATAGTGAGAGCCAATACAGACTCTACATAGGTTGTACAATCAAAACCAATAAAATTGATAACTAATTGTTCCTTTTCACCAACTTCAAGTGTCTTTTCTAAATAAGGCTGTCCTAAAAAAGTATTTCCTATTAAAGTTAGCTTTTCGTTATTTGTAATGTCTTCTAACGGAAGCTTATTTAGCTCTTTGATTTTTGCATCTAAAGCAATTTTACTTGGATTAGAGCAAATAAATTGAGCTTGTAGAGAAAAAGTAATAAATAATAACGGAAATAATGATAAGATAAGCTTCAACATATTTATTTTTTAGCAATTTTGCATAATGAAAGAACAGAGGTCTTTCATTTTTGTAAATGATTAACTGAACAAACGAGATTGATTCTCATATTAAACTTCAAATTAATCGAATAAAAACAAATTACCTCTTTAGATTAACTTATAAAAATCAAATAAGAATGTTTAGATATTCTTGGTTATTAATTTTGATAATTATTGCCTCAATGGCAACACAAACTTCTGCACAAATTAGTGAGCATCCAGAAAAGGATTCTTATGTAGGTCAATACAATGGCGATGGAAAACGTCATGGTTCTGGTACTTATACATGGGAAGATGGTACTGTGTATCGTGGTAAATGGAGAAATGATCTAATGGATGGAAAAGGGTTATTACTCTTTGCTAATGGAAATAAATATGAAGGTAACTTTTCTAAAGGAACACCTTTTGGAATGGGAGTGTACCATTGGGTAAACGGAGATGTTTACCAAGGAGGTTTTCTTGATGGAAAGATGAACGGGCGTGGAGTATTAGTAACAAATACAGGGGAGCGACATGAAGGCCTTTGGATAAATAACCAAGTGAATGGTGAAGGAACCCATTGGTATAATAATGGAGCACAATATATTGGGATGTGGAAGAATGGAAAGCGTAACGGAAAGGGTATAATGCTTTACATGAATGGTGATACAGAACAAGGCCAATGGGCAGATGATAAATATATTCCATGTGATGAATGCGCAAGAGAAAGTATTTCTGTGGAAGAATCTTATGTAGAATCTGAAGCAGTATTTATAGGTAAAGTATTTGAAGTAGAAACAACAGATTCTGGCTATGATAGAGTAGGAATGATTGTTTCTGAGTATTGGAAAGGGTCTTTATACCCAGGTAGAAAAGTATATTTAAGAGCAGAATATTCTTCTTGTGATTTTGTCTACTTTGAAGGTGATGAGTATTTGGTTTATGCACAACCTTATGTTTTTGATAAAACTCTTTACTTCCCGAATAAGTGTACTAGAACAATGAAAACGACATTGCCGTTAGCTCAAAACGATATTAAGATTCTTCGTTCATTGGATTGTATGATTAAAGATGGTGAAGATAGAAAAGTAGCTTTCGATTTTTCTAAAGATGCTGTTTGTGGTTGCGATGAACAAGAATATGAAAATCCATACAAAGCATTTAAAGCTGGAGTAGGACATTGGTATGCGGGTACTTGTGCAGAAAAGAAAGCTAAGGATGAAAAACTAAGAAAGGAAAGACTTAATATTAAAGACGATATTGAGAAAGAAGAACAAAAATCAGAACCTAAAAAGGTAGAACAACCTTCTTATAACTATGTTGAAGAAGAATAATGAAAAAGTTAACTGCCTTTTATCAAAAATATAAATCCTACATGAGGGTAGATCTATTAATGTATCTAACCATGATAGTAGCTTTAATTATTGGTGTACTTATCGTTTCAATTATTGATTAATTTTTCTAATTTTAGATAATAACAATATAAAGTAAACAAAAGAACATACTAAAAATGGGATTATTTGATAGCCTGATGGGCAATGTATCTAGTGCAGATATCGAAAAAGTTCAAGAAGACTTAGGGTTTATCTTGGCAAGCGATGAGCAATTTGTAAAAGGTTTTAAGTTAGTAAGAGACCAATGGATATTTACCAATAAAAGATTAGTAATGGTAGATAAACAAGGAATTACTGGTAAGAAGTCTGAATTGTTGACAATCCCTTTTAAAAGTATCGAGCTTTTCTCTATGGAAACGAAAGGAACTTTTGATGCAGATGCTGAACTTAAATTATGGGTTAAAGGAATGCCTGAACCTTTAGAAACAAAGTTTGGTAGCGATACCGATATTAAAGAAGTATATCAATTACTCTCTGAAGGAGTTTTATAAGATTAAAACCTTATAAAGAATGAAAGTCTTACTTGTTATATAATACAAGTAAGGCTTTCTAATTTATATCTTTTTGCTTAAAGTGAAGATATTGTAAATCTAACTGTTTGGTCTTTTATACACATAAAATCATTTGCAAAATCATCTAATTTTTCTTTGAAAAACTGATATTGATCAAAAGATTCAGTAGAAACTTTTTTGTCATTTTTTTTCAAAATTAATGTGTCATTAAAGCCTTCAATTTCATAAAATAAACTTTTTGCTCTACCAAGTAAAATGGTATTGCTTGCTTTAAATTTTTCTAATTTTTTAAAATCAAATTCATCGATACTTCTACTCAAATAACTATTAATTCTATCGTTTAATAACGTGATTTCATTTATATAATAAGTTAATTCATTATCCCATGATTTAATCTCATTCTTTAAGTCTGATATATATTGCAGCAAACTGATTGTCATAATTTTTGGTATTTTATAAATCGTTAATCCTGTTTCTAATTTTCTAAACGTTTAATGTTCAACGAAAGTTGCAGTAATTTAATTTTATTGGAAGTATAATTACACCAAGGTGTAAAATAATAAGTTGATTTGGATTGTGATTTAAACCTTAATAAATTGCACCCTTGTTTAAATATCTAAAGCCTATAAAGTTAAACAAGTATAGGTGCTCTATAAAACGGATCTTTAAAACATAGAATTTAATATTTCTCATTCAACCAACTACTATGAATCAAACTAGTACACTACTATTAGGGTTAGCACTTGCTGTTATAATGTTAGGCATGGGTTTATCTCTAGTGACAGACGATTTTAAAAGAATTTTTCAGAAACCAAAAGCAGTCATATTAGGACTTGTTCTTCAAATTGTAGTATTACCATTAGTGGCTTTCGGAATTTCATATGCATTAATATTACCACCTTTTATTGCTTTAGGACTTGTTATTTTATCAGCATGTCCTGGTGGTCCAACATCGAATTTAATCACGCATTTGGCCAAAGGTGATACTGCTTTATCTGTAACTTTAACAGCAGTGAGTAGCTTTCTGACAATTATAACAATTCCGTTTATTATTAACCTAGGATCATCAGTTTTCTATAGTTCAGAAACAGAAATTTTATTGGATATTCCTGATACAATAAAAAAAATATTGATTGTGAGTATCGTTCCAATTATTCTAGGTATGCTAATCAGACGTTACTTTCCTAAGTTTGCAGATAAAATGGCTAAACCAACAAAAATTTCATCGGCAACTATATTAATTGTAATGATTGTAGGTATAGTTGTTAAAGAAAGAAACAATGTTGTAGAATATTTTACTCAAGCAGGATCAGCAGCACTATTGTTAAATGGTATTACAATGATTCTGGGATTTTTGGCAGCAAGATTATTTAGTTTAAACGTTGCTCAATCTAAATCTATTGCAATAGAAACTGGTATTCAAAACGGAACAATGGCAATAACAATTGCTGTAGGTATTATGGGCAGGGTAGACCTATCCATAGCAGCTGGTGTTTATAGCTTAATAATGTTTTTTACATCTGGTATATTAATATTCCTATTTAATAAAAAAACTGAAAATTCATCTTCTGATTCCGTTGAACTTATGAATTAGAAAAGATGTACTATTACAAGGAAAGCAATACGTAAAGTGTTGCTTTTTTTGTTTATAGGAAGAGAATTTTAGACTATTTTTCCTATTAATAGTAAATGATAGAAACGAATTTCTGCTTTTGCATTATAGTTTCAATTAAATCTATTATTTTCGCTGATTGAAATTGTGCAGTATTACAAATTAATCAGCTAATGGGTATTAGTATTGATGTTTTACTGCTTAATGAATAAATAATTCAGCAATGCAAATTCTTAGCGAACAAGAAGTACTCCGAAGAGAAAAGAGACAACAGTTAATGGATCTTGGTATTGATCCATATCCAGCCGAAAAGTTTGATGTAAATGTATCGGCAGCAGATATTCTTAAGAATTTCGAACGCCGTCCAAACGATTATGGAACTGTATCTATAGCAGGTCGTTTGATGAGTGTTCGTGCAATGGGTAAGGCAGCTTTTATTGAGCTACAAGACGCTACAGGACGAATTCAAGTATATATCTCTAGAGACGATATCTGTCCAGGAGAAGATAAAACTTTATATAATACGGTATTCAAGAAATTACTTGATAGAGGTGATTTTATTGGTATCGAAGGGTTTGTTTTCACTACACAAGTAGGTGAAATTTCAATCCATGCAAAGAAGTTAAAAGTGCTTTCTAAAGCATTAAAACCACTTCCTGCTGTAAAAGTAACGAAAGATGAAGATGGAAAAGAAACTGTACATGATGCATTTACTGATCCTGAATTACGTTACCGTCAGCGTTATGTTGATTTAGTGGTAAACAAAGGCGTGAAGGAAACGTTCATGAAAAGAACGAAAATCATGAACGCAATGCGTAACTTCTTTAACGATCACGGACATTTAGAAGTAGATACTCCGGTATTACAAGGCATTCCTGGTGGAGCAGCAGCAAGTCCGTTTATTACACACCACAATGCTTTAGATACTCCTTTATATTTAAGAATTGCCAACGAATTATACTTAAAACGTTTAATCGTAGGTGGTTTTGATGGTGTATATGAATTCTCTCGTAACTTCAGAAATGAAGGTATGGATAGAACACATAACCCAGAATTTACTGCAGTTGAAATCTATGTAGCGTACAAAGATTACAACTGGATGATGGAATTTACTGAGCAGTGTTTAGAGCACGTTGCTAATGCAGCAAATGGTTCTTCTGAAGTAACTGTTGGTAATAAGGAAATCTCATTCAAAGCTCCTTACCGTCGTGTAACAATGGCAGATGCTATTTTAGAAAACACAGGTAAAGATATTAACGGTAAAAACGTTGAAGAATTAAAAGCTATTTGTGATGAGTTAGGAATTCCTCATGATGAAACAATGGGTAAAGGTAAATTGATTGACGAAATCTTTGGTGAAAAATGTGAGGGTAACTATATCCAACCAACTTTCATTACAGATTATCCTGTTGAGATGTCTCCTTTATGTAAACGTCATAGAGATAATCCTGAATTAACAGAACGTTTTGAGTTAATGGTAAACGGTAAGGAAGTTGCGAATGCATATTCTGAGCTTAATGACCCTGTTGACCAACGTGAACGTTTTGAGGAGCAAATGAAATTAATGGACGCAGGAGATGACGAGGCAATGTTTATTGACCAAGACTTCTTACGTGCATTAGAATATGGTATGCCTCCAACATCTGGTTTAGGTATTGGTATTGATCGTCTTGTGATGTTATTAACTAACAATGCATCAATCCAAGAAGTATTATTCTTCCCTCAAATGCGCCCAGAGAAATGGCCAGAAGCTTCTTCAGAAGCACAATGGGCAGAAATTGGCGTAGGTGAAGACTTAATTCAAGTGATGCATAAACTTGGTTTCTACATGACTTCTGATTTAGCAGATAAAACATCTGGTAAGTTGATGAATGATTTCATTGGAATGAAAAAGAAACTGAAATTAAAACAAATCCCTAACCCATCAAAAGATGTTGTAGAAGGATGGATAGCGAAAGCAGCAGAGCAAAACGCATAGTTTAGCTTTAAATTATATAAAAGCCTTATCAGAGAGTTAAATCTTTGATAAGGCTTTTTTTTGATTTAATTTTCTTGCAAAAATAATAAGTGATAGATTATTCACTTTGATTAAAATTTTCTTTATTTGTAGATACCAATCAATATATTACACAACAAATTTCAATCACCAATAAACACATTATTAAAATGAAAAACATTTCAGTTATTGGCTCTGGCACAATGGGCAATGGTATTGCTCACGTTTTTGCTCAAAGTGGTTTTAAGGTATCTCTTATAGATATTAATGTTTCTGCTTTGGATAGAGCAATGGCCACCATCACTAAAAACCTAGACCGCTTAATATCTAAGGAGAAAATTTCTGAAGAGACAAAAGCAAATACAATAAATAACCTTACAACTTTTACTGAGGTTGAAGAAGGAATTAAAAATGCAGATTTAATTGTTGAGGCGGCAACAGAAAATGTAGATTTAAAGCTGAAAATCTTTAAACAACTTGACGAATTAGCAAAGCCAGAAGCAATTTTAGCTTCAAATACTTCTTCTATATCAATTACTAAAATTGGAGCAGCAACAAAACGCCCAGAGAAAGTAATAGGTATGCATTTCATGAATCCTGTTCCAGTAATGAAGTTGGTAGAAGTAATCAAAGGGTATTTAACTGATGATGAAACAACAAATGCAGTGATAGAAATAGCTAAGCAAATAGGTAAAGTACCTGTGCCTGCAAATGATTATGCTGGTTTTGTAGCCAATAGAATTTTAATGCCAATGATAAATGAGGCAATTATTTCATTACAAAACGGAGTAGCTGGAGTAGAAGAGATAGATACTATTATGAAACTAGGAATGGCTCATCCTATGGGGCCACTTCAGTTAGCAGATTTTATTGGTTTAGATGTTTGCATGTCAATTATGAATGTGCTTCAAGAAGGGTTAGGGGATACTAAATATGCTCCAAGTCCACTGCTTGTAAATATGGTTCAGGCAGGTATTTTAGGAGTGAAATCTGGTGAAGGTTTTTACGATTGGGAAAAAGGAAATAACAAATCGCTAGTAGTTAGTAAGCGTTTCTTATAAACAATAAAACGCTAGTAAGAACTGAATCTTACTAGCGTTTTATATTTAATTTATTTCAACTTATTTGCCATTTACAGCTACATAACTTTCTACAAGAGAAGCTAAATTTTTGACATCATATATTTGCCAGATATCACCTTTTTGCCTAAACTTTACAATCAAATCATCAACTCTATCAGATCCATCTAATTGAATTTGTAAAGTAAGTTCGGCTTGAGTTCCTTCTATTTTTTGATCTTTTATACCTTTAAAATTAGCACCATCTCCATGAGCTAATGTCAATAACCCTAGTACTTCTGTGCTTAATCCATCTACAGTTTTTGGAATATTAATTTGCCCTTGACTAATACTAGTTTCAATTTGTTCCTTAATGATAGATATAATAGAAGGGCGCATAAATGCAATAAGTCCTGTTGATATATCTAACTCTCCATTATTTGCCTTTGTAGAATAATCAATATATTGATCAATTACACTATTTAAAACCTGATCAACATCTATTAATTGATTAAAGGCGGCTAAATCTTTATTATCTATAGAAGATTTTATTTTAATGAATGTCATCTCTGGATCATTCTTTTTTGATAAGTAAAAGAACCCTCCAATTGCAGCAATTGTGATAAGAATACTAGAGATAATAATGAGACCTTTATTCATTTTAATATTTTATTGTTTTAATTCTGACATGAATAAACAAAAACAGCATTTGAAATCAAATCCAAATGCTGATAAAGATATATTTTTTATTTATTTAGATGTAAATAAATGTAGTAAACCTGCAACAGGAGTGTAGAATAACAAAATTTCTGGATTTTCTACAATAGTATCTACTACAGATGAAACCGACACATCTAAATCTTTTTGTTTGTCTACTATTGGTTGAACAATTTCTAACTGTTCTTGAGCATTTAAAGGATAATTGCCATTATTTACATTCTCCTTCAAGTGCTTAAAATCATTTTTATGTTTTGTAAAAATAATAGGCCATAAAGCTGGAAAGAATTTGAAAGAACGTTGAACGTTTTTTATACTAACAGAAAGTAAATCCCAAAAGTCATACGGCTTACGGCCATAAAGTTTTACAGCTTTGTTTAATTCATCTTGCATTTGATCATGAATTTCTTCACTTAATGCTAAAATTTCTTCCTCAGAGATATCTTCTATTTCTCTTTCTCCAATCATTTTATAAGGGCTAATTCTTTTACCTCTAACAAAAGTAAGATTGGCAGGAAAAGCAAAATAAAATAACCAAGGCTGAATTGGTATTAATAGAGACATAAATCCAATAGGTAAAAAAGGTATGCCTAATTTCTGTACAAAATCATTCAATAATGAAGCACTGTAACTAAAAGGGTTAATAAACTCTCCATTAACAGTAGCAAAAGGAACAATATCTGTTTTGTATTTTATACTCATTCTTAGCGTTGAGGTCGCTAAGCGTTGTAATGTATATTTATTATTAAATCCTTTTCCAATACCAGGAACACCTTCTGGGTAAACTAGAATATTAGAGCCATTGTAATGCATGGCAGTTTCATAGTTTAACCAAGTAGCATCAATTGCTCCTAATTTTTTCCAAAAGTTTTGAATTAGGAAAGGATTCATAAATTGACTTCGAGATAAGGCAGGAGCAGTAATAGCTCTTACACTTTTCTTCATGTCAAAGTTATTTTTTTCGAATAGGCCTGAAACAAACGAAATAGCATCCCATGGGAAAGCCATTCCAGAATGGTTACTCGCATATATTAAAGGTCTATCGGGATTATTTCTTTCAGGAACTTTATCAAAACCAACAAATTTAACACGGAAATAACCATCGTTTATATGATTTAGAATCAGTTTAGTGATACTATAAGCATATCCGGCGTCAAAATAATCATCAAGTATATGTGCATTCTCCTTAATTTCTTTAGGAGCATCAGCAGTAATTAACTGACTACTATTAGTAATATCAGGTGTACTACTAGTTTTTTGGTCTTTAATTATTTCTTGCAATTCTTTTGGATTTGAGGTCATTGTTGTAGGTGATAAATGTACTGTAAATTAGTCGTTGATCAAAATTACAATTTTTATTGTACTTTTTGATAATTTATTACAACAATGTTTATTCACTTATTAGTTCTAATTTAAACCAAATGAAGTGATACCATAACCGTTTGTTACTTGGCCATAGAAAAACATATCTACAGTAATTAAACCAAAAATAATAAAGGCTAAAGCTACGAATGCTCTTTGTACAAGCATCTTTTTAAGAAAGACTTGGTAACATTTAACTACGATAGCAAAGTTAGCAATAATCAAGTAAATAGTAAGCATAGTGTTCATATCAGAAAGTTTAAGTGATTGAGAAGATTTAATTATATAAACTGATTTATAGCTACTTAGTTTGTCTATTTTTGCTAACAAGTTTTAAGGTTTACAGTTGTTTGTAATTAAAAACTGATTTTGAAATGGAGTTTTGATTCTAATTAATTCTTATATTGTGTAAATATTCATTCACTTATACCAATTTTAAACACAATAACTTAACACATGAATGCCAAAGGAACACAAATGGGAGAGATGCAATTAACAAGTAAACAGAAGGGTTTTGCGTCTAAAATGCTTAATCCTTTTAAATTTAGATTATTTACTTTAACACAAGTGCCACTTGGTTTTATTGCAGGCATGAAACTAGAATCATTAAATGGTGTAACATGTTCAACATCTTTGCCTTTTAAATTTCTGAATAAGAATCCGTTTAAATCTATTTATTTTGCTGCTCAAAGTATGGCAGCAGAATTATCTACAGCGTCTTTAGGTATGCTTCATCTAAATGAACACATGAAATCAATTGCGTTTATTATTGTAGATATGGATGCCAAATTCAGTAAGAAAGCAATTAGTAAAGTTACTTTTGTATGCGAAGATGGACATTTAGTAAAAGAAGCAATAGATAGAGCGTACGAAACAGGAGAAGCAGAAGAGATTAAAATGTTAACCATTGGAAAAATGGCAGACGGAACAGAAGTATCAAGATTTCACTTTACTTGGTCGTTTAAGAAAAGATCAAAAAGGTAATAAAAACTATAAATTTTAGTAAAGAGTGATGTAATTAATTGCATCACTTTTTTTATGATATAAAGTGCATAAAAAAAGCCGAACATTAGTGTTCGGCTTTTTCAGTGTTGTGTGTGCGATTGTGTGTTTCAAACAATCAAGATTTGGATAAACCTCCTCTCGATTTTAGCATTGTGTTATTATTGTATTGTTTATCGGTATAACAAAAGAACAAAAAGTGTATATATTACGCAAGCTTTAAATGTATTAAATACAATTAAGATGTTTATTTTAACTTAATTTAACAAATTAATACCCTAATGCCGTTCCATCACTTCTTGTTCGGTCAGATGCGCCTTCGTAAGTGCCATCTTTATTTTTTAAAATACAGTCCATTTTACCTAAAATAGGCACAAAAGCTATTTTATGTCCCATTTTTTCTAAACCAGAAATAATAGATGGAGGAAAAGCCTTTTCTTCCAAATAGATTTCATCAGGTAACCATTGGGAATGAAACTTTTTCGCATCTACAGCTTCTTGCATACTCATATTAAACTCAGTTACGTTTAATAAAGTCTGGGCAACTGATGTAATAATTGTTGAGCCACCAGGTGTTCCCAGAACCATATATAAGTCGTTATCTTTTTCTACAATGGTTGGAGTCATACTAGAAAGCATCCTTTTATTAGGAACGATTTTATTTGCTTCTCCTCCTGTTAAACCAAATTGATTGGGTTGACCAGGTTTTATACTAAAATCATCCATTTCATTGTTCATAAAAAAGCCTGCACCATCAATTACTACTTTACATCCAAAATTTCCGTTCAGAGTTGTAGTTATGGCAACTGCATTTCCATGTTTATCAACTATAGAGTAATGAGTTGTTTCAAAACTTTCAATTTTAAGAACATCACCAGCTTTTATATCTTGTGAATTTGTAGCCGATGTTAAATCAATTGATTTTATTCTTGAACGAACATACTCTTTACTTGTTAATTGCTGTATAGGTACTTTGTAAAAATCATTATCACCTAAAAAAGTAGCTCTATCTGCGTATGCTCTTCTTTCTAGTTCTGTAAGAAGGTGAATCCACTCTACAGAATTATGTTTATAGTTATTCGTATTAAAATCTTCTAGACCAATTAATATTTGAGCTAGAGTAATGCCACCAGATGAAGGAGGAGGCATAGAAATGACAGTATACTTATTTTTAAATGTTGTTTTAATTGGGGTTCTCCATACAGAAGAGTAATTTTTTAAATCATTGTATGTAATAATGCCATTACTATTTTGCATAGCATTTATGATTTTATCAGCTACTTCACCATCATAAAAACCTGCTCGTTTATTTTCCTTAATACTTTTTAAAGTAACGGCTAAATTAGGGTAGTTAATTTTATCACCTGCTTTCCAATTATCTTTATTATAAAGTTGAATTGCATTCTTATTATAATCGTTAAAATCTTTCTGATATTGATTTATTTTTTCAGCTTCTAGTTGAGTTAATATAATTCCATCTTCTGCTAATCGAATTGCAGGCTGTAAAAGTACATCCCAAGGGAGTGATCCATATTTTTCGTGGATTTTAATCATTCCATCAACAGAACCAGGAACACCACTTGCTAAAAGACCTTTTAAACTTAAGTCTTTTACAGGTACTCCATTTGCATCTAAATACATTTTTTCTGATGCTGCAGCTGGCGCTTTTTCTCTAAAATCAAGACTTCCAGAATTACCAACTTGATCTCTATAAACCATAAACCCACCGCCACCAATATTACCAGCTCTGGGGTAGACAACGGCCAGTGCAAAATGTGTTGCAATAGCAGCATCAAAAGCATTGCCTCCTTTTTTTAATATAGATATCCCAACTTCTGCAGCTAAGGGGTGAGCACAAGATACAATACCATTTTGGGCAATAGTGCCATAATTTTTATTTAAGGGTGTCTTGGTTTCACAACTAAATAATAGTGTCCAAATACTTAAAAATAGGAGATATTGAAGATTACATTTCTTGAAAAGGTGAGTCATAAATTGAAAAGTTATTTAATTGACATTTTTTTACATTAAAAGTACAGCAATGAATTAATTTTTCCACTTTAATCTTATATGATTCGATAAAATGGTTTTAAATTGCAATGCAATACAAGTTGATGAATTACGATAAGAGTAAATATAGATTATGAGTATCGAAATACGTGAAGTAGAAAATAAAAAAGAACAAAAACAATTTGTTGATGTTCAATTTAAAATATATAAGGGAAATGAATTTTGGGTTCCTCCAATCAAGAAGGATGAATTAACGGTTTTTGATGAAAATAACCCTTTTAAGAAATTCTGTGATACTCAGTATTGGATTGCATATAAAGATAATGAGCCTGTTGGTAGAATAGGGGCAATTATTAATAAAAAGTACAACGAGAAAGAAGGGAAAGATAACGTACGTTTTACTCGTTTAGAGTTTATTGATGACAGAGAAGTAGTTCAGAAGTTATTAGAAACTGCAGAAAAATGGGGTAAAGAAAGAGGTATGACAGGAATTGTTGGTCCTCTAGGATTTACAAACTTAGATCATCAGGGAATGATGGTGGAAGGCTTTGATCATTTACCTTCTGTTGCTTCGGAATATCACTTACCTTATTACAAAGACCATTTAGAGGCACTTGGTTACGATAAATTAGTAGATTGGATTGAATTTCGTCTTACTTTGGATCAAGCAATCATTGATAAAGGAGCAAGAGGTGCAGCTTTATTAATGAAGAGAACAAAAACAAAAATGATCAGCTTTAATTCTTCTAAAGAATTATTAGAGTATGCAGATGGTATCTTTAATTTACTAGGAGAGGCTTTTAAAGACCTTTACAGTGTAATTGAATTTGATGCTGACATGGTCGAATATTATAAAAAGAAATTCTTGAAGATGATCTCTCCAAAGTATGTCAAAGTACTTGTAAGTGAAGAAGATGGTGAGATGATGGGTTTTGTAATTGGTTTACCTTCTTTATCTAAGGCGCTTCAAAAAGCAAACGGTAGTATTTGGCCATTTGGTTGGTACCATATCTATAAAGCCTTAAATAATAACGATACTTGTGATATGTTACTTACAGCTGCTACACCAAAATTACAACGTTTAGGCGGAGGTGTAATGTTAGTTGGAGAACTTCAGAAAACGATGGCGGAGAATGGTATCAAGTATTTGGAAACAACAGGTATGTTTGAGACAAATCAAAAAGCTATTCAAAACTGGAAAAATTACGACCATATCCAGCATAAGAGAAAAAGGTGCTTTACAAAAGAACTGTAATCTCTTTCATAATATTACATGAAAAATGCTCATTAGAATTTAACTAATGAGCATTTTTTATATACTTCCAAATTGATAGGATAACCTTTTAATTTCTTGGTTAATATCATCTTGCCATGCACATTCAAACCATTTGGCGGCTTCTACACCTACAAAACGCCAGTGCCAGGCTTCTTTTCTTATATTTTTCTCAATTCTGAAATAATAAGTTGGCACCCATCCATAATCAAAACCATATTTTAAGAGCCAAAGAAATAGCTTAGTATTTTCGCCAGCATATCTTATATCTATTGTAGTCAATAAATGATGTTCAGAATAACCAGGAGTTTCAGCTATTTTAGGCCCATGTTTTTTAAATACAATTTCCTGAGTACGCTTTGATCTATATGAAGAACGAATGTTGATATTTACACCTTTTCTTAAAGCGTCTGCTTTCATTTTTTTATATTCTATATATGCAGGGTAGAGGAGTTTGTCAGAACCAATGTTTACATATTTTTGATTTCTGATATCTATAAAGTCGATATAATTAAATGGTACACCTATAGGCATATTCATAAAATCATAGAAAATTTTATCTGGGTGAATATCTATACCCGATTCTTGAGCTAAAAACGTACTCATATTAATTCTATATCTCCAATATTTTTTTTGGAGAGATGGAGGACAATCGTTTTGTGCAAGGGTAATATTTGATAAAAAAAAGAATGCGATACAAAAAAGTTTTTGCATTGATTGATGTTTGTTAGTTTAAAAAAGCAAGCTACAAGATTTTTGACAACAAAAAAAGGGTAAATCCGAAGACTTACCCTTTCTTATATTTAAAAAGCTAATTCAACAACTTATGCGTTGTGAACGAAAGCTACTAAATCTAAAACTTTGTTAGAGTATCCGATTTCGTTGTCATACCAAGATACAACTTTAACGAAAGTATCAGTAAGAGCGATACCAGCGTTAGCATCAAATACTGAAGTTTGAGTTTCACCGATGAAGTCGTTAGAAACAACTGCATCTTCAGTGTAACCAAGAACACCAGATAATTCATTTTCTGAAGCTCTCTTCATTTCAGCACAGATTTCAGCATAAGTAGCTGGCTTTTCTAAGTTTACTGTTAAATCAACTACAGAAACATCTGGAGTTGGTACACGGAAAGCCATACCAGTTAATTTACCGTTAAGTGCAGGAATAACAACACCTACAGCTTTAGCAGCACCAGTAGAAGAAGGAATGATGTTTTGACCAGCACCACGTCCACCTCTCCAGTCTTTTGCCGAAGGACCGTCAACTGTTTTTTGAGTTGCAGTAGTAGCGTGAACAGTTGTCATTAAACCGTCTTTGATACCCCACTTGTCATTTAATACTTTAGCGATTGGAGCTAAACAGTTTGTAGTACAAGAAGCGTTAGAAACGATATCTTGACCAGCATATTCAGTATGGTTAACGCCCATTACGAACATTGGAGTACCATCTTTAGAAGGAGCAGAAAGAACAACTTTCTTAGCACCAGCTTCGATATGCTTACGTGCAGTATCATCAGTTAAGAATAAACCTGTAGATTCAACAACTACTTCAGCAGCTACAGCATCCCATTTTAAGTCAGCTGGGTTTCTTTCAGCAGTTACACGTACAGTTTTACCGTTAACAACAAGGTTTCCGTCAACAACTTCAACAGTTCCGTTAAAACGACCGTGAGTTGAATCGTACTTAAGCATGTAAGCCATGTACTCAACATCAATAAGGTCATTAATTCCTACTACTTCAATGTCGTTTCTTTCTACTGAAGCACGAAATACGAAACGTCCGATACGACCGAAACCGTTGATACCTACTTTAATTGCCATAATTTTATGTAATATTAATTTTAATAAATAATTCTTCTAAAATTGTGTTGCAGCAGATGTTACAAATAATTTGATCCGTATCATTTACTACACTGCAAACATACCTTAGTAGATTGTTTAATGGAATGACATTTATCATTATTTGTTGGCAATTTTACCCAAATCTAAACAAAATATAAGTGTATTAATCACTATTAAATCAGTGGTTTAAGTACAAAAAAGAAGGGTTTACAAAATATAATTTTTGTAAACCCTTAATATTGAATAGGATGATATTGAATTTGTATGTTTGCACATACTTATAGTTCATAATCAAACAAATTCGTTTTATAGAATCTTATATAAAGTCATTAACTAAAAAAACTAAGATTTTTTCAATTTTGCGAGCTTTTTCTTCGATCCGAAGATAAAATCAACAAGTCCTCTTACTTCTCCATCAGCATTTGCTTGCTGAAATTTCTTATATAATTGGAGGTGTTTCTCTGGATCAACGTTAAATTTATCTTTTCCTTCCTCTAGCTTTTGTTTAGAACGATGAAATAGTTGTCTACAATGATCTGCTTTTTTCTTTGCAATTTCTGTAATTTCATTGTAGTTCATATTGAATGCTTCTTTCATTAGATAAACACTAAGTTCAGCATCAGTAAGTCTTTTCATCATATTTCGCAAACCATCTGATAATTCAGCAGCCTTATCATTCGACCAATTTTCGAAAGGATCTAGCTGGAAGTTATTAGTAATATTTGACCAATTATCTACGAGATGTTCTTTTTTTCTTTTTAAACTTTCGAGATGATTTAGGCAAGTATTAGTAATCGTTTTTATCAAATAATTTTTGATATCTTCTATTTTTGAGAGGTCAACTCTTAATATCTTTATAAAAGTTTCTTGTACCATATCTTCTGCATCTGATGCTACACCTAAAATTCGGTAGGCAACAGTGTAAAGCAAAGGACGATATTCGGTGATTGCTTGTTCAGCTAACATAATGTTGGTTACAAGTGGTAGTGTATAATTGATTATGATTAATAATCCATATCTTAATTCATTGCAATTTAATGAAAAACTTTGATGGAATAATACTATTTAAAGTAATAAATACTATTTCTAAAGAAATTATATGATTTAATTTAATGAGTTCTTCAAATAAGTTAAATCTCAATAGAGGTTTTAACTTATTTTTTAATTCAAAAATGAGTGTTTATTCATTATTTAAATTGTAAGTAATTGATTTTTATATATTTAAATGTAAATAGGAAAGTCATAAATTGTGTAAATAATTTTTGATTTCATGTAGAATATTTCTTTATTATTTTTAAATAATATAGGTATATGATAAGCTATTTATTGAGGGGATTAATCTTAAAAACAAAAAAAAAGCACAAGAAGAAACTTCCAGTGCTTTTAACCCAAAAACTAACTATTACTCTTAATCTTTATATTTTCATAAGCCCATTTTATAGAGCCGATTAAATCATTTTTTATAATTAATCTAACGGTGAATACTTATTCACTGTTGTTGTTTTGGTGTGAATATTCTTAAATAATATTTATTTAAAATAGACATAAAAAAAAAGCATTAGAAGAATCTTCCAATGCTTTTTCATAACCCAAAAACTAACTATTACTCTTAATCTTTATATTTTCATAAGCTCGTTTTATAGAGCTGATTAAATCATTTTTTATAATTAATCTAACGGTGAATACTTATTCACTGTTGTTGTTTTAGTGTGAATATTCTTAAATAATATTTATTTAAAATAGACATAAAAAAAAAGCATTAGAAGAATCTTCCAATGCTTTTTCATAACCCAAAAACTAACTATTACTCTTAATCTTTATATCTTAAAAACTCTATTGAGTTTATTATTTCAAATCTTATAAATATACTAACGTGTGTATTGACTTGAGGTTTATAAAGTTGTTCAAACAAATTACAATAGTAGTTAATGAATGAAAATTTTAATATAATGTGTTTACTTCTTTTTTCAGATTCATTAGTGCTATATCAATAGGAGTGGCATTTTCTGAAATACTATTTTCCAGAATAGCTTTTGCCAATTCAAATCCAGTAGCATCTTTTCCTAAAGATTGTGCAACACTATTAATGAATGATATACTTTCTTCTTTTACTCCTCGAATCGTTTCCCATAATTCTGGAGAAATATATATTTGTTGTGAAAGGTTATGGTTAAACTCTTCCTTTATCGTCATTATTAAGCTTTGATGAAATAAAGTAGCAGGAATTTCATCATAATTAATACGATCCATCAATTCTCTATAATTTATTCTCTCTAAGAAAAGAGCCATTCTTTCGTATGCTTGTAATCTTAAAGGTAAAGTTTGCTCTATTTGGCTTGATTTGATTTTGATAGATAAAGTATCGTAGTCTTTTTGTAAGAACATTTTTACAAGTACAAATGCTCCATATAACACAATCCCTGCAGGAATTGTCATCTTCAATAAGTCTAAAAGGTCTGTCGTCATGTTTAAAAAAATTTATATTGATGTACAATATTAGTAACCTCTTTGTTCTATATCAATTTCTGAGGGGTGTGATTGATAAAATCCATCACTTATTTTATTAGAAAATGTTTTCAAGGTGTTTTCCAATGGAAATAAACACCAAATATAGGCTTTGATTTGACATCATATAGACTGATTTTAGTTAAAAAAACTCCTTTTTAAAGAAGATCAATATTAAATCTCTTTAAAAAGGAGTCTTATGAGTGTTCAATAACAATTATATCTATTCAATTACTATTAAAAGTGAAATCAACATAAATTTTAATTTGTTTTACGATAAGCTAATATGGCCATAGTATTTACAACGGCTGCATATATACTTATTATGATAAAATTATTTTTTACATCTGTAAATGTTGCACCTTTTAATAAAACATTTCTCATTACTTCAATAAAATACCTTACAGGGTTTAAAAGGGTAATGTTTTGAGCCCATACTGGCATATTTTCAATAGGCGTAAATAAACCGCTCAACAAAACAAATACAATCATAAAGAACCATGCTATAAACATAGACTGTTGTTGTGTATCAGCTTTTGTAGATATAAAAAGACCAATTCCTAATACTACTAGAAGGTAGATCATGGCGAAAGAGAAAATGATATATAATGGTCCTAGTAGAGGAACATTAAAAAATAGTTTTGCTATTACTAAGCCAAATGATAACACGAACATACCAATACACCAAAATGGAAGTAATTTACCAACAATAAACTCACCCTTAGTTATTGGTGTAACATTCAGTTGCTCTATAGTACCAATTTCTTTCTCTTTTACAATATTCATTGATGTTAAAAATAATCCAATCATGCTTACTAGTAGAACCAATAACCCAGGAACCATATAAAACTTATAATTCAGAGTTGGATTGTACCAGTTTTTCATCGAAAAATTTATTTGAAAAGGCTCCATTCCCTTTTCTTTTAAAACATCTGAAAAATCATGACTTTTTAAGAATTCTTCTCTAAATTCTTGAATAATCGTTTGTGAATAAGATGCTGATACTCCAGCAGTCATTCCATCAATTGCATTAACTTTTGCAGAAAGGTCTACAGGTTTATTATTGATGAGATCTTTTTCAAAATCATTTGGTATCTCTAACGAAATACTTGCTGAACCATTCTGTAATACCTCTCCATGAGGGTCTGTAGCATTTCTAAAGTTTACAATAGAAAAGTAATTAGAGGCCTCATATTTAGAAATTAATTGCTGTGATAAATGGGAGTGATCTCTATCAACAATTTCGATTTTTATATCTTTTACATCAAAAGTTGCAGCAAACGATAGTACCAATAATTGTACAATTGGCATAACAAAGATAATAGGAAGCATTCCTTTATCTCTGAATATCTGTTTAAACTCTTTTTGGAGTATAAATTTTAATGCACTCATATATTTATTTTTTATAATGATTTAAAACCATTATTAATCGTCTAATCTAATTTTGAAACGTTTTACACTTACAGCAATTAATACAATAAACATAAAGCAAAGAACAGCTGTTTCTTTCCAAATGTATGCTATTGTTACGCCTTTTAGCATTACCGATTTTATGATAATATTAAAGTAAGTGGCTGGTACAATACTAGAGACTACTTGAAGAGGCAAAGGCATATTTTCAACTGGGAAAATAAAACCTGAGAGCAACATTGTAGGTAAAAACATTGCAAATAATGAAATCATTAATGCCAGTTGCTGAGTTTCTGCAATTGTAGAAACAAAGATTCCTAATGCTAAAACCACTAAACAATAAAGAATAATTTCTCCAATCAATAATGCATAGTTACCTAGTACTGGTACCTCAAATAAATATTTGCCTAAACCAATAATTATCGATGCATTTAAGAAAGATAGAAGGAGGTATGGAACTACTTTACCAAGAATTATGGTAAAAGGATGCATGGGCGATGCCAATAAAACTTCCATTGTTCCTGTCTCAATTTCTCTTGTTATGGCAATAGATGTCATCATGGTACAGACAAGCATTAAAATAATAGTGATCAATCCAGGTACAAACATGTAAACAGAAAGTAATTCCGGATTGTACCTCATTTCTACTTCAGTATTAATTAATGCAGGAGGAGGCAAATGAACTTGCGACATTTCATTTTCAATCAAATAACTTTGTACTTGCATCTGTAAGTATGTACCTACCTGAGTACCTGTGTTAGGGTCTGATGCATCGGAAATGATTTGAATATTAGCAGTCTTACTTTTCTTTAAATCCTCACTAAATTTTGGAGGAAAAACAAGAGTAGCTTTTATTTTACCTTCTCTAAATGTTTTATCAATTTCGTCTGTTGAGGTTAGATATTTATCTAAATCAAAGTAAGAAGTTGATAGTACCTTGTCTATAATTTTTTGACTATGTTCATCTTTTGCCATGTCTAACACGGCAATCTTTACATTTTTAATTTCATTTGATATTGCAAACCCAAATAGAATAATTTGAACGATTGGAATGCCAAATAGAATCAATAATGTACGTTTATCTCTAAATATGTGATAAAACTCTTTTTTTATTATTCCACCTAATCTACCCATAATTTTATTTGATAGTGTAGTTTTCACCACGTGCAATTTTTACAAAAACTTCATCCATATTATCGGCATTGAACTCTTTTTTAAGTTCTTTGGGAGACCCATAACCTGCAATTTTGCCATCTACCATCATAGAAATTCTATTGCAATATTCAGCTTCATCCATATAATGTGTGGTAACAAATACTGTAGTTCCAGAATCACTAGCTTCGTAAATCAATTCCCAAAATTGCCTTCGTGTAATGGGATCAACACCTCCTGTGGGTTCATCAAGAAAAACAACTTTAGGATGATGTATCGTCGCGACAGAGAAAGCAATTTTTTGCTTCCATCCAAGAGGAACTTCTTTAAGTAATTTATGAGAGACATCAGATAAGCCGAGTCTTTGGATCATATCATTACTTCTGTCTTTCAATTCCTCTTTTGATAAACCATAAATACCTCCAAAGAAATGGATGTTTTCTAATAATGTTAGGTCGTCATATAAAGAGAACTTTTGACTCATATAGCCAATGTTCTTTTTAATTTCCTCTTGTTGAGTAAAGACATCATAACCAGCAACACTAGCTTCTCCAGAAGTAGGAGATAGGAGTCCTGTAAGCATTTTCATAGCTGTACTTTTTCCGGCTCCATTTGCACCAAGAAAACCAAATATCTCACCTTTTTTTACATCAAAGGTGATTTCATTTACAGCTTTAAAATCACCAAATTTTTTGGTTAATTTATTTGCTGTTATAATATTATTTCCAGTTTCCATTATCTATTTCTTTTGAGCGTTCATCAAACGAATAAATACATCTTCAATATTCGATTTAATTTCTTTTATAGAGACTTTTTTATAACCTTCTTTTTCAATATAGTCTTGCAAGTCAGCCTTTATATCTGCGTCTCTCTTATCTGTATAGTGAAGCAATTCTCCAAAAGGAAAAACACTATCTATAAACTCATATTTTCTTAATGTTTTGATAAGATGATAATTGGAGCCATCTACTTCAATAGCATATAATTTTTTATTAAAAGATGCTGCTATATTTTCAGGTGAGTCAATACTTAAAATTTCACCATTGTTTATTAAAGCAACTTTATCACATAAATCTGCTTCGTCCATATAAGGAGTAGAGACTACTATTGTGATATTGTGTTTTTTTAATCCTTTAATAATATTCCAGAATTCTTTTCTAGATACAGGGTCAACACCAGTAGTAGGTTCATCTAAGAACAATACTTTTGGGTAGTGAATCATTGCAGCACAAAGTGCTAATTTCTGCTTCATACCACCTGAAAGTGCACCTGCTTTACGATCGTTAAAAGGCTCTATTTGTTGATAGATATCTTTAATCAAATCATAACTTTTAGCTATTGTAGTGCCAAAAGTAGTTGCAAAAAACTCTAAATTTTCTTTTACACTTAAGTCCTCATACAGAGAAAACTTACCAGGCATGTACCCTATATTATTTCTAATATATTGGTAATCAACTTTAGGGTCTTTACCTATTACAGTAGCAGTGCCACTATCAGCCACCATTAATGAAGCCAATATTCTAATTAAGGTAGTTTTACCAGCTCCATCAGGACCAATTAATCCGAAAATTTCATTTTGCTCTACCTTAAAAGAGATACCTTTTAAAGCTTCTACTATTTCTTTTTTTCCGTAAGACTTCTTAAGGTCTTTAACTTCTATAACTGACATATTAATTGCTGTTTAGAAGTTGATCTCTGCAGGCATTCCTATTCTGTATAGACCGTCTTTATTTTGAACTTTTACTTTAAAAGCATAGATAAGACTAACTCTTTCTTCTTTAGTCTGGATTGTTTTAGGTGTAAATTCTGCTTTATCAGAAATCCACTCAACAATGCCTTGTGTTTGATTTAAAGTACCGTCTTTTCCGTCTGTTAAAACAGTTACTTTTTGTCCAATTTTCACCCCATTTAATTGGGTTGCAGTGGCATACGCTTTTACTTTAATGGTAGACAGATTTGCAACTTTATACAAGGGTCTACCGATACTTGTCATCTCACCTCTTTCAGCGTATTTCTGTAAAACAGTACCAGTTATTGGAGAAATGATATTACATCTGTCAATATGTTCACTTAAAACGTCTACCTTTTTACTTAAAGGGCCATACTGACTTAGAGTTGCTCTATTAGAATCTTTTATCTTTCTTCGTGTAGCTTCCAATTGTTTCTCGTTAATTGCTAATGAAGAATTAACTTGATCCAATTGTTGCTGAGTTGCAGCTTCTGTTGCAAATAATTTCTCTAAACGATCTTTATCAATCATTAATTTTTTATGTTGAGCTTCATAAACAGCAATTTGCTCATGAATACTCATAACTTTAGAGCCTAGAGCTGCAATGTTAGCCAATACCTCTTCTTTTTGGAGGTGAAGTAGGACAGTGTCTACTAAACCAACCTGATCACCTTCTTTGACTTTTTGACCTTCTAGGACATCAAAATTTACAAGTTGACCATTACTTTCTGCTGAAACTATTACCTCAATAGCTTCAAAATTACCATAAGCATCTGATTTATTATCCTCATTAGAGCATGAGAAAAGTGATGCGGCACCTAAAGTTAGAAGTGCAATTCCTTTAGAATAAATTGATGTATATATATTGAATTTCATTGTTTCTGATGTTTAATATTAAAGAAGTCCTTTCGTCATTGCTAAGTGATATTGTGTTTGTAATAGCTGTAACTCGTGCGATGATAAATTCAATTTCGCATCAGTTAACGCATTTAGTGCAGATACATACTTAGCAGAAGTAGCAGCACCGTTATCAAGCTGACCTTTTGAACGAATAGCATTGCGTTCTTGAATTTTAATAATCTCATTATCTTGAGTTATTAACTTCTCTAGTTGGTCAATACTAGCTTGAATCTGAACTATCTGTGAGTTCATTGTTTTACTAAATGTTTCTAACTCCGTATTAATCACTTCTTTTTGTATTTGAGTGACTTGTCTTTCTCTACTGTTTTTACCATAATCAAATGGTTTCCACGCAAACTTAAGACCTACTTGATAGAAGAAATCGCCATCTACTAGAAAGAAGTTATAAGGGTTGGGAGTACCATAACCACCAATAGCATAAGCAGAAACAACTGGTAAACGTTGTGTTTTTAACATGTCACTCATTACATCCATACTTTGTGTTTGAAGTTTGTACATTTCAACCTCAGGACGATTATAATCAGCAGATAAAGAGACTGTCATTTCTGGACGTACAAGTTCAATTGTATTCCATTCATTTTCTCTTTCTAACCATATACACAATGCTTTTAAGGCTCCATTCTTTTGTGCCTCTACAGATAGTAATTTTTGTTGAGCCTTGAAATATTCAACTTTTAAAGCATCTGTTGTACTTGGTAATGCAGCACCACCAGCTTCTAGAGCTTCTACTTCTTTAAGTTGATTTTCTAACTCTTTAATTACTCCATCTTTTATTAAAGCCTCTTGCTCTTGGTAACTTAATGCAGCGAAATAAATCTGTGATATAGATTCCTTTACAGAAAACTGCTTAACACTGTTTTCTTGAATTTTGATGCCATATTCAGAACTTGATTGAGCCAGTTTCTTTTTCTTGATATTCCCATTGTAAATAGCGTAATCTACAGATGCGTAGGTTTGCCACTGTGTATGTGGGATTTCAGGAAAAACAGCTGCAGCAGGAGCATTTGGATCGGTAGGAGAGATTACATCAGAGAAGTAACCAATTTTGCCTTGAATACCAAATTGAGGTAAACGATCTTTACTGATTGCCTCTTTTTCAGTTTCCTGCATTCTAGAATACATTTCTTTTTGTTCTGATAAGGGGTGTTTCTCAAGAGCCTCTTTTTCAGCTTGTTCAAAAGTTATTTTTGTTTGTGCTATTAGAGGGAAAGAGAACCCAAAAACTAATAGCAGGAGGTATAAATACCTACTATTCACTTTATTCATTATTATTAGATTTAATACCGTTTAATATTATGTGATGAAGAATACTCTTGCGTTCTTCAATAAATTCATCGAATGAAAAAGGTTCGATTTGATCGAAATTTGTAAACATAGGTTTTGCGATAAAAGGGAAAATACATGACCCAAGAAGCGTAGTCATGAATTGAAGAGGGTGTATAGATATAAAATTAGGATCTTCTTGTAATTGTTTTCCTATTGAAATTACTGTGTCTTGCATCTCCTTTGATGGTGTAAAAGGAGCTTTATTCATTTGAAGTTCACCAATAATAAAAGTAACCATGTTAGGGTTTTCTTTTAAAGTATCGATGTATAAATCAATAAACTGTGAGATTTTATCTTCCAAAGGTTCAGGCCCCCTTAGGACATACACTATTGGAAAAATTGTCTTTCGGATTAAATCTTGAAAAACCTCTTGAAAAAGGCCTTCTTTATTTTTAAAGTAATAATGTACTAGTGCTTTGTTAACACCAGCAGCGTCTGCAATTTCTTGCATTCTTGCACCACTTTTTCCTTTTTTCTGGAAAATGTCTTTTGCAACTTCTAAAATTTTATCTTTTGAATCCATATTTTTTTAACCATTTGGTTAACTGATATGCTAATTAACCAAATGGTTAAACAGAAAGCAACTATTGTTTAACTTTTTTTAAAATATTAGATATTATTTAATCTTTTAATGATAATTCAAGATGATATAATTAAATTATAACTCATCATTATTAAACCATTATTAAAATGAGATATAAACTATTTGGAAAGTCTGGTTTAAAAGTTTCAGAGTTGTGTTTAGGTGCTATGACTTTTGGGGAAGACTGGGGAACGGGAGCTGATTACAATACATCTAAGCAAATTTTTGAATCTTTTGCAGAAGCCGGAGGTAATTTTATTGATACTGCTAATTTTTATACAAATGGAACTTCTGAAAAGTATCTGGGCGATTTTGTAGGTGCAGAAAGAGATAAATTTGTTTTAGCATCAAAATATACATTAATAGAAGATAGTTCGCACCCTAATGGAACAGGAAATTCTAGAAGAAATATGATGCGAACTGTAGAGGCATCTCTTAAAAGAATGAATACAGACTACATGGATGTTTTATGGGTACATATGTGGGATGGAACAACTAGTGTTGATGAAATCTTAAGGGCCATGAACGATTTAATAAGTCAAGGAAAAGTAGGTTATATTGGGATTTCTGATACACCAGCTTGGGTTGTTTCTCAGGCAAATACTATGGCTATATTAAGAGGATGGGAAGAATTTGTTGGCTTACAAGTAGAATATAGTTTAATTGCTCGTGACGTAGAAAGGGAGTTAATTCCAATGGCAGATCACTTTGGTATGTCTGTAACAACATGGTCACCTTTAGGGGCTGGTTTACTATCAGGGAAATATAATAAGGGAATGATTGAAGGAAGTAGGCTAAGTGAGAAGAGCGTGAAATTTACTCCCAAAAATATACGTATAGCAGAATCAGTAGTAAGTATAGCTCAAAAGTTAGGCAAATCACCAGCTCAAGTAGCCTTAAATTGGCTTAGAGCACAGAATAGAAATATTATTCCTATTCTAGGAGCAAGAAAAGTAGATCAGTTAAAAGATAATCTTAATTGTGTAGATTGGAACTTAGAGCAATTAGATCTCGATTTATTAGAAGGTGAGAGTGCAATTGATTTAGGGTTTCCTACGAAATTTTTAAGTGAGGATACTGCAAAGAAATACTCATTTGGAGGATGGTATGATAAGATAGATAAAAGATAAAAAAGTATCCCCACTATAATGAAATGAATTATAGTGGGGATTTTTTATCTTGATCTTCCGTATCTCTTTTTTGAAGAAGGTGCTTTATTTGTATTAGGATTTCTTGTTGGAACTCTTGGTTTTCTAGGTCCTGATCTTCTAGGTTTTTGTTTATCTTCTTCTTTTTTATCTGAAGTAACTAAACCTAATTGTTCGTATAAGAAATCTCTAGGTACTTCTAAAACACCACCTGATTTTAACTCTTTAATCCTTAAATTACCAATAGCGAGACGTACTAACCTTAAAGTTGGGAAATCAACAGAGGCTGTCATTTTACGGACTTGTCTGTTTTTACCTTCATGAATGGTAAGTTCAATAAAAGAAGTTGGAATATTTTTTCTAAATCTCACAGGAGGATTTCTCTCCTTTAAATTATCTGGTTTATCCACTTTTTTACACTGAGCTGGTAAGGTGGTATAAGGAGTGGAGTTAACCGTAATTTTGGTACCTTTTTCTAATTTTTTTATTGCCTCAGTAGTAATATCTCCATCAACTTGAACCAGGTATGTTTTGTCGTGTTCAAACTTTGGATTTAATAGTTTATGATTTAGAAGCTTATCATTAGTAATAATTAATAAGCCTTCACTGTCCATATCTAAACGGCCAACGGGGTAAACATCATTAGGAAATCTCCCAAGGCTTTTTAAAGTTGGTCGCCCTCCATCATCAGAAAATTGAGGTAAAACACCATAAGGTTTATTGACTATAAAATATTTATACTGCATGCTTTTTATTTAAATGCTGGAATTCCTGTAATATCAGCTCCTAAAATTAATAAATGTATATCATGTGTGCCCTCATAAGTAATTACAGATTCTAAGTTCATCATATGACGCATAATTGGATACTCTCCAGAAATACCCATTCCACCTAAAATTTGTCGTGCTTCTCTTGCTACTTTTAATGCCATTTCAACATTATTTCGTTTTGCCATAGATATTTGCGTAGAAGTAGCCTTTCCATTTACTTTTAGCTGACCAAGACGTAAAGCTAAGAGTTGTGCCTTTGTAATCTCTGTTAACATTTCAGAAAGTTTTTTCTGTGTTAACTGAAACCCACCAATTGGCTTGTCAAATTGTTTTCTTTCTAAAGAATAATCTCTAGCAGTTTCATAACAATCTATTGCTGCACCAATTGCACCCCAAGCAATTCCATAACGAGCACTATCAAGGCACATTAATGGAGCACCTAAGCCATCTTTCTTGGGTAGCACATTTTCTTTTGGAATTTTCACATTGTCAAAAACTAATTCGCCTGTAATACTCGCTCTTAAAGACCATTTATTATGGATTTCAGGAGCTGTAAAACCTGCCATTCCTTTTTCAACAATAACTCCTTTTACTCTTTTATTTTCATCTCTAGCCCACACAACTGCAATATCGGCAATTGGCGAGTTAGTTATCCACATTTTTGCTCCATTTAATAAATAATAATCTCCTTTATCAATTAAATGCGTTTCCATTCCAGATGGATTTGAACCATGATTTGGTTCAGTGAGACCGAAACAGCCTAAATATTCTCCACTAGCCAATTTGGGTAGATATTTTTTCCGTTGCTCATCAGAACCAAAAGTATAAATAGGGTACATTACTAAAGAACTTTGTACAGAAGCCATTGATCGTAATCCAGAGTCACCTCTTTCAACTTCTTGCATAATAAGTCCATACGCGATGTCATCCATACCACCGCCACCATATTCTGTAGGTATAGCAGGACCAAACAAGCCCATTTCTCCAAATTTTTGAATTAGATGTTGAGGAGCTTCAGATTTTTGAGCAAATTCTTCAATAATAGGTTTAACATCTTTAGTGATAAATGCATTTGTAGCATCTCTTGCAATCTTTTGTTCTTCATTTAGAAGATCATCGATATTATAGAAATCAGTCATGTGTTTATTGTGAGTTATGGTTTTATGTGATTATCGTACAAGATGATAAAAAATCTCTTTAATTGTGGAATATTATAATTGATTATTCAGTAAATCTGCTTTTCCTTTTGTAGTTTCGTGATTCAGAAAAATCAAATGAACTAATATATAGATTATGGCTTTTGAAGTAGTTGGTAAAATTGAAAAGATTATGGATACTCAACAAGTATCTGATCGTTTCAAAAAAAGAGATTTTGTGCTCTTAATTCAAGATGGTAGTTACCCTCAATACATCAAGTTTCAGGCAACACAAGATCGTTGTACTTTACTTGATAGCTTTAATGAAGGAGATGACATTGCAGTAACTTTCGATCTTAAAGGTAGACCTTTTGATAAAGGTGGTGAAACAATTTATTTCACAAACCTTGAAGCATGGAGAATTAATGCAGCAGCTAGTGCTCAACCACAAGCAGCTCCACAACAACCAAGTTATGGTGGAGGAGCTCCTGTACAATCAAATACACCACCACCGCCACCACCACCGGTAGGAGGAGATGATATAGATGGAGATTTACCATTCTAATAATAAAAAAAGAGCTCGATTTAAACTTTAAATCGAGCTCTTTTTTTTATTGAATAGGGTAAGTGTATTTTCTTCCTTTACCTCGTCCTCTTCCTTTCTTAGAATTGGTTGTTTTCTTAACTAAAACCTGTTTTTCTACAAATCTATTTTTCTGATCAACTTCTAAAGAAATTAATTGACCTTTATCTTTCTTTCTAAGCTCTGAGATTCCTTTATCAATCATACCATTAAAACTATTATGATCAATTTTTAATTTTGATAATTTTTTTAAGAATCTTATCTGATTTGGAATCGTTCCCTTTAGTTTATTATCACTAAGGTCTAATACTTTTAATTCTTGTAAATTTCCAATACTTCCTGGAACAGTACCATTCAAATTATTGCCTCTTAAATTAATTTTAATAACTCTATTTTTGGAATCTACTTCAACTCCGTACCATTCTGATAAAGGCTCTGCAGAACCCCAACCCGTTTTATTGTACCAGCCTTTACCATTTGTAGATTGATATAAACTTTGTAAAACATCTCTATCAGACATTATACCTTTATCTTTATTACAGCTAATTATTGACGCTAAAAGGAGTATACTAAATAAGAAAGTATTAATTTTTTTCATAATATGTTTTTTGGATGATTCACATCTAAAACAATCAAAATGAAATAGTTGACAATTAATAAATCTTAATTAGATTCATATTGAAGTACTTTGTATATCGAATTTTAATTGTTGTGAGTTACACATATTAATGGATTTAAAACCAATTAATAGCATCTTGGATAATAGAAATTAAGTTGCTATTTATCATTCCTAGGTTAATCATTACGTTTTTATTATTGAAATAATTATGTAGTGTAAATAACCCAAAATTCACATTATATTTTAATATTTCCCTAATGTATTCTTTGAAAATTCTTTTTATTTTATAAAGTTGGCTGAGTTCATGACTGGTATTAGTATTATCAATATTTACTGTTTTGTAAGTGCAGCACTGTGAATTATATAATCAATATTTAAGGGGGAATTCTAAACAAAAAATAGCATTGAGATTATCTCCCAATGCTATCTTTATTTGTTGTTTTTAAAAAGTTAAAACAAACAATATATACTAACTAAGCTGCTTTTTTAGCGGCTTTAATTTTATCATATTCACTATTTAAAATTGGGAACCTTTGACTGTATGTTAAACATTTCCATCCCCATTCTAATGGTCCGAATTTAAATTTCTTTAACCAAAGTGCACTATATGTTACTTGGAAAATATAGATGAGCACAGCAATAACAAAAATTGGAGCTAAGGTTAATGTACCTCCTAAGCCAAATCCAACACCATAGAAGATTACAATACCTATTAATGTTTGAGATAGGTAATTTGTAAAAGACATTTTACCAACTGATGTTAAAGGTTGCATTGCTTTTTCTCCCCAACTAGTATGATAAATTATTGATAAAAGTGAAGCATAAGACAATGCTAAAGTAAGTTGCCCAAACATCATGATTGCTTTAAAACCTAAATCAGATGCTTCTTTTGGGAATTTAGCCATACTACCACCAATTTGATAACCTATTAAATGTGCTACAGTACCTAAAGCCGCAAAAATGAAGAATACTTTCCAAGATCTTCCACTTTCAGTAAAGAACTTTTTTGATTGTAAGTAAAATCCAAATAAGAATAAGCCTAAAACTTTAAATGGACGGTAGGAAGGCATAAAATCAAACCATCTCCACATAATATTATGTAAGTTCTGTTTAAACGTTGTTATAACATTCCCACTTTGGAATGCAGCGACAACTGCAGACGGGTCTTCGTCAATATATCTTTTCATTGCTTCTCCTGCCATTTCTTTACTCGGACTCATCCATCCTGGAGCAATAAATAACATAATTGCATCAAAAATTAATGGGGCAAACATGAAAAATATAGCCCATTTTAGAATTTTATCAGGAGATTGGTTTCTAAAAAGAATAAATATAAATGCCATCATACCATATAGCATTAATATATCTCCAGACCAAAATAACATATGAATAAACCCAAAAAGGATTAAGAATTTTAATCTTCTTCTGTATACTTTTAAAAAGGCTTCTTGATTGTTTCTCTGACGGTCATATTGTAAGTAAAAACCTACGCCGAACAAAATTGAGAAGATACTATAGAACTTAGTATCGACAAAGAAATTTAATAAATGATGTAGTGTACTATCGTATTCTGCAAAAGCAAAAGTATTTAATTCTGCAGTGGGAGTAAACTTATATAAACTCCAACTAAGGATATTCGCAAATAAAATCCCTAAAATCGCAAAACCTCTTAACGCATCAATAACGCCAAGTCTTTGTTTTCCGGTAGTAGGGGTGATAGTAGATGATGTAGTATTAGTCATGAATATAGTGTAAGTGAATATTAATTTTAATCAAGTTATCAATATTGTATGACAACTCTTTGTGATTTTATCGAAAGATACCGTTATTAGTTACAGTCCATAAGTTAATAAAGCTTTTTACATTGGTGATGATAACATTTTACAAGACTATTTTTAGATTTTTTAATATAACACTGTTTTTCCTAATTCTTTTTTCTGGGACCGTTTTTTCTCAAGAAACCGAAAAGAAATATTATGATAACTCTTATTGGACATTTTGGAATGTTGATTATGAATTGAATAATAATGATAGTTTATTTTTTGAAATAAATACAAGATCATCTGCTTTTGATAGTTATATCATAGATGGGCTAAATATTAATAGAGCACACATAATGCTTGGTTACGCTCATAAATTTAAAAATAAGAAATTAATGGTTGGAGGTTCTGTAAGAGATGTATTCGAACCAAATTGGAATGTCCTTTTTTTACGTGCCTTCTTTCAACATAATGGTCAAATTGGTGGCGGTTTATTAGATTTTCAGAAACGACTACAGTATGAACAAATACTGCATAATAAAACTGGCGATACCTCTGGCAGCAGAGATGATTATGGTAGAATTGGGTTTTGGATAATGCTTGGTCGTAATTTTACTATTGCTCAAGCCAAATTGAGAGCAGAATTTTCTTATGAACTTTTTGTAAATACAAATAATAGTTCATCAGAAGATAGGAGTGTAGATTTAACTAGATTACGATTTGATGTATATTATAGATTTGCAGAAGATAAATTTAGAGTAGGTTTATTTGCAATGCGAGATACACAATATTATTTTGCTCCAGCTTCTGGACCGAGCTATGATGCAGATGGTAATTTAATTTCTGATGGAAAACCTGAACGAAATTTAAATTTGATTACACCAACTTATGGAATTACTTTTAAGTATAGTATAAGGCAAAAAGAAGAGTGTAATTGCCCTGGAGAAAAAAGAAAAAGAAAATAAAAAAGGAGTTGATTAAATTAATTAATCAACTCCTTTTTGGTTTGAAACAGTTTATTTTATTGAAGAGCTTTTCCAAAAGTTAAAACTTTTCTTTGGATACGATCAAAATCTTTTGCTCCAAGATTGAACATTCCTTTTTCTAGAGATAAGTTATAATTTTTATATGCGTTTTTTGTATCACCTTTTCTTAAGTAATAATCACCTAATAGCTCATAGGCTTCTGCATTATCACTAATTAAAATAGAAGCTTCTACCCAAGATTTTGCTAATTCTAGATCTGCGTTCCAATTAATAGCTAATGCTGCTGCTTTATTTAAAGTTCTCCAATCATTTTTATCTGCTTTATTAACGATTCTAATTAATTTAGCTGATTTTTCATCATTTGGAGCATCTGCAAAAGTAGATAAAGAGAAAAATAATACTACACTGAAAATAGAGAATAATGCTTTCATTTTTATAGTTGATCTTTTTATGAGAAATAGTTCCTTATTCTTAGAAATCATTGAACTGAAATTTCTTTCAGCTCAAGATTTCAATATTAATTTGACATTAATAATAAATCCATCTCTATGCCTTAAATGTATAATATATTGATTGGTAGGTAATTACGATTTATTTGGCTAAAATAATATTTGTAAATATTGTTCAATAGCGTACGCTTTGTTCATGAATGTTCGTACATTGCACCGAGTAATTCAAAAGAACTATATATATAATGATCAGTATAAATAAGGTCACTTCAATTTCACTATTGTTAGTGATTATAGTGGTATCTCTAATTTTTTTAAAATCTATTCTTGTGCCATTAATATTGGCAATAATATTTTGGTTAATTGTTGTAGAGGTAAGAACATTAATAGGAAACTTATTAGGTTCAGATAAAAATAAAATTCCAGTTTGGATTCAGAATATACTTGCAACATTAACCATCTTTGCCATATTTTTTGTGGCTATAAAAATGTTGAGTATTAGCATTCAAAACCTAACAGAATCGTTATCTCATTACGATGGTAACCTCATTTTAATTGAAGATAAAGTAAATAACCTATTTGATATAGATATCACTACATCATTAAATAAGATGATAGGTGACTATAATTTTACATCTTTATTAAAAAACATACTTACATCTGTTACAGGGCTATTTGGGAATACCTTTACCATTATTCTTTACGTTGTTTTCTTACTATTAGAAGAGAGTGTATTTAGTGATAAGCTCGTTAAAATTTATCCAGATGCTAAAGAATATAAAGCTGTAGTAAAAATGATTGCTAAAATTGGTAATTCGGTAAGTAGTTATTTAACACTAAAATCATTTGTAAGCTTATTAACTGGAGTATTAAGTTATATGGTTTTAAAACTAATGGGTATTGATGCACCATTTTTCTGGGCACTTTTAATATTTGCTCTAAACTATATACCAACAATAGGATCTTTAATAGCTACCCTTTTTCCTGCATTTTTTACAGTAATCCAGTTTGCTGATTTGTCATCTGGTTTAATAGTATTATTATCTGTAGGTGTTATACAAGTGATTATTGGTAACCTTGTAGAACCAAAAGTTATGGGTAATTCGCTAAATATTAGTGGGTTGGTAGTATTAATTGCTCTTGCTTTTTGGGGTGCATTATGGGGAGTTGTTGGAATGATTTTGAGTGTACCAATTACTGTAATGATGATTATTATTTTTGGTGAATTTGATGCAACAAGGCCAATAGCAATTATTCTGTCAGAGAATGGGAATACAGGTATTTCAATTCAAGAAGAAGAAACTGAATAAGTTATTGTTGAATCATAAAATAAAACCTCCTTTAGATTGATTTCTAAAGGAGGTTTTATTTTATTCTAATATATTTCTATTGCGATACAATTTGCATCAAATATGCACAAAACATTGCTCCGTAGGTTCCTAGAGCATACCCTAAAACTGCTAATAAAACTCCAACAGGAGCTAAAGAAGGATGAAAAGCTGATGCTATAACAGGTGCTGAAGCTGCACCTCCTACATTTGCTTTACTACCAACAGCAAGGAAAAAGAAAGGAGCTTTAATTATTTTAGCAGTAATAACCATAATGATTACATGAATTAGCATCCAAACGCCCCCTACGGCTAATAAACCAGGATTCTCTAATGTTTTTGTGACATCCATTTTCATACCGATAGTGGCTACTAAAATATAGATACAAACACTTCCAAATTTAGAAGCTCCATACCCTTCTAATTTTCTAGCTTTTGTAAAACTTAAAATTACGCCAATTGTTGTTGCTAATAAAACTAGCCAAAAGAACCTACTGCTTAAAACACTAGTTGAAGGATCGGCAACAACTGAAGTAATATAACTACTTAAGTTATCAGCTAAAAAATGAGATAAACCTACAATACCAAAAGCAACTCCAAGAACAATCATTAAGTCTGTTAGTGATGGATTTTTAGTAATACTATTTTGATAGGCAGCAACTTTAGCTTTTAAATCTTCAATAGCAGTAACATCAGCTTTTAACCATTTATCAATTTTATCTGTTTTACCAATTCCTAATAACAAAATCGCCATCCAAATATTGGCAACAATAATGTCAACAGCTACAATTCCAGAATAAAGAGATTGATCATATTTATATATTTCTAACATTGCGGCTTGGTTTGCACCTCCACCAATCCAGCTACCCGCTAATGTTGCAAGACCACGCCATACTTCTTGAAAACCTGCTCCATTAAAAGTTTCCGGAGAAAAATAAGAAACAATTAAAATAGCCAAAGGACCTCCAATTATAATTCCAACGGTTCCTGATAAGAACATTATAATACTTTTACTACCAAGGTTGATAATCCCTTTCAAGTCAACACTAATTGTCATTAATACTAAACTAGCTGGCAAAAGATAGTTTTTTGCCATAGTATATAAATTGGAGTGTGAAGGAGAAATGATATTAAGTGTACTTAAAATTGATGGAATTAAATAACACATCAATAGGGCTGGGAATATTTTATAAAACTTAGACCAAAAAGAATTTTTTAGACTTGAAGTGTAAAATACAAATGCTAGAGAAGCCATAAGAAGGCCAAAAACTACTGCATCGTTTGTGATAAGGGGAGTGATAGAATTTTCCAATTTTTTTATAAAGTATGATTAGTATTTATGCCTACAAGAATACAAAAAAATACATAGAAGTAAGCCTTTTAAGAAATTTTTAAACCATTTGAATTTATTTAATGAATATAATTTGAAATGAGTATTCGAATAACATACATTTGTTGAGTGAATAATCATTCACAAATAAATATACGTAAATAAAGAAAGATTTTTATATAAAAAATTGAGCGTAATGTTGAAAATTAGTAAAAAAGTTAAGAGTACTGTAATAGTATTTTTGCTTATGATTATATCTTCTTTTGCTTTTGGTCAATCAGATACAAATTTAACAAGAAGAGAACTTGCAGTAAAAGCAATTGAGAATTCTCATTCAGTTAAAATAAAACAAAATGAAGCAAAAGCATCTCATTTCGATAAACAAAGAGCATTATACACTTATATTCCAAAAGTAGGGGTTAAAGGTGGTTACGCTTATTTATTAAATGATATTACAATATCAAGAGATATTAGTGGGACAAAAAACCAAGCCCTATATGGATTAGAACATAGCAAGAATCAATCTCTAGCTCAGTTGGCTTCGTCTGGTTTACCACCAACAATGATTGGGGTAGCAACTCCACTAATTGAAGGTGTTTATAATAACATTGGTGGCATGGTTAATCAAATTCCAAATACACCTTCAATATCAATTCAAGATAATAATTTTTGGTTTTATGATGCTTATGTAGAAATGGTCATTTTCTCTGGTCTTCAAGCACCAACATACGCAAAGGCTGCAGAGGCTAAATCAGAAGCACAACAAGCAATGGTAGAGCAAGAAAAAAACGAAATCATAATGGAAACATTAAGTTATTATGATAAAATGGCTGTTGTTAACCAATCTCTTAAGGTTTTAGAGGAAAGTCAGAAAAGATTGGATAAGCAAACTGAATTTGCAAATAAAGCAAAGGAGGTAGGATTAGCGACAGAATATGATTTAAATAAAATTAGAATTGCTGAAAAAGATATAGTAGCAAAAAGAATTGAATTAGAAGCGAGTAAAAGTCTTGTGATCCAAAAATTACAACAACTTACCGGGTTAGACCAAGGGGATTTAGCTAAAATTAACCCAGAATTAACGCTTTGGATGGTGGATGAAAATGAAATTAATTTAAGTAATAGAAATGAAATTAAAGCTTTAGAACACTCTATAGAAGCTTTAGAATACAAACATAAAGGTGAGCAATATGGAGCTCTACCAAAAGCAAAAGCATTTGCACATGTAATTCAAGGTGGAACAAATATGACGAATGTAGATGCCGTACCTTTTGTTGGTGTGGCTATGCAATGGGAAATATTTGATGGTTTACAAAGGAAAAGAGAGGTACAGAAATCTGAACTTGCAGTAATCTCTATGAAAGAAAAGAAAGCCTATGCTCAGGATTTAGTACAACTAGATTTTCAAAAGAAAAAAATGGAATGGCAAGTTGCAACTCAAATGGTTGATGTTTCAAATCAGAAGCTTGATGGTGCGAAAACAGGTCTTAAAATAAAAGTACAAGAAGCTAAAAATGGTTTGACAGATGTAACTGATGTACTGGATGAGATATCTGAATATGAGAAATTTCAACTTGAATATATTCAATCAATCGCAAATCAAAGGCAAACAGCAATAGCGTTAATTAATGCTATGGGTGTACTTAATATAGAACACATTCAAAACTAATAAAAGAATAAATCATCATGAAATATATATACTTATCAATTGTAACATTATTTATTTTTTCTTCTTGTACAAAGGCTCCAGAGCAAGAAAATAAATTAAAGGGAAAAGTAAAGCGAACAGCAGTGTATGTAGCTTCTAAAGTTCCTGGAAGAATTATAGCAGTTAATGTTGAAAAAGGAGAAATAGTTGAAAAAGGAGATACGTTAGCAATAATTGACTTACCAGAAGCTGAAGCAAAACTGATGCAAGCTAACGGAGCAGTAAAAGCAGCAAAAGCACAATATGAAATGGCTTTTAATGGAGCGACAAAAAACCAACTTGATCAGGTAGATGCTGCATATACTGCCGCAAAAGAACAATATGAGTTTGCAGAAAAAAGCTATCAAAGAATTAAAGAAATGTATGATGAAGAATTGATTTCATCTCAAAAGCATGATGAGGTATACACAAAATACCAAATGGCTAAAGCAAAGTATGAAGGGACTCAAGCTAAAAAAAGGGAGGTAGAATCTGGTGTTAGAAATGAAAAACAACGTATGGCCTTAGGGCAACTTGAAAGAGCGAAAGGAGCTTTAAAAGAGGTAAATATAGCCTTATCTGAAAGATATATTATTGCTCCTAAAAAAATGAGAGTAGAGACTATTGCTTTACAGCAAGGGGAATTAGCATTACCTGGATATAATATTTTTTCTGGTTATGCTGAAGGGACAACATATTTTAGATTTGTTTTAGCTGAGGAAGAGGTATTAAAATACAAAGTTGGAAATATTGTAACTGTTTATTCTCCTTTTGATGTATCAATATCTTTAAAAGGTAAAGTGGGGTCAATTAAAGAAGAAATGTCTTATGCGACAAGGAAATCTATGAACCCAACTTACAATGTTGATCAGTCTTTATATGAGTTGAAACTTATCCCTTTAAATGCTAAAAAGGCAGATGAATTACTTACGAATATTACTTTATTAATGGATAAAATTAACTAAGTGATGAAAGCATTATTACAAATAATTAAAAGAGAGTTTAAACTTTTCTTTTCCAATAATGTATTGCTTGCAGTGTTTTTTGGAGCACCAATATTTTTTGGAATCCTAATAGGGTATACCTATCAACAAGCAAGTGTAAAGAATTTATCAATTGCTGTTATCGATCAAGATAATTCTCCATTAAGCAGTACTATCATAGATGCTTTAGATGAAAACTTTTACTTATCTGTTAATAAAGTAACAGCAGATGATAAAGATTTAAAAAAGGATTTACCCTCTTTTGAAGCGATTGTTAGAATCCCAGAGGGTTTCGAAGGAGATGTTAATTATAAAAGACATCCACACATTCAAATAGAGGTGAATGGTGCTAATATGATTACAGGTAATTATGCAAATATTGGTATAAGAACTGTACTAGGAACTATAAATGCAGGAGCTGAAATTGTAAGCCTTCAAAAACAAGGTGTTCCAATTGAAACGGCGAAAGAACAATGGGAAGTTTTCGCAATAGATAATTCGAGGTATTTTAATGGTACATCCAATTATTTGCTATTTATGTTACCTGGAGTGATGGGAGCAGTGATGCAACAAGTTTTTTTATTGGGTTTAGCATTGACTTTTAGCTATGAGCATGAAAATAATACTTTTGGAGAGCTAAGTGAAATTACTAAAAATCCAGTAATAGTATTTTTAGGAAAAGCGATTCCATATTGGGTCTTAGGTATGTTTTTATGGGGTATAATTCAAGTAACATTACTTCCATTCTTTAAAATACCTACACCATCAAATATAAGTGCATTATTAATAACTACTTCTGTATTTATTTTATCACTCACTTGTTTAGGAATGCTAGTTAGTTGGATTGTTCCTTCTCAATTAAAAGCAACAGAAGCATTAATGGTTGTTTCTACTCCAAGTTTTATTCTATCCGGATTTACATGGCCTTTAGAAGCAATGCCGGCTTGGATTCAAGCTTTTTCAAATTGCATTCCGTTGACTTATTTTCTTCAGGCACTTAGAAAGTTGATCAATTATGATACTTCTTTAGGAGATCTGACGTATCAACTTAACTCAATGTTAATTATTTCATTAATAACAGGTGTAGCAACTTTAATTTTGATTACACTAAAATTGAAAAAGAAACCAGTTAATAAGTAGATAATAGTAAATTCTATTCTTTTACAATTTCAGGTTTAACTTGAAACTGTTTTGTTTTTATCAAAAAGGCTGATTTCAATAAAGAAATCAGCCTTCTGTTTTTACATTTCACAGTTATTGTATTTTATAACTTTGTGCAAACTTTTTGTAGCATCTTCTTCATCTAAATAAAATGAATAGGAGTTAAGTAATATACCTTCAGTATTCTCAAGTTTTAGAGAATGACTTCCACTTTTAAATTCTTTCTTTAACTCGAAAACAGTTTTACCTTCTGATAGTTTTTGTATCACAGTATGACTGAGTCCATAAGATGATGTAATATGAAGAGTGATTAAGCTGTTTTCATTACAAACATCACTTAGAGGGTCTACAGAAATTACTAACGTATTAAAAGTGTGAGAAGCAATTTCTGATTCCGATTCATCATCATTAGCATAACCTTGTACAGAAGGGGTGTTGATTACAGGAGATATTCCTTCATCAGTTGCACAAGAAAATACAGAAAGAGTTAGTGTAAGTAGGCATACGATTTTAAGAATAGCAGTTTTCATCTTTAACGATTTAATGGTTGACATATATTCAAAACTCATTAAACACTATGTTAATATGAATTTTACTTGGTGAAATGCTTATTTGTAATGGTATAATGTGAATTTAGTCTGCACAATTATTATAAAAGACAGTGTTATCTACGTTGTTTTTGTTGTCAAAATCTAACTCTACTCTTGATGTTGAAAGTAACTGTTTGTTGATTTTAAAACTTAAAAAGTAAACATTTTCATTATCCAACTGAGTAATTGAAACAACTCCTTTTCCTGAAGGGCTTAAAGTGGAGTGAATAGTTGAAATAAAGACCTTGTCTTTATTTAAAATAGCAATTTCTATAAATTCACTAGAGTTACTACAATCGTCAGATGAAGGCTCAAAGTTCACATCAACTGTTTTGATTTGATTTTGACCATCTTTATTATTTTGAGGAGACACATAGTTAGATACAGTCAAAGATTGAGAAGGAGAGATTGTTTCATCTTGAGTTGAGCATGATAATAAACTCAATAATAGTAAAATTGAAATAAAATAGTTCATTGTTTTTATTTGTATGTTAGCGTTAAGTATTAGTCAATTGACTAACACAGAATAGGATACCAGTAAAGTAGGATGTAATTAGATAAGTTGACCTTGTGTAAAAGAATTGATAACTTCTTTTTTAAGGTTTCTACTAATTGTAAAAAGATTATCATTAATAACAACAGAATTACCTTCTATTGCTTTAACATAATTGATATTAATAATAAATGATTTTTGAATGCGAATAAAGAGATCATTTGGCAGCCTCAGATGTATATCTTTTAGCTTCATTAGTGTGATGTATTGTCTTTCTTCAGTAACAATATTGATGTAGTTGTTCTGCGATTCAATAAATTGAATATCTGAAATGAGAATTTTATTAATCCTATTTTCAGATCTCACAAAAATACATTTTTCAACAGTTAATGACTCCTGAATTTGATTCGCTTTAATCTTAACTTTCGCCTTGATTGCGGTCTTATAAAACCTTTCGAAAAGAGTTGGTTTTAACAAGTAATCTAAAGCATCCAGTTCATAAGTATCAACAGCTTTTTCTTTATAGTCTGATAGAAAAACTACTTGAATAGAATCTTTTAAAGATTTAACCCATTCTACACCATTAATTTGATCAAAATCGGTACACACAAAGAGCAATTCAATGTTGTTATTCTCTAAAAATTGATCTGCAATTAGTGGAGAATTAAACACTGCAACAAGGTTTAGATAAGGTATTTGATCTATATAGCTTATCAAAACCTCTTGAAAGAGATTATCAGGGTCTATTATGACACATGTAATAGACGATGAGATATTTTTCATAATAATTAGTTTCTAAAAAAGCATAGATACCTGATTAATGATCGCTCTGCTTATTTTAAATGGTAATTTGATTAGTAAAAAACTAACCTTATAGCAACTGTGATAGTAAAATAGATAATTGATATAAAACTAAATCTTGTATTTAAAAGAAGAGCCTCTTATTAACCAATTATTTAGTAAAGAATAATCTGAAGTTGATTTCTGAAATTCGTTGTTTGTTCTTAAATTTTAAATAGTAAAATAGTCAATAATACTGTTTAAAACTTTAGCTGTTAATACCTCAAAAATACATTACCAATAATAAAAATAGCAGTATTATTGGTGAAAATGATTCAAACTTTTGTAAGAAGAGAGAATTTGATGGTAAAGTGAAGGTAATTACATAAATGCAATTACCTTTTTATTTTTATGATTTTCCAGCCAATAGATATAAAGCTGCCATTCTTGTAGCAACACCATTTTCCACCTGATCAAGGATGATGGCATTTTCTGCATCGGCAACATCAGAAGTTATTTCTACACCACGGTTAATAGGACCAGGGTGCATAACCACAATTTCTTTATCAAGTGATTCAAGAATTTCTTTATTTAAACCGAAATTTTGAGAATATTCTCTTACAGAAGGGAAGTTCTTAACCAATTGACGTTCCATTTGAATACGTAACATATTCGCAACATCACACCATTGTAAAGCTTTTTTAAGGTCGTGTTCAACAATAACTCCAAGATCTTTGATGTATTTTGGAATTAAGGTATGAGGGCCACATACCATCACTTCTGCACCTAACTTTTGGAGTGCAAAAATATTAGACAAGGCAACTCTTGAATGTAAAATATCACCTACGATTACAACTTTTTTTCCTTCAACTTCTCCTAATTTTTCACGGATAGAGTAAGAGTCTAAAATTGCTTGAGTAGGATGTTCATGTGTTCCATCGCCAGCATTTAAAATTGTAGCATCAATATGTTTTGCTAAAAAATGAGGAGCTCCAGGACTAGAATGACGCATTACTATCATATCAACTTTCATTGATAAAATATTATTTACAGTATCTAATAAAGTTTCTCCTTTTTTTACAGAACTACCACTAGATGAGAAATTAATCACATCTGCCGATAATCTTTTTTCTGCTAGCTCAAAAGAAAGTTTAGTTCTTGTTGAGTTTTCAAAAAATACATTGGCAATGGTAATATCACGCAATGAAGGTACTTTTTTAATAGGACGATTAATTACTTCTTTAAACTGATCTGCAGTTTGAAAGATGAGTTCAAGGTCTTCCCTTGTAAGATCTTTAATCCCTAGAAGGTGCTTTGTACTTAACATTATGTATTATTCGATCAGGAATTTTTGTATAAAAAAACGGCAATAAAGCCGTTAAAATAATTATTGATTAATAAGCCAAAGAGTGTCCTCTTCGTGACCCTCTTCTTTCCATTCTGCAGTAATATATTGCGATTGAATAGAATTAACAACCTTACCTACATATGTAGGTTCGATTGGGAGGTCTCGGCTATATTTTCTGTCTACTAAACAAAGGAGTTCCACTTTTGAAGGACGACCAAAGGCCATCATAGCATCTAAAGCTGAACGGATAGATCTTCCAGTAAAGACAACATCATCAATTAAAATAACATTCATATCTTCTATTAAGAAGGGGATGTCTGTTTTACTAGGAGTAAGTATATTATCTCCTCTTCTAAAATCGTCTCTGTGGAATGTAATATCTAATTGGCCAACAGGAACAGTAATATTAGACAGTTCAAAAATTCGTTGTCTAATTCTATCAGAAAGAATAATCCCTCCTTGTTGTAAACCAATTATAACAGTATTAGAGAAGTCACCATGATTTTCGATCAATTGTTGACTTAACCTACTGATTGTAATGTCAAGTAATTGACTATGTAAAATACTTACTTTTGCCATTATATAATATAGAATTTAGCAAGGGTTACATTACCCTCTTTATTCCAATATACAAGTTTACGAATTTTCTTTTAAATTGGAATAAAAACCTTTCATTTTGATAAGATCATTTAACGAATTACAATGTCTGAATAAATGGTGCTTTTCATCAATATGAAGGTCTTTTAAGGTGTCAAAGTCAATAAATGACATATTATCAATGGTTTGTTTACCATTTTCCATTTCTGGATCTATCCCTGTAATTAACTGACCAGCTTTTCTTTCGACTAAAAAAAATAATTCTATTCCATGTAGTGGCAAATCGAAAAACTCATGTGTAAACATAAATTCTTTGATAGTAATTTCGAGCCCTGTTTCTTCTAAGAATTCTCTTTTTAAAGCATCTTCAACAGATTCACCGTATTCTAAACCGCCACCTGGAGGAGCATAAAAAATACCTCTCTTGCCAATAGATAGATGTTTTGCTATTAGAATAGAATCATTTTCTACTAAAAGCCCACAAACTCTAACTCTAAGTCGATGACCAAATGTTTTTTCAACTTCAGATTTACTAGCGATCTTTTTACTTTCCATGTGAATTAATTTTCGTCAAAAGTAAAAAAAAGGGATAACATTTCTGCTATCCCTTTCAATTAGTTACATTTCTTTAGATCGACTTAAATAAAGTGAGGTCAATTGGTGAATCCTCAGCAATAATATCTTTAGAAACAGGTAAGCCATTTTCTGCTTGGTAAGTAACAGTATATTTCTTTCCTTTTTCTAAATAGAATTGTAAAATATCATTCATATCTTTTGTAGGTCCGGCTGTAGTGCCATTATCTATCACTTTATTTTTAATAGATAAAGTTACTTGAGAAGCGACCCTGTTATCACCAATTAGTGTACATTGCTTATTTTTAAACATTTTTACACGTACAGGAATTTTACCATCTAGTTTAGCTAACTTTTTTTGTTCATCGTTCCAAAGTCCTAAATACCTATCTGTTACGTTATGAGCATGAACATATTTAATGTCAAAATCCCATACTAAAGGGAATGCATACTCTGCAGGTTTCCAAGATGAAGCATAAATCCAATTTTCTGGTTTTGTTTCATCAGCAGCTCCAGCATCTGGTAAAAACCATCCTTTATCTAATCCCGAAGGGTAGTATTCCGTGAATTTCCATTGTCCGTTTACATAAACCTCATTCCAGTTATGGTTACCTTCTTTTAAAGTCCATTTTGGTGTGCCAGCTAGTCTAGATGGAATGCCAACAGCTCTAAAAGCATCAGCTAGTAATACCGATAAACCTGAACAAGATGCTAAACCTTGATCAATAGATTCGTAAGGAGATTGGTCTGGTTTTTCTCTTTCTGTTGAATATTTAACTGCTACAACATCAATAATTGTATCATTTAAGATTTTAATTGCTTCCTCTATGGTTTTACAATTTCCTACAATAGGAGCAAAACGGTTATAAAAATCTTGTCTCCAATCATCACGGCGTTCATTCATTAAAGCGTAAGGAAGAACATCATTATAAAAAATAGAATCGGGTATTGTTTTACCCCAAGGAAATTCTTCTTTTGCTTTGTATGCTAGCTCAACATTTTCTGTTAAGTATTTAGACGATAAGGTTTGTAAATCTCTTTCAGGCATATAAGCTACTAGAAAAGCCATTCCGTTTTTATGCTCTAATGGAGTTGTTTCAAGTGCTTTAGTAATTTCTGTTTTATTAGTACCTGCTTTAACAAGTGCTTGATCTAATAAAAGATGGTATTCACTATTAATGCCATCGTACTTTTCTGAACATCCAAAAAATAGAAGCAAGCTTAATAATGGTAGAATAATTCGTTTCATACTTTGTTGATTAGTAGGTTCATTTATTGATTCACAATTTAATCAAGAAAGTAAAATACTGCATGTATTTGCGTGTTATTACTTATTAATAAGTGTTTACGGTCAAACGGTAGTATAAAGCCGACATAAATGGGCGTTAATTTTCAATTTGATTACATTCTTCACAATATATTTTTTTGAGATATGGATGCCCTAATAATTGAAATGTAATACCATCATTATTCATTGAATTAAAAAAGTTACAAAAACGTAGCCTATTTTTACTGATTGCTTTATATATGATCTCTTTATAACTATCCTTTTTGAAGTAATCAGGGTTTATTATTGTAAGGTTTAAATAATAAAATAATAGTTCTTCAGATGCAGAATTATTGACCGCGGCTGAACTTATTAAGTCAATAGCATATTGCTTATTAGAATAATTAATGTAAAATTTTGAAAGTCTAATTAATTCATCTTCAGATATATTGTAGCTATTAAATAACTTTTTGATCTTTTTTATGCAATCATTTTTTTCGGTGTAGTTAAGCTCTTTTTGTGCTTTAATAGTTTTTACGATAAGGTAATTAAATTGAAATTTATCAAGGTCGATTTTATTTGCCCCATTATTTTTTAGGTAATTAAGGTTAGTTATTATTTCAGACTCTAGGTCTTCTTCTGTATAGAACCATAACTTGATTAGAATAACCGTTTGATTAAATTTGAGTGTAAAGTTATTTGGTAATAATGTCAACATTTCTTTAATACTGTTTCTCACATTAAATAATTGGTTGTCGTTCTCATCAAAATCATAAACGATTTGATTATTAAGAATAGAAATGTATTCTGGTTTTTTAGGAACAGTCAATTTTTCTAGAATGTCATCTTTATTTGAAGTGTATTTTACTCTTTCTTGGATAATACTTTGTAAAAATAAAGCTCTATCAAGGTCATTATGTTGTATAGACTGACCAAACATTTCTACTAATTGAGAAGACGATGTATTTTTAAATTCAGTTATTAATTTTAAAGAAACACTTATTTCACCTTTCCTGTGTTTATCTAGAATTGGAGATAGATTTTCTAGAATATTTTTTTCTTTTAATTTATCTCTAATTTCATCTCTAGATAAATTGATAAAATAACTATAATCTGTTCCTTTAATATCTTTAAAAAAATCACTCCAATTTTCTTCTTGTTCGATACTTACAGTAACGTTTTTAGACATGTAACTTGCTAAGTTAGTAATAATATTTTCGGCTCTTAAATATTGAAGGGAAGTGTTTTTTTCTTGATTTCCTTCTACTGATGAGTACGCTTTTATATGAATATTAGTAATATTATGATTAGTTAATTGAAGTGCATTATGTAAACTATCAAGTTCATCTTGATTAAATAAAACTTCATCTTTTTTAAAGTAAACAGTTTTTTTAAGGTTTTTTGATAATGTACCAGAAGTGTACCCTTTTATATTTTTGGGGTGATCAACCTTTAAAGGAATCTTAAAAAGAGAAAGGTAGTTTTGATCTATATAATATGTAGTATGATAGTCTACTAAATAGTTTTTCTTAATTAGCCAAAAATTGATTTCGACATCATCAATAGTATATTTTCTAGGGAGACGTCCAATAGGAATTTTTAAGTACCCAATATTATTTCTTGTATAAGTATTTTGAATCTCTTCTTTGTATATTATTTTATATATTTCTCCATAAAAATTATCATCATTAAGAGGATAGGCGTTATTTAAACGGGAACAAGAAAATTGATTTTTCTTAATAATATCAATTGCTAAACCATCATTTTTATTACTAAAATATTTGTCAAAATACCTGTAATCTGTAAGTAAAACTGAGATTTCCCTTGTAATCAGATCCAAATGGATAGAAAGTCTTACTTCTCTTGGTTTAGTTTTGTCAAACTCATTGTATTGCTTAATAAATTTCTTTGGCTTTTTCTCATTGACAGCTTTAAGTTTATCTTTTTGAGCAAAAGTGTAAAGAGGTAAACAAATGAATAGAAGGAAGTATAGCGTTTTAGTTTTCATGGTAAAAGAGCATTTAGTAACACATCAAGTTACTTATTCATCAGCATAAAAAAAACGGATCCATCTTTCGATGAATCCGTTTATAATTTTATAACAAAAGTTGTAATTATACAACAATATTTACAATACGCTTAGGAACAAAAATAAACTTCTTGATTGGTTTATCTTCAACCCATTTCTGAACAACCTCATTTGCAAAAACAGCAGCTTTAGCATCTTCTTGAGAGATATCCATTGGTAAATCTAACTTAACACGCATTTTACCATTAATAGAAACTGGATAAGTATGTGATGCTTCTACCAATAAAGCAGGGTTAAACTCAGGGAAACTTTCAGTAACAATACTTGCAGTATGTCCGAGTGCATCTTGCCATAATTCTTCAGCAATGTGTGGTGCAAATGGAGATACAATAATTAATAATTGCTCAAGAACTTCTTTTTTATGGCATTTAGCTGCTGCTAATTCGTTTACACAAACCATAAATGCAGGTACAGTAGTATTTAAGCTTAAGCTTTCCATATCTTCTCCTGCTTTCTTGATTGTCTTGTGTAAGATTTTCAATTCAGCATCTGTTGCTTTACCATCTACTACAATCAATTTTCCTTCGTCAGTATAGAATAATCTCCATAGCTTTCTCAAGAATTTCCAAACACCATCAATACCTTGCATTGACCATGGTTTTGATTGTTCTACAGGGCCTAAGAACATTTCGTATAAGCGAAGTGTATCAGCACCATATTTTTCGATAACTACATCTGGATTCACAACATTGTATTTAGATTTTGACATCTTTTCTACAACAGATCCACACATATATTTACCATCTTCTAAAATGAATTCAGCATTAGCATAATCAGGTCTCCATTTTTTGAAAGCTTCTGTATCTAATTCATCGTTAGTAACGATATTTACATCAACATATAGCTCTTGTACATCGTAATCCTTTCTTAAGCCATAAGAAACAAACTGATTTGTACCTTTAACTCTGTAAACAAAGTTAGAACGACCTTGGATCATTCCTTGGTTTACAATGCGTTTGAATGGCTCTTCATGGCTAATAAAGCCCATGTCGTATAAGAACATGTTCCAGAAACGCGAGTACAATAAGTGTCCAGTTGCGTGTTCTGTACCACCAACATAAAGGTCTACTTGATTCCAATATTCAGCAGCTTCTTTACTTACAAAGGCCTCTTTATTTTGAGGATCCATATAACGTAAGAAGTACCAAGAAGAACCAGCCCAACCAGGCATAGTAGTTAATTCGTAACCAAATTTATTGTCAAATTTCCAATCTTTAGCATTACCTAAAGGAGGATCACCATCTTCTGTTGGAAGGTAGTTTTCTACTTCTGGTAAATTTAATGGCAACTGACTATCAGGAACTAATTGAGGATTGTCATTTTCATCAAAATAAACTGGAACTGGTTCACCCCAATATCTCTGACGAGAGAATACTGCATCACGAATACGGAAGTTGACTTTTTGTTTACCAACACCTAATTCTAATGCTTTATCAATGGCAACTCTAATAGCTTCATCAGTTTCTAAACCGTTTAAGAAGCCAGAATTAATCATTTTACCCCTTTTAACCTCCGTAGGGTTTTCCATGTCTTCTGTTCCTTCAATTACACGAATAATCGGTAAATCGAATTTTTCAGCAAAACGGAAATCACGGTCATCAGAAGAAGGCACAGCCATAACTACACCTGTTCCATAACCAGATAGTACATAATCAGCAATCCATAAAGGAACTTCTTCTCCAGTAATAGGATTGATAACATGAGAACCTGTAAATACACCAGAAACAGTTTTTACGTCAGATTGACGATCACGCTCTGATCTATTTTTAGCAGTTTCAACATATGCTTCAACATCAGTTTTTTGTGCGTCAGTTGTTAATTCAGCAACTAATTCATGTTCAGGAGCAATTACTACATAAGAAACACCAAAAATTGTGTCTACACGTGTTGTAAAAGCAGTTAGCGTAATATCTTTTTCAGCAACTTTAAAATCCAATTCGCAACCAATTGATTTACCAATCCAGTTACGTTGCATTTCTTTTAATGCATCTGACCAATTTAAGCCATCTAAATTTCCTAATAGACGATCTGCATATGCTGTGATACGCATCATCCATTGTTTCATTTTCTTGCGTTCAACTGGGTGGCCACCTCTTTCAGAAACACCATCTTTTACTTCATCATTTGCAAGTACTGTTCCTAGTGCAGGACACCAGTTTACCATTGCTTCTGATAAGAATGTAAGACGATATTGTAATAAAATTGTAGCTTTTTCTGCTTCAGAGAAGTTTTTCCATTCTGCAGCAGTGAACTCTGTAGAATTATCATCTTTTTCAGCGTTGATTCCAGCAGAACCATTTGCTTCAAAAAGAGCGATCAATTCTTTTATATCTTTTGCTTTATTAGCGTCTTTATCGTACCAAGCATTGAATAATTGTTCAAAAATCCATTGCGTCCATCTATAATATTCAGGAGAAGAAGTTTGAACTTCACGGCTCCAGTCAAAACTGAAACCAATTTTATTCATTTGTCCTTTGAAAGTCTTGATATTAGCTTCCGTTGTAATTGCAGGGTGCTGTCCAGTTTCGATAGCATATTGTTCTGCAGGAAGACCAAATGAATCAAATCCCATTGGATGTAGAACATTGAATCCTTTTAGCCTTTTAAATCGAGAAACAATATCAGAAGCGATATATCCCATTGGATGACCTACATGAAGACCAGCTCCAGAAGGATAAGGGAACATATCTAATGCGTAATATTTTGGCTTACTTTTATCAATATCAACTTTATAGATATTGTTTTCTTGCCAGTATTTCTGCCATTTAGGCTCGAATGAATTATGATTATATTCAGACATACGTTTGTTGTATTCTAAAAAATGATTTTGTTCTAAATTGAGTCAATTCTGATTTTTGATCAAAATGACCTGCAAAGATAAAAATAAATGTGTATCTGTATTGATAACTTGGGGATGAATCGTCGATTTTCTAAAAAGAAAAAAATAAACGTAAATTATAAGACGTTTTTAATCATAATTTTTCTTCCATTAAAGAGTACATCTTCATTTTTTGCTTTTCCAACTAATAATTTACCAATAGGAGATTGAGCAGAAATGGCAAATATAACCTCATCTTCAAATTTTACTTGGCCAATACTTATACTTAGGTAATACGTTCCGTTTGGAGTTACTACAAGGTTTCCAGGTTGAATATGTAAAGTATCTTCTTCTTTTAATGCTTCCATAACACGCAACTGTTGTACGCTTTTGGCCAATTGTTCGGCCATTTTATCTTTTTCTAGATGCATCATAGCACGAGAAGTATCATACTTATCGCCTGCAGTACTTCTTGTTTCTGTATTAGCAGCTTGTTGTGCAGAATCCATTGCATCTTCAGAAGTTTTTATTTTCTGAATAACAGATTCTTTAAGGTGCTGTTTTAATCTTTTCTTAAATTCTTTATCGATCATAAGATCAAATATATTGTTTTCATTGATATAAAAAAACGCCTAAACCATTTCTGATTTAGACGCATATCAATGTGAGTTGATTATATTTTTAGTCTTCAGTAGATACTTCTTCTTGAACGATAGGAGTATTTGCAAAAATATCTACCTGTCCACGAGTAAGGTCTTCTAAAGTTTCTCTTTCTCTAATTAAATGTGGCTTACCATTAAATACTAAAACTTCTGCAGGTCTAAATCTAGAATTGTAATTAGAACTCATGCTGTAAGAATATGCACCTGCATTTTCTAAAGATAAGATATCGCCAACGCGTACTTCATTTAATTTACGATCGTAACCAAATGTATCTGTTTCACAAATATAGCCAACTACATCATATACTCTTTTAGGAGCAGATGCATTAGAAATATTAATGATGTTGTGGTAAGCATCGTACATCATTGGTCTAATCAGGTGATTTAAACCAGAATCTACACCAACAAAAACTGCTGCAGGGCTATGTTTTAAGACATTTACTTTAGTAAGTAAATGACCACTTTCAGAAACTAAGAATTTACCAGGCTCAAACCATAATTCTAAGTCTCTGCCATAATTCTTACAGAATTCTTGAAAAGCTGCCGACATCTTTTTTCCTAATTCAGGAATGTTTGTAACGATATCATCTTCTTTATATGCTACTTTAAATCCAGAACCTAAATCAATAAATTGGAGGTTAGGGAAGTCTTTCGCACAATCAAACATAACGTTTGCTGCCATTAAAAATACTTCAGAGTCTAAGATGTCAGAACCTGAATGCATGTGTAATCCAACTACGTTAATACCGTGGCTTTCTACCACTTTCTTAACATGTGACATTTGGAAAATTGAAACACCAAATTTAGACCCAATATGACCTACTTGGATTTTAGCATTTCCACCAGCTGTAATATGCGGATTGATACGAATAGCACAAGGAACAGAACCTTGGAAAGTATCTCCAAACTGCTCTAAAATGGCAATGTTATCAATATTAATAACAACACCTAAAGCAACAGCTTCTTGTATTTCATCAAATGAAACTGAGTTAGGAGTAAATAAGATTCTCTCTGCAGGAAACCCAGCTTTTAGTCCAAGTAGTACTTCTTGTATCGATACAGCATCTAAATCTACACCATGTTCTTTTACAAGTTTAAGAATACTAAGATTAGATAGTGATTTCATAGCATATTTAATTCTAAGATTAACTCCGTTAAAAGAGTCTCTTAATAAATTAATTTGGCTCACAATCTTATCTGCATCATAAACATATACAGGTGTTTGAAATTGATTTGCAATATCTGTAACAGGTACACCCTGGATCGAATATTCTGAATTATTTAATTCCATCTGAGGAAAAACGTTATTATTATTAATATTTTGATATTACAAAAGTATAGAGAAAATCATTTTATACCATATTATTAGATTTAATATACATAAATAACAACACTTGTTTTATTTATAACATTTGGTTAAATATCTGTTTATTTGAGTAAAAAGTAAGAAATAGAGAGGTATATTAATATTCTAATCAAATAGCATCTATAATGAGGTACCTAATTACTGTTTTTTTTATTATTACTGGAACGGTTTTTTGCTCAGGGCAATCAGGCATTAATAAAAAGCCAATTAATGATTTTAGTTTTTCATTATTAAACTCATTATCAGAAACTGAAAATAATGGTAATATTTTTATATCACCAATAAGCATATATACTTCTTTAAGTATGATAACAAATGGTGCAAGCTATGGTACTAAATCAGAAATGATTAATTATTTAGGTTTTGAAAATGATGAACTTGTGTTACTAAATTCATATAACCTTAACTTAAATAAAGAACTGAAATCAAATAAAGAAACTTCTTCAGCAAATGCTTTATGGTATCCTAAGAACCTGTCGGTTAAAACGATGTTTAAGAAAACCCTTGAAGGAAGTTATGCAGCAAAAATTAAAGGAGTTGATTTTAACAAACCTGATAAAGTTGAAAAATCAATTAATAACTGGGTCGCAAACGAAACCAACGATAAAATTACGAATATAATTAGTGACATATCAAAAGATGATAGAATGATACTAGTTAATACTTTATATTTTAATGGTATTTGGCAACATCAATTTGATGAAAAACTAACTAAAGATAGAGATTTTGTTAAAGAGGATGGGAGTGTAGTAAAAGCAGCGTTTATCTCTGAAAATAATCAGCTTTATAAAAGAGTTATTACTACTACTATTTATGCAATTGATATACCTTATAAAGGAGGTGATTTTACGATGACGCTTTTAATGCCGTTTGATAAAACGGTTAAGATGAATGATTTTGTGAAAACTTTATCTTCAGAAAAGCTAAGAAGTATTAATGAAAAGATGGAATTAAAAGAAGTTTATCTTTTGTTCCCTAAATTAAAAGTTGATTACGAAATTGATATGGTAGAAACGCTTAAAAATCAAGGTTTATCCTCACCATTTAATTATTCGGCTCAATTTGAAAACCTATTTAAACAATATGATGAAGATTTACATATTTCTAAAATTGCTCATAAAACATTTTTAGATGTAAATGAGATGGGTACTGAAGCTGCAGCTGCTACAGCTGTAAGTATTAGTAGAAGTTCGTTTAATCCAGAAAAAAAAGAATTTTATTTTGATAGACCATTTGTATTGATAATTAAGAATACAAAAACGTCTAACATTATTTTTATGGGAGTAATTAGAGAACCTAGTTATTAATTTGAACATAAGTTTTCATACTTAGAATCTAATTTTATTCCCAAAGCTTTTACTTTCTGAAAAACTCCACAAGCTTTGTATTTGTCACCTTGTTGGAATAAAAGTTTACCTTGAGTGTAAAATAACTCACCTTTAATAGCAGAATAATTATCCTTGAAATCTTTCAACATTGAGAAGTCATCAGCTTTTGCTAAAGCAATTTCAATCTGTAATAATGCACTATTTACTTCACCAATTTCTGCGTAAGCAACAGCTTGTTTATTCATTACAGTAATAAATTCTTGATGGTTACCATCAACTTCGTCAAATGATTTAATATACAGGTCGTATTGTTTAATTGCATCTACAGTTTTTCCTTGCCCGTTAAGTATATCACCCATTAGAAGGAATGCTTTAGGGTCTGCATTTGTATTTTCGGAATTGACATAAGAGGCTTGAGTCATATAGGTATTTGCATATGCCATTGCTTCGTTTGTTGAAGATGTTCCATCTACACCACCAGCTACATTGTCTTTTGTATACAAATCAGCCATTTTTAAATAAGCATCTTGACTTCCTAGAGCAATTGCTTTTTTATAATGCATTTCTGCTGTAGAGGGATTGGCTACAGTTTGACATTTCCCTTCTTTATAGATATCACCTAATAATAATTCAGCTTCTGCATTATTTTGTAAACTTGCTTTTTGTAACCAAACAATTGCAGGGGCTTTATCATTTTTAAAATAATATCTACCAAGCATCATCTGAGCTTCAATATCACCTTGGTTAGCACTGAATGTAGCATATTCTAAATCAGATTTATTAAGGTATTGATCAATATTTAATGTCTTTAATGTATCAGCAGCAGATTGAATGCCATGGTTTGCTGCTTTAAGATACCATCTAACTGCCTTTTCATCACTTTTAGGAACACCAATACCTTGCTTGTACATATTGCCAAGTAAATATTCTGCAGAATCAGAACCAACAAAAGCAGCTTGTCTTCGCCATTTAAAGGCAGAAGCATCATTTCTTTTAATTAATGAATCTCCTTTTAAGTATAAATCTGATAGTGCTAACATTGCTGGTGTGTAATCTTGTAAAGCAGATCGTTGACAAAATTCCACTGCTTTAATCATGTCCTGAGTTCCAGCTACAGGTGCTTCGTAATACTTATAAAGTTCATATTGTGCAACTGCATTGTTATTTGTAATTGCTTGATATTTAATGAACTCAATGTCATTGTCTTTAATGAATGTTTTTACATCCATTTTCTCAAGTTCTTTTGCCGCCTCTTGAATACCATTATTAGAAGCTTTAACAAAAAATTCAACAGCTTTCTGTGTATCCTTTCTTCCTAAAAGTCCATTTTTATAAAAAAGTCCTAATTCATATTGAGCAAGGCCATAGTTGTCGGCTGCTGAATTAGAAAATAGATTAAAGCTTTTTTCTAAATCTTGTTTTACATCTGTACCATTTTTATATGCAATACCTAAATCATATTCAGATTTAGCAGACCCATTATGGGCTAAATATTTTTGATATAATATGTCAGATTCTTTTTTATTATAATTTTTTGTATCAAGTGCGTCTAGTTGGTCTTTTGAGTCTTTATAACCAGCATTCCATGATATTAAAAAATAATGAATTGATAAGTTTACGTCTTTAGTAACCTGTGAGCCTTCTTTGTAGAATTTACCTAATAAATAAGCCGACTCAATTGAACCACCATCTGCTGCAATTGTATATAACTTAATTGCACTACCATATTCATTTTTAGCAACTTTTAAATTTGCTAATTGGAAAGATGCTTCTACATGCCCTTTTATAGCTGCTTTTTCATAATAATGAGCCGCCTTTTTTAAGTTAACTTTTTCGAGTTCTCCTTTTTGGTAAATGAGTCCTAATTCATACCAAAGTTCTGGGTTGTCAGTAAATTTTGCTTCTTTTTTTAATTGTTCAACATTTTGAGAAAATGAAGAATTTGAGAAAAGGAATATAATTAAAAAAAGTGCTGAAAATTTTATAATGTATTTGATCATTATTATTAGATCTCTTTCTATATTTTATGATGATGTACTATAATAACATCAAAAATGATTTTTTCTTGTATTGATGATGAAACTTTTTTTAAATATTTGCTTTTATTTAAAAACATGATAAAAAAAGTAATATTTTTATAACATGACATCTACTCTTCGACGTTTATTTACTTTCTTTTTTCTTGTAATTCTATATCAATCAAATATGGTATTTGGGCAAGACTCTCTTGGTACTGCTTTCAAAAAAGGACGTGCTTTATTGCAATTATCGTCATCTACTGATGCAGTTAATTATTACTCAGGATCACAGAACCTTCCATTATCTACCGGTTTAACAGGTTTTGATCTAAAAGTGGATAGTCATTTTTTTGTAAGAGATAATTTTAGTGTTGGTGGTAGATTGGAACTGACTAGGTCATTAACAGAGCAATTGTTTCAGAATGAAAGTGAAAGATTTAAACTAGGTATTGTTTTTAGAAGGTATTTAACCAAAATGTCTAATGGAGGAATTTACCCCGAAGTGACTTTATCTTATGGAAGGACTTATAATTCTGCAAATATTAATTATCAGCAACTCATTATAAATGAAGAATTCACGGGTAATTTTTTTGGAGGAGGTATTGGTGTAGGCTTTACTTACTTGGTTGGTCAGCATTTTGGAATTGATGTAGGCTTAAATTATAATTTATATTTAGTAGATGGTAACACAACAGATTTAGTTGCTAATGTTTCAGAGTCTACAAATTTTACAGAAGTAAAAGTTTCTTTTAGAGTTGGTATTGTTATTCTATTACATAAACAAAGTAATTAATATGGAAAAGAAATATTTATTACTTGCAGCACTCTTGTTATTTTTAGTTTTTGAGGGGATGTCTCAGAATAAAAAAGACATATACATTAAGACAGATACTTTAAGTTTATCAAAATCTACCCAAATTATAGGCTTGCCAATTGTTTTTTATACTCCCGAAACTAATTTTGGAATAGGAGGTGGAGCCCAATTTTTTTACTTGAACAAAGTAAATAGATTTAACTTAAGGAAAAGCTCATTAATGCTCGATGTTATTTATACATCGGAAAAACAATTAATTATTGATGCTAATCCAAAACTGTTTTTTAATGATGGAGATTATTATCTAGATGCAGCTTTTAAGTTTAAAATTTTTCCTAACTCTTTTTGGGGAATTGGTCCTAACACTCAGCCAGAAAGTTTAGAAAGATATAATATGCAAACGGTAATGATTAGGGGAGACTTTCTTAAAAGGCTACCAAAGTCATCTTTGAATTTTGGTGCACAGTATAGGTTTCAATCAGATATAATGTTAGAAAAACAAGAAGGAGGAATATTAGCTTCAGATACAATACCAGGTAGTGAAGGTGCTATAATGAACGGTTTAGGATTTGTTTTTAATCTTGATGATAGAGATAATGTTTTTTCACCAAACAAAGGGAATTATTTCCAAATAAATGCATGGTATGCTAGTAAAGTACTAGGAAGTACATACTCATTCAATAAGTATGCAATTGATTTAAGGAAGTACTTTCCTATAAATAACTATCTTATAATAGCAGCGAGAGCATATATAGAAAATAGTTTTGGAGTTGTTCCCTTTCAACATCAAGCATGGCTTGGAGGTGGAGATAGAATGAGGGGGTATTTTAGGGGACGATATATTGATAACCACCTATATACATTACAAAGTGAAGCAAGGTTTAAACTACACCCTAGGTGGAGAGCTAATGTATTTGCCTCAATTGGGCAGGTAGCACCATATATTATTGATATTTTTTATGGTGCAAAATTTTCTGGTGGTGCTGGAATTAGATATAAATTACTTAAAAAAAATGAAACCTTGTTAAGATTAGATTTTGGCATGAATAAAGATTTAGATACAGGTATTTATTTTGGTGTTAACGAAGCCTTTTAAACCTGTACCTAAATCTATCCTGTTAATTTATTTCTTCTAATTCATGTAAAACAGTATGTGCAACAAGTGCATGGACTTTTTCTTTTTTACTTAAATCAATAGCTTTTAAGGCATATTCTTTAGCTGAATCATATTCTTTTAATTTAAATAATAAACCAGCTTTGGTTTCAAGGTTCATAGAATTTTCATGTATTTCTATAGCAGAATCAATCCAATTATTTGCAGCTTTTAATTTTTCCTCATCGTTATAATACTGATAAACATTAAACGCCCAATTTCGGTATAAATAGCCCTTTACTTCTTTATCTCTGTCAGATAAAGTACTTACACCTTGTTCCATTTTGTTATATGCTGTTGCATAATCTTTGATATTCAAATAAAAGGTAGGGTTATAAGCAAAGTTTAAAGTTTCTCCTTGCTTGCCTAATTTATCTTCTAAGAAAGACATTAATTCTTGCCAACCTGCAACGTCTCTATTTGCAACAAAAGGACGCATTGATACTTTTGCTGCATTATTTATAGTGACAATTATTTCTTTAACACCATATTTATCTTCAATAATTTTAGCATGTTTAATTACGTATAATGTTGGTTCCGAATGTAGTCCTAAATGGATTGTAGCTTGTTTAAGAGCACTCCATATGTCTTTATTTTCAATGTCTTCATCTGTTATATCATTAAGGAATTTTTGAAGTTGTATACTATCATTTGTATTAGTAGCATAGCTTGTATTTATATAATGAGCAAGATCTTCTGTACTAATAGACTTAGAAGATTCTATTTTCTTTTTTAAAGTGAAATATTGATAATGTGGGTTTTCTGCTTGTTTTGATGTTTTTATGAAATCAGCCTCCGTCATTTCTCCAACAGTTAGGTGTAAGGGTGTTCCATCATTTTGTAAATAAATATAAGCAGGGTACGTATGTAATTGTAATTGTTCTACAATTTTGATTCCTTTTTTACTTTCAGCATCAATAGATAAACTCACATAATTATCATTAATAAAGTTTCCAACTTTTTTAGAATCAAGGATTTCATTTTCCATCCAATTGCAGTTAGGGCACCACGAAGTACCTATTGAAATAAAGATTCCTTTTTGTTCCTTTTGAGCAATTTTTTCAGCTTCATCAATAGAAATATTTTTAAACTGAATGCCTTGAGCTTGACAATAAAATGGTATTAAAAGTAGGAGTGATAATAGTGAGCGCATTATTAAATAATTTATGTTCATTTATACAGAATTAGACTAGGTTTTTAAAGCCTATAATAAATTAAGTAAAATATGAGACAATTGTATTTTTTTCTAATACTTTTTACGACTAATGCGTTTTCTTTTTCTCTTATTTGGAGCTAATGCCAAAATGGTTGCAAATAAAAACAGTTGTATAGGGAAGATGACTAATTGAGGTTCTGCAAAAATCCATTCTTTATATGGCATTGTTTTAAAATGCTTCCAATTCCACCAACTTAAGGTGTATAAATCGCCTACTAGATAAACAGGAAGGAATAAAAATAAGCACAAGAATAGAACTTGTTTAAGAGTTAGTCCTTGTTTTCGAATACTAGGAATAGCTTTTACTATTGAGCCTAAGGTTACAGTAAAAAACAAAGAAATAAATGAGATTGCATAGTAAATCCATGAGAAATCCATTCTAAATTCATCCCAAAGTACTTTGGTATACTCAATTATTTGGTTTATGTGTTCAACTGCTAAAATGCTTAACATAGCGAAAGTACATGATAATAAAATCATATATATTAATGCATTTTGTACAGATGGTATTTTAAAAATTGATTTTATAAACTTTAAAGGTGAAGTCAAGATTTTGTAAGCACTCCTTTTAAATTTAAATAAAAAGCCATCACTTCCTTTAAATGGTGGAGGTGTATACATTTTATTCGCTTTTCTTTCGCCAATTTTATGAGGAATAACTTCGTGATAAATATTTCTATCCCCGTCAGTAGTCCAAACAAACTTTGCTAAAGTTGCACTTGCATAGGAAAATCCCTGGTCTATTGCTCCATGAAAAACAGATGCTGGTACTCCTTTTTTTTTGCATTCAACTATCATGAAAGGATCTAAACCATCCTCATCTGTATAAGTTATGATATCAGCTTCTTTTGTAGAAGATCCCATCTTTACAGGAACACATACACGAACATATTCAGCAGGATAACCGTAATCGTAGATGAGAGATAAATAAGTAGCTAATTGTACTTGTTCTTCAGGGTTATATAATGAACGTGTTTTCTTATGAGGTAAATATGTTACTTCATCTTTATTCTTACTTAATTGAATTACGCCATCACGTTTTCCTTTAGATAACCACTTCATAATATTTTTTCGGGGTGTATTTAATGTTAAATATAGTGGTAATAATTTAAAATATAAACATTGCAATCTTAATTATTTATCTAATAATGTGTTATTGTTTATTAATTAATCAAAATTAGTTTGCGTTTATTATATAGTATTACAAAATAATTTATTTTGCTGTTTATGAAAAACAAAAAATGCGTTGATTATACATGATAATCAACGCATTATATTTTGAGTGACAAGATTTGTTTATCTCATCTTTTCAGAGTATTCTTTAACAGTATTAATAAATACTTTTACTTTTTCAGGGTCAATGTCTGGATAAACACCGTGTCCTAAATTGGCGATATGTTTGTCTGGTCCAAATTTATCTAACATCTCTTTCGTTGCTTTTTCAATATCAGCATTAGAGCCATAAAGTGCACAAGGGTCTAAATTACCTTGAAGGACTTTACCATTAGCAAATTTTCTAGATTCAGCAATATCCATATTCCAATCTAACCCGATTGTATTGCAATTGCTTTTTCCAATTTCTTCTCTAGCAAAATATGCTCCTTTAGCAAAAACTGTTTTAGGAACCTCTGTTATTGCATCACAGATTTGATTGATATATGGTAAAGCAAAAACATTAAATTGTTCAGGAGATAAAATTCCAGCCCATGAGTCAAAGATTTGAATCATATCTGCACCAGCAGCAATTTGTGCTTTTAAATAAGCAATTGTGCTGTCTGTAATCATTTGTAATAATTTATGAGAGAATTCAGGTTGTGTGTAGAACATTTTCTTTGCTTTAGAGAATGTTTTAGAACCTTGTCCTTCTATCATATAAGAAAAAATAGTGAAAGGAGCACCAGCAAAACCAATTAATGGTACTCTACCGTTTAATTCTTTCTTTGTAATCTTAATTGCTTCTAATACGTAACCTAAGTCTGATTCTACATCAGCAACGCGTATTTTTTGAAGATCTTTTTCAGTTTCAACAACATTAGGAAAGTAAGGACCACGTTTCTCAACCATTTCATAAGGTAATCCCATTGCTTCTGGAATTACTAAAATATCTGAGAAGATAATCGCAGCATCAACACCAAGTAAATCTACAGGCTGAATTGTTACTTCAGCGGCTAATTCTGGAGTTTGACACAGCTCAACAAAACCTGAAACACTGCTTCTTACAGCTCTATATTCTGGTAAAATACGTCCAGCTTGTCTCATTAACCATACAGGAGTTCTTTCTGTTTTTTCTCCTCTAGCAGTACGTAGAATTAAATCGTTCATAAGTATATATAGATTCTTTTTGTTTGATGCTTATTTTTCTTTTTCTGATAATCCCAGTTCTGTACCGATATTAATCATAAAGGGCATAGCTTCTTCTAAGGTGTTTTTGATTTTACCATCTAGAATTGCTTCTCTAACTTGATCTTTAATTTGCCCAACTTCTCTAGAAGGTTTGATGTCAAATGTCTCCATAATTAACTCCCCTGTAATTACAGGTTGGAAATTTCTTACTTGATCATTTTCTTCAACTGCAACTAGTTTAGATTCTACAAAATCGAAATTCGATAAATATTTCTTTACCTTATTACCATCTTTAGAAGTAATATCAGCTCTACATAATGCCATTAAAGCATCAATGTCGTCTCCAGCTTCAAAAAGTAACCTTCGTACTGCAGAATCTGTAACTTCTTTTTTAACTAATGCGATAGGGCGTAAATGTAGGCGTACTAATTTCTGTACAAACTTCATTTTATCATTTAAAGGAAGTTTTAATCTTTTAAATATGCCAGGAACCATTCTTGCACCTTTGTCTTCATGGCCATGGAAGGTCCATCCAACTCTCTGATTAAAACGCTTTGTTGCTGGTTTAGCAATGTCATGAAGAATTGCAGCCCATCGTAGCCATAAATCATCAGATTTTTCGGCAACGTTATCTAAAACTTTTAATGTATGGTAGAAATTATCTTTATGTCCTTTTCCATCTCGTCTTTCAACGCCATGTAAATTGGCCATTTCTGGAAAGATAAGTTCTAATAAACCTGAAGTAAAAAGGAGTTTAAATCCATAAGAAGGAAGAGGAGACAAAACAATTTTATTCAGTTCATCCATTATACGTTCTCCAGAAACAATTTCAATGCGTGCCTTATTTTCAGTAATAGCATCAAAAGTATCTGAATCAATATCAAATGATAATTGAGAAGCAAAGCGTATTGCTCTCATCATTCTTAAAGGATCGTCTGAAAAAGTAATATTTGGCTCTAAAGGAGTAATTATATTTTTCTTTTTGAGGTCATCAACACCTCCAAAAGGATCAACTAAATCGCCATAGTTTTCTTTATTTAAAGAAATAGCTAAAGCATTTATAGTAAAATCACGTCTATTTTGGTCATCTTCGAGAGTACCATCTTCTACAATTGGCTTACGAGATTCTCGTCTATAAGATTCTTTTCTTGCCCCAACAAATTCTACTTCATAATCATCAAATTTAACCATGGCAGTGCCAAAGTTTTTGAAAGTATTACAAGGTAGGTTGCCTCCATTTTTTGCAACAGCTTCAGCAAGTAAAATGCCACTTCCAACACATACAATGTCGATGTCTTTTGAAGGTCTTTTAAGAAGTAAATCTCTTACAAATCCACCAACTAAATATGTTTTAAAACCTACCTCTTCAGCACTTCTAGCGACAATGTCGAAGATAGGATTTTGGTCTAATGTATCTTTAAAATTGATTTCGGACACAATATATTATCTAGTAAATTTTAATCTTTTCTGGTTCAATTTACAAAAGTACATTTTTTGTTTGTTTTTTGATGTGAATGTGTATCAATTCTCCATCTTTCTTAAAATTCTCTATAATTATTGGTGTTTGATGTAGTTTTTGTTCAATAACTCAGCATCGTATGATACAAATGTTTGCATAATCATTTCAAACAACCGATTTTGCAGCTTAAATTATTTAACGACAGACATTACTCCATTATATATGCGTAAGTGGGAAGACCTATTATCTTTTTCAGCAGTCTTACTTTTCTTTATTTTTATAAATATTCATGCTGATAAGTTATTTTTTAGAATAGATCTTACAGAAGAGAAAAGGTTTAGTATAAATCCGGCTACTGAACGTTTACTCGAAGAACTTCCATCTGAAGTAACTGTTGATGTCTATTTAGATGGTCCATTAAATGCAGAATTTGAGCATTTAAAATTAGCTATTCAAGAAACATTAGATGAATTTAAAGTGAGATCTAATGGGAAATTAGAGTATCGTTTTATTGATCCAAATGACTTTTCTGATCCTCGTCAGAAACAACAATTTCAACGTTCTATAATTGAGAAGGGAATTCCTCAAACTACTTTGTTTGATGTGTCAGCTAATGGAGAACAAACACAAAGATTGATATTTCCTGGTGCTTTAATTTCTTATAAAGGAAAGCAAAAAGGTGTATTATTACTTAAAGGAAATAAAGCAAAGTCTGCACAAGAACAAATAAACCAATCAATTGAAGGTGTAGAGTATGAATTAGCTAGCGTAATTCAAGATATGGTGCAATCTAAATCAAAGAGACTAGCAATTGTACAAGGTCATGATGAATTAGCACCTCAAGAAATTGTTGAGTTTTCTAAGGCTGCAAATAATAAATATTTAGTTTCATGGGTAGAAGATTTGTCACTTCTAAAAAACTTTGATGCGATATTAGTTGCTCAACCCAAAAAGAAATTTAGCAACAGAGATAAATATCATATTGATCAATATTTAATTGAAGGAGGTAATGCTTTGTTTTTAATGGATAAAGTGCAAATGAATACCGATTCCATTCCATTAGGGGGGACTTATGCCTTTGGTTATGACTTGAATATTGATGATTTTCTGTTTAGAATAGGCATACGTTCAAACATAAATTTAATTCAAGATCAACAAGCGGGTTTATTGGAATTAGTAACTGGAAACTTTGGAGATAAAGCAAATATCAAAAAACTACCTTGGCCATATTATATCTACTTAAATTCATTTTCAGAACATCCTATCGTTCGTAATATGGATGTTGTATATGGTAAGTTTGTAAGCTCACTTGATACAATTAAGTCTCCCGGAATGGAGAAAACTCCTTTGTTGTTTACATCAAATTATTCAAGAATTAGAAAAATGCCAAACCTTGTTTCTTTAGACGAAATCAAGGAGGTAAATAAAAAAGAGTTATTTAATTCTCCTCATCTTGCTGTAGCTTATTTGTTAGAAGGCAAATTTAAATCTTTATATGCAAATAGATTTCCACCTAAAGGGATAAATCCTTCAACACAAATTAAATCTTCAACAGAAAAATCAAAAATTATTGTTGTAGGGGATGGTGATATCATTAAGAATAGTATTAACCCATTAAATGGGCAAATTGAATCAATAGAATTTGATAGGTTTAGAGGGCAATCATTATCTAATTTAGAATTTATAATGAACTCTTTAGATTACTTAATGGATGATGAAGGTTTAATAATGGCTAGAAATAAAAAAGTAACCCTAAGACCATTAGATTCATTTAAAATTAGAGAAGAAAAATCGTTATGGCAATGGCTTAATGTGGGTTTGCCTGTGCTTTTAACAATGTTACTTGGTAGCTTATTTATTTATATGAGGAAAAAGAGATTTGAAAGGTAGATTATATACCCAAACAATTATCTTTTTTATAAAAAATAGAAGTTAAAGACGAGTCACAAACAGAAGGAGCTAAACCATAAAAATCTAATCTTTTATAACCATTTTCTGTTAGAAGATTATATCCTTCGTTATATTTTATTCTGTCAGAGTTGTCCCAAATGATCACTCCATTTGGTGAAATTTTATTCAAGGTGTTTTTACAACATTCAACTCGATTCCTACCATCAATTATAATTAGATCAAATTGTAACGAATGGTTATTAATTTCTTGAGAATAGCCATTGTCAATTTCTTTGTATATAAAAGTCACATTAGAATTGAATTGATTTTTTATTTTATTGAACCAATCTTTATTATGCTCTAAAGAATAAATTTTATTTACTCTTTTTTGAAACCATAAAGTTGAATTTCCACTTCCAAATTCAAACACATTAAGATTAGATAATTTTCGTGTTGATAGAAAATGAATACAGCTATACGTAAACCATGGTATTGGTTCTTTTTTATTATTAATTACTGAAAACGATTTTAAACTTTTCGTCCAACCTAATTTATATAAATAACCTTTATTGATTAAGTAATTTAAATGAAGTAGATAATTGAAAAAGGGAACTTTTAAGAGTAAAGATTGAACTAATTTCATTTCAAGTGTATTATGTAGTGTATATCAATCTAACTAAATTACTATTTAAAAACAAATGCCTAAAACTGAAATAAAAAGCCTCTAGTCAATAATTGTACTTACTTTTTATAGTTGTTTTATTATCATTTTAACTACAATGTATCAACTTTAAAAATGCGATTAAGGATGTAAAAATACAGCTTAATTAAAAATCTTTTATACCCTTTTACATTTACATATCTGTAAAATTTCTCGAAGTATTTATCTCCTAATAAGGTGTCTTTTGATAGATTTTTATCTATTGTAATGGTATCAGTTTGTTTGGTTAAGTAGGGGTTCCAAAATAATAATCCACTATTTACACCACTGCCATCCATTCCAATATTTTGAACTAAAGAAAGTGAAGGGTTTAAGCATAGTCCATTATTAATTAAAATTGTGGCTAGCCATTTAATTGCCCAAGTACTAATCTTACCATCAATATTATTTTGGAGTTGTTCTAAACCAATAAAAGAACCGTTGAGGTCTATTTTGGATAATAAATCTTTTTCTTCAATTTCTTTAAATAATTGCTTTGAATCTGAGGTGAATTTATTCCAGGAACTTTCCCAAGTTGCCCATCCCCAGCACGACATATGGGATGAGAAAAAAGTACTGTTTGTAAATTTATTTTTCTGAAATGGAGACTTAGGCAAGTAAGCGTTAACATGCATAACACTAGGATCGTCTTTATACACTTGAAGTGCATCATTCATGTAGGCTAAAAAACCAGAGGTTACAATAATATCATCTTCTAAAATAATAGCTGAACCGTGTTTTTTTATTACTTTACTTACTCCTTGAACAATAGATTTGGCTAAACCTAAATTCTGACTTTGTACTACAACAGTGGTATCTTTTGTCCAATTGTCTTCATTGTGAATAATATCGACAATTCTCTTATGTTCATTCCTATCTACTTCTGATGCATTCTCTTTTAACCCATCACAAAATAAATACAGAGGAGATTCATTAAATAATGTATTTTTTTTTAATGCCTCAAGTACTTTTTGAGTATGTGTTGATCTATTGTATGAAAAAACAATTATTGGAGCAGTATTCATTATTACTATTTATCAGAATGGACTAATTAATTAGATTTAGGACCTCTTGTAATTGTTTTAAATCTATAAAAACATTGGTGTCGTAGGTATTTTCAGAATTACCTTTTGTAAGTTGATAATAATAATTTATATCAAGTTCTGAAGCTAAAGAAAAATAGCAATTATTTTTACTGTCTGTGTGATTTCTAAATTCTAGAACATTTCCTCCTTTACGCATAAATAACATATTTGTAAGGCCAGCACCGTGAAGTCCAATCAAAGTTTTTGCTTCGTGCATAATTTGAATTTGTTTTTCTAGAGAGTAATCTTCAAAATAGTGTATTTCAATATCGTTCTTTAGTAAAACTTCTTGTACTTCAATTTCATTAATTATTTTTCTTCTGGGTGCTTTTTCTCTACTAATAAATATATGTCTATCTGGTTTTTTACTATGATCTAAATTAGTAGTGAAGAGGTCTCTTACCTTTTCAATAATGTGTTTATTATAATTTCCAGTATGTGCCGTATGGCTAGTTACCATTAAATCTTCAACTTTGTTATTAATTGTAGAATCATAAAAAATAGCTTTTTGATTTATTATGGCTAAAGACTCTTCTACAAAAGAAAATTTACGCAAAGAATTGGGTAATAATATAGGGTAGGAGTCGTCCACTTCATTGGCAACAATTAATCTTGGAAGAACATCTGTAAACCAATGGAAATAACCATAACTCCAATTATCAATGCACCAAACTCCTTTAGAAATTGTATTTGATTTCTTTAAAAAGAATAAGTTTTTTAGCATCTTCTTTTTTAAAGAAATTTTATTGATTTGACAGTAGGGTTGATACTTTTTAAATGAATTGTTGCTAACAATAAGATCTAAAAATATGGTCGCATTTTTTACATATACAATATGAGAAGCCTTAACTGTTACAGTATTGGCATCTTTAAAAAGTAAATCGTCAGATTTTTTTAAATTTTTTGCTTGCTTACGTGTACTGTTGTACTCTTTATACCTAACAATCAAAGTATATATTTTTTTATAAAATGAACTAAGAAAAATGATCTAAATTGTATTTTACCAACTATTCTTGTGTCCTTAAAAAGGAAATTAATTAAGAAGTTTACAAAACACAAAGTAACAACAGAAGCCATTGCAGCCCCATTTGCTCCAAATTTAGGAATCAATAAAGCATTCATTCCAATATTAATAAAAATAGATGCAAAACTAGTAATAGTAATAATTTTCTTTTTATTTAAAAGTATCAGGTAATTTCCTTTCATACCTCCGTTGTACAAGAATATCATTCCTATAATTAATATTTTTAAGTTATCTGCAGCTCCTGCATAAGAGGCACCGTATAGTATTTCAATTACAAAATCACTAAGTAGTATAGTTGCAATTACTCCTATATAAGACAAACCAGATAGCATTGAACAGATGCGTTCGTAAGACTTATTTAAATCTTTAATTCCTTTATTAAATTGTTTTGTAAGTTCAGGGAAAAGTGAACTAGCCATAATAGTATAGATTGCAATAGCAATATCATTTAGTTTTACAGCTCTAGTATAAACACCAACGGCAGTTTCATCAATCATTCTATCAATCATAATTTGATCTATCTTACTATAAATGATAAACGCTAAACTTGATAACAGAAGAGGTAAAAAGGTAGTCCAATAGTCTTTAAAAACTGTTTTGGAAAACTTGAATTCTAAATCGGGATATTTTCTAATAAAGATGATAGACAGGATCAGAAATCCAAATATAAAATCAATTAAATAGGTGGCTACAAAATACTCCAATGATAGACTTTCTGTAATACATATTATTTTTAATAAAGATGATATTATAAAGCCAATTCCTTTTGCTATTACAGTATATTTTGAAAGTAAATCTGCTTGTAATTTAAAGGTCAGAATGTCAAAAACTTGCACAAGAATACTAGATGAGATCATCCAACCTACAATAATACGCTCTTGAGACCCATCTGCTATATATTGTAAAACAGCACCACTAGCTAGAAAGGCTATTAAAGCAGTTATAGATCTAATAGAAAAAAGAACGGATAAATTAGAATTTGTAGTATCTCTGTCACTATTTACAAAGTTTCTAATAGCTAATCTGTCTAATCCAAAACTAGAAAATATTAAAAATAAAGAAGCTACAGAAACAGAAATATCCCATATACCCATTTTGGTAGGTCCAAGGTATCTACTTACCCAAGCATTAATTAGTAACCCGCCAACCATTCTGAGGATTCTATCTAAAACTAGCCAATTAATATTTTGTAAAATAGACTTAACTCCGTCTTTTTTATACCAATTAATGAATGTTTGTTTTATACTCACTGTTATTTTTTACCTACAAGATATTGAAGAACAAATTTAGTAAAACCGTTAAGATAAAAATTTAAATCAACTGATATTTTATGATAATTATAGTATTGATAGAAAGAATGATCTATATAAAAGTTAATACAAATTAAATGGAATGCTTTTTTATAAGGTAAATACGGTTTATACTCCTTAATTTTTAAAAGATTGGGAATTGTAACCATATTTGTGGAATCTTAAGACAAATCCGTTTATTAATAATGAAAATTGTTCACGTAAGTACATATCCAAAAGGAGGAGCTGCCAATGCTGCCACTCGCTTACATGAGGGTCTGTTATCTTTAGGTGTAGAATCAAAAGTTCTTTGTAGGAATCAAACTGCAGATGATATAAATGAAAACTATGCTGTTAATCCATCAATATGGTTTAGAAGAATATCAACTTTGATTAAAAATTTAAAGATTCTTCCAAATGTATATATTAAGGATGATAATTGTGAGAATTTTTCATTTCCAATAAGTTCTTATCGCTTAGAAGATGACCCATTTGTTCAGGAAGCAGATGTTGTTGTTCTACATTGGGTAGGTGATTTTTTAGATTACGGCTCTTTCTTTAAGAATTTTAAAAAACCAGTGTATTGGTTTCTACATGATATGAACCCTTTCATGGGTGGTTTTCATTATTTTGAAGACTCTCAGATTTATAGAAAGTATGCTTCACTAGAAAAGAAGTTTCTGAAAATTAAATCAGATGCTTATAAGCTGAAAGATAATATAAGTGTAATTGCTCCATCAAAATGGTTAATGAATGCCTCTAAGGAAAGCGATCTTTTGGGAAGGTTTAAACACTTTCATTTACAATATGGTATAAATCCAAGCCAATTACCATTAATTGATAGGTCTGAAGCAAGAGAGCATTTTAAATTACCAAAGGATAAGAAAACCTTATTATTTGTAAGTGAAAAAGTATCTAACAGACGGAAAGGAGCTCAATTATTAATAGATGCTTTAAAGAAAGTAGATTTTAAAGAAGATGTTTCTATACTTATAGTAGGTAATTACGATAAAAATATTTTTCAAAGTAAAAATATATATCCCGTTGGCGTATTAAAAACACCACAAGAAATGGCACTAGCTTATTCTGCTGCAGATCTTTTTGTACTTTCTAGCCGAGAAGACAACTTACCTAATGTAATGTTAGAAAGTATGTTTTGCGGTACACCGGTAATGTCTTTTGCTGTTGGGGGGATGAAAGATGTAATAAATAGCAAAAATGGTATATTAATAGATAGTATTAATGTAGATGAATTGGCTACTTCTTTAGCATCTTGGAGTAGTGATACTAATGAATTTAATAGAGAAAATATTCGATCTTACGCTATTAAACAGTTTGATCAGATAACGCAAGCCAAGAAATTCAAACAAATTTTAGAAAATAAAGCAATAGAAGAAAAGTTATTCTAGAACATATGAACAACAAATTTTTAACAAAGTATAGCTGGGTATTTGTAATACCAGTTTTTCTCATTCTTAGTGTTATATATTTTAACCCTTCATTTTTTGAAGGGAAATCATTACGTCAGAGTGATTTAATCCACTTTCAAGGGATGTCTCATGCATCTCAAGTAGAAGCAGAAAAAACAGGAGAGTCTCCTTTATGGAATACTGCAATGTTTTCTGGAATGCCAGAGTTACTCTTTTCAAGCTTAAAAGGTGATCCCACTCACGTATTGTTTGCAAGTTCAATGCTAGGTCTTCAGAGTACATATGAGAGTGCAATGACTGTATTTTTATTAATGTCCTGTTTATGGATTGCATTAATGTGTTTTAGAGTAAACCCATGGGTAGGAATGTTTATTTCTGCAGCTTTTGCAATGAATACCTTTTATATAACCTCTCTAGAAGCCGGTCACATGACAAAATTGTGGGCAATAGGTTACGGAGCAATCGTGTTAGGTGGTATGAAACTACTTTTTGATAAAAAGTGGTTAGTTGGTGTAGCATTGATAGCTGCAAGTGTTACTTTAGAACTTAGAGCTACGCACTATCAAATTACTTATTATTTGATTTTTGTGTGTATTATATATGGCCTCACTGAGCTGTTTTTCTATTACAAAAATGGCGAACTTAATATCTTTTTAACTAGAGTTATACCTTTAGGAATTTTAGCGGCAGGGTTGGGTGCTTCTACCCAATTATGGAAAGTCTGGACAACTAAAGAGTATTCAGAATATTCTATTAGAGGAAAAAAGGAGTTAACACCTCTTCCAGGTCAGGAATCTAACCATACCGAAGAAGGTTTGGATAAAGATTATGCTTTTAGTTGGAGTGAAGGGAAAATGGAATCTTTAACTTTGATTGCTCCTAACTTTTATGGAGGAAGTAGTCAAGAAAATATTTCTAAAGATGGTCCTATGGCTGCACAATTAGAAAAAGCAGCAGGTAAGCAACAAGCTCAATCTATAATTAATAACCCAAATTTTAAATTGCCACTTTATTTTGGTGAACAACCCTTTACAGGTGGACCAATATATCAAGGAGCAATTTTATCATTCTTATTTATATTAGCCCTTTTTATTTTAGATAAAAGGGAAAGAAATTGGTTGATTGGAGGAGTATTGATTACTGCTATGTTTGCATGGGGTAAACATTTACAATGGTTTAACTATTCATTATTCGATATTCTACCGGGTATGAATAAGTTCAGAACCCCTGCAATGTCTTTAGGTGTTACTTGTATAGTAATGGCAATGGGTGCAGCATTAGGTTTTGATAAAATTATTAAAGATGGTTGGAACGAGAAAACTCAAAAAGCAGCATTAAATGCAGCAGGTGTTACTGTTGGTTTGTTGGCTATTATGTGGATTGGAGCCGGTTTTATAGATGTAAGTGGGCCTCGTGATGCTCAAATATTTCAGCAAATGTTTGGTATAAAAGATCCAAATATTATTCGTCAATTTACGAATGCATTAGATGCCGAAAGAGTTGCAATGATGAGAGGTGATGTTGGTAGATCTATTTTCTTTGTTTTAGTAGCAATTGCTGTTCTATTTGCTTACTCAAAGAAGAAGTTATCTATGGCGTTAACTGTGTTAATTGTAGGCTTTTTGACATTAGGAGATGTTTGGGGTGTTGCAAAAAGATATATTAATGATGCTTCTTTTCAAAAAACGAATAATAAAGAAGTTCATGTTCCAACGGCTGCTGATCAAAGAATTTTAAGAGATAAAGATCCTAACTACCGTGTGCTTAATTTGACTACTAATGTTTTTAATGAAGCAAATACATCATATTTCCATAAATCTATTGGAGGGTATTTTGCTGCAAAATTAAGACGTTACCAAGATTTAATTGAGCGAGAATTACCTAGAGAAATGCAAACATTAGGTGAGGCTATTCAGAAGGGAGATACTTTAGCAATTAAAGCAACACCTGCTTTAAATATGCTTAATATGAAGTATACAATTTTAGGAACTGATGCTAATGCAATTTATCAGAACCCTAACGCGTTAGGGCACGCTTGGTTTGTTGATAAAGTGTTAAAGGTATCATCTCCAGATGAAGAGATTGAAGCTCTTCCTGCAATTGATCCTAGTATTCAGGCAATTGTAGATACAAATAAATTTCCAAATGCTAATATTTCAACATCTAAATCAATTGGTGATAAAATTGAGCTTGTAAATTTTCATCAAAGAAGAATAAAATATAAGTCTCAATCTGCTAAAGGTGGGTTTGGTGTATTTTCTGAAGTATATTATCCTGCAGGTTGGGTTGCAAGAATTGATGGTGAGCCCGTAGATATTATTTGTGCCAATTATGTATTAAGAGGATTACATATTCCAGCAGGAACACATGAGATTACTTTTGATTTTGATCCAGATTCTTATGTTATTGGTGGTACAATTTCTAAAATCTCTGGCTACATCACTTTATTATTATTGGTTGTAGCAATGGGTTTTACGGCTTATAACTATAAGAAAAAATAAAATTAGTAGTCGCTAATTATAACTAAAAAGGCACTCATTATTTTTAAAATAATGAGTGCCTTTTGTTATTTAATCCAAGCTTGGAAAAAATCAATATCGATATCTTTCTTAAACCCTAAGCTACTAAGAATATCCTCACATTCATTTACTTCATCAGCTGTTAGAATATTTTCAAATGGATGGACTTCTAATAATACTTTATCTAAACCTCCAATAAATTTTTTAAAATCTCTAAGAATAAAAAGTTCACCACCTTCAATATCCATAACTAGAGTATTAAATTTAAGGTTGTATTTATCTTGAATTTGAGAAGGTGTAATACCGTCAACCAAAACTTTTTCATTTGTTTCTACATTTGCACTTCCGAGCACAATTGATGATCCAATATTAAATTCTAATTGTTCTTGGTTGCTAACGGCTTTATTGACTATTTCAAATTTACAATTGTTCCTTTCTTTATTGACTATTAAATGTTGAATTAACTTAGGATTGGCTTCAACAGTAACTTGTTTCGTTTTATCTTCTAATTGATTATTAATTATACAAGATATAACACCAATGCAACCTCCTAATTCTAAAACAGTATCTGATTTATTTAGGTATTTTGGAATATATAAACGCTCTTGTTTTTCGTACCAACCCAATGTAAAAGCACCTCTAAAAAAGCTAGTGGTCATTTTTTTTGGTATTGTATATATATTCCCATTTGTTTTGTATTCTTTTTGAATGAAATCGAAAAAATAACCGGCTAACCATTGCTTGACTAAAAGATAATATTTTAACATGTAAGTGGTAATTATATTCTGTAAGTTGAAAAAATTCTTTATAAATGCTAGAAATGAATTTAAAGATAATAAGTAATGAGAATTTTTAATCATCATTTTTATTATTTCAGTAGTTTTACATTTGATTATTCTCAGTAGAAATCATTTTAAGATATATTATTTGTGATGCAACCAAAAGTAGCAGTGATAGGTGGAGGAGCAGCAGGTTATTTCGCGGCAATAAAAGCAGCAGAAAATAAAGCGGAAGTACACCTTTTAGAAAAAACATCTAAGGTTTTAGGTAAAGTGAAAATTTCTGGAGGTGGTAGGTGTAATGTAACCAATGCTACATTTAACACGGTACAGTTATCCAAAAATTATCCAAGAGGCGAGAAGTTTTTAAAAAAGGCATTTAATATATTTAATGCAGAGCATACATTAGAATGGTTTGGAAAAAGAGGGGTTAAAATAAAAGAAGAGCCAGATAAAAGAATGTTTCCAGAATCAAATGATTCCCAAACCATTATTGATTGCCTCCAGAAGGAAGCTTTTAAAAATCATGTAAACTTAAGACTCAGTAGTACTGTTACAAAACTAATTACTAAGCCAGATAATAAAGTAGGTTTAGTAATTAATGGTAATGAAGAAGTATTTGATAGTGTAATTATTTGTACTGGAGGACAACCAAAAATTGATGGATTAAAGTGGTTGGCAGATTTAGGACATAAAATAGAAAAACCAGTACCATCATTATTTACATTTAAAATACAGGATAAAAAACTTACTTCTTTAATGGGACTATCAGTTCCAGATGCTAAAGTTAGAGTTATTGGCGAAAAAAAATTACAAGAAACTGGACCGCTTTTAGTTACTCATTGGGGTATTAGCGGACCTGTAGTATTAAGAACCTCAGCTTGGGGAGCAAGAGTACTTTCAGATAAAAACTATCATTTTTCAATTTTGATATCTTGGTTTAATAAATACTCAGATCAAGATTTAAGAACTTTTATTCAAGAGCAAAAAGAAAAATTAAGAAAGAAACAAATTAAGAATAATAATCCTTTTGCATTGCCACAAAGGCTTTGGGATTATTGTTTAGATAAAGTAGGTATTCCAGAATCAAAATTATGGTTAGATCTCAGTAAAAAGGAATTAAATAAAATAGTTGAAATGCTTTTAGCTGATGAATATGAAGTAAAAGGTACAACTAAATTTAAAGAAGAATTTGTTACGTGTGGAGGGGTGAGTTTAACTGATATAGATGTAAAAACTATGCAAAGTAAGCATATCAAAAATTTATATTTCGCAGGGGAATTAATGGATATAGACGGAATTACTGGTGGTTTTAATTTCCAAGCAGCATGGACTACTGGATTTATTTCAGGTTTTTCAGCTTCTAGAATATTGGAATAGTACAATTTAAATGTAATTTTATATTTATCTTATTAAATTCTTTAGGTGTTCAAAATTTAACAGAAAAAGTAGTTTGTTAAATTTTGAACACCTTGTTTTTTAGTTAAACATCAATTTTAGTGATGTTTGTGAATGATTTTTAATTATCTTCATAACAATAAACATCTTTTGGAAAGTTGGATTCTTTTGATAGAACTTTGAAATGTACCTAAAAGGGTATAACTAAAAAGTACAAACAATCAATATGAATCAATTTTTATTATCCTTATCTATAATACTATTTTCGTTTACTTATTCACTTGCTACAGAAATAACTGTAACAGGACAAGTTGTAGATAATTACGGAGATGCTTTACCCGGAGTAGTTATTTATGAAGAAGGTAACACTAATCATGGTACCTCAACTAATTTTGAAGGTTACTTTTCTTTTAAAATTGAAGAAGGAAAAACATTAGTTGCTAGGGCAGTTGGTTTTAAAGAGCAATCTTTTATTGCGACCAATAAACTAGATCTAAAAATATCTTTAGAAGAAGATGCTACAGAATTAGAAGCCATCGAAATTGTAGGTTCTCGAAGTCAAAATAGAACAGTAACAGAAACTCCTGTAGCCATAGATGTAATCAACCTAGATGATGTTACTGCAGCAACTGGTCAGTTAGATATGAATCAATTGTTACAATATGTTGCCCCATCTTTTAATGCAAACAGACAAACAGGTGCAGATGGAGCAGACCATGTAGATCCAGCAACTTTAAGGGGATTAGGTCCTGATCAAACTCTTGTTTTAATAAATGGAAAAAGAAGACATCAATCTTCACTTGTTAATATATACGGGACAAGAGGAAGGGGCAATACAGGTACAGATTTAAATGCAATCCCGATGGCTGCAATTGAAAGAATTGAAATCTTAAGAGATGGAGCTTCTGCACAATATGGTTCTGATGCAATTGCAGGTGTTATTAATATTGTTACTAAGAAAAATGATGATGGTATTAGTGTTAATATGGGTACCGGAATAACTTCTGAAGGTGATGGTGCAACGGCAAATGTGGATGTGAATTATGGAGCTAAACTAGGAGATAAAGGTGGTTTTCTTAATTTAACAGGGCAATATCAACATAGAGGAAGAACGAATAGAGCACCAGCAGAGGGAGAGGAAACGTTTAGAACTGAAGTTGGAGATGCATTGGCTGATAGTTATGGAGCATTTTTAAATGCGGGTGTTCCTTTGTCTGAAAATACCGAAATTTATGCTTTTGGCGGCTATAACTTTAGGCATGGTGAGTCTTATGCATGGACTAGGTTTGCAGATGATGACAGGAATGTACCTGAAATATATCCAAATGGATATAACCCAAATATTATTTCCGATATCACAGATTATTCTGTAAGTAGTGGTATAAAATCTATGTATAAAGGATGGAAACTTGATTTAAATAATACTTATGGTTATAACGGTTTTGATTATTCTGTAAATAACACAGTGAATGTATCAATGGGAGCTAATTCTCCAACTAGCTTTTATGCAGGTCGTCATTATTTATCACAAAATGTAACAGGGTTAGATGCTTCTAAATATTATGATGGTATTTTAGAAGGGTTTAATGTTGCTGTTGGAGCTGAATTTAGAATTGATCAATATGGTATTGGAGCTGGCGAAGAAGCTTCTTATAAAAATTACTCTGATGGTAGTTTAGATGGAGGTGCTCAAGGTTTTCCAGGTTTTATGCCAGAAAATGAGGTGAACGCAAACAGAACCAATGCTGCTTTATACTTAGATTTAGAAGCAGATATAACAAAAAAATGGATGATGGCTGTTGCCGTTAGATATGAGAATTATAGTGATTTTGGAAGTACTTTCAACGGTAAAATTGCGTCTAGGTATGAAGTGTCAAAAGCCCTTGCATTTAGAGGGTCTGTCAGTACTGGATTTAGAGCACCTTCTTTAGCTCAAATTCATTACAATACAAAATTTACAGATTTTGCAGGGGGTGTTGGTATTGATAAAGTTATTGCACCAAATGATAGTGAATTAGCGAAAACTTTAGGTATTCCAGAATTAACTCAAGAAAAGGCGTTCAATGCTAGCTTAGGTTTTACCTTAAATCCCACCGATGGACTTTCTTTAACTGTGGATGGTTATTATGTTGCTATAGATGATCGTATTGTGTTAACTGGAGCTTTTACTGAAGATGACCCAGATGTTGGTGATGAACTTAAAGCAATGGGAGTAGGCGCTGCTCAGTTTTTTACTAATGCAATTGATACCAAAACAATGGGAGTAGATGTAGTTATTGCTTATACGCATCATATTGATTTACACACAATAACTACTTCATTAGCGGGTAATTTTAATCATATGGAACTAGGTGAAATTCATACAAGTGATAAATTACAAGGTAAAGAAGATATTTATTTTGGAGAGCGTGAACAGATGTTTTTACTAGCATCTGCACCTAAGAGTAAATTTAATTTCTCTGTAAACCATTCGTATAAAAAACTATCAACAATGGTTAGATTGAATAGGTTTTCTGAAGTAGAATTAATGAATTGGGATGAAGAAATAGATTATTATTCTGCAAGAATTACTACAGACATTGCAGTTACATATGGCTTTACTAAAAATATTAATTGGACCTTAGGTGGAAATAATATATTTAATATTTATCCATCAAAACAAGATCCTTTAGCAACTGAATCTGGTGGATATTATGACGCTGTTCAAATGGGTTTTAATGGAGCTTATTTCTATACAAAACTTGGTTTTAATTTCTAATTTTAAAGAGAAACCTCCTCAAGTTATCAAAATTTGAGGAGGTTTATTTTTTATTTCTCTATTGTAAAATACAATAATTTATCTTGAAAATCGGTGTTGTTCCCTTTATTAGTAGTTAACCAAGATTGAAATTCTTCTGGATTAATAGTTTTTATTCCTCCTTGGCCAGTTTCTAGAATAGGCTTTGTAAACGGGGTAGGACTATAAATCACATATAACCTGTTAAATAATTTATCTTTGCCCATTGTAGAAAGTTGAAGTTCATCAACTTGTCTACTTGATAAGTTATCAAAATCAGAAGCTTTTTGAGGATCAAAAAGTATGTATTCTTTATCACTCATAATTTTTAAAGCATCTCCTTGGTCACCTTTAAGTGATGAATAAGGAAATAATCTATAAACGACACCTTCTTCTCTCATAAAAACACTAACATATCCATCTTTAGGGGATTTGAAAGAAACATAAAGGCTTTGTCCTTCTTTAAAGTTATTCGTTTCACAATTTCCTAATTGATTACAACTTAGTGTAGCTGCTTCAATCTTTATGTTTGGAGTTGTAATCTCTCTACCTTTTCCACTTACAGCACATTTTAGATACACTGTTTGCTCACCATCAATAGTTTCTATAAACCATTCATAAGATAGACTTGTTGTTTTTATCCATTCTCCTTTAACAGTAGAGGTATTTAAAGACATCAAATCTGTAGAAGAGTTATTGACTTGTAAATCTGTACTTGATGATAAATTTGTTCCAAATTGATCTGCCAATGCTTGTATCTGTGCCTTTCTTAATAATTGTTCTTTAAAACTACCAACAGTATAACTATCCAACAATGGTTCTGTAATTGTTGAGCTTACTTTTTTAGTTTTCTGACCAAAAACTAATGAAGGAAATATAATTAAAAACAAAAAGAGTATATTTTTATACATGTTGATTATTACTAATTTAGATTTTCAAACTTTCAATTGTGAATTTAAAAGTAATTCTAATTATATTGAACTTTTAAACTGACATTTTTTATCATAACAAATATCTATGAAAAGTAAACTTTTTTATACCATAGCATTAATGTGCTCTTTACTACTTTTTAACTTATCCGCACAAAGTCAGACTAAAAAAGAGAAAAAAGCAACTTTAAAGCAATTAAAGACAAAAGCAGTTAAAGATGCTAAGAAGCAAGCTAAGACTTTATCTAAACAAGGTTATACAGAAATTCCTGGTGACTTACCAATGGCAATGCAGTTAGAAAATTCGTATTATGCTAGGTTAGCTCAAGATGATATGGGAAACCCTAAATTTTTTGTAGTTTTCCAAGAATCTAAAGGAGAGTCTTTTGCAGCAGCAAAGCAATCAGCATATCAATTATGTTTGAATGAATTAGCTACTCAAATTGGTTCTGAAATTATTGGTAGAATTAAGACAAACCTTTCTAATTCTGAAAGCCTAAATGATTCGGGATCTGTAAATGAAGTAATTGGTTCTTACCAAAACAATGTTTCTGCTCGTTTAGGTAGAACAACACCAATTGTTCTACTTAAAAAAGTTGATGGAGGAATGACTTACATAACAATGTCTGTAAAATACCCTATTTCTGAAGCAGAAAGAATTGTAAAAGAAGATTTGCGAAAAGAGTTAGCTAAAAAATCAGATCTCCAACAAGATGAGATTGATGGTTTATTAGATATCAGATAATTTATAAGTCTGTAATTCTTAAAAAGGTATCACATAATTGAAATGTGATACCTTTTTTTATGAACAAAATCAGTATACTATTGTAGTTTTTGTTCTTCCCACTCCGAACGGAGAATGCCATAACTTAGAGAATCAAAATATTTGCCTTTCACAATTCTAGCATTTCTAAATTGAGCCTCTTTTTTCATCCCTAACTTTTTTGAAAGTTTCATCATCCCTTCATTACCAGACCATGTTGTTAACCCAAGTCTAACTAATTCAGGTTTTTCAGCAAAAAGTAAATCAATCCAAAGATATAGCGCCTGGTAACCAATGCCTTTAAACCAAAAATCTGGGTTGAAAACAACTATTCCAATTTCCATCCAATTAGTTTCCTCAGACCTCCATCTCCAGGTAACTTCACCAATAAGTTTATTTGCTTCATTGGTAATTATTCTTTTTTGTGGAAGTGGATTTATATCGGTTTTAAAATCAGTTTTTAATTGTTGGATAAAGCTTTCTATTTCATCAACAGATTTCTTTTTGTAATACGGAGCATTTAAATTTTGATAGGTGTGATGAGGAAGCAACCACAGCTTATATTCATCTAGGTCATTTAGGGTTAATGTTCTTAGTTTAATCATTTTTATTAGTAACTAGGTTTATTAAAACTACATTCTTATAGTTTTACTTGGTTCTTTATTTAATTTTTAATGGTTTGTTATTTGACAATTAGTAAGACTGTTCTGACAGTAAATAATTAAAAATTATCTATTGAAAGGGTATTTCAGTTTAAAACTATTGAATAATAAGCCAACCACAACTAATAAACCACCAATAACCTGAGCAGGAACGATTTCATCGCCCAATAAAAAAGAAGCTGATGTACCAAATACTGGTACTAAATTCATAAATAAAGCACTAGTTTCAGCTCCAATTTCTTTGATTGATATAAACCAAAAAGCTCCACAAATAGCTGTAGATAGTGCACCCATAAAGAAAATAGCTAATAAATATTCTTTAGTTGTAGGAAAAATAAATTGTTCTGTAAAAAGACTTACGGAAATAAAGCATATACATGCCACAACAGTTACTAGTGTTGTTAACCATAGCGGGCTTATTCCTGTTAAATATTTTTTTATAAAAACATTACCAAAAGAAAAACTGATGTTTGCAGCTAAAATATATAAATCTCCTTTAGAGAAGGTAAGGTTTTGTATAGTTGCAATATCTCCTTTGGTTATAACCATAAGTATACCCGTAAAGCCAAAGCAAATACCAATTATTTGTTTAGGTTTCAATTTTGTCTTTAACATTGGTATAGATATTAAAGCAGTATTAAGAGGGGTAAGGCCAATAATTAAAACACCATTAAATGCAGAGGTGAACTTTAAGCCTTCTAAAAAGAGAATATTATATAGAAACGCTCCCACAATACCTAAGAAGACAATTTCTTTCCATTTAGAAATACTTTTTTGAATTTGTTCTTTCGAAGGTTTTTTGAACAAAATTATGGCAATCAAAAATAAGGCTCCTAATGTATATCTGTAGGTACCTGTTAGCATAGAAGAGGTATAACTTAATGCAATTTGAGAGACATGGAAGTTTGTTCCCCATATAAAAGTTGTAAAAATGAGGAATAAATAATATTTGTTTTTTGTTGGCATTTGCTTGTTAATAGAAGTTTAGACTTGTAAAGATGCAATTTTTAGCATGATATTCGTATAAGTAATTTTATTATTAAGATATATTCCTAACAATTACCAAATATTAAAACACAATTAATTCGATGTGCCTAGTTAATTTATGTACTAAATTATTTTTTGTGCAATTGCTCATTCTATCTTTTACCCCTTCAATATTTTCACAATCGTACAGAAGTATTGATGTAATAAATGGTTTAGATGTCAAGGATAATAATGAAATAGAATCCAATGCATATGCACTTTTAATTGGAACTGATAAGTACCAATATTTTGATGATTTAAAAAATCCCGTTTATGATACAGAAGGTGTAGCAGAGGTGCTAAAAAATGAGTATGATTTTAAGGTGGAAATTCTCAAAAACCCTTCTAAAACTGCAATATTAAATAAACTAAGAGCCTACAAAGATAAATTGAAAAAGTACGATAGATTTATTCTTTATATTGCCGGGCATGGTACTTACGAGCATAGGTATTTTAATGAAGGTTTTTTAGTTACTAGTTTTACTAGAAATGAACGAAGAGACCCAAATTATGAGTCCTATTTACCTTTTTATACCGTAAAGCAGCTTACTGACAACTTTAAATCTAGACAAGTAATGCTGGTAGTAGATGTTTGTTTTGGAGGTGCTTTTAATGATAAAATTGCCAAAGGGAGATCAGTTTATTCTAAGAATAGCCACTTGTCAGCGCCTCAATTTTTACAGAATCAATTAAAGGAAAGAAATAGGTTTGTTTTAAGTTCTAGTAGATTAAATCCTGTTGCAGATGGTGTAAAAGGAAAGCATTCTCCTTTTGCCCAAAAGTTTATCCATTCTCTAAAAATAAATGCAGAGGATAGTATTGTAACTGCAAACGATTTATCAAGTGAGTTGAAGACATTAAGTTCACGGCCAATTTTAGGTCACTTTGGGAATTATATAGGTAGTAGTGACTTTGTGTTTAAAGCAAAATCAGAAAAAATCTCATCTGAAATTTTAGTAAGTAATGCAGTTAAAGGATACGTTGATTATTTGAGAGGATTACCAGAATTTAGACTTAGACAAAATAAGTTACTATCTCCAGAGTTAAATCAAGTTGTACTTCAATTACAAGAAGCTTCACAAATGGGGAATGCAGAAGCATCTTTTTGGTTATCTTTATTAGGAAAAAGAAAACACGGTTTAGAACTTTCAGAAAGTGAGATTAATGTATATGCAGACGATGCAATTACAAAATTTACAACAGAATTAGAAAATGGTATTGATATCCATATTGGGTATTTAGCTGCTATCCAGACAGAAAATATAAAGAAATTCACAAATAAATCGAAAATTCAAGATTGGTATACTACAGCCACAAATAAGAATTTATTTATGTGTAATTTATTTGCAGGTAACTATTCCAAATCAATTGGTAACTTTAAGTACGCCTATAAATTTTATGAGCAAGGAGCAGAACAAGGTAACTCCTTTTGTCAGTTTGAGTTAGCCAACTTAAAATATAACAATAAAGCATCAATCGAAAATTTGGGTTATCAAACAGATGATTATAAATTTTGGCTTCAAAAGGCAAGTGATAACGGTTTACAGCGAGCAAAAGAAATACTTTTTCGCTCAACTGTAAACAAATAAATAATCAGTGCTTTTGAATTAATCATACATTAATTCAAAAGCACTTCGGTATGCTTCTATATCGTTTACGTAATCTATAAATTTGCTATAGAATTTATTTCTAGATACCGTTGCACTATCACCAATAACAACTAATTTTTTCTTTGCTCTTGTCATGGCTACATTCATTCTTCTAGCATTTGATAGAAAGCCAATAATGCCGTCATCATTAGATCTTACAAGACTTATATAAATGATATCTCTTTCTTGCCCTTGAAAAGAATCTACAGTATTTACGTTAATTTTCTCTCGAACAATAGAAGGAACATCCATTTGTTGTACAAGCTCTTTTAAAACTTTGACTTGAGCTTTATAAGGAGTAATGATACCAATACTTCCAATTTTATCTAATTGATTAGAGCTGTCGACAATGTTTATATATTGTACTAAATGCTTTTGTAAAAGCTCAGCTTCTTCTTTATTATAAGTACTTAACGATTCTGGGGCAATCTGATCTTGAAAACCTGTACCTGCAGTATCAATAAATTCGAGAGGTTGGTCTTCATCATAAATTTTCCAATCTCTTACTTCATCATTTGCAATTAATTTGCCGTCATAAAAATAATCTGAAGGGAAGTTCATTATATCTTTATTCATGCGATATTGTTCTTTAAGCATTACATCAACAGATTTTTGCTTAATCACATTTTCGAATAATGTTTTATCCATACCTTCTTTAGCTGCTTCAACAGATTTAATTGTTGGCGGTAATTGTTGATGGTCTCCAGCTAAAACTATTTTATCTGCTTTAAGAATCGGAATCCATGTGGCCGCTTCTAATGCTTGTGCTGCTTCATCTATATATGCAGTAGAGAAACGCTTACTTCTCATTAATTGAGTTGTTGCACCTACAAGTGTGCAAGTAACTACCTCTGCTTTTTCAAATATATCATTAGATATATAATCTGATAAAGAGCGAATTTCTTTCCTAAGTTTATTTGCTTCAACATAGAGCATTTTACGTTCCTTACGCTGATCGCTTCCAAAGTTGCGTTTAAATTTAGATGCAGCATCTCGGTATTGTGCTTCTTGTTGTTTTATTGCTTTTAGTTCTTTATATCTTAGGTGCTTTGTAATTTTATAATCAACAGTTTGTTGTAATAAACGATCTGTTACTCTGGCAGGGTGACCTAGTCGGAGTACATTTATACCTTTTTCTACTAATTTATCAGTAAGTAAATCTACAGCAGCATTACTTGGTGCAGTAACTAAAACCTGATCAGTTTCTTTTAAATCTTGAATGATACATTGTACTAAAGTTGTTGTTTTTCCTGTTCCTGGAGGTCCATGGATAATGGCTACATCTTCAGCAGCTAGAGTATTTCTTAATGCTTCATTTTGACTTTGATTTAAATAAGGAATATCAAATTCATATTTTTTTGCAAAAGAAGCCTTTCTATTTCCTAGAAGAATTTCTCTCATTTTTATTAATTGAGGTTCCTCTCCATTCATAGCAATAGTGAGTGCTCTTTCTAATTCTTTGTAAGCTCCTTCATCAAAAAGTAACTGTACTCCAAGGTTACCATCTGATATCCATTCAGGAATATCGTCTTCGTTCAAAGTAATAACCATTTCATTACCTTTTACTTGATTTATAACGCCCTTAGAATTTTCAGAAATTTCATCATTATTACCTGCTAAAGAAAATAGACTAACAGTTTTACCTGTTTGGAAAACATGGGCTTGCTCTTGTTTTCTAGATACTTTAATTATAACTCTAGCTCCAGCATCAAAACTAGATTTTTCTAATTGTACAGGGTACCAGCAAATTCCTTTATTTCTTCGTTCTTCAATAGAAGAGTCACTCATCAATTTTTTATACTGCTCTAAGTCTTCCTTTTTCTCAATTTCTAATAGTTTTAGAAGATGCTGGAAATGTGCTTTTATATCTTTTGAATCCATTATATCATAGTTTTAAACTAAGCTAATCAAATAATTTTAAGTAGTAGTAATATTTTTTTTAATAAAATTGATCTTATGTGCAACGTTTAAAAAAATGATATGTCTTTATTACTGAATCGAATATTCAAAATTACTGAACGATACTGAACAACCCTGTTCGATGGTGTTACAGATTGTTAGTAATTTTGTGAAATTTATAATTAATTAAGCATTTTGTTTGCATATTTTAAAATCAAGCTCTATAATTGATGATGTTATTAAGAAATATAAATATATAGTGTCAAATACTAACTCGTTTAATAACATATTTATAATCAACTAATAAAGAATTTTTTTGAAGGTTAATTACCAATTCAACCTTTAAAAAGCTAGTGTCAAATTACGTAATCTATTTATGAAAACTTTTACAATCGTACAAGGGCTAAGTCTAATTATGTCCCTACTATTATTCACATCTTTTACTTCAATTTCAGAATCAGAACCTCTCGCAAAAGGAAGTATTAAAGGGCGTCTAATTGATCAAGAAACAAACGAACCAGTAAGCTATGCATCTGTTGCAATATTAGATGCTGATAAGAAATCTGTAACAGGAGCATTATCAGATGGAAATGGTGAGTTTACATTGACTAAAGTTCCACTAGGGAAATATAATTTAGTTGTTCAATTTATTGGCTACCAAAATTATATTGAAGAGATAGAGCTTACTGCTAAAAAATCGAAACTTGATATTGGAGATATTATTCTAGTTACTTCTGTTGAACAATTGGATGAGGTGGAAGTTACTGGACAAAAAACATTTATTGAAAACCGTATTGATAAGAAAATTATTAATGTGAGTGAAGCAATGATTGCAGACGGTAACTCAACATCAGAAATTTTAAATACTTTACCTGAAGTTAATGTAGGTGCAGATGGTTCAATTTCGTTAAGAGGCGATAATAATGTTAGGGTATTATTAGATGGTAAACCCTCACAGATGGATATTAACCAAGTATTACAATCTTTACCAGCTGATGCAGTTGATAAAATTGAGGTAATTACTAACCCTTCATCTAAGTATGATCCTGATGGATTATCAGGTATAATAAATGTAATTACTAAAAAAGATGCACTAAAGGGCTTTAATGGAAACTTGAGTTTAAATGCGGGTTCAAATAATAAGTATTCGGGTTTTTTAGGATTGAATTATAGAGTGAAAAGGTTAAATTTCTTTGCCCAATCGTATTGGAGTTCAAATGAATGGGATAATACAAGAGATATGTACCGTACTTATTCTGATGTAGACGTTGATGATTTAGATCAGAAAGAAAAGATTCAAGACAATAATGGGTATAGAAATATTAAAGTTGGTATGGATTACTTCTGGGACTCGACAAATACATCGACGGTTTTTTATGAACGTTGGAGATGGGAGTCTGATGCACAATCTACTTATACGAACAACTATAAGGATGGAGATGTAATTACAGGAACAGAATATCAATTAGGTAAAAATTATAATCTTGCTCAAGGAAATAATATTAATTTTAATCACCGTAAGGAATTTAGTAAAGGACAATTAGAGATTGATTTATTTGCAAATCTAGGTGAAGCAGATATTACACCTCAGAATGCTCAGAAAGTTGGAAATGGTAGCTGGCAAGAGTTGAATAAAAATGAGAACCAAGCAAATTGGTCTTATGTACAGGCTCAAGTTGATTATGATCAATCTATTAATGAAAAATCTTCTTTTGAAGTAGGGTATAAAGGGCAAATTACAGATGCTAAAATGAATGTGTCTAACATCAATTTTGTAAATGTAGATACTATGGCTTACACCTATCCTTATAATGAATCAGTTCATGCAGTATATGGATCTTATTCATTAAGATTAGGCAATACAAGTATTAAAGCCGGTTTAAGAGCTGAAGCTGCTAAAATGGAAGGTCAAATTACAAACTCATCTCAAAATGATACTTCCTATGTTATAGACTATCAAAGTCTATTTCCGTCAGTTCATATTAAACAAAAACTAGGTGAGAAGAATACAGTTGGTATAAGTTACAGTAGAAGAATTAATCGCCCAGATGTAATGCAATTATTACCTATTGAAATGTCTTCAAACCCAAAGAATGTGATGGTAGGAAACCCTACTTTACAACCATCTTTTACAAATTCTATGGAGTTGTCTCACGGATTCATGGCAGACGTAATTAGTTTTAATACATCTTTATATATGCGTCATAGTACTGATATAATCAGAGAGGTAGTAAATTATGATGCTGTTAGAGATATTACTGTTATGACATTTAAAAATTTAGGTTCTTCTATGACTGGAGGTATGTCTTTATCTTCAAACTATAATATGCTAAAGTGGTGGGAATGGAATGGATCTGTAGATGTTTATTATTTAGATATTGAAGATGAAAATGAAGAATATACAATTCCTACAGATGGTACACCAATTAACTGGTCTGCAAAATTGAGTACACGTGTTACTCCTATTAAAACATTAACGTTTCAATTAATGGGTAGATATACTGCAAAAAGGTATGATGCACAAAGAATAACAGAACCTACATATTCGATGGATTTAGCAATTAAAAAAGCAATTTTGAATAATAAAGGTAGTGTTAACTTTAAGATTAATAATCTATTGTACAGTGGGGAACAAAGAAATTCTTATGGAAATGGTTTTGTAGAAGCAATAGATTTTAGACAGGAGAGTCCTGTATATAGATTGTCATTTTCTTATGCCTTTGGAGGACAATTCCAAGGTCGTCAGAAAAGAAAAATTCAATCTAGTGGAGGAGGATTGTAAAATAGAAATATAGATTTAAAGTGGTACTCTATCAATTGGGTACCATTTTTTTACTTAAGAATTAAAAAGGCCTGTGATTGTTGCAAGAAAGCGAATCAATCACAGGCTTATTATTTTACAGGTTTGTCCAACCTCCAGCATTATAAATTTCTTTTACTCCTGCTTTTTTTATGGTAGACATAGCATTTGAGGCACGCATACCAGATTTACAGCAAACAATTAATGGCTCACCAAGTTTAAGAATTTCAGGCATCCTTTTACTTACTTGATCTAACGGAATATTTTTGGACCCTTTAAAATGACCCGAAGAGAATTCGCCAGTTGAACGAACGTCTAAGACCTTGGCTCCATTATCAATTAATTCTTTATAATTTACTTTAGGACCAAGCCCCAGTAGCTTTCTTAATAAACCCATATTTGTATAAATTTTAAATATTTATCTAAATATAGATGAATACAAATAGATACTCTGTGATAAAAGTTACTTTAGAATTACTTTGTTTCTACCTAGTTCCACTTTCCCAAGCTTTTCTAGTTGCTTAAGTAACCTTGATATAACCTCTCTAGAAGTATTTAAACTTAAAGCAATCTCTGAGTGAGAAACATTTAACTCATTAGATTCTTTTATCGCTTTTAATTTTTTGAGATAATTGATTAACCTCTCATCCATCTTCTTAAAGGCTAGTTCATCAATAGCTTTTAATAAACCATCGAATCTAACTTTATATGCTCTCATAAGAAAATCACGCCATTCAGGAAAACGAGTCATCCAATCATTAATTGCACCAATAGGAACCTTATACACCCATGTATCTTCCTCGGCAGTTACTCTTACTGCACTTTCTTGGTACATCATAGATATTGTACATGTTTCGCCATATTCTAAATAATATAAAAAAAGCTCATGTCCATCTTCATCTTCTCTTGTAACTTTTAGAACTCCATCCGTTACAATAGGAACATACGTCATTTCTTCATTTATATCGATTAAGAAATCACCTTCTTTTACCTGTATCAGTTCTCCAACAGATAAAAATTCAGTTTGAATAGGATGATTTGCATCTGTTTTAGGAAAACTGACTTGTATGAAATTTTTAAGTAAATTATTCATTTTATGAATTATAGCATATTGTCACTTTTAGTATAGGCAAATTTACTAAAAAGGATTCTCAAGAAAAGGTGATCAAAAACAATTTTTACTAAGTAGTTGATTCATTAGGATCAATGTTTCTTATTGCCCAACTCCACACTAATCGAGCATCTCCTGTAGAAAATCTGTTTTCACGGTCTAATTCTTCTTGGTTGTCAAATTCTTTTCCAAATTCCTCATCAAGACTTAACATCCCGAAATCTTTATCTTTTACATTTTTAAGAATAGAACCAACTTTTTGAGCAGCCTCTTTGCTAATTACTAGCCATGGGTTTGACCTTCCTAATAGATTGGTAACCTGTCCAAATGCATTGTCACCCAACGTTTTTTCAACATCCGAAAGTAATTCCCCAACGTTTCTTATACTACTTCTTGAGTGCCTCAAGTAAACACGCACTTTTAGACGTCTATTTTTGGGCATCTCTCTGTTAAATACAAATAACCCATCAACACCAACACCAACTTGTGGTTCAAAATAGATTTTATTTTCGGCATTTGGCTTTAATTCTATAACTCCCGTATCGTCATTTGGAATACTGGTTAAAACCCATTTGTCGGGGTCGGAGGGGTGTTCTGCTAGAATAATGAAATATAATTTCCATCTTTTTTTAGATCTAAAGATTTCTAGTTGTTCAAACTCAATGCGTACTTCTTGTTTCATAGTTTTAGTATTATTTATCTTTTGCTTAGTGGAAGTTACAAACTTTTAAAATATCAATGTTATTATTCTTATAATGAGCTTAAATAAATCTTTAATTATTTTGAAAAGTTACGTAAACACATCATCTTTTGTGAAAAATAATAAGCAAAGCATGACGAAGTCAGAAATAATCAAACAATTAGAATTAGAACCACATCCCGAAGGTGGTTTCTATGCAGAGACATATAGATCAAATAAAACAGTTTTATTGCCCGAAGATAAATTAGAACGTAACGTATCTACAGCAATTTATTATTTATTGGGAAAAGGTGATTTTTCAACTTTTCATAGATTAAAATTTACAGAGATTTGGCATTATTATGATGGAGCATCTGTAAAGCTAGTGGAGATTACTCCTGAAGGGGAATTAATTGAAACAATTGTTGGGAAAGACTTTTCTAAAGGAGAAGTCCCACAATATATTATAAAAGGAGGTAATTGGTTTGCGGGAGCTGCTTTAATTGATGAAGAAGAAGGGTATACACTTATTGGGTGTACTGTTGCTCCTGGTTTTGAATTTCAAGATTTTGAAATAGCAGATACCAATGTACTTAAAAAAGAATATCCAAAATATTCCGAACTTATTGATAAGTTTAAAAAGTAGAACAAAGGCTTTTGATTGTACATCAAAAGCCTTTTTTTATTCGAACACAAGCGGTACTAATGTTTGTGATAATAACGTTAATAATAGCACTGATATAATATTAAGTGTAACTCCAGCTCTTACCATCTGTTGCACCGTAACATGACCACTTGCAAAAACAATTGCATTTGGTGGAGTTGCCATTGGTAGCATAAAAGCACAACTTGCAGCCATTGCTATTGGAGCAGCAAAAGTTAGTACATCAATTCCAAGTGCTACAGCAACACCTCCAACAACAGGTAAGAAAATAGTAGCAAGTGCGGTATTACTCATTACCTCAGTTGCAAAAAGCATGATACTAATTAATAGCATCATCATAAATACGCCATGTATTGATGTAGTAGATGAGATTAAATTGCCGATATATTCAATTACGCCGGCATTTCCTAAGGCACTTGCCATACTCAAACCTCCACCAAAGAGAACAAGAACACCCCATGGAAGTTTTTCAGTATCTTTCCAAGCTAGTAAAAATGTGCCTTTTGATTTAGTAGATGGAATAATGAAAAGTAAAACTCCTGCAAAAATAGCAATACTGGAATCATTTAATGTCAAAGGTCCGTATTGGTTAATTAATGATCTAAAAACCCATAAAAAAGCAGTAAGGAAAAATACAATAGCAACACATTTTTCCTCCCATTGAATTGGTCCTAAATCTTGGTATTCTTTTTCAATGAGTTCTTTACCTCCTTTAAGCTCTTTAAGGTTATTAGGGTAAACAAACTTTAGTAAAACGATATATATAATACCCATCATAACAGCAGAGAAAGGAACACCAATCAACATCCAATTGAAAAAATCAATTTCAACATTGTACGTTTCTTTCATAAACCCACCAAAAATAGCATTAGGTGGAGTGCCAATTAAAGTAGCAATACCGCCAACACTAGCAGCATATGCAATACCTAACATTAAAGATGTTGCAAAGTTTTTTGCATCTTTTGGGTCTATGGTAGCTTTATCTTTTAAGAGAAGGCTTATTATTGATGAAGCAATGGGAAGCATCATTACTGTTGTAGCAGTATTTGATATCCACATACTTAAAAAGCCAGTAGCAATCATAAATCCCAAAACAATTTGATTTGCTTTAGTTCCTGTCATTCTTACAATGCCTAATGCAATTCTTAAATGTAATTTCCATTTTTCCATACCTAAAGCGACTAAAAAGCCACCCATAAATAAGAAAATAATAGGGTTACTGTAAGGAGCTGCAGTAGCTTTAACTGATAAAACATTGAAAAAAGGAAAGATTACTAAAGGTAATAACGCAGTAACTGCAATAGGAACGGTCTCTGTTACCCACCAAATCAACATCCAGGTAGCTAATGCTACAACAGTTATTCCATTATCGCTAATGTCATTTGGAAGAATATCAGCATATTTTATACAAAAGAATGCTAACGGACCAAGAATACCACCAATCATCTTTTCTTTAGAATAAGATAATAGATCTGGGGCTTGAGTTGTTACAGGGTTTTCAGGGTGAGAAGATGAATTGTCTTGGTGTTCTTTGCGATTTAAATCGTCAGGATCAAGGTCACTTCTTTTCATTATTTTTTAATAGAAATAGGAGAGTTAAATTCTAAATATTTGGTAGCAATATTTCTAATTTTTGCATTTTATTTGATGAGTATTTTACTTGATATTTTCCTTGTAGTTTATCAACTATTTCAGATGTAATAAAAATACCTCTAGAAAAATCATCGTGTGCAAAATTTAAAGACATAGACCTATCAAAACCGTTATTTGAAGCAACAGGGTTTCTAGGAGAAACATTATCGGTGAAGGATAAATAAACTCCGTTTTTATGTAGCTTAATTTCAATTAATAATTTGATAGAAATATCTCTTGATACTAATTGCAATATTGTTGTACAAATGTTTTTAAATAACAAAGCTATACGTTCTGCATCCGAAGTTATCGTTTTATCTAACGTTGTATTATTTGAGAATGAAATATTTATGATATATCCAGAGTTTTCTAAGAAATCTACTAATTCACTATGAATTAATGTAAAATCAATAGGTTTAGAATTAATATCTGTTTTTTGATTATAATAATAGGCAAGTATCTTTTGCAGGTGCATATCTTGAGTCCAAATCGTCTCATCCAAAAGTTTAATAAACTGTTGTGGATTACGGGTATCAACTTTCATTAAATGAATTAACCCTTGAACAGTAGTAAGTGGACCTCTTAAATCATGGGCTGCACGGTAGACAAAATGATCTAATTTTTCTTCAACCTTTTTTTGGTTCGATATATTTAAAAATACGGCATTTAAACCAATTACCTTTTTATTTACAATAATAGGAGAAAGGTATAATTCAATGGCTTTCCATTCAATGTTAAACCCGATTTTAAATGATTTATGAGCAGTGATATTTGCTTCTAGAACCTCTTTTTGGAAATTAAATATTTCATTAGCAGCATCTTTTTTTAATATCTTTTTTAAGTCTAAACCAACGTGCTCATCTCTTAAAAAATCAGTTGTTTTTCTGTTTAAACTAGAACCACACCACGTAAGCTTTAAATTTTCATCAAACTGACAAATCTTGATTTTAGAATTATCAAGAATAGCTTCATAACGTTGTTGGTTATCTTTTAACTCTTTTCTAGCACTAATTAAAGCCGATAAATCTTTAATAAAACAAACTATATAGGGAGTGTCATCATCAGATGAAACAATTGATGCAGTGATTTGTACTGGAATTATTTCATCATCTTTCTTCTTTATGTATGTTTCTCTTATTACGTGTTTTTTCTTTTTTAATTCTGCAAATACAGATTTTGCCTCTTTGTTTAAATTAGAAGGGACAAAATCATGAAAAGTTTTAGTAATTACATCATCAGATGCTTGATAGCCAGCAATTTTTGAAAATGCAGGGTTCGCATAAAGAATATCTTTAGAAAAAGGGTCAACCCATATAATCCCATCAATAGAATGAAAATAGGTATCTTTTAAACGCTTTAGCTGTAAATCTCTTTCTTGATTAATTAATTTAAAAGTAGCATTTACATAAGAATTATCTATATGAATAGGATATAGTTGAACTTTATAAGTATGCGGCCTTGAGTTTTGTGAAATAGTAAAATTGAAGGATATCGTTTCGTCCTTAATTAATGCTTCTGTTATTTTCTTTTTAAGCTTAATTTGATTTTTAGGAGATAAACCTACGGCAATAGATCTTCCTACTTCAAAAGTATGTACACCATTCAAAAAATCTTTGGAAATGTATTTAACATTGCCATTATTGTTAATGAGGATGTAATGTTTTTGCTGGTTATTAGAAGTATTTCTTTTATTTGGCCTATTTTGTAGTAAAGCTTGCATAAAAAGTGATTAAATACTGACTTACTGTAAGTTAGATAAAAAAAGTTAGAATCAATGAAAAATTATTAATAAACGTAAATTTATTAATCAAAATACAGTTTTTCTTTAAATTTTAACGGGTATAATCTCAAGTTAGTATATTAAATGTACTGAATAAGTACTTTTGTAACTAAAATAGTCATTTTTTATTTTTTGTGTTGCCAACAAAATCCTGAACTATCAGTAGTATACCTTTTACATTGAGAACCACTTTTAGTTATTCCTCCACATCTTACTTTTGTATTATTTTCATTTTGATCAGTGGCGGTATTTACTTTGTTAGTAGTTTGTTGATTATTTGAAATGGGATTATATATTGAGCTGTAATTCCAATCTCCTTTTGAAAGAGTACTCTCAAAAGTTATTTGTAAACTATCTGATAGAGTACTAAAGAAATCAAGTTGTGTAAGTGATTCAATTGAATCTATAGTGACAATATATTCACTTAATTTTTGATCACCTTTTTTGTTAGGAAGCAGAAAAGCTATCGCTTCATATTCATTATCTTGTGAGTTGTAATGAACAGCAATTTTGTAATAATAGTTGGGTACGCTTACATTATTAGCACCGATTGTAATAAGCCCATCTTCTAAAATTGGCCCTGTTATAATATAAATATTATGTTTTTCATGTGCCCATGCTCTAAATTGTTCTTCTAATTGTTTCCAAATACCTCTATTAAAACTAGGATCTTGTGGACTCATATTAGAAAAATAAAAACTTTCAGTCATTGCCTTAGAAGTAAACGACATGTCTGCAGCAGGAGCTAAATGTCCTCTGTCGTATCCAGAACCCTTGTAATCATCTAATTCAGCAGAACTTGAAGTGACATCTTGATCAGCTCTAAAATCGTTAGTTCTAGATGTGTTTTTAATTAATTCTTGAGAAGTTAACTCATAAGCTACCCAATTTGCTTGTTCGTGTTTTTCATTATAAGAAACAGTATAATAGGAATGTTCTATTATTTGACTTTTACTACTATTACTATTTGTTGATATGGGGAGTAGTTCAACAGGGAAGTTATCGTTATTTTGACCATATATTTTTTCAAACGGAGTAAATAAAAAAGCGATCAAAAAAGTAAATAAAATGTTGTAAGGAGTAAAGTGTATCATATTAATAACGGCAGTATAGTGTTAATAGATCACTCAAAATTACTTAATTAAATTATATATTTCATTTGTATTGTTATGTAATTGATAAACATTTTATAAAATTTTATAAAAAATTTTGTCTTAACATATTAATTAAGTCTATTACAAGACTAAATAGTGAGAAGGCGTTGCGTATTGTGTGAAATCGCTTCGAAATAAATTTCTTTGCTAAGCTTTATTAATAACTAAATAATTGACTAGAATAAAAGACTATGACTTCAAATTTTAATACCCCATCCTTTATAAAGGAAGATGTTCAATTAAGTTTGTGTTCTAATTTAAAACGTACTCTTGGTAAATCAATTTTATTGCAAGCAGGCGTAAGAACAAAAAACATTGAACTTTTGAAAGACTACAAGTTTATTGGTTCAGATTTCAGTTTAGATGTGATAATGCATTCTAATAATCCATCAATTAATATAGTAATTGGATTTATGATTGTAGATAAAGAATCTTACCAAACTGTTGTTCCAAAACTAAAAAAAGCAATGAAATTTTGTAATAAATTTTATATTGTAACTGATTTAAAAGAAAGAGATAAGTTATATGATTTACTAGATGTTCATGATCTTAACTCAGTTGGTGTAGTCGGTAGAATGTCTGATCATCAGTTTGTTACATGTAAAGTAGCACAGGATAATAGAGTAGAACCAAATATTTATTATGAATTTTTCAATAACAAAAAATCACAAAAATGTGATAGAAAACTACTTGCTGAAACGAATAGATATATTTCATTTCAGCAAAGAATTAAGTAATTCATAGACAGTTGCTTTTGTTATTGATTCATAAAATATTGCTAACAACTGTGAATGACCGTGGGTCTCGAATAAAAATAACCGTAATTAGTAAAAGGATGAAGCAGTTCATAAGAACAAAATTTTCCTGTAAAACCTAATTACCCGACCGTAATCTTTTTTTAGAAGAGATTACGGTTTTTTAATAAAATAAAAATGCTCATTAATAGTTAACTATTAATGAGCATTTTTTTGTAAAAAACTGACTTTAAGCAAACTGACTTTTCAATCTTAATTGTGTCAATTTGTTTTTTGTATCAAGTGCAAAGTCATTATTTATAATCCAATCGTAATAATGAGGATCTTTCTTTAATGTCTCAACTACAGATTTGCCTTTATATTTACCAAAATTGAAAATAGCATTCCCTTCATTGTTAAGTACCATTCTACCTGCAAAATCAACTAAATTACTTGCTGTTAGGTCATGCAAAGAGTTCATGTCATTTTTTACAGGCTCATATTCTTTGCCGTTTTTATCTTTTATAGTTACGCCTTCATAATGTTTTACTTGAGCGTCTATTACATCTAATGTAGCAATTGTATCTGCTTCAGCAGAGTGTGCATCTTCTAATTCCCGTCCACAATAGAATTTAAGTGCAGCACCTAATGTTCTTGGTTCCATAAGGAAGAAGATCTTTTGTGCATCAACAATTTTACGTTGGCTAAAATCAAATTCGATACCTGCTCGTAAAAACTCTTCTGTAATTACTGGAAGATCAAACCTAAGTACATTATAACCACCTATGTCACAACCTTTCATAAAAGCAGCTACTTCTTTAGCAATTTGCTTAAAAGTTGGTTTGTCCTTAATATCTTCATCATAAATACCATGAATTTTACTAGATGAAGAAGGGATGTGGCACTCTGGGTTTACACGATACGTTTTGATTATACGCTCACCATTTACTTCTGCTTTAACCATAGATATTTCAATAATTCTATCTTTAGTTACATTAGTTCCGGTGGTCTCTAAATCAAAGACTAGTAGAGGGTTACGTAAATTTAAATTCATGTGTTTTATATGTATTTTATTATGTTCATTTTTTTTACTGAGACGATTTGTTTAGCCAAACATTAAAAAGTTTTTGTTGCTGTTCAGAACAATCATCTTCTTTTTCAAAAACGTTTTCTTCAATCAGTTCGTTAACTTGAGTTTTTGATTTCAATTTAATGATTTTACCTTTTCGTTCAATCAAAATTTTCACTTTTGGAAAGCTTTCAGGATGATTGACAAAGTCATTAATTATTGTTCCAATATTATCTGCTGAGACCTCAATTTTATTAAATTCTAATAATACATCACCTTTTTGATAACCGATTTTTTTTCCAAATTCATCTAATTCAGTTATATCGTCAATTATAATTTGGTCTTTATCATTCATTGATAATCCAACATTACCGAAAGTAGTTGTTTTACTAATTTTTTCCTCTTGATATAGTATTCCAACTTTATGAAACATTTGAGTTAAAGGAAGAGGGGTAGAGGTGGTAACATATTTAATAAGATATTCTTTAGCCTCTGGAATATTAGAAATATCATCAATTATATCAAAAAGTTGATCATCTTGGAAAGACACATTAGCACCATACCTTTCACTTAAATCTAACATTAAATCTCTTAAACCATATTTTCCATTACTATTTTCTAAAAGAACAAGGTCTAAACCAAAAGCAATTAATGCACCTTTTTGATAAACATTACTATACTCCACACTATATTTTTCTAAACATTCTTTGCTTAGTTCAGTGAAAGGTAAATTTCGGTCGTATAATGTTGTTGATGTAATGATTTTTTGATGAAGAGCTTCTAAATAAGCATTTTCTGAAATAACATGCTCTTGCACTAAAGCCAATCCAGCAAAATATTCTGTAACACCTTCATATAACCAGAGGTGTTGAGACATTTTAGGTTGCATAAAATCAAACTCAGCAATTTCATCAGAATGAATACTAAGAGGTGTGATTATATGAAAGAACTCATGTGATGCAATTTCTTGAATTATAGGTAAAATTGACTTTGCGTTCATTTCTGGAAGGAAATAGAAAGACGAATTCCAATGTTCTAATGCACCGTTTGCACCAGAATTACTTGGCTTGTCAGATAGATAAATTAGAAATGTATATCGATCTGTAGGCAGTTTCCCTTTTAAGAATTTTTCTTGTGCTTTTAAGACTTCCTTTAAACTTTTTGCTGTTGTTTTCGCATCCAGTTTTTTATTTGGAGAATATAAACCAATAAAAACATTGGTAGAGCCAATTTGTACCGAAGCTGTATCTGCTTCAGAATACATAATAGGGTTGTCTACTAACCTATGGTAATTATCTACTGCATATGTATCTGTTAAAGAACTAGTTTTGATCGGCTTTAAAGATGTTGCTCCATACATAGTACTTGGTTTAGAAACTTTTACAGTAAAGTGAGCTTCCATTTTTCCTTCAAAATAACCAAAAAAGCCATGATTATTTAGAATGAAAACTTTATCTTTTTGAATGTTAGTTCCTGCAGGCTCAAATACTCTTGTAGGTAACATAGAGTCCCAAGTGTCAGAAACCCAATAGGTTATTTTTGTAGCTTTTAATGTCTGATTATTAATTGACCACCTATTTACATCAAGTCTTTCAGTTGGAATGCTATTATTATTAGCATCATAAACTTTTAATTTGGTAATGAACCTACCGAAATCATATACTTTGTATGTACCAGGAATAATAGAGGGGAATTGATAAATAAGAGTTGTTTCATCAGTGGCAGGGAACTGTAAAGTCACTTTTATTTTATCGTTATCAACTTTATTTAGGTTTATGTTATAATTGTACTCAAAACCTTTGTCTTGAGCTGTAGCATTAAACCAAACAAAAACTAGAAAATAAAGTATCAACAACTGTCTCATCCCTTCCTCACAGATTAAAAAATAAAAAGTTAACAAAAATACAAAATTGCAACGAAAATCATAGTCAAATGAAGAAGTTAACATACGTTGTTCTCATTATTTTCAATTGAATAACATTCTATGTACTTTTGCATTTCTTGTGTTAAAATGCAAGTCATTAATTTTCAGTTAGTAATGAGAAAAGTAGCTTTCTATACGCTTGGTTGCAAGCTTAATTTTTCAGAAACATCTACAATTGGTAGACAGTTTTTAGAAAAAGGATATCAAAAAGTAGAGTTTTCGGAAACACCCGATATATATATAATCAACACTTGTTCAGTAACAGATAATGCTGATAAGAAGTGTCAGAAGATTGTTCGTGAAGCAAAAAAGATTTCACCAAACTCGTATGTAGCAATAATTGGTTGTTATGCTCAGTTAAAACCAAAAGAAATTTCTGAATTAGAAGGCGTTGATGCTGTTTTAGGTGCTGCTGAAAAATTTAGACTTTTGGACTTATTGGATGGTTTTGTAAAAGAAGATGCTCCAAAAGTATTAGCAACTGAAATTAAGGAAACAAAAGAATTTGTATCCGGTTATTCTATGAACGACCGTACAAGAACTTTCTTAAAAGTACAAGATGGTTGTAATTATAAATGCTCGTTCTGTACTATACCTCTAGCTAGAGGTAAGAGTAGAAGTGCTTCTATTGCAAATGTAATTGAAAACGCTAAAGAAGTGGCTGCTCAAGATACAAAAGAGGTAGTACTTACTGGTGTAAATATAGGTGATTTTGGTATTGTTGATGGACGTAGACAAGAACGTTTAATTGATTTACTTAAAGAACTTGATAATGTTGATGGAATTGAGCGTTTTAGAATATCTTCAATCGAACCAAATTTATTAGATGAAGAGATTATAGCATTCTGTTCTACATCGAATAAATTTGTTCCACATTTCCATATCCCGTTGCAATCAGGTTCTGATAAAATGTTAGAATTAATGCGAAGACGTTATAGAACAGATTTATATAAGTCTCGTATTACAGATATAAAATCTCAAATGCCAGATGCTTGTATTGGTGTTGATGTTATAATAGGTTTTCCAGGCGAGACAGAAGAAGATTTCTTAGATACATATAATTTCTTAAATGAATTAGATGTAGCCTATCTACATGTATTTACATATTCTGAACGACCTAATACTGATGCTGTTCATATGGATGGTGTTGTACCAAAACAAGAAAGAGCTAAACGTTCTAAAATGCTTAGAATTCTTTCTGATAAGAAAAAGAGAGCTTTTTATGAGTCTCAACTAGGTACAACAAGAACAGTTTTATTTGAACATGATATTGAGGAAGGTAAGATGTTTGGTTTCACAGAAAACTACGTTAGAGTAGAAGCCAAGTATGATCCTGCTCTTGTAAATGAATTAAAAACTGTTGAATTAACTTCTATAAATGAGCAATGCATTGTAGAAATTAAAGAACCTGAAGTGATTTACGAAAAACACTAAAACAAAAAAAGAGACATATTCGATATATGTCTCTTTTTTTATTAGTATATATTAACATCTTATTTTGTCATTTGCCTACTTTCTTTTGTTCTTTATTTTAAAGTAACTATTTAAAATTCAAGAACATAATGAAAAACCTTTTAAACCTAGCCTATCTATTAATTCTAGCTCTATTCTTTTCTTGTTCAACCGATGAAGTGAAAATTGTTGATGAACTCCCTGAGCAAGATTATGAATCTCTAATTCAAGTTGATGACATTGATTATGCATTGACCTCTATAAATACAGTAAACCTTACAGTTACAGGAACATTTAGTCAGAATAAACCTAATGACATTGTTAGATATGCAATTTTGTTAAACGAAAAGAGCAATATAGATGTAAATGCTGATGATAATCAGAGCCTAACAATAAATGAAAATGGATTGGATTACACAGCTACAGTTAATCATCTAGATAAGTCAAAAACATATTATTTGAGGACGTACGTACTGACGTTAAGTGGTACTGATTATTATGGAGAAGAAGAAGTAATAAGTTTTCCATCTACAATTGAAGAAGATCAAAGGTCTGTTACATTTTCTAATGTAGCAATTGGGGAAGATGGCAATGGAATCAAGTGGACAGATTACGTAAGGATTGCTATTAGTGCATCTACAGAATTTATTGGAGAAAGACCGGCTGAAGTAGGAGTTGAATATTCAATCAATAAAGATTTTTCATCTTCTATGAAAACAATTAATACTGATGCTCTTGGTGCAAGCCTATTTATGTTTATTATTCAATTATCTCCTGGTACTAAATATTATGCTAGAATATATGCAGAATATGCTGATGGAGAAGTTATTAACTCAGAGGTAATTGAAGAGACAACAACTGTACCACCTCGTGTAGGGTTATTCTATCCATTAACAGTGAGTGAGTTTGGAGGGCTTGGAGGTTATACATCTTCTAGTTTTGTTATTTACAAAATAGATGAGTTGAATAAAAAAATATATTTAATTCTTAAAGGGAACACAGGTTCTACACAAGATTGGGTAGCAGGTGATTTGCAAATAGGTATTTTTGGTAAATCCTATGAGGCAAGAAGGCCAACTGTTGCAGAATTACAATACGTTCATCAATTATGGTCAACTGATATTTATTTTGCAAGTGCTTTTTCGACATTCTCTGATGAGTATTATAGAACTTCAGATGTGGATCCGAATAATTCTGCAAATATTAAAGAGTATAATCCAATAACAGGTACAGAGAGATTTGCACCAAAGGTACCAAGTTCAGCGAAATTACATCTTGAAAGGTATGTAAAAGTAATAAGCTACTAGATAGCTTAGAGAGTCAGTTCTAAACTGACTCTCTTTTTTTTGTTATAAATGTTAATAGATTTGTGTTTTGTTTTTATGTAGTTTACATTTCTTTAAATGAAACAATTAATCAAAAATATCTTTTTATCTCTAGTATTGATAGTAGGTACAATTGGTATCGTGGCAAATGCTCACGTTTGCCAAGGAATGCTGAAAGCTATCAATTTAGAACCCTCACATGAGTGTTGTGAGATGTCTATGGATATGAAAGAAAAAACTGATTGTTGTGATAACCAAGCAAAACAAGTAAAGATAGATAGTCATTACGATCAAGTAATTGATGTTATAGAAGTACCTTCATATACCTATCAAGAAGCAATTTCGAACTTATGGACTTCGGTTTATTCATTTATTCTTCCAGAAAACTCATTAAAATTGCAAACTCCAACGCAATTTGTTTTTTGTGAAGTGAAATCTCCCCCTATATATTTATCTATTGCCATAAATGTGGCACATAAAGTATTTATAGTATAATTGGATTTAAAATTTACACTCTTTTGTGTAATACTTTTGTTATTAATTCAATTTAATAGTCGAACTTAATAAGACTATCAATTACTATATATATTATAATCATGATCAATAAAATTGTTCGTTTCTTTCTGTATAACAGAGTAGTAACGATTGCACTTTTACTTTTGGTTATTTTTTGGGGGCTAATGCATAGTCCTTTTAAATCAAAAATAAATAGCTACATACCATATAATCCAGTTGCTGTAGATGCAATTCCAGATATAGGTGATAATCAACAAATTGTTTTTACAAATTGGCCAGGAAGATCACCTCAAGATATTGAAGATCAAATAACTTACCCATTAACTACAAGTTTATTGGGTATCCCAGATGTGAAAAGCATTCGTAGTAACTCTATGTTTGGCTTTTCTACCATCAATATCATTTTTAAAGATAATTCTGATTTTTATTTCGGTAGAACTCGAATTTTAGAAAAGATAAATAGTTTATCTACAGGTACTTTACCAGAAGGTGTTCAGCCTATTTTAGGGCCCGATGCAACTGCAGTTGGGCAAGTATATTGGTATACTTTAGAAGGTAGAGATAAAGATGGTAACCCAACAGGAGGATGGGATTTAGAAGAATTAAGAACAGCACAAGATTTTTTAGTGAAATATGCTTTAATGTCTGCAGATGGTGTTTCTGAAGTTGCTTCAGTTGGTGGTTATGTAAAGGAGTATCAAATTGATGTAGACCCAAATGCATTAAAGGCTTATAATGTTTCTTTACAGCAAGTAATGAATTCCGTACGCAATAGTAATCTTGATGTTGGGGCAAGAACTATTGAAGTAAACAATGCAGAGTATTTTGTTAGAGGTGTTGGATATATAAAACAATTATCTGATTTAGAAGATGCTGTTGTAAAAGTAACGGATAATGTTCCTGTCCGAATTAAAGATGTAGCTAAAGTTGTAGAAGGTCCTGCAGTAAGAAGAGGTATTCTAGATAAAGAAGGTGCAGAAGCTGTAGGTGGAGTGGTTACCGCTAGATTTGGAGCAAACCCAATGTTGGTAATAGATAATGTTAAGAAGAAAATTGATGAAATTTCTAAAGGTTTACCTCAAAAAGTTCTAGAAGATGGAACAGTTACAAAAATGACTGTTATTCCTTTCTATGATCGTTCTACTTTAATTAAAGAGACATTAGGAACTTTAAATGAAGCATTACTCCAAGAGATATTAATTACTGTAATTGTAGTCTTAATTATGGTCTGGAACCTAAGGGTTTCTATGCTAATATCAAGTCTATTGCCAATTGCTGTTTTAATGGTTTTTATAGTGATGAAGTACCTTGGCGTAGTTGCAAATATTGTTTCATTAAGTGGTATTGCAATCGCTATAGGAACAATGGTAGATATAGGGATTGTAATGTCTGAAAACTTAATCAAACATCTTGATAAAAGGAGAGGACGAGAGCTTATAAAAGTTATTTATGATGCGACAGAAGAGGTTTCAGGGGCGATTGTGACTGCAGTAGCAACTACTGTTGTTAGCTTTATCCCAGTATTTACACTTCAAGCTTCAGAAGGAAAACTATTTTCTCCTTTAGCGTATACTAAGACTTTTGCTTTGATAGCATCTGTAATAGTTGCACTTATATTTTTACCTACTTTTGCCTTTTACTTCTTTAAGGAGCAGCGTAAAACAGCTTTTAAAAGTAAGCAACTATTAAATATAGTATTTGTGCTTTTAGGAATAGTTGTTTGTTTTATATCAAAAATTTGGTTAGGCATTGCTATAATAATATTGAGTATTTACAATTTGTTAGAAGATAAACTTACTCTTTTTCTAAAATCACCTTCAAACTTTTCTAAAGGAAGAAGCCTCTTTGTAGCATCAATAATAACTTACGCCTTAGCAATGGAATGGCTTCCATTAGGACCAGATGAAAGTGACTTTAAGAACTTTATTTTTGTTGCAGGACTTATTGGTTTTATCCTTGGAGGATTTCAATTATTTATATTGATTTACCCTAAAGTACTTACAAAATGTTTAGACAATAAAGTGACATTTTTATCTTTTGTGTTTTTTATTGTTTTTGCTGGAATTTCTTCTTGGTTAGGTTTTTCAAAATTGATAAGCCCTATAACTTCTATTTCAAATAAACTAGGGGTTGATATTACCAATAATAAGGCGTTTAAAAATATGCACAATACATTTCCTGGAATTGGTTCAGAATTTATGCCATCCTTATCCGAGGGCAGTTTCTTACTTATGCCTTCAGCAATGCCAAATGCTGGGATATCTGAAGTGAAAAGGAATTTGCAATTGATGGATATGGCGGTTAAGAATATTCCAGAAATAGCATCTGTAGTAGGGAAAGCTGGTAGAGCACTTTCGCCATTAGACCCAGCCCCAATATCTATGTATGAGAATATCATTAATTACAAATCAGAATATAAAACTGATGAAAATGGTGAACGCCTTAGATTTAAAATTGATGAAGGAGGTAATTTTATAAGAAATAATGAAGGAGAATTAATTTTAGATGCAGATGGTAAATATTTTAGGCAATGGAGAGAGAATATTAAATCTACTGATGATATTTGGAAGGAAATAATTAAAGTTACGAAACTACCAGGATTAACTTCTGCTCCAAAATTACAACCCATACAAACTCGATTGATAATGACTCAAACAGGTATGCGTGCACCTATGGGTATTAAGGTGTTTGGTCCTGACCTTTTAACAATCGAGAATTTTGGAATCCAATTAGAAAAACTTCTAAAGCAAGTTCCATCGGTGAAAAAAGAAGCTGTTTTTGCCGATAGAATAGTTGGTAAACCTTATTTAGAAATAGAGCTTGATAGAAAAAAAATAGGGCGTTATGGCATGAGTGTAAAAGATATGCAAATGCTTTTAGAAATGGTGATTGGAGGGATGCCGTTAACCTACACTGTAGAAGGGAGAGAGCGTTATCCGGTTAGGATGCGTTATGCTAGAGAATACCGGGACAACCCAGAGGTGTTAAAGAAGTTTATGGTAAATGTACCCTTGGGAATTCAAGTTCCTTTAGAAGAATTAGCATCAATTAATTATGTAGCAGGACCTCAGTCTATAAAAAGTGAAGATACTTTTTTAACAGGTTATGTACTCTTAGATAAATTACCTCAATATTCTGAAGTTCAGGTAGTAGAAGAAGCGTCTAAATTTATTCAATCAAAAATTGATACAAACGAATTAATTGTGCCTAATGGTGTCAGTTTTAAATTTTCTGGAAATTATGAAAACCAAGCAAGAGCTTCTAAGCGCTTATCTATAGTTATGCCAATTTGCCTCCTTCTTATTTTCTTCATTTTATATCTTCAATTTAAGTCAGTTAAAACCACTTTTATGGTCTTTTCTGGAATTGCAGTTGCTTTTAGTGGTGGCTTTTTAATGCTTTGGCTTTATAGTCAATCGGGTTTTTTAGATTTCTCAATTTTTGGAGAAAATATGAGAGATCTGTTTAATGTTCACCCAGTCAATTTAAGTGTTGCTGTTTGGGTTGGTTTTATTGCATTATTTGGTATTGCCACCGACGATGGTGTTTTAGTTGCAACTTATTTAGATCAATCTTTTTCAAAAAATACCCCTACAACAATTAAAGGAATTAGGGCTGCAGTATTGGAAGGAGGAAAACGAAGAATTCGACCAAGTTTAATGACAACGGCCACAACTTTATTGGCTTTTATACCTATTCTTACTTCAAATGGACGTGGTGCAGATATAATGAAACCAATGGCGATTCCTGGTTTTGGCGGTATGACAGTTGCTCTACTAACACTATTTGTTGTACCAACTTTATATAGTGCTGTGAAGGAGTCTCAGTTAAAATCATAATCTAAATTGATGTATAATGAAAAAGTTAAATATAATATCAATTGCAGTATTCATGATTTCGATTGTGACTACACAAGCACAAAATTCTTCTTTAGATCGCTACATTTCAATCGCTTTAGATAATCATTTTGGTGTTCAAGCAGCAACTCAAAATATACAAGTACAAGCAGCAGGAAAGAAAGAAATACAAGGAGAAGGTATTTCTAGTTTTGATGTGATGTATGGGTATGGTGCATTGCCTATTGAAACTAAAAATGGTCCTATTAATCACAAAGTATCTGCAGGAGTAATGTTTCCATGGTTTGGAACAAGGAACCAAAAATACGAGGTAGTCAATCAAAAAGTTGCAATTGCTGAAGCAAATAAAGAGGATACTGAAAATGTAGTTAAATATAAAGTACGTGCTCTTTACTTTCAACTTCTTCAGAATTCAAAAGATTTAAAATCTGCTGCAGAAAATGTGGCAATCTTAAAGTCATTTGAGTCTGTTGCGTATACTCAATATGAGAACTCAAAAGGTTCTATGGTCGATATTTTAAGAGTACAGATGGAAATTGAAGAAGCAAAAAATAAAGTAAAAACTTTGCAGCAAGACAGCGTTCTTTTACAACAAAACTTTTCTTTATTACTCAATAAAGAAATTGAAAAAATTGTATTGATAGACAGTGTTAGTTTCTTTAAAAATAATGATACAGTTGATGAAAATCCAATATTGAAGTCTTTAAATGCTACACAAAATATGTATGCGGAAAAAATAAAAGTTGTTCAAAAATCATCAGCTCCTCAAATTAAATTATCTATTGATTATAGTATTTTAGGTTCTGCACAAGGTGTTTCGTCAGAAAATAGTGGAAAGAATGGAATCATGCCAATGATTGGTCTGTCTATTCCTCTTTTTAATGCTAAAAAATATTCTGGACAAAAAGAACAACTTCAGTTAAGTAATCAAGAAGTAGCATTAAGAAAAGAAGATACTAAAAAACGATTACAAATTGAATATCTAACAGCAAAGAATCAGTATAATGACGCTAAAAGAGAATTTGACCTTATAGGAAAACAATTGATTCAAATCGATCAGGCAATACAAATTCAACAAGAAGCATATGCTGTTTCAAATAGCCAAGGTAGTGCTTTTGTAGAGCTACTAAGGTTACAATTGCAAAAATTAGATTTTCAGTTTAGAGAACATAAAAGCAAAGCAACAGAACTTGAGGCTTTGGCAAAAATAAATTACATCACAGGGTTATAAAATTAAATAATCATGGAAAAATATATAAAATCGTACGGAACATTAGTTATCGTATTTGTTATTGGCATTTTTATGGGATGGTTGTTTTTTGGAGGGGAAAGTACTTCAGATGAAAAAAAAACAGTTCATCATGAACATACAGAGGATACTTTTTATACATGTTCAATGCATCCTCAGATTCACCAAAAAGATCCAGGGGACTGTCCTCTATGTGGCATGAAATTAATTCCTGAATCAAGTGGTGCTAGCCTTGATGTGAATCATATTACTTTATCGAAATCTGCTACGGCTCTGGCAAATATTCAAACTACTAGTGTTGAGAAAACTTCACCTAAAAAAGTGTTGCAGATGCAAGGTAAAATAGCTGTAGATGAACGTAGAACGTATGCTCAAGCATCACATATTGCTGGTAGAATTGAAAAAAGTTATGTCAACTATATAGGAGAGAAAGTAAGGAAAGGTCAAAAATTAGCTACTTTATATTCTCCTCAATTGGTTACTGCACAAAGAGAGTATTTTGAAGCTAAAAAAGTAAAAGATTCTAATCCTCAATTACTTCGTTCTGCAATAGAAAAACTAAGACTTTGGAAGTTATCTGAAAAGCAGATTCAAGAAATTGACAAATCGGGGAAAGTAAAAACAGTTTTTGATATTAGGGCAGACATTAGTGGTGTAATTACACAGTTGAATGTGTTAGAAGGAGACCATGTAATGCAAGGGAAAATTCTTTATGAAGTAGCAGATTTATCTAGACTATGGGTCAAATTTGATGCGTATGAAAGTGACCTGGCTTGGGTTAAAGTTGGAGATAAGATTTCATTTACCGTTACATCTTATCCTGGTGAAACATTCACGACAAAAGTATCATTTATAGATCCGTTTATTAACCCTAAAACAAGAGTAGCTTCTGTTAGAGGAAATGTAGTAAATAGAGGACAGAAACTAAAGCCTGAAATGTTTGTGAATGGTAAGATACAAGCAGAACTACCTGTAAATAATGAAGTAATTGTTGTTCCTAAATCATCTGTAATGTGGACTGGTCCGCGTTCTGTAGTATATGTAAAAGTGCCTCATCAAGATACTCCAACGTTTGAAATGAAAGAAGTTGTTTTAGGAGCAGAATTGGCAAATTCTTATATAATTAAAGAAGGATTGACAGATGGAGATAGGGTGGTTACTCAAGGTACATATACTGTAGATGCTGCTGCTCAATTGAAAGGTAAACCAAGTATGATAAGCCAGAAAATGGGAAATGAATCAGAAACAACTTCTACTTTTGAAGTTAGTGATCAATTTGCTTCAAATTTTAAGAAAGTATATCAAAATTATCTACTTGTGAAAGATGCGTTTGTAGCAAGTGATGATAAGCGGGCTGAAGAATTTACAATCACTTTACAAAAAAGTTTAAATGCAATTTCTATGCATATGCTTCAAGGTGATGCACATATGTTTTGGATGAAGACATCTCCAAAATTAAAAAAGAATTTAGATGAAATGGTAAAAGCCGATAACATTGATACTCGAAGAAGGTTTTTTGTGCAAGTTTCAAAAGAATTATCAGATATGATCCAACGTCTTGATCTTTCAAAAAATGAGAAAGTTTATCTTATGTATTGTCCAATGGCTAATGATGACTTAGGAGCGTCTTGGTTATCAGATACAAAAGAGGTTTTAAACCCTTATTATGGTGATATGATGTTGAAGTGCGGAGAAATTAAAAAAGAAATATAATATACAAGCATGCCCTAGTTAAAGAACTAACTAGGGCATATTTGTGTAATTTTATTAATTATAAAACATTGATAATCAATATTTATAGGTTTTCATGTGTAATAATGACGTATTAAAAAAGTAATATTGAATGAAGTTAAGTAGCTAGAAAATGTAATGATTATTTTAATGTTGAGTAAATACTTAAACTTTACTTAATATGAACTACAATTTTTCTCTACTGTGTACTATCATTTTAATTTTCACCAATTGCATTTTCATAGAAGGAGCAACATTTAGGCTTAATTCTGGAGTTATTTTAACTGCTGATAATTGGACTCATGCAGATACTTGGTTAAATGAATCAAATCAGAATGTGAATGCGTATCCAGGTGATTATGACATTATTCAATTTGGTGCTGATCTAGAAGTAAATTCGATTATTATAGATTTCGATTTTAGCGAAATATCAACTTCATTGTATTTTCAACCTATATCAGAAGGAGATTATTCAGGTGATATTACTAGTGTTTTGACTATAAAAAATAATGCGAATGTTGTAATTAGTAACTTAATAGATAATGGAGCTTTGTTTACTCTTACAGTAGAAGAAAATTCATCTCTAACAATTACAGAAGAGCTTTTTATGGATAGAGCTTTTGTGAAATTTGATATTTATGGAAGTTTTTCTGTTTTAAATAAAGTGAATTTTACGAAAGAACAGTATTTAAATATTTATTCTGATGCGGTAGTAAAATTTGAAGGTGATTTTAATACTACTGGAGTCATGTTAGTTGTTCAAGAAGATGCAATACTTGAAGTAGAAGGACAATATTCTATAGGAGGAGAGAGTAATTATGCATCATGGGATATAGATGGTTTTTTAATTATTCACAATGGTATAGATCTAATTTGCCATGTAAATTTAGTATATGATATTAATGTTGCAACTGGTGGTGTATATATAGATTATGATGAGGGAACAACAGATATTTGTAATGCAAATTCTGATAATCCAGGTTGGGCAGGAATTGATGGAGCTAACTGTAAAAGTGCATTATTTTGTTCTGCTGTAAATAATGAAGATTACGAAAAAGTAACAATCCCAGATCTACCTGTTAACTTAATATCATTTATCCTTATCGAAGAAAAAGAGAGTGTTAGATTGGAATGGGTAACAGCTTCTGAACAAAATAGTGAACGATTTGATATAGAAGTTTCTTCAAATAAAAAAGATTGGACAGTAATAGGTTCTGTATCTGCTCAAGGAAATAGTAATGCTACAGTAGAATATGAATTTGTAGACATAAACAAACCTAGTTACTATTACAGATTAGCTCAATATGATTTAGATGGTAAAGTTGAGTATTTTGGGGTACTCACCTATAATAAAAAAACGGCATTTAAAAGTAATGTATACCCAACTTTTGTAGGTAGAGGAGAGTATTTATATATTAATTTTGAAGGTGTTGCATCTAGTGCAAAATCTAGTATTTCAATTGTTAATATGAAAGGAGAAATAGTAGAGGAAAATCAATTTCTTGATTTATCATTAAGTAACTCTTTGCAATCTTATCATATCAAAAATGATTTAAGCACAGGTTTATACTTTATCACCGTTAAATGTGGCAAGGATGTAAAAACAATGCGTTTTATAATAAAATAGTAAGTTGGTCTCATTTCAATATATTCAATAAAAATATACATTTCACCAATAATAGTATACATTAAAAATCAACTATAATGTTGTTATTTGTATCAACAAACAATTCAATAGGATTATGAAAGAATTAGTTTTAGATACAACGTTAGGTTGCAAAGCTTGCGAAGCTAAAGTACAGCCTTTATTGGACGCAGATCCAAGAGTTATAGATTGGGAAGTTAAAGATAGGCACATTCTGAGGGTAGTAACAGAGGGTGCTTGTCAAAAATGTATAAATAAAATAATTAGTGAAAAAGGGTATGCTGTGAAAGAACAGCTTTCTGCAAAGGAAGTTGACCCGAAAGACTATGCTGATAAAATTACACATGAGATTCCTAAAATAGAATACGAAATTCCAGAAGTAACAGCTGATAATGCAGGGAAATACTATTGTCCAATGCAATGTGAAGGTGAATTGTTACATGATGAAATGGGGGATTGTTCTATTTGTGGTATGCCTTTAGAAAAAATTCCAGAAGCAAAAACACCAGTTAAGTATGCATGCCCAATGCATCCTGATATTGAATATGATGCACCAGGAGATTGTCCAATCTGTGGAATGCCTTTAGAGCCGATACTTACTGAACAAGATAAAGAAGAAGAAAATGAGGCTTTAACAGACATGACGAAACGTTTTAGGTTGAGTTTGTTTTTCACGCTTCCAGTTGCATTTATAGCAATGGCAGGGCATATATTCCCTCCATTGCATCATGAAATGCTAGGATTGATGTCACAAACATCTTGGAATGCAATAGAATTTGTTCTAACAATTCCTATGGTGTTTTATACTGGATGGATTTTTATGAAAAGAGCTTGGTCATCAATTGTATCAAGAAATTTTAATATGTGGACATTGATTGGAATAGGTACCACAGTGGCTTTCATCTTTAGCACTTTTGCTTTATTCTTTCCTGGTACATTTCCAAATCAATTTAAGCAAAACGGAGCAGTAGATGTCTATTTTGAGGCAACTTGTGTAATCCTATTGTTGGTAATGGTGGGTCAGATAATGGAATTAAGAGCACATTCACAAACAAACTCCGCACTTAAATCTTTGCTTAATTGGACACCACCAACAGCCACAATTGTAAAAGATGGAAAAGAACTTCTAGTGGCTGCTGAACATATAAAAGTAGATGATATAATTAGAATTAAACCCGGAGAAAAAGTTGTAGTTGATGGTGTATTAATAGATGGACATGGTACTATTGATACTGCGATGATAACAGGTGAGCCGGTTCCATCAGAAGTAAAAACGGGAGATAAAGTAACTAGCGGTACAATTAATACCAATGGTAGTTTTATGATGCTAGCAACCAAAGTAGGAAAAGAGACCTTATTGTCGAAAATTATTGAAATGGTGAATGATGCTAGTCGATCAAGAGCTCCAATACAAAAGTTAGCAGATCAAATAGCTAAATATTTTGTACCTATTGTGGTCAGTGTATCTATTATTACATTTTTATTGTGGTTGTTTTTATATAATGGAGAGGATGCCGCAACTTATGCTCTAGTCAATGCTGTTGCAGTACTTCTAATAGCTTGTCCATGTGCTTTAGGTTTAGCAACTCCAATGTCTATTATGGTAGGCACAGGAAAAGGTGCTCAGAATGGAATATTAATCAAAAATGCAGAAGCTCTTCAAGGTTTAGGAGATGTAAATGTATTAATGATTGATAAAACAGGGACTATCACAGAAGGGAAACCAACAGTATTTCAAGTCATATCAGCAGATAATTATTCTGTAAATGACATCTTGAATTTAGCGGCATCGTTAGATAAAAGTAGTGACCATCCGATTGCAAAGGCAATAGTATTAGAGGCTAAAAATAAAGGTATAAGCTTAATAGATTCTTCTAATTTCTCTTATGAAATAGGTAAGGGTTCTAAAGGTGAAATTAATGAAGCAAAGATTAAAGTTGGTAACTTAAAAATATTAGAGGGTGATACTGATGAGTCATTGATTTTGAAGAAAGTTCAAAAAGAATTTAAGCAAAATATAACTACAGTATATGTTAGTGAAAACAATAAAATTATAGGTGCGATTGGTTTAACTGATCAAATAAAAAAAGAAAGTAAAGAAGCTATAAAATCACTTCAAGAAAAAAATATTGAGGTGATAATGCTAACTGGTGATAACCAAGAAACTGCAGCTTATGTAGCAAAACAAGTGGGTATCACTACTTTTAAAGCCGAATGTTTACCTGAAGACAAATTAAAATTTGTTGAAAAATATCAATCAAAAGGCTTAAAAGTGGCCATGGCTGGAGATGGTATTAATGATGCACCTGCGTTAACAAAAGCTGATATTGGTATTGCTATGGGTAATGGAACAGATATAGCAATTGAAAGTGCAGAAATTACTTTATTAAAAGGTGATTTATCGAATTTATTAAAGGCTTTTAAACTAAGTTCTAAAGTAATGAAGAACATTAAAGAAAACTTAGTTTTTGCATTTTTCTATAATGTGTTAGGAGTTCCTATTGCAGCAGGTGTTTTATTTCCATTTTTCGGTATTTTATTATCACCAATGTTAGCCACATTAGCAATGAGTTTTAGTTCTGTATCTGTTATTACAAATGCAATGAGATTAAAGAGGATTGTCTTGTGATCAATGTTGAGTGTATATAAAATTAAACTCTCTAATAATCAAATGGTTATTAGAGAGTTTTTTTATTGTTAAAAGTTGATAATCTTTTTATATTTCAAGAATAAATAATCTAAGTGCAATAATATTACCAGCTAAATAATTAAATGAAGGCTCTAACAATCAATACAAATTCTTTTTGGAGGATACTCTTAATAGGATTGATTTTTTACTCTATAGGTTCTTTTGCTCAGACAACATATAAACCTGTTTCAAATATTATATTTGACGAACTAACTGATTGGACTGAACCTGATAATTGGGTTAGAGTTTCTGGTGATCTTCCCGATGACTACCCTCAAGGAACTGATATTATCCAATTTGGATATGAGGAAGAAAGTGCTTATAAAAGTATTTCTATAGGGTTTGATTTGACAACTATATCTTCAAATTTAAACTTTTTTAACTTGAAAGGAGGAGGAACTCCTGGTACTATAACAATTACCTCTGGAGGTAATGCTATTATTAATTCCATTGAAGATAATAATCAATATACTAAGGTTGTCGTAGAGAATGGAGCAAAATTAATAGTTTCTGAAGAACTAAGTTGGACAATGAATCCGAGTACTTTAGATATACAAGGTGAATTTATTGCAAATTCAGGAATTTCATTCCCTAGTGGTCAAATTATAAATGTATCTTCTACTGCTAATTTTACTAATAATGGAAATTTAGAAATTACTGGTAGTATATTAAATATATCTGAAGGAGGTATATTAGAAGTTACAGGTAATGTAAGTGTAGATTCAAATTATGGTGGAGCTGACTGGAATATTAATGGTTATTTTGTGATTCATAATGGTATTGTTCTAAGTTGTAACTTATATTTGGCTCCTGATGTAGGATCAAATGGCGGTATTTATATTGATTATGGCGGTGATGGTACAGCTGATCTGTGTGATGCCAATGAACAAAATTATGGTTATGTATGTAGTAGTGAAAATTTTTGTTCTAAATTGAATGATAATGATGATGATACATATTCACCAGCAGACGCCCCAGACCTCCCAGTAAATTTAATCTCTTTCACAGGAACAAAAACATTAAACGGTTTTCTACTAGAGTGGACAACTGCTTCGGAGCAAAACAGCGAAAGATTTGATATAGAAGTATCTGATGATAAAAGAAATTGGCAAGTTATTAATTCTTTAGCTGCAGCAGGAAATAGTGATGTGAAACTAGATTATGAATATTTAGATATATCACAAAGTAAATATTATAGATTGGCTCAGTACGATTTTGATGGAACAGTTGCGTATTATGGCATCTTAACTTCTTTAAATGAAGGTGAAATAAATGTTTCTGTATACCCGACCTTTGTAGAAAACGGAGAGTTAAGTAAAGTTTATTTTGAAGGGATTTCTGAAGATCAAAAAATTACTTATCAAGTATTTGATATTAAAGGAAATGAATTAAAAAGTGAGTTTCTGACCACATCTACAAGTGGTAACTTCTTGACTTCTTTTATGATGCCAAACACAGTAGATGGAGGGCTATATATAGTAAAAGTGAATGTAGGGAAATATCAAAAATCGTTTAAAGTCATTAAAAAATAAAAGTCTTTAAAATTGAAAAAGCCACTAAATACAAAAAGTATTTAGTGGCTTTTTTACGCTTAATATTTTTCTGTAAAATTACTAAAAGTACTTATAATGAGACTATTCTAATGAATAGTTTAATGATTTTAATCATGCATCCCGTAACGCAAACCGTTGCGAAATATTTTTTTTAAAATAGATTAGTAAAGTCTTTTATATACCTAAAACAATATGCTATTTTAGTATTTCGAAGATTATAGACTTCGGGAAAATTAAAAGAATTATAAAAAAATATTGTCTGAATGAAAGCGACTTTCAAAATACATTATAATACTCAATTTGGTCAACAACTTTGTATTGTTGGTTCATTACCTGCCTTAGGTAAAGGAAACGATAATGAAGCTGTTGAGATGGCTTACCTTGGAGGAGGTATATGGATTGCTGAAGTAGATTTAACAAAAACTAGAGCAAAATCATTTACTTATAATTATTTACTCAAAGATAAGTCTAACGGTATTAAGTATAAAGAGGCTGGAGCTCCGAGAGTTGTTTCTTTAGATTCTAAAAAATATAAAACACTTGCATTTCAAGATGCATGGAACCCTTTCCATGAAACTGAAAACGCATTTGATACTGCAGCTTTTGATGTTATTCTTCAGACGAACGCACCAAAAGTTAAAGCACCAAAACTATCTGCAAAGGATGGAGACTTTTCATTCAATGTAAATGTGCCTAGAATTAACCCAGACTATGTTGTTAAGGTTGTTGGTTCTGTAAAAGAATTAGGAGAGTGGGATATTAATAGTGCTCTTCCTATGGCATATGATAAAGAAAATGATATATGGAGTGTGACTACTTCAATCAAAAAAAGCCATCATAAATTAAAATATAAATATGTTTTAGTTTCTACAAAAGACAAGAGTTTAGTAGAATTAGAAGGCGGTTTTGATCATATGTATGATATTCAAGAAAATGACCCAACTTTATTGGTGAAATTTTCTGATCATAGATTTGAATATGATAAGCAAAACTGGAGAGGTATGGGTGTTGCATTACCTGTATTTTCTTTAAGATCTGAACAAGGTTTAGGCGTTGGTGAGTTTCTTGATATCAAAGGTCTAGTAGACTGGTCTAAAGAAACTGGAATGCGTCTTGTTCAAATTCTTCCAGTAAATGATACTATGGCAACATATACTTGGGTAGATTCTTATCCTTATGCGTCTGTATCTGTTTATGCATTACATCCTCTTTATATAAATCTTGAAGCGGTAGGCTCGTTAAAAGATAAGAAGAAGATGACTAAGCTTAATACACTTAAGAAGAAGTTAAATGCACTTGATACTGTGGATTATGAAGCAGTAATGAATGCAAAAATGGACTATTTAAAAGAAATTTGGTCTGAGAAAAAAGCTGCTTTCTTAAAGAGTACAAAAGTTAAAGCTTTTATTAAAGAACAGAAAGACTGGTTATTACCATATGCAGCTTTCTGTTATTTCAGAGATAAATATAAAACTCCAGATTTTACAAAATTTGAAGATTTTGCTACTTATGATGCTAAAAAAGTAAATAAATTATTTGCTGCAGCTTCTAAGGTTAAAGATGATGTAAATTTCTATGTTTTTGTTCAATACCATTTACATGCTCAATTATTAGAAGCATCTGAGTATGCTCAATCTAAAGGAGTTGTATTAAAAGGAGATATTCCAATTGGTATTTACAGATTCTCTGCAGATGCATGGACTGCTCCACATTTATATAATATGAATGGTCAAGCAGGTGCTCCTCCAGATGATTTTGCTGTTAATGGACAAAACTGGGGTTTCCCAACTTACGATTGGGATACAATGAAGAAAGATGATTATGGATGGTGGAAAAGCCGTATGACTCATCTTTCACAATACTTCCAAACGTTTAGAATTGATCATATCTTAGGATTCTTTAGAATTTGGGAGATTCCTATTGATTCTGTTCAAGGTTTGTTAGGTCAATTTAGACCTGCTTTACCATTGCATGTTTCTGAATTAGAAAATAGAGGAGTAGCGTTTGATTTTGATAGATTCTGTAAGCCATATATTAGAGATCATTTCTTAGGTCAGATGTTTGGTGATGATACAGATGCTGTTAAACACGAGTATTTTGATCAAAAATGGGATGGGGCTTACAATTTCAAAAAGAAGTTTGATTCTCAAGTAAAAATTCAAGCTCACTTCGAAAAACTTTTAGCTAAGAAAGGAGCTGATGTTGCTAGACTTGAAGCAATAAGAGAAAGCTTATATAGTCTTCATAATGAAGTACTATTAATTCCAGCTTTAGGGTATACAGATGGTTTGCATTATGCTCCAAGAGTAACAATGGACAAATCAAGAACATTTAATGAACTTGATGCTGCTGCTAAATACCATTTCTGGGATTTATATGTTGATTATTTCTTTAAACGTCAAGAAGATTTATGGTCTGCACAGGCTATGGAAAAACTTCCTGCTATTAAAGAAGCAACAAATATGCTTATCTGTGGAGAAGACTTGGGAATGGTTCCAGATTGTGTGCCAGGAATAATGACAGAATTAGAAATTCTAAGTCTAGAAATTCAAAGAATGCCAAAAGATCCAACAATTTCATTTGGTCATCCTGGTAATTATCCTTACGAGTCTGTTGCATCTCCATCTTCGCACGATATGTCAACTGTTAGAGGTTGGTGGACAGAAGACCGTGGTGAAACTCAACGTTTCTATAACGAAATTCTAGGTAATTGGGGTGAAGCTCCTCAAGATTGTGAGCCTTGGATTGCAGAACAAATTTTACAACAGCATTTGTATGCAGATTCTATGTGGACAATTTTCCCATTACAAGATTTATTAGCAATCGATGGAGAAGTTCGTAGAGAAAGTGCTGAAGATGAACGTATCAATATTCCTGCAATCAAACACCATTATTGGAGATACAGAATGCATTTATCTTGCGAAGAACTGATGAAGTTGAAAAGCTTTAATTCTAAGTTAAATGGATTAATTACTGCTTCTGGAAGAAATTCTTCTTACTAGTAGTATTGATATAAATAGAAAGTCCTTCATCATTTACGATGAAGGACTTTTTGCTTTTAGATGGACTTGAAAATAAATTATTTAATTATTACTTTTTTTATAATTACATCTTGTTGACTAATCAATTTTATAAAATATATTCCTGAAGGTATGTTTTGAGTGCTAATTTGAAAAAGTGTTTTTTCGTTATTATTTAAATTTGAATATTCTTGTAAAATAACACCTTTATTATTCAAGAGGATAATGTTAAATTCCTCAAATCCAGTTGGATAGATGAAAATGTCCTGATTATGTGAAGGGTTAGGGTAGATTGTTAATTTTTTTATTGAGGATGTGTCAGTTTCATTAAAAACTACTTTTAATGGTCCATATGTTATTCTAGTATCATCATAATCAATTTGTGTTATTCTATAATACCTAATTCCTTGATGGTTTTGTGCATCAATAAATGAATATTCTTGTATAGTATTACTATTTCCACTTCCTATAATAAAGCCTAGTTCAGACCAAGTTCTTCTGTCAGTAGAGGTCTCGATGATAAATCCATTATTATTAATTTCTGTAGCTGTCCTCCAAATTAATTGTGCCGTATTGTTTTCTAATAAATTGATATCAAGATAAATAAGCTCTACAGGTAAATCTGTTGAGGCAGCATTTCCAAAACTGAAATCATTATTATCAGTATCAACAATATATTCTGGAGATCCTATTCTAGTATTAGATGCCATCATTCGTCTATTTGATTTACCTTGAGAGAACAATATTGTATCTGTTTGAACTACATTAATTGTTGTATAATCATAAATTCCATTTGTTTGCCCAGTAACAATACTTTTGGTCACTAGATGTGGACTTTCATCATGCACTGTACTCCAAGAAGTAGATGTTGAACCAGATTCACTATATAATAACCTGATATCAGAATAAGAACTTTCACCAGATTGAAATACACCATCAACACTAGAGTTTTTAAATAATAGGGAAGTAGTTACGTAAGCCCCTGATTGATTTAATTTACTAGGATTCATCTTCCAATAGCCATTTTCAAATACAACATCAACACCAATTGGTGCAGTTAAAGGTATTGCCGCATACTCTTTTTGATTGGGCATGTATTCAATGGTCCATTGAATAATATCTTCATCATCGCCCAGTTTATTTTTATGCGTGATTTCTGAAGGTTCGTAATCTTTATATTCAAGTATGCCAATTCCAACAGGGTGAAAGTCGCCAATTGTACCAATAGGAAAGAATATACCATTTGGTGCTAGCCAGTCAAACTTTGTTTGCCCTACTATCCAGCTATCTTTTGGATTTGGGACAGGTATTTCTTTAGTTTTATGGAAATATAGGTTTCCATTACTATTTAATAGTCCATCCTGTAAATCTATAAATTCACTTACATGGAATTCTTTAGAATTAGAAAGAGTAACTGCAGCAATATTGTTAGATTTCTCATTTGCATAAGAATTATTGATAATAATAGTTTGAATAGGGTTGTCTAAAGAAAATTCTGCATTAACATTTTGTGGTGAATCTCCTATAAAGGCAAGACTAAAAGAAGATGGAGGTACAGTAATAGCACCATTGTCTAAATTAAAATCACCTTTTAGAAACATAGTACTCTTTATAGCTTCCCATTTACCACCTAAGTTAACATTAAAATCACCATCTATTATTACATTTCCATCAACATAAAATTCTCCTCCATTCTTTACCGATATATCACCAGAAGTGACGAGCTTATTTCCTTCAAGAGTTAATTTGGCATCTTTTTCAATAATTACTCCAAGGTCTCCTACATTTAAAGGGTTGTTTAAAATATAGTTTGGCGTAAATCCTGAGGTGGCTAAAAATTGAATACCTCTAACTGCACCAGTATTAATCAGATTTATTTGGACATCATTGTTATCGTCGATCTCGAAATACAATACACCAGCTGATACAGATAAAAATTTATCCCAATCAGCAATTGAATTGTACGTAGACTTATATTTTACAATGCCTGTTCCTTCGATATTTCCAAATGATGATATAGGACTATTTCCTGTTTCTAGAATAGTAAAAGTTCCTCCATCAAAAATCTTTATTAAAGATAAATTTACAGGTTCATTTAATTGAATAGTGGTATTATCCATTATATAAACTTCAGCTCCATTAATAGGGTATTCAGATGCAGGAATCCATCCATTTGCAAGAGTTGGATCTGGTTTGGAACCTGAATTATACTCGTAATAAATAAATTCTCCAATTGTTTTACTTAAAGTCGAGCTACTATGCTTTTCCCAACTATTTACATTGTTCCAATCACCTAATGTAGTATTACTTCTGTAATAAGATGTGTTTTCGTTTATAGAAGAAGATTCACCTATAAAATAATAGCCATCAATATAATTTTTATTTAATGTAGCCCATTCATTTTGTGAAAAAGCAAGATTTACAAAATTATTATTTTCAGCAACATGCGAAGTGAGCCCTTTAAACCAAAGTCCTTCGCTTAAGTGAGCAGCAGTTAGGAATTGACTTTCATCAGCAGCATTCAAAATGTCATTTTCATCATAATATAATTTTACTGAGGTTTGAAAGTCAGTTGGTATTTGTTTTTTATTTCCATCAATATCAACTCCCGACAACACCCATGTGAAATCTAAGGTATTATTACTTCCTGTAGATGCTGAACTATAAATAAAGTCAAGTAAATTAATATTTACCCCAAATTCTTTACTTTCATTTGGTATGGCAATGTTACTGAAAAGGAGAGGGGTATATTTTCCTTCAATTCCAATTGGTTGAATAAAATTAGCTTGGCCAGAAAGAAAGTATTTTGTAACACCTTTAGCGTTGTACGTTCCGGAAATAACAACCATATTATTTTCTGAAAATTCGGTATTATTAAGACCGTTGTTTCCGTTAATATCATAATACTTACAATTAGGACCAATAATTAAATGATGATTGTTGATATAGAAATTTCCATTGGAGAGAATTACTCTTTTAGTAAATGTAATATCTGTTTTTAATCCATCATCACTAATTAATTCTACACCATTTGTGTTATTTATATTAATAGAATTTATAGTACTTCCACTAGTTGATTTTAAAAACTGTTTTGTTGTTCCTACCAATGATACAGTTCCATTATTATTAGATATTTCACCATTAATTATTATGGAGTCTGCGATATATAATATTACATCTTCAGTTCCATTACCAACTAATGATAGAGTTGCATTTTCTTCAATAATTAATTTATTGATATTTAATTCAGAATGTCCTCCATTAACGAGAAGTTCTTCTACAAGTACAATGGTAGAAGCTCCTGAAATAGTTAAGTTATTGGCAGAAAAGCCATCCATTTTGTTGTCCTCAATACTATTTATTATCTGATTTGAACCAGTGTTTCCATTAAAATAAATATCACCAGTGTTTGTTGTGTATGTACCAGAATTCAAAAGGTTATCATTAAAATAAACATCGTAGTCTCCTTGGTCAAATGTTGCTCCATCAAATATTGAAAGTGTTTTATTAAAAGTTAAACTACCATTGTTTGCTTTAACTTTTCCAGAAAGTACATTAAAGTCTGGTAAGTTTAAATTACTTTCAAACAATAAGGCGTTACTACCTTCATTTTTTATATTTATAGCCACTCCATTTGAAAAATATGAGGTTGTAGCTGAATCTGGTGAGAGAAGCAAAGCTGAAACATCATTTAAATTGTCATCATGATAAATTGTAAAACTATTGGAGTTGTCAGGGGTAAAATTTAAGGTAATCGAACCTAGGTTTGTAATTTCAAAAATACCTTTATCTACTTGATTAACTCCTTGCTCACCAATCTCTACAATTCCTCCTTTTTGTTCATAATGAAGTACTCCATTAGATGACATTCTCATAATTTGCCCACCAACTTTTAGTTCTGCAATATTTCCCTTTTCATCATTATCAATAAAGATATTTGTAGGATTATTAGAACTACCATAAGTAATATAATTGTTGACCCCTTGATTAAATAGGACTTTCCCACCGTAAATATTTAATGTTCCATCTAATGCCATTCCAGATGTAATTGGTGTAGTCGACGTCATAGTTATTGTCGATCCATTTTGAACGCTCAAAGTAGCATTACCAGGTAAAATAAATTCTTCTCCTCCGCTATTAATATCAATCACAATCTTAGGGTCATCAAGGATTAGTTCTCCATTTTCAATATAAATTGGTTTCTCGTTAGATTTCTTATTTGCAGGAGATAAAAGTTCTATTGGCATGTTAAAAGTAAATTTACTCCCAAATGCTTTATTCAGGTATACAGAGTAAAGTGATAGAGTAGTAATTTGTGGTGTTGCATCTATGTTTTCAAAATATTCTATTTCTCCATTTTTATCTCCAGTTAAAACGAGTTTGACGTTACTAAATTGACGATCATTAAAATCAGAATTGTCATCACCACCATATAAACTAAATGTATTGCACTCATAAATTATTATATTCTCTTTTATATCTAGAGTATGTGAAATAGGTGAAGTAGTTGGCGTGTTATCTACTAATATTCTATTGTATTTATCAGCATTATTACTATCGCCTGCTATTAAAGAAGTAGTCGTTACTGTTTTTGGGAAATCTCCTTCGTAATCAAAAACAATTCTACCATGATTCTTAAACTGTATATGGTTTGAAGCCTCTATATTACCAAATTCGGTATCTGCTTTAATTGCTAATGTAGCTCTATAGAAAATATCTATATTGTATGCTTTTATATCAAAATCAAAATATAAAGCTCCAGAATGTAATTCAACAATTGGATATTCTGTAATGTTCTCTAATTGTGGTATTGCAAGAGGATCTAAATCTGCTATTGTTACTTTATTAAGGTAATCAGTTAAATTAAGGCTATTTATATCTCTTTTGTTTTTGACTTTATATATTGAATTTTGATAGGATGCCCATTCGCCTAAATCTCCTTTTATAACCCCTTCAGAGTTATGTGAATCGCTAATTTCTATTTCTATTTCACCAGGACCTTTAATCGACCCTGTTGTGACACTGCCATTTTCAATAATCCAAATACTATTCATTCTTGCTTTGCTCTCTTCTCTACCAAAAATGATTTCAGCTACTTCTACGGTAGTATTAATAACAGGTTTAAATGTCCAATTGTCAATATCTTCCAAACCATTATTAGTTCTTCTCTGTTCAATTAAGTTTGATCCAATATATACCACATCATTTTTACCAGGTAACTCTCCAGTATTTAGAGGGGTTAGTTCATTACTTGCTTCATTAAGAATGTACCAATTGTTTTTTGTAGCCCACATTCTATCGCCTGAGGTGCCATCTGGATTCGTTTGTTCAGAATCTGCACCTAAATACCCTCCAAATGCATCACCTTCTATATCAATATATGATTGTTCGAAAACATAAATTCCTAAACTACCCTGAAAACGATTTTGTGTGCCAATTGAATAATGAGCGTTTTCTAATGGAAATAAAGAAGCATTATTACTCCAGTCTTTATCAAAAGCAATAATTATTTTATCATTAGAAAGTGTTGATGAATCGTATAATGACTCTTTTGAAATTAGAGCGTTAGTATAGATATCAGATGAAAAGAACCCTTTTCGTTCATAGATTGATTTAACAATAGGTTCTTGATTTTTTATAAAAGAATCTTCATTTAAGATTTTGCCTGTAATTAGGTCTGCGAAGTCTATTTTGTTTGTTGCGTCAATAGTAAAAGAGTCTCCAGAGAAAGGATTTGTTCCATTAGTAAAGTGATTTGAGAAACCAAAAAACCAATTTACTTGAGGTAAATTATCTAATTCATTTTCAATATATCCATCTCTCTCAATACGCCAATTTAGCCTAGTAATTTTGTCACCATCTTGATTAGATGTCGGAAGCTCTTCTAAAACAGGACGTACACTGATATATCCTTCACTTTCATTATAGGAGTCAGTAAAACTAACATTTACTCTAGCTGGAGTGTAATAAAAATTATCTCCGTTTTTTATTGCCATTGGAAATAAAACAGTGCTATCTAAATTGGTGGTATTAGGGTGTTGATAATTGAAATATTTCGTTCTTTTTTTATCAATTCGTAATCTTAAACCAGCGTTAGAAGATTGCCCATTTGTTACAAAGAAATTATTATACTTGGTAATATTAGGAATGTCATTATAAATATTATTTAGGGTGTTAGAACCAAATCTTTCAACACTTTTTTGAAAATGATTATTTGCTGCTGTTAAGTTTTCAGAATAGTTTAACTGATCAATAGTTAACGTGTATGATTGGAGATCTATTGTTCCAGAAAAGTAAGTTGCCCTTTCTATTTTTACATCGCTAGTTAAAGTAAGTGTTGTATTTTCTCCAAATAATTTAACATTACCAAAAATAGAACTGTCTATTGTTTTGAGATTTATTTCCGCAGGTTTAAATTTTATTTGAGCTTTAGATTTAGTAGTACCTTCTGTTCCAAAAGGGTTATAAACTCCAAGTGTTCCATAATTAATTAAATCTTTATTTTCTCCTATAAAACGAAGAGAGTAATTGCCATGATCTAATGTACCTTTAAGAAGCTCGAAATTCTCTGAAAAATCAATTAAATTTGATTTGTTTTCATTGCCATCTTCAGGTTCAAATTCTGTTACCTCAGCTTCAATAAATGATGGGTCAGCTAAGAATGTTAGTTTTGCTTCATCAGTATCTTTATCTAATCGAAAATTATATAACTCAACATTAAATGATTCAAAAGATATATCTTCAACTTCGTAATCTATATAAAAATCTGAATCTTCAGAACCATCAAAAATTAGCCAATCGTAACCAACTAGAACTTCATTTTTTCGCAAGGTTAGATTTCGACCAATTATTATATCATTAGCACCTGCGTCAAGAGCAGTTTCTAGAATTAAATCGTTTAAAACAATAAGGTCTTTCGCGGAAATAATAGTATCAGACAAACCACCATTTCTTTTAAATACTTGGTCTCCACTTTCAATAATTGTATTGTCAACTCCCTTGATGAAAAGGTTGTTAAATTTAATTGAAGATGTAAATACAAACGGAGAGTTTGATTCTTCAGAACATCTAAAAGTGATATCACCACCAGTTACTGTATTTTTAGCGTCATCTGTGCCAAGTAAAAAGCCTCTATTAGAATTGTCATTGTTTTCTATGATTAAATTACCGCCAGTAAGTGTAAACGTATTGTTAGCATATGGTAAACTAAATGGATCTACATCATTACTACCGCCACCAAAAAATTCTGCTAATCCATTGTTTTGAATATAACTTCCTGTTTGATTTTCTTCGGATGCAGAGACACATAAATGTTTAGCAAGAACATGGCTATTGTCTTCTAATTGAATTATACCTGCGTCACTTAACACAATACCTCCATTAGGACCGTTAGTTCCTTGATATATATCTAATTGAGCATTTTCATTAATAATGATTTTCCCTTGAATTATTAGACTATTTCCCGATGTCATTGTTAATTGACTACGATCTGACAACCATAAAAATTCATCAGAATGAATAATGAAATCATCACTATCAGAATCTTTTGAAAAATCATAATTAGTGAATTCACCCAGTTTTAAAGCACCGCTTATAATATTAAAACCGAGACCATTTTCTGCAGCTAATGTTAAATAAGATGCGGTATAAGTATTTACTGTAAGAAGTTCATAGGTTGGAAAGCCTATTATATTATAGGTAGCTGTTTTTGAGATACTTATTTGATAAATTGAAGTTGGTGCTTTAATCTCAATTTTTTGAGCTTTAGTTTTATTCGTTGCCGATAATTGTACTAAATCAGCATCGATTTCCCCTTTAATCTCAATGTCGCCTTCTATTTCTATTGTATGAATGAATGTGTCAAGTACTTTATTTCTCCAAGTTCCATTTGTATCAATAAAGAGAAACCCTGAAATTTTTAATGAATGATTTGTATCAGAATCAAATTGTACATTTCCTTCAATAACATTCATAGAATTATAGACTTCAATATTACTACTAAGTGTAACTGAAGCAGAAGAAAGGTTGATTATTAGATTGTTAAATCTTTCGTTATTATTTAGAGTAATATCATTATCTCCATATAATTCAATTGTACCACCATTAGTAGAATAAAATTTATGATTAAAATTGTCTGTTGGGACATTTTCAGAAGCTAAACTTAACGTACCTTCTCCTTCTAAAGTAGTTGTTATTGTTAATTTGTTCGGAGATATATTCTGATTCAAATCTAGAGAACTTCCATTTTGAAGTAAAAGTGAGTTTAAACTTAAATCAGAAGCATCAAATAATATATTTGACCCTTTTAATATGATAATGTTATCACCACTTTCAGGGGAGGTTTTCCCATCAGGTAAAACTTGAGTTTGTCCAGAAGGATCTGTTGTCCATCTAACTTCTGACCAATTTTGTTGAGTTGAAGTTGGAATTGCGTACCACGTTGTTTGGCAAAAGCAATTAATTGAAGAAAATAATAGTAGAAGTAAGTAAATTGTTTTCATAGCATTTTAAAGCTCTAAGTCACAAAAAATAGAGAATAGAAATTTAGTTTTCTTGATTTTAAATATAGTTTATTGGGTTATTCAACAGGTATAGAAATCGTTCACTGAACAATTTGAAGTCTTTATAGAACGATGTGTGGATAGTAAAAAATGATTTTTTATCAATTTTGATAAGTTTTGAAGAGTTTGGATCAACAGTTCACTTTTTATATTGAAGGCTTCTGATAAATATTTTCAGGTAAGAAATAGATTAGGAATGATTTTTAGTTATATTCAAATAACTTAAAATAAACTATTTTTAAATTTAAATAGAACTTCATCTTCATGAAAAGACTATTACTCAATATGGTAGGGGGATTGTCCTCTGAATGGTCTAGAATTGCTGCTTTATTAACACTTGGATTCTTTACAGGTATATTTATGGCAAGTTATAGTGTTGCTATAAATACATTATTTATCTCAAAATTCGGGAATGAATCAGATTTTCCATTAGCATTAATTACACAAGGTATATTAGGGATTCTTTTTACAATTGTCTTTTCGAGATTACAGAATATTATAGGATTTAGAAAATTGACCTATTATACATCAATTATAATATTGTTAATTGTAGGAGTTATAACTACTTTTCTAATTGCAAAAGAAAATCATTCATGGGTAGTATTTATAGGTTTTGCAACATTAGGACCTATTGTTTCTATATCACTTTTAATTTTTTGGGGAGCATTTGGCCGTCTATTTAACTTCACACAGAGTAAAAGACTCTCTGGGGGAATCGATACTGGTCAGGCAGTTGCAACAATTTTAGCTTTTTTCTCAGTTCCTTTTATACAACAAATATTACCATCACTTTCTTACTTAGCATTGGTTGGTACTATTGCTTATTTTGGGTGCTTTATATCAATAGTATACATTCTTAGGAAATTTAAGATGCATGCAGCAGAGGCTGTAACAGTAGATAAAGATACAAGTAAGAAAGAAGGTAGGGTAAAACTTAGAGATTATAAAAAGTACTTTTTTATGATTAGTATTTTTGTAATGTGCTCTACATTTTCAGCTGCTTTTGTAGATTATTCTTTTGTAACTGTAACACCAAAATATTTTCAGCAAGAAAATGAATTGGCAAACTTTATAGCCTTTTTTGAAGCCTTCGTAATCATTGTATCCTTTTTGGTTCAGACATTCTTAAATGATAAAATACTTGAGGTGTATGGTTTACAATATTCTTTAATGTTGCTACCTGGTATTTTGGTATTCTTTAGTATTATTGATTTAGTTATAGGAACTTTATTTGGACACGATAAAACTTCAGATGCATTTTTAATGTTCTTTCTGATAATTTCAATGTCAAAATTAGTAACAGACGCACTACGGGATTCATTGGAAAACCCCACAGTGAAAATCTTCTTTTTTCCTTTACCTGCAAGTATTCGTTACGAAGCACAAACTTTAGTTGAAGGTACAGTAGCACAATTCTCTACTTTATGTGCAGGTATATTAATGATTGGTATCTCAAAAATTAATGGTTATAATATTCTCTACAACAACTTTATGATTTTTGCCATTGTAGGGGTATGGGTTTTTGTAACATTTAAAATGTATCACGAATACAGGGTGTCTTTGAAAAATTTATTATCTGCAAATTCTACAGAAAGTGAGTATGATGAAGGAATTGGAGCAAGGTTTAAAAATAATAAGATTCAAAATTTATTGCACACGAGGTGGAATAGTGTTTCAACAAAGCTTTCTCCATTGTTATTTAAGTTAATAGAAAGGCTTGATGTATTCTTATTTAGAGAGATTTTATCTCAAGAAGATAATCTTTTCAGGTTTGTAAATAAAAGGATTGCTCTTGCAAAAATTAAGGATTATAGAATTTATGAAAGCACACATGCATTAGATCAGTTTTCTAAAAGTTCTTTTGATGACGATAATTTAGTGAATGTAGCCTCTGCTTTATCAGAAGATTTGAAGGCGGAGATTGTTTTAGAAGCCAACGATAATAATATCATTGAACTAGCAAGTTCATCTATTCCTACTGATAGAATAATGTCTGCAAGATTAATGTTTAATCATTACAATGATAATTTGGAGAATACAGTTTCAAAATTAATTAGAGATTATAATTTTGAAGTAAGAATTGAAGCAATGGCTTTAGTTGGTTTTCATAAAATTTCAATATTAATACCGGCCTTAGTAGAGCGTTTAGCAATTAAAGGCGATGAAAGAGTTGCACTTTCTGCAATTGTAGCAATTGGAGAATCAGGTGCTAAAATATTAGAAACGGCCTTCCATAAAAATGGACAAGTTCAGAAAACAAAGAGACTAATTTTACAGGCATATGCAAAAATTGGTAGTGAAGAATCTGTACAATTATTAGCCGATAAAATTACATATCCAGAAAGAAGAATCTCCTATGAAGCATTGTCATTATTGAGTTCTTTAGGTTGGAATGCTGAAGAGGAATATTCTATTTTATTTTTAAAGGAAGCTTTAAAAAGAGAAGCGAATAACTGCTATTGGAATATAGCGGCATCTTTAGAGATTGAAGACAATAGATATACAGTTTTAGTACAACGAGCACTACAAACGGAGATAATTCATAATTATGATCAAATGTTTCTGTTGTTAGACATGCTTTATGATAGAGGTTCGTTACAGCTTATCCGTAAAAATCATGAATTAGGAACAGCAGATAGTATTGGTTATGCCGTAGAGCTTCTTGATGTTCTGATTGATGAAGATGTGAAAAGTTATGTTCTTCCACTTTTTGAAGATATTTTACCGGAGGAACGTGTTAAAAAATTAAGAGAATTATTTTATAGAGAAACATATTCTAGTGAATACGTTTTACAAAGGTTAGTAACAAGAGACCCCAACTGGTTATCAGCTTGGGCACGTGCTGCAGCGTTGTATGCTTTATCTGATCATCCAGAAAAATGTAATCCTGATATTCTAGTCGGTTATCTTTTTGATGCTGAAAAATTATTATGCGAATTGGCTGCATGGATATTAAAAGTCCATTTTCCAGAAAAACTAGAAAATGCATATGGAAGGCTAGAACAAGATAAAGAAGCAGAACTTAGAGATCTATTAAGAGGAGTTGATTCAATGGATTTTACAGAGACATCTAAGTTTATTTTTTCAAAAGCGTTGTTCTTTTCTAACTTGTCAGAATTTCATGGTCTTAATGGCGATGAATTAGCCGAATTAGCAGAAATTTCAAATCTAAATTATTACGAGCAAGGAAAAGTAATTGCAACTGCAGAAGAATTAAAAGAAAAAGGACTTTATATAATTAAAGATGGAGAGTTGGCTGTAGGGGAAGGTGATGTTCACACAATTTTGTATAAAAAAAGAAATGTAATTGGAACATACATTTCTCCTAAATCAGAAGTTTGGGTAGGAAATTTATATGCAATCAAAGATTCTTATGTATATGAAATTGATGAAGAAACATTTTTCTTATTATTAGCAACGGACATGCACATGGTAGAAATTATAATGAACAATGTTCGGAAATCTTTTAGAACATCAATTAACTTACAGAAGTTATCGTATGTTTAAAAAAAATAGTCATCAATTAACTTGATGACTATTTTTTTTATTTTAAGTTTAACCCAACGGTTTCAACCTGATCAAAAGGTACTTTAAAGCTTACCCCTAAAACTTTAGTACGAACAAAGCCTGTATATCTTACCTCAAAATCTTCTCCAGTAGCCATATTTATAAGTCCGCCTAGAATATTTGAGAATAAAGCTTTTGGAGGAAATTGAACTTCTAATGGAAGTGTAAACTCCGATTTCTTTTTTGCCTCAGAAGAAAGATTTTGATCGACATTTCCAATAACATTTCCATTTATTAATACATCTACATGTATCTGGTCAACTGTTATTGATACGCCATTTGGATTATAGAGTACAGCTTCTGCTCTAACCACAAAATTACCATCTTCTAATGTGAACATTTCAACATTCTTCACATCGTTAAATTCTGGTGCTTCAGGACCACATGCTGTAAAAGTTACTAGTACTATTAAGTATACTATATATTGAACAATTGATTTTAACTTCATCTTTAAAAAAATTGATTAGTGAAAGAATTACTTCATACAATAATAGTTCTAAAAAAATAAATTAGACATACTACACTACTATTATTTCAAACGAGCCTCCTTAATTAAAATAATATCATAAAGATTTTTGTTTTACCTAGTTTATTGTCGTCTTTTGCAGATATAATAATTTTAATATTCTAAATTATTGTTAATAATAGTTATTAGTCGCTAATGTGACTTGTTATAATACTACATTTGTGTACTAAATTATCTGTTAATAACCCTGCGTTTTCTTTGTAACTTATGACAATTTCATCAATGATTCAACCCGATAAAAAAATATCCTTTTTTCAAATAGTAGAATATTCTGTGTATAGATTCTATACTTTATTAAAAGAGGGGAAAGGTAATATCGGGGAAGGTAAACAATGCTTTAAATTAAAAGGTAGAGGTGTAAATCTGTATTCTAAAAAAGAATTTTTAGAATACAACGATTTAGATGAGTTACTTTTTGATGAAATCTGTATGGAGTTATGGACAGTCTCTGAGAAAACTCCTAAGTGGGATATAGATAGACTGTTTGCATATAAAAATGAGATAGTTGACAACCTTTCTAATATATTAGAATGTACTTCTGTAAATGATCTAGAACTATATATCAGTGATTCTAGAACAGCTAGTTTTGTCTATGTTTTTTTAAGTCATTTCTATGAAACTACATTGAGTGATCAAAAACTAGCAAATATTAATACAGAAGTAATTTCTGATAATAACTCTGAGCAGGTTACTCCAAACAAAGAAATTGATAAAGGTTTTAATATTGAAATTTTAGAAAGATTTCAATTGTTAGAAGATAGAATTATTCATCTTGAAAGAGAAAATAAAAGATTAGAAACTCGTGAAAATGATTATTTCCACAGAGTTGATGATTTGGAGAATACACAAAAGCAAATAGATAATTTAGAAGAGCAATTTGAACTTGTACACAAAGCAAGAAAGACTGCCTTACAAGAAATATCAATAAACGTTGAACAAAAATTTGAGTCTTTAGTTGACAAGATAAACAGTATCAACGAGGAGAGTTTTAATAAAGAATCTGTACGTGAGTTTATTGTTCGTTTAGATCAATTAGAAAAGCAAATTGTTGATGTTAAATCTGAATATGTAAAAGATGAAGCAATTCAATCTTTTTCAAAACAATTAGACATTTTAAATAAATCAATTAATCATATTTCTGATGAGCATGGTAATGAGCTTAAGAAAGTAGATTTAAGATTTACAAAGATTAAAGGGGAGCGTCATGAATTAAGAGATAATATGTCTCTTTTAGAAGAAAACCTTTCTAATAAATTAGATACATTAAGCAAATTACTTACTGACGAGCTAGAAAACATTCATAACATTAGTGATGAAATGACTCGCCGCCAACAGGAACTTCAATCTGTTCTGCAAGACAAAAATGTAGAAGATAAAGCACATTTTGATAAAGTAATTGAAGGTATTGCAGCATCTTTAGGTGAAACACAAGAAAGGCAACAAGAACTTTGGGAGAGTGTTAATAAATTAATTAACAGAACTAAGAATGATGAAGTTACTTTTTCTGAAGTAGTTGAAACAAAAGCTCCTAAGACCGTTGATATTGAAAAGACACATTATGTGGCTCCATCATCAAATTATATCGAAACTTTTTATGCTGAACCAGATGGTAATGGATTTTTAACTAATCTATCTACCAAAAAGATAACATATAAGCATGTATATAAAGTAAATGTAATTGATGATGTTACTGCAGATTTTGAATTTGTAGATGAAGCAGATTCAAAAAGGACTTTAAATATGAACCTTGCAATGATGTTTGATGAGTATATGTCTGATAACGGAACTAAAGGATCTAGCTTAGAACTATCATTATATGGTGAGGCTAAAAAAGTAAGAGGATTAAATGCTTGGAGAGTTAGTCGAAAAGCAATGGTGACAAGAAGATAAACTACCTTTGCGTGTGTTTCTCTAGGTGAACAGGATCACCTAAAACAGTAACTTTACTCAAAGGAGATTGAAATATAGTAGCATTATTATGGGCGTTTAAGATTACTTCTGAAACGCCTTTTGCTTTTGCTTTAACTTCTAGTATTTCAAACCCTTCACCATTAATTTTAGAACCTCCATCAGAAAGTATAAATGCAGTATCTGATTTACCTTCTAGAATTAGAAATGAAGCACCAAGTACATACCCTTTAAATATATCTGAGTTTACATTTACATCAGCATTTATATTTCCATCAATTTTACATTCAAAATAGTTTGCAGTAAACTCATTAATAACAAGACTACCTTCCCCTTTAAATTTAATTAAAGCTAAACTTGGTGATGAAATTGTTACTTTCGACGGTATACCTGTCTGTTCTAACCTATATACTTTAAGCGTATTATTAATGTATGATGTTTTTAAGTTACTCTTTTTCTTGTCTTCAGTTTGTAATACTATATGGGATTTAGATAATGTAGGGTCAATTTTTAATTCAATATTAAGGTTTCCGAATAATACTATTGAATCTAAAGGAAACTCATAAGTCTTTTCATCAATAAATCTTGAATTATTAGCAGGTGAATATCCAGAAGAATAATTATTTTTTGGAGACTCATTAAACCTTTGAAGTTGATTGTTTTCATCAAAAATTAGAATGTCACCTTCTTCAACAGAATTTAGTTGTTGCATGTTTAAATATGACATTAATTTATTGTCAACTATAAAATGCTTGTTGTATGGTACTTTAATTACAACATTTAATTTTTGCATTCTGTATTTAACTCCTCTTGGGAATGAAAAATGAGAAGATAATTGTAATTTATTATCAGATATGTTTGATGTATAATCAATGGCTTTAGCATTATTAATTGCTCTTTCTCTTGTTTTACCAAGAGCCTCTTGACTAAAAATTAATTTCAAATCTTGACCCGGATGTCCTTCTATACTAAAAGAAGCCCTGTTTAAAGGTAGTTTGCCAATATCATCTAAAGTGATATCTAAAACATCATTATTTAAAGGAAGTAAGACTTCTTCTTTATGGATAGCCTGATTATCAAAACTATGAACTGACATATTTAAAGCCGTAAGTAATAGTAGAGATAAAATAATGTCAATACCTAATAATCCCAATATTTTACCATTACTAATTAGTTTTTGAAACGTCATCATAGACGAACTAATTATTAAAAGTAGCGTAGAGGTAATAATAAAATGTAAAGATCCAATTATTGCTGTTGTATTAGGTATAGAGAACTGAATGGTACTTAATAAATTAGCATCGTATTTATTAAGTACTTCATTAGTAAGATCGTTCGATAGATAACTTAAAACTTCTGTAAGGTGAATTAATTTTAAACTTATCCCTAATACTGGAACTCCTAAGAAAATAGATAAAATTGTACTGACAAATAGAAATAAGCCAATCACAAAAGATAAGATTCTTAATAAATCTTTTAAAAGTGGACTTGGGTTCAAATGAGGTATGTCTAAATTATTGAATTTATCATAGACTACCTTAAGCTTTTTCGAATTGAAATTTTTCTTATCAAAAGTAGAACTTAGGTATTTTTCAATTTCAGTTAAGTTAAATGGTGTCCCTTGACTTTGAAATTTATCTTTCAAGGTTCTTGAAAAAGGAGTGGAAACCCATAATATTATGTATAAAATACCTACAAAATGGAAAAAGTAAAGTGAAATAAGTAAAAAGAGACGGACTATATTCACATCAATTCCTATAAAATTACTTAATCCCCCAGCTACACCACCTAACACCTGTTTCTCACTATCTCGAAAAAATAATCTAGTATTTGTATCTCTTGTAAGATTTCTTTTTTCAGGTAAAAATAACCATAAACTTAAATAGAGAATTGATACTATTGTGGCTGGTATTTTTGTACTAGTAATCAATAAGAAAGGTAAAATAAATAGAAACCTAACCCATAAAGGGTCAATACTAAATTTATTGGCAATACCTGCTGCAACACCACCAACTTGTTGTCTATCTATGTCGCGATAAAGAGATTTTAATTTTTTACTTATTGAACCTATAAGGTCTTCATAACTTTCTTTTTGGGTAATTGGTCGGTGAGTGTTTGTTCTATTGTAATGTAAATCAAAACCATCAGGTGTACCTACAACTTCAATTGCATTTATAACATCCTCTTCAGTTAAATAATCAAATTCGTCTTCTATACATGGAATTAGAATTTCTGATAATTTATATTCTAATTCCCTTATAATAGATGATGAATTTTTAAAATTAGATAAATGTTCATTTAAGGCAATTCGATAGCTTTCTAAAATAGAAGAAGCCTCGGATGTTGCTTTAAAATGACTGTTACCTATATGTATATTATTTATGACCATTCAGGAAGTATGTAGCTTAAAATTCAATAATTGTAATGTTAATAATAAACAAACGTTTTTAGAATGTATAATAAGTTATTCTTATTCAATATTTTAAGATCTTAACAGGTTGTAAAACAGGTGTTTAACATGTTGTTGTTGGTTTTTACTTTAAATATATTGTTTTCAGCTTGTGTCCATAAATGTACAATTTGAACAGTGAAATCATGAAAAATGAGAGATGTTATATTATATTTATATAATCAATCTTTTAAGATTGGTTTAATAGAATATAAATACATCTATATAAAATTTAATGAAACAACTTCTATCAATCGTTTTTATAGGTTTAATAACCTTATCAACAAGTTTTGCTCAATGTGAAAAATGTTTACCACCTTCAGAGGAGGTAGACTATTGTTATACAGATGTACGATTTGAAGGACTCTGTGCTAAATTTATTGAGGGGAAATCTTATTTTTATTTAGATAGAAAAAAGAAGTCTATCCGTATTGATTTTAACTTTAAGAAATCTGATGATATCTTATCTTTTAAATCTATGGTGATGAATAAGAAATTAAAAATTTCAACTGTTGAGTTGCTCTTTATTCAATCTGCTGTTGAGATCTGGAATGTAGAGAAGAAAAAAATAGGTTATAAGTTTTTACCTTCTGGTCTTGGAATAAAGATTTTAAAACAAGGTGAAGGTGATATCGCAAAAAAAGGACAAACTGTAATTGTTCATTATGAAGGGTTTTTAGAAGATGGCTCTAAATTCGATAGTTCTAGAGATAGAAATAAAGAATTTAAATTTAAAGCTGGAGTAGGGCAGGTTATTAAAGGTTGGGATGAAGGTGTGTTGAATTTAAAGATTGGATCAAGAGCAATGCTACTTATACCTTCAGACTTAGGATATGGCTCTAGGTCTATTGGTCCAATACCAGCGAATTCTACCTTGTATTTTGATATTGAAGTAATTGGAGTTGAATAATTGTTAATGATAGTTATTAAAGAAACTATTTTACTACTTTAAGAATCTTTTTTACATCGTTTGGCGTTATAGTGTAGTAGGTACATTTATAATTTAATTACTAACGATATGAGAAATTTACTTTTAATTACTTTATCTTTTATAAGTTTTAATATTACAAATGCTCAAACTATAGATACAAAAGAATATTTAAGTTCTGAAACAAAAGATATTATTACAGAATTAGATGATATTAAAAATAATGAAGCGGAATCTAGTGTAGTATCTTTAATTGATATTGAAGTTGAAAAGCAATCTAATAGGTATTTCCATAAAACGTTTGAAGTTTCAGATGATGAAGGGATTAACTTTAGACTTAGAAATGACGATTTCTTTACACCAGTTGTAACTATAAGTAAAAATAAAACGGTTTTGAAAATGGTTAACGAAAGTGCTCCATTAATGCAATCTGATGGTACAAATGTATTTTATGCTAATTGTGACAGAATTGAAAGTGCTCAAATGGCATTGTCTGGAGTGAGGGTTTTAGTTATACCAGTAAAGAAATAATAGATAATAGAAAAAATAAAACGGGCTGATTTAATTTATATAAATCAGCCCGTTTTTGTTAACTAGCAATTTGACTTTTCTTATCAGTCATAATTGTAGAAATGTGAATGTCTACATCATCCGATAAATCTTCTATATCTTCTAGTAGATCATCGTCGTTTTCAGAAACGTACCAAAAAATAGTAACCAATTTATTTTGATCGGTCCACTCTTTCAGACACTTTAAAATGTTATAAATTCCTTTAGAAGAGGGTGTATTAAAATACCCTAATCCAAAATTTAAAGAGAATGTATCATTTTCTTTGAAGTAGTCATTAATCCAATCAACAATGTCAGAATAAATTTGACTGACACCATCATGATAAGATTCACCTAGGATGTTACCTTTGCTGTTTTCACTATTCATAAAAACAACAGGAATTTGGGTATTCATCCCGTCTTTGTTAATTGATAAATTTTCCATCAGATAGTGGAGTTAGTTCTTTTACAACCGTAATACACAAAATTTACTTTAATGCTTGATTCAATATTAACGTTAATCGAACACTTATACAATAAAAACTAGAAATAATTATATATTTTAGCCTAATTTCATTAAATAGTCCATTAAGATTGGTAACCCTACAGAGCCTTTTTCTTGAATTGTTTTAATCCCAGAGATATTTGAGTTTGTGGGTATTGAAGGATCTATAATAATTGATTCACAACCTTTAGGAACGTAGTCAATAAGATTTGCAGCAGGGTAAACTTGTAATGATGTACCAACGATAATAAAAAAATCTGCTTCTGATGTTATTTCTGCAGCTTCTTGCATTAACGGTACATCTTCACCAAACCAAACAATATTGGGTCTTAATTGACTTCCTTTTTCACATTTTTCTCCTTCAGCTAATATATCACCCACAATAGGGTAAATTAAAGATTCGTCTAAAGAACTTCTCGATTCAGATAGTTTTCCATGCAAATGTATCACATTTGTTGATCCTGCTTTTTCGTGAAGACTATCAACATTTTGAGTAATGATAGTGACATCATAATAATTTTCTAATTCCGCCAAAATAATATGACCTTTATTAGGCTTGGCATTATTTGCGACTTTACGTCTTTCATTGTAAAAATTAAGGACTAAATTTCTATCTTTTTTCCACCCAATAGGAGACGCAACATCCATTATATCATGGCCTTCCCATAAACCATCACCTCCTCTAAAAGTAGGAATTCCACTTTCAGCACTGATACCTGCACCGGTTAAAACAATAATTTTTTGCTTTTGCATAGACTTTCTAATTCAAACGAAACAAAATAGATGTGTAATTGTCAATTAAAGACAGTAATATTGTCATAAATAAAAACATTAAACAATTAATTTAACAATGAAAGCTTGGATACAGGCCTTTAGACTTAGAACATTGCCATTGGCTTTGTCTAGTATAATACTCGGAAGTTTTTTAGCATACGGTAATGAGCCAACTTTTTTTAGTTGGGAAATAGTCGGGTTATGTGTTTTAACAACTATTTTTTTGCAAGTACTTTCAAACTTAGCGAATGATTATGGTGATTCAGTTCATGGAGCAGATCATGAAGAAAGAGAAGGGCCATCAAGAGCAGTGCAGTCTGGTAAAATATCATTAGGAGCTATGAAAATGGCTATCATTATTTTTAGTGGATTGTCTTTAAGTTCGGGTTTGTATTTATTATATGTAAGCCTTTCTTCATGGACAGAATTTGCATATTTTTTAGGGTTAGGAGTACTTTCTATTATTGCAGCAATAACATATACAGCAGGGAAAAAACCTTATGGTTATGCAGGTTTAGGAGATATAAGCGTGTTTATATTTTTTGGATTAGTTGGTGTAATAGGGAGTTATTATTTACAAATAAAATCATTTGATCTCCTTTTATTTTTACCAGCTTCTGCTTGTGGTTTTTTAGCAGTTGCTGTATTAAATGTAAATAATATACGAGATATAAAATCGGATATAAGTGCAGGTAAAAAGTCTGTGCCTGTTAGAATAGGACGTAAATGGGCAATTTTATATCATTGGGTATTGTTATTTGGAGCTTTAATTTGTGCTTCTGCTTATGTTTTTTATACCTATACTTCACCTTTTCAATGGTTATTTATATTAACTTTTCCATTACTTCGTAGAAATGGAAATGCAATTACAAAATTTACTGAACCAAAAGATTTAGATCCATATCTAAAACAAATGGCATTAACGTCTCTACTTTTTTCTTTAACTTTTGGTGTAGGACAGATTCTAGATTTGTTTATAAAGATCTGATTTAAGTAATAATTATAGTTTGAGTTTACTCAACAAAAAACACCCTTTGAAATTTTAAACTTCAAAGGGTGTTTTTTTTAGTTACCAGCCTCTAACTTTTCCTGAGGTCTATGCATCCATAAGGGTTGACCTTGATAATTCTTATTCAAAACTTGCTTTCCATCAAATAGTATTTTAATCTCATTAGCTTGTTTCGTAGGATCTCTAGGCATATCGTCAGGCAAGTCCTCTCTTAAACGTACTCTTTCAAGTAATTCATCTTTTGGAGGTATCTCATCAAATCTATTTTTAAATCCAGGTAAATACATATCAGGTTTTTGAATTTTACTAGGAGGGAGTACAGTAGAGTCATGTTTCTTATTGTACTCAATATTTTTTACTTCATTGTTACCTTCAAAGAATAATGTCATAGAAGGACAAGAAGATTTATTTAATGCATAAATATTTTTTTTGTCGTCTGTAAGTTGGAAATACCTTGTCATACCATTTCCTTTAACATCAACTTTAAAGAGGCTATTGTTTTCAAAGTGAGCAATAATCTTTTTACCTTTTACTTGGTTATAATCTTGAATTGTATCTTCCGAAATAATAAAACCATTTCGGTTTAGATAGAGTCTTTCAACACCTTTAGAGGTAATATCTGTTCTAATTACGTCTCCAGTCATTTGAGATTTTTGTGCCCAAATTCTAGGATCTTGATAGAAGTAGATCATTGAATCATTGTAGAAATAAACCAATGAGTCACATCTAGATTTCATGTCTTTAGACCACATAGCTACATTATGATAGGCATATAATGTATTTTCCTGAGTAGTAGTGTCATTAATAGAATGAAGTGTATCTGCAGCTAGGTAATACATATCCATCCAATTTCCTTTTATAGGTTTACTCATTAAAGCATTACCATAAGCAAATGTAGAACTGTCAAACCTTACTACAACATCCGCATAAATTAAAGCAGTATCTTCTTTACTAAAGAAAATAACATTTCCAACAGCTTTACTATTACCAGTATTCTTATTTGTGTCAATTTTATCACCTACTAGAATGTATTTGTCATTTTCAACAATGGCAGAACCTTCAAAATGAACTTTACCATTCTCGGTGTTGTATGTACCAGCATTTGCTATAACGTCACCATCTTTAGAGTTTATAACTGTTCTAGTATTAAAAGTAGAAATCTTTGTTTCTCTATCGTAGATTAATTTTTCTGTTACAAGGTGTTGTACTTTAACAGAATCATCCATAACTACATCTTTAATAAAGATAAGCTCTTTATTTTTTAAGTACCCCTCAACAGAAGTAAGCACCATAGTTTCTTGGTTTACTGTACCACCTGTTAAGTATTTGGCTTCTTTTGTTGAAGTATAGTAATATAATTTATCAGTAACTAAAGTGATATCCTCGTCAATTAATTTTACAATTCTACCAGTGATAATTACTTCACCTTTATTTTTTTTATAAATAAGCTTACTACCAGTAATCTTTGTTTTTTTATCAATAACAATTACATTACCCGTAGCAGTTACATCTTCAGTTTTTATATTTTGACGTGCCTCATCACAATAAATTGTTGTAGTTTTTTGCTTTAGAATTACACGCTTCTGAGGGCTGCTATAGAAAACCCTATAGCCAGAAATACCTTTAGAACGTGCGGCACTAATTCTCACTTTGTCTTCAGTTTGACCAAAAGAGGTTAAACTACCGCAAAGTGAAATTATTAACAAAATGATTAAAAAAATATTTTTCTTCATTGTACTTTTACTACTTAATAGAGTTAGCAATTTTTATTGTTGCAAGCTTGCAAATTTATCTTAGTAGATCGTAAAATCCTTGTTTTTTGTGTTATTAATAACATATTATAAAGGATTAAATTGATTTTCAGCTAAAAATTTTGTGGTTTTAATAATAATCTCACATATGAATGACAATCCATTGGCCTTAGAGGACCAATTTTTAACTTATCTTAAATCAAAAGGTCTCGATATTAGTAATATTAAACTTTTGTTAGCCTTCAGTGGAGGCGTAGACTCTGTTGGTCTGGCTTTATTGTTATTAAAACATGATATCTACTTTGAGATTGCACATATGAATTTTCAACTCAGGGGTGAAGATAGTCACGGAGATGAGCAATTTGTAAAAGACTTTTCTTCTGAAAATAATATAATTTGTCATATTAAAAAAGTTGATACTACTTTAGAAGTTCAGAAATCTGGCAAATCAACTCAAATGGTGGCTAGAGATTTAAGGTATGATTGGTTTAAGGAGTTGAAAAAGCAGTACAATTTAGATTATATTTCTACTGCACATCATAGGTCTGATAGTGTAGAAACAATTTTATTTAATTTAATTAAGGGTACAGGAATAGAAGGTTTACATGGTATTCAATTTATTAGGAATACTATTATTCGACCTCTTTTATTTACATCAAAAGATCAGATAAAGAGGTACGTTGAATACAAGAAGCAAAATTGGAGAGAAGATAAATCGAATCAAATCAATAAATATGCTCGTAATTTAATTCGGAATAAGATAATTCCATTAATGAGAGAAATTAATCCAGCTGTTGAAAAAAGCATTGATGTAACTTCAAATAAACTATCGAAAATAGAGAATGTATTTTTTTCGAATATAAATGAAATTACATCAAAGTATTGGAAAAAGAATGGGGATACAATCTTGATTGATTTTGAAAAATATAGTCATCTAGAGGATATAGATATTATTCTATTTTATCAACTAAAAAAATATAGGTTTGATTTTGATACTGCACTTAACATTATTCAGTCTTATAATTTGAATAGTTTAAAGTTTTTTTCAATTGATAAAGACTACGTAATCTATACACACAATAATACGTTGGTTTTAGAAAATAATAATGAGAAAGAACTAATTATTAGACAAAGTTTAAAAATTGATTTTAAAGAAGGGTTTTATTCATTTGATACAAATTCTTATCAAACTTCTGTAGTTACAATTAATTCTATTTCATCTATAGAAAATGCATCAATTTATATTTCAGAAAAATATTTTCCAATAACGATTAGAGAAGTTAATAAAGGTGATAAAATTCGTCCTTTCGGAATGAAAAACGGTAGAAAAAAGGTTTTTGATTTACTCCAAGATGAAAATGTACCTAGTTATCTTCGAAAAAAGACATTAGTTATAGTATCTTGTAATGAGGAAATTTTGAGTGTAGTTGGAATTAGAAACTCAGAAGTGTTAAGAATTGAGAAATTTCCTGTTACTTTGATGAAGATTTGCTTTTAACACCGAAACAATAGTATGCTAAATATTTTTAAGAAAACATATAATAACGAAGAGAGAACCCTTTTTAATTTTATGAGAAGAGGGGTGCTTTTTTCAAAATTAAATGATGAGGAAATGTCAAAATTTACACCTCACTTACATTTAAGGCATTATACTAAGGGCGAGGTGATTTTTTTTAGAGACGATCCCAGTCAAGCACTTTATTTAATTAATAGTGGGATAATTACTCTCAATATTGATATTGAAGACAAATTTGAGGATTTAGTCCACTTAAAAGCAACCGACACATTTGGAGATAATGCAATTCTTGAAGGAACGAGTAGGCCATATAATGCAGTGTGTTTTTCAGACCATGCAGATGTATATGTAATTCCGAGTGCAGTGATTCATGATATTTTTGAAGATGATATCAAAATACAAGCAAAGATGATGTCGAGTATGGCTGAAATTTATGACAGATTTACAGGACATTTATTTAGGGCATATAAGGAATCTTTCGGCTTTTTTGATTTAGGAAGGGCGTTTATGCCTTTTTAGTTGAATTTTATCATAAATAAAACATGACGAATGTCATGTTATTTAGATGTTTTTTGTATTTTTGTGGTTATTAACCTTGGTTGATATTTACACCTGTTATGATAAGGTAAATTCAACAAGCAAATTTCTATGAAAAAAGAGAAGACAACAAACAACGGAAACTTATATCGAAAATTCGGAGTAATTACTATTATTGCGGTTTTCTTCCTAATTTTAGTTGGTGGAGTAGTAAGAAGTACAGGAGCTGGTATGGGATGTCCAGATTGGCCAAAATGCTTTGGAACTTGGGTGCCTCCAACAGACGTAAGTCAGCTACCAGCTGATTATAAAACTATATTTGCAGTTCAAGGTAGAGAGATTGCAGATTTTTCTGCATTTAAAACATGGGTGGAATACACTAACAGACTAGTTGGTGTTCTAATCGGTTTTCTGATTTTTTTGACTTTACTTTTTTCTTTACCCTTTAGAAAAACAGATCCAACAGTTACATCATTTTCTTTTTTAGCTTTTGTATTGGTTGGGTTTGAAGGTTGGTTAGGTAGTAAAGTTGTAAGTACAGATTTACATCCTGTATTAATAACAGCACATATGCTAGTAGCACTTGTGATTGTTGGTGTATTGATTTATGCAGTCGCAAGGTCTCATAAAAAAGATTTAAACTATCAAGACCCATCAAATCTAAATCAATTGAATAAGTGGATTGCAATAATCTTATCTTTATCATTTTTACAAATTGTTCTAGGTACTCAGGTAAGAGAAGCTATTGATATAATTGCTAAATCATTAGGAGAAGAACAAAGAAATTTGTGGATAGATGAATTAGGTGTCACTTTTTATATTCATAGATCTTTCTCAATAGTCGTTGGAATTATAAACATCCTGTTTGTACAACGAGTTATTAAAAATACAGCTCCAAAACATCCTGCTAGACTATGGTCCAAGGTGATGCTTGCATTAATTGGTATTGTAGTATTGTCAGGAGCAATAATGGGGCATTTTGGAATTCCAGCCGTTTTACAACCTGTACACTTGTTACTAGGTTCATTAATTGTTGGATGTCAATTCTACATTGCACTTTTAGTTAATCATTCAAGAGTACTAGGGAGTAATTCTAATAGTACTTTAAAATACCAACATCAAGCAACAACTTAATATGGTAGTAGCAGAATCTAAAGATATAATTGCAGACGTACCGCAAAGGAAAAGCAGAGTAAAAGATTTTTATGACCTACTAAAGGTTCGCTTAACTGGCGTTGTCGTTTTTTCTGGAATTTTTGGTTACTTATTAGGAACAACAGAAATATCAATAACTGCAATGATTGCATTGGCAGTTGGTAGTTTCTTAATAACAGGTTCCGCAAATACAATAAATCAGATTATCGAGAAAGAACACGATAAGTTGATGAAAAGAACAAAAAACAGACCTATTCCTTTAGGAATTATTTCTAGAAAGGAGGCCGGTATATACGCTTTTGTTCTTGCCGTTTTAGGAACAGTAATAATGCTATATTTCTTAAACGGGTTTGCTACGTTATTATCTTTAGCTTCTTTAGTTTTATATGGCTTTGTATATACCCCTTTAAAAAGAATAACACCATTGTCAGTTTTGGTAGGTGCTTTTCCAGGTGGTTTTCCTCCAATGATTGGTTGGGTAGCTGCAACTGGTTTTGTTGGTATGGAAGGACTCATATTATTTGCTTTGCAATTTATGTGGCAATTTCCTCACTTCTGGGCTATTGCTTGGGTTGCTGATAAAGATTATAAAAATGCTGGTTTTAAAATGTTGCCATTTAATGGTGATAAAAATGTAAACACAGCAGTTCAAATATCAATTTATACTATGTTTTTAATTCCAATAGGGTTTTTACCAACACAATTTGGGATGACAGGTATTACTTCTGGTATTATTGCATCCTTAGCAGGTGCAGCTTTTTTATATCAAACATTTGGGTTGATTAAGGAGAAGACGGATAAAGCAGCATTAAAAATAATGTTTACCTCTTTTATTTATTTACCAATTGTTCAAATTGTATACTTAATCGACAAGATCTAATTTATTATTATGTCAATAGCAGAAACTCCAAAAAGACCCGTAGGGATGCATCCTAAGAAATTTGCGATGTGGTTATTTATTGTAAGTGTGGTAATGATATTTGCTGCATTGACAAGTGCATATATTGTAAGACAAGCAGAGGGGAATTGGGCTTCATTCCAATTACCATCTATAATGTATTCTAGCACAATTGTTATATTATTAAGTAGTGCAACTATGCATTGGGCATATTTAGGTGCAAAGAAAGATAATATGGCACAGTTGAAAAACGCACTGACTTTAACATCTGTTTTAGGTGTGGTTTTTCTAGTTCTTCAATTTATAGGATGGGAAGATCTTGTAGCAATGAATGTTTTCTTTGTTGGAAACCCTTCAGGTTCGTTTGTATATGTAATAACAGGTCTTCATGGTCTGCACATTGTAAGTGGAATATTGTATTTATTCATTATGCTTTATGCTGCTTTTAAAAATCAGATAAATTCTGGTACAATTGTGAGAATAGAAATGTGTGCAAATTTTTGGCACTTTTTAGGAGCATTATGGATATACCTGTTCATTTTCATGCTTATGAATCGCTAAACATGACAATCGTCATAAAAAAATAACACAAATGTCATCAAATAGTTGTTTTTGTTAAGATTCAACTATTTATTTGTGGAGAAATAAAATTCAAAAGACACTAAAAAAATAACATCCAATCTTTTATGTCATCAACTACAACTTTGACAAATCCTAAACTCTCTGAGTGGGACGGTGGACAAAGACCAATGAAAGCAACCTATGGAAAACTAATGATGTGGTTTTTCCTTGTTTCAGATGCTTTTACATTTGCGTCTTTATTAATAGCATACGGAGTAGTTCGTTTTATGCACCCTGCATATGAAGGAGCATATTCTCAATTCGAATTTGCTACTAGCTCGGATAATTTTTATTGGCCAATACCAGAAAAAGTATTTAATGCTTTTCCTGGATTACACGGAGTAGATGCTCCATTAATGTTTGTTGGTTTAATGACATTTATCTTAATTCTTTCATCAGTAACTATGGTACTAGCTGTAGAAGCAGGCGAAAGAAAGTCTAAAGCTGAGGTTGAAAAATGGATGCTATGGACAATTGTAGGAGGTGTAACTTTCTTAGGTTGTCAAGCTTGGGAATGGTCTCACTTTATACATGGTACAGACGAAGGTGTTATTAGAGATGGTGTTCAGATTTTTGGAGCAAACTTACATGTCAACCAATACGGTCCTCAGTTGTTCGCAGATTTCTTCTTCTTTATTACAGGTTTCCACGGTGTTCACGTAACAAGTGGTGTTATTATTAATATTGTAATTTTCTACAATGTTGTAATGGGTACTTATGAAGAGAGAGGATCTTATGAAATGATTGAGAAAGGTGGCTTATACTGGCACTTTGTCGATCTAGTATGGGTGTTTGTATTTACATTCTTCTACTTAGTCTAACTCAATTTTTTAATTTCACTAACTACTAAAAATAGTAAGATGGCACATCACGATGCAACACTTTCTCCAGAGGAGATTAAGAAAGCAAAAATGAAAACTGTGATTAAGGTTACAGCGATCTTAGCAGCAGTTACGATTATAGAATTTATCTTCGCCTTTGCATGGCCTGACGGTTCAAGTCGTTTTATTCTGAACATATTATTTGTTGGAATGACTTTACTTAAAGCTGGGTATATTATCATGGAATTTATGCACTTAGGCCATGAGGTCGGTCCATTAAAATTTGTGGTTTTATTCCCTATGTTATTTTTGGTTTGGCTACTTGTAGCTTTATTCCAAGAGGGTGGAGCAATACTTGATGCAATTCAGAATTGGTAGCAATCAATTTATTGAAATAAATAACAATAATATGGTTTGATTTCTTCATTTTTGTAGGGATCAAACCATATTTACTTTAAAAGAAAGAATGAACAAACCTAATCTTAAAAAATGGGTATTCTTATTTACTCTAATTGGAATACCTTTAGTAATTTTTTTCTTCCTTAAAAACTTTGGAACGAATGAATATCAACTTGATAAACCTGAAGAACTTCAAGTGTATAGTTTAAAGTCTGTAAACTGTGAACCTAACGAAATAGATGGTGTACATAGAATTCCAGAGTTTAACTTTTTAAATCAAGATAGTATTCAATTTTCGAATCAAGATTTAAAAGGAAAAATATACGTAGCAGATTTCTTTTTCACTTCTTGTCCTGATATATGTAAGGCAATGACATCTTCATTATTAAGAGTACAAGAAAGATTTAAAAATGAAGACAGGTTAAGATTGGTTTCTTTTAGTATAGACCCCAAATATGATACTCCTAGTGTATTAAGTAATTATGTTGAGAAACATAAAATAAATACTAAGCAGTGGAATTTGCTAACTGGAGATCAAGAAACTATTATGAATTTAGGCCAATGTGGCTTCTATATAACAGCAAAAGAAGAAGCATTGGGTCAGGATACTTCTCTATCACATAGTGATAAATTAATCCTTGTAGATACAGAAAATAGAATTAGAGGGTTTTATAGCGGTACAGATCAAGAAGATGTTAAACGCCTTCTTACAGAAATTTCTCTTTTATTAAAAGAATAACGGATTATATCTTTATGGAAACTACTGACAAAAAACGAAATGATAAATTACCTTTAATAATTATTGGTATTGTATCTATTTTAATTCCGATAGTTGTAGCACTTTTACTATTTATACCACAAACAGGTAAATTAGGAGATTTAGATGTTTCTTTTTTACCACGTTTAAACGCAGTTATTAACTTTTCTTCTGCAATAGCTCTAATTCTTGGTTACTATTTTGTAAAAAAGAAACAAATAGATATGCACAAGTTAATGATGACTGTAGCATTTGTTTTAGGAGGAATATTCTTAGTTTCTTATGTAGTATACCATTTTCAAGGTGGACATACAGTCTTTGGTGATGTAAACCATGATGGCGTATTATCTGCTGTTGAAAAAGAAAACTTAGGATTAATGAGAACCTTCTATTTGGTTATTTTATTGTCTCATATTTTACTTTCAGCAGGAGTTGTGCCCTTGGTATTATTGGCAATATATTTTGCAATAACTGACCAAATAAATAAACATAAGAGAATAGTTAAATTTACATATCCCGTTTGGTTATATGTAGCAATAACAGGTGTAGTTGTTTACTTGATGATTAGTCCATATTATATCTAATATTATGTATAAAAAAATAGTATTTCTGTCGATTGCATTTTTATTTTCAATACAAGGATTATATGCACAATGTGCAATGTGTAGGGCAACTGTAGAAAATAATATCAGTTCCGGAGCAAGTAGTGTAGGAGCTGGTTTAAATACCGGAATTATTTACTTAATGACTATGCCTTATATATTAATAGCGGCTATAGTTTATCTCTGGTATCGAAAGACTCAAAAAGAAAAAGCATCTTTAGCTTAAATAGTATAAAAAACTCCAATAAGATATTTCTTGTTGGAGTTTTTTTGTAATTTTTGAGTTCTATAACTTCCTCTTTTTTTATGAAAGTAAAATATATTTTTTTAGAACTGAAAAAGAGTAAAAATAAAGCTTTAATAGGGCTTTTCTTTACCTTTTTAACGGTTTCAATTTTTTTAATTAACGCAGGTTATTATTCATCCGATGAATATGATTCTTTTGTTCAAGATAGAATTGAACAAATATCTAAAAATGCAGATGATGTAATATTTGAAATTAAAGCAAATATTAAATCTGATAATGAGAATATTTTAGATTTTCAGGCTTTACTGAATGAGAGTATTTATCCTGTTTATATTTATAAAAAAGGCGTATTAAGCTTTTGGTCTGATAATAACTTAAAACTTAAATATCTAGAAGATAAACTGTATAGTTACTTTGTTGAGGATGTAATTCAGAAGGATGATTCTTTTTATTATGTGAGAAAATCTAATATCATGGTTTATAATCAAGATTATGAGATTTTTGTGATCATTCCACTAGTTATTCAAAGGGATAATGTTACTTCATTAATACCTAATTATGTAAATGAATTTGTCTTTGGTACAAAGGAAATGCCTAGACTAGCAAAATTTAATATAACCACCAACTATAAATCAATTTACACAAAACTGAATAAGTTTTTATTTGCCTTAGATGTATCTCAAAATAGATCTGTTGAATTAATTCCATGGAGTTATTTTGTAATGTCTATTATAATTGGCGTATTATTTTTGTTGTCAGCGTTAAGTACATTCGTTACCAATTACATTAATAGGGGATACTCTATTTTTCCAATGCTAACAATATTTATATTAGGTGTTATTTCTTTACATGCTATTGTCGCAGATGTTTTATCTAGTAATATCATAAAGTACGAGTATAATATTCTAGATAAAATAGATGACTCAGTACTATCTCAATGGGATTCTTTGGGTATAATTTTCTTGGATATACTTTTTGCAATCTTAATATTCAGATGGTTAAGTAGGAACTTCACAAGTTTATTTTCAATTAAATCTATCTACCTTTTAGATAAGAAATATAAGATTGCTATTAGTGTAGTCTTGATAGTGAGCTTTTTCTTTATTGTTGCTGGGTTCGAAGAAATATTTATTCATGTATCTGCAAAAGCTGGAGATTTATCTTTAAAATTTAGCCTTTTAGATATTACAGTTCCAGAAATATTTGCTCAAGTAATTATTATTTCAGGTTTTATTTTGATGGGACTTATAGCTCATCTGTTTTTTAAATTGATATGTTGGGCATTAGATTTTTATAGTAAATCATTAGCAATGCTAATATCGATTGTAATCATATTTGGATTTCAATTAGGTTATGATACGTTTAATATTTTACTAATTAATATTATTGCCATTTTTGTTGGAATTACGCTTTTGTTAGATACTCCAAAGTATTTATCGATAGGGAAATTTCCTGCCGTAATGTATTTAATGTCATTAATTGTATTCTTTTCTCTTCTCGGTGCATTTATTACTGAGAACCTTCAGATTCGAAATGATGAAGTTTTTAAACAAAAATTCGCCTCTAAATTAACTGAAAATGATGCATTATTAAGAGCTTATTTGCAAGAAACAATAAATGGAGTTAAAAATGATAATCAGATTATTGATGCAATGGCCTTTTTGAATAAAGGTAGAGCTGCCATTGCAACAAAATCAATAAAGAATGATTTAACGGAATGGTTCGGGAATCGTTTTGATGTTAAGATAAATATATCATTTGATAATGGACAAACGCTGAATAACGAGAACTCTTATCAGCAATTAAAAGATAATTTCTACGAGAAACAGAAGCCCAAATATGGTTTGAATTCAAAAATGAATTTACAGCAAGGTACTTTTAGTTATTTATGTGATATACCAATTGTTGATAGGTTCGAAAAGACAGATACATTAGGCTTTTGCTTAATTGCATTATATCCTAAATCCCTTACAGGAAAATCTTTTAAATCTACTATTCTAGATGAAGACTTTGATATAAACTTTAGGCAAGAAGAATACTCATATGCTATTTTCTATAGACAGGAATTAATTTTTAGTTCAGGTGATTATAATTATTCAAATAGTTTTTTAAAAGAGACATATTCAAAAGATAGAGAAAACTTAGTAAGTAGTGTAGAGTACAAAGGTTATGAACATTTAATGTTACCTGGTTCTAATAACAGAATTGTAGTCATTTCATCAAAAAGATTTGCATTTATAGATTATTTTAAAAGTTTCTCAGCCTATTTTACGGTGCTTATTATATTGATATTTACCATTTTCAATATGGTAAATTATTACAGGAACCCAAATGAATACCGTAGGTCATTTTCTACAAAAGTACAGCTATATTTAAATGCGGCTATCTTTCTGCCTCTTTTAATATTGGCGTTTGTTATGGGTTCTGTTATGGTAAACTCAACTAAGAATGACGTACAAAGACAATATTTAGAAAAAGGACAAACAGTAGCGAGTAATCTGTTTCAGGATAATGAAATAAATAAATTATATTCTAATGATGATAATCTAAAGTTAGATGTTCTTATTGATGAATTATCAAATGTAATGCAAGCAGATATTCGTTTTTATAATAGAAGAGGTAAACTAAAAGCAGCGTCAGATATCGAAATATTTGATGAGAACTTACTGAGTAAAGAGATTAATCCAAAGGCGTATATTGCAATAATGCAAAATAAGCAAACTAGATTAGTGTTAAAAGAACGTATAGGTAATCTAGAATACAATACATCATATATTGGTATAAAAGCATTTAATACAGGTAGAGTAATGGGGGTAGTAAGTATTCCTTTCTTTAAATCATTACATAAATTTGATGATAGATCTATTGAAGTAATTACTACAATTATGATGATTTTCTCAATTTTGTTTTTGACTTTACTTCCAATTGTACATTATGCAGCATTATCATTGTTAAACCCTATTAAGCTGATTATTCCCGAATTAAATAGGATTACTTTAAGTAAAAAGAATGAACCAATTACATATACAGCAAATGATGAATTTGGTCAGTTAGTTGGTGAGTATAATAAAATGCTTGCAAAATTAGAAGAATCAAAAAAAGAACTTGATAGATCACAAAGAGAAAGTGCTTGGAGAGATGTAGCAAAACAGGTAGCACATGAAATTAAAAATCCTCTAACACCAATGAAACTCTATTTACAACAATTGGAAAGAGTTGCAAAATCGGATGAAAATCCAAAGTTAATGAAAGCTACAAAGATGCTTATTAATCAGGTAGATACATTAAGTGGTATTGTAACATCTTTCTCGTCTTTTGCTACAATGCCTGTTCCTAAAAGAGAAACATTCAATATTTCAAAAGTGATTAGAGAAAATATTATGTTACTTTCTAGTAAAACTGATATTCATTTTTCTGATACACAAATTGGACACGATGTAATGGTAGAAGGGGATGAGAAATTAACAGCAAGAATTTTAAATAATTTAATGCTTAATGGTATTCAAGCTGCCAAAGATGATGTTCCATCTAAAATAATTGTTGATTTATATGAGAATGGCGAAAAAGCAATTGTAACCATTATAGATAATGGAATGGGTATACCTGAAGATGTTCAGAATAAAGTTTTTGTTCCTAACTTTACCACCAAAGAAACTGGCTCAGGAATTGGTTTAGCAGTAGCGAAAAGAGGTGTAGAACAAATGGGTGGAAGTATTTGGTTTGAAACTAAAGAGTTAGAGGGGTCTTCATTCTTTGTAGAATTTCTAATGACAGAAATAGAATAAATAAAAAGGGTGATATACAAAAATATATCACCCTAATTTATATAAAATTACTGCTTATAAACCAGTGTAATTATAAGGAGTAATGACTTTCAATTCGGCTTTGATTTCATCAGAAACAGCTAAACCCTCAATAAACACTTGGATACTTGACTCTGTAATTTTTTCATTTTTACGAGTAAGATCTTTTAGCATTTCATATGGATTAGGAATACCTTCTCTTCTTAAAACTGTTTGAATTGCTTCTGCAACTACTGCCCAGTTATCTTCTAAGTCAGCTTTCAATTGAGCATCATTCAATTCAAGTTTATTTAAACCTTTTTTCAATGACTGTAGAGCAATTAAAATATGTCCTAAAGGAACACCGATATTTCTTAATACAGTAGAATCAGTTAAGTCTCTCTGTAATCTTGAGATCGGTAATTTAGCAGATAAATGTTCTAATAAAGCATTAGCAATACCCAAGTTACCTTCAGCATTTTCAAAATCAATAGGATTTACTTTATGAGGCATAGCAGATGAGCCAACTTCATTCTTATTAATTTTTTGCTTAAAATAACGCATTGATACATATTGCCAGATATCTCTTGACATATCAATCAAAATAGTATTTACTCTCTTAAAAGCATCAAACAATGCGGCAAGGTTATCATAGTTTTCAATTTGAGTAGTAAATTGAGAACGATCTAATCCTAATACATTATTTACAAAATCGTTACCGAAATCTACCCATTTAATTTCAGGGTAAGCAACGTGATGTGCGTTAAAGTTACCTGTAGCACCACCAAATTTTGCAGAATAAGGAATTTGTTTTAATGCATCCAATTGTTTTGTAGCTCTGTAGCTAAAAACTTTGAATTCTTTTCCTAATCTAGAAGGAGAAGCAGGTTGACCGTGTGTTAACGCTAAGATTGGGAAATCAGCCCATTCAGCAGCTAAAGCATCAATCATTCCAACAATTTCTTCTAACATTGGAAGAACTACTTCAACATTTGCATTTTTTAGAGATAAAGGAATTGCAGTGTTGTTTACATCTTGAGATGTAAGACCAAAGTGAACAAATTCTTTTTGTTCTTTAATTCCTAATTGATCAAATTTTTCTTTAATAAAATACTCAACAGACTTTACATCATGGTTAGTGACGCGTTCAAAGTCTTTTACTTTAACAGCATCTTCGTTTGTAAATTCTTGATAAATTTTACGGATAGATGGATAAAGCGACTTATCAAAGTCTTTTAGTTGAGGGAGTGGAGACTCACATAAAGCGATAAAGTATTCGATTTCAACCCAAACACGATATCTGATCAGAGCAAATTCTGAAAAATAGTTAGATAATGATGAAGTTTTACTTCTGTACCTACCATCAATTGGTGATACTGCTGTGAGTTCGTTTAGTTCCATTTTATAATTGGAATTTTTAAGTGAAAAACTAATCAAGTCGCAAATATAACGTGCTGATTATCTAAACAAAAATAAATAGTCAGATAGTATGTGAAAATATATAGATCATTTTTAAGATTTATAAACTTTCCTCTTCTGCTTTATTGTCTTTACTAGGAGTAAGGTCAGTAGAAGACCAATTGATTAAATCGCCACATAGTGCAGATAAACCACCAACAAAACCACCAATTAATGCACTAACTATACCTACAAAATCATTTGATGGCAAATGGAACATAACAGAAATACGACTACTTAATTCTGAACCAGTGTATAATTGAATTAGAGCAGCATATGTACCCCAAAGAAGTGCAATACTTATAAACCCCGTTAAAAAACTGTTTAAAAATTTATTTGTATCTCTAAATGCTCCAAAAACAAAACATGGAACTACAATAATCCACCATGGAAACATTACCTGAAGTAAACTTGCAGTAATGAGTATTGCTGTTCCGTTTACAATAAAATTCTTATTCATTTAATTTTTGTATTTTTTCTACTTTCAATAATGAAGCAGGAGGATTATCATAATTTTTAAAATCATCAGTAGTATAGAAGTGTACTTTAAATAGTTTTCCTTCTTCAAAGTAAGGAACCATATTGTCGTAATATGGACTGCCAGGGTTGCCAGATTGTCCACCAGGAATTGCTTGGTAACAAACAGGACCATCTTTAGTCATTTCAACTAGCATTCTATAACTTGGTCCATGTTTTTCTTTCATGGCATTTATGATTCCTTTGTAACCACCAGTTTTCAATTTATTTATTTCAAAACCAGGTAGCCTACCTAAATGGACAATTTTAGTATGTTTATAATTTGACCAATTTAAGGCTATATCAGCATTTTCTTCCTTCCATTTGTCCACTTTCTTAATTGACAAAACAAAGCTTTCATTAATTAAGTCATCTATAGATTCTGATTTTGAAGTTTCTAATTCATCAAAGAAAGAAAAGTTTGGATTGTTCTTTAATAAGTAGAATGTATTTGCTCTTGATGGAATTGCATAAGATTTTGTTGGGTGCTCGTGAAATTCATCCCAAACTAATTGCATGATCGTTTTTGCCCATTCTTCAAAATATATAGAATGTATTTCATCAGGGGAGTATTGATAGTCCCAATTTCTTAAGAGGTTAAATACACTTTGTTCTTCATCATTCAGTGTTGTAAGATCAATGTGATTTAATAAAAATTGTAAGTTTTCTTCTGCAAATAGACTGTAATTATCATTCATCATATTACCCAACTCGTTTACAGTTAGGTCTTTAGCACTATCTAGCAAATCATGAATTCTTCTATTTCTATAATACTCATAATATTGTCCATAAGTGTAATAGGGGTAGTTTATCCCAGCAGGGTGCTCATTTGCAGAACTTACATAGCCAATTTTAGGGTCAACAATAGAGATGTTGTGTTCTTGTGGTATATAATTTTGCCATTTTGTATCCGAACGTGTACCATCAAGAACAAATTTCCCTTGTTCCTTCCATCTATTTGGAAAGCGTGCTTGAATATTCATTGCGATAGTATTTGTATTAGATATGAATGCAAAATTTAATGCAGGTCCAAAAAAGTATTTTAGAGCATTATTAAATTCAGTGTAATCTTTGGCTTTATTGATTTTGTAGATAGCTTTTAATTCTTTAGATGGGTCGTGACCACTCCATCTTAATGCGTAACCTTGTTTCTGATTAGTTTTTCCAAATGATTTATCATAAACAACAGGTCCCCATTTAGTGTACCTCACAGTGTCCATTACAGGATCTTTTTCGCGTACTTTAATTTCTTCTATTCTTAACTCGGCTTTATCCCAGTAATTATCTATTAGGTAATGAGTTTGACTTTTATCTTGAAATAAAATTTTATACCAATCCCTATCATCTCTTCTTGCACTAGTTACACCCCATGCAATATTTTGATTAGCTCCCGTAATAATACATGGAACTCCAGGGATTGACATGCCAAGTGTATTAGATTCTTGGGAAGTTAATTGTATTGAAAACCAGATAGATGGTAGTGATAGTGTTAAATGAGGGTCATTACAAAGTATTGAATTGCCAGTTTTTGTTTTAAGACCACTAATAGCCCAATTATTACTTCCATTATCAGGGTCTTCTTTTTCTATAGCGTGCTTTCTTAGACCGGATAACATCTTGTAACCAGTAGGTGCTTTAACTTTTAATGGTATTATATTCGACCAAATTGAATCGTTATGAGCAATAGTCTCCTGAAAAGGTAAAATTTCTGGGAATAGTAAATCAAAATTCTTTTTACCAAGAAGTTGTAATGAATTTGAATTTTCAAAATCATTATCCGGACCGCTTAAACTATATTGGATATATTTAAATACCAAACCAACTTTTAAAGGAGTCCAATGTTCGGGTTTATAGTTAAAAAATTTGTACTCAACAGGATAGTCGGAGTAATTTAATTCATCAATATATGCATTTACACCAGCACAATAAGCATTAATCAAAGAGATCATTTTCTTATCGTTCTTTATAGTTTCTACAAATTGTTCTGCACCATATTGAAGACCTTGTCTTCTCATTCCTTTATCAAAATCAACTAATTTATCACCTAGAATTTCAGATAAACGGCCAGAAGCAACTTTAGAAATAAAATCCATTTGCCAAAGTCTATGCCTTGCAGTTATATATCCCTGTAAAAGATATAAGTCATGATCATTTTCTGCATAAACGTGAGGAACAAGAACTGAATCATAAAATACTGTACCATCAGAAATCATTGTAGGTAAAGTAAGTTTTTCAGGTAATTTTTCATCGCGAACCTCATTTTGCCAAAAGCCTTGGAAAGGATCTAAAAATCTACCTAATGGAGGTAAACTCTTAATATTTGAATCTAGAGCAACAATACAAAAAAATGTAAAAGCTGAAATAATACCTGCTATAGAGGATCTCATGAACTGTATTTGTTATTTTAAATTTAGTCTTACAAAAATACATATTTTAGTTGTTACTAATACTAAAATCATTAATTACTTTAGATAACTGATTAGGTTTTTCGATAATGTATTCAGGCTTACTTTTATTTAATATTTTAGCCGAGTTATATCCCCATGTTACCGCAACAATTGGAACATTACTTTTTTTGCAAGCTTCAATGTCTCGAACTTCATCACCAATGTATAAAAGCTGATTAGTAGTTGCTCCTTTTATTTTATTTAATAGTGTATGTTTCTTAAACAAAGCACTTGATTTATAAATATGTGCAACAAAAGGAGTCATATTATTATTCTCCAGAAAATGTTGTATTGTTTCGCGATTATTACTACTTAATATTTCAATTCTGTAACCTTTATTATGCAAAAAAATAATTTCACTTTTTATCTGGTTAAAGAGTTCAATTTTATGCATGTTTTTAACCATTTTTCTTTTTACATGAAAAACGAAAAGTGGGAGTTTCCACCATTTTAAATCAATTAATTTAATAATATCTTTTGCTCCCTTTTCCTTTAAGTCTTCTAAAGTAAATGCATTAATTTTTAGGTTATAAAGAGGAGCTAATTCTTCTATAATTGACTTTACAACTTGTATTGAGTCGACAATAGTACCGTCAAAATCAAAAAGTAAAGTGATATTTTTTTTCATTATGATAAATCTTATTTAATTATTTTAATCAAATATGTAAGTTCGTGTTATGAATTTGAAAGTAATTGATCTAAAAGTAAAGATTCTACTCTTATGGGTTGCCATTATTCCATTGTTTATTCTCAATGTAAGTGTTGGGTCAACCCAAATTTCAATTTCTGATATATTTAGTGCATTGTTTCATTCAGAAATAATAGACGAAGGTGTATATAATATTCTTTGGTTAATTAGAATTCCCAAAGCAATAGTTTCAATTTTGGCAGGAATAGGTTTAGCAGTTAGTGGATTATTAATGCAAGCATTATTTAGAAATCCTATGGCAGGACCTTCTGTTCTGGGTATAAACTCTGGAGCTTCTCTTGGAGTGGCACTAATTTCACTTTCCTCAGGAATAGGATTAGGCGTTAATTCAATATCTTATTTACAAAATTTAGGTGCTTGGTTAACTGTAATAGCATCTTCTGCTGGAGCTGGTTTAGTTATGTTCTTAATATTAATTGTTGCTCATAAAGTAAAAGATAATGTAGCACTATTAATTGTTGGTATAATGGTAGGCGCATTGGCATCATCTTTAGTAGGAATAGCTCAATACTTTAGTCACCCAGATCAATTACAAGAGTATATTTTATGGACATTTGGAAGCCTAGGTGGTATTGTTTACGATCAAATTTTGATTTTATCAATTTTGACTTTCCTGGGAATATTGGTCAGTATTTATCTTTGTAAATCAATGAATTTGATGCTTTTAGGTGAACAATATGCTAAAAGTATGGGATTGTCAGTGTCAAAATTTAGGCTTTTGACAATATTTTCTGCGAGTATTTTAGCAGGTAGTATTACAGGCTTTTGTGGTCCAATAGGTTTTGTTGGGATCGCAGCACCCCATATTGCTAGAGTTATTTCTAAAACATCAGATCACTTTAAATTATTACCGCTAAGTGCGGTAGTTGGTGCTGGAGGATTATTAATTTGTGACATTATATCACATATAAACAGTTCTGGTGTTGTTTTGCCAATCAATTCTATCACTTCTTTAATTGGAGCTCCAATTGTGATATTAGCCATGTTAAAAGGACGAAAATAATGGGAAATGATATTGTTCTTAAAAGTACAAGCTTAAAGACAGGTTATTACAATAAAAATAAAGTAAAAACTGTAATTGGTGATTTTAAGAATTTAACCTTAGAAAAAGGAGATTTTATTGCTCTTTTAGGACCGAATGGTGTTGGTAAATCTACATTACTAAAAACATTATCTGGAGAACTTTTGCCTATTAGTGGTAGCATAATAATAGATAATAGAAATATTTTAGATTATTCTAATATTGAAAAATCTAAAGTGTTAAGTTTCGTTTTTTCAAATGTTCAAATTGTAGGAAACTTATCTGTTAAAGAAACAGTAATGATGGGGCGTTATCCCTACGTGAATTGGTGGGGTAAGTTATCTCCAAAAGATGATGCGTTAGTTATTCAAGCACTTGAAGATGTGGGAGCTATACATCTTATTGAAAGAAAAATAACTCAGTTAAGTGACGGGGAACGACAGAAAGTAATGATTGCACGAGCAATAGCTCAAGATACCCCATTAATATTGCTTGATGAACCAACGGCACATTTAGATTTAATTAATAGAATTGAAATATTTCAATTATTGAAAAGGATAGCACGCAAACATCAAAAGTCAATACTATTATCAACTCATGAAGTAGAGATGTCCTTACAAATAGCTGATAAAATGTGGATACTTGAAAATGGTAAGTGTACTATAGGTACACCAGATGCAATTATTTCTGAAGGTGAAATTGAACGGGTATTTAGTAATAAGAACATTGGTTTTGATACTAATCAAGGTACTTTTAATTATTGTGCAGACAAAACGTTATTCTCTTATAATATTTCAATTGATTCTAACGTTGAAATAACTGAAGAAACAAGATTAAGAATCTCTTGGGTTGAGAAAAAATTCTTATCTGAGGGATGTGTTAGATCGGATACACCAGACTTTATTATTCATCTTATTTTAGATAACAATAGTAAAAATTTGGTATGGGATATTTCTTATTTAAACACAAATAAGAGGTGTGAAATGGATGGTCTTGATCTTTTTAAGACGATTCTTAAACTATATACACGATAAGTTGTGATATTTGGATTTTATCGTGTATTTTTCTGATAGATAAACTCTAAACTTTTTAATCATTTACTATTCTAATGATCAGTAAAAGAAATTTTTTTAATAAACTACTTGCATTATCCTTACTTCTTATCTCATTTGGACTACATGCTCAAGATAATGTAAAAGGTGTGGTGGTTGATGAAGATCAGCAACCAATATCTTTAGCCGATGTGTATATAGATGGCATAAAGAAGACTACAACAAACTATGACGGTGAGTTTATAGTTGAAAATGTTAAAGTTTCAAGTTTACGTAATCTTAATGTAATTAAAAGAGGTTACAAGATGCAAACTTGGGCTAAGGATGGTAAAAACTCTATTAAGGTATTACTTTCTTATGCTCCAGTATTTATAAATGGTACTGCTTTAAAAGGAGGGAAGCCAATAAGAAATACCTACATTAAAATAAGTGGACAAAAGTTTCAGGCTTCTAAAACAAACTCTAAAGGTAAGTTTCAGTTAAAAGTTGATAGAAACTTTAAAGTAAAAGCAAGTACTGTATTTCTTGTAGATGGTGACCCTGTAAAGTCACAATATTATAACTACAATAAGTCTGCAAATGTTGTTGTTATTAATATGCCTGGCCCAGTTACTTCTGTAAAAGAGGTTGTTGCCAAACAAACTACAGAAACAACAAAAACGAATTCAACAAACCAAAAGAAAATTTCTCAACCGAGTCAAGTTGTAATAGACGAAGATGAGATAACAATAGACCCAATACTGGTTGTTGTTGTTTATGATGATGATATTTCACCAGCTGATAGTCTAGATGTAACTATCAATGAAAAACACTTCTTGACTGATGTTAATGGAGAATTTGAAGTATATGCTGATTCAATAGACGCAAATAATTTTGTAATTGATGATTATAAAATCATTAAAACAAAATATGATTATCAAGATAATTACATGTTTGTGTATATCAGTAATGGCGATGACGATCAAAGAAATAAAGGTGCAAATATTGAATACACAGAAAATTTCCAAACCGTATTTAATACTTTGGAGGCTGAAAAGCAGATTTTACAAGAGACGGGTGTTTCTTTAAGAAAAGAGATTCAGAAAATTTCTGAGAAACTAGATAAAGACGCAAATGCTAAAAATAAAAAAGCGTTGGAGTCTTATTTAGAAAGGTTGACCACTTCTTTAATTGAAAATGAACTTGCTTACGAAGATGCTCAATACAAGACAAATCAAATGATGTCTCGTATGAGAACTCAAATTGATCAGCAAGAAACAGCAATTGAACAAATTGAAGAAGAAAAAGAAGAGGTTGAAACAGAAAGAATGTTGTATTTTATTATTGCAACAATCTCATTGTTTTTAATTTTCATCTTCTATAAAAACTCTCAAAAATTAAAAGAACAAAGAGATGACCTTCAGGAAATTACAGAGCGTTTAGAACAAGCAAAAGACGATGTAGTCAAATCGCATGAAGAAATGCTATCTGTAAAAGATATTGGTCAGAAATTTACTGCTACTTTGGATTTTGAAACGCATATGTTGGATTTACAAGAAAGCGTTTCCGAATTACTTCCTGCAGATACATTTGGAATAGGAGTATATAATACTTTAGAAAGAAGATTAGAATTTAGAAATCAAATTTCTGATTCTGGGTTAGATACTTATTTCTCTGAATCAATTGATAATGCTTATAGCTTAGCTGCATGGTGTTTTAATAATGAAGTTGAGTTAATAATTAATGATTACGACTCGGAGAATACTTTATATATACCTCAAACAAAAGAGAAATCATTATCCGTAAATAAATCATTGATTTATATGCCATTAATGGTAGAAGCTAAAGTAGTTGGTATTATTACAATGCAGACTAAAGAGGTAAATAAATATAAGGATGTAAATATTTCTATTTTGAAATCGTTAGCTTCTTATGCATCTATTGCGGTATCAAATTACATTGCATATAAGGAATTAAAAGAGAAAAATAAGAGTATTACGGATAGTATGCGCTATGCAAAAACAATTCAAAATGCTATTCTTCCTTCTAATTCATTACTTAAAGATAATTTTGAGGATTATTTCTTATTGTACCGTTCTAAAGAGATTGTTTCAGGAGACTTTTATTGGTTTAAAAGAACAGAAATCAACGGTGTTGTTAAGAAATTTGTAGCAGTTGTAGATTGTACAGGACATGGTGTTCCGGGTGCATTCATGTCTATGATTGGTAATGCTTTGTTAAACGATATAGTTAATGTTAAAGGAGTTTCTGACACTGTAGATATTCTTAATGCATTAAACGAGGGTGTTAAAGAGTCACTTCAACAAGAGAATTCTTTAAACGATGATGGAATGGATATCGCATTAATTTGTATTGAAGATGGAGCAAATGAAAATGAAAAATTAATTCAATTTTCAGGAGCAAAACGTCCTTTATACATCTTTAGAAACGAAACATCTACCCTTGAAGTTGTTTCAGGTGCATCTAAATCAGTTGGTTACACAAACCGTAAGAAGAAAGAATTCAATTCTCGAGATATTAAATTGTTTAAGGGTGATATTGTCTACTTATGTAGCGATGGTTACGTTGATCAGAATAATCAGAACCGAGAAAAAATAGGTACTTTAAGATTGAAAGCATTGTTAGAACAGAATGCGATTTCTACAATGGATCAGCAAAAAGAAGTCTTAGAGGCAGAATTAGAGCAACATCAAATTGGTGGTGTTGAACAACGAGATGATATTACAATAATTGGATTGAAAGTCTAATATTGTTGTTTTATATAAATTAAATAGGCTATCTCATTAAGTATGGGATAGCCTATTTTTTATATGGTTAGTTTCTTTGTAACTCTAATAAATAATTCTTAATTCTTCTCTTTTTTATAAGGGCCAGATTTTAAAATTCTATCTTTCTTATCAAATACCCAGTCAAGAGGAGCGACTTTCCAATTAAACCTTCTGACAATATTAAAACGATACTGTCCCATCCAATAGAGGCTCATATTTTTCTCACTTGTGGTAATATTATAGGATTCTAAAACAAAGGATCCTCCGACATAAGTTTTTTCTGAATTATAGCCAAGAGCAACTTTTGAGTTGATTTTGATACCACCTTTCCATGCAGTCTCATTAACTTTACCTTTTTGTGTTTCATAATACGAGTGACCAAACGTAGCACCATAACCAAGAGCAGCAGCTGCCGTTATAAAAAAACGTTTAAAAAGGATTAATGATTGAGCATAACCAGCAGTAATACCCATACTTCCGTACCATCCTTCTACAATATTTGATGAAAGTAAATATTCATTTCGAATATATTCTGGTATCAGAGAAGAGTCTGCTTTAATTCTTACAAAATTAATGTAAGGACCATAAATCAAAGAACCAGCAGTTTTCTTCTGCACTTCTGTTTGAGCAAATGCAGCTCTAAAAGAGAATTTTTCGTGATTATGAATTTTTAATACAGAAACACCAACAGTGTGAATTTTCATATCTCCTCTTAACTCTATTGGTTCGGTGTTATTTGGAGGATTATCTCTATTAAGTTCACTAATGTAAAACCCTTTATAGAATTGTAAGCCTAAATCAAAAGCATATTTCCTACCATAAACATAAGACCTCATATCAAGCTTTTGCGTCTCTCCAAATTTGTCATTATCGTTATTAATTGCAGGTAAATTAAGGCCAATATTGATACCTAAACCTTTATAGTTGAATCCAAATCCAACATTTAAATTGCCATTTGGTGTATATGTAAGGTTTTCATTACCTTGTTCATCTGCATTTACAATTAGTTCATTGAATTTATAAACAGTATATAGTCTTAAATGCAGTTGTTCATTGTAAGAAATATAATATGTTGTATCATGATCTGTTGGGTGATTATCATAGAATTCCTGAGCCAATGATGAATTAGAACTACCCAAAAACAAAAGGAAACTAGAAATTAGGGCGAAAACGAATATATTCTTCAATAGAATTTGGAGTCATGATGAAAAGAAGATCTTTTAAATTGTATACAAATTTAAATCAATCAGCTTTGACCTCAAAATGAAAGAGATGTTATATTTAACAAATTTTTAAAAATCATTACTTAAATCCAGGTGTTCTATCCATTATCCAATCAAAAGGACTAATTTTCCAATCAAACCTGCGGACAATATTAAACCTAAATTGTCCCATCATGTATAGTTTTAAGTAATCATCAGGGGTGTTTATGTTATAACTTTCTAAAACTATAGAAAGCCCAACGTATGTTTTATCATTATTATAACCAATAGCACTACGAGCGTTAACTTTAATCCCTCCACCAATAGTTACTTCTGTTGTATTGCCTTCAATATTTTCCATTGTAGAATTACCAATTGCCAAACCATAACCAAAAGCTGCAGATCCTGTTATGAAAAATTGTTTGAAAAGAACAATTGAAAAAGCATATCCACCGGAAAAACCAGTACTTGTGTACCATCCATCTTTAACATTTGATATTAATCCATGTTCTCCATCTTGGATAAGTGCAGAATCAGCTGAAAAATGAAGTACATTTAAATAAGGGCCGTAAATAGGTGAACCTGCAGTTTTTTTCTGAACTTCTGTCTGTGAAAAAGCGGCTCTAAAAGAGAATTTTTCATAATTATGAATTTTGAAAGCAGTAAAGCCAATTGTATTAACTTGCATGTCGCCTCTAATTTCTTGAGGTGGGGTAGTATCTGGAAATGGAGGGATGTTTTTTATTGTGTTTTTTAGATAAAAACCTTGATAAAACTGTAAGCCGAAATCAATAGCATATTTACGTCCATACATATAAGAACGCATGTCTAGTTTCGTGGTTTTACCATAAATATCATCGTCGTTATTAATTGCGGGTAGATTAAGGCCGATATTAATTCCTAATCCTCTATAAGTAAAACCAAAGCCAACATTTAAATTCCCATTAGGAGAATAAATTATATTATTGGAGCGGTCATTCTTATCTTGGATTAAGAGGTCGTTAAATTTATAGACATTATAAAGACGAATATGTAAATCATCATTATAAGAGGTGTAATAAGTAGAATCATAATCTAATTTGGCTTTTTGATCCTGACCAAAACAAGTAGGGTGATTTAAATTAGGAAGTATAATAAATATAAAGATATGCCAAACTAAAGCTTTAAACTTAATCAAAATCCAACCCAAGTTTTTGCCTTAATGTTTTTAATGCAGGGTACTTTTCTTGTAGATAATTAAATTTATCTTGAGCAGAATACATTTTTTTAGGTTCATTAGAATTTTCTAGCTGAACTATACGAGTAGAGATCTCGATTGTTTCATTTTTTAAATCAGTACGTAATTGTCTAAGTAAATCTGAACGGACAATTGCTAAATGGTCATTTTGGATAGAGTTAGTAATATCTACAATTACGTTTAATTGGGAATCTAAAGAAATGGTAGCTTCATTTAAAAGAATGCTAGCAAATTTACTTTTCCCATTAGAACTGTAGTTATCAGCAAAAGATTTCCATACTTTTTGAGCAGATTCTAAAGTGAAAGATTGACCAATGGATTTTGAAACTTTCTTTTTTGAGGAACCTCCAAAATTATTAGGAGGAGGTGGAGGCATATTTGCAGCAGGAGTATTTTGATGTTGATTTGCTGCAAGAATATTTGATTTAGTCTCATTTGCCTTAATATCTTTAGCCTTTCTAGAGAGTCCACTTTTGAGTTGTTCTAGATTGCCCGATATTTTAGTTGTAGGCTGTATTTGGATTTTATTTGCTTCTGCTTGTAGTTCTTCTAAAACAGAAATAGGAGACGATGTATTATCTTTTGAAGTTTTACTCTCTTGCTTAGGAGAGCTTTTTGTTTCTAAAGATTTCTGTTTAGCCTTTAGTTCAGCTAATCTTTTTTTTTTATTTCTATTTGAGCAAGACGAATTGCTTTGTTGATATGCGACATTTTCATTAATGTCAACTCAACATGCAATCTTTGATTTTTACTCTCTTTATATCTTAAATCACACTCACTACCTAAATTTAAGGCAGTCATAATAAAAGATTGTGGTACTTCTTTCGCTTGCTGATTATATCGTTGTTTTACAGTGTCAGAAACATCTAGTAAATCTAATGTAACTGCATCTTTACAAACCAAGATATTTCTGAAATGCTCCGAAAGGCCAATTATGAAATTATGACCATCAAAACCTTTTCTTAAAATTTCATCAAAAAGAAGTAATGCTTGAGATGCATTACCTTTATTAATAAAGTCGGTAAGCTTAAAGTAATAATCGTAATCAAGAATATGTAGATTATCAACAGTTGTTTGATAATCAATTGATTTGTTATTAGAAAATGTACCAATCATATCAAACATAGATAAAGCATCACGCATACCTCCGTCTGCCTTTTGAGCAATTAGATGCAAAGCATCATCATCTGTTTGAATTCCTTCTTGCTCAGCAATATCTTTCAATTGCTTAACAATATCTTTTACCGTGATTCTATTAAAATCAAAGATTTGACATCGAGAAAGAATTGTAGGTAAGATTTTATGTTTTTCTGTAGTTGCTAAAATAAAAATAGCATAAGCAGGTGGTTCTTCTAATGTTTTTAAGAAAGCATTAAAAGCTGCAGTAGAAAGCATGTGTACCTCATCAATAATATAAACTTTCTTTTTGCCTGGTTGAGGGGCATAACGTACTTGTTCAATAAGGTTACGAATATCTTCTACGGAGTTATTAGAAGCAGCATCAAGTTCAACAATGTTTAAAGAAGCATTATTGTTAAAACTTGTACAAGAATTACAAGAATTACATGGGTTTCCGTCTTCTGTAGGAGTGTCGCAGTTAATGGTTTTTGCCAAAATACGAGCGTTTGTTGTTTTACCAACACCTCTTGGTCCACAAAATAAAAAAGCCTGTGCTAAATGATTACTCATTACAGCATTCTTTAATGTATTTGTGATATGTTCTTGACCAACAACGGATTGGAATGTATTCGGACGGTATTTACGTGCCGAAACAACAAAATTCTCCATAAACTCTATTTACAGTTTGATATAATCTACAACAAAGTTAAAAAATCTTAGCACGTTTGAAATGATTAGAGCATATTTCTTTTCAAATGAAGTATAATAATTCTATGAAAATTCTATAAATCAATGTGTTAAGTGCAATATTAATGGTATTATTTTAATAAGATTTATAATTATATAAAATTTACTAATTTTTTTTCGTAAATTTGAAACATGACGAAGGAGTTCTTTTCACTAGAATTAAACTAGTCATATCAAAACAGACATCTGATATCGAATATATATACTAAGCTAAATCAAGCTTCCGACTAAAGAAATTTGAAATTAGACTACACTGATCAAACTAATAAGATTAATAATCTAATTACAAATACAAACTTTCAACTAATCATAAAGATCGATGCTTTTAAGTATCGATCTTTTTTTATCTCCAATTTTCAGTTAACTTAAATTCTATAATTCCTTTTTGAATACTTAATCAGTAGATAAATTTTGAGTAAATCGACCATCTTATTACCTCTAATAGGTTTTGAAAGCAAAAATATTCTATCAATAGAAGGGCAGTTATTGACGTTTAAAACTGGGCTTTTAGATCTTTCTAGAAAAGCAGAAGGATTTAGAAGACATGTATCAAGGCTGTGGAAGTTATATAACCATAATCATAGTGATGAGAAAGTAATTTATGCAAATATTGATAATCAAACTTTTCCAATTGCATTAGATTCAAAAGGATATTTTAGAGTAGAGTATAAGTTAACAAGAGATTTTACTGATAAAGAATTAAATAAAAAACTTCGATTTTATCACGACAAGAAGTTAAAAGATGAAATAAAGCTGCCAGATATTTCAAAGAATGGCATTGTAAACGTATCTCCAGATGCTAAGTTTATGGTAATTTCTGATGTTGATGACACAATCTTAATTACACATGCTACTTCATTCTTAAAAAGAATACCTCAAACAATAGTAAAACATGCTTTTAAAAGAAAAGAGGTAAAATTGATGAGTAAATTTTACCATGAGATGTACACTCAAGGTGCGAGGTTTTTTTATGTGTCAAATAGTGAGATGAACCTTTTTTGGGTGATTAAACATTTTATTGAGACAAGAAAATTTCCTAAAGGACCAATTTATTTACGTTACCATAAAAATTGGAAAGACTTTTTACCAACAAATTCAGATCAAGGAATTGGTTTAGGAAAATCGCAACACAAGATAGATAGAATATCTTACCTAATTGATAAGTTTGACACTAAGCAGTTCTTATTAATAGGGGATAGTGGGCAAAGAGATCCTTATACCTATCAAGCAATCGCTGAAAAATACCCAGATAATATCTGTGGTATAATGATCAGAGATGTATCTAAAGGCAAAAGAGATGATGCAATGAAAGTTGTTAAGGAATCACTTAAAGAAATTAAAGTTCCTTTTCATGTTTTTCATGATCCAAAAGAAGCAATTAGAATTGAAAGAAGAATCTATCAAGCATTTTTTAAAAGACAATCGGAACAAGTTAAAACACTATAGACACAATAAACGAATCAAATTGTATTGACTTACTTTGAAAACTTCTAAAATTGCTATTCAACTCTTTGATCTTAATTCCTGTAATTTCATTGTTTAAGAACTGCGTTTCGATTTGCGATTTAAATTCAATATTTAGTTTCCCAAAAGCTTTATAAACAGCTTCTTTAAGTGTCCAAATAATTGTAGAATTTGTTGGGTTGTCGTTTTTATTATGAGCAAAATTCAATTCATTTTCATTGGCAAACCGAGGTAAAAGCTTTAAGACTTTTGGTTGTATACCTTCAATATCTATACCTATATCATCTACCTCTAAATTAATAAAAGCTGCAGCTATATTTTTAGAATGCGAAATAGAAATAGGATAGGGTTGGTTTATTAAAAATGGTTTTCCATTTTCCTTTTTTCTGATGCCATGATATACAATATCTAATTCATTAAGAAGATAATTTAGGGCAACTCTACCACCAATACTTTGTTTACGTACTTTCTCATTGCTTATATGTTTAAAGTTATCTTTTGTTTCTTTAGAAAGCATATATAACTCGTCTTCATCCTCAGTAATTTCCCAAAGGCACCAAACTAATGTATCCGTATAGTATTCAATTTTTAATAAAGGCATAAACAAAGATAGTAATTTCAAGTTTACAGCTATCAAGGCGTTTTTATAAAAGTTAGTTGGTATATTTCGAAAAATTTTGAGGTGCAAGTTTAAAATTAGTATTGGTAGATCATCAAAATTATTAAAACTTAAAATTATGCAAAGACTAGAAGTAGAGAAAATTTCCAATTTTGGAGGTCATACTGAAGGTTTATATAGTGTGGTTCACTTTAACGATAACGGTAAATTTTATACTGCAGGAGCAGATGGTTTTGTAGTAGAATGGAATATTGCACAAGCAGATCAAGGTAGGTTAGTTGCTAAAGTGCCAAATACCGTTTATGCTCTTTGTCCATTAATTGAAGAAAATCAATTAGTTGTTGGGCAAAATACGGATGGAATTCATTTACTTGATTTAACGTCAGGTAAAGAAATAAAATCTTTAAAATTAACAGACCAAGCTGTCTTTTCTATAAAAAGATTTAAAAATGAGCTATTTATTGGTACCGGCGATGGATGGTTAATTGTTGTGGCAATAGACCAATGGGCAGTTACTAAAAAAGTAAAAGTGTCTGAGAAATCTGTAAGGTCTGTTGCTATTGACCCTAAAAAAGAAATTGTATGGACGGGAAGTAGCGATCATTTAATTAAAGGTTATGCAATTGATACCCTTTCTGAAGTAAGAGAACTTCTAGGGCATGAAAACTCTGTGTTTGCTTTAACTGTAACACCTGATGCACAATTTTTAGTTAGTGGCGGGAGAGATGCTCATATGAGAATTTGGAACCTTGATGGTTTTATAGAAACTCAAAAAGATATTGTAGCTCATATGTATACAATTAATGATATTGTATTTAGAGCAGATGGGAAGTATTTTGTGACATGTAGTAAAGACAAATCAATAAAAGTATGGAGAACCGAAGATTTTAGATTATTAAAAGTAATTGATAAAGCAAGACATGCCGGACATGGAACTTCTATTAATAGGTTAGCATGGATTGGTGAAGATATTATTATATCTGTATCTGATGATCATTCAGCTGCAGCATGGAAAGTTGCAGGTCTTTAAGTATAATAATTATAGATTAAACGGGCTTAAATTTTCAATAAATTTAAGCCCGTTTTGTTTTTTAGAAATCTAAATTCATTTTAATACCCGCTCTCAACCATCTGCCAGGTTGTTGAATATTACCAATATCATAATATTGGACGTCAAAGATATTGCTTCCTTCTCCGTAGAAATACAAGTTTTTCCAAGTGTAGCTTATTCTTAGATCAACTGTGGTAAAAGGATCATAACTGACTTCTTGTCCATTTCCATTGGGATCATATGCTGTAAAAGAACCATTTCTATCTTGATAAACTACTTGCCAATCAGCTTTTAGATTTTTTAAAAATAAACCATGTGATATTCCTAAAGTAGCTTTATGTTTCAAATAATCAAGTACATAATTAGATATATACTCACTAGAACCTTTATCAGCAGTTAAGTATAAATAAGAGAACCGAATATTTTTTAAGAAAACCTCTTTATGGAGCATTTGTGTCAGATCAAAGCCAGCATTTAGTGTAACGCCAGTAGTGGTTAACTCTGTTAAATTTTGAGCTTGCCATAAACTATCAGGATGTTCTTTTACCCAATCAATAATATCAGTTCCCCAACGCCTAAAAACAGATGCACTACCTGAAATACCATTTTTATCGTATTTAGCACCTAATTCTAGTGTAACGGCTCTTTCTTCTTTAAGTGAGTCATTTCCTACATTTGTTGGTCCATCATAATATAAATCTGTATACGTAGGAATACGCATTGCAGTATTTACAGTGGTAAATAGTCTCCAAGAGTTAGATAATGCATAAGAAACATCAGCACCAGGAAATATATCAAAACCTTTTCCATTTTCTTCTAACTGCGTATTGTAATTAAACATTAAACCTACAGAGGCCGTAAATTTGCCAAGAATAACGTTGTGTTCTAAGAATAAACTGTAATTATATCTTTCTTTTCCATTTGTGTAAGCTGTATTTTCTACACCTTCAATTGCAACGGGATTATCTAGTGGAGTTCCCAATACATTACTAATTATTCCTTCATATCTAGCATCTAACCCAATAGCAGTTTTACCAAATTTTGATGGTATAACGGCATTTACATTTGCTCCAGCAGCATCCATTCTATGGTAATTATGATTCTGATACCATGACGCAGGGTTTTCTCTAAATAACTCGAACCTATCGTAAGTTCTATTCCAATATATCATTGGTGTAATTTTAATCTTACCATTATTAGTAAAACGTAAAGAACCATGGTATAACTGATTTCTTTCATATTGATTAGGGTAAGCAGGCGTATAAAAAGAATTAGCACCAAACCCTTTATCAGAATATCCTGCTGTAAGATCAAATGTGCCACCTTTCACATCATAGCTACCATGATAATAAGCTGTGACATCTTCAAAATCTGTATTATCTGTATATCCATCACTTTTTTTATAAGATGTAGTGATAAGATGTCTTGTTTTCTCTGAAGCCAAATTGACTCTACCTGTATACTTCTGTAGATTATAATCACCATACATGGCGTGTGCGTAAATATTATTTTGATCCAATGGTTTAGTTTGAACGTTTACAGCTCCTGTAAATGCATTTGCACCAAATACCCTAGACGCAGGTCCTTCTAAAACCTCTACACCATAAGCTGCTTCCATATCAACAGGCAGGAATAGATTAAGATGTCCTGTTTGTGGGTTATTCATATTAACACCGTTCAACATCACTAATGATTGATCAAAAGAACCACCTCTGATGTTTAAGTCACCTTGAACACCTAAAGGGCCTCGAGATCTCATATCAACACCAGCAACATAACCTAATACTTGATCTAAGCTTTGTACTGGCATTTCCTGAAGCTTTTCGCTATCAATATAAGTAACAATTCTAGCTTGTTCTGAGTAGAGTTGAGGTACACGACCCGAATTAACAGAGATTTCTTCTAAATAATATTCTGTAATTTTTGATGTATCAGTTTCTATTTTTGTTTGTCCGAAAATAGAGTACGTGAGTAAGAAGAGTACAATTGTAAAGAAATGTCTCTTTCGAAGTAGATTATTTTTCATAATAAAGATAAGGCATAGGTTTACAATGTCGATATTTTTCGACGCTTGTAAAACATAAAAAATGGAGGTGAGAATTTGAAAAAAAGAGTTGAGAGAAGTAGGTTCTAAGTAGCTGATTATAACAATGGAAATTTGCTAGAAACGTACTTAAGGCTTCTTCATCTATATTTTTTGTACTTGTTGCTATTTCTTGAGGTTCAATGAGGAGACTAATCTCATCAAATTCATCTTCGTTTACTACGTTAAATTTAGTTTTAAAAGATAAAACCTCTTGAACAGGTATACTAAAATGTAAGTCAATATCAAGCATACAGATTTTGATCTCTTTACTAAGAGAATTAAATACCGAATAGGCTTTTCTCGACCACCTTTTAAAGAAAAACATTTTGTTCAAATTTGATTATAGTTCAAAGTAAGCGTTTCTATTTATAAATATTAGAAATTGCCTGTTAGCTAATAACAAAAATTAACAACTTGTTTTGAAAATAAAAAAAAGCAGACCAATAACTGATCTGCTTCTTTTGGTACTTATTTCCTTAGTGATTTACTTGTAATACTTTTTTAAACAATTAGATACAAAGTTCTTAATGGAAATTCTAGCACCCGGAATATATTGTATAGTTTCTTTACCTTCTATAAAACTAGTTTGCACAGTTTGTAATTCAATACTTTTAAATTCTACTCCATCGTTGTGTTGCATTAGGTTCTGAATTTCAGATACCAAACAGTTGATATCGCCCAACTGAGGTTTTTCAATAAACATTTCTTGGTTCATTGAAAGGTGACCTAATGTCTGTGCTTCTTCTATTCCAGAATTAGCAATTAATCCCGCAATATGTTGAGTAGCTGTTGCTTTTAATTGAGCAAAAGAGTTTGAAATAAGCGCAGTTTGTGACTGAGCTTGAACTTGCATTCCTAAAAGGGTAAATAACGAAATTAATATTAGGCGTCTCATGATGTAGGTTTGTAAATAGATTTTTGTTTTCTAGTTTCAATACTTCAAAAATAATAAATTAGTATGTTAAATTTACATTGAGTTCTAACTTATTTATATTCTTTTACTTTAATTTAAACAATTAGGTAATCAAGGTCATTAAATAGTTTAAATATAAATTAATTTCAAAAATGATAGTAGTCACAGGTGGTTCAAAAGGTATTGGTAGAGCAATAATTAATAAGTTTGCAGGTATTGGTAAAAACGTAGTTGTTTGTGCTAGAAAATTAGCAGATTTAGAAAGTTTAAAGTGCGAAGTAGAGGAAGTTTACAATGTAACTGTTCATATTTTTCAGGCAGATGTTTCAAATAAAGAAGAATGCCTAAGTTTTATTAATTATGTGAATGGTTTAGATGAAGATATTGAGATACTTGTAAATAATGCAGGTGTTTTTGTTCCTGGTTCAATTCATAATGAAGATGAGGGAGCTTTTGAAATGATGATGCAGACAAATATGTATTCTACTTACTACATAACTAGAGGTCTGATAAACAAAATGATTGAAAAGAAAGAAGGATATATATTTAATATCGCTTCTGTAGCTTCTTTTGTTGCATATGCAAATGGCGGGTCTTATGCTATTTCTAAGCATGCTATGTTAGGCTTCTCGAGGTCTCTAAGAGAAGAAATGAAGCCTTATAACGTAAAAGTTACTTCTGTAATGCCAGGCGCTACTTATACAAATAGCTGGGCAGGGGTAGACCTTCCTGAAGAAAGATTCATTAAATCTCAAGATATTGCAGATTTAGTATTCTCTGCATATAACTTATCAAATAGTGCTGTGGTTGAAGATATAATTGTAAGACCACAATTAGGAGATATTTAATAAAAAGAATTATGAGTTTAGCAAACTAGCTAAACTCATAATTTTGTTATCTATTTAATCCCAAATGGAGTTTCACATTCAACAATAAAATGCATTCCTAAAGGAGCAATTCTTATTTCTTCTTCTGATTCATCAACCTCAATAAGCCTTTTCATATAAAGGTTTTCAATTATTATTTCTATATCAATTCCAGAACAATTAAGTACTTCTAAAGCCCATTGTTCTACCGCTTTGAGTTTTATCCAAACTCTGGACGTTTCATATTCAATAAAGGAGTGCTTTTTTAAGTGATGTAATAATTCAACTTCTTCAAGCGATGCATCACGTAGTATTTTAACTAATGTAAGATGTTGTTTGCAAGGGTTTTGATAGGTGACAGCATTGGCTAGTAAAATAGCCCACCTTTGCTGTTGCTTTTTTAGGCTTTCTAAAGCACTATCAGTAATAAAAGCATGAATTGTTTTTAAAGGTACTTTTCTAACGGAAATATTATTCTCTACCAAGAACTTTCTTGCCATTGTAATTATGGTATGAGAATTTATTTGTTGCCAATTATCAAATGATTTTGCGTTGGAATTACGCTCTGCAACATGTTCAAGAAATTTATAGTTGTCGGCTATACTCATATTTAACCTAATGCTTATTTGTCTTCTGACATCAATTCATGCCAATCTTCTTCTTTGCGACAAATATAATCACTGATTTTTAATATGGCCATTTCAGGCGTACATAATCCAAAAGGCGACACCCATCTATTCTGATTATATCTAAAAGTTAACGGGTGGAAAAAAAACTTTTGTTTGTCATCATCCCAAAAAGGCATAATCATCCATTCAGAACCATTTTTTTTACATGATAACCATTTAGAATTGGGGTATCTAGAAGCATTCCCCATTTCTTCAATAGTTTCAAACTCTATATTAGAATTATTAATTACGTCTTTTAATTCTTGTATTGTATGATTCAGACGAGTTTCTACAAGTTGAACCTGACCAAAATATGCATTTATAAAATTAGCTATTTCTATAGGGTCATTACTTTTTAATAGATCAGCCATTCCATTTTTCAATTTAAAAAGATGAGGCTTAACCAAATACTGATCTTCATCAGGTAAATAGATTACCGTCATTTGATGAAATTGTCCAATTGGATAGGATATATATATAGGTGCTTCTACAGCTTGCGTATAATCAAACATATTATGCCATAAGCTTCCAAAGAAATTTTCTTCTTCTTTTACATAGCCAACTACTACAGCTGTTTTATTAATTTCTTTAACACCTTGTTGTAACTTATGTAAGGTAATTGATCTTTTTGTACTCTTTAAGTCTATTGAATCCCAAAATTTCCATTTGCCTTGCCAATCAAAATATTCAACATTTGGTAATCTTAATTTATAATCAAAGCAAGAGGGTTGATCTAAAGTATAGCCTGGGTAGTAGTAATTCATGCCATTAGATTGAGCCCATTTCATTTCAATAAGCATTGATATAAAACCTAAGCCATCACTTTTAAACTGCTCATCATAAATAGCCATTAAACTTGAAATAGCATTTTCTCCTACATCAAAATAAGAGACTGCTGCCAGTTGATTATCATACCAAAAACTTATTTGCCAAGTACTATATGGAAGCGTGTCAAGATCTTGGTCAGATTCTACCCCAAAGTACTCAATAAGTACTTTATCATCTTCATTAAAGCGTTTTTTTCTGTATTCAGTAAATAACTTTTTATGAGCTTTTGTTATTTTGAGAGGGCAAATTTCAACGATGAACTTCTTTTCAGTCTGGTTAATTTTTTTTCGTTGAGATTTGGTAAACATATTCGGAGTAAGCGCACAACGAAGAGGGAGAACGCCTTGCATTTTCTCTTCAAAAAACATCATTTCATATGATGCCATATTTTGGGCATGTCTAAAATATCCCTTAGCTAAAAGCTCATCAATTTTTTGTGGTGCTAAATTTTCATCATTCGGAGAAATTACACCAAAAGCTAAATCATAATACATTGTAAGAATTAAACTGAAAAAACACAGAAAATGTTCCCAATTAAAAAAAGTAATAAAAAAGGTGATCGTTCAAATCACCTTTTTTATTACATCATTTTGTAATGTATTATTTTCCCCATTCAGATGGAGAAGTACGCCATGATTTTAGAGATTCTAAATCATTTGCTTGTATGTAGTCTTTTTCTAATGCTAATTCTAACATTGCATTGTAGTTAGATAAAGTAACAAGAGGAATACCAGCTTCTTTAAAATTATTCACAGATAAATCAAATCCGTAAGTAAATATTGCTAACATACCCATTACCTCAATACCAGCTTCTTTTAATGCCTCTGCAGCTTTAAGAGAACTACCGCCAGTAGAAATTAAATCTTCTACAACAACAACTTTAGCACCTGATTTTAGTTCACCTTCAATCATATTCGTCATACCATGACCTTTTGGCTTAGAACGAACATAGGCAAAAGGAATTCCTAAAGCATCTGCAATTAATGCTCCTTGAGGAATACCCGCTGTTGCTACACCAACAATTGCTTCTACGCCTTCAAATTGCTCTTGAATTTTTGCGCATAATGCATGTTTGATATACGTTCTTGCTTGAGGGTGTGATAGCGACAACCTGTTGTCACAGTAGATTGGAGACTTCCATCCCGATGCCCAAGTGAAAGGGTCGTTTGGACGAATTTTGATGGCATTGATTTCCAATAAAAGTGAAGCTACCTTCTTTGCAATTGTATTTTCCATTGTTATTGCTGATGTTGTAAGTATAGTTAAAACAGTAAAATCACTGTTCTATTTATTTTTGCAAAAATAAGACAGAAATTGATAAAATAAATTTCTGATATTTGATTTCTGAAAAAATATTTGTCAATACTTGATATGAGAGAAGGATTCTTACAAATTTTAAAGAAATTTTGGGGGTATGATCAGTTTAGACCGCTACAAGAAGAGATAATTGAAAATGCTTTTGTAGGTAAAGATACACTCGCTTTGTTGCCAACGGGAGGTGGAAAATCAATTTGTTTCCAAGTTCCTGGTGTTGCAAGAAAAGGGGTGTGTATTGTGATCACACCTTTGATTGCTTTAATGAAAGATCAAGTACAACAATTAAATGAAAGGGGTATTCCTGCCAAGGCATTATATTCTGGGTTAAATTTTAGAGAAATAGATATTCTTTTGGAGAATGTTGTACAAGGTGCGGTTAAATTTCTTTATGTATCTCCTGAAAGAATAAAAACGACAATTTTTCAGGAAAGATTAAAAAGAATGGCAGTTGGGTTATTAGTTGTTGATGAAGCACACTGTATTTCTCAATGGGGATTTGATTTTAGACCTCAATATTTAAAAATAGGTGAAATAAGAGAGCTTATTCCACAGGTGCCTTGTATTGCATTAACAGCAACTGCAACACTCAAAACCCAAGAAGATATTATAGAGTACTTAAAATTTAATAAAAACTACAAAGTATTTAAAGGAAGTTTTAATAGGCCTAATTTATCATTTTCTGTCTTTCAAGAAGAAGATAGCCAACATAAAATGATGCAGATTCTTAATAATGTAAAAGGTAGTGCAATTGTTTATGTTAGAACAAGGAAAATGGCTATGCAGGTGGCTCAATTACTACAAACAAATGGAATTTCTTCAGATTTTTACCATGGAGGTTTACCAACGGATCAGAGGGGTGTTAAACAAACAGCATGGATTAATAACAATATACGTGTAATAGTAGCTACTAATGCTTTTGGGATGGGTATTGATAAGCCAGATGTTAGGTCCGTTGTTAACATAGGGTCTCCAGAGAGTATAGAGGCATTTTATCAAGAAGCTGGCAGGGGTGGACGTGATGGTAAAAAAGCTTACAGTGTATTATTGGTAAAGACAGATCAAAAAAGAAAGATTTTAGAATGGGTTGAAGAAAGGCATCCAAATGAAAAACTTCTAAGAAGAGTCTATTCCTGTTTAGGAAATATGTATCGTTTAGCTGTAGGTAGCGGAGAGATGGCTTCATTTCCTTTTTACATTAAACCTTTTATTAAAAAGTATGATTTACCTCCAACAGAAACATATTATGCATTAAGGCGACTTGAAGAACAAGAGGTTTTGATTTTTAATGAAAGTGTTTTTCATGACCCTGCAGTTATGATAAAATCGACTTCAGAAGATTTTTATGCATATCTAATTCGTCATCCTCATTTTGAGTTAATGATGAAAGGAATGCTCAGAATGTATGGTGGTGAAATGTTCAATTCTTTTGTGAAAATTGAAGAAAAGGATATTGCATTTACAAATGGAATTCCCTTAGATCGTGTGCACTCTATGTTGTCTGAATTAGATAAAGTAGATATTATTAGTTACCAACCTAAGAAAGATAAACCTCAAATCACCTTTATTTTACCTAGGTATTTACCAGAAAAATTACCAATAAATAAAAAACTACTTTCACAAAGAAAGAGTCATGATTATGCAAGAGCAAAAGCAATGATTCATTTTATAGAGAATAAAAATACATGTAGAAGTATTAGTATTCGTGAATATTTTGGTGACTATAGTGGAGAAAATTGTGGAGTATGTGACAATTGTTTATCGAAAAAGAAATTGAATACTTGGAAGAAAGATGTTTTACCATTTAAAGAACAAATCTTGAATCTTTTAAAAACAGACGAGTTCTCTCTTCATGAATTAGAGTTAGTGTTAAAACCTGTTGATTTAAAGGGTTTTACTCGTTCTTTGTCTGATTTATTTGAAAGAAAAATGGTTAAATGGAGTGCTTCAAAAAAAATAATTATTGCATAAAAAGAAAACACTCAAATTCTTGAGTGTTTTCTCCTAGATATTTTCATTAACTACAACAATCTTTGCATTTATATACGAATAAATGTAAATAAAGGTTGTACTGAAATTATAACTGTTTCTTAAGAACAGCTTTGTTTATTTCTTTAACTAAAGCAGGACCTTCATAAATAAAACCAGTATAAACTTGGACTAATTTTGCTCCTGCTTCAAGTTTTTCAATAGCATCTTCGGCAGTATGAATACCTCCAACACCAATTATATCTAATGTTTTTCCAGATTTTTCGTATAAATAACGGATAACTTCTGTAGATCTTTTTCTAACAGGTACACCACTTAAGCCACCCATTCCAATGCTTTCTACTTTGTTTTTTGGTGTAGTTAAACCTTCTCTACTAATTGTGGTATTTGTAGCAATAACACCGTCAATTTTTGTTTCTTGAACCACCTCGATGATATCATCTAGTTGATCATCAGTTAAATCTGGAGCAATTTTTAATAAAATAGGTTTAGGTGTAGCCTTTTCACTATTTAATTTTTTTAATGTACTTAATAGCTCCTTTAAAGGCTCTTTATCTTGTAATGCTCTTAGATTTGGTGTATTGGGAGAAGAAATATTTACAGTGAAATAATCAACATGGTCAAATAAGGCATGAAAACCTTTTTCATAATCTAAGACTGCTTCTTCGTTTGGTGTAACTTTATTTTTACCAATATTACCACCTACAATTACTTTTGATGTTCTTTTTTTTAAGCGTTCAACTGCTGCTTCAACACCTTCATTATTAAAGCCCATTCTGTTGATTAGCCCTTGATCAGGTGGTAATCTAAAAATTCTAGGTTTTTCATTGCCAGGTTGTCCAACAGGAGTTAGTGTACCAATTTCGATGAATCCGAAGCCAAAGCAAGCAAATTCATCAATCATTTTTGCATCCTTATCAAATCCAGCTGCTAATCCAACAGGAGAGGGGAATTTAATTCCAAATACTTCTCGTTCTAATTTAGGATCATTTACTTGGTAAATACCTTTTGCAATACCCTTTGCAAATGGTAAAGAGAAAGCTGTTTTTAAATAATTTACTGCAAAATGATGAATTTTTTCAGGATCAACCTGAAATAAAAACGGCCTAACAACAGATTTGTAGAAACTCATTACACCACACGGTTATAGTTTATCAAAGAATACAAACAACAAATGTTTGTATAAAACGGTGCAAATGTAGTTAGAAATAGTATATAAGTGAAGTTTACTTTCTATAATTATTATTTAAAAGTGAATTAACAGAGCTTAAGTTGATTTATATTCTCTCTTACTTATAAGGCTGTATCAATTAAAAAGTCGTAAAACATTGAGTTAATTACTTTAATTTATAGTCATATCTATATGCTTGTGAATGAAACTTTGTTCGTTGATTGCAATTAGCGACATTTGTGCGTTCAAAAAATGAAATAACATGGATAAGGATATTCAATTACCACAAATAGATTTAAATAATTATCAGTATGATTTGCCTACTGGGAGGATTGCAAAACACCCACATTCTCCAAGAGATGAATCTAAATTAATGCTTTATAAGAATGGAAACATCTCGCATAAAGTTTTTAAAGATATTGTAGGTGAGTTAGATGCTGATTATACGCTATTTTTTAATAATACTAAGGTACTTCCTGCTCGTTTGTATTTTCAGAAAGAGACAGGAGCAAATATTGAGGTTTTTCTTTTAAACCCAATCAAACCAACTCGAGATATTTCTGCTGCAATGTTAGCAGAAAGTGGAACAGTTTGGGAATGTGCAATTGGAAATTATAAAAGATGGAAAGATCAATCTTTAGTTTCTGCAGTAAATGTTGAAGGTGAGATTGTGAAGTTAACAGTATCTCATGATGATAGAACTAAGCGATTTGTGAAATTTGAATGGGATAATCCTTCATTGAAATTTGTGGACATTATAAGTGCAGCAGGTAATACACCATTACCTCCATATATAAAAAGAGCAGCTACTGAAGAAGATAAGGATACTTACCAGACGGTGTATTCTAAGAATGAAGGTGCAGTTGCAGCGCCTACAGCAGGACTCCATTTTACAAAAGATGTTCTTGCTAAGTTAGCCGCAAAGGGGGTTAAAGAAGAAGAGGTTACGCTACATGTAAGTGCAGGTACTTTTAAACCTATCTCTGCAGATATAGTAACAGATCACGAAATGCACAATGAACAAGTGATTGTTACACAAGAAAATATAAAAGCTTTAATTGATGCCAAGAAAGTAGCCTGTGTGGGTACTACATCAATGAGAACTTTAGAAAGTACGTATTGGTTTGGTGTACGTTTAATTCATGAAGGTGATACAGCAACATTTGATATTCATAAATTAGAAGCATATCAAAAGGTAGCAGAACATTCGTCTTTACCTAGTAGACAAGAGTCTTTTAGAGCAGTTCTAGATTATATGATTAAAAAAGATATTTCTACTTTAAGTGGAGAAACGTCTATTTTTATTATGCCTGGTTATCAATTTAGAGTAATTGATGCTTTAGTTACGAATTTCCATTTACCATCTACCACCTTAGTACTTTTAATAGCGGCTTTTATTGGCGAAGACTGGAGAAAGGTTTATAATCAAGCACTTGATAATGAATATAGATTTTTAAGTTATGGAGATTCATCTCTATTATTTAGAAATTAAAAATACATATAGCCTCTTAGAAATTAATTTTAAGAGGCTTTTTTATACCAATTACAATGAAATCTACTTTTCCGAATAGAATTGTTTGTTTAACTGATGAAGTAACTGAATGGCTTTATTTATTAGAAGAGCAACATAGAATTGTTGGGATATCAGCTTTTGCAGAACGACCAATAGAAGCTAAAAAAGAAAAACCTATGGTTTGTGGTTTTACAGGTGCGAATTACAAAAAAATACTAGCTACTAATCCAGATTTAATTATTGGATTTTCTGATCTTCAAGCTGATATTGCTTCTAGACTAATTAAAGAAGGAATTCCTACAATTATCACAAACCAACGTTCTATAGATGAGATATTATCAACACTTTTGATGGTTGCTCGTATTGTTGGTGCTGAAGAAAAAGGACTTGCACTAATTACAAAAATGGAGCAGGAAATTGAAAGTGCTAAGCAATTTTCAAAATCACTTAAAATTAAACCAAAAGTATATTTTGAGGAATGGGACGAACCTTTGATTTCTGGTATTAAGTGGGTTTCCGAACTTATTAAAATTGCAGGTGGAATTGATGTTTTTGATAATTTATCGAACTCACATTCTGCAAGTGGAAGGATAATAAAATCTTTTGATCAAGTAGTTGATTTGAATCCTGATATAGGTTTGTTTTGTTGGTGTGGTAAGAAGTTTAAAAAAGAGCAACTTCTTAGTAGAAAAAACGTTAATAAAATTAGCTTTTATTCATCAAATGAAATTCACGAAATAGACCCTTTATATATTTTACAACCAGGTCCTGCAAGTATAATGGAAGGGTTGCCTCATCTTAGAAAAATAATAGAAAATTGGAGTAATACATCAATAGTTGACTAAGGAGAGTAGAATTATTATATAAATCAATAACTTTGTAACGAAAACGAGAAAAGATAAATTATATACAATCATGAGCACATTTCCACAGCAAGATTCATCAGATTTAAACGACAAAGACCCTGAACAATTAAGAATACATTCAATCGAAACTTTTGGTACACATGATGGACCTGGAATACGGTTTATTGTGTTTGTTCAAGGATGTCAATTTAGGTGTTTATATTGCCATAATCCTGATACTTTTGACGTGAAAGGCGGCAAATTTATTTCTTTAGAGGAAATAGAAAAGCGTGTGATTCGTCAAAAACCTTATTTTGGAGATGAAGGAGGAATAACAATTTCAGGTGGTGAGCCATTATTGCATAGAAAAAAGTTGATTACTTTATTTAAACGATTAAAAGAAAAAGGGATAAATACATGCCTTGATTCTAATGGACGTTTAGTGAATAAAGAAGTAGAAGAATTATTAGATTATACAGATTTATTAATGCTTGATGTGAAGCATATTAATGACGATTGGCATCATAAATTAACAACTGTTTCTAATTCTGCTACATTGAAATTAGCAGATTTGAGAGAGAAGCAAGGGAAGAAGATGTGGATTAGATATGTTTTAGTTCCAGGGTGGTCAGATCAAGAAGAATACCTTCATGAATTAGGTCAACACTTTAAGGATTTTAAAACAATTGAAAAAATTGAGATTCAGCCTTATCATAAATTGGGTGTTCACAAGTGGGAAGCATTAAACATGCAGTATGGATTAGAAGGAGTGAACCCTCCGACAGCTGAAGAGATTGAAAAAGCGAAAAATATATTTTCGCAGTATTTTAAAGAAGTTCATGTTAATTAAGAACTGAGACTTTTCTTAATATAGGTAGATACAATCGTTTTTATGGATGAAAGTCCAATTTCGGTTGTATCTATTTTTTTTAAAGGAATAAATTCTACTTCAGAAACGTCATCATTAGCTTGTAAAGTAGCAAAGGTTCTAACTTTACATTCAAAAGTTAAATCAACTGTATAATAGTCTATATCTTTAAAAGTATAAGTATTTGGAAAACTACCAAAAAAGTTTAATTCAGTAATTTCAAGATTCAATTCTTCTTTGATTTCTCTTACTAGAGCATCTTCAGCCTTTTCATTTATATCAATAAAACCACCGGGTAAATCTAGTGTGTTTTTAAAAGGATCAAACTTTCTTCTTGTTAGAAGTAAATTGCCATTTTCATCAGTTATTAACCCTGCCACTGCACCAGAAGAATTGATATAAAAATCAAAATTGCAATTTCCACAAACAAAGTGTTTTTTTTCAAAAGCTATATTTTTATCTCCACATTGTGGGCAGTACTTGAATTTATTAAGAACGTGCATTAAAATAATAATTTAAGTGTTCTTAATAATGCGATACAAAAAGTAATTCCAATAAAGAATAACGCAAATGTTATCCATCCTGGATGAGCTAAAATAGTAAAGAGTACTTGTGTATTTTCTCTTTCTTGTAATACATCTTCTTCTGCTAATTTTAAATTGGGTAATTTACTATCAACAATGTGCAATGATAACTTATTAAGAAGTTGATTCTCGATAGCTCCTTCAAGGCCATAAATAATTATGTTCTTATCATATTGTCTTGCAAGAGTTATATAATTTGAGAGTTCATCCCAAGTTAAAACCCTATTATTATCTTCTTTTGATAATGGCTTTTTAGCATTAGCAGAACCAATAATTAATTGATTAAAACCCGATTGATACGCTTTAATTTGAGCAAGTGTATGTGGAGTATCTTCTTGATAATAATTAAAAATTGATAATATTTCTTGGTCATTCAGCATGTCGAAAGTACCAGAAATCTGTTTCCAAGTATCAACATTTACTTCTTTTGCATCTATCTGGTATGGAGAGATTATACTAAAAACCTTATACCCAGCCTGAGTGGCTACAGACCTTAATCTTACATAGTTTAATTCTCCATTATGCTGAACTGATCCACTTATTAGGCGTTTTAAAATTACTTTACTTACAGAAATAGGACCATTGTCAACTATTCTGCTATCTGTACTATAGGGAGAAAGACTTAATGTAAGTGATTGCCAATGTAGTCTATTTTTAGTACTCCAAGCATTAAATTTATTGAAGCGGTCTAATACACGAGCACCATTATGTGCATTTGGCCAATAATGTTCACCCTTTGGTAGTAATAACCAAGCATGACAAGCGATACCATTCTTTTTAAAAATCTTTAAAGCAGAGATTCTGTCTTCACTAAAGTCTGTAATACCCACATATAATTGAGCATTTAATTCTTTAAGTTTAGAAATTGTAGCAGTATCTTTTGCAATATCAAGGAGTTTAAATCCTTGTACTTCAGTCATGAAGTTTATTTGTATGTTTTTTTCTGCTTGTGCGATATTAGAAAAAATCACAAGCAATAAAAATAATAATCCTCTACGTAAGTTCATAAGGGGGATAGAATTAATGTTCTGACTAGTAACTTACTTACCAATTACCAAAAGATCAAGGTAATTTTCGAATAGTTAAGTCTAATACCTGTGCTTGACTATTTTTTCCAAGTTTGTAATTTTTCCAGAAGAAAGGACGCATAGCTATTGCAAGTGCCCAAAAAACAGCGCCTTGTACAAGCTGTGCATCTTTATGTTTGATGTTACTATTTCCATTAGAATCAAGTTGTCCTCTTTGGACAGCACCAGAAACTAAAAATCCAGTACCAATAAATCCAAATCCACCAAAAAGTACTCTAGGGAAGACTCTAGCAAATTTAATAGTTTCTACTTCAGATAAAGGAATTTCTGTGCCTGACTTATATAAAATGAAAGAGGAATCTTTAAGTGCATATACGTTATCTTTATAGACCGTTTTTTCATCTTTCATTTTAAAGATAATTTGATCTCCCTCATAAATTTTTTTTCTATTTCTACCAAAATTATCAACAGCAATAAATTTTTGTGCAAATAGTGGAGCAGAAGTAGAAAAAAGTAAAAGTATAAAAAGTAATTTTTTCATAATAATATGTCAATCTAGGTTTATTCAAACATTAGCCAACGAACACCATAAGAAATACCAAATCCAGGTCCCATATAACCAGGAGAGGCCCAATAACCTGTAGTAGGATCTACAGCATTTAAAATATCTGATATTCTAACAAATGCCATACATCTTCTCATTTTGAAATCAATAAAGACATCAAAATTAAAATAACCTTCAGTTTTGTAATCGTCTTGTAAATGGAATTGTTGTGAAACAGGGTTAAACGCATAACCGTAAAAAGCAGATGTATAATGCGTATCAATACCTGCGTAGATACTGATCATACCATCTCTAAATTCTCTAACATAAGAAACCTCATAAGAGCCAAATACATCAGGTGTAGGCATTACATCTTGATGAGAGTTTTGGGTGTAGACAACTTCTGCAATTTGCTGAATATTACCAGTTCTAACTTTAAATTTAGTACCGAATCTATTATATGCAATTGATTGATCGTACTGTTGAGGTCTTGCGTACTTATCGTAATAAATATAATCTATTATATTATTTACTTCTCCAAATATTTCAATATTACCTTTTTCACCTAAAGGTAATTGAGGAGCAATGTGTATTTGTTGCTTTTTAACAGGATCTTTTTTGTCATTCCATGACATAAATACAGTAGAGAAATATTGAGTCATCATTGGAGCGAGCGTTTGCTCTACAATAAAGCCACCTTTAAGGTATTTACCTGTTACATCTGCAGTTAAATTATAAGCATTCTGATTTAGTAATTCAAATTCTCCATGTCCAGTTAATGCCCCTAATTTTTTAGGTAATAAAAGTTCTACATCACCACCAACAAATAATTGATTGTCAATTTTTACAGGGACAAAATCATTAGAATTCTGTTGCTGATATTTATAATATCTATACCTCATAAAACCTGACCAAAAGGTAGGGCCAAGCCTACTTTTTACACCGATTTTATTATCTATGTATTGTTCTTTTATACTTGTATATGGTAATTCACCATAACTATAATCTGTTACTAATGGGGGAACATAATTTGGATCATTTTCAGCTCCAGGAGGTAAATTATTAATTGCTTCTACTGTATAGTCATTATATTGATCATAATATAATTTGTTAGTAGAAATAGTTCCAACGGAGTTTGCATACTGATATCGATATGAATTCCTTGTGAACTCATGAAAAACTTGCAGCTTTGCAGTATCAACAAGTGCATATTGATGATATAAATGGTAATTATAATTCCATTTAAATGAACTAACACCATCTTGGAAATAATTTGTTAATTGACCTCTTCCTAGTTTAAATAAATCTTCAATAGGAGTTTCATCAGTAACAAGTGATGGCATTGCTAGTCCTCCAGATTCGGGACCTTCATGAAAGTACTGATAAAAACTTGCTAATAACTTATACCTATTATTTTTACTTTCATAGCGAGTGTTAAATCCTAAACTAGTATGAACTTGACCGTTATATGAATTACTTATTTTATCTCTACCAACAACATAAGGTTCACTATATCTTTGAAATAGGAGACCTGCAGCCCAATAAGGGTTAATGTTTCTACCTATTTTACCTCCAATTTTACCTCTGTTATCTTGTCCAACTACACCATTAAAATCTGTGACAGGAATATATGCAGAATAATATTCCCATGTATCTAAATCTTGAGCATAGGGGTCGAAAGCTGTAATCCCAACATCTTGACCTAAATTTCCAGTAGGCTGTTCCCAATAACTATGTAATGCACTAGCGTTATTTCCTAGCGTTTGATAACGAAACCCATTTTGTCCGTATACTTCATACCTGTGTAGGTGTGTATAAGAAGAGTCCATTACATGTTCTTCAAAATGGATTTTATACCAATCATCTTGATTGATGTACCAAGTAGTCTGTGGACCTTTAAGCCAAGAACTATCTTGCTCTAAGGTTACACCTTCTTTATTTGGCTCTTGTTTCTCTTTTTTCTTTTCATCATCATCCTGTGCAAAGGAATAATTTGAGATAAATAATAAAGAGAATAATATATAAATTACTTTTTTCAAGGTTAGATCTAGATCGTAGATAAAAATAATCGAGTTATTTTATTAAAGGTATTTGTTCAAAGTTAAATCTTAATTACTACTAAATGTAATCTTTCATAAAAAAAGATAAACAGATACGTGTATAAGTCTATTTTAACCACTCATACATGTCATAATGCTCTTTTGTCATCCCCATTGCTTTATACGTTTTTTGAGCTCTATCATTATTTTTCTCAACATATAAACGTAAACCTCTTAAATCCTCAGAAGCATCAACTTCATTTTTTACAAATTCATACATATCTCTAAATATGCCTTGTCTTCTATATTCTTCAATAACAAAGAGAGAGTGAATCCATAAAACATTACCACAACGCCAGTCAGACCATTCATATAAGTTGAGCATAGAAGCAATACATTTACCATTGTCTTCTACTATGACATACCTTCCTACGTTTTGGTTGTCAAATATATGTTGAACACCTTTAGTAACAGTAGCAAGATCTAACTTATAATCTTCTGTTTCTAAAGCCATTTTCACTTGAAAATCAGCAATTGTATTTACATAACTGCTGTCTGCTATTTTTATAGTATATTTTCCCATTATGTTTTTTATTTTTCAGTTTCTATTCCATTTCCATGTTCTTGAGAATAAGCATAAGTAAATTCAGCTCCATAGAAGAGTACTTGTACCGAATAAAAAGTCCATGCCATAACAATAATAATTGGAGAACCAGCTCCCCAAGATGCTGCAGAATGAAAATGAACTAAATAGTATCTAATCCCATATTGACCTAATTGGAATAAAATAGTGGTAACTAAACCACCGATGTAAGCATCTTTACTTTTAATTTTTACGTCTGGAATAAATTTATAAATACCAGAGAATAAAAAGAATGAAATGATAAGAGTAGAAAAGAACCTAACAATTGATATTAAATCAATGTATGTTGTAGGTAGCCAATCTTGAATAAATGTAGAAGCAAAACTAATCATAGAATCTACAGCTACAAGTAATATGAATATAACTGCTAGTGCGATCATCATACCGAAAGCAACAAGCCTATCGATAACTATTTTCTTTATTTTTTGAGTTTTTGGAGGTACTTTCCAAAACTTATTTAGGGCTAATTTTAAAGTATGAAAGGATAATGTTGATGTAAAAATCAGAGTTCCTATACTTATAATAGTAGATACAGTATTGTCTATTTTTAAAGCAGTTAAACTATTTATCATTGTATTTAACTGTTGAGCAACTACATCACCAGCAATTAATTCTAATTCCTCAACCATATCTTCTTTGATCTTATTTTCATCGAAGAAAGCACTAAGCCATGTAAAAAGAAGGTTTAATGCAGCAGGTAAAGAAACAATTGTATAATAAGCTAAAGATGCACCATATATATAGGCATGATCTAGGTTAAATTCCTTCCAAGCCATTGAAGAAAGTTTGAACACTTTTTTCAAGCCATTGATGATATTGTTTAGTATTTTATTAATCTTTCTCTAGTTTAAAAAGTTGTGAAAATCTATTAATTATTTCAGTACAAATAAGTTAGGCGATTTTTTACCGAAAAATAATAATTATCTGCCGTAAAAATACACTTTTAATTAAATATGAACGAGATATCCTTTATTTTGCATCATATTATATAAAACTTTTTTTTTGAACTTTATGAAAAAGAAACAACTGTTTACTTTTTGCATTCTATTACTCCATTCTTTATTCTTATCAAATTTTTTGTTTGCTCAAGAATCTTCAATGAACCTTGTTATTGATCCTCAAGGGCATTCTGGTATGGTTCGAAAGGTTATTTTTACAGCAGAGAATAAAAAAATTGTATCTGTATCTGAAGATAAGACAATCCGAATTTGGGATGTTAAATCAAATACTCTACTTAAAACTCTATGGGGACAGCATAGAAAAGGAAAAGAGGGTAGGTACAACGCTTTAGCTTTATCTCCGGATAATAGACTGATGGCAGTAGGTGGTTATTTACCTAATAATGAAATCAGAATTATAAATCTAAATACAGGAAAACAAATAGCTTCATTAATTGGCCATGAGAATATTGTTTCCGATTTAAAATTTTCTGCTGATGGTATGTGGCTAGGCTCATCTAGTGCAGATCAAAGTGTTAGGATATGGTATATTCCTACATTAAAGAATGAAGTATTTGAAGAAGAACCTTTTGAGAAACTCTTAATCCCTGAACATACAGATATTGTTTATAATATAGATTTCTCTTCTGATGGTACTCGACTAGTAACATGTTCTTTTGATGGAACAGTGAGATTATACTCTATGGCTGTTTCTATGAGCAATGCTCGAATTGTAAAAGTCTGGGAAACAACGGAAAGATTTACCAATGTAGATATTTCATCTGATAATAAATATGTAGTGGCCGGGCAATCAAAAGGTAAAGTTTATATTTGGAATACGAATGGTAGTGAAATTACTACCTTAAATGATACAAAAGGTTTTATTTCTAGTTTAGCATTCTCTGATGATGACCGTAAATTAATGATAACTGATTCTAAAGGGGATCTTTTTTTATATGATACTGATGTTTGGTTAAAAAGTAGAGATACAGGTATTTCTGAAGGTAGTTTTTCAACAGCATCTTTTGCGAATGGTAGCTCAAATTACTGTGTAACATCAAGTGGTAATGATGGTGTAATAAAAATTTGGGATTTAAAAACTGGGCAAACAATTAGAGAATTTCAAGGTGTAGGTTTACCAAATCAAAGAATTGGTGTACAAGAGGGTTTATCAGTGGCATTGTCAATTTCTGAGAAAACTAGACAACCTTATAATAAAGTATTCAATTTTGATAGTCTTGATATGGTTTTATCTGTAGATAATCAACAAGGGTTTTCTATGCCTGTAATCAAAAATGAGTCTTTATCTTTAATTAAAAAATCTGATTACATTTTACAAGCTGGTTTAACAACAATCAAAAATGATAAAAACCGAGATAAATCAATTGAAGTTTATTGTATTGGTATTAATAACGATATCATAATTGGTAGTGGAGTATCATTAAAAAGGTATAACAGTGAAGGTGTTTTACTAAAAGAATATATAACTACATCGTCATCTAAAAATGCTGTAAATGTTTCAAAAGATGGTAGATTTTTGATCTCATCATCTGCAAATCAAATTACAGAATTATGGAATTATGAGACAGGTGAATTATTAGCGTCTCTATTTGTGAGTACAACTAATGATTGGGTTTGTTGGTCTCCAAAAGGCTATTATCAAGCATCTGCGGGCGGAGAAAAATATATTGGTTGGTTAAAAAATAATGGTATTGGCCAATTGGCTACATTTTATAAAGTGAGTTTTGCCAGAGATACCTACCATAAGCCAGAGATTTTGAAATCAATAATTGCTAACGGTACAATAGAGGGGTTATTTGAAGAACAAAATGAAGAAGTTTTTGATGATATAATTTATGAGCAACCTGTAGTTGAGTGGATTTCGCCTACTATGAATTTGTTTTTAGATACAGCTCATGTTGTAAATGTAATGGCAAACATAACGTCTAAAACACCACTTGATGTTCTTAAAATTTTAGTGAATGGACGTCCGGCTTACATATCGCCTAAAGAGAACTTAAAAACAGAAAGTGATGGTTTTTTATATGTAATTGACGAACAAGTTAAGATTACAAGTCAAACTGCTAATATTCAAATTTTTGCTGCAAATAGTTCATCTAACTTTACCTCTGATACTCGATCGGTATCTTTAGGAAGAGAACGTAAAAAATCTAAAATGGATTTAGATTTTGATTTAGATGAAATGTTTAATTCAGTGGAGAATCAAAGAAGTTTAAAGCCGAATATTTATCTATTATCAATTGGAGTTTCTGAATATAAAGATAACACCTTGAACTTAACATATGCTGATAAAGATGCTATAGCAGTGTCGGATTTATATCAGAAGCAACAAGAGGGAGAGGTGTTTAATAAAGTGAATGTAAAACAGCTGACAAATGATAAAGCAGTTAAAGGAGAAATACTTTCTGGATTTGAGTGGTTGGCTAAAAATGCACGTTCTAACGATTTAGCAATTGTTTTTATAGCTTCTCATGGGTTAAATAAGAACAACAATTTCTATATTATTCCTCATGATGTTGACCTTAACAATGTGAATGAGACAGCAGTAAGTTGGTCAGATTGTTCTCAGTTAATGGCAACTTTACCGTCTCAAGTATTATTATATGTAGATGCTTGTAATAGTGGTCAATTAGGTTCCGATATTAGTCATTCTGACAATACTGAAAGTATTCGTAAGTTATCTTCTGATGAAAATGGTGTTGTAGTAATGTCTGCATCAACAGGTAAAGAAAGTTCTTTAGAAAGCCCTGTTTGGGGGCATGGAGCATTCACTTCTGCAATTTTAGAAGGTGTATTAGAGGGGAAGGCAGACTACTCTGGGGATAACGTAATTACTTTAAGAGAACTTGATTTATTTGTCGCTACAAAAGTAGAACAATTAACGAAAGGAAAACAACATCCAACAACTCAAAAACCAAGTACAATAAGTACTATGACAGTTGGAGAAAAAGTAATGAAATAAATTTTTTAAAAGCTGATACTGATACCTGGGCCAACCATCCAGAAAAAAGTTTCAGCTTTTAGGAAATACCCGAAACCAACATAAAGGGGCAGAGATAATTTTCTGCCTGGCCGTTGCAGAGGATGAACACTTGCTAATGCCACTATTCCAAGATCTCGGTCAATATCTTCGTTATCACTTAAGTTAAATGCATTAAGTGCTATAGAACCAACACCAACCCTGTAGGGTCTTACTCTACCAATTGTCCCTGGTTTGAAGAACTTAAATTGAGCAATTGCTGAGATACTAATACCACTAATTCCTGAAGAGATATCATCTTCGTTTGCTTTTTTTACAAGTAAACCTGCAGGAAAAGATAAATCGACATCAAATTGTGATTTCCTTGCAGCATATATTTCAATCTTTTTAGTTTTTACTTGTTCAGAATATTTGTCTTTCTGATGCGATATATAAATTTCTAACTTTGTCCAATCTTCAAACCTATGTGTTTTTATTCCTAGATATTTATTTAAAGTAATAAGAGGATCTGTACAATTGTTTTTCTCGTAGTTATGATATCTTGGTGAACTTTGACCAGGACAAATCACAATATTTTCATCTTTAGCTATTTCAACCAACTGCCCTTGTGGTCCAATCACTCTTACATCTAAAGTAATGTATTGTTTACCGTAAAGTTGTTGATCATCAATCCAATCAGGGTTAAAACGTAAAATTACGTCTGTCATAGCCTTAAAATAGAAGATGGGTTTGTCTATATCCGACACAACTTTTGGCGAAGCACCATAATCTACTGTTACAAAGTCAAAACTACGAGGTGATTGCTTTTCTTTAATTTTTAGTGCAATCCCAGTATCAGTATCGCCATTAAAAACTTTTAATTCTTTTCTATTTATATTAATTGGTATTGTAATCTGCATACTCTGCATATCCTTTGTGGTATTTACAGAGTCAATACTTATTGCTCGTAGGCCATCAAACATGAATCTTGCATGTTGCATTTGATCTCCTTCAAACTTAACTGATACGGTTTCACCAGGGTAAACACCTAAATCAGAAGTCCAGTTTTTTCCAGCGTGAAGAACTTGTGTACTAGTTATTTTGGTTTCGGAAATAATATTAAAGTTTGTCATGAATGCAGGAGTGTCCCCATCTTTTATATAAAGATACCCTTGCTTTGGTGAGTGATAGTCATATACACGTAATCGACATGTTGTATAGCCACTACTTAAATTATTTTCAGTAAAGATTTCAGCAATTAAGTTGCCGCCAATTTCTTCTTGGTCTTCGATTCTATAAGTTTTATTAAGTAGTAATTTTCTGTTTTGTTGAAGTTGAATTTTAATATCTTCTGCGTGATTATCTTCATTAAAGATAATTTCATTTTTATCAGTGGCTAAAAAGGTTAATCGAGATTCTTTAACTGTAAACCTTAAATTTAAAGGCAGGGTTTTGTAAGAAGGGGACCCCATTAAGAAATTAGGAGCATATGTTTCAATAGAAATTTCAGTTGAAAAAGTATTTATTGATTTAGGTAGTATACCTAAAAAGTATTTATTTTCCCTTTCAGATAATCTCCAGGAAATATTCTTTTGTTCGTGCCAAATATTATCTACTCTCAGATTTTTAGGGAGATTACAAAGGAGTTCATATTCTTTTTCTTCTCCGATATATAGTTCTCTTATTGCACTCCCTTTTTTATCAGATAGTTCTATTTCAGTATTAGTATAGGGTAGAAGTTTTTGCTCATACGGAAGTTCTTTGCCATCTGTAGTCCATAATGCAAATACTATTGAAGGTTTTAAGCTTGTATTTTGACGGTTAAATTGTACAACAAATTTATAAACATTGTCATCAACTTGTAATGGATTATCTACAACAGTAAGCTCAGAAGTAGGTATAACCTTCAAGTCTACAATGCTTTCGGCATTTTTTAGATAAACTCTAAATTCAAATTTCTCATCTACCTTTTCAAATTTAAATGGCAGAGTTTTCTCATTCCTGTGTCTTCGGTTTTCAATTATTCCATGTGTGGATAGATAATTCACAGTTGTATCACTATGTACCTCGATATCTTTAATGAAATAATTGGCTTTTTGAGCGTAGCTAAATTCATTATTTAAGACTAGTATAAGAAGAGTTAGAAAAAAAAAGTAAATAAATTTATTCATGTATTATATGTTCTGAAACAAAGATACATTTAAGAAGAACTTTTTCAGAAATTAAAACCAATAAAATACTTTAAAAAAGACCTTAATCCTTAAAAATGAATTACATATTATTTAAACGTGTTATTTAGAAGATTAAGAAGTTTTAATATACTTATTTTCTTATAAAATATGATCTAAATCAACCAAAACTTGAAAGATTAATATTAACTTTCTTTTTAATTGATTATTAAAGTAGAAGACTATTTATTCCCCGTTTATTTTTATTTTTTTTGAGTAAAATCACATAAATGATAATAAAAGTTAAACAAAATTACTTCTATTACGTAATGATTATAATTAATCAATTAATATTACAATAAATTTCAACAAACGAGTTCCCTATTAAATTCAGACATGAGTAAAGTAAAATCAATAGATTTACATTTTTTAAATAAAGAAGATGCAATAGCTTCTTATCTAGTGGAAACGTCAGAAGGTCCAATTTTAATTGAAACAGGTCCGCATTCAACATTTTCGATTCTAAAAAAAGCATTAGCAGATAAAGGTTATAATCCAGAAGATATTAAACATGTTTTTATAACTCATATACATTTAGACCATGCAGGAGCAGCTTGGAAATTTGCTGAACATGGTGCTAAAATCTATTTACATCCATTTGGGGAGCGACATATGGCAGATCCTTCTAAATTGATGTCTTCAGCAAAAATGATTTATAAAGATGATATGGATAGACTTTGGGGACGAATGGAAGCAATTCCAAAAGAATGTTTGTGTCCAATTGCTCATGAAGATGAAGTTGTAATAGGAGATACTGTTATAAAAGCATGGCATACACCTGGTCATGCAAATCATCATATTGCTTGGCAAATAGGTGAAGGTCTTTTTACTGGAGATGTTGCTGGAGTGAAAATTAATAATGGTCCAGTTGTAGCACCTTGCCCTCCTCCAGATATTAATTTAGAGAAATGGCAATCTTCAATTGATCTAATTAGAAAAATTTCTCCTGCTGTTTTATACTTAACTCATTTTGGAGCCGTTACTGATATAGATAAACATCTTATTGCTTTAGAAAAAGACTTATATCAAATCGCTCAAATAGTAAAAAAATATACAGATGATGGTTTAGATGTACCAGAAATGGAAAAAAGATTCATAGCTTATGTTAATCAAGAATTATCAAATTATGGATTAGATCAAAATGCCCTAGAACAATACGATGCCGCGAACCCGCCTTTTATGGGCGTTGCAGGTTTGGTCCGATATTGGAAGAAGAAAAACGAACTATAAACTTTAATAAGTTAAACATATAATGGAGATACTTTCAGGTCTAGTTATAATTTTTATCGCATGTATTATTATATGGAAAGCATGTGATGGTTTTGAAGATGCCTCTGGCTATTTGGGGCGTAATATGAAAGGTGGTGTTAAAGGAGCCACTATTGATGCTATTGGTAGCTCAATGCCAGAACTATTTACAACTTTTTTCTTTTTAGTATTAGCAGGAGACGCTAAAGGATTTGCAAGTGGAATAGGTACTACATCAGGTAGTGCAATTTTTAATATCATGATTATACCTGCAGCTGTAATTATGAGTGTTATTGTAGTGAATAGAAAAGTTCAATTTATAAATATTAATCCAAAAGTAATTTTAAGAGATGGTATTGCTTTAATGCTTGCTATTTTATGCCTTATCATTTTTGTTTCTGAAAAAGAATTAGATTGGTATCATGGTGTATTCTTAATGAGTTTGTATGTTGTTTATGTTTTGTCTTTATTTTTTATAAAAATGGACTCTGAAGGAGACCATGAAGATGAATATGAATATGAAGCAGGAGATGGTGGAAGATTAGCCGCTTTTTTTAAGTTGGATCTATCTCACGCTATACTTGGTAATAATACAATGAACTCTAAAAGAGCTTGGGTATTATTAATTTTAGCAACATCAATTGTAGGTGCATCTTGTCATCTTTTAGTTACAGGTTGTGAACTTCTAGGTGATGGCTTAAATTGGAATACTTATGTAGTTGCTTTAATTTTTGCTGCTGCTGCAACATCTGTTCCTGATACAATTATTTCTGTAAAGAGTGCGAATAACGGTGCCTATAATGATGCCATTTCAAATGCATTAGGAAGTAATATTTTTGATATTTGTTTTGCTCTAGGTATGCCTTTAACAATTTATACTTTGTTTTATGATAAAACAATTATAATGTCTGGCGGTGCTGAAGAAATGAATTTCATTGGTCAGTTTAGAATTTTATTATTGATATTAACTTTCTTAGCTACTGTTATTTTCTACGTTGGAGCCAAACGCAAAAAACTTGGAGCAAAGAGTGGATACTTTTTAATGCTCTTATATGTTGCGTTTATAGTTTATACATTAGCATATACATACAATGCTCCATGGTTACAAGGTATGCAAGAGACATTGATTAATATAAATGATCATTTAATTCATTTGAATCCATTCCATAAGATGTAGTGTGATGATTTTGACACAAAAAAGGCCACTTAATATTTTTAAGTAGCCTTTTTTTGTGCCTGGATATTTTATAAATTCTTATGGTTCTCTAAGTCTTTATTCATCTTATCAAAAGCATAATCAAGTGCATTTGAAGATAACTGAATAGAGTAAGTACCTATATCTGAAGACCAAAGTTCTGTGTGCCTTCTTAAGGTATAATTATTTACATTTCTATAAGTAAATAATAAGTCTTTTAATAAATCATTTTTTAATAAGTAACTAAAGTTATGATCAAAAATCATATTAATTTGAGAATTAACTTCTTCTTCTGAAGTTTTTAGTTCAATAATTTCAGAAGAATTAAGACCAACATGTACTCCGTAAATGCTATTTTTCATAAGTGAAATCATTGAGCCACCTATATTGAGATCTTGATAAAGCATTACACAAAGTTCTAATTTATCATCATCTACAGTTTTAATATCAAATTGTTTTTCAAATTTAGCTTTCTCAATTTGTTGATTGGTAGTGTAGACTTTATTATCAAAATTAATCATTTCTTGAACCTCAGGAGAACTATAAAAATTGATAACATCAGTAAGTGTATCTATACTTAAATGTTCTTTTATATATTCTTTATAATAGAATTGAGCTCTTTTAGAAGATAAACTTCTTTTAATTGCTTCTTTTAATGATGTTAGTTCCGCAGAATTATCCATCATAATAGTTTTCTCATCAAGTTGTGCCTGAATGATATTATCTATATCTAAAGTCAAGGCGTTTAGATTCATAAGTTGAGTATATTGATCAACTTTTTCATCTATGTTGGTCTGTGCATAAGATGTACTAAAAAATAGTACACATGCAGTGAATAGAGTGTAGCGATAAAACAATAACATTTGTAAGGGTAATTTATAGTATTTAGTCAGTAACTAATTTACTATAATATTTTAAAATTGAAAATAAATAAATGGTTGAATATCAGATGATCTACTTTGAAATAGCATAAAACCAATAAAGAATAGGAATGCTGCTTTAGCAAAGTCAGGCATACAAATAAACTCCATTGATAATTGATCTTTCCATTTTTGAGGCATCCAATGTAAAAAGTAGCCAAGCCCCATAATTAAAAATACATTTTTGTAGGCTATCAACACATCAATAGCGATAGATAAGTCCATGTTTGTCATAATTTGAGTAATCATACTTTGAGCATGTTGCATATCATCAGCTCTAAAGTATATCCACGCGTAGCACACAAAGTGAAAGGTAATAATTCCTCCAATAACTTTTGCATAAATGGAGCTAGAATATTTTTTATTAGTTATTTCAAGCCATAGTTTATGAAAAGCAAGTGCTACACCATGCAGCATTCCCCAAATAATAAATCGAATGTTTGCACCATGCCATAGACCGCCTAATAGCATGGTAATAATTAAATTGATGTAGGTTCTAACTTTACCCTTTTTGTTACCTCCAAGAGGTATATATAAGTAATCACGAAGAAAAGAAGACAAAGAAATATGCCACCTTCTCCAAAAATCTGTAATGTCTGTAGCTTTATAAGGAGAGTTGAAGTTTAGTGGTAATCTAAAACCTAAAAGAACGGCAACCCCAATTGCAATATCTGTATAACCAGAAAAGTCGCAATAGATTTGAATAGCGTAACCATAGGCAGCCATTAGATTTTCAAAACCAGAGTATGACCATGGTGATTCAAATATTCTATCAACAAAGTTTATAGAAATATAATCGGAGATTAATATCTTTTTTACTAGCCCAGAAGCGATTAAAAATAAAGCGTGTCCATATTCACTTTCAGTAACTTTATAAGGATTGTGTATTTGAGGTATAAACTCTGATGCTCTAACAATAGGACCTGCAACAAGTTGAGGGAAGAAGCTAACAAAAAGTGCAAAATCCCAAATTGAATTTACAGGTTTAATATCACCTCTATAAATATCTACAGAATAACTAATTGTTTGAAAAGTGTAAAATGATATTCCAATAGGTAAAAAGATATTTGTAGTGTCCATAGCTGTACCAAATACATTATTTAAAAATACAGCTAGAAAATTTTCTGGTTCTAAATTAAGTGAGAACAATGTATTTATACCTTCTGTAAAGAAAAAGGTATACTTAAAGTAAGCTAGGAGAGATAGATTTATGAATGCACTAAGAAAAACAAGTTGTTTCCTTTTTCTTTTTTCTGTGGATGCAAAAATAGCAGCACCAATGTAGTAATCTACAACAGTAGAAAAAAGTAATAACACAAAATAGAAACCACTTGACATGTAATAAAAATATAGACTAGCAAGAAGCAATAGGGTGTTTCTTGCTGTTATGTTTTTATAAACAAATTGATATATGATGATGATAGCTCCAAATAATACCCAAAATATAGCTTGAGTAAATAATAGAGGACTATTTTCCGAATATGTAACTAATTCGAGCATTGTTCTAGTATAGAGTTTTTGATCAAAAAAAACTTGTAGTATCGTTAAACTACAATTGAAAAGTGATCGTATTCAATTACGAATTTAAACCCTTTGCATGAAATACTGATACATTTTATTGTTTAATTTTAGTAGGAAAACGTTTCTAAGTAAAATTGAGATAGATATATTAAAATATGTACTATTGATTTTTACTTTCCACTTTTCTTCATTTATCTTCATGTATCTTTTAAATATGAAATAATAAGTCAGAATGGCTAAAAAAATAAAGACAGCATACTTTTGCCAGAACTGTGGTTTTGAATCTCCAAAATGGCAAGGTAAATGTCCAACCTGTAACGAGTGGAATACATTTGTAGAAGAATTACTGAAAGAAGATACTCCTAAAAAGGGAGATTGGAAAATGAGTAAAGAAGCTGTCAAAACTGGTGCGTATGTAAATGCTAGTATTGAAACTTCTAAGCCTGTAAGAATTAATGAGGTTAAGTTTGAAAAAGAAGCAAGAATAATCACCCTAGATGAAGAATTAAACAGAGTTTTAGGTGGAGGTATTGTACCAGGTTCAGCGGTAATGATTGGTGGAGAACCAGGTATTGGTAAATCAACATTAATGCTACAGATTGCTTTATCACTTAAAGATAAACAAGTATTATATGTGTCTGGAGAGGAAAGTGGACAGCAAATAAGACAAAGAGCAGAGCGATTACCGTATTCTTCTGAAGATACTTTTGTGCTAACTGAAACAGATACTTCTAAAATTTTTGCTCATGTAGAGAAAATGGTTCCAGATGTAATGGTAATTGATTCGATTCAAACATTAGTGTCTCCATTTTTAGAAGCTGCTGCTGGTAGTGTTTCTCAAGTTAAAGAATGTGCAGCAGAGCTTATTCGTTTTGCAAAAGATACTGGTACACCTGTTTTAATGATTGGTCACATTACGAAAGAAGGAAGTTTAGCAGGACCAAAAGTTTTGGAGCATATGGTGGATACTGTTCTTCAATTTGAAGGAGATCGACACATGACTTACAGAATTTTAAGAACTCAAAAAAATAGGTTTGGGTCTACTTCAGAATTAGGTATTTATGAGATGATTGCTTCAGGACTACGCCAAGTAAGTAATCCTTCAGAAATTCTTTTATCTCAAAGAGACGACGGATTGAGTGGAATTGCTATAGGTACAGTTATGGAAGGTAATAGACCTTTATTAGTTGAGATTCAATCTTTAGTAACACCATCAGTATATGGTAACCCACAACGTAGCCCTACAGGTTTTGATGCTAAAAAAATGAACATGCTTTTAGCTGTTCTTGAAAAAAGATCAGGCTATAAATTAAACTTTTCTGATGTCTTTTTAAATGTCGCAGGGGGGCTAAGAGTAGAAGATCCAGCAATTGATTTAGCTGTAGTTGTTTCACTAATATCTTCTTTTGAGGATATTTCAATTGAATCTACCACTTGTTTTGCTGCAGAAGTTGGACTTGGGGGAGAAATAAGAGCAGTTTCTAGAATTGAAAATAGAATTGTTGAAGCTGAAAAACTTGGTTTTAAAGAGATGTTTGTCTCAAAATATAATATCAAAGGGTTAGATTTAAAGAAGATTAAAATGAAAGTGATTCCTGTAGGTACTGTTGCAGAAGTTGCTGAAAAACTATTTACATAAAATATATGAATCATTATTATGTTTCACTTCTCATATTTTGCTTAGTTTCAATTACTAGTTTTGGACAGTCGTCAAAAGCTAAAAAATTATATGAAAAAGGAGAAAAAGCAGTATCAGAAAGACAATTTCCTGATGCTAAAGAATATTTAAATAAATCAATAAAAGCAGATCCATCGTTTGGGGATAGTTATTACTTGTTGGCGTATTTAAACATCTTAGAACGTGATTATCAAAGATCAAGGGAACTGTATGCTGAATTAATGAAATGCTGTGCAAATAACGCTAAATATATGCTTGCACACCTGTCTTTAGCAGAGTACGAATGGTCTCAAGGAAACTATGATTTAGCAGAAAAATATGCTACTTCATTTTTAAAATTTAACCCTTCTAAACGTCAATATAGTCAGATTTCTACTGCAAATAAGATTATCGCATCTTGTAAATATGCTCGTATAAATATTGAAAATAAATTACCGTTTAATCCTACAACTTTAGGGAGTACTGTAAATAGTAGAGAGCAACAATATTTTCCGGCTATTACAGCAAATGGGACTGTTTTATATTTTACTGCAAGAGATAGAAAAACAGATGAAAATATCTATCAAACTACATTAGTTGATGGTGAATGGGCTACTCCAGAGGAAGTTAGAGAATTGAATACTAAATATAACGAAGGAACTTGTTCAATATCAGCTGATGGTTCAATTATGATTTTTACATCTTGTGAATCAACTAGAGATCGACAAGGTTATGGCAGTTGTGATTTGTTTTTATCAAAAAAAATAGGTGAGCATTGGACAAAACCTGAAAATTTGGGGCCAAACGTAAACAGTAGAAATTGGGAATCTCAGCCTTCTTTATCTGCTGATGGTAGAACATTATATTTTGTTTCTGATAGAAAAGGTGGTGTCGGTAAAAAAGACATTTGGGTAAGTAAGTTAGGAAGTAATGGTGACTGGAATCCTGCCCAAAATTTGGGAGAAAATATTAACTCTTATGATGATGACTTATCACCATATATTCACTCAAATGGAACTACATTGTATTTTTCTTCAGAGGGTCAAGTTGGCTATGGTGGTTTAGATCTTTTTAAGGTGGAATTTATAAATGGACAGTGGACTACACCTAAAAATTTAGGCTTTCCTATTAATGATCATGCTGATCAGGTTTCTTTAATAGTTTCTTCAGATGGATCAAAAGGGTATTTCTCAAAAGAATTTACTATCAATGGCAACGAAAGAACAAGTGAAATTGTATCTTTTGATGTACCTAAAGATATTCAGCCAAGTGCTTTAAGTAGCTATTTGGAGGGAGTTGTTTATAATGCGATTACTAAGAAACCATTAAAATCAGAGATTGAGCTTAAGAAATTAGAAAGTGATATAACAGAATCTAAAGTGTTTTCTGATGAAGAAACAGGTAAATACCTTATTGTTTTAAATCAAGAAGAAGAATATGCTTTGTATGTATCAAGACCAGGCTACCTTTTTCAAAGTTTAACTTTTGATATGCATAATGTTGGTGTTGAGGGAAAAACATTAGATATCTTTTTACAAAGAGTAGAACATGGTATAAATATCACACTTAATAATATATTTTTCGATTCTAATAAGTTTGATTTAGAGGATAAGTCGAATGTAGAGCTACAACGCATTATAGAGTTTATGCAAAATAACCCTACATTGAAAGTAGAAATTAGCGGCCATACTGATAATATTGGTACTGATAAATACAATGTTGATTTATCACAGAAAAGGGCAGAAGCTGTTGTTAATTACTTAATTGATAAGGGCGTTCCTAAGAGTAATCTTGTTGCAAAAGGATATGGAAAATCTAAACCAGTTGCATCAAACGATACTGAATTAGGAAGACAAAAAAATAGAAGAATTGAATTTGAGATTCTTTAATGATGTTTACCTTTTATTGAGTTGTAATTAGCGATGCTGTTTTGTAGTACTTTTTCTATTCTTTTTCGTAGTTTTCTTGGTTTTAAGACTGTTACAGAATCTCCAAAACCTAAAATAATTCGTTCTAATTCATAATTTACGTTTACGATAATTTTAATTATAGCATTTCCATTATTATCAATTGAAATTACTTCTTGAGTATGATGTAAAGGTTTAGTTAATACATATGGAGTACTTTTATTATTGATTTTTAGATTAATCTCTTCATTTTCTTGATTTGATATGACTGTTACACCAATTGTATTGTTGTAATATTTATCTCCATTAAAGTTATTTGTATCATATTTTCTTGTTAAGTTATTTACTAAACTATGTATTCTGTCTAGGGCAAGAGTAATAATATTATTATTATGATCACTGCCTACAACAAACCATCTATTGTTATATTCTTTTAATATGAAAGGTGTGAAATCAATCTTATTAGAGTTCTCTGACGAAAATGATTGATAGTAAATGAATAAACATTTTTTTTGAAGAATGGATTGATATAGGGGGTCTAAATACTTTAAACCCTTCAAATTTTCATTTTTATCAAGGTGTATGATTGCATCTTGTTTTGTTTTTTCAATATACACTTTATCTTCTAAACGTTGAAAAATCCCACTTAATTCAGAGAACAATGAGAAATCCTTAAATTGTTTAAGTACTTCGATTGACTCTGATAAAATATACATGTCATTTTTTGATAATGGAATATTTGTTATTGTATAGTTGTCATTTTTATAGCGATAAAATTTTTTATTATAAACAATAATTGGAGCATTATATCCTAATTTGTCACTTCTCATTATCTGGATATCTAATTGAATACATCTCTTACTTACATTCACAGTTTTACCTTCATACTCATAAAGTGCTTCTGAGCAAGCTTCAATTAAATCATTTAAAGTCCATTCTCTATACTTGTTTTGAAGACACTTGTCAATTGTCTTATATCTTATGAGTGCATTTTTATTTTGTGCCATTGATAAATTTATAAAGAATTTTATACTACGCAAAATGATTGCGTAGTACTTGTTGATGTTTGAATTATTAAGAAGAAATTTATTTTTTAGCATTTTAAACTTTAAGACATGAAAGCATTGGCAGAAAAATTAATCAATAAAAGTGGAGTGGCTAATTTTGAAACTTTATCTATTTCACCTTCTCTTTCTAAGAAAAACGAAAAGATATATCTAACAAAGAGTAAATCTTCATGGATAACAATTGAATGGGTGACAGATGAGTTAGATAAATATTCAAAATGTAATTATGATGAAATGTTTGCTTTACATCCATCTGAAAAAGGTAAGGTTGTTATGTATGAAAAGGAGGTTATATCTCCTCGTTGGCATCGAAGTTATCTTATGATTCCAAATAGAGACCAAAATGCTAAGAGAAGTTTTATGTATTCAGGTTTGGTTCCTCATGAGGATTTATCCTTACCCTCAAAATTTCAAATATATTTAGATTTTCTGAATAAAACTGCAAAAGAAAAGTTTAATCAAGTTTTAGTTAATTGGTATTCAGATGGGAATGATTTTATAGCAGCTCATAGCGATTGTCAATTTGGAATGCAAAAGAATGCTGAAATTTCAATAATATCATTATATAAAGATATGTACGGTACTAGAAACCTAATATTTACACCTAAAAAAACTAAAGGTTTCGTAAATGACTTTCTTTATAAGAAAGTTGAGATCTCAGCAAAACATGGTAGTATTATTACAATGCATGGTGATACACAATTAAAATTTAGACATAAAATTCCAAAATCGATAGGGCTAGATTCGTCTAGAATTAGTTTGACATTTAGAAAATTTGAAACAAATAGTTAAAGAAATTAATATTGGTCGTTTCATTTTTATTCAAAATTATAAGAATATAAATATGCTAGGATTAAAAACATTAGTAGGAGTTTATATTCTTATTGAATTGAATGTTGTACTTTGCAAAAAAAAAACAGACGATGAATTTAATATCCGTAGATAACGCGACAAAATATTGGGGAGAAAAACCTCTATTTGAAAATATAAGCTTTGGTATTCAACAGGGACAGAAAGTTGCTTTAGTAGCTAAAAATGGTGGTGGTAAATCAACCTTACTCAACTCAATTGTGGGTAAAGAGCCATTAGATGGTGGAGCAATAGCTATAAATAAAGATGTTACAGTTGGTTTATTAGAGCAAGACCCTGCTTTTGATCCTCATCAGTCTGTATTAGATTATGTGTTATCAAGCGACTCTCCAATTTTAAAAGCTGTAAGAAATTACGAAGAGGCACTAGCAGATTCGTCTAAAGATTATTCAGATCAAATCTTAAAAAAACTGGATGTTGCAACAGCTAAAATGGAAGAGTTGAAAGCATGGGATGCAGAAGCTCGAGTGAAACAAATCCTTACCGCATTTAAAATTGAAGATCTTTCTGCACCAATGAAATCGTTATCTGGTGGTCAGAAAAAGCGTGTTGCTTTAAGTAAAATTTTAATTGAAGAACCAAATCTTTTAATTCTAGATGAACCTACTAACCATCTTGACTTAGATATGATTGAGTGGTTAGAAGAATATTTAACAAGATCACGTTTATCTTTATTATTAGTAACGCACGATAGATATTTTCTTGATAGAATTTGTAATGAAATTATTGAGTTAACAGATAGTACTATTTATACTCATAAAGGGAATTACTCTTATTTTATTGAGAAAAAAGCAGAACGAGAAGCAAACGAAGCTGCTAGCGTAGATAAAGCTAAAAATCTGATGAGAAAGGAGTTGGATTGGGTAAGAAGAATGCCTAAAGCTCGTGGTACAAAGCAAAAGTTTAGAATGGATGCTTTTCAGGATTTAAAAAAGAAAGCAAATAGTGGTAGAAAGGAAGAGAAAGCAGAGATTTCTGTCAATATGTCTCGTTTAGGTAAGAAAATTCTTGAATTTGAAGATGTATATAAATCTTTTGCCGATAAGAAAATTGTAGAGGATTTCTCTTATGTTTTTAAACGTCGAGAAAGAGTTGGCATTGTTGGTGATAATGGTGTTGGAAAATCTACTTTCTTGAATATGCTAACAGGAAAGGAAGGGATTGACTCTGGTGATATTACAAAAGGAGAAACGATTGTTTATGGGTATTATACGCAAAGCGGTTTGTCTTTTGATGAAAATGCGAAGGTTATTGATATTGTAAGAGATATTACTGAAGATCATACAATGTCTGATGGAACAAGCTTAACACCTTCTCAATTATTGCAACGTTTCTTATTTGAGCCAGAACAACAGCATTCTTTTGTTTCTACATTAAGTGGTGGTGAACGTAAAAGATTGTATTTATGTACAATTCTACTTACTAATCCTAACTTTTTGATACTTGATGAGCCAACAAATGATCTTGATTTGGCAACATTGAGTGTTTTGGAAGACTTTTTGGAAGAGTTTCAAGGTTGCGTGATTGTTGTTACTCACGACCGTTATTTTATGGACAAATTGGTAGATCACTTATTTGTTTTTGAAGGACAGGGTAAGATTAAAGATTTTAATGGTAAGTATTCTGAATACAGAGAATATGTAGACGAACAAGAACGTCTCCGAAAAATTGCTGTTAAAGAAGAAAGAGATCGTAAACAACAATTAGAGAAAAAAGTACAACCAAAAACTTCTACAAAAAAGCTTTCTTACAAAGAGAAGATTGAGTATGAAGCACTTGAAAAAGAAATTGAAGTTCTTGAAACTGAAAAGGAAACAATAGAAGCAAAATTATCTGACGGATCTGTTACAGATGTAGATGAAATTCGAGAAATTTCGGAACGTCTTGGTAAAGTAATGGAAGATGCAGACGAGAAGATGATGCGATGGATGGAGTTAGACGAGATTGCAAATGGTTAATAGGGTTTTTCATTTTATTATTTTTAATAACTGAAAAATCAAATGGACAAACAGCGGAACGTATATATTTTAAGGCAGCATATAGAAGTGTAGATCATTTAGAAATTGATTCAACAAAACATTTTTTTACGTTACCTATGTCTTATGGGCAATCAGAGATAAACAGATTACCTGAGGCAGACGAAATTAGTCGTTTACAAATTGATAGTGTTCTGTTAGTATATACAGATCATCCGAAAGATTTTGATTTTTCTCTTTTAAATATAGCAAGAATTGATGCTTTCTCGGAGTGGTTTGATGGAGCAATTGATGATCCTGTTATTCGTTGGAGAATTATTAAACAAACCAAAGGTACATCTAAATTAGATTTTGAAAATCTTTTTCATGGTATCGTAGTTTATTATAAAAAACATCCTCGGAAAGAATTATCTCCCGAAAAAGAGCTGAAGCGTAAGAAAGCAATTGATCATAAATTTGATCATTTAGTAAAGCAAAAATTAAAGCTAGATGAGGAAGTAGAATCACATACCTCCAAAGTTTTTGAAAAGCATAAAGAGGAATGGAACAAAGTTGTTGTTATTAGTGATTGGACGGGGAGTATGTACCCATATACAATTGATCTTTTGTCTTGGTTAATGAAAGAAAGAGCTCAAGATCAGGTAGAAGGTTTTGTGTTTTTTAATGACGGGGATGCCAAAATGAGCCATCATAAAGAGATAGGTAAAACTGGCGGAATTTATGAGATACATGACAGTAAAGTAATGCCTGTTATGAATTTAATGCAAAAAGTGAAACAGAAAGGTGATGGAGGAGATCTTCCGGAGAATGATCTTGAAGCCTTGATATACGCTCAAGAAAATTTTCCTGAAGCATCAACATTTATTTTAATTGCTGATAATGATTCTGAAGTAAGGGATATATCACTTTTATCAACATTAAATAAACCAATTCATATTGTACTTAATAAAGCAGATTTTAATAAATGGGGAGTACCAAAGGTATTAATTGATTATAAAGAGATAGCTATTACAACAGAAGGAGCAATTTATGTGAATGGTCTGGAATATACTACTAAGCAAGAAATTTTAGACTTGCCAAATAACCTTATTGAAGGTCAATAAAAAAAACTTCACTGCAAACGCAGTGAAGTTTTTTGTTTTGGTAACCATATATAAAATTACATTTAGAATTGAGCCGTTTCCGTACTTCCTTCCATTGCAGTTGTCGATGAAGTCCCTGCAGTTACTGTATTTTGTACAGCATCGAAGTAAGTAGTGCCAACAAAGGCTTGGTGTTTAACTGCTCTGAAGCCGTCTGCTTGTAAAGAAAATTCTTTTTCTTGTAGTTTCGAGTAGCCAGCCATACCTTTTTCTTTGTAAGCTTTTGCCAATTCGAACATACTCGTATTTAAAGCATGGAAACCTGCAAGCGTGATAAATTGGAACTTATACCCCATATCAGCTAGATTTTCTCTAAAAGTCTCCATTTCTTTTTCTGTTAATTTCGATGCCCAATTAAAAGAAGGTGAGCAATTATATGCTAACATTTTACCTGGGAATTTTGCATGAATAGCATCAGCAAATTTCCTAGCTTCACCAAGATCTGGATGAGATGTTTCACACCAAATCAAATCAGCATAAGGAGCGTAAGATAACCCTCTAGAAATGGCTTGATCTAATCCGTTTCTCACTTCATAGAAACCCTCAGAAGTTCTTTTGCCATGAATAAATTCTGTATCTCTTGGATCTATATCACTAGTTATCAAATTTGCAGCGTCTGCATCTGTTCTAGCAATAATTAGCGTAGGTGTTCCGCATACATCAGCAGCTAAACGTGCAGCAACTAATTTATTTATCGCTTCTTGTGTTGGTACTAATACTTTACCTCCCAAATGCCCGCATTTTTTTGCAGAAGATAATTGATCTTCAAAGTGAACCCCAGAAGCACCAGATTCGATCATCATTTTCATTAATTCGAAGGCATTTAAATTACCTCCAAAACCTGCCTCTGCATCAGCAATAATAGGCACCATATAGTCAGTGTCATTTTTATCTGCAACAGATTGAATTTGGTCTGCACGACGAAGCGCATTGTTTATTCTTGCAACAACTTTAGGAACAGAGTCTGCAGGGTATAAAGATTGATCAGGGTACATTTGTCCTGCTAAATTTGCATCAGCGGCAACTTGCCATCCACTTAAGTATATAGCTTTTAAACCAGCTTCTACTTCTTGAATAGCTTGGTTACCCGTTAATGCACCAAGACCAGCCATAAAATGTTCTGAATGAAGGCCATTCCAGAATTTCTCTGCACCTTGTTTTGCTAATGAATGTTCAATAATGACATTGCCTTGTAGCTTAATTACTTCTTCAGCATCATAAGGGCGTTCAATATTTTTCCATCTTGGATTTGTTGCCCATTCTCTTTTTAACGCTTCAATTCTTTCTTGCTTTGTCATTTTCTTGTAGATTTGTGTGTAAACTAATGTGTAATTCATTGGTGGGGCAAATCAATTGCAGTTGAGATGCCCCTTTTTTATTTATCCTATATGTGCGTATGCAGGAAGTGTTAAGAACTCTATAAATTCATCTTTTGTAACAAGCATATCAAAAATTTCGAATGCTTCATTATATTTTCCTTGTTGGTAAGTGTCTTCGCCAACATAGTTTTTTATCGTTTCCATTACTTCTGGAATTAATGATTGATACAACTCTTTTGTAATCGGAGTGCCATCATTCATTTTTGCTTGATGCTGAATCCATTGCCAAACTTGTGTTCTAGAAATCTCTGCAGTAGCAGCATCTTCCATTAAGTTATAAATAGGAACAGCACCTTGGCCATCTAACCATCTAGCAATGTATTGAATACCAACATCTATATTGTTTTTTAAACCTTCTATTGTGATATCTCCTGTAGGAACTTTTAAAAGATCTTCTGCTGTTATTTTCTTAAAAGTGATTGGTTTATCAATATTATTCGGGTTACCCATATAACGATCAAAAACTTCTTTTGCTGTAGAAACTAAACCAGGATGAGCAACCCAAGTACCATCGTGGCCAGCCAAAGCTTCTCTTGTTTTATCTTTAGCAACTTTATCAATAGCCTTTTGATTTGCCTTAGCATCATTCTTAATTGGGATTTGTGCTGCCATTCCACCCATTGCAAATGCTTTTCTTTTATGACAAGTCTGAATTAATAACTCATAGTATGATTTCATAAAATGAACTTTCATTGTAACCTGATCTCTATTAGGCATTATAAACTTAGGATCATTTCTAAATTTTTTGATATAAGAGAATATATAATCCCATCTACCACAATTCAGACCTGCAGAATGTTCTTTTAAAGCATATAAAATTTCATCCATTTCAAAAGCTGCAAGAATAGTTTCTATTAATACAGTTGCTTTTATACTGCCTTGAGGTACATTTAATTGCTGTTGAGCAAATACAAAAATGTCATTCCATAAACGGGCTTCTAAATGACTCTCAATTTTAGGTAAGTAAAAATAAGGAGCACTTCCTCTATTAATTAATTCCTTTGCATTGTGGAAGAAAAATAATCCAAAATCAACTAAACCACCTAAAGCAGGTTTTCCATCAATTAAAATGTGTTTTTCTTCTAAATGCCACCCTCTAGGGCGTACCATAAGTGTTGCTGTGTTTTCATTCAAAGAATAAGTTTTCCCATTCTTTAAATTTTCAAAAGAGATAGTTTTATTGATCGCATCTCTTAAATTGATTTGACCTTGCATGTTGTTCTCCCAAGTAGGAGAGTTTGCATCTTCAAAATCGGCCATAAAAACATTTGCACCACTATTTAAAGCATTGATGATCATTTTACGATCAACCGGTCCTGTTATTTCAACACGGCGGTCTTTTAAGTCTTCCTTCACATCAGCAACAGTCCATTCGCTGTTTCTAATGTATGCTGTTTCAGCTAGAAAGTTGGGCATTTTACCCTCATCAATACTTTCTTGTCTTCTTTTTCTTGCTTCTAGTAGTGCTGATCTACGTTTAGCAAATTTTTTATGAAGTAGTACGACGAACTCTAAAGCCTCTTGAGTTAAGATTTGGTCGAACTCATTAGAAATCAAGCCTCTAATTTCTAAGTTTTCTATCTGAGTAATGTGTTGTCCTCTCATAGTATTTAAAGTTAATGTCCGGGTGATTGATAATTCAAAGTTAGTAAAAGCGAATTGAATAAAAAAAGCGAATTTTCGCTAGTGAATACTCATTCAAAATAGTAAAATATAAATAAAACAATATTATAGTTGCTTAAAATGTTTTTAAAGTCTATTTTATATATGAATATATTTATATAAAAAAATTAGCGAAATTTCGCTAAAAAATTCAAATTCGTTTGTAAAAATGATTTGAGTCATCAATTTTTGCTAAAAAAAAGAATCTTTAGTTATAATTTTAAGTCTAGTAAAAAAGATGTATTTTTATAAAAAGCATTTGATTTGATTAAACTTTAGCATAATGAATTTGAGACAATTATTCAGTATCCTCATCATAACTTTATTTCCAATTTTTTCTTTTGCTCAAGATTTTCCATCAGAATTTTGGCATTCAGGAGAGGTAGATTTAACAAATGGAACATCTTTAAAAGGGAGAATAAAATATTCATTAGAAGAAGAAGTAGAATCTATACAAGTTATAGTTAATGGAGTTATTAAATCTTTTGGAGCTCAAAATGTTGCTTCTTTTGAAATTCTAGATAAACTGACAAAAAGACAAAGAGTTTTTTATTCACTACCATTTAAAAGATCAAAAGGATATGTGAAAAATCATTTCTTTGAATTATTGGAGGAAGGAGAACCATATATCTTGTTTACTAGAGAAAGAATTGCTGAGGTATCTGAGACATCTTACGATCCCTACTGGGGGAGTAATTTTAATACCAGAAGAAAAATTCTTGTTTATGATTTTTATTTGATGGATATGTATGCCGAAATACGACAAGTAGATACCAGAAAATTAGAAACAATGCTTACTTACTTTGGTAAATACAAAGATAAAATCGAAGCATTTATAAAAATTAATAAACTTGATTATAAAGATCGTGAAGACTTTTTGCAAATTGTAAGGTATTATGATGTACTTGCTGAAGATAAAAAAGTAGCGAATTAATTTCGTGACAATAAACATATTGAAAGAATTTATAAACGGGCTCTTAGAAGCCCGTTTTCCATTTATATTATAAAAAAATAATGAAAAAAAACCCACTTATTTTAATAGCTAACGATGATGGTATTACATCAAAAGGAATTAAATTTTTAGTTAGTGTGATGAAAGAATTAGGAGATGTTGTTGTTGTAGCACCTGATAGTCCACAATCAGGTCAAGGACATGCAATAACTATAGAAGATCCATTAAGGTATCATTCTTCTGATATTTTTCCTGATGAAAATGTGAGTGCTTATCAATGTTCTGGTACACCTGCAGATTGTGTGAAATTAGCAAAGAATCATATTTTAGAAACATTACCAGATTTAGTAGTAAGTGGAGTGAATCATGGTAGTAATAGTTCTGTAAGCGTTTTATATTCTGGCACCATGTCTGCCGCATTAGAAGCAGCAATAGAAGGTTTACCAAGTATCGGCTTTAGTGTTTGTGATTATGGTTTTGATGCAGAGTTTGAACACACTCGATCATTTGTAAAGCAAATTGCAGAAAAAGTACTCAAAGAAGGGATGCCAAAAGGAGTTGCTTGGAATGTGAATTTTCCTAAAGTAGGAGATGAGCCAATTAAAGGTTTAAAAATATGTAGACAAGCAGATGGTAAATGGCAAGAGCAATTTGATGAAAGAGTAAACCCTGTAGGGAAAAAATATCTGTGGCTTACTGGTAAATTTGTAAATAGAGATACTGGAAATGATACGGATGAGTGGGCAATTAACAATAATTATGGAAGTATTGTACCAACGCAAATAGACATGACTGCTCACGAATATAGGCTTAAATTAGCTCAAAAAGTGGAAGAGATGGGGTTCTAGGAAAAAAAAACAAATAATTTAGTGCTTAAATTCAGAAAGTTAATAATTCAATAGATCAACACCGATCAAAGTTGTTTGCTTTCTAATATTTAACCATGCATATTTGCATCGCTTTCAAACGGAAGGCAATAAGAAAATAAAGAAGAATGCCTTGGTGGCGGAATTGGTAGACGCGCTAGACTCAAAATCTTGTGAGTGCAAGCTCGTGTGGGTTCGAGTCCCACCCAAGGTACAATTTCTTTTTTATTTTTAGGCTTGAGTGGCGGAATTGGTAGACGCGCTAGACTCAAAATCTTGTGAGTGCAAGCTCGTGTGGGTTCGAGTCCCACCTCAAGTACTTTATTTATTGCAATATAAAAACATCTGCCTAGGTGGTGGAATTGGTAGACACGCTAGACTCAAAATCTTGTGAGGGAAACTTCGTGTGGGTTCGAGTCCCACCCTAGGTACAAGTTGTTTTTATATTCGCCTTGGTGGCGGAATTGGTAGACGCGCTAGACTCAAAATCTTGTGAGTGCAAGCTCGTGTGGGTTCGAGTCCCACCCAAGGTACAAGCCATTAAAAGGTATTGATTAGGTTCAATACCTTTTTTTATTTGATAATTTTTTTTTGACATCTATTTTGAACTATTTCTTGTTAAAAACTTTTTGTTATTAATAGTAGTAGAACAATTTTTTAATTGTATTAGATAAATGACAATAATATAGTACAACACTTTGTAAGTTATAAGTGTCTTAATATTAGGAATTTTCTTTTTTAGAATTATAATCTCCTAAATAAAGTAATTTAAGTGTTAAAATAATTTTAACAAAAACTGAATTAAAGTTAAAAAAATCGCTAAAAAGTTATATCTTTGTGATTCAATTTAAACCGCTGTATGCATATTTTAAAAAAAATAGTATTTAGTTTATTGCTTCTGTTTATGTGCAGTTGTGATGATGAATCTCTGGAAACAGAGCTTCATACTGATATACTATATCAAAAAAAATATGATTTAACATACAGTAAACCTTTAAAGTTTGATACTTTTAGTGCAGAACTTAAAGGAGAAGATTTAAATTCATCAATAATTCATTTCAAAATTACTAGATACGATGGCGTAGTTATCTATGAAGAGTATTTAGATGGCGAAACTGTGATAGGTGATGATGAAGATTTAGATACTCTAGAAATTGATACACGTGAAAAACTAGTGCATAGTAGAGTGGATAATTATTTGCAAGATAAAGCGGAGTTAATTATCATTCTTGAGAAAATTAGACCCATGGTAAAATCAATGTAATTTAATTAGAAATTATATTTTGAAAATATACAAAAAGAGCGATGAATTAATTCATCGCTCTTTTTATTTATCTATTATCTGGTACTAAATTAACCTTTATAAAAAGGAGGTTTTGATACCACAGCTTTTAATTTTCTGTTTCTTACTTCAATAAATACCTCTGACCCTGGTTTTGTTAACGGTCTGTTGATATAACCTAAAGCGATACCTTTACCTAGCATAGGAGACATTGTTCCAGAAGTTAATTTTCCTACAACTTCTCCGTCAGCATTAAGTACATTGTAACCTCCACGAGGAACACCTCTGTCAATTAATTCAATACCAACTAAACGGCGAGTAACACCTTCTTCTTTTTGTTTGGCTAAATTTGCACTATTGGTAAATTCTTTAGTGAATTTAGTTACCCAACCTAGTCCCGCTTCAAGAGGTGAAGTTGAATCGTCAATATCATTACCATACAAGCAATAACCCATCTCAAGTCTTAGTGTGTCTCTTGCACCTAAACCAATAGGTTTGATTTCGTAATCTTTACCTGCTTCAAATATTTTAGTCCAAACTTCTTTGGCATCTTTGTTTGGAATGTATAATTCAAATCCTCCAGAACCAGTATAACCAGTTGCAGATATAATTACATTATCAACTCCTGCAAATTTACCAATAGTAAAAGTGTAGAAACCCATATCAGAAAGGTTTACATCAGTTAAAGACTGCATAGCTTCAGAAGCCTTTGGACCTTGAACAGCAAAAAGGGATATTTCGTCAGAAACGTTAGTCATTTCTACACCTTCTGTATTCTTGTTTGCAATCCAATTCCAATCTTTTTCAATATTAGATGCATTTACAACAAGCATATACTCTTCATCTTTAATTTTGTAGATGATAAGATCATCTACAATTCCACCATCTTCATTAGGTAAACAAGCATACTGTGCCTTACCGTCAACTAACTTTGATGCATCATTTGAAGATACTCTTTGAATCAGGTCTAATGCTTTAGGTCCCTTAAGCATAAATTCACCCATATGAGAAACATCAAAAACACCTACGCCATTACGAACTGTTTTGTGTTCTTCGATATCAGACGAGTATCTTACAGGCATATTGTATCCTGCAAATGGAACCATCTTAGCACCTAATGCTTCGTGAACATCATTAAGAGCAACTTTTTTTAATGTCTTTTCTTCTGTCATGACTGAGTTATGTGTTTTTTTATGGTTTATTGACATGTGGTTGAATTGTCAATATATTTCTGTCGCCAAAAGTAGTAAGTAGTTTGATATTATCATATATTTTTAATAAAAATGAATACTGCTTTTAACAGCTTTTCATCTCTTTAGAATTGTAGTGGTTTAAAATGAACTATAAAATTAAATTATTGCTCTTTTTTAGACTGATTTATATAAAATAATAGACAATTCATTTATCATTTTTAAAATAAATAAGGAACTTAGCATTTGATATCTCAAACTATCAACCAAACAATAATTATTATGTCTTCAGTGTTGTCACTTGTAGGAAATACGCCCTTAGTAGAATTAAAGGCTTTAAGTCCTAATCCGAATGTTACAATTTATGCAAAGTTAGAAGGTCAGAACCCAGGTGGGAGTGTAAAAGATCGTGCAGCATACAACATGATTAAACAAGCTCAAGAAAGAGGAGACCTAAAAAGTGGTGTAAAATTAATTGAAGCAACAAGTGGAAATACGGGTATTGCTCTTGCAATGATATCTAGTTTAATGGGTATTGAAATCGAACTAGTAATGCCCGATAATGCAACTATTGAGAGAATTAAATCAATGAAGGCATATGGAGCTACAGTAACTTTAACACCTCAAAAAGAATCTATGGAAGGTGCAAGAGATTATGCACTTAGAAAAGTAGAAGAAGGTGGTTATTTCATGCTTAATCAGTTCGATAATCCTGATAATTATATGGCTCATTATAAAACTACAGGACCTGAAATTTGGAGAGATACTGATCAGAAAGTGACTCATTTTGTATCTGCTATGGGAACAACAGGTACTATTATGGGAACATCAAAATTCTTGAAAGAACAATCAGAAAAAATTACAATTGTAGGTACTCAGCCAGCTGAAGGAGCAAAAATTCCAGGTATTAGAAGGTGGCCAAAAGCTTATCTACCAAAAATTTTTGATGAATCAAGAGTAGATCAAAAAATTGATGTTTCACAAGAGAATGCAACAAATATGACACGTCTTTTAGCCAAAGAAGAAGGAATATTTGCTGGAATGAGTAGTGGTGGTTCTGCTTACGCAGCTATAGAAACTGCAAAAAAGATAGACAGTGGAGTTATTGTTTTTATTGTTTGTGATAGAGGAGATAAATATTTGTCGACTTCACTTTTTTAATTTATAAATACATATCAATAATGAAAAAAATATTAATAGTTGGTGCTGCAGCATTTTTAATGATGAGCTGTGGTGCTCCTAAAACAGAACAAACAAATAAAGTTGAGGAAAAAGTTGAATTGAAGCCAGTTGTTTATAATGCAGAAAAAGCAAAAGGAGCAAAGGCTTACTTAAAACTTTCGGAATGTTTAATTGCATCAAATCCAACTGCTGCACAAACTTTTGCAAAGAAAGTAGAAGTTACTTTACCACCTGATGTATCAAAAGAAGTAAAAGAAGCTATTGCTGCAATTGGTAGTACTGATAATCTTGAAGCTCAAAGAAAAAGCTTTGAGGTTGTAACAGCTTATTACACAGAAGTTGCAAAGTCTGGTGAAGCGGGAATGGATTTATATGTAGTACATTGTCCAATGGCATTTAATAATACAGGTGCTAATTGGTTAAGTGGAACAAATGAAGTTGTTAATCCATATTTTGGTGACAAAATGCTTCATTGTGGACGAGTAATGGAAACAATTAAAGGGAAATAATAATCTCTTTTTAAACTCATTGTCTAGTCCGTCCATAGCGTTACAGATTTAGACTATTATATATTGATAGCATCGGGTGTAGACTCGGTGCTATTTTTACTTTTATAAGTTCTCATTTTTATTTCACTCTGCTGATGCATCTCAACAGGTGTCTTCATATAATTACTCCAATGAGGCCTTTCATTATTATAAATATATATAGATTCTCTAATAAATTTATTCATTAAATCGAGATCATTAATTTTTATTCCTAAAATAAATTCTTGCTTAAGAATTCCATTTATTCTTTCTGCTACCGCATTTTGATAAGGATCGTAAGATTCCGTCATCGAGCACAATACTTTATTTTCCTGAAGATGTCGTTGATACTCGTGGCTACAATATTGTAATCCTCTATCTGAATGGTGTATCATTGGTAAATCAACATAGTTTCTATTTTTCAGTGCTTCTTTTAATGCTGCAATAGCTCCATTTGCATTCAAACTATCTGATACATTTAACCCCATTATTTTCTTAGAATAGGCATCTGTTACTAAGGAGAGATACATTGGGTTACTTCGCTCACCTATGTAAGTTATATCAGAAACTAATACTTGTTCAGGTCTATTTATTTCCAAATGCTCAATAAGGTTTTTATGCTTTTTAAATCTGTGATGAGAATTTGTAGTGACATGATATTGTTTTTTAGGCCTGATATCGAGTCGATTAGCCCTCATGATATCAAAAAGCTTATCTCGACCTACATTTAGTAATTGTAATTCAGGAAGAAGTAATTGATATAATTTCCTTGTCCCTATTTTAGTTTGCTTCAAACGAATTCTTTTCACTAAGTCTACTACTTTAGATGCAATACTATTATTATTTTTTACTTTCCTTTTCGAACGATAATAAATTTGTCGATCTAACCCAAGCAATTCACAAGTCGGTTTGACTCCTATTTTTTCTTCTTTTTTGAATTGGTCAACTGCTTGGGTAAAGACTTTTTTCTAATAGGAATATTAAATTCATCCTCAGCAATATCGATCATCATATCAAAGAAAATTGCTTTTTTATCTGTTACGTAGAGTTGTTTTTCTAAAGAAGCTTTTTGTTTCTCTAATAATAGAACCTTTTGTTCTAGCTCCAATAATTTTTGTTCTGGTGTCTTTCCCATTTTTAAATCAGATTTATTATCCCAATCTAAATTACCATACTTTCTTATCCAAGTACGGATGGTACCATGACCTTGTATTCCATATTTAAGTCTGGCTGCCGTTATACTTATTTCCCCTCGTTCCACTTCATCTACAACTTGTAATTTAAAAGAGTAGCTGTAATCTTTTTGTGTACGCTTAGTGTACTGATATTCTTGATCTTCATTCATAATGTTACGTTTTGTGTAACACTAATTCAGGACGAGACACATAAATTAAAAAAGGCTTCTCTCAATATTTATTGGGAAAAGCCTTCTTTATTATAAAAAGTATTTCTTAATCTTTTAAAGCATTAAGTCTTACTGTAACAGCATTTTTATGTGCATCTAATTCTTCCGCAGCAGCCATTCTTTCAACATGAGGTCCTAAGCTTTCTAATCCTTCTTTCTCTATTTTCTGGAAAGTGATTTTTCTGTAATAACTATCTAGAGAAACTCCAGAGTAATTCTTAGCATACCCGTAAGTTGGAAGAGTGTGATTTGTTCCAGAAGCATAATCACCAGCAGATTCAGGAGTGTAGTGACCTACAAAGACAGAACCAGCGTTAATGATTTTCTCGGCAACATCTTCAGCATTATCAAGTGATAAAATAAGATGCTCAGCGGCGTATTCATTTACTAATTTCAATGCTTCAGCCTCATCTTTCATCAAGAAACTTCTGCTATGCTCTAAAGCTTTAGCTGCAATTTCTTTTCTAGGAAGAACAGACAGTTGCTTTTCAACTTCAGCTTCTGTTTTCTGAATAATATCTTCAGAAGTTGATACTAAAATGACTTGGCTATCTGGCCCATGTTCTGCTTGAGATAAAAGATCCGCAGCAATAAATGTAGGGTTAGCCGTTTCGTCTGCCCAAACAAGAACCTCAGAAGGTCCTGCAGGCATGTCTATAGCTACACCTTCTTTTGTTGCAAGTTGTTTAGCGGCAGTAACATATTGGTTTCCTGGTCCAAATATTTTAGATACAGAAGGAATAGTTTCTGTGCCAAAAGTCATAGCAGCAATAGCTTGAGCACCACCAACTTTATATACTTTTGTTAAACCTATTTTTTTAGCTGCGTATAAAATAGCTGGATGTACTTTTCCTTCTGAATTAGGAGGTGTGCAAAGAAAAACCTCTTCACAACCTGCAATAAGAGCAGGTGCACCAATCATAATAACAGTAGAGAAAAGTGGCGCAGAGCCACCTGGTATATATAAACCAACTTTTTGAATAGGAACACTTTTTCTCCAGCAAGAAATACCAGGCATCGTTTCAACTTTTAAAACGTCAGTTTTTTGAGCAGAATGAAACTTAGTAACATTTTTGATGGCAATAGAAATTGATTCTTTTAAATCGTTATCGACATCTTTTTCAGCTTGAGAAAATTCTTCTTCAGAAACTAATATTGAATCTATATTTGCCCCATCAAAACGAAGAGAGAAAGCTTTCAAAGCAGCATCTCCATCTTTTTGAACTGTTTTTAGAATAGGAGTAACTTGCTTCTCAATGTCTTCCATTCTCATAGAAGGTCTCTGAAGTAGTTTTTTCCAATCTTCAACAGCTGGATATTTGTATAATTTCATAATTTAATCACTTTTTAAGAAAATGATTAAAGAATCATCTTCTCAATAGGAATAACAAGAATACCTTCAGCACCTGCAGCTTTTAATTCCTCGATCTTAGACCAGAAATCATCTTCAGCAATAACAGTATGTATAGAAACAAATTCTTCATTTGCCAATGGTAAGATAGATGGGCTACGCATACCTGGTAATAAATTAAGAATAGTATCTACGTTTTTCTTAGGTGCATTTAATAAAATGTATTTATTATTATCAGCAGTTTGTAAAGCATTAATTCTAAACATTAACTGCTCAATAATACCTCTTTTTTCTGCATCTAAACCGGGAGTTGCAATCATTAATGCTTCAGAAGTGAAAATACTTTCAACTTCTTTTAAATTATTTTGCATTAACGTACTACCTGTACTTACTAGGTCACAAATTGCATCTGCAAGACCAATATTTGGTGCAATTTCTACAGATCCTGAGATCTCATGAATATCACACTTAACACCTTGTTCTTTTAAGTAGTCTCCTAAAATTTTAGGATAAGAAGTAGCAATACTTTTTCCATCAAGATCTGCAATACCATTGTAAGCTTGTTCTTTAGGAATAGCAATAGACAATCTACATTTTGAAAAACCAAGATGATGTATAGTATCAACGTTTTTGTCTTTTTCAACAGCCTCGTTGGCACCTACTATCCCTAGGTCTGCAACGCCATCTTGGACGTAACCAGGAATATCATCATCGCGAAGAAATAAAAATTCCAAAGGAAAGTTGCTAGCTTCTGCTTTTAATGCACCTTTCATTCTAGGGATTTTAATTCCACACTGACGGATCAGATTAAGAGATCCGTCACTTAATCGACCAGACTTTTGGATCGCAATCTTTAGTTTTGTCATAATAAAATTGTGTCTTACACTTTTTGTGTTTTACACCGTAGTGTTATAATTATATAGTTCAGTTTTAGAAATAATATAAACTGACCGAAATTCAATCATAAATCAAATTTCACATCAAATCTACTGATATTTTTACAAAATCACATTAATGAGTTAATTTAATAGAGGATTTTTCAATAAATTAATGAATATTTAATTATTGTCTTTTTGATATCAAAAAAACACCAAAATCAAAACTTATAAATCTTTTATTAAAGCATATTATTTATAATTTTTGTATACTTTTTAATGTGAATCTAAATTACTATTCACTCCTTAACATAGTTTTTTAAAAAATGATAAGTCATTTCAAGAATATTAAAATAGATCTTCTAACAAGCTGCTTAGTTCTTTTATTATTCAGTAATAATCTTTCTGCTCAAGAGTCGTTATATTATTCTGATAATGTAAAACTGTTTAATAAAGCAATTGTTCTGTATAATGAGAATAATTTCTCTGCAGCACGAAGAGAGTTCGAACTTTTTGAGTCGAAACATTGTGGCGAAGATGAAAAATGCGTCGAGGCTCAATTTTATATTGCAGTGTGTAATTTAGAATTACAACACCCAGAAGCCAAAAGTCAAATTGAAAGCTTTGTATATACATACCCTGTTCACCCTTTATCAGTAAAAGCATATAAAGTATTGGGCTCTTATTATTTTGAAAAAGGCGAGTATGAAAAAGCTTTGGCAGCATTTGATAAAGATCCTTATTTTGATTTTTATGATGATGACGATATAAAAATTGCTTATCAGGCGGCTTATTCTAATTTTGATCAAGGGAAAACGAAAGAGGCTAACAAACTTTTTCAAGTTTTAAAAAAAGGAACGCATCCTTATGCTCTTAAATCAAGCTATTATGCAGGTTACATAGAGTACGAACAAAAGGAATATGAACAATCTATCAAAGATTTAGAAAAGTCACTTTCTGATAAAGAGATTAGTAATTATACTTATTCTATTTTGCCTTTAGCATATTATGCAAATGGGCAAGAAGATAAAATGTTGGAACTAGTACAGGATGCTAAAAGTAGGGGTATCCATTTACCAACAGATGCTTTGTTGTTTACAGGAAAAGTCTACTATACAAAGAAAGAGTATGCTACAGCATTAATTTATTTTAATGCATACCTAGCTGAAGTGCCAGTACAAGTGATTGATAGAAATACTGCATATCAGATTGGTTTTACTAATTATATGGAAGGGTTTGGAGAGAAAGCTGTGCAGCCATTATCTGTAGCTTCTGATGGAAATGATGAATTAGCTCAAATTGCAGCGTATGATTTAGGAGCGGTAAGTATTGAATTAAACGAGAAAGATAAAGCTCTTTTAGCCTTTGAAAAATCACGTAAATTATCATTCAACAAAGAGATACAAAAACAAGCATCTTATAATTTCATTAAAGTTCAGTTTGATCTAGGTCTTTATACACAAGTAGGAGATGCTTGTGAATTATTCTTGTTAGATTTTCCAAACTCAGAATACGATAATGAAGTACATGAATATCTTCAAATTTCTTATGTTAATTCTGGAGATTACAACAAAGCACTTGCTGTTTTTGATAGAATTGGGGTTAATAATGATGAAACAAAAAAAGCGTATCAAGAAGCTGCATTTAATAAAGCAGTAGAAAATGCAAATGATAACGATGCAAGAGGTGCTATTGATATGTTATTAAAATCACAAAAGTACCCAATGAGTGATGAGATATATGATGCTTCAAATTTTTGGTTAGGAGAGACGTATACAAGTATTTCTCAATTAGATTCGGCAATCACTGTTTATGATGAAGTACCAAATGATTCAAAGTTTCATGTTGCCTCTTTATTTGGTAGAGGATATGCTTTTTATGCAAAACAAGAATACCAATTAGGCATCGATTATTTTACGCAGTATATCAATCTTGGTAGAAAAGAAAAAGAACCTAGAGAGAAGGTTGCTGAAGCCGTCCTTAGAAGAGCAGATTGTTATTTTGGGATTTCAAATTACCATGTAGCACAAAGGTCTTACGATATGGCTATTAGTGCTGGCTCTAAAGATGTAGCTTATATTAATTATCAAAAAGCACAAACATACAGAGCACTTGGAAGTAATAATGATGAGGCTTTTAGGATGTATCAACAGGTAGGAGAAAGATATGGAGATACGCCTTTTGCTCCTTTGTCATACTTTCAATCAGGCTTAATGATGGCAGAAGCAGATAGAAATGAAGAAGCGGTAAATCAATTTTCTAAAGTAATTTCTAGGTATGAAAAATCGAATGTATATGTTCCTTCTTTATTAAAAAGGGCATTGTGTTATAAACTGGAAGGGGAATTGGAAGATGCAGAAGCAGATTATAAAAATGTTATTGATACTGCTCCAACTTCTAAATTTGCAGAGGCTGCGATTACTTCATTGCAAGGTTTAAATGCAAGTGGTCATGTAATATCGGACATGGCTTTATATAGACATAAGTTTGATGAGGCAAATCCAATGAGCACCGCAACTCTGCAAGGAGATTTTGAAATGGCGATTAAACCATTCCAAGAGAAAAACTACGATCAAGCAATCATATCTTTAAATGCTTTTTTAGTAACAGCTCCAGTTAATTCTTCTGTGGCTGATGAAGCAAATCAGGCATTAGGAATCACATATAAAATTAAAGATCAAAAAGAGTTAGCAATTGCCTCGTTCCAAAAAGTGAATGGAATGCCGCTAAAAGAAAAATCACTAAGATATATTGGCGAGCTGCAATTAATGTTAGAAAAATACGATGATGCAATTGTCACTTTTGTTGAATTAGAAAAAGTAGCAATCAGAAAGACGAGTAAATGGGCGGTTTATGTTGGGTTAATGAAAGCTGAATTTCAGGTGAAAGATTATTCGGCTTGTAAAGCTTACGCAACTAAAATTATAGATCAGAATATAAAAAGATATGTTTTTGAAGCTGAACTATACCTTGCTAAAATTGATTTAGAAGAAAATAATTATACGAAAGCGTTAACATCATTTGATGCTATTGCAAATAAAGCAAACAGTCAAATTGGTGCAGAAGCTCAGTATTTATTAGGTAAAACTTTTAGAGTGATGGAGAATTATACTGAAAGTACTAAGGCATTAATCGAAGTACAGAAAAATTACGCAAGTTACTCTGAATGGATTAATAAAGCATATTTACTAATTGCTGAAAATTATATTTCTTTAAATGATTTATTCCAAGCAAAAGCAACTTTAGAGTCGATTATAAGTGGAAGTGATATACCTGAGTATAAAATACAAGCTACAAATAGATTGAAAGATATAGAACAATTGAAAACGAATAGTACGCCTGCTCCAACTAAAGAAAATCAATAATTATCATGACAACAATTAAACAATATTTCGGATTGGCAGTGATAATGTTGAGTACTGCTAGTGTTTTTGGGCAATCCAATCAATCAACATCACAAAGTTCTGATTTAGATAATGCTGAAGTAATAATAGAAAAAATCTCAAACTATGACCTTCCAATGGTAGTGGGGAGAGAATATGAGAAAATAAAAAGAATCCAGAAAAATATTCAGCCTACACCTCAGCAATATGATTTAGAATTAGTAGAAGTAGAAATACAAGACTCTATTCCAAAACAATTACCAGCGGTTTTAGATGGACATGAAGAAAAAACATTTTACGATAAATATATCCGTTTAGGTTATGGTAATTTTGTGACACCTTTTGTAGAAGCAGGGATTAATAATAATACAAATCCTAATTTAGACTTTGGGTTTCACCTATTACATAAGTCTTCTCAGGAAGGTGCAGTTTATAGGAAATTGTCAGCGGGAAGTTTAAATACAATTGATGGTTTTGGAAAATATTATTCTGATTATGGTACTTCATCAGTGTCTTTAAATTTTAATAGAGTTGGAACACATTTTTATGGTTTTGAAGGTGATGAAACTTTAGTTGATCAAGATAGTATCAAGCAAATTGTTTCTAATATTAATTTTAAAATTGGACATGAAATGCCTTCATACGTTACAGGTCAAGATTTTTCAATTAAAGGAGATTTGTTTTTTGATTATAGTTACGATCATTACAATGCATCAGAGTTTGAAGTAGGAATTGATGTAAATGGAGATTATGAATTGGATGATAATTCAAAAATTATTGGAGAATTTATAGCTGCGGTCAATAAATATTCAAACAAGACAACTTCTGATATTGATATGAATCAAAATAGAAATTGGTTTAAATTTGGTGCAGCTTACGAAACTAGAATTGATGAACTATATATTAAAGCTGGTGCTAAAATAGCATACAGTGGAGACACTTCTAGTAATGATAAGAACTTCTATATTTACCCTGATGTGTTTGTAGAGTATACTATTGAAGAAGAAGCTCTTGCTGCCTTTTTAGAAATTAAAGGAGATTTAGATCTAGTCAATTACAAATCAGTAACAACCATGAATCCATGGGTTAGTAATAATTTATCACTCTTACATGAGAATAGATTAATTGATATTAAACTAGGTGTTGATGCTATCGTAATAGATAATATTGGAATTAGAGGAAGTTTAGGATATGCTATTTCTCAGAATATGGGGTTTTTAGTAAACGATCCTACAGATGTTTCTAGATTTGATATGCTTTATGCAACAGAAAATAATACAGGAGTATTCAATATTAATGTATCAGGTTCGTGGTCTAAAAGAGAATGGGCAGTAACAGCATCGACAGATTGGAATATGTATAGCTTAAATGATAGTATTATTCAAGATGCTTACCATAGGCCATTGGCTGTAAATACGATAGGAGTAAAATACAAATACTTATCTAAATGGACGTTTGGAGCAACAATTTATAATGAAATTGGAATAAAAGCTTTAACAGTAAATGAGACAACTTTACAGCAAGAAACACTAAGCTTACCTGTGATTTTTGATATGAATTTAAGTGCTCAATATGCTATAAATGACAATTTTGGAGCTTTTGCATTGGTGAATAATTTATTCTCTCAGAATTATCAAAAGTATTACAGATATAATGTTAAAGGTTTTCAATTACTTGCAGGTGTAAGCTATAGATTTTAATTTATGATTAAAAAGTAGGTTTTTATGTAAATGAATGCCTATTTTTATAAATAGCTGTGTTGTATATCACTTTATAAATGACATTTTTAAAGTTTTAAAAACAAATAATTACACTGCTAACTTTTTTTGAGCATTACTCTTTATAAAAATATATTACATGATTGCTGAAGCTATTAAAAGTGCACTTCTTGATTGGGGTGTGGTCGTTGTACCTGATTTAGGAACCTTTTGGTCTGAAGAAAGCGGAGCAGAGGTGTCACCATCTGGGAATATAATTAAACCTCCTCATGTATCTATTTCTTTTTCATCTTCAGAAGATGATATAGAGATGTATTCATTAGTAACTTTCATTTCAAAATCAGAAGATTTAGACGAAGATGAAGTGGCTATTCAAGTAAGTATGTTTGTAGCCAACCTTCAGCAACGTTTAGACGATGGAGAAATAGCACCAATTGGAGATTTAGGTTATTTCCTTACTGATGAAAGTGGCGAAACAAGTTTTAGACAACGATCTGAAAGTAATATAGAGCCAGATAGTTTTGGATTACCTAAAATTACAGCTACTCCTCTTATGGAAAATGATATCCATGAAGAAGAGGAAGAGTATAGTGATTTAGAAAACGATATAGAAGAAAAAAGTTCTAAACCAGTTTGGTTATACGTTTCTATCCCAGTAATACTTCTCTTAACAGCAGTAGGTTACTTTTTACTTAAACCATCAGCACCTGTTGTTGTAAATAAGGGACAAGAAACAGAACAAGAAGAAGTGATTGAAGAAGTAACTATTCAGGAAGGTGATAATGAAGTAGATGTAAAAGAAACGACTATTGATATCAAAAAAGTAAATGATGATATTCAAGAAGTAGAAGTTAAAGAAGAAGTGTTTGTTGAAGAAGAAACTGGAAAACCAGGTCACGCTGATGGACATTATCATATTGTGATTTCATCTTTTAACAATCAAAAACAAGCTAATGCAGCAGTTAAACAAGCCAAAAAGAAAGGTTTTGATGATGTTGGCGTGATTGTTTCTAAAGGAAAATATAGAGTAGCCATCAAAGGGTATCAATCTCATAAAGATGCTAAGGCAGATTTAGAGAGCACACAAAAAGCATTTAAAGGAGCTTGGGTGTGGCGTTATTAATCGAATAAGTAAAGACTTTTTATACTAACAAATAACATGAATTTATTGTCCGTTTTACAAGGAACAGAAATGCCAGCCAATGGAATGACTGGAACTATAGAGGAAAGTGTGTCACTTTTTGAATTGATAGAAAAAGGTGGAGTTACAATGGTAATTCTAGGGGTTCTATTTGTAATTGCAATGTATATTTTAGTTAATAGAGTGTTAACAATACGCAAGGCAAAAAAAGATCCGAAAGTATTATTAGAAAAAGTAAAGGCACAAGTACTTAAAGGAGACATTGATGCTGCAAAAAAGTATTGTGCAAGAGATACTACACCTATGGGGAAAATGTTAGAAGCTGGTCTTAAACACATTTCTTCAAATTTAAATACAATTGAAAAAAGCATTGAAAATATAGCCAAGATTGAACTCTATAAATTAGAGAAATCTGTTGCTACCGTTGGTATGATTTCCGGTGCAGCACCAATGATTGGTTTTTTTGGAACTGTAATAGGTATGATTAATGCTTTTATTGCAATTTCTCAAGAAGAGGGTTCTGTAAGTCCAAAACTTTTATCATCTGGTATTTACGAAGCAATGATTACTACAGCAGGAGGTTTAGCTGTAGGTATTTTTGCATACATATCTTATAACTTTCTAGTAAGACAAATTGAAGATGTAGTGCATAAAATGGAAGTAGTTACAATCGAATTTATTGAGTTATTACAATCACCTAATTAGAATAAAATTATGGGATTAAAACCAGAAAATAAAATCGATCCTACTTTTAATATGTCATCAATGACAGATATGATTTTCTTGTTATTGGTGTTCTTTATGTTAACGTCTAATTTTGTAACTCCTTCAGGGCTTCCTATTGCAGTACCTAGTAGTAAAGCATCTAAAAAAGTAATGCCTAAAGTATATGTGAGTATTACAAAAGATCTTCATTACTATGTAAATGAAGTAGAAGTACCACTTAGTTTTTTAGAAGATGAATTAAGAGCTGTTTTACCTGCAAAGCAAGAAGGAGTAGTAGTCTTAACTGTTGATAAAGATGTTCCTGTTCAACATTTAGTAAATGTAGCAGGTATTGCAACTGGATTAAAAGCTAAAGTATCTATTGCTACAAAACCTACCTCAACAGTAGGCAAATAATTATTTGATATGGAAAAATCACCTTATGAAATAAAGCAAGATAAGAAAAACAGGAATATATCAATTCTTGTTACTTTACTCTCTATTGTAATCATCTTAGTAATTGCATGGTTTACAATAGTATGGTCTCCTCCAGATCCTCCAATTCCTCAATATGGTATTGAAGTTAATTTTGGAATTGACGATGCTGGTTTTGGAAAGCAACAAGAAGAAACACCAACCACTTCTGAAGAAAACTCATTAGACGAACCTAAACCATCTCCAGAAGTAGAAGAACAAGCTCCTCCACAAGAAATTGAAGAAACAATTGAAGAGCCAGAGCCACCTGCTGAGGTAGAACCAACTCCAGATCCTGTAGAAGAAACAACTCAGCAACCCACTGCTGTTACAGATGCACCAATTGAAGAATCAGTTGAAACTGTAGAAAAGCCAAAGGTAGTTGTGAAAAAAGTTGAAAAGAAACAACCAGATCCTAAAGAAGATCCTAAGCCTGTAGAGAAAAAAGAGACATCTCCTCCTAAAGTAGAGAAACCTAATACATCTACACTAATGGCAAAACCTGATGGATCGACAGGTAAAACAGATGCTTCTAAACAGAACAACAATGGAGATGTTGAAGGAGCTAAAGGAGATCAAGGAAGCAAGCATGGAACTGTAAATGCAGATGCTTTAATGGACTCTAAAGGTGGAAGTGGCGGTTCTGCCTTAAATATGCCAGGTTGGAATTGGATAGATCCTCCAAATGTTGTTGATGATTCTCATGAAACAGGAAAGATTGTTTTTGAAATTCAAGTAGATGATTTTGGAGAGGTAATTTCAGTGAAAACATTGTTTAGGTCAGTAACAAAACAAGTAGTTGATAAATATAAGAGTGCTGTTGAACAATTAGCTTTTGAACCAACTTCAACTGAAGGAGTTGGGTCGAGTATTACAGCAGGGCGAATTACTTTTATTATACGTTCAAAATAAATTAAGGAGAAGTGAAAGCTTCTCCTTAATTTTTACATATCTATTTTAACTTAGTAATATATGTCTAACCATTTAATAAACATTTTTGATTTTGAATACCTAGTTGATAAAACTCCAAATTTTGATAGCCCAGGAGTTTGGTTAGTAACAAGACCCTTAAACCTGCCTTTCTTTTTAGGACAAATATTACCTATTGCATCTCACTCTTTTATTTATATTCATGATCAAAATGGGAAAAGAAAGATAATTGAATATTCGATTTTTTTAAAAAGAGATAAGTTAAGAAGAGAAACAGATACTTCTTATAGTAAAAGTACAATTCAGAAGAGATCAATTTTAGGTTGTATAAATATTATGAAGTTTGTTGATACAAACTTAACAGAAACTATTGCTGCTATTCAACTTGCTGATAAAGAGTTTAATATGTTAGGTTTAGAATATGAGGTATTTATTGAGACTCCTGAAACAGAGGGGAATTGTCATTCTGCAGTCTCTACAATATTAATAAAGGCAGGATTTCCTAAACAAAAATTTAAGGAATATGATCCCTTTGGAGCAAATCCTGGTTTAGGAGTTTTTAACCCTGCCTCAATATAGATTTTATGCTTGAATTACACCTACATTAAAACGTTTTTCAATAGGTGCATGATTTGCGGCTTCTATTCCTAATGATAAATATTTTCGTGTTTCATCAGGTGCAATAACTTCATCAATCCATAATCGAGAAGCAGCATAATAAGGAGAAAGTTGAGAGTCGTATTTTGCTTTAATTTCATCAAATAACTCTTTTTCATCTTCCTTAGAAAGTTCTTTTCCTTGTCCTTTTAAAGTAGCGATTTTAATCTGTAATAGAGTAGTTGCAGCAGATTTTCCACTCATAACTGCAATCTGAGAAGTTGGCCATGCAAGCATTAATCTAGGATCGTATGCTTTACCACACATGGCATAATTTCCAGCACCGTAAGAATTACCGATAACAAGGCTAAACTTTGGCACAACAGAGTTACTCATTGCGTTTACCATCTTAGCACCATCTTTAATAATGCCATTGTGTTCTGATCTACTTCCAACCATGAACCCGGTGACATCATGTATAAAGAGTAGCGGAATCTTCTTTTGGTTACAATTCATAATAAAACGAGCGGATTTATCTGCAGAGTCTGAGTAAATTACTCCACCCATTTGCATTTCGCCAGTTTTAGACTTTACTATTGTTCTTTGGTTTGCTACAATACCAACTGCCCATCCATCAATTCGAGCATAACCACATAATATACTCTGGCCGTAACCTTCTTTATATTGTTCAAATTCTGAATTATCAACAATTCGTTGAATAATTTCAATCATATTATAAGGTTTTGTTCTATCTACAGGTAATAGATCAACCAATTCAGCATTTAATTTTTTAGGGAGAGAAGGAGTAGAACGATCAAAACCCGCTTTAGGGTTGTGTCCCATTTTATCCATCAAACTTCGTATTTGATTTAAACAGGCTTCATCATTTTCACATTTATAATCAGTTACTCCAGAAATTTCGGAATGAGTTGTAGCTCCACCTAATGTTTCATTATCAATTGATTCTCCGATTGCTGATTTTACAAGATAAGAACCTGCTAAAAATACAGAGCCTGTACCTTCAACAATAAGAGCTTCATCAGACATTATTGGTAAATAGGCACCTCCAGCTACACAACTTCCCATAATTGCAGCAATTTGAGGTATTCCTTCAGAAGACATTATTGCATTGTTTCGAAATATTCTTCCAAAATGTTCTTTATCTGGGAAAATTTCATCTTGTAGTGGTAGGTAAACGCCAGCACTATCTACTAGATAAATAATTGGAATTTTATTTTCAATTGCAATTTCTTGTGCTCTAAGATTCTTTTTTCCTGTTATAGGAAACCAAGCTCCAGCCTTTACTGTCGCATCATTTGCAACAATTACACATTGTCTATTTGCTACTTTACCAATGCCAACAATTACACCTCCAGAAGGGCATCCTCCATGTTCAGTGTACATGTCTTCTCCTGTAAAAGTACCAATCTCAATAAAGGAATCTTTATTATCGATTAATAGGTCAACCCTTTCTCTTGCAGTGAGTTTTCCTTTTGCTTTGTGTTTATCAATTTTCTTCTGACCACCTCCTAAAAATACCTTTTCACGCTTTTCTTTTAGTTCGTCAATTAAGGCTTGAAATGAGGTTGGTTGAGATGAGTTTTGGTTAGTGTTCATATGTGTTTTATTGGTATGAAATAGTTCATTATTTGAAATTACAAGTATTGAATAGATTCTCAAATATTTAAGTCAATTATCTGACCTTTTCACAAGGTTGTCTTGACTATTTTTTTAGATTCTTCTGATTTGGACTATCAAAAGAGATCATGTTGTATGCGTTTTCTTGCATGATTATGTTAATATATATCATTTAACTAGGCTTGTTTGCGCGTTTTTGTGCGTTTTTATATTGCAGTGTGTAAATTTAACACCAATAAATAATTGCATTACCTATCAATCAATATTAGCATGCGTAGCAGAAGAGATTTTCTAAAATTTTCGGCTTTATCATCAGCCGCATTATTAACTCCTACATTACAATCATTTTCATTTGCAGGTAAAAGAAAAGGAAATAAGCCTTTAATGATTTCTACATGGAACCATGGATTTGGTGCTAATGCTGCAGGTTGGGAGATTTTAGAAAAAGGAGGTTCTTCTTTAGATGCTGTTGAAGCTGGTGTTAGAGTTCCTGAAGCAGATCCAAACGAAAGGAGCGTTGGTTATGGTGGATTACCTGACCGTGATGGAAAGGTTACACTCGATGCATGTATCATGAATCATGAATACGAATGTGGAGCAGTAGCATTTATAGAAGACATAATGCACCCAATTTCTGTTGCTCGTTTAGTTATGGAAAAAACACCTCATGCAATGATTGTAGGTGAAGGAGCAAAACAGTTTGCATTAGATCAAGGCTTTAAAGAAGAGAATCTATTAACTGAAAAATCTAAAAAAGATTGGGAAGAATGGTTGAAAAAATCTGAATATAAGCCTGTTATCAATATTGAAAACCATGATACAATTGGTGCCTTAGCAATTGATGCAAAAGGGCATATTGCTGGAGCTTGTACAACCTCTGGAGCTGCATATAAAATGCATGGTAGAGTTGGAGATTCTCCACTAATTGGAGCTGGTTTATTTGTAGATGGAGAAATTGGAGCAGCTTGTGCAACCGGACTAGGTGAGGCTGTAATAAGAACTGCTGGTTCTGCAATGGTTGTTGAACATATGAGAAATGGTAAATCTCCTGCAGAGGCTTGTGAAATGGCTGTGCAAAGAATAATGCATACTCATAAAAATAAAATGGAGAACCTTCAAGTGGGTTTCTTAGCAATAAATAAAGATGGTGAATATGGCGGTTTCAGTATTAGAAACGGGTTCAATTTTGCTGTTGTTGATACTGAAAAAGGAAATAGAATGGAGGATGCCGAGTTTAAAATAAAATGGTAATCCTTAGCTAAAACTAATCAAACTACTACAATTAATATCATTAAAATGAAATCATTATTACTATCATTTATCACTTTACTTTTTTTTGTTTCTTGTGGGAATAATAAAGATGTAAAGAATACTCAAAAAGAAAGGTATACAAATTATGTAAATCCATTTGTTGGTACAGATGGACCTGGTAATACATATCCAGGAGCAACAGTTCCACATGGTATGGTTCAGCTAAGTCCAGACAATGGTTATGGTGGTTGGGATAGAATTGCAGGTTATTTCTGGCCTGATTCTACTATTGCAGGCTTCTCTCATACACACCTTACTGGAACAGGTGCTGGAGATTTATATGATATCCTTGTAATGCCACTTAATGGTAAATCAAAAAGAACAATAGTTGAGAATGGAAATGTAAGACCAGTGTCTCTTTTTTCTCATGATCAAGAACATGCTGAGCCAGGTTTTTATGCTGTAGATTTATTGGATTACGATATTCATGCAGAAATGACTGCTACAGAAAGAACAGGTTTTCATAGATATACTTTTCCTAAAGATGATGATTCTCAAATCTATATTAACTTAGGTTATGCTTTAAACTGGGATGGACCAACAGATACTTATTTTAAAGTTATTGATAACCAAACGGTAGTTGGGTATCGTTATTCGTCTGGTTGGGCAGCTGTTCAGAAAGAACATTTTATTGCAAAATTTAGTGTTCCATTCACTTCTTATGAATTAGTTAATTCAGAGAACGGCGAATTAAAGAAAGTTGAAGGTGAAGAGATTAAAGGGAAAATGACAAGAGCTTATTTTCATTTTGATACACCAAATGCAAAGAATGAGGTATTATTAAAAGTAGCATTATCTTCTGTAAGTATTGAAGGGGCTGAAGAGAATTTAATAGCTGAAAATACATCATGGGATTTTGATAATGTAAAAAAACAAGCATCTGATGTTTGGGAAGCTGAGCTATCAAAAATTAAGATTGAAACAATGAATGAAGAACACAGAAAAGTGTTTTATACGGCAATGTATCAGTCTTTGTTAGCACCAACGTTATACTCTGATGTAAATGGAGAATACAAAGGCGCTGATCAAAAAACACATAAAGCCGAAGGGTATAAAAGGTATGATACTTTTTCTTTATGGGATACTTACAGAGCTGCACACCCATTATATACAATGATTCATACACAGCGTGTTCCTGATATGATAAATTCATTTTTAGCACACTATGATGAAACAGGTTTACTACCAGTGTGGTCTATGAAAGGGAATGAAACTAATATGATGATTGGATATCATGCTGTGCCAATTATTACGGATGCCTATTTTAAAGGAATTAAAGGTTTTGATGTTGATAAGGCATACAGAGCCTGTAAAGCGTCAGCAATGAACAAAGAAGGTGATGAAATGGCCAATTATATGAAATATGGTTACGTCCCTTTAAACTATGATCATGAAAATTGGTCAGTTTCAAAAACTTTAGAGTACGCTTATGATGATTGGTGCATTGCTGAATTTGCAAAAGCTTTAGGGAAAACAAAAGATTACAAATACTTCGCGAAAAGGGCTGAGAATTGGAGAAACGTATATGATAACGCGTCTTCTTTTATGCGTCCTAAAGATGCGAAAGGGAATTTTATCAAAGATTTTGTTGCTAAAGATTATACAGATCATTTTTGTGAAAGTAATGCATGGCAGTACTTCTTCTATGTGCCTCAAAATATTGAAGGTTTAATTGAAGCTTTAGGAGGAAATGATCGTTTTGAGCAAAAATTGGATTCAATGTTTACTTACTATCCTTTACCAGAAGATGAGTTGCCAATATTCTCAACAGGAATGATTGGACAATATGCTCATGGTAATGAACCATCTCATCACGTTGCTTATTTATATAATTATATAGATAAACCAGAAAAAGGACAGAAGTTATTAAGAGAGATAATGAATACGCAATATAAATCTACACCTGATGGCGTTTGCGGAAATGAAGACTGTGGTCAAATGTCTTCTTGGTTTATTCTTAGTTCTTTAGGCTTATACCCAGTGAATCCTGGTAATGCAATCTATGATTTAGGTACTCCATTGTTTAAAAAAGCTACAGTTACATTAGGTAATGGCAATATTCTTACTGTTTTGGGTATGGAAATGACAGATGAAAATCCTACAGCTTCAAAAGTTTTATTTAATGGTAAAGAAATAAAAAATTGGAAGATTTCACATAATGAATTAATGAAAGGAGGAACCTTGGAATTCATTAGATAATACAATAACACATACTACCATATATATAAGATGCACCTCATATTGAGGTGCATCCAACTACTAATAACTAATAGACTTACAAATGAAACTTAACTTATTTACAATATTGATCGTAACACTCCTTTTAGGGGGGTGTACAGAACAAAAAATTGATAGACCATCTCTTATACCTCTACCTCAAAATATTACTTGGGGAGACTCTTTTTTTAAGTTGAAAAAAGGTGTAACAATAGCTTATCAAAATAACAACAGCGAAAAACTAGGATTATCAAAATTTAAAACAGAAGTAAATGAGCTCACAGGTTTGTTACTTAAAGAAGTTGATATTGATGGAGATATCACTTTACAAATAGATAACAATACAAAAGAAATTGAAGCATACACTTTAGATGTATCATCAAACAAAATTAAAATTACAGCTGGTACAGAGCGAGGTTTGATGTATGGATTAGAAACTTTAATTCAATTAATTTCTAAATCTGGAGAAGTTCCTTTAGTTACTATTTCCGACACTCCAAAATTTGCTTGGAGAGGAATGATGTTAGATGTAAGTAGACACTTTTTTACAACGGATGAGATCAAAGAATATTTAGATTTGATGGCTCATTACAAAATGAATAAGTTTCATTGGCATTTAACGGAAGATCAAGGTTGGAGAATAGAGATCAAGAAATACCCAAAGCTTACAGAAAATAGTGCTTGGAGAACTGAAAAAGATGGTTCTAAATATGGTGGTTTTTATACCCAAGAAGAAATTAAAGATGTAGTTGCATATGCTCAAAAAAGAGGGATAGAAGTTATACCTGAAATTGATATGCCTGGACATATGGTAGCAGCTTTAGCATCTTACCCAGAATATTCTTGTACTGGAGGTCCTTTTGAAGTCTGGAATGATTGGGGTGTGAATATGGATGTTTTATGTGCAGGCAATGAAGATACTTACACTTTTATAGAAAATATCTTAGAAGAAGTAATGCCTTTATTCCCATCAAATTATATGCATATTGGTGGAGATGAATGCCCAAAAGACAGATGGAAAGAATGCGATAAATGTCAAGCAAAAATAAAAAAAGAGGGTCTTGTAGATGAACATCAATTACAAAGTTTTTATATACATCAGATAGAAAAAATTGTAAATAAAAATGGAAAGAAAATGATTGGATGGGATGAGATTTTAGAAGGAGGTCTTTCTGAAACAGCAACAGTTCAATTATGGCGTGATTTCCATGATCAAGATGCGGTAAGAAAAATAGCTTTGATGGGTAATGATGTTATTGTGTCACCAACAGGAATGTGTTATTTTGATTATGATATTGAAACAACAGATTTGGAACAAGTGTATAATTACAATCCAATTCCTAAAGGATTATCACCAGCTATTGCAAAACACATTGTTGGTGGTGAGTGTACATTATGGTCTGAAAGAATACCAAATAAGGAACGATTAGATTTTCAAACTTTTCCAAGGTTATTGGCTTTATCTGAAGCATTATGGACAGGAACTAAAGAAGGTGGATATCCAGAATTTTATGATAGAGTTTTAGGGCAGTATTCATTTTTAGACCGTAAAGGAGTTGCTTTTGGACCATCATCAAAAGTAATGAATATTACTACAGAAGAAATAGATGGTAGATTTACTATAGCAATAGAACCTTTAATAGAAGGTGTTGAAATAAAGTATAAACCAGCGAATAGTAGTTCTTATATTCCTTATAAAAGTCCCATTACAATATCTTCATCTGGAGAAATAAAATTTCAAGGTTTTAGAGGTGATAAACCTTATGGAGAAGAAAAAAAATACACTTTTATTCTACACAAGGGAAACTCAGCAAAAATTAACCTCTCAGTTCCTCCTAGTAAAAAATATGCATGTATAGGTGAAAGGACATTAATTGACAGTAGAATAGGTAGTGCTACTTCTTTTAAAGATGGTAACTGGCAGGGCTTTGTTGGAAGTGATGTTGAGGCTACTTTGACTTGGAACAAACCTCAAACGATTAAAGCTATACAAGTGAATGCTTTTGAAGAGCTTGGTTCGTGGATCACTTTACCAAAAGATGTGGAATTTTATTATTCTACTGACGGAAAAGACTTTAAAAGTTTAGAAAAACTAGGTCAAGAAAATAAAGAACAGAAAGGGCAAGTATGGACGAAAGAACTCCAACTTGTTTCAAAAATAGAAAATGTAAAATCTATTAAAGTAGTTTATAAAAGTGGAGGTTTATTACCTAAAGGGCATCCTGGAGAAGGAAACTCTTCCTACATTTTTATCGACGAAATAATTGTAAAATAAATTAAATATGTCTCGCTTAATAATCTCTTTACTTTGGGTGCCGCTATTATTTAGTTGTGTATCTCATTTAAATAATGTTGCAAGTAGTAATCAGGACGAGCCTGAAGAAACTACATGCACCACTTTTGTTGATCCATTTATTGGAACAAGTGCACATGGTCATACATTTCCGGGGGCTACAATGCCATTTGGTATGGTACAATTAAGCCCTGATACGGGAATAGAAGGTTGGGATTGGTGTTCTGGTTATCATTCTTCTGATAATTCTATAATGGGATTTTCTCATACTCATCTTTCTGGAACTGGAGGAGGAGATTATGGTGACATTTTATTAATGCCAACTGTTGGGGAAATAAAAACAGAAGCAGGTTCTAAGGAGAATCCTGATGAAGGATATAGATCTAGATTTGAACATGTTAAAGAAGAAGCGAGACCAGGTTATTATAGTGTTTTTCTAGAAGACTATAAAGTTACTGCGGAGTTAACTGCAACAACACGAGTTGGTGTTCATAGATATACATTCCCTAAATCTCAAGATTCACATATCATTTTAGATTTAAAACATGGGATTTCTGATACAGCAAGAGATACTTGGTTTAAAGTAACTGCCGATAATGAAATAGTAGGTTTAAGAAGATCTTCTGGATGGGCTAGAGATCAATATGTTTATTTTGTAGCTCAATTTTCAAAACCATTTACATCTTTACAGGGTGTAAAAGAAGGTTCATTAATAGATGATGCTAAGGAAGTTCATGGTACAGATGTAAAAGCAGTCATAAATTATGTAACAGATTTTGATGAAGAAGTTATTGTGAAAGTTGCAATATCAGGCGTTTCTGTTGAAGGTGCTAGAAAAAATTTAGAAGCGGAAACTAAAGGTTTTGATTTTGATGCTGTACGTAAAAATGCGGATGCAGTATGGAATGAGAGATTGTCTAAAATAGAGGCTGAAGGTGGTGATAAAGTTCAAAAAACAATTTTTTATACTTCATTATACCATACTATGATAGCTCCTAATGTATACATGGATGTGGATCATCAGTATAGAGGTATGGATCAGAAGATTCATAAAGCAGAAGGTTTTACAAATTATACATTATTCTCTTTATGGGATACTTTTAGAGCGACTCATCCATTATTTACATTAATTGCTCCAAAAGAAAATAATGATTTTATTAAATCGATGCTTGCAAAATATGAGCAATCTGGACAGTTACCAATTTGGGAATTATCAGCTAATGAAACAGGAACAATGATTGGTTTTCATTCTGCTCCAGTAATTGCAGATGCGATTTTAAAAGGGCAAGCAAATTTTGATCAAGAACTTGCTTATAAAGCATTAGTTGCAGCAGCAGAAGATCCTAGAAGAGGTTTGGATTGGTTTAATTCTGAAGGTTTTATTCCTGTAGAGAAAGAAGCAAATGCAGTTTCTAAAGGTGTAGAATATGCTTATGATATGTGGACTGTAGCTGAAGTAGCTAAGAAACTAGGCAAAACAGAAGAGTATAATAAATATGTAAATAGAGCTTTAAATTATAAAAAACTCTATGATAAGGAAACAGGCTTTTTAAGGGGTAAAGATATGTATGGTGTTTGGACTACACCTTTTGATCCTATGAAAATTTCTTTATTAGGTGCAGGAGATTATACTGAAGGAAATGCATGGCATTATAACTTTTTTGCTCCTCAAGATATTAATGGATTGATTGATCTACATGGTGGGGACGCAAATTTTATTGCCAAGATTGATAGAATGTTTGAACAAGAGGCTGTAAATGATAATCATATGGCTCATGATGTTACCGGGTTAATAGGGCAATATGCTCAAGGAAATGAGCCGTCTCATCATGTAATATACCTTTATAATTATGCAGGAGAACCGTTTAAAACTCAACTGCGTATTCGTCAGGTGATGGATGAAATGTATACTGCTGATAGAGATGGTTTGAGTGGTAACGAAGATTGTGGTCAGATGTCTGCATGGTATGTTTTCTCAGCAATGGGATTTTATCCAGTAAACCCAGCAGATGGTCAATATATTATTGGTAGTCCTACTTTTGGTAAAATTACTATCCATTTAGATAATGGAAATGATTTTGTAATTCAAACAGAAAATAACAATGTAAATAATATCTATATTTCTTCTGCAACTTTAGATGGTAAAGCATTTAATCAAACGTATTTATCACATAATATGATTGAAAAGGGTGGTGTTTTAGATATGAAAATGTCAGCAGAAAAATCTACTTGGGGACAAGAAAAAGCAGCAAGACCAACTTCATATGCAGTAGCACCTTCAGAAGCTAATGCTGTAATAGTTTCTACCGAAGAAGTTTTTAGGCCTTATATCACAAATGAGTCTGTAATTTTTAATGAAACAACATCTGTAACATTAAAAGATATGACTCCGAATGTATCAATATATTATACTCTTGATGGTACCGAGCCGACTTCAAAATCAAAATTATTCGAAGAAGCATTTATATTAGAAAAGTCAACTACATTAAAAGCAATTGCTATTAATGAACATGGTGTTTCAAGTAAAGTTTCTGATTTTAAATTTAAGAAAGCATTTTATCAAACGGGTGGTGAATATCCAATTTTAGCTATCAATTATGATAAAAATGCAACCTATAATGCAGGGATTAATGGTATTCTAGATGGTGTTTATGCATCAGATAATTTAAGAGATGGGAAATGGGATGGTGTCTCAGGTCAGGATTTAGAAGCAGTGATAGATTTAGGTCAGAAAGAGCCATTACATCAAATATCAATCGGGTTCTTAGAAAATACATCTTCATGGGTATTTCTTCCTAAAGAAATAAAATTCTTTGTTTCAGTTGACGGTGAAGAGTTTAAAGAAATCAGTGTGCAAAATACTGATATGCCAAATGATCACCCAACAATTAATGTAACTAGGTTTACAACTGAAGTTCCTACTTCAAATAAATATAGATTTATAAAAGTAGTAGCAACACCATTTGAAGCCTTACCAAATTGGCATCCAGGAGGAGGTAATAAGCCTTGGATGTTTACTGATGAAATTGTAATTGAATAACTACTATTGGAGGCAGGGTAACTTGCCTCCATTTTATTATAAAAATGATATGAAAAAAATAATCTTACAGTTTTTTATACTTAGCTTCATTACAACTGTAGTAAATGCTCAAGATTTTGCCGACTATGTAAACCCATTTATAGGTACAACTAATTACGGTGCTACAAATCCTGGGGCAATAGCTCCAAGAGGTATGGTGTCTGTAGTTCCGTTTAATACTTATGGAGGCGAAACGACATTTGAAAAAGACAGTGGATGGTTATCTCAAGTTTACGAGAGAACAAATAGCCATTTTACAGGTTTCAGTCATGTGAATTTAAGTGGTGTTGGCTGCCCAGATTTAGGAGCCGTAATTGTTATGCCAACTACTGGAGAAATTGATATTAATCCTTTAACGTACGGGTCTACTATATCAAACCAAGAAGCACGAGCTGGATATTTTTCTACACATATTGATAAATATGATATCGATACAGAATTAACAGCTACACAAAGAGCTGGTATTTCTAAATATAAATTTCCTGCAGGTAAAGCAAATTTGCTTTTAAACCTTGGTCAAGCACTCTCAAATGAAAGTGGGGCATTGGTAAAAGTTGTAAATGAGCAAGAAATTGAAGGAATGCGTATGGTTGGTTCTTTCTGTTACAATAATCCAAAAACAATCTACCCAGTGTATTTTGTGATGAAGGTAAATAAGAAAGCAAATAAAACAGCGGTTTGGCAGCAGCATAATAAAATTGAAGGTCCAGAGGCACAATGGATGGCTGCTTACAATGGTCAACAACGTATAATTGAAGATGCTTATTACCCCATTATTGGTGACTCTTTAGGAGCAATATTCTCTTATGATTTTGCAGTGCCTACTGAAGTTGAAGTCAAAATAGGTATCTCTTATGTGAGTATTGAGAATGCAAGAAAAAATTTAGAAACTGAAGTTTCAAACGTATCTTTTGATGAAATAGCTAATAGAACAAAAGACAATTGGAATTCAGTTTTATCAAAAATTAAAGTAGAAGGTGGTTCAGAAGATGATAAAACAGTATTCTATACAGCTCTTTATCATACAATGATTCATCCAAACGTTTTAAGTGATGTAAATGGCGAATACCCTGCATCTAAAACTAGAAAGACAAAGACTACAGAAGGTGAACGATATACTGTTTTCTCGCTATGGGATACATACAGAGATCTTCATCAGTTAATGACTCTTGTTTACCCTAAACAACAATTAAACATGGTAAATACAATGTTAGATATTTACGATGAAACAGGTTGGTTACCAAAATGGGAGTTAAACTCTACTGAAACATATACTATGGTTGGAGATCCTGCTGCTATTGTAATTGCAGATACGTATATGCGAGGTTTAAATCAATTTGATCATGAAAAAGCTTTTGAGGCTGTTACAAAAAGTGCATACTCGGTAGAAGGAGGAAACCCTGTTCGACCATGTATTGATAGCTATATTGAATACGGTTATATTCCGGTTGATAATGAACTTGATAAAAAACTTTGGGCTTCTGTATCAACATCTTTAGAATATTATGTTGCTGATTGGGGAGTAGCTCAATTTGCTAAAAGTTTAGGAAAACAGGATAAATACAAAGAATTTAAAGAAAGAGCATACGGGTATAAAAAGTTATTTGATAAAGAAACTGACTTTTTACGTCCTCGTCATAAAGATGGTAAATGGTACAGTCCTTTTGATCCAAATGATGGAGCTAATTTTACACATAATATTGGCTATGTAGAAGGTAACGCTTACCAATATAACATGATGGTTCAGTTTGATATCCCTGGTTTAATAAAACAATTTGGAACTAAAGCTTTTGAAAATAGATTAGATGAAATTTTCTCAACTGGTCAATTTGATATGGCTAACGAGCCTGATATTGCTTATCCTTATGCTTACAATTATATAAAAGGTAAGGAGTATAAAACACAAGAAAAAGTGCTTGAGCTAAGGGAAAAGTACTTTACAAACAAAGCTGATGGTATTGCAGGAAATGACGATACTGGAACAATGTCTGCTTGGGTAGTTTTCTCTATGATGGGTATTTATCCAGATGCTCCAGGAACACCACAATATGCTTTAACAACACCTGCTTTTGATAAAGTTACAATTGAATTAGATTCAAAATATTGGGGTAAAGACCAAGTTGTGATTAAAAAACAAGGAGGGGAATCTAATCATATACAAAGTATAAAAGTTAATGGTAAACCACATAGAGGTTACTTTATAAATCATAAGGATTTAGTCGGAGCTAATGAGATTACAATCAACATGAAATAGAACATTCCTTTTGGTAATTGTTTAATACTAAAAAAGCATCGAGTTTACGCTCGATGCTTTTTTGTATTTTTAACTCCTAGTACCAGGAGAAGATAATTAAACCTAGTAAGAGAAATTATGGAGCATAATTGGCATCACCAACATTAATACATCTTCGTTTTCAGGTTGTTCTTCAGGAACAATCAACCCTGCCATACCTGGCTCAGATAATCTAAGTGTAATACGGTCACTTGAGATGTTATTTAAGATTTCGATTAAGAATTTCGCATTAAAGCCAATTTCTAAATCTTCTCCATCGTGCTCACAGAATAATCTTTCTTTAGCCTCATTAGAGAAATCTAAATCTTCTGCAGAAACAAATAACTCATTGTCTTGAACTTTAAAACGAACTTGGTTAGTTGTTTTGTTTGCATAAATAACAATACGCTTTAAACATCCTAACAATGCCTGGCGATCTAGTGTTACAAGATTAGTATTATTTAATGGAATAACATTTTCATAATCAGGGAAACGTTCGTCAATTAAACGAGCAATTAGTTTCATGCTACCGAAAGTGAAAATTGCATACTGCTCATTAAACTCTAAAGTAACATTACTAGATTCCGAAGGAAGGATGTTCTTTAATTGAGTTAAAGCCTTTTTACCCATTATTATTGGAGACATCATTCCATTTACAGCAATGTCATGTCTTCTATATCTAACAAGTCTATGAGAATCCGTAGCAACAAAATCAGAATGTTCTTCAGAAAGATTGAAGAATACACCATTCATGTTTGGCTTCATGTCATCATTACTTGTAGCAAATAAGGTAAACCCAATTGCATCACCTAAAACTTCACTTGTCATGCTTAATGAGTTAGACATGTCAAAGTCAGGATTTGCTGGATAATCTTCTGCATTTTCACCTGCTAATTTATATCTACCATTATCAGAACTTATCTCAATTGTATACGTTTCAAAATCGATAGAAAATGTAACTGGTTGCTCAGGAAGGTTCTTAAGCGTGTCAGTTAACATTTTAGCAGGTATTGCTACATTACCATCAGCATTAGCTTCAACATTTACCTCAGAGATAATTGTTGTTTGCATGTCAGATGCTGTAATTTTTAATAATCCTCCTTGAATTTCAAATAAGAAATTTTCAAGAATAGGCATTGTAGGGTTATTTGGAATAACACCGTTCAACATCTGAATTTGCTTCAGAATAGTGGAAGTGGATGCAGTAAATTTCATTGTAATAACTTTTATAAATATCTTTTTAGTAGCCCACTAAAGTGCGAACTTCTTTAATTTTCTTTTCTGCAATAGCTCTAGCTTTTGCTTCTCCTATGCTAAGTTCTTCTTCAAGAACATCAAGGTTCGACATGTAGTAGTCAAACTTTTCACGAGCATCTTTATAGTTTTCAAGAATTAGGTTTAGTAATGCTGTTTTTGCATGACCATAACCATAATTGCCACCCAAATAATTAGCTCTCATTTCAGCAATTTGCTCATCATTGGCTAATAATTTGTATAACGCAAAAACGTTACAAGTTTCAGGATCTTTAGGTGCTTCAAGTGGAAGAGAATCCGTTTCGATTTTCATCACTTGCTTTTTTAACTGATTCTTTGGTAAAAAGATATCAATAACATTACCGTAAGATTTACTCATTTTAGAGCCATCAGTACCAGGTATTGTCATTATTGATTCATTAATAACAGCTTCTGGAGTAGCAAATGTTTCACCATAAGTACGGTTAAATGCAGCACAGATATCACGAGTGATTTCCAAATGTTGTTTTTGATCCTTTCCTACAGGAACTTGATCAGCGTCATACATTAAGATATCACAAGCCATAAGTACAGGGTAAGTAAATAAACCTGCATTTACGTCGGATAATTTATCTGACTTATCTTTAAAAGAATGTGCATTAGCTAACATAGGGAACGGCGTTAGACAACTTAAATACCAAGTTAATTCGCAAACTTGAGGAATTTTAGATTGTCTATAAAAAATGTTCTTCTTAGTATCAAACCCTAAAGATAGCCATGCAGCAGCTGTAGCATATACATTGTATTTTCTGTCTTCTGCATTTTTTATTGTCGTCATTGAATGTAAATCTGCAATAAAGAAGAATGCTTCATTATCATTAGATTTTGAAAGTTCAATTGCGGGTTGGATTGCACCTAAAACATTTCCTAAGTGTTGTCTTCCAGAGCTTTGTACTCCTGTAAGAATTCTTGCCATTATAAAATTATCTAACTATTCTTTTATTTACATAAAATTGAACTGCGAAAATAAATAAAAATGAGATAACAAATACTAAATATCCCTCAACATAGGTGGTTTCTATCAAAAAAAAATGATGATATTCAACATTGTTCTCTTTTGGAGATAGATTTAAATTTAAAATAAAAAATAATATGGCTTTAATTAAAAAGGTAAAAGGGGTGTTACCCATTATTGACGAAGGTTGTTTTCTAGCAGAAAACGCTACAATAGTAGGTGATGTAACAATGGGAAAAGAATGTTCTGTTTGGTTTAGTGCTGTAGTAAGAGGCGATGTAAACAAAATAACAATTGGCGATAGGTGCAATATTCAAGATGGTGCGGTAATTCACTGTACCTATCAAACCTCTGCAACAGTTCTAGGGAATAATGTTTCTATTGGGCATAATGCACTTGTGCATGGTTGTACAATCCATGATAATGTGCTTGTAGGAATGGGAGCAATAGTAATGGACAATGCTGTTGTAGAAGATAACGTGCTTATTGCGGCAGGTGCTGTTGTATTACAAAATGCACGTTTAGAATCTGGGTATTTATATGCTGGGATACCTGCTAAGAAAATAAAACCTTTGGATGATAAATTAAAAGCAGTTTTTGAAAGAACGGCAAATAACTACGTAATGTATAGTAGTTGGTTTGATGAGGAATAAAAAAAATGGCTGAATTTAATTTAAAACTAAATTCAGCCATTTTTGAATAGAAGATTGATTATTCATCATGTAACCACTGCTTTTTAGCAAGTAATTCGTCTTCTGTTTCTCTGTAATCAGGATCATCTACACAGCAATCTACTGGGCATACAGCTGCACATTGAGGTTCCTCATGGAAACCGATACATTCTGTACACTTATCAGGAACGATGTAGTAGAACTCGTCAGAAACAGGTTCTTGCTCATCTTCACCATCAATAGAACTACCGTCTTCCAGTTCGACAGACTTTAATTCTGTTCCACCGCCCCAAGACCATGTAACTCCACCTTCGTAAATGGCAGTATTTGGACATTCTGGCTCACAAGCCCCACAGTTGATACACTCATCGGTGATAATAATCGCCATATTAATTTCTATTTTTAAAAAGGTCAATCGGTTAGTGGTTCGCTAACGTTATTTCAGTTGACGCTTTGTTTATTACACAACATAGATCAAAACTTATTGTTTTAAGTTTTGATTTACTTTTTACAAAGTTGCGAACTGAAAAATCAAAAAACAACACCTAGTAGGTACAAAAGGTAAAATAAATCATATTTTGACCCATATTATTATTATTTATTATACAATCATAACATTTTGTTATAACTCTATCTTAATCAGTAATCTTGAAGAAGTGCAATATTAAATTGTACTTTTTGAAGTGATCTTTGTGGGAATTACTTAAAAATGAACTTTTTTTGTAACATTTATTCACAAAGTGAAATTAAATTCTTATTATTATTTAAGCGTTTAAATACTAATATCTAGCACATTATTTATTATGATCAGACTTAATATTGTTTTGGCTGCCTTGCCATTTTTGTTCTTATTCTCATGTTCTTCAGATGATGAATCAACACCTAGTAGTGATCAGTTAGATCCTGTAGCTGCCGAATGTAAATTAGCAGAAGATAGGTTTACCCAAGTTGTAGATAGTTTAGGGCAAAAGACACTAACTACTATCTTGTCAAAATCTTATGGATATGATAATGACCTCATGTCTACATATACAAACACTACAACAATTAATTATGTAGATAAAGCTGATGAAGACAATTCTATATCTCAATCATCATCTTATACGTTAGACTTATCGTATGACGACAATGGTATGTTGTTAGCCGTTAGTTATGAAGATGAACCAATTGCTGAAGTTAATAATGTTGACAATAGAGTACACTCAGTAATTGTAAATTATACTGATGGTAGTTATGGTGAATTTGAATTTAGTTATGATGATCAAGGTAGAATTTTTGAGATAGAAGATACTCAGACTGAATCGGATTCGACGTTAATAATAAGGTTAGATTATAATAGTATGGGACTTTCAGCAATGAATTTCTACTATGGTGATTTTAAATATTTTGGATTGGATTATACTTTTTCAGAACAAGTTAGAAATCCTTATCAAGGTTTTGCTTTCTATATAATTTCTATAATTGAAAATCAAGGATCTGCAATTAATAGTGATTTTACTAATTTTGGAGAATATCTGGTTACAGAAATTATCTACGGTGAAGCCACTAATATGGAAGGTGGATGGGACCGAGATGTAGTTTATACAGATCAAATGACTTATCAACTGAATGATAAAAACTACCCAATCACAGGAACAGTTCCCGATCAAACTGAAGGGGATATTGTAACTTCTATTAATCAAGACTTTAATTATACTAATTGCGACTAGTTAATAGTTGTAAAAGTTAGTTTTAAGTGTTAATTTTACTTTACTTACACTTAGAACTATCACATTATGGAATTATTTTTAGGCATTATTCTCATAACTATGCCGATCTTATTTGCGATGGGCTTATTGGCATTTATGATGACAGGTCCTAAAAAAGATCAAGAAGCTACAGAAGTAGTAGAGTTTACTACTGAAGTAATTAACGATGAAAATATAGCAGTATAAAAAAGGAGATCTCATTTAATTGAGATCTCCTTTTTCGTTATAGATAAATTGGATTATTTATCAAATGTTGCAAAACTATAAACTAATCCAATATTTAAAGCATGTTTAAATTGAACAGCTTGTCCAGTAGTACCGTCATTTCTATCAACTGTTACGTCTGGATCATAAATTAACTGTGTACTAAAGTTACAGCTTAAGTATTTGTTTACTTTCATGTCAATTAAGAAATCCCAGTTAACAATCCATTCATCCATTCTAGAATACTCAGCAAACATATTATAGGTAGTTTTGAGTGTTACATTTTTAACAACCTCTTTATCAAACCCAAATTTAATATTCACACCAGACTGGTCTCTAAAAGTTTCTTGAGGTTTTAAACCATACTTTTCAGAAAAGACAGTGTCAGTAACAAATGTCATACGGTTTGCAATAGGAGACAATGTTAAAAAACAATACTCTTTAGGGTTATAAGTTAAACCAATATTTAAGTTTAAATAAGCAGGAGCAAAGAATGCAGAAATTTGATTTTCTGTTTCAATTTTAACACCGTTTATTTCTTCTGTTTTGTACTCGTAACCTTTGTCAAATTGAGTTCTAAAATCACCAGAGGCAGTAATTAAAAATTTCTTATTTAGTTTATAGCTATAATCGGCACCAAGGTTTAATCGATCATCTGTCTTTTTCATTGGAAAAGTACTGTTCGATTGGTTAATTAAACCGTAAGCTAAATCAGTATAAACTCTTGTAATAGCTTTGTCAGTTTCTCTTATACCCTTATAAGTTTGTATACCTCCAAAAGAATAAGAACTTTCGCCACCACCGGCCCAGTTTACTAAACCAACATTAGAGAAGTTAAGACCAAATTTACCTTCATGTTTCCAAATTTTAGGTGGAGTAACATTTGTTGAGTCTTGCGCTTGAGCAACTTTAGTAGTTGAAAATATTAGAAGTAAAGCACCTAAAGTGCTAATAATAAATCTCATAGGAGTTAAAAAAAGTTGAGTTATCAATCTAGAATTATATAATAAGGCAAAAGTCTTAAAAAAAATTAAAATAAAGAAATAATTAAAAAATAATGTTCTATAAAAAAATCTTCATATATTCATTATATATCTCAAATTTTAAAGCATGAATAGAGTAAAAATACTGTTAGTATTAATAATTACTACTTCACTACTTTCATCATTTACTACTTTTTTTAAAGATGAAATACAATGGAAAACTGTGGAAGAAGCAATTGCTGCATCTGAAAAAGATGGAAAACCTATTTTTATAGATGTTTATACTGATTGGTGTGGTTGGTGTAAAGTATTAGACAAAAAAACCTTTCAGCATGAAGATGTTGTAAAGTATGTATCAGAGAATTATCATGCAGCTAAATTGAACCCTGAATTAGAAGCATCTTTTAGTTTTAAAGGAGACGATTTTACAAACAATTCATTTGCAAAAGAACATGAAGTAAACAGTTATCCTGCAATAATTGTGATTCATCCTAAAGGCAAAAATAAAGTTTTTGTTGGCTACAGAGATTCTGATAGTTTTTTAGAAATTTTAAAGAAATATAAGCGTCAAGTTGATTAGCTTTATAGATTAATAGAAATAGATTAACAAATCATTTAGATCAAAATATGTCAAAAAGAAAAAAGGCACTCATTTTACCAGTTTTATTGGTGGGGTTAGGATTATTTGGCTTTTCATTATTAGCTAGGATAGACGCTCCAGAGAATAGTAATAAAAATGCAATTAAAAGAAGTTTATTATTTACTGCATTAAAACAGATTCATTATAACAATGTAGAAATAGATGATGAATTTAGTGAGAATGCTTATAATCAATATTTAAAAAATATAGATCCAAATAAAAGATATTTCTTAAAAGGAGATGTTCATAAATTAAGTAAATATAAAGACTTACTAGACGAGGAAGTTAGAGATAATCAGACTACAGAACTTTATGCAATGTCTGTTCAAATCTTTGAGAAAAGGAGAGCTGAAGTCGAAAAAATTACAGAAGAAATTTTATCTAAACCTTTTGATTTCTCTAAGAAAGAAGAAATTCTTTTTGACCGTGACGAAATGAAATTCCCAAAGAATGAGAAAGAACGTTACGATAGATGGAGAAAATCTTTAAAGTATGCATCGCTTTTAAGAATGAATTCTAAACTTAAAGAGGAAGAATCTAAAAAGAAAGATGCTGAAAAGAACGGAGAAGATTTCAAAGCAACTCCATACGAAGAGATGGAAGCTGATGTAAGAGAAAAAGTACTTACAAACTATAAAGATGTATTTGATTATATGAGAAAGCTGGATGAGGAAGATCATTATGCTTTATATATTAACTCAATGATATCTATTTACGGCCCTCATACGGAATATTACCCACCAGAGAAAAAAGAGCAATTTGATACTGAAATTTCAGGACATTTTGAAGGTATTGGTGCAAGGTTACAACAAACTGGAGGAGAAGTAAAGGTTGTTAGTATTATTACTGGTAGTGCATCTTGGAAACAAGGAGACTTAGAAGCAAATGATATTATTTTAAAAGTTGCTCAAACTGAGGGGGACCCTGTTGATATTGGTGGAATGTCATTAAAAAATTCTATCAAGTTAATTAAAGGGCCAAAAGGAACAGAAGTACGTTTAACAGTAAGAAAACCTGATGGAAGAATTGTTGTTATTCCTATTATTCGTGATGTTGTTATAATGGAAGAATCTTATGCTAAATCTGCTGTTATAGAAGATAGTGATTCAGGTAAGAAAATTGGTCTAATTCACTTACCAAGCTTTTATGTTGATTTTCAGGATAGAAACGGACGTAGTTGTGGAGAAGATGTAAAGCAAGAAATTATTAAATTAAAAGGTCAAGGTGTTGACGGAATAGTTCTTGATTTAAGAAATAACGGAGGTGGATCTCTAGGTGATGCTGTAGAAATAGTAGGTCATTTTGTTGGTAAGAGTCCTGTTGTTCAAGTTAAATCTAAGGCATCTGGTTCTAAAACATTAAAACCAGAATACAATAATATTGAATATGATGGACCTTTAGTTGTTATGATCAATAGAATGTCAGCATCTGCATCAGAGATTGTTTCAGCAGCGTTACAAGATCATGGTAGAGCTGTTGTTTTAGGTTCTCAATCATTTGGTAAAGGTACTGTTCAAAGATTTATTGATCTTGATAGAATGTCAAGATTAGAAGAATTTAAACCATTAGGTTCGCTTAAATTGACTATCCAAAAATTCTATAGAATTAATGGTGGTGCAACACAAGTTAAGGGAGTTACTCCAGATATTAAATTGCCAGATACTTATGGGTATTTAGAAGTAGGAGAAGAGGACCTTCCTTTTGTTATGCCTTGGGATGAGATTGAAAAAGCTAAATATTCTATGTGGCCTGTACAATTGCCAATAGCAGACCTTTCTGCTAAATCTCAAGCAAGAGTTTCTAAAAATGAAGTTTTCAATATTATCGAAGAAAATGCACTTCGTTTAAAGAAACAGGAAGAAAAGAAATTCTATACTTTAAATCTTGATGAATTCAGAAAAGAACAAAAAATTCTTGATGAAAAATCAAAACATTTAAGAGAATCAGAGAAAGTACATGACGAGTTTAGTATTACTGTAATGAAAGATCATTACCCAACAACTAAACCAGATTCTGTAATCACTAAATCTGCTGATAAATGGGCTGAATCTATTAAAAAGGATGAATACCTGAAAGAGGCGACTGAAGTAATCTCAGATATGATGATACAATAAAGAATCAAATTCAATACTAAAGAAGAAGGAAGTCTAAATGGCTTCCTTTTTTTATGCAAAAATGATAATAAAAAAAAGCTTGATTGAATTATCAATCAAGCTTTTGTAGCGAGAACGAGAGTTGAACTCGTGACCTCCGGGTTATGAATCCGACGCTCTAACCAACTGAGCTACCTCGCCATTTTATTGAATACGGACGTTGTTGTATTCGGTTTTTATTTGTAGCGAGAACGAGAGTTGAACTCGTGACCTCCGGGTTATGAATCCGACGCTCTAACCAACTGAGCTACCTCGCCATTTTATTGAACACGGACGTTGTTGTATTCAAAAGGTTTTTATTTTGTAGCGAGAACGAGAGTTGAACTCGTGACCTCCGGGTTATGAATCCGACGCTCTAACCAACTGAGCTACCTCGCCATTTTATTGAATACGGCCATTGTTGTATTCAAAAGGTTTTTATTTTGTAGCGAGAACGAGAGTTGAACTCGTGACCTCCGGGTTATGAATCCGACGCTCTAACCAACTGAGCTACCTCGCCATTTTATTGAACACGGCCGTTGTTGTATTCGGTTTTTATTTGTAGCGAGAACGAGAGTTGAACTCGTGACCTCCGGGTTATGAATCCGACGCTCTAACCAACTGAGCTACCTCGCCATTTTATTGAATACGGACGTTGTTGTATTCGGTTTTTATTTGTAGCGAGAACGAGAGTTGAACTCGTGACCTCCGGGTTATGAATCCGACGCTCTAACCAACTGAGCTACCTCGCCATTTAGGAGTGCAAATATGCTACCTTGAACTTTAAACTGCAAATCTATTGACATCATTTTTTTTAATTTATGTAAATCATTTACTTAACTAGTTACAATTGAATGAAATAAAAAATGCACGACAAAGATTAAATTTTAAAGGTTAATCAATATTATATGCCGAAAATCCAAAACTTTGTAAATACCTTAAAAAAGAAACATTTTCGTTAATTTTTTATTGGCAGTTGATGATATATTTCGGATTATTGTAGCAAATACATCGATTAAGGTTTTATTGACCAACTATTTTTTATGGAAAGATATAAATACCAAGCGGAATTCGAGTTTAGAGTGCCATTACATAAATTATATCCCTATTTTGTAATGCCCAATTTGTTAAAAGATTGGTTTGCTGATAATGTAAAAGAAGATATTCAGAATAAAGAAATTGTCTTTACATGGGGTAACGATGTTAAAAAGGGAAAAGTGTCTATTCGTAGGCAGAATCAAAGAGTTAAATACACTTTTGATAAAGAAGATAATCTAAAATCAGCCTATGTTGATTTTAAATTTGAATTTAGTGAGTTAGCTCAATCTTCATTTTTACAGGTCACAGATTATTCTGATATGGATGATGAAGATGAATTGAAAGAACTTTGGGAAGAAATGTTTGGTCGTTTACATGAAATAATAGGCGGCTAATTAAAATACAGCGTATGTCATACGAATATTCAGCAAAATATGTGAAGCAAATCTCTAGAGCTGTAGAGCAAAGAGAAGATGCATATTTAAAAAATGAATTTGAAAATGTACACTCTGCAGATATTTCCTTGATAATGGAAGGATTAAATGCAGAAGATTGTAAGTACATTTTAGAATTATTGGATCCAGAAGTTGGGGCAGATGTAATTAGTGATATTGAAGATGATACTAGAAATAACTTCTTATCATTATTCTCTCCTGAAGAGCTATCCAAATATATGGATGAAACTGACTCTGATGATGCGGCAGATATTCTAAACGATTTACCAGTAAAAGTACGTGAAGAGGTCATAGCAAATATGACAAATCAAGAGAAGGTACTATATATTGTAGATCTATTGCATTATGAAGAAGATTGTGCAGGTGGACTTATGGCAAAAGAATTAGTTAAAGCTAATATCAATTGGAATGTAAGTCAATGTATAGATGAAGTTCGTAGGCAAGCAAAAGAAGTAGATAAAGTATATACTGTTTATGTAGTTGATGACCATGATATCCTTTTAGGGAGGATTTCTATGAAGAAACTATTAATAGCATCAGAAGACGTAAATGTTTCAGATCTCTACCAACCAGAAATTGCGAAAGTACATTCATATCAAGATGAGGAAGAGGTTGCTGAATTAATGCAGCATTATGATCTAGAAGTAATCCCTGTAGTAAATGTACAAGGTCGTTTATTAGGTAGGATTACGATAGATGATGTTGTAGATGTAATTACTGAACAAGCAGAAAAAGATCAGCAAGCCATGTCAGGTATTTCTGAAGATGTAGAAGAAACAGACAGTCTTTGGGCAATGGCAAGAGCAAGATTACCTTGGTTAATTGTGGGTATGTCCGGTGGACTTTTAGGAGCGAATTTCTTGGGAGGTTTCGAAGCAGAATTGAGGTTAGTACCTGCAATGGCATTCTTTATACCTTTAATAACAGCAACTGGAGGAAATGTTGGTATACAATCATCCACAATTGTTGTTCAGAGTTTAGCCAGTGGTGGTTTTCATGGGTCATTGTTCAATAGATATTTAAGAGTATTAATGGTAGCTCTGTTAAATGGTATTACATTAGCACTTTTAGTTTATGGTTTTAATTTACTTTTTACAGATCATAACCTTGCAATAGTAGTATCAGTAGCTCTATTTAGTGTCATCATGATTGCATCATTTATGGGAACGATAACACCTATAATATTAGATAAATTAGGAATTAACCCAGCTTTGGCCTCAGGGCCTTTTATTACCACTTGTAATGATTTAATTGGGCTAGGTGTGTATTTCTCAGTAGCAAAAGTGTTATTACATTAGTAACTTTGTAGATATGTCAGAAAATAATAAAAGAACAGAAATAGGCGACCTAGGAGAGTTCGGCTTAATTGATAGATTAACGAAAGATCTTAAAATCAAACATAAGACTACAGCAAAAGGTGTTGGTGACGATGCTGCTGTATTTGATTATGGTGGAGATGAATATACAGTGCTTTCTACAGATATCTTATTAGAAGGTATTCACTTTGATTTAAGTTTTATGCCTTTACAGCACTTAGGGTATAAAGCCATTGCAGTTAATGTGTCTGATATTGCGGCAATGAATGCAATACCAGAACAAGTAACTGTTAGTATTGCAGTAACAAATCGTTTCTCTGTTGAGGCAATAGAAATGATTTATGAAGGCATTAAAGCTGCTTGTGAAAATTACAATGTAGACCTAGTTGGTGGTGATACAACATCATCACGTCAAGGTTTGTGTATTTCTGTTACAGCAGTTGGTAGAGTTAAGAAAGATAAGATTGCCTACAGAAGTGGAGCCAAAAAAGGTGATATTCTTTGTGTAACAGGTGATTTAGGAGGTGCTTATATGGGACTTCAGGTTTTACTACGTGAAAAAGCAGTTTTTGAGGCTAATCCAAAAATGCAACCTAATCTAGATAATTACCAATATGTTGCAGGAAGACAATTACGTCCTGAAGCTCGAACTGATGTTATTCATGAATTAAATGAATTGGGAGTTGTACCAACATCAATGATCGATGTATCTGATGGTGTAGCTTCAGAAGTGTTACATATCTGTAAAGCATCAAATGTGGGTGCTGTAGTATATGAAGATAAATTACCGATAGATCAAGATACCTTTGATGTTGCACATGAATTCAAAATCGCTTCTAAAACGCCAGCGTTAAATGGAGGAGAAGATTATGAACTCTTATTTACAATCAAACAAGAAGATTTCCCTAAATTAGAAAAGAATGCCAACGTTTATTTCATTGGATATATTGATGAAGCAGAGAACGGTGCAAGGTTATTTACAGAAGGTGAACAAACTTTACCTTTAACTGCACAAGGTTGGAAACACTTTTAATATAGTATTGTAAAAGGTATTAAATTAATTTATAAAAAAAGAGCTTGATAGTATTTTAAAACTATCAAGCTCTTTTTTATTGTGATTTATAGACTTTATTCGTCGTCATTGACATTAATTTTACCTAAGTCAATTTCTTCATCTTCATCTTCAAAATAGAAATGATCCATACCTTCAATCATAGGATTCATATCTTGTTTATTCGCATCAAAAGTATACAATAAACAAGGTAGCAAGGTAAGGTTTGTAGTCATTGCTACAATCAAAGTTACAGATGTTAAAAGCCCTAATGCTTGAGTAGCTCCAAAAGTAGATCCCATAAAAATAGCAAAACCACAGAAGAGAACAATAGATGTATATAACATACTAGAACCTGTTTCTCTGAGTGCCATTATTACAGCCTTCTTCATATTGTAATTATGAAGAACGATTTCTTGACGGTACTTAGCAAGGAAGTGAATAGAATCATCTACTGAAATACCGAAAGCGATACTAAATACAATTGCTGTACTAGGTTTTAGAGGAATACCTAAGAATCCCATTAAGCCAAGTGTAAATAATAGAGGAATAATATTCGGTATTAAAGAAATTATGATAATTCTTAAATTACCAAATAGGGTACCCATTATTACAGCAATCAGAAAGAATGCAATGAGCATACTTTGTTTCAAATTTTTAATTAAGAAATCATTACCCTTAATAAAAATTAGAGTAGACCCGGTAACCATTGGTTCTAAATCTGTGCCTTTAACTATTTCAGCTAATTTAGGACGGATTACACTATCTACAAGGTATTCCATTCTAATAGAGCCAATATCAGCCATACTCATGCTAACTCTTATATATTGACCTGTTGAGTCAATCATTGAGTTGCTCAAGTCTGAAGCGTTATCATCTGTGCTATTTCTAGCATATTTCATGATGTATGAGGTCTCACTTCTGTTTGGAAGTTTAAAGTATGTTGAGTCTCCTCCATGAAATGCCTGATTACCTGCTTTTAAAAACGTATTAATTGATATAGGCGGTGAAACTTCTGGTAATGAAGAAACGAAATTTTCAATTTGTTCAACTTTGCCAAGTGTACCTTTCTTTAAGTATCCTTTTTTACGTTGAGTATTTACCACAATCTCAAGAGGCATAACACCTTTAAATTCTTTTTCAAAGAATCTTAAATCTTGTTTAACATGGTAATCTTCAGGTAAGTCATCTACCATATATGCTTCAGCTGTTACTTGGTAACTACCATAGATAGATACAATAACCATTAAAGCTGTAAATCCATAAACAATACCTCTGTGATGTAATACAAGCATTTCTAACTGATGTATTAACCAGGCAGTAGGTTTAAAGTCAAGGTGTTTTAAATGTTTAACATCTGGTGCAGGCAAATAAGAAAATACAATTGGAATAAATGAAATACTAATTAGGAAGGTAACGGCAATATTAATACCTGCTACAATACCAAATTCTTGCATAGCTTTAATTCCAGTAGTAATTAATACCATAAAGCCAATTGCCGTTGTAGTGTTTGTTATAAGCGTAACAACACCAATTTTTTTGATGATATATGCTAAAGAGTCAACTTTACTTTTTCCTGTTGCAAATTCCTGATGATACTTATTGAGTAAGTATATACAGTTTGGAATACCAATAACTACCAAAACTGGAGGTAGTAACCCAGTTAAGATTGTAATTTGATAATTTAATAAAGCCAGGGTACCCATAATCCAAACAATCACAATGCATATTACCATTAAAGGGAAAAATACAGGGGAGAATGAACGGAAGAATAAGAATAATACCAAAGCAACAACTCCAATAGAAATTGCTAAGAATTTTATTGTTTCAGCTTTGACTTTATCCGCCATAATTGAACGAACATAAGGCATGCCTGCATAATACAGATGGATTCCTGTTTCTTTTTCAAAGTCTACAGCTTTTGCTTCAAGTCGTTTCATAACTTTAGTACGGTCCTTAGAATTCAGAATTACTGGATCCATACTAATAACCATGGCAGTGGCTTTGTTTTCACTAATAAGCCTATTTTTATAAGCTTTTATAGTTTCAACTTTATCAAGAATACTATCTAATTCAGCTTGTGTATTAGGAGGGTTCTTGAAAAACTGTTCTATATCAAATTTTTGTTCCTTTCTGTTTGCTACAACATTTGGAGCATTAGCCAAAGATAAAACAGATGTTATACCATCTAAATGTTTTATCTCATTACCAAGTTCCATAAACTTTTTGAAGTTCTCTAGTTGAAACAACTTGTCATCTTTAATTCCTAATACGAAATTAGAGGCATCCTCACCAAACAGTTCTTGGAATCTATTAAAGTTGACCATATCAGGATCATCATCGGGTATAATTCTGATGTATTGATATGACCATTTTACGTCTTTGGCTTGATATCCCATAAAAACAGTAGAGATACCAATAAAAACAAGAATTGCTATTCTATTACCTAGAATAAACTCAGATATTTTTTTCCACATATGTGATTAAATAAAGATTGACGATTTCGTCTTACTTATTTTATATATAAAAAGGTATACTTAATTGCTTAAGTACACCTTCTCATTATTTCTTCATGCCAAGCATCTTAATTGCAGCAACAGCAGCTTCAACACCTTTATTGCCATGTTTACCACCAGCACGGTCATATGCTTGTTGCTCAGTATTTGGTGTTAATAGACCAAATATTACAGGCTTGTTATACTTTAAAGAAACGTTTGTTACACCATGTGCTACTGCATCACAGATAAAATCAAAATGCTTTGTTTCACCTTGAATTACACAACCTAAACAGATTACAGCGTCAATTTCTTCCTCTTCTGCCATTAGTTGAGCACCAAATGTTAACTCAAATGCACCAGGAACATCTTCTCTATAAATATTTGCTTCTTTAGCACCTTCTTTAAGTAAAGTCTCTATAACTGCTCCGTATAATGATTCAGTTATTTTTGGATTGTATTCAGATATTACAACTGCGAATTTTTTTTCTGAAATATCAATATTTTTTTTCTTTGTGTATTCACTAAGACTCTTTAATGCTGATGCCATTTTTTACTAATGTTATAATTATAATATTTTGCCTACAAAGTTATCAATTTTTATATCTTCTAATAATGTAGTGTATTGTTTTCTACCTACAATATTTTTAAATAGAATATTCTATTAATTTAATCTATTACAATCTGTTTATACTTCTGTTTGTTTTGGAAGTATTTTAGAGAATAATAAGCCAAATAAAATTACTGATAAACAACCAATTACATTATACCATAAAAATGGGACTTCTGTAAATGAAAAAAGATAAATAATAATTCCTTCAGAAATTATTGCTGCATAGAATGTTGGTCTTGCATTTATACTTTTTAAATAAAATGCAATCATAAATATTCCTAGAATTACTCCATAAACTAGAGAACCTAAAATATTAACTGCTTCAATTAAAGACCCCAACTTATTTGCAAAGGATGCAAAAAGAATTGCATAAAGTCCCCAGCCAATACTTACTAATTTAGAAGCATATAAATAATGTTTATCAGAACCGTCTTTTTTAATAATTCTTTTGTAAATATCAACAATACTAGTAGAAGCGAGGGCATTTATTTCTGAAGATGTGGAAGACATACTTGCAGAAAGAATAACTGCTATTAAAAGGCCAATCAATCCTTGTGGTAAGTAATTGATTACAAACCCTAGAAAGATATAATTGGTGTCATTAGTATCAATTTCAGGTGCTTTTAAATTTACTTGATCAATAATAATCTCTTTTGCCTTTTCAACTTCTGTTGTTGCATTAATTAAAGATGATTTTGTAGTTGCAATTTGCTCTTCATTATTACCATCTAAGGCAGTTGCATATTCAAATGCAATCGTTGATCGTTCTTTTAATTTATCTTGATAATTCGCTTCAAGCGAAGAATAATTTTCAACTTTATTTTTTACTTGATCTAGAGCAACTGTATTGAATAAAACAGGAGCGGGGTTGAAAAAGTAGAAAACATATACCATTGCACCAATAAACAGTATCAGGAATTGCATCGGTATTTTTATCATCCCATTAAATAAAAGTGCTAATCTACTTTGAGCAACAGAACTACCCGATAGATACCTTTGAACTTGAGATTGGTCTGTACCGAAATAAGACATAGCAAGAAAAAATCCTCCAATTAATCCTGACCAAACATTGTATTTACTTGTTGGGTCAAATTTAAAATCAATAGCATTTAGTTTACCAGAAGCACCTGCAATATGTAATGCATTGTTAAATGATATCTCATTAGGCATCATTTGAACTACTAGAATACCCGCCAATAACATCCCAATAAAAATAACAGCCATCTGTAATTTTTGGGTCTGATTTACAGCTTTTGTACCTCCAATTACAGTATAAGCAGTAACAATTACTCCAATTCCAATATTTGTAAGGTTAATATCCCATCCTAATAAAGAAGATAAGATAAGTGAAGGAGCAAATATTGTAAAACCTGCTGCAAGCCCTCTTTGAGTTAAAAAAAGTATTGCAGTAAAAGTTCTTGTTGGTAAATCAAATCTCTTTTCTAAATATTCATAAGCTGTAAAAACATTCATCTTATGATATATAGGAACAACAGTTATTGATAGAACTACCATTGCTAATGGAAGTCCAAAGTAAAATTGAACAAACCTCATCCCATCTACAAAAGCCTGTCCTGGTGCAGAAAGGAATGTAATAGCACTTGCTTGTGTAGCCATTATTGACAAAGCAACTGTAAACCATTTAGCTTCTCTGTTACCTAATAAATAGCTTTTAATATCTTGTTGTTGACGTGTTTTCCAAATACCATAGATAACAATAAATGCTAAAGTACTTGATAAAACTATCCAGTCGAGAATACTCATATCTGTTAATTGAAAGCGTTAGAAAACCAAGAAAATAAACCAATTAATAAAATTAATTCGCCAATAACGATGTAGTAAAGTTGTTTCCAAGATTTACCTACAGGTGGCTTTTCGTTTTCATTTTTCATATTAGTTGTTATTAGTAGAAGGTTTGTAATCTAATAAGTTAGCAAAAAGTCTATATGCTCCAGAAACTCCATATGGCAACTCTCTAAACCAAGAAATTCCTGAATAAATAAAAGCACCTTTACCATAATCGGCAACAATAAGTGCACCGTCTACTGGATTTTCATTAGGATCTTGCATTCTTAGAATTGGTGTGTAATCTTCACTCCATTCATTAGGGTAATATAAACCTCTTTCCTGTACCCAGCCATCAAAATCATCTGATGTAATCTTGTTTGGAAAAGTAACTAATTTGTGGTTTTTAGCAAGTATTTCAACAGGACTTTCTTCAACCGTAATTCTATCTCTTGATAACTTTAATGGATATGGTCCAATCTGTTCAACTTTAACTCTAAAAGAAGTGTTGTATTGAACTATAACAGTACCGCCATTATAAGTGTATTCTAAAAGTATTGGTTGTATGTATCTCATTTTTTCAAGCACATTATAAGCTCTAATACCTACAATAATAGCATCATATTTTTCAATGTTATCAAGCTTAATGTTTTCTTGATCAAGAATTTCAACATTGTAACCAGCAGCTTCTAATGATTCAGGAATTGCATCTCCTGCACCCATTATATAACCGATATTCTTTACTAAGCCTTTTTCCATCTTTAGTTTTATCACTTTTGATGTAGCTTCTTTAAAATAGCGTTGTTTGTAGATATGATCGTAATCTATTTCAATTAATCCATCCATATATGTTGTGCCAGTGTTTGACTTAATCATTGCAGTGATTAGGCCTTCAGAATCTTTCTTAGAAGGGTATAAAGTGAATTTTAGTTGTGTTTTGTCTCCAACATTTTTTAAAGTTACTTTTTTGTTGGAAGGTTCAATTTTCCAACCTTTAGGAATGCAAACTTCAATATCACCTTCAAAATTATTTGTATGTGCTAGAACGTCTACATTAACTGTTTTAGGTTTGTTGTCACCAAAAATCCAAACTGATTGATCCAGCAAAATCGTCACAGGAGGTGTGATTGCAAGAGGGATATACCTTTCACCTTTAGCAGGATTAATTTTTTTATGCCATATATTAGTAGTAATTGAAATAGGAGTATTGTTAATTGTATACTCTATTGTTACAGGAATAGGAAAGTCATTTTCAGGTTTTCCAATCAACTGTTGGTTGTTTACAACATACATTCCTTTAGTTGGTTTTTCTACTAACCAATATGGTTGAGATATATTATAATCAGTAGGAATATTTAATGTTGATGAAATTTTTAGAGCTCTGTTATAAGAAAGTGCAGTATCAACTTTCAATACTGATAATTGACCAAATTTAATTTCCTTTAAAACTATATTCGTTTTTGTTCTATTAATAGACGATACTTCTACTTTTAATGAGTCTCCAACTGCAATAGTCTCAGTAGGAGATAAAGCTTCAATCCACATACCAGAACAAAGTATAATTAAGTTATCAACAGTTTTGGACTTCTTGATAACCCAGTAATCTTTTTGATTTAGTGTTGAAAGTTCTTTTTTAATATCAATTAATGCATTGATACTTAGACTTGGTTGAGTAGGGTTAAATTCTTTTTGTAATTTCTTGATTAATTCCGCAACTTTTTCTGCGTTTTCTACTCTTTTCCATGATGTATCTACACCTTCCATTGGTGAGTCACTCATTGCATCACCATCGAGTAATTTAAAGTATTCAGAATTTGAACCTCTTTGTAATTCAGCTCCAAACCCTTGGCATTTATGCTTAGATCTAGCAGCCATGGCTATTTCTCCTACAGATTTTCCTAAAACAGGAATAAATTCTCCACATTCAACGCTAACATATTTTGTAGGATCAAAAGATTCTCCTTTACCTCTAAAGAACCATGTGTTTGTATTCCACATTACTCTTTTTGGTTGCCAGAGAGATACATAGTCTAATTGTTCAGGAAACATCTTTGGGTCGGCTGCAGCTTTAAAAGCTTCAACAGCAATTATAGCAGAAGTAGTATGATGTCCATGTGTTCTTCCACCCCGGTCAGGAGAAAAACGAGTAATAATAATATCAGGTCTAAACTTTCTGATATTCCAAACAGCGTCAGCTAATACTTGGTCTTTATTCCATACAGATAATGTTTCTTCTGGATTTTTAGAATATCCAAAATCATTAGCTCTGCTAAAAAACTGATTACCACCATCAACTTTTCTTGCTTCAATAAGTTCTTGAGACCTTAAAATGCCTAAACCTTCTCTAATTTCTTTACCGATTAAATTTTGCCCACCATCACCACGAGTTAAGGCAGTATAAGCAGTTTCATATCCTTTATATCTTGCAAAATAACCTATCACTCTTTGGTTTTCATCATCAGGATGAGCGGCAAAATACATCACACTTCCAAGTGTATTAAGGTGATTTATATCTTGAATAATTTGAGCTACATCTGAAGGCCCATTTTTAGGAGTTTGCCCAAAACTAAGAATGGATGTAATGAATATAAATAGGGGTGCTAATCTAAGAAATTTCATAAGATCGTTTAATACAAAAAGGTTTAATAGATAAAAAGGCGTCCATTTACGATGGACGCCTTAAACTTTAAAAAATTAAAGTTTAGATACTTTTATTTGCTTTCTTCCATTTTTTAGAAGCATTAGGTAACCATGCTTCGATGTCAGCCTGAACTCTACTTTTAAAGTAGTTGTACGTACCGTCAGGGTTAGTATCTCCAGATTTCTTAGCAGCAACTGCAGCAGTTAAAGCTTCATCATATTTTTCTTGACCTGCTAAAATTTTAGCTTTAGTCCATTGGTTCCAGAAGTAATCAGGACGGGCAGCAATAGATTGGTCAATTAAACTTAGAGCTTTGTCAGCATCAGTTGCAGCATAAAAATTAGCTGCATTTTGATATGTTCTCCATGCACCTTCAGCTTTTTTGATTGCTGCATTAATATTAGCTTCTGATAAAGAAGCAGTAGGAGCAGTAAAAGTGAAAGAAACTAAAGTGTTGTCCCACCATAAAGAAACTTTACCTTCTTCATCCGAAATGCTTTCGATTAAATAAGTAAGACGTTCTCTTTTTGGAGCTTCTTCTCTTTTTACGTTAACAGATGCCGCATCATCAGCTTTAATTGCATCCATATCTTGTTTACCATCTTTGTTATAAGCAAAGATACTTTTTCCTTTACCGTTAAAATGGAAAGTCCAATCGCCTTTTTCTTGAGGAGTAACAAAAATGTTATAAGTACCTTTTTCAAGTTCAGTACCACCAATAGTTACATTAGAACTAAATGTGATTGCTGTAGGACCGTTTGCACCAGCTCTCCATGCAGTACCATATTTTTCTAGCTCACCAAAAACTTTACGTCCTTTTACGGCAGGAGAAGAATAATCGATAGAAACTTTAGTTACACCTACTTTTTGTGAAACACTTGCAGCCGGACTCGGCGCTGGAAGTTCTTGTGCTTGAATTGCCTGAAGTGCAATAAAAGCTACTGAAAGGATTGTTAGTATAGATTTTTTGAACATGTTTAGATGTATTATGTGATTAAAAATTCAGATTCAATTTAAAAAGTGCTGAAAGAAAGTGAAATGTATTTAATTATTCAAATAAATAGTTGAATAATTCTTAAAAACAAAAAAAGGGTAGAAATACAAAAAGGTCCCGTAAAACAAGACCTTTTTGCTAACCCAAAAACTAACTATTTCTCATTGCAATCTTTTCGATTGCTTTGCAAACATAACTATTCATTCACATTATAAATAGTCTGTTAATCATTATTAACAATATATTTAATTTGGGATATAATGTAATGGAGAATTAGGTCCAATAGGTAGCCCTAACATTAACCAAATAGCCATTAATACTACCCAAACAATTAAGAATGCTATAGAATATGGAAGCATTGTCGCAATCACTGTCCCGATACCAGCATTTTTATCATATCTCTGTATAAAGGCTACGATTAATGCAAAATAAGACATCATAGGAGAGATGATATTTGTTACACTATCTCCAATACGATATGCAACCTGTGTTAATTCAGGAGAAATTCCAACTAGCATAAACATTGGAATAAAAACAGGAGCCATTAAAGTCCATTTTGCAGATGCACTACCCATTACAAGATTGATTAATGCCGCTAAGAAAATAAAACAAATTAATAATGGCATTTTATCAAGACCTATAGTTTCTAAAAACTGAGCACCTTTTACAGCACAAATTAAACCTAGGTTTGTCCATTTGAAATATGCCACAAATTGAGCAGCAAAAAAGACAAGAACTATGTAACTACTCATTGTTTCCATAGATTTACCCATGCCTTTCATTATATCAGCATCGTTTTTGAATGTTCCTGATCCTTTTCCATAGGCAATACCACAAACTGCTGCAATTATAAATATCCAAGAAACTATTCCTTTCATTAAAGCAGATTTGAAAATATTTGAAGGGTCTTCACTATATCTCAAAAAGCCATTTTCTGGAATAATACCAACAAGAATAAAAGTAGTTAAAATAAGTGCTGCAATCCCTGCATATAATAAACCTCTTTTTTCATCTTTAGTAAGTGGATGAATATCTTCAGCAACTTCATCACCTTTATATTCACCTAGTCTTGGAATTACAATTTTTTCGGTAACAATTGTACCTGCTATTCCAATAAAAAATGTAGAAACAAACATGAAATAATAATTACATGCTGCATTTATTGAATACGATGGATCTATAATTTGAGCTGCTTCTTGTGAAATTCCTTGTAATAAAGGATCAATAGTACCTAGAAGTAAATTGGCAGAATAACCACCAGAAACTCCAGCAAAAGCAGCAGCTAAACCTGCTAGGGGGTGTTTGCCAAATGCTAAAAATATTATTGCTGATAAAGGTACTAAAAGCACATAACCAACTTCACTTGCCGTATTTGATAATACGCCAGCAAATACTACAACAAAAGTAATTATTGATTTAGGTGATTTTAATACAAGTATTCTAATTAATGTTCCTATTAGTCCACTTCCTTCTGCAATCCCAATACCAAGCATTGCCACTAAAACAACGCCAAGAGGAGCAAAATTTGTAAAGTTTTTCACAAGCTTAGTTAGCATTAAATAAATACCATCTTGAGAAATTAAATTAACAACAGTAATCATTTCTCCAGTACCAGGGTGCTGAACTGATAAGCCTGTCTGAGAGAATACCCATGATAGAATTACAACTCCAAAGGCAAAACCTGCAAATAAAGTGGCAGGGTGAGGAAGTGCATTACCAATTTTCTCAACAAATCCGAGAAAACGATCTATCATGCTTTTTTTTTGTTGGCTACTTGAGCTATTCATTGTAAATTAAAATGGTTAGAATAAATGTGTTTATCTAGTATAGTATGATTTTATCAGCCCCAAAAATAAGATAGAGATTTTAATTTCATACTTGTTCTTTCAATATCGTTTGTTAATTTGGTGGTTAATAGCAAAAAAATTACACTTACGCTATTAATGTTTTTTTTAACTATAGGATAAAACTTGATTAAATTAATGTAGTAGTACGTTGATAATAACAAGTTTACTTTTTTATATTTCTAATATTTAGGTACTAAAATTAGTATATGGCGTCTTCTTTAGATAAGTCAAATCAAAAAGGATTTGGAACTGCTCCCGTTTTTTTTACATCAATTAGTACTATTCTTGGTGCAATCTTATTTTTAAGATTTGGCTATGCGGTATCTAATCTCGGTTTGTTATCAGCCTTCTCTATGGTTTTAGTTGGGCATTTGGTAACAATACCTACAGCAATGGCAATTTCTGAAATTGCAACAAACCAAAAAGTTCAAGGTGGAGGTGTTTATTATATTATTTCTCGTTCTTTCGGTATAACGATAGGAGGTTCAATTGGTATTTCATTATACTTATCTCAAGCTATTAGTACAGCATTTTATATTATAGCATTTGCAGAAGCATTTAGACCTTTATTCCCATTGTTAGAGCCGTATGGGTTACACGATATTAATCTAAGATTTATAACAATTCCTTGTACAATAGGTCTTATAGCATTGGTAATTTATAAAGGGGCCGATTTAGGTATCAGAACATTATACATTGTTGTTGGTATACTGTTTTTATCTTTGATTTCCTTTTTTGTTGGCACAACAGAATTTTCAGAAAATTTAGTTAAAATTGATTGGAGTGGTCATATAGAAGGGGGAGATAACTTTTTTAAAGTATTAGCAATTTGTTTCCCTGCCTTTACAGGTATTGCAGCTGGCGTAGGCTTGTCAGGTGATTTAAAATCTCCAGAACGATCAATTCCAATAGGTACCATGTTAGCAGGGATTTTTGGAATGGTAGTATATATGCTTGTTGCTTATAAATTATCTATCTCAGCATCGTTAGAAGATCTTGCAAGTGACCCTTTAATAATGACTGACATATCTGTGTGGGGTCCAATGATTCCTATTGGTTTAGCCGCTGCAGCATTATCATCAGCTATTGGGTCAATATTAGTTGCACCAAGAACATTACAAGCAATAGCAGAGGATGAAGTGCTTCCTAATTCGTCATTAAATCAATGGCTTGGTTTTGTAAAGAAAGATTCAGGAGAGCCTTTACACGCATCATTAATTACATCTGTAGTTACAATAATTTTTGTACTTATTGGTGATATTGATATTGTGGCACAAATTATAACAATGTTCTTTATGGTAACTTATGGTGCAATTTGTTTGATATCATTTTTAGAGCATTTTGCTTCAGACCCTGCATATAGACCAGTATTCAAGTCAAAACCAATCATCTCTTTAGTAGGAGCATTAATGTGTTTGTATTTGATGTTTAAAATATCAGTTACATATACTTTTATAGCCTTGGTATTTATGGCACTTCTTTACCAAATGGTGAGGCATTTTACACCAAACAAAGAGGGGTTAAAAGCAATTTTTCAAGGTGTAATATTTCAATTAAGTAGACAGTTCCAAATTTTCTTGCAAAAAACAGAAAAAGATGATGTCGAAGATCATTGGAGACCTGCAGTGGTTTGTGTGAGTAGAAATACTTTTAAACGTTTCTCTGCATTTAATTTAGTTAAATGGATTGCTCATAAATATGGCTTCGCAACGTATATTCATTTAATTGATGGTTACTTATCAAAAGAAACAAACAAAAATGCTCAAAAAGATTTAGAACGATTAATTAAGATTTCTGAAGCAAGTGATTCAAAAGTATATTTGGACACAATGATTAGTCCTTCAATGACATCTGTAATTGCACAAGTAATTCAGTTACCAAGTGTTGCTGGTAAAGAAAATAATATGCTAATGTTTGAGTTCTCAAAAAACAATTCAGACGATGGCTTGAAACAACTAATTGATAATTTTAAATTGATGTCTGTAACAGGTAATGATATCTGTGTACTAGGCTCCGATGAAAGAAATTTTGGCTATAAAACTGAAATTCATATATGGTTAACACCAAAAGATTTAGAAAATGCCAATTTAATGATTCTTCTAGCTTTTATTATTATTGGCCATCCTGAATGGAACAAGGCTAAAATTACATTGTTAGCTTGTTTTCCAGATGCTGAATTAGAAAGTAGAAGAGAACAAATTTTGAACTTGATTAAAACAGGGCGATTACCAATTTCTAAAAATAACGTAAGGTTAATTTCTAGAGCAGATAATGTGGATATGAAAACTGTGATTAATAGTACATCACAAGATGCTGATTTGACTATTATCGGTTTAAGATTGGAAGCTGCTAAGAAAATAAACGAACAAGTATTTTACGGATATGATGATATTGGAGATGTATTATTTATACATACTGCAAAAAGAAAAGATATTTCGTAAATTTATTGAATAGAGTGATTGGTTATTTTACTAATCACTCTAACATAATACCATAAACACTATATAAACACCACCAACCATGACTTACTATTATCGACTAGGGAAAATTCCGCCTAAACGACATACTCAGTTTAGAAAGGAAGACGGTTCTTTGTATCATGAAGAATTAGTCAGTTCTTTAGGTTTTTCTGGTATCTATTCAAATATATATCACAAAATACCGCCAACTAAAGTAAAAGCAATAGGAGAGCGTATCCCTTATGGGTATACTTTAGATAAGGAACATGGCTTAAAGATGGCTCACTTAAAAACATCAGAAGTCTATGTTACTGGTCAATCTTTTATGGATGCTAGAGTACCTTTGATGGCAAATAATCAGACAATAATTTCAATTTGTTATCCAGAAAATCTTCAATCAGATTCATATTTTAAGAATGCAGATGGTGATGAATTAATCTATTGTTATGAAGGTATGGGAGAGATGTTATCTCAATTTGGTCTATTACCGTTTAAGAAAGGGGATTACATTGTTATTCCAAGAACTACAATTTATAAGTTAAAGAGCTTAGAGAAATGTAAATTTCTAATTGTTGAATCAAAAGCACCAATAGAGACAGTAGGAAGATATAGAAATGAGCTAGGTCAATTATTAGAACATTCTCCGTATTGTGAAAGAGACTTACATCCACCTACACATTTACCAAAGTCCAATAAGCATGAGGAGTACAAAATCTTTATTAAGAAAGATGATTATCTTAATACCTATGTATATGAACATGATCCACTCGATGTTATAGGGTGGGATGGTTTCTTATATCCATATACATTTTCAATATATGATTTTGAACCAATAACAGGACGAATACATCAACCACCTCCAGTGCATCAAACATTTCAGGCAAGAGGTGCGTTTGTTGTTTGTTCTTTTGTACCGAGGTTATTTGATTATCACCCTAAGAGTATTCCAGCACCATATAATCATTCAAATATAGATTCTGATGAAGTTTTATTTTATACTGAAGGAGAATTTATGAGTAGGAAAGGAATTAAACAAGGAGCATTCACATTACATCCAGGAGGAATTCCACATGGTCCACATCCTGGTACTGTAGAAAAAAGTATCGGTAAGAAAGGGACCGAGGAATATGCAGTGATGATAGATACTTTTTCTTCTCTATATATAACTGAAAAAGCAAAAGAGTATCTTGATAAGGAGTATCCATATAGTTGGAATGATGAATAAAAAAATGGCTAACAACGTGAGTTGTTAGCCATTTTTTTATTCTGATTAGTCAATTATTGACTCTTCTTTTTTGGAATATTGAGTGATTGCAGATAAATCATTTTCATTTATATAATTATATAAACGAGTATAGCCAATATTTAAAAGTCTACTGATTTTTGCAATACTTTTACCTTCATCTAAATATTTTTTGATTAGATCTTTCTTTCTTTGAGCAATCTCTTTTCTATGAGATTGGCCCATTTTACGAATACGATCTAATTGTAATGGTCTTTGTTCAAGTAAGCGTGTAGATTTATCCGCTTGAGTTTCCCAGAATAAGTTGACAGGATTAAGATTTTTATAATCCCAGTCTCTATATGCTAATTTATGAGCCTTAGATGGTTTTAATTTAGAAAGGTCTCTTAAAATCACTTCTGCAATAGCCAATGATTTCCATTTACCATCTTCATTTACTCTTATAAATAAGCAAGAACCATTATCTGAAATTCTATGGTACTTGTTTTTATATTTGTAATACTCATGTCCATCCATAGGTTTTTCTGTAGTTTTTTTAGAAGCCTTACAGCTTTTCACAAACTTTTCAGAATAATCAGGGATGTATTTTCTTTTAGTAGCAAATCGAGTTTTTAAAGTACACCATTCAAGATTAGTAAATTCATTATTTGATTTATTACCATCTTTATGGATTACAATTTGCCCTTCTTCAGTTGGTTTATCAAGAAATAACTCTGCAACAAGTCTGTGAACATAAAAAGATTTCTTCTTTCCTTCGACTTTACAGTCAATAGATAAATAACCACCTCCTATGTCTCTTCCTTTAATTAATTCTCCTTTTTGAGAGCGTGCGTAAGATTTAACTCTTCCTTGATTGCTTATTTCGTATTTCTTGTCAGTAAAAGGCAGTTCTGCCCAAATTTCTGAAGTTTTGGTTTCGGGTGAAGTAATTTCCATTTTGTTTTGTCTATTTTAGATAGTTTGAAAACCGTAGTATTTTTTTAGATTACCAATAGGATGGTACTATTAATAAATAATTATCAAATAAAAATGATAATATTATTTTGCTTTGAAAGCTAAGTAAGATAAAACGTCACCAAATGAGTTAAGAATCTTTTGTGTTGGCTCGTCTATCTTTTTTCCTCTTGTTCTGAGTAATAATAAACCAAAAATCCCATTTATGCAAATTTGGATTGGATTAGTAATTAATCCATCTGCTATTTTTAGATTATTATTTATATGAGGTTCAGCTACTGCGTATCTTGATTGATACTCCTTGTCATTAACTATTAGATCATTATGAAGCTTAGTGATTTTATCAACTTCATTTTGAGCAAGAGAGCAATGTCCTTCTTTAGTTACTTCTTCTTCTTGCATTAAAGTGTGTAGATCTTTATGCCATTGAAGAACATCTTGTTTTTCTTGTTTAGAAAGTTTTGAAATATGATTTATTACGTATTCTTCAATATCCTTAAAATTGAAATCAAATGCTCGTAATAACTCTTCAGATTGGTAAATATAAATAATATACTCACAAATATTTTGCTCTTTCTTTTGATCAGCAATTACCATGTCCTTTATTAAATCTTTAGCATAACGTGATATTTCGTTATATGCAGCAAATGTAAAAGGGAAACACCTGATAAAACAAGTATTTCCCTTTAAATATTTATGTATTTCTTTAATTTTTTCTTTTCATATTTAACACTTCTTGGTCTAGCCTCCAAATTGCTTCTTGCATTTCTGTAAGAGAATTGGCTTCTTCATTATCAGGAAATTCTTTAGATATATGAGCTACCAAACGCCAAACTTCTCTAACATCATGTACATCGACTTCGTAAGGAGAGTAACGTAAGTTAGTAGACTTCAGAATAAAGCTATTATTATTTGTAATATTATTGTAAACTTTTTTGAGAACAAAACCATCGTTTCTTGTAGTTACAATACAGACAGTTCCTTCTTTAATATCATTCCAATCATCAATATATTCGCCAATAATAATAGTGCCTTCATTTAATGGCGGCATAGAATCTCCACTTATTTCAAAAGCTCTATAGGTTTTACCCTTAGGAAGGAAAGGTAGAGTGTATTTAGGTAGGTTTTTAAAGAAACCAATATCAGAATATCCAGATGCATATCCAGCTCTTGCTTTTTCAGGAATAAAAACGATATTTTCTTCATCTTTATCCTTATCCATTGGAATGGCAAGTATCCTTAAATCTTTACCAGATGTATGGTCACTCACATTCTCTTTTTTAAGAATGTTTAATTTATCTAATTTATCTAACTCTTGAGTTAGTATTTGATCAATTGGAATATCAAAAAAGTTCGATATTTTCTCTAACCTTTTATAATTAGGTTCAGCTCGTCCATCTTCATAAGACGATATAGCACTTCTAGATACGTTGTCGTCAGCTGTGCTTAGAGCAGTTCCTAAGTCAGTCTGGCTTAACTTGGGTTTATGTTGTAGTCTTAAAAACCTTAGGTTTTGGCCAAATTTTGTGATTTCTTTCGACATATGATAATTTTTTATACGAGGGAATACTAATTATTTTGACAAATTATGATATTAAACATTAAATGTCAAATATTTTATCTAAAAAGGGGTTTTTATTGATTATTTTTCTCTTAAAGTATAATAATTACACATTTGCAGGTGTTTTTTCCTCGTTGTACTAAAAATACCATCCTGTTTGCATACGATTCTTCTACGAATATTTATACCTTATTTAATAAAACGTTTAAAATCATAACATTTTTAAACATCTATCTTTATTGTAATTCTTTAATAAATTATTGAAGGGGCACATAAGTTATTTTAATAGAGTTAGTTAGCCCTAGTCTTTATAATTATATTAAACTGTAATATTTTCAGTTTTGCAATCAATCAATTCAGTTATATTTTCTATCTTTAAAAATACAATAATATTATTTTGACTAAAATTTTTTATTACTCTAAAAATCTAATCATTAATTATTGTATTTAAGTGATTCCAAATAATAAAAAACTTCTAAAAAATCTATGAAAGGTTTTCTTAAAACAACTTTTGCAGTTGTTGTGGGTATATGCTTGTTTACAGGAATATTTTTTGTCGGTGGACTTGTATTCTTTGTTGGTCTTGCGGCATCAACAAGTAGTTCTCAGCCAGTTACCATTGATCAACATTCTGTATTAGAATTAAAATTATCTCAACAAATTGCTGAAATAGGAGAAGTAGATCCTTTTGAGTCTTTAAACTCAAGTTATTTCCCATCCAAAGGATCGGCAAGTCTCCATGAATATTTAGACATTATTAATAAAGCAGCGGCAGATGATAATATATCTGGTATCTATCTTAAAGGAGGTTATTTTGGTGGTAGCATGCCAATGGCTGTAGAAATTCGTGCGGCTTTAAAAGCTTTTAAAAGTGAGGGTAAATTTATTTACGCTTACGCTGATAATATTTCAGAAGCTGGATATTACATTATTTCAGAGGCAGATAAAATTTATTTAAACCCAATCGGTGATTTAGAGTTTAATGGTTTGTCTTCTGAAATACTATATTGGAAAGACTTTTTTAAGAAGATTGGTGTTGAACCTGAAGTTTTTAGAGTAGGTAAATATAAGAGTGCTGTAGAACCATTTATGACTAATAAAATGAGTTCTGCCAATAAAGAACAAATTTCATCTTATCTAAATAGCCTGAACGATATTTATTTACAAGGTGTAAGTGATTCAAGAGGTATTGCAGTTGAAGAGTTGAAAGAAATTTCTAATAAAATGAAAATTCGTTCGTCTGAAGATGCTTTAGCCTTAAAGTTTGTAGATGAACTTACTTATGAAGATGAAGTAACAACGCAATTAGCAAGTGAACTTGATTTAGAAGATAGTAATGATATTTCTTTTGTGAAGTACAACAAATACAAAGATGTTACAGATCCTAGATCAAGACAATTAGGTGAAGGAAAAGTTGTTGTTCTTTCTGCAGAAGGGGAAATAATTTATGGAAAAGCAGAAGGTGGATCGAAAGCTATAGCTAATGTCGACCTTGTAAAAGAAATAAATGATTTAGCAGATGATGATGATGTAGATGCAGTTGTATTAAGAGTAAACTCACCAGGTGGAAGTGCTTTATCATCTGATATTATTTGGAGAGCTGTTCAAAATTTAAAAAAGAAAAAACCTGTAGTAGCTTCAATGTCTACTTATGCAGCATCTGGAGGGTATTATATCTCTATGGGGTGTGATAAAATTGTTGCTTATCCAAATACAATAACTGGATCTATCGGAATTTTTGGACTAGGTTTTAATCCTTCAGAATTAATGCAAAAGAAATTAGGTATCAAAAGCTATGCAGTTAGCACTGGCGAGTTTTCTAATTTCCAATCTATGCTAGATGATTTTTCTGATGAAGATTTCGATATTATTCAAAAATCTGTTGAGAAAGGATACAAGGTATTCACATCAAAAGCTGCCGAAGGTCGTCATATGAAAATAGACGATTTATTAGCTGTTGCTCAAGGTAGAGTTTGGACAGGTATTCAAGCTAAAAAAGTAGGTTTGGTAGATGAGTTGGGTGGTTATAATGAAGCGATTAAAATCGCGGCTGATCTTGCAGGGTTAGAAGAAGGTGATTATAAAGTCAAATATCTACCTGGTGAAGTAGATTTCTTCCAAGAAATTTTAAAAGGAATGGATATGGAAGTACAATCTAGAGTAAAACAAGCTGTACTTGGAGAATACTCAATCAAAATGGATAAGCTGACTAATTGGATGCAATCTTTGCAAGGTGTTCAAGCAGCAATTCCATACTACGAGGAAATTGAAGGGTTTGAAAGACCATAATTGATCTGATATCAAACTCCAAAAATAAACAGCCACAGATTATTATTTAATTTGTGGCTGTTTTCTTTTTATAGAATATGTAAGTTGAGATCAATAAATTGGTAAATCTCATCTACAGTGAAAATGTCGAATAATTTTTCAGAAGTAATAAGCCTCGGACCTCTGTTATCAATGGTAACAGCAAGTCTATCTTTTAGCATATTATTTAAATAAGGTTCAGTTATATCCCAATTACTTTGGTAGCTTAAATCTGCCAATAAATTATTTTGTTCTTTTTCTTCAGATTCTATAGGAGATATAGTATCAAAAGGGTAGTGCTTATCAAGTAAAAGTTTATAAATTCTATTTACTTCGATAACCGCACTTGTATCTTGATTTAAATAATTAAGCATTGCTTTAAACCATAATAAACCTGTGAAATCTTTATTGTCACTAATGATGATAACATTGTACCAATAGCTATTAAGATTTTTGGCTAAGATTTCCATGAATACGCCAACTACCCAAGTTTTTTTTGTTCTATGCTTCTCGTAACCTTTTCTTTTAATGTCTTTTAATGATTGCTCTAAAGCCTGAAGAATATCATGTTTTAGGTCATCAATAAATATATCTGTAGAAGGAAAGTGTTCTTTAGCATTTTTTTGCCATGCATTAAATATTGATTGCCCTTTCTCTGGTAAATTTAATAGAGGTGATATATCCATAATTAATAATGATTTTCTACAAAAATACGTGTATTATCTTATTAATACTTGATTTAAATTTAGATGTGTCAATAATTCATGATAATATAATTTATTTAATAAGTAGAATGAATTAAAAATGGCCCATTTATGCTTTACAGTTGATATTAATACGCAATTATGAATTTATCATAACTACGTAAATGAGATTTAAGAGAATAAATTTAAAATTAAAAATAGTTAGGTACGCTATTTATTAAGGTGTATGGAATGAATTTTACAAATCCTTTGTTATTAGGTTAGCTAGTAGAAATTTATACTTTTTCAAGAATAACATTCATTGAAAATACAACTTATAGTAAAACTTTTCATAACGGTATATCTGTTGTTATATTGTTATTAGATAATTTCTTTACTGATACCCATTATACTAATATGAAAAATACTTTCTCATATTCTGATCACCTAACTCGGTTTATAGAACGCATATATGAAATAAAGGAGAGTCACAATATCCAGATATCCCAAGCTGAATTAAAAGCAACTGCTTTAGAAATGGGATTAACTGATTTTGAGTGGGATCAAATGCAAGACCTCTTCACGTCTCACTTTTCAAGAGCGATGAGTTATCACAAGTATAAAAATTGGGATGATGCAATCAGCGAGTTAGATCAAGCATTAACCATTAATCCCTTTGATGAAAAAACTCTATTCCTAATGTCATCTTGCTATGCAAACAGGTATTATGAAGGAGAAGAGAGAGAGGATAGAGAAAAATCAATTTTATTTGCCAACAAAACACTAGAAGTTAATCCACTTGATCAAAAAGCACTACAATTATTAAGTTCTTTAAAGAAAGAAGCTCGACAAAGAAAAATAATTGAAAGAGAATCTATAAAAACATTAGTAGTTGCATGTTCATTTGGAGCAATAATTTTTACTGCATTAGCATATTTATCTTTTTCAAATACGTTAATGACAAGCGCTATTCCTTTTGAAACTGCAAGAGCATCTGTAGATTTAAAAACAAATGAATTTACCCCAGATGTAGAGTATCAGAATGCAAGTATAGATCATGAAAACAGTTATTTTTACCTTACAGAAAATGTAATTAAAGTATTTGAAAGAAAAGCAGCATTAGTTTTACAAGGAAAGTTTTCTGAGAGAAATAATGCAGGTGTATCTGTAAGATGGAAAGATATAGAAGGTAATATTGTTCATTCAGAACATTTTACTCCTCAGTATTTAAATGATATCAAAGACCCAATAAATGATAAGTTTAAATTGATCAGGTTCTTAGAGTCTGAAAAAGCAATTGCTATTGCTAAAGTACATATAGTGATTGATTAGTTTACTGTTAAACATTAAGCCTAATTATTAATAATTGTATCATTTTTATAAAAAATTGCACCCGTTTTTGTGTTAAATGGATGTAAAAGTCTACATAAACCTATTATTTTGATGAGATTTTTAAGTAAATGTGTTGAAATAGCAAATTAACCGTTACTTTTGAGGGCATTATTGGGCAGTTGAAATCAATTACGCAAAAATGGTACTCTTTTTTCGAGGCAATACAAACAACGTATTCGCAGTACACGCCGAACAGGCGCTTCCAAAAGAAAATTTAGAAAAACTTTCTTGGTTATTCGGCAACGCTACGTTGTGCGAAGAAAATTCTTTAGACGGCTGGTTTACAGGACCCCGTAAAGAAATGTTGACTCCTTGGAGTACAAATGCAGTAGAGATCACACAAAACATGGGTATAGAAGGATTAATCCGTATTGAAGAATTTCTTCATGTGGAATCTGAAAAATCTGCTGATTTTGATCCTATGTTACAAGCATTGTATGAAGGACTAGATAGTTCAATCTATACAATTGATGTCGAACCTGAACCTATCCGTCATATTGAAGATATTGTATCTTACAATAAGGAGGAAGGATTAGCTTTAAGTGATGATGAGGTAAGCTACTTACAAGAAGTAAGTGTTAAACTGAAACGTCCTTTAACTGATTCTGAAGTTTATGGATTTGCTCAAGTTAATTCTGAGCATTGTAGACATAAAATCTTTAACGGAATATTTGTGATTGATGGTGAAGAAAAACCTACATCGCTTTTCCAGTTAATTAAAAAGACTTCAAAAGAAGCACCTGATAATATCGTATCAGCGTATTCTGATAATGTGGCCTTTATTAAAGGACCTGTTTCAGAACAATTTGCTCCTGTAACTCAAGATAAACCGGATTTCTTTGAAACAAAAGATTTCGAATCGGTTATCTCTTTAAAAGCAGAAACACATAACTTCCCAACTACTGTAGAACCATTTAATGGTGCAGCAACTGGATCTGGTGGTGAAATCAGAGACAGGGTTGCAGGTGGTAAAGGTTCTATGCCTTTAGCAGGTACAGCAGTGTACATGACATCGTACTCTCGTTTAGAAGAGAACAAACGTCAGTGGGAGCAAGGAATGGAAGAAAGACCATGGTTGTACCAAACACCAATGGAAATTCTTATAAAAGCATCTAATGGAGCATCTGATTTTGGTAACAAATTCGGTATGCCTTTAATCACAGGTTCAGTACTTACTTTTGAACACGAAGAAGCCGATAAAAAGCACGGTTTTGACAAAGTAATTATGATGGCTGGTGGTATTGGTTATGCAAAAAATAGAGATGCATTAAAAGATACACCTGAAAAAGGAGATAAAGTTGTTGTAATGGGTGGTGATAACTACCGTATTGGTATGGGCGGTGGCGCCGTATCTTCTGTTGCAACAGGTGAATTCTCTAACTCTATTGAGCTTAATGCAATTCAACGTTCGAATCCAGAAATGCAAAAACGTGTGTACAATGCTGTACGTGCGATGGCAGAAAGTGACGAGAACCCAATTGTATTGATTCATGATCATGGCGCAGGTGGACATTTAAACTGTTTATCTGAACTTGTAGAAGAAACAGGTGCTAGAATTGATGTTGATAAATTACCTGTTGGTGATCCGACATTATCTGGGAAAGAAATTGTTGGTAACGAATCTCAAGAAAGAATGGGATTGGTTATTAATGAAAAAGATATTGAAACTTTACATCGTGTATCAGATCGTGAACGTGCTCCATTCTACGTAGTAGGTGAGACAACTGGCGATATGCAATTCACTTTTAAAGATTCTAAAACAGGAGAAGCTCCAATTGATATGCCTTTAGAGTATATGTTTGGTAAAGCTCCTAAAACAATCATGAAAGATACTAGTATTGCACCTAACTTCTCTGAAATAGAAGTAGAGGCGACAAAAGTACATGAGTATCTAAATGATGTTTTACAACTTGAATCTGTTGCATCAAAAGATTGGTTAACAAATAAAGTAGACCGTTCTGTAACAGGTAGAGTAGCAAAACAACAAACTGCAGGCGCATTACAGTTACCTTTAAATAACGTGTCTGTTATGGCATGTGATTTTAGAGGGAAGTCTGGTATTGCAACTACAATAGGGCACGCTCCTGTAGCGGCAATGATTGATCCTGCAGCTGGTTCTAAAATTGCTATTGCAGAATCTTTAACTAACCTAATTTGGGCACCACTTGCTCATGGTTTAACAAGTATATCACTTTCAGCAAACTGGATGTGGCCTTGTAAAAACGAAGGTGAAGATGCTCGTTTATATAAAGCAGTAGAAGCTTGTTCAGAATTTGCAATTGAGTTAGGAGTTAATATCCCTACAGGAAAGGATTCACTTTCTATGACTCAAAAGTATGGTGATGAAAAAGTGTATTCTCCTGGTACAGTAATTATATCTACTGTAGGTGAAGTTGATGATCTTAAGAAAGTAGTCGAACCTGTAGCAAAAGTTGGTAAGAAATTAGTTTATATCGATTTAGCTCAAGACGGTTACGAATTAGGTGGTTCTACACTTGCTCAAGTATTAAATAAAGTAGGTACTAAGGTATCTTCTGTTCAAGATGCTAAATACTTCTCAACTGCTTTCGAAACAATTCAAGCATTAATTAAAGAAGGTCAAATAGTATCAGGTCATGATGTTTCTGCTGGTGGTTTATTAACTGCTATCTTAGAAATGACTTTCCCAGAACAAAATATTGCATATAATGTAGATTTATCAGATTTAAATTCTGATAGTCTTACAAATGTATTGTTCTCAGAAACTGCATCTGTAATATTCCAGGTAGAAGACGAAGCTGTAGCAACTAAAGCTTTAGATGCTGCTAATGTTAAGTATTCAGTTATTGGTGAAGCAGTAGAAGGTACAAATACAACAGTTGCATTCAATGGTACTAACTTATCATTTGATGTTGCAGCTTTACGTGACGTATGGTATAAGACTTCTTATTTATTAGATAGACAACAAAGTGGAAGTGATTTAGCTAAGGAACGTTATGATTCTTATAAAAATGCACCACTTCATTACACATTCCCTAAAGGGTTTGAAGGTAAACTATCAGATTATAAGATAGATGCTGATAGAAAAGAACGTACAGGTGTTAAAGCCGCTATTATTCGTGAGAAAGGTGTAAATGGCGATCGTGAGATGGCTTATTCTATGCACTTAGCTGGTTTTGATGTAAAAGACGTTCATATGACAGATTTAATTGCTGGCCGTGAAGATCTTACAGATGTTAATCTTATCGTTTTTGTTGGTGGTTTCTCAAATTCAGATGTTTTAGGTTCAGCTAAGGGCTGGGCAGGGGCATTCTTATATAATGAGAAGGCAAAACAAGCATTAGATAACTTCTATGCAAGAGAAGATACATTAAGTTTAGGTGTATGTAATGGTTGTCAGTTAATGATTGAATTAGGTTTAGTGACGAAAGGTCATGATCAAAAACCTAAGATGTTACATAACGAATCTCATAAATTTGAATCAGGTTTTGTGAATATTGAAATTCCACAAAACGAAACAGTGATGTTAAGTTCTTTATCAAATACTCGTTTAGGTGTGTGGATTGCACATGGTGAGGGTAAATTTGATCTTCCTTACGGAGAAGAAAAATATAACATTGTTGGAAAGTATGGATATGAATCTTATCCTGCAAACCCTAATGGTTCAGCTTATAATGCTTCAGCTTTAGCTTCTGATGATGGTAGACATTTAGTGATGATGCCTCACTTAGAGCGTGCTATTTTCCCTTGGAACTGGGCACATTACCCAGAAGATAGAAAAGGTAATGATGAAGTATCTCCATGGATTGAAGCTTTTGTTAATGCTAAAAATTGGGTTGCTGAAAAAGTAGGTCAATTAGAAGCTTAATATTAAGTTAAATATAAAAAAACCTTTTGATGATTATCATTAAGAGGTTTTTTTATGACCATTCTTTTTTAGAGCCTTATTTCCTTTTCCTTGGTCTTTTTGCTTGTAGATTAGAAAATAAAACATCATGATTAATATTAATATTTCTCCCATGTTCTAAGTTTTATGATTTATTTTCTTTTTTAACCAAGGTCTAAATTCCAAATATAAAGTGCCAATAATGAAACTATTAACTCATTCAATTTGATTAATGTTTGAATTAAAACTATTTATTGTTTGATAACGAAGATTCACTTCATAAAGTTTTAATTTATTGTCTGATAAACGTTAATTAGTTTAATCAACTGATACAATAAGAGGTTTAATTATTTAATAAATTGAAAAGCTATATTGTTTATTTATATTCATTCTAAAAAAAATGTTAAATACATTTGTACATATCAAAATTAAAAAATAATATGTTGTTCACACACAAAAATATAGATACACCACAATTAATTCTTAGCGTAAGCAGAGAAGGTGTAACTCTTATGAGAGTGTTTGGATAGATTATATATTTATATAGTGAAAAGGTCCGGATACTCAATGTATTCGGACCTTTTTTTTGTTTCACATTTTAAACTTTAAAAGCAATGTCTTTTATCAAAAAACAAGAAGCCGCAATAGGCTATCGTAGTGTATGGAATCAATTTTTAGCTCGTCCAAAATTTCAGAAAAAACGAGTTCAATTTAACACTTAGAACATTATTAAAATGAAAAATTTATTTAAACTATCTTGTATAGTAGTCCTCAGTTTGTTGGGAAGCTATTTCTACATGAGTGAACATTTTGTTGCACTTATGCAAACCGCATTATACTTATTAGGTACAATTCTAATAGTTGTTTTGCCTTTTATCTTATTCGACAAAAAGTCGTTAGATAAACCAAAAGAAAATAAAACAATAGAGAGAGAGAAAGCACATGAAGAATTTGTGAAAACACTCCAAACAACTCTATTAGAAAAAGGTGAAAAAGAATCTATCTACATGTCAATCTACAAAGTAGATAATTCACCTTAATTTAGATTTAGCTTGAGGCAGTTTATTCACTGCCTCTTTTTTTTATATAAATATTTTGATATAAAAAAATTTTCAACTATATTCGTTTAAACAAATAATGTATAGACAAATATAGTAATGAAAAACGATAATATATATTCAGTTCAGCAAATAGGAGCACAGTGGCCAACTTTTGATCCGTTCTTATTTACAGCACACCATAAAGAAGTTTACCCTAAGGGAAATGATGACATGTCAGTAAGTGAGCCTTTAACAGGTAGAAATATTGGTTCTGATTTTTCATCAAAAGATGGGTGGAGCATGTATCATGGTCGTAAAATACCAGGTTTCCCTTACCATCCACATAGAGGTTTTGAAACAGTTACAATTGTTGAAGAAGGATTAGCAGATCATTCTGATTCTTTAGGTTCTGCAGGGAGATTTGGAGAAGGAGATGTACAATGGATGACAGCAGGAGCTGGAGTTCAGCATTCTGAAATGTTTCCTTTATTAAATACAAAAGATAAAAATCCTCTTGAGTTATTTCAGATTTGGTTAAATCTACCTAAAAAAAGTAAAATGGTAGAACCGAGTTATAAAATGTTATGGCATGAAGATATACCTATTGTACATGAAAAAGATCAAAACGGTAATTCTATAGAAATTAAAGTAATAGCAGGTGCTTATAAAAACACAAATCCATTAGCATCAACACCTAATTCATGGGCAGCTGATGAAAACCATAATGTTGGAATTTGGAGAGTACATTTAGCACCAAATGCAGAATGGTCGCTTCCTGCAACTGCTAAAACATCAAATAGAGCATTATATTTTTATAATGGAGATAGTATTACAGTGGATTCAACAAATGTCTCAGAGAATGTAATGTTTCATGTTAACCCACTAGCCGAGTTAAAAATAAAGGCAGGAAATACAGATACTTATATCTTAATATTACAAGGTGATCCAATAGGAGAACCAGTTGCACAACACGGTCCTTTTGTGATGAACACAAGAGCAGAATTGCAACAAGCTTTTAATGATTTTCAAAATACTCAATTTGGTGGTTGGCCATGGGATAAACAAGAAATGGTTCACCCTAAAGAAAAAGGAAGATTTGCATTACATGCTGATGGTAAATTAGAAGAAAAATAAGGACTTAAGCCCATTTGAATAAAATCAGATGGGCTTTATTTTTAAGAAGGTAATTTAGTCTGATGTATAGTTTTCTAAATAATTAGCAGGGATAATTTTAAGGTTTTCTCTAATCTCATTTCTATATTTTATTAACTCAGGGAACTGTGAGAAAAAAGTAATTTTTTGTTCTTTAATGGTAGTAGGTGAACTGATTTCATCAAGAACAAAGAAAGTCCATGCTTCAGCAATGTCTTCTTCCGGAGTTTCAGTAGCATAATCAGTAACAAATTCTTCTTCATGTATTAAATAGAAAGTATACAGTTTTTTTAATTTACGCCTTTCATTTTTAATTGCATCAATCTTATCCCATTCAAAAAGGAGATCATTTTTCCAAAATAATTTAATATACTGACCTAAATAACTATCTTCTTTTGCATAGCCTTCAGAGGTTAAATAACCTTTATCATTATCTTGGTATTGATCATCTGTTGGCTCAATTTGACTTGCATTTAGAGTTAGCACATGCCCAAATTCATGGATTAAAGTATGCTGATAATCAAGAATAACTTTTTCATCATGTGATGAAAGGTCGGTATCTTTCACATCTAACTCAATTTGCCATTCAGAGTTATTCCCATTTAAACTATTCATTCCGCCAAGATCTTCTTGAATTCCATCTGTATAAAGTCTAAATGATGTGATATATTGTTTTATAGGCTCATGGGGTAGAGTATTTGTAATAAAAGACCAATACTCTATACCAATAACATCAGATTCATTATTATTTAGAATTATTTCTCCATTTTTGATGGTCCATAACCCGATTTCTGTTCCAACTTTTTCTTGACCTACTACTATGAAAGATAAAGTAATAAAGTAGAGAAATGAGTAGATTCTTATCATAATTTTTAAGAAGGTTTAAATTTATATCAGCAATAGAAATTACAAAATTGATAGGTCACAAAAAAGAGGTGAACTGATTATCTATCAATCCACCTCTTCATTTCAAAAAACTATATATTAATGAAGACTACATCCACATTTAGGAATTGTAAAACCATTTGTTTGTTCATGCCATTCAAATGATTCATTATAGCCATCTTCTTCCCAATAGAATTTTTTACGTTTTTCTCCATCAATCTGATCCATATTTTCAGCATCATAAAGAACTCCGTTAATCATTACTTTTTCGATAGATTCACTATTATAAATATCTTCTAAAGGATTTTTCTCAAGAATAATTAGATCAGCTAATTTCCCTTTTTCTAAAGAACCAATATCATCATCTAAACCAAGATAATGTGCACCATTGTAAGTGGCAGAACGAATTGCTTCCATAGGAGACATTCCACCTTGTGCCAGCATCCATAATTCCCAATGAGCTCCAATTCCTTGTATTTGACCATGAGCACCTAGATTCACTTTTACTCCTTTATCAGACAACATTTTTGCAGATTTAGAAGTGGCAATATGTCCAATTTCATATTCCTTTTCAGGAACCATCGTTCTATGTCTAGAACGACTGTCAATAATTGCTCTTGGTGTAAACTTTAAAAGACGTTCTTTTTCCCAAACATTGGTATGTTGGTACCAATAGTATTCTCCATTAATACCACCGTAATTTACAATTAGTGTAGGAGTGTAGCCAACTTCTGTTTTAGCCCACAGATTTTGAACGTCATTAAAAACAGGAGTAACTGGAATATTATGCTCAATACCTGTATGTCCATCAACAATCATAGACATGTTGTGGTAGAATGTAGAACCACCTTCAGGAACAACCATGATTTCTTCTTCTTCTGCAGCTTTTATTACTTGCTGGCGTTGTTCCCTTCTTGGTTGATTATAACTTTTTACAGAGATAGCACCCCAAGCTTTAGTTCTTCTTATTGCAGACCTTGCATCGTCTAAACTATTAATATTTGCTTTAAAATCACCATCAGCTCCATAAAGTATCACTCCAGTAGAGTAAATACGAGGGCCAACCATTGCTCCAGTTTTAACCATTTCAGATTGGTTAAATACCATTTCCGAATTGGCAGAAGGATCGTGTGTCGTAGTTACTCCATATGCTAGGTTTGTAAAATATGGCCAGTTTTGTTTGGCACTTAACCCTAATCTAAATGCACCTAAATGAGCATGAGCATCAACAATACCTGGCATAATTGTTTTATTTTGGCAGTCAATTACTTTAGCACCAGATGGTATTTTAATATCATTTCCAATGGCCTGAATTCTATTTTCTTTAATAATAATAGTCCCATTTTCGATTACTTTATTTTGCTGATCAACTGTAATAATTCTAGCATTAGTTAATGCGTATACAGTTGTAGGTTTTGCAGAAGTTAATTCAAGATTGATCTTTATTCCTTCTGTTTTCATATCGGGTAAATCTTTTGGGGCACCCTCTATAAAAGAGAAAACATCTTTTAAGTCAGTAGAAAAATATTCATTTCCTAGTGACCAATGTAACTGAGTATTATCATTAGACCAGTGAATATTATAACCTGCATCTTTGGCAACTTGGGCAACAGGTATTGCTTTAGTAGAAGAAGACAGGTCAATAGGTTTTCCAGTCTTTGGCATTGGAGCAATATAAACTTTAAATAACTCTGTAAATGCAATCCATTTGTTATCAGGTGAAGGCACAAATTGGTTTGTATATTTTGTTGTGAAATGTACTTTTACATCCTCTCCATTTAAATTTACACTTTTAAATGCTTTTTTAAGACTTCCGAAAAAGAACCCACCTGTTTGGTAATACACTCGGTCACCTTTCGTATTGAATTTTGGGAAATCACCACTTTCTACTATTCTTTTTAAAGTGCTTAAGTCTGAAATTGCAACTGTATATAAACCTGGATTTTTGGTAAAAGCATAACCTTGTTGATTATTACCCGCTTCTTTCACAAAAACTAATGACTTATTATCAGGTGAAAATTGAGGTCTTCTATAAATACCCTTTGGTAATGCAAGGGTAGAAGTTGAATTATCGTTTAGATTAATTACATGAATTTTTCCTTTTTCTTGATCTGACCATGAAGTATATACCAATTTATTACCGTCTAATGATAAACTAGGTTCATATTCAAATGCAATGTTTTGAGTAGTTAGCCTCTTCGGTTTTCCATTTGGTAATTTCTTACTATATAAATATCCTGCTGCATGAAAATAAATGGTTTTTCCATCTTTAGATGTAACAACATTTCTAATTGCCTTAGCTGTAAATTTATCAGGGGCAACTTCATGTTTAAATCGTAACGATTTTGAAACTTCTTGATCAACATCAACAGAAAAAGGAACAATTTCACCTTTACCAGTAGTAGTATTAACTTTCCATATTTTACCACCTTTACCCCAAATTATTATATGTTTATCATCTGGTGTCCAAGCATATTTTGTTGAAGGACCAAAAATTGCCCAGGCTTCTTGTTGATCTTTTTCGAGTTGATCAAATAATGGGGTTTGAGTATTGTTTTCAAAATCATGTATATATAAAACAGATTTTGTTCTCACTCTTCTTATAAATGATAGTTTTTTACCATCGTGCGAAGGTTTAGGACCAATTGCACCTCCAGGACCACTAACTACAGTTTTAATTTCTCCTGATTGTCTATCATATGATTTAATGACATAAATCTGATTATTTGGGTCTTTATTATATTGGAAAAAACCACCAGGGTAAACATCCTCTGAGAAATAGATATATCTACCATCATTAGACACACTTGGCTCGTTTATATCTTGTTGTTCATTTTTTCTTTTAACGAGTTCAATACCTTCACCTCCAGAAATATGATACATCCATAATGCTCCAGCACCCAAAGATCTTGTGAAAGTATAGTGCTTTCTTGCAACTAAATATTGACTATCCTCGGTCCAAGTTGGGTTATTTAATAACCTGAATTTTTCACTTGTGATTTTTTTTGGATCAGACCCATCTGTTTTCATATACCAGATATTATCTCCGCCTCCAGCATCAGAAGTAAAAGCGATATATTTTCCATTTGGAGAATATTTTGGTTGAACTTCCCATGCTAAACCACCTCTTAAAAGAGTGGCTTTTCCACCAGTGATTGGCATTGAATAAATGTCTCCTAATAAATCAAATACTATTGATTTACCATCAGGGCTAACATCTAGATTTAACCATGTTCCTTCATCAGTAGTGAAATTAATTTTAGAAGTCTCTCTTTGTGGTTTATTGACATCCCATTTTTCTGCTTTCTCTTGAGCAAACGTAGTTGTTAAACTGGAGAGTAATAGGAACTTAATTGATAAGAGTAGGTTACGCTTATTAATCATTTACGTTGAGTTAAAACTTAGTACTTATTGAATTGTATTGCAATGTGTTAATTACTTGAAGAGTATCAAATTTTTGAAGTAATCTTAATTTAATTTTAACAAGTATTAGGTTGTATTCTATGCTGTAATTATAGGTATATCAAAAATGATAACACTAAAAATATACTATTAATAATTCTAAAGTCGATAATATTAATAATTATCGACTTTAGAATTATATGCTATTATTTCATGATGATCTCATCAGTTTTTTGGTTTTCTTTTGATGGAGGGCTTTCATTAAATATTTTATTTAAATTCCCGTTTACCCAATATCCATTAATACAACCAGAACTAGTGGTTAAAGATCCCTTTCCATTTTGTAAATCCTTTTTGAATTCACCTTTATAAATATCACCATTTGCGAAAATTAAAACGCCATAACCTCTCTTTTTACCCCTTTTAAATGAACCGATATATTGTCGTCTATCCTTATACGTATAAACACCATTACCGTGTGGCCTAGAGTCAAAAAATTCACCAATATAATGATCTCCATTTTTGTAAGAAAAATCACCTTTTCCCTGAATTATATCATCAACAAAGTTACCTTCATATCGATTACCATCAACCCATAAGAAAACACCATATCCGTTAAATTTATTGCTTTTAAAATGGCCTTTATAAATAGAACCATCTGCCCATTTTAATGTGCCTTCACCTTCGAAATTTCCGTTTGAGAATTCTCCAGAATATTCATTATTATTAAATGTAAATACCCCAGACCCGTTTGGGTATCCATTAATCCATTCACCTTTATAAGAATCTTTGTTCTTATAGATCATTTCACCATGTCCATTCTCACAATCACCTTCTACACAAGTTTGTGCATTAGTAAAAAAAGAAAAAAGAATAAAAGCGATAAGGATATAAGTTTGTTTTAACATACTGTAGATTTTACCTTGTTACTACAAATATGACATATAAAGGACATCAAAAGGTCACTTTGTTAAGTATTATTAGTTCTTATTAATGTTCAATTTAACTCAGAGAATCAGTTATTTATTGAAAGAGCAGAATAAACTGCAGTACCCCAGCACAACCACCTAAAATTGCTCCAACACTTATTAAAATCCATTCATCTTCTTTGAAAGCTGGTCTAAGAAGCCCTTCAAAATCTTCGTAGGGTAGATCTTCTATTTTCTTTTGAATGTTATTTTTTAAATCAAAGACCTGATCGGCATAGGGGAATGCGTCTCTTAAGCAAATATGAAATTCTGCCATAAAAGTAAAATGAGCTATATTTTTAACAATACCTAAATGCTTTTTGGCAAAATCTTCATCTACAAATTTTTGAATTACATCTTTAATATCATCGTATGTATCATCTACTAATTCACTAATTCTGATATTAAATATTTCAGACAACTTTTTTTTACCTGTATTCTGAAGTGTATATCTAAAAATACGTTCTGTAGTAAGGATTTCTTGTGTTATAATTTTTGAGTAAACTTCGGCAACTGTAATTTGCCTTTGAAGAAACAATCCTTGAAACCTCATTCCTAAGAAATAAATAGGTTCTTTTGGTTCGAAAATCAATTTTAATGCTAGCCAGTTTGTCGCATACCCTACAAATACACCAAAAAGAGGTAAAAGCCACCATGGATTATAAAAGTATGCAATAACCATTTGAACCAACCCAAATAGAAACCCAAAGTATAAACCTGAGATTTCAATAAATTTAAATTCCTTCTCACCACACTTCATGAAAATTTCATTTAAAAGTCCGGGCTTTTCTAGAACGGTGTCTAAAGTAAGTTTCTTAAGGTCGAGCATTTCTCTGATGTTGCGACCTATATCAAAGAGAATTTTTTCAGTAACTCCAGGAATTTTTTCTTCTATTGATTCATAAATAGATATTTTTACAGAAGTAGGTGAGTTTTCCCATAAGTAGGGAATTTCTGATTGCATTATAAGATCTACAGTTTTTCTTGTAACTCTTGAAAGTGATTCTTCCATTTCATGAGACACAATATCTGGATCTAATAAGGCAAACTGATCTTCTATTTTTAAAAGTTTAGCAGTAAGTAAATCAACAGATTTTGATGCAATTTTAGTTGATTTAGTTGGTATTATACCTTGCCAACCAAAAGGACGTATTCCAAAAAAATGGATAGGGTAGAACATCATTTTGATTGCTGCAAAATTTGTGAACCATCCTACAAAACCACTAATAAGAGGAATTGAAATATATAAGAAAAAATCATTAATAGTAAAAGTTGAATCCATTAAGCTAAGTTACAAGTTGTTTTTAACTCAAAACAAAAAAAACTCCCATTAAATATATTTTAAAGGAGTTTTTTTATGAATGATATATACTGTTGTTTATGCAGATACCTTTCCACTAAAAAGAAGATACAACTCAATTAAAGCAATAAAAATGAATATTGCAGCAAGTATTCGTTCTTTATAAGTTAATATAAAAGTACTTTTTTTATGCATTTGATAATAGAATCCAAAACCTATTGCATAAAAAATTGAAGACATTAATATATAATTTAAACCAGCAGCGTACATTAACCAAGCACAATAAATTGAAGATAGGAAGCCAATCATAAATGCTTTTCTTCTTTTTTTAATGTCTTGTTTATAGATTTTTCGGTTATATGCTTCTTTTACTAAAAATAGTGAGCTTAGAAAGTATGTAGGTAATATCATTACACCAGCAATATTAATTGCAGCGAGGTAAACATGCTGAGCAAATACTACACATAATAATGTTATTTGAATAACTATACTCGAAATAATCAATGAACTTTTGGGAGCTCCGTGTTTATTGTCTGAATCAAAAAACGTTGGCATTACGCCATTCTTTGCGGCTTGAGAAGGTACTTCTGCTACTAATATTGTCCATGCAATCCATGCTCCTAAAATTGAAAATATAACGCATATATTGACAAAAGTAACACCCCATTCTCCAACAGCATTTGCTATTACTCCACCCGTAGAAGGTGTAATAAGTTGGGCTAAATCAGGTTGTTTCATTAACCCGAATGATAGAACAGATATTAATACATAAATAACTAATGCAGCAAAAAAACCAATAGCAGTTGCTTTAGATACATCTTCTCTTTTTTTAGCTTTTGTAGAAATAACTACAGCTCCTTCAATTCCAATAAAACACCATAATGTAACCATCATGGTACTTTTAATTTGACTGCTGACACTACCTAAATTTAATGAAGAACCCCATATGTCAAAATTGAAGTTATCAATCTCAGTATAAATAAGCATTAAACCAACAATTGCAATTAAGCCAATGAATTTAGCTATAGTTGATATAGTATTTAAAAATGCAGTATTTCGTGTACCATACATTGATAGGAAATTCATTATCCAAATAAATACTGAACCAACAATGATCATTTCTTTACTATGATTTAGTAAAATAGGAAAGAAAGAACCAAAAGCATCATTAAGCATTACAGCAAAGGCTACATTACCAAAAGCAGCACATAACCAATATCCCCAAGCAGCATTAAAGCCAACATATTTTCCAAAACCTTCTTCAGCATATGCATAAATATCAGATTTAATATCTTGCCTTTGATCAGATAGAATTGCAAAAGAACGTATCAAAAACCAGATACCAATGCCCGAAATAATCCATGAGATAACAACAGCACCTAATGCCGCACCATGTGCAATATTCTGAGGAATATTAAACACACCACTACCAACCATTGAACCAAAAACAATTGCTATTAATCCAATTAATCCAACCTTATTTTCTCTATTTTCCATTGTTTTGTATACATGCACACTTCTATTTATACAATAGTACTTGTTTAATTAATTTTTAGATGAAAACTTAAATATTATTAATATAGATAGAAGTATATATTGGTTAATAAAAATTAAGCATGTTTTAATAGTACTATTCAATAAGAATACACCTAATTAACAATTAATTTCTTATCATTTTTTATAGCCATTGATTTATCTTTCAATTGTACAACAATCTCGAAATTTCATAATATGTTTTTGATGCTCATTAAATTTAAATATATTTAAATATTAGTGAGTAATTATTCAATCACTTAACATCTAGTGTTTTATTAAATATATTTAGTATTACACTCTACTTACTTTAAACACCATGAATAGTAGCACAGAATATGACTATGTAATTATTGGCTCTGGTTTTGGAGGATCCGTATCAGCGATGCGTCTTTCGGAGAAAGGGTACAAAGTATTGGTTATAGAAAAGGGGAAGAAATTAAATTCAGAAAATGTACCCAAGACAGATTGGAATATCCCTAAATTTTTATGGGCTCCTTTTATAAAATGTTTTGGCCCTCAAAGTCTAACTTTTTTTAAAGAAGTATTTATTCTTGGTGGAGTTGGTGTTGGTGGTGGTAGTAATGTATATGGAAATACGCACATGTTTCCATCTGATAAATTCTTTAATAATAAGGCTTGGTCTCATTTAAATAATAATTGGAAAAAAACACTACTTCCTTTTTATGATAAAGCTAAATTTATGCTTGGAACCATCCCTTTTACAGATCTTCATACAGAAGATATGCTACTAAAGGAGATTGCGACAGAAATGGGGAAAGAAGATTCTTTTGGTGGTGTAAATGTTGGTGTCTATTATGGTGATGAGAATGCTGAAGTAGACCCTTACTTTAATGGATTAGGACCTAAAAGGAAAGGATGTATTAAGTGTGCTGGCTGTATGCTTGGTTGTAGATATAATGCAAAAAATACTTTAGATAAGAATTACCTCTTTTTTGCAGAAAAATTTGGTGCTGAAATTTTACCTGAAACGATTGCTACAGGAATACATTATCAAAATAAGGAGTACTTAATTGATGTTCAATCGAGCACATCTTGGTTTAATAAAAATAAAAGAACAATTAAAGCAAAAGGATTAATTGTAAGTGCGGGTGTTATAGGCACAATGAAGTTGTTACTTAAAGAAAAGTTTGAAAGTAAAAATTTAAATAAATTATCAGATCAATTAGGTAATGCAATTAGAACCAATTCTGAAATGCTTTGTGGAATTTCGAATGCAGACAGGGCTTTAAATAATTCTGTTGCAATAAGTTCTTATTTTAATGCTGATGAAAATACTCATATAGAAGTAGTTAAGTATAATACTAATTCTGGTGCAATGGGTAGAATGTCCGCATTAGCAACAGGTCCTGCAAAGACAGGAGTAAGGGCTGTAAAATTAGTTGGAAATATACTATCGAATCCTTATGACTTCTTAAGAAGTACTTTTAAAATCAGAAATTGGGGTAAGAATTCAATTATTCTTTTAGTAATGCAATCTTTAGAAGAGAGCTTAAAATTAGAATGGAAAAAAGGTTTATTTGGTGGTTCAATCCGTTTTGATCCTAAAGAAAGTAATGCTGTTCCTGCTTATATAGATATAGGTCAGAAAGTTTTACATAGATATGCAGAAAAAGTAAAAGGTGTACCTTTAAATGCAGGTTCAGAAATTTTATTAAATACCCCTATGACAGCTCATATTTTAGGAGGTTGTAAAATGGGTAGTACTCCTGAAGAGGGTGTTGTTAAAAACACTTTTGAGGTACATAATTATCCTAATATGTATGTTTTAGATGGTTCTATAATACCATGTAACTTAGGAGTTAATCCAAGTTTAACGATTACTTCCTTAAGTGAATATGCCATGTCTTTGATTCCAGATAAAAAAGGGAATCAAAATATAAAATTAGAAGATCAACTTTTAGCAAAACAGGTGAAGGCATAATAAAAAAGGATGAAAGCATTTCTAAACTTTCATCCTTTTTTTTATTCGAATTTCGTTGAAACTCTTTGAATATGACTTAATGTATGTGTCAATTTTCCTTCACGATTACTAAATATTCCTTCTTTGGTTAAGTTATCTTCTCTTACAAAATGAGAAGCATGTATAATCTTTCCTTTTCCAGAAATAATACCTACGTGAGTTATTCTTCCTTTTTCATTATTAAAGAAGGCAAGATCGCCAACTTTGGATCTAGATAATGCAACTTTTTTTCCAATTTCAGCTTGTTGATAAGCATCCCTAGGTAACGATATGCCATGAGCACCCATAACAGCTTGCGATAACCCAGAACAATCAATTCCAAAAATAGATCTACCTCCCCATAAGTAAGGTACGCCTAAGTATTTACTTGCTGTATCTACAGGGTTCTCATTATTTAAAGAAGGTAATATACTGTGTAATTTGGCGTATTTTAATTGCATTTCATCACACTTATCATAATGGAATGGGAGTGTAGAACCAACAGATAAATGAATAGTTTTTTGATTATCGAATATTGGGTAAATTAAACGAGTAACAATAGGATGTTCTTCTGATAAATATCTTTGTGCATATTCATTAGAAACATCAGAATGTTGCCCATAAGTAATCCAACCTTCGTAATCATCTTTAATCATTTTAATTTTTATCCACTCTTTAGATCTATTAAATGATAATATTTGATACAATTCTCCATACAGTAATTGTGAAATCATTTCTGAAGAGTGGGCAGCTTTTCCTCTAACTGCTAAAGTGCTATATATACAGAGTCCAAATTTTGGCTTCATTTTCTATTCTGTTTTAGTTTTACCTCCTGTAAAACTTATGCTTGCTGTAATACTAAAATTACTAGAAGTTTTTTTTAAATCAATAAGGGTATTCTGATAATTACTTTCTAAGTAGTAATAATTTAAGATTACTTCTAAAGAAATTCTTTTCATCCAAAAATTTCCAAAACCGACTCCTACACCATAAACGTTAGCAAATCCATCAAATTTAGAAACATTTTCGTTTACTACATATGAAAGTTCTGTTTTGCTTCTCGTATATGATGCTTCTCCAAAAAGACCATTCTTGAGGTATTGTCGTATTTTTGGTCCTCCACCTAAAAAAGATTCTGAATTCTTATTACTATAACTAAAGGAAACAGTTCTTATTCCTCCGTGAAGGTATCCACTTAATAATAGTTTATCAAAAAGGAAATACCCCGCATAAATCCCTCCAAAAGCATCAATTAGAACTTGACTATTGGTGAAATTTAGGTTCTGGTTTTGATAAGCGATACCAAGTCCATAACCAAAACCAACATTCCATTGTCCTTTACTAGTTTGAAACAAAAAATGTTCTTTTTCATCTGTATGCATTTCTTTATTTTCATCCTCTTCATTTTCTTGAGCATGACTAAAGTGCACAGTACCAGAGTACAGTGAAATAATAAAAAAGAATAATGCTATTTTTTGTTTAAAACTCATTATATAATTGATAAGCGTTCTTTAATATACGCTTTTTCTTCTTCATTTGTCATGATTAGAAGAACAGATTTGGAAGTAAATTGCTGATCAATTGAAGGTTTGAAAAACCACTCTTGTCCCTCTCTTATGGCTAATACCAAAGTAGAAGGGAGTTCATGTATCTTTAAATCTTTTAGTGATTTACCATGACATTTCTCGGGTATTGTAATTTCTTCTAATTTAAAAAGCTCTGTTTTATCTCTTCTGACAACATCTAAAAATGTAGTAATATTTGGTCGTATCATTTCCATAGCCATTCTACGTCCACCAATAGAATGTGGAGATACAACTTCATTAGCACCAACAGAAATTAATTTATCTCTAAAAGCAGGTTTTTTATTTGCAGAAACAATTCTAAAACTAGCATTAAGCTGTCTTGCTGTTAAAGTAGTAACTAAGTTTAAGTTGTCATCATTGGTACAGATAAAAATACCATCAGCTTGTTTTATGCCTGCAGATATTAATGTCTCGTCCATTGTACAATCACCAACAATACCATAAGCATGTTTATACTCTCTTCGGTACTGTCTATATATTTCTTCATCTTTCTCAATAAAGACAAAGTGCTTATCAGCTTTATCAAGTTCTTCTGCTATGCGTAGACCAACACGGCCTAAACCACATATTATAAAATGATTATTTAATGTATTGATCATGCGTAAGGCTCTTCGTTTAAAAAATTCTTCTTGTATGTGCCCTTCTAAAAAGAATGCGGATAGAGAAGTGGCGATATAGGTAAAAGTTCCTATACCAGAAAACGCAATAAAAATAGCAAAAACTCTACCTACAGGGTTATTATCAAGAGGAATAACTTCACCATAACCAATAGTAGTAATAGTAATAGCCGTCATAAAGAAAGCGTCCATTGGTTCTACAGGGTAACTAGAAGTTGCCATGAAACCAACAGTACCAATAATCATGATAAAAAATATCACTCCAAAAGCAGGAAGTACTTTGGCTAATAATGCTCTCATTTATACAATATTTACCTCTGGCTCTATTTTTATTGAAAATTTATTATAAACATCTTGTTGAATAGTCATAGCTAAATCCCATGCTTCTTCTCCAGTAGCGCCTCCGTTGTTAACTAAGACTAAAGCCTGTTTTGGATAGGTTCCGACATTGCCTTTTGATTTTCCTTTCCATCCAGTTGTTTCAATTAACCAACCAGCAGGTATTTTAGTAAAATCATCACCAACAGGATAGTGGGGTGCATTTGGATATTCTTTTAGAATTGAATCTGCAATTGTATTTGCTAATACTGGGTTTTTAAAAAAACTACCACAATTACCTATTTCTTTAGGGTCTGGTAATTTTGAGTTACGAATGCCTATTATCACATTGGCAACTCTCAATGGGGTAACCTCTAAATCTGGTTTTTTAGAAAGTACATCATTAATAGCCCCGTAACTTGTATTAAAAGACCAATCTTTATTTAATTTAATAGTAATAGATATTACAGAGATTTTGCCTTTTAATTCATTTTTAAAAATGCTATTTCTATAACCAAATTGGCATTTTTTAGCCGAATAAGTTTTTAATGTAAAGTCTGAGTAATCGAGTACCTCAACTTCTTGAATTACATCTTTTACTTCTACACCATACGCACCGATATTTTGAATAGGAGAGGCTCCAACAGTTCCAGGAATTAGTGCTAGATTTTCTATACCTTGCCATCCCTTTTCAACTGTTTTCATCACTATATTATGCCAATTTTCACCAGCACCAATTTTTAATGTTACTGTAGAATCATCTTCATCAATAATTTCAAAACCTTTAATCTCATTTTTAATGATTAGCCCCTCATAATCTTTTGTGAAAAGTACATTACTACCACCACCAATAATCATAAATTCATTATTATTATTATTTTCTGATATAATTTCAGCTAATTCATGAGATGATTTTGCAGTAGTGAAATATTTTGCATTCACTTTGGCGCCAAAAGTATGATAGGGTAATAAAGATTTGTTTGTTTCAATCATGATGCGTTAAAAAATATCCATGCTTAATTTAGAAATAAGCATGGATAGTAGGTTATATTATTTTGATGCGATAAACTCAACTAATTCATCAATTGGCATTTTATTAAACTGTCCTGAAGACATTAATAATAAATTCTTATTCTCCCAATCAATTTCTTTTAAACGTTGATACAAAGCTTTTTCATCAGTAAATACTTCAACATTTTTTTGATCAAATGCTTTGTAGATATCTTCAGCTGTAATTTTTTCTAAACCTTTATTTTCTACAACCTTAGGGTTAAAGTAAACTAAAGGAATATCAGCTTCTTTTAATGTTTTAGCATACTCAGAAAGAAACGTTGAAGTTAAGCTACTAAATGTGTGTAACTCTAAACATGCAACTACATCTTTCTTTGCATATTGTTTTGCTAAAGCATTTACAGTAGCTCTAACTTTAGAAGGGGCATGAGCAAAATCTCTAAATACTTTGGTTGTACCTAAATCTTTAACCAATTGCATTCTTAAAGCAGCACCTTCGAAAGATGCAATCGCTTCTATAAATTCATCTTTGCTAACATTAAGACGTTTACAAACTTCCATTGCAGCAGTCATATTTTGTAAGTTATGCTCACCAAATACTTTTGTTGCTGTATTAACAGACCCACCTGTTAAGAAAGTTGTTCCGTCTTTTAATTTAGACTTCATTTTCTCGTAAGGAATAACATCTACATCTCCTGAGATGGTAGATTTCTTCACTAACTTTTTAAGGACCTTATCATCAGTTGAGTAAATTAAAACTCCAGCTTTTGGAGACTCTTCAATAAATAACTCAAATTGTTTTTCGTAATCTTCGTATTTAGGATACACATTGACATGGTCCCATGCAATGCCAGTAATTACACCAATATGATGATGATAGTTTAAGAACTTTGGTCTTAAATCTAACGGAGAAGACATATACTCATCTCCTTCTAGAATAACAACAGGAGCTGACTCAGTAAGTTTAACAGGTCTTTCAATACCTTTCAAAGCTGCACCAACTAAATAATCACATTCAATGTTCCAATAGCTAAGTACATGAATGATCATAGATGAAACCGTAGTTTTACCATGGCTTCCTGCAACTACAATTCTTTGTTTATTTTTTGTTTGAGAATATACATACTCAGGGAAAGAATATATTTTCAAACCCAATTGTTTCGCTTTTAATAGCTCAGGGTTGTCTTTACGAGCATGCATACCCAAAATTACAGCGTTAATATCTTTTGTAATTTTCTCTGGATGCCATCCAAATTCTTCAGGAAGTAAATCAAACTTTTTTAGGTTTGATGAAGCAGGCTCATAAATGTGATCGTCAGATCCTGATACATTATATCCTTTTTGTTGCAAAGTAATTGCAAGGTTATGCATAATGCTGCCGCCAATCGCTATAAAATGAACTCTCATGTATTTATATATAGTATTCTATTTCCTAATCGTTTTCTTCAGAACAACAAAAGTAAGATAAATTGCAATATTTAGTTAAAAAAAGAGAGATCATTTCGATTTATTTTGAGATAATTTTCTCTCTTTTGGCAACTAATTGAGCAATTTTTAGATCTCTTACCATTTTAAAACGCTCATTCATTGACAATAACCTTGAATAACTTCAAAAATGTATCAAGTCTTGATGCAAGTAGTTAGAAAATTCTAGAAAACTCTGTAATTTTGTATTTATGGATAAGTCTAATAGTAGCAGAAGTAGTTTAATTCAATCTGCTTACAGTCAAAATACACCTGAGGCAGTAGGACTTGATTTAGTGAATGCAAAGAAAAGACCGTGTGACCACAACTTAGAAAGAGTGACACTTGGTGCTTTAATCTTAGAAAAAGAAGCACTAAATGAAGTTATCGAGGTACTGAAGACAGAGACTTTTGATAGAGAAGCACATCAATATATATATAATGCAATTGTTGGGATTTTTAATAGGAGTGAACCTGTTGATGCTATGACAATTGTAACGGAACTTCGTAAATCTGGTGAACTAGAGAAAGTTGGAGGTGTAGGATACATCGCTAAACTTACTCAAAATGTCACTTCATCTGCGAACGTTCTTCACTATGCTCGTATTCTTCAAGAATATGCAATCAAACGTAAGCTTATTAATGTATCTAATGAGATTCAATTAAAGGCCTATGATGATACTACAGATGTTTTTGATCTTTTAGATAAAATGGAAACATCTTTATTCGAAGTATCAGAAGAAAATGTCCGTAAGAATTATATGGGCATGAACGAGGTTGTGAAAGAAGTTTTTCATGAGTTAGAAGAACTAAGAGATAACGATAATGATTTTACGGGTGTTCCTTCAGGATTTACAAATCTTGATAGGGTAACATCTGGTTGGCAACCATCAGATCTTATTATTATTGCCGCAAGACCAGCAATGGGTAAAACGGCCTTTATTCTTTCAGCTTGTAGAAATGCTTCTGTTGGTTTCGGAAAGCCAACAGCAATATTTTCTCTAGAGATGTCAGCTGCTCAGTTAGTAAAACGTTTAGTTTCTGCTGAGGCTGAATTAGAAAGTGAAAAATTAAAGAAAGGAAATCTTACAGAGCAAGAATGGAGAAAACTGGTTGATAAAACCGGCCAACTTTCTTCTGCTCCAATTTATATAGATGATACTCCTGCATTAACTGTTCTAGAATTAAGAGCAAAGTGTAGAAGGCTAAAGGCACAGCATGATATTCAAATGATTGTGATTGATTATCTTCAATTGATGAGTGGTGGTGATAGCAAATCTAAGGGTAACCGTGAACAAGAAATTGCCTTTATTTCTAGGTCATTAAAACAAATCGCAAAGGAATTAAATGTACCTGTTATTGCATTATCTCAGTTAAGCCGTGCTGTTGAAACACGTGGTGGAGATAAACGACCTCAATTATCCGATCTTCGTGAATCTGGATCTATTGAGCAAGATGCAGATATGGTTATGTTCTTATATCGTCCAGAGTATTATGGATTAGATGAAGACGAAGAAGGTAATTCAACTAAAGGTATGGGTGAAGTAATTATTTCTAAAAACCGTAGTGGTGGTTTAGAAAATGTTCGCCTAAGATTTATTGGTCAATTTACCAAGTTTGCAGATTGGGATGAAGGTTCTTTTATGGGCCATGATGATATGATGAGTGGCATGGACATGGGTGGCGGTTTTGCCGGTGCACCACCTCAACCTATTGGTATGCCACCAAGTGGAGAAGTTGGATTTGATCAAGGAAATGCAATATCAATGCCTCCTGATTTTGATCTTCCTCCAACTGATAATCAAGGGCAAGATGATGGACAAGAATATCAAACTCTTCCTTCAAAATTGAATAGAGATGATAATCCACCACCACCTCCTCCTTCAGATCCTCCATTTTAAAATGAAAAAGGCTACTTCGAAATAATCGAAGTAGCCTTTTTCATATACTAAAGTAACTTGATCGAATCAGAAACTTAGAGATTATTAAAAAAGTCTTTCACATAATCTGTCGCATCTTTTGCTGTTTCAACAATTGGTTCTGTTACTTTCTTAAAATCATCTTTGTATTCATTTTTAAAATATTTATCGTCTGCTAAGGCTGTATTAGTGATGTGTTCTCCATTTAAAATAGTTTCATATTCACCACTTTGCACCCATTTTAATAATTCTTGTACTCTTGTTACAGGAAATGGATGAGTTTGAAGAATGGTATTTAAAAACTTGTGGGTAGTATCTATCACACCAGACAATTCATGGTACTCCTCTGCTTGTTTGATAAATTCACCTAAATGCATCTGATCAATCTGACCACCTCCAGCTATTTTCATTAGAGTATGTATACATTTTTCAGGATCTTGAACAGCAAGTAAACCTGCTCTATCTGCGGATAATTCACTTTTTCGTTCCCATTCTTTTAGAGCCATAATTATTCCCATAATTGCCGCTCCACCAAGAGGAATACCAAAATCAAAAATTGATATTTTTAATAGAATCTGAAGTAGTGTTCTATACAAAGAGTGCCCACTTAATATATGCCCAATTTCATGAGCAATGACAGATTGTAGTTCTTCATCATTAAAAGCATCTAGTGTACTTGAATTAAGAACAATAAATGGTTTGTCAACACCAATTACACCAGCATTAAGAATTGGGTTTTGTGAGATATATAACTCAGGTAATTCTTCAATATCAAAAATTTGGCAAGTTTCTTTTAATAGTTCATACACTTTAGGAAACTGCACTTCATTTACTCTTACTGCAGATGCAAGTGTCATTAATCTAAGAGACTTCTCTGTTGTTTTACTAAAAATGAATTTTAGTATTGTATCAAAACCTTTAAGGCTTTTTACTGTTTTTAAGGCTAGTTTGTCGGCAGGATGTTCCCAAGTACTTGAGTTGATATCAGTGAAGTGAACTTTTTTTAGTTTTAATTCTTTAGAAGTCATTGTTTGAAAATTGGAGTAATGTTATAATTAGTTACCAATTTAATAAACTATTTTTTACTAAAACTATTTTATTCAATTCATTTCTACATATCCAAAGTATAAACTTTGTATTACGGATTCTACAATAGTATATTTGTTGACATTTTTTCTATCACTATTTTTTTAGAGAAGATCAATTTTCAATTAAATTATCTTTCATTTTCATATTAATACTTTTGATTAAACAGCAACGCTACATACTGTTGTTTTTAACTTTGTTTCTTGCAGGTTGTGTTTCTTATAAAGACCTAGAAGAGGATAGAAGTTTATTGGTTAAACAAAAACTAGAAGGTGTTAGGTACAGTGATAGATCTACTATAGAATCTTATATTCGTCAAAAACCCAATAGAACACTCCTTGGGACAAAAATCAAACTACCTCTATATTTTTATCAGAAAGGAGAGAAGATATATATCAAAAATTATCAAAAAGATAGTTTAAAATATTATGATTTAACGGAATACTACGAAACGCTAATTACCGTTAGAGAGAATGAGCTTCAAAGACAAATTGAAGAAAATAATGAGATATTAGATTCATTGTATAAACAGGATATATATACGTCTTATAAAGAAATTCACAAATTAGAAAAACGAAGTATTCGAGATTCTTTATCTGGTATTAGAAAATTGAGAAAGATTAAATCTAAATCAATTACTAAAACAGAAAAGCTACAACTGAGAGTAGAAAAAGGGAATTGGCTAATGCGATCTGCTGGTGAAGCACCTTCTTATTTCGATTCAACGGATGCTCAAAATACTAGTCAAATTATACAAAGGGCGTTAGTTACAAAAGGTTTTTTAAATGCTACAACTACATTTGAATATGATACTATTACTGATTACAAGTATCCATTTGTAAAAGAAACTTATAAAGTAGATGAAGGTATTCAGTGGAAAATTAATGATGTAAAATATAAAGTATCAGATAGGGATGTTTACAATGTGATCTTATCTAACAATAAAAAAAATAAATTAAAAAAGCATACAAAATATTCTGAAATTAAGATTCAGAATGAACGAACAAGAATAACTAAACTACTTAAAAACTCAGGGTATTTCGATTTTTCATCATCATACATTCATTTTGATGTTGATACTAACAAAGTACATGGAAAAGTTGATGTAGTAGTATATTTAGATTCACCCAAAAAAGGAGATAAGCACACAAAATATTTCATCAAAGATATTACTGTTGAAACAGACCCAAATAATAAGAAAGATGAAACAGATTCTCTTGATTATAAAAATGTACAGTACTATCAGCATGGAAAGCATTATAAGCCAAAGATACTTGATGGTAAAATATCAATAGCAGAAGGTGAACCTTATAAAGAAGCTTTAAGTACAGATACTAGGCAGTTTTTGAGTCAGATGGATGCTTTTAAATTCGTGAATATTGAATATTTAAAGGCAGGAAATGATTCCTTAAATGCAATGATTTATGCTAGCTCATTCAATAAGTATCAATATGCTTTTGAAACTGGTTTAAATGTAAGTAGATCTTTACCTGGTCCGTTTGCAAGCTTATCTTTAAAATCAAGAAATATATTTAGAGGTGCTGAATCTCTAGAATTTCGAGGTCGTTTTTCTCTAGAAGCACAGGCTAGTGTAACAGAAACTGTAAACGAATTATATAATGGTACTGAATATGGTTTTAGTACTATCTTGAAAATACCAAGACCTTTAGTTCCTTTTGCAAACAAATTAGATAAATCGTTTTACGTTAGAACGGCTAAAACTAAAATTCTATCAGATATTGCATACGTAAGTAGACCAGAATATACACGTTTTAATATAAAAGGTCTTTTTGGATATGAATGGAGAAATAGAAAAGAAGATTTATTTGAACTTTCTGTAGCCGATTTAAACATTGTGAACACTCCATTTCTTAGTAATAGTTTTAGAGTAAGGTTACAGCAATTAGCAGAACAAGGAAACACATTACATTATTCTTTTGATAACTCTTTTGTATCCAGTATGCATTTAAGTGTTTCAAGAATGAGGGGAGACTATATTACTAGTTCTTCTAAATCTACTTATGTGAAACTTTTTGGAGAGTTAGGTGGTAATGCACTTGATTTAGTAAATTCTATGACGGGTAGTGAACCGGGATCTATATATGGACTTAGATATTATAAGTTCTTTAAAGTATATTCTGATTTAAGACGTATTACTCCAATTGGAGAAAAGAAAAAGCATTTCTTTGCTTCAAGAATTCATATGGGTATTGCTAAATCTTATGGAGAGGTAGATGCATTACCTTATGAAAAATATTTCTTTTCTGGGGGGGGAAATAGTAATAGAGCATGGAGACCAAGACGTTTAGGTCCTGGTTCTTATACACCACCACAAAACTCAAACGGTACTTTTGATTATAGTTATGAACAGCCAGGCGATATTATTATTGAGTTAAATGCAGAGTGGCGTTACAAGATTTCAAGGTTATTCCAATGGGCATTATTTATAGATGCATCTAATGTTTGGTTAATTGAAGAAGACAATACACGTCCTGGAGGTAATTTTGAATTCAACCGTTTTTGGAAAGAATTTGGAATTGGAGCTGGAATTGGAGCAAGAATGGACTTTTCATTTTTACTCGTACGTTTTGATATAGGTACAAAAATATATGATCCAGCAAGAAAAGAAGGGGACAGATTTGTGGCAGGATATAATTTTTTAGGAAAAGGTACAACAGAATTTAATATAGGTATAGGGTATCCATTCTAATTTACTATTTTTGCGATTCAAAAATATATAGAAGGATGACAAATCAAATAGTGCTTTTACTAGGAGCTAATTTAGGAGACAAATTAGCTACACTAAACAATGCTGTAAGAGAGATTCATAACAGTATTGGTGAAATTTCAAAAAGCTCTAAAATATATGAGACAGCTGCGTGGGGAAAGGAAGATCAACCTTCTTATTACAATCAAGTTGTAGTTTGCGAATCAAACTTACCTAGTAATGATTTATTAACTCTTACTCAAGAGATTGAGAATAAATTAGGTAGAATTCGTAAAGAGAAATGGGGAGCTAGAATTATTGATATTGATATATTATTTTATTCAAATGAAATTATTTCTACTGAACATCTAAAAGTTCCACACCCATGGTTGCATAAAAGAAGGTTTACATTGGAACCATTAACAGAAATTTTACCAAACTTTATTCATCCAATTTTAAATCAATCCTGCAGTGATTTACTTTTGCACTGTGATGACCAGTTACCTGTAAAAAAGTTAACGTTGGAGAGAACATCAATTAAATAAGAGAACAATTACTATATAGTAAGTAAAGATATAATGGCAAGAAGAAGGAAAAACATAGTGTTAGAGAAAGTTACAATCATTGATGTTGGAAGTGAAGGCAAGGCAATTGCTAAAACTGAAGATAATATGACTGTTTTTGTTACAGGTGCAGTAACCGGAGATGTTTGTGATCTTCAAGTAACAAAGAAGAGAAAAACATTTATGGAAGCTCGTCCTATCAAGTTTTATGAATATTCTGATAAGAGAGTAGAACCTTTCTGTGAGCATTTTGGTGTTTGTGGCGGATGTAAATGGCAAATGTTAGATTATAAGTGGCAATTGCATTACAAACAAAAACAAGTTGTAGACCAGCTGACTCGAATTGGTAAAATTGATTTACCTGAAATTGAAAGTATTTTAGGTTCTGAACAAACAAGAGAGTACAGAAATAAAATGGACTTTACGTTTACATCAAATAGATGGTTAACGAAAGAGCAAATGGAAACAGAAGACCCTACAAGAGAGAATAGAGGGATTGGTTTACATTTACCAGGAATGTGGAATAAAGTACTTCATTTAAACGATTGCTATTTACAAAATAAGCCTTCAGATGAAATTCGTAAAGAGGCGTATCAATTTGTTTTAGATAATAACTTGACTGCTTTTAATCATTATGATGAAAAAGGATTATTAAGAAACCTTATTATTAGAACTTCTTCAACTAAAGATTTAATGGTAATGGTACAGTTCCATGATAACGATCAAGAACAGATTGATCTTTTTATGGAAAACCTGAAAGTGAAATTCCCTCAAATCACATCATTACTATATGTAATTAATCAGAAGAAGAACGATAGCTACCATGATCTAGACTTTAAGGTATACAATGGATTACCTTATATTGTAGAAGAAATGGAAGGTTTGAAGTTCCGCGTAGGTCCAAAATCTTTTTATCAAACCAATTCTGATCAAGCATATAACCTTTATAAAGTAGCTCGTGAATTTGCAGATTTAACTGGAGAAGAAAGAGTGTATGATTTATATACAGGAACTGGTACGATTGCTCAGTTTGTTTCTAGAAAAGCAAAAGAAGTAATTGGTATTGAATATGTTGAAGATGCAATTAAAGATGCCAAGATTAATTCTGAATTAAATAGCATCGATAATTGTAAATTCTTTGCTGGTGATATGAAAGATATCTTGACAAAGAATTTTATTAAGAAGCATGGTGATCCAGATGTTATTATTACCGATCCTCCTAGAGCTGGTATGCATGAAGCTGTAATTAATCAGATTCTTGAAGTTGAACCTAAAAGAATTGTTTACGTAAGTTGTAACCCAGCTACACAAGCAAGAGATTTAGCACTATTAGATCCTAAATATAAAGTGACAAGAGTTATGCCTGTTGATATGTTTCCTCAAACATACCATGTAGAAAATGTAGTTGCTTTAGAATTGAAATAATAGTAATTATAATTGTTTATTAAGTAGTCTTCATCATGGATTAATGGTGAAGACTATTTTTTTATAGAGTAGGGGGGTAATTATGAAATATCCAATTCATTGCATCTTCTAACTTAAGAAAGTATTGAAACTCATAACTAGCATTATATTCATCAAGAATGTTTTCTATAGCAACATGCGTCATAAAATCTTTGCTTACTATTACAGCATATTTTTGAATAAGCGAATTCCTAATATTGTTTCTAGAATATTCAGCTGACCATTGTTGAAGTTCTTCTGATAATTTATAATTAAAGTTTCTTAGATCAGAAATACAAAATGAGGGTGAGTATTTATGAAATGCATCAATCCAATTTATTACTTCATTTTTATAACAGTCATTATTTAGTTCAATAACATCATTATGTAACCAACTATTAGTCATTAAACTTTTTTTGGAATCAAAAAATATATTGTGGATTTCTGATTTTATATCAAGTAGCATAGGTAAGTGAGTAGTAGTATAGATATTTAAATATAAGTAATTATATTAATTAAAACCTCTATTTAACATAACATTAATTATATGTAATAATATAGTACTAAGTCCATCCAAGAAGTCTTTCCATACATTTTTGCATAATTATATATTCATTCTGAGCACTGATTTTATTGAATTTAGCCAGCTTGTAAATTTTACAAACATGTTTATTATCTTCTCCAACAGTATCTCCAACACATATGATTCCAATGTTTGGGTATTTCTTCGTAAATCCTTCAACTTTCTCTATATACTCGTTATTTAAAGGAATTGCGATATAGAAATAATCACAGTACTCGAATTTTTTAATAATTTTTTGACGCTCCTTATTTAAATCATTTATTTCTGTGAGAATATGAGCACCAATAACAATTGGTCTTAAAGTATCATCTTTATTTGCCTTACACAGACTTAAAATATCAATTGAAGTAAATGAAGCTAAGTTAAAAGCAATAAGATGTTCATGTCTTGAACAAAAATCAACATTTAAAGTTCTTGCTAACCATTGATCAGATCTTAAGGCATTTAGAATATTTGCTCTAGCTAAATTTTCACTAGAGAGCTGATATTTTTCCATTTTCTTTAAATCTTCCCAGTATCTATCAATGGAATTATCTTCTACATGTTCGTTTTCTATTGAGTTTTTAAGATTATAAGGAACTACAAATTGTGTTTTATCCTTTTTATCTTCAATTACATATGCCCCTTCTTTCTTTCTACCTCGTTCAGTTTTACCACCTTTCAGAGGTCTATAGATATGCCACAATTCCTTTAGTTCATGTCGCATGTTTTCACCTTCAAGCATCTTGGCTTTTACCTCTTCAACAATTTTAGTAGGTGCAATTGTTCTAACTTTACTAAAGGTTTCTAATTGTTCAGGAGTTGTTTTTACTACCGATTCATCTAATTCTGATAGTTCATGCATACCTAATATTTCAAGATATAATTTAGCACCAGACCTAGCTCTCCATAATGTAGATATATTAATTCTATTTTTATCAGCTAAACCTTTTACATATTCAGTAAATGATCTAGACCTTAATTTATATAATTGTGTACTTTCTATTTGGTCTAATAGTTTTGCTACTCTAAGCCAATTTCTCCTATCCTTTTGAATAAGAATTTCAAATTCTAATTCTATTTGTTCAAGTTGGTTAATTTTCATAGTTGCAAATTGCAACTAAAATGCAATATATACAATAATAATACTGTCAATTTCATCTATAATGGTATATTTGATAAGTGAACTTAAAAATCCTATTCATTGAAATACGTATATACTTCAATACTCTTTTTACTTGTTGCCAATTTTTGTAAAGCACAAGATATATTATCAATTTTTGCAACTAAAGGACCCAATGCACAAAAATCTAGCTTAGAGTTGTTCAAAAGGTATACAAATCCTTTAGCTGAAAGTTACTCATGGGCAATAAGTATGGGGTGGAATCACACTGCTCGTCCACACAGACCTATTGGTTTTGATATTAGTATTGGTACAGCTGCAGTTTTAATTCCTGATAATAAACTGACTTATTCAGTTGATGGAATTGATGGAGTAAGAATTATATCTGGGAATACACAAGTACCTACATTCTTTGGTTCTAACACTGCCTCTTCTGTAATCGGAGTTAAAAATGATGATGGAACAGAATCAATAATTCCTGCAACACGTGGAGTTAATTTATCGGTAGCCCCTCTCCCATTTTTTAAATTTGGGCTTGGAATTTTTAAAAATACAGAACTAATGGGACGTATTTTTCCAAAGTTAGAATATAATGGTATTGAAATAAAAATGTGGGGTGCTGGTATAAAGCATAATATTGTACAATGGTTTTATAAAGAAAAATCACCTTTTGATTTAAGCGTTTCTGCAGCTTATACTCAGGCAGATGGATTATATCCATTGGAACAAAGTATGGTGGCTCCAGTTGTGAACCCTGGAAATATGCTTTTTACAACACGAGGAGGAGATTTTGAAGCAATACTTTCAAAAACGTTTCCGTTGGTCACTTTTTATGTTTCTTCAGGGTTTGCATATAGTAAGAATAACCTTCAATTAGTAGGTGATTATACTTTGCAATATAATCCGGAAGAAACACTAAATATTCCTCCTAATGGAGTAACAGAAGAATATGAGTTAAAAGCATGGAAATTTGGTGGTGGAATTATGCTAAAGTTTGGTTTGGTATTCATAAATGGGGATTACAGCTATTCAGAATACCACTTAATTTCTACAGGATTAGGCTTAACTTTAAAATAAAGTGTATAATTTTGTTAAGATTTCTTAAATGGAACTTGAAAATAGTATGATTTAGCGCTAATTAAACGATTTTTGTTCCTGCAATTAGAAATAATGAATTTAATTACCCTTATCGTGGTCAAATATTAATCATATTTCTATGCTGTTATGATTGTAAAATAGATAATGTTTCAAGCATTAAAATAAGACTATATCGTGGATTTATTTGAAAAACTTCTTCAGGATAGAGGACCATTAGGGTCTCACTCTAAAATGGCACATGGATATTATGCATTCCCTAAACTTGAAGGAGAAATTGCTCCAAACATGACATTTAGAGGCAAGGAAGTATTAACATGGAGTTTAAATAACTATTTAGGATTAGCAAATCATCCTGAAGTTAGAAAAGCTGATGCTGATGCTGCTGCTGAATACGGTTTAGCTTACCCAATGGGTGCTCGTATGATGTCAGGTAATTCAAACCTAATTGAGGAGTTCGAACAAGAAATTAGTTCATTTGTAGGCAAAGAAGATACAATGGTGTTAAACTTCGGTTACCAAGGTATCATGTCTGTAATTGATGCTTTACTTGATAGAAAAGATGTTGTTGTTTACGATTCTGAATGTCATGCATGTATTATTGATGGATTAAGAATGCATGTTGGTAAGCGATTTGTATTCCCTCACAATGATATTGAAAGCTGTGAAAAGCAATTACAAAGAGCTACAAAGCTAGTTGAAGAAACTGGTGGTGCTATCTTAGTTATTACTGAAGGTGTATTCGGTATGTTAGGTGACCAAGGTAGATTAAAAGAAATTGCAGACCTTAAAGGAAAATACAATTTCCGTATGTTAGTTGATGACGCTCACGGATTTGGTACTTTAGGTAAAACTGGTGCTGGTGCTGGTGAAGAACAAGGATGTCAAGATGAAATTGATATCTACTTCTCTACTTTCGCTAAATCAATGGCATCTGTTGGTGCATTTATTTCTTCTGACGAGCAAGTTATTGAATATCTTAGATACAATACTCGTTCTCAGATTTTTGCAAAAACTTTACCAATGCCATTAGTAAAAGGTAACTTGAAGCGTTTAGAATTGCTTCGTACAATGCCTGAACTAAAAGATAAATTATGGGAAGTTGCTACCAACCTACAAGATGGTTTGAAAGCAAACGGTTTTGATATTGGTAAAACTGATACTCCTGTTACTCCTGTATTCTTACAAGGTGGACAAAATGAAGCGGTAAATATGATTATGGACTTAAGAGAAAATTATAATATTTTCTGTTCTGTTGTAGTTTACCCTGTAGTTCCTAAAGGTGTAATTATGTTAAGATTAATTCCTACTGCATCTCACTCTTTAGAGAATGTAGCAGTTACGATCGAAGCTTTTAAAGCTGTAAAACATAAATTAGAATCTGGAGAGTATGCAAATGCAGAACCTCAAATCTTCTCTTAATCGAGAAAGATTTTAGATAAAATATAAAAGGGCGAAAAAACGTAAAAAAAACGTGTTTTTGCCCTTTTTTTATGTCTTTTTATTGTGCATTTAAGTAAGAATTATATAAATTGCTATACACTTAATTTAATTCATCGTTAGAAATTAATATTAAAAAAATGGACAAATTCACAGAACTTAAAGAGCTTATTCAGCAAACTGAAGAAGACGCACAGAAATTCTACAACAGCAAAGTTGCTGCAGCTGGAACTCGAGTAAGAAAGAACATGCAAGATATCAAAAAACTTGCTCAAGATATCCGTCTTGAAATCCAAGATATCAAAAATCAAGGTTAATTCTTTTAACCATAAAAAAGGGATAAGTTTTACAACTTATCCCTTTTTTTTACATCCTATTTAATATATCAATTGCTGCTCTAATCCTTTCCGTAAAAGAAACTTGATCGTAAATCAGTTTCATCTCATAAGATTCTACATCTTGATGCTCCCCTAGTGCTACTCTACAAGTTGCATAAGATTGGTGTGCAAACCGATCTAATATTTTGGAGATATTATAAGAAAAGGTAAAGAGATAATCAAATTTATGATTTATAAATCGTTGGATATCACTTTGAATATCATTCTTATTCCAGTCTATTTTAGATAAAGGAATTACCTTACAATTGAACGGAATATCAAATTGAATTTTCGAAGTTTCTGAAATAAATATTATATCAATATTTTTTACATTTTTTGGTAAAATTTTATCAATAATACGCATTTCATTTAAAAGACTTTGTAGCTTTTCTGTGTCTTTTATATAAAGAAGTAAACCTACAGATGAAGAATCTTTTAGAGGTAATTTATTATTGTGAACAATATCATTACTCTTATCAACTTTATTAAGCTTATAGTTTAAAAGCTTATTTTTAAATAAGTCTAACATATTACCCTTCGATTAAATTTTTAAATTCTTCTTCTGTTAAAACAGTAATTCCTAGTTTCTCTGCTTTTTTCAATTTTGAACCTGCTTTTTCACCAGCAACTAAATAATCAATTTTAGCAGATATAGAAGTTCTTACTTTCCCTCCATGTTCTTTAATAAGATCATGCATTTCATTTCTACTAAAAATTTCAAAAGTTCCTGTACAAACAAAAAGCTTATCTTCTAAAGTACCTGCAGTTTCTTTTTCAATAACTTCAAATTGTAAACCCGCATTTTTAAGACGCTCAATAAGAACTAAATTTTCAGGAACTTCTTTAAAACTGATTATACTTTTAGCTATTTGACCACCTACTTCATAAACTTCAGCTATTTGTTCTTCTGTAGCACTCAGTAGTTCTTCTATATTCTTAAATACCTCACATAATTTCTCTGCTATGGTACTTCCAACGTGTCTAATTCCTAAGGCAAATAGAACTCTTTCATAAGGAATATTCTTTGAAGCTTCTACCCCGTTTAAAAGATTTTCAATTGATTTATCTTTAAAGCGTTCCATTTTTTCACTTAGCGCCTCAGGTGTTAAATCATAAAAATCAGCAACATCAGAAATTAACCCCTTTTCAATTAATTGATCTATTGTTTCACCACCTATAGAATCAATATTCATAGCTTTTCGTGCTACAAAATGTTGTATCCTACCTTTCACTTGTGGAGGACAACTAGTTATATTTAGGCAATAATGCTGGGCTTCTCCTTCCTGACGTTCTAAAACAGAATTACAAGCAGGACAATTTGTTATAAATTCAAGAGGTTTTGCTTCTTGATCTCGTTCACTAACATCAACTCCTGTAATTTTTGGTATAATCTCACCACCTTTCTCAACATAGACTTTATCATTGATGTGTAAGTCTAGCCTAGCCATTTCATTGGCATTATGTAAAGAGGCTCTTCTTACAGTAGTTCCGGCGAGCTGTACTGCTTCTAGATTTGCAACAGGAGTTATTGCACCTGTTCTTCCTACTTGATAAGTGACTGATTTTAATAAAGTTTTTGCTGCTTCAGCTTTGTATTTATATGCAATTGCCCAACGTGGACTTTTTGCGGTAGCACCTAATTTTTTATGAAATTCTTCACTATCTACTTTTATAACAACTCCATCAGTCTCTAATGGTAAGTTATGTCTATCATCACCCCATCTTTCAATAAATGCCCAAACTTCATCAATGGACTTTACTCTTTCATAAGTATTAGGAAGGTTAAAACCCCATTCTTTTAACTTATTGAGTCCATCAAAATGAGTTGTAATATTTTCTACCTGGCCTACTATACCGTAGATATAAACATCTAATTTTCGCTCTGCTACTTTTTTAGGATCTTGTTGCTTTAATGCACCAGCACATGCATTTCTAGGATTAGCAAGTAAGACTTGAGCTTTCTTATTATTAGCTACTCGTTCAACATTTTCAAATTCAATACGTTTGTTGTTTTCTAAAAACGAATTTTTACTCATAAACACTTCACCCCTAACCTCAAATCGTTCTGGGTAGTCTCCAACTAATTGTAAAGGAAGAGAACGAATAGTTCTTGCATTTACTGTAACATCATCACCTTGAACTCCATCACCTCTTGTAACAGCTTGTATTAATGCACCATGTTCATAAATTAAACTGATAGCTACACCATCATACTTTAGTTCACATACATAATCAACTTGTGTATTAAGGTCTTTTAGTATACGGTCGTTAAACTCTATCAAATCTTCTTTATTATAAGTATTTGATAGAGATAACATTGGTGACTCATGTGCAACTGTTTTAAAATTCTTTGTTGGTTCGCCACCTACTCTTTGTGTTGGAGATGTTGTTTTTAGAAGTGTGGGGAAATTCACTTCTAGTTCTTGAAGTTCATGCATCATCAAATCAAATTCTTGATCTGAAATATCTTGAACACCATCTACATAATACCTTTTATTTAAATCGTGAAGTTTTTTTGATAACTCATCAACGCGTTCTTTAGCTTTTTCTATTGTCATAAATATTAAGCAATATCTAATTTATACTAGTTAATTTGTTTGTTGATCTTTTTAGCAATCTCTGCTAACTCTTCTTGTGTTAGATCAATCTTATTTTTAAAATTCATATCATTCAAACCGCTAATTGGTATTAAATGCATATGTGCATGTGGTACTTCTAAGCCAATAACAGCATGCCCAACTCTATTACATGGAAATACAGCTTTTATACCTTTTGCTACTTTTTTTGCAAAAACATATAATCCTGCTAATGTTTCATCATCGAGGTCGAAAATATCATCAACTTCTTTTTTAGGAATAACAAGTGTATGTCCTTTTTGAACCGGTGATATATCTAAAAAGGCATAATAATTATCGTCTTCAAAAACCTTATGTGATGGTATTTCACCATTAATTATTTTTGTGAAAATTGATGCCATAATTTATTTTTTCTTTTTTGGTTTGAAAGTTAAATAAATCATCAAAACTAAAGACAAACCGTAGCCTACAGAACTAACCATTGGCATGCCTAAACTATTTCTCATAGTATAAGGTATTGGTGCAGTCATAACTATTGATGAACTAATTAAAAGTGCAAGAATAACTAAAGCAATGTTTAAATTAGACGCTGCATCTTTAAATTGATGTATAAGTGGTTCTAAGCCTTTGTGTTCAAAATTTATTACAAGTTTACCTGTCCTTGTTTTCTTTAAAATATAACGCACCTCCATAGGTAAATTATAGAATAAAGAAGATACTTGGTAAAATGAATAGTAAAAATCTGAACTTAAATTTTTAAATGAAAATTGTTCTTTTGATAAACGGATACCATAAGGTTCAATTTCAGGCAGTACTTCTAGTGTAGGCCATAAAACATTACATATACCTTCTAAAATTGCCAATGCCCTTAAAATCATAAATATTGAACCGGGTACAGCCAATCTATTCCTATAGATAATCTCTTGTAATGTACCTGTTATATCTGCCATAGAGGCATCATTAGAAGAATGAACAACAAACTTATCCACTAACTCATTAAGGTCTTGTTCAAGCTTCCTAGGGTCGTCTGTGTCCGTTTCTTTGGCAATTCGTCTTAGGTGCATTGCCATCCCTCTGGCATCTCCTTGCCCCATTGAGGTAAGAAAGTTTGCTAAACCAAATCTTTGATATTTTGTTAATCGTCCAATCATACCAAAATCAATTAGTATAATTTTCCCATCAGGGCGTATTAGCACATTACCGGGATGAGGATCTGCATGAAAATATCCTTGATTGAAAATTTGATCTAAGTATAAATGAAGTCCATCTAAAGCAACTTGTTTTAAGTCTAAACCCCAAGATTCAATTGTTCTTTTATCAGTGATTTTGCAACCACTAACATACTCCATTACTAAAAGTTTCTTAGTAGTATATTCTAAGTGTGCGTAAGGTATGTGTAACTTTTGATTGTCTTTATTGGCAATCCTAAATTGAACAATATTTTTAGCTTCTATTGTATAATCCAATTCATTAATAATACTTTCCTCAAAAGTCTGTATTATTTCTTCTGGATTAAGAATACCATATTTATTAAAGAAATGCCCAGTATGTTTGATAAACTCTCTTAAAAGTCTAAGATCCGTTTCTACTTGTTCTCTAGCTCCTGGGCGCTGAATTTTTATTACCACATCTTGCCCTGTTTTTAAACGAGCTCTGTGTACTTGACCAATACTAGCAGCACCTAATGGTTTGTTATCAAAAAAAGTTACAAAATCATTCAGGTTCATTCCTGTTTCTTTTTCAACAATTGCCATTGCTTCTATTTCAGAAAATGGAGCAACACTATCTTGTAATTTTTGAAACTCTTCTATTAAATCCTGTGGTAAAATATCAGGACGATTACTTAATGTTTGTGCAAATTTCACAAACGTAGGTCCTAACTCTTCAATAACCATTCGAATCCTTTCTGACCTACTAAATTTTAAGACAGGTTTGTTGTCTCTTTTCCAATCATCAATAGGCACAAATCGGCTTAAAGATGTGTTAGAAACAACATCCTCAAAACCATACTTGAGTAGTATCTTAATGATTTCTTGTAGACGTTGAAAGTTTTTTACTTTGGTTGAAAAAAGCATTTAATATGGTATGTGTACTTGAAATGATAAATATATATCCGTGTAAATAATAGTGAAAATCATAAACCGAATTGGCCTTTGACTTTTCGCTTAAAAAATACAGACATAATCTATGTAAAAATAACTGTAATATCTATATGCTACAATTTAATATTACAGAATTAGTGAGTAAAAATCACTTCAAGTCACATTCTTTAGAATAAAGTAATGTTTTTTATAAAAAATGATCTTAAAATGGGTAGCCTATTGCTAAGTTAAATACTATTTGATTAAAGCTTGGTTTTTTTATAACCCATTGTACACCATCATCAGGCTCATAAGGTAGTCTTAGAGGAATAGCAAAGTCAAATCTCATGACGAAGAACTGTAAATCTATTCTTACCCCAACACCAGCTCCTAATGCTAACTCATTGACAACATTATCAAACTTAAATTCACCGCCAGGTCTATCTGGGTCTTCATTTGCTAACCACACGTTACCGTAATCAACAAAAGCAGCTAATTTTAAATATTGATGAAGATCATATCGGTATTCAAAACTACCCTCTATTTTAATATCGCCTGCTTGTTGTCCAAATGTTTGAGTAGTATTTTCATCTGTTCCATTCGAATTCTGTAATTTTTCAGGATTAAAAGATCCAGGACCTAATGTTCTTGATCTAAATGCACGAATACTGTTTGGACCACCTACAAAATATTGTTGAATAAATGGTAAAGCTGATGAGTTACCCCAAGGCTTACTGTAACCGACAACGAACCTTGTTGCCATTTCTCCTTTTTTTGAAGTTTTGAAATAAAAACGGAAGTCATTTGTTAGCCTTACATATTGAGAATAAGGGTTACCAAAGATTTCATATTGCCCCGTTTCTGGATTTTTTGGAACTCCTAACCCATTCATAATTGCATACCAAATGTTACCAGAAATTGCAATATCACCTTTATAATAGAAACTTGTATTCTTTACTTTCTTATTCCAGTTTGGTGCATATTCAAAAGAATATTGAGACCCAAGAATAAACTGATTTCTAAATGCTTCTGTAAGTGAAGGTATATCTTGAGAAATATTTGTTGTATCGCTTGTTGCTTGAAAACTTATGACAACAGGATCAAGTGTATGTTTTATTGCTTCATTCGTTCTCCAATCAAAACCATAAGAGGTAGTAAGGTAATTAAGACTGTAAGATGGGAAGAAATGATACTTTTTAAAACCAATGCCAAAATTTGTATAAGGAATATAAAAATCACCACCAGGCCTCACATTAAAGGGAGCTACAACTCTAGGTATTGATAATTTAGCATCAACACCATACCAGAAGATTAAATCTACACCATTTGTTTTACCACCAAATTGTTTTTGAATACCTGTGTAAACTGTAAACGATAATTTTTCTGCACCTCCAAATGTATTCCTATTTTTCCATGTAACGTCTAATTCAGGACCAGTGTACCCAGTTGACCATGTTGATACCGCAAGTTCAGTAGAAAGAGAATGGAGCGTCACTTGAGACATCTTAGCGTTTACATTCATCGTTCCATAATCTGGATCTTCAGAAGGTTTTGGTGTGAAATCCATATCGACGTATTTAAAAACACCTAAACCAGAAAACTGTCTCAATGTAGCTTGATGTTTATGACGACTATAAATATCACCTTGTCTGAACTGAAGAGTTGTCTCTAAAATAGATGGCTTTAAATTTACAGGATCTCCTTTATAAATAATACCAGAATCAATTTGAACAGTTTTATGATTTCTTTTGGCAACATTTAAGCCATCTAAATCAAAATCTGGCTGTAAAAGAACTGTATCAATAGTATACATTCTTTTTACTTTGTCGGGCATTTCTTTAAAATATGCTTTTACATCTACAGTTCTATTTCCTTTTGCACTATCTAAATCAAACATTAGGTAGTTTGAACTAAAGAAATAAAAGCCACTATCTTTTAAAGAATTATTAATTCTAACACGTTCTTCTCTAAAATCATCAAGCTTATAACGACTACCTTCTACTAATAGACTTTCATTCTCTAAACTTTTTATTTTTTTAGAAAAAACATCATCTTTTGTATATGCCCAGTCTACTGAATTTAGGATATATGGTTGATCATTAATATCAATTTCATATACAACTTTAACAGATTTAGTATTCTTATCTATAATTTCTTTATAATGAACTGTAGAGCCAAAATACCCTTCATTATCTAAAGTGTTATCAATTAAATCTGTTGTTTTTTCTGTAATATACTTGTCATAATAAACTGGTTTACTACCAAAAGTCTTCGCTTTCCACTTCTTAAACCCTTTTGGATGTTTTGCATTTTCACCTTTAAAATGAAACCACGCTCCACTCTTAGAATTAGGTTCGGTAGTAATTACCTCATTAATATCATATTTAAAATCATCTGAAATTTTAATACTATCAGAATGATTAAACTTAATCTCGGCTCCTGTATAAAAACGTCTATCTTCTTCTAGGTACTTAGTTATACTACACCCAAACAAAGAGACGCTAAGAATTAGTAAAAGACTTAATGATTTATTCTTCATGATGTACTAAAAGGCTTGTCGATTGTTTGTGATTAGCTGGTAAAATCAAAGGTGAAATAATCACATTACTTTGATCTTTTTTGGGATCTTCTTCAGTTTCTAAAGGCACTTCAGAAGGTGTTTCTGATTCCGTTTGTAAAGAGTCTGGTAGTACCGTTTTAACAGTATCCTGATCAGCTTCATTGTCTTCTGCTGGAGCCATCATACCACCCCCACCTTGAGTTGTTGAGTCTCCGCTTGCTTGCATCATTCCACCACCTGTATTAGAACGCTTAATCATTCCCATTCTCTTACGGATATCTTTTTTCTTATCTAGGTTTCGAATAAATAGTTCTTTCCCTTGATTATAGTCTTTGGTAAACATTAATGAAACACCCGTTTTAAACACATCTGGTGTGAAATATTGAGCATCAATTTGTCTGAAAAGTCTATTTTTTAAAGTTCCATCAGCCATTAAGCTGTACTCTAAAAGAAAGTCTGTATTAAAAGTATTATTACTATTATTATTAACAGCTTGGTTACCACTTACAGCAACTTTACCACCCACAGATACACTTAATCTATCATTAAATAGTGTTTTCTTAACTGTAACACCTAAATCTGTTCTGTTAGATGTTCCAGATTCTTGCTGTTGTGAATAAGAGTCTAAATCAAAATCTACATCAACAAAACCATTAGTTAAATTGTCTGTTACATTATTTAATTGTTGACTAATAATGGAACTTACAGAACCAGTAACCATATCAGAGGTACTAGCTCCTTCACCTCCAGAATCATTTAAAAATGTACCTAAAACTAATAGAGAAAATACCTGTTTGTTTAGTTGAGACTCATCTTGATTTAGATATTCTACAGATGATTCTATCTTATCACCACCTTGGCTGCCTTCTGGGTATTCTAACTTAAAAGATAAATCAGGGTTAATAACATCTCCGCGCATGTTCATATAAACTCTAAACTTACGTTTTGATTTATATTTATTTGCTTCAGATTGATTTATTTGATTAACAACAAGTGGATAAGGTGATGTCATCGCCTCATATATGGCCGTCATGTTTGCTTGAGGATTATATGGATCTCCAGTCCATAAGACAGAACTACCTTTCTGTAACAATAACTTTTTATTCATTAATTGATAAAAAGTCATTGAGTAATCACCTTTAGTAATTTGATATTGACCAGACATTACAAGGTCTCCGCCTGCATCCATTCTTAAATTTAATGTTCCACCCCCTACAAGAGTTAGTGCATCTCCAGCTCTTGGGTCAATTACCACCTTAAATTTAGATTTATCATCAATGTTAATTGTAGCCTTTATTTCGTAGTTATCTGCTTTACTCTTAACTACTAAAGTATCTTCTTTATTTACAAAATTAATAATGTCATCACCTGTATCAATTTCACCTAAACCACCATCCATATAAACATAAGTAAGGTCTGTACCTCTACTTATGCGTGTAGTAGAATTAATAATTAAATGATCAAAAGGGCCAGTTATTTTAGTTAAGTTACCTACTATCAATTTACCAAAGTATTCAGGATTATCTTTCTGAGTAGAGTTAATTAACGTGATATCATCAGCAGAGAATTTCATATTGAAATCCATTTCTTCGTAGTCTTTTGTGAAGATATCTCCACCAAGTGCTGCCAAACGATTTTCTGAATCTTTAAATCCTACTTGATTAAAATGTATTCCTTTATCATCAAAAACAATATTACCATCCGTACCTGTGAAGTAGACATTCAAAATATCAATGTTTAATGATGGAGATAGTAAATCTACTTTTCCTTCAACCATCATTGGGTCGTTTCCAAGTCCCTTAAAAATAATGTTTCCGTTTAAACCACCACTGAAGTTTGAAGCATATCCTTTAGCAAAATATTCGAAAGGTTTAATCAATAAACTATCAATATCTATAGTCATTTCTAATGGTGATAGTGTATCAGCAATATTATATTCACTTTGAACATTTATATTACCAATCACTCCATTTATAGAAGTCTGATTTTCATAAATATCAATATTATCTGTATTACGAGCATTACTCTTTATATCTGCTATGATACTATTAAATACACCAAATTGTGCTATATCTATTGTTCCGTCTAAAACGCCTCCTTTATAGATGTTTCCTATCTTGATATCAGCATTTACTAACCCGTTTATGAGTGATGTATCAGTATCTATATTATAAGTAGTTGAGTCTAAAGAATAATCATGGATAGTAAAAGAGTAAACAGTATCCTTTTCATCAAACTGAGTTGAGTTTAAAGCAAAACTTTGATCATCTTTAGATAACTGTACTTTATTTACATAAGGTAATCCACCATAAGAAAGAATATAATTTTCTTTATCTACCTTCCAGTCGTTTGTATTGATTCTAATTCTATCATCAAAAACATATTTATATGTAGTGGAATCAAGTGTTAAATTTCCTCCAATGTAAAGCCATTCATCTAGTTTATCTTCTGATTTACCATCAATTTGCACACGTAAATTATTATGTTCTGCATTACCACTTAGAGACCAATTATGGATGGCATAATCTTCATAACCAATCATTTCTAATAATCCTAACCCAAAGTTGTAAGTAAGCACAGAGCCATTGGCATCTATTTTAGCATATAAAGAATCAATATTGATATCAGAATATGTTAGTCTTGGAATGTCTAAATCAAAATCTAATTTATTAGAAGCAGCATCAAAATTAAGAGTACATTGTTTAAATTCTAGAGTATCTAAACCTTCAATATTTCCCTTGGTAAGTAATTCACCATCTTCAATGTTAATTTCAGCTGTAATCACTCCATTAGATGGAGGTAGACTACCAATCATTTCTCTAGATGATAAATACTGAGAAAAATAACGTTCTAATACAACAGGTAAACTATCTAAAGAAATGTCGGAATATATATTAGCATTGATTGATTCTAATTCAACCTTTCCGAGTATATGCGTACTATCAATTTCTATATGAGTTTTTAAAAATGGTATTTCTTGTTCTTCTAACCCTTGTTGTATTTTTATTTCACTTAAATCAAGAGTTGAATTTAGATTAGAAATATCAAACCCTATTGTATTAGAATTTACTTTCATACCAAAACTTACAGAATCGTCCATAAAGTTTAGAGCTCTTAAATCTACATTTTCAATATCTCCTTCTATTGATGCTGTAGGGAGTTTATCATTAAGGTTTACACTTCCTTTTAAGTCAATTGCTAATTCTTTTTGATGTGTATTTGCTTCCCAAACAATAGCTTTTCTATCAATGTCTAAAGCTACATCTAACCCACCATAATCGTAATTGTTGTATTCCGCTTTTTTTAATTGAAATTCAATTTTTGATAGTAATAAAGAATCAATATTAAAGCCTTTGCCATTTGCAGTAAGATGTGTACTTACTTTTCCAATTGTTGAATCTCTTAATATTTGACCAACATTAAGGTTATAAGTATTTGTTTCAAAACTATATTCGTCTTCATTTTTTAACTGCAATCTAAAATTAAAGGCACCTGTCTGTAATAGACTAATATTTGATTTTGCTTTTAAATTTTTAAGATCACCTGCTAAATCAAAATCTCCTAAAATATGAGGTGGAATTGAGAATGATTCTTTAAGTGAATCATCTAAAAATAAGCTAGTTAAAGTATTTGTGTAAAAGTTTAATGAATCTACTGCTACTTGGTATTTTAAAGAATCTTCTGAAAGAACATTATTTAATTGAACATTGAAATCAGTATTTAAGCCTAAACTACTTCTTATTTTACCATTAGAAATAGACATGTCTGAGGTTGTTCCTTCTATTTTCATAGTACCATCTATATTATGAGTTATAAATGGGCTTATAGAACTATCATTTTTTAATGACGGATCAAAAATTAAAGCATCGTTAAAACTTATATGTGATTTTAATAAGTGATTTCTAAAATAAAGTTTATCAAGATGATCTCCAATTGTATATAAATTGGGGTATTTTAAATAAAGATCATTATATACAAAACTGTTATTTACTTCTACTAGTAAATCTTTTATATGTAATTCTTGAGGCTTAATACTTATATCTGTCGAAAAATTGGTAAGTGACAGCCCATTTCTTTCAAATGCTTTTAAGGAAGGCACTTCAGCTTTAATTTCATCATCAGATACGCTTAATTTATTTACCTCTAAAGCTATTTTATTAAAGTAGATATGATTAGGATCTAAACCTTCCATTGTAGGTTTGTAAAGGTTATCATCATAAACTAATTTTAAATTATTTATGGAGGATTTATTCACATCTACTTTCCAACCAATATCTAATGATTTTAAGTAAACTAATTGAGAAGAACTAGTTTGAGGTTCTACTTGAACATTTGACGTATCACTCTTGGTTGAGTAACTAATTAAAGTATTGTCTAAAAAGAGGTTCCCTATCTTTATATCTTGATTTAAAAGATCAAAAGAATGGTTATTTAAAGAGAATTGTTGAACTTTTATTGTTGCTTTGTCTTGAGTAGTATTATCGGTATAGTTTACAATGAAATTGTTAATGTTAGCCGTTAATAATGATAATAAAAAACTTGTTGCTTCGTCAGTATTAGTACTATCCTCTTCGTTAACAACAATTGCATTATCAAATTGTAAATGATCTATTTGAGTGCCATTGAGATCAATAGAGTTTATCTTATAGGTAGAGGTATTAATATCAATTAAAGGTATCTCTGTTATCAGAGAGTTTACTTTCACATCAGTTTTAATGTTCATTACACTATCTAAGTAATGAAATCTGAGATCAGTTAATTGAATATTGTTAATTATTATTGGAGGAATTGTAGAACTCGTTGTATCCTCCTCTATATTTGTACTCGAAGAATCTGATGCAAACGCATTGATAAGATAATTAAAATTAAAATCACCTGCTCTATTAACCTCTATAGAAGTATGTAAAGACTGAAGTCCAATTTCATTAATAACTATTCTTTCTAAAGAAATAGTTTCAAGATCAACATCTACTTCTAGCTTAGAAAGATGTACAAAATTATTTCCGTTTGGCTCTTGTAAGTCTACATTCTCTAATACTAAAGTTTTTGGAAAATCAAGTGCTATGTAACCTACTTTAATTTCACTTTTTGTGAGTTCAGAAACATACGATGTGATTTTATTTACAGCAATATTTTGCACATATGGAACTCTTAATATTCCATAAATAGTACTTAATAGAATTATGAATAATAAGAGTATTGCAAAAAATATTCGTTTGAAAGTTCCTTTCATTATCGAATAGAAAAGTTTTTACTTGTTAAGTTAGATAGAATAAATATCCTTTAAAGGTAAAAACAAATCCTGATTGATTTTAAGAATTTCTTAAATATAAATGTTAATCGATTAGCTTTTTAACCATAACTTATACTTCTTCTCAATAATAGCTTTCATTACATCATAATTCTTCCAAGAATCTTCTACTTGAAAAATAGATTCTAAATTTTTGCCTAAACTATTTTTATAATCATGAACATACTCTCCACTTGAGTAATAATTTCTTACAAAATCTTGGATTTCAGTATTAAAAAAGTCAATCTCAACCACTCCATCTAAAGTTTCTGCAAGAATTATCGAATTGATGTCTCTATTCTTAAAACGTATGAATAGACTGAAAAAGTCATCATTAAATTCTTCATCTAAGAAATCATTTTCTACTGCCCATCCTATAAAAATGCCAATATGTAGATATGCTTGATCAAGTGGTTGATCATCCGGGAAGTTTACGCCAAAGTAATCTTTCGCGTTATCAATAATTTTGCTGTTATGGTCTTTTACTTTATACATAATTGATAGTTTAAAACGATAAAAAAGAGGAAATTAAGCTGGTAAAGAATATATAGTCATACAAATATTTTTCTCTAAGATGCAAACAAGTTTTTAAAATCACTAAATTAGTACTATTATTCTGATGTGCTAATTTATTGTTAGTCATATTTTTTTAAACTATCTGAACTATTATGCTTAAAAGCTTAAAGTTATCTATACTTCTTTTTTTTACATTTGTCTCTTTTTTTTCAATATCTAATGAGTTAAAAGCACAAACAGCAACGTTAAGAGGTGTTGTAATGGATTCTTTAGGAAATCCAATTAAATCAGCACTCGTGCAAGAAGGAAGCACAAATAGCAATTTTTATTTAACGAACGATAAAGGGGCATATATTCTTACTATTCCTTCAGATAGTACAGTTACCATCTTTTTTAACCATCCGTCGTTTTCGCCTAGAGCTTTTCAAGTCGCTCTTTATAAAGATGAAATCAAAACTTTAGATACAAAGTTATTCAAACAGATTTACCAACTATCTGAAGTTAAAATTATTGATTCTAGAGAGGTTGAAACAAGAGATGAAGCGGGTACTATTTATGTTAAAGGAGAAGATTTAAGAGAAATTCCTGTTGGTTATGGTGAATTTACTCAGCAACTTGTAGCTAGTGGTGCTTTAGGTATTGCCTCAAATAATGAGTTGTCATCAGATTATAGTGTTCGTGGTGGTAGCTTTGATGAAAATTTAGTTTATGTAAATAACATAGAAATTTATCGACCTTTTATTGCTAGAGCTGGTCAGCAGGAAGGTTTAAGTTTTGTGAACACTAACATGGTTCAAGAAATTGAGTTTTCTTCTGGTGGTTGGCAATCAAAATATGGTGATAAACTATCATCATCATTAAATATTCAATACAAAAAACCTCTAAATTTTGGAGGTACATTAGAAGCTTCATTACTAGGTGGTTCTCTTACCCTTGAAGGAGCATCAAAAAATAAAAAACATACCGCAATAGTTGGTGCTCGTTATAAATCAACGGAATACTTATTAAGTACACTTCAAACTCAAGGAGAATATAAACCGAAATTTGGCGATGTACAGTCTTATTTCAGTTTTGATTTATCAGGAAAAGACAAATATGGTAAAACATACCTAGATGCTATTTTATCTTATGGCGTTAATAGATACTCTGTTTTTCCAAGTACTAGAAGCACCAATTTTCAAACCGGAGAAGGTGTGAGTAATTTAACGATAGCTTTTGAAGGAAAAGAGCAGTTAGATTATGACACATTCCAAGGAGGATTAAAATTGATTCATAATTTCAATGACAATTTCTCATCGAACTTAATTACTTCTGCGATGATTACGCAAGAACGAGAACGTTCGAATTTAGAAAGTGGTTATAGAATATGTGATTTAGATGGTACAAACTCAGGTATAAACGGCTGTGTTACTGAAAAAGGTTTAGGGGGAGAATATTTATACTCTAGAAATACACTTAAAGGAAAGGTTTTTATTGTAGAAAACAGAAATGAATTAATACATAATGATCTTTTCAAAACAGAGTTTGGTGTTCAGGTAAAGTTTGAAGATATAAATGATAACCTTAACGAATATTCATTTTTAGATTCTGCTGATTATATTATCAGTGTAGAAGATCAAATCAAAACAACAAATTCGTTACAGTCTCAAAGGTATTCTGCATATGCTCAAACAACATATAGATCATTAAATGATAAGCATGCAATTACTCTTGGAGTAAGAGGAACTTTTTGGAGTATAAATCAAGAATTGAATATTAGTCCTAGAGTTCAATATTCTTTTAATCCTGAATGGGAAAAAGATTTTGTGTTCACGTTTGCCTCAGGTGTTTACTATCAACCTCCTTTTTATAGAGAAATGCGTAGACCGGATGGAACGGTAAACATGGACCTAAAGGCACAAGGCTCACTCCATTTTATGGGCGGGTTCGATTATAACTTTAAACAATGGGGACGTCCATTTAAGTTGATTTCTGAAGTTTATTACAAACAACTTTGGAACGTTGTACCTTATGATGTTGATAATATCAGAATTAGGTACTCAGGAGAAAACGAAGGCGTTGCTTACGCTGCAGGTATAGATACAAGGTTAAGTGGTGAATTCATCCCAGGAACTCAATCTTGGGTTTCTCTAAGTGTAATGAGTACTAAAGAAAAAATTGACGGTGATCCTAGAGGATATATTAGACGTCCGACAGATCAGAGAGTAACTTTCGCTATGTTCTTTCAAGATCATTTGCCAAATAATCCAAGTATGAGAATGAACCTTAGGTTTATGTATGGTTCTGGATTGCCGTTTGGCCCTCCTGATAACCCAGAATTAAGAAATTCTTTTAGTGGCGGTAATGATTATATGAGATTAGATGTAGGATTATTAAAAATAATAGCATTAAATAAGCATAGTGAAAACCCAAATGAAGAATTTATGAAGAATTTATCAATCGGGTTAGAAATTTTAAATGTTCTCGGAAATAATAATGTAATATCGCATACATGGGTCTCTACATATGACGGAACTCAATATGCTGTTCCAAATACTTTATCTCAGAGGTTTTTCAATGTGAAAATGATTTTGCACCTCTAGACTTTTTGTTATCTTTATATATATAATAATTAACTACCGTAGATCTTATGCAGGAGAGTGATTTATCGCGACCAACAGTAGGTCGTTTTTGTAGAACGGAGATCGCCTTTTTAGGAACAACTTCAGGGAAGATAAAAGAGTTGTCTTTTATGCTTTCAGAAATATTATCTCAAAAGTGGAATATTGGCTATATTGATTGTGACCACCAGAATTCAGAACTTGAAAAAGAATTAGGTGCTGACTCTAGAAGTGCATTAAATCATAAAGCAAGAATTGAGTTAATTGATAAAATAACCTTCTCAAGAATTGATTACAGAAAGGCACTTACTGTAACCGATAGGCATGTAGAATTAAACGATATTGATGTAGCATTAATAAATGGAAATCATTTTAAAGCATCAAAACAGATATTAATTATTGATAAAGAAAACTCAACAAAACTTTATCGAAAATTAAATAGGCTAAGTAATCTCTTATGTATTATTTATGCCGAAAACACTTCTAAAGAAGATATACCAGAGATTCTATTAGAAAGGATTCCAAATATTTTACATAAGCCTTCTTTTGAAATTGAGAAAATTCATGGAATTGCTCAATTTTTTGAGAATATCTTATCTGCCAGTGTTCCAAAAATAAATGGTTTACTTTTGGCTGGTGGGAAAAGTAAAAGAATGGGTGGTAAAGATAAAGCTAAGATCAATTACCACGGTAAAGAGCAGCGTTTTCACATGAAGGAATTGATGATGAAATACACAAATGCTACTTTTATGTCTTGTAGACCTCAACAGTTAGAAGATTTTTCAGACCAAATGAATCTCCTACCCGATACATTCTTAGGGTTAGGACCATTTGGTGCTTTATTAACTGCATTTAGACATAATCCAAATGCAGCATGGATGACAGTAGCCGTTGATTTACCATTCGTAGATGACAATACAATTCTACACTTAATTCAGCAACGTGATCCATCTAAGATCGCCACTTTATATAAAGCCAAAAATACAGGTTCACCCCAACCTCTTTTAGGTATTTGGGAACCTAGAGCATATTTAAAATTATTACAAGCATTAGCTTTTGGTAAAAATTCTCTAAGAGAAGTTCTTGAAGATGTAAATATTAAACTAATTGAACCCCTCTCTGAGCATACTTTAAGCGAAGTTGATACTATGGATGAGCTAGATATTGCAATAAAACAACTAAGTCAGCAAAATTCGATTTAGATTTTAATGTAATATGTTTAGCTTTGTGATGAAAAATTAATTGAAGCAGTCTTGAACAAAGTAAGATTAGAAATATTAGGGCTTTCCGCAAGCCATACTTCCCATGGTTCATTTGCCTTGGTTTTAGGAGAAAAGCACGGGAATAGAAGATTACCCATTATTATTGGTATGTTTGAAGCACAAGCTATTGCTTTAGAAATTGAGAAGATTTCTTCAAACCGACCTATGACTCACGATTTATTCAAAAGTTTTGCATTAAAATTAGGTGCATCAATTAATCACATTCAAATTTCTAATTTGAAAGAGGGTGTGTTTTTTGCTGACATCCATATTATAACTGCAGAAGGTGAAGAAATAGTGTTAGACTCTAGACCTTCTGATGCTGTTGCTATTGGTATTCGTTTTAATGCTCCTATCTATGTTTTCGAAAACATCATGGAAGAAGCAGGAATTCAAGTTGAAGAACTTGAACAAGATGAAATGGATCATATAGATGATGAATTAGAGGAAGAAGATGATGATGAATTAGAAATTGAAGATTTCGAAGGCATTGAAGACGAAGAAGAAGAGGAAGTTGCAGAAACAACACCTGTAGGAAGTGATTCTGATTCTATTGCTTCTTTAACTGTTGAGCAATTAAATTCTTTATTAAAGAAAGCTATTGATAATGAAGATTATATGAAAGCAGCCGAAATTAGAGATGAAATTTCTAAAAGAGGTTAATTCATAATTACATATAAAAAAAAGCAGAAAATAATTTAACTATTTTCTGCTTTTTTTATTTCTTGATTTTGAAGAACATCATCATCTGGTCCATCTCCTAGGTCCTCTTCTGAAAACTCTTTAGGTGATGGCAAATCTTTTAATGATGAAATACCAAAATATTCTAAAAACTTATCAGTTGTTCCATAAAGCATAGGTCTTCCAATTGCATCAGACTTCCCTTTCATTTTAACTAATTCCCGTTGTAGAAGCTTTTTCATAGCGTAATCACTACCTACCCCTCTTATTTTTTCAATTTCTCCTTTAGTAATTGGTTGCCTGTAAGCAATAATAGAAAGTGTCTCTAAGGCTGATTTTGATAACCTTCTTTTAGAACGGTTTTTCAACATTAAATTTACTACTTCTCTATATTTCTTTTTCGTTAAAAAATTATATCCTTCACCATTTTTTACTAATTCAAAAGAATGACTTTTTGAATTGTATTTTTTAGTTAAATAAACAAGGCTTTCTTCAATTTGCGTCTTGTCAATTTGAACTTCTTCATCTAACTCATTTATAGTAGCTTCTATTTCATCAATTGATATAGGTTCAACAGCAACAAAAATCATTGCTTCTATTTGTCTTTGTAAATCTTCCATTAAAAAAGAAGACACTTAACTTTTATGTTAAGTGTCAGAGTTAAATTCTTTCTATAAAATTAGTTTCTCTTCAATTTTGCTTCAATTGAATGTTGCGTATGAGGCACTGCCATTAGCCTTTCTTTTGAGATTAGGTTACCAGTATCAATACAAACACCATAAGTTCCTGTCTTAATTCTAACAAGCGCTTTCTCAAGTTGCATTTTATATTTCATTGATCGAGCAGCTAATTGATTAAGTTGCTCCTTTTCAAATGCATCTGCTCCATCTTCTAAAGTTTTACCTCCAGAATGATTAGAATCGTGACCACTTGTATCTTTTTTGATCGAGTGTTTTAGGTGTTCTAATTCGTTAATAGTTTTTTCTAGTTTTTCATTTAAAAGCGTTTCAAATTCTTTTAAATCTTCAGCAGAATATCGTATTTTTTCAACAGCCATATTAGTATCGGATAAGTTTATTGATTATATGTAAATTTAACAATTATGATATAGAAAAAATCATACCATCATAATTATTGAATAAAAAATAACAAGAAATTATCTAAGTAACTTATTATTGTTGTAAATATGTAAATTATTCAAATAATATAAAATATTTTTATGTTGAAAAATATTAGAAAAGTGATAAAAAGATATTTTTGGCCTACACTAACATCAAATAAAATTATGCTAAATAGTAATGTTAGAGTAGAATCACTTTCACCTCCACAGAAAAACTCTTTTTTTATGGAGTTACAAAAACAGGTTAAAGGAATTACCTATACACGAAAAGGGTTAATTGCTTTAAATATAATAGGCTTTGTATTTCATTGGGAAATTTTACCTTTAATTACAATTGGTACTCTGGGTTATCTATTTTTTGTGAGTAAAAACATTTCAAAAATTCCAGAGAAAATTTACAATAAATTAGATATACAAATTCCATATGCTAAAAAGACCAAGAAGAATCTATTAAAAAGAGACTTCAACTATGATCCTTCTAAAATTACAGTAGAAGATCTTCAAATTGGTTTCTTGTTAGATTACAATTTACAAACTTATAAAGTAGTAGAACATTTTCAGTACGTAACTGAAGACAATGAGTTTGAGGAAAAGCTAGTTTTGATTACGGGTATTGACGAACGTTTTATATTCAAAAAATACAATGCAAACAATCCATTTATACGTTCGACTCAAAAAATTAATATCTTTTCTATAGACGAGAATTTAGACACTGAGATTTTATTAAAACAAAGACCAAAATCAATTATAAATTTTAAAGGAATTAATTATTACAGAGACGAAGAAGCTAAAGGAAGTATTCATTCTTTTAAATCAAATACGATTGAAAATAGATTTAAAAAATGGGATTATTTTGATGATTCTCGTTTATTATATATTTGTATTGAACAGATAGACACCAATAAGTTTGTAGCTTATCAAGGAAAAATTGAAGGTGAAATTGCATTTTCAGAGATTTTACCCCAGAAATGAGTGTTAAAAAAAGTTAGCTAACGATAAGGTTAGTCAACCCCACAAAAAATATATTATTTTTGACAAAGAAATTGATAAAGACCTATTATCTTTCGTCAAACAAAATTTAGAAGAAATTATAGTTACATAATGATACTAAAAGCGGATAATCTAATAAAGCACTACGGAAAACGTACAGTAGTTAATGATGTTTCAATAAAAGTAGAACAAGGAGAGATTGTAGGTTTGTTAGGACCAAACGGTGCTGGTAAAACTACTTGTTTCTATATGATTGTTGGTTTAATTAAACCGAACAACGGAGAAATTCACCTTGACACTGAAAACATCACAAAATTACCGATGTACAAACGTGCTCAAAAAGGTGTTGGTTACCTTGCTCAGGAACCTTCTGTGTTCAGAGGATTAACTGTAGAAGAAAATATTATGTTACCTCTAGAAATGGAAAAAATTTCTAAAGAGGAAAAGAAACAAAGAGTTGAGACTTTATTAAATGAATTTTCTTTAACTCATGTAAGAGATAACTTAGGTATGTCTCTTTCTGGTGGGGAAAGAAGAAGAACTGAAATTGCTAGAACTTTATCTACTAACCCAAGTTTTGTTTTACTCGATGAACCTTTTGCAGGCGTAGATCCTATTGCTGTTGAAGAAATTCAGAGAATAGTTTACAACTTAAAAAAGAAAAATATTGGTATCTTAATAACAGACCATAATGTAACTGAGACTTTATCTATTACAGATAGAGTTTATATTTTACAAAGTGGTGTAGTATTTAGAGATGGCACTCCAGAACAGCTTATTAATGATGTAGAAGTACGAAAAGCTTACTTTGGTGAATATGCTGAATATAAGAAAAAAGATTTTTCTGAGTAGAAAATCAAAAATATACAAAGGATACTCAGAAGAGTGTCCTTTTTTTACGCCCAAACTTAACGATCGTTTTAGTAGAACTTAAAACTATATTATTGATTAAAACATGGAAATTTTATCTACTGCTTTTAATTGGTTTTCAAAACGTAGAATGCATCAGATAGAACATTTTATGACTCACCCAATTGATGTACAACAAAATCTCTTTAAAGATTTAATATCAAGTGCAAAAAATACAGAGTGGGGAAAAAAATATGGCTATCAATCTATTAATAACATTGAGCAGTTTGCTACTCGAGTACCAATTTCTACATATGAGGATTTAAGCCCTTACATAGAAAGAATGATGAAAGGTGAACAAAATATATTATGGTCATCAAAAATTTCTGAATTCTCGAAATCGTCAGGAACAACCAATCAAAGAAGCAAATTTATACCCGTATCAAAAGAAGCTTTAGAAGATTGCCATTATAAAGCTGGGAAAGATCTTATTTCTATTTATTTAGATAACCACCCAAACACTAAAATTATGTTTGGTAAAAGTTTAGGTATTGGAGGTACATATCAAAAAAACGACTTAAATAACGAAAGTATTTTTGGTGATGTATCTGCCATTATAATGAAAAACCTTCCCTTTTGGGCAGAATTTATGAGAGCACCTGAAATTAAAGTAGCTCTGATGGATGAATGGGAAAGTAAAATAGAGCTAATTGCTGATACTACTATTGATAAAAACATCACAAGTATTGCCGGAGTACCTACTTGGACGTTGATTTTAATAGAGCGTATTTTAGAAATGACAGGAAAGAAAACGCTAATAGAGGTTTGGCCCAATTTAGAAGTATTCTGGCATGGAGCAGTTGCATTTGGCCCTTATAGAAAAACATTCAAAAAATTAATTGGTAAAGACGACATGAACTTTACTGATGTCTATAATGCTTCTGAAGGTTTTTTTGGAATTCAAGATACTACCAATGATGATGAGTTTTTATTGTTATTGGATTATGGTGTTTTTTATGAATTTATTCCAATGGATGAATTCAATCAAGAAAAAGCTGAAGTAGTTCAGCTATCTGATGTTGAAATAGGTAAAAATTATGCACTACTAATTACTACTAATGCAGGTTTATGGAGGTATCAAATTGGAGATACAATACGATTTACATCTAAATACCCCTATCGAATAAAAATATCAGGAAGAACCAAACATTTTATCAATGCTTTTGGTGAAGAGGTTGTAATAGAAAATGCCGAAGCAGCAATAAAAGCAGCTTGTGCTATAACCAATGCTGAGGTTCGTAATTTTACTGCAGCTCCTGTGTATCTAGAACAAGGTGGTAAAAAAGGAGGACATGAATGGGCTATTGAATTTAAACATACACCAAATGATAAAGCTCTTTTTATTCAAACTTTAGATGAAACTTTACGAAAAGTGAATTCTGATTATGATGCAAAACGTTACAAAGATATTGCATTAATTACTCCAGTAGTCCATTTTCTAGAACCTAGGTCATTTTATAATTGGATGAAAAAAAGAGGAAAGTTAGGTGGGCAAAATAAAGTTCCTAGATTAGCAAATCATAGGGAATATTTGGAGTCTCTCCTATCTTCAATTTAAATATAATATATATATGATGGATCAGGCGACAGCAACAACATCAAAAACCGCAATTTTATTAATGCACTGCCCCGACCAAAAGGGGATTATATCACATATCACTTTATTTATTCATGAGAATCAAGGTAATATTATTTACTTAGATCAATATGTTGATAGAGTTGAGAAAAGATTCTATATGCGTGTAGAATTCGAAATAGATCAATTTAATATTCCAGAAGAAAAAATATACGATTATTTCGAAACATTATTGGCAAAGAAATACGCTATGACTTTCAATTTGTATTTCAACGATAGAAAACCAAGAATGGCACTGTTTGTTACAAAAATGTCGCATTGTTTATACGATATTTTGTCAAGAACTGATTCTGGTGAATTAAAGGTTGAAATACCAATGATTATTAGTAATCATGTACACTTGAAAAAAGTGGCAGATAAATTTAATATTCCTTTTTATCATTTCGAAATGAATAAAGAGAATAAAGTTGAGCAAGAAAAAGCACAACTTGAATTAATGAAAAAGCATGATATTAATTTTGTTGTTTTAGCTAGGTATATGCAAATACTTTCTTCTGATTTTATTGAAAGTTACCCTAATAAAATTATTAACATACACCATTCTTTCCTTCCTGCTTTTGTAGGGGCTAAACCTTACCATGCTGCTCATGAAAGAGGTGTTAAGATTATTGGTGCGACATCACATTATGTAACAACCGATTTAGATGCAGGTCCAATTATTGAACAGGATGTAGCTAAAGTTAGTCATAAGGATACTGTTAAAGAATTAATTAGAAAAGGAAAAGACCTTGAAAAAATAGTTCTTTCAAGAGCAATATATCAGCATGTCAATAGGAAATTGATGGCTTATAAAAATAAGACAATTATTTTTGATTAATAAAAAAGGCTGCAATTGAAAAATTGCAGCCTTTTTTAAATAGATTTTTACTAAAGTGAAATTTCAAGAACTTCAAATTTCATTATTCCACGTGGTGTTTTAATTTCAGCAATTTCGCCAACTTTTTTACCCAATAATCCTTGAGCAATTGGAGAATCAATTGAAATTTTATTTTCTCTAACATTTGCTTCTTTTGCAGAAACTAACATGTACTCCATCTTAGCGCCTGTAGGAACTTTGATTGTTACTTTACTAAGGATACCCACTTTTGATGCATCTAACTTTGATTCATCAATAATTCGTGCATTTGCAATTAAATTAGCAAGGTTTGCGATTTTAGCTTCTAAATGCCCTTGAGCATCTTTTGCTGCATCATATTCAGCATTCTCGCTTAAATCGCCTTTATCTGTAGCCTCAGCAATTTGTTTTGCAATATCAGCTCTACCCTTTGTTTTTAGATCTTTAAGTTCATCAGCCAACTTCTGAAGACCTTCACTTGTATAATATGTTGCCTTAGACATTATATATTTCTTTTATAAATGAAAAACGATCCAATGTTATCAGATCGTTTGTATTTTTCTCTAATAGGATTACAAATATAAAGCTAACTACAAAATTTTGAAAATTTATTTATAATTGAATTTTATATTGTTATTTATTTTTAAATAAATTAATGCTTTTCTGTAGTTTTTTTTAACCCAGCAACAAATACTGCCCCTATCAAAACAACCAATAATAAAACGGCTGTTAATTCAAAAGCTAGAATTTGATTTGTCATAAAATGAACGCCTAAAACTTCAGTTACCCCTTGAGCTTTAATCTCATAGTTTTGATCTAAATCTTCGTTCATAATACCAAATGCTAATATACTAAATGAGGTCAACCCTAAAACGACACCCGTTAGAATTCTAGCAGAACCTAATTGAACACCTTGTTTTTCGGTGTTTTTAGTATACATTACACCAAAAAGTAAAAGAACTAAAACACCTCCTATATAAATCATTACTTGAGTTATTGCTAAAAAATCACTCCCTGATAAAACAAATAACCCTGCAACACTTAATAATGTAAATAATAAATAGGCTGCGTTATGAATAACATTCTTAGAACTAAATAATGCTACTGATGATATAAATATTACAAGCATTAAAAAATAAAACACTATTTCTATCATTATTATTTCTTTATTACTCTAGGACGAAATTTTGGTTTTGGTTTATCTTGTGCTGCTTCAGTTTGATTTTCCTTTTCTGATGAAGAAGATAGAGCAGGTTTAGCAGTAGCCATTTTTGCTTGTTTCTTTTTCTCTTGTTCGAGATCAAATAGCTCCTGTTTTTGTTTTACCTCTTGCTCTGACATATCAGCAAACCCATAAGTTAGATTACGCATATCTGGCTCACTAAAATCATAGGATTTAGTCATTGTCAAACATTCTGTAGGACATACATATGTACAGAGGCCACAAAAGCAGCACTTCGCCATATCAATATCAAATTTAGCGGCATAGATACGCTTTGGTGTACCGTCAGAGGTTTCACCTATAACTTCTGTAGATTTTATTGGTTCAATTTCAATACAATCAACAGGGCAAATTTTTGCACATTTATCGCATACAATACAATCATCTATCTCCAAGTCTAATTTATACCTTCCAGTATCTGGAACAGGTAATACTTCTTGAGGATATTTTAAAGTGACAATTGAATTCTGTTTTTCAAAATAATTACTATCGTTGGGAGATATCGGATCTCTTCTTTCATTAACTAGTGCATCTTTAAGGTGCTCAATAGTTAATTTTAATCCATGTTTTGAAGTTTGAATAGCTTCTTTGATATTTCCGAAGTATGTATTATTTGCTCCTAATTTTTTACTCATTCGCAAATCTTTTGATAATTCATTGTAAAGTTAGTAATTTCTATAACTATATACTTTCTATTTGATGAATTGTTTCTGAATATTTAATTTATCTGAATGTATTAAGATGTGAAGCATTAATCAATTAACTTCACTAATCTATTATTACAACTTGTTTATAGTTCATGAATATTATTGTTGAAGACTTCACAAAATCATGGGTTACCCCATCAGAATATGATTATTTGTTAGCACATGGCTGGAGGCATTTTGGAGACAATTTCTTTAGGTATAATATTAATATGCATGATAATGCAATATGTAATGTTATCCCTCTAAGGGTAAAACTCCAGGATTTTATTTATTCAAAATCTCAGAAGAAAATCCAAAAAAAATGTTCTGAATTCACTATTTCCATAGATAATGTTTGTATTGATAATGTTACCCATTCCCTATTTGAAAAACATAAAAAAAAATTTATCGATAACACTCCATCATCTATTTACGACTTTTTGTCGAGTAAAAATGTTAGCAATGTACCTACTCAAATTAAAGAAGTCCGGGTTTTTGATTCAGAAACTTTAATAGCAATTAGCTATTTTGCTATAGGTGAAAATAGTATTTCAAGTATTTATGGAATGTTTGATACAGACTATAATAGATATAGCTTGGGCCTTTTTACAATGTTTATTGAAATAGAATTTGCAAAAACACAAGATCTACTCTACTATTATCATGGATACTGTTATGATGTGAGTTCTTTTTATGATTACAAAAAGAAGTTTAGAGCAGTTCAAAGCTATCAGTGGGATACAAAAAAATGGTCTAACATTATTAAATAATACCATTAATTATATCTTGAAGTTGCTCTTCTTGATCAAACATTATTTTTGTTACAATTGGGACTACTAAAAAAGTCAAACTACTTTTAGAGATCAATGGCTTTAGTTTAGCAGCATCTTTTTCTGTAATTACGACTGTTTTATTTAATCCAATTTCATTTTCAATTCTAGAAATTGTCTTCTCTGTAAATGAATAATGATCTCTAAATTTATAATGATTGACTATTTTAATTCCTTGACTTTCAAGATAACCTACTAATGGTGTAGGGTTCGCAATACTAGTCATTAAATACAGATCATTAGGCATAGAAACCTTTGATGAGTCTATTAAATTATAAGGTTGTCCGTACCCTATTTCAGAAAATAAAATTTTACAATCGTCTTTTGAATAGAGTTTAGTTTTAGAGATATACGAATCAAACACTTCAGGAGAATAATCTCCTAATACTTTTGTAAAGATTATTATATCTGCTCTCTTAGCTCCTTTTCGATTTTCTCTTAATCTACCTAAAGGAAGTACATCATCTTTAAAAAATGGTTTATTAAAATCAGATAGCATAATATTTAAATCACGATGAATACCTCTATGCTGATAAGCATCATCAAGAATGACTACTTCTGCTTTCTCAAAAAATGGAACACCAAATACCCTTTGTTCAGAAACAACAACTTCAATTTTATTATATTTAGTATGATACTGCATTGGTTCATCACCAATTGTTTTTGCCGTAGCATTTTCATCTGCTTTTATGGGACCTGAAGTTTTTCTACCATATCCTCTACTTAATACTCCTACTTCTCTACTATTTTGAATTCTTTCAATCAAAAATTCAACAAAAGGAGTTTTTCCAGTACCTCCAACCGATAGATTACCTACAGAGATTACTTTTAAATCAAATCTAACAGGTCTTACACTCTTTGTGTCGTATTTTCTGTTTCTAATAGAAGTAACTGCATCATAAACGGCAGATAAAGGATATAATAAAAAATTCATACGCAAAAATAATATAAAAAAAGCCCATCAGTACAATCTGATGGGCTAAATATATAAGAATAATTCTATTCTTGTTATGCTAGAGCGATTTTCACCTTCTCTGCAGCTTCTTTTAATGTAATTGCAGAAGTAACTTTTAATCCTGACTCATCAATGATTTTAGCTCCTTCTTCAGCATTTGTACCTTGTAAACGTACAATAATTGGAATCTGAATATCACCAATATTTTTGTAAGCTTCAACAACACCATTGGCAACACGATCACAACGAACGATTCCACCAAAAACGTTAATTAAAATAGCTTTTACATTTGGGTCTTTCAAGATGATTCTGAAACCAGCTTCTACAGTAGTAGCATTTGCTCCACCCCCAACATCAAGGAAGTTAGCAGGATCACCACCAGATAATTTAATCATATCCATTGTAGCCATTGCTAATCCAGCACCATTTACCATACAACCAACGTTTCCGTCAAGTTTTACATAGTTTAATCCAGCTGCACTTGCTTCTACTTCTGTAGGATCTTCCTCAGTTACATCACGCATAGCAGCAATGTCTTTATGACGATACAAAGCACTTTCATCTAAACTTACTTTAGCATCTACTGCCATTACTTGATCATCAGAAGTTTTGAAAACAGGGTTGATTTCAAACATTTCAGAATCAGTACCTACGTAAGCATTATATAATGAAACTACGAATTTCACCATTTCTTTAAATGCTTTACCAGAAGTTCCTAAGTTAAATGCAATGCGTCTAGCTTGGAATCCTTGGATACCTACTGCTGGGTCGATCTCTTCTTGGAAGATAAGCTCAGGAGTTTTTTCCGCTACTTCCTCGATATCCATACCACCTTCAGTAGAATACATAATCATATTTTTACCTGTCGCACGGTTTAAAAGTACAGACATGTAGTATTCTTTTACTTCAGACTCACCAGGATAATAAACATCCTCTTGAATCATCACCTTTAATACCTTCTTACCTTCAGCTCCAGTTTGAGGAGTAACTAACTGCATTCCGATGATATCATCAGATAAAGACTTTACATCTTCAATGCTTTTTGCTACTTTAACTCCACCACCTTTACCACGGCCACCTGCGTGAATTTGGGCTTTTACTACCCAGAACTTAGTTCCAGTTTCTTTGTTCAGTTTTTTAGCAACCTCTACAGCTTCTTCTGGAGTGTCTGCTACGTATCCAGCAGGTACTTTAACTCCGTACTCTTTTAAGATACTTTTTGCTTGGTATTCGTGAATGTTCATGTCTATTGACCCGTTGGGTGCACAAGTTTGTTTTGTGTATTGCTACTATATGAAAAACATAAAATGACCGAGATCATTTATGTTTAATACTACAATTCTAAATAAAATAAAACAAACATCAAATTTGCTTATGCGAATACTCGATATTTTTTTATTTTATTTTAAAATTTATTCTTAAAAAAATAGTGACTTAAAAATAAAAACTACACAACTAATCGTATTCAACCTTCTGATATATAGTTACTTGACTTTATTAAGTTGTAGTTGATATAAAAAAAGAGCTACTCTAATTATAGAATAGCCCCTTATTAATTATTTTTTCGTTGCCGTTTTTCTTGTAGTGACTTTTTTCTTTGCTGGAGCTTTTTTAGCTGCAGGTTTCTTTGTCGCGGCTTTCTTTTTTGCAGGTTCTTTTTTTGTTGCTGCAGCTTTCTTACCTCTTGTTTTTGGCTCTGGAGCCTCTTCAATTATCTTTTTTACTTCTTCGTAAGTTAGCTCTTTTGCTTTCTCCTTTAACTCTTTAGGGATTTTAATATTGGCTTTATTATAAGAAATATATGGTCCCCATCTACCATTTAGGAGTTGTAAGTTCTCTTCTTCTTCAAAAGTTTTAATTAGTTTTTCAGCATCTGCTTTTCGCTTTGCTTCAATTAAACCAATTGCTACATCTAATTCAACAGTTTCTGGAGCATATTCTTTTCCTAAAGAAACAAACTTTCCATCATGTCTTATATAAGGTCCAAAACGACCAATTGCAGCGACAACAACTTTATCTTCGTAGGTTCCTATTGTTCTCGGAAGCTTGAATAATTCAAGAGCATCTTCAAGAGTAATAGTTTCTAAGTATTGGCCTTTTCGTAAAGATGCAAACTTCTTGTCTTCATCTTCTTGATCACCGATTTGTGCAATTGGACCAAATCTACCTAAGCGTGTAATTACTTTTTTACCAGTTGCAGGGTCAATTCCAAGTTCCCTTTCTGCATGAGCTTCAGCTCTATCAGCGTTCTCTTCTGTGTCAACAACGGTATCATGGAATGGTTTATAAAAACCACCAAGCATTTTCTGCCATTCTAGGTTTCCATGAGCAATTTCATCAAATTGTTCCTCTACATTCGCTGTAAATGAATAATCAACAACATTCGGAAAATGCTTTACGAGGAAATCATTTACAACCATTCCCATATTTGTTGGGAACAATTTACTTTTTTCAGCTCCATAAGTTTCAGTCAATTGTTTTTCATTGACCTCATTATTCTTCAGAACTATTTTTACATAATTTCTTTCTTTACCATCTCTAGCTTCTTTAATCACATACTCTCTACGTTGAATTGTAGAAATTGTAGGTGCATAAGTAGATGGTCTACCGATACCTTTTTCTTCTAACGTCTTAACTAAACTAGCTTCAGTATAACGTGCTGGAGGTCTAGAAAAACGTTGGGTAGCATTCATTTGATCTAGAGGCATATCTTGACCAATTGAAAGCGGAGGTAACATACCTTTAGTATCTTCATCCTCATCTATTTCATCATCATTTGATTCAATATATGCTTTCAAGAATCCTTCAAATTTGATCACTTCACCTTTTGCTACAAATTTCTCAGCTCTTTTTGGAGTAGTAACCTCTGCAGTAGTTCTCTCTAGCTTTGCATCAGCCATTTGAGAAGCTACAGCTCTTTTCCATATTAGATCATATAAGCGTGCCTCACGATTGTCTGACAACTCTAGTTTATGATTCTTAAAGTTGGTTGGTCTAATTGCCTCGTGAGCTTCTTGTGCACCTTTATTAGATGTTTTGAAATGTCTTTCTTGAACAAAATCATTTCCATAAACTCTAGATATTTCTTCTGTTGCAGATTGAATTGCTTCATTTGATAAGTTTAATGAATCTGTACGCATATATGTAATATGACCAGCTTCATATAGTTTTTGAGCAATTGACATTGTAGAGGCAACTGAATATCCCAATTTTCTACTTGCCTCTTGCTGAAGTGTAGAAGTTGTAAAGGGAGGAGCCGGTGTTTTCTTACCAGGTCTTGTTTTTATATCTGTTATTGAAAAATCTGCACCAAGACAATCTTGTAAGAAAGAATTTGCTTCTTCTTTTGTTTTAAACTTTGTACTTAATTCAGCTTCTAAAAACTTATTATTACCTAGTTCAAAAGTTGCAATCACTTTAAAAAAGTCTTTAGCATTGAAAGCTTCAATTTCTCTTTCACGTTCAACAACTAATCTTGCAGCTACACTTTGTACACGCCCTGCAGAAAGACCTCTTTGAATTTTTTTCCATAAAACTGGAGATAATTCAAAACCAACTAATCTATCTAAAATACGTCTTGCTTGTTGTGCATTAACAAGATCGTAATCAATAGTTCTTGGGTGCTTAATTGCAGATTGAATTGCAGATTTAGTAATTTCTCTAAATACAATCCTTTTAGTATCGTTATCTTTTAATTTAAGTGTTTCTTTAAGATGCCAAGATATAGCTTCTCCTTCGCGGTCATCATCGGTTGCTAACCATACCATTTCAGCATCCTTTGATAATTTCTTTAACTCTCTTATTACGTCCTTTTTATCAGGAGAAACTTCATAATGGGGAATGAAATCGTGGTCAACATCAATTGCATCGTTTCCTTTTTTTAAGTCACGTACATGGCCATAACTTGATCTTACGGTGTAGCCCTCACCTAGGTATTTTTCGATAGTCTTTGCCTTTGCAGGTGACTCGACAATTAATAAGTTCTTAGTCATTTATATATATATCTATCCTTTATTCAGATTTTAGGGTAATTAATTTGTGGTATAACTCCCGCGCGAAACAACTTATTATAAATAACAGTACACTTCCAAAAAAAATCACATTTTTATTAAAAATTTATTCAAATCATTCCTAAAAGTAACTTTAATTTGAAAAATACATGATAATAGTCATTTAATAATGTAAAAAACTTTTAGTGCTGATTTTTAACCGTTTTAGCGCTATAGGGGTGTTATTTACTATGTTTTTTTTGCATTAAAGTAAATCTTAAAATATATTTAGGCACTCAAATACATAATGGGTAAAATTTTCTATATGGTTTTTATTAATACACGTGCGAAAAATTAATTATCTATCACAAGATTATGCAAGAAGTAGAACTTAACCACAACAAACCTCAAACAAATTCAGACAAGGACATGAGTGAAAAAACAGCGCAATTATCGTATGCCGGTAAATCTTACGATCTCCCTGTAATTAAGGGGTCAGAGGAAGAAATCGGAGTTGACATTAGTAAACTTCGTGGTCAAAGCGGATTGATTACATTAGATGTAGGATTCAAGAACACGGGTTCAACGACAAGTGACGTTACGTTTTTAGATGGTGAGAAAGGTATTTTAAGATACAGAGGCTATTCTATCGAAGACCTTTGTGAGCATTCTTCATTCTCTGAAGTAGCTTACCTTTTAATCAATGGTGAATTACCAACATCAGAAGAATTTGATAAATTCCAAGATGATATCTCACACCATACATTAGTGCATGAAAATATCAGAAAGATTTTTGATGGTTTCCCTGCTGATGCTCACCCAATGGGAGTTTTATCTTCATTAGTTACTTCTCTTACTGCATTCCACCCAGAATCATTAGATCCAAATAGAGATCCTAAAATGGTTGACTTAACAATCCATCGTTTGATTGCTAAGTTACCTACACTAGCATCATGGGTATTTAAGAAAAAATTAGGTCATCCTTTAAACTATCCTGAAAACAAATTAGGATATGTAGAAAACTTCATGAAAATGATGTTTGGATTACCAACAGAAGAATATAATATCGATCCGGTATTAGTTGATGCATTTGATAAATTATTAATCTTACACGCAGATCACGAGCAAAACTGTTCTGCTGCAACAGTAAGAGTAGTAGGTTCTTCTCAAGCATCTTTATATGTAGCAATTGCTGCAGGTATCAATGCTTTATGGGGTCCTTTACATGGTGGTGCAAACCAAGCTGTAATTGAAATGTTGGAAGATATTCACGCTAATGGTGGTGATGTCGATCAATATATCGCTAAAGCAAAAGATCCTAATGATCCTTTCCGTTTAATGGGATTCGGGCATAGAGTTTACAAAAACTTTGACCCTCGTGCTAAAATTATCAAAAAACACGCAGATGCTGTTTTAGATAAATTAGGTATCGAAGATCCTTTATTAGAGATTGCAAAAGGTTTAGAAGAGAAAGCTCTTCAAGATGAATATTTCCAAAAAAGAAAATTATATCCAAACGTGGATTTCTATTCTGGAATTATTTACAAAGCAATGGGCTTCCCAACAGAAATGTTTACAGTTCTTTTTGCTCTTGGTCGTCTTCCTGGTTGGATCGCACAATGGAAAGAATCAAGAAACTTGAACCAACCAATCTCACGTCCTCGTCAGATTTATACTGGTTCTCCATCAAGACCTTATCCAGCAAAATAATTTGTTGTTTAAAATATAAAGAAAAGCCATCAGTAATGATGGCTTTTTTTCTTCATACTATTCAATCATGAAAGGCTTTTATCTAACCTACATTTTCCTATTACTTCTACCCTCTTATATATTTGCTCAGAATAATTATTATTGGTCACAACAACAAGGGCCAAACGGTAATTTATTAGGAGGATCATTAGCATCTGGAGCTTCCGATAACAGTGCTATCTTTTATAACCCTGGTGCTTTAGCATTTACCGAAACTCCCAATGTTTCTTTAACTTCAGACTTAATTAGTTATACATTCTTACATATAAAAAATGGTGCAGGCGAAGGTTTAGATATAAAGGGTAATCAATTAACAACTAAACCACAAATGCTTGCTGGAACTGCATTTGGTGCAAAGAATAACAGATTTAAAGTTACATATGCTATTTTTAATCTTCTAAATGAAAAGAGCGAATACTCTGCTCAAAATACAGCACAAATTAGCAATTCAAATCAAGTCTATGAAGGATTCTTTAATTATAAAAATGCCTTAAGAAATGATAGATTTGCAATTGGCACAACTTATAGATTAGCTGATAATATTGGTATTGGAATTACTCATTTTGTTGATATTAAATCAACAGAAATAACGTCGAATACCAATGAAAGTTGGTATACTAATAAACTAGCAACTAATTATAGTAATGATTTTAAAAATTTAAAATATTCTCATGTATCACTATTATGGAAACTTGGTATAGCATGGCATTATAATGAAAAACTTAATTTGGGCTTGAATTTTGAAACTCCAGATATTCGAATAAAATTTCTTTCAACTGCTTATTCAAGAAGAATTACTGAAACATTAGATGATAATGGAGTACTAGAAAAGTATTCATCTAGTCAAGATAAAGTTTACACTTCCTATTCATTACCTTTTACTTTTGACCTAAATTTAGGCTACACAACAAAATATACACAATACTCTGCAAGAGTCGGTTTTTTTAGTAAGGTTGAAAAATATAACTTACTCCAACTCAAATCAGAGACTACAATTAACCCTTCTCCCGACCCAGGGTTTAATCAATATACTTTATCAAACAAAAGAATAGTAAATTATGCTATAGGAGTTAAACATAGAATTCTTAACGACATGAATATTTTAATGGGTTTCAGAACCGATTTTAATTTCATAAACCAAGAAGATCTTAATTTTACTAAAGATAATTTTCTTTCTTTTAATTATTGGGATGTATATCATTTTTCATCAGGTGTTGAATGGTTTGGTTCTAATTTTAATATAATTGCGGGTATTGTTGCAGATTTTGGATTCTCTGAAAATAATCCTCAATTAGTCAATCTAACAGCACGTCCATATTCAGAATTAGATAATTTTAATACAAATACTGAGACAAGTTATTTACAACTAAATCTAATTTTTGGTATTACCTATCATTTCAAGGATAGAACTCAAATGTAATTGAGTATTTTTCAATTTTCCTTATTAGTACTTGAACAAATTCATTATTTTTAATCAGTAGATTATTAAACTTAATGAATCCAATGTTCAAGATAATTATTACATTATTTCTATTTACCACTTTACTTCCAACATTCGCACAGAAGAAAAGTAAGAAAAAAACAAAAAGTTCTAAACAAATTTCTAGAATTGATGAATTCAATCAACATCAACATTTAGACACTACTTCACTTTTTAAAAACATTCCTTTTCGTAATGTCGGCCCTACTGTTATGAGTGGACGTGTTACTGATGTTGAAGGAAATCCAAACAATCCGAATGAATTTTTTGTAGCATATGCCTCAAGTGGTTTATGGTATTCAAATACTAATGGAATAGATTTCAAGCCCTTATTTCAAAATGAAGCAGCGATGACAATTGGTGATATTGCTGTTGATTGGAATGGAGATGCATCAACTATTTGGGTTGGAACAGGAGAAAATAATTCTAGTCGTTCTAGTTATGCTGGTGCTGGCCTATTTAAGTCAAATGATAATGGTGTAACTTGGGTCTCTTCTGGGTTAGAAAACACACAACATATTAGTAGAATTATTTTACACCCAACACATCAAGATACTTTATGGGTAGCTTCCATCGGGAATCTTTATTCTAAAAATTCGGAACGTGGAGTTTATAAATCTACAGATGCCGGAAAAACTTGGAAGAAAACTTTATTTATTTCGGATAGTACTGGCGTAATCGATTTAATTATTGACCCGCAAAATCCAAAAGTACTGTATGCTTCTACATGGGAACGTACACGAAAAGCGTGGAATTTTAAAGGGTCTGGAAGTGAATCTGGAATTTATAAATCAAAAGATGGTGGTGTTAATTGGAAAAGAATAACAACTGATAAAAGCGGATTTCCAACATCAAATGGTGTTGGTAGAATTGGTCTAACTATTTCAGAATCCAATTCTAATTTATTATACGCATTCTTAGATAATCAAGAACATAGAAAGAAAACAACAGAAGAAAAATCAATTCGTTTATCAAAAGAAATTCTTTTAAGTATGCCAAGTGCAGACTTTGATTTATTAGCTGATGATGATATTAATGCTTTCCTCGATAAATATAAATTTCCGAAGCAATACTCGGCTACTTCAATTAAAGAGGATATAAAGAAGAATATATATACACCAAAATCATTAGTGGAATACCTTGGCGATGCAGGTGATAATCTATTTAATACACCAGTAAAAGGAGCAGAAATATATAGGTCTGAAGATGCTGGCAAAACTTGGGTTAAAACACATGACAAACCACTTGAAAGAGTTGTTTACTCTTTTGGATATTATTTTGGTAATATCAGAATTGACCCTACTAATGATGATAATCTTTTTATTCTTGGCGTTCCTTTTTTAAAATCTGAAGATGCCGGTAAAACTTGGATTGATAAAGGTGCTAAAAATGTTCATGTAGATCATCATGCCCTATGGATTAACCCTAAAAATTCTAAACATTATATTCTTGGAAATGACGGAGGAATCAATATCACTTATGATGATGGACAAACATATTTCAAAGCAAACTCCATCCCTGTTGGTCAATTTTATTCTGTAAATGTTGATATGGAACAACCATACAATATATATGGAGGTATGCAAGATAATGGTGTCTGGGTTGGTTCATCAACTACTGAAATAAACAGAGAATGGCAGAATACCGGTAAAACAGATTTTCAAAATATTATGGGTGGAGATGGTATGCAAGTTGGCATTGATTATAGAGATAATACAACAATTTATACAGGTTACCAATTCGGCAATTATTACCGAATTAACCGACTAACTGGAGAATCAAAATACATAACACCTACCCATAATTTAAGTCAGAAACCATTAAGATGGAATTGGCAATCTCCTATTCATGTTTCTGTTCATAACAGTGATATTATTTATTTCGGTGCGAATAGGTTTTATAGGTCTTTTGATAAAGGAGAAAATTTTAACGTTATATCAGAAGATTTAACTTACAATAGAAAACAAGGAAACGTCCCTTTTAGTACACTTACCTCTATTTCAGAATCACCTTTATCTTTTGGACTTATTTATACAGGTTCTGATGATGGTAGAGTTAATATTTCAACTGATGTTGGAGAACATTGGAAAGACATCTCAAAAGGATTACCAAAAAACTTATGGGTAAGTAGAGTTATAGCTTCTCTACATGAGAAAGGAAAAGTGTACGTTTCTTTAAATGGATATAGAAATGACGATTTTAACCACTATTTGTATGTTTCTGATGACTTAGGTAATAATTGGAAAGAAATAGGTAAAGGTTTACCCAAAGAAGCAATCAATGTGATAAAAGAAGATCCTAAGAACAAAGAAATAATTTATGTGGGTACAGATCAAGGACTTTATATTTCTTTTAATAATGGTATTGATTTTTCAATATTGGGTAGCTTACCAAATGTTGCAATTCATGATTTGGTGATTCACCCTAAAGCAAATGAGATTATTGTAGGAACACATGGTCGTTCTATTTATGTTGGAAAACTCGATGAAATTCAAAAGCTTAATACTAACTCTCTTACTCAAGAGCTTATCTTATTTGATATTGATGCTGTTATGCATAATGAAAAGTGGGGTATGATTGAAGGGTATTTTGAATGGGGAAAACCTTATGAAAAAAGCATTGATATTCCCGTTTTCACAAATAAAGAAAATAATGCTACAATAGAGGTTTTGTTCGATGATATTCTTGTCAAGAAAATTACAATAGGTCTTTCTAAAGGAATAAATTATATACCATATAATCTTTCCGTTGATAATTCATCGAAACTTGATTACGGTAACAAGATTGGTAGTAATTTCAAATTTCCTGAAACAGATAATGGTATTAGTTATTTAGTTGATGGAGAGTATAAAATTAAAGTAGCGATCGGTTCCTCAATTGAAGAAGTTAAATTAGTAGTCAACAAAAAAGAAACTCCAAATAGTAGAGTAAAAACTAAGAAAATACCTTAACAAAAAAGACCTTCTCAATTTATATTTTGAGAAGGTCTTTTTTTATTTGTCCCCTTTTGATTGATAAGGAATTCCTCCAAATAAATGGAGATATATAGATCTTGATAATCTAAAAATGAAAGGCATAAATATCATCATTGGTATAGTTGCTGCAAAAATATATACTAATGGATTCTCAGGGTCGAAAATAAAATAGGTGAAAAATAATGTTGCAAACATTAATGCTACATTGATACCATAACTAACGTACATAGCACCAAAATAGAAACCCGTTTCAGGTTCAAAAGTTGCATTACACACTTTACAGCGCTTATTTATTTTTGAAAATTTAGTTGATAGTGCACTATTTGTAAATATATCTCCTTCCCTACAACTTGGGCATTTTCGAGATACAATAGCTTGTATTTTTGATTTAGCCATTTTGATTTCCTAAATCTAATTTTTGTTGAACTTGTTCTTTAGAAATATCTTTAATTTCAGAACCTTCACAAATTATTGTTCTTTGAGGGTTGATTTTTAAAAAAGAATGTTGATGCGTTGCCATTATTACACTTGTCCCACTTTCATTAATTTCTGAAAATAGTTGAAGAATTGACCTTGATACTTTAGGGTCTAAATTACCTGTTGGCTCATCGGCAATTATTAAGTCTGGATTGTTTACTAAGGCTCTTGCGATAGCAACTCTTTGTTGTTCTCCTCCAGACAACTGATGCGGCATTTTTTCTTTAATAATTTTAGGTAACTTAACTAAATCTAATAAATCATCTACTTTAGTAAGCATAGCTGTTTTACTAGACCAACCAGTAGCTTTCATTACAAAAATTAAGTTTTCAAGAATATTACGATCTGTTAAAAGCTCAAAATCTTGAAAAATTACACCTAAAGATCTCCTCAAAAAAGGTATTTGTTTTTCGTCAATAGAAGATACTTGAAAATTATTAACTTTAATTACCCCTTCGGATGGATGCAAATCAGCATAAAGTAATTTTAAGATGGATGATTTACCACTACCTGTTGGTCCAAGTAAATATATAAATTCACCCTTAGCAATATCTAAATTGATATCAGAAAATACTACTGCATCTTCGTATTTTACTTTTACATTTCTTAAAGATACTATGTGATTCATGTTTATTTTAGATCTCCAATTTTTGAATCTTACCAAAAGGAAGTTGCTCAATAACACTCTTAAGAGCTTCTTCTTTTCCTTCTAAACCATATTTTTCTAATTTGGTTAAAGGTCTATCCGCTCTAAAATAAGCAATTAATACAAAATCTTCGTCTCGAAGTTGGATGTAATTTGGGATTTTAGCTTTCCCTTTTACTTTTATAATGTACATAAAACAATGTAATAAAAATGAGGCATCCATAATAGAATGCCTCATTTGTTTATTGAAATAAAATACTTTTACTCCTCCATTTTCTTAGCATCAGCAACAAACTGAGCTAAACCTTTATCTGTTAAAGGATGATTTAATAATGCTTTTATTGCACTTAATGGGCAAGTTGCAACATCTGCACCTAATTTTGCACAATCTAAAATATGCATTGGGTGACGTACTGATGCAGCTAATACTTGCGTACCAAAACCGTAGTTTTCAAAAATATCTACAATATCTTCTACTAATTGTAAACCATCTGTAGAAACATCGTCTAATCTACCAATAAATGGCGATACATACGTAGCTCCAGCCTTAGCTGCTAATAATGCCTGTCCAGCAGAAAAAATTAAAGTACAGTTTGTATCAATCCCTTTACTAGAAAAATATTTGATTGCTTTCACACCGTCTTCAATCATAGGTACTTTTACTACAATTTTAGGGTCGATTGCTGCAAGGATTTCACCTTCTTTAATCATGTCCTCATAATTTGTAGAAAGTACTTCAGCACTCACATCACCGTCAGTGATTTCACAGATAGCTTTGTAGTGTGCATTTACAGCCTTAGTTCCTTTAACACCTACTTTAGCCATTAATGACGGGTTAGTTGTTACACCATCCAATACACCTAAAGCATGTGCTTCTTTAATTTCTTCTAAGTTAGCTGTGTCTATAAAAAATTTCATAAGTCAAAGACGTTTAATCGTGTTTAAAATCAAGACAAAAATATAGATTTATCTAGAGAATCAAATTATATAATTTATTTATCTAGAGAATCGACTAATTTAATTGAATTATCAATGCAATTCGGAACTGAAATTCCTCCTTTCCAATTTGCATTAAAATATAGATTTGGGATTGCATTTGATTTTAAATCATCCCAAAGTTTTAAAATTTCTGCAGAATATTGTGGTATTGCCTTTTCCCATTTGTACGTTTTTTGAAAGACAGGTTCTTCTTTAAAGTTCAAAGTTTTTGCTAATTCATTCTTAACATTATCCTTAATTTCTTCATCTGAAAGTGAGGTGTTTTTAGCTCTTTGAACACCGCCTACAAAACTTGTTATTAGAACTTCGTCTTTTCCTGCTCTATTTGGAAAAATACAGCTACTCCATATGCTTCCAGAAGTGAAAGTTTTTTCTAAATATGGGTTCAGTCCACCAAAACCAATAGGACGTTCAACATCATCTTTTTTATACACTGAGTGAACAATACACATTGGTGGTGCATAAAGATTATTAAGTTGGATAGAAATTGAAGGCATTAAATTTTTAATAAATTTTGCCGTTGTATGAGCTGATGAAGTAACAATAATTTTATCAAATACTAAGGTTTCGTTTTCTGTAAGAATTTCAAATTGATTTTCATTCTTTTTTATATCTAAAACTTTAGTATTTAATTTCACCTCAACTTGTGATGCGAGACCTTCAATAAAAGTAGTCAATCCTTTCTTAAAGCTAAATGCTTTTTTTCTTTGAGTTGGAGCCCCTTCCTCTTTATTCTTTTTGGAAGATTTAATCATTCCTTTGATTATTGAGCCATATTCCTTTTCAGCTTCATATAATGCCGGGAAAGCAGCTTTTACTGCTAACTTTTTAGCATCTCCAGCATAAATTCCAGAAACAAATGGATCTAGTGCATAATCACAAATTTCTTGATTAAATCTTCTATTTATAAAATCATATAGTGATTCATTTTCTGACGTTGGTTTATTTTTACGCCAGAATTCAGTCATTATTTTAAATTTTGATGACCAAGAGAAAAATGAATTTGAGAAGAAGTTTTGAGGCCCTGAAGGTAAAATTCTATACTTCCCATCTCTAAGAATATATCGGTCTTTATTAACATCTTCAGCTTCTAACAATTCATCAGTTATACCAAGCCTATTAATTAAATCTAGATGACTTTCAGTTAATAAAAGTGAGTTCGGTCCATTTTCATAAATCCTATCATTAATAGTATCTGTTTTTATACACCCCCCAAGAGTTTGAGCTGCTTCTAAAACAACACAATCAAAACCTTTTTCTTTTAATAAAAAAGCTGTTGTGAGACCTGATATTCCACCTCCAATAATTCCTATTCTCATTATCCTATCATCGATTAATGTAAGATGCAATTTAAATCAAAAAACAACGTCAAACACCTTTAAAGTATGGTTTTTTATTGGTTTTAATCATCTTTTTAAGATTGTTAAATATTCGGTGAATCATACTTTTTTAATAAAACAAAAAAGGCTATCTCAATTAAGAGATAGCCTTCTATATATTTAGAATAGATTTATTCTATTTTTAACTAAACGTTTACTTCTAAAAGAGCGTTTGTTTTCTTCACACCTTCAGCAGAAGTATGTAATTTTGCTTTTTCGTCTTCAGAAAGTTCAATTTCAACGATTTTCTCGATACCGTTTTTACCAATTAAAACTGGTACACCGATACAAAGATCATTTAAACCATACTCACCTTCAAGTAAAGCTGAACAAGGGAACATTTTCTTAGAATCTAAAGCAACAGCTTTAACTAATTCAGAAACTGCAGCACCTGGAGCATACCAAGCAGAAGTACCTAACAATTTAGTTAATGTAGCACCACCAACCTTAGTTGCCTCTACGATTGCTGATTTTTGCTCTTCAGATAAGAATTCAGATACAGGAACTGAATTACGAACAGCCTTTTCGATCAATGGAACCATTCCTACGTCAGAATGACCACCGATTACCATACCAGAAACATCAGATTGAGGACAACCTAAAGCTTCAGCTAAACGATATTTGAAACGAGCACTATCCAATGCACCACCCATACCGATAATACGGTTTTTAGGAAGACCTGTAGCTTTAGCAGCTAAGTAAGTCATTGTATCCATTGGGTTAGATACTACGATAATAATTACATTTGGAGAATGTTGGATTAAATTCTCAGAAACAGTTTTAACAATACCTGCGTTGATACCGATAAGCTCTTCACGAGTCATACCTGGCTTACGAGGAATACCACTTGTAATAACAGCAACGTCAGTACCTGCAGTTGCTGCATAGTCGTTTGTTACTCCAGTGATTGTAGAATCAAAACCGTTTAAAGAAGCAGTTTGCATTAGGTCCATTGCTTTTCCTTCTGCGAATCCTTCTTTGATATCTACTAACACAATTTCGTCAGCGAAATCTTTAATTGCAATATACTCTGCACAACTTGCGCCTACTGCACCTGCACCCACTACTGTTACTTTCATTTGTTTGTGTATTTAAAAGTTAAAAAGTTAATTTGTAAATATTTTACTTTCGCAATTTGCGATATTTTCTCTACTTATTTGAGTGATATTGAAAAATCAAGTATATGATTTTTGTCAGTTTTTTAATTTTGATAATATTGCAATAACAAATTTATCTTATCAGATTGCATAAAAATATCCTTTTTTAATATGAAAATTGAAGATTTATATAGTATCTATTTAGAAGTCAGCGAGATAAGTACTGACTCAAGAAATATTAAAGAAAACTGTCTATTTTTTGCTCTGAAAGGTGGAAATTTTGATGGTAATAAATATGCTGAAGGAGCACTTAAAAATGGTGCTAAATATGTTGTAGTAGACGATTCTACTGTAGTTAAATCTGATAAATATATTGTAGTTGATGATACCCTATCAACTTTACAGCAATTAGCAGCTTTTCATAGAGATCAATTTGATATTCCAGTAATTGCAATAACTGGATCTAATGGCAAAACCACAACAAAAGAGATCTTAGTGAAAATATGTGAGACAACTTTTAAAACACATGCAACAAAAGGTAACTTCAATAATCATATTGGCGTACCGCTAACATTGCTTGCAATGCCGTTAGATACTGAAATAGCTCTTATTGAAATGGGTGATAACCATGTAGGTGAAGTTGCTGAACTCTGTAAAATAGGAAAACCAAACCAAGGTTTTGTAACCAATATTGGGATGGATCATATAGAAGGGTTTGGAAGTTTTGAATTAAATGTTAGAGCTAAAAGTGAGGTTTTTGATTATCTGATAAAACATAATGGAGTAATCTATATTAATTCTAATGATGCCATATTAAACAATATGTCTAAGAGAATGAAAGCCCCTATTTATTACGGAAGTGAATATGATTTTGCAAATTTAGAATTTGTTGAGGTAAATCCTTTTATAGTTTATAAAGACCGACAAGACCAAGTTATAACGACTAACTTATTTGGAGCTTATAATTTTGAAAATATATTAACTGCATTTTGTGTAGGAAAATATTTAGGCATTGAACAGGAGAAAATGAACAATGCAATTGCATCATATATACCTTCAAATAATAGATCAGAAATATTTAAGACCGAGAATAATACCCTAATTTTAGATGCTTATAATGCAAACCCTTCTTCAATGGAAGTTGCAATAGAGAACCTTACTAAAATAGACAGTTCTTCACCTAAAGGATGTATCCTTGGAGATATGTTTGAATTAGGTTCTATAAGTGAGGAAGAGCATCTAAGAATTTCAAAACTTGCAATTGATCAAAATTACGATCACTGCATTTTTGTTGGAGAACGCTTTAAATCCTTTGAAAATGATCAAGCATTCTTTTTCACAAATAAAGAAGAAGTAATTGCTTATTTAGAAGAACACCCAATAGATTCTGAGCTAATTTTAATTAAAGGATCCAGAAGTATGGGGTTAGAAATATTGAAGAATTCTTTATAAAAACAAAAAGCCATCAACTTTAGAAGTTGATGGCTTTTTAAAATATATAATTTAGGATTTATTTTTTACGACCACCTAAACGGCTACGTAAACTACCTTTTTTACCACCTTTGGCTCCACCTTTTTTACCCATACCTGGGATACCAGACATTTTGTTTACTTTACGCATCATTTTACGCATTTCTTCAAATTGTTTGATTAGGTTGTTAACTTGTTGTACTGAAGTTCCTGAACCTGCAGCAAGTCTTTTCTTACGAGACTGATCTAACGAATCTGGATTTGCTTTCTCATAAGGGGTCATAGATTGGATAATAGCTTCTACTGGCTTAAATGCATCAGAATCAATTTCTTGATCTTTAACCATTTTATTTAAACCAGGTACCATTCCAATTAAGTCTTTCAAATCACCCATCTTTTTGATGTGCTGAATTTGAGAAAGAAGATCATTAAAATCAAACTGGTTCTTACGGAGCTTCTTATTTAATCTTCTCGCCTCTTCTTCATCGAATGCTTCTTGTGCTCTTTCTACTAAAGAGACAACATCACCCATACCAAGAATACGTTGAGCCATACGCTCTGGGTAAAATTCATCTAGAGTATTCTCTAGTTTTTCACCAGTAGATATAAACTTAATAGGCTTTTCTACTACTCTACGAATAGATAAGGCAGCACCACCACGAGTATCACCATCTAACTTAGTTAGAACAACTCCATCAAAATCTAGTCTATCGTTGAAAGTTTTTGCCGTATTTACTGCATCTTGACCTGTCATTGAATCAACAACAAATAAAGTTTCTGAAGGATTGACAGCTTTTTTAACTGCTTCAATCTCATTCATCATTTGCTCGTCTACTGCTAAACGACCAGCTGTATCGACAACAACAATAGATTTACCATTTTCTTTTGCATACTTAATAGCATTCTCAGCAATAGAAACTGGATTTTTATTTTCACGCTCAGTATAAACTTCAACACCTGTTTGTTCACCAAGTGTTTCTAATTGATCAATTGCGGCAGGTCTGTAAACATCTGCAGCAACTAATAAAACTTGTTTACCTTGCTTTTTTAATCTTAAACCTAGTTTACCAGTAAAAGTAGTTTTACCAGAACCTTGTAAACCTGCAATTAAAACTGTAGCTGGACTTCCTGTTGGAGTAAAAGGTACCATATCGCCACCCATTAACTCAGTTAGTTTATCACTTACAATTTTTGTAAATAATTGACCAGGTTTTACATCTATAAGAATATTTTGTCCTAGTGCTTGCTCACGAATTTCATTCGTAATTTCTTTTGCTACTTTAAAGTTAACATCGGCTTCTAATAGAGCACGACGAATTTCCTTAACAGTAGAAGCTACGTTAATTTCGCTGATCGAACCTTCACCTTTAATGTTCTTTAAGGCACGATCTATTCTGTTACTAAGATTATCAAACATATATTCTGTATATCTTTCCTTGTATAATGACTAATTCAGTTTGGGTAGCAAAAATAAAGTTTACAAGTGTCATAAACAATAATTAAGTCAATTCAATATGTAATAAAGTGTATTTTTTTAATATGTATACTCCTACCTTATTTCTGAAATCAAAAACAATAAACAGTAATATACTTATTATGAATACTTTGAGTAAGTATTCATAATAAAGTAAAATGTATACATAAGATTGTTATTAACATTAAATTTTTACTTAATAATCTTAGTTAAGATTTTTTTATGAAAAAAAAATGTGAATTTGTATAAAATAAGATGATTAACACTAGTTTTGCGGGATATAATAAGAGTCTAGTTTGATTCTAATAATTCAAATAATAATAATGTTAAGAAGATTCATTGGTCTTGGAGCCTTATTCGGAATTGGCCTAGGTGATTTAATTTACAAATATGCATTAGATATACATAGAAGTGAATTAAATCATAAAACAACGGTATTCATTACGTGTATTGTCTGCATATTTATTGGAACTCAACTCTATCAATATAGCAAAGATAAATCTGAAAAGTGGTTACAATCTAGTATGATTTTATTATACATGATGGGAGGTTTTATTATTATTTTAAGTTTTGTACTTACTAGTTTTCTTAAATAGATGAACGATCATTCTTTTTGTATGATTATCCTACTATTTATAGTAACTTTGCAAAACAATTATATAAACATATAAGTAAATGCATATATGAATATGTAATTAGGGTAAAAAAGGCTCTCGATTACAATCATATTAAATGCACACTCACAAAGAAAAAATGGCTGAAAAATTTAAGTTAGATTCTATCGAGGATGCTATTGAAGCAATCAAAAATGGTGAAATAGTAATTGTCGTAGATGATGAAGATAGAGAAAACGAAGGTGATTTTATCTGTGCTGCTGAAAAAGTAACACCAGAGATAATCAATTTCATGTCAAAAGAAGGACGAGGATTAATTTGCTGTGCAATAATCGAAGATCGTTGTGAAGAATTAGGATTAGAATTGATGGTTGGTAAAAATACTGCTGCATTCGAAACTCCTTTTACTGTATCTGTTGATTTAATTGGTCATGGATGTACTACAGGTATTTCTGCGAGTGATAGAGCAAAAACTGTTTTAGCTTTAGCAGATCCTAATGTAGATCCTGCTATTCTTGGAAAACCAGGTCATATTTTCCCTTTAAAGGCAAAACGTGGTGGTGTACTAAGAAGAACTGGTCATACAGAAGCTGCTATCGATTTATCTAGATTAGCAGGGTTAGAAGCAGCTGGTGTTCTTGTTGAAATCATGAATGATGATGGATCAATGGCTAGACTTCCTAACTTAGTTGAAGTTGCTAAAAAGCATAATTTGAAATTAATTAGTATTGAAGATTTAATTCAATACAGGTTAAAATTAGAAGATTCTTTAGTTGAAGAAGAAATTGGTGTTGATATGCCAACTGAGTTTGGACATTTCAATTTAAAAGCTTTCCGTCAGACTAATACTGGAGAATTGCATTTAGCATTAATCAAAGGTGATATTTCTGATAAAGAAGATCCTGTTTTAGTTAGAGTTCACTCTTCTTGTGTTACTGGTGATATCTTTGGCTCTTGTAGATGTGATTGTGGACCTCAATTACATGGAGCTATGGAAATGATTGAAAAAGAAGGAAGAGGTGTTATTCTTTATATGAATCAAGAAGGAAGAGGCATTGGTTTAGTAAATAAACTTAAGGCATATAAACTTCAGGAAGAAGGAATGGACACTGTTGAAGCAAACAAAGCTCTTGGATTTAAATCAGATCAAAGGGATTACGGTGTAGGTGCTCAAATTCTTAGAAAATTAGGAATTTCTAAAATGAACCTTATTTCTAATAACCCTAAAAAACGTGCTGGGTTAATTGGGTATGGTCTAGAAATTGTTGATTCGGTAGGTATTGAAATCACACCTAATAAATACAATAAAAAGTATTTAGAAACTAAAAGAGATAAAATGGGTCATAATATTTTAAAATAGTGACCATCAATATATCACAAAAAGGCTGTTTGTAATAAACAGCCTTTTTTATTTTTTTAAATTCGAGAATGTTAAAAGATATAGAGCTTCTTACTTCTGAGGGTGTGGTTTTTAGATTTAATGATATAGTTCATAAAAAGCTACAAATAACTTTTTTAGCATCATGTAATGCTAAATTAGATATTGAACATTTAAAAGAAATAAAATCTGTTTATCAAAGCATTTTGAATAAGCACTTCTACCCTATTGTAATTATCAACAGTAGTGATTCTTTACTTCAAAAAAACATTAAAAAATTAAAACTACCGTTTAAAGTTTTATCTGATCCAAGTGCAAGAATTGCTAAAAAGTTTAATTGTTTTTTAAGGCCAATTGGCATTGTACAACGCTCAACAATTTGGTTTGATAAAGAGAAAAAGCAACTTGCAAAAATTAATTATATGTCTGATATATCTTATCATATAAATTATTTACATAAGCTTTAATAGTCCTTTCTTATTCTGAGCTAAATACTCATCCAACTCAGACAAGCTATTTTCTAGCTCTTTGTAACTTTTTATTACCCAGTATTTTTTTTGAAATTCATCTTTTATATAGGGTGTTTTTAAAATTTCTAATAGATTAAAGTCTGCTCTTATTGGGATTTCAGAAAATAAGCTATACTCAGATTCACCTTTAGAAGATAATATACCAGCCCCATATATTCTCAGTCCTTGTTGAGTTTCAATTAACCCAAATTCAACTGTATACCAATACAATCTACTTATGAGTTCAATACTTTCTTCGCTATCAATATATTTTAAAGCGATAATACTCATTTTCTCCAAATACCTACAAAAATCAAGATTTGTTAGTAAGGGGACATGACCAAATATATCATGAAACATATCAGGTTCTTCGAGGTAATCTAATTCACTCTTTTTACGAAACCATGAAGAGGAAGGAAATTTTTTTGCTTTAAGAAGTTCAAAAAACTCCTTATTAGGAATTAACCCAGTTACAGGGGCAATTCTCCAACCTGTTACAGTTTGTAATACATCATCAATCCCCTCAAATGTTGGGATAATGTCTTCCTTAAAACCAATAGTTTTAATACCATTTAAAAATTCATTTTCGGCAAGAGATGGAAGCATTTTCATCTGCCTATTAAATAAAATACTCCAAACTTGAGTATCTTCTTCTGTGTACTTATCGTACCCTTGGTTGTTTATAAAATACATGTTAGTATGTGTGGAATTGGTTAAATATAGTTAGTAAAAAAGGACTACAATTTAATTGTAGTCCTTGTAATATGTGAAAAAAAAATCACTTTAAGAATTATAACCCTTGAATTTCTACTTTCATTGATTGTAATATTTCTTTAGATTTTCCCTTAGTATAATCAATTTGAGACTCATCAATCTGAAAATCTTCAATCAAATTATCTATAAAAATTTCTAATGTTACTAAAGAAGGATGAATAGCACCAGTTTTAAGCATCTCTTTTACACCTTTTGCTTCTTTAGTTATAAAAGAATCGATTTTTTTTGTATCTCTAATCATAAATTATACTGCTCGAGGTCCTAAAATCTCGATAACATCTTTTTCGTCTAAAATTTCCTTTTTCAAAAGAATTTGAGCTAATTTTTCTAACTGATCGTGATGATCTCTTAAAAACTGCTTCGTTTCTTCATAGCATTTCGCTATTATTTCTAAAGATTCTTTATCTATTTGTTTTTCTAATTCTTCAGATCTTCTGATGCTACCTCCTCCATTACCAAGGAAATTATTTTGTCCTTCTTTTTGAAGTGATAAATTCGGTAGTGTTTCACTCATACCATATACTGTTAGCATTGAGCTTACAATAGAAGCAACTTTTTCTAAATCATTAGACGCACCTGTAGAAATATCTCCAAAGATAATTTCTTCTGCTGCTCTTCCTCCTAAAAGACCTTTAATCTTTCCTAATAGTTCATCTTTTGACATTAAAAAACGATCCTCAGTTGGTGCTTGCAATACATATCCTAAAGCTCCTGAACCTCTTGGTACAATCGATACTTTACGAACAGGATCTGCACCTTTTGTAAAGTGACCTACAATTGCATGTCCTGCCTCATGATAAGCTACTGTTTTTTTCTCTGCATCATTAATTACAGCATTCTTTTTCTCCAACCCTGCAACAACTCTTTCAAAAGCATCTAAAAAGTTAATATGATGAACTTCAGTTTTACCTTCTCTAGCTGCTAGAAGTGCAGCTTCATTACATAAGTTAGCTAAATCAGCACCAACAAATCCAGCCGTTTGAGCTGCAATTTCTTCTAAATCAACATCCTTACTTAACTTAATTTTTGATCCATGAACTTTTAAAATCATTAAACGTCCTTTTAAGTCAGGTCTATCAACTTGTACTTGACGATCAAAACGACCTGGTCTTAATAATGCTTTATCTAAAATTTCAGGTCTGTTAGTAGCACCTAAAACAATAACTGTAGATTCGGCAGCAAAACCATCCATTTCTACTAATAATTGATTAAGTGTATTTTCTCTTTCATCATTTCCAGACATTCCATTAGATGAGCGGCTTTTACCAATTGCATCAAGTTCGTCAATAAAAATAATACAAGGTGCTTTTGTTTTTGCTTGAGTAAATAAATCTCTTACTCTAGCAGCTCCTACACCAACAAACATTTCGACAAAATCTGAACCTGATAATGTATAAAATTGCACTCCTGCTTCTCCAGCAACTGCTTTAGCCAATAAAGTTTTTCCAGTACCAGGAGGGCCTACTAATAAAATACCTTTAGGAATTTTAGCCCCTAATGCTGTGTATTTATCAGAATTCTTTAAAAAGTCTACAACTTCTGTAAGTTCTTGTTTTGCTTCATCACACCCGGCAACGTCATCAAAATTATATAGATGTTCAGCGTCTGCTGCATAAATTTTAGCCTTACTTTTTCCTACATTAAGGTAGTTATTTCCACCGCCTCCCATTCCGGAGCCTTTTCCCATTTTGCGCATTAAAAATGCCCAAATCACAAATAGTAATCCGAATGGCAATAACCAGTTAGAAAAAAAGTTGCCTAACCAATCATTTTCAATAACCCCTTTATAATCAATATTTTTTTCTTGAAGAGCACGAATTAAATCAGGATCTTCTAATTTGATTACAAAAAACTGTCTACCTAAATCTTCTTTCCTCTTCTCATAATCAATTCTCCAAGGTGCAGCTTTACCTTCTGGGTTCATTTTCCATAGAGAGTTTTTAGATGCTTTTGTAGTATCATTTTGAACTTCGGGTGAAGTTACCTTAGTAGAATCTTTAATTATTTTTGAGATTTTACCATAGATTTTTTCATCAGAAATAACTACTTGTTCTACTCTGTTTACTTCAATACTATCTTTAAATGCATTGTAGGATAATTCTTTAACATTTGGGCCTGAAAAAAATAAAGCCTCCAGGAATAACATCCCTCCTAGAATACTCAGAAAATACCAGATTGAAAATTTTGCTCTGTTCTTCATTAAAAATTTTAGTTTAGTGTTTACACAATTCAACACAAAACAAAAGTTAATGAGAATTTTTAAATAAAAAAAAGCCTGACGCTATTAGCGACAGGTTTTCTACTAGTGTCAAATTAATTATCTTTAAAACGTAGTAATACGTTATTTTATTCTTTTGATATAATTATCTTTCGATATATACAAAAATATTAAAAGTTTAGCTTAAACCAATACTAGAATTGTATTTCCTTAAGATTAAAATGATATATGATTGAAATTACGCCATTTGTATTCTCTTTCAGAACATATAATGAACATAAGAAGAGAAACTTCTTTATACCAAAACTTGGAAATGTTAATGATCAAGGTATAACGTTATCCAATGAGTTGATTTCTTATCATGATATTAATAGTACTACCTTCTTTGATGGGTATCTAGTAATAACATTTTCAAAATACCCCATACTTGGAAAAGAAATTTCATCATGGTATATCAAAAAAAACAATTGTATAATTCTTAAATCAGAAATGATTAAGGATATAAAATTAGCATTTGATCTTTTTGCTACTAGAAATGCTAAATCTAAACGTATTTGTGGTCATTGTGAAAATACAATTGACTGGGATAATCATTTAGATTCTCAATATCAATATTGTAATGAATGCCATTCAATAAGTGATAAACATGGGTTGTTATTTTCTAATGGTGAACAATTTGACATTTGCCCAGAAACAGGGTATTATGATAGATTGGGTAAAAGGAAGAAATATGAATATTTTATTTTTGATAAAAAATTATATTTCAGAACAACTAAGTATTTTGGTGGTGATAACCTTGGGATTGAATTTTTCCATAAAAACATTCTAAAAAATTGTATGTTTTTAATTGGTGTACCTGGTACTTTATTTGAATTTTACAAAGCTAATCAAGGGCATCATCCTGATTTTACAGAATTAGCAGAAGCAAATTTTGCAAGCAGATGCGGAGAACTTAAAGAGGCAGCAGATTTGTATACAAAAATGCAAATGAGACTACCCTACTTCCCAGCATTACACTATAATTTGGCAATTGCATATTTACAATCTAATAATGAAGAAATGGCACGAAGATATTTCCAGAAATCATTAGAAGGCTGTTCAAATTATGAACCTACCCTTAAGGTATTGAGATATTTAACACAAAAAGAAAGAGGAAGTAATTAGATCACTTCCTCTTTAAATATTATTCGTAATATTTTTTGTTTTTGATTTTTTTATCGAGTGAATCACTCAAATCATCTCCTCCTAATTCTTTTGCTTTTTCCCATTGTTCAACAGCTTTATCAACTTCACCAAGTTTAAAGAGTACATCTCCATAATGTTCTATCACGGTTCCACTTTTTGTAATTGCTGCTGCTTTAGATAATACATCTTTTGCTTCAGCATATTTTCCAGCAACAAATAAAACCCATCCATAAGTATCAAGGTAAGTATCATTTTCTGGTTCAGCTAAAACAGTTTGATGAGACATTTCTTCTGCTTTACTTAAATTCTCTTTTCTAAGAGATAAGAAATAGCTGTAGTTATTTAAAACATAAATATTCATTGGATCAACCTTAAGTACCTCTTCGTACTTAGCAAAAGCCTTCTTATATTCATCTAGTTTATAATACGTATCTCCTAATTGAGCATTAAACTGAACTTTAAGGCTAGGATCTACAACTACTTGTAAACCTTGATTCAACATTACTTCAGCTTCTTCATATTCTTTTTTAAATAGTTTTGAAGAACCGTTATAGAAATATAATATTGCCTGATTTGGGAAATATTCTAATGCTAGATCTGAATGTGTAATAACAGAGTCTGTCTCCTGCAATTCCCAATCTATTGATAAAACTTGTTGCCAAACTTTAAAATTATCTGGATTCTTTACTAGCGACTCAAGATAAAACTTTCGAGCTTCATCAAACTTTTTAAGTGATATCTGAAAATCACCATAAATTGCTAAAATTTTCGCATCATTAGGATGCGCTTCTAGAGCAATTAAAATAAGCTCCTCGCCTTCTTTACGTTTTTTCTCATTATAAGTAAACTGTAAATATCCAGCAAGAATATTAAATTTTTCATCAGATAAAGGGTCTTCACTTGCAAAAGCTATTTTTAATTCTTCATAGTACTTTTCAGATTCACCTTGATTTCTATAGATTGTGGCTAAAAGAAAATGGCCTTCACCTTCATTTGGGTAATTCTTCAAAATAGGTTCTAACATTTCAACTGCTTCATCAGTTCTATTATTACCAAGTAATAATCTTACTTGAGAGTACTTAAACTCTAAATCGTCAGGGTACGCTTCTATTAATTTATTCCCTTCCTCTAATGCAGCATCTAAATCACCTAATCTGATATAAATACGTTGCTTTTGACGAACAATAACATCATTAATACCATATTTTTCTTCACCAATATCAAAAAATTCAATTGCATTGCGAGGTGATCCCATTTGAAGATAAAGCATTGCTATTTGAAAATATGCTTCTTCATCACCTCCAGTAACTTCAATTTGTTTATGTAGCACCTGCAGTGCATCTTTATACAAACCTAAAACTTCGTAATTTTGAGCTACTAATTTATAATAGTATTGATTTTCAGGATCAAGTTCTAGAGCCCTTTTTGCAAATTGCTGAGACCTCTGATATTGTTCAAGTTTTTGATAACATAAAGCAGTTTGATATTTAATACCATCATTTTTCGGTGTCAATTCATTACATTTTTCAAGTAATTGTAATGATTGTTCATATTCTTCTAGAAGATATTCATTTACTGCATAAACAAATAATTCTTCAGATTTCCTTTTCTCTTTTTTAGAAGGTTCTTCGATACTCACTACAGGAATATCTTTTTCTTTTTTCTTTTTTTTCTTCTTTTTACGTTGTGCTAAAACGTTATTATCAAAAGCAAAAAAGCTTAAGATAATCATAAAAATTACCGCACGGACACTAACCAAGTTTTTGCTCATAGTATTGTTTACCCCACTAAATCAAACTTCTTTCTAAACTATTTATAAAGCTACAAAAATAGTAAATGAAAAAAAGAGCGAAATAGAATTATTTCGCTCTTTGTAGACTTTTATTTTCGGTTTTTTTTATTCTTTCACAGAAGTAAAATCACCAATACTTAAATCTTTTGCTCTTCCTCTATAAACAACATGATTACCCACAACTGAGTTTTCTATGTTAACTCTTCGGATATCAGTGTCTTCCTGAACAATAGAATTTTGAACTACAGAGTTTTCAATAATTGTGTTATCACCTACTGAAACGTAAGGACCAACAACTGCATTACTAATTTTCACATTTTTACCTACGTAAACAGGGCTAACTAAAACAACATTGTCTAGTTGAGCTGAATCGTGAACAAGTTCTTGTTCTTGTATATATGTAAGGTAACGTTGGTTTGTGTTTACAATTGCATCTTTATTTCCACAATCTAACCACTCTTCAACAGTACCTGGCTTTAATCTAGCTCCTTTAGCTTTTAGATTTTCTAAAGCACCAGTTAATTGATATTCACCATCATTCATGATGTTATTATCTACTAAATATTGAAGTTCATCACGAAGACGTTCACCTTCTTTGAAGTAGTAAATACCAATAATTGCTTGATCTGAAACAAACTCTTCAGGTTTTTCAACAAAGTCAGTGATTACACCTTCAGAATTTAATTTCACTACGCCAAAAGCAGACGGGTCTTCTACTTTTTGAGTGTAAATAATACCATCTTCAAATTTATCAATAGAAAAATCAGCTTTGAATAAAGTATCTGCAAATGCAACAATAATGTTACCATCCATACTATCTGCAGCACACAAAATTGCATGAGCAGTTCCTAGTGGTTCGTCTTGATAATATATAGTTCCCTTTGCTCCTAAAGATTCAGCAATTTCTAATAGTTCTTTAACTACAGTATCGCCAAAATCACCAATAACAAATGCAATTTCCTCAAGCACTTCATCAGACATAGAAGCTAAATCTTCTACTAAACGATGAACGATTGGTTTACCTGCAATTTTAACTAAAGGTTTAGGAGTTGTTAAAGTGTGTGGTCTTAACCTAGATCCACGACCTGCCATTGGGACAATGATTTTCATCTTATTTTATTTTTTAAGTTGTTAGTTTATTTTTTTCCAGTACTTCCGTAACCACCGGCTCCTCTTTCTGTATTTGAAAGTTCTTCTGAAGGAACCCATTCAACTACTTCGTGTTTAGCCACAATAAGTTGAGCAATTCTTTCTCCATCTTTCACTTCAAATGCTTCATTAGAAAGATTAACTAATAATACTTTAATCTCACCTCTATAATCAGCATCAACAGTTCCTGGGGAATTTAGAACTGTTAAGCCATATTTATATGCAAGACCACTTCTTGGGCGAACTTGTGCTTCATATCCTTGAGGGAGTTCAATATGTAAACCTGTAGGAATTAATTTTCTCTCAAGAGGTGATAATGTAATTGACTCTTGAAGGACAGCTCTTAAATCTAATCCTGCAGACAATTCTGTCTCGTATTTAGGTAAAGCGTGATGTCCGCTATTTATTACTTTTATTTTCATTTTAAAGCTTATTTCTTTAAAAGTTTGTTTCTTAATGTATTTACAGTTTGCTTGATAAATTTTCTTTCTACAAAAGCAATTATGATCAGGAATAAAGCGAAAATAGAATTATGTACAATAAAATTTTCAGCAAATGTATCAAATTTTAAAAATGTGATCAAAAGTACGAATATCCCTGTTAATACAATATAAAATGAGATCATTTTTACATTATAAGGAATAGGATAGTATTTTTGGCCTAACACATAAGCTAAAACCATCATTGTAAAATAACAACTTAACGTAGCAATTGCCGAACCATAAAAACCAATAATAGGAATTAACAATGTATTTAATCCAATTGTTATAGCTGCACCAATAAAACTAATATAAGCACCATATTTTGTTTGATCTGTTACTTTAAACCAAACAGACAGATTATAATACATTCCTAAAAAGACATTGGCCATTAATAAAATAGGCACTACTGGCAACCCTACTAAATAGGATGAACTTCTTATAAAAATTGGTGCTATCCATGATAAATTAGCCACAACAACCAGTACCATCATCATTAATACTATGACAAAGTAATACATAACATTGGCAAAAACTTTTGGTGAGTTTTTAGAATCTGCAGTTGCAAAGAAAAATGGTTCCGCTGCGTATTTATAAGCTGTAACAGCTAATGTTATAAAAATTGATAGTTTATAATTTGCAGAATAAATTCCTATTGCATAATCAGCCCCTCCAAAACTATAAAAGTGATCTGGTAACAAAAGTTTTAATAATTGTCTGTCGGAGACCTCATTTATTGCAAACGCAATTCCAGAGAAAACTAATGGAAAACCATATTGAAGATACGGTTTCATTTTACTCCAAGACCATCTTAATTTAATTTCAAGGAACTTATCAAAAAGTAAAATCATTATTCCTGCTTTAGTAATTAGATTCGCTAAAAAAGTATATCCTAAACCAAAATTAGGATCATAAAATTGTCTTACTAAATCAGTTAATACACCATGTTCGCCATTGGTATAAATCTCTTTACAAGTTACTAAAAAGAAATAATTCAAGGCATATGTCAAAAGTGCTTCTGTAAGTTTTAATGATGCAAACCTCTTCGCTTTCCCCAATATTCTTAGGTTAGCAAAAGGGATAACTAACATTGTATCTATTGCAAAAAGTAAAGCAAAAAATCGCACATAGACTTCACTATTAGCATACCCTAATAAATCCGAAATATGAGGGGCAAAAAACCATAATAATGAAGAAAATAATATAGAAGTTAAAAGTAATGAAGTCTGTATATAATTAAATGCTTGTCCTCCATCATCTTTTTTTGTAGCGTACCTAAAATAAGTTGTCTCCATACCATAAGTATATATGATATTAAAAAGAACTGCATAAGCATAAAAATAAGAAACAATACCAAAACTATCTGGTGTAAAAACTTCCGTATGTAGTGGTACTAGAAGGTAATTAATCAGTTTCATGAGCATAGTTGTTAGCCCATAAATAACTGTATCTGATAATAATTTTTTAAACATTTAATCTGAATATAAAAACCTCTTTATAATTGATAATATCAATTATAAAGAGGTTAACTATTGTGTGTATAATGTCCTTTATTTCCCTTGGAAATTAGGTTTTCTTTTTTCTAAAAATGCCGCTGTTCCCTCTATAAAATCTTCTGTTTTTATAGCACTCGAAAATGCATTTGCCTCTGTTTGGTATCCATTTTTACTCGAATGTGAAGCATTAATACAATCTATAACATGTGACACAGCAATTGGAGCTTTATTTAATATTTTTTTAGCCATTTCAATTGCCCTAGGCAACAACTCTTCCTGCGGTACTACTAAATTAACTAGATTCATAATACTAGCACGTTCGGCCGTTATCATTTCACCAGTTAAAATCATTTCGTTAGCAATACCTTTACCAACAAGTAGCGGTAATCTTTGAGTACCACCATAGCCGGGAATAATTCCTAATGTTACTTCTGGCAAACCAAATTTAGCATTCACAGATGCTATTCTAATATGACAAGCTAATGCTAATTCGCACCCTCCACCTAAAGCAAAACCATTTACGGCTGCGATTACAGGTTTTGTGCAATTTTCTATTCCATTAAAGATCTCTTGACCTTCTTCTGAAAATTTTCTAGCATTTAATTCGTTTAAATCTTTTAGTTCAGAAATATCAGCTCCGGCAACAAATGCTTTTTGTCCCTTCCCTGTAATAATAACAGCTCTTACACTATCATCATCATATGCAATTTGAAAAGCTTCTTTTAGCTCTCCTAAAGTTTTTGAGTTTAATGCATTAAGTTTGCTTTCTCTATTAATAGTAATAATAAGCAAACCATCATTCTTTTCTAAAAGAAGGTTTTGGTAATCCATTTGTAAATCTATTCGGTTATTAATGCTTTCACTTTAAATTATTTACGCAATATTTAGTACTTAAAAACATTATTGAGGTCCAAGTTATAAAACGTTATTTACATTTTGATAATAAATCGTGATCAATTTTAATGTTTTTTTCTTTAATCAACTTCAATAATTCACAATATTTTCCATTTTGATCATTATTCTTTAATTCTAAAAGAGGTGTATTAAATACAGATACATTTCCTTTTTGATATAATTTGTAACAAAAATTGAAAAAATCGTTTATTTCCATTGTGAAAACACAGGATTTTAAAATATAGTTTAGTGCTTGTCTATTTCCTTCATCATAATAGTCTGCCATTTTAGCATTTTTACAAGCACTATCATAGTTTTTAAGGCTTATCGCTACTTTGCTTAAGTTTAATCGATATAAAATATTTTGAGGATCTTGTTCAACAGATTTTAAGAAATATTTATATGCTTGATTCATTTTCTTATTCTTTAAAGCAATCATGCCAAGGTTATTAATTGCCTCATGTCTATTCGCATTGATTTCTATTGCTTGAATAGAATAATGAAAAGCTGAATCTAATTTGTCTAAACTATAATAGCAATATCCCAAATTAGTTAATAGAACATCATCTAGCCCATTAATTTTCAAACATAAATTCAAATCTTTTAACGCTAATTCATAATTATTTTGTTGCTGGTTTAATGTTGCTCGATTTAAAAGTAAACTGTAATTTAGATTATCACATTTCAAACCGTCTGTGAGTGTAAAAACTGCCTTATTAATTTCTCCTAATCTGTAAAGTGCATTGGCTTTATTTTGATAAGCATCTGTAAGACAACTATCAATTGACAATGCTTTTTCATACATTATCAATGCTTTTTTTGTTTCACCTTGTTCATAATAAGCAATACCTAAATTATTCCATGCTTCAGAAAATTGTGCATCTTCTTCTATCGCTATCAATAATTGCGTTTCTGCAGTTTTATACTTTTTCTCTTTTAATGCATCTCTCCCTTTTATAAAAGCTTGATTACGTGTTGCATTTTTATCGCAACTAAAAAACATCAGAAGTATAAGAAAGTAAAATAATCTGTTCATATATATTTAAGTATAAAAAAAATAACCGATCCTGATTATTCAAGATCGGTTACAAATGTAATTAGTTGATAGCTTTAATGGAAACTCTTCGATTTCGAAGTCGTCCCTTTTCGTCATCATTTGATGCAATAGGCCTTTCAGAACCCCATCCAATAGTTTCTAGCCTGTTGGTATCTACACCTTTTATTACAAGTTGTTTCTTTACTGCAACAGCTCTTTGTAAAGAAAGTTTTTTATTTGCAGTAGTACTACCAATATTATCGGTATGTCCTTCTATACTTAATTTTAGCTTAGGAGCATATCTTTTTAATAAAGTTGCTAACTCATTGATAGTTTGATATGATGCTTTTGACAGCGTTGCACTACCTGTGGCAAACTGAAAATACAAATCTACTGTTCCTTTTTCTTTCAAAAGTTCAAGCATTTCTTGGGCTGTTTCAGCTTCTTGTATTTTTTCTTGTTCAATAATAGTCACCGTATAAGATGCTCCATTTTCATGCGTTTCTATAACACACCAAAACTTTTTTGCATTTGATTTTACTTGAAAAGAACCATAATTTTCTCCTTTATACAAAGGTTTCCCCCTTAGCGATTTCACTTTATCAAAATACGTTTGAATTATTTGTGAACTTGATGGGTGTTTATAGTTATTGTCTTTTCCATATTTAAAAGTTGCAAATATTTTCTCTCCAGATAATGGAATAATATCTACTTCACTCATTGGGAACTCTATGTCATCAAATTTTGATTCGCTATATATTAAATCATAACCACTTAATTTTAATATCAAAGGATTTGATGTTACCCCTTGCCCAAAGGACATTTGAAAAAATAATGAAAATAAAAGAGTAGATAAAAGGTATTTATACATTATTGTTTTTTATAGTTCAAAGTCATTCTGAAATTTTCAAAAATTAATCAGACACAAATAATCAATTTATAGCATGATTAATTTATTGTATTTTGATTATAGCAAAATGCGTGCAAAGTATCTTTAGACATAAAAAAAAGCCAATGTAAACATTGACTTTAAGTTTGAAAAACAAATATTTTAATTTAATGAAAATGTAGGAACTTGAGGAGGATTAACTTCAGAAATGCTTAATTCTGAAATTTCCATTTTTACATAATCATATAATTTAAAAGCATTAAGAATGTTGTCTACTTCTACTACCGAGTTAGCATCTAGTGTTAACCAAGCTTTCTGAGCATTATCAGACAACATGAAAGAAGAAATAATCCCTTCGCTCATTAAATCTCCAATCTCTGTGTATTGCGAAGGTAAAATATCAATCAGTTCTTGATTTAAAACCTCAGGCAATATTATTTCAACAATAAATTTCATAATTTCTGTACTTAAATTCAAGACAAGATTATCTAAAATAAATAACGATTCCAATTAATTTTTGTTTGACTTGCTAAAATATATTAATAATTGGAGTTAATATTATTTTACTAATTTATTAAATTATTCATTTTGAATGCATAGTTTTGTTTATACATCAAATAAATGAAGAGTTTTTTTTTCCTTTTAATAGTTTCTGTCCCTTTAATTTTTCAATTTAACGTTAGTAATGTTTTTGCCGAAAACACAATTAACGATGAAGTTGAGTATTATACCCCCTACCTCAAAAAGTTATTATCGCCTCCTTCATCAGAAACATTACCTCAGATTTTAAAAGATACAAAATACATCAATAATGTTTTATTAGTAAAAGGATTAGTTGAAGTTAAAGAACATTCGTACTGGAACGCATTCTGGACTCTGAAGAAGTCTTACACTTCTGCTTACAAAAACCATTTGAACATTAAAACAGACACTGCAAATGCATTGGTAGTTGGCATTATCGCAACTACTTTAGAAGTTATCCCTTCAGATTATCATTGGATTAGAAATTTATTAGGGTTCACCCCCCCTGTAGATTCACCAAAAGAGCTCATTAAAAGAGGTAAGAACAGTTCTGATAGCTTTTTGCGTTTTGAAGCATATACCGCACAATTACTACTGAATGCATTTATATATAAAAACCAAGATAAAGTAAATAAGCTTGCAAAAGAATATGCTCAATTATATGGCAATTATGATGTAGGGAAATGTGTATTAGCTTGGAGCTACTTTAAGAATCATGAACCTGGTAAAGCATATTTTTACGTGACAAATATGAGTCGTAAATCAAATAATTGGTTTGGTTACAAAGAGTATTTATCTGGAGCAAGTGCTTTTTATGCTCAAAAAAATACACTTTCAAAAAATCATTTTCATAATTACTTAAAAAAATACTCTACGGATTACGTTAAAAGCATTTATTATCAATTGTATTTAATGAAATGGTTTAACAATTCAGATGAAAAAGAATTAGAAAAAATAAGATCCAATATTGAAAATAAAGGAACATTAAATTTGAATGTTGACAAGTATGCCTATTCTTTTGCTATTCAAAAAATGACTCCTAATAAAGAAATTTATCGTTCCAGAATCTTATTTGATGCAGGACAATACAATGCATCTGTTGAGACATTAATTAATATAGATTCTAAAAATTTGAACAGAAATGATAAATTAGAATATAATTATCGTTTTGCACGATCAAAACATGCATTAAAAGATACTTCTTTAGCAATAAAGTATTATCTTAATGTGTTGGAATTAGCAGATGATAAACCAAAAGAATATTATCCTGCAAATTCAGCATTAAACTTAGGTAAGTTATATGAAGGCAAAGGTGATTTGACAAACGCAAAGATTTTTTACAATAAAGCTAAGTCATTTCCTAAGCACACTTATAAAAATAGCATAGATTCAGAAGCAAAACGAAGATTAAACACTTTGTAAGCAATAAACTACATTTTTACTTTAAATTTGAGGTTGTAATTGATTACAAAAAAGGGTAGCTTCGCAGATATTTTGTATTAAGATATGGAAGAAAAGAAAGACAATTATTCAGCCGGTAATATCCAAGTCCTTGAAGGATTGGAAGCAGTTCGTAAAAGACCAGCCATGTACATTGGTGACATTGGTGTTAAAGGTCTTCATCATTTAATATGGGAAGTTGTAGATAACTCCATTGATGAAGCAATGGCTGGTTATTGTACAGATATATATGTTACTATTAACGAAGACAATTCTGTAACTGTCTCAGATAATGGTAGAGGTATTCCTACAGGAATGCACCCTAAAGAGAAAAAATCTGCTTTAGAGGTTGTAATGACTGTATTACATGCTGGTGGTAAATTTGACAAAGATACTTATAAGGTTTCTGGTGGTCTACATGGTGTGGGTGTTTCATGTGTAAACGCACTTTCTACGGACCTAAAAGTTACTGTAAATAGTAGAGATGGTAAAGTTTACCAACAAGAATATAAAACGGGTATTCCGCAATATGATGTTAAAGTAGTTGGAGAAACAGATACACACGGTACAACCGTTCAATTCTGGCCTGACCTTTCTATTTTTACTGTTGGTGTATATAATTATGATACTGTAGCTTCAAGAATTAGAGAGTTATCTTACTTGAATGCAGGTTTAACTATACACTTACAAGATAGACGAGAAAAAGATGACGAAGGAAATTTCATTGGTGAAACTTTCCATTCTGAAGGTGGTCTTTCTGAATATGTAATGTACCTTGATAGTACTCGTCAAACACTCCTACCAAATCCAATTTTTATGGAAGGAGAAAAAGCAAATATTCAAGTGCAAGTTGCAATGACTTACAATACTTCATATTCTGAGCATGTTTACTCTTATGTAAACAATATTAATACTTATGAAGGTGGTACGCACGTTGCAGGTTTTAGACGTTCATTAACAAGAACTTTAAAATCTTATGCAGATTCGACTGGTTTACTTGATAAAGTCAAAGTTGATATTTCTGGAGATGACTTTAGAGAAGGCTTAACAGCAATTATTTCTGTTAAAGTACCAGAACCTCAATTTGAAGGTCAAACAAAAACAAAATTAGGTAACTCTGAAGTATCTGGTGCAGTAGATTCTGCCGTAACAGAAACTCTAAAAACATATTTAGAAGAGCATCCTAAAGAAGCAAAAAATATAGTTCAGAAAGTTATTACTGCTGCTCAAGCACGTCATGCTGCTAGAAAAGCAAGAGAGATGGTACAACGTAAGAATGTTCTTACTGGTACTGGTCTTCCTGGTAAATTAAGTGACTGTTCTGAAAAAGATCCTGCTGCATGTGAGTTATACCTAGTCGAAGGGGACTCTGCAGGTGGTTCTGCAAAACAAGGTCGTGATAGAATGTTCCAAGCAATTCTTCCATTAAAAGGTAAAATCCTTAATGTTGAAAAAGCTCAAGAGCACAAAATCTATGACAACGAAGAAATCAAAAACATTATCACTGCTCTTGGTGTACGTTTTGGTACTGAAAATGATGAAAAAGAACTTAATTTAGAAAAATTACGTTATCACAAAATCATTATCATGACCGATGCGGATATTGATGGTAGTCATATTAGAACCTTGATTTTAACTTTGTTCTTCCGTTATATGAAACCTCTAATCGAACAAGGATATTTATATATTGCACAACCTCCATTCTACTTAGTGAAGAAAGGTAAGCAAGAAAAATATTGTTGGTCTGAAGACGATAGATTAAGAGCGATTCAAGAATTAGGTGGCGACGAAGGAAAAGTAAGTATACAACGTTATAAAGGTCTTGGTGAAATGAACCCAGAACAATTATGGCATACTACTATGGATCCTGAGTTCAGATCAATGTCTCGTGTAGATATCGAATCTGCAGCAGAAGCTGATCATTTATTCTCAATGCTTATGGGTGATGAAGTTGCTCCTCGAAGAGACTTTATCGAACGTAATGCTCGTTATGCAAAAGTTGATGCTTAATAGATAGCATCTAGAAATATTATGGGCAACAGATGAACAAACTCTGTTGCCCTTTTTTCATAAATTTAAATTGATATGAGTCAACGTAAAGGATGGAAAAAGCTTAAATATGAGCTACTTTATTGGGCTTTAAAGGGGTTACTAATCGTTGCAGGTTGGGTTCCAAGGTCTCTATTAATGTGGTTTTTTAAAAACCTTGCAGGAATTGCCTATTATATTATGCCCAAAACTCGGGATCTATCAATTGAGCATCTAAAATATGCTTATGGAGATGAGATGACCGATGAAAAGGCGAAGAAAATGACTAAAAACATTTTCAAGAATTTAGGTAAGAATTTTACTGATGTTATTCGTTACCCTACAATGAATAATGTTGATGATATTCTTAAAGTACTAGAAGTTGAAGGTGAAGAACATCTATTAGAAGCATATGATAAAGGTAAAGGTGTAATTCTACTTACTTGCCACAGAGGTGCTTTTGATATGGTTGGCTATTATCTCAATCTAAAAAAATATTCTTGTATAGCAGTTGGAGCAAAATTACAAGACCCCAAATTAAACGAGCTACTTGTTAATAACAGAAGAAATAATAGACACGAATTGTCTGATTTTGTTGAAAGAAGTGACCCTCGTGGAAGTATCAAAATGTTTAAGAAATTAAAGGATGGCGGTTTAGCTTTTCTTTTGATTGATCAAGACACAGACAAAGTACAAAATACGTTTGTAGATTTTTATGGTAAACAAGCTGCCACTCCTATTGGTGCAGCTGTTTTGGCACTAAAAGCTGACGCCGCAATTATTCCTGCTGCAGTTAAAATGCAACCTAATGGAAAACATATGCTTACTTTTAAACCAGAAGTTCCTTTAGTTAAAACAGGAGATCTTAAAAAAGATATTAATGTTAATACACAAAATATGTCATTAGCATTAGAAGAATTTATTAAAGAAGAACCTGAGCAATGGGTTTGGTTTCATGAAAGGTGGAAAACAAAACCATCTCAAGATGTAAGTAAATAAGAAAATATCAAATAATCTTATTATAGAAAGAGGAATCACTTCAAAAGTTGGTTCCTCTTTTTTAGTTCCTAACATGTAACACAATACAATAGATAGTTGATTTTAAAGTTGAAAAGAAGATAAATATAAATAAAATACAATAATGTATTGAAATATAATCAGTACTATTAAATATAAAATTAATTGAAAAATTATATTTTAAATATACTATGATTTTAATAGCAATAATCTAACAATGTAAAGTTTTAGGTTGTTTTTCTGAAACGTTAATTACTTCAAAAGCGTTATTCCTTTAAACAATACCTAAAGCTGCTATGAAACCTAATTTTTACTACTACTTCAGTTTATTATTAATAATCATATGTATTGATAATAATATATCTAGTGCACAAGACACGCAATTTTCGCAATACTATGCAACACCATTATACCTCAACCCTGCATTAACAGGTTCCAGTGAAGAAACTAGAGCTATTGTTAATTACAGAAATCAATGGGTAGGTCTCCCCTCAAGTATTACATCATTTATGGCATCTTTTGATCATAAATTTAAATACAAGAGTTTTGCTTTAGGAGGGTACATCAAACAAGATAATTATGGTGTTAATGAAGGTACTCCATTAAAACATAATGAAGTTATTGCATCTGGTTCCTACACTATTGGAATCACAAAATATATGGGATTAAACCTTGGACTTCAAGTCGGATATGGTCAGAATCGTTTAGATAGATCTGCACTTGTTTTTAACGATCAGCTTGATTCCTTTGGTTTTACAGGTGCAACAACAAATGAGCCATTTGTTACAGACCAGGTTAATTATGCAGATGTAAGTACTGGAGCTATGCTCTTTGGAGAAAAATATTGGGCAGGAATTTCAATATTTCATTTAACTCAGCCAAACATTTCCTTTTTAGGTGAACAAGCCTACTTACCCGTTAGATTTGCATTAGAAGCAGGATATCAAATACCATTAGAATACAAAGGACACTATTCACATATCCCTAATTATAAAAGAAAATCTTTAACGTTAGCTATGCATTATCAAAGCCAAGGTAAAAATGATCAATTAAGTGTTGGTGCTTATTTTCATTATCAACCATTGCTATTTGGTGTTTGGTATAGAGGGCTTCCATTACTAAAACAATCTGAAAAGGATAATGCGATTAATCATGACGCCATAGTTTTACTTACAGGAATTAAAGTAGCAAATTTTAATTTCGGATATAGTTATGATATCACTTTATCTGATTTACCTCAACAGCATGCCAATTCACATGAGATAAGTTTACAGTATACTTTTAACTTATATAAAGATTATAGAAAAAAGCCAAAAAGAAAACCACTAGAATTATCTTGTCCATCCCCTAACTTATAGGAATAGTCCTATTATCATAACATTTTTTAATTATACTCGTTAATTAATTTAATTATCTATTAAATATTTCTTAAATTCTATAGATATATATTTAACAATTGCTGTTACCCAAAATATTCTATTAAAGTTGATGCTATTATACCAGCAAGACTAACTATATCAAATTAGGGACTTAACCTATCCCATTTGATTCTATTAAGCTACTATTATGACAAAATCGTTATTAAGATCGTTACTATTCATCGTAACTTGTACGTTAACATTGTTAGCGAATAGATTACATGGTCAAGATTTAGTTAGAACATCGGGGGGGATTAATTATGATACTACACAAGTAATTCAAGGTTGTGAAGGTGTTGCAATTCAATTTTCAATTGATGGGCCAGACACGTACAGTAATTTTAATTGGTCTACGGATTACAATGGAAATACCTATACTATTGCTGAACCTTTTGAGCAATTCAATGCTTTTGGCAACTATTCTATATCTGTAACTTTTGATGATTCTGGAGGTACGAGTTACACCAGAACAGTCACAAATAAAATTGTTGTGTATGATCAGCCAGAAGGCTCTTTTTATGCTTCTGCAACCAATGCATGTATTGGTGATACCATAACTCTCGTACAAACTACTCCTGGTACATTTAGTACTTTAGAATTTCTCGTTGATAATAAATTATACACTGTAACTAATGACTCTGCAAAAATAGTATTAGATAATTATGGTGATTTTGATGTTGTATTAAGTGGGGTCACTTCAGATGGTTGTTCATTCATTAGAAGAGAAAATAACTACATACATATAGAAACACCTTTTACTACAGACTTAACTATAAATCAGACAATTAGTTGTGCAACTACACAATCAGTAATTTTCACTGCAACTTCAACAGATTCTGATGGGAATAGCGTTTCCCCTACTTATTACTGGAATTTTGGAGATGGCAATTTTGACACTACATCAGCTAACACATCAATGCATACTTATAATATTGCAGATGGTACTAATTTTACAGCAACGGTAAGTACAATCTCAAATAATTGTGCAGGAACAACTAACAATTCTATCAACTTTTATTTTAAAGATATTTCTACTTTATATACCACTTCAATAGTGAGTACATGTAATACATATGAAGTAACCTATACTCCTACTACAATAGACCCATTACTAGCATCAACTACTTTAACATGGGATTTTGATGATGGTTCATCAAGCGAGTCTCACTCAATTAGTGATACAGTTACACATAGTTTTTCAAACAATAACCCTACATCATTTAACGCAAATATAAGTGCAACCATCAATGAGATTAATGGTAATTCATGTACTTATAATGATACTCAATTAATTCCAGTTCTCCCTCAAGCAGGTATAAATGTAGTAACTAATAACACTAGGTATTGCAGTGAAAACTTTGATGTGGAAACACAAGCAATAAACCTTCAAAACGTTACTAATTTTTATTGGGTTGTTGATGGAGGAACTCCTGAAGGGAATAATAAAACAACAGATACATTATCTATCAATGGCTACGGTAGTCATACAATAGAATTATTTTTTGATGCACAAACTGGGGATTTATCAGATAATTGTGCTTTAAACAGTATCGTTGTATATTCTGCACCTTTAGATATTACATTAACTGGACCTCAATACGATTGTGCCCCTTCAAATGAAACATTTACTGCTTCTGAAACTTGGGAAGATGAAAGTGGTAATATCATTAATAACCCATTTACTGTACAAGCTGAAAGCTGGTCGATAGTAAATACAGCTACAAATACCATTGTAACTGAAAACGGGAACCCAATGACATTGTCTAATTTAACACATGGTACTTATCAAATCACACGAAATATTGATCTGACTCCTATTGGAAATAATTCAAGCTGTTCTTTTTCTAGTATTCCTTATGATTACGTAGTCGGAGAAAGATTAGATTCTCCTACAATACAACATGCCCCTTCAGTAATTTGTATTGGTACTACAGTAAATTTCAATACAACTACGGCTGCAGATACAGCGGGTTTAGGATTATCAGGAGATTACCCAATTGTTTATCAATATAGATATGCTAGTAACTTAGATTGGGTAACTGTTGGCACAAGTGGAATTGGATCCTATTATTATGGAGATATTGTTGATGATAATAGAACAAGTTTACCTGGTACTTTTACAGTAGAGCTACGAGCTATTATTAATGGTTGTGGAGGTATGCCTTCTTCTCAAACTATCCGTATAGAAGCATCTGAAGCAGAACATGAATTGACCGTAGATGAATGTAATCCAACAATTCTTGGGTTTACAAACAATTCTTTAGGCACAAGCGACACTGATTATCAATGGACACTTACAATTGATCCTCCTGGACCTTCAAATACTGTTAATTATACTTCTCCAATCACTAAAGATGAAAATTATAATTTCTTAGCAGACACCAACTTTCCTACTTTTACAGGCTATACTCAAGGAGAAATACCCGAATCTTCTAGTGTGTATGCTGTAATTACTGCTACTGAACCTAGTGTTGGCTGTTCTGATACAGAAGATACAACGATAGTAATGCCAAATGCATTACCGATATTAAACCCTACACCTCAAACATCTGTAGGGACTTGTGTAAATAATACTATATCTTTTGATGCTGGAGATGGAAATATAGGAAGCTCTTACAATTGGGTATTTACACTTGATACAGATCCCTCAATAACTTTTAGTTTTGGATCAAATACTAGTTTAGTCAATGCAAATTTCCCAATTCCTGGTAACTATAATGGTACAGTAACTGTAGCTACAAATGCAGGATGTTTACAAACAGCCTCCGTCGGACCGATTCAAATTACAGGAGGGTCAGTACAAGTAACAGGAAATACTACTGCTTGTGTTGGAGACCCACAAACATTCCAAGGTACAAATTTAATGTATAGCCCACTTCAACCTAATTATGAATGGCTAGTTGATGGGGTATCTCAAAGTTCTGGAACAACAGTATTGGTTGGTGGAAATTATATTGTCCCAGATCTTACAAATATTATATTTAGTACTCCAAATTCTCCTCAAAATTTAGCACACACAGTTACTTTAAACCTTGAGGTAAACGGTTGTACTGCTAGTTACACACATGATATTACGGTAACTAAACCAATAGTATCTTTTGTTAATCCAATATCCGATTACATCACTTTTGACTATGTATGTGATGAAATAATAACTCAAATTGATCTTGATTTAGATACTGACGATATATATAACTTATCTACTGCAACTATAAATTATTTTATGGGTGGCATTGGGGGGACTTCTGTTGTTTCAAACACTCAAATTGATGATCAAGCAACATTTTCTTTATCTGCAGGAACATATACACTTACAGTTCAAGTGATTGATGAAAATGGTTGTTCGAGTGATGATGATATTACATTTACAGTTCCAACAATGCAAGAACTTGAAGCTAGATTTACTCCTAGTACTGTTAATTTAGTTTGCCCAGGTTTTGTTTCTTTTTCAGATTTAGCTGATGATACCCCTGGTAATACAGTGAGACGAGATGATTTAGATGGTTTAAACTTATTTTTTGTTGATATCCAAACATGGGAATGGGATTTTGATGGAGACGGAACAATTGATGCGACCACAACCGATGGTGCAGCAACTAATTATTATGATTCTCCCGGATCCTATGATGCAATTTTAACTGTTACAGATGTACATGGATGTCAAGATACCTCTACTCCTATTACTATTGTTGTTGGAGGTACTTCGGGTACATATGAAATAATGAAAAAAATTAGTTTTGAGCCAGCCACAACAACATTAGTCGCTTTCCCACGTGATGACCCAAATACTGATATTACAAATACAATCTATCAATGGTCTTCTGGAGATGGGCAAGCAGGAATGGATAGTGCCAACACTTTTCAATACATGTCTGAAGGTACTTACACACCAAGTTTAACCTTTATAGATGAAAATGGTTGTAATTACCCTGCTGATTATTCTGGTGACATGCGTGTTTTAAGTTGCCCTGATATTTCTGCTGCAGATATAACACTTTGTACCGATGCTGGTACTTACACATTAAATGTAACTGATATGTCATGGTCTAGTAGTTTTAATACTACAGATACAATTGAAACAGCAACTTACATTTACTCATGGGAATTATCTTATCAATGGTATGTAGATGGAGTTTTGGTAAATTCAATAAATGGTGGTAATAATCCTGAAGTCACTTTTAATTTTGCACCTGTTGACACTGCCCCATTTACAATTAATCCAGATGATGCAGATGGAAAATTGTATACAATCCAAGCTACAATTATGACCTCTTATGTGGATAAAATTGATGCTACAAATAATGTTTTAAACATTGCTGAATGTGTTTCTAGCGATAACATTAGAGTGATTTATAATCCAACACCTGTTCCATCATTTACAAATGATGAAGTATGCGGTGGTTCTGCTACAACTTTAGATGCTTCATTGTCTGATTTTGGACTATATACAAGAGGAGTAATATCTAATTACGAATGGGATATTGATAATGATGGAACTTATGATTTAAGTTCAACCAACCCTATATCCTCCTATACATTTCCTAGTCAAGGAGTATATCCCGTTACATTAAGAACTACTTCTGCAGATGGTTGTTCTGCAATTTTTACTGAAGATTCAGTTATCGTTAATTCCATACCTGTTGCTAATTTTACGTATCAAAATGTTTGTGAGAGTTTTGAAGTCTCTTTTGATGATTTATCAACAATTACACCTGTGACTGATGATAAAATAGTAAGGTGGGATTGGGATTTTAATAATAATGGCACTTTTGATTTTGGAGGAACTGACAGCCTTACACATAGATATCCAAGAATTAATTTCAATACTCAATTAGATGGTGATGGATCAATAATTGGTACGAATCAAGTAATAACAACACGACTAGTTGTAACCACAAACAAAGGTTGTACCCATGAGTTTATTCCTTCTTCAGATTCAACATTAATATTTCAATTTAAAAATCCTGACGCTGAATTAACTGCAGAAAGGCAATCCGACGCTTTATCTAATGAAGTTTGTCTTGGTCAAACATTTCAATTTAGAGACGCCTCTACAGTAGACAACACGAATATTGCAACTTACATTGGGGATGGAACACTACCTGCTAATGTAAATGATATTATTGCATGGTATTGGGATTTTAATGATGGAAATTTCTCTACACTCGCAGATCCAAATCATGACTTTACAGCAGTGGGAACATATAATGTAAAATTGATGGTTACTACTGCAAGAGGTTGTAATAATATTGATAGTCTTACTGTATATGTGAGAGAAAATCCAGATTCAGAAATTGGATCAGATAGTATTATTGTTTGTAATGACGTACCTGTAACATTGAGACCGATAGCAAATGATAGTACAGGTTTTGAATATTTATGGACAAGATTAAATGGACCTATCAATGGAACAACAAGTTTTACAGACACAACTTTACATACAGTTACAGTTACAGCACAAGAAAGTGATTATTCAGCTGGAGCAGCAAGAATTGATATTAAATATCAATTGCAAATTGAAGATACTAACCACCCTACTCTTTGTTTAACATATGATACTGTAGATGTTGGAATACACAGACTTCCTATAATAAGCTTAGACACTACTTTAATTTCGTGCGGAACATCTGCACTATATACTGCTTTGCCTTTTGGAGCAGAAATAATTAATGGTTTTTCAACCACATGGACACAAGAGTATTTAAATGGAGGTACAATAGACACAACTCATTTAAATATCCAAGATTTAACCATAAACCCGACTTCTTACTTATCTGGAAGCACGAGAATACAATCAAAATATTATGTTGATGTAGAGAATGAAATTGGTTGCTCTGATAGGGATAGTATAACATTTGAATTTTATAGACAACCAGACTTCTCTTCTTGGGTTGACTCAACAGAACAATGTAATTCATCTGATAGAAGTACATATGAAGTCGATTTCTATCCATTTGGAGAAACAGAAGTTTTACCTCATAATTCAAGTTATGATTACACATGGAGTATGTCTTCTAATGCTGCTGATCATAATATAGATGCTTTAAATGTAACAGATTTAGTAAACCAAGTTATAGCAAATCAAAATAATCAAAATATAAACCTTGTATTAACCGAAGATTATTTTGTTGACAACACCACTTCATTATCATTTGAAATAGCATTACATGTAGAAAACTCATTTGACAATACTTGCTTAAAAGATACAACTGTAATTTTTGAAATTGAAAGACGACCAAGGGAGCTTAATTTATTAGATACTAGGATTGATGTGTGTGATTCAGTTGTTGTATTAAATCACCATACAGAAACACTTGACTTTAATTATAGATGGAGAAATATTACTTCTGGGAATAGTTCTTCATACAATGGGTCATCAATTCCTGATACATTTGGGCAAATAAGAACATTATCTTTTTCTGATAGTGATTATGCTACAGGTGCTTCTCAATTTACAATTAGAATGAACAATAGAGTTCGTAAAAAAAATCCTGATGGAACTGATGCAAGCCCAGCTTGTGGTATAAATAGAAACTTAGATCTAGTTTTTTATAGAACGCCAAATATTCAATTCTCAGAAACAAAAGCAGGGAACAACCCTTGTGCATCTTCTGCATTATTATCTTCAGGAAGCGAAGTTATTACTGGTTTTAATTACCAATGGGATTTAATAAGCATACAAAATGGTACGTTAACAGAAGATGCGCTCACTAATAAAGATATCAACCTTGCTGTGAGCAGTTGGAACACAAACCAAACAATAATTACTGCAGAATATAGATTAACAGTAACAAATACAGCATCTCCTACTTGTATGGATGTTGAAAATTATACTATTCAGTTTTTCAGAACTCCTGAAATTACATACACACCAGATGTAAATAATTGTGCTATTTCTGATACAGTTACTGCAAATAGTGAAGCATTGAATGGTGCTGATTTCTTATGGAATCAAAATACTATTTCGGGAGGCTCTTTACTTACCACTCCTACAGCAGACAATAGTTCTACCACAAGCAATCAAATGATTATTGACGTAGATAATTTTAGTTTAGGACAACATAGAATAGATGCAAATTATACGTTAACTATCAATAATTCTACGGCATCTACTTGTGACGATGACACTACCTTTAATATTACGTTTTATCGTACGCCTCAAATTGCTTTTGTAGAAACTCGAACAGATTCTTGTGCTTTGATAAATACAATTCAACCTTTTGGAACAGAAGTAATAAGTGGTTATAACTATCAATGGAATCAACTTTCAGTAGAAGGCGGAACTGTTTCTACTTCTACGCTAACAGATCAAGACCTTACAATAACAGCTACAAGTTTTGATCAAGACACTGCGTATATTGTGGCTAGATATGAACTATTTGTGCAAAATACAGATGCTAATAGTTGTGTGGATATAGATACTATTGAATTTAGATTTTATAGAACTCCTACTCTTGATGCTTTTGTTAAAAATAAACCATTAGATGAATGTGGACTCTCTGTAGAATTATATCCTTTAGGACAATCCGAAATAATTAATCATAATGAAGGTTTTGACTATACTTGGACATTAAATTCAGTTACTGGAGCAGGTGCCGATGGTAGTACATTACCATCAAATATTAATGATTCCATTTCAAATCAAGTAAATGATCAAAACTTTGATTTAACAATGCCATTGAGTGCATTCGAAAGTGGATCAAATGAAATTATATTATCACTTGATGTGCACATAGAACATACAGACAATAATGTTACTTGTCAGACTGATTCTACACTTTTATTATCTTTCAAAAGACCTCCTGTTATAAGTCTTACAGAAATTAAGCCAGACAGTTGTGATTTAACATCCACTTTACAGCCGTTTGGAACAGAAGTAATAAGTGGCTTTAATTACAATTGGCAAATAACGAGTATTTCTGGATATGATGGTAACGATGGAGACCCATCAAATAATATGAGTGTTGGTTCTACTTTCACAACACAAGACCTTACTTTAACAATAACTGATGATGATTTTATAGATACCGAATCAAAAATTGAAATTATTCTTCAATTAGATGTAGCCAATAGCTTAGCTGTTTCTAATACTTCTTGCCAAGATGTTGCTGTAGATACCATTACTTTCTATCGTACACCAGAAATAAATTCTGCTTTTGCTTTCAATAAAATTGCAAATTGTGATCATACAGGAACATCAGAACCATTTTCTACGAATGTGAATGGGTTTGTTTATGTATGGATGCCAATTTCTGTTTCTGGTGGAGGCGTAAATCACAACAATTTATTCAGTCGAGAAATTACAATCGATGTAGATTCTTTTGCGACAAATAGTTTACAAATTGATGGTACATATAGATTACGTGTATTTAACAGCGAAGTGCCTTCTTGTTATGATGAAGAAGATGTGAATTTTGAATTTTACAGAACTCCAGAAATTGTATTTAACGATCCTCTTGTAAAATGTGCTGTAAAAGACACTTCAATGTCTTTCACTACGGCAAATGAAGCTTTTGTAAATGCAGGAGAAACATTTTACTGGAATTTAAATTCTATTACTGGAGGTAGTATTGATTCACTCAATAATAATAATGAATTTATTGTTGATGTAGACTCTTTTAGCACTGATGCTGTCCAGATAGATTTAGAATATCAAGTTTCAATTACTAACTCTTCAGCTCACACTTGTGATGATGACACAACTTTCCAAGTTACTTTTTATAGAACTCCAGAGATAAATTTCTTATCAGTAAAAGCGGATTCTTGTGCTACCCAAGATATAATCAAACCTTTTAATGGAGAGGATATTCCATTAATAATTAGAACGTGGAGACAGTTAACCGTAAATGGTGGAACTATCAACCAGAACAGTGGTGTAAATGATTTAGATCTTGATTTATCAATTACTACATTTGATTTAAATTCTACAACTGTTGATGTCTCATATGAACTTACTGCAGTCAATTCTGTTTCTAATACTTGTACAGATAAAGATACAGTTACTGTACATTTTTATAGAACTCCTTCTTTTGCAAATTATAGCGAAACTATGCCCCTTGGCTTCTGTGGAGATTTAATAAATGTACAACCTTTAGGAGCTACAGAAATTATTAACCATAACAATGGCTTTAATTATCAATGGACATTAGATCCATCAACCGTTGTTGGGGCTAATGGTGGCGTATTAATACAACCTATTCTTGATAGTATTAATGCTAATCAAAACAATCAGAATTTAACGTTAAGCGTGGGAGATTCTGCATATGCAGATGGTGCGCATATTTTATCTTTTGAAATGGATTTAAATATTGCTCACTCAAATACAAACATTGCTTGTGCTACAAATGACACAACAATTCTCTACAGATATATTCGTTACCCAGATATAGATATTGTAGAATCTAAAACAGACTCGTGTGATTTAACTTCTGAATTACAACCATTTGCATTAGAAACAATACCTGGTTTTAATTATAGTTGGAGAATTACAACTATTAGTGGATACGATGGAAGTGACTATGCTGTAAACGATACTTATTCTACGCAGAATACTACATTTACTGTAACCGATGATGATTTTATTGATAATGAATCAGTCATTGCAATCCAAGTTGAATTGACAGTAGTGAATAGTGCTGCAATGGCAGATCCAACGTGTTCTAATACAGAAAACTACACTTTATATTTCTATAGAACACCAACAATCAACACTCCTTTTGATCATTCTAAAATGGCAGAATGTGATGGAAATGGTTTAGCCTCACCATTCCCTACAGATGTAAATGGATATACTTACATATGGAGTATTGACTCAATTAGAAATGGTGCTATTTTTGATAATGCCGCACTCGCTCAAAGAGAATTATCAGTTCAAGTAGATAGTTTTACTGACCTTGAATCTATCATGTATGTGTATTATCATTTGCGAGTTGTCAATACAAACCAAACTACTTGTTACGCTGAGGATACTGTTAGTTTTAGGTTCTATAGAACACCAGAAGTAAGCCTTACAAGTTTAACAGGTATTTGTCAGAGTTCTGTAATGGTTTCTTCTACAAATGAGATGTTAAACGATGTGGATTTTGATTGGACCCAAAACAGCATAACTGGCGGTACAATTATTACAACACCAGCAATTCCAGACGGTAGTAGAACTGCAACTTTTACCGCCAATACATTTAATGCGGGAGAAAGTGAAATTAATGCAAATTACACTATCACATTATTAAATTCTGGTGAATCTATGTGTGATGATGATACTACATTTAATTTCACATTATTTAGAGAACCTGATATCAACCTTACTTATTCTAGAGCAAGTAACGATAGTTGTGATAATGCTCTAACACTAATCCCATTTAATAACGAAGGAATTTCTGGCTATAACAATACTTGGTCAAATACATTTCTTAATGGTGGAGCAATAAATACGACAACTTTAACAGATGAAAATCTTACAGTTACTGTTGACACTTTTGCTCTTCATTCTACAAGAATTGACTCTCGTTTCTTATTAAACTCTTTCAATACAAATTCTGTTGGTTGTTTAGACTCAATGAGTATTGCTAGTACTTTATATAGATCACCTAATTTCACTAATTTTTCTGAAGTTAGAAATGATGGGTCATGTGGATTAACAATCAACTTCTACCCTCTTGGCACAAGCGAAATTATTGCTCATGGAAATGGCTTTGATTATCAATGGAATTTAAATTCTAGTGGTATATCTGGAGCTGGTTCTAATGGAAGTACATTACCAAGTGATGTGTTATCGGACATTACCAATCAAATCAATAATCAAAATATAGAAGTAACACTCCCAATCACTGCTTTTGCAGCTGGTAGCAATAAAATTGAAATCCCATTTACACTACAAATTAATAATACAGATCAACCAAGTTGTAGCAATAGTATAGATACTACAATGATCTTTTACCGCCCAGCAATTATTGATATTCAACAAAGTTTAACCACCTGTGGAATTGAAAATACAATAACAGCTTTTGGTTTAGAAGATGTTAGTAGTGCTTTTAATTTTAATTGGACCTTTACTACTGTTGGTGGTTCTATTTCAAACTCATCGCTAACAGGTCATACACTTACATTTAACAACCCTGTTTTTTCAGCAGGAAGTGATACTGTATTAGTTGATGTTTCTGTTAATGTTGAAAATATTGAAAATACATCATGTGTAACTGATTCAACATTTAGATTTTACTTCTACAGAGAGCCTAATATTTCTATTAACCAATCAATAACTGCTTGTGGAAGTACAAATTTAATTAGCTTATTTAATACAGAGATAATTGATGGTTTTAATTACGTTTGGGATAGTGTTCAAGTAAATGGCGGAACGCTTTCTATTGGTTCTGGTTATTCTTCATCTACTCAAAATATTGAATTAAATGCTTCATCTTTCGATTCTGGCAGTCATAGAATTGATGCAAATTATAGAATTTCAGTTTTTAATTACGATACTTTAGGGAATGCAAATTGTTCTGATTTTGAAGATATTCAATTCAGCATATTTAGAGTTCCAACAATGGCAATTGCCCAATCACTTACAAGTGGTGATTGTGGAAATAGCAATACAATTACATTATTTGGTAATGAAATAATTGATGGATATAATTATACATGGAACCAGCAATCGGTTGTGGGTGGTACTATAAACATATCCTCAACTACAACACAAAATGTAATTTTAGACACTCCTATTTTCAATACATCATCGAATCAAATTGATGTTACTTATCAAGTAACCGCTATTAATTCAGACTCTCCTACATGTTCATCTACAGAAACAGTTTCATTTACGTTTTATAGAACACCAAATGCTACAATTACAGATGTTAATGCAGAATGTTCTACAACATCAATAGTATTAGAAACAACAGAAAGTTATGTACCTCAGTTTAATTACACTTGGAACCTAATAAATACAACTGTTGATAATAACCCTAATAATGAAGCACTTACAACTCCTCAAGTTGTTCAAAACAATAATACATATACATTAAATTCTCCTATTGATCAAACAAGTTTCTTCCCTACGGGAAGTGCCTTAATGCAGTATGAATATGAGGTTGTAGTTGAAAATAGTTTATCTACTCAATGTATCGATAAAGATACTATTATGGCTTCTTTCTTTAGGAATCCAATTTTAAATTCAACTCAATCTTTAGATAGTATTGACTGTCAATTATCAAATACAATTAGACCTTTCGCTACAGAAAAGATTATTAATTATAGATATACATGGAATGAAGTAAGTGTACTTGGTGGTACAATTGATACAACACATCTAGACAACCACAATCAAGATGTTCAATTTAATGTTGTCTCATTTGATTCATTAAGTCATAGAATTGATGTTACTTATTCATTAGATGTAGAAAATGAATTAGGAGGTTGTAATGATAGTGAAACCTATATATTTACTTTCTTCCGTACTCCTATTACAGATTTAAGTCATCTAAATATTCCACCTATTTGTGAGGATGGAACAATAAATTTATTCCCAACAGAGGCAAACAATGCAGGTTATACATATAATTGGACAAGAGTAAGTATACTCACAGATAATGGCATTGATTTATTAGCTGCAAATATTTACCCTATGGAAAGCAGCTTAACAGATCATTCTATAACTTTAAACCACAACCCATCCTTTCCTTCAAATAGTGTTCGTGTTATTGCCATTTATCAGTTAGAAACAACTAATAATGATAATGGTTGTACTACATCAGACCAAGTAACAGTTCAATTTGATAGAGATGCTACAATTGGTTTAACTTCAAATAATTTAACGGTGTGTGATGATGCTGACTTGATTTTACAAACTGTAGAAACTCGTCCTGATAATTATGATTTCACATGGACAATTGATAGTATTTTTACAGATAACAATGCCAGTATTTCATCTCTATCAAATATAAACACATCAACTTCTGGGCAAATGATTATAGATGCTGACCCTGTTGATTTCCCATTAGGAGCAGCGTTAATAACAGCTAGATTTGATGTTCATGCAGAGAACAAATTAAATGCTGGTTGCGATGCTGACACCGCATATACAGTTCAATTAGCACGAAAACCAATGATCAATTTTACTGATAATCATACTGGTTGTGCATTAGATACTGTCCTAATAAAACCCTTAGGTAATGAAACTATAAATGGCTACAATTACTCTTGGAGTGTTGCAAGTATTGATGGTTTTAATGGATCTGCTTCTGATGTAATTAATGGTCAAGCTGCTAATCAGAATTTTGAAATTCATTTTGAAGATGATGACTTTTCAAATGGTCGATCTCAAATTGAAGTTACAATGGAACTTACAATAGTTAATCCGAATGGTAGTTCTTGTACTGCAACACAACAACACACACTTATTTTCTTCAGAGTTCCACATATCAATTTTGATGTAGTTAAGTCTGCAAATGATAGTTGTACCAACTTAATAACTGTCTCTCCTTTTAATGAAGTGATTTCTGATTACCAATATCAATGGACAAAAATCTCTACTACAAATGGATCAGTATCTGAAGTAGATGTTACTGCAAGAGATTTAGTTACTCAGAATCCTATATTTAATAATGGAGAGACTCAAATAGATGTTCGTTATGAATTATCTATCATTAATAGTAACCCGAATGCTAGCCAACCTTGTATTACTACAAAAGAAGTAGACGTTTCATTCTTTAAAACCCCCGTGTTAAATACTACACTTTCTACTTCAATAATTGGCTGTAGTGACAATGTCAGTTTAAAAGCATTGACTTTCCCGATCACTTCATCACAAATGAATAATTATATATTCGATTGGCAGATGAGTTCTCTTAGTGGAGGTACAATAGATACTTTAAGCAGTTATGATAGTTTACATATTAATGTTAATCAATTTGCAAGCGGATCTGGAGAAATTAATGTAACAATTGATATTGATGGAAAAAATGCACACCAAGAAAACAGTTGTTTCAGTACTGAAAGTGAATTTTTTACATTCTATAGAACACCAAATATCACTTTAAGTCCATCAGCTACTGATTTATGTGAAGATCAAATTTTCTCAATTACAACAGGAGAAGAACTTGTTAGTCACTTTGATTATAATTGGACTATTACGGTAACTGATGATATTAATTTAAATACAGGGTCAGTGGATACTTCTTCTTATAATACAAGAGGTCATCAATTAGAATTAAGAAACCCTAGTTTCCCAATAGGCGCATCATATATAGAAATTGAGGCTACTTTAAATGTTTCAAACGGTTCGAGTGGATGTTCTGATTTAGCAACAACTACTATACGTTTCCACAAACAGCCTACTCTTTCATTAATATCCTCTCCTATAGTATCTTGTGAAACTGGTTTTATTACACTTCGCCCAACTCAAAATGAAGTAACCAATTTTAACTACACATGGGAACAACTTGATATTACAAGTGACTCTGATTCAATTTTAAATGCAAGTATTACGGAAACACCTTCGGGTTCTGCATACGAAATGAATCTGACTAGTCCTACTTTCCCTCATGGTGCAGCACAATTAACCGCACGATATAAATTAACTATTTCTAATCCATCAAACCCTTATTGTACACAAGTAAGTGATTCTATTGATATAACTTTCTTTAGAAACCCAATTACAGAAATTCCTACTACTGTTCAAGGAAGTTGTAATCAAACGAGTATTAATATTCAGCCAAATAACGAAGAGTTTATTAGCAATTTTAATTACGCATGGACAATTGATCAAATAGATTCGGACATTTCTACTAATGATAACAGAGGAAATGTAACAATATCAAACACTAGTGGTTACAACCCAGATTTCATACTAAACACAATGCCTGATGATGCGTCATCATTAACGGCTCATTTATCATTATCAACTGATAATGTATTTAATAATTGTGGAACAGGTACTGATCAATCTTCTATTACATTCTTAAGAACACCTACTGTTATTTTACCTGCTGATTTGGGAGGTTGTCAGGAACAAGTATTTACTATAACACCTTTAGATACATACTGGAGCGGCATGAATTACAATTGGAGTATTATTTCTTTATCAGGTGGTAGAATAAATACACAATCTGATTTCAATACTAACTCAGCAACTTTGGCTGACCCAATTTTTAATTCGAATTCTCATGAAGTAGTTGCTCGACTGGTATTAAATGTCAATAATAAATTAGACACTTCATGTAGTAGTGCAGATACAATGACCGTAGTTTTCCATAGAACCCCTACTGCTGAATTTACAATAGATAAAGGTTTTGGTTGTCAAATGGAAACAATTTTCTTCTCTACAAGAAATGCTATTACACCACAAGAAGGTAGTATTTTTGAATGGGATTTTGATAATGATGGAAATTATGAGGTACAATCAACGGGTGATACGACAAGTATATTTAATACAATCGGTACACACACTATTAAACTTAGAATTACAACTCCAGCAGGTTGTATTTCACCTGTGTATTCGCAAGATATTCATATCTATGAAATCCCAACTCCTAGTTTTACTGTAAATGATATATGTATTGGGGAAACAGCTCAATTTATAAATACTACTGCTCAACTTAATCAAGCTGGTGATCATGGTATTAAGAATGTGAAATGGGACTTTGATTTTAATGAAGACAATGGAGCACTTTTCGATGCATTTGATCGTGATGCATCATTTACCTATACTCAACCTGGGACATATAAAGTACTAGTTGAGGTAACAAACAATGGAGGTTGTACAAATACATTTATCGATTCTGTAATTGTTACTCCATTACCAGTTATTACAATGGAAAGTGATATATGGATTTGTGAAGGATTAACAACAACATTAACTCCACAAGTAAATGTTCCTGTCACCTATTCATGGAGTACTGGATCTACTGCTGATAGTATTTTAGTTGGTCCATTAGAAGAAACTACTTATTCTGTTGAGGTAACAAATGAACAGGGTTGTATTAATACACATCAAATAACTGTTCATGTAGTTCCTGATGTTATTGCAGAGTGGGAACAAGAATCATGTGATTTAGAGCCTATTACTTTTGATGGTAGAATACCTGAATATCCTGGTGTAGTAGAATCATTCTTATGGAGTAATGGAGCAACCACTCCAACAATTGATGTTCTAGAAAATGGAGTTTATACAGTTACTACACGAGTTCAACACGAGTCTGGTACAATGTGTGAATTTGTACATGATTTTACTGCTACTTTCCATCCTAATCCAGTACAAGTTTTACAAGACACTACGTTCTGTTTTGAAACTGGTGATAAATTAGATGTTGCAGCTGTTGAAGGTGATAATTATACCTACCAATGGAGCACAGGAGAAACTTCTAGAGTTATTACAAGAGACCGTAGTGGTATCTTAACTGTAATTGTAACTGATGAAAGCCATGCTACAAGATGTGCAACTATAGATACTATAAATGTAAATCAAATTTGTCCTGCTAGGTTACATTCACCTAATGCCTTTACACCTAATGGAGATGGTACAAATGATGAATTTTTATTAGAGCCTGCCTATGCTGTAGATATAGATTTCCATATTTATAACAACTGGGGCGAATCAATTTTCCATAAAGTATATACCGACTCATTTGAGGCGAGTACTCCAGGAAATGGTTGGGATGGTACTTATAAAGGTGCTAAAATGATGTCAGGATCTTATACTTATTCAGTAAGGTATACGAGTCAGAAAGATGGTTCAGTAACAGAAAAAACGGGACAAATACTATTAATTAGATAACACTATATAAATTATAAAAGTGGAAAAAGGAATGATTTTAATATAAATAAGCTAGAAATCATATGATTTTTGTATCTTAGCTTCAATAGTATTCGTCAATAAATACTACTGTTCAAACGGAATACAATTAACATTAAGTTTTGTGTATTTCTTTTTTTAATCTAAATCCCTAACTCTACTGTTCATGAGGAAGATTTTTTTAACCCTTGGACTACTTTTAAGTTCTTATATAGTTTTTGGTCAAGGTGTTATGATTGCCGCTAAAGTTGGTACTAATATCTCAAAAATAAGAACCAATCGTACAAACGATTTTTCTTATAAACCAAATCTTACCTTTGGTGGTGTTGTAGAAGCTGCTACAAGTGATGTTTTTTCACTTCAAGCAGAATGTTTGTACAGCATGATCAAATCAAAATCTATGGGTACAACTGTTAGTTTAAACTATGTTGACATACCATTATTAGCAAAATTTACTGTTGGAAAAAAAAATAGATTCTTTTTTAATCTTGGTCCAATGGTTAGTGTATTAGCTAAAGCAAAAGAAAATGGACCAACAAATATTATTGATGGCTCACTTTCTCCATCAGAAAGTACAAATGATAGAAATGTAAATCGTTATTTAAATGATTCTAATATTTCTTTAGTATTTGGAATTGGAGCTATGGTAGATAATATCATGATAGATTTTAGGTACATAGCTGGTTTATCTGACATTACAAGAGTTAGTGGAGACGATTTATCAATCAGCAGATTTGATGTAACATTAGCGTATGCATTAGTATTCTAACGAGAATATTTATAATAAATCTTTACAGAACAAGCCAAAATACATATTCATAATGTATTTTGGCTTTGTTTTTTACACAACATTATAAGAGGAAAAATGGCAACAGAAATCAAAGGAAATATTGTAGATGTTCATAAACGAATGATTTACCCTGGTTGTATCACAATAGAAGGTAAACGTATTAAATCGATAAAATACGATGAATCTTCAAAAGGTATAAATAAATATATAGTTCCAGGTTTTGTAGATGCACATATTCATATTGAAAGCTCAATGCTTGCCCCTGTTGAATTTGCCAAAATTGCAGTTAGACATGGTACTGTTGCTACAATTTCTGACCCACATGAAATTGCCAACGTAGTTGGTATTGAAGGCGTACATTACATGATTGAAAATGGAAAACAAACCCCTTTTAAATTCAATTTCGGAGCCCCTTCATGCGTTCCTGCAACTGCATTCGAGACTGCTGGTGATACTATAAGTGTAAGTCAAATAGAAGAATTACTTGCCAATGATGATATAAAATATTTATCTGAAATGATGAATTGGCCAGGAGTACTTCAAAATGATGCTGATGTAATGGCGAAAATTAGAATTGCAAAAGCAGCCAATAAACCTGTAGATGGACATGCTCCAGGGTTAAAAGGAAAAAATTTAATTAAATATGCTGCAGCAGGAATCTCCACTGACCATGAAAGTTTTGAATTAGATGAAGCAATTCATAAAATTGAAAATGGGATGAAGATTCAAATACGTGAAGGGTCAGCTGCAAAGAATTTCGAAGCCCTATCCCCGCTTCTTAAGTCGCACCCTGCAAAATTAATGTTCTGTACAGATGACTCTCATCCACATGAGCTAATACATGGCCACATGGATAAATTTATTAAAAGAGCATTAGATATGGGAACTGATTTATTTGATGCAATCAAGATAGCCTCTATACATCCAATTGAACATTACAACCTAGATGTTGGGCAATTAAGAGAAGGAGATTATGCAGATTTTGTCATCATCAATAACATGAGCAATTTCACTCCAATAGCTACATATATCAATGGAGTAAAAGTTGCTGAAGATGGAAAGGAACTTTTTTCTACACCAACTGCACAAATAATAAATAAGTTTAATTGCCAACCTAAAAAAGCAAGTGATTTTAATTTATCATTAGATGGCAAAAATAAAGTAAGAGTTATTGTTGCTCACGATGGGCAATTAATTACTTCTGAAGAGAAGCACGATATAAATTCTTTGAAAGAAAATGATGTACTTAAGATAGCTGTAGTCAACCGATATAAAGACGCACCTGTAGCTGTGGCATATATTAAAGGTTTTGGGTTAAAAGATGGTGCTATTGCTTCTACTGTAGCTCATGACTCACATAATATCGTTGCTGTAGGCGTTAATGATGAAGCGATTGCTGCCGCAGTGAATAAAGTAATTGATATGAAAGGTGGACTTTGTATCAAAAATACTACTAAAGAAGCAACATTTGCATTACCAATTGCTGGATTGATGACAAATATCGATGGAGAATCGGCTGCCAAAAAATATATTCAACTTCTTGAAACTGCAAAAGAGTTTGGTTCTACCCTTCACGACCCATATATGACACTATCTTTTATGGCATTATTGGTAATTCCTCAATTAAAAATAAGTGATAAAGGTTTGTTTGATGGGAAAACATTCAATTTTGTAAATTTATTTGTTGATTAAACTCCAATTAATATCGGAAAAAGTCAATAAATATGTGAATAAATATCAATCGCAAACTAATTATTCACAAGCAACATTAATTGATAAATAAGGTAAAAATGAAGATTTTGATAGAAAGATCATTTCGATTCAAAAAAATAGAAGTAAATAATTAAAAATAAATTGTTCTATTTCAATCATTTAAAAAATAATTAAAAAAAACTTTAATTTTTATTTTGCATTGTACGGAATTAATCCCCTATATTTGCAACGCTTTCAAGGAAAAGCAGCTCCCATAGCTCAGTTGGTTAGAGCATCTGACTCATAATCAGAGGGTCACAGGTTCGAGCCCTGTTGGGAGCACAATAATTGGCTAGTAACTTGTTTTGCTAGCCTTTTTTTTGCATTTATACAATATTGAATCGTTATTAATTTCAATTATATAGAGATAAATACGATTTAATTTCTTAAAATTGCATTTCGTGCATTTTACTAGTTTATAAATGCCACTAAGAAATTTAATGTCAACATTTAGTTTTGCCAATCCCTATGGAGAATACAGTCGCCCAAAGAATCGAAGCGCTTTCGAAAGTACAACAAATCGATAGCGAACTAGATGCAATCCGCAAATTACGCGGCGACCTGCCGGAAGAAGTTCAAGACCTAGAGGATGAGATCATAGGTTACGAGACTCGTATAGATAACTTAGAAAGAGATCTTTCAGACGTCGAGGCAAATATTGATCAATTAAGAGGTAAAATTCAAGACTTCAAAAAGCGTATTGTTTATCTTGAAGAGCAACAAATGAATGTTAGAAATAACAGAGAGTTTGATGCAATCAACAAGGAGATGGAGATGTTAGATCTTGATATCCAAGTTGCTCAAAAGAAAATTCGCGACAACGAGGCAGATGAGAAAGTAAAGCGTGAAAGAGTTGTAAATACTAAAACTGCACTAGAAGAGCGTAGAAAAGATTTACTAACAAAAAAATCAGAGCTTGACGAAATCATGGCTGAAAGTGAAGTTGATGAACAAAAACTTCTTAAGCAACGTGATAAAGCTACAAAACATCTTGATGAAAGATTATTAAGATCTTACAGCAAGATCAGAGATAACTCTTCTAATGGTTTAGCAGTTGTAACTGTAAAAAGAGGTGCTTGTGGTGGTTGTTTCAACACTGTCCCTCCTCAGAGACAAGCTGATATCCGTGAGAAAAAGAAATTAATCGTATGTGAACACTGCGGTAGAGTTTTAACTGATGTCGAGGTAATCGAAGAAGTTGAAGCGGCTCCAAAACGTCGTTCTACAAGAGGAAGAAAAGCTGCAACTAAGAAAAAATAGTTGATTTTAGTTTCCTCTAAAATGCCCGGTATGAATTTATCGGGCATTTTTTTGTTCACTCTATTTTAAAAAACAGATTATGAAAATTATTTGTATAGGTCGAAATTATGTTGATCACATTGCTGAATTAAATAATGAACGCCCTACAGAACCCGTAATTTTTACAAAGCCCGAAACGGCAGTTTTAAAAAACAACGACCCTTTCTACTATCCAGAATTTTCTAATGATATACATCATGAAGTGGAATTGGTAGTAAAAATCTGTAAAGGTGGTAAGTATATTCAAGAAAAATTTGCTCACAGATACTACGAAGAAGTAGGTTTAGGAATTGATTTTACTGCAAGAGATGTGCAATCGAGATTAAAAGCGAAAGGTCTTCCTTGGGAACTTGCTAAAGCTTTTAATGACAGCGCCCCTATTTCTAAATTCCAACCTATCGCCAATTTTAAAGATATTCAAGATATTAATTTCAGTGTATCACTTAATGGTGAAGAAAAACAAAGTGGCAATTCAAGTATGATGCTTTGGAATGTAAATGAAATTATTGCTTTTGTATCTAAATATATCACTTTAAAGAAAGGAGATTTTATTTTCACTGGAACGCCTAAAGGTGTTGGCCCAGTAAAAATTGGAGATAGAATTGAAGGATTTATTGAAGGTGAAAAATTACTCGATTTCGAAGTCAAATAGATAGTTCATTGAAAAAAAAACTACCCGTTTTAGTTACTTTACTCATTGGGATTAATCTATTGATCGGTTGTACAAAAAAAAATACAACTGAAAAAGTAGTCATAATAGACAAACCAGAAGTAATTACACCAACAATTGATTCATTATCAAAAGATGAATTCGATGAATTCTATCATATTTTTGATTCTACTTTTACCAAACTTCAAAAAACAAGACAATTTAATGGCGTTGTTTTAGGAGGCAAGAAAAAACAAATTGTCTTTAAAAAAGCATTCGGATACAGAGATATTAGAAGAAGAACTAAGCTACGTGACGATGATATATTTCAATTAGCATCTGTTTCAAAGCAATTTACAGCAGCATCAATTATGCTGTTAGCACAAGATACACTATTAGCTTACAGTGATTCTATAAATAAATATTTCCCTGATTTCCCATATGATGGTATTACTATAAAAATGCTACTAGATCACCGTTCTGGTTTGCCTAATTATATCTATCTAATGGATAGAAAAATAAAAGACAAACATACTTACATTAATAATGATCTGTGTGTTGATTATTTATACGAATATAAGCCGGGTAAGTATGGCACTCCTGACAAGCGATTTAGATATTCGAATACAGGTTACATGCTTCTTGCAGAAATTGTAGAAAAAGTATCAGGCAAAACATTTGCTGAGTTTTTAGATGAAAGAATCTTCACTCCATTACACATGGATAGTACTTTCACTTTTGAAAACGAAAGAGCACACCAAGAAAATGTAGCAATAGGTCATTCTAGTGGGCGAAGGAAATATGAAGATTACCTTCTTGATGGCGTTTTAGGAGATAAAAGTGTATATTCCAACGTAGAAGACATGTTTAAATGGCATGTTGCTTTATTGCAAGATTCCTTATTTAAACAAGAAACTTTAGACGAAGCATTTACTTTCCAAAGTCCAAAAAGAAGAGGAAATTACAATTATGGGTATGGTTGGAGACTGTTTCATGTTTCAGATGGCACTACAGTTGTTTACCATGGAGGATGGTGGAGAGGGTACTCTACACTTTTTGTTCATTATCCAGAAACAGAAGCATTTTTAATGATTCTTAGTAACCGTGTTAATCATGCTTTTGTAAATACAAATAATGTATTTAATATATTAGAAATACCAGAGTTTAGAAGACGATAAAATTTAAATTACAGTGAACAAACGTTGGAGCAAAGAGGTAAAAGGATTACTTCAAAAGAAAAAAAGAAAAGAATCTAACCGTTTTATTGTTGAAGGACAAAAAAACATACAGGAGTTAATCAATTCTAATTTAGAAATTGACGCACTTTTTTACACTGAAAAATTTAAAGAAGTACTTCCTCCTTCTGTTCTGAATAAAATACCTGTTTCTGATATAACTACTCCTGTACTTTTAAAACAGAATGGCTCACTTCAAACCAACGATAGCGGTTTAGCAATTGCAAAAATGCCTTCTTATTCTCTACCATCTATTGAGACCATTTCTAATTTTTCTTTAGCACTTGACGATGTTAGAGACCCAGGCAACCTTGGGACAATTTTAAGAATTGCAGATTGGTATGGTATCAGTGATATATTCTTATCAAAAAATTGTACAGATGCTTTTGCTCCAAAAGTAATTGCTTCTACTATGGGTGCCTTTACTAGAATTAAATGTCATGTTGTAGACCTTCCAGAAATTTTATCCAATTACAAAAAGAATGGTGTACAATTAATTGGTGCCGATATGGACGGCGAAGACATTCACAATTTCACTCCAGAAAATAAAAGTATTATGGTAATGGGGAGTGAATCACATGGTATTAGCCAAGAAATTCATTCTATACTATCTGCTAAAATTACGATACCTCGTTACGGTGACTCAGAATCTTTAAATGTAGCTGTAGCCACTGCAATAATTTGCGACAACATCAAACGTGTTTGACATTTATTGTGAAGTTAAAATGAATCATTTCTACTTAAAATAATGTTTATGTAATTGAGTATCACAAATAATTACATAGATATGAATATCAAACACTTTATTACGATTACTAATTTTCGTCCTCAAAAGACATCAAATACAATTTTATTTGCACCCACTGGTAATAACAATATCGCCACATGGATAAAATATGATGAAAATTTAGAATGGTTAGATAAAGTTATTGCAGCCAATAATGATGTTTGTATTTATACTGATGGGTTAACACCTCTAGAACATGTTGCAGAGTTAGTCCTATCAGATGAAATAATTATGGATAAATTTATTTGGAAAGATACGGTAGCTTATTCAAAAAATGAGTTACTAAATCTTGTCAATTTAAATGATAGTATCTCATGGCATGATATGGCCTTTGCTGATAGGCTAATATTTGATGATAATTTCCCTAGCAACTATTATTTTGCGAAAAAAGTCAACCCTTCTGCTCTTTCTTACCCAAAGAATATTAATTCAATTTTAAATAAAAATAAAGACGATATTTATTTTGAACGAGTAAATAAAGATATCAATTTATTTATAATTCCATTCCAATCAGATAATCTGGACAATATGTTATTCTACATGAATAATTTCTTGATTAATTCTAAAAACGACATTTTAAAATTCGAAGGGAAATGTATAATTGATGATCACCAAATATCAATTAAAAAAATTGGGAATAAATTAATTCATAATCAAGACTTAAAAATGAATCATTCTGGTAGTTTTATTTTTGGTGTTACACACCTTAATAAAAATGAAGTCGAGAGTCAGATGAAATTAATTAATCAAGATTTAAGTGATGCTCAAGCACATATTGAAGATATAATTGCTTTTCTTTAGCTAAAACACCCCTATTTTAGTTATTTTTATCTAAGTAGGAAAAGTATTAAAGTGTTATTCGTAAATTAAACGTTTCAACGAATAACAAATATGATTACAGAATCATCATCAAATTATAATGATCTTGAAAAGATGAGTGTAAATGAACTTTTACATAATATCAATAAAGAAGATCAATCCGTACCATTAGCAATCCAAAAAGCAATTCCTCAAATCGAAGCATTAGTTAATGCTATTGTTCCAAGAATGAAGAAAGGTGGTAAACTATTTTATATAGGCGCTGGTACTAGCGGAAGACTTGGCGTTGTTGACGCTTCAGAATGTCCTCCAACATTTGGCGTTCCTTTCGATTTAGTTGTAGGTATTATTGCAGGAGGTGATGGAGCAATAAGAAAAGCCGTAGAACACGCTGAAGATGACAACAAACAAGCTTGGATAGACCTAAAAAATGAGAATATTGGAGAGAATGATTCTCTAATAGGTATAGCTGCCTCTGGTAGAACACCATATGTTATTGGTGGAATGGAAGAAGCAAACAAAAATAATATCCTTACTGGCTGTATTGTATGTAATCCTAATAGCAAAATGGCTGAAGTTGCCCAATTTGCAGTAGAACCCATTGTTGGTCCTGAATTTGTAACAGGAAGTACAAGAATGAAAGCAGGTACAGCTCAAAAATTAGCCTTAAATATGATATCAACTTCCATAATGATCCAGCTTGGAAAAGTTAAAGGGAATAAAATGGTTGATATGCAGCTTACAAATCATAAATTAGAAGAAAGAGCTATCCGAATGGTTATGGATGAAATACCTGTGGATAGAGCTATTGCTGAAAGCTTATTAGCTGAACATAAATCTGTTAGAGGAGCAACAGATGCATATAACAACCGCACTTAAATTCCTCATTTTAATTATTTTTTTAAATTATAAAGAATTTAACGTGACTTTTGACGATTTTCAATTAAACGACGATCTTTTAGATGGCATCTACTCTATGAACTTTAGAGAGCCTACTCCTATTCAAGAACAAGCAATACCTGCTATTCTTGATGGAAAAGATCTAATTGCTTGTGCGCAAACCGGTACAGGTAAAACTGCAGCATTCCTTCTTCCAATTATGGATCAGATTCATATGTCTGATTATAATGGGAAAGACACACATACAATTATTATAGTTCCTACTAGAGAATTAGCTTTACAGATAGATTACCAAATACAAGGATTATCTTATTTTACACCTGTAACATCTATAGCTGTATACGGTGGAGACTCTAGTACTTTTTCTAACCAAAGAACTGCTTTAAAGCAAGGTGTAGATATTATTGTTGCTACTCCTGGTAAACTACTCTCTCATTTAAATATTGGTGCAAATGTAGGTAAGGTTAGAAATCTTATTTTAGACGAAGCCGATAGAATGTTAGACATGGGTTTTCATGAAGATATTTTACAAATTGCTTCTCATTTGCCTAAAGTGAGACAAAATATATTTTTCTCTGCTACTATGCCTCCTAAAATAAGAGTCTTAGCAAAAGAGTTATTACACAACCCTATTGAGATTAATATTGCCATCTCTAAAACTTCAAAAAATGTAACACAAAAAGCTTTTTTACTGTACGACAACCAAAAAGGTCCTATGGTAGACTTTCTTCTTAGCGAAGAATCTTATGAAAGTGTTATCATTTTTACGAGTACGAAGAGTAAAGTTAAAGAGGTTACTGATATTTTACGTAGAAGAGGACTTTCTGCTGAAGGTATTAGCTCTGACCTTGATCAAAAAGAAAGAGAAGAAGTATTACTTCGTTTTAAAGGAAAAGTTACAAAGATATTAGTAGGTACTGATATTATCTCAAGAGGTATTGATGTAGAAACTGTTGAATTGGTAATCAATTTTGATGTTCCTAAAGATCCTGAAGATTATGTTCATCGTATCGGTAGAACAGCACGTGCTTCTAGAAAAGGTGAAGCTATCACTTTTATCAATGATAATCCAAAGGAACAAATTTCTTTTGCTAAAATTGAAGGATTAATAGGAATGGAAATTGAGAAACCTAACAACCCTCAATTTTTAGGATTTGGCCCAAGGTATTCTCCAAGATTAAAAAATTCTAATTCTAGAGGCGGAGGAAACAACAGAGGTCCTAAGAAACATTTCAATAATAATAAAAAATACGGTAATGGTAATTCTCATGGAAATAACCAAAACCGTAATAAATCAAATAATTATAATAAGAACAGAAGACCTGATTAATAATCTAACTCTTTGGAGAGTTCTTTTAATAAATTGGGATTGTTTTCAAAGGCAGTCCCAATTACTACAACATCAGCCCCTGCTTTAAATTTATTCTTTATTACTTCAGCATTTCTTAACCCTCCTCCTACAAATAATAAACCTTCTACAGATTTTCTAACTCCAGTTATCATTTCATCAGAAACAGGAGAATCTGCTCCACTCCCAGCTTCTAAATAAAAAGCTCTCATCCCTAATAATTCTCCAGCCATTGCAGTACTCATTGCAATATCATTTTTAGTTGCTGGGATAGGTTGAGTATTACTCATATATTGAACTGAAGTTGGTGTTCCACTCTCAATTAAAATATAACCTAAAGGAATTGCTTCAAGATTACTTTCTTTGACCCTATGTGCAGCATGAATTTGTTGTCCAATTAAAAACTCAGGATTTCTTCCAGATATTAAAGACATAAATAATATTGCATCTGCATTATCTGTTATTTGCAAAGAATTACCAGGAAAAAGAATTACAGGTTTTCCAAATTCTTTTAATTGTCCAACTACTTTTTCTAAAAAATTTGTTGAAAGTAGACTTCCACCCACCAAAAAAATATCAGGCAAGTGACTTTTATCTCCATTTCTTAAAAAAAAATTTACTTCTTTTGTCCACTTATCAGGATCAACAAGTACTGCTAAAGTCTTTTTTTTGGTTTTTTTTCTCTCTAAAAGCCAATTTTCAGTGTTAAATTGCATTTGTTAATATAAGATGATTTAATAGTACTTGTTCCATTATAAGGAATCTAATAAATTCGCATGTGTTTCAAATATAGAGTTCATAAATAAATATCAGTCCAAAAAACTGATATTGCAACTCAATCATTTAAAATTTATATATTCGTTAATTAAGAACTATGAGTATCGCAATCAACAAAACTAAGATCGTCGCTACAATTGGACCAGCTACAAGAGATAAGCAAAAAGTGCTAGAGCTTATTCATGCAGGTGCAGATGTATTTCGTTTAAACTTCTCGCATGATGTTCACTCTGAGCATAAAAAAGTTATCGATTGGGTAAATGAGTATAACTCAAAATTCGGTCACAATACTGCGATCTTACAAGATTTGCAAGGCCCTAAAATTCGTATCGGCGAAATGGAAGGCGGAGCTGTAGAAATTGTTGAAGGTGAACAAATCATCATCACAAATACTCCAGTTGTTGGTACTAAACATAAAGTATCTACTAGCTATACAAATATCGTAAAAGACGTGAAAGCTGGTGACAACATCATGATTGATGATGGTAACTTGTGTGTTCGTGTTGTTGAAGTTAAGGCTAATGAAATCATTGCTGAAGTTGTTCACGGTGGTAAATTAAAATCTCGTAAAGGTATGAACTTACCTGATACAGATATTTCTGAAGCTTCTTTAACTGCAAAAGATAGAAGAGATTTAGAGTTCGGGTTAGAGCAAGGTGTAAACTGGGTAGCTTTATCATTCGTAAGAACTGCTCAAGATATTACTTCAGTAAAAGAAATCATCAAGTCTAAAGGTTCTAATGCTCGTATCATCGCTAAGATCGAACGTCCAGAAGCAATCGAAAACTTTGACGAAATCTTAAAAGTTACTGACGCTATTATGGTTGCTCGTGGTGACCTAGGTGTTGAGATTTTATTCGAGGATGTACCAATGATCCAAAAAGAAATCATCGCTAAGTGTAACAAAGCTGCTAAGCCAGTTATCGTTGCTACACAAATGATGGAATCTATGATCACTAACCCTCGCCCTACTCGTGCTGAGGTAAATGATGTAGCAAACGCTGTAACTGATGGTGCTGATGCTGTAATGCTATCTGCTGAATCTGCTGCTGGTGACTACCCTGTAGAAACTGTTCAAGCAATGGTTCGTATCATTACTGCTGTTCAACGTCAAAACCAAGAGATCTACGAAAAAGAATTTGATTTTGATCCTACTAAACCAACATTTGGTGGTAACTTAATCGCTCAAGCTGCAGCAAATATTTCTAACCAATTAGGTGCTAAAGCAATTGTAGGTTTAACAAACTCTGGTTTTACTGCTTCTCGTATAGCAAGACACAGACCACACGCTAATATCTTTATCTTCTCATCTGATAAAGCTTTAGCTGCAACTTTAAACTTAGTATGGGGTGTTAGAGCTTTCCATTATGTACCAAAAGAATCTTCTACTGAAACTTTCAAAGAGTTAGAAGCAATCTTAGTACAAAAAGGATTCATTGCTAAAGGTGATAGCCTTGTAAACATCGCTGCTCTTCCATTGAATAAAGAAGGAAGAACAAACAGTTTAAAAATTGATATCGTAGGATAATTTATTTCCTTGATTTAATGATATTGAAAGCCTTTTGTGTATTTACATGAAAGGCTTTCATTTTTTATAACAAAAGTATTTTTAATATGGCTCAATAGTTGTGAAACAACGTTAAAAGACACCTTTAATTACAATTCAAACACTAAATACGTTGCAAATTAGCGTTAGGAAATCGTTTTTTGTAATTAGTTAGGCTTTTGCCATTATGTCGAATTAAAACACATACGACAGACTTATATGAAACTTCTGGATAAGTATATTCTCACTAAGTTTTTTAAAACATTTATTTTTGTAGTATTACTATTAAATATCATTGTTTGTGTAATTGACTACACCGAGAAGCAAGACGATTTTTTAAATCACGGATTAAATTTCGGATATGTATTTTCCGAATATTATGTAAACCTTTTTATACACTGGGTTAATACATTAAGTCCTTTATCAATTTTTATTGCAGTTGTATTTATGACTGCTAGATTAACATCACATACAGAAGTTATAGCTGTATTAAGTAATGGAGTAAGTTATCCTAGATTCTTACTACCATATATTGTTGGTGCATCTATTATTGGTGGAATTATTTTTGGTCTTATCGGATATGTTGTCCCTTACAGTGCTAAAACTAGAGTCGCTTTTGAGATTAAATACCTTAAAAGCCCCTACTACTTTAATGAAAGAGATATTCACTATAGAGTAAGTGATTCTACTTATCTATATGTTGAAAGTTATAACAATAGAATTAAAAGAGGATATAGACCTACTTTAGAAACTTTTGATGGAAATAAACTCTTAGAAAAAATTTCCGCAAATCGTATTCAGTGGGATTCTGCTAAAGAAGAGTGGACTTTTGATAAGTATGAAAAATATACTTTTAATGTTGATGGAACACAAAAGTTTGCAAAAGGCACCTCACTTACTAAAAAATTAAATTTAGATCCTAAGTATTTCGAAAGTAAGTATAACTTACACGAAACCTTAACTAATACCGAACTTTCTGATTTTATTCAGCAAGAAAGACAAAGAGGTGTTGGTAACTTAGGTATCTATGAAAATGCTTTATATGAAAGGTATGCTTATCCATTTGCAATCTTATTGCTTACAATAATGGGTGTTTGTGTATCTTCTACTAAATCAAGGCATGGATCTGGATTCCAAATAGCAATGGGTTTTGTTCTAGCTTTTATTTACCTACTCTTTGTAATTATGAGTAGAGCAATTGCTGAAGCCGGAACGTTAAGTCCGTTCTTAGCCGCTTGGATGCCAAATATTGTATTCTTATTTGTAACCATTGGGTTATATTTTAAAGCACAGAAATAATAAACAATAAGATTTATTGGCAAAAAGAGAGTCTAACTTTTTAAATAAAGTTAGACTCTTTTTTTATACATTTGCAATTCAATTATTTACTACCATAATTATTCGCTTCAAACACATGTTCAACGAGCAAGTTAAACTTCATATAATTGTATTTATATGGGGATTTACGGCCATCTTAGGTGTCCTTATTGACTTAGATCCGTTTCAATTAGTTTTCTATAGAACGTTGATCGCCGCCATTTCTATGGCAATATTCATGAAGTACAAGAAATGGGAGTTAAAGATTAATTACAAAGATGCAGCAAAGTTATTACTTACAGGTTCTCTTGTAGCTGCTCATTGGATTTTATTCTTTGCTTCTGCAAAAATTTCTAAAGTTAGTGTTTGCCTTGCTGGTATTGCTACAACGGCCCTATTCACTTCAATTTTAGAACCGTTACTTAACAAAACTAGTATCAAACCTTATGAGGTTGTACTTGGTTTATTTGTAATTTTTGGTTTATATATAATATTTCAATTTGAATTTGATCATGCTTTAGGTTTGGCCCTTTCATTAGGCGCTGCTTTTGTTGGATCATTATTTAGCGTTTTAAATGGTAAGTTTGTCAAAAGAATAAGCTCTCCAAAAATAACTTTATACGAAATGATTGGAGGAAGTATCACAGCATTTGTTTGCCTTCCTTTTCTTTCTTCAACAGATACTTTATTAGTTATCCCATCTACTTTAGATATAATATATCTATTAGTACTATCTGTTATTTGCACCACAATTGCTTATGCAGTTTGCGTAGAAATCCAGAAAAACTTAAGTGCATTTCAAGTAAATTTAACCGTTAACCTTGAACCAATTTATGGAATAATCTTAGCACTAATAATTTTTGGTGATGAAGAAACAATGACATTTGGTTTCTATATAGGTGCTGGAATAATTTTACTATCTGTTCTTTCTTACCCCTTCCTAAAACAAAATTATTTAAGAAGATCATCCAATAGAAAGAATCTACAAAAAGAAATGCTAAAATAATTTCTTTAAAAAGAACAAATTTAAAGCTCATAAGTTATGTATATTTGAAAACACAAAAAAACATTTCTTATGAGCTTTATACTTAAAAGACTATTTCTTCTTTTACCCATCATTTTATTTTATAGTTGCTCCACAGATAATTCTACTCCTGAACCTATTTCTACTCCTGTTGCAGGAGACTTAATCTCTTATGAAGTAAAAAATGAATATGCCGCCGAAGATCTCAAATTCCTTGCTTCAATTGGAGGATTTGACAGAGCTGTTCCTTTAATTAAAAATGATATCACCACATATAAAGTTACCTATTTAACATCAGATAAATATGGGCAACTTATTGAAGCTTCTGGCATTGTTTCATTTCCTGAAACAGCCCCTACTAAAGATTGGATTTTACTAAGTAGAGGTACTATAATTGCTTCAAATGAAGCTCCGTCAGTAACAAATTTACCAAGCTATGAAATTGGTGCATCTTTAGGTTATGCAATCATAGTCCCTGATTTAATTGGTTTCGGTGATTCAGAAGAGATATTCCAATATTATTTCATAAAAGATAAATCTACAGAAACATCAATTAATCTTACTTTAGCTGCTAAAACTCTAGCAAATAAATTAGAAATTGACACTTCTGATAATTACTTTTTAGCTGGGTATTCTCAAGGAGGTTTTTCATCTTTAAGTATTGCAGAAAAATTATTAGAATCAGAAATTGAACAAATAAATGTTTTGGGATGCTTTACAGGAGCAGGAGGTTATAATCTACCTCTAGTTATGAATGAAATTTTAAAGAATGAACAATATGAATCCCCTGCTTTTTTGGCTTTAATAGTTCTTTCCTATTATGAATACTACGATTTTGACTTTGAATTAAGTGATATATTTAAGAGTCCTTACCATAATACAATACAAGAATTACTTTCAGGAAAACTAAACACTCCACAGGTTAATAATCAACTCCCTAAAACTTTAAATACACTTTTTACTAACACATTTCTTACTGACTTAAAGAATGAGGAAAATTCAAATCCGATTTATCAAAAACTACAAACTAATTCAGTTTCAATATTTGAAACTCATTTCCCAATCTATTTCTACCATTCCCCTTTTGATGAAATCATTCCCTATTCAAGCTCTGAAAATATATCAGATAATTTCTTGAAAAGTAATTCAAATATTTTCTTTGAAGAAATTGAAGGAACCTCACATAGTAATGCAGCACTTTATATGTTAATCAAATCTTTAGAACAAATTTCAATGATTAATAATTAGTGTAAATACAACGTTTTAATAACAAAAAGACTATCATTTTTGATAACATATTTGTATCTTCATAGTAAGAAATAAAACATACAAAGATCATGAATATTAAAAATATTTTAGTCCCTACGGACTTCTCTCCAGAAGCAAATAATGCCTTAAATGTTGCCATTACAATTGCAAAAAAAATTAATGCATCAATTTCTTTACTTCATGTAATAGATGTACCAACAATTAACCATTACGATAGCCTGTCTGTATTTGGTGCTGGTGATGTTGGAATGGAAGATCCCGAAGTTTATGTACATTACACTAAAAAATTATCTGAAGTTGTTGAAACCAAAGTCAATAAAATTATTGCAGAGAACCCTGGAGTTACTATTGATAAACACATTGAATTTGATTCACTTCAGAGACATTTAGCAGATTTTGTTGTAAAAGACAATACAGATTTAATTGTAATTGGTTCTCAAGGTATAAGTGGTATTGATGAAGTTTTAGTAGGATCTAATACCGAGAAAATCATTAGATTAGCTAAGGTTCCTGTACTTACTGTAAAAAGAGAAGAAAAAGATTTTGCTCCTAAAAATATTGTATTTGCATCTGACTTTAATAAAGTCTCACAACATGCAATATCTTCGATTCAGTTGTTTCAAGAACTTTTTGATTCAAAAATACATTTAGTTAAAGTTATCACACCAAATAATTTTGAAGCAACACCTTTTTCAATTCAGCATCTTAAGGATTTTGCAAAAACACATGAATTCAAAAATTATGATGTAGCAACTTTCAATGATTTCTCTGAGGAAGAAGGAATTAGAGGTTTTGCCGAGTTTATAAATGCTGATATGATTAGTTTAACAACACATGGTCGAACTGGTATTCAACATTTACTTTTAGGAAGTATAGCAGAAGAAGTAGCAAACCATGCAATTCGCCCTGTACTTACATTTAATAAAAAATTAAAAGAATAAGTTTCTTATAAGGAATCTTACTATTAAAATTTAGCTCGTTTCATTAGATTCGAGCTTTATTTATTTAAAATTGAATATGAAAGTAAAAGATATAATTAATAAACTTGATGCACTAGCTCCATCAATGTATCAAGAAGGTTATGACAATGCAGGACTAATTACAGGCTCTGGAAATGATATAGTTACTAAAGTACTGGTAAGTCTTGACTGCACTGAGGAAATAGTTCAAGAAGCAATTGAAAAGGGCTGTAATTTAATTGTTGCTCACCACCCTATTGTTTTTAAAGGGTTGAAACGTTTGAATGGAAAAAATTATGTGGAACGAACAATCATTAAAGCAATTAAAAATGATATCTCGATTTTTGCAATTCATACAAATTTAGACAACATGCAACATGGAGTAAATGCTAAAATTTGTGACTTAATAGGATTAACCAACCAAAGAATATTAGCACCAACTCAAGCAAATTTATTTAAGCTAGTTACATATGTACCAATTAACGATATTGAGAAAGTAGAAACTGCTTTACATTTAACAGGTGCTGGAAAAATTGGTAATTATGAGGGTTGTAATTTCAAATCAGAAGGTACTGGTAGTTACACTCCAAACATAAATTCTAATCCCACAATTGGAGAACACGGCAAAAGAGAATATACACCTGAGATAAAACTTGAGGTTCAATTTCAAAAACATTTAAAAGGGAAAATAATTAACGCTTTATTGAACTCTCACCCATATGAAGAAATAGCTTATCAGATAACAGCATTAGAGAACACTAATAATGAAATAGGTTCTGGGATGTATGGTACATTAGCGGTGCCTGAAGAAGAAATAGATTTTCTCAAGAGAATAAAACAAACTTTTGGAGTTGGTGTGATTAGACATACTCCACTTTTAAACAAAAAAATTAAAAAAGTTGCTGTTTGTGGTGGCTCTGGTAGTTTTTTATTAAGAAATGCGAGATCTATAAACGCTGATATTTTTATTACTGGAGATTTTAAATATCACGAATTCTTCGATGCTGAAGGTAAAATTGTAATTGCAGATATTGGACACTACGAAAGTGAACAATTCACTTCAGACTTACTTAAAGATTATATCGAATCACAATTCGATAAAGTAATATGTTTGAAGACAACTATTAATACAAACCCAATTAATTATTTTGTTTAATAGAATGCAACATAGATGCCTTATGCTGTAAAGAAAATAGTATCAATTCTTATAATATCCACCTTAATTTCAATAATAGGTGGATATTTCATCACGCTTAATATTAATTCAGAATACCTCTCTAAACAACAAATTAACAATTACGATTCTCTAATTTATTTATCTTCACAACGCTTCCCTGTAGATAGAGCACCGAAATCTTTAATCATTTCACCGGATAAAGCAACTATATATACATTATGCTTAGAAGAGAGATCTATTGTTGAGATTGACCAAAAAACTAAAAAAAGAAAAAGAACATTAAAATTTAAACCTACCCATGGTTACGGCTTTAACTATACCTCAAAAAAATGGGTAAAGTCTTTAAAAGAAAAACCTGTTGAAGGAATTTTTACAAATAATGGACAATATTTGTGGGTAAGTTTACATAACGCTGATGCTGTTGCAGTTTGGGACATCAATGATACCACTTCATCAAGTAATAATTTTAATGCCACAATTTTAGAAGCAAAAACAAATAGCCTGAAAAAATTGAAACTTGACTTTTTAGAAACAGAAACCACTCCTAAGTCAATAAGCTATTCTCAAAAAAAAGACCAGATTTATGTAACAAACTGGCACGATAACTCATTCTCCGTTATAGATATTTCCGAAGCTAAAAATAAGTGGAATACTATTAAGCACATTAAAACAGAAGGTACACCAAGAGGAATTGTTGTGGATGAAAAAAACAATAGGATTATCGTTGGTAATATGGGCTCCTATTCTTTGAGTATTTATAATTTAACTACACTAGAGTTAGATACAATTATTAAAAATATTATTTCGCCTAGAGACATCAAATTAACCGATAATAAAATTATAGTTTCTCAGAGTAGCAAAGAAATTATAAGCATATTTAACCGAAAAAGTCTCAAGAAAGAAAAAATAATACCAACAGCTGATGACCCTCGAAGTATAGCAATTTCTAACAATGGTAATTTTATTTTTGTAACATGTTATGGAAGTAACTTATTACAGGTGTTTAATTTAAATAATGGAAATAAAATTGGAGAATACCAGTCTAATGGTGGCCCTGTGGGTATTACTCTTTATGAAAATTCTACATCAATTGAAGCTTGGGTCTGTAATTACAAATATTCAACAGTAAAAGTATTTACTTTTGAATTGAAATAATGATCTTTATATTTATTGAATAAACACATACTAAATAAAATGAAGAACCTTAACCTAGTTCTTCGATTAGAGATATAAACATGGCAGAAAAATCAAGCATTTTTGATATGATTGGTCCTATTATGATTGGACCTTCAAGCTCTCATACAGCTGGAGTAGTTAGAATTGGAAGAGTAGGAAATAAAATGATAGGTGGAACTCCTGATAAAGCTGAAATAATTTTCTACAATTCATTCGCAAGAACTTATGAAGGTCATGGTTCTGATAAAGCAATTTTAGCAGGATTAATGGGGATGCAAACTGATGATCCCGATATAAAACAGGCTTTTGATAAAGCAGAAGAAAATAATCTCGAATTTGAATTTAAACCAGTTGGTAATGCTTCTGCACATCATCCTAATACTATAAAATTGATTTTATCTAAAGGAGATAAAAAGTTAGAATTAGTTGGTGTAAGTAAAGGTGGTGGTATTATTTCTATTCGTCAAGTTGATGGTTTTACATCAAATTTCAGTGCTAACTCTCCTACTTTAATCGTTACAGCAGAAGATAGAAAAGGATCAATTTCTTTTATCTCTAACTTATTAGCTCAAGAAGATGTAAATATTGCTGAAATGACAGTTTCAAGAAAAGGTAAACACCAATCTGCATGTCAATTTATTGAAATGGATTCAGCTCCACGCGACATTACACTTCAATATCTGCAAAGTTTAAAATGGGTTGTAAATGTAACTTTTTTACCAAATGTAGATGAGTAATTATAGAAGAAGCTAAAACTTTATTAACTTATACTTTTAAATACATACTTTTTGAATGCATCTGCATTTTTATCATGTTAAGAAACAAACTCCTCGTAATATTACTTACATTTCTATCTACATCTGCATCTTTCGGACAAGATAGTTTATGGTCTTATAGCCAGTGTGTAGAATTTGCTATTGAAAATAATCTTTATGTAAAATTACAAGATTATGAAGTTGGTGATAGAACTGAAGAATACAAACAAGCTAGATCACAAAGATATCCAAGTGTTTCAGGCTTTTACTCTCATAGTTTTAATAGAGGGTTGAATCCAGATCCAACTACCAATGTTTATTCTCAACAAAGTGTAAATACTGGTTCATTCGGTGCTCAAGTTGGTGTTCCTATTTTTAATGGAAGAAAAATTTCGAATACCATTAAACAAACAAGGAATAATATTGAAAGTGCTGAGTTTGGTAAAGAAAAAATTGAAAACGACATCATCATTCAAGTCACTGAAAATTATCTTGATGTTATCTATAAATTTGAAAACGTCGACATTTCAAAAAAGAGAGTAAAAACACTTCAAGAGCAAGTAGATAGAACAAAAAGATTAGTTGAAGCAGGATCATCTCCACTTTCAGAACTACTTGATTTAATGTCGCAATTTGCTGATACTGAAAGACAGCTAACCGAATCTGAAAACGCATATAATATTGCAGTTCTAACATTAAAGCAATCTATGCAATTAGATTTCTCTACAAGTTTTAGTGTTGACATTCCAGACTTTGCTGACCCAGATACAACAATGCAATTTACTCCTTCTGAAGTTGTATTTGATGAATCAAAATTGATTATGCCTGAGATAAAACAAGCAGAATTAAATATCACAGTTACTGAATTTCAAGAGAAAATTGCTAAAGGTGATTACTATCCATCATTAAATTTTAATGGTAATATTAATACTAGATATTCATCTAATTACGTAAATCCAATTGATCCAAACGATACTTCTTTAGGTACTCAATTTGAAAATTTCTTTAGTCAAGTAGCTACTATACAATTAAATATACCTATTTATAGTAGACGTAATGTGAAAACTGCTGTAAATAAAGCGAGGCTATCAACAAAGAAAAATGAGGTGCAGTTACAACAACAATTAAATGATTTAAGAAAGAAAATTGAACAATCATATATCAATGCACTTTCTTCTCAAAAAACATACATATCTAATAAAAAATCTGTTGAATCTTTACAAGAACAATTTAGATCTGTAAATAAAAGATTTGCTTCAGGTGCTGCATCAACTACTGATTATGTTGTTGCTGAGAACAATTTAAATATTGCAAAAGCTGAATTAAACAGATCAAAATACCAATTCATCTTTTCAAGAAAAATCCTTGATTTCTATTCAGGAAAGCAAATTATTTTAGAATAAAAAACTATACAATGAAGGCAATCTATTTATGTTTTACTATTATTTTATTTTTATCATTCAATTCCTTTGCTCAAGAAACCTCTCCTTTTGGTATTTGGAAGACGATAGATGATGAAACCAATGAAGCCAAAGCTTATGTTGAAATATATAAGGATGGTGAACAAATGAAAGGTAAAATTATTAAATTATTAGTTGATCCTGAAGATTCAATTTGTGATAAATGCCCTGATGATAAAAAAGACAAACCTATTATAGGAATGGAAATAATATGGGATATGGTTTCTAACGGTGATCAATGGTCTGATGGAAAAATTTTAAAACCTGAAAATGGTAAAACCTATACTGGTAAAATATGGGTTGAAGATGGGAAATTACAAGTACGTGGTTATATAGGGTTCATGTATAAAACTCAAACTTGGTTAAGAGTTGAATAAACATGATGTTCATTTAAAAGCTTATTTGATTAAAGAGAGGATTAGACTTATTTAATAGTTTAATCCTCTCTTTATATATAAAATATACAAATTATATGTCGATCTATTTTAGATGTTATTTATACTGATCGATAAAAATATTATTCATTTCATCTCTAAGCTTATCTTTTAAATAATGCTTTTGTGTTATTTCTACAGAAGAATGACAAAGTAATTTAGAAGTCATAATAAGTCCATATTTATCTAAAGAATTATATGCAAAAGTATGCCTTAGATTGTGCAAACTAATTGAATACAATTCTTCTTCTTTCTCAATTATTTTAGCATCGTTTCTTAGTAAAAAATCTGAAAAATATTTAGAAATTGAAGATGAATTTTTGGTATTAAAACCTAAAATATATTCATCATTCATCATTCCAAAACAATATTTTTCTAAAGCATCAAATAATTCTTTTGGAATAGGCAAAACTTCTTTTTCATTCTTTCCTTTCACCCAAATAGCTATTTTTTTCCTTCTCCAATCAATATCTTCAATTTTAAGGTTAATCATTGAACTGGCTCTGAGGCCCAAATCAACTCCCAAATGTAAAATCAAATCTATTTTCTCATTAGCATTCTTATATAATTTATTGAGAGTTTCTGAATCTATTCTGATTCTTTCAATTGTATTATTTGTTTCAAATTCATTCAAACTAAGTATTTTTTTGGCCTCAAAAATCCCTTTACTATCCTCACTTTTTTCAATAAAAAAATCAGCAAATCTTTTAATTGCTTTGAGATATAAATTTAATGTTGAAGTTTTTAAATGCGCCTTATTTCTTAAAAATTGATTTACTGAAATATCATTTATAATCTGTAAATCAGAATCTTTATAAATCCAATTAATATAATTATTGACAATATTTGATATGTATATCGGATAGCTTGTCGATCTCCTCAGTTTTGATTTTGACGCCAACCATAATTTAAAATTATCATCCCACTTGTTTGATAATAATGTATTCTCTGGTTTTAGTAGCACCTGATTAATATTATTTTCTGACATCCATCTTAAATAACCAGCTTTTCCTTCAATTGCTATCCTCCTACCATACATTCTTTTAAAAGCTTTTTGTGAAGTTGACAACTCTTCTTTCTCAACTAAATCACTTAAATACTCAGAATATTTATCAAAACTAATCTTTGAAAAACGCCCTTCTCTAAATCGAAGTAAATAATCGAGAAAATTTTTAAATACAGTAAGTGCTTTATAAGCAGTATTTATTTTTTCATCATTTATATCTGAAAGTAAATAGCTCTTATATTCTTTAATTATAGAATCAAGATACATCCCTTCTTTTATTTCTTTAGTAGGAACTGATTTTAAGGAATTTAATTGATATTTCATTAATCAAATGTTCAATTTAAATAAAATTAATATTTACTTATGCAAATATTAGAATAATATAAAAACACTAATACTCGGTTTAAATAATATATATTGATATAAATAATTACTATTGTAAGTTTACTTCAATATTTTAAATATACAAAATGAATTTATAATAGTATCCTAATAGGATGAAAAACTAAATTATACGAAACAATAAATTTTAAATGGAATAGATAGATTGTATTTTCAATGCTATTTGATTAAGATCAAACATAAATGATTTTTAACACAAAAAAATAGGGTAACAAAATAAATTGCTACCCTACTCTATATCTTAAAGAATTAAGTTACTTATAATGTCTCATAAGAATGCTCATCCATAAAGGCCGTTGTGAAATGACCTGATTTATAAACATCATTATCCATTAATCTTAAGTGGAAAGGAATTGTAGTTTTAATACCTTCAATTACAAACTCACCTAAAGCACGTTTCATTCTTTTAATTGCTTCTTCTCTTGTTTCAGCGGTAACAATCAATTTCGCAATCATTGAATCATAATTAGATGGAATTGTATACCCAGTATAAACATGAGTATCAACTCTTACACCTGGTCCGCCAGGTATATGTAATGTTGTGATTTTACCAGGACAAGGTCTAAAATCATTAGCAGGATCCTCCGCATTAATTCTACACTCGATAGAATGGAACATTGGAGAATAATTTTTTCCTGAGATTTTATCACCAGCAGCTACTTTAATTTGCTCTCTGATAAGATCAAAACCTGTTACTTGTTCAGTTACAGGATGTTCTACTTGGATACGAGTATTCATTTCCATGAAGTAGAAATCACCATATTTATCTAAAAGAAATTCAACAGTTCCAGCACCTTCGTATTTAATACGTTCAGCACCAGCAATTGCTGCCTTACCCATTTTTTCACGAATTTCTTCGTTTAAAGCTGGAGAAGGAACTTCTTCAGTTAATTTTTGATGACGACGTTGAATAGAACAGTCTCTTTCTGATAAGTGGCACGCTTTACCGTAGCTATCACCTATAATTTGAATTTCAACATGACGAGGTTCTACAACGAATTTTTCAAGGTACATACCGTCGTTACCGAAAGCAGCTGCAGATTCTTGACGAGCAGAATCCCAAGCTTTTTGGAATTCAGAAGGCTCATTAATAATACGCATACCACGTCCGCCACCACCAGCAGTCGCTTTGATAATTACAGGATATCCAATTTTTTCTGCGATTTGCTTACCTTCTTCAACAGAAGCTAATAAACCTTCAGAACCTGGAATAGTAGGCACACCTGCTTCTTTCATTGTTGCTTTAGCTGTAGCTTTATCGCCCATGCGATTAATCATATCAGCAGAAGCACCAATAAATTTGATGTTATTTTCAGCACAAATTGCTGAGAACTGAGCATTTTCTGATAAGAAACCATAACCGGGATGGATTGCATCACAATTAGTAATTTCTGCAGCAGCTAAAATGTTCGGTATGTTTAAATACGAATCAGTACTACTTGCAGGTCCGATACAAACAGCTTCATCAGCAAATCGAACATGCAAAGAATCTTTATCAGCAGTAGAGTAAACAGCTACAGTCTTAATCCCCATCTCATTACAAGTACGGATAACACGAAGAGCAATTTCGCCTCTATTTGCTATTAATATTTTATTGAACACGATAGTCCCAATTTTTAGTGATAAAATTGTTAAAAAGCTGTCTTATATGTAAGAATATAAGACTAAGCTGGATCTACCAAGTACAATGGCTGATCGTATTCAACTGGTGACATATTGTCAACAAGGATCTTAACGATTTTACCTGATACTTCAGATTCAATTTCGTTGAATAATTTCATTGCTTCGATGATACAAACAACGTCTCCTTTTTTCACTGAATCTCCTACGTTTACGAACATATCAGAATCAGGGTTTGGAGCAGTATAGAATGTACCAATCATTGGCGACTTGATCTCAATGTAGTTTGAAGTGTCTGCCGCTGGTGCTTCTACTGCAGGTGTTGCTGCTTCTACTGCTGGTGCAGATGAAGGAAGTTCAGCTGCAGGTGCTGCTGCTAAAGGAGCAACAGGTTGTGCTGCTAAAACTGGTGCTGCTACAGGTGTAGCTGCTATAGCCTCTGCATTACGTTTAACGTGAAGTTTGATTTCTGCAGTTTCTACATTTACTTCTTGCAAACCTGAGTTTGCAATAAAGCTAATCAGATCTTTTACCTCTGGTGCTTTCATAATGTGATAGTGTGTGATATTGAATGTACAACTAAATATAAGTTGCTTTTTCAACCTTTTGTTGATTAAATACTATTATTTTTTGACACGTTCTACATAAGAACGGTCTTGTGTATTCACTTTGATTACATCTCCTGTATCGCAGAATAATGGGACATAGATAATTGCTCCAGTTTCTAACGTTGCAGGTTTTAATGTATTCGTTGCAGTATCGCCTTTAATACCAGGCTCAGAATAAGTAATTTCTAATTCAACAAACTGAGAAAGTTCGCATCCTATTACTTCTTCTTCTTCTGCATGGAATAAGATATCAACATTCATTCCATCTTGTAACAAATCATTGTTTGGCACTTGATCTTCTGGTAATGCTACCTCTTCCCAAGTAGATGTATCCATGAAATGGAAACCCATATCATCTTTATATGAATATTGATGTTGTCTTCTTTCAATACGAGCTGTAGTGACTTTATGACCTGCAGAGAAAGTATTATCAATTACTTTTCCTGTACGCACACTCTTTAATTTTGTACGAACAAAAGCAGGACCTTTACCTGGTTTTACATGCTGGAATTCAACAATTTGAAAAATATCATTGTTGTAAACCAAGCATAAACCGTTTTTAAAATCAGCTGTAGATGCCATATATATCTTTAATTATTATTCTAAATCAATCTAAAATTAGTCGGATTTTCAAATCTAACCACAAAAATACAAATATTTAATTAGTATGCCCACTTTACATAAGCTGCACCCCAAGTAAATCCGCCTCCAAAGGCTGCTAATACTAAATTATCACCCTTTTTTAACTTATTTTCATAATCCATTAAACATAAAGGTATAGTTGCAGCGGTAGTATTTCCATATTTATGGATGTTCATCATCACTTTTTCCTCTCCTACACCCATTCTGTTTGCTGTAGCGTCAATAATTCTCTTATTAGCTTGATGAGGTACTAAATAAGCAATATCATCACCTTTAAGATTATTACGCTCCATAATTTCTGCAGATACATCTGCCATAGAAACAACTGCGTATTTAAACACATGCATTCCTGCTTGGTAGATATAGTGCATTTTATTATCAATTGACTCGTGCGTTGCTGGCATTCTACTACCTCCACCTTTCATATAAAGGTAATCTTCACCAACACCATCACTTTTCAATACAAAATCTCTAATTCCTTCTTCAGCTTCTGTAGGTTCTAATAATACAGCACCTGCACCATCACCGAATAAAACACAAGTTGTACGATCAGTATAGTCTACAATACTAGACATCTTATCTGCACCTACAACAATTACTTTTTTATATTTTCCAGTTTCTATAAACTGTGAGCCTGTACTTAATGCATACAAAAAGCCAGAACAAGCTGCACCTAAATCAAAACTAAAAGAATTATCTGCTCCAACTCCCTTAGCAATAATATTTGATGTTGCAGGGAAAAACATATCTGGAGTTACTGTAGCACAAATAATAAGATCAATATCTAATGGATCTGTATTTGTCTTTTCTAAAAGCTGTTGTACAGCCTTAATACCCATATAAGAAGAACCTAAACCTTCTCCTTTTAAGATATGCCTTTCAGAAATACCCGTCCTTTCTAAGATCCACTGGTCATTAGTATCAACCATTGTTTCTAATTCCTTATTTGTAAGGATATAATCCGGAACGTATCCTCCAACTCCCTTTATTGCCGCTTTTATTGCCATAGTTCTATTGGTATTTCTTTGTAATTTTTTGATTTTGCCTTAATCAAAATTCTATTTCAAAAGGCAAAGATAAACAACTCTTGCAATTTCCATATAAAGTATAAAAAAAAGCCAATTCCTTTTTAGGAATTGGCTTGATTTTGAGCAGTTTAAAACTACTCAGCAGTTTCGTCTACATCTACAGAGTTATCGATAACCACTTGGCCACGATAATACATTTTACCATCTGCCCAGAATGCACGGTGTCTTACGTGTGCTTCACCAGTAGATTGGCAAAAAGAGATTGTAGGTTTATCCATCTTAAGGTGCGTTCTACGCTTACCTCTACTTGCTTTCGAAATTCTCGATTTAGGATGTGCCATCTTTAATTCTTAATATATATCACTTGAGTTTTTTCAAAATATCCCAACGAGGATCAGAAGGTTTTTCTTCTTCATTCTCGTCTTGATCATCCACCTCTTCCTCGATTTCATCATCTTCTAAAGTTGAATAGAATACATCTTCTAATTCATCTTCATCAGGGTGCAAACGTTTAGTTGGCAATGATACTGCTATTAAATCATATAAGATTTGTGCAAAATCTAAATTTGATTCATTGAAAGGGATTTTAAATAAATCATCTTCCAACATTTCAAAATGGTCAGAAAATTTAAAGAATACCTTTTGCTCTGCAGCTAAAGTATCTTCATACTCTCTTAGACTTCTATCACTTAATAGCTTAATTTTTGCATCTAATAAAATGTCTACATCAATAGACGTTTCACTTTTTGCAAGGTGCAATATCGCCTTTCCTGAGATATTTTCCATCAATTCAGATTCAAATATTTCTAAAAGTTTCGACGTTAACTCCAATTCGAACTGATGCTTGCCATTTTTCAGACCACCAATTCCTATACTATATGCTTTTTTCTTATTCACCTTATCTGTGATTTGGCTTGCAAAATTACTAAATCAAATCTGCATAAGAAAGAAAAATTCATTATTTCGTCCGCAATTATACAAATTTAATTTAAAAGACTCTTAATTTTGTATGTACATACGTTCAAAATCAATAAAAAGATACCATTTATGAGACTTTTTTATCATCCTAATATAGATCCTAACAGTCAAGAAGTTGTTTTACAAGCTGAAGACTCCAAACATATTGTCCGAGTTCTTAGAATGAAGCAAGGTGATGAGCTTCAGTTAATGGATGGTAAAGGTTTTCGATATACTTGTAACATTAAAGACGCTAACCAAAAAAAATGTCTTGTAACTATAAATAATGTAGAGGAATTACCTCAAGTTGCTGCAAATGTACATATAGGTATTGCTCCTACTAAGAACATGGACAGAATTGAGTTTTTCTTAGAAAAAGCGATAGAGATTGGTGTTGCATCAATTACTTTCTTCTATTCTACACATTCTGAAAGAAAAAACTTAAAGTTAGAAAGGTTAGAGCGTATAGCAGTAAGTGCTATGAAACAGTCTAGAAAATATTGGCTACCTCAATTATCACTTGCTAAAAATTTAGATGAGGTATTTTCATCATCTATAAAAAATAAATATATCGCTTACGTTCCTACTTCAGCAACTGAAAACTTATTTCAGAAATTAACCGCTAATGAAGATACATTAGTATTGGTTGGACCTGAAGGTGGTTTTAGTGAAGAAGAAGCTGAAAAAGCCAAAGAAAATGGTTTTAACTGGGTTAGTTTAGGAACAGAAAGATTAAGAACTGAGACAGCGGGAATTGTAGCTGTGCAAATGATGAATATGTCTTATTTGAAATAATTAAAAATTTATCATTAAATTAGATTAGGTCTAATTTTAAGACTTTTGATATTCTAATAAACCGTACCATGAAGAAAATCTTATTTGTTCTTTTTATATCATTCTTATCACTCAATGTTTTTGCTCAAAATCAAAGAGGTTATTCTCTTAAAATTGCAAAAGTAAAATATAGTGGTGGTGGCGATTGGTATGCTAACAAAACAGCATTACCCAATTTAGCAGATTATTGTAATGATTATTTAGGTACTAGTATAGATGTAGATGATGAAATTGTTGAAATTGGAAGTCCTGAGCTTTTCAATTATGCATATGTATATTTAACTGGTCATGGTAATGTAGTTTTTTCTGATAGTGATGCCGAAAACTTACGAAATTACCTTTCTGGTGGTGGCTTTCTTCATATTGATGACAATTATGGGCTTGATAAATTTATTCGCCTTGAAATGAAAAAGGTATTCCCAGAGTTAGACTTTGTTGAAATACCTTTTGATCACCCTATCTATCATCAAGTATTTGATTTCCCAAATGGGCTTCCAAAAATTCATGAACATGATGGTAAACCAGCCCAAGGATTTGGATTAGTATATGATGGTAGACTAATCTGCTTTTATAGTTTTGAATCTGACCTTGGCAATGGATGGGAAGATCCTAGTATTCATAGAGACCCTGAAGAAGTAAGAAGTAAGGCTCTCCAAATGGGAACTAACATTATTTCTTTCGCATTAACTGACTTTTAATCTATTTTTCTTGTTTGATGATGACTTTCCTATTTGATTTGCACTGTTTTTAGAAAAATAGAGGAATTATGACGTTGCAAGATAGAATTGATGCTTTCGTAGCATTAGGTGATAAACTAAGAACTTTAGATGAAGAAACTGCATCAATGCTTTCAAGAAGAGCAAATGATGGAAACGGTTGGTTCGATAATAATACTGTAAGTAATGCTATAACTGGCATTTCTAAAATGTTAGAACGTGATGTTCTTAATGAATGGGTTGTTAAATACCCTTCTGATAATATGGCTACTCCAAAAAGAGTGCTTATTGTTATGGCTGGAAACATACCTGCAGTAGGATTTCATGATGCATTATGCACTTTAATTACTGGTAATATATTAATGGCCAAGTTAAGTTCATCAGATACTTTTTTGATGACTATTCTTTTTACTTGGTTAAAAGAAATTGAACCAAGGTTTAATGACAAAATAGTTATTCTTGATGCACCTATTAAAGAAATAGATAAAGTTATAGCTACTGGTTCTGACAATAGCTCTCGTTATTTTGTAAAGTATTTCAATAAATACCCTAATATCATTCGTCAAAACAGGTCATCTGTTGCAGTTATACGTGGTGATGAGAGTAAAGAAACACTTGCAAAATTAGCTAATGACATCTTCCTATATTACGGTTTAGGCTGTAGGAATATTTCAAAAATATATACTCCTAAAGATTATGACCATACTTTATTGATGGCTGCTTTGGAAGATGCTGCAAAAGAAACGATCATCAATCATAAATATGCAAACAATTACGATTACAATAAGTCTATTTATTTAATCAATAAAATTGAGCATTTAGATAATGGCGGACTGATTTTAACAGAGTCTGCAGAGATGGTATCTCCTATTTCTGTCCTTTATTATGAAACCTATGAAAATGGGCAAGATCTAAAAGTTAAGATTGATCAAAATAAAGATAAAATACAGTGTATTGTTACAGATGGAAGATGGTTAGCAGATTCTGAAGATTTTGGTTTAGCACAATTTCCTGCTGTAGACACTTATGCTGATGATGTTGACACAATGGAATTCCTATCTCCTATTTTAGCATAAAATGAAGATTGTTTTAGCTTCAGTTTTAAAACCTGTTAATGATAGCAGAGTATATGAAAAAATTGGACTATCACTTTCAAAAATTATAAATAGTGAGATTCATATTTTAGGAACTTCAACATTTAAAAATACGGTTCCTGTTAAAAATATTACATTTCACCCTTATAATAAAATGGATAAAAAGCCTACTCGAATAACTACGAGTAGGCTTTTTCTATCATTAATAAATGAGATTAAACCAGACATTCTCATTGTACATACAATTGAACTCTTACCTGCCTTACTATATTATAAATTTTATAATAGAAAGGTGAAAATTGTATACGATATGCTTGAAAATTACCCTTTCAATTTTCGGTATCAACAATTTAGATCACCACTAAAATCTAAAATCCTTTCTACTTTAAGTAATCTGATTGAAAAAGTATCATATCCCTTTTTATCATATATTTTTTTAGCAGAAAAGACTTATTTAAAAGAAAAAAAACTTCCTCTTTCAAAGAGTGTAATTTTAGAAAACAAGTATAGTCCAATTCATCATTTTACAAAAAAAAAGAAAGAGGAATTTAATACAATATCTTTTGTTTTTTGCGGGAGTCTAACAAAAATATTCGGCGTAGTAGAAGTTATAAAATGGTTTTCTGGTTTAAGTAGTTGCAATTCTATATTAAATTATAAACTTACCATAATTGGTAAAGCATATGAAAGTGATGTCATTCAAGCTTTAGATAAGTTTGCTCAAAACAATAAACTTGTACAGTGTATTGGGGTGAAAGAATTTGTTCCGCATGAAGATATTATTAGAGAAATGTTCTCGTGTGATTTTGTATTATTACCCTACCCCGAAAACCAATGCACCACAAATTGCATTCCTACAAAGTTGTATGAATGCCTTGCTTTAGGAGTCCCTATGATTACACAAGAAAATTTATTATGGAAAAAAGTATGTAAAGAATCTAATGGGAGTTTGTTTATTGACTTTAAACAACCTATTGAGATTAAGTCATTTGAGCAAAAAATTAAATCTTTTACGCCTTATCCAAATGGTATAGATCAAAAAGCATTTTGGTATAGTGAAGAAAAAAAATTGTTGAATATCATTGAAACCTTATAAATTGCACATCACTTTAAATTATTACGACCTATATAATCCAGTATGTTTAGTAATTCAGAAGAAAATTATTTAAAAACGATATATCATCTATCTGGTGCTACAGATCCGGTTAGTACAAATGCAATTGCAGATGCACTTCATACAAAACCTGCCTCTGTTACTGATATGATTAAAAAACTTAATACAAAAGAAGTTATTAATTATCAGAAATATAAAGGAACAACGTTAACTGAGAAGGGCAAAAAGGCTGCTTTACGCATAATTAGAAAACATAGATTATGGGAAGTATTTTTACTTGAAAAGTTAGAGTTTAACTGGGATGAAGTACATGAAGTTGCTGAACAATTAGAACATATACAATCACAAAGAATGATTGAACGTTTGGACCATTTTCTTGGTTACCCGAAGCATGACCCACATGGTGATCCGATCCCTGATGAAAACGGTAATTTTAGTACTTTAGAAGCTACCAAGTTAAGTGAACTAAATATTAATGAAAAAGGTACCGTTGTAGCTGTAAAAGATGAAAGCAGTAGTTTATTGCAATATTTAGACAAAGTAGGGATCGGTATTGGCTCAGAAATTCAAGTTCTTGATAAAATTGAATTCGATAAATCTTTGGAAATAAAGATAAATGCTAGGGAAAAGAAAATAATTTCAGCTTTAGTGTCTCAAAATATTTTAATAAAGCTGTAATTGAAATATGAAGTGTTCTCCTGTAGAATTACTTTTTATATTTTAAATGATATAATCCTTATCTCTACATCAATTTTAGAAAAAAAATCAATCATAAATAGCACAAAAATATAAACAGAATGAGTTTAGAAAAAATTGACTTACCTCTACTAAAAGTTATTAGTGAAACTGCTGGTGCACCAGGTTTTGAAAAAAAAGTCAGACATTTATTAATTGACACTTTAAAGGATGTTGTTGATGAATTCTATGTCGACAACATGGGTAATTTAATAACAATCAAAAAATCTAATACATCTGATGCAAAAAAGTTTATGCTTGCTGCGCACATGGATGAAATTGGATTTATGGTAAAACATATTGATGACAACGGATATATTAGATTTCAGACGTTAGGTGGATTCGACCCTAAAACTCTTACATCATTACGTGTAAAGGTGCATGGAAAAAAAGATTTGCTTGGTGTTATGGGATGCAAACCTATACACTCAATGTCTGCTGCAGAGAGAAGTAAAGTTGTGACTAATGAAGAATACTTTATTGACTGTGGGTTATCTAAAGAAGAAGTTGAAAAACATGTAAAAATAGGTGATTCAATTACTAGATGGCAAGAGCTTGACTTGGTTGGTGATTTGATTAATGGCAAATCACTTGATGATAGAGTGTGTGTCTACGCTTTAGTAGAAATCATGAAAACACTTAAAGATAAAGATATCCCTGTTGATGTTTACGGTGTTTTTACCGTTCAAGAAGAAGTAGGTTTAAGAGGTGCACAAGTTGCTGCTCATGGTGTATCTCCTGATTATGGAATTGCACTTGATGTAACTGTCGCAAACGATATCCCTGGTCTAGCACCGCAAGATTATGTTACTTCTATGGGTAAAGGTGCTTCTGTTAAACATTTTGATGGCGGCACTATTTGTGATAGAAGAATGGTTGCCCATTTAGAGAGTGTTGCTGAAAGAAATGAAATTACTTCTCAGCCAGAAGTCCTTCCTTTTGGTGGAACAGACACTGCTAACATTCAGAGAATGCCAAAAAACGGTTCTATTGCAGGAGCTATTAGTATTCCTATGCGTTATTTACATCAGACTACTGAAATGGCTCACCCGGTTGATGTAGTTGCAATGATAGATTTAGTTGTAAATTCAATTCTTGAAGTTGAAAAAGGAGACTGGAGTTATTAATTTTCAATAAAAATAAGAGGATTATTTATCCTAATTGTCATTTTTAAAAGGTCGACTTTAATTATACAATTACTTAAATAATCCTCTTTTTATAAATTATCCCACCCAAAACTTGTTGTAAAAATAAAGTCCAGATTCTTACCTGGCTCTGCTGGTTGATTATCATAATCCATACTATACCCTAATTTTATATAAAAATTAAATGGCAGGTTGTATTTTAAACTCGCATCAACATCTTCTCTCCAACGTTTTGAAAAATTTAGACTTTTATATGTTATCAATGACACATCTAATTCTAAATTTCCTAAATCAAAAATATCTAAATCAACTTCCCAAAAAGTCTCCATAGACTCTTGTCTATCGTTGATGTTCATAAATTTTTCATTCAAGTAGTTTATACCCAAAGAAACACCCAAATTCAATTTATTTGTATGAATAAAGAACTTTCCTACACCTGTTTGTAAAGTATATCTAAGATCTATGGATTGTTCGGTATTGGTTAAGAAATCATTATTTACAAGTGCATAATAGTTTTTATCAAACAAATAAATAAAATTCAATGAAGCTTCATTTCTTTGAATATCAGCAGCACTATCTTGTTTAGAAAATAAATTATTGACTTTTAAATCAGACTCATAATATTGATTGATGTATTTCAGGCTAGTGGAAGATGATAATTGTTGCAGGTTATTGGCCTTTGTGTAGCTATAACCTAAATCAAAACTCCCATACACCTTTTTAGTAAAGCTCCGTCCCTGTTCATGCATAAAAACTAGATCATCATAACTAATTACTTTCTCAATAAATGAACCATATACTAGAACACTATCTTCAGTGTAATCTTTCAATTTCCCAAAATAATGCCTTCCCTCTTTACTTGTCACTAAAAAGTAAGTACTAGAATTTATTTTATCAACTTGCTTCCATTTTGCCTGAAAATCGGAATCACTATAATCTGTTTCGATAGTAAATAAACCTCTTGAAAAAGATTTTATTTCTCCAATAATTACATTACCGTTATCGAAAGTTAAGGTATCTAAATTCGATTGCGCATAGTTAAGTTGCGTACTCAATAAGAATAGTAATAATGAATAAAGAAAATATGGTAAATTATTTTTTTGCATAAGAGACATTACTTTCAATGATCTCTTTATTTTACGAAGTGGGTAAATTGCATTTTTACAAAAAACGGTTCTTAATAGATAAAAAACGTTTTATACTTAAGTGTTTTTTATTCATAAATCCTTTTAATCAGAGTAATAAATAGTCGCTCAACTTTAAAGCAGTTCTGGGAGAACTCATATTATTAGACTTACTAAATTAAGTTTTTCTATACGAATTATAGATTTCTACAACCTCCAATATTACCTTCTTCCTGTTCGTAAACGCGAATAGACTTATCTGTTAAAGATGGAAGAGACAAAGTATATTCAATATATCTCCTTCCGGTTGACCTTTCGTACCTAATTAGCTCTTTTTTCTTTACTTTATTTTTATAATTAATTGCAGCTTTAGAGTATAGTCTACAATTCTGATCAGCTATACGAACATATTCATAAAACAATTCATTATCACTATAAACAACATCAATAGTATTATCGTCATTGGGTAAGATGACATCAAGAGGTATTACTTTATCTACCACACCCACAAAAATAGAATCGTTAGTCCACAGCCTTTCACCTTTTTTATTTGTGTGATCAAACTGATGTTCATAAACAGCCACTATAACAAGCTCTTTTGTATCAAGCTTTAATTTATATTGAACATTCTTGATAAAGTCGCCTAGGTCACTTTCTTCTGTAGTTGAAAAATAAATAAATTTACTATTATCATCTTTCTTTAATTCTTGAGTATCTTCTGTAGTTATACATGACGAAAAAGAAATTAATAGTATAAACAGTAATTGCAAATGGATTTTCATATCGAAATAGGTTTTTAATTATATTTAAAAGCTATAATGATATGCGAAGTAAGTAGTTACAGTAAGTTCAAAAATTGATATGAGATAAAAAAAACAGAAACATACACTATAAAGTCTATGTTTCTGCTCATAATAACAAAGTGAGTTATTTTAACAATTCAACAATTTCATCTGCCGATAATAATTGCTGCTCACCTGTCAACATATTTTTTAATGAATATTTACCTTGAGCAATTTCATCTTCCCAAGCTAAAACTACATATGCAATACCTTTCTTATTAGCAAAATTCATTTGCTTTTTCATTTTGGCAGTATCAGGATATAATTCTGCACTTACCCCAGCCGTTCTTAATTTTTGCAATAAAGGTAATGAATAATCACGTCCAGCTTCATCAAAATTAGTCAACATAACTTTAGTCGTTTCCATAGCAGATTTTGGATATAAATCCAATTCTTCCAATACATCGTAAATACGATCTACTCCAAAAGAGAAACCAACACCTGACATGCCTTCTAATCCAAATACACCAGTTAAGTTATCGTAACGTCCACCGCCACTGATACTCCCCATATTTGCATTATTTACTTTCACTTCAAAAATTGCCCCTGTGTAATAAGATAGCCCTCTAGCAAGAGTAACATCAAATTCGACTTTATCAGTTGCAACTCCCATCTTAGAAGTAAATGCAAAAACTTCTTCTAATTCAGAAAGTCCTTTCAAGCCAACTTCAGAAGTAGCTAGCATATTTTTCATTGCAGCAATTCTATCTTCTGTAGAACCGGAAATTGAAAATATTGGAGATAACTTTTCAACAGCTTCTTGAGAGAAACCTCTTTGTTGAGTAAGTTCTTCATTTACCTTTTCAACTCCAATTTTATCTAATTTATCAATGGCAACGCACAATTCAGACTCCTTACCATTTTCGCCAATAGCCTCAGCAATACCTGTAAGTACCTTTCTATTATTTAATTTAATAGTGTGATCTGTAATCTTTAAATCAGTAAGAGCTTCTCCCATCATTGCAAGGATTTCTGCCTCACAAAGTAAAGAGTCAGTTCCAACAACATCTGCATCACATTGATAAAACTCTCTGTAACGTCCTCTTTGTGGTCTATCTGCTCTCCAAACAGGTTGAACTTGATATCTCTTAAATGGAAAACTTAAAGTCCCTTGGTTCATTACAACATATCTTGCAAAAGGTACAGTTAAATCATAACGTAAACCCTTTTCAGAAATTTTTGGAAGCATATGCTTTGCTCCTTCCTCTAAGTCCTTTGCGGTTACTTTTTTAAGGTAATCACCAGAGTTTACAACTTTAAATAACAACTGATCTCCTTCATCACCATACTTTCCTGTAAGTACAGATAGATTCTCCATTGTAGGAGTTTCTAGATTCTGAAAACCGTATTTTTTATAAACAGATTTAATTGTATCAAGAATATATGTTCTTTTTGCCATTTGTTCCGGTCCGAAATCTCGGGTACCTTTTGGAACACTAGGTTTTTGCTTTGCCATCTTTAGATATTTTTTTGAGGGGCAAAAATAATAAAAAATAAGAAGTATTTGATACCTATTCTAAAATAGTATTTCAAAACATTTCTTATTCGTTACAAAGGAAACTTATTTAATGGTAGAATTTATGGATTAACGCATTCTTTGGCGTTTAATTAAATAAGGTAGAATTATCTGATCAATATCTTTTTTACTATCTACTTCAACATAATCAATTTTATACTGACCACATTTTACATTCAAGTCGTGGTATAAGTCCTGAATTGTTTTTTCATATTGATCTTTTACCTGAGAAGGTCTAAGTTTTTCTTTCTGTCCTGTTTCAACATCAACAAATACAAAAGGACGCTCAGGGAAATCTAATTGCAATTCTGTACTATGATCTGCAACATGAAATAATAACACCTCATGATTATTATGTTTAAGGTGTTGTAAAGCAGCAAACATTTCATCTCTATTACCCATCTGCCCCATCATATCGCTAAAGATGATAACAAGTGAGCGTTTATGGATAGTTTCCGCTACTTGATGTAATACTTTAGCGATATGTGTCTCTCCTTGCGGTGGAGCTTTTTCCAACATTTGTTGCAACTTCACAAAAATTTGATGCAAATGAGTTCTCGTTGATTTCACTTGTGTCATTTCTTCTAAATCATCAGAAAAAGTACACAAACCAACTGCATCTCTTTGTTTTTGGAGCATGTAAGCAATTGATGCTGCAGCCATTGTACTAAAAGCCATCTTATCGTATGTCTTATCAGGATAATACATAGATAAAGAGCGATCTAGAACAATCATTGCTCTTAAATTTGTCTCTTCTTCATAACGCTTTGTAAATAACTTATCTGTTCTAGCATATACCTTCCAATCAATATGTCGAGTACTTTCACCAGGGTTATATAAATTATGTTCAGCGAATTCTACAGAAAAGCCATGATATGGAGATTTATGCAAACCCGTAATAAAACCCTCTACCATTTGCTTGGCGAGTAATTCTATATTTCCATATTGGCGTATTGTATCAAAAGAGATTTCTTGCATCATTGTCTTAAAGCATAGTTATGTTATTCTAAGTTACCTTTAAGTGGTAATCCTTTATAAGTTATAAATGCTTTTTGACAAAGGCACCTTTATAGCCCTTAGATTTTACTTTTTGTACGTTTTTTTTCGCATTTTCTTCAGAAAAATCACCATAAAGTAATCTATAGATCTTTTTATTCTTAGAATACCCTGCCTGAATGTAGATTTCTGTTAACCCCTTTTTATTGGCAAGCTTTCCTGCATCAACAGCCGTTTTTACATCTTTATAAGAAGCCATTTGAATACCGTACCCATTTTTTATAGTTTTAGAAGTACCCCAAATACTATATGTTCCTGGTGCACCATAAGAACCAGACGACTTTTTAGGTTTAGATGATTTTGTAGTTGTCTTTTTGGGCTTCTTTACATCAGCTGTTGTAATTTTTTGATTTGGACCACCAAAAGTTCCTTCTTTAACTTTGGTACCTTGTCCATTTGTATACAGAATCTCTATCTCAACATCAGCAATACCATCATTGATCATGTCAATCTTAACGGCAGCACCTTTAGATAAATCTAATATTCTTTGAGACTTAAAAGGTCCTCTATCATTTACTCTAACAACAATCCATTTTTTGTTTTTAAGGTTTGTTACTTTTAAATAAGTATCAAATGGTAATTTTCTATGCGCACATGTAAATGCATACATGTTAAATCGCTCTCCGTTTGCAGTTTTTCTACCATGAAACTTATCTGCATAATAAGAAGATTGTCCTTTTTTAGTATCACCCACTTTTGTTTGTGCAAATGACGTTGTAAAAAAGGCTACTGATAGAAGGACTACTAATAAAAATTTCATCGTTTTTTAAATATTCTTTAAATGCTTTTTGATAAAACAATCATCAAAACCGCCACTTTTTAGTAATTTAAGTAAAGGTTGTGCTTCATCATTAGAGCTAAATTCACCAATAATTAAACGGTAAATTCTTTTGCTATTCGACCAACCTGTTTGTACAAACACTTCACTTAATAAATAATTATTTTCTAGCTTAGAAACTTCTTGAAGGGTTACTTCTATATCGTTAGACATACTAAACTGAATCCCATAACCTTCAACATCAGCTAATTCACCATCAGAAGTATAAGTACCTGTTTTTAGAAATTTCAATGGATCAACAACTATAGATAAAGTATCTAGATGTTCTTCCTCTTCTTTTTGAGCAAGTGCTTCTTGTCTCTTTCTCCTTAAAGTTTGAGGAGTATCAAGTAAAATCACTTCAACAGTTACTGGTCCTCTTCCAATAATATCCAGTTTCTGAGCTGCAGCATAGGTTACGTCCAAAATTCTCTTATTTGTATAAGGTCTGTCAATAATTTTTACTTGAATCGTTTTTCCATTATTCACGTTCCTAACACTAATAATACTTCCAAAAGGGAAATACTTATGAGAGCCAGTCATGGCAGTCATGTCGTACTTATACCCTCCTTCTGTAATAGATCCATTTCGATCGTCTGGGTAGTAGGATGCCTTACCCATTTCTTTATATCCTATTTGGGTTATGCTTTGTGCCGTCGTTATTAAGGGGAATAAAAGCACAAAAATTAGTTTAACTAAAAAATTCAAACTAAAAATGTTTTGATGATTTGTAATTTTTCGTGATTCAAAATTAGAAAAAAAATAGCCTTTTCCTCTATTTTTGAAAGAAAGTATAAATAAAGTGCATTTTTTTTCAATTCTATTTGGATAATATAAATGTTATACAAAAATTTAGAGTGTATTAAACTAAAAGATTAAAGACAGTGGAAGAGAGAAGAGAAGAAATCTTTTCGAGGAAAGTACGCGCTGGAAAACGTACGTATTTTTTTGATGTTAAGGCAACACGTTCAAACGACTATTACCTTACCATAACGGAAAGTAAAAAGCGCTTTAAAGATGACCAACCAGTATTCGAGAAACACAAGATCTTTTTATACAAAGAAGATTTTGAGAAATTTGTTGATGCTTTAGGAGATTGTGTTGACAAAGTCAAGAATGATCTTTTACCAGAACAACAACAAGAAGAAGACAATTACGAAGAGAAATTTGATGATGCATACAAAAGTGAACCGTTTGACAACGATTTGTCTTACTAATTCAACTATTGTTAAATCTAGAGAGGCTCTTGCTTTTAAATAAGCAAGAGCCTTTCTATATTTATTAAAGGGAAATGATAAATCTATAATGTCTGATAAAATTAAATCTTCTTTTGAAGAAATAGCATCTGTCGCAAAATACTTTAGGTCGTTCAGTAATCTATTAATATTTATAGCTGTAATTGCTGTATTTATGTGGCTTTCTGTACAACTTCAAGATATTCTTGCCTATATAATTATATCGTTGATTATATCATCGATACTACAAACGCCTACAAATTATATTTCTAATGTGCATGCCTTTGGATATAGGTTTCCTCGAGCATTAGCAGTATTCATTTCCTTCCTTTTGCTTTTCTCCATCATTGGGTTGTTTGTTTTCTTATTTTATCCATTGATAAAAAGTCAAATAGCAGTATTATCTGAAAAAAACACTCAAGAATTACTTAGTGTAATAGAAGGGCCAATTTATAGTTTAGAAGCACTCGTAAAGGAATATTTTTTGAATGATGCTGAAGATGGCTTTTTACTTAATCAGTTAACAGAAAAAATATCAAGTACTATTCAAAGTGATAAATTAAGAAGCATTTTAAATGGTGTCTTGGCAGTAACAGGTAACTTCTTTGTGGGAACAATGGCAGTGCTTTTCATTACATTTTTCTTCTTATATGATCCTAGCTTATTTAGAAGACAATTTATTATACTCATTCCAAATAAATATTTTGAAGTTTCCATTGCTGCAATAATCAAAACAGAAAAGCTTCTTTCCAGTTATCTTCTTGGGTTATTCTTACAAATGTTAAGTATATTCTCAATAGCAACCATTGGTTTAAAAATTGCCAATGTAGAGTATGCAATTACTATTGCCGTATTTGCTGCTGTAGCAAACCTAATACCGTATTTAGGACCTTTTATTGGTGGTTCTTTTGGCGTACTTGTGGGTATTCTTACAGATGATTCTCTCGTAGAAGTTTCAGACTATATCTTCTTAATTATTAAAGTACTTTCTGTTTTTGGTGTAGTACAACTTGTCGACAATGTTGTAGTCCAACCCATTATATTTTCTAGGAGTGTAAAAATGCATCCTCTAGCCATATTCTTAGCCGTATTTGTAGGCTCTGCATTGGGTGGTGTTATAGGGATGGTTTTTGCTATTCCGACACTAACAATTTTAAAAGTAGGCTCGGAGGAGTTTTGGTATGGATATAAAAAATATCAGATCTTTAGAAATGAAAAGCCAAAGGTCAAAATAAAAGAAGCATCTGATAGTTAACTATCAGATGCTTCTTTTATGAAAAACAGGAACTCTACTTTTTAAATACCATTGATACAGCTACCTGTGTAACCACAATTAATGGCAAAGCTGCAACTTGTAAAAAGAGTAAAAGTAAAATACTAATTCCTATTAAGATATATCTAGACTCATTTCCTTTCCATCCAAAGTTCTTAAACTTTAAAGAAACTAAAGGAAGCTCTGCGTTTAATAAATATGACATCACTACAACTATTCCAATTAGAACATATTCGTTCATAACATAAGGAGTAAACTGCGGATACATATCTATAATTAAAGGCAAGGATCCAATCAGTAATGCATTTGCTGGAGTAGGAACACCAATAAAACCATCAGATTGTCTTTCATCAACATTAAAGTTAGCTAATCTTACTGCTGAAAATGCTGCTATTAAAAATGCAAGATAAGGTATATACTCATGTACATTTAATTGTAAAAACAATTGGTATAATATAACAGCTGGTAAAACACCAAAAGTAACCATATCAGCCAACGAATCGAGTTCTTTACCTACAGGAGAAGAAACTTTCAACATTCTTGCTGCAAAGCCATCAAAAAAGTCAAACCCCGCTCCTACAATAATCATTGATGCTCCAAGGATTAAATTTCCTTCAAAACATTGCGAAATACCAAAACAACCACTAAGTAAATTTCCACAAGTAATCGCATTCGGTATATGTCTTTTTATTCCCATATTATCCTTTTACAAATGGATTACTTCTTTTCTCATCCCCAATAGTTGTAAAAGGTCCATGACCAGGATATACAACTGTTTCGTTAGGTAACTTGTACATTACAGATTTAATGTTGTCTAAAAGCGTCTGATGGTCTCCGCCAGGTAAATCTGTTCTCCCAATAGATCCTTTAAACAATACATCTCCTCCTAAAGCTACTTTTACCTCTTTATCAAAGAATACTAAATGACCTGGTGAATGACCTGGAACATATAGTATTTCTAATGTTGACTCACCAAATTTAATTTCACCTGAGTTTTCTAATAACTCATCATGCTGTGAAGTTATAAAACCAGGTATGCCATATTTTGCAGCCGATGCACTTCCCATAGCTAGCATTTCAACTTCCCCTTTTGGGATATATAATTTCACTCCAAATGTATCTTGACAAAATTTATTACCAAACACATGATCTAAATGGCAGTGTGTATTTACTATCTTGACAACTTTTAGTTCGTTCGTTTCTATAAAAGATACAAGTTCTTTTTCTTCTGATGCATCATAACATCCAGGATCTACAATTATTGCTTCTTTTGTATCGTCCCATACCACATATGTGTTTTCTTGGAATGGACTAAAGGTTAAAGTGTGAACTTTTATCATTTTGTTGCTACTTTTTCTAATCAGAATATGATATTTACGGTACAAATGTACAATTAGAATTTTAGTATGACATATACAGTTGATTATTTAATAGTAGGACAAGGCTTAGCAGGGACAATTTTTGCCGAAACAGTTCAAAAAAATGGTTTTTCATTTAAAATCATTGACAATGCCGTTCTAAAAAACTCTTCCCGTGTTGCTGGTGGATTATACAACCCAATCACTGGAAGAAAGATGGTGAAGACTTGGCTGTGTGATGAATTATTTGATCAACTTGAAAATTTCTATCCTCATCTAGATGAAAAATATGGCGTAAAAAGTTTTAAACCAATGAACCTTTATTTCCCATTTGATTCACAAGAAAAACAAACTGATTGGATTTCTGCAAGTGCAGACGATAAATATGAAAGTTATATAGAGGAATTTCATAAAGAAGGTTTATACACAGATTATATACAAGCTGATTTTGGCGGTATGGAAGTTACTAGAAGTGGTTACGTTGATATACCTGTATTGCTGGATGCCTTTAAAGAATTTGCTCTAAAAAATAATCAATTAATTAATGAGGAATTTGATTATGATCAATTAGAACAACTTGAAGGTGGGGTTCGTTACAAGGATATTACGGCAAAACATATTATATTCTGTGAAGGGAATAAAGTTGAAAGTAACCCCTACTTTACTAATTTAGATTTTAGACCTGTAAAAGGTGAGTTGCTTATGATAAAATTCAAAAATGCACGTTTTAATCATATAGTAAATAGAAATGGCTTTATTTTACCAATTGATGAGGAAGGTAATTGCAAGTTAGGAGCTACATACGAAAGAGTAGAACAAATGGAGTCTCCTACTGAAAAAGGTAAAAGACAATTATTAGAAAAAGTAGATAATCTAATAAATGATGAATATGAGATTCTTTCTCATTGGTCAGGAATACGACCAGCCACCTTTGATAGACGACCTTTTATAGGAACATCAGATAAATCTAAAAATATTCATATCTTTAATGGTTTAGGTGCCAAAGGCGTTTCTTTAGCTCCTTATTTTTCGCAACTGCTCATAAATAAAATTGAGACAGGTAGTGATTTACCTTACGAAGTACGACTAGATCGACTTTCTAAGCAACAGAGAATTAATTTGAATACAAAATAATGAATACTCAGATAAATACTATTTTTTCAAAAGTACAGTTTAAGGCTTTACTTACTTATATTCTTACCCTTGTATTTATATTTATTGGAAGCGGAATCAAGATATACCTTGATGTTAAACAAGAGAAAAGTATGCTTGTAAAGGCATTAAAGAATTCTCAAGCATCACTCCAATATAAAATTGCTTCAAAAGAAATTGAAAAATCAATAGTTCAAGTACGTAATAGTGGGTTTGCTTTATATAAACTCACCCATACTGATACTTACTTCTTGAACGACAATGGTACACCTGTATTTTGGATTAGAGATGGGAAAGAGAAAACTATAATGAATAAGACTGCTCTTTCTACTATTCCAATTACTTTAACTAAGGAGTTTAAAAACCCTAATTACCATATTACATCAAATACTAAGAATTGGTACATTGTAAGAATTGCACCTGCTGTAAATTCTAATAAATCTGTAGCACTTTGTATATCACAAGTAGATCTGTGGTTAAATCAGAGTATTAAAACATTACCGCTTACTTTACTTTGTATTCTATGCCTCACTATATTTTATTTTAGTGCAAATAAGGTAATTAAAGAATGGTTGAAAAAACCAGTTCTAAGTTTTGTCAAACACCTTGAATACGAAAGTCAAGGTATAGCAAGTGAACTGAATAGAAATGCTCCAGAAGAATGGCAAAACTTCTTTATGGAATTTGATATGGCTTTTAAAAATCTCAACTTTTCTTCTAGTGATCAAGTTGAAAAGGAAACGGAAGATCAGCTAAAAAGTAGGTATCATACACAATTAGAAGAATTAAGGTGGGCAAAAGAACAAATTGCAGCGTATGAAAAGGAAACAAAGAAAAAAGTAGATCACCTACCCGATAATATAAGTTCTTTAATAGAAACTTTTTCTGAGGCTTCTCTCGGTATTTTAGTTGCTGACGAAGATACAATACCTATTTATGTAAATAAAACAGGAACAGAACTCTTAGGTAGAGGTGTTAGACCCAGAACAGAAGATGATGCAATGGATGTACGAAAATTATTTATTGCAGGTACAGATGTTGAAATTCCTTTAGATCAACATCCTATGATCTTAGCAAAGAAAACAGGAAAACCGCAAACAGCTAGACATATAGAAGCCTATAACCCTGCCAATAGTGAGCGAACACCTATCATGATGATTTCAACTTCTATTAAATCTAAAGAAACAGAAAACGAATTATTTGTTGTTTTGATAAGTAAGGATGAGGCTTAGCCTACCATTACATGTGCTTCAGGATATTGGAAATTATTTGTTTTTACAGTGGAACTTAACGCTAATGCTAGTGTTAATGTTCCTACTCTTCCAATATACATTGATAAAATAATAATTACTTTACCTAAAGAAGATAACTCTCCTGTAACACCCATACTCAAACCTGCTGTTCCAAAAGCAGAGACCTCTTCAAAAACTAAGGGTAAAATCTCAATATTTGAATTACCTGACTCTGTTATTGTCAACAAGAATATTGCTACCATATTATAGATTACAGCAAACATAAAAATAGAATACGAACGTTTGATGTTATCATCACTAATTGTTCTTTTTCTCACAACCATTCTTTGTCTACCTCTAATTATCCCTATAGAAGACAGAAGCAAAACATAAAAAGTACTACTCTTAATACCACCTCCTGTAGAACCTGGAGCTGCACCAATAAACATCAAGAAAATCATTACAATTATCGTTGAAGGCTTCATGCTTCCAAAATCCATAGAGTTAAAACCGGCTGTTCTAGTAGTTACAGATTGGAAGAAAGATGCTATCAATGATTCCAATAATGTTCTATCTTCTCTCAATTGATCTATCTCTAAAAAGAACACAGCCACCATACCTAGTAAAATAAGTAAAATAGTTGAGTACAAAGAAATTGATGTACCTATAGAATACTTTTTCCAAGGGTTTTTGATTCTATCCTTAATTTTAGCTGGAGAAAAGATCTCTTCAATTGTTGTAAAACCAAAACTCCCAAAAATAATAATTATCCCTATCACCAAATGTAAACCATACATATGTCTAAGGTCTACAACAGTATTTGGGGTATTAAATTGAGTTGTATCAGAAGATAAAATATAGGTATTTAAACTATCTGGAAACAAACTAAACCCAGCATTACAAAATGCAGAAACAGAATGAAATATTGAATAAAAAACTTTTTGAAAATGATTATCAAAAACAAGCGATCTATCCCAACTAAAATAAATAAATACAGCCCCTAAAGACTCTATTAATAATGTCAAGAAAATCACTTTCCTTAATAAACCTGTTGCAGATGATAAATCTTCACTACTAAGTACATCTTGAATAATTGTTTTATGTTTTAAGCTTACTCCTTTCGACATAAAAGTTGCAAAGAAAGTAGCAAAAGAAACAATACCAATACCTCCTACTTGAGCAAGAAATAATATAACAATCTTTCCTTTAAATGTAAAAAACTGCCCTGTATCTACAACTGCTAAACCTGTTACACACGATGCACTTACAGAAGTAAATATTGCATCTAAAAAACCCATTGATGATTCTCCGACAGATGCTCCTGGCAACATTAGACAGAAAGTACCAAATAGTATTAGAAAGATAAAGCTCGAAATAAATGTTGTTGAAGGCTTTATTTTTAGCTCAGAAAAAGCAACTGAAATCTTAGTTGTTTCAATTCCTATTAAAATAATTAAATAGAGGAATAAAAAGTTAGCATAGGATTGGAAAGGATTATCAAGCCATAATAACCTAAAAAGTTGCTGGATTATCCGTATACCAAAAAAGCTATACATTAAACCATTAAAGGTAAGTAAAGTCAATAGGCAACCTTCTATCCATGTTGACTTGAGGAAAGTTAACCGATGATTTGAAAAAATAAACCTTGCTAAGTAGGCCAATTCATAAACTACAAAAATAAATCCGAGTACTGTTACTACGGATTCAATTTCTTCTGTTGTTAAATAAAAGCCATATCTATAAAAGACAAGTCCAACTGCGATCAATGTTACAAGTAGAGATATTCTACGTTCATATTTATAAACTACCTCTTGGTATTGTAAAAGCCATTGATTAATAAAATCATTTGTATTCGAACTCATGTACTACTCAATATTATATATCAAAGATAATAACATTCACGAGATCTGTTAACGAAATCTAAAGGAATATTTATAATTATGGGATATCAATGTATTTGTGCGTTTGTAATGACAAGTGCCATTCCGGGTTTTCTTTCACAAATTCAACTAATAATGGTGTTACTGTATTTCTTTTAGACCATTCTGGTTGAATGTATAATTTACAATTTGGGTTTAATTTCTCTGAAAGATCAATAGCCCATTGTAAATCTGATTTATGAAAAACAACTACTTTAAATTCATCTGCTTTCTTATAGGCTTCTTCTACAGGAGCTTTAAACTTTTTTGGAGACAAACAAACATAGTCTATTTCTCCAGTAAATTTGTGAGTGCCAGATGTTTCAATATTGATTTGAAAACCTTCTTCTTTTAATCTCTTAGTTAAAGGTCCAAGTTCATGCATTAGAGGTTCCCCTCCAGTAATAATGGCTAATCTGCCCGGGTGAGCTTTTGCATCTTGAATGATCTCCTCTATATCTAAAATTGGATGTTTGTCTTGCTCCCATGATTCTTTCACATCACACCAAACACAACCTACATCACAACCTGCTAAACGTATAAAGTATGCGGCATGTCCTGAAAAAGACCCTTCGCCTTGAATTGTATAAAAAGCTTCCATAACAGGAAGCGCGTATCCTAATTGTACTCTTTCTTTAGTAGAGTATTCTAAATGCTTAACCATTAATGTTCCTTTTTAAATATAAGAGAATAAAAAATCCTTCAAGGGGTGAGGGAACCCTTGAAGGACTCAAAGTGCAAATTTCGTAAAAAAATGCGCTTTTATCTAATTTTAAACTGTTTCCTTAACAGTTTTTCTTTTAACAGATTCTAATGTATTCATTAACAGTGATACTACAGTCATTGGCCCTACACCACCTGGTACAGGAGTAATCCAACTAGCTTTCTCACTTACTTCATCAAACTTGACATCACCTTTTAAAGTAAAGCCTGATTTTTTTGATGCGTCTTCAATTCTAGTTATTCCAACATCAACAATAACAGCACCTTCTTTTACCATATCTGCAGTTACAAATTCTGCTTTACCAAGGGCTGCAATAAGAATATCTGCTTCTAAGCATTCCTTCTTAAGATCTTTAGTACGACTATGTGTTAAAGTAACAGTACAATTACCTACTTTACTATTTCTAGACATTAGCAAACTCATTGGTGTACCCACAATATGAGAACGTCCAACAATAACACATTTTTTTCCAGAAGTTTCAATACCATAACGATCTAATAGTTGAATAATACCGTATGGTGTTGCAGGAAGGAATGTAGGTAAACCTAACATCATTTTACCCAAGTTTGTAGGATGAAAACCATCTACATCTTTATTCGGGTCAATTGCTTCTGTTACCTTTGTCTCATTGATGTGTTTAGGTAAAGGCAATTGGACAATGAAACCATCGATATCATCGTCATTGTTTAACTCATCGATTGTTTGTAAAAGTGCTTCTTCTGTGATATCCGCATCAAACTTGCAAAGAGTAGATTTAAACCCTACTTGCTCACAAGATTTTACTTTATGATTTACATATGTTCTACTTGCTCCGTCTTCACCAACTAAAATAGCGGCTAAATGTGGTTTCTTGCCTCCAGCGGCAGTCAGTTTTCTTACTTCTTCGGCAATTTCTAGTTTGATTGCATTTGAAGTTGCTTTTCCGTCAATTAGTTGCATTGTCTTTTGTTTTCGCACTCTAAAAAAGATTAGTTATGCAAAAATAGTGACTTTGGTTACTTAATCATCACTTTTCTCATAAAAATTTAAATAATATTTATAATTACAAGGTCTATTTCTTTAAAAATGATATTTCTTCATAGTTACATGAACATTACTAATACGAAACTTTATACCCATTTTTTTAAGATATATAAGATCGATTAACTCGTTAACAACTCCAAAATATTCATTTGTCTTGGTTCCTATTTCAAAATAAAAAATCTCTCGTTCTTTTTTAAGTTTCTTTATTGTAAATTGGGTGCCGAAATAAGAATTTTGATGTAAATTTAAGTATGCCGATTTTTCAATTAGAAGATAATAATAATCAATTCCCTCCTGCTCGTATGACCGATGACAGTGGTATTTTAGCCGTTGGCGGAGATCTTACTCCAGGTAGAATTATTGAAGCATACGCAAGTGGCGTTTTCCCTTGGTTTAATCCAGAAGACCCTTTGTTATGGTGGTCACCCGACCCTAGATGCGTTTTATACCCTGAGAATATAAAAGTATCTAAAAGTATGCGCCAATTGCTTCGAAGAAAAACATACACAGTTACTTTTGATCAAGCTTTTGAGGAGGTAATTACTTCCTGTCAAGAAATCTTTAGACCAGACCAAGGTGGAACTTGGATTACAGATGAAATGAAAGCGGCTTATGTTCAGTTACATAAGATTGGTTTTATGCATTCTGTAGAAGTCTGGGACGAAGGAGAACTCATTGGTGGACTCTATGGTGGAGCAATGAACAAATGCTTTTTTGGAGAATCAATGTTTTCAAAAAAGAGCAATGCATCTAAATTTGGTTTTATTACATTATGCAAGAATCTGATAGAAAAAGGTTATGAAATGATCGACTGTCAAATGCATACAGATCACTTAGAAAGCTTAGGTGCAGAAGAAATTCCTAGAGAAGCTTTTTTGTTAAGTGTAGAGCGTAATCAGCAAAGAGAATTTAAGAAAGTGGATTGGAATTCTATTTTTAGAACAGATTTCTACTAGTCTTTATAAAATACATACTAACACATATAAATCATGAATAAGGAAGTTGCACAGTTAAACCCTGTACAGATTTGGGAGAACTTTGAAAAAATGAACGAAGTTCCTCGTGGGTCTAAAAAAGAAGAAAGAATTATTGCTTTCACTAAAAAATTTGGTGAAGACTTAGGTTTGGAAACTATTGTTGATAAAACAGGTAATGTAATCATTAAAAAGCCTGCAACACTTGGTATGGAAGACCGCAAAGGAATTATCCTTCAGTCTCACATAGATATGGTTCACCAAAAAAATGCTGATACTGATTTTAACTTTGATACTGATGGAATTCAATCTTACATTGATGGAGATTGGGTTAAAGCAAAAGGTACAACTTTAGGTGCTGACAATGGTATTGGAGCTGCTACTATTATGGGTGTTTTGGCTTCTAAAGATTTAGTACACGGACCAATTGAAGGTTTATTTACTATTGATGAAGAAACTGGAATGACTGGAGCATTCGGTTTAGAAGGCGGCATATTAAATGGAGATATACTTTTAAATCTTGATACTGAGGACGAGCATGAGCTTTGCATTGGCTGTGCCGGAGGTATAGATACAAACGTTAATTACACATATGATGAAGTTGCTGCAGAGGGAACTGCTTTCCATATCCAAATTAAAGGATTAAAAGGTGGTCATTCTGGCTGCGAAATTCATTTAGGCAGAGGTAACGCTAACAAATTGATGAATCGCCTACTTTGGGGAACTCGTCAAAAATTTGGTTTAGAAATCGCTCAGATTGATGGTGGTTCTCTAAGAAATGCTATTCCTAGAGAATCTTTTGCAGATGTAGTTATCGCTCCAGAATCTGTTGAAGAATTTAAAGCATATATCACTGCATTTGAAAAAGAAATCAAAACAGAGTTACATGCTACAGAACCTAATCTAGTTGTTGCAATATCTACAATAGATACTCCGGCAAAAGTAATGGATGTTACTGCTCAAGATGCACTTTTAAGTGCTATTTATGCCGCTCCTTGTGGCGTTATTAGAATGTCTGATGATTTAGAAGGGTTAGTAGAAACTTCTACATCTATGGCAAGAGTAAAAGTTGGAGATGGTAATGTTTTAGTACAATCTTTAACGCGTAGTTCTGTAGATTCAGCAAAATTTGATGTTACAAATCAATTAGATGCTGCATTTGCAATAACAAAAGGAAATGTGGAACATGGTGGTGCATATCCTGGATGGACACCAAATGCTACATCACAAATCCTTGAAGAAATGAAAGAAATTCACCAAGATTTATTTGGTAAGCCTGCAGTAGTAAATGCTGTACATGCTGGCTTGGAATGTGGAATTATTGGTAGCCACTACCCTAATTTAGATATGATTTCTTTCGGGCCTACAATCAAGAACCCTCACTCTCCAGATGAGATGTGTGAAATTGCCACTGTAAGCAGATTCTGGGATTATCTAAAAATAACTTTAGAAAAAGTAGCAAAAAAATAAATTATTAAGATTAAGGATGTAGCTAATTAAATCAAATTTCTATGTCCTTAATCTTTTTTATTTATAAGGTGATGTATACGTCTTCTGAAAATCAGAAAAAGATTGCTTTTCTAAATCAGCTTCTTCAAGATAAGACAAGACCATTAACATTTTTTCTTTATTTTGATACCCTTGAAGAGGAATTGGCTGAGTTAAAAGTTCTTCATCTTTCCCAACAAATAAAACAACAACCGTAGGATAACTCATATTACCATTAAGTAAAGTTGATGCCAGTTCATGGTAACCTGTCCCCTTTTCCTTGTGATATACAAATGTCTCACCTTGAAAAGAAATTGGTAATTTCCCCTCTGCATCTAATTTTACAGCATAGAAATTGGTATTCATGTACTCGATTATTTTTGGATCGCTAAATGTTTTACGATCCATTTTTTTACACCAAGTACACCAATCGGTATATACATCAACAACTATCTTTTTAGGTTGTATTTTGTTTAGATTTATCGCTTCTGTAAATGATAACCAATTTATCTTTTCTTGAGCATATAAATCAGTTATTTGAAAGATAAATAGAATTAAAAAGAAGGTTATTTTTTTCATAGCTTAAATATCACCAATAAATAGAATAGACTGATGTTAACTGAGAAAATATAACATCATTTAAATCCATATCAATTTAATTTCTAATGAATAAATTATACAAATTAACTGCAGTTCTTTTGATGATGCTTTTAACTGTATCTACAGTGAATGCCCAAAAAAAGACGTTAACACTTGAGGATGCGATTGTAAAAAGATGGTCTCAATTTTATCCCAAACACCTTGCTGTACAATGGCGACCTGATAGTAAAGGATATTATATTATTAACGAAGAAAACAGAATTGTTGAGGTTAATGCTAAGAAAGGGACAAAGAATATTATTTTAACTCTTGGCGGCTTGAAAGGATCTCATAACGACCTTTTAAATATTAATAGATTACCAAGGTACAAATGGATTTCTAAAAATCAGTTTACGTTCAAAGTAGAAAATAAAATTTATGTAACAGATGTTACAACCAAAAAATCGGAGCAAACTACTTCTTGGAATTTAGAAGGAAAACATCAAGATGTAACTACAGATAGAAAAAAAGTAGCCTACACAATTGAAAATAACCTTTTTATCTCTATTGGTAACGGAGAAGTTCAACTTACTAATGAATCAAATAAAGAAATTGTTTTCGGACAAACAGTTCATAGAAATGAGTTTGGTGTAAACAAAGGAACGTATTGGTCTCCAAAAGGAACTGCGTTGGCTTTTTATAGAAATGATCAGACAATGGTTACCAATTATCCTTTAGTTGATTTATCTACACGCCCAGCTTCTGCTAATCCAATTAAATATCCAATGGCAGGGCAAAAAAGTGAAGAAGTTACTTTAAAAGTGTACAATACTGTTTCTAAGAAAACTATTAATATTAAAACAGAAGGACCTAAAGAGCAATACTTAACAAATGTAGCTTGGAGTCCAGATGAGAAATCAGTGTATGTAGGTATCTTAAACAGAGATCAAAATCATTTGGCTTTAAATGAATATAATGCTGAAACTGGTGAATTTGTGAAGACTTTGTTCGAAGAAAAGGACAGCAAATATTTATCTCTTACACACCCTATGGAATTCCTTCCAAATTCTAACGATAAATTTATTTGGAGAACTGAAAAAGATGGTTTTGAACATGTTTATCTTTATTCTACAGATGGTAAACAATTGGCTCAAATTACAAAAGGTGATTGGGTAGTAATGAATGTTTTAGGTTTTGATAGAAAGAATCAAAATATTTTTGTTTTAGGCACTGATAATAACGGAATGGATCGTCAAGTTTATAAAGCAAATTTAAAATCTAAGAAAGTTACAAAAATCACAAAAGAATCTGGTGTTTATAGCGGTGTTAAATATGATGCTTCTAGTAATCTACTTTTTGCTAATTTCACAAACATATCAACGCCAAATAAAGAGGTTATTTTTGATAGCAATGGAAAAATAATCAAAACTATTCTTGATGCGAAAGATCCTTTAGCAGATTATAACGTATCTCCTATTGAGCTAAGTACAATTACCGCAGCAGATGGTAAAACTGTTCTAAACACCCGCATGATTAAGCCGTCTAATTTTGATGCTACTAAAAAATACCCTGTAATTATGTATGTATATGGTGGTCCAGGTGTACAATTACTTACAAATAGATGGCAAGCAGGCGCAGCTCTTTGGATGCAAAAAGCTGCACAAGATGGATACATCATTTATACAGTAGAAAGTAGAGGTTCTGAAAATAGAGGAAAAGATTTTGAACAAGCAACTCATTTACATTTAGGAGATGCGGAAATTGCGGATCAATTAAAAGGTGTTGATTATCTAAAAACACTTCCATATGTAGACAGTAGTAAATTAGCTATTCATGGTTGGAGTTTTGGTGGTTTCATGACAACTTCACTAATGACAAAATCGGCTGGTACTTTTAAAGTTGGTGTAGCTGGTGGACCTGTTATGGATTGGGGACTATATGAAATTATGTATACTGAAAGGTATATGTCTACTCCACAAAAGAATCCTAAGGGTTACGAAAAATCTTTATTATTAGATAAAACACATCTTTTAAAAGACAAATTACTTATTATTCATGGATTGATTGATGATGTAGTCGTACCCCAACATTCTTTCTTATTCTTACAAAATTGTGTATCGAATGGTGTGCAAGTTGATTTCTTCACTTATCCAGGACATCCACATAATGTTAGAGGAAAAGACAGAGTTCATTTAATGAAAAAAGTATTGATGTATATTGATGATAATATCAATAGATAAATAGCTTTAGGTAGTTTTACGAAGAAGAAAGTGTGGCTTTTTAGATAAGTCACACTTTTTTTATTGTTTTCTAATGATGAATATAAATCATCACTATAGTTTAATAAACGTAAAAAAATATAATTTTATGAAACTAGAATAGTAACTTGTGTCAAGTTTGTATGTTATAAAATTAACATCAAATTGTATAAAGTGAAACGATATTTTAAAAATCACGTTTTCAGTGATTTGCAACAAAATAGATAGTTAACTACATTAATTAATAGCTGCACAATATTTTAAGGAAACGTTTAGTATGAAAAAACTCGCACTTCATTGGAAAATAATCATCGGTATGGTTCTAGGGTTACTATTAGGGCTTTTTATAAGTTTTACTGGTAATGCAGAGTTTTCTAATGATTGGATTAAACCTTTTGGAACAATATTCATTCGCCTTCTTAAATTAATAGCAGTACCATTAGTACTAATATCTTTGGTAAACGGTGTTGCATCAATGACCGATCTATCCAAATTATCTAAAATGGGTGGCCGTGCCGTATTGATTTATTTAGTAACAACTATATGTGCTATCTCTATAGGGTTAGTACTCGTAAATATATTCCAACCGGGTGCAGGATTCTCTGAAGAAATGAGAGCAAACTTTTTAGAAAGATTTGCAGATAGTGCATCAAACAGAGTTGCTCAGGCAAGTGAAGTACAATCAAGAAGTCCTTTACAACCTCTTTTAGATATGGTACCAGGTAACATATTTAATGCAATGAGTAGTAATAGTAATATGCTACAAGTAATTTTCTTTGCTATCCTTTTCGGAATATCCTTAGTTGCTATTCCTGCAGAACATGGTAAAGCAGTAAAAGATTTCTTTGGCAGCTTAGATAAAATCATTTTAAAAATGGTTGATTTAATCATGCAATTTGCTCCTTATGGTGTCTTTGCTTTAATTGCTTCTCTTATTACAGATTTCACGGGTGATGACCCCTCTAAAGCAACTGAACTATTGCTTACACTAGGCTTTTACTCATTAGTTGTAATAATGGGGTTAATGATAATGGTAACAGCTGTTTACCCAACTATTCTAAAAGTTTTTGCTAAAGTAAATTTCTCGCAATTTATAAAAGGTATCTTCCCTGCTCAGATGATGGCATTTTCTACTAGTTCAAGTGCTGCAGCATTGCCTGTAACAATGAAACAGGTGGAAGAAGAATTAGGTGTATCTGAAGAAACAACAAGTTTTGTACTCCCATTAGGTGCAACTGTAAACATGGATGGCACAAGTTTATACCAAGGAGTAGCGGCAGTTTTTATTGCCCAAGTTTTTGGTATTGAACTCACAATGATGGACCAAGTATCTATTGTAATTACTGCAACTTTGGCCTCTATTGGTTCTGCAGCAGTTCCTGGTGCAGGAATTATTATGCTAATTATTGTATTAGAACAAGTTGGCTTACCTACAGAAGGTATTGCATTAATTCTTGCTCCAGATAGAATATTAGATATGTTTAGAACCGTAGTAAACGTTACAGGAGATGCCACAGTAGCTATTTTAGTAGATAAATCTGTAGGTAATCATCCATCAATTGAAAACACAATAGAAGAAGATTAAACTTCTTTTTTATATAATAGATAACAATAAGGCGATCAATACAGTAAGTAATTGATCGCTTTTTTCTTATCAATGCAAAATATACTTACTTTTGCACCCTCATACTCGTAACTTTGACGCAATGAAGTCTTTAGAATTATTAGCTCCGGCTAAAAATATTGAAATTGGTATGTCTGCTATCAACCATGGTGCAGATGCTGTATATATAGGTCCAAAAGCTTTTGGTGCCCGTGATGCCGTTGGAAATAGTATCCAAGACATCGAAAAGTTAACAAAACACGCTCATCGATACAATGCAAATATCTTTGCTACGATGAACACTCTTCTTTTTGATAATGAATTAGAAGCAGCTCATAAACAAGCTTGGGATCTTTACCATGCTGGTGTAGATGCAATCATTATTCAAGATATGGGGCTTTTAGAGATGGACTTACCTCCTATCCCTTTACACGCAAGTACTCAAACTCACAACTATGATTTAGAAAAAGTTGAGTTTCTTGAGAAAGTAGGTTTTGACCGTGTCGTATTGGCTCGTGAGTTATCTATCAAGCAAATTGAAGATATTGGAAAGAAAACAAATGTAGAATTAGAAGCTTTTGTAGCTGGTGCACTTTGTGTTAGTTTAAGTGGACAATGCTATATGAGTAATAATGTTGGAGATCGTTCTGCTAACAGAGGTGCTTGTGGGCAACCATGTAGACTACCTTTTGATTTAGTAGATAATGCGGGCCAAATGTTAGCAAATCAAAAACATTTACTCTCTCTTAAAGATCTAAACTTAGAAGATTACGTACTTCCACTTGCAAGAGCTGGTGTAAAATCTTTTAAAATTGAAGGAAGATTAAAAGACGAAGCGTATGTAAAAAATATGGTAGGTAACTTCCGTAAACGTATTGACTTTGTATTAGATAAGTACGGTAATGAGTTTGTGAGTGATTCTCAAGGCAAAACTATTCTTGACTTTGAACCTGCTCCTGAAAAAACTTACAATAGAGGTTTTTCAGATTATTTCTATAATGATAGACACACTGAAATTGTAAATTACGATACACCTAAAGCAATTGGTGATAAAATTGGTGTGGTTAAAGATGTAAAAGCAAATCAATATTTAATAGATACTGATAAAACTTTAGTTCCTGGTGATGGTCTTTGCTTCTTAGATAAGCACGAGAAACTTCAAGGAATGAAAGTAGAACATGTTGATAACGATGGATGGATTAAAACATCTTTAGTAATGGGCGTTCGCGTAGGTGCTGAAATCTTTAGAAACTTCGATCAACAATTCAACAAAGAATTAAAAGCGGAAAAAACAGTTCGAAAGATTGAAGCTGATGTTGAAATGAAATGGGAAAACAGTACGGTATCGTTAACTATTAAAGATATTTACGGTAATTCCCATACAGATAATTACAAAGAAGCATTCGAGGTAGCCTCAAACAGAGAAAAGTCTGAACAAAATATGACTAAATCTCTTAAGAAATCTGGTAATACTATCTTTTTAATCAACTCTGTTTCTTTACCTAAAGGTAATTTACCATTTATTCCAGGTGGTCGTTTAAATCAAATGAGAAGAGATTTAATTGATGCTCTTGAAGCAAAAAGAAATAAAGCATACAAGCAACCTGCTCGTTGGAATACAGAAATTGATGACACTTTCCCATTCCCCAAAAAGATTCAAAAATGGGATCATCATGGAAATGTATTAAATAAACTTGCCAGAGTTTTTTATGCCAAACATGGAGTAACAGAAATTGAAGAAGGATTTGAAGGTCGTGAAGATAAAAGTAAACTTCGCCTAATGACTACAAAACATTGTTTGCGTTATCAAATTGGTATGTGTGATGAACATGAAACGTTTGTAACACCTCCTGAAAACGTACAATTTCCTCTTTATTTAAAACAAAAGAAAAATAGATATAAGTTAAAATTCAATTGTAAAGATTGTGTGATGACTATTGATGATTCTCCAGAAGAATTAGTATAAAATTAAGGGTTACATCTCATATAGAAATGTAACCCTTTTTTATGCCTAAATAATGGATAGATTATTCATCATCATCATCATCTGCACTGTTCTTATAGCTTGTTTGATCATCTTTGCTAGATTCAGCAATAGAATCACGCATCGTAGTATCAGCCTGTAAGTTTTTTAACTTGTAGTAATCCATAATTCCTAAATTACCACTTCTAAACGCTTCTGCAATTGCACGAGGCACCTCTGCTTCAGCTTCAATCACTTTAGCTCTAGACTCTTGCGTTCTTGCCTTCATTTCTTGTTCAACAGCTACAGCCATCGCTCTACGCTCTTCTGCTTTTGCTTCTGCAACCTTTAAATCAGCATCTGCTTGATCAATTTGTAATTTTGCTCCAATGTTATCTCCAATATCAATATCTGCAATATCAATAGAAAGAATTTCAAAAGCAGTTCCAGAATCTAATCCCTTTTCTAAAACTAGACGTGAAATCTTATCAGGGTTTTCTAATACTTCTTTGTGCGATAGAGAAGAACCAATAGAAGTTACAATACCCTCACCTACACGAGCAAGTATTGTTTCTTCACCTGCACCACCAACTAACTGAGCAATATTTGCACGTACAGTAACTCTTGCTTTTGCTACAAGTTGAATACCATCTTGTGCTACAGCAGAAACATTTGGTGTATTAATCACTTGTGGATTTACAGAAATCTGAACAGCTTCAAATACATCTCTACCTGCTAAATCTACTGCAGCTGCTAATTTAAACGATAAAGGAATATTTGCCTTCTCTGCTGAAATTAATGCCTTAATTACAGAAGGTACATGACCACCTGCAAGATAATGAGTTTCTAATTCTGCAGTATTTAGGTCTAAACCAGCTTTAGTTGCAGTAATCATAGAGTTAACGATAATCTTTGGGGGCACTTTACGAATCCTCATAGTTACTAAACTTAGTAAACTAATTCGAACACCAGAAAAAATTGCTGTAATCCATAGGTTAACAGGAACAAAATACATTAATGTAAAAAAGCCTGCAATACCTAGAACTAAAAATACAGCGATAATTGATAAGCTCATTTTTTAATTTTAGTTTATATTTAATCAATAATATTACTTAATCTGAAAGATAATACATAATAATGATTGTTTTGATGTCAAATATCAACTTTTTATATCTATAAATTTTACCATATTTGTGGAACAATTATTTTTAAACTCATTTTAGTGGTAAATTATACCCTTCTTTAGTCAAAAATATTTCAATTAAACATTTTACTAACCATAATTAATAGTAAATCGTGAGTAAATCAGCTTCACAAAGTCACCCTAAGGGACTTTATACTTTATTTGCAACCGAGTTCTGGGAAAGATTCAGTTACTACGGGATGCGAGGATTTTTTGTTTTATACCTTACAGCAACACTAGCAAAAGGAGGATTTGGACTCGAAAAAACAGAGGCCTATAGCATCTATGGTATTTTCACAGCATTAGTATACGTAACTCCAATTATTGGCGGTATTCTGGCAGATAAATTAATTGGACAGAGGAAATCGATTTATGTTGGTGCCCTTCTAATGGCTATTGGTCAGTTTACTATGGCATTATCTGTAACAGATATGCATGATATGTTTTTAACACGTCAGATGTCGTTATACTTAGGTTTAGGATTACTTATTACTGGTAACGGTTTCTTTAAGCCAAACATTTCGACAATGGTTGGTGGTTTATATAGTTCAAACGACCCAAATAAAGATAACGGGTTTACAATTTTTTACATGGGTATCAACTTAGGTGCATTTGTAACAAACTTTGTAGGTGGTTCTCTTGCAGAAAATGTTGGTTGGCAATATGGCTTTATGGCAGCAGGTATAGGTATGGTTATCTCAACTATTTGGTTTTTCTTAAGAGAAACTTCTGTTGTTAGTGGAGAAACTGGTCTTCCTGTAGGTTTACCTCCTAAAGATGACCCACATAAAAAGAATAAATTAGAAGGTAAAGATTGGACTTCTATCCTATCTTATGTAGTTGGTTTAACGGTATTCTCTTACATTATTGTCCATTTCTTAATTAATGTAGATGCAGATATTATTAATACTATTGTAGGTATTATTGGTATTGGTGGTTTTGCGTATTTAAGTTATACAATTTATCAGAATACAGAAGGAGCTACACAATGGAGTCGTGTAGGTGTAATTTTAGCCTTAGCAATTTTCAATATTGTATTCTGGTCTGGTTTTGAGCAAGCGGGTACATCTTTTAATACTTTTGCAAATGAATACACTGATAGAAATGTAATGGGATTTGAAGTTCCTGCTTCATGGTTCCAATCTATTAATGCTGTATTCATTATTATTTTAGCACCTTTATTCACTGTTATCTGGGGCAAGCTTTCTGATATGAAACTAAACCCAAGAACACCTTATAAATTTGCTTGGTCATTAGTTTTCTTAGCAATTGGATTTGGTATTATGGCAATCGCTAATGATACATATAATGCTTCTAATGCATTAATATCTCCAATGTGGTTAGTAATGGTATACTTCTTCCATACTGTTGGTGAGTTATGTATGTCTCCTATTGGACTATCTATGATTACAAAATTATCTCCACCAAAAATCGTTTCAGTAATGATGGGACTTTGGATGGGATCAATTGCATTAGGTAACTTCTTTGCAGCACAAATGACTGCAATTTCAGAATATTATGAATTTGACACTTTCTACTTCATTACAGTTTATGCATTGGTTGCAGCAGCATTAGCTTTTGTTGTTTCACCATTCTTAACAAAAATGATGAAAGGTATTCACTAAGAATATTTTATATAAACATACAAAAACGGGTCTCGATAAATTTCTATCGAGACCCGTTTTTGTTTTTAAAATTCTAGCACTTTATTTCTTTGCTACTAATTCTATCTGATGAGATGCTTCTTCCATGAAATCAATTTCATGCTTATTCATTGGCATTCTTCTATTAAATTGTATTTTATTTTGCACCGAAAATATTTCATAATCTCCTTTTTTCATTGGGATTTGAAGTGCAATTTCATCTAAAGCTTCTTTAGATTCGTCATATTTTTTATTTAAATAACCAATAAAGTCATACTCTTCAGTAATCTTATTTCTAACAAACACAAAGAAACCTTGCTTTTGTATTTTTTTACTATTTGAGTAAAATACTACATTCCCGATATTATCACCAGCAGCTAAAGGTGTTTCTACTTCAGCCTTATGATCTTTAAAAATTACTGTATGTGTATAGGCACTAAATACTTCAGTTAAATCGTGATTTATGTCTAAAAACACTTTCTGAAATTTAGCTTTTCCATTTTTCACATCACTGATTGTGTACACTGATTCTAGGTATGAATCATTATCATAAAAGACTTTAAGGACTTCTCCATCTTGAACAAATACCCTAGCATTCTGGACTTCTCCATCCGTATGGTGTTCAAATTCTTCTTCAGAGGGCATAATTACCCACGCTTCAAACCAACCATTCTGAGGAGAAGGTAGACTTTCTGCATTTTCTTTGTAATAATTTTTTAGCTCCTCAGTACTCTCAAAGTTTTGAGCATTTGTACTGTTGTAATTAGACAAAATGAGGAGAACAATAAAAGAATAAATTAGGTTTTTCATAATGATAATAGCGTTAATTAGGTCTGTTTAAAATTAACGTATTACCTCCAAAAAGAATAATTAAAGTTTGTCTAAAAACTACTTAACAAGGTCTATCTAAACTTCCCATTTTTTTTCTTTATCATAAAATAAAGTACCTGATGAAACTGTTAATGGCGAAGCGTAATTATTATGATACAATTGCCCAGTACCAAGTCCATGTGGTTTATCTATTACATAGTTTGCTGTAAATTGTGCAATTGCATTTAAACCAATATTTGATTCTAAAGCAGAGGTCATCCACCAAGGTATATGTTGCTTTTCTGCCAATGCTATCCAAGTTTTAGAAGCTTCTAAGCCACCAACTAAAGCAGGTTTTAAAATAATGTATTGTGGATTTATAGTTTCTAATAATTTCTGCTGATGTGCTGTTTTTATACCTATCAGCTCTTCATCTAAAGCAATTGGTATTGGTGTTGTGCTACATAGTTCAGCCATTTCATCCCATTGCCCTGCCCAGATGGGCTGTTCGATAGAATGGAGTGAATAGGCAGATAGTCGTTTTAACTTTTCCATTGCCTCACCCACTGCAAATGCTCCATTTGCATCTACACGTAATGTGATTTCTTCTGGAGAATATTCAGACCGTATATATTTAAGTAATTGTAATTCGTCTTCAAAATTTAAAGCTCCTACTTTTACCTTTATACAATCAAAGCCTTTGGCCAATTTCTCATCAATTTGTTGTTTCATGAAAGCTTTATCTCCCATCCAAACTAACCCATTAATAGGAATTGGTGTCCCTTTATAAAAACTGTTAGTATAAATTTTTTTCTTTCCTCCATTAGATAAATCTAACAAAGCAGTTTCTAATGCGAAGAATATACTTGGGTAAACCTCTTTATCTAAAAAATCACTTAATGTAGCAAAGGATAAAGGCAACTTATTGATCTTATCAAGTACTAACTTTAAACGTTCTTCATAATCTTCAAAATAATCAATACTCAACCCTTTTAATGTATTACATTCTCCCCAACCTACTATGTTTGGTTCATCTGTATCAAAAACAGAAATAAGAAAACAATTCTTTGTTGTAATTGACCCTCTAGATGTTTTAGCGGGGAAATTAAAGTCAAGTACTCTTTTTTGATAACTAAATTGAAGCATTGTTTTAGAAAGCTGATGCTGGTTCTGATATTTGATATTGATCACCTAAACGGAATTTACTTAGTTTTTCAACCAATTCTTTATCCGTATGGATTCCTTGTTTAATATTAGAAATTTTTCCTATTTCTCTGTCATTTTGAAAAACAATAGATTCAGGCATTTCTCCCATTTTACGAGTTTCAGGGTTTCGTCTCCTTACTTTATAAATAAAGGCATCTCTAGAACCCAATAAAACTTTTTCAATAGATGAATTTTCTAAATAAGAAGAATAACGTGTTTTAAACACTCTATCAGTAGAACTCTCATCATTAAAGTTTTCTAACTGATATAATAAGTTTCCTCTATTTGTATCAGTAATTAAAATTTCTAATTCTGTTTCACCTCTTTCAACTAATGCCGATTTCCCTCTTAAACTTTCCTTTGTAGAAAAATCAAATGCAATTAAACGCTCTGTAGTTTTTAAATTATTTGGTAAAGAAGCAAGTAACCTATGCACACTATTATAAGATTCTATTGATTTTTCTTCACCAATTAATTTCACCATTTGCTTTAATACATTCACATTATTTTCTGTTGATTGTACTAAGGCTAAAATAAGTCCTGAACCAGATTCTTGAACTATATAAGATTTTAATGCTTTAGGGTTAATTGTCACTAAATGCCCCGTCATGTCCCAATTATTACCAGAAGAAAACGGTTCCATTTTTTGGACATTGTACCTCTTAGAATTTAAAATTCGCTCAGAGATTGTTTTGGCTACCTCATCCCCAAGTTTATGTTTTTCGTGTAATTTTATAAGATGAATTGTTATTGTATTACCATATAAAGGGTCTACATATACCCCTTCAACAATTTCATCAACATCTTTTTGAAATTGTCTAATTGACAATCCACGAGGTAAATCAAATGATATATTTCTACTTACAGTACTTTGCCTGTGATTAATATCATGATAATAGTGTAAAGATTTTACACTCTTCAATCTAAAATAAGGTGTATATGGCAATTGAGATACAAGATCTAAAGCACTCCAAGTAACGGGGTAATTGTCAATCTCATCTTCTTCAACTTCCAATAATTGTTTCTGTAATTTGTTGTAATTCTGAATTTCAAGATTACTCATTCGGTGGTTATCTTCTATTGTCATTTTTAAAGACAATGCATCTTCTAGTGTTTTTTCTGCACCAATCATGATATGATACCACTTACCTCCTTCTGTTGAAGTCTGTGAAATTGTATATGGTTTAAGTCCCATATCCGAGACACGTTCAAGAGCATTTTCTAAATTATCATATTCTCTAAAAGAGGCTATCTTAATTGAAAAAGGCTTTTCCGTATCAAATTGTTCAACAGAACAGCTTACTAGCAGAAAAATATATAAAGAAGAAATTAAGTACTTTGTAATAGAGATTCTCATCGAGACACAATAAGTTAAGTATATTTATGTGTGCAAAAATAGGATAATTCTATCAATTTATTGTGCTAGTGGTAATATATCTTTAAGCACCACTACAGAATCCATCTTATCCCCATACTCTAATTTATGCATTACATCTAATCCTTCAACCACTTCAGCAAAAATTGTATACCTGCCATCTAAATGATGTGTAGGAACTTCTGTAAAGAAAAACTGACAAGATTCGGTATCTTTTCCTGCTGATGCAATACCTAATGAACCTTCTTGGTATTCTAATAAAGAAAATTCTGAAGGAATAGAATACGGTAAACCACCAAAACCATCTCCACGAGGATCTCCACCTTGAGCTACAAAATTTGGCACCATTCTATGAAAGAATAAACCATTGTAAAATTTTTGTTGAACTAAATCTACAAACATCGCAACAGTTGCAGGAGCATCTTCTACTTTAAGCTGAATGGTTATCTCACCTTGGTTGGTATAAATCTTAGCTAAATGATTAGGCTTAATATTCTGAATCATTTCCCACTTTACCCCAACATTACTTTTAAGAGCTTCATATTTATAAGTCGTTTGATTGATCGCTGCAATTGCTTTCTCAATTTCTATCACGGCTTCAACTTGCAAAGGAATTTCTAAATTCTTTTTCACACTATCCATTTGATTAACAGAAGGATAATATTTTTTAAATTTAGCTACATTTGCTGACATGAAAGAACAAACTGTATAAATCTGACCTACATCTTTTGTCAGTAAAGCATCAACCAAAATTTTATTGAGCTCTTTTCCTTTAGAAGAAGAAAGTGACTTCTGCTTTGCATAATTAGCAGTTATAATTTCAATTGCTTTTGTTTTTAATGGAATCGATGTAGTTGTTTTCCAAGTATCAAAGGCAATATTCTTCCCTAATTTTGATTCATTCATTGCTTCTAATAACAAGCATTGCTCGTAAACCGAGTTCGAATTTTCAAAAAGGTCTTTTGTAAAATTATAAATTTCAGACTGTTTGTTTCTCTCTTCCATTACAGCCTTTAAAGCTTTAGCTCTTGGATTAGGGTATTTAATTTTTTTGGCAATTTTATATACCTGTTTTGATGTGTTCCAACCAAGCTTTTTATAAAGAACATCTGCAGCCACAGTTGCAACAATTGGATCTTTATTGTCTAAAAAAGAAATTGTTTCATCAATTACAGTGGTGTATTTCACTGCTTCTGTTGCTTTAATAGCATTAATTAAAACAAGTGATGATTTTTCTGATGATAGAATTTTTTGTAATGCACTTGCACTTCCATTTGCCTTTGAAAACGCTTTAATTGCCAATGCAAAATTTGCTCGAATTAATTCATTTTCATTTCTCCTTGCCTGATCAAAAATATTAGAACTAAAAACCTCTAAAGTATGCTCAGAATTAAGTTTCCCGAAAAAAGAGCTACACCATTCTCTTGTTTCATCATCTTCCATACCTTCTGAAAAACTTCTAGAATAGATTCTCATTACTTGTAAAGCAGCATCTAAAGATGTACTATTTTGCCATACAATTGCTTTGTATAATCCTTTAACAATTCCTCTTTTTATAGGTACTGATAGAGTAACAAAACCTGTCATAAATACAATAGCTCTATCAGTTGCACACATCCCTAGCGCTTCAAAAAGGTGCTCTACAACTTCCTCTTCTGCTTCATGCATCACGATATAATTGATCATAAAATCGTTTAACTTCGGTGATGATATTTGACCTATAGCGAAAGCTGCTGCAATTTTCAAAGAAATATCATTTTCTTCCTCTAAAATCTTTTTACAATAAGGTAATGCTGTTGTATCTTGTATAGACCCAAAAGCGATTAATGCTTCTCTTCTATATTTTAAAGAATCTGATGTTAAATATTCTGCTACTCCCAAAGTGTTTCTCTGATCTCTTAGATTATAAATATCCCTAATCTTTGCGTCTTTAAACTTATTATCAAAGTGAATTATTTTTTCTTCATTTAGGTTTTCATCTTGTGTACAAGCTGATGTCAATACACATATAAACACTAGTAAAAAATTTAACTTAAAAGAGTAATTGAGTTTGCTCATTTGAATTGATTTTGATTGATTCAGTTAAAAATAACCAAAATTAATTCTCATATCAAAATTACTATTTATGAGAGCTGTAGATATAATAGCAAAAAAGAGAGATAATATCTTATTATCCGATGAAGAATTGAAAGGCTTTTTAGAAAGCTATCTTAGTGGTGAGACCACTGATTATCAAATGTCAGCCTTTTTAATGGCTGTTTATTTGAATGGCCTATCGGAACATGAATTAAAGACACTTACGCAAACCATGCGTGACTCGGGTGAATTAATTGAATTAAATGGCGTTGAACGTTTTCTTATAGATAAACACAGTACTGGCGGTGTTGGAGATAAAACAAGTATTGCTCTTGCCCCTCTTTTATCTGTATTTGGTATTGGAACAGCAAAAATGTCGGGTAAAGGATTAGGCCACACAGGCGGCACACTCGATAAATTTGAAGCTATTCCTGGTTTTAAATTCCCTTCTACTGAAGAGGACATGGTAAAAACCATTGAACATACAGGCATAGGTATAATGGGACAAACCGAAAATATAGTCCCTCTAGATAAAAAACTTTATGCATTAAGAGATGTAACTGCAACTGTTAGTAGCTACCCTCTAATAGCATCTAGTATAATGAGTAAAAAACTAGCTGTTAGAAGTGATGGTATTATCCTAGATGTAAAAGTTGGAGATGGTGCATTTATGAAAAACCTAGCCGATGCACAAAAACTAGCAAACATTATGCGTGGCATTGGCGAAATGTTTGGAAGAAAAGTACATATTGTTTTAAGCGGTATGGAACAACCTTTAGGTGATGGTATTGGTAATGGATTAGAAGTTTATGAAGCCATTGAATCTTTAAAAGGTAACGGACCAAAAGATTTTGAAAGACTTATTACCACTATTACTGGTATTGCTCTATTACAAAAAGGTGATGTAAATTCTATTGAAGAAGGTGTTAAACTAGCAGAGGAGAAGTTACAGACTGGTGAAGCTGTAAAAGCTTTAAGAGATTTTGTAGAAGACTGTGGTGGTGATCCCTCATTCATCGAAAATCCAGAGAAATTCCTTACCGCAAAATATACTTTAGAAGTAAAAGCCGAACAAGATGGATATATAGCATCTTTAATGGCAGAGAAAGTAGGTAATTCAGCTATGCTTCTTGGAGCTGGCAGAGAAACAAAGGAAGATGAAATAGACCATGCCGTAGGTATTGTTCTAAAAAAGAAAGTTGGTGATAAAGTAACTAAAGGAGATACTTTAGCTGTAATGCATTACAACAAGAAAAATCAGAAATTAGAAGATGCAATCGCACTAATTTCTAGTGCTTATGGTTATAGTGATACTTTAGTAAGTACACCTGAAGTGATTTTAGACATACAATAACATAAAAATAACGAGCTGATTGCTAATAAAATCTAACCAAATCATTAAATCAAAGAGATGATTTAAGAGTTCGTAAATCACTTCGTTAATTTGTAAGGCTACTGTTTTATTGTAGCCAATTATAAAATTTATCAAAAATATATTAATAATTTTCTCATGAGTATTGCAAAATATATCGATCATACAATCTTAGCAGCAAATGCAACAGAAGCTCAAATTATTCAACTTTGTAAAGAAGCAAAAGAATATAATTTCTTTTCTATATGTATTAATTCTGCCTATGTTCCTTTAGCTAAAGAACATACAGATGGTTCTGATGTAGCAGTATGTTCTGTTGTTGGTTTCCCATTAGGACAAATGGATACCGCTTCTAAAGTATTCGAAGCAAAAAGTGCTGTAGCTAATGGTGCAGACGAAATTGACATGGTTATTAATGTTGGAAAAATGATTGATGGAAAAACTGATTATGTTCAGGAAGAAATCCGTCAAATTAAAGAAGCAATTGGTTCTAGAGTGTTAAAAGTAATTTTAGAAACATGTTACTTAACAAAAGAACAAATTGTTGAAGCATCTAAATTATCAGTTGCTGCCAATGCAGATTTTGTAAAAACTTCTACAGGTTTTGGAACAGGAGGAGCTTCTTTTGAAGATATCCAATTAATGAAAGATGCTGTTGAAGGTAAAGCTGCTCTTAAAGCAAGTGGCGGTGTTCGTGATTACGAAACTGCTCAAAAATACATTGATATGGGTGTAACTCGTTTAGGTACTTCTAGTGGTATCAAAATTATTCAAGGCGGTACAGCTGACGAAGGAAGTTACTAATCTCATCTTAAAATATATACACCTATGATTAATAGAGTTGCATTAATTGTATTAGATAGTGTTGGTATCGGCTTTAGTAGTGATGCCGATGAATATGGAGATAGAGGTGCAAATACACTAGGACATATTGCCGATAGTGCAGGTTTAGATATACCAAACATGCATGAAATGGGTCTTGGTAATATCGCTCCTCTCCATGGTTTACCTCCTATGGGAACTACTTCTGCTGCTTATGGAAAAGCAAAAGAAGTTTCTAAAGGAAAAGATACAACAACAGGGCATTGGGAAATTGCTGGACAGATTTTATCTGAAGCATTACCTACTTACCCTAATGGATTCCCAGCTGAAATTATGGAAGCCTTTGAGAAAGAAACAGGAAAAGGCACCATTGGTAATATTGTTGCATCTGGTACTGCAATTATAAATGAACTTGGTGATGAACATGTTGCAACAGGTAAATTAATTATTTATACCTCTGCTGATTCTGTTTTCCAAATTGCAGCCCATGAAGATATTGTTCCTTTAGAGGATCTATATCGTTACTGTGAAATTGCTAGAAAACAATTAAATGTTGGTCGTGTAATTGCACGTCCATTTATTGGCAAATCTGGAAATTATGAACGCACATCAAATCGTCATGATTATTCTTTAGAGCCTGCAGAAAACATGCTTACTAGAATTATTGCTTCCGGCAAAGATTCTATAGGTATTGGTAAAATATATGATATTTATGCAGGCAAAGGTTTTACAGACCATACCTACACAAAGAGTAACTCTGAAGGTATTGATAAAACTATTGAATTTTTAAAACAAGATAATGAAGGTTTAATCTTCACTAACTTGGTAGATTTCGATATGCTATTTGGTCATAGAAGAGACCTAATTGGTTATAGAGACGCCCTTGAATATTTTGATCAAAGGTTACCAGAAATCACTGCTGCTATGAAAGATGATGACATTTTAATTATCACAGCTGATCATGGTAACGACCCTATTTTTAAAGGGACTGATCATACTAGGGAACATATTCCAATTTTAGTTTTTGGTAAAAAAATCAAACCTGTAAATATTGGTTTCAGATCAACTTTTGCAGATATAGGAACTACAATTGAGGAACTTTTATTAAACGAGGCTCCTACTACTGGTAGCTTTGCATCAATGATAATTTAAAAGATATAAATAACATGAGTATTCATATTGGCGCTAAGCCAGGAGATATTGCAGAGGTTGTACTTATGCCAGGCGACCCATTAAGAGCTAAATTCATTGCAGAAAATTACTTAGAAGACGCTGTTCAATATAATAATGTACGTGGAATGTTAGGTTTCACTGGTACTTATAAAGGGCACAGAATTTCTGTACAAGGTTCAGGCATGGGTATTCCATCAATTGGTATTTATGCACACGAATTGGTTACAGAATTTGGTGTAAGAAAATTAATTCGCGTAGGTAGTTGTGGTTCTATGCAACCGCATATTAAACCTAGAGATTTAGTAATTGCAATGTCTGCATCTACAGATTCATCTTTTAACCAAAATAGATTTGGCGGTAAGGACTACTCTCCTGCTGCAGATTTCAAAATGCTTTCAAAAGCAAATGAAGTTGCTGAAGCAAAAGGTATTGTTCCTTTTAATGGTAACATTCTTTCTTCTGATGCATTCTATGGTGATGATGCTGACGAATGGAAAAAATGGGCAAAATATGGTGTTTTAGCTGTAGAAATGGAAACAACAGCACTTTACACAATTGCTGCTCAGTTTAACGCTCGTGCTTTAACAATTCTTACTGTAAGTGATAGTTTGGTTACAGGAGAAGAACTTTCTTCTGATGATCGTCAAAATACATTTACAGATATGATGGAAATTGCTTTAGAAACTGCAATTGCCAAATAAATGAATCTAATTTAGGATCAAGAATCCCCATAGTCTTTTTATCCCAAAAAGATTATGGGGATTTTCTTTTTAAACTTATCTGAATTAACAGAAAATATTAAGTTGAAAAACTATATTTGCAAAAGAACAAACTTTCAAACAAATCATTCCGATGAAATATATAAAATACCTATGGACCTTATCATTATTCATTTACTTGGGTCTTAATCTTTTAGCCTATATCTACTTCCCTGATAGTGGAGTCATGGTACTACATGCTACAGAAGCTTCTGAAGCAGTAATCATGAGTAAAAGTGATTTCTTTTATGCATCAATGGGTACGCTATTATTTGTAGATATTGCTCTTGTAATTTTAGGTGGTGGAATTTTACACTTACCTAAATCTTTAATACTTCTGCCAAATAAAAACTTCTGGTTGAAGACCAAGGAAAATAGAGCCCTATTACTTGAAAAAACAAAAGGATGGACAAAAGGGTTAGCTACATTATTCAATCTTCTGATGCTAACAACTTTAGGCCTAATATACGGCACACAAGGTCATGACATGGATGCCATTAGAATAGAATATTCTCCTATTATTATCTCTGTACTAATTTTGGTTTGGATTATTAGTATTTTTCCAATATTCAAAAAGCCTACAGTAACTGAGTAGTTTAATCTATTCTAATAAAAAAGCTGTTAATCTTTCAAGATAGATTAACAGCTTTTTTTATTAATAAGGATCAGAAGGAACGTCTCCTATCGGATTATCAGGTGTAATTGGATTTTCTTCTATTGGATGCTGAGGAACTTCTACAATTGGATTTGCTGGTTTCTCAGGTCCATACTCTGCAGTAGAAGTAGTACAAGACAATAACCCTAAAAATGCGATAGATAATAATACTCTTTTCATAATGGTATATTTTATTTTGTTTATATACCATTTAACGCTAATTGATAAAATCAGTTTAAAGTAACACCCCTTTATTTTATTCAATAATGACAAATCATTATCTCAAAATGATTTCCTCTAGATATTAAAAAAAGCCTTTAAGTTTCCTCAAAGACTTTCTTTATGAAATAGGCAATTAGCTTATTGCTCTACTTCTGTTTCCTTATTCTTTTTTCCTTCGCAATCTTCTTTTTTACAACTCCCATAGAAGTTTAAAGAATGACTTTCAATTTCAAAGTCATAAATTTCTTCAACCATTTGCTGTATTTTTTGAATACGAGGATCACAGAATTCTAATATCTTATTACATTCTTTACAAATTAGATGGTCATGTTGTTTAAAACCATGAGCTTTTTCGTAAAGTGCTAAGTTCTTTCCGAATTGATGTTTTGTAATAAGATTACAATCAAGTAAAAGATCTAAAGTATTGTAAACCGTAGCTCTACTAACTCTGTAATTTTTATTTTTCATATTGATATACAAAGATTCAACATCAAAATGTCCACCTCTACTGTATATCTCTTCCATAATTGCAAAACGTTCAGGAGTTTTTCTTAGCTTTTTCTCCTCCAGGTACTTTACAAAAATATCTTTTATCTCTTCCATTAGTCTATTGTTTCTACTTCAACTGCATCTTTTAATTGGTATATCATACCCGTAGCATCTCCATTTAATTTGAGGATACCTTTAAAAGTTACTGTTTCATCATTTACCTCTCTAGGAACATCCATAAAAACCTCCATAATAGTTTCTGGACCTGCTCCTCCACAAAAAAAGCAATTTGCAAAAGGATAATATGAAATTAACATCGAATTTTCATCATCTGTATCAATAGGTAAAACAAAACCTTTAATTGATATCTCCTTTCCTTCTAATGCTCTAACGTCTTCAGAGAAAATCGGGAAAGGCACTTTCATTTCTAATTCTTTATCAAATTTGTCTTCCCAGTCAATTTTTTGAAGAATTAACCAAACATCTTTCTGATTTTGAACTAGACTAAAAGAAGATAAGAAAATTGAAATAATTACTAAGCTAAATAAGTTCTTCTTCATTTTATAAAAATAAGAATTCTACAAGCTTAATTTAACCCTTTATCCATTATTTTTTTCTTCTCTTGGAGCCTCCTCACTTTTGTTAGGAAAAGGAGGTCTATCTTGATGATTTTTACGAGGCTTCCAATGTTCTTTTTTATTGTGTGGGCGTCTATCAAATCGCCCTCCTCCTTGCTGTTGATTTTTTGACTTGTTCTCTAGCATTTTTTGTTGCTTAGTTACTTGAGCCTCTTTTCTTTCTCCAGCTTCTAATTCGCTTAAATCAAATTCTTCTTCACCTTCACCTGCTTTCAGTGTTTTCTGAATCTTTATTTGATCTTTACGATCTTGAAGTAATTGTTTCGCATTTGGACGAATCTTATTTGTGATTTCGCCATTTCTTACCTTAACAATATCTACGGCTTGCATTAGAGCTTCTCTAAAAGAAGTTTCGTCTGCAACACCTTTACCTGCAATGTTATATGCTGTACCATGATCTGGAGAAGTCCTCACAATAGTTAAACCTGCAGTATAATTTACACCACTTTCAAAAGCATGTAATTTAAATGGGATTAACCCTTGATCGTGATACATACAAAGTACACCATCGTAATTTTTAAACGCCATTGTACCAAAGAATCCATCGGCAGGGAAAGGACCAAATACAAGGTTTCCTCTTTTCTTAAATTCTTTAACTACAGGTCCAATTACATTAATTTCTTCATCACCCAATAAACCATCTTCACCTGCGTGTGGGTTTAACCCCATTATTGCAACTTTAGGTTTAGTAATGCCAAAGTCCTTTTTTAATGAATTGATTAATACTTTCAATTTAGACGTTAAAGCTTCTTTAGTAATTGCCGCCGAAACATCTTTTAAAGGAATATGTCCTGTTACAACGCCTACTCTTAAACTTCCAGCACATAAAGTCATTAAAGTATCTCCGCCATCTGCATGGTTTTCTTGATAATACTCCGTATGACCGGCATGTTTAAAATCTTCACTTTGAATATTTGCCTTATTGATAGGTGCAGTAACTACAGCATCAATGGTTTTTGTGTTTAAATCTTCGGATGCTCTTGCAATAGATAAATAAGCACATTTCCCAGCTTCCTCTGTAATCTTACCCGGCTCTAATTCTTGAACTTCAGTCCAACAGTTTACTACATTAATCTTTTGATCGTGTAAGTAGCTATTGTTATTGTACTGATGATACGTAAATTCTTCTATCCCTAAAATACGTTTGTACTTTGTAAGAATACGGCCAGAACCATATACAACTGGTGTACAAATGTTTGTAATTCGTTTATCCTGTAAAACCTTTACGATTACTTCGGGACCAATTCCATTGTAGTCTCCGATTGTAATACCAATACGAGGTTTATCAGATTTTCTATTTTTAATGTCTTTCATATTATTTCCGATTGGACAATATTGTTCGTTAATCGAATACTTAGTATTTCTAATAAGTCGGTTAAATCAAAAGTAACACTTTATCAAAAAAATTATATCATTTAAATACTATAATTGTCTTAAATATAAAGATAAATGTGATATCAATGAGGTGTTCACTTATAATTCTACTATTTATTAAACATCCAACGCAATTCTAAAGTATATACAATAAGATAAAATATAATTTATGTTACAATTGATATAGATTCACATAACAGATAGCAATAAATTTACATTTATTTCCAATCTTTGTATAACCTATTGATTTTAGTATCTTTTTGGGGTATCAAACAACTTTTTATGACAAAATTTTACAGCTTAATTTTATTCTCTTTCCTATTAATTTCTTCTTGTATGAAGCAAGGAAACCCATCTTCTATATCCACAGAAGTATTGAAAAAAAATGCCTCTACTTTCTTAAAGGGTAATGATATTGAGATTAAATCTTCGTCTGATCTAAAATTTTATTTGTGCACTACTTTTCAAGGAATGAGCACTGACAACCCTGTTCAAAAAGTTGAATATATACTACTAGACAATAAGGGTAAACCTACTTCAATCAAAGGGACGATAAACAATGGTAAGATTACGTTTAAAGACGATAAACACCTTGTTATTAGTCAATTTATGGGTGTCGCTACAAGTACTTCTAATGTCAGAACTAAAGAAATAGACATATACGCTATTTTAGAACCAGTTCAATAATACTATCTTATGAATAAAATTTACACAAAGATATTTCTTTTAGGTATAGTTGGTGCTGTTTTATGCAGTGTTTACTTTTATCAAAATGCACAAAACGAAAAGACAGTTTATGCATCAAAAGATATATTTAAAAATGAATATATAAAGAAGAAAAAGAAAAGAGAAAATGGTTATGCAAAAGCAGATCAACCTGATAAATTTCTTGAAGTTCTTCGTTCAATGAAAATCCGAAAAGGAGAAAAAACACCACAATATAATGTTGGTTATAAAGAGAAGGAGCTTGCACTAGCAAAAGTCCATGACCAAGAATATTTCTCAAATTTTAGAACAAAAGCCACTGAAGAATGGATTGAAAGAGGTCCTGCTAACGTTCCTGGAAGAACACGTACTTTAGTTGTTGACCAAAATGACAATACAAACAGAACTTGGTTTGCAGGCTCTGTAAGTGGTGGTATTTGGAAATCGACAAATAGAGGAGAAAGTTGGGTGGCTAAAACTGACAACTTACCGAATTTATCAATCTCACACATTGTACAATCCGAAAGTAATCCTTTAACTTTTTATGCTTCTACAGGTGAAGCTTTTGGTAATTTAGATGGTATTTTAGGTAACGGAATTATTAAATCTACAGACGGTGGTAACACTTGGGTTGCTTTAACTTCAACTATTGAAAACGATGATTTCCAAATCTCAAACAGAATTATAGTAGACCCTACCGATGAAAACACACTATTGGTTTGTACTTCTAAAAATCCAATTAGAACGAATAACAGAACTTCTTTTATTTTAAAATCTACTGACGGTGGTAATTCTTGGGATAAAGTCTATACAGGTAGTAATTTTATTCAACAAATAATTGCTGATCCTACAGATTTCACTATTCAATATGCTACAATTGCTTATGTTGGTATTGTAAAGTCTACTGATGCAGGTGCAACTTGGTCACAGGTTGGGAGTAATATTAATGCTTCTGGACGTATTGAATTGGCTATTTCTCCAGTAAATTCATCTTACATATATGCATCTATTGCTGGCAATGGCTCAAGTAGCTCTGATGGCAATGTGTATGTTTCTATGGATACTGGAAATACTTGGGAAAGAGTTAATGCAACTAACAATGAAGAATATTTAGGTGGACAAGGTTGGTATGACAATACGATTATGTGCCATCCGTTTGATCAAGATATTGTATATCTTGGAGGAGTTAATTTGTGGAAATTAGAGCTGACTGAAGGAGTAGCAAATTCAGGTGCTTTTACAGTTATCTCTGATGCTTACGGTGACGGCAATAATAGCTACTCCCAATCTACAGGAAGTACGGTGCATGAAGGACTTCACCCCGATCACCATTCTTTACAATATGTAACAACATCTGCGAATGCATTTTATATTATAAATACAAATGATGGCGGTATCTATTATTCTAAGTCTGGTACTAACCCTGGAGAATTAGATGGCGATTGGACTTTTGCTGGCCACGGTTATAACACTACTCAATTTTACGGTGTAGACAAACAATCTGGACAGAATAGTTATATAGGCGGATCGCAAGATAACGGTAGTTGGATTTCATCTAATAACCCTACCAATGCTTCAGATTATAGAAGGTTTCTTCCGGGTGATGGTTTTGAGGTTGCATGGAATAGTAGTGATTCAGACTTATTGTTAGGAAGTGTATATAATAATATCATTTTAAAATCTAACAATGGAGGTAATAATTATTTTGAAGCGAATAATGGGTTAACTGACTTAGGTGAAGCAGCTCCCTTTATTACGAAGTTGGCTTATGCAAAAGAAGACCCAAATACTGTTTATTCTGTTGGTGCTTCCGGTGTTTGGAAATCTACTGACTTTGCAGACAACTGGAAATTATTACCTATTTCGGAAAAATGGATAATTAATAGTTTTATTGATGTAAAAATCTCCAATGCATCTACAGATGTAATTTGGGCTGGAGCTCATATGTCTGATGATTATAGAGTACATGTTTCTAAAGACAAAGGAAACACTTTCACACCTGTTGAAAATTTCACTGTAAATGGCTTTGAGATGGGACCTATATCAGGTATCGGCACAAATTCACTTAACCCTGCCTCTGCTTTTGTTTTGTTCTCATTTGCTCATGCTCCTAAAATTATTAGAACAAATGACTATGGAGATACATGGACAGAACTTTCAGGTTTTAGTACAAGTGGTGTTTCAAATAATGGCTTTCCAGATGTTGCTGTTTACGACGTAATCACTATGCCTTATAATGATGAAATTATTTGGGTAGGAACTGAAATAGGTATTTTTGAATCAACTGATAATGGTGAAAATTGGCACAAACTATCAGGTGGTTTACCATCTGTTTCTATATGGGATTTAAAAATTGTAGACAATCAAGTGGTGGTTGGAACACATGGTAGAGGAATTTGGTCATTTGATTTAGCAGAAGTGCCTCAACCTAACATCACAAATTTCAACTCAACAATTAGTACAACTATTATAGATTATACTATTTCTTCTTCCATAGATTCTATTGCAGTGTATAGTGATTCTGGAAATTACCTTATCTCTATACCAAATACTGTCAATGCAGGAGAAAACTCTATTGAATTATCATCTGAAGAATTAAATGGACATACTACTATTCAATTAATTAGTTATTTGGATGGAGAAAAATACAAATCTGTTTTAAAGACATTAGAATCTGTAGAATACAAGACTGCTCAAACAGAATATTACGAAGACTTTAGTACTTATTCTTCAATTTCTGATTTTACTGGAGATGCATTGGTGTATAATGATAATGTAGACTTTTTTGAGCTTGGTGGTTTTCATTCAGAACACAATTATACGAACAACTTTATCAAATACTCTTACCTTAAAATTCCAATAATTGTAGGTAATGAAAGATCTCATTTTGCATATACAGATGTTGCGATGATTTCTACTGATGACGATTATGTAGCTGTTGAAGTAAGTAAAGGTGGTATTGATTGGGTCAATCTTACAGGAAATTACGATGCCTCTGCCAATGATGATTGGGAGTATTATGTAAATCAAGGTTCTAACGGAGCTCAAACATTAGAAGTAACACACAAATACGACTTAAAAGATACTTTCGCTGTAGGTGATACTATACTCGTTCGTTTTAAAATGAATTCTGATGAAAGTAATCCTAATTGGGGTTGGGCCATTACTAACATCAACATTCAAAGTGATAATCCAATCTTATCTATTGAAGAAAATAAAGAAACAACTAATGTTAGGGTATACCCTACAGAAGTTTTTGATAAGAAAACTACACTTGATATTTACGCTCAAAAAAATGAAAATATCAAATATAGAATCATTGATTTAATTGGTAGTACAATGCACGAAAGTGAAGAAATTAATGTGCAAATTGGAGCAAATAAAATTCCAATCGATCTATCAAACTTTAGAATGGGAATTTATATTCTAACTGTAGAATCAAATAATACACAATCTTCTTATAAGTTTATAATTAGGTAATTATCTCAATTCCTCCTAATAACTGAAGCACCATTATAAATAGTAATGGTGCTTTTTTGTTTTCAGTAACCAAAAATAGCAATACACAAAAACTTGATAAACAACACACTACAATAATCATAATTCAAATTTATTGACAAATAACATTTGTCACACAAAGAGATAAGGTTGTCTTTAGAATGTAAATAATCACATTCACCAAATAAAAACAACAAGTATGAAAACCTCAAGTATTCAAAAAATTACATTAATTTTTATAACATTAATAAGTTTAATATCATTACAATCTAACGCACAGTCTAAAGCTTCTAAAAGAGATCAAGACTTTACATTAACTGCAGGTAATTCTATCAGATATAGTGCTCCAATAAAAGGTTTTGAAACAGATTATAATTATGGAGTAGGTGTATATTTAGATTTAGATTATAAATTAACAAAAGGATTATCTGTTAGAGGTGATTTTGGTTGGAGTGTTTTTAAAGGTAAAAGAATTAGCGATTATTCTATAACTCCAGATTTGAATGATTGGGAATTCTCTGGAGGATTAAAATATAAATTCTCAATTTTATATGTTGAAGGTTTAGCAGGTTATAGAACTGGATTCGAATCGGTAACTTACGCTCCAGGTGCAGGTATAGAAGTGGGTAATTTTAATATTGGTGCAAATTATAATATTATTGATCAAGAAAGATTTATGAGCTATAAGCTGACATTCTTCTGGTAGAAAAAAATATTCTTATATAGATATAGGCTAATAATAGATATTGCTATTGTTAGCCTTTTTTTATTCTCAATGTTGACAAACGTATGTTAGGTAATTTGTTTTGTTGAGCTAAAAACACGTTTTTTACAAAAAAATTGAGATTTTTCTCAGCACTTCTAAAAAAATAATATGGCCAACGTTAAACCTAAAAAGCATTTAGGACAACATTTTCTTGACGATATGCAAGTTGCAGACGATATAGTTAACGCAATGACGCGACACGGAGGATACAATGAAATTTATGAGATCGGCCCGGGTATGGGAGTTTTAACTACCCGATTGATGAAAAAAGAAGGAATTAAAACTACTGTTGTAGAAATTGATTCCGAATCTGTTGTATACCTAGAAAATGAAGTTGGTTTACCTAAAGATCAAATTATCGAAGGTGATTTCTTAAAATTAGACATCGATAAAATTGCTCCTCACCCTGTTGGGCTAATTGGTAATTTCCCATATAATATATCTACGCAAATCTATTTTAAAATACTTGAACACAAAGATCAGATTACTGAGTGTGTAGGTATGATTCAAAAAGAAGTAGCACAGCGTATTGCCACAAAAAAAGGTGGCAGAACGGCAGGAATCTTAACAATACTTGTTCAAGCATTTTTTGATGTTGAATATTTATTTACGGTACCTCCAGGAGTATTTATTCCTCCACCAAAGGTAGAATCAGCAGTTATTTCTTTAAAAAGAAACGACCGTAAAGAATTACCTTGTAAGCAAGAAACCTTTTTTAAAGTAGTAAAACAAGCTTTCAGTACAAGAAGAAAAACACTTCGTAATGCGTTAAAACCTTATGGTTTACCAGCTGAAATGTTAGAAGATCCAATATTTAAAAAACGTGCTGAAGAATTATCAGTAGAGGATTTTATAGATCTTACATTACGTATTGAAGAGTCAAGAAAATAATTAAAAGCACCTCCTAGGAGGTGCTTTTATTTTTTAAACATCAATTTGTTTTATATATAAACATTGTTTAGTAATTTAGTAAACGAATTAAATATTAGCGATTTACATTACTAAAACATGACCGAAAGCAAATTACACGAACTATGGCTAAATAGTATCTCTGGTATTGGAGGTGCTACTTGCAAATTATTAATTTCTCATTTAGGTAGTGCAGAAGCTGTATTCAAAGCAAATGATAGCACATTATTAAAAATTAATGGTATTGGCGAAATAACAGCTAAATCTATTGTAGCTTCACGACAAAAAATTAATGTCGCCGAAAAAGAATTAGAGAAAGTAATAAAATCAAATGCTAGAGTACTTACTTATTTAGATGAAGAGTTTCCTAGAAGGCTAAAACTTCAAAAAGACGCCCCCTACCTTATCTATGTTAAAGGAAAAGCTACTGGTTTAAATACACAAAAAAATATTGCAATTGTAGGTTCTAGAAATGCATCTGATTACGGAACGCATATCACTCAAAAAATAATAGAAAGAGTAAGTCACCTTAAAGAAATTAATATTATCAGTGGGTTAGCTTATGGTATAGATATAGCAGCACATAAAGCGGCTCTAAAAAACAACATAGGAACTGTTGGTGTAATGGCTAACGGTTTAAATCTTGTTTATCCGTCTATCCATAAAAATACAGCACATCAAATGCTTGCGGATAATCAAAGTGGGCTTATTACAGAAAACCCTATGGATGCTCAGCCTGATGGCCCTAAATTTCCTGCTAGAAACCGAATAATTGCAGCACTTGCAGATGCTATAATAGTAGTTCAAGCAAAGAAAAAAGGCGGAGCACTCATAACTGCAGATATTGGAAATAGTTACCATAAAGATGTTTTCGCAGTACCTGGTTTAATTACTGACCCACTTGCTGAAGGTTGTAATAATTTGATAAAACACCATAGAGCAACGTTATTTTCTAATGTTGAAGATTTTATCAAAACAATGAATTGGGATACTTCTACTCCTAACCCATCTAAACAGATGCATCTTTTTCAGCCTCAAAATTTAGATCCTTTGGAAGAGAAAGTAACAGCATCAATTAAGGCAGCTCCTTTACATATTGAAGAAATTTCTATACAATCTCAAATTCCTTTAACTAAATTAGCTTCTACATTATTACAACTTGAATTAAAAGGCGTAATAAAAATGAAACCTGGTAATATTTACACATTAAATACATAAACACTTGAAAATAGTAATAACTCCAAACGCATTTAAAAATAGCCTATCTGCAAATGAAGCGGCACAAATAATTAGAAATGCTTGGTATGATATAAGGCCAAAAGATACAATAATTTCTAAGCCTATAACAGATGGTGGCGATGGTTTTTCTAAAATACTTTCTGATGAAAAAGATGGAAAGTTTATTCAAGTAGAAACAAAAAATGCGATTGGAAATACACATACATCTGGTTATGTAAAAATTAATAACGCTACTGCTGTTATAGAATTAGCTCAATGTTGTGGCTTACAAACGCTAACAAAAGAAAATTACGATGCTTTAGAAAGCTCAACCGAAGGGTTAGGGATAGTTATTAATCAAGCACTCGAAGATGGCTGCACAGAATTTATAATTGGTTTAGGTGGTAGTGCATCTACTGATTTAGGATTGGGTGCTTTATATGCTCTTGGTGTTAAATTCCTAACTTTTGAAGGAAAAGAGATTAGACCCAAAGGAAAAAATTTAGATTTAATTCAAGCTATTAATTATTCTACGTTAAGTACAAAAATTAAAAATAAGCACTTTTACCTAGCGGTTGATGTTAAAAACACTCTCCTTGGAAAAAATGGTGCTGCAAAAACTTTTGCACCTCAAAAAGGAGCTAGTAAAACCGAAATTGATGTATTAGAATACAACCTATCTCACGCAAGTCAACTTATACATAGGCAAACAGGTAAAGATGTACAACATGTAGAAGGTGGTGGAGCTGCAGGAGGCACGGCTGCTGGTTTTTGGGCTTTTCTAAATGCAGAAATTATGGATGGCAGCCAATTTATTATGGAAGTACTTGGTTTACACGAAGCGATTGATAGTGCAGACTTAATAATCACTACTGAAGGGTGTTTAGATGAGCAATCATTAAAAGGAAAGGCCCCCTATGCAATTGCTCAATACGCAGAAAAGAAAGGCAAACTTTGCATTGCATTTGTAGGAAATAACAATGTTAATCATATAAATAATCTACCCTTTTATACTATTTTTAGTATAAATCCTTCTCTTGTTTTAATAGACGAAGCAATAAATAAAACTGCTGAAAATTTAAAATATAGTGTACATCAATTTGCAAAGGTGATTTCCATCACTAATAAATAGACACGTTAACAGTTTTTAAGTCATTGAAATAATAAAATTATTAATTTTTTATCAAATTGCAGGTTAATGATGGAAAATGTATTCTATTGAAAACTACGCTGGTATTTGTTCATCTTTAGAGTATATGAAATCGTTATCAATCTTGAATAAAGATAATTTCTATCTATACTAAATTTTGGTAATGCTTGATCCATTTTTTAAACTTTCATTTTTCAACTTCTCCACATAATGACAAAAATAACCAAACTAATCGTTTTGATGCTTGCTGCAATTGCAAGCACGAACTTAGCCTTTGGACAAAATGAGTTCTACAATAATAACAAGTTCAAGCAACTTGATGAAGAACTTCCTACACCCAATGTATACCGCACAGGTTCAGGTGCTCCGGGACATGAATACTGGCAACAAAAAGCAGACTACGTTATTGAGGCATCAATTGACGAGAAATTACACAGATTAACAGGAGCTGAAACAGTTACCTATTTTAACAACTCACCTGATGTTTTAACTTATCTATGGATACAGTTAGATCAAAACATGAGAGCTACTGATTCTGATACTTATAAAATACGTCAGAATAAAGTGGGTAAGAAAACAAATATTAATCAGCTAGCTGCAGTAGATGGCTTCCCTGATTATGATGGTGGTCATAAAATCCAAAAAGTACAAGATGTTAATGGTAAAGATCTTTCTTACACTATTAACAAAACAATGATGCGTTTAGACTTACCTCAACCTTTACAACCAGGTGAGCAATTCTCTTTTAGCATTGATTGGTATTATAATATCAACGACCGTCTTTTAATGGGTGGCCGTGGTGGTTACGAAACTTTTGCTGAAGATGGTAATACTATTTATACTATCACGCAGTGGTTTCCAAGAATGGCTGTTTATGATGATTTTAACGGATGGCAGCACAAACAATTCTTAGGAAATGGTGAGTTCGCTTTAGCTTTTGGCGACTATGATGTAAAAATCACAGTTCCTTCTGATCATATTGTTGCTTCTACAGGAGAATTACAAAATCCTGACGAAATCTTATCTGATGAAGAAAAGAAACGTTTTGAGAAAGCAAAAACAGCTGACAAACCTGTTGTAATTGTATCGCAAAAAGAAGCTGAGAAAAAAGAAAAGACAAAAGAAAGCGGAACAAAAACATGGCACTATAAAGCTACAAATGTTAGAGATTTTGCTTTCGGTTCTTCTCGTAAATTTATCTGGGATGCAATGGGTGTAGATATTAATGGCAAAACTGTAATGGCAATGTCTTACTACCCTAAAGAAGCCAACCCTTTATATGGTCAATATTCTACAGAAGCAGTTGCACATACTTTAGAAGTATACTCTAAGCATACAATTGACTACCCTTACCCGGTAGCTATCTCGGTTGAAGCATCAAACGGTATGGAATACCCAATGATTTGTTTTAACTATGGTAGACCTGAAAAAGATGGCACGTATTCTCCTCGTATTAAATACGGAATGATTTCAGTAATTATTCATGAGGTTGGTCATAACTTCTTCCCTATGATTATCAACTCTGATGAACGTCAGTGGACGTGGATGGATGAAGGCTTAAATACTTTCTGTCAATATTTAGCAGAACAAGAATGGGAAGAAAATTACCCTTCTCGTAGAGGACCTGCTGAAAATATTGTCAATTACATGAAAGGTGAGAAAAATAACATTTCTCCTATCATGACAAACTCTGAGTCGATCAAGCAGTTTGGAAACAACGCTTACGGAAAACCTGCAACAGCATTGAATATTCTAAGAGAAACAATCATGGGTCGCGAACTTTTTGATTATGCTTTTAAAGAATACGCACAGAGATGGGCATTTAAACACCCTAAGCCTGCAGACTTCTACCGTACAATGGAAGATGCTTCTGCTGTAGATTTAGATTGGTTCTGGAGAGGTTGGTTCTTTACTACTGAAGCCGTAGATATTGCTATCGAAGATGTTCAGTACAAAGAATTAGATACTCAAAACCCTAAGGTTGAGGAAAAGAAACGTAAGGACAAAAGAGATGCTCAACCTAAAGACATCACTACTATTCATAACGAAGAAGTGAATTTAGGAAGAAGAGTAGACCGTAAACCTGAGTTAAAAGATTTCTATAATTCTTATGATGAATTAGATGCTGACTATGAAGATTACGAGGCATATAAGAAATATGAAAAAGGATTAAACAGTAATGATAAAGCATGGATTGCTGCTAAAAAGTATGTTTATCAAGTTAAATTCAAAAATGTTGGTGGTTTAGTAATGCCAATAATTATTGAGTTACAATACGAAGATGGAACATCTGATAAGAAGTATATTCCTGCTGAAATCTGGAAGATGGATGATGAAGTTGTATCAAAAGTATTCGTTTGTGACAAACCTGTAGCTCAATTAGTTTTAGACCCTAATAGAGAAACTGCAGATATTGATACGGAAAACAATTATTTCCCTAGACAAACTCAAATCAGTAGATTCCAACTTTATAAATCAGGTGCTAATCAACCAAGAACGTATGATAGCGGTCAGTTGAACCCGATGCAAAAAGCTAAGAAAAATAAAAAGTAATTCTTGTCTAATCGGCTCACTAATTTAAGTGAGCCGATTTTATTATAAACATAATGAGATTAACATTACTAACCACTTCACTCTTATTTATTGGACTTACTCATTTGTCTTTTGGGCAAAAAGAAGCCTATAATAACAATAAGTTCAGACAACTCGATCAAGAACTTCCAACACCAAATGTTTACCGTACAGGTTCTGGAGCTCCAGGTCATAACTATTGGCAACAAAAAGCAGATTATGTAATCAATGCTTCTTTAGATGAAACTATACATCAACTAAAAGGAGAAGAAAAGATTACCTATACTAATAATTCCCCAAATACAATTAAGTACTTGTGGATACAGTTGGATCAAAATATGAGAGCGAAGAACTCTAACACATATAAGATTCAGCAAAATAAAATTAAAGAAAAAATATCTCCTAGCGGAATACAAAGAATCGAAGGATATCCTGAGTATGATGGAGGACATAAAATAGAAGCTGTTACAGATAAAAATGGTAACCCAATACCATTTAACATCAATCAAACTATGATGAGAGTTGATATTGCTTCTCCTCTTCTTCCTTCAGAAACTGTAGAAGTAAATATCAAATGGCATTTTAATATTAACGACAGAACACTTATGGGTGGTCGTGGTGGTTACGAAACTTTTGCTGAAGATGGCAATACTTTGTATACAATCACGCAATGGTATCCAAGAATGGCTGTTTATGATGATGTTAATGGCTGGCAAAACAAGCAATTTCTTGGTGATGGTGAGTTTGCATTAACTTTTGGCGACTTTGATGTTAAACTAACTGTTCCAGCAGATCATATTGTAGCTGCAACTGGCGTTTTACAAGATTCTTCAATTCTTAGTGAAAAGCAATTAGAGCGTATTGAAAAAGCAAAATTTGCAGAAAAACCTGTAGAAATTGTTACGCATAAAGAAGCGATCAAAAACGAAAAGAAAAAAGACAAAGGCACAAAAACATGGCATTATAAAGCCGAAAATGTGAGAGACTTTGCTTTAGGTAGCTCAAGAAAATTTATTTGGGATGCAATGGGTGTTGAAGTAGAAGGCAAACGTGTAATGGCAATGTCGTACTATCCTAAAGAAGCCTATGAGTTATACAATAGATATTCTACTGAAGCAGTTGCACACACATTAGAAGTCTATTCTAAATTTACATTTGCCTACCCTTACCCTGTTGCTATCTCTGTTGAAGCTGATAATGGCATGGAATATCCAATGATCTGTTTTAACTACGGACGTGTTGATGAGAAAGGACATTATTCTAAGCGTACAAAGTACGGTATGCTTTCAGTAATTATTCACGAGGTTGGTCATAATTACTTTCCTATGATTGTAAATTCTGATGAACGCCAATGGACTTGGATGGATGAAGGGTTAAACTCTTTCTTACAATTTTTAGCAGAGCAAGAGTGGGAAGAAGGTTACCCATCTATGGAAGGATTCCCTGAACTAATTACAGATTACATGAAAGGTAATCCTGATAATATTTCGCCAATAATGACTAACTCTGAATCTATACATCAGTTTGGTTATAACGCCTATTCAAAACCTGCTACAGCTCTCAATATTTTAAGAGAAACTGTAATGGGCAGAGAGCTTTTTGATTATGCTTTTAAAGAATATGCCAATAGATGGAAATTTAAACACCCTACTCCTGCTGATTTCTTTAGAACAATGGAAGATGCTTCTGGTGTAGATTTAGATTGGTTTTGGAGAGGTTGGTTTTATACAATCGAACCTTGTGATATCAGCATAAAAAATGTTCAGTTTGAAGATTTCAATACACAAGATCCTTCAATTGAAGCACCTAAGAGAAAGGCTGAAAGAGATGAACAACCGCTAACAATTACGGAAATTCATAACAAAGAAGAAAACCTTCCTAGACGTGTAGATCGTAAACCTGAATTAAAAGATTTTTACAACACCTATGATCCTCTTGATGTTTCTAAAGAAGAAACAGAAAAGTACAAACGTTATTCTTCTTCTTTAAACGAAAATGATAAACAATGGATTAATGAAGGACATTTTGTATATCAAGTTGATTTTGAAAATATTGGAGGGCTAGTGATGCCAATTATTATTGAACTTCAATATGCTGATGGATCAAAAGATAAAAAATACATTCCTGCAGAAATCTGGAAAAAAGACGATAAAGTTGTATCAAAAGTATTTGTCTGTGACAAAGAAGTAAATCAATTTGTTTTAGACCCTAACAGAGAAACTGCCGACATTGATACCTTCAACAATTATTTTCCTAGAAAAGAAAATACAAGTCGCTTTAAACTTTATAAAGCAAATCATTAATAATAATTGTGCTTCTTATTAGTACGAATAACTAATGAAGTAGTAGATAAAATAAAGACTCATTCAATTAATTTTGGGTGAGTCTTTTTTCTTTTATAAATTGATATAATCATTCATCAATTTGTCTGATATGTAGGCAAGCAAAAATAATCGAGTAACCAACATGAATAATAAAGAAATTGCTAAGATGCTTAGCGAACAGGTAGTTAAACTTGGAGGAAAATTTACAGAGAAAGGTTTCTGGAATAAGGTGGGTAGATTTGCTAAAAAAGCAGGTCTAAAATTATCATTTTATGCAATAACATTATACTTTACAATGATAGATGACGATACTCCAAATGCATCTAAATTATTAATAATGGGTGCTTTAGGTTATTTCATAATGCCTCTAGACTTAATACCTGATATTGCTCCTGGAATAGGTTTTACAGACGATTTAGCTGCATTAACTACTGCTTTTGTAAATGTTGCAATGCACATTAAACAAGAACATAAAGAAAATGCTCTATTCCAATTACAAAAATTATTTGGCAAAGATATCACTTTAGAACAAGTAGAATTATAATTAATTCTACTTCTATCCTATTTCAAGAACATATCAATTCTGATACAACGTGTTTTTTACCCGTTAACTTTTAAGTTCATTGATGAACAGTCTTGAATTTTTTGCTTCGTTTTTGTTTCAAGCAAAATGAAGAAGAAGTTACATCAACGTAGCAAATACTGTATTATAACTCCAATTATAACCTTTGTCCTGAATTGCAGCAACAATTTTAGCTTTGTGACTTTCAAGAAATTTTGGCTTTAATCGAGTATCAATATTTGTCATTTGAGCTACTATCCCACCAAAAGACACAGCCCTTGCAGATTTACGCAGATTACTTTCTACAATTTCCGTCATTCGTAACAATAATCTTTCTTCTAAAGGCAGCGTAACATCTAGTTCCCTTACTACTTCATTCTCTTCAAGAACAACAGTTTGTTCTTTTTTAGATGACTCTTTTCGTTCAGTAGAAACCACAGTCATTTCAACCTGTTGTTTGTCACTTTTAACGCCAATAATATCTGTAATTGCATAATTCGAAGTGATAGTATCAGCATCTCTTGCTAATCCACTCGTATAATTTTTCTCCACAGTTATTAAGCCCAACTTTAACAACTTTCTTTTAGCTCTACTAATTACAGATAAAGAAACATTCAATTCATCGGCTACAGCATTATTAGGTTCTGCAAAAGGAGAATTTAAAATGTAATACTGGAATACAATAGCTTCTGTAGGGTTCAAATCTCCTTCTCGAATATAATCAAAGATTGATTTCATATTTAATATAAGTTTTAGGTTATGTCAAATTCGAGTTGAGTAAAGATAGAGAAATAATACATAATTTAAAACATCTTAAATACTAGCCAATAACACTTTACAACACTTAATCTTTCATAAGATAAATTAAATACTAGTTAAGACTTAAACTGTTTTCAAATGTTTAAGTATACTTTACACTATAAACTTAATTTTATTTTTAAAAACGCAATTAACCAAACAATCAAATGAAAAACCTGAGTTCAAAAATACTATCTGCAATTGCTATGTTAGCATTGCTGATAGGTTGTAACCCTCAAGGTCCAGAAAAAGCTTCTGACTACGATGTAGTCATTACAAACTATGACAAAAGTGCTGAATTTGGCAACATCACTACTTTTGGTATGCCTTGGAAAGTTACACATGTAGGCGATACTACCGAAAGTGAAAACTCTGAAATGGACCTCGTTATTTTAAATACGACAAAAGCCGAATTGGAAAAGATGAATTATCGTTTTCTTCCTGAAAATTCTACTGAAAAGCCAGATGTTGTAGCATTATGCTACGCTGTAACAACTACCACTGTTCATTCTTGGTGGAGCTGGTGGGGTGGTTATCCTGGTTGGGGATATCCTGGCTACCCAGGTTATCCATGGTACCCTTACCCTGTACAAGGTATTTATGCCTATCAGAAAGGTACAATTATGATAGAGTTGGCAAACAATACACCTACTAATTTACCTGCTGCTGAAGCAGATAGCGTACTTATTCCAATTTTATGGGAAGGTGTAACAAATGGGTTTACAACAAATACACAAAATGAAATGATGAGGGCGGAGAAGAACATTCAACAAATGTTTATTCAATCTCCTTATTTAATGTCTAATTCTTCAAATTAATCATGATGAGAAAAATACTTTCAATATTGATCACTCTTGTTGGATTAACAGCAGGAACATCTTTTGCACAAACAAATATTATTGGCCTATCCTACTCTATGGCTGCTCCAATGGAAAGCACTTCTGATTTTATAGGAGAAAATAGTTTTAGAGGTGGAACTTTTGATTATCGACACTTTATGAACCCTAATATGAGTATTGGTTTTAGTGTTGGGTACCAAAGGTTTTATCAAAGTAAAGGCTACACTACAGCACCAATGCCTGGTGGTGATGGTCATATCTCAGGTCAGAATTATTCTTACATAGATGAGTTCCCATTAATGGCTACGTTCCATTATTATTTCGGTCAAGAAGGTGGTGTAAGACCTTATGTTGGCGGAGGAATTGGTGCTGCTCATTTTGAATATACAGATCAAATTGGATCAATTGGCTATGTGACAAAACAGTGGCATTTTAATATTGCTCCAGAAGTAGGCGTTTTAGTACCACTAGGTATTAACACTTATCTTATGAGTAGTTTAAAATATAATTATGCTGCTCCTGCAGGAGGAATTGATGCTCAACAATATGTTAGTTTCAATATCGGAATTGCTTTTGATATGTAACATATCAATTAATAAGACATTATGCTCTGGTAAAGTATAATAAATTCGGGAGGTTAACGTGTTTGCGTTAGCCTCTTTTTTATTCGGCACTTGCGGTTTAACACGCTACACCAGCTATTCATTCCCTTCTCCCCATTTGATTTTGAATACAATAATGAATAAATTTTAATAATTAACTCTTTTTTTAGACAAGCCTAAAAATTTATTTATATTTGTATAATTAAAGTATTTTAAATGGAATGATGCTCTTTGAAGTAAAACTTTTAGATATTTCTCATTCATCTTCAAAATACTAATTATCAAAAAAATAGCAATGCTATTAAAATGAAAAAATTATTCAATTGGCTTGGCGGTTTATCAAACAATAAGCTTAATATAAATATTATAAAAGAAGATCTATTAAAAACACTTTTCAAAAATGAAGAGGTTCTTTCTATTAGCACTTCTATAACATTAGGCAATCAATTAGAGTATTCTGATGAACAGATTGCTGAAGCTTTAAAGTTATTAATCCAAGAAGAAAAAATTAGTACTGATAACGATTCATACAAATTATTAGAAAGTGGTACTAAAGATGCACTTCAATTAATAAGAAGACATCGTCTTTATGAAAAATATTTAGCCGAAAAAACAGGCTTCTCTAAAGTCAATTGGCATAGAAAAGCAGAAGAAATGGAACATCATCTAACAAATGATGAAGTTGAAAAAATGGCTAAAGAACTTGGCAACCCTCGTTTTGATCCTCATGGCGACCCAATTCCTACAAAGGAGGGTATTCTTCCTAAATTAAAAGGAATACCACTATCTGATGTAAAACAAAATGCTATTGTTAAAATTCTTCATATAGAAGATGAGCCAAGAGCCGTTTATAAGGAACTCATTAGAAAGGGAATCCACATTGGTTCGATCATGGCCGTAGATTTAACAACATCTGTCTATTCCACAGAAGGTCATGGGCACCATTTTTCTAAAGATGAAATGAAGAATATTACTGTTCTTGTGATAGAAGAAACAGAAGATATTCCAAAAGGTGTAGTTAGACTTACAACCTTAAAACTTGGAGAGAAAGCAATTATCACTGGGCTATCTCAAGAATGTAGAGGCGCCAACAGAAGAAGGCTTCTTGATTTAGGTTTTGTAAAAGGTTCGAAAATTAAAATTAATATGGTCAGTCCTCTCTCCGATCCTAAAGCATTTTTAATAAGAGAAACACTTATTGCTTTAAGAAAAGAACAAACAGACATGATCTTAATTAAGAAAATAGATGCAGAATAAATCACAATCCCCCTGCGAAACTTGTGGTCAAAATCCGCAAAGTAAATTAAAAAAGTTAGGTGTAGACGTTGACAAAACGGATTATGTAGTGGCATTGGCTGGAAACCCTAATACAGGAAAAAGTACTGTATTTAATAGCCTTACTGGTTTAAAACAACATACTGGTAACTGGCCAGGTAAAACAGTGGGTAGAGCTGAAGGCGGATTTATGTATGCTGATAGTAGTTTTAAAATAATAGATCTACCTGGTACTTATTCACTAATGTCAACTTCTGAAGACGAAGAAATTGCACGTAATTTTATTCTTTTTGGTAAACCTGATGTTACTATCATTGTTGTTGATGCGGGTAGATTGGAAAGAAATTTAAACCTTGCTCTTCAAATTTTAGAAATTACAGATAAAGCAGTTCTTTGCCTCAATCTAATTGATGAAGCAAAAAGACATAACATTGAGGTAGATCAAAGAACTTTATCTAAAGATTTAGGTATACCAGTTGTTGCCACAAGTGCTTTACGTGGCATTGGTATTCCTGAACTATTAAAAACAGTAGACGATGTAGCAAAAGGAAAAATCATTTGTACACCACATCGTATTAAAAATGTTCCAAAAGAAATTGATTCAAGAGTAAAGAAAATCCAAGAATCAATAGAAAAAATATACCCGGGTATTCCGAATAGTAGATGGATTGCATTCAGATTACTGGATGGTGATGAAGATATTATTAAGGCTATTAAAGAGGGTGAATTTATTAACGATAAATAAGAATGGATAAAAATAAAGCTATCGATGACTTATTATCTGAAGCAGCAGAAACACGATGGGAAATTGGTCAAGATTTTCATGATAAATTATCGGAAAGTATCTACGCCAATGCTGCCACAATTGCAGATAGTAACGTTATCAAAACTGGAGAAAAAGAAAACTTTAATCTAGACAGAGCAATTGATAGAGTTGTTACCAGTCCTATTTGGGGTTTTCCAATAATGTTTTTTGTTTTAGCCATTGTCTTATGGTTAACAATTATAGGATCAAATTATCCTTCTCAATTCTTAGCCTACATACTTTTAGACAATGTATATGAGGTGTTAAGAACTGCTGTTTTAAATAGTGGTATGCCGTGGTGGTTAGGAGGATTTCTTGTAGATGGTGTATTTCTATCTTTAGCATGGGTAATTTCTGTAATGTTACCCCCTATGGCTATCTTTTTCCCTCTATTTACTATTTTAGAGGATCTAGGTTATTTACCAAGAATTGCTTTTAACCTAGATGCTCTTTTTAAGAAATCTGGAGCTCATGGTAAACAAGCACTTACAATGAGTATGGGTTTTGGTTGTAATGCAGCAGGCGTTGTGGCTACCAGAATTATTGATAGTCCAAGAGAGAGATTAATTGCAATTATCACAAATAACTTTTCTTTGTGTAATGGACGTTGGCCTACTCAAATATTGCTAGCTACTATTTTTATTGGTGCTGTAGTACCAGATAGTTATAAGAATTTAGTGTCTACTGCATCTGTAATTGGTGTTGCTGTACTTGGTATTGGACTTACATTCCTCGTTTCCTATTTCCTTTCGCATACAATGCTTAAAGGCGAGGTTTCCTCATTCACTTTAGAGCTTCCTCCTTATAGAAAACCAAGAATCTTACAAACTATTTATACCTCGCTTATTGATAGAACTTTAATTGTTCTTTGGAGGGCATGTTTATTTGCAGCTCCAGCAGGTGCAATCATATGGTTAGTCTGTAATATTACTATTGCTGATAATTCAATAGCTACTTATTTAATCGATTTCTTTGATCCGTTTGGTTTAATGATCGGTCTAAATGGAGTAATTATTCTTGCATACATATTAGCGATCCCTGCCAATGAGATTGTAATTCCTACCATCTTAATGCTAACAGTAATGACATCTAGTATAACAGGTTTTGGATCTGGTGATGGTGTAATGTTTGAACTAGATTCCATGACGAATACACACGATGTTTTAATTGCTGGTGGATGGACACTATTAACAGCCATCAATGTAATGTTGTTCAGTTTAATTCATAATCCTTGCAGTACAACTATTTATACAATTTATAAAGAAACTGGAAGTATTAAATGGACAACAGTAGCTTCGCTTCTTCCTGTGGTAATGGGGTTAATTGTTTGTTTTGCTGTTGCTCAAATTTATTATCTCTTTTAAGAGATAGTATTGAAGATGCTTTTAGAAATACAGAGGTTGTATTGATTTCCTAAGAAGGAGTTTCAATACAACCTTTTTCTTTTATAATTTCTAAATACTTATTGTACTTTTGTAAGGTAATGATCCAGAATAGAACATTGTTTCAATAAATAGTTAAAAATAGAGGAGAGAATACAGAAACTATCCTTTTGATATAAAAACTATTGATTGATAAAACATATAAAATCGTTTATGATGAACCTTATTAAAGTTGCAGGTGCCGAGTTAAATCAAACTCCATTAGATTGGTACAACAACTATCAAAATATATTAACGGCAATTCAAACTGCTAAAAACGATAACGTAAGCATTTTATGTCTTCCAGAATTATGCTTAACTGGTTATGGATGTGAAGATGCATTTTATGCTCCAAATACAGAAGAACAAGCCTTAACGTTATTAGCCAATTTATTACCAGAAACAAAGGGTATAGTAGTCTCAGTTGGACTTCCGCTTAGACATCGGAATAAATTATACAATGCGGTAGCATTAATTGCTGATGGAAAAATACTTGGTTTTGTTGCTAAAAAACATCTTGCAGGAAATGGCATTCATTACGAACCAAGATGGTTTACACCTTGGGAAGAAGGTGAAGTATCTTCCATTTCTTTCTCTGATGAAGTAAATGATAAATTGAATAGTAACTCCTTCCCTTTTGGAGATTTATTATTTGACGTAAAAGGTGTAAGAATTGGTTTCGAAATATGTGAAGATGCATGGGTGGCTAACAGACCCGGCAGATCTTTATATAAAAAAGGAGTTGATATAATTTTAAACCCTAGTGCTAGTCACTTTGCTTTTGATAAACTTGACGTACGTAAACGCTTTGTATTAGAAGGATCTCGTGCCTTTGGTGTAGGTTATATTTATGCAAATTTATTAGGTAACGAATCTGGCAGGGCTATTTATGATGGGGGTGTTATGATTGCACTTTCAGGAAAATTACTCGCTATCAGTAAACGTTTTTCTTTCAAAAATTGTAAAGTAACATCGGCTACATTAGATCTTGATATTGCTCGTCTAGCACAAATTCAAAGTCATACATCAAATATAGGTGTTGCACAGATAGAAGTGATTCATTCAGATTTTGATATCCCAAGAACAATTCCTAAAAAACATTCTCCTGTTGAAGCAAGTTGGGAACACTCTCAATATATAAAAGAAGAAGAATTCGGAAGAGCAGTTGCGCTAGGTCTGTTTGATTATATGCGTAAAAGTTATTCTAAAGGCTTTGTGGTTTCTTTAAGTGGCGGTGCAGATTCTTCAGCAATCGTTACTTTAATCCATTTAATGATTGAAATGGGTTGTGAAGATTTAGGAATAGATAATTTTAAAGCAAAGTTAAATTATTTTACTGCTTTAACACCATTCAAAACAACAAAGGAGTTATGCAATCAGATACTTACTACAGCTTATCAGCCAACAGAAAATAGTGGAGATGTTACATTCAACGCTGCAAAATTTTTAGCTGAAGCAGTTGGTGCAAAATTCTTTAATGTAGATGTAAACCCAATGTTTAAGGGGTATGTCGATGCGATTGAAACATCAATTGAAAGAAAATTAACTTGGGAACAAGACGATATTACCTTACAAAATATTCAAGCAAGGGTCCGTGCCCCTTCAGTATGGATGCTTGCAAACATTAATGGAGCTTTATTATTATCTACATCTAATCGATCAGAAGCTGCTGTAGGTTATGCAACAATGGATGGTGATACAAGTGGAGGCCTAAGCCCTATTGCTGGTATTGATAAGAACTACTTAAGAAGCTGGTTAAGGTGGATGGAAACTAATGGAGTTGACAATAAATGGAACATACCCGCTTTATCTTATGTCAATGATCAGCAACCAACTGCAGAGCTTCGACCAAAAGACTCAAAACAAACAGACGAAGGTGATTTAATGCCTTATGATGTGCTAGAAGAAATTGAAAAATTAGCCATTAGAGATAAAAAATCACCGAAAGAGTGTTTAGAGTTTTTAAAAGCTACTCATCCTGAAACTCCATTAGAAGTAATAAAAGGATGGATTACTAAATTCTTTAGATTATGGAGTAGAAACCAATGGAAAAGAGAACGTTATGCTCCTTCTTTTCATTTAGATGATAAAAACCTTGATCCAAAAACATGGTGTAGATTCCCTATTCTAAGTGGAAGTTTTGCAAAAGAATTAGCAGAAATGTAAAAACTCTGCTTAGGATTTTCAATCCCAAAGTAAGCAAAAAAAGGATCCATGAAGTTTAAAATTCATAGATCCTTTTTTTTAATTTGACGTAATTTCTTAATCTTCATATTTTCGTTTCAAAACCTCATTCATAATAAAAGCATCTTTTATTCTTGAAGGAGAACTGAACAATGAAGTCACCTTTTTCTTCTTTTTAGTTTTTGATTTTTTTGAAGACTCAATTTTCTTTTCCTCTTTTAATTGCTGATTTACATTCTTATTATCAGAAGCAAAATCATCGTTCCAATTATAAGTATCATCGTCCTCTTCATCATCGTAGTAATCGTTTCTTCCTGATACATTTTGAGGACTGTATTGATCTAATTCTTCGCCTAATCGTCTTTCTGTTCTTTCCTTATCTAAAGGGTTTAAATCTCTTTGCGATTCTGCTATTTTAGAAGGATCAGCTAAGATTTTCAATAAATCTGTAAATGACTGAGGCTTCTCTGTTGTAGTAGTTTGTTCCTCTTCGTTTTGGTAAGAAGTATCGTAATTCTTATCATTATTTGGAGGAAGTACAGTATCGTTATTAATATGTTCACTTACGTTATTTTTCTTTTTCCCTTTTTTACCAAGATTTGAAAGAAACCAGTAAACTAATATGCCGAATATTGAAATTGCTATTTCTTGAATACTGTCCATGAAGTTTTGTTCTTATTGATTTTAATTAATAGACATTGCCTATTGTTCATTTTATATGTAAGCGTAAATTATAGCCTACTTCCTACTTATTCTTTTAAAGATACATAGTTTACTAGAAAAAGTAATAACTAAAATTCTTCTATTTATACATTTAGAATCAAATTTAATGCAGTATTCCAATTAATATGTGGTGGTTCGTTACATTTTGTACATTTTAATTATAATTTTGATCAAAATATTTTTTGTAGGATAGTAATCTATTAATTTCGAAAAAAATAAAATCAAACAAGCAACATGAGTATAGTATTCTGGGTAATCGTTATTGGAGGATTTGCGCTTACATTGTTTATTCTATCAAAAACTAGTAAAAAGAAAAAAGCCAACTTACTTGAAAAACAAAAAGAAGAAACAAACAATTATAAAAGATACATGAGTAGATTTGATGATCCTTCAGTTTTATCAAAACTAGATACTCAATTATGTAACGTTGCAGGAACGCGTTATGCTAATGATGATACAGGTGAAAACAGACAAGATATTTTAAAAGAATCCAAAGTGGGTGATCTTCTAATGTTATTACCTGATGAATTAAATAGATATGATGATGCTGCAATTAAGGTTGTTCGTTTAAATGGAAAACAAATTGGCTTTCTAGATATGGATATTTCTGTAGAAATAAAATCTAGATTAATGAGTGGATCCCCTGTAGAAGCAAGAATTAAACGCCTATTCAAGAAAGGAAGTGTAATTGAAGCAGAAATAGAACTCCAACGTTACAGTCGCAAAATAAAAAAATAAATCCCTAAAAGGTTTCAAAAATCAACTCATCGATAATCATATAATTTCAAAAAAATGAAAAACATCTTAAATAATGTCATCTGCGTAGCATTAATGGCTATTGCTGCATCTTGCGGAACACCTTCTAATAAATCAGAGAAGTCTTCTTCAACAAAAACAGAGGCGAAAGAAACGCATGCTCATCATCATTATTCTTATGATCCTGCAGCAACAGTGGTTTCTTTTACAGCTTTCAAAACTACAGATAAAGTTGGCGTTAACGGAAAATTTGAGAAATTTGACGTAAAAACACAAGCTACTGAAGTTGAAAATGCGATTGATATTCTTAATGGCTTATCTTTCTCTATTCCAGTTAACTCTGTAGAGACTAATGATAAAGGTAGAAACGGTAAAATTGTAAAATATTTCTTCGGTACATTAGCAAATACTGCTGATATTACTGGTGTTGTAAAAAGCGTAAATGCAGGAAAAGCACTTGTAGCTATTACAATGAATGGCATTACAAAAGATGTTGAATTAACTGCTAAAGCTGATAAGAATATTGTAGTACTTAAAGGTGCAATTGATGTTGTAAACTGGAACGGTATGGATGCAATCAATGCACTAAATAAAATTTGCTATGATTTACATAAAGGTGCTGATGGCAAAAGTAAATTATGGTCTGATGTAGATTTATTTATTAAAGCTAAATTAGCAACAAAATAAATAAATTACTGCAGTAATTATAGGGGCTTCTTTTCTAGTAAAGGGAGCCTTTTTTTAATGCTCTTTTCTCATAAATTTCCAACGTAAACAAACAATCACTAAAGCATAAAATAATGCACCTCCTATCAATATACCCCAATCCCATAAAATATATGGTCGTTCAGTCAATAGATTTCGAACAGTAACAATTACCCCAACAACAGTTAGTAATTCCAACATAAATAATGGCCATGAAGATAAATCTTTAAATGATTTGACTGTTGCCGACAAATCAAAATACACTAAACCAAGCCAGATTAAATGTGCAAAACCAAAAACAGAAATAAATAACCAAATAAATAAATGCACATTCATTTCTATATTTTTTGTTAATTGAATATCCTTGAAAAGAAAAGGTAAATCTTTCACAAAATAGCCTTCTTCACCAGTTATTGCATCTAATAAAAAATGTGATCCTATACCTATTAATAACGATACTAAAACAGCCCAAAAAGGATACTTATTTCCACGAAATTCTATTTTAAAGCGAATAGGTGAAACCTTATTCAAAATTGGTTTAAAAAGATATTTTGTAATGTAGTACACCAAAATGCCTATTGGAAGATCAAAAATGAGTATCCCTACTAATGAATGACCAACCTTTTCACTTGGCTCCATAATAAAAAAATGCTCAAAATCAGGAATCATACTTCCTATTACCATCGCAGATATTGATAAGATATGATGGTAGCGAATTAAAGGAAGTATGGCACTTGGATGAGCAATAGTTATTGGCATAAATCTGATAATAAGTAGGTTATAATCTTCTAATATAGAAATTCTCCTTACTTATATCAATGATTAGTGTCTAGTATCTGTCAAAATAAGATATTTCCAATGTAATGATGTGATTATACAAGCAAACATACAGGCACCAACAATTAATATTGACCAATGCATAAATTGATCTGGAAAGGCAAAAAAAGAACCTTTAGCTATCACAATACATTCTGCAAAAAATAGTGCTTCAATAAAGTATAAAAGATGCCATTTCTTATGGGTAAATGCGTCTATTGTTTTTGATAAATCTACTTGCTTTAAGAATAAAATGACAACAATGAGGCTCCCTAACCAAGAAAAAACATACCATAAAGTTATGTATAAATAATCTGGTCTTGTTTCTGAAAAGAATTGAACCTGTTCTCGTAATACCGGAAATAGCTTAACAAAAAAGCCTCCTTTACTAGTAAACCCATCTAAAAATAGATGAGAAAATGAGCCTATTAGAATTGAAAAACAGATGACTTTAAAATTGTAAGTTCTGAGTACATCATTTCTAAATTTTATAGGCGATACATTTAATAAAACAGGAAGAACAATAACTTTAGCGAGATAATAATAAAGCACTCCCATAGGTAAGTTAAAAACAAACATTCCCCACCATGTATGTGCTATTTTTGCCGCGACACTAAGTTGAATAAAATGTTCAACATCAGGAATTACACTACCAATTATTAGAGCTAGTAATGATAGTTTTGGAAAATAGTGTTTAAAAGGAAAAATTATTCCTGGATGTGAAAATGTTATTGGCATAATTCAAACTAGAAGTTAAGTTCTTGCACTTTTTCTAAAACAAAATCCATCTTTTTATTCATCTCCCATTCAACTGGAACCCAATGTAATGTTGTTTTTTTCTCCATTCTTCTAAACCATGTCATCTGACGCTTAGAAAATTGCTGAATAGATTTTAATAATACAGTACGCATTTCTTCATAAGAACATTCACCTAATAAATACTCGGTAATATGACGGTATTCAAGTCCATAACTTCTTAATTTCTTATCATCAATATCTTTTAAGAGTCCTTCTACTTCTTCAATCATTCCCTCTTTAAGTCGTTCATCTAAACGCTTTTCAATCTTATTCCATCGTGTTTCTTTATCAATAGATAAGGCAAAATTATATGTAGGTAATTCTTTAAAATTAATAGGATGATAATCCGTCTGAGGTTTAAATTTCAAGAAGTGTTCAATCTCAATTGCTCTAATTAAAGAGCGTTCCCTATGTGATATCCCCTCCAATTGCTCCAATTTATTTGGAGCTAAATGCTTATAAAAATCAAGTAACTGATTTAACTCTAAAGAATACAATTCTTCTCTTAGCGATTCATTTCTAGGAATCCAAACTTCATCATACCCTTTTAAAGTAACAGCTTCAATATATAAACCAGTTCCTCCGCATAAAACAGGAACGGCCTCTTTTTCTATAATTTCATCTACTGCTTCTGCATATTTCTTCTGAAAAAGGTACAAATTAAAATCATCTCCAGGGTTACAGATATCTATTAAATGATATGGAATTTTTTTTCCATCTACCTCATAATCAAACAAATCTTTACCTGTACCAATGTCCATTCTTTTAAAAACCTGACGGGAATCGGCACTTATAATCTCTCCATTGATTTTTGCAGATAATTGAGTTGCTAATCCAGTTTTACCACTAGCTGTTGGTCCTGTGATAACAAGTAATGGAGTATTTAAAGATTTTTCTTGTGACATATCAATAAAAAATACATTTTCTCAGAAAAGAATACGAAATTAAATAAGTGGAGTAAACACCCATAAGTTACGCGATAAAAATTAACGCCTTGTAACCCAAAGACAGTTTTAAATACAGATTAAGAATTAAAGGAGACAATATAAATCATTCACCTGTTTCTACTTAGTATACAAATTTAGTAGAACAATTAAATAACAGGAGTTTATTCCTAAAGATATTGGAATTGTTATCAATCTAATTATCAATTTTATTAAAAATTACTTGCTGCTATTCATTTCCTCATCAGAATAAATGTCAACTAAAACACATATAGAAAATCCTAATATTACTTTTTTTGGCAGTATTAAAAAACAAATAATTGATGCTGTAGTTCAAGAAACACGTAGAGAAGCCGATAGAAATTTTTTCTTGTTCTCTGTACTAATGTCTGTTGGTGGGTTAACATGGGGAATTTTAGCCTTGTATTTTGGGTTAACTGTACCAAGTGTTATCCCATTTGGCTATGTAATTTTTAGTTGTTTTAACCTTACTATTTGGGTAAGAACAGACAATAAGCGTATCTGTAAAGCACTACAAACTTTTTTCTCAATTTTACTTCCTTTTGTGTTTCAAATTATTCTAGGCGGTTCAAAATCTACAGGCGTGGTCATGATTTGGTCTTTATTTGCCTTAACCTCAACCCTAGCATTTTATAAAGGAAAATCACTTTTCTATTGGTTAGTCATTTTTGTTGTGCTCCTAGGAATTGTAATTCTAATTGATCACGAAATTGAGCATATTACACCCGAATCATTAAGAAATTACCAAATATTCAATTTACTATTGATGATAAATTTCTCAATGATCTCCTCAATGCTCTTCTTCCTTTCTAAGTTTTTTGTAGATCAACAATTAAAAACAATGGATGAATTGGTGGAAACAAATGGTCAACTCATTGCAGCTGAAGAAGAAGTAAGACAAAACTCTGAGGAAATTTTTGTAATGAACGATATGCTTAAAGAAAGCAATCAAAAGCTCGAAGATGCCTATGTTGAACTAGAAAAATCAAAAGATAATCAGATTGAACAAATGAGTCATGCCATTTTTGAAAGTATTGATTATGCTAAAAATATCCAAAGTTGTTTCCTTCCACAATTACACCGTTTTCCCGATATCGTAAAAGATGGATTCATATTTTTTAAGCCTAGAGATGTTGTTTCTGGTGATTTTTATTGGTTTTACAAATACGAGCAATACCGCGTAATTACAGCAGTAGATTGCACCGGACATGGAGTTCCTGGTGCTTTTATGTCGCTCCTAGGTGCAGAAGCATTAAATAGTATTGTTGTTTTAAAACAAATTTTTGAGTCTGATCAAATTCTTAATGAACTTGATAAAATGATTCGAAAAAAGCTAAAACAAGATACAACCAATAATAAAGATGGAATGGATATTTCTTTAACGGTGTTCAACACTGAAACTAAAAAAGTAGCTTTCTCAGGTGCTAAAAATCCTTTGATTTATATTAAAGACAATGAATTACATGTTATTAAAGGCGATAGACAGCCAATAGGAATGTTCCACCCAGATCAAAATCCGACCCCATTCACCAAGCATGAGTTTGATTACGATGCATCAATGTCTTTTTATTTATACAGTGATGGCTTTCAAGATCAATTCGGTGGTCCAAAAATGAAAAAATTCATGCCTAAAAAGCTCAAAGAAGCTATATTCAATCAACATCATTTAAAAATGAGTGTACAACTTAATATGTTAAAAACTATTTTCTCTACATGGAAAAAAGATGAACAACAAACCGATGATGTGCTTGTGATTGGCTTCTCAATGGACTAATGTTTTTTTTAATTGTTCTAATGTTTTTATCTTTGATTTGATATCTAAAAACAGATATGTAAACTAACGGATTACTTTTAATGGATTACAAGCAAAAAATTACAACGCTGTTCTATATACTTTTTATTTTTCTTTTCTCATGTTCTACACCCAAAAGTGCCGAACAAAATACCGAAAAGGAAGTGATAGAAACTGAAGCTTTAGACACTTTAGTTTTTAGTAATAAAGACCTTCCTGAAATTAAAGAAAGAGGACATTTAAAAGCACTTACTGCATACAGTTCTACATCGTACTTTATTTATAAAGGGCAATCTATGGGCTATGAGTATGAGCTACTTAAGAAACTTTCTGAAGATTTAAACTTAGATTTAAAACTACATGTTATTAAAAATATTGATAGTTTAAGTTTAAGTCTAAAAGATGGTACTGGCGATTTAATTGCCTATGGATTAGCTATCACAAAAGATCGACAAGAAAATATCGATTTCACCACTCCTTTAATGCAAGTGAAACAGGTTTTAATTCAGAAAAAACCAAGTAACTGGAGAAAAATCCCTAAGCACAAAACTGATGCTCAGCTGATCAGAAATGTAGTTGATTTAGCAGATAAGGAAGTACATGTTAGAGAAAACACACCCTATCATTTAAGGTTAAATAACCTCGAAACTGAAACTGGAGAGAATATTAATATTGTTTTTGCAGATAAAAACACATCCACAGAAGAATTAATTAGAAAAGTTTCTATTGGTGAAATCCCATATACTGTTGCTGATGAAAATATAGCAAAAGTAAACAGTACCTACTATAGCAATATTGATTATGAAACAGCAATGAGTTTTCCTCAAAGAATTGCTTGGGCTACTCGAAAACAATCTCCTGAATTAAGAAAAGTGGTTTCTCATTGGCTAGATAGCATGAAAAACACAACAGATTTTTATGTCATCTACAATAAATATTTCAAAAATGTTAGAGCACAACACAAACGTTTTGACAGTAAATATTTCAGTTCTGTAGAACATAGAGGATTACTTTCTAAATACGATGAAATCATTAAAGAAAATGCAAAAGCGATAGATTGGGATTGGTTACTTCTTTCTTCACTTATCTATCAAGAATCAAAATTTGAACCTCATGCAAAATCTTGGGTTGGTGCTGTAGGATTGATGCAATTAATGCCAGCAACTGCCAAACAATATGGTGCACATAACCCTAGAGATCCTAGACAAAATATTCGTGCAGGTTCTAAATATCTAAAATGGCTTGATGGTTTCTGGAAGGAAATTGAAGATCCAAACGAACGTCTTAAATTTGTATTAGCATCTTATAATACTGGCCAAGGGCATGTACAAGATGCTCAAAGACTTGCAAAAAAATACAAGCACGATCCTACTATTTGGGACGGTAATGTAGAGAAATACTTACTTCTAAAAAGTAGAAAATCTTATTATAGAGATGAAGTAGTTCGCTTTGGCTATGCCAGAGGAAGTGAACCAGTGCACTACGTACAGAGTATTTTAGCGAGATATAAAAGTTATGATGAATTGTTAAGAAATAATTAACATTTTAGTAATTGTCAGACAAATAGCTATTTATCAGTGATTTTGCTTCTTTTAGAAGGATGACTTTTATTGTAAATTTTACACTTTAGTTATTTTAGGTTTATAAGCTGATAAAAATTGCTTAATTTTGCGTGAAAAATATTACGGACCTTGTGTCTAGAATCTTCCAAAATTAAGATGACAACGAAGCAAATCTCAGATTATATATTCAATAAAGAAGAAGTTTTAAACGACTTAAGAATAGCAATTGAAAGTAGGCATGCGAGTTTAATTGGTAGAAAAGAGGTCTTTATGGGTAAAGCCAAATTTGGTATTTTTGGCGATGGCAAAGAAGTTCCTCAATTGGCTATGGCTAAATTCTTTCAAAATGGAGATTTTAGATCAGGATATTACCGTGATCAAACGTTTATGTTTGCAATTGGTGGTTTATCAATTCAAGAATTTTACGCTCAACTTTACGCTCATACTGACGTTAAAGCAGAACCTTCAAGTGCAGGCCGCTGCATGAATGGTCACTTCTCTACAAGAAGTTTAAACGACGATGGTTCTTGGAAAAACTTAACTGAGCAAAAAAACTCAAGTTCAGATATATCTTGCACAGCCGGACAAATGCCTAGATTGGTAGGTTTGGCTTATGCATCAAAATTATATAGAGAAAATAAGGAATTAGGTGCTTCTGAGGTTGCTAAGAATTTTTCAATAAATGGAAATGAGGTGGCTTTTGGTACTATTGGTAATGCTTCTTCTGCTGAAGGAATGTTCTTTGAAGCAATCAATGCTGCTGGAGTACTTAACATCCCTATGATCACTTCTATTTGGGACGATGGCTATGGCATTTCCGTTCCGAATGAATACCAAATGACAAAGAACAATGTATCTGATGTCTTAAAGGGTTTTCAAAAAGAAAAAGATACAAATGGCTTAGAAATATTTACCGTAAATGCATGGGACTACCCTGCTTTAGTAAATACATATAGAAAAGCTGTTGAGCTTGCTAGAAAAAACCACACTCCTGCATTAATCCACGTTCAAGAAGTTACTCAACCACAAGGGCATTCTACTTCTGGTTCTCATGAAAGATACAAATCTGCAGAACGTCTTCAGTGGGAAGATGATTTCGATTGTATCAAAAAAATGAAAGAATGGGTAATAAAAGAAGGTTTTGCTACTCAAGAAGAAATAGATAGGATAGACGCTGAATCGCTTGAGAAAGTTAAAGGTGAACGAAAAGCAGCTTGGGATGCTTTTAAATTAAGCATGAAAGTGGATTTTGATGATGCTGTTGAGTTAATGGCTCGTGCTTGTAAATCTGCCCCAGAGAATAACGAAATCCTTCGTTTGTCTAAGCAACTAAAAAAGACGATCAACCCTATTCGTAAAGATGCCATATCTGTAATTAGACATACATTAAGAGAATTAAGGTTCTCTAATGTTCCTGTTAAAAGCGATATGTCGAGTTGGTTAGAAAAAGTTCGAGAAGAAAATTATGAAAGATATAGTAGTTATCTATACAGCGAAAGTGATGAAGCTGCATTAAAGATTACTCCTATTGCGCCTATATACACTCCTAACAGCCCTATGGTAGATGGTCGTGAGATCATGCAATCTAATTTTGATCAGATGTTTGCCAAAGACCAACGTGTTTTTGCTATTGGCGAAGATGTTGGTAAAATTGGTGATGTAAACCAAGGATTTGCTGGACTTCAAGAAAAATATTCGGAATCACGTATTACAGATACGGGTATTCGTGAAACAACTATTTTAGGCCAAGGTATTGGTGCTGCATTACGTGGTTTACGTCCAATTATTGAAATTCAATATTTAGACTATATCTATTATGCATTAACTACCCTTTCTGATGATTTAGCTTGTTTACAATATAGAACTAAAGGTGGTCAGAAGGCACCTGTAATTATACGAACTCGTGGACATAGACTTGAGGGTGTTTGGCACTCAGGTTCTCCTATCGCAGCACTCTTAAACAGTCTTAGAGGAATTAACTTCTTAGTTCCAAGAAACATGACAAGAGCTGCTGGTTTCTATAATACAATGCTAAAATCTGACGAACCTGCATTGATCATTGAATGTCTGAACGGTTACCGTCTTAAAGAAAAAATGCCGGAGAACCTATCAGACGTTTGTACTCCATTAGGTATTCCAGAGGTAATACGTATAGGAACTGATATCACAATTGTTACTTACGGTTCTATGTGTAGAATTGTAATGGAAGCAGCAGAACAATTGGCTAAAGTCGGTATTTCTATGGAAGTAATTGATGTTCAAACATTATTACCTTTCGATATAAATGAAATGATTAAGGAGTCGATTAAAAAGACAAACCGCGTAATTTTTGCAGATGAAGATATGCCAGGTGGTACAACAGGCTACCTTATGCAACAAGTAATTGATAAACAAAAAGCATTCGAATATCTAGATTCTCAACCAGTTTGTATTGCAGCAATGCCTCACCGCCCTGCCTACTCTACAGATGGAGATTATTTCTCTAAACCAAATGCAGATGATGTTTTCGAAACTGCTTATGCAATGATGGCGGAAGTAGATCCAGAAAGCTTCCCAAATTTATTTTAGAAGAGATATCATATAAAAATTTTATACAAACACATTCAAGCAGTTGAATGTGTTTTTTTATTACATTTCCTATATTATTAGGATTCTCTAATTGAGCTGCTCTTATAACTCCTATAATCTGCTGCTTCGATTTCAGCAATGGAAAAAATGAAGAACTATGATTAAAAATTAAGATGCAGTATTTACATGTAAATTCCCACCAATAGCTCTTACAACCTTTAATATTGTTTCAAATTGAGGTTTACTTCCTTCTGAAAGTGCTTTATAAAGACTTGTTCTACTTAAACCAGTCTGTTTTGCAATCTTTGACATACCAATAGCTTTTGAAATATGACCTAAAGCTGTAATGATATCATTTGAATCACCCTCCTCTAAAACCATGTTTAGATATTCAGCGATCATGTCATCATCATCTAAGTATTCTGATATATTTAATTTTGATACTTCCTCTTTCATAATTTGTTTATTTTAATGATTTCCAAATATCAATAGCCTTATCAATATCTTTATTTTGAGTTGATTTATCACCTCCAGATAAAAGTATAACAATCTTATCATTCTTCTTTTTAAGGTAAATTCGATACCCTTTCCCGTAATGAATTCTCAACTCACTTAAACCTTTACCGATTGGTTCACAGTCTCCAAAATGACCCTTCTCTTCTATTAATTGTAACCTAAATAAGATTTTCACCTTTGCTCGTCGATCTTTTAGCTTTCTTAACCATTTATCAAAAATGTCCGTCTTTTCTAACTTATACATATACAAATGTATCTAATTGAAGACACATTTACAATATACTCAACTTATTATCACTGTATTGTTCTAAAAAACAATGTGATAAGACATACATTTCACCATTTCGATTAAGATGAACGTTTTTTGGTAAAACGTCCCTACAAGAAACATCAATTTCCAACACGAATATAGATCATTGCCTACGTATCGACACCAAACGGCATTGAAGACAAAAGCGTCAAAAATTTATGAAAGTGAAATCGATTAGAGCAATTCATTGTTTGAGCAAAGCGAGTTTGAATTGCTCCGATGGAACGAAATAAATTTAGTTTTTGAATTCAAAGCCTAGCTTTTTTTGCTTCGTTTTTTCAGCAATGGAAAAAATGAAGAAACAAGGTGATGAAAAACAATGTGACAAGAAATACATTTCACTATTTCAATTAAAATGAACGTTTTTTGGTAAAACGTCCCTACAAGAAACATCAAATTCCAACACGAATATAGATCATTGCCTACGTATCATCTCCAAACGGCATTGAAGACAAAAGCGTCAAAAATTTATGAAAGTGAAATCGATTAGAGTAATTCACTGTTTGAGCAAAGCGAGTTTGAATTGCTCCGATGGAACGAAATAAATTTAGTTTTTGAATTCAAAGCCTAGCTTTTTTTGCTTCGTTTTTTCAGCAATGGAAAAAATGAAGAAACAAGGTGATGAAAAACAAACAACTAATTAATAACTTATCAAAAAAATAAAGAAAAATAAAAAAACCACTTCCGAGAAAGAAGTGGTTTCTAAGATGAAAAATCGGTTTGCATTTCGAGGAGTGAATACCTCATAATTTTCCATCCGCTGTAAAGGTAGATGAATTTATTTTCTCAATAAAGAGAAATGATGAAATACCTTAAACAAAAACATTTTTTTACGTTTGCTTACACTAATTAAATTTAATCGACTTAATTGGTGATATCCCTAACACTATAGAAGTAGGAATCAATAGACTTAATGATGTTAGAACAATCACAGTTAAATTGATAACAATAATTGCTTCCCAATGAAAACTAAAAGGAACATAATCCAAATAATAAGTAGATGCCTCAAGAGGGATTATTTGAAAGTGGTTCTGTAAAAAGCCAAACCCTAATCCTACCACATTACCAATAATTATCCCTTTAAGTGCCATACGCACACCATCATAAATAAATATTTTCTGCAATAAATCATTAGATGCCCCCATAGCTTTAAAAGTACCAATCATGGCTGTACGTTCCATTATCAGGATTAACATAATAGAAACAACATTAAAAATAGCAACACTAACAATCACGATTAAGAAAATCCAAACGTTATTGTATAACATCTGAAACCAATCAAAAAAGTGAGCATATTTATCCTTTACACTACGCATAAAAAGATGAACATCAACATAATCTTCATCTATCTTTTCTACAGTGTTATCAATATTATCAAAATCATTCGCCATAATTTCTATACCACCAACAAGAGAATCCCCCCAATTGTTTAATCTCCTAACTAGATTGATATCGCCATAAGCAACAAGCTCATCAAAATCTTCTAGACCTGTATTATAAATACCAGACACTTTCATTTTCCTTGCTTTAGGTGGCTGCTGAATAAAATAAATAATGATTTCATCTCCTACCTTTAAATGCATTTTTGTAGCCATCGTTTTACTTATAACCAACTCTTTTGCTCCATTTTTAGCAACTTCTAAGCTAGGAAACTTCCCTTCAACCATCTGAGATTCCCACCGATCTACTTTATAATCTTTTGATAACCCTTTAATAAGAATGCCAGAAACTTCTTCGTTAGACTTTAACAAACCCCATTTATGTGCGTAAGTATATACGTTCTTCATATCAGGAAGACTGTCTCTTTTTTGGTAAAGTACAGAGTTATTTATGTTAACAGGAGGCTCTTCTTTACTTCGGTTCATTGTAAACTTTTCTACGTTTAAATGACCTACATGAAGAAATAATTTTTCTTCTATACCTTCTTTAAATCCATAAAAAATAGAGAACGCTAAAATTAAAGCTCCTACACCCAAGGCTACACTACCTATGGCAATTTTGGAGATCAATTTTGTAAACGAGTTATTTCTATGCTGACTTAATCTCTTGGATATAAATAAAGGTAAATTTGATGATTCTTTCACTTACTTTATATTCTAAACGGCTCAAATTACAGAATGAATTCACCGATGTATTCTTAATTAAAAACTTAGTCTTCTTCTGTAAAAATATCTGATAATTCTTTATCAATACCTTGCAGCTTATTTCTACACCAATTGACAAGAAACTTTGCTCTTTGGGCTAATTTTGAAAGATCATCAATAGCTACCTCTTCATTGTCGAGTTGCTCTTGAATATTTTGCAATTCTTCTAAAGCTGATTCGTATGTTAACTGCTCTTCTTTCTTCGGCATTATTTCTCTAAATTTTCTTTGGTCCGCAATTTAAAACCCTATTCATACTTTTCAGTCTTTTTTAGCAACTTTCTTAACAATACTCTCAATAATTACCTTTTGATTGATCGTTTTAATAACATCTCCTTCTTCTATATTCTGATTTGTAATTAATTTACCATTCAATGTAGTCATAGAATACCCCTTTTCAAGAATCTTTTCTGGGTCTTTAGCTTCTACTTTTAAGGCCGTAATTGCTAGTTGATGTTGTCCCCTTTGAAGGTGATTTGTAAAACTTGATTGTAAGGTTGCCAATCTTTGTTGAAGCATAAAATCTTGTTTCATCAACTGATTAGGTAAACTTTTATAAGTTGCTTCTACCAATTCAAGTTGATGCGTTTCCTTTTTTACAAAATCTCTGAAGCTATTTTTAAAATGATACGCTTTATTATCTAGTTGATGAGTATACTGACGAATAATAGTTAAAAAACTGGGTAATGTTTTGGTAGTATAATAGCGTAAATCTCTCTTCTGTTCTTCTACCAAATAAGTGATTTCTTCCGCTATTGTATCAAAAGAAGTAGATATATTCTGATCATAGGTAAACAAGGCTTCAACTAAAAAAGCTCCAACTGCTGTGGGTGTTTTAAAAGATTGATGCGCCACCATATCTGCAATAGTCTGGTCTCTCTCATGTCCAATTCCCGTAAGTACTGGTAAACTTAACACGGCAATTGCCTTTCCAATTTCATAATTATCAAAAGCACCTAAATCGGTCTTCGCACCACCCCCTCTAATAATTACTACGGTATCAAATTGTTCATCAGCTAATTCAATCAACTTTAATTGCTTCACCAAAGAATGTACTGCACTATCTCCTTGGACAGAAGAATTAAACAACTTAAAATCAAAATGATAATTGAATTTGTTATTTTGTAATTGATGGATAAAGTCTTCATAACCAGCAGCTGTCTTAGAAGATACAATCGCTAACCGTTGAGGCACGTAAGGCAACGAAAGGTCTTTTTGCCAATCCATTGCCCCTTCCTTCTCCAATTTATCAATGGCTTCTTTCCGAATTCGCTCTAGCTCTCCAATACTGTACGAAGCATCTATATCAACTATACGAATAGACATTCCGTACACCAAATGAAATTCAACTTCAGCTTCTATTAGTACGTTAGACCCCTCTTTTACCACTTCATTAAAAACACCCTTTAGGCGGTGTTTAAAAACATCAAGCTCACTAGCCCAAATATTTGCTCTTGATTTGGCAATAATCAGATTATTTTTCTTCTCAATTAAATCAAGATATGCATGCCCCCCACTATACGTCAGTTGTGCAACCTCTGCTTTAATCCAATACGGGCCAGCTACTTTAGAAAAATGGTTTTGAATACTTTTATTTAGCTGACCTAACGAAAAAATAGTTCTACCATTCTTCATCGTCGTCCTCCATTTGGAAATTCATATAAGCAGCCTTCAACTCTTTTAAAGCATGAGTATCCTTAACACGAGTACAAACCTCAATTCCCCTTTTATAGGTTGTTTCTGCCAAATCAGCTTGCCCATTTTCAGCATACGCAAATGCCGCATGGTAATACGTCCCCGTATATTCCTCATGATCTTTAAGCAAAATTTCATAGTATTTCAAAGCCTCCTCCCAATTTTCATCAGAAGCATACTCCGTTGCCAAACCATATATCACAAACGCATCCTTAGGATCCTCCTTATAAAAGTCAAAAAGCTGATTTAATCTATCCTGATTCAAAATATATTCTTCTTAAGTATGTAAAATTTCAGATTATGAAGGTACAAGTTTAGAATTAGTTTCGAAAACTTATTCATTAATTACCAAAATCACCCACGGTTGAAACCATGGGCTGATGATACAGCATCGATTTCCAAAATTGTATATGATTAAACACCTACTACATCATTCCAATTGAAAAACAAAGCAACTCGAACCTCAAAACGTCATTGAAGAAAAAAGCGTTAAAAATTTATGAAGTGAAATCGATTAGAGTAATTCACTGTTTGAGGCTTTAACCGAGTTTGAATTGCTCCTATGAAACGAAATAAATTTAGCTTTTTGCTTCTCAGGCTAGATTTTTTGCTTCGTTTTTTCATCAATGGAAAAAATGAAGAAGTACATAAGTATAAAAAAACTAAAGATAAATCTGTATGGAAATATTACCTTAAAAGAAGTAAAATATTCAAACACCGCATCTACTTCTACAAGCTCCGCGTCCTTCTAGAAAAAACCTATCACTTTAAAAACGATTACCTCCTCTTTGAGCTTCTAATTCAACATATCAGAAATCAGAAAAAACAAAACATTACCGTTATTATAAATAACGCTCCTTCTCAAGACAAGTATATTAAGCATACATCATTTACAGTTACTGAGAGTACAAAAATCCCTCAGGCCAGTTGATCATGACCTAAACCTAAATTCATTAATATTAGCCCTTATTAAAGGTACTTTTCCTCTGCAAGATCACACTATTTATACTTCATAAAACCTCCTTCGAGGTTATTTTTTTGTTCAATTTTTATCAAACCAGCATTTTCGCATTTGCTCACGCTTTTTTAGAAATATCTTTGTATACTTATATTGAAATGCTACATAAAGGTCTATAGTTGAACTAACCCTAAAAGTAAAAGGGCAATTATCTAAATAGTTATTTATTGCTGATGAGGAAATATTAATTATTAGTTCGTGGTGAAATGAAGAAAAAAATAGATTGGTTGAGTATATTTGAAGCTAGATTTATAATCAGATTTTTTAGAACAAACTTTTACTTTATTGGGCACTCCTAAAATTTCAATTGTCGTACCCTGCTATTGTTGCGAAAAAAGTATTTCAAAACTATACTTTAGACTTACCAAAACACTGTCTAAACTTGTAAGTGATAGTTATGAAATTATTTTTGTAAATGATCAAAGTCCAATGAACGATTGGGAAGAGATTGAAAAAATTGCTCAAAATGATGTTAAGGTTATTGGATTAAATTTCTCCAAAAATTTTGGACAACATTTTGCTATTAGTGCAGGAGTAGATTACTGTACAGGTGATTTTTTAGTTGTGATGGATGGGGATTTACAAGACCAACCTGAGGAAATAGAGAAATTATACCACAAAATTCAAGAAGGATACAATATTGTTTATGCTAGAAGAGCAGAAAGAAAAGATTCATTTTTGAAAAAATTATCTTCTAAACTTTTTTATAAAACGTTTGATTATTTTACAGATAGAAAATCCGATAATACAATAGCAAACTTTTCTATTGTAAATAAGGTAGTCATCGATGCTTTTAAAAATTTTAAAGAACAAAATAGAATGTATCCCCTATTTCTAAATTGGATGGGTTTTAACTTTACTTACATAGATGTTGCTCATGCAAATCGAGAAGATGGGAATTCATCTTACAACCTTATTAAATTACTTAAACTAGCAGGTAATAATATTTTATCTAATTCCAACAAACCTTTAAGATTAGGCATTAATATTGGCTTTATTATAACATTATGCTCCTTTCTATTTGGTCTTTATTTAATGATTGGACATTTTTTCAATTTCTTTAAAGTAGAAGGTTGGACTAGTACAATGGTTTCCATATGGTTCATTGGAGGAGTATTATCTTTTAATATTGGTTTGCTCGGTATATATATTGGTAAAATATTTGACGAGACAAAAGGAAAACCCATCTATATTATAAAAGAACAGATTAATGGAAAAGCTAAACTGGGATAGTAATTTTTTCAACTTAGAAGTTTTCAAAGCTAACTATTATTCTGGTATTGAAAATGATTTGAATGGTAATTTCGATTTACTTTACCTTTATTCAGATAAGCTAATTGATAAAAGTGGATTTAAACAAACTATTCAGTTGGTAGATAAGAAAGTTACTTTTAAGAAAGATATTGTTAAGAATAAAATCATAAATTCTGAAACTATTTATTCTGTTAATTCAGTAAATGAGAAGTTATTTAGTTTAGCAATTCAGAGTAGTGAATTTTCGAGATTCAGAATAGATAATAAAATTGATAACAAGAAAGTCGATGAACTATATCAATTATGGATAGAAAATTCTATTAATAGAAAAATTGCTTTTGATGTACTCAGTTTTGGTTCTGAAAATTATGGAGTTATTACGTTAAGTAAAAAAAATGATATTGCTGGTATAGGTCTTTTAGCAGTTGATACAGCTATTAGAGGAAAAGGTATAGGCAAATTACTAATTAAACAAACAGAAAATATTTGTGTAGAAAAAGGATACAAAGAACTACAAGTTGTAACACAATTAGATAATAATTTAGCTTGTAAATTTTATGAATCTCAGAATTTTTTAATTGACAAAATAGAATACATTTACCATTTATGGAACAAATAATTCCTTTCAACAAACCCTACCTGACAGGCAAAGAAGCCCACTATCTTTACCAAGCCGTCTACTCAGGTCATATTAGTGGTAATGGAAATTACACAAAAAAATGTCAATCCTTTTTTGAGGAAAAATGGAGCTTTAGGAAAACACTTCTTACTACTTCATGTACTGATGCATTAGAAATGTGTGCTTTATTATTAGACATTGATCAGAATGATGAGGTTATTGTCCCAAGCTATACTTTTGTAAGTTCTGCCCTTGCTTTTGAAAGACAAGGTGCTCAAATAGTTTTTGCAGATTCTAGAAATGATCATCCCGGTATTGATGAAGACAAAGTAGAGGCATTGATAACGCCAAAGACAAAAGCAATTGTTGTCGTGCATTATGCTGGAGTGGCAGTGGACATGGATATTATTATGGAGATTGCAAAGAAACATAATATATATGTTATCGAAGATGCTGCTCAAGCTATCGATAGTTTTTATAAAGGAAAACCTTTGGGGAGTATTGGTCATTTTGGTACTTTTTCATTTCATGAAACCAAAAATATTCAATGTGGTGAAGGTGGACTTTTAGCCATGAATGATGAATCATTTATCAATAGAGCTGAAATTATATGGGAAAAAGGAACCAATAGAGCTGAGTTTTTTAGAGGAGAAGCCAATAAATACGGGTGGAAAGATACGGGTAGTAGTTTCCTACCTAGTGAATTAAATGCTTCTTTTTTATATGCTCAACTAGAAAACTTAGAAGATATTCAAAATAGACGAAAGGAGATTTGGCAAACCTACTACAACAACTTAAAACCTCTTGAAGAGAAAGGATTTCTTAAACTACCTACTGTTCCTAAATATGCTACTAATAATGGACATATGTTTTATATAATTTTGAAAGATGTGACACAACGTTCTTCTTTTATTGAGTATATGGCTGATAAAAATGTGAAATGTGTTTTTCATTATTTAAGTTTGCATCAAAGCGATTACTATTTAGAAAATAATACAATACAACATCTTAAAATGAGTGATTATTATTCGGACTGCTTGGTGAGATTACCTTTATATTATGAATTATCACAAGATCAAATTTTCTCTATCTGTAAGATTATCATAATTTTTTTGAATAATGAAAAATAAAAAATATTTTTTTCTATATTTTATTTTTATTGTAATTAAAATTACAATCACTCTTTACTTATTTAACCTCTCACAATGTAATTATAAATCTTCTGACCTACTGTCTGGTATATTGTATTCAGAAGGAGGAGATACTTTCAGTTACTTAGATCCATTTGAAAATTTGATAAGTGAAAATTCGTATCATTTCTATAATGGAAAAAATAATGTCTATGCAGGTAGAATGCCACAATATGGTTTCATATATTATATATTTAGACATTTTTTTAATAAAGAAACAAGTTCCAACTTACAAGTTTTATTACAGTTTATTCTTGAAGTCATTTCAAGTGTCATATTACTTCACTTAGTTAGAAAGTATTTCAAAAATAACATTACCTTCTTACTTAGTTATGTTATTCTATTAACCTCGACTTATTGGTCATCTTATACTTTAACTCTTTCCCCTGAAAGTATAGGTATTTCAATAATGATCTTCGCATTATACTTATATTACTCATGGAAATCAAACCAAAATAATAGATATCTTTTTCTTGTGGGTTTATGTTTAACATACATAACAGGACTTAAACCATATATGGGAATCCTTTTTGTATTTATTGGGCTTGACATCATATTTTTCTCCATTACAAATAACATTTCATTACAAAAATTTATTAAATTTTGTTTTTTATTCTCTATCACGTATATAGTTTTCACTCTAACTTGGTCATATAGAAATTATTATACAACTTCAAAACCTTACATACTTACGGAACCCTACAGTGGGTATCAAACCTATAAAAAACCTATTTCTCAATCATTTAGAAACTTTATTGGAAATTTAGGAGAAATTGAAGAAGCATGGAATAAAAAAGCTTTAAGTAGCTTCTTTTATAAAAAGAAAGAAAGTATCTATACAATTGATGATATACCTTTAAGTAATTTATGTAATAAAGATTCCATTTTAGTAATAAGAGAGATTGTTAGTAATATGTATAAATATGAGGATAAACAAGACACATTGATGGCAAACAGAATTGATGTATTAGCTCAATCTTATATTGAAGACAAGCCTCATTCTAAAATTACATCTCGTCTAAAGTTAATTCCTAAGTTTTTATTACATTCTGGTTCTTTTTATTTACCTATTTCAAAATCATTCAATTGCTATAAGTCCTATCAAATGCCTATAAAGTATTACGAGTCACTACTTTATTATTTCGTGTTAATTTTTGGCTTTATAGGTCTTTTTCTTTTTACAATACACACAAAAGATTTTATTCTTATTTCTATTCCTCTTTTCTTAATTCTATTGTTTTGTGTTGTTCTAAGACATATAGAATGGCGATATTTTTTGTATTCATTTATTAGTTTATTTTGGGGTACTACTTACTTTATCAATATTTGTATTAAAAAAATCAACAAAATTAAATTATAAACACTTTAATAAAGTAGCAATTAATATTAATTGTTTCCACAATTGAATATGAATCCTATATATAACCTTTTTATCACTCCAATTTACTTATTACTTATCTATTTTGTAATAGCACCTTATTTTGCTGAAAAATGGACAAATAAATACACTCGCAAATATTTCTGGAGGGGTTTACAAGTAAAATTATTTGGTGCAATTGTATTTTGTGGAATTTATCAGTTTTATTACGGAGGAGGTGACACCACTGTTTATTTTAAGCAAGGAAGTGTTATAGTAGATGCTTTTTTAAAATCTCCCAAAATTGGATTTGAAGTTTTCACATATAATAATCAATATTTTAGTGGAGAGTCTATCCAATATTTAAGCAAAATTTCATACAAAAGTGGCTCTAGCACATGGACTGTTACAAAAATAACTGGTTTAATTAATTTATTAACTTTTAAAAGTTTTTATTCAACTGCTTTATTTTTTAGTCTTTGGTCATTTTTAGGATCTTGGAAATTAGTTCAATTATTTACATCTCAGTATAAAAGACATTACAAATATGTTTGCTGTGCTATACTCTTTATTCCATCATGTATATTTTGGAGTAGTGGAATAATAAAAGAAGCAATTACTACTGGAGGAATTGGTTTCTTTACTTATTATTTTGCTAAAATTATCTTTCATAAAGAGTTTACACCAAAGAATATCAGTATTTTATTTATCTGCTTTTATTTGATAAAATTAGTAAAAGGTGCTACAATATTTATGTTATTTCCCTGCTTAGGTTTTTGGGCCTTCTTATTTTATTATAGCCGACTTAATACTTTATTAAGATATAGTAGTACAACAATAATTGTTCTATCAATTCCATTAATTCTCTTTTTTTTAGTTCCAAAAATGGATGAATATGTAGAGAACAATGAAGAGTTTATCGCTGCTCAAAGTACTATTTCTGGTTTTCAAAGTGACCATGGAGGGAAATGGAGAGAAGCTAGAGGTGGGCATGGTGGAGGAAAAGCATCTACTTATCATTTATCTTCTGCGGGTGATCTATCATTATTAGGAATGATGAAATCTTTTCCTGAAGCTATACATTTTACTCTCTTTCGTCCTTTTCCTTGGGAGACTACCAAAGTAGTACAACTTATGGGTGCAGGTGAAAGCTTTGCATTTCTTCTTATTACATTATACATTTTTCTTAAAGTAGGTATATGGAAGACATTAAAACAAACAGTAAAAGACCCTAATTTAGGTTTCCTTCTTAGCTATGCTTTACTTTTTGGTTTTATTGCAGGCTATATCTCTTTTAATTACGGTGTATTAGGGCGCTTTAAAACACCAATGATGCCTTTTTATACCTTATTTCTTGTAATTCATTATCAATACTCAATCAAAAAAACATCAAGAAAGAGAATCAATAATTTCAAGGTAAGTCGACGACGTTGATTGAATGGAGTAATTCTCCACTACATTTATTCGGGCCTTAGTTCCTATTTTTCTTCGTAAATCGGCATCAACAATTAATTTTTCTAAAAAAGTATACCATTCTTCTTGCGAGTTAACTAAGAAGCCTGAAATTCCATTCTCAATAACTCTATAATTTGCTCCAATTGCTGTAGCTACTGTTGGTAGACCTAATGCCATATATTGTAGTGCTTTTAAACCACTTTTTCCTAAAACCCATTCTTCATTAGGTAAAGGATAAACACCTATATCTATTTTCTGTAACTCTTCTACTTCTGTTAATTCATCCCAATCTTGTGCTTCAATAGTCAAACCTGGAATTTGAAAACTTGCATCACCTATAACTTTTATTTTAATGTTGTACTTTTTACTGAGAGATTTCAAAACATCTTCTAAAAGATATAAATATTTTGAGGTAGAATGTGACCCACTCCAACCAATAACAATAGTTTTTGTATTGGAATATTCATTTTTAATTGTATAATTTTCAGTATTAATAGTTGAAGATATATCTGTAGTTTTTCTATTATATTTCCGTACAAACTCATCCAATTTTGGAGTACATGTTATAACATGATCTGAATTCTTCATCAAGTACAACATTTTTTTTGTCCCTTTTAATTCTTGAAAAAGGCGATTTGCTGAACTGGAATGACCAAGAAAAACCATATCATCTATATCATATATCACTTTTGATGATAATTTTCTTACTAAATACTCAAATATTGGAAATCCAAAAGGGGTTACCCATAAATGGATATAAATAATGTCATATTCTTTCAATCGAAAAAGGTCAAATATTCTTCGAATATAACCTTTCAGTGTAAACAATATTTTTTTAGCAAATGAGCCTTTTTTATATATAATTTTCCAGAAATCTTCATCAATAAATGAACTGGTTTCTATTTTATAACCAGACTTTTCAATAGATGTATAATATTGTTCATATTTCAATCTTTGACTAGGTGCACACCCAATAGGATAAGGTGATAGAAATAATATTTTTTTCATAAATTATTATATATCGCTAAATATTTTTTGATTCCATTTTCTAAATTAAAATATTCAATAGCACCTTCACGTATTTTTTCTTTATCAAAAATGCTATTGCTAGATAATATTTCATCAATTACTTCATCAAAAGAAGAAATATCAAAGTTATCAATTAGAAAACCCGAATTATATTTATTTATTACAAAATCAGTATCTCCAACGTTACTATTACAAATTACTGGTATACCCATCGACATAAGTTCCCCCTGTTTTGTTGGCGATGATGATTTTTTAGAAAATGCCGGTTTAATAAAAAATATTGAATAATCCCAAGTACTGGTTTTTTGTACAATATCCTCTCGTTCCGATTCTTCAATAAGGATATTTGATAGTGGAATATTTTTATCTTTACATTTCGATAAAATTAAATTAGGATCATCTTTCGTTAAAAAATGAAAAATAGAATTAGGTTGTTTTCTCAATAAACGTAAATAAAAATCCAACATTTCATCTAATAAATACCAAGTTCCTATGGAACCTAGATATCCTAATACAAATGTTTTATGTGTAGTATTTTTAATTGTAAAAAGAGTAGTATCAGCACAACAAGGTATTACCACCGTTTTAGAGAAGTCTTTAGATTTATTCCATTCATTAATAACTTGTAAGCCATTATTAGTCAATGAAATATTAATATCAGAATATCGCAAAAATTCCTTTTCTTTCTTTTTAAAATAAGCATACACTAGTCTAAAAATAGGATTTGACAACTTCCAAATATTTCCATCTACTCTCTCATCGGCCCAAAATCCTCTCATATCAAAAAGAAACTTAACACCTAATTTTTTTTTCATTTCTAACCCAATTAGCGCAGAAATATAGCTACGGCAATGAACAAGTCTAAACTGCTTTTCTTGATGTAGCTTAAAGGCTAACTTTTTCAAACGTTGAACATCAATAACTGTAGAAACAATAGGTGGATTCTTCGTGTAATTTAAGGGATACCAATCTATTCCTATCTTTTTAACAATTTTCTGAATATATGCCTTCTTATCTTTCCTCTCTTCTTTTTCAAAAGAAATTAAAGTAATACTGTAACCATTTTGAGATAAGCCCTTAAGATAAGGGAGCACTTGAGATTGACCTAAAGGGTCTGTCATCCCATCGTAGGAAATGTAAAGTGTATTTTTCAAAAAATTAACTGTTTTAATATACCTAATGTTCTTTTTTCTAAAACCTGATAAGGTCGAACTTTAATACTTTTCCATAAGTACTTTAATGAAGTAAATTTATCTTTTTTAGTTAAAGCGATATGTAATGCTATATATGAATAGGCTCCAGCTTCTATTGCCTTAATATATTGACCATAAACAGACCTGAACTTCTTATCCGATTTTATATATTTTAAAAAAAGTAATTTACGCTCTATTAATTTCTCTTTAGAAAAGTTTAAAACACTTCTATCATCATGAAATACTAAAGTTGAAGTAACAGTATTTGAATATAATATTTCTTGTCTTGCAGCAATTCTTAGCCATAATTCATAATCTTCAGAACCTGCTAGTTTCCGATCCTCAACAAACTGGTTGTCACTAAAAATGTCACTACTTAAAAAAACTCCATGACAACTCATGAAATTACCTTTTGTAAGTAACAATTTATTTATAGATTCATTTACTCTTAAATTTGGTATTTTGGAACCATCTTCTTTAGTAAATTCATACTGTTGAAAAAATATGTTTGGGTTATTCTTAATTATAAAATGATAAGCAACTTCTAGATGATTTGTGTATAATAAATCGTCTGAATCTAAAAAATAAATGTATTCTCCTTTGGCTATTTTAGCACCATAATTCCTTGCGGCTCCTCGTTCCGCGTTTCTTTTCTTATAGTATTGTAATCTATGATCTTGAATTGTATGAATAATTTCTTCAGTGTTATCTGTACTTCCATCATCAACAACAACTATTTCAAAATTAGTATAAGTCTGGTTTGTAACACTTTGTATCGTTTTTTTTATGAAATTTGCTCTGTTATAAGTTGGAATTATAATTGAGAATAAAATATTATTCATATAAGGAATTAAGTTTTTCAAAAAATAAATTTAGACTGAAATATGCTTTCACATCAATTATCCCATTTGTTATGATAGTTTTTTGTAATTTATTATTTCGTAAATAATTTTTCATTGCATTATAAATTGCATCTGAATCACAAAAAGGGACTACTAAAGCATTTTGTTTATCTTTTATAAACTCAGGCGCTATACCTGATAAAGTAAAAATAGAAGGTATCCCTGCAGCTAATGCCTCTACATATGTTTGCCCAAAAGCTTCAATTTCTTTATTAATTGGAGTATGAATATAAAAATCAAAACATTTATAAAGAGCAAATAAATTATTTTCAAAAGCTATTTCAACATATGAACCTTCATCTAATTTACTCTTTAATAAATTTTGAATTGTATTTTTATCTTGACCTGAAGTGTTTGCTAATACCAGTAAAAAATTAGGGTTTTCTTGTCTTAACTTTTTAAATGCTTCAATAATATATATATGTCCTTTTAATTTTAAATACCTTGCAATTACTCCTATCACTATTGAATCATGAGGTATATCATATTTCTTTTTTAATAAAGTAACGTCTTTTTCATTTACTTTAGTAAATGCATCTAAATCAAAGCCATGATGTATTAAGTTTATTTTTTCTTTTGAACACCCCTCTTCTAGTAATACCTCTTTTACATTTTGTGAAATTGCTACAACATCTGTTGCTAAATAGTTACATAATTTATCATATTTAACAGATTTTGGATAAAGGTCTTTATTAAAAGTTGAGCTATGCCTTGTATAAATTCTCTTTCTTATTCTTAATAACCAAGCGGAAACTAACCCTAAAAAATTAGCATCTCTTAGATGTGTATGAACTACTTTAGGTCTAATCCTAAATAATAAAATCAAAATTTTGAGAAATAATAAAGGGTAATCCTTTTTACTCATTAAAGTAAGACTATAACATCGTACATTATTTCTTAATAAATAATTATCTAAATAACCTTTTCTTTTATTCAAAATGATAAATGAAATATCATTAGAAAATTTCTCAGCAATAAGTTCAAAAGCAATAGCCTTATCTATGTCTGAAATTATATATAAAATCATATCTTTTCTAAATGAACAGGATATACATCGTATAAATTATAATAATTAATTTTAAAATAATTTAAAATAATTTGATATTTTTTAATTTCTTCATCTAAAAAAAAGCCTTTCCAACTAGATAATTGTATTTTCTCACCTAAAATAATTTTATTATCTTTTACTGTTCTACTATTCTTTCTAAAATCAAATGTATCAATTTTACTTTGATTGATGCATTTCCATTCAGCGTTAATAAAATTAAATGTTTTAATCGGATTTAAAAATAACTCTTCATATGATATAAGTAACCAATTACCTGATTTACTCAAATTTTTATTATGAATACACCAAACTAGGAACAGAAAAATTTTTTGATCGTGAATAAAATCAATTATACTTTGTTCAATTTTATATTCGGAACATAGTATTTTAAGAGAATATTGTAAATCGATATCATCCCAAGATCCATGTTCAATTTGTGATTTCACAACTGCGAGTGGGTGTCTTACAAAATAAATTGGCTTATATTTAAAGTCAATACTATTGACTAACCAAGGAAGAAGATTGTTCCCTCGACAAAATTTTATAATTGTATGGGTGTATTTTTTTATTTCAAACGTTGATGTATATGGCAATAGTATAGGATTTTTATACTTTAATGAAAACAAATTCTTCAATTGATATAGCTCTGTTTCATAATTTTCGTATTTATTTATTGAAGGTCTTATTGAAGTCAATTTATCACTTATATTTTTAAACCTTTTCTTTCTTAGAGGTTCCCAAATTAAACAGTGTTCATCTAGCAAAAAATAAAGTGTTTCAGCAAGCCAAGTACTTCCTCCTCTTGGATCTGAAAATATAAGTTTAGATTTTTTATAATCAATTTTATTATTAATATATAAAGAATAATAAATAGAAAAAACTTTTTGTTTAAGCCTTAATAATAAATTTCTCATTTGTTTAATTTTATTAATAATTGATTTTGATCTAAAAATATGTTTTTATTTTTTTTATGTTGAAATCATTTTACACTGAAAATACAGGGTTTTTAAAAAGCCTTTTCTAGTACCAGAAAATATTTATCTAAACATATAGCTAAAAATCAAACTCATTGGAATTAATTAAAATGTAATGCTATTTACATAACAACTTATTTGATCACAAGAATAATATTTATTTCATAATAATACTTTAATAAATCCTTATAATTGGTCGGTAGATATTTAGGTTATTTTTTTAAACATTTTATTTATTTGAATCTCTCTAGAATATTCATCCAAACAAATATTTTTATTTATTTTATTATTTTTCCAATCTATATATTTTTTATTTAAAAAACACAATCCTTCATTAACTGATGATGTTGCAATACCTAATTTATTATTCATAACGATTTCATGAATTACATCATTATCAGTTGGTGCTATTAAAATGCTTCTTCTTAGACCTACATAATCAAAAATTTTCCCAGAATACACACCTTTATAATCTTCCCAAGCAGGATAAAATAATATAGATGATTTAGCTCCAATTTCTAGACATTCTTCCCTACTGATCCTATTGGTAAAGTAACAAATATTTAATTCATCAATGTTATTTAGTATTTTGTCTTTCATTTGTGGAATTGCTAATAAGCCAATAAAGTTTATTTTTACATTTTGTTTATTCTTTACAAATTCATTTATTATATCACAAAATAATAATATATTCTGTTTTGGATAAATTGTACCAAGTACTGAAATTTGAAAACAATTAGTATCAATTTCTTTATCTACATATTTATCAAAAATAGATTTTTCAAATCCATTCAATATCAGTTCTTTTTTCTCAATTGGGTATGATGAAAAGAAATCTAAAAACTGTTTATTTACAGCAAAAATTTGATCAAAATTATGTATTTCTTTTTTATAAAATCTCTTTATAAAAAAGTGTTCAATTTTTGATTTGAAATTAATATTATTATTCTTATTTAAAATAATATGGTTTTGAAAATCTCTAATATCTAGCAATAATTTTGCATTTAATTTTGTGTTAATTTGTAATGCAGTCTTTAAAAGATTTACAGGAGGAATTGATACTAATATATAATCAATTTTTTCTTCAATAAAATCTAATCCATCAACAAAGTTTGATGTAGAAGTATATACACCAAATTCATTATTAATAAGATTTCTTATACTAAGAAGATAACTATTTTTGTTTTTTTTGATTTGCTGTGGTACTCTTATTATTTTAAATTGTTTGTTAACAACTTCAACTGTTATTTGTTTTTTTTCAGATTCAATACTACAAATCTCATCCCAAGTCATACTATTTTTTTTATAATATCTTGTTATAAGATAAACATTGTGGTTTTTATCTGTTAAACCTTTAATATATGCTTCAACTCTATTTACAGTTATAGAGTTTAACGGTTTAAAGTAATAACTTAATATTAAAAAATTCATACAATTTCTTTTTTTATAACTGCTGGGTTTCCGGCTAATAAAGTATTTCCTCTATAAGCCCCTCTTAAAACAACACTTCCACCTGCTATTGTACAATTTTCTCCAATCTCAGCACCAGATAGTATTAATGAATTAGCACCAATCCAAACATTGGAATTAATAATTATTATTTTACCATTATAAATTCTTCGATCTTTTAAACCATGATTTTCAGTATTAATCAGTACATTTGGAGCTATAATAACATTTTTCTTTATAACTAATTTTGACCTTTTAGAAGCTGCAAAATAACAACCACTCGACACTGTTAAACTAATATTTGAAGAGTCATGTATTTCCATAAATTTATATCCTCTTATTTTATTGGTATAGTGAACAGAAAATGGAACTTCACTATTAATCCTAAATATTCTTTGAAAAAGAAAATTCACCAATAATAAACCTATTGGAATATGTATATAATGTGGCCTTTTTAATATCTTAGTGTAATATATTTTCAATAATCCTGTCATATATGAAATACCTTTATTGTTTTATAATTATTTTTATAGTTTTTAAATCCTATGGTCAAGATAGAAAAGCAGATTCACTATTTCTAATTGATTTAATAAATGTAAATCAAGATCACACATTAAATTGGGATATCAATACCCCAATTGATAATTGGAGTGGTATTACATTAAAAAATAATAGATTATCGAATCTTTATGTTAATAATAAAAATTTATATGTAATTCCATCTTCAATCTCAAATAGCAATGAGTTAGTCAATTTTCAATGTTACAATAATAACATTACACAACTGCCTAATGAAATTACGAAATTAAGTTTACTGCGAGATTTAACCATTTATGGAAATAATATAACTAAACTACCCGAAGAAATTGACAAACTTATAAACCTAAGATATTTAAATGCTCAATGGAATCAGATAAATTATATACCATTAAGTTTTAATAAATTACCAAATATATATAGGTTAGTAATTCACTCAAATAATTTAGGTTATTCTGCATTGGAATTAATACCAAGGTTTATTAATCGAGCAACAATTAATCCTCAAAATAAACTAAATAACGATATTACAATTTACTATGAAAACTCTGTCGAATTAATAGTTAATGATTCTTCAGTAAACAACACTTATACTTGGTATAAAAACAATAGTCCGATAGGAAATTCTAATGTAAGAAAATTAACTACCAATGAAAATGGCCTTTTCTATTGTATTATTACCAACTCAGATCCGTTTCTTAGTGACCTTCCTACTGTAACATCTGGTAACTATGAGATTACTAATGCCGGTCCCTTCTGGTCCGACTCAACTGCCCTTGCTATATTAAGGGACACAAATATAGGAAATAATTTAGGTTGGCCAACAACAAATCCAACTAGAGTTAAAGATTGGGCAGGAGTAACACATTCGGGAGATTTAGCAGATAGAGTTACCTCTGTGGTTATTGACAATAAAGAGATGTATACTCTTCCTGCAGAAATGGCCACAATGGATGGCTTAACAGCACTTGAAATTCAGAACAACAAATTAGTTTTTGCAGATTTAGCCAACCTTGGTAGTCTTGCTCCTACTACTTTCACTTATGCTCCCCAAGCTGAATTAGGGGAAGAACGCTCTATTGGTTTTTCGTTAGGAAATACCGTAACTATGACGGTAGATTCTGCTGCACATGCTAACGACACTTACCAGTGGTTCAATGAAAACGGGGCCATTGCTGGAGCAATTTCAAATACGTATTCAGCTGCTGCTGTAGGTTCTTATTACTGTGAGGTTAAAAACTCATTATTTCCTGACCTTACTTTAAAGCAAGCCACTACTTTTATCTACGATCAAGATGCTTATAATAATGATGAACGCATTTTAAAAGAATTATATACTTCCAACTCTGGAAATTCTTTGGGTTGGGACCTCTCTAAACAGATGGACACATGGAATGGTGTCACCTTAAGAGGTGGGCGTGTCTATGAGTTAGCCTTGAACGGAAAGATACTTTCCACTTTGCCTGCCGATTTTGGACAATTGACGGAACTTTCTACTTTAAATTTATCAAATAATAGTTTTTCTTCTTTACCCATTCTATCTACATTAAGTAAGTTGACTTCTTTTCAATTAGGGAATAATCTGTTTGCTTCCATTCCTGCAACGGTAACTGATTTAACGCAATTAGAAGTCTTAGCGTTAAACAACAATCAGATCACTTTAGTAGAAAGTAGTATCTCAAACTTAACAAATCTAACTGATTTATCCATTCAAGAGAACTTTCTAACTTTTGAAGATATTGAGCTATTGCCTCAAACAAGTAATAGTAGAACATATAGCCCACAAGGCACAGCTGGTGCGCCTCAATATGTTGGCACTTCTGGGTATATATATATTGTCGTGGACCAAACTATAGATCCTACATTAAGAGATGTAAATACCTATCAATGGTATTATGAAGGAGTCGCAATCCCGAATTCAAACAATGACTCTTTATTTATTAATAATCAATTTGGGGAATTTTACACCAAAATTAATAATCCAACAATTACAGACCTCACTTTAAAAACAGCATCTATTTTTGTCTCACCAGATAAAGTGGACGAACAAGATTCTCTAGTCCTTGTAGCCTTAAAAAATATAGATCTCAATCCAAATAACACTTTAAATTGGCCAAACACTTCTCCTGTTGGATCTTGGGAAGGTATTCAGGTAGATGGTGAGAATGCAAGAATTACAACCCTCGATATATGGAATAAAAATATTGATGCGTTACCTTCTTCCTTTACTTCGTTAACTGCATTAGAAAATGCTAATATTTCTGCCAACAACCTTATTGCCTTACCCAATGATATGGATGCTTTAACGAATTTAAGTTATATCAATATCTCCAATAACCATTTATCTTTTGCTGAAATGGATAAAATTGTGCTTAACGAGAGTAATGGAAGAGTGAACTTTGTGTATGGCAATCAAAAAAGTATTGGTGAAGAAGGAACGACTGTCACTTTAGAAAATGGGTTTAATTTTTTAGCTATTCCCGAAGAAGACCGCACTACCAACGACTTTTATCAATGGTATAGAAATGGCAGTATCATTGATGGAGAAAATGAAGAATCTTTAAGAGTCAATAACACTGGAGAATACAACTATACCATCTCCAATGAACGCTATACTACTATATTATTAACCTCTTATAGTATTACTGTAGATGGTAATGTAACCAGTATTGGTAATGAGATTGGAGGAACATTAAAATTATATCCTAACCCTACAGCAAATCGTTTCACATTAGAAATCTCTAATGCTGTTCGTATTATTGACGTAAAAGTGTATGATGTCGTTGGAAATATTTACTTGAACATTTACAATACATCCTCTTTGCACAAATGGTCAATTAACCTTGAAGGTAAACCTATTGGCATTTACCTTGTTTGGGTAAAAACGGACAAAGGAGAAGTAACCATGAAGGTGTTTAAAAAGTAGTTTTTCTCATTCACCTAAAAACCCATGAATTAATTCGTGGATTTTTAAGTGAACTTTCTTTTTCAACAAATGGTCTAGCTTTATTTTACATCATTTGCACAGCTAAAAAAAATGAAGACTGTTACTATTACAATTCAATAATACGATCACATTCCTCTAATGTACTCAAACGGTGAGCAATAATTATAATGGTTAAATCTGTATGCGATAGCTTATTAATCGACGCAGTAATTTCTTTTTCCGTTTCATTGTCTAAAGCTGAAGTCGCTTCATCAAAGAATAAAATTTCTGCATCAAAATATAAAGCCCTTGCAATACCTACGCGTTGTCTTTGACCTCCAGATAGTTTTGTACCGTTCTCTCCTATCCTTGTATCTACTCCATTTGTGAGTTTATTGGCCGTTTCCCATAAACTTGCTCTTTTTAAAACTCGTTCTAACTTGGTGTAATCAATTTCTGATTGTTCACAACCAAAAGCAACATTTTCTGCTAAAGTTGCATCTATTATATAAACCGATTGCTGTACATACCCTACCTTATGGTAAAAATCATCTTCGTATTCTTCTCCAAAAACTTGTTCATCAATTTTATACTTACCTTTGGTTACACGTAAAAAACCTAAGAGAATGTTCATGATGGTAGTTTTCCCTGAGCCTGAAGCTCCAATTAAACCTAACGTTTCTCCTTTTTTAATAAGCAAAGAGAAATCTTCTAAAATAAAATCATTAGGGGTATCTGGATAGGCGTAGCTAATATTTTCAAGCACTAGTTTGTCTTTAAAAACAACTTCTTTTTGTGCTTTTCTAGTATATTTTTGTTCTTGAGCTAATGGTTTTAACACCTCAAATGTCCATTTAAACTGATTTAAGCCATTAAGGTAAGTCACCATTCTGTTTAAAGAAGGCATTATTCTAAAACCAGCTACTGCAAAAACACCTAACAATTGTAGTAATTCCGTACGAGATCCTAAAGAATAGACACCATAAATGTTCATTACTAAAATAGCCATCATTAATGAAGTTTCTATGACTCTTGTTGGGGCTAAGTTATAAATATTTGATTTTACATTAATAGCCACCATTTTAGCTACATTTACATTAATTTCATTACGAAATGCATCCTCAGATCCAGAAATTAGTACATCAGTAAAACCGAATATTGATTGAAATATATTTTGATTTAAAGATGGTTCTACTTGTCTTCGAATTAAACCCATTTCAATAGTCTTTGATCTTACATATCTATAAAAAACCACAAAAATAGGTGCTGCTGTAAATAACAACAAGCCAATAACTTTAATGTCATAAATCGTGATTCCAATTAAAATTGTGAATAAAATAAGTAATTCATTTATTAAATTTAAAGATCCTAGAAATTGTTGATTAGCAAAATTTTGCGTAGTAATATTTATATTTCTTACTAGAATGTTTGAATTTTCTTCCTTAAAAAAAGTAAAGCCTTTTTTATAATATATTTGATGCAATCGTTTTGCAAAATCACTGTACAACCCTAATGCAAACTCACTTTGGTATTTGGTTATTAATAAACCTGCAATATTTTTTGTCAATATCACTAAAAATAGCAAAGAAGTAAGGAGAATAATTAGTTGTTTATCATCTGTTAAATGAAAAGTATTGAACAACCATTCTGCCCATTCGTATTTCTCCACCATATTATCTTCCAATAACACTGCAAATACAGGAAGCATAGCACTTAACCCAATCAACTCAAAACCAGAATTTATAAAAAGCAATACACTTACACCCATCGCTTTTATCTTTTGGTCTTTCGGTAAGATAGAACGAATGAATTGTATGGTCTGAAAAAGAATTTTCATTTAAAAAAAATCGTTTGTTAATTTATTGGTGCGAAATTAAGGAATTAAGTTGAGAATGTGGCAATGGGGTTACAATACATTGGGGATTTGTGTGAAGAGTAGAATGAAACATGTGTATTCAAATCGTTCATGTAATTTGGAAATCTAAATTGAGTTACTAGATCAAGAATTTATGACTACACCAAAAAACCACATATTGATTCTTGTTTGTTGAATGGATAGCTTTTCACTTTCTATCCTATTTTTACTTATAAGCTCAAAAATTACGATATTGTAACTATGTTCAACGTATACGTAATATTGTGATTGTAGAAAGCGAGTTCAAAATTAGTAGTAGAAAAAAGAAGATCTACTCTTTTGAGGATATAGGGATACATTGGGAAAATGACTTTGATATAGTAAATATTATTAATGAATCTACCGCTCCCATTACCATTGTAGAATATATTATTAAGCTGTATAATTTCTCTACAAAAGATTACGACAAATTCTTTAATATAAAGTATACAACCTATAAGGATAGCAAGAATAAAAATGAAAAAGCAAATCATCATATTTTATCAAACGCTATTGCATTAAAAGAAATCCACGACTTAGGTGTTAATACTTTCGGTGATAAAGAGAAATTCATGCATTGGTTAGGCAAGAAAAACATTGCTATGGGTGGCACTTCAGCAAAGGAAATTCTACATACAGATAGCGGTAGAAATATTGTGCTAGCAACACTACATAGCATTGAGTACGGAATGTTTGCCTAGATGAGAGTATATAGAATTGAAAAAAAAAGAACTTGTTAGTTCTACATTAGAGGGTATTGATTCTGCAAAAATTGGAGGAAGATGGAACAATAAAGATGTTTATATGTGCTATGCTTCTCAATACTGGTCATTAGCACTGTTAGAAGTGGCTGTTCACTTAGACATAAACAATGAATTACCTACAGACAAGGTAATTGTTGAAATAGGTATACCAGATGAATTAGTTGTTCAAAAAATTTCGAAGCAACAGTTAGATAATTTCTCAAATACATGGCATTCTCTTCCTCCATAAGAAGACAGTAAATATTTTGGTAGTCAGTTAAAATTTCACAAAAAGAGACAGTGGCTTATATGGTACCTTCTGTCATTGTTCTTGATGAATTTAATGTAATAATTGACCCCAATCATACAGATATTAAAAAGGTCAAAGTCATTGGGTATAAAGCAATAGGTATTAATCAACGGTTGATTTAACGCCTTTGTTATACCAACAATATTTCATTGGTAATTTTCCAAATAAAACTTTTCAATCTCATCAAAATTCTTAATCCATTTAGACGGTGGGTTGGGATTCACTTTTTTAGATGCCGAGACTTTAGTTAGTGGTTTCTCTTTTAACCCAACAAAAACTCTTATTTGGTTTACAACTTCTTGATAATTTCCAAAGAGTGCTTCATAATTTGTTTCAAAAATATCTGCATTATGTGTTCCAATACTCGACTTAAAATGACTTTCTACACTTAGAAATTCTTTCATATAATTCTCTACCTCTTCTTTACAAAGAAAAAACTGTTTACGATTTTGTTCTTGGTTTTCAAAAGTTTGAAAAATTCTATCTTGTTTTGCTTTTAGCATTGATGCCATTAGCTCAAATTTATTTATTCTATCCAAATAAATAAATTTCACAGATTGTTTTAGCAAATAAGATAATACATATGGGTAGGCTTCCAGTTGTTCAAATACTATTTTAAACACTCTCTTTTTAGAGGTTGATAGAGGTATCTCTTTCTTGAAAAATTTTCGAATTAGATATTGTAAAGGAAAATTAAAACGGTTTCTTGAAAAAATGTTTCGATTAAAAATAAAACCTAAGAGTTTATATTTGAATTTAGATTTTAAGAATAAATTAAAAGAGTCATCATAAGGATTCCCTTTATTAAAAACCTCAGATTCAGCAATTATATCATCATAGTAACCAATAGATTCTAATAAATGAGAAGACCCTGTTCTCCCAGGAGAAACTATAACAAAATCATATTTACAGCGTGTCTTCAAAGCTTAAAATTCTTTTATAAGTTGAAAAACATAACAAAACACACTCAATAAATGAGTTGATGAATAATAACAAAATAAATGTGTTGATCATTTTATAGATTACTAGAATAATAAGGCAGATAATAAGTCCAATTTTACTGTAAACCTCAACTTTAAATGTCTTAGTAACTTCACCACAAGCATTCAAAAAAATTTCTAATAAATGATTCAGTGGTTTAAATAATAACAACAATGAAAATAAAGAGAACAATACACCACTTTCTCTCCAGTGCTCTCCAAAAAACAGTACAAAAAGATTTTCACCATATACAAATAAACTTATGGAAAGCACCATTGAAATAAGAAACACAGTTATGGCCGCTCTTTTTAATAACAAAAGGAGTTTACCTGTTTCATTTTTTAGGTGCGAAAAATGAGAATACATTACTTGGCTATAAACACTTATCATATTGTTTGATAATTGTTTTTCTATTGACCTTGATTTGATGTAACCACCAAAAATAGCTTCTGACTGAAATGTTTTCACAACTAACACATCCGCTTCAGCTAATATCAATCGAATAATTTTTGTAATAGAGCGTGTTTTTGAAAACCTAAAAAAAGGGCTAATCTCTTTGATCGAAAATGAAAGACTCGGTTTCCAAGAGGAATGAAAAAACAAGAGTACATTATTGAGAAAATATTTCAAGAAAAAGGATGCAATTAACGCTATAACACCTAATCCACTCTTGGCTAAGAATACTCCTGTTACAGAGGCAAATAAAGAACTGATTAAATTGGCTACACTAATTGCTTTAAAATTTAAATGTAAAGAGGTATGTAAAACCACTCCTCTACTCATTCCAGCAAACAAAAAAGTACTACCCAATAGCAAAATTAAATTTAAGTTTAGTGCTATTACCCCATTTTCTTTTAATAAAAAACAAAGAGCAAAAAAGGAAAGAAAGCATACTCCACCTAAAAAAAACATAAACCAATAGGCTGAAGAAAGTACTTTATTTGTGCAGTTACCTTTCTGAATGATCGCTTCATTGATACTCAAATCTTGAAAAATACTAAATATAGAAATAATAGCGACTAGCAAACCAAAATCGCCATAATCCTCAGGTAATAAATACCTTGTCATTACTATCGAAAGACCAAATGTAAGTACTTGTACAGCTAATTTAGACCCAAATTCCCACGATAAATTCTTGATTAATAACGACGGCATAATTTATTATAAATAGAAATTGATTGTCTAAACAAAACAAACTTCTAAAATGAAATGAATATTATTCAAATATGCTTTAAATTTGCAGACAATACAAAATAGAAAAATGAATAAATCTACATATATAACAAAAGAAGGCATGGAAGGCTTACAACAAGATGTGTTGGAGCTTTGGGAAGAACGTAAAATTGTTACGCAAGCTGTGAGTGATGCTGCTGCTATGGGCGACCGTTCTGAAAATGCTGAATATATTTACGGAAAAAAGAAATTACGTGAAATTGATGGGCGTTTAACATACCTACGCCGTAGAATTGCTAATGTTAAAATCTTTGATCAAAAAATTGATGAGAATGTGGCAATGTTTAGTGCTTATGTTTCTTTTAAAGATCAAGGGGGGAATACAATGACTTTACGTCTTGTTGGACCTGATGAAGCAGACATAAAAAAACAAACTATTAGTATTGCTTCACCTATTGGAAAAGCTTTATTAAATAAAAAAATTGGTGATACTGTAGATGTCATCACTCCTGCCGGAAAAAAGAATTTCACTATTCAAAAGGTGAAATACTAAAATACTTCTAAACGACTTTATCTTATAGTTCATCATTCCTTTTCTATTAAGGCTGGAATTTGAAATAAGGAAAAATTAGGTGATTATTTTCTAGTCTAATCAAAACCAAATTGAAGAACATCACCATAAGTACGTGATGAAATTCTAAAGATGAGTAGACGGAAAAAGAAAGGCTAAAAATTCCTATTTTAATTGTTCAACTATCTAATTATTCCTTCTATAGATAGTTAAAGGTTAAAAAGAAGCTTTTGATAAAGTCGTTTTCAGCAATATTGCATATATTTATAGGGTAATCAGCATAAAGTATTTGTAATATCTTTTTGACTACAAAGGGTCATCACAAACTTCTTTTAGAACTTCTCATTTTTTAATAACATGAAATTGAAGCGAAACATACAGCATATATTATTTCTTCTTATTGTTTTAACATCAACAGGTGCTAATGCACAAGAATTGTATGTTCTCCATGTGAATGGAAATATAGTAAACACTACAAATAATACCAATTTAGCTGTTGGTGATGTCATTACGAAGAGTACTTCTTTAAATTTTGCATCCAACGATTCTAAAGCGATTGTAATTGGTACTGAATCTGGGAAAATGTTATTGGATGGCAGCAAAATTACGGCTACTCCTGATGGTGAATTTATGAGTTTGGTAACCGATGTGCTATTCCCGGTAAATTCAAACAAACAAATGAGTACTCGTAGTGTTACTTTTGATACAATTCATCATGTATCAGATTATTTTAATGGTGCTCCCTATGTATTTATTGCTGATTCTATAATTTTAGAAATTGATTCTATTAAATATAAATTAGACGATGAAAAAATGATGGCTATCCGTTTTAGCGACGGTGATAATGTTTACAACAGATGGATTCCAAACTATGGGAATAATCAGGTGATAATAATGCCTGATTCTTTGTTTAAAGGAGCTGTTACAGAAAAAATTGAAGTTGTAGATTTATATTATGTAATTAAAGCTACTAGAGATGTAAAACCTATTGGAAGTTTTATTCCTGTTTTTATAAATCAGCATAAATTAAAAGAAGAATTGCTTTCTTTAAAAACCTTCCTTAATAACAATACAAAGACGCCTGAACAGGAAGTTGAAAGAGAGTTGTACCAATATATTTTAGATATCTACGGAAAAACAGATTACCGAATCTTTAAAAATTGGGTGGTACAAGAAGGTATTATTTGATTTATAACCTATCGTAATACTAAGAGCAAACTACCTACTGAAAAGTATTCTACTCTCAACTTTTTAAACTTATACTACACATGGCTTCTAATAAACTAAAGGATCGCCTAATATTTAGAATGCAGAAGAACAAACCATTAATGTGGGGAATTTCTTCTTTTCATGCATTAATAATGATGGTTGGCTTAATGTTTTACATGTCAATTGTTTATGTAATGCCCGATGAAATAATGCTGATTGAGCTACTTTCGGCCACAAGAAATGCATTATTTAAGGCTGAGATAAAACCTAAAGCAGACCGTTTCCTTTTTGTGAACTGTTCTTGGGAGAAAGACTTAACTGCTAAAGTAGATACCAATGGCTTTGTAATTGGCAATGTTGATATCACTAACAGAAAATCAATCACAAAATTTGTCAATACGCTAAATCAAGATCCTGACAACCACGAATACTTGCTTGTCGATATTCGTTTTTATGACAAATCTGAAGACGATAGTTTAATGGAAGCCGCTTTTGCTAATTCCAAAAACACCATTGTTTCCTACCACAAAGGAGCCGATAATGCTCCAAAATATCCTGTAGTAAAAGTACCATTAGGCTTGTCAGATTTACAAGTTCAGGAGCTTAATCACGAAGAAACCGTCACGCTAAAATACCACCTCATTCAAGGAGATTCTTTAAAATCAACTCCTTTAATTATGGCGGAAAATATATACGGAGAGAAAATTCAAAAAGGTTTTCTGTTTAATAAATTTAGAGGTAACTATATGCTGAATAGTTATATTTTAGATTACCCAATTCGTACTTACGACTTGTTTGTAAAGAACACCTACCCTTACTTACAGATGCATGAATTAATAAACATGCCTCCGTTTTTAATTAAGAAATTTACAAAAGATAAAATTATCGTATTAGGTGATTTTGAAGATCGAGATATTCATAAAACGATTTATGGTTTTATGCCTGGACCTTTAATTCTTACCAATGCATTTATCACTTTAGAAAGAGGTTATAACAAAATCACTTGGGGCTTCTTCCTTTTCATTTTTATCTGTTTTACTTATATCTCTCATAAGGCACTTACATTTAGAGACCCTGTTACTGTATTTATTAATAAATTCTTTGATTCCGATCACTTTATAGTTGAACTTATTCAAGATTCAGTATTCTATTTGGTCTACTTTGGTGTAATGTCAATCGTCTCGTACTTAACTTTCAACATACATTTAACTGTATTAATTCTCTCATTTTACATGTATGCTTTAGAACAAGGATTATTGTTTTACAAAGGTTGGTTAGAAGACAAAGAAAAAGAAGACTTAGAGAAAGATACAGTAGAAGAAAACATTACCTAATTCTTAAAAAGTAATGTTTATCATCCATTTGTAAATGATCTTAATAGTAAATTGAAAAAAATTATAACAAATAATAAACTATGCACACTGAATTTAAAAAAGTAGCAATGATTGCCCATGATGGCAAAAAAGCAGATATGGTAGGTTTCTTTAAAGACCACATGGATGTTTTAGAAAACATGGCAATTGTTGCTACAGGTACTACAGGTAGTCACTTACAAAAAGCAGGATTAGAGGTTGACTGCAAGTTATCAGGACCAAAAGGTGGTGATGCTCAAATTGCTGCTCTAGTTGCTGAAGGTGATGTTGATGCAGTATTTTTCTTCAGAGATCCACTAGGAAAACACCCACACGAACCAGACGTTCAAATGCTTATGCGTGTTTGTGATTTATATGATGTGCCTTTAGCTACTAATCCATCTTCTGGAGGATTATTAATGATGGGTATTAGAGATATCCTTAAAAAATAATTAGACGTAAAATTTTAGGTCAAAAAAAGAGGTTAAACTTTAAATAGTTTAACCTCTTTTTTTTGTGTCATAGCTTATTGTTGTTGCCAAACAATTTTTCTATTCTTACTATCTAAGTTTAAAATTATTCTCAATGGGTTTGGAATAATTACTAAACGTGTAGGTTTATTTTCTAAATCATCTACTTCTACTGGTACACCTTGAGCATGGTTTGCATCAAATTGTGCACCCAACTCATTATCACCAACTTTCACATATTCTTGAGCAATATAGCTTAATGGCGAAAGTACATCTGTATCTACTGAAAAATCTTCGTGAACATCACCAATAATATCTTCTAGTGCCTCTCCATGCTCATCGATAAAATCATCTTCAAGATCATGTAATTCATCTTCGATATCATCATAAGACTCGTCTTCGTACGATAATCCATTTAATTGAATTCTTTTTTCAATAATAGAAATAAGTGCTTTGTCGATTGCTGTTGTATCCATATTTTAAATTATCGAGGAATCCTCGGGTTAATTGTCTGATTCTAATTAAAGTAGCGTTTTCTGCTATTTTGAACAATAAATATAAGTATTGACATTGAATTTTAAAAGATGAATTTACTCTTCTCGCTGTAACATCAATGTTGTTAAGAATAAATTAAAAATATCTTGAAGTACTTCAATCAATACCTACTTAAGTTATACAGTATAAAATTTAGCTTTTGATTACTAATTGATAAGTATCCAAAGAGATTTGTCGCATGTGTACTTTAGACAAATCAATACCAAGTTCTTTCACTGTATCTTCTGTATGATTTTTTATGGTAATTAATTCTAGGTCTTCTATCACTTCAATTTTAAATTTATCATCAAAAAGTTTTTTAATTTTTTCGATTTTAGATAAATCATTGTTCGTACAAATTGATAAAGACAGTGCACTATTTTTCATCAAATTAATTTTGATATTCAAACGAGATAGTTCACTAAAAACAAGACCTAAATCACCTTTACTTACATTTAAAAAGTCTTTTTCGCAAAAACGAATAATTGCTTGGTTCGTTTTAAAAATAATGGACGATTTTGACGGGTAATCTTCAAAATCTCCAATTACAGTACCTTCATCAGCAGGGTTGATAAAAGAATTAACGTAAAGAGGAATATTTTTTAAAGCGAGTGGTCTAATGGTTTTCGGATGTATTACAGATGCACCGTAATACGTCAGTTCAGCAGCATATTTATAAGGTAACTTTTTAAATAATGATACCTCTTCTACCCTTCTTGGGTCGCTACTCATTATACCTGGAACATCTTTCCAGATACATACTTTTTCTGCATCTAAGCAATACCCAAAAATTGCAGCTGTAAAATCAGAACCTTCCCTGCCTAATGTTGTGGTTTTATTATTAATGGTTCCTCCTATAAAACCTTGCGTTACAACCACATTATTTTGAATAAGGTCTTTAACGTCTGAATTTATCAATCTACTTGTCCAATTCCAATCTACATTTCCCTCTCTAAAATTATCATCGGTTTGAATGTAAATACGGGAATCTAAGAAGTGAGTATCTATTTTTTCTTGATTAAGATAGGCAGAAATAATATGTGTTGAGAGCAGTTCTCCATAACATACCACTTGATCGTATAATTCATCCTCAGAGGATACTCTTAACGATAGCCTAATTTCAAGATCATATACTAATTTTTCAATTTGAGTAAAAATACTCGCCTTTTCATTTTCAAAAAGATCTTTAGCAATAGCTGTATGGTATGTTTTAAGTTGTTCTAAATGTTTCTTAGGGTCATTTCCTTTTAAGAAATCAACAACAATTTTTTCCATTAAGTTTGTTGTCTTTCCCATTGCAGATACAACAACAACTAACTCTTTCTGTTCGGAAAAATCCTTAATAATATTTTTGACATTTCGAACAGCGTCTGCATCTTTTACAGAAGCTCCACCAAATTTAAATACCTGCATTATTAACTGATTCTGAGTAAAATAAAATTACAGCAAAGTGCAAGGTTTATTTACCAAGCTCTTTGCTGTAATTTAAGGACTTTCCTATAAAGAAACACTCAAAATTGAGCATTAAATCTATGTAAGTACTACGACATAATTATATAACACTAATTCATGTTATTTTTTCTGAAGACAGCCTTTAAATAGCACCACTATTAACACGCTTTTATGCTTTGAACTAACATAAAAGAATTAATTATGATTTACTTTTTGGCTAAGCACTTAGTAGAAAAATTAATTCGATATTAGAATTTAATTTTTTCGATTGCGGCTTTAGGATCTTCCGCACCAAAAACATAACTACCTGCAACAAGTACAGTAGCACCAGCTTCAGCAAGTTTTTCAGCATTAGAGGCATCTACACCACCATCAATCTGTATTAAAACATCTGCACCAGCCTTGTCAATCATTGCCTTTAAATCTCTTACTTTTTGATAAGTAGAAGGAATAAATTTTTGACCACCAAATCCTGGGTTTACTGACATTAAACATACATAGTCAATATCATTTAATAAATATTCAAGACAATCTAAAGAAGTATGAGGGTTTAATGCAACACCTGCTTTTAAACCTAACTCTTTAATATTCTGAATAGATCTGTGTAAGTGAGGACAAGCTTCTGCATGAACAGAGATCATGTCTGCACCCGCTTTCTTAAAAGCCTCCAAATAACGATCTGGTTGTTCGATCATTAAGTGTACATCCATTGGCTTTTTTGCGTGCTTTTTAATTGCAGCACAAACCGGAAGTCCAAAAGAGATATTTGGTACAAACATACCGTCCATAATATCAATGTGGAACCAATCTGCCTTGCTTTCATTAATAAGTTCAGCGTCTCTTTGCAAGTTAGCAAAATCAGCTGCTAAAACTGAGGGTGCGATTATTGTTTTCATGTCTCGGAAGAAACTCTTTTAAATAATTTATTTTCAATGTAAAAATTGACACACATATTGCCAATATTGAAAATCGCTCAAATTTAATAGAAAATAATTTTATCGGAATAAAATTGACAAGAATTATAGAAAACTTTAGTGATGTTTAATTTCTCTTCTAATTTCGATTTTTGATACAGCAGTTTTCCTACTTATTTTTCAAGATAGAATGTTAATAGTTTTTGTAAAAAACACCAATTGCATTACCAAAGGGAGAGCCACTTTTCCCTAAAGTGAAACATGAGTCTACACAATATTTACAACAACGACCCAATTAAAGTATTAACACCTAAATATCAATGATTTAAAACCTAAAATACATCCTGTTTATTTTTAACTTAAAGTGTATTTTTTGATCTATAACATATCTTAAAAGAACCTAAAAAATATAACTTTTTTAATATCTCACTGAAAAATTCCTATACGTACAACGTACACTTAAATGTTTATTAGCAAAAACTTATTTATGTTAGTGTTTTCGTCCCTATTATATATTTATTTTCTATATAAATAATACAATGAGTAAAAAATTACCTGAATTAGTAAAGGATGACCCGTGGTTAGAGCCACAAACCGACCAAATCAATGCAAGAATTAATTCCTATTCCCAACTTAAAAACGACTTATCTGATAAGTATGGAAGTATTTATGAATTTGCTGGTGCACATAAATTCTTAGGATTTAATTTTGATGAAACAAACAATGGCTGGTGGTACCGTGAGTGGGCACCTGCTGCACATGCTTTGTTTTTAATTGGTGATTTCAACGATTGGAATAGAGACGCTCATCCTTTAAAAAGAATTGAGGGTTCTAATGAATGGAACGGTGTATGGGAAATTTTCCTTCCTAAAGACGAGTATAAAGATACTTTTATTCATGGTAGTTATGTAAAGGTACGTGTTCTATCTCAAGCAGGAGATCAAGACCGTATTCCAGCATATATTACTAGAGTAATGCAAGAGCCTAATTCTCCTAACTTTAAAGGGCAATTATGGTTTTCTGAAGAAACTAACTTTGATTGGACAGGAGATGAATTTGTCACTTCTTCTATTAAAGCTCCACTTATTTATGAGGCACATGTAGGGATGTCTCAAGAGGAGGAAAAAATGGGTACATATCAAGAATTTATTGATAACGTACTTCCTCGTGTAAAAGATTTAGGATACAACTGTATTCAATTAATGGCTGTTCAGGAGCACCCTTATTATGGTTCTTTTGGCTACCATGTGAGTAATTTCTTTGCGGCAACTTCAAAATTTGGAACGCCAGAAGAATTAAAGAAACTTATTAAGACTGCTCACTCTATGGGCATTGCTGTAATTATGGATATTGTTCACTCTCATGCAGTGAAAAACCATAATGAAGGTATTAACGAGTTTGACGGAACGGTATATCAATATTTCCACGCTGGAGAACAAGGTGATCATCCAGATTGGGACTCAAAAATATTTGATTATAGCAAGTGGGAAGTTATTCAATTCCTTGCTTCCAACGTAAGATACTGGCTAGAAGAATTCCATTTTGATGGTTTCCGTTTTGACGGTGTAACTTCTATGATGTATCATCATCATGGACATGCTGGTTTTGGTAGCTATGACGACTACTTTAATATGGGTGTTGATGTAGATGCAGTACGTTATTTACAACTTGCCAACGATATAGCACATGAAATTAAACCTGATGTACTGTCTATTGCAGAAGATGTATCTGGCATGCCTGGTTTAAGTCGTGATGTAGCTGGTGGCGGTGTTGGTTTTGACTACCGTTTAAGTATGGGTATTCCAGATTTCTGGGTGAAATTATTGGAAGAACAACAAGATGAAGATTGGAACATTTGGGATCTTTGGAGTGTAATGCTTAACCGTAGAGCACATGAAAAAGCAATTGCCTATTCTGAATCGCATGACCAAGCATTAGTTGGCGATAAGACTGTTGCAATGTGGTTAATGGATGCTGAAATGTACACATCTATGGACAATGCAAGTAATAACTTGGTAATTGACCGCGGTATTGCAATGCATAAAATTATCCGTTTCTTAACTTGTGTACTAGGTGGCGAAGGTTATCTAAACTTTATGGGTAATGAATTTGGTCACCCAGAATGGATTGATTTTCCACGCGAAGGTAATGGATGGAGTTTCCAATATGCTAGACGCCAATGGTCTCTTGTAGAAAACGGCTTCTTACGTTATCAAAAACTAAATAATTTTGACCGTGCAATGATTCATCTTGTACGTAAGTTTGATATTTTAGAGGAAGGTACACCTGTTGATTTATTGAATATGGATAGTGATAACAAAACGATCTGTTTCAAAAAAGGTGATTTAATATTTGTATTTAACTTCCACCCTAATCACTCTCTTCCTAATTATAAATTTAATGTAAAGGAAGCAGGAACCTATGAAATCGTTTTATCATCTGATGATGAAAACTTTGGTGGTTTTGATCGTGTTGACGTTTCTGACGAATACTTTACTGATGAAGACAATAATATTTCAATCTATAACACTAACCGTTCTGCGTTAGTATTTAAGAAGAAGAAATAATTTTATACACTCAATCATTGAGTAACAAATTAGGCATATTACTATTTAGTGATATGCCTTTTTTATGTTCATTATGTATGAAGCCGTAAAAAATGATTTTCTTGTTTGAGCATTAACGAGTTTAAAATCTTTTAGAAGTAGTGAAATGGGATATTAAAAAATTCTATTTTGAAAGTGGTAGTATTACCCAAATTTACAAAAACAATAATATAGAAAAAGGTCACCCAAAATAAATTGAGTGACCTTAATAGTAATCATTAAATGACTACTTATATATGGCAATGTAGATTATAATTCTACATAATTATCAAATGTTTTGGTATTCCACCAAACATTTTTTCCATACATTGTATTCGTAATACCTTGAGCAGCTTGCGACCAGTTTGCACCGTTTGTAGTCTGCTCTGAGATAGCGTAAGGAAAACGTAATGGTAAACCTAAACCTTTGTACTGTGTACCACCTCTTACAAAAGTTAATTGAGGGAAGTTAGTACGACGTACTTCTGTAAATGCTTCAGGACCATTTGTGAAAATAGAAATGAATTTTTGTTCTGCAATTAATTGTGCTGCTTTAGAAGCGTCCCAAGCAACATCAGCAGTAGCTAATGTTCTGCTATAATGTGACTCCATATTTGCTAGCGAAATTTCAATCGCAGTACCATCTTCTTCTGTTACAACACTCTCCGAGAAAGTGACAGCTCCTGTTTGATCTGCAAAAGTTGCAGTTTTAATACCATATTGATCAGCCAAAGAATATTGTCTTTCAAATGATGCATGGATACCTTTTTCATAAGCCATTTTTGCATCACCTGCAGCTCCTACTCCTAAAATAGCTGCTGCTTCTGCTTTAATAAATTCTAATTCAGAATACGACATAACATGAGACACACCGTTTGGAGTAACTCTGTACATGACACCAATTCTAGAAATATCAGCCAATTGGAAACTCTCACTTTTAGGAACACCATTTTCAATACCGTAATAAGAGATATCTGATGTGTTTCCTGTAGAATCAAAAAGAGTGATAGAAGCTGGAGTTGGCGTAGCAAAGATATACATACGTGCATCTTTTCTCGCTTTCATCATGTTCACCATTGTATATGACATTGCATGATCATCACGAGCATCACGTACATAATTTTCGAAAAATGGATGCTCATAAGGCTGAGTTCCTGCATATCTTAACATTGCATCGTCTTCAATAGAAGTAAATACAGGGTATTTAGATGGATTTGAAAAAATAAATTCTAAACCACTTTTTGCAGTTGCTGCATCTACTTTAGAGATATGGATATATAATCTTGCTGCTAAAGAGTTTGCAAATTTCTGCCATTTTTTTGCATCTCCACCATAAATCATATCTGCTTGCGGTGTTACATTTCCACCATGAGATAATAATTCATTCGCCTCACTTAAACGCTTAAATAAGTCTTCGTAAATCTCTTTTTGTGCATCATATTTTGGTTGAGTAATTGTAGACTCATACCCTAAAGCAACTGTTTTCAATGCTTCAGAGTAAGGAATATCACCCCAAACATCTGTCATTACAGAAAATAAATACGAACGCATTACTAGCATTGCTCCTTCCATTGCTTCTGCATCAGCAATTGCTTTAACATCAGGATTTACTTCACCTTGAAGTGCTTCTTTCAAATCTTGTGTTTTCTTAAGTGCCAATTCTAATTCATATAACGAACCTGAACCATTTGAAGATGAACCAGAAAACATGTATTTCCAATAACCGTCTACAACATTTGATCTGTATTCGTACCAATCTTCATCGATATACTGAATTTTAGCATACTGTTGTGCCCAAAGACCAGCTCCAGTCATGTTAAAATCTTCTGCTTGAACACCGTAAATACCCCCAATTCTTGAGAACGTTGCGTTAGCAAATAAACTACCAGGATCTACATCTGTAGGATAGTTTGGATTGACTTGCATATCTTCAAAGTTTTTGAAACAAGAAGTTGTTCCAAAAGCCATGATGATTAATGCTATATATATTATTGATTTTTTCATTCTTCCTTTCGTATTTGTTGTTAGCGAAGTTTCCGACGCTAACTTTATGTAAATATTTTATATGGATGAGTTTTATAAACTCTTAGAATTTCATTTTGATATCGAAACCATAGCTTCTTGGCGATGGCAACTGACCAAATTCAAAACCTTGACCGTCTAAACCAGTACCGAAACCAGCTTGAGGGTCGATGTTTGGAGCATTACTATGAATCATCCATAAGTTGTTACCAACAAATGCTACACTCATTCCTTTAATACCATACTTCTTTGTTAAAGTAGATGGAATGTTATAAGCAATAGATAATTCTGCTAATTTTACATAAGTAGCATCATAAATGTACTCTTCATGAATACCGTATAGAGATTGGTAGTAATCTTGAGTTGGAACTACAATAGTATTAGGAGTACCGTCAACACCCACACCGTTTGTTACTCTACCATCTTCACGATTAACAGCAGTTACATCTAGAACACCTGCATATTCTCCAAACATATTTGTTACAGAGAAAATATCACCACCTTTAGAAATATCTATTAAAGCTGATAATGTAAAGTTTTTATAGGAGATAGAGTTGCGGATACCACCTCTCCAATCAGGGTTGATAGAACCTAACTTTTGTTTCTCATCAGTTTTCATTGCGTAACCATTATCATCTACCATTACGTTACCTTGTTCGTCTCTTTGGTAAGCATAACCATAGAAAGTACCCAACTCCTCACCTGGACGAGCTTCAGTTGTTAAACCCCAGTATTCACCTAAAATAAATGAATCTACACCATCTGCTAATTCAACTACTTCGTTTTTATTTTTTGAGAAGTTAAATGAGATATCCCAAGTAACTGCTTCTGTTTGTACAGGAGTAGCAAACACCATCAATTCAAAACCTTTGTTATCAATTTGTCCTGCATTGATATAAGAATATCTATAACCTGATGCTGCAGATACGTCTGCTGGTACAATTTGATCATACGTTGATTTCTCATAATAAGCAGCCTCAAAACCTAAACGATTATTGAAGAAGCCCATATCCAAACCAACCTCCCAAGATTGAGTAGATTCTGGTCTTAAATCAGGGTTAGCCTCTGTTGTTTCATACTTAAACATTGGATAGCCATTGTATGGTAAACTAGAAACATAAACATTTGAAGTTGAGTAAGGTGATGCACCGTTACCTACTTCTGCCCATCCACCTCTAATTTTACCTTGTGAAATCCATGATGGCAATTCCATATGTTCAGAGAATACATAAGATAAGTTCACAGAAGGATACATAAATGAGTTGTTTTTCACAGGAAGTGTAGACGACCAATCATTACGGATAGATACATCCATAAATAAATAATCTCTAAAACCTACTGATGCTGTACCGTATAATGAGTTAATAATTTGTTCTTCAAAATACGTTTGAGAATCAACCTGTCCTGTAGCATTTGCAGGAGTATATACACCCGGAGAAGCTAAACCATATGCTTCCATTGAGTTTGATTTATACACTCTGTACATGTTGTTACCACCAAAGTTAGCATTCACATTCCAATCTGAACCGAAGTCTTTAGAGAACGAGAATAAGAAATCAAAGTTTGTTTCGTTCACAAAATAATTTGATTCATAGAAACCACCATCAGGGTCATTAATAGAATACATTGCAGACTTAGATAAACGGTTTTCAGTATATAAATCTGTACCACCTTTCACTTTAAAGTTTAAGTAATCAGTAATGTTCCATTTTAAAGAAGCGTAACCATTTATACGATCTCTTAATTGAGAGTTAGTATTTTCGTTTAAGATCCAATAAGGGTTGTCATGGTAATTGTAGTTCCAGTTATATGGTGTGCCATCAACTTTTTTATAATCTTTCAATAAATTATAATCTACCTGACGTCCACCCCACACAAATTGTTGCATTACGTTGTTTTCTCCGTATCCTTGTTGTGGAAGGTTATCAGACTGTCTTCTAGAATACGTAAGTTTCGTATCTAATTGTAGGTTATCTGATATCTTATGACCAAAATTTAATGATGCAGAATAATTTTCTAAACCAGTGTTAGGTACCATACCTTTTTGATCAGAGTACATCATTGAGAAACGTACATGTGATTTGTCAGTAGCATTTTGGATCGATAAGTTCGTTGTAGAAATATGACCTGTTTCGAAGAAATCTTCTACATTGTTAGGAGAAGATACCCACGGCACTGCCTCACCATTTGAGTAAAACTGAGGAATCATTAAACCTGCGTCTAATTTTGGACCCCAAGATTCATCAACACCATCATAAATACCTCCATTTTTACCATCTACAAAAGAGAATTGACCATTTAAACCTTGACCATATTCATTCTGATAGTTTGGTAAAATTAATGGGTTTTGGAAAGTTGTAGTATTAGATAACGATACACCTAAACCATCTGAACCTTTACCAGATTTTGTTGTAATAACAATTGCACCATTCTGCGCTCTAGAACCATATAAAGCCGCTGCGTTTGGTCCTTTAAGTACCGTCATCGATTCTATATCATCAGGGTTAATATCATTAATAGGTGAACCAAAATCTGTTCCTCCTGATGATGTATTTCCTGAGTTATAAGAGTTATCTACGGGTACACCATCAATAACGAATAACGGTTGATTATTACCTGTTAAAGATGAATTACCACGAATTGTGATACGAGAAGATGCACCTGGAGCTCCCGATGATGTATTTACCATTACACCAGCAACTTTACCATTTAGGTTGTTAAGTACACCATTATCAGCACCTTTGAGGTCATCTCCTTTTACTTCTGAAACAGAATAACCTAAAGATTTTTTGTCTTTTTCAATACCTAATGCCGTAACAACTACTTCGTCTAGTTGCTCAACATCTTCTTGCATTACAAATTCAAATTTTGCTTGTGTTCCAATAGCAACATTTTGAGTTGTATAACCAATTAGGCGAACAACAATATTCACAGCACTTTCTGGAGCTTGAATAGAAAAGTAACCGTTAAAATCTGTAACAGCACCAATTGTTGTACCTTCGATCATTACAGTGGCACCAGGAAGTGTCTCACCATTTGCGTCTTTTACAACGCCATCAATCTTTCTCTCTTGAGCAAAGGCAGTAAAAGCCAATCCCAAAAAGATCAAGAGAAGTTGAAGTACTCTTTTCTTCATGATAATTTGTTAATAAATAATTGATTGGAAAAAATGAACACTCTTTCGAATATTCTTAAGTAGTTAACGATAAAGTTTAGGGCATAAAAACAGTTTATATGATCATTACATCGTAAGTTAAAATGTCACTGCTGAAGCAATACCTCTTTCACTTACTTTGTTTAAACCAAAAAGACTAGTTTAATTAACCTGATTAATTATAGTTGTATACTTATAAAGTTAAAACCAACAGTTATACTATTAGGAGTATAAAAAATTAGGATTATAATAAATTAGATAAATAATAAAATCTGTTTGCTAGATAAATTTTATTAGGTTTAATGTATTCAAAATTAGGTTGGGCTCAAATGAAAAAGAACCCTTAAAGTTTGTGTTCAATACCAACATTTAACATTGTTCACTACACAATTGTAATGAAGTCTAATGAAAATCAAAAATTTTTTAACACAAGTAAAGAATAGTACACACAACATTTCAACACTTACAAAATGCTGATTATCAATTAATTTACATTTAAAAACAAATTGGTAACTTTGTATCATTTCACAAAGAGAAAACACCAGAAAAATATAGGCTATAACATTGTATATAAGCATTTTAGCAACTGTATTTATTTCAATTTCAAAGCGTTACCAATAATTGGATTTAAAATACTTTAACTCAAATATTAAATTTGTATTTATTTAACGTAATCGCTAAATTTTTTTAATAAAATCAAACTTTTGAAACAAAAAAAAGAGGCACTCTTTAGAGCACCTCTTAAAAAAATAAATATGTAAAAATGATTGATATTTATTCTGGAATATTACTACACGCTTCATCAGTAAAATCATTCACTAATGTTGCTCCCATCCAATCAAGTTTCATCATCGTTTTTCCATATACTGGTAAATTATCACCACAAAACTCGTTGTAATTAATAGTTACAGAATTATTTACTGATTCATTAATTACTCCATAGTGTGTTTTTTCAACAAACCTATCTTTGACACCATTTTCATCAGTATCAATATATTTGTAAAACTTCAAAACAGCTTTACCTTCACTTAATAATAGTTCTTGCGTTGGTACAACTATATCTACCGTAGCAGAGTCTACCGTTGTCCATTGATATAAACCATCATTATCTACTGTAATCGGGGTCTTTGTTTCTTCTTTACATGAAGAAGCAAAGACAAAAACAGTAACAATTAAAATATTAACTAAATTTTTCATTCTCTCAAAAAATATGTTGTAGATATATAAGTAAATTATAAACTTAAATAATTACTTATTTATAGTTTACTGAAGTATTTTCAGCAAACCATATTTTCTTACCGTACATTGTATCATTAATTCCTTGCGAAGCCGCTGACCAATTGGCTGAATTTGTAGTTTGTTCAGAAAAAGGGTAAGGAAATCTATTTGGCAAACCTTTACCTTGATACACTGTACCCCCTCTAATTTCTGAAATTGCAGGCCACCCTGTTCTTCTTAATTCAGCAAAAACTTCTGGTCCGTTTGTAAAGTTAGAAAGATATTTTTGCTCAGCAATCACTCTTTCTTTACCTCCGTTTTTACTCCAGTCCAAATTATTAATTACAATAGCTGCATCAGAATAAGGATCAGAAACGACATCACCATCGATTGGATATACCGGGGCTGCATAAGCCTCAATATCTGCATATTGTTTTGTAAATGATGCTTCAATACCCTCTGCTACTAAACTTTCAGGTGTTCCAGAAACTCCTGAAATTCCGTTCAATGCAGCTTCTGCCTCAATAAATTTAAGTTCAGAAAATGTCATCCAAAAAGATTTACCTGCTGGTTGCTCTCTATACAAATTACCAATCATTGATACTTCTGTGAAACCAGGAGCTTCTGCCGCTGGCACACCATTTTCTTGTCCGATATATTCAGGACTTGGTATCCAATCTTCCTCTGCGTCTTCCGGTTTAGTCATTGATGCACGAGTAGGCTGAGCAAAGATATACAAACGTTTATCGTCATTTTCTTTCAATAACTCAATTATTGTAGTAGAAATTGCAAAGTCATTTCTATTATCAATATATGCATTATAATAAATTGGTTGCATATATGGTTGAGAACCTAAATACACTAATTCAGCGTCATCTTCATTACTAGAAAACATTGGATATGTCCCTTTATCCGAAAATAATTTAGTCAAACCAGTTCTAGATTTTGCAGCATCAACTTTAGAAATTCTAGTATATAATCTAGCTGCTAATGAATTGGCCAACATTCTCCATCTAGCTGCATTACCTCTATAAATTATATCCGCTCCAGAATCGATAGAACCATTACTTGATAACAGTGTATTGGCATCTTCTAGTAAGACAAAGAAATCATCATAAATCTCTTTTTGAGCATCATATTTAGGTTGGAAATTTGTCTGATCAAATCCTAAATCAATAGTTTGAAAGGCTTCAGAATAAGGTATATCACCCCAAACATCTGTTGTTACAGAAAAGAAGTATACTTTAGCTACCAACATTGCTCCTTCTAGTACTTTTGCATCTGCAATACCTTGAGCATTACCTTCTTCTTCATATACTGCTTTACGTTTTCTCACTTCTGCAAGTGCTAACTCTAAATCATAAAGTCCTGCCAAGTTAGATGTTCCAGAAATACCAGAGTACATTCTTTTCCATTTTTCATCCATTACAGACGCACGGTATTGGTACCAATCTTCGTCTATATATTGAATTTTGGCAAATTGCTGTGCCCATAGTCCTGCCCCTGTCAAATTAAAATACTGACCTTGTGCACCATAGAAACTTCCTGTGTTTGTATAAAGAACATTCGCAAATAAACTCTCCGGCTCTACTGTGCTTGGGTAGTTTGGATTCTCACGAAGTTCATCGAAATTTTTGAAGCAAGACGTCATGTTAATTAACACAACTATTGCAAATATATATTTAATGAATTTTTTCATTTTGAATTCTTAATTAATGGTTATCAGTTACTATTATTAATAGCTTCCTAGAATTTCATTTTGATATCAAAACCAAAGCTTCTAGCTGTTGGCAATTGACCAAATTCGAAACCTTGACCAGACATTCCTGCACCAAAACCTGCTTGAGGATCAATATTTGGAGCATTTTTATACATCATCCAAAGGTCATTACCTACTGCGGCAACATATAAACCTTTGATACCTGTATTGCCTAACCATTTTTGAGGAATGTTATATCCAATAGATAATTGAGCAAGTTTTACATAAGTTGCATCATAGATGTATTCTTCATGAATACCATATAAGCCCCAATAATAATCCATTGCATCTGCAGAAACTTCGTTAGGTACATAACCACCATTTCCATCAGGAACAACACCTACTTTTCTACCTGCTTCACGATCTATAGCTGTAGATTCAAGAACACCGGCATATTCACCAAACATATTTGTTACAGAGAAAATACTACCACCTTTTTGAATATCAATTAATGCAGATAATGTGAAACCTTTGTAAGTGATCGAGTTACGAATACCACCTCTCCAATCTGGGTTGATAGAACCTAATGCTTCTTTCTCGTCTGTTCTTAAAGGAATACCATTTTCATCAACAATAATATCACCTTCTGGAGACCTTTGATATGCAATACCATAGAAAGTACCTAATTGCTCTCCAGGACGAGCCTCTGTAGTTAAACCCCAATAATCACCTAAAATGAACGAGTCTACCCCATCAGCCAATGATTTAACTGTGTTGATATTTCTTGTATAATTGAACGACACATCCCACTGAAAGTCCACGGTTTGAATAGGCGTACCATATAAAAGGAATTCAAAACCCTTATTTTCAATTTCACCAGCATTAATTGCAGAATATCTAAAACCAGAAGTAGAAGATACATCAGCTTGAACAATCTGATCGTACGTGTTTTTCTTGTAGTAAACACCTTCAAAACCTAAACGGTTATTAAAGAATCCCATTTCTAAACCAGTCTCCCATGCATTTGTAGTTTCAGGTTTTAAGTTAGGGTTTGCTTGTACGTTTTCGTACTTAAACATTGGATAGCCATCCCATGGTAAAGGCGACATGTAGACATTATTTAGCATGTATGGATTAGCTGCAGCACCTACTTGAGCCCAACCACCACGCACTTTACCTTGTGTAATAAAGCTTGGCATTTCAAAATGCTCTGAGAATACATAAGATAAGTTGATTGCAGGGTATAAGAAGCTATCATTAGCTGCTGGTAATGTAGAAGACCAGTCATTACGGACAGAAACATCCATAAATAAATAATCTCTAAAACCAACAGAAGCTGTTGCATACAGTGAATTAATCACTTGCTCTTCAAAATAAGTTGATGCATCTACTTGCCCCACTGCATTGGCTGGCGTATAAATACCAGGAGTTGCAAGGCCAGTAACAATCATACCATCTCTCTTGTAATTTCTGTACATATTGTTACCACCTGCATTAGCAGATACATTCCAATCGTTACCAAAATCTTTAGAGAAAGATAAAAGGAAATCAAAGTTAGATTCACTAACAAAATAATTCTCTTCTGTAAAACCACCCGTTGGATTGTTTATTGAATATTTTGCAGTTCTTGCCATACGATTTTCTGAATAAAAATCTGTACCTCCTTTAACCTGTAAACTTAAAAAGTCTGTAAAATTGTACTTCATAGATGCATAACCATTTACACGGTCACGGCGCTGAGAATTTGTATTCTCATAAGAAATCCAATAAGGGTTGTCGTGGTAATTGTAGTTCCAGTTATAAGGAGTTCCGTCTGCTTTTTTATAGTTCTTTAGTTCGTTTGTGTCTACCTGACGACCAAACCACACGAATTGTTGCATTACATTATTTCCATCATAACCCTGAGAAGGTAAATTGTCAGCTCCTCTATGAGAATAAGTTGCCTTAGCATCAAACCTAAGTTTATCATTGATCTTATGACCAAATGCCATTGAAGCACTGTAGGTATTCAAGCCAGTATTTGGCACCATCCCTTTTTGGTCTGAATACATTAAACTGAAACGTACATTTGTATCATCATTACTATGTGAAATAGATAAATTTGATGTAGACACATGCCCTGTCTCAAAGAAATCTCTAACGTTATTTGGGTTAGAATTAAAAGGAACAGCTTCGCCATTTGAGTGGAATTGAGGAACCATAAGACCAACATCCATTCTTGGTCCCCATGACTCATCAACACCATCGGCAATACCACCACCTTTACCATCTACAAACGAGAATTGACCTCCCATACCCTGACCATACGTATTTTGGTAATCTGGTAAGATTAAAGGTGTTTGGAAAGTTGTTGTATTCGATAAAGAAACACCTAAGCCTTTAGAACCCTTTCCTTTTTTAGTAGTAATGATAATTGCACCATTAACAGCACGAGAACCATATAAGGCTGCTGCGTTTGGTCCTTTTAGTACTGTCATTGCTTCAATATCGTCAGGGTTGATATCAGAAATAGGTGATCCAAAATCTGCTCCACCTGAAGATGTATTTCCTGAGTTGTAAGTGTTATCCACTGGCACTCCATCTACTACATATAACGGTTGATTATCACCTGTTAAAGAAGAGTTACCACGAATTACTACACGAGATGAAGAACCAACAGCTCCAGATGAAGATGTTACCTGAACACCAGCAACTTGTCCGTTCAAAGAACTTAGGATATCATTGTCTGCAGTTTTTAAATCATCACCTTTTACCTCAGTGACAGAATACCCTAAAGACTTCTTATCTTTCTCCATACCCAACGCTGTTACAACAACTTCATCAAGTTCTTGTGCGTCTTCCTGTAAAATAAGATTGATAACAGATTGTGTACCAATTTCTACTTCTTGAGTAGTGTAGCCAATTAGTCTAGCTTGTAGTTTTGTTCCACTTTCTGGAACATTGATAGAGAAGTGTCCATTAAAATCTGTAACAGCACCAATTGTAGTTCCTACAACAAGTACAGTAGCACCAGGCATAGTATCGCCATTGGCATCAGAAATTACACCTTCTACCCTTCTCTCTTGTGCAAATGACATAGAAATGCTACACAAGATAAAAGAGAGTAAGAATAATACTCTTTTCATCATAAAATAAGATAAAGTTGATTAATAAAATTGGTTGGTCTTAGCACTGTTATTGGTTTTAGAACAGTGTATTGACTTTTAAAAAATGAGAATATAAGGTATCACTTACAAAAATTGATGTGAGCGAAATTGCTCATAAACTCAATGAGTATACATAGAAGTACTATAAATATATAGTACAAAAATTGGTGTTTAGTAGTAAAATCTATTCAATATAAAATTGGTTTTAAATTGTTTTATCAGAAGTTGAACTTCTTTTATTAATTGGTTGATTAGCTATATCTTCTACAAGAATAGCAGAATGTTATGAGAAGGTTACAATGAATTAACATTATTTTACTCGAATAACTAACGTTTACTAATTTTTAGTATAAATTATAGTTTAACATTATATACTTCAAAAAGTATAGATTATTTTATTAAACTATCTGCAATAAAAAAGAGTTGCTGTTATAAAATCAGCAACTCTTTAGTGTATTTATTACAAATAAGTTATTTTCGTTTTGATCCTCTTTGAGATTTCCCGTAATAACTATTTAAGAATTTTGTATGTGCTTTTTTCTTTTTCTTCTTTTGTTTCAATACTCTTTTTTGTTCTTTTTTAACGGGAACAGGAGAGTTATTTTCAGCAAATGAAGCAACAGTTAAAGTCGAAAATAAACTAATGAGTAAAATTATCTTTTTCATTTTTAATTACTTTTTGATGATAACTATTGAAACGGATCCTTTATCTCATCTGGTTTCCTAATTTGAATCAAAAATTACTTTAATAGTGTCTATTTATATTTTCTAATACGTCTGGTTTTACCATAATACTTATTTAAGAATCGAGCATGCTTCTTCTGTCTTTTTGTTTTCTTTCTGTAGTTTGCTCTGGTTTCTTTTTTTACAGATTTTTCTCGAGGTGATTTTGGAGATGCTTGCAACGATAATGTTACCGAAATAACAATCGAAATTATGAATATTATCCTTTTCATTAATACTATTTTAAAAGTTGAATCTTTTATACTATCAAATCAAACGTTATTCATAAGTCACTGATAGTCAATATTCAAATTAAAACTATCAAAATATGGGTATAAAAAAAGACCTTTCAATTGCTTGAAAAGTCTTTTACAAGTTGGGCGAACGATGGGAATCGAACCCACGACCCCTGGAACCACAAACCAGTGCTCTAACCAACTGAGCTACGATCGCCGTTTTATTGCAGTGCAAATATAATAGATTGATTAGTTCTTATCCAATAAATATTTTACAAATGAAGATGAATATTCAATAATTGATTGATCTTCAACAACAAAAAAATAATTATTACAAAAATTCATTCATCAATAATGGCAAGAAGAATAGTGAGTTCAGAATTTTTATTCTTAACACTAAGTTTCACTATTAATTTGTTGAAAATTAGAACATAAAAAAAGACCTTTCAATTGCTTGAAAAGTCTTTTACAAGTTGGGCGAACGATGGGAATCGAACCCACGACCCCTGGAACCACAAACCAGTGCTCTAACCAACTGAGCTACGATCGCCATTTTGTAATGCAAATATAGGGAAACACAGAAGGTTTTTCCAAATATAAATTCGCAAACAAAATTAAATTCTTTATTATCTATTGAAAGTCAGACGCTTTCCTTTCACATCTTCGTTAAATTTACCATTTTCATACGCTAAATGTCCTGAAACAATTGTATGTGTAATTGTAGATGAGAAAGTATGTCCTTCAAATGGAGACCATCCACACTTATAATTTAAGTTTGATTTTTCTACCTTCTGGGGTGCTTCTAAATCAACTAAAACTAAATCTGCCCAATAGCCCTCTTTGATATATCCTCTATCCTCAACTTCAAAAAGAATTGCAGGGTTGTGACAAGCCTTCTCGACTATTTTCTCTAAAGAAATTTTACCTTGTTTATAAAAATCCAAGAGTACTTGTAATGAATGCTGTACTAATGGACCTCCAGAAGGTGCAGTTAAATAAGTATTCGATTTTTCCTGAAGTGTATGCGGTGCATGATCAGTTGCAATCACATCAATCTTATCATTTAATACTCCTGCAAGAATGCTCGCTCCATCCTCTTTTGTTTTCACTGCTGGATTCCACTTAATGTGTGTCCCTTTTTCTTTATAATCTTCATCAGAAAACCACATATGGTGTACACATGCTTCTGATGTAATCTTCTTATCTTTTAACGGAATATCATTTTGGAATAATTCCAACTCCTTAGCCGTTGATATATGTAGAATATGTAATCTTGCTCCATGTTTCTTTGCTAAAGCTACAGCCTTAGAAGACGATGAATAACAAGCTTCAGCACTTCTTATTTCTGGATGACACTCCATAGGAATATCCTCTCCGTACTTTTCTTTATATTTTTCTAAATTCTCTGCAATCATCGGATCATCTTCGCAATGCGAAGCAATAATCATCTGTGCTTTTGCAAATAAATTACCTAAGGTAGCTTCATTATCAACAAGCATATTACCTGTAGAAGAACCCATAAATACCTTTATTCCACAAACATTTTTAGGATCAGCTTTTAATACCTCTGCTAAATTATCATTTGTAGCACCAATGTAGAAAGAGTAGTTTGCTAAAGAAGTTCTTTTTGCAATTGCATATTTATCTTCTAGGGCTTCTATAGTTACTGTAGGTGGTTTTGTATTTGGCATTTCCATAAAAGATGTAATACCCCCAGATACAGCAGCTCTTGCTTCCGTTTCAATATTTGCTTTTTCAGTTAACCCTGGCTCTCTAAAATGAACCTGATCGTCTATCAAACCCGGTAAAAGATACTTTCCTTCGGCATCAATTACTTGTTCATCTTGTGCAGTAATGGATGCTGATACACTATCAATCTTTCCATCCACAACACGCACATCACCTTTAAAAACTTTACCCTCGTTTACAATTTGAGCGTTTTTGATCAGAAGCTTCGTCATAATATTAGTTCGTTGAATATGATTCACGAAGATACTATGAACAAATAATTATCTATACTTTTTAAACGGTTATTTTTAGAAAAACAAAAAGGCCACCATAATGGTGACCTTTTGTATTGTTAGTATAGTTTATCAAGTGAAAAGAACCTTGTCGCTCTTTGACTTTTCATATCTATTTGTCTTTGTCTGTTTTATTAGACGTGGACTATCGATTTTTTGTGTCAATAATTAGTTTATCTTAACATGTTTATGACAATTTAAGGGATAAATGAATTAATATTCACATTTATTTAAATAAAAATACTACAATTACATTTAATCTCTCAAAATCAATCAGTTACTTTTATTTGAAAAATTTGATAACTTCTTCCATAAATTCGATTCTCTTTTGCTCACTAGTAATGGTCTCAAAAGGAAAACCAAGAGCTACAATTCTATTTTCATCATTTGAATAAGCAATACCAATACTTTTATTATTTCCAGTATATCTTCCGATCACTTTTGTTGACTTATCAGCAGGATCTAAAGCATCTGGGGCTTCAACTCTATACAATTTTGTATCTATAGTGTTAGCATAAAAGAGTTTGTTTAAGCTTTTAAAATTAGGATTTACACTAAACACTGTACCTAGTTTATCAGCATAATTGGTTCTTCCTATAAAGTGTAATTTCTTTTTAGCATAAAGTACATCTTTGTGTTTACGCCCTTTTCTTAATCCATTGGGTTTTTCAAATAAATCGGTACCAATATATGCACCAGAAATAAATAACTTTGAAGACGGTTTAGATAAAAATGTAGCGAGCTTTTCTTTGAAAGAATTACTAAAACAAGAATACACTTTCCCTTTGCCTTCTTGCACGGTTTCTGTAGATTTTTGTTCACCAAACAAAACATCAACTATCTCGTAGTCTTCTAAATTAATCAAACCCTTCTCGATTGCTTCTATACTGACCGATACAAAAGATTGTTTTAAGTAATAAAAAGCCTCGCCATGTACACGTGTAAAATCGTGGGTATTCCCTCTAATTAATATTGTTTCTGCATCTGCATAACTAGCACCATGCCCAGGAGCATCGTCATCTAACCATTCAGAGTTAGGGTTGTAATCGTATTGATTTCCAGTAAATGAAATATCAACGCCATCTGCAATACCATCATCAGATGTTGTAAAACCTTTATAAGAAGGAGTATTAATTACAGAGGGAGCACCAATTCTATCAAAACCATTTACTATAAGCACTGGTTTATTTCCAAAATCAGCAATACTTAATTCTTCAGTTGTAAAACTTTCTCCCCCATCGTTTACAGCGGCAATTTTAAATCTATAAAAATGAGACTTCTCTATGTCCATCTCCAAATTATTTCCATAAACTATTTTCCCAGCATCCCAACCTTGATTATCTCTATTGGTATATAACTTATAATAACTTGGTACAGCCGTGGATTCTAAAGAATCTAATTGACCTTTCCATTGTAAAAAAGCCTTCTGGTTTTTTAAAGTAATAGCAAACTCTTTTGGTTTAAGAGGCTGAATTACAAAAGATCTATTTTCTTGGTACGATAAATATTTTACAATGCCTTTATAAATCGCCCTACTCACATCAAATCTAAACTGAGGATCTAAAGCAAACCTCATATCTTTAAAATTTTGATGAGAAAGTAACTCTACCAAAACTGTGGGTACATTAGGATATACTGCTTCACTATATCTACGATCCCAAAGTTCTCTTCTATTCCATATTGAATCATGTAACACTCTTAAATCTGTTACAATTTGAGTTTGAATAATATCTGCGAGATCTCTATTGGTATACCTTGACTGTCCGTTTGGGAAAGTTATATTTTTCTTCATATCAGTAGTACTATAAATCAATAAAGTACCTTTTGTGGTATCAGAATCAGAAACTCCAGAATCTGTATGTAATGCAAGAGCCAGGTCAATTGGTACATTTAAACCATTATTTTCTACATCAGGGTTTATTGCAAAAGGAGCTCCTGTAAGCCAGTTTACCCATTCACCTCTAGATTGGTAATCATCTTTATAGTCATTCCCTTCATTTTTTGGGGTATATACTTCTAAAGGTGCCCCTGCATATTGCAAGTGATATCGAGACCCTTCCATAAATCTTGGTCTGCCACTTGTGGCTCCCCCTCTCTTAATGTTCCCGGTACCTCCACCAAATCGAACTGCATCTGCAGTAATAATTTTCTCTCTATGCTTTGATTTTGATGAAAGGAAGACTCCTTCATTAGGACTTCCATCAAATTTAAAAGTACCTAAATAAACCCACGTACCACCACCTATTTTTTGATTGACGAGGTACGTTGTTTGTTGCTTTTGGTGTTTCACTACATAGCGGGCGTCATCTACTCCAATAGGTAATGTTGCATAAGAAATATAAACACTAAATTCTCCTTTAATTTTTCCTTCAGTCTTCCATTCAAATACAATATTATCTTTTTTTGTTGACTTCACTTTTCGATAAGTTCCTATAGCAAATGGGTTTTCGTCTGAATAAGCTTCTCTAAAGTTAAAACCTTTACCACCAGCAAATACACCTTCTTTTTCTGTGTAACCAATTCTGTCACCATCATTATCAACAATCAACATTTGAGATTGTGTATCTCTTTCCCTTGGTAAGTAGACATTCGCTCCAGCATTTTCTAGCATTGGAACTAAATATGGTAATACAAAGGCTGTAGGTAATAAATCTTCTACTGTTTGAAATAGCCTTGCTCTTTGCCATTCCCATCTATCTAATGATTTTTCATAATACCATCCATGACTATTCCATATTGCTAAATGATTATTATATAACCCTTTTGATGGTGCTTTTTCTTTACTTAACTTCTGTATATGAGGAACACCTTTGTACTTCTGAACTGTATTTCTTTTTTGATCAAGATGATGTTTGTACCTATATATATTAGGAACTAGATCTGCAAGTTCACACTTTGGGGTCTGTGGCCATTTATTTTTCTTCGCAACTTTCTTTTGATTCTTATCATCGGTTTTGCCAACAAAAAACACAAAATCATACTTTGCATATTTATTCCCTAAAAATTTTCTTGTCTGAGTATAAACATCTTCAACATCTTCTCTCCTAACAGGTTTATACTCCCATTGTTTCCCTAAAAATAAATATACTTTTTTTGTTTTCTTATTAATTGCTACCGTGTCTAACTTAGCAGTAGAATCTGGCTGATACTTAAACTCACCCAGCTTTGCATGAAGTATATACTCACTGAATTTAGATTTTACATCTTTTATAGATTGAGCTGAAGTGATTGTTGGTAAAAGTGAAAAGATCAGTACTATTAAAAAAATCTGTTTAAACATTATAAGGGGAAATGTAAATGTCAAAAAAATGAATTGGAATGTAATTTAATCATTTTGATAAATGATATAATAATCTCTTCGGAAAAATAAATGCTGGACATAAAAAAAGAGGAACCTAGTAGAACCAGTTCCCTCTAACCTTCAGTAATATAAATGTAAAAGGCTACTACCCCTTTTACACGACATTTTCTATATGATAGCAAAGTCTAGTCCAAACTATGTTTAAACATAGACTTCTAACAGACTGTAAACAATCTATTCTTAATCCAAAGTTAAAAGAAAGTTTAAATAAATACACGTAATCTAAAATTATTACAAATAACTACCGATTGTGGATGAGATGTTCTTTAAATTATTATATTCTAATGCATAAAAAAAGCAACCAATATGGTTGCTTTTCTTTTATTTAATAAAAAATGTATACTTTAAGCTAATGCTTTAATACATAATTTAGTTACAATTCTTGCATCTTCTTCGGTTAATCTTTCAGAACTAAATACAGATGTTGCTCTTGAAGAAGCATACTGAATAGGAATTGCAGGAAAAACTGCTGTGAACATTTCTACATTAATTTCACTTCCCACTTCGCCAGATTTATGTCCTCTTTCTACCATAGCTTTTAACGACTCAGGTATTTTTAATGTCATTTCTTTAGACATTAAGAAAGTATAATCATTCATTAGCATATTAATGAACTTTGCTCTTGAAGGATTATCATTTGCTAGATTAAATATTTCTACACAGAAATGATAGATCACCTCTTCAAGTGATTCTTTCTCTTCCATGTTTTTGAATATAATATTTCTGTAATACTCTATGTTGGCTGAATAAAGTGCTTGCACTAAAGCTGCTTTGCTTGGATAATGTCTGTATAAATAGCCATCTGCAACCTGTGCTTTTTTAGCAATCGACGAAACAGACGCTCCTCCATATCCTTTACTCACAACCATTTCTATAGTTGCTTCTTTTATTCGTTGTAGTTTAGTTTCGTCTATACTCTTCGCCATTATTCTGTTTTTTTGTAATTTCTGTACGCACAAATAAAGTGAATGAACAAGTTTTCATTACTCAATTATACAAATTAATCACAAACATAACATGTTCCTAGCAAATTTTATTGCTTAATATGGAATGTTTTGACCTATTTTTAAAACAAAATCAATAATTCAGAAAACAATTAACTAGATCTTAAACTGAAATGTGAAATAATAATTTCTCCCATCAGAAGGAATAATACCCGGACCAGGATAACCTGTAGCTCTTCGGGTAAAGTACATATTATCCGTTAAATTGTTGATTCCAGTTTCAATTCCCAACCAGTTGTATTGGTATTTCATAGATAAATCCATCACATAATATAAAGGGATTGGTCCATAAACAGCATCTGAAAGAGGTACTTCTGTATTAGCAGCATCAGTATATTGTTTATCTACATGCGTATACTGTAATGATACATTAAATGCTTTATACCCAGCATTAATACCTGTTTTGATATTAAAAGGTGGCACAAGTTCTACATCATTACCATCGTAAACTTTATCGTCTGAAATATATTTACCTTGGATAAAGGAAACATTTCCAAAAAGATTAAAATGATAATTAGATAATGGGTTGATAAAATGCATAAAATTTAATTCAGCATATGATTCTACACCAACAGTATATGCATCTGCAATATTAGTACGTATTGGGTTTGCTGGATTTGCTAAACCTATTTTATCATTGTAACGAAGGTAAAAAGCACTAATATCATAATTTAAAAATTTAAGTTTCCCTCTCATTCCTAAATCAGCAGAATAGCCCCTTTCATCTTTCATATCAGGATCTATACGTACATTTGAATTGAGTGAACGAAGATCTGAATATGTAATTGCTCTATAATTTTGAGAGATATTTGCATACACTTCTAAATCAGGTTTTACTTTATAACTAAAACCCACACCTGCAATTAAAATTGATCTATTATTGACAATTGTATCAGGTTCTGCACGTGTAATTTCTTCAATCAAACCATCATCTCCCACTTCATAAAAAACTTTTTGATAATACCCTTCACCTTTAGTGCCAATTAATTCGAAACGAACACCAGGAGTAATACTAAATTTATCAGTTACTTGGAAGATATTTTCTGCAAAAAATGCATAATTCTGAATTGTAAAATTATGATCAGAAAGAAGGCTATCTGGATGTGAAAATGTAAAATCTGCATCGTTACCATCAGAAGCATCTCCTTGTTTTTTATCATCATTACCATGATACAAACGCGTACCTAATACAAATGCTGAAGGTTTTCCTTTTATCTCGTAATGTTTTAAGTAACGGATTTCTGTACCGTAATTCCTAAACTCATCAGCCACTAATAAACGAGGTTCATTGTATGGATCTTGTTTATTTAGGTTAAGACCTAATGCATCTCTTGATGCTAAAAGACCAAAATTACGCATCTCGATTTTTGCACTTGGAGATATTTTATATTCTAACTTTACAGAAGCAACATTCCAATTTACTTTAAACCAATTCTGATCCGTATAAGATGCTCTTGGGTCAGAATAAAATTCATCATCTGTTAAACCACCAGGCTGCTGTGCAAGGTAATTCATGTGAGTAAACTCCACACCTATTTTAAATTTATCTGAAACATCGTAATTAATTGCTGTAAAAAAAGTATTTACGTTAAAACCAGAATTTGGTCGCCATCCATCTCCTCTTTTATATTGGTAGAGTGCATAATAATTGACATCTCCTTTTTGCCCTCCAATACTATTAAATGAATTAAATAAACCAAAAGAACCTCCAGTTTGTCTAGAAACAAGCTCAAAAGGTTTGGTTGGATTACCTTTCTTCATTTTAAAGTTTAATAATCCTCCAAACTGAGTTCCATATTGTAAAGAAGCTGCTCCTCTTACAATCTGCACTTCATCTACTGCTTCCAAAGGTGGTGTATAATAGCTTTCTGGATATCCAAGTGCATCTGCAGCAATATCATACCCGTTTTGGCGTGTATTGAAATTTGATGTTCTATCTGGACTTAATCCTCTACCGCCAATACCCAATTGAATACCTGCCCCATCGCTTTCCCAAATATTTAAACCAGGTACTCTATTGTATACCTGACGAGAATTATTGGTAGCCAAATTAGCTGTAAGATTATCAATCTGAATTACCTCACTTTTCTTTCCTTCATAAATTGAAGTTCCTTCTATAGCCTCTAAACGTGTAATCTCATTTGTTTCATCAGTTTCTATAACAGCTACTTCTTCTAAAACTTTTTCTATTACTCTTAATGTAAAGTTTAAAGTATTTTCGCCTTTTTTAGGTGAAATATCTTTCTCCATAGGTGTAAGTCCATGTTTAAAAACACCTAAAGCATAGGTTTTACCTACAGTTAAACCTTTAATAGAATAAACACCATCCTTATTTGTTTTTACTTTAGTTGACGTTCCTTTAATATAAACATCAGCACCAGAAATACCCTTTTGCGTATCATACTGAATTACCTTTCCAGTAATTTCAACTTGTTGAGCATAAGTGCTAAAAGTAAAGATGAATAGAAGTAGATTTGTTAGTATAGTTGATTTCATAAGTTTGATTACCCTTTAAACGGGAGTATCCAATTTTTAGAAGCGAATGTATCTTTTAATTTTGTAAGATCAACTGAAGGATCGATATATTGTTGACTACTTCTACCATTTAAGGTTACATAAGCATCAACATAAACTGCTGGATTTTCAAATCCTTTTTTCTCAAATGCTTCTTTTATTATTTGAGCATATTGTAAGATTAAATCAGGCTGTGTTGCCATCATTTTCTCTTGTAAAGGAGTGAGATAATCACTGTTATTTATTTCAATTTTTCTATTTGTATCTGGATTGACTACATAAAAAGTTGCACTACCTGATTTTTCAATTAACATTACTCTCCAAGAAAATCTAAAGCCTTGTTCAGTCCAAAATAAATTGTCCTTGTAAAAAGCATATCTAAAAGGGAATATCAATTGAAAAATAAAGAACAGAGCAAAACCCAAACGAATCAATTGCTGTGGAATAGAATTTATTCTCCCTCTTTTCACTTCAATAGCTAAATTTTCGGAGCTAAAGAATCGACCTAAAGCAATAATAATTTTCTCATGAAAATCAGAAGAAAAGAATATTAATGTACTTAAAATCATTATATATGGGAACATCCCGATAGGGAATAATATTGACGTTACTACATGGAAAACAACCACTGCAATATAGGCGTAGATTCTTGTTTTTTTATTTACTAAGAAGAACGGTATTACCAAATCGTAAACACACCCTACCCAACTAAAAACAAACGCTACCCATGTATATTTTAAAAGTGGTCCTATTAAAAATAAATCCGTTCTAGATGCTAACCATAAACGTAATGGCTGAGCATTAAAGAGCCAATCTGTATTTAATTTTGCAATTCCTGCATAAAAATACACAATGCTTAATTGTAACTTTATTGCATCTATTGTCCAAGCTGAAACTGTTGATCTAAAAGTTTCTGGATTTCTGTAAACATCATAAGAAAAACGACGATGTGCTGGCAAGAAAATCATTATGAAAGCCATTAAGCTTACAAAATAATAATGATTTAGATAATTGGTTACATCTAATAATTCAACATAAGTAAAAGTTAAAAAATAAACTAATGCTGAGAAACGATAAAAAGCACCAAATGCTATTGCCAATGCACTCAGTATCATAACTGAGAAAACGACATACATTCCAGTGCTATCTAAAGGAGTTACCCAAGAGAAACCATAATAATGAAAAAAATGGGTCGGTTGAATAAATTGAGTGTCAATCCAACCGTTTGCCCAAAATCTTATTGCACTACTGGCCATCATTATACCGAATATTATTCTAAATACAACTAATGGAGCAATAGAGACTTGTTTGTTTATGTAGTCCTTAATTTTCATGGTTAATCACCGTCTGAATCTTGATAAGTAATTTTAACTGATAAAACAGAAGACATATCTGATTTGATCAGTACTACTAATTTAGTCAATTCATCATATAAATCGTTTACCACTTGGTCATTATTTGAGATATGGTCAGAAAAGGGATCATTACATGCATCAAGCTTAGATTTTATCACATCAAATTGATTTAAAATCTCTGCAGTTAAATCTTTTTCAGAAGCACCTGACTCATAATAAGCATCTAAATAATCTGCTAGACCTTCACCATCATTCTCCCCTTTACCTTTAAATATATTTTCTAAACTTTCAATATTTGAAACTAATAAAGATAAAGACGCCTGGTTATAATACGATTCTACAGACATTGGAGAAACTTGAGGAGTTAAATCGCTACTGAACTTTGCTAATGGATAACCTACCCTCTGGTTTTTACATCTTTCGTATGCTTTGTTATATTCATTTACTATAAATGATAATGCACTACTTGGATCATTCCCTGTATTGGCACTAAATTCTGCAGCATAGCCATTTACCCATAATTCATATACAGAATTTGCTCTATTGTCTAAATCAGCTACACATTCGGTTAAATACCTTTTTCTATTTTCGTCAGAAAAAGCAGTTACAATTGCTGCACTCTCTTGGTTAGATAACAAATAATCTATTGCTGGCAATCCTTTTTTATTGTTAGCAGTAATGCTTGTTAGATTCCAATTATTTGCTACGATATTACTTTCAATATCAGTATATTTTGTAGGAAATGTATTTGAATTAGATAATAAAGACGCTCCCATTGCAGGACCAAATTGATACGCATTTACTTTTGACCAAGCTGTATAGCTAACTTTTAATGCTTCTTGGGTTGCATTCAATGTTTCTTCGCTAGGAGAAGCTGTAAATGCTGCTATTTTTTCTTTAAGCGAATTTGTTGATGCTTTATAAGTTTCGAATGCTGGCACAATTAAATTGTTTGCATAATTACTTAGCATTTCTTCTTGTGAGAAATTTACACTTACATTAGAATCTGTTTCGCAAGAAAAGAATGTTGCTAGAAAAGCTATAAATACTATTAGGTTGATCTTTTTCATTTATCAAATATTGAAATTAGGGATTATATAGATAAATCACGATAGTGTTGTACTATCGTGATTTATTAATATTCTGCAAAAATAGTAAATATTAAAGGTTATTCACTACTTCGGTAGAAAAACCGTATGTTGTCTGTAAAGAAGTTTTGATTGAAGCAATATCTTCTGAAGATACATCATCAACACTATCCCCTAATAGATCTATTACAGTATTTAAATCTTCAGTTGAAATTACTTTAGAAGCATTATATTGTAAACACCATGCAAAAGCAAGAGCTTCAGACCAGTGGTGCATTTGATCACCTAATTCAGTATCTGTTTCTAATGAATTTAAGTAATGAATAACATTAATAGCTACTAACTCTTCCCATTTAGCTACAATAATATCTCTTTGTTTGTTTCTTTCGTCATAATCTTTAGCTGCAATCGCTACACGACCTGCAATAAATGCATTGAAAATATCTCCAGATACATCATATACACCAGCTCTTGATTTTGCATATTTTGCCCAATACCAATTTTTAGCATCTTCATTTGTTGCATAATCTTCCGCAGCACCAAAGTAACCGAAACCTTCGTCCCAGTAATGCTCCATTGCAGTTCCGTCTCCTTCTTCTACAGTTTCGTTATCAGCACCATCTAATTTTTCATTAGTAAGATAGTTTGAAACAGATTGATAATATAAAGTAGCACCCATTAAACCTTTAGCAACCATTTGTGCTGGTTCATGACCGTTAGAATCAAATAATCTACCTCCAATAATAAACTCTTCTTTGCCAGAATGTAAATATGCTTTTGTAAAGTACCCATCTACTTCATCTTTTACATCAACATGTAAATCCTCATCACCATAAGTTTTACTTTTCAAATCTTTAGATGATCCAAATAATCCTTCAGATTTATTTGTATATATATCAACCATATCATCAATTTCAAGTTTTGTAACGCCATCATTACCTGATTTGATATATCTTTCTAAAGAATCTAACATTTGGATACGAGCTGTTTGACCAGAGTAGTTTACGTGCTCGAAAGTGTATGTTGTTGGAACATCAGGAGTAATTACGTCGTTAATAGCATCTTCAACTTCTGAACAAGAAAACAAAGAAGTTGCAATTAGAGAAGATGCGATAAATGTCTTTTTAAGAGACGAAGAAATTGTCATAATAATAAAAAATATGTTTGTTGCTTTTATACTTCGACAAACTTATTGTTTATTAAGATTAATTACAAATAATAAGTTAATTTATTTAAACTAATTTTAAATAAGGGTTAAAAACAGCCTTTACACACAAAAAAAGGGCATTCCTAAAAAGGAATGCCCCACCTGATGACTCAGAATATTTTTCTAACTTCTAATTAGAAGTTGAATTTTTGCTTGAATGCGTCAAGACCTAAGTACTTAGCAGTAGAACCTAATTTCTCTTCGATACGAAGTAATTGGTTATACTTAGCCATACGGTCAGAACGAGAAGCTGAACCAGTTTTGATTTGACCACAGTTCAATGCTACTGCTAAATCAGCAATAGTGTTATCTTCTGTTTCACCTGAACGGTGAGACATTACTGAAGTATAACCAGCTCTGTGTGCCATTTCAACTGCAGCAATTGTTTCAGTTAAAGAACCAATTTGGTTTACTTTGATAAGGATAGAGTTCGCAATATCATTTTTGATACCTTGATCTAAACGCTCAACGTTAGTAACAAATAAATCGTCACCTACTAACTGAACTTTATCACCTACTAATTCAGTAAGAACTTTCCAACCATCCCAGTCGTTTTCATCCATACCGTCTTCGATAGATGTGATAGGGTATTTCTCACATAATTCAGCTAAATACTCAGCTTGCTCTTGTGAAGTTTTTACACCACCTTTCATATCTTTGAATTTTGTGTAGTCGTATTTACCGTCTACATAGAATTCAGCTGATGCACAGTCAAGAGCGATAGTAATATCTTTACCAAACTCGTAACCTGCATTTTTAACTGCTAATTGTACAGCATCTAAAGCATCTTCAGTTGATTCGAAAGCTGGAGCAAATCCACCTTCGTCACCTACTGCAGTAGAAAGATCACGGTCGTGAATTACTTTCTTTAAAGAATGGAATACTTCTGCACCCATACGGATAGCAGTTGTAAAATCTTTAGCTGATACAGGTTGGATCATGAACTCTTGGAATGCGATTGGCGCATCTGAGTGAGAACCACCATTGATGATGTTCATCATTGGTACAGGTAAAGTGTTTGCAGAAACACCACCTACGTATCTATATAAAGGAAGACCTAGTTCTGCTGCTGCTGCGTGAGCAACTGCAAGAGATACACCTAAAATTGCATTTGCACCTAATTTCGATTTGTTTGGCGTACCATCTAAATCGATCATAGCGTTATCGATAGCATTTTGTTCAAATACTGAAGCACCGATTAACTCTTCTGCAATAATTTCATTAACGTTTTCAACTGCTTTCAAAACTCCTTTTCCAAGGTATTCTGATCCACCGTCACGTAACTCAACAGCTTCGTGCTCACCTGTTGAAGCTCCTGAAGGAACTGCAGCACGGCCAACTGTACCTGTTTCTGTTGTTACATCAACTTCAATTGTAGGATTACCTCTTGAATCAAGAATTTGTCTTGCGTGAACGTCTACGATTAAACTCATGGTCTCGTAATTTTTTTATTAATGATTTTTAAAACAGTTCAATATTAGGGAACAGAAACGTCTTAAAACATGACTATTGTCAGTCTATAACAAAGACCTTACTAAGTTTATAAATGTTTCTTTAATAATCCTTTGTTTATGACCAATTTACACCTCTTTTTCTATATTATTTATGTGCAGATAAAATAAGAAAATTAACATTTATTTAATCTTTATTTGCGATAAGTGTAATTTCAACATATTAATAATCAATAATATAGAGGTGTAATTTATAAATATTCTCTTACATCAACCACTTTCATACCTGCGGCAATTGCTGCATCAATACCCGGTTGACCATCTTCAAATACAATACAATCCTCTGGAGAAACCTTAATAAGATCAGCACATTTTAGAAAAGTTTCTGGAGACGGCTTAGGTTCAGACACATCATCCGCTCCTACTAAAGCATCAAACATCCCAACGGCTCCTATCGCTTCTAAAGTATGATCAATTAATAACTTTATATTTCCTGTACCTATTGCCATAGGTAATTTCCCTTGGTACTCTTTAGCAACATCAAAAACTAAATCTATTGGCTTTACAGCTCCTGTCAAATTTAAATATTCCTGTTCTTTATCATCAGACATTTTCTGAACATCTAATTCTAAATTGTTTTCACCAGCAATTTTCAACACAATCCTTTCTGTTGACATTCCCGCTAAAGAATAAAATTCTTCTTCTGAAAAATGATACCCAACCTTTGCAAATGTTGCTTTCCATGCTAAATAATGTGTTGGCATAGTATCAGCAAGTGTTCCATCCATATCAAAAATTAGCCCTTTAACGCTTGATGGAATTTCAATTTTTTTATTACTCATTTAGATATAAAATTATTGATATTATGCATTTCTATATAAGTCACTCTTTTTAGGTAGTTTATAGAAATCTATATCGTTCTACTTTTGTTCTCAGCATATAAAGATGCTAAAGTGTACATTATAACTATCATTTTCAAACTATTTTACTATTGTCTCTATTTAAAAACTACTATTGACTAATGAGTTGAAAAATGTTCAATATCATTTTTTTATACGAATAGAATTAAAATTCTAATAATAGTGTTAATGTTATAGGCTTAGTACATCCGAATACATAAAGGGGTTATATCTCTCTTGAAACAAATTTCTAGTTTTATCAATACCTAACGAACTTCACCTACTCACCTTCTATTTTTGTCCATATAGATCTGTAAGTTTAGAATTTCAATAGAAATACTTGATTTAATAACAATAATAAATCATATTACGTGTAAATACGACATTTTACTATATCTACTACAGGTTATTTTATTAAATGAAAGCAACTCTACTAACTAATTTTGCATTGGGATTTTTGTTTCTAAATGTAATTGCGTTAACGACAAAAGCAAAAGATCTCAAGCCTATTAAATTATCTTCTTTTTCCACTAAAAATGGGTTATCTCAGAATAACGTTAACGATATTCTGTATGATAAATATGGTTTTTTGTGGATAGGAACTGATGATGGTTTGAATAAGTTTGATGGACATTCGTTTCAGAAATTCACATCAAATTCAATCAATGGATTATCATTTAGCTCTATCAGGTGCCTAAAAAACGATCCTGTAGAAGATAAATTATGGATTGGCACTAATGGTAGTTTAGAAGTTTACGACTTTGAAACTAAAATTTTTACCAAGGTTAAAGTTCAAAACAAACATTCGGTTGAAGATATTAAAGGGATTACTTGGTGCAATAGTAAGCAATGGATTGCTATCAATCATATTGGCTTATTTGTAAAAGATAAAAGCAGCATAGAATATCAAAAAATTGAAGGTACAGAAGGTGCTATTCAAAGTATTGCAGCTTTTAGGAAACTCCTTTTTTTAGCTACTGATAAAGGTTTAGTTACTTTTTCAAACAATAACTATTCAGAAGTTTCAGTCCCTACTCTAGAGCAGTTTAAAAAGAAAAACATTTTTATATTAAAAAGAATTAAGAACCAGCTTTTTGTAGGTACTAAAGATGGTAGTCTATTTTTAATTGACAGTCAACTAAAAGCTCAAAAACTATATTCTGGTAAAAATAAAATTAAAACCATTGCTCTAGATCACAATCAAAATATTTGGATTGGCACAGAGGGCAACGGAATAATTCTACTAGAGAAGGCAAAACAATACAAATCATTTACACTTCTACACCATAAAAGTAACGGTAAAACTATCAACTATATTTACAAAGGTGTAGAAAATAATATATGGATAGGTACTTTTGGAGATGGTCTGCAATTGTATAATGAAAGCGATCCTTTCTTCTTATTTACTGAAGAAAAAACGTACAGCTTAGGGTTGTCACATAATTCAGTTACATCAATTACAGAAGTAAAAGAAAATGAATTGTTTGTAGGTACTGATGGAGGTGGTGTTGACAAAGTGAATCTTAAAAATGGGAAAATAGAAAATATTCTATCTAATAAATTTGTCATATCACTTGAGAAAAATGACGACAAAGTATGGGTAGGCAAGTACCATGATGGATTAGCCTATTTCGATAAAAATCAAAAAATTCATCCGTTTACATTAAAAGATCAATTTGGCAAATCCTTATCTACTGACAATATTTGGGATATTCAATTTGACCTTGATAATAACATGTGGCTAGCAACGACTGTTGGCGTTATTAAATACAACCAAAATACAGAAGAAGTCACACGTTATCTGCATCATAATTCAATCAAAAATACTTTATCTAATAACGACACAAGAAAGGTTTACCTTGATATTAAAGGAGACATTTGGATTGGTTCTTTTAACGGATTAAATAAATACAACAAGATCCATGACAACTTTGAACAGCTCTACCTAAACCAAACAAAGAACGACAGCTTAAATACGAACAATGCTATAATCTCTATTTGTGAGGATAATAATTTTAATTTATGGATAGGTACTTTTGGAAATGGATTATGGAAATTAGACCGTCAAACGGATACTTTTTCACCAGCAACTATTAACCAACAATTACCTAATCAAGTTATTTACTCAATTGAAAATGATCTTGATGGTATTTTATGGTTATCGACAAATAGAGGATTAGTTGCTTTCAACTCTCTAGAAAATACAATTAGGTGTTTTAGTGCTGAAGATGGTTTACAAGGTAAACAATTTAATGTTGGTGCTTCTTTCTTATTGAACAATGGTAATCTTGCTTTTGGAGGTACAGAAGGGTTAAATGTATTTAATGGGATTAAAGCAATGCATTTTTTACAGGAAAACCCGAATGTTAAGGTTACTTCTTTAACGCTTTATAATGAGTTTCAGAATGCTAATACAATAGATATATCCAATCAAGAGTCTTTAGAATTAGCACCTCACCATAGAACATTTAGTTTAGGTTTTGTTGGACTCGACTATAATTACCATCACAATATTGAATACAGGTACCGTTTAAAAGGTTTTGAAGAACATTGGCATAAAAGTAAATCTACTAAAACAGTTATCTATTCTAATTTACTGTATGGTAATTACTGGTTTGAAGTACAATGTAGATACAAAGGACAAAATTGGGGTGAGCTGACAAAAATTGAAGTTTTATTACAATCTAATTACTGGGAAACACTTTATTTTAAACTATCTATTGCTCTGTTAATTGCCCTCGGGTTGGTGGGTATTTATTATATCTACGTAAGGAATTTGAAAAAGCAGAAAGAGATGCTTGATCAAATGGTGAAAGAAAGATCTCAGGCATTATTGGCCAAAGAAATGGATATTCTTGAAATGAATAATCAAAAGGCTGAATTAATAAAAGAGGCGTTAGCAATGCGTGAGAAAGAACTGACCACACATGCATTACGACTGGTGCATCTGAATACTTTAATAGATCATATTGACAAAAAATTAGAATCTATTCAGAAATCTCCAGAAGAGTTTTCTCCATCAAAAATTAATAGTATTCGAAGGGAAATTAAAGAAGTTGATGACCTTGAAAAAGATTGGAAAGTTTTAAACTCTCTTTTTGCAGAAGTACATAAACCTTTTATTGAAACCCTAACTAAAACTCACCCTACCCTTACAGAAGGGAATATTAGAATGTGTTATTTGATCAAATTGAACATGTCGAGTAAAGATATAGCTTCAATTATGGGTATCTCATCAAACAGTGTAAAAGTAGCCAGAAAGAGGTTAAGAAAAAGATTAGAATTAGAAAGTGATGATAGTTTAGAAGATTATATCACAAAAATGGGACAATAAAAAAAGGCCAACGAATTTACTTCGTTGGCCTTTTAAGATATCAATTACTGATCGTTTGGTTCTTGGTCAACAACAGGTCTTTGATCTCTGTTAGCCAACTCCCATGCTGTTGCAAAAACTAGCTGAGCTCTTTTTGCCATAGGTCCAAAAGTAATTTTATCTACTGTATCTGTAGGTTGGTGGTAATCCTCATGTGTTCCATTAAAATAGAAAATTACAGGGATACCATGCTTTGCAAAGTTATAATGATCTGAACGATAATAATATCTGTTCGGATCGTCTTTAGCATTGTACTTGTAATCTAAAGTGAAATCAGGAAGATATGTTTTAGCCACCTTTTTACTAATCTTATCAAGATCACTCGATAACATATCAGAACCAATTACATACACAAAGTCTTTTTGATCTTTATGAGCATCATCTCCCCTACCAATCATATCGATATTTAAATCTGTGATTGTATTTTCTAATGGAAACACGGGATGTTCAGAATAATATTCAGAACCTAAAAGTCCCTTCTCTTCACCTGTTACTGTCATAAATAATATAGAACGCCTTGGTCCTTTACCATCTTTTTTTGCCTGAACAAATGCATCTACGATCTCAATTAATCCAGTAGTTCCCGATCCGTCATCGTCTGCACCATTATGAATTTTCCCATCAATTATACCAACGTGATCATAATGTGATGTTACTACTAATATTTCATCTTTTAAATCTGTTCCTTCCATAAAGCCTAACACATTTTCTGTAGGCATTACTCTAGATTGATATTTAGCATCTAAAGATACATTAAACACACGACCAGTTGCTGCTGATTTACCTGACTTTAAGGCTTTAGCAATTGTCTTATTTAACTTTTTTGTATCTATTTGAAATGCCTCATAGAAAGAAGACGGTTTACCAAGCATTAAACCGAAACTTTTTGAATTATCGTTTTCTGATGGTTTTTTAAATGATAAGCTACCTTTTTTAATGTAGCTACCGTAACGTTGAATTTGTGTGTTAAAATCTTCGTCAGAGTTAGGAAGAATAATAGCAAATGCAGCACCTTGCTCAGCTGCTAATTTAGCTTTTCTTCTAAGACCGTTCATTTTATTTGAAGCACCATATTCCTCTGGTGTTTTCTCGAAAAAGATTACACCTTTATCTTTAACATCAAGGCCTTTATAATCGTCAATTTCGTCAGTAATTTCACCATACCCTACAAAAACCACTTCAGCGTTTTCTTCGATAGAGAATTTACCATATGGGAAAATATCTTCGAAAAGATTTAAAGTGTATCCATTCGTTTTTAAATAAAAATGAGAATATTTTTGTTGATATAAATCAAACTGTTGGAAATAAGGGTTAGGTACATCTTTTACTGGACCAACTAATCCCTGTTGCATGAAATATTTTGCAATATAATCTGCAGCCATTTTCTGTCCTCTTTCTCCTGTTTCTCTACCTTCGTATTCATCCGAAGCTAAGATTGAAAGGTGACTTTTAAGATCTTCTTGAGTGATTGTGTTCATATATTTCTCTACATCTGCTTTATCTGATGAGAGTTGAATGTCTTGGGCATTCAATGAAGACATTGCCATTGTTAAGGCAGCGGTGATTAAGAAGTTTTTTTTCATTAAAAATTGAACTGTATAAGAGGTTTAAATGTAAATTGTAGTAGAAAGTAGCTAGTTATTCCGTTAAGGAACTGGAATAGTGTGAGCATCTTTAGGAGAAGACAATACAATCATTGATTGCAGATCATCTACTTCTTTAATTTCACTTAATTTATTTAAAAGAACTCTTTGATATTCTTCAATATCTGTTGTAATAACTTTTAATAAGTAATGGCTATTACCAGTTACATGGTGACATTCGATTACTTCAGGAATTTGATCAACTTGTTTTAAAAAAGAAGTATGATTCTCTTGATTATGTTTCTCAATTTTGACGTTTACAAAAGTTGTTACACCTAAGCCTAATGCTTTAGTATTTAACTTTGCATGATAACTCTCAATTATACCTGAATTTTCAAGTTTTTTTACACGCTCTAACGTAGGCGCTGGAGACAAGTCAATCTCTTTAGATAACTGAGCATTAGTTATCTTAGCCTGTTTCTGGAGTATATCTAAGATTCTTCGGTCGGTCTGATCGAGTCTTAGAACTGCTTTCTTTAACGTTGACATTTTTGATTGTTTGTTATTTAAATTTATATGTGTTGCTATTATGTTAGGTGCAATTTATTATAATATTTTGTTTTATACGAATTTGACCAACTAAAATTTCGAGCTAATTGGTAATACAACACTTAGAAGCATTAAAAGTACTATGGCGTATTTTTACTTTTTTGATAGTTTATATAATTTAAAATGCCATAAAAATAACTATTTGCAACCTCAATAACACGAGGAGCAATTTTACCTTCAGCATAATTATTATTATTTAATCGTTTCAGTTCATCCACATTATCTTGTAATAGTGGCTCTCCATAGCACATTGGGCTATTTAACAATCTACAAAGGCGTAAATTTCTAGCGTAAATTCCAGTACCTAACGGAAGACCTACCACCTTTAAATATTTTGGTTCAGTAATTGGATCTACTGCTGGCACTTTTAGGTAATCCACAAATTCATCCATTATAAACTTACTAAGGTAATAGGAATCTTTCGTATAATCACTTACTAAAATGCGAAGAAAATCATACCTATCTCTTTTAGATGCAAGCTCATTTTTCATGAAAGAACCAGGAACAAACACCATACTGAAATTTCTTTTTGTTGGCTTTTTCCAGCCCACATTTAGTTCATCTGCATTGTAATGCAAAACAACTGTTACATCAGGTTTAAAATAATTTATATTTTCAGCTCTTATTTCAAGGTCATCCTGTAAATAATATTGGCGATAAATTCTAGATTCTGGTGCATGATTTATTACATGCAACATTTGCTTTTTAGTAAGCTTCTGTTCATGTAATTTAGAACGTAAATATCTTTTTTTCCAATCTTGATAAGGGACTTTTGATGCACCTGTATTCCCTGCAATATCTCTTGTAAGGTACACTTCTGCTCCATATTTTATCAAAGAGTCTCTTAGAATATAAGCTGTTGTTAACGTTAAATCACCTTCTTTAAGGTTTACTTTTGATCCATCTTCTAACTTCATTTCTAAAAATCTCCCTTCAATTTTTGCCATATCCATATCTGCAGCAATATGCCCAGGGTCGATTGCTACACGAATACCAGAAAGAGGTTTCATAATTGAAGTAGGAACAAACGTAGTTATGCTTTTAAGGATATTTACAGTTTGTTTAAATTCTTGAGTAAATGGTTTAACCCCTTTAGATTGATACACTTCATATTGAAATGACCTATCTCCATATTCAAAAACATCTTTTAAAGTACTCAATTCATTCCAACCAACATAAAATTCTGCAATACCTTGCTTTCTATGTTGTGGTGATGGGTAAATCGTAATTCCTCTATTCGTAATAGAAAAATACTCATAAAGATGAGGACTTTTAACTAGATACTTTTTTGCTCTTCTTTTATAATATTGTGCTAATTGAGAGTTCATTTGGGCATAAGAAACCACACTACTTAGTAAGAAACTAAGCAAAAAGGTGAGCATTATATGTCCAAATTTAAACTTCATTTAAGGGAGTAAAAGTATTTGTCTGAGATGAAATTATATTTTTTTACCTGTAAATATAGGTATAAGAAAAAAGTTAACTGTATAATATATAAAATCTCATCTCTTTATGTTGAATAATCTATAGTATTATCAAGATAAAAACGATAAAATCCTTACAATCTGCATAGGTACCACTTATTTTTTTGATAAAAACGAAAAGTTTTATCAAAATAGGTTTAAAATCAAATTATTATTTATTGTTAACTAGTTGATAAACTACACTATACAACATAAACATATTAACATCCGCAGCTCAGAATCGTAAATTTAAAACATAAAAAAAGAAGTCATCTATTTTTTAAAACAGATGACTTCTTTTGAATTTTATGAGATAAGTACTTAAACTAACTCTTTTGTATATAATTCTTGGTGCAATAAATTAAGTGCTTGGTTCTTGTACTGCGTTGGAATCAATACAGAAATATTACTCTTACTACCACCATATGATATCATACGAATTGGTAAAGATTCTAACGCATCAACTACAGAAGATACCACTTTAGAATCTTCAACTAATAATTGACCTACAACACAAACAATTGTTTGTTCAGTATCTACTTCAACACAGCCAAATGCTTCTAAATCTTTAACAATAGCTTCAAGATTTTCATCATTATCAATTGTAAGAGATACAGCTACTTCAGAAGTTGTAATCATATCAATTGGTGTCTTATATGTTTCGAAAACTTCAAAAACATTCTTTAAGAAACCATACGCCATTAGCATTCTACTTGAACGTATTTTAATTGCAACGATGCCATTTTTTGCAGCAACAGATTTTACAGGAATTGACTCATCAGAAGTTGGTCCGATAAGCGTTCCGAATGCCTCAGGCTGCATTGTATTTTTTAAACGAACTGGAATATCTTTTTTCTGAGCAGGTAAAACTGCTAAAGGATGAAGAATTTTAGCACCAAAATAAGCTAATTCGGCAGCTTCATCATACGTTAAACGTTCTACTGCTTTTGTACCCTCCACAAAACGAGGATCATTATTATGCATTCCATCAATATCAGTCCAAATTTGAACTTCTTTTGCTTCAATACAAGCACCAATAATAGAAGCAGTATAGTCACTCCCTCCTCTCTGTAAGTTATCTACCTGTCCAAACTCATTTGTACAGATATAACCTTGTGTAATAAACAAGTCAGTTGCAGGGTAAGTTGCAAGAACTTCTTTAATTCTATTTTCTATTTCATCGTACATTGGTTCCCCATTTTCTGTACGCATAAAATCTAAAGCTGGAATTAACGCTGCATTTAAACCTTGCTCTGTTAAATATAAGTGCATTAATTTTGTAGAAATCAATTCACCTTGTGCGTGAATTTCTCTTTCTTGAACACCTGAAAAAGAAGCTACATCATAAGATTTTAACAACGTATACTTTTCTTCCATTAATTCATTTGCCTCAGCAATAGAATTTTCATTTTGAAGAAGTTCATAAATGTGTTTATCATATTTTGGACGAAACTCCTCTACAAGTGACGTTACTAATGTTTTGTCACCTGCATAATACGCATCACAAATACCAACTAAAGAGTTTGTAGTTCCAGAAACTGCTGATAATACAACAATCTTAGACTCGCCACCTTTTACTAGACTTGCTACTTGGATCATTCTTTCTGCTGACCCTACTGAAGTTCCTCCGAATTTGTAAACTAACATCGCACTAACACTTTATATTTTTCTGTATTGTTATCTAATTAATAATACAAATATGATAGGTACTTCTCTTTAGAGGAAATAAAAACATTTAAAATACCTAAATAACACAATCTGTTATAAATAAAACATCTTGCAATTTTCAACACACTTTCTGAACAAATCGTTATAAATAACCTTTTTCAATTATAGTGATGAATATTACCTAAATTTGTAATCGATAATCACCATAGCCAATATTTTTTTTAAGGACTTTTGTGATGTGTTATTTAAAGAGCTAATTGTATTATCACTTTCAATATGAAAAACTTACTCATAATTTTCGCGCTTATTGGATTTTTGTTCACGTCTTGTGATTCTACGCATACCACTTCCTCAGAAAGTATTGCGTATGCAGTTCCAACTGGAGAATTTGGAGACATTCAATCTCCAATAAATATTTTATCAACTTCTGTTGAGGGAGTAAAAAAATCAAAATTAAATTTAGATGTACACTGTAATGCTGTAGAAAATACTGGGCATTCTGTACAATTAGATTTTGACAGTACTTCTCAACTTGTTTATGATGATGTTAGTTATAATTTCAAACAACTACATTTTCATACACCATCAGAACATCAAATAGATGGCATTACTTACCCTATGGAAATGCATATGGTAAACGTGCTTCAAAACGATTCTTCTGATAAACCCCATTATTTAGTAATTGGTGTTTTATTTAAAATGGGAAAAGAAAATAAATTCTTAAATGAGTTTATTAACCGTATTCCTAAAGATCACACTGGCATTGTTAGTGTAAACGAAAACGAAGTTAACTTAGAAGATCTTTTTGGAAAATATGGATGTGAAGAAATGAAGCATTATTATCATTACAATGGTTCATTAACTACTCCTCCTTATACTGAAACGGTATCTTGGCACATTAATCAAGTAATTTTTGAAGCTTCTGCGGAGCAAATTCAATTAATTAATAAGATTGAAGGAAACAATGCTAGACACATACAAGCATTAAAAGGAAGACATGTAGAAAAGGAAGACTTATTTGTTTCATCAGTTAAATAAATAACCCCCCTTTCTTTCAAGAAATAGCAAGAGGTTGAATATTGAATTCAGCCTCTTTTTTTGTTTATTATTTTCTTATCGCATTAAAAACTTTAAATTTATACCTCAACAAATGGAATTTTAGTACAACTATTTATGCAATTAGGCATTCTTTCTCCTACATATCAATTCTCACAAATCATTTTAGAAAGTACTACTTCTAAAGAAGATGTAATTAAATATTACAGCTCTTTTTCAGATTTCATTGCTTCTGATTTTATACCCAACATTTTATTTATTGATGATGCTCTTATCGTTTTTGAAACTATTAAAAAAGAGATTAGATCAGTAAGGAAAAAATCATCAGAGGTTAAACTTGTTGCAATTTCAGAATCAAACGACATTGATTATGCAGATGCTTTGGAAGAAATTGGCTTTAATGCCTTTTTGCTCAACAATGATTTCTTTATCAAAAGGCTAAAAAAATGTTTAAACTCTATGAGACATAACTTTTTTCAGTTAAACGCATCAACAGAAATAAATGACATTATTAAAGGTGATTCTGAAGAAATCAAGAAGGTTTTTGAAATAATTAAAAAGGCTTCAACCACAAAAATTAATGTAAATATTACTGGAGAAACTGGTACAGGTAAAGAACTTGTTGCCCAAGCCATACATAAACAGTCAACAAGAAATCAGAACCCCTTTATAGCTGTAAACATTGCTGCTATTCCTAAAGATTTAATTGAGAGTGAATTATTTGGTCATGAAGAAGGTGCTTTTACAGGTGCTACTAAACGTAGATTGGGTAAATTTGAAGAAGCCAAACATGGTACTTTATTTCTTGATGAGATAGGTGAATTATCACTTGATTTACAAACAAAATTATTGCGTGTATTACAAGAGAACGAAGTAACAAGAATTGGTAGTAATGAAGTTATTAAAACAGATATTCGATTGGTAACTGCAACTCATAAAAACCTTAGGAATGAAGTCTTTGAAAATAAATTTAGAGAAGATTTATACTATAGGTTGCTAGGTTTACCTTTAAAAATTCCTCCATTAAGAGAAAGAAAAGGTGACATAATAAAATTAGCAGAGTTATTTATTGAAGAAGCTTGTAATTATAATAAAATTACTCCTATAAAAAAGTTACATGCAGATGCACAAAGAAAATTACTCTCTTATCATTTTCCTGGAAATGTACGTCAGCTAAAATCTTTAATTGAATTATCTGTTATAATTTCTGATTATACGACCATTAAAGCAGGTGACTTGTTGATAGAAAATGAAGAAATTGAAGATATTTCGCTTAAAAAAGAGCGTACTTTAGAAGAATATAACATAGAGATAATTGAATATTTTTTGAAAAAGTACAAAGGAAAGGTGAACTTTGTATCAGACAAACTTGATATGAGTAAGTCTAAAATTTACAAATTGATTCAAGAGAAAAAATTATCCAAATATTAACATTAGCCTAATCACTATGAGTACCCCACAAAATAATAAGATGTACGATCTATCTCAACTAGAAATATTATCCAGAGGAGATGACTCATTTATTACTAAAATGCTGGATTCTTTCAATTCTACGCTTAAAGAGGGCATTGCTGGAATTAATGAAGCAAAAAAATATAATGATTGGGAGAACTTATCTAAACAAGTGCACAAATTAAAACCATCAATGCAAATTCTTGGTGTAAACTCACTTAAAGATTTAATCGCTTCGTTAGAGAATGATTATAAAACTGAAAACTTTAATGAGAACAATTTAATGGAGAAAACTGATGCTTTTCTTGAAAATTGCAGGACTTTGTTAATACAAACACAGCAAATTTTGCATAAATAATGCAAAAACTGACATGTGTCACTATGAGGGTAAAACTATCTATATATTTTTGTAGATCGATTAATAATTATACCACTCTCATGAAAAAAATAATTTTCAGCGATTTAGCACCATCTCCGCTAGGTCCTTATTCTCAAGCTACTTTATCAAAAGACACACTTTATGTATCTGGTCAAATAGGAATTGACCAGTCAACAGGTAGTTTCATTAACGATTCTATTGAAAATGAAACGCACCAAGTAATGAAAAACCTTGGCTATGTGTTGGCTGCTGCAGACATGACTTTTGAGGAAGTTGTGAAGTGTAGTATTTTTGTTCGTGATATGGACGATTTTGCTAAAATCAACTCTGTATACGCAACATATTTTAAAGAAGAAACAGCCCCTGCAAGAGAAACTGTACAAGTTGCTCGCCTACCAAAAGATGTAGGTATAGAAATATCATGTATAGCCGTAAAGTAATTACGGTTTATTACATATAAATATTAGCATTTATCACAGGTCATCTATTTATTTTGACCTGTGATTAAAAATTAAACGAGAAATTATAAAACCACCATTAAAATCAAATGACAAATTCGATTTACATTAGCACAGCTGAGCCCAATAGTGGTAAAGCTTTAGTTGCTTTAGGTATTTTAGAGAATTCACTAAGAAAAAGTTCAAAAGTAGGATTCTTTAAACCAGTTATCGGGGACTATCAATCAGGAAAAGAAGATGAGCATATTTCATTGGTCATCGAACACTTTGGATTAAATTTAACTCACGAAGAAGCTTACGGTTTAACTTTAAAAAAAGCTAATGAGCTTATATCACAAGGTAAAAAAGATGAAATGCTAGAGATTGTTATCTCTAAGTATAAGAAATTAGAAGAGCGTTTTGACTTTATTTTAATTGAAAGTAGCGATTACAAAAATTCAATTACTTTAGAACACAGCCTTAATATTGAGTTTGCTAAAAACTTAGCATCTCCAGTATTGGTATTAACCAATGCAAACAATAAATCTGTTCACGAATGTACGGATGCTCTAAGAGTATCTATTGATGACTTTAGCTCTAACGACTGTAAAGTTATTGGTGCTGTTGTAAACCGTGTTGACGCAGATATCATTAATGAATTAAACGTAGTTCTTGCAGATAATTTTGCTCAAGAAGAAATGCTTTTAGCAACTATTCCAGGCGACGAAAGAATCTCAAGCCCTACTATTAGAGATATAGCAGAGCATTTAAAAGCAAAAGTTTTATACGGTGAAGATAATTTGGATGTACTTGTAGACAATATCACTATTGCTGCAATGCAAATGCAAAACTTCTTACCTAAAGTAAAACCTAATTCTTTAGTTATTACACCAGGTGATAGAGGTGATATTGTTTTAGGAACATTATCAGCTCATCGTTCACAAAGCTACCCAAATATTGCAGGTATTTTATTAACTACAGGCTTAGCACCTGATGAGTCGATTAAACGTGTAATTGAAGGTATGCAAGATATGATCCCTGTTCTTTCAGTAGATCATAACACATATATTACAGCAAATGATGCAAACGAAGTAACAGCATCTATGCGTGCAAATGATTTAACGCGTATTTCTTATGCAAAAGAATTATTTGCTAAGCATGTAGACAACAAGTTATTAGATAACTTGCTAAGTACAGTTAAGGTGGAAGGAATGACACCTAAGATGTTCCAATACATGCTTACACAAAGAGCAAAACAAAAGAGATCAAGAATTGTTCTTCCAGAAGGAAACGATCCTAGGATCTTGGAAGCTTCTGCAATCTTAGCAACTCAAGATATTGTAGATATAATCTTATTGGGTAAAGAAGAAGAAATTATTGACGTTGCGCGTAACAACCACGTTAATATTGACTTCTCTCAAGTAGAAATTATCGACCCTGTAAAATATTCTAAATTCAATGAGTACGTGAATACTCTTTATGAATTAAGAAAACATAAAGGTATGAACTTAGATATGGCAACTGATGCAATGTCTGACGTTTCTTACTTTGGTACTATGATGGTACAAATGGGAGATGCAAACGGTATGGTATCTGGTGCAGTACATACAACTGCAGCAACAATCCGCCCAGCATTACAAGTAATCAAAACAAAACCTGGTACTTCTGTAGTATCTTCTGTTTTCTTTATGAGTTTACCTGATAGAGTTTTAGTTTATGGTGATTGTGCTGTAAATCCTAACCCTAACTCAGAGCAATTATCTGAAATTGCTATTTCTTCTGCAGAAACAGCCATTTCTTTTGGTATTGAACCAAAAATTGCAATGTTATCTTATTCTTCAGGTGCTTCTGGATCTGGTGAGGAAGTAGAAAAAGTACGTAAAGCAACAGAAATTGCTAAAGCAAAACGTCCTGACTTAAAAATCGAAGGTCCAATTCAATACGATGCGGCTGTAGATGCTAAAGTTGGTGCTCAAAAAATGCCTGGTTCTGATGTTGCTGGTCAAGCAAATGTATTGATCTTCCCTGATTTAAACACAGGTAACAATACATATAAAGCAGTACAAAGAGAGACTGGTGCATTAGCTATCGGTCCTGTTCTACAAGGTTTAAATAAACCAGTAAACGACTTATCAAGAGGTTGTTTAGTAGAAGATATCTTGAATACAGTTATTATAACTGCTATCCAAGGTAACCAATCATAAAGTATTTTTGGGCAGTAGAATAATAACAGCCTTTAAACATATTAAGATTACCTCTTCTATTAGGAGAGGTAATCTTCTTATTTTTGCACATTAATAATCATAATAACTCCTTATATTCAAATGAAAATTCTTGTAATAAACGCAGGTAGTTCTTCGTTAAAATACCAACTATTTGAGATGGAAGGTACTGTAGTACTTTGCTCTGGTATTGTAGAAAGAATCGGTTTAGAATCTGGTATCATAACGCACAAAACATTTGATGCTGAAGGAAATGCTACTAAAGTTAAAAAAGAGTTACCTATTCCTAATCATAATGTTGGCCTTACAGAAGTAGTGGCTTTACTTACAGATGCAGACAATGGTGTAATTCAAAATACAGACGATATTCAAGCAGTTGGACACAGAGTTGTTCACGGTGGTGAATTCTTTAATAAACCAACAGTAATTACAACTGAGGTAAAAGAAAAAATTAGAGAATGTTTCCAACTTGCTCCACTTCATAACCCTGCCAATTTACAGGGTATAGAAGATTGTACAAACATATTTACTAAAGCAACTCAAGTAGCTGTTTTTGACACTGCTTTTCACCAAACTATGCCTTCAAAATCATATCGTTATGCAGTACCTGCAGAATTATATGAAAAGAACGGCGTTCGTGTTTATGGTATGCATGGTACATCTCATAAATATGTCTCAGAAACAGCAATAGATTATTTAGGTCTTAAAGGCAAAGATTCGAAAGTAATTACAATTCACTTAGGAAATGGTTGTTCAATGTCAGCTGTACGTAATGGTGAATGTATAGATACTTCTATGGGCTTCTCTCCTCTTGATGGCCTAATGATGGGTACTCGTTCAGGAGATATTGACCCTGCTGTAGTGTTCTATCTAATTGATAAATTAGGTATGAAATCTGACGAAGTATATGATTTACTTAACAAGAAATCTGGTATGCTTGGTATTACTGGTGACAGTGACATGCGTGATATAGAAGAGAGATTTAATGCAGGTGATGAAGCTGCAATCTTAGGTTTACACATGTATACTTATCGTATCAAAAAATATATTGGTGCATACATGGCTGCGTTAAACGGAGCTGATGCAATTGTATTTACTGCAGGTGTTGGAGAGAACGATCATGGTGTTCGTTTATTAGCTGCAAATGATTTAGAATTTTTAGGCATTTCTTTAGATGTGGCTAAGAATGATAAATTAAGAGCTTCTGAAATTGAAGAAATTCAAGCTGCTGATTCTAAAATTAAAGTTTTAGTTGTTCCAACTAATGAAGAATTAGAAATTGCTTTATTGACTCAAAAAATTGTTGGATAATTAATTCCAACTCAATTTATATGAAAAGGTGAATCAGAAATGGTTCACCTTTTTTTTATGAATACTTATTTACCTAAAAACAATTAGAAGGTGTTTCTGTTTTATATAAAATGATAAAAATGGCAACACCACAAATAACCTCAGAAGAAATTGATAGAATTATCCAGATGGCATGGGAAGATAGAACTCCTTTTTCGGCCATAGAATATCAATTTAACTATACAGAAGCTGATGTTATCTCTCTAATGAGAAGAGAACTAAAAAGATCAAGTTTTAATCTTTGGAGAAAAAGGGTGCACTCCATTACAAATCACAAGCACATCAAAAAAAGAAACAATGAAATTTCTAGATTTAAATGCTCTAGGCAAAGAATGATATCTGGAAATAAAATATCAAAACGATAATCTTTTCACCCATATCAACTGACCTATTCTCATGGAAACTAAAGAAATTAATATTGTTTGGTTAAAGAGAGATTTAAGAACTCAAGACCATAGAGCACTACATGAAGCAGAACAAAGTAATTTACCTTATGTAATTGTATTCATCTTTGAGCCAAGTTGTAATTGTTATAAAGATACCTCTTTACGTCACCTTCAGTTTCAATACCAATCTTTATTAACAATGAACGCTGTATTGCAACAAAACAATCATAAGGTGCAAGTAATGTACGGTGAGGCAATTGAAATTTTTGAAAAAATATCATTTACTTATCGAATTAAAACCATTTTTAGTTATCAAGAAAGTGGCATAAAAAAAACCTATTTACGTGATATTGCTTTAAAAAAAGCATTCCTATCAAATGGTATCGAATGGATAGAGTATCAAAGGGATGGGATTCAACGAGGAATAAAAAATAGAATAGATTGGGATAAAAATTGGTTTTCAACTATGAATACTCCCATCATAGAAAATAAATACAGCAATAATAAATCTTTTGAAATAATTAACCCTGCTCCTCTGCCCATACGCATTAAAAATAATTATAAAAATTACTCTAATTCATTTCAACCAGCAGGAGAAATTTACGGGTACAAGTATCTTGAAACTTTTGCTAACGGTAGAGGATTTACCTACCATAAATTCATTTCAAAACCTTTAGAAAGTCGTACTTCATGTGGAAGATTATCACCATACTTAGCCTGGGGGAATTTATCCATTAAACAATGCTATCAGTTTTTAAAAAATCACCCGAATAGAGCTTTTAATAAAAGAGCATTTTCTGGAATAATGACTCGGCTTAAATGGCATTGTCACTTTATTCAGAAATTTGAAAGTGAATGTACTTATGAAACAGAATGTGTAAACAGAGGATATGAGACATTAGTTAATACGAATGATGCTACCTTTTTAACTGCTTGGAAAGAAGGTAAAACAGGTTATCCTTTAGTTGATGCTTGTATGCGATGTTTAATAGAAACGGGTTGGTTAAATTTCAGAATGAGAGCAATGCTTGTCTCCTTTCTATGTCATCATTTAGATCAAGATTGGAGAAGAGGTGTATACCATTTGTCAAATTTATTTTTGGATTACGAACCTGGCATTCATTACACACAATTTCAAATGCAGGCAGGTACAACAGGCGTTAATACCATTCGAATTTACAATCCGGTGAAGCAGTCTATTGAACACGATCCCAAAGGAAAATTTATTCGTAGTTGGGTGCCAGAATTAAAAAACATACCAGACAACTATATACATGAACCTTGGAAGATGACTCGTTTAGATAGGGCTTTTAATAATTTAGGCGACCTTGAATACCCAGATCCAATAATAGACCTAATTGAGAGTGGTAAAAAAGCACGTAAAAGAATTTGGGGACACAGAAAGGAAAGTACAGTTAAAAACGATAAAGAACGTATTTTAATACTACACACTAGAAATAACCTCAACAAAAAAGCTATTTAAATGAAATCTATTGCCATTGTTTTTCCCCATCAATTATTAAAAGAGTCCCCTTTACTCCAGTACAATTCATTTCTTTTAATTGAGGAGTATTTATTTTTCAATCAGTATAAGTTTCACAAACAAAAAATTGCATTTCATAGAGCATCTATGAAAAACTATGAAAGTTATTTAAAGAAATTGGGTAAAGACGTTTTGTATATAGAAAGTCATCAAAATAATGACATAAGAAACATTATTGAATATATAGGCAATGACATAAATGAAATTGTAGCCATAGACCCTACTGATAATTGGCTAGAAAGTCGTTTGAAATCAACTTGTTTAAAAAATAATATCAATTTAAACCTGTTAGAAAATCCTTCTTTTCTTAATACAAAACAGATCAATGAAAGGTTACTAAATAAAACGGTAAAAAAATATTATCACTCAAAATTTTACAAGGCACAGAGAATTCGATTAAATATTCTCATTGATAAAGATACTCAACCAATTGGCGAACAATGGTCTTTTGATAGTGATAATAGAAAAAAGTATCCTGCGAAAAAAACACCTCCAAAAGTACAATTTTGTACAGCAACAGCAACCCATAATGAAGCTATTGAGTACACTGAGAAGTATTTCCCTAAAAATTATGGTGTAATAAATAGAAATAATTTATACCCAACAGATTTTAATACGGCAGAATTGTGGTTAGATCAATTCTTAGAAGAGCGATTTAGAGAATTTGGTGTTTATGAAGATGCCATGGTAAATAACGAAAACATTCTAAATCACAGCTTACTATCTCCTCTTTTAAATACTGGCTTATTATCAATACAATATGTTATACAACGTATTCTTGATTTTGTTTCAAAAAATGAAATTCCATTAAATTCTACAGAAGGCTTAATTAGGCAACTTATTGGATGGAGGGAATTTATTAGAGGGATTTACGAAATAAGAGGAAGTGAAGAAAGAACTTCTAATTATTGGAATTTCACTACTAAAATACCCGATTCTTTTTATAATGGTTCAACAGGAATACCTCCAATTGATGATTGTATAAAAAAGGTTTTAGCTACAGGATATTGTCATCATATTGAACGGTTGATGCTACTTGGTAACTTTATGCTTTTGTGTGAATTTCATCCCAATGCAGTTTATAAATGGTTTATGGAATTATTTATTGATGCATACGATTGGGTAATGGTGACGAATGTTTATGGTATGAGTCAGTTTGCCGATGGAGGATTGATGGCTTCAAAGCCTTATATAAGCAGTAGCAATTATGTCATTAAAATGAGCAATTATAAAAAAGGGGAATGGCAAAAAACTTGGGACGGATTATTTTGGCGTTTCATGAACAAACAGAGAAGTAGTATGAAGAAAAATCCGAGACTTAGTATGCTTATAAATAATTATGATAAAATGGATAGTCTTAAAAAAGAAAATCTTTCCACTCATGCAGAAAGATTTCTTTTAGAATTTAGTTGTAAACAGCCTTCACTTTTTGATTAAAACCAACTAGAAAGACTAACTGAAAAGTTACGTCCAGGCTCTGGTAAATTTAATATTCTATATCTAGATAGATGCCTCATATAATTAGCATCTGTAAGATTATCTATTCTAAATGTAAGATTTCCGTATATTGATTTCATATGAAAACCTGTACCCATTTTTAGTCCCATTACAGCATAACCATCTGTAGCAAGTTCATTCCTATCTACTCTATTTTGTGCTTGAACTAATTCTGCATTTACGGAAATATAGGGCTTACTAAAAAAACCACTTTTTACAGGTTGAGTAAAAGTCAACTCGTTTAACGTTGCTAAAGGAGGCACAAACGGAAATGATCTTTGTGTTTGGGCATTTACCGCATACACATATTCTACAGAATTAGTAAACACAAATTTCTTTGATATATTCCAATTTAGAGAGAATTCATACCCTGTAAAAAAGCCCTCACTTTCCGTATATTTATAGATTTGACCACCATCAGGCAAAGTAGAAGGAGTTCCTGATGCTGATAAGTAAATATAGTTACTATAGTAATTGAAATAAGGATTAATACTTAAAGCTATTTTTTTTGTTGCGTAACTTAAATTTATATCCCATTGGTAACCTGTTTCTGGAGATAAATCTGCAGTACCTTGCTCATGTCTAAATGTACCATGATGAACACCGTTTGCCGCTAATTCATTTGCTGTAGGTGCTCTAAAAGTTTTTGCAAGATTAGTATTTGCATCTATAATCTTTAGTAATTTCCATTTTAACCCTATAGAACCCGTAAAATTATAATAATCATTAGAAATCGCTTCGGCTCTCACCCAAGGATTTCCAGAATTTGGAGGATCTTCAAAATAACTATCAACATATTCTTCAGAATCAAAAGAAATGTAATCAAATCGTAAACCACCAATCAATTCTAATTTCTCTGTCATTTCCCAACCAATCATACCATATCCTCCAGCTGTATTTTGACGGTAATTTGGTATCAGAAAATCAAAACCACTACGCTCATTTTCTTGGTATTCATAATTTATACCAGTCTCCCACTTCAGGTCTTCTTTCTCTACATCATAATGAACATTTACAGATGTAGTTCTTAAATTTAATTCATTCGCTACAAAACCGTATTCACTTTCTGGTCTACCATGTCTCGTAGGATCAGAAAGTTCTTGTCTGTTATTAAATTGTTGCCCTAAATCAAACCATAAAACTCCATTACCAATATCTAGATGGGAATTCCATGTTACCATTTGATGCAAAATTTCTTGTTTAGGAACAGATGGGTTTCTTTCATCTCCAAAACTATCCAACCAACTTTGAGAAGGGATACCTGTTGCTCCAGGAAATAGACCTACAGATTCTTTAAACATAGAATAAGAAATACTACTAATCCAATTATTAGTTTCTAACCCAACGGTAGCCTTTATATTACCTATATCTCCACCCGTATTTACTAATACTCCATTATCAATTCTATAAATTCCACCTAAATAATCAAAAGTTTCAGCTGGTACATTATAATTTCCAAAATCTTCATATCCACCAGCTAGTTGGTAAAATATTCTTTCTTTTTGCCCGTTTACTTTAAAGTCAGCCCCTATATATTGGTTATTACTTCGGTAAGTTATACCTGCTTTTCCTTCAATGCTATTTTCGCCTAAAGGTTCTGGAGATTTCATTCTAATTACCCCACCTAAACCATCAGATCCATATTTTAAAGTTGCCGCCCCTTTTGCAATTTCTACTTCATCAACTGTAGATTGACCTATAGATAAACCATGGTCCATACCCCATTGTTGGTCTTCTAGTTTTACACCATCAACACTTACAACCACTCTAGATCCAGCCATACCTCTTACAGTTGGTTTAGAGATTCCAACACCTGTACTTATATATGATACCCCAGGTGTTTTTGCTAAAGTCTCAGAAATTGTGGTAGCCTTTTGCGTTTCAAGCGTAAAAGAATTTACACTCATCAAATTCATTCCAGAAAGTGATAATTCATCATGACCATGTTCGTGAATTTCTACTTGCTCTAACTCTTCTAAAGAAGGATCAATCTCTACCTCATTTATTTTATTGGCATATAACGTTACCTTTTTCTCGTTAAAGCCTAAAAAGTGAATAATTGTTTGAATCGATTTTTTGTTTTCATCACTCACAAATTGAAAACGTCCATCGTGTGTAGTAACTGCTACTACATTACCTGTTTTTTCAACAAGAATGGTAACCCCTTCTAAAGGAGATTTTGTTTCATCATCAACAACTACACCCTTAAATGTGGTTTGTTGAGAGAAAACAAAGAGGGGGAATAATAAGAGTAATAAAGTGACGAAGTATTTTTGCAACATAATTGCAAAAATACATCATATTTTGATTTTTTAAGATTATAGCCAATCTAATTATTCATTTATTCCATCAATTTTTCAAAAACACCTCATTAAAAGTGATTTAAAAATCCATCTTTACAATTCAATCATATTACTTTTTAATAATTGCAGATGTACAAAGAACTCATTCAAACAAAAAATTCAAAATCTATACTTCTCATCAGAATTATGGTAGGTATTGTTTTTCTATCAGAAGGAATACAAAAATTCTTATTTCCAGCAATTCGTGGGGTAGGAAGATTTGAAAAAATTGGCTTACCATTTCCTGAAACTTTAGGTAATTTAATTGGAGGTTTAGAAATAATTTGCGGGCTATTAATTCTGCTTGGCTTGATGACTCGTTTAGGGAGCTTCTTTACTTTTATGATAATGCTCACAGCTTTGGCAACAACAAAATTAGCTATTTTACAAAATGATGGCTTTTGGGTAATGATGCATGCAAGTAGAACAGACTTTGCTATGCTATTGGGAAGTCTATTTTTAATAATTAACGGAGGTGGCTTATGGTCATTAGACCGTGTGAAAACAAAAAAGGTAAGTTGATTTCAATTTCAACTTACCTTTTAAATTATTTCTTCTTCGACTTACCTTGTGAGATATAAGCACTTACTTTACCACTTGCACGTTGCTTATCGATAGAAACTTTATTTTTATTTCTGCGGTTTTTATCCACTTTATCTTTATTCTTTTTCCTTTCATGAAAAGCTCCTTTAAAATTAGGATCTTCTTTACGTTTCTGACGGTCAATTTCCATTGCCATATCACGTATTTCATGTTGTGGAGCTTCTTGTTCTTCCACTTCCTCTGGCATTTCTAAAACAGGAATTTCTTTATTAATAACTTCTTCAATTTTTAATAAATGATATTTCTCTGCTGGATTACAGAAAGTATAGGCAACACCTGTATTATTCGCTCTACCTGTTCTACCTACACGGTGAACATAATCGTGATACATTACCGGAACATCAAAGTTAACTACATGAGATACCATACTTACGTCAATACCTCTTGCAGCAACATCTGTTGCTACCAAAACACGTACATTTCCTTCTTTAAAATCATCAATACTATTTATTCTAGCATTCTGACCTTTGTTGGCATGAATAACCCTTACTTCACCCTCTGTATTTCTTTGTAAAAATGCAGCAACTCCATTTGCATGATCTTTCTTACGGACAAACACCATAATTCTTGATAATGAAGAATCGGTATTCATTAAATAAGCAAGAAGGTGGAGTTTCGTCATAAAGTTAGGTACGAAATAAACAAACTGATCTACCATTTCTGCAGTAGTCGCTTGTGGAGTAATTTCAACTCTTTGAGGAAATTCTAAGAACTCTTCACTTAAACGAACAACGACATCTGGCATAGTTGCAGAGAACAAAAGGTTCTGTCGTTTTCTAGGAATAATTTCTAACATCTGACGAATCTGTGGCATAAAACCCATGTCCATAATTCTATCAGCCTCATCCAGTACCATATATTTAATTGACTTAGTTTTCAATTTCCCTCTAGAATAAATATCCATTACTCTACCAGGTGTACCAACTAATAAATCAATTCCTTTTTCTACTTCCTCTATCTGTGTTTTTGGTCCAATACCACCATAAACTACCGCATGTCTTAAACCAGTATATACTGCTAATTTTTCAACTTCTTTACCAACCTGAATAGCTAACTCTCTTGTTGGTACTAATATAAGCACCCTAGGATCATTCCCTTGAGCGTATTTAGCTTTAAATAATAGTGGTAATAAATAAGCAGCCGTTTTACCAGTACCTGTTTGGGCAATCCCAAATAAATCGTGTCCTGATAATACAAGAGGAATAGCTTTATCTTGAATAGGTGTTGGTTCTGTATATCCAAGTTCATCACAAACGGTATATAATTGTTTGTTTAATTTGAATTTTCTGAAACCTAATCCCTCATCTTCTTTTCTTTTCTCTTCTAGTGCTGCAGCTTGTTCTTGTTCAGCTCCAGGTTTTTGAGGTAAAAATGTTAATTCAGGATCACCTCCTAAGTGATCTACATTATTAAATTCAACTAACTTAAACGCTCCAGTGTACTCATTATATTCCAAAGTAGTTACTCCTGTATTTTTAGGGGCAAAATTCTTCATCTCATCAAAATCCATATCAAGAAGAAGACATAAGAATATTCGAATAGAGCGACTATGCATACAAATTAAAACATTACGTTCATTTTCGTTTTGCATTATATTTTCTAACCCAACTGCCAATCGTTGTAAAACATCAAAGAGTGTTTCTCCATTCTTTGGAAAAGCATCAAAATTCCCTGCTTCCCATTCGTCTGAAATACTCTGAACTGTTTTACCATCTACAGTAAAATCATCAATTGAATTACCTTCAAAATCACCATAATTCATTTCATCAAATTCAGGAATTATTTCATAATCTAATCCTTTATCAATAAACCCTTTAGCTGTCTGATGTGTTCTTTTTAAAGAAGTAACATATAATTTATCGAATTTAAAGTCCTTGTAAGCATCGAATAATAACTTTCCTTGCTTCTGACCAATTTCGTTTAAATCTGCATCAATCTTACGACCTTGTACAATTCTTTTCGTATTGTATGCCGTCTGACCATGACGAACTAAATAAATTCTTTTTGAATTACTCATATCTGATTTTGAATTAAGCTACAAAGCTAAGTACATTAAAAAAAAAGATATACGTTTTGGTCAATTATCTTTCAATTATTTTAATAAAATGTAATTGTTAACGATTTATTACTACTTATGATAAGTAAAATGAAGTTTCTTATCTTTTTCATATTACTCAAACATCTCTATTTTTGTATTATATTGAGTTCATGTAAGTACTTCTTTCAACTTTAATTCTGAAAGAAGCACTCTATTTCCTTTTTAAACAGCTATCAGTTTGATTAAGTATTTATATATATCGCTTCTCTTTTTTGTTTTAAATAATAGTAATGGTTTTTCACAAACTATTTACTGGGCAGACACGGTTTTAGATTATTCATCTCAATATAGTGAAGCTGCTTTTGGTGCTACTCAAGCTATAGGCATTCCAAATGTACCGCTCAAATCAAATAGAAACCCTCTTGCTTGGTTGTCTGATGAAGATACTAGTGCATTTATTCAAATTGGTTTTGCTGCTCCAATAAGTAATATTAATCAGATTATTATTTGCGAAGCTTTTTACCATAATGCAGTTCAGAAAGTTGAGGTTTTAAGTAATGATCAATTTATAACTGTTTATAACCAACAAGCTGCTCATATTAAATTTGGCAGTCAGAATAGTAATTACTTCTTTAAAAAGATTGCTACTCCTATTACATCAATTAAAGTAACTTTAAAAGCGAAATCATCTATTAGATTATGTGGTATTGATGCAATTGGGGTTTCAGAATCGGCCAAAACAATAAGTATTTTACCACAAATTAGTAAAGACCTGGCTCCTAGCGTTTTGACAAAACCTCTTAGTACTGCTTTAAATACACCCGCAGATGAATCTAACCCTACTTTAGATATTAGAGGTGATAAATTATTATTCACAAGAACTTCTTACGAGGGATTTCCTTTACTTTTCGAAGCCTATTTAGATAGTCTCGATCAATGGATATCAAAAGCCGTAACAATTGATTCTAGTATCAATTTCCTACACAAATATATAACTGCAATAAGCCCTGATGGAATTACAGCCTTGTCTATTATTGATGAAAGTGGTACTGATTTTCAATTAAGCACACTAGAATTAGCAGATTCTAATTGGGTTGAGCAAGAACAAATCATCATTCCTAATGTACAATTATTAGAACAAAAATCTGATTTCTTTTTATCAAACAGTCGAAAAGTGATGCTTATGGCATTAACTGATAATAGAACAGAATCTGTAACCAACTTGTATGTTAGTTTTAAAGATGACAATAATAGATGGTCGGAACCGAAATCCTTAGGCACGAGTATCAATACTTTAGGAAAAGAAACTTCGCCATTTTTATCAACTGATGAAAAAACATTATATTTTTCTTCAACTGGACATCAAGGGTTTGGAGGAAGCGATATTTTTGCTACAAAAAGATTAGACGATTCTTGGGAAAATTGGAGTACACCAGAAAATCTAGGACCAACAATTAATTCTGCAACCGATGAGTCTGATTTGTGTATTCCTATATCTGGAGATATTGGTTTTTTTAGTAGAGTAACTGAAAATGGTGATAAAGATATATATACTGTAAAACTACCTATTTTACTTCCGCCTGAACCTGTTGCACTAGTAAGTGGTAAAGTATTAAACAAGACAACTCAACAACCAATTCATACTAAAATTATTTATACTGATTTAATCACCCAAGAAGAAGTTGGAACCGTATTTTCTAATGCTACAACAGGCACTTACTATATAACATTACCCCTGGGTAAAGAATACTCATTCCTAGCTACATCAACTGGTTTTATGTCGCAAAGTGAACATATTGATTTAACAGATCAGAAATTAGAAATTCAGGCTATACAAGACCTTCACTTAGTACCTTTAGAAGAAACGGCAACGTTAATTTTAAAAAATATATTCTATGAGCACAACAGTAGTTACCTTCAAAAATCTTCTTATGCTGAATTAGATAGAATGGTTGACTTATTGAGTGTAGAGCCATCTATTAAAAAAGTTGAGATTACAGGATATACAGATAACCAAGGAAGTGTGAATTACAACAAATGGTTAAGTGAAAAGAGAGCTGCATCTGTTAAGAATTACCTTGTGAAAAATGGTATTGCTGCAAGTAGATTAACCATTAGTGGTAAAGGAGAAGAAAACCCAATTGCCACTAATGATTCTGTAGAGGGAAAACAAAAAAATAGACGCGTAGAGTTTCAGATAACCGAAATAGCACCTATAAATTAGTACTTTTAAAAAGATCTTTGTCGTAATCGGAGTGCATGTTGGTAATTTGCATCATATACTTTAGACGTTGAGATATAATAATAAATTACGGTATCAAGTAGCTTTTTCCTAGTAGGTAATTTCATTATTACATTTTCATCTAATTTCTGAAAAAGGTTCGAGGCAATGTTTCCAAACCATAATTCTCCAATATCTTTTCCTTTTAGTTGAACAATAATATCCTCCCAAATCCTTAGTGCTTCATCAAATACATTGTGTTCTATAAGTGATTGGAATGTTGCCTTTATTAATGAGATTTCTTCACTAGAAGTAAGTCCTTCCCCAAGTTGAATAATACCTTGATTTACATTCTCTTGAAGTGTTCTTATCCGATCAAATTCATTGTCTAATTGAATAGAATCATACTCTTCTAAATAAGCAATTGATAATACATGAAGAGCTGATTCATAATCTCCTTTTTTCTCGTAACAAGAAGCCCAAATTAAAAATTCTTTGAGGTCTACTAATTCAAACTTGTCAACTCTTTCTTCTAATACAATGATAACCTCATTGTACTTTTTTTGTGTAAGTAATTCTTCTACTGATAATTTATTCATAACTAGTTTTTGTGGTGAGCCTACTTGAATATACAGAATAAAGCGTTAAAACGCCACTATTTAATAATTCTAATAGAACTAATTCCTTAAGAAATATCGATGTATATTTATGAAAAATTAAAACACTTAATACAAAATACATGATACGCGGGTTTATGCTGATCCTAACAATGCTAGCGTTAGGAACATTAATTAATGAAGCAACGGGAGTTCCAATACCAGGAAATGTAATTGGAATGGTAATACTATTTTTATGTCTATATCTTAAAATTATTCCTTATCAATGGGTAAAAGATGCCGCAACTTCTTTAACTAAAAGAATGTCATTATTCTTTATTCCTGCTGGTGTTGGCATGATGGAATACCTTGATGTATTACAGGAAAACTGGTTAATGATTTCTGTTACCATTGTAATTTCTATGTTTGCCGTTATGCTTTCTGCAGGTTATACAGGTCAGTTTTTAGGAAAAAAAGACACTGAATAATGAAAGAACTATTACATCATCTTTTTGAAAGTGAAACGTTTGTTCTAGCAGCTACATTAGGGTTGTTCTTAATTTTTGAAGCAATTTATCAAAAAGTTAAAAGTCCAATACTAAACCCTGTTTTACTTACAATACTTACATTAATCGTTATTTTAAAAAGTACAAATGTTAGCTACCAGACTTACAAAACAAATGCTCATATGATACATTTTATGTTGGGACCTTCTGTAGTAGCTTTAGGGTATTTACTATACGAACAACTACACACAATTGGTAAAAATGCTTTTACTATTCTTGCTGCAACATTTACAGGAAGTATAATGGGAATTCTTTCTGTTATCCTAGTTGGTAAATTGTTTGGAGCAGATGAATCGCTCATTATTTCAATGGCTCCAAAATCAGTAACAACACCAATTGCAATGGCTGTTTCATTCCAGAATGGAGGTATCCCCTCCCTTACTGCAGTTTTTGTGATTATTGTAGGAATTCTTGGTGCTACTGTAGGACCAATGGTGTTACATAAAGTAGGCATAACTAAACCAATCGGTAAAGGATTAGCAATGGGTACTTGTGCTCATGGTATTGGAACTGCGGCTGCTATACAAATGGGAATTATTGAAGGGGCAATTAGTGGTTTATCCATTGGATTAATGGGTATTTTTACTGCACTACTTACGCCTTCTATCTTATCTATATTTTATTAGAATTTAGATTCTATAAGTAAAGAGGATGTTTTAAAGTAAATTAAAACATCCTCTTTTTATTTACATAAGACCAATAGAAGCTCCTACAAAAGTTTTATTGTGGTTGTATTTTACCCCAATCATTTCACCTCTACTCATCCTACAAAGATTAACTATTAATTCAGGTGATTCCTCATTATCTGCCCATATAAACATCATTCTTACTTCTACCTTTACATCTCCACCGTCAGCAGCTTCAACAATAGGTTCGTAATTAATTTTTCTTTGCAGAATATAATTCCCTCTTTCTTCTTCAGCAATAGCATCTAAGTGTTTTTGCTCTAAATGAAAAACGACACCAGCTCCTGCAAACGAATACAATGGCTTTAGAACATAGTTCTCTAAATCCTTTGGGTAAGTAGTATAATCTGTCAAAAACTTTGTTTCTGGTACAAATTTACTTTCTAAATAAGGCATTAAAGATTTACTTATTCTGAAGAACCAATTGGGATGGCCTGCCCATTCAACATTAACATCATCTGTTAATCTAAATTGAAGTTCTAAAGGTTCCCAGTTTTCTATTTCATCAAAAATTAGTCTATTATAAATTCTCTTTATTGGAGTTTTCTTACCGTTATTACTATAAAATAGATCTTTTCCTTCTTTAATTATGTCCGTAATACAAACAGTTTCTATCCCGATAATTTCTTTTGTTGCAGCAAAATCAACTTTAGTATGTTGCTTATCAGGATAAATTTCTAAAAGAATTACGTTTTCTGGAGCATGACCATTTAAAATTACCTTCTTCAATTTTTCGATATATTCCTGTTCTGAAACATCAAAAAATGGTGTTAATTTTTCATCTAAATCATATGCTTGCTTATATGCTTCTTGCTTATAAATATTAAAAGCAAAAATAGATGGAAAACCTTGTAACTCTATCATTTGAGGCTCAAGTTCTCCCTTTTCATTTTTACAAACAGCAAAATCTACAGCTAAAAAGTTAGTATGATCGTCTTCATTAGGAACTATACAATCTTTCGGAATCGCATCTTCAGTTATCTTTTTAAAGTCATCTCGCTTTAAAACAGTAACAACATCAGCACATGCTTCTTTTAATCTTGTTACAAATTCTGGCGGAAAGAAAATAGGTGTTTCAGCCATTCTGAAAGCCAATTCTTCACCAAATTTATCAGCAAAATACTTAGTAAGTGATTTATATTTATCGTCTGAGAAATTCTTGTTGAATTCTCCTCTTAAAGACTTGATCATATCTACTATTAGTTATAACTAATTAAGTGGTTCTTTTTACTTAGACAATGCTTGAATTGCATACTGTAAAAAAGAAGGAATTATTGGTCTAAATGCCATATTCAATCGACTTGGATCTTCTAAAATCTTCATCAATTTATTAAATTTATTTTCACCAAATTTTTCTATAATTCCCTTTTTCTGAGGATCTACACCAAAATAGGGAATTAATCCCTCTGCATCGGCTTCTGGATGGAATTGTGTTCCAAAAAACTCATCAGAAAATCTGATGGCCATCACAGCACGTTTATAATCTGTATGAGGTCTAATCTTTTCCATACAAACTATTTTAGCACCAATTTTATCTAATTGTTCTTGAGTTACATTCAATAATTGATGATCTCTAGAATCAATTGCATAAAAAGTATCTCCAAAAACAGATAAAAATGGGTCTTTTTTACCCTCTTCTGTTTTGTGTACTCTCATAGCACCAAAAGCTGTAGAATGCCTTTGAGAAAGCTGACCTAAACCGAAAAATCTACTTGCCATTTGGAAAGAATGACAAATAAAAAACATGTATTTTTTTCTTGAATTAGTTAGGTTATGCTCCCATAATTTTTGCAATAAATCGAAGTATCCTTGCTCCCAACCTTCCTCTTCTAAAGGATTTCCAGGTCCACCTGTTGATATATAAATATCAAATGATGTATCTGGTAATTGATTTTCTCCTCTTAAATCAAAAATTTGATAATCAACTTCCTCCTTTACTTCTTCTAAGATATCTTTAATACAACGCATTCCTTCGTTAGGAACTTTGTTATACATATCAATCAATGCTAATCTTAACCGACCCATTAAAAACTTTAAAAATGTTCTTTATAATTACACACCCACACTAGGTATTGTTAAATTCCAAGGCAATTTAGTATCTAAGTCCTTATTTGTTTCTTGAACAATGTATTTTGCCACATCTTCAAGACTATTAGACTGTTTAAATATTTCTAATTGTCTTCTAGCTCCAGTTCCTTTTTCTAATAAAGCAGGAATTGTTTCTAGAACATCACGGCTACCAAGTTCATCTACAACATCATCTACAAAATCAAGAATTTCTAAGATAAGTTGTTTAGAGTCTACTTCTTCACGTTTACCAAAATCAATTAGTTTACCTTCCAAACCGTATCTTGCAGCTCTCCATTTATTCTCGTTTACTAATGCTCTTCTGTAAATCCTGAACGACATATTTTGTCTCATCAATTTATCTAGTTTACAAACAATTGCTTGAACTAAAGATGCAATAGCTAATGTTTCTTCAGTAGTCATCTGCACATCACAGATTCTAAATTCTATTGTATTGTAGAAAGGATGCATACGGATATCCCACCATATTTTCTTCGCATTATCAATACAATTTGTAGTAGTTAGCATTTCTATGTACTCATCATACTCTGCTGCTGAGGCATAAAATTCAGGAATACCAGTTCTTGGAAATTTATCAAAAACTTTTGTTCTGTAAGACATGTACCCTGTATTTCTACCTTCCCAGAAAGGTGAATTTGTAGAAAGTGCAAAAATATGAGGTAAGAAATATCTCGCCTGATTCATTAAGTGTAACGCTTGGTTACGGTTCTCTATACCTACATGAACGTGCATTCCAAAAATTAAATTTGATCTTGCAGCATCTTGTAGTTCATTAACAATTTGATTGTAACGAGGGTCATCCGTCATTAATTGTTCTGTCCAAGAAGAAAATGGATGAGAACCAGCTGCAGCAATGTACTGATCTTGATCTCCTGCCATTTGAGCAGCCATGTTTCTAAGGCGAACTACATCTTTACGAGCTTCATCGATATTTTCACATATATGCGTTCCTACCTCAAGAACAGCTTTATGCATTTCAGGCTTTACATGCTCATGAAAATACTTCTTATCTTGATCTAGGATTTCATATAAGTGAGCCTTTAGAGATAAGTCTTCCATACTTACAGTTTGGAATTCCTCCTCTATACCAATTGTAAACTTTTTGCTCATAATAATTCAGTAGGTAAAAATAGGTTTTTAAAGATTATCAAGGGGGAAATAGTATAATAAGAGTTGCTAAGTATAATGTAAAAACTTAGCAACTCTTACTATTTATTAATCACTAAGCTTTTTTCGCTCTTGTCGATGTTTTCTTAGCAGTTGTTGCCTTCTTTGCTGGGGCTTTTTTTGCTGGAGCCTTTTTAGCTGCGGTTGTTTTCTTTTCTGCAGCTGTAGTTTTCTTAGCAGCTGGCTTACGTGTAGCTGTTGCTTTCTTTGCTACAGGAGCTTTTTTAACAGCCTTTTTTAAAGATTGTTGAACGCCTTCTTGTACATAAGTACCCCAAGTTAAGTTATCTTGTCCTTCTACTTGAGCCTCTGCTCTTTCAATAGCAAATTTGGCAGCATTCTCAACGATCCAGTTAAAGTTTTCTTGTCCAACAGACTCTAAACCTGCATCTGGTGCTGGGTTACAGAAATCAATTGCATAAGGAACACCATCTCTGATTGCAAATTCTACTGTGTTAAAATCGTATCCTAAAGCATGATTTAATTTAAGAACATACTCCTCGATTGTTTTCAATAGTTTTGGATCAGTTGGTTTGTCCTGATCAACTACATAACGTAAGTGGTGAGGATTTTCTGGAGCATAAGGCATGATATGTACATACTTACCTCCTAAACAATAACAACGGAAATACTCAGTAAATTTAATTTCTTCCTGAAGCATCATAACTAAACGCTCAGTTTCAGCATGTTTTTCAAAAAGCTCATTAGAATCATTTACTTTATAAACACTTTTCCAACCTCCACCATCATGTGGTTTCATGTATGCAGGAAAGCCGATATAATCAAAAATACTATTCCAATCTAAAGGGTAAGCCAAGTTTGTGAAAGAATCTTGGTTTGTGTCATCTGGCCATTGGTTAGACGGTAATAAAACAGTCTTTGGCACAGGTACACCAACTTTTAATGCTAAAGCATTATTGAAGAATTTCTCATCAGCACTCCACCAAAATGGATTGTTTATAACAGCTGTACCACAGATTGCTGCATTCTTTAAGAAGGCACGGTAAAAAGGTACATCCTGAGAAATACGGTCTATAATAACAGCATATTCAGTTGCTTTACCTTGGACTACTTTGTCGATAGAAACTGCTTCTGCAGAAATACCTTTAGGAGCAATCTCATTTACTTTATCAATAAAAGCTTGAGGAAAACTACGCTCCTTACCAAAGAGGATACCAATTTTTTTCATGGAAATTATTTAAATTGAATGACTAGGTTATTGTTATAATGGGTGGTGTGGGTCACCAAATCGCAATAATGAATAATAGATTTATCATTAAAATGAATTCATCAATTATTCATAACGAGTGCAAAGCTACAAAAACAATTATTAATCATTGTAAATTATTTATAAATTTTCTACAGTATTTTCATTTATTTGATGTATCATTGCAGTCGATTTAAGTTAGGGTACCCTAACACAGTGTATTAGACCCCTTACTTGTTGTTTTCAAATCAAAAGTTTAATGAATCACCATCAATCACAAAATAATGATGAAAATCAATATTTTGATCACATTGAACAAACCTATTATTCCAATTTCTTAAGAAGAGACGTAGTTCTTTCTATTTTTCTTCCTCATAAAAAAGAGCCAACTCCTATACAGGCTGCATTTTTTAATGACGGACAAGATATGGAGGCTGTTCAGATGTATTCAACATTAAATCATCTTTATGATCTTAAAGTAATAAACCCAATAGCGGTAATTGGAATACATTGTAGTGCTTTAAGAATTGATGAATATGGCTGTATTTCTTCTGCCGACTATATGAACAGAGGAAATAAAGCACATGATTTTTCTCGATTTGTCATAGAAGAGCTTATTCCATATTGCAGAAAAAGTTTTAATATTTCTACATCTCCAAAAGATATAGCTTATGCTGGTTTTTCTTTAGGAGGGTTGTCTGCATTAGATATTTCTTGGCATTACCCACAGTACTTTAACAAAATTGGGGTATTCTCTGGTTCATTCTGGTGGAGAGATAAACCGGCAGAGGGAGACTATAATGATGATATAGACCGCATTATGCACAGAACAATACAAAATTCTTCTAAAAAAGAAGGATTAAAATTCTGGCTACAAACGGGTACTAAAGACGAAACTTCGGATAGGAATAATAATGGCATCATTGATTCTATTGATGACACCCTTGATTTAATTAAAGAGCTTGATAAAAAAGGATATGACATCCATGACGACATTACTTATGTTGAAATAACTGATGGTGAACATAACTTTTATACTTGGTCTGCTGTTTTACCTAATTTTTTAACGTGGGCTTTTGGTGGTAATGATTATGTCAAAACTGACCGTCAGCAATTAGCTGAAAGAAGACACAAAATGTGGTTTCATTTAGATGCTATGGCAGAAGCTCCAAATGTGGATATCATGCTTATCAGTGATAAATTTGATATGCCTCAATTGGGTAAAAAAAGAGCTGTTTGGGCATTGTTACCAAAAGGATGGGATTCTTTCTCGGAACGTTACCCAGTAATGTATTTACACGATGCTCAGAACCTTTTCAATAAAAATGCTCCATTTGGTATGTGGGGTATTCATAAGGTAATGTCCGAAATGATTGATCAGGGTAAAAAGATGATTGTGATTGCTATTGAACATGGCGATGAAGAACGTATAGAAGAGTTTGCTCCTTTTGCTGATGAAAATGGTACAGGAGGAAGCGGAAAAAGATATATTAATTTTATTGTTGATACTTTAGTTCCTTACATAAACAGGAACTTCCCTTCTAAACAAGATAGGGAAAATACAGGTATTGGCGGAAGCTCTATGGGCGGCTTGGTAAGCTTGTACGCGGGCTTATATAGACCAGAAGCATTTGGGAAATACATGATTTTCTCCCCATCATTGTGGTATTCTAGTAAAATATTTGCTTTAGCCAAGAGGGTTACCCCATTCTTGAAATCTATGATCTATTTTTACGGCGGAGGAAAAGAAAGTGAAACGCTAATAGGTGAAATTGAGGAGCTCATTGAAATTTTAAAAGATAGAGGCTTTGAAGATCATCACCTTCCTTTAAAAATAAATCCTGAAGCAAACCATTCGGAAGCTGTTTGGGGACAAGAATTTGAAGAAGCCATGAATACACTCTTTTATTAACCACAAGAAATACTACATAAACCATATACATAATGTTAACCAATTTATTAATTGATAATACTGAATCTTGGGAAATTCCTTCATTGGTAATTTACACCGAGTCTACTTGGGAAAAACGTCTTGAAAGAGCTGCTCAAAAATGGAATATTTCTGTGCCTATCTTAAAAAATGATTTTCTAGCAAAAGCGGGAGAATCAATTGTTTTAAGAAATAATGATAAAAAAGTAACATTATTGGGTATTGGTGATTCAACCGCTTTTAAAGTAATTGAAGACGCTGTTAGAAAACATGTTTTTGCCAATAGAGATAAAGTTGGTAAATCATATACTTTAAATTTAAAACATTTAGGTGATCATTTAGAAAATGTCATCTCTCCTATTATATCTGGTGTATTATTAGGACATTATCAACTAAAAGGAATACCTACTCCTGTTGATATTCACCTAATTCTTCCAAAAGAAAATAGAGCAAAACATATTCTTCTTATAGAAGAAGCTAAAAAGGTAGCCGAAGCTAAATTATGGGCGATGTACCTTGTAGATACTCCTTCTAATATTATTGATCCTCAAGGATTTGCTGATGAAGTTGAAGCAAAGTCTAATGAATTTGGGTTTGATGCAACCACTTTTAGAAGTAGAGAAGGTTTAAAAACACTTGGATTACACGCTGTTCTTGCTGTAAATGCAGGCAGTAAAAACGAACCTTCCTTTTCTATTTTAGAATACACACCTAAAAAACCTGTCGCATCAATTGCATTTGTGGGTAAAGGTGTAACTTTCGACACAGGAGGAATCTCTATGAAGGGTTCACAAAATATGCATTGGATGAAATGTGATATGGGTGGTGCTGCTGCAGTAGCTGGAGCTATTGCTGCAATTGCTGCAATGCGTTTACCAATTGCTGTCACTGGTTTTATTCCTGCAACAGATAACATGGTTGATGGTGCTTCTGTAAAACCAGGTGATATCATTCAAAGTCACTCTGGAAAAACAATTGAAGTTATTGATACCGATGCTGAAGGTAGATTATGTTTAGCTGATGGTGTCTCTTTTGCATGTAAAATGAAAAACTTTGATCATGTAATTGATATTGCAACGCTAACAGGTTCTTCTGTTATGACTTTAGGTTATGAAGCTGGTGCAATGTTAAGTAACAATATTGAGACTGCTCAACTTTTAACTGAAGCAAGTATCTCTACAGATGAGAAAATATGGCAATTACCTTTATGGGATGTTTACAATAAAGGCATACAATCTGATGTGGCTGATGTGAAAAATTATCCTGGTAACCCTGCTGCAGGTGCTATACATGCTGCTAAATTTATAGAAGCATTTGTTCCAGAAAATACAAATTGGGCTCACCTAGATATTGCCGGAGTAGCATTTGCTGCAAATGGCTTTGGAAAAGATAGAAATGCAACTGGTTTTGGTGTTCATTTATTATTAGAATTCGCCAAAATTATTGCTAATCAATAATACAATTACCCTTTCCTCAAGTTTTAATTGAGGTATATAAATAATCAATCCAATGTATGTTTGGAAGAAAATTCTTTTTGATTTCAACTTTTTAAGAGGTGGAATTCAACTTTAATAAACCTTCCAAACATACTTATTTAAACCTATTTTATAATACAATGAGTCATCAAAGACCTTTATCGATTCTGTGTGTTTCTTGTTATTTCAAAGGTGAAGATTTCCTTATCGGAGCAAAAGAAACTGGTGCAAAAGTAACTTTACTTACTGTTAAGGATTTAGAACATCACGCTTGGCCAAAAGATAGTATTGATGAGATGATATTTAGTGGACAATCTGCAACTGATTGGAATTACGAACACGTTATTAAAGGATTGGCTTACAAATTTAGAGAAGAACCATTTGATATTATTGTTGCTTTAGATGATTTTGACGTTGAAAAAGCGGCTTATCTAAGAGAGCATTTCAGAACTCCTGGAATGGGACAAACAACTGTAAGACATTTTAGAGATAAGCTTGGTATGAGAATGAAAGCTAAGGACCTTGGGTTACCTATACCTAAGTTTACAGGTCTTTTCTCTAATGAAATGATTCACCATTTTCTAGATAATGTAGAAGGACCTTGGTTAATTAAACCTCGCTCTGAAGCATCAGCTTCTGGAATTCAAAAAGTACATACTCATCAAGAATTTTGGGATGCAGTAAATGGACTTGGAGATGAAAGAGATGATTTTCTTGCTGAAGCATTCCGCCCAGGAGATGTATTGCATGTAGATAGTTTATCATTAAATGGTAAAATAATATTCTCACGTGCACACAGGTACATGAATACTCCTATGGAAGTTGCTCACGATGGTGGTGTTTTCAGAACTCATACAATGGAACATGATGCAAAAGAAACTGAAGAAGTATTGGCTTTAAATGAAAAGTTATTGAGTGGCTTTGGTTTAAAACATGGAGCATCTCATTCTGAATACATCAAAGACCACGCTACCGGAAAATACATCTTTTTAGAGACTGCTTCTAGAGTTGGTGGAGCAAATATCGCTGAAATGTTAGAGGCATCATCAAATGTGAACCTTTGGAAAGAATGGGCTAAAATTGAGTATGCTGTAGCAACAAATACTCCATACAATTTACCCGTTTTAAGAAATGACTATTCTGGAATCATTGTTTCATTAGCAAAACAAGAATGGCCAGAATTATCACATTATAACGATGCTGAGGTTGTTTGGAAGATGAATAAGCAATACCACGCTGGTGTTATTGTATCTTCTGAAAAATTAGAAAGAGTTACAGAACTACTTGAACAATATGCTTCTCGTTTTTATGAAGACTTTTTTGCAACGCTACCTTCTACAAGAGATAGACCTGCTACTTAAAAAAATACAAATAAACTTTATTACATACTACAATGAGAAGAGATATTGGAGGGTGGCATAGTCCACGTTTAAATAAATGGATGGATATTGTAAGTTATGGTCACTACGGACCTGCATTACTTTTATTCCCTACTGCTGCGGCAGATTTCTTAGAATACGAAAGATTTCAATTAATTGATGCTTTAAGACCATTTATCGATGCTGGTAAACTTAAAGTATATTCTATTAATAGTATTAATACTGAGTCTTGGATGAACAACCAGATGAATCCTAGACATAAAGCAGAAAGACAAGAAGCGTTTAATCATTACATTTATGATGAAGTGGTTCCTTTTATTTTTAATGATTGTGGAGGACACACCCCTATAATTTTATCTGGAGCTTCTTTTGGTGCTTTACATTCAGCTAATATTTTCTTTAAGCGACCTGATTTATTCTGGGGCTTAATAGCAATGAGTGGGGATTATCAATTACATTCTTATACTAAAGGGTACTCTGATGATCTTACTTTCTTTAATTCACCTTTAAGTTACTTACCAGGGTGGAATGATCATTATATCATTGATCAATTAAAGCAAAAAGAAATTGTTTTGGCTACTGGACAGGGAAATCATGAAAAGCCTTCCGCTGCGATAGAATTATCTCATGTTTTAAATGCTAAAGGTATACATAACCATTTAGAAGTTTGGGGGCATGATATTCATCATGACTGGCCTACTTGGCGTCAAATGTTACCTCATTTCTTAGGAAATTGGTTTATTCATTAAACACAAAAAAGCCTATCAAATTTAAGTTTGATAGGCTTTTTTTTAGTTAACTTCCTCTCCGTAAAAGGTATGCTTTTCTAAATACCAATTACTTACAGAATTTGTTTTCCTAGTATCTTCTTCTTCCAAGAGAGACTCTAAAGAAGCATCTTCTCCACTTCCTCTAGACTTCACACCTGTCTGATTAAAAATTGAAGTGTCTATAATAGCACTTGTTGTACTTAACATCAATATATTATCAGTAGTGAAAGGAGGAGAAACAGCTAACTCACCTGCTTCAACTAACTTAATGATATTTTTATAATCTCCTTTTTCTTGAGCAATTTGCTCTGTATTATTCTCTACAGATGCATTTCTATCTGGAAACAGCAGCTGCATACTCCCATCATTCTCTAATAAAAAGATATAAATATATCGATCTTCATTATTCCAATTATCATATAATTTTTCATCTAAATAAAGAGAAACTGTATATACTTCACCTTCTACCAATGCTCCCTGAGAAATAATTTCTCCATTAGATTCTTTCATTAAACCTAATTTATATGGGAAACAAGCGTTATTAGGAGGAACATCCATTGTTAGCCAACTCTTCACTTCTCCTAAACGAAGTGCATAATCAGATAATAAAACAACTTTTTCTTTACTTAACCAATCTGTAATTTCTGGTAATGGGCTATGATCATCTTTATTTGTTGCAGATGTTCTTAACCAAGCATATTCTAAAGTATTTGACTGATTGTATTTACCAATTAATTGATAATCACATCTAGTGTCTGTACCTACTTTTTCAACTTTAGCTTGACCAATCAAAGCACCTTCAATTTCTTTATAAACAGCTTCTGATGGAGGTATTTCGATAAATATTTTTCCAGTCACTTTCTTACTCTTTATATATTTATCTATGTCTGATGAAGAAGGTACATTACTAGAAAAGTTATCTTTATTACCATGATTTAAAACTACCCATTGACCTGAGTCTTCTTTCTTTATTAAAAGATCAATTTTAGTATCTAACGGATCATCAGCTAAAAGACGCTTATTTCTATAGTATTTTGATAATTCTTTTACCTTTTCTAAATCTGTAGAATTTATACCTGCAGCACTGTAATTTACCTTAAGCCTATTTTTATTATAAGGAGCCCATTTTGTCACTTTTAAAAGGTCACCTTCTGATAACTCCTTATCACCTTCTATAATTTTGCAATAACTCCCATTAACACCAAAGAGTGAAGTTACTTCTACTACAATCCCTTTTTCACCATGTGATAATTGTGTACCTGGAACAACGCCAAGAGCACTTCCTCCATCTAAAGTGATTTTGTATTTATTTTCCGCATCTACTACCCCAATTTGTACACCAACAGAAGGATCTGCAACTCCTCCAAATAATGGAGCTTTAATTCTTTCTACAGAGGCTTCAATAACTGGATCCTGTCTTGGAACAGCATTATATAAAATAATAGAATTTACTCTTTTAAAAACATCTTCTGCAGACTCGTTTACATTACTTGCTTGCATTGCTTTAATCAAAGCATAAGTAAACACGCCATGAGATTGCCCTCTTGAATCTTTATATTCTTTCGCAAATTGATAATCTTGAGCTGCTGATATTACAAGTGCTCCTCTTTCAGCAGCCGATTGTTTTTTCTCGAATTTAGTATCAATATCTAAATCAGATACTGGAACATATCTAGACTTAAGTTCATTAGTATTGATTTTTCCTCTTGTACCAGATCCACTAAAACAATTATCGAAAATGACGGTTAACTCACCATTTTTATCAAGTATCTGGTTTAAGAGATCATTTATTTCAACATCTAAAAGATATTCATTCGTTCTTAATACATCAGAAGGTACAATTGCTTCATTTTTCTTATCTAACTCATAAAATTGAGAATTGGTAATTTGAGCACCATGTCCTGCATAATAAATAAAAATTTGATCTCCAGGATTTGTTGATTTAATCAATTGATTAAACCCTTTAAGAATTGCTTTTTTAGTTGTGTTTTTTTCACCTGCAAGCAGCTTCATATTTTTCTCATTAAAGCCATACTTAGCTCTAAGAATGTCATAAACTGCTGATGCATCGTTTACTGCTCCATCTAAATTTTGCCATTCTGCAAAGCGTTCGGTCTCAGAATCATAATATTTATCTATACCGATAAGAAGTGCTCTTTTTTCAGAGGCTATTGATAGTAGAGATAGAGATAAAAAACAACAAAGTAAAATATGTAATTTAGGTTTCATTCTTATTTTAAATTGACTTAATTGTATTATGTGTAGAAAACAGTAGTATAAATATAACATAATTATACTTGATGAAGGAAAATACATTCGTTAATTCTATATGCAGAATTTAGAATAACTGATATCATCTTTGTATATACTTTATATTTACAACTAAAAACTATACCGTATTAACTCACAAATGGTATATAAATTGCCTTATTTTTTAATTATTACATTATATAGGTGACATTAATTTCATCTAAAACAAAAAGTATGAATCGATTTTTTTTTACATTAAGCCTAATATTTTTTAGCATTCAGATTAGTAATGCTCAATGGAAAAATGAAAACATTGAAGGTAAGTGGATTGGCACAGCTGATTTTGAATTGTACCCTGATTTAGTTTTTGTAAATATTGATTCTTTAATTAAGGTGAAATTATTTTATCACCAAGAAGAAACCAATAAAGTAGACAATTATAAAGAAACGTTAGACTCTTTAACTTTTCAAATTGACACACCTTCAATGGCTGCTACATATAAAGGAGAAATTCTTAACGATAGTACCATTATGGGATACCTTGAAGTTGGTTACAAAAAAATTGACTGTAATTTAATTAGAGTCACTCCTATTACCATAGATGACTTAGGAAGTCTTTTAGGTTATTTTAGTTTCGAAGATGGACGGATGATTCAAATTGAACCTTTTTATATCGACGGTACAATTCACCCACTTCAGATTCTTGATTTTAATAATGGAAAAAAGAGAATTTTATACCCTACTTATAAGGATAATAAACAAATTACATTTTCTGCAGGCTTAAAAATGGCTTCATCATATCCTACAGATTTTACCATCACATTATTTAAAAATGAAAATGGTGAAGCTGTAAGATTACAATATGACTCCTATACTGAAGGAACTTCTTTAAAAGAAGGTAAAAGACTACAAGACCTTGCAGATTATAAAGATATCAGTATTAAAAATGGTGATATTCAAATTGAAGGTACACTTACTTACCCTAATATTGAAGGAGGAAAGTTACCGCTAGTAATTTTTGTACCGGGTGCAGGTGAACAATTTAGAGGTAATATTTTTGATGAATATGTAAGAACTCTGCCTTATTACGGTATTGCTACATTTGTCTATGACAAAAGAGGATGTGGCGTATCTACAGGAGATAGAACAACTGCGAACTTTAATGATTTGGCAGGAGATTTAACTGCTGTTATCGAGAAACTAAGAAAGACAAAAAGAATTGATAGTAAAAATATTGGTTTAGTTGGCTTTGATCAAGCTGGGTATGTTATGCCAATTTCAGCCTCAAATAATGAACATATTAAGTTCATTCTAAATATTTCTGGTGCTCTAAGCAAATTTGCTGATCAGGAAAAGCAAGCATTAGAAAAGAGGTTAAAAGCAGATCTATATACGGAATACGACATCAAAATTACCTTAGATTATCAAGAGTTATTAATGCAATATTTAGAAACTGGTATAAAAACACCTGAACTGATTGCTGCTCATGATAAAATCATTGTAACACCAATGACCGAATATGTTACTACTTTTGATGAAGAAGAATATATTGCATGGTGGAAAAGATATTTTAAATTTGATGCAAAACCATATTGGGATAAAATCAAAATTCCTGTTTACACGTTATATGGAGCCAATGATAACTTATTAGACCCTACACTCAATTTAGAGAGAATGAAATCATTCAAAAACTCAAAATATTTTGAAGGTAAGGTTTTTCCAAAGGCTAATCACTTTCTTTTAACAGGAGGTAAAAGAGGCGATGTTCAGTTAACTGAAGTTGAAGGTTATCCTCCGTTCTTATTTAAAACAATTAATGAATGGATTGGAGTACAAGTTGGTTTAATTAAAAAATAATTATACATCTAAAATGATTTAAAGGGTACTACTAATTTTAAGATTAGTAGTACCCTTTAAATTTCACAACCAAAAAAGGCTTTCCCAACCGAAGTTGAAAAAGCCTTTTAAGGAAAAAACTCAAATAATAAGATTGCTGCCTAACGGCAGTAAATTCTTTTAATTTGAAAAACTATGCAGAAACTACTTCTAAAGTGATTTCTTGCTGAACTTCTTTATGAAGATCAAGTACTGCTTTGTACTCACCTAACATACGGATCTCAGAAGAGAAACCGATACGCTTACGGTCAATATCAAAACCTTGAGCTTTAAGAGCGTCAGCCACTTGAAGTGGAGTTACTGCTCCGAAGATTTTACCACTCTCACCAGCTTTAGCTGTAAGAGTAAGTGTTAACTCACCAATTTTTGCTGCTAACTCAACTGCATCTTGCTTAACTTTTTCAAGTTTGTGAGCAGCTTGCTTGATTTCCTCGTTTCTCATGCTGATGTTAGCTGTAGTAGCTAATTTAGCAAAGCTTTGAGGGATCAAATAATTTCTACCATAGCCAGGTTTAACATTAACGATGTCGTTTTTGTAACCTAAACCTTTGATATCTGTTGTTAAAATTACTTCCATTTTTTTAGAAAAAATTTCTAGTTATCGTGATTGATTACTTTAAACCGTCTGCTACGTAAGGTAGAAGAGCTAGTTGACGAGCACGTTTCACAGATGTAGCAATTTTCTTTTGGAATTTTTGCGAGTTACCTGTTAAACGACGAGGTAAAATTTTACCTTGCTCGTTTAAGAATTTTAATAAGAATTCAGAATCCTTAAAATCGATGTATTTCACACCGTACTTTGTAAAGCGGCAGTACTTTTTAGTACGCTCTTGCTTTCTGTTGATAGGTTCGTTTTGGAGACTCATTATGCTGATTTTTCTTCAGTTTCAGATTTTTTTGACCATTCGCCATTTCTTCTGCGCTCGTTGAAAGCAACACCGTGCTTGTCAAGAGATACAGTTAAGAAACGTAAGATGTTTTCGTCACGCTTCAATTCTAATTCGAATCTTGCGATGATTGACGGATCTGCTTTGAATTCAAATAAGTGGTAGTGACCAGTTGACTTTTTGTCAATTGGGTACGCAAGCTTTCTGAGTCCCATATCTTCTGATGAGTACACGTCTGCACTTGCCTCTTTCAGATGATTTTCAAATTTAGCAATAGCCTCCGTGGTTTCGGAATCGGACAACACAGGTGTCACGATGAAGACTACTTCATAATGCTTTAATGCCATTTTCTTAAATTAATTTTTTGAAAAATTCAAAAATTCAATACCCCGAACACTATTCGGGTCTGCAAAAGTAAGAATTTATATTTCTACAACCAACATTTTTATTAAAGTTGCTACTTGGTTAACAAGAATTCACAGCTTAACGCTGAAGAATTGTCTTAATTTTTTTCTCAATAGCCTCTCTCTTTATTCCTTTTCCTATAATAACAATCTTATTAAGTCGCTCCTCTTCTACGTCCCACTCACTGCCTAAAATTATTTTCGACTCGTTCCTAACACCTTGTACTATTACTTTATTAGCTTCTCCTGTAATATTAAATATACCTTTAAACCTATAAATAACTTCAAATTGCAATTGTAAAAGTACCGACAGCCACATCTCTAATTTTGTAGCATCTACATTTCCTTCAAAAGTGAAGGAATATGAAACAGTATCACCATGATTATGAGAATGTGCTCCTGCTACAAAACTAGCCCTCTCCTCTACTTTATTAGATGAAAAAGCATTTAAATTTAAAATATCTTTTTGAACTACCTCCCCGTTGTAGTTTTTCTCGGTTAAAGCAAGAGGATTTATTAATTTACACTGAAATAGAGCCTGTTTAATAGTGTCTTCATCCACTTCATCGCATTTAGAAAAAACGATAAAATCACTAAATGCGATTTGTTTTACAGCTATATCGTCTTCTTTTATTGATTGAATAACATTTTTAACATCAACAATTCCTACAGTTGCATTTAGTTCAAATAAACTAGCAATACCAGGGTCTCCTACAAATGCAGCTGCTACAGCACTAGGATCTGCTACTCCTGTTGTCTCTATAAGTAAATGGTCAAACTTTTTTCCTGAATTTAATAAATTACGAAGTACATCTCTTAGCTCTCCATTTAATGAACAACAAATACAACCATTTGACAACTCAAATATATCTTCCTGATTATCAACTACAAGACTTCCATCAATTCCTACTTCGCCAAATTCATTTTCTATTACAGCAAATTTAGATTCAGGATATTTTTTAATTAAATTATTTAAAAACGTAGTTTTTCCTGCACCTAAAAAACCTGTTATTAATGTTACTTTTATTTTTTCCATAATATATATTTACACTTTTATGGCTTAAAATTACAAACAGTTTTCTATATTTGTCTGTTTTGTGAATAAATAACTACGTTATAATTTTTCAGTATGAAAATTAGAAAAGCCTATAGTTTCGACGACGTGTTAGTCGTGCCCAAGTACAATACAATCAAATCTCGTAGAGACGTTAGTTTTAGGACTAAAGTTACTAAAAACCACCATATAGATATACCAGTGTTAATTGCAAACATGGATACTGTTTGCGAAAGCAACATGTGTATTGCAGTTGGTAGACTTGGCGGTCTTGGTGTTTTACACCGTTTCTTAACAATAGAAGAACAAGCTGACGAGGTAAGAAAAGTAAAAGCTGAAGGTTTACTTTGTGCTGCTGCTTTAGGTATTAAAGATTATGAAGAAAGATTAGCTGCTCTTGCAGAAGCTAAAATAGACATCATTGTTCTTGATATTGCTCATGGACACTCTGAAATGACAAAAGATACACTTCTTTTCATTAAGAAGAACTACCCGCAAATAGATGTTATGGTAGGTAACATTGCAACAAGAGATGCAGCAGTTGACTTCTTAGAATGGGGTGCTGATGCATTAAAAGTTGGTATCGGACCAGGTTCTATGTGTACAACACGTATTATGACTGGTTCTGGTGTACCTCAATTAACTGCAATTGATGACGTTTATCAAGCAGTTGGAAACCGTATTCCAATTTGTGCAGATGGTGGTATTAAGCAACCAGGTGATGTTGTAAAAGCAATTGGCGTGGGTGCTGACAACGTAATGGTTGGATCAATTGTATCTGGAACTGACGAAGCTCCAGGCGAATTAATCACTACTACTGAAGGTAAATTCAAAACTTACAGAGGAATGGCATCTTTTGATGCTGCTATTAGTAAGTTGAAAAAAGATAATAAAAAATCAAGAGAAGTAATTTCTGTTGAAGGTGAAAAAACTTTAGTTCCTTATAAAGGACCTGTTGAACCAATCATCAAAAAATATTTAGGTGGTTTAGCCTCTGGTATGACATACCAAGGTGCTACAACTCTTGATGCTATGAAAGGTAATGTAGAATTTGTTGAGATGACTACATCCGGTCTTTACGAAAGTAAAGCACATGGTGTAAGAAACTAATTCTTGTTATAATAGCAAACTAAGCCTATATGTGTTAAAAGCAGGTATAGGCTTTTTTATTTTAAATAATTTATGTCATAAAAAAACCCCACAGCTTTTAAGAACTGTGGAGTTTTTACTTTGTATAAAAATATATCTTAAGTCATTAAAACAGCTTTAAAATCATCAAGATTTTTCAATGCCTGACCGGTTCCTCTAACTACCGCTCTTAACGGATCGTCTGCAACATGAACAGGCAACTTTGTTTTAATAGACAAACGTTTATCTAATCCTCTTAATAGAGCACCTCCACCAGTTAAGTGAATACCTCTATCGTAAATATCTGCTGATAATTCTGGAGGAGCAGTCTCTAAAGCCCTTAATACTGCTTCTTCAATTTTAGAAATTGATTTATCAATAGCATAAGCAACCTCAGAATAAGTAACTGTAATTACTTTTGGAATACCTGTCATTAAATCACGACCACGTACTTCAAAAGGTTCAATTTCTTCATCTAGCTCAGTTAAAGCAGAACCTACTTCAACTTTAATTTTCTCTGCAGAACGCTCACCAATTAATAGGTTGTGCTGACGGCGCATATAATCAAGAATATCTCTTGTAAATACATCACCTGCAGTTCTAATAGACTGATCTCCTACAATACCAGAAAGAGCAATAACAGCAATTTCTGTAGTACCACCTCCAATATCAACAATCATACTACCTACTGGTTGTTCGATGTTAATACCAATACCAATAGCAGCAGCAATTGGCTCAGGAATCATGTATACCTCTTTAGCTCCAGCATGCTCAGCAGAGTCCCTTACGGCACGTTTTTCTACTTCAGTGATACCAGAAGGAATACAGATAACCATTCTATGAGAAGGAGTAAAAAACCTTTTACCTTGATTAATCATTCTGATCATACCACGAATCATTTGTTCAGCAGCGTGGAAATCAGCAATAACACCATCTCTTAAAGGTCTAATTGTACGAATATTTTCATGCGTTTTTTCGTGCATTTGCATTGCCTTCGTACCAACGGCAATTACTTTTCCATTCTGACGATCCAATGCAATAATTGACGGCTCGTCCACTACTACTTTATCTTTCTGAATAATAAGTGTATTGGCTGTACCTAAATCTATCGCTAGGTCGCTAGAAAAGAAATCAAACAATCCCATATATATATTATCTTTGCTATCAGTTTCAAGTTATTAAGACAACAAAAATGCTGATAATTTATTAAATTTTCTATTTAATAATCAACTCATTTAGTGTCAGCTTATTTTTCAACTTTGCAAAACTGCAAAAACTACCTCTAAATAGAAAGTATGTGTTGAAATTACATTAATTTTTTTACATCTGTTTTGGATTTTATCTATGCTTTTTCATTCAAACTGATTATTATTGAAGTGAATTAGAGAAAAAAACATAAAAATCGATCGAATGCATCTTATTGAACTTTATACTTTAGAGAATAATGACCGTCTAGATTTAGTTGAACACAACATTTCTCCAGAACCTGGTGATTTTATTTTTTCTAAAAATGAATATGAGTTCCTTAAATCATTGTACGACAAAAGCGAGTTGTATGATGCTAGCCTATTCCCAAAATTCTCGGAAGAAATTGCTAAGGAAATTAAAGCGTTATTAGATGAATGTGATTTTAACGAAAAAAATCGCACATCAATTAAGCACATCCTTGATAAAGTAAATTTAAACGAGGAACAGCATAAGTTTATTCAGCAATTAATAACAAAGTTGGATGAAGTAGAAACTGATTGGGAGTATGAAGATGAAAATCGTTGGGAATTAATAGAATCTCTAAAAAATATTAGCGTCTTGTTCATGATGAATGAGATAGAAAGAGAATTTGGAGATGGCGAATTAACGTCTGCCACTACCCTAACCGATGACGAGTTTAAATTATTATCAATAATTCATGAAGATGAATCAAAAAATAAGGCTGAAGAAAAAGTAGGTAACCTTACTTTCAATTTAGCTCAATTAGATTACATCAGAGAAATAATAACAACTCTTGAATATCCAGAAGATACACCTTTGGATGTACAACAAGAAAACTTCATTCTAAATATTTTAGAAAAGTGTTCGCACCTAAATGAAGAGGAACCTAATGAATTCCACACTTTTAGTATTCAAGAATTGTTCGAAATAGAATCTGCTTCTTCAATTACACAAGATGATTCTTCTATTTTTGCTGACAATAACTTTTCTAAAGCAGAACTTAAATTATTAGATGCGGTTTTCAATAATAAAGGATTTATTAGAATTGGTGATTCAAAGTATTCTAAAAAGCAACTAGAAAGTTTAAGAGGAGCTTTTAACGAAGAAATTGAGTGGGATAGTGTTAAGAAATATTTCAGTGAATCTCAACAAGAATTAATATCACATATTTTCTTGGTATATGATAACCAATTCTTGATTGAAGACGAGGGAAATTCTGACGAAACAAAAATTGATATTGAAGTATTCTATCTTATGGATCAAATAGAACGAAATGAAATGGAAAACATTGGTAGTTCTATCAGTTCTTTAATTTTTGATGATGCTCAATACGCACTTCTCGATGCAGTATTTAAGAATAAAAAATCGTTTAAAGATGATTTGCTTAAAATAAATATTAAGAGAGGTGATCTTGATAAAATAGAAAAGGTTTTTGATCAACTACCTTTATATCAGAGTGACAAATTAGTAATTTCTTTACCAAAAAATGCAAAGAAATTTGTAGACAATCTGATTCAAACTGCAATAATTAATGATCCAAAGATCTAAAGGACATCTATAAAAAAAATCCACTAGAATCAAGTTCTAGTGGATTTTTTTATACACCTATAATTATTTACTAAAGTGCTACATGTATACCAATTTGGGCACCACTACCAATAATTAACTGTAAACCAATTTTATCATTAAAGTGGTATTTACCACCAATTCCTAAACCAATCCATAAAGGTGATGATGTACTTCCATTATAATCTTCATTGTGATTATGGCTACCATCGCCAACATATTTATAAGAGTTGATTGCAAAACCAATATCACCACTTGCAAACACATCCCACTTAGGGTGTGAAATATTTAAGACTCTATCTGCGTACCATCTAAATCTAGCTCCTAAACCAATTGTACTGTGTCTCCAATCATCGTTATTATGATGTTGGTGAATATGTGACGCATATGAAAGTGATGGAGCTACAGTGAAATCCTTAGCTAAATGAAACTCATAATCTAACTGAATACCAGTTCCACCATGATTCCAATAAGAAGCAAGACCTACATTTAGGTGATGTACTCCTGAATAATTTCCTGCTGCAGATGAAGAACGTTTCTTTGAAGACCTGTTTGAATTTGATGATGACGAACTTCTATTTTCATCGTCGTCTTTATTTGATTGTGCGTTAGCGTTAATAGTCATTCCTAACATTAAAAATGCAAGAATTAGAGAGAGGTTTAATCTTAGAGATTTCATTGAATAAAAATAAGTTAAATTTTAATACAATGAATAGACATTCATAAATAGGCATTCGACAAAAAACAAAGCCAACATTAACACTTGTAATGTTTTTAAATAATTCAAAGAAAAAATTGCAATAAAAAAAGCCTTCAAGAGTAGTCTCTCAAAGGCTTTATATATATCTTAAATTAATTTCTTAATCTTCTTCTTCTAATACATGCATATGAATTGGCAGCTTGATAACTTCTTTAAAGTCTTCGCCAGATTCTTGCATATCTTCATCATCCTCTTCATAATACCAATTCACTTCAACATCATGTCCGCTTGCTTTTAAAAACTCTAACTTTCTAAAAACTTCAACTAAACATTTTGAAGAACTTGTATTAAAATATTCTAAACGAACATCAAATAAAGTCTTAGGCTGAGGTTTAGTATTATATTCATCAAGCCATTCAAATAAAGGCTTATAAAACTCAATTGAATTTTCTGGGATTGATCTCCCTGATATTAGAAAATGACCACTCTCATACTCCATTTGTATCAGAGGCGTCTTCGGTGTATCTTTCTTTAAAAAATCTTTCATTTTCGAAGTGCAATTAAATTGGCACGCTTACTTTAATTGTGAAAAAAGAGCTTTGTTCATTTGTATCAGTGAACTCATAATCAAGTTTTTGACCTGACTTTCGGGCGATATCAATAATACCAAGTCCCGCACCTCCTTGTTCAGAAAAATCTCCATTACTTAGTACTTTCCTGTAACGCATTTTTAGTTCGTCAACAGAAAGCTCATTAATAGAGTCAATCCTTTCCTTTAGAAAGTTAGCTGTCTCAATAGGCACGTAATTACCTGCGACAATGTAATAAGCGTCTGCCCCTTTGGACAACAAAAACATAACAATATTTGTAGGCGAGTCACTAGCCTTCATTGTGTCAACACCTTCGAAATGGTGGAAAATATTTTGTAATATTTCCACTGCAATCACATTAATTCGTCTTTGTAGCTTCATTAATGATTCATGTTCTGAAAGCGAATCTTCAACACGACTAAGTATCTCTCCTAAGATATCATCATTCATAATGCCTTTGAACGCAAATAGTTCCTTACCATTTGCCCCACGCATTTTATCATATAGAGAATTTACTTCTGAATGCACTTTAATAATAGTGTTATCCAACTTTTACCGAGTCCTCATTTTAACAATAAAAGGGATGTTTAAATAATCTTTACAATTACCTCATCTTTACTTTATTATCAAAATCTTTTTGATTAAAAAATTAATTATTTTAGAAATTAACTAGTTCAGTACCTTCCTCTGTGAACTTAATTAAGCCCAATTTATACAAATAACCAAGTAGTTGCTTAAATTGTTTTTTACTCATTTTAAATTCACGTTTAATCTCATTCGGGTGACTTTTATCGTTGAAAGGTATTTTACCACCTTTCTTACGAATTTGCAATAGTAATTCCTTTGCTGTTCTATCTGTGTCGTCAGAATTATATCCTTGCTTTTGTAAAGATAAATCTAATTTTCCATCAGGTCTTACCGAAGTAATAAAGCCTTTAACTTTACTTCCTATTTTTAACGGCTTAAATACCTGATTTTTATATAGTAACCCAGTCCATTTTTTATTTATGATACACTCATAACCAAGCTCGACTTCTTGAGCGATATACATATAAACTTCTTGGTTTCTTTCAAAGCCAGATGTGTCTTGCGACAAAAATTTATACAGTTTATTTGAAGCAAAAACCCTACCTGTTATTCTGTCTCTATCAACATAAACAGTATAAAGTTGTCTTTTTCTCATTGGTTCAGTTTGCTCCGAAAATGGAACAAAAAGGTCTTTAGAGATGCCCCAGTCTAGAAAAGCACCCATTTTATTGGTGTCTTTACACTCTAATGTAGTAAATTCTCCGACAATTCCCTTAGGTTTTTCATGAGTTGCTACCCATCTTCTCTCATTATCTGTATAAATAAATACATTTGTGGTCTCTCCAACCTTTAATTCACCTTTTGCAAGGCGAATTGGCATAAATACATCTTCATCTTCTAATGTAAAGAAATAACCGAAATCTGTAATTCGTGCAACTTCTAAATCTATATATGCGCCTGCGAGTATTTTACTCATAATTTATTCCTATTAAATTCAATATTTGACTAAAATCTTGAGGTAATGAAGATTTGACACACACCATTTTTTTAGTATATGGATGAACAAAACTATAAGATGATGCATGCAGCCAAAGACGATCTAATTTAAATTTCTCAAGCATCATATTATTATGACGATGATCGCCATATCTTCTATCCCCTATTATTGGATGATTTTCACCTCTTAAATGTAAACGTATCTGATGTGTTCGACCAGTATATGGTCTACTTTCTACCAAACTATAACGTGAAGTAGGATAAGGCCCAACAGGAATGTCTAACTCTACATTCTGTATAGGTTTTATCAGTGTTTTTGCTGATTTATATACCTTATCGTATCTATTTTTAATATGGTTTGTTAATAGCTTTTCTTCTAATAAATGCCCCCGTACTAGAGATAAGTATCTTTTTTCTACTTCACCATCTTCGTTATTCAATTTCTGAAATTGTGCCGTAGCATCAGAAGAAAAAGCAAAAATTAGAACACCTGAAGTTGCTCTATCTAACCGGTGACAAGGATAAATATATTTACCTATTTGATCTCTTAACTGAAATATAGCAAAATCACCCTCATTCCCAGTTAATTCGGATGGATGCACCAATAATCCCGAAGGTTTATTAATTGCTATATAATGTTCATCTTGGAATAAGATTTCTAACATTTATTAAATAAGTATAAAGAAAAGACAAAATTTAAACAAAGACACGTACATTACGTAACTATAAGTGGTTATATTTGCCAATGAAGAACAAATATACAAGGTCTGTTTTCAATATTTTAATATTTTGAGACATTATACAGATTCATTACGAAATAATATTTGAAATTAAATTATGCTAATCAAAATAATTATTGTTGTAGCGGCATTTATGTTTCTTTTCAAAAGATATTCAAAAGTAATTATTAAGTTCCTTTTGAATGTTTTAGGAAAAAGAATGGTTAAAATGCAACAACAAGGAAATAATCCTTATTTCAACCAACAACAAGCTCCACAAAGACAACCTCAGAATGACTTTGAAAAAAGTATTAAAGTCGATGATGAAATGACGATATATATCCCTAAAAAGAAAAAATAATAAAATGCCCTACTTTAAAAATTTAAAGTAGGGCATTTTAATTTATGTAAAATACTAATATAAGTTTACTAATTAGCACTATTTTTTAGAGCAAAACGGATGTTGATTACCCTAAATAATAAAGTATTCCAACTTGAACCAACCCTATAAGGAAACCTAGAACAGCTCCCATTATTTCTATAAATGTAAGTTCTTGTTTTATCACAGACATCAATAAGTCTTCAAATTTCTGATCAGAAAAATGAATTACTTTTTCATATACAATATCTTGAATACTAATTGCAGTTATATTATCTCCTAAATCTTCCATTAATTTAGGAATCATATCATCAACGGATTTTTCCATTCCATCACGGATTTGATCTATCATTGCGTCTCCTCCAAACATTTGAAGCATTGGACCAAACTGAACTGCTTTTTCATCAACAAACTCATTTATTCGTTTCATTACAGCCGCTTTTAATTTAGCCTTATTGTCTTCAGTATTCAGTTTCTCCGTTATCATTTCAGGAGTAAAAAGATCTTTTTCTACAATTATACCCAAACGTCTTGCTAAAGTATCTTTCCTTCTTGGGAACACTCCATGTAATGTAAAGAGTCCTAAATTAATAGGTTTTCTAGGATGGAATAGCATTTTAATTGCTACATAATTAGTTACCCAACCAATCCCTGCAGAGATTAAAGGCAAGATCCACATTATTAAATTCATACTATTTGCTTTGTAGTAATTCTGTTAACTCTTTAAATAATTTAGCCGTTGGCAGTCCCATTACAGTAAAGTAAGAACCATTAATTTTTTCAATCATGGCCATTCCAATCCATTCTTGAATACCATAACTTCCTGCTTTATCGAATGGTTTCTTTTCTTTAATATAATAATTTATTGTCGTATCGTTCATAGAAAGAAAAGTAACTTCAGTACTATCGGTAAACGAAATCCGTTCCTCTTGTGTTTGAATACAAACTGCAGAATAAACTTTATGTGTTTTTCCTGATAGTTTATTCAACATTTCTATAGCTTCATTTTCATCATTAGGTTTTCCTAATACTTCATTTTCTACTACAACAACTGTATCTGAAAAAATGACAATTTTATTTTCACTTAAATCAGAGAACGCATCAGCTTTGCAATTAGCAATATGTTCTGCAACTTCACATGCAGGTAAATCACTTGGGTAAGACTCATCAACTTCTCTCACTTCTACAGTGAAATCAAAATCTAAACCAGATAAAAGCTCTGCTCTTCTTGGAGACTTTGAGGCTAATATTAATTGCTGACCTTTTAAATCAATCATTCTAATTATCTTTAAAGTAAGAAACGACTTCAAATATAGCTTTATCAATTAATATTTCTCGATTCTCAGCCTCTGTTTTAAACGAATGTTTAACTTCATTATCTTCAATGATCTTTATAACAACTTGTATTGCATTGTCATATTCTGTGTATTTCCCTTTTAATTGGAAGACACCCTCTCCTTTTGCATAAGGAGTAAAAGTAAAAGAGTTATAGCCACTATTCTTACCTTCAGAGAGTTGTAATAATCTACGATCAAAGTAGGCCGACAATTGTAAGGGATCTGTCCAAATAGAATCTTCTTCAAAATCAGACATTCGTATTCGTGCTAAATTTGATGAAATAGAAATATTACTTTTCACATCTTCAGTTACTCTTCCTATATCAAAGCTATCTCCGCCTTGAGGTATCCTCATTTCCGGTTGCTGCAATGCTCCAAATCGTTCTGCTAAACGTGGTACTTCATCAACAGAATTACCAAACATCATTTGAACATCTAAAAATTCACCTTTCCTTAAATTCCCCCTTTTTAAGTAATCTAGAATCGAATACGTTAGTAACCCCTGTCCGTACATAGAGGATTCATAACTTACTTTATCTGCTGCAGACCCTGCTAATAAATACATTCCTGACCTTGTTCTTACACGTTCTAAAGCTCTTAATCTAACAGCTTCTTCATCAATATTTCTAGATGCAATTATTGTTTCTGCAAATTTGCCTGCATTACAAGCATCCATAATAAAAACCTGGCGTGTAATTGGTATTTTCTTCATCCAATCAAGCCATTCTTTACCAGCTATTGCATATGCTTCTTTTATTCTATTATCTGTAAGGTCTGCTGTAGAAATATCTTTAGTTAAAAAGAAAAAGTCTTCATCTCCATTTTTTTCTTTTACTGACATGCCGTGCCCTGCCAAGAATACAAATAGAACATCTGCAGGAGTAGCCAATTGTTGAAGGCTATCAAAAGCTAATTTAATATTCTGTTTATTTGGCTGATGTTTTGGATCTGTACTTCCTGTTGAAAATAGTTCAACATGTACCCTGTGTTCTCCAAATAATTCTTGTGCAGATGATTTAATTGATGAGGCAATTTTTTCTGCATCTGTTGCTGCATATTTTAGATCGAGGGTGGTACCTCTATAATCAGATACACCAACAACAATACCGTAAAAGGAAGGTATTGTTTGGTCTTCATTTTTTGATTTATGTTTTATTGTCAATCCTCTTCCAGACAAAGTTCCTTCAAGGTTTTCAACTTTAATTGTGATATTATTTAAATTCCCTCCACCTTCAAAGAGATAACTTAGTGAATCTAAAGGAATTGAATATCTGTTCTTATTCTGTTTTTGGTGTAAAAGGTTAATCTTGTTTAAGGTTGTGTTCATTTTATACTCAGAAATATCTGACAATACTTCTTTTCCATTCACTAACACAGCCACTTTTCCAATTCCGCCACCTCTATCAACAACTTCAACAAATAACTTACCTCCTTTTTTGTACATACTCGCTTCAGGATAAAGTAAAATATCTGTCAAAACGGGAACAACTCGCAATTCTGATCCCATAAATAATTTAGAACCTAAGCTGGGTTCCCAATACATGTCCTGAAGCTGTATTAAATCAATTGTTTCATTTCCTGCAACATAATATAGGTTTTTCATGTTCGATTCAGATGCGTCGAATAACCCAGAATTATGTTGAACTACCCAACCTACATCTCCATCAGATAAAACAACACCATACCTCAAGTCAGATTCAAGGTCCCAAATCCCTACACCTAAGTCGTTAGATAAAGTCAGGAATACTTGTTTACCTGGAAAATCAAGAACATCTACGACATTCCCCTTGCTTTGTTTATAATCATAAATGATTGAAGACAAATCATTAGAAAAAGTTAATAAACGTCCATTTTCTTCTGCTGCAATTACATATTTATTGTCATAGGTAAATTTTGCACTCAGAATTTTATTTTCTACATCAACAGATCGTTTTAAAGTGGTTGAGGTTAAATCCCATAATGACAACTTATTCTTACCTCCTACGATTAAACTATTCTCATCATTACTAAAAGATAAAGAAGTGATCAACCTATCTTTTGATCTAAACTCAATCTTTTCGTTTAAATCAGCAATTGGCACAACAACCACTTTTCTATCACTAAAACCAATTGCAATCTTACTTCCAGAGATTGAAGCTGTTATGACTGAAATTTGATTGTATGAGCTATAAACTAATGTTGGTTTACTCTTCACTTTATTTGTATTTATGCTGAATAAATTACCGGCATTGTCAGAATACAATAAAGTAGAATCATTAGGTAAAAGATAAGAATGATAAATAGGTGCATTCACTTTATATTGATGAGACAGCTTAAAATTAGATCCATTGTCCCAGATTTTAATTGTCGAATCTAGAGATGTTGTCACCAATTGACCATTAGATTTAAATTTGGTATTTGATATTTCTTGATCATGTGCTTTCCACTTCATAAGGTCTTCTCTGCTACCAAGTTTCCATAACCTTAATGCTCCACTTTCTGAAGAAACGGCTATACATTGTGCTACTAAAGAAACAGAAAAACCCTTTGCCTTATCTTTTATAGGCTTCCAAGAGGCTATCAACTTTAACCCTTTCATTTCCCATAAAGCTATCTCACCATCATTGTAGGCTACAACTACTACATCTCCTCTTTTACTAAAAGCAGATGTTATAATCTCTCTACTCGAAAATTCTGATTCAAGTAATAAACTATCACCATCAATTGTATAAAAATACGCATGATTACCTCTCGAAGTAATAATTACCTTTTCAATTGAGTGAGAATATTTGATAGTATTTACGCCTGTTCCATCTGGTAAATAGCCATTATCTGAAACAGAATCAGTATCCATATTCCAAGAAATGAGCTTTCCATCCCAACCACCACAAACAATTAAATTCTGTTGTTTTAAAAAAATTATATCTGCGACCCAATCCTCAAATAATTTCTTTTGCTTTTTAATTTTCTTTTGAGAAATATTCCATAACTCAACAGAACCATCAAATTTCCCAAAAATTACAGTATTATTAGATTTTGGGGATGTGATAAACGTAGACACTCCAGAAGTTAATTCTGCTGTCCAATTATGTACTTTATTCTTTTCTTTTGATAACCAATCCCAATGGTATACTTCTCCTTGAGCATTGATATAGATGATAATGTCTTTCTTGAAACGAACTTCAATTATTGCATCAGATAGATGGTCTATTGATGAAACTAATTTCCCCGATTTAGTCTCCCATACCTTAACAGAGTGATCTAAACCTGCAGACACAATAAATTGTTTGTCTTTGGATAAAGAAATATCTGCAACACCAATTTCATGAGCATTTATTGTTCTCAATAAACGTTCCTGTCCTGTGTCCCAAATTTTAATAGTTCTATCTTCTCCTGCCGAAATAATTAAAGCCCCATCTTTAGAAATATCTAAAGAGGTAACTTTACCTAAATGACCTTGTGAGAATGTCAGTGCAATATTAGCATCTTGACTAAAAGAACATTGAGCGTAAAAAAAGAGGCTAATTGTAATAACGAGCCTCAATTTTAATTTTAATATCTTTAAGTACATTCATTTATTACTTTAAGTAATAAAGGTACACATGTTCAATAACTTGAAAAATTATTTACTAAATTTTTCCCAAGCTCTTTCATGAAAGTAATAAAGTGCCATTTTTGAGAAAACTTCGAAAGACCCTATTGAAAGCGCCATTTTTACTTCTCCAGTAATAAGATAAGATATAGTTATTGTATCTATTGTTCCTACAATTCGCCAAGACACTGATTTAGCAATACTCACCCACCTAGGTTTTGGTGCAGCACCAGATTTTACAGCTTCTTGTTCAGCTACTTCATCGGCCTGTATTTTCTTCTCTATTATTCTATCAGCTAACATAAAAAGATCAGTGAAAATTCAAATTTGTTTATTACCCTACTAATTCAGTAGGCAATACTAATAATTTGTTTAGAGATAACAAAAAAAAACCTCTCATATTCTATTTATATTGACAAATAATTGAAATTAAGACTGATTTAATTGTATAATTCAATGTATTTGACTTATTTAACAACTAATTAATATTCTTCAATTAAGGTCGTTGCTATAAAAGACTTAACAAACTAATGAGAAAGAGAAAGAACTATCCAGGTGAACTAAGAGAAATCGGGACTAAAGATTATAGCCTGATCCTAGGGAACTTAATGAATTATCGTAATCAGTTAATGAGAGAAACAGAAGAGCAAAAGATGGGTTTAATCTTTTCTAAAGTTTCTGAAAAACTTAAAGAAATTGGCTGTTTACGTGCTTCTAACAGCGTGAAAAATAGAGCTGGTCGTAAAAAACTTGGGCTCTATCAAGAAATCACTTCTAAAAAGAAAGAAGAGGTTATAGAAATCATAAATAAGAATTGGCATGAGGCAAAACAAAAGCATGATGCTATAAAAACAAGAAATAAAAAATTAGCTTTAGAAAAGCAAAATATTGAAACTGTTGATGTATAAAACCATCTGACAGTTACATCAGTCAGCCCCTTCCAACTATGTTAGTCAAACTACAACTTAAAAATTCTCCAAATCAAGTAATTGTAGATGATCACGTATATGAATATTTACGTGATAATCCCTATTTAAAAAGTCTTGATTTTATTTATAATTTAAGAGAACATTCATCTGGACGTGCTGTGTTTCAAAAATCGTGGCGTCAAAGCAATGGTAAATATAAAACTGACACGATTTATTTACACAAAATGATTGCGGAGAAATTTATCGGCCCTCCCAATACTGAGCAAACTTTAATACGTATTGTAAATGGTAATAGGTTAGATTGCAGACTTAAAAATCTTGCCTATGCTGATAGATCAGACATAAAAAGAAATACTCCATCCAAACATAATAAAACTGGATACATTGGAGTAGTGAAAGATAAATATAACTACAGAGCAGTAATTTATAAAGATAAAAAGCCGATCTCACTTGGAACTTATAAAACAGCAAAAGAAGCAGCACTAGCTTACAATAAGAAGTCTATTGAATTATTTGGTAAGACTAGAAGTCTAAACAAAATAAAGAATATAGAAGAAATTATTCCAGATCCTCCTAAGGATGAATAATTAAAAAAGGTTGATATATTAAATATATCAACCTTTTTTAATTACAACGTAAACCCTATAACCATTACATCGTCAACCTGTTCTTCTTCTCCTTTCCAAGAGTCAAATTGAGTTTTAATAAACTGCTTTTGGTCTTTAACAGGTATCTGATAACAAGCTTCTAAAATCTTTCTAAAATTAGGGCTTTTTAATTTCTTTCCTTTTGTTCCTCCAAATTGATCTGCAAATCCATCGGAATACAAAAAGAACATTTTATCACTCCCCATTTCAAAGGTATGGGTTTCTGTAGATGAAAATGTACTTACTCCACCAACACCTCTTGAAGAACCCTTTATAATTTGGTGAGACTTATTTTCCACAATTGTCATAGACATTCCTGCACCAGCAAAATCTAGAGTAGACGCACTTTTATCAATATAGCAAACAGCTACATCCATACCGTCCATATTACCCGTATTTTTTTGTCTTAATACACTAGAGAGTCTTGCATGTAACTCTTCTAGAATTGATGTTGGATGATACACCTTCTGAGATTCTACAATATATTCTAGTGCAGTTTCTCCTACCATACTCATAAAACCACCAGGAACACCATGTCCGGTACAATCAGCCGCTATTAAAACTCCTTTTGTTTCATCTATCATCTTAAACCAATAAAAATCGCCAGAAACTATATCTCTTGGCTGAAAAAAGACAAAAGAGTTAGGTAATAATTGCTTTACGTTTGACCAGTTCGGTAAAATTGCCTTCTGAATTCCTTTAGCATAGTTTATACTATCCATAATATCTTGAGATTTAGCCTGAAGTAAATGGTTAATTCTCTGAATTTCAGTAGACTGAATCTCTAATTCACTTTTTTGGGTCTGAAGTTTCCTATTAATGTTTCTTTTATTTTTATTTTCTATAGTTAGAAAATAAATAGATAAACCAAGAATTAATATTAGAAAAAAAGCTGAAATAGTAATTATAGCCTGTCGTTCAATTATTATTTGATTTAGCTCTTGATCTTTCTTTAAAATTTCGTTCTCCTTTACTCGCTGAGCTACTAAATATCGAACATTCAATTCTGCTAATTTCATCCTTACTTCTTCACTAAAAATAGTATCTTGGTAAGCTTCAATTAGATCATCATACTTTAATGCTTTCTTATAATAGCCTTTAAGTCTAGCAATATTTTTTAATTCTCTAAAAGCATTTAAAGCCATATGTTTAGCACCTATCCTTACAGATGTATCTGCAGCTTTTCTTGCATAAAAGTTTGCTTTATCGTAGTCTCCTTTTTCTCTATAAATAAAGGCAATATCAGTTAAAGTACTAACCATTTTATCAGAGTCGTCTACATTTTCCTCATTTAGTTCTAAAGATTTTAATAAGTAAACTAAAGCTTCATCATAAAGGCCTATTTCTGAATACACCTTTCCAAAATCAGAATATGTAACTACTTGCCCGTAAATATCATTATCTTCTTTTCTTAAATTTAAGGCATCATTAAAATTATCAACAGCCTTTTTAAACAAGCCTGTACCTTGGTACACCCTACCGTAATTCGTCATCACGTAGCCTTGCATACGTTTGTCATTCAACTTTTTAGAAATGATTTCAGCCATTTCTAAATGAATAACAGCTTCGTTAAAATTTTCCTGATAAATATTTACAGATGCTATATTAATATGTGCATACCCTTGATCTTCATCAGAAGAAATAGCCACAGATTTATCTAAAGCACGCATGAAGTCTTTCATTGCTTTTTGGTATTCGCCCTTATTTCTAAGTGCAATTCCTCCATAACTAATTGATAAGATTTCTTGATTAATCATTTTATTTGCCTTACTCAAATCTTCAGAGATTCTCGCATACAAATAAGCATTATCTGGTGATATGTTTCTATGGAGCCATGCAAGCTCTAAAGCAGCAGAAATCCGAATACTATCAGAAACATTCTTTGCTTCAAAAATTGTGATAAGACTATCAAATTTGGGTATTTTATCTTCAGCTGTATGTTTACTAAAAGACATCAGAGAGGATAAAATAAATAGAATACTTAAAAGATTTCTCATTTTTGATACAACTGCTGTAGAATAGCAGAAATGTGTTAGTAATTTAGTTGTTTACGCAAACATGATTTTTCAGATTATATAGTAAATATACGGATTCATTTTAATTTCAAACATTTATTGATAAATAAAAAAGCCTTATAACTTCTCAGCTATAAGGCTTTAATATAATTAAATGGACTAACTATGCTTTTCTAGCCATTGCTCTTTTAGCAGCAGCTACAACATCATTAGAAGTTAAACCATATTTTTCCATTAATTCAGCTGGAGTACCAGACTCACCAAATGTATCATTAACTGCCACAAATTCTTGTGGTGCTAATAATTTAGTTGTCAATACACCCGCAACACTTTCACCTAAGCCACCAGCAATTTGGTGCTCTTCTGCAGTAACAATACAACCAGTTTTCTCTACTGACTTAAGAATTGCTTCTGCGTCAAGAGGTTTGATTGTGTGAATGTTGATGATTTCTGCAGAAATACCTTCTTCAGCAAGTTTTTCACCAGCTTGGATAGCTTCCCAAACCAAGTGTCCTGTTGCAACAATAGTTACATCAGTACCTTCGTTCAACATGACAGCTTTACCAATTTCAAATTCACCTTCTGGCATGAAAACAGGAATAGCTGGACGTCCAAATCTTAAATAAACAGGACCATCATGTGAAGCTGCTGCAATTGTTGCTGCTTTTGTTTGGTTGTAATCACAAGTATTGATTACCGTCATATGAGGAAGCATTTTCATCATACCGATATCTTCTAATACTTGGTGAGTAGCACCATCTTCACCTAGTGTTAAACCAGAGTGAGAAGCTGCAATCTTAACATTCTTACCAGAGTATGCCACCGATTGACGGATTTGGTCATAAACACGGCTTGTTGAGAAGTTTGCAAAAGTACCCGTAAAAGGAATTTTCCCTCCTACAGTCATACCTGCAGCTACATTTATCATGTTCGCTTCTGCAATACCCATTTGAAAGAATCTTTCAGGGAAGTCTGCTTTAAAAGCATCCATTTTTAGAGAACCTGTAAGGTCAGCACATAATGCTACCACGTTCTCATTGATTTTACCTAATTCGTGTAAACCCGCACCAAATCCTGAGCGTGTATCTTTTTTCTCTGTGTATGTAAACTTCTTCATTGTAGTATTTGAAGCGATTTTGATTCTCTCAAATAAATTCGGTTACAAATCTAATGTTTGTGTTGATAGTGACAAAATTATTTCAACTTCAAAACCGTATATTGTCAAAATGATGCATAATGAAACGTTCAGAACCTCTTTAGAGCCCGTATTCTTCGAAAATAAAATCAATTATTCATCAAAATTATTTTCGATTGGCTCCTGTTTTTCACAAAATATTGGAAATCGACTGTCAGATTATCAATTTAATATTGTTACAAATCCTTACGGAACCTTATATAATCCAGTATCAATTTTTAATAATCTGATAAATTCTCTTACGAATAACCCTATTAATGAAGGTAAAATAGTAACCATAAATAGTGTCTATAAACATTTTGATTTCCACTCTGATATTTCTAGTAATTCTAAACAAAATTTACTTTCAGAAATAAAAATGATCAATAAGGAAGTGAAAACACATTTATCTAAATGCACTCATTTATTTATCACTTTAGGAACATCTTTTATTTTCGAAAAAATTACTGATTCTTATTTAGTTGGTAATTGTCATAAAGTACCTACCAAAGAGTTTAATCAAAGGCTTCTTGATCTAGAAGAAATGACTTCTTCATTTGATGAATTGTACCAGCTTTTACCAAAAAATATTTCTATTGTTTTTACAGTTTCTCCGATAAGACATTTTAGAAATGGTTTAGTAGATAATAATTTAAGTAAATCAATACTAAGATATTTTACTCATCAGGTCTGTAATAAATATACCAATGTAGATTACTTCCCTTCCTTTGAAATTATGATGGATGATTTAAGAGATTATAGGTTTTATACGGAAGATATGGTACATCCTTCTCCTTTAGCAATCGACTATATATGGTCTTATTTTAAAAATGGAATGATTGATATTAAAACAGAAGATACATTAAAAAAAATAGACAAAATAAGAAAAGGAATTGCACACCGCCCATTTAATCCTCGTACAGAAGCTCATCAAAAGTTTCTAAATAAATTAAAACAAATAACTCTTTCCATTAAAGATTTTAATACTGAAACCATAATTCTAAAGATTGATGAACTAATTATAAAATCTCAACAATAATCTTAATACATTATTAATAAAAACTTATGTTCTATTGCTTTTTAAAATCTGTCACACATATTGCAAAACCTTTTATTATCACATCAAAAAAATAATATGAAAAGAGTTATTTTATCTTTTTTAGTAGCTTTTATAAGCTATACTTCTTCGTTTGCTCAATTTACAGAAGACAAACCTAAAGTTGTTGTAGGTATCATTGTCGATCAAATGAAGTACGATTACATCTCTAGATATTGGGATAACTTTGGAGAAGGAGGATTTAAAAAGCTTGTAAATGATGGCTATTTTGTTAGAAACGGTCAATACAACTACGCTCCAACTGTAACAGGACCCGGTCATGCATCTGTTTATTCAGGTACAACTCCTGCTTATCATTCTATTGTAAATAATAACTTTTATGATCGTGAAAAAGGGAAAGGAGTTTACTGTGTAGACGACAAGAGATACACAACTGTTGGTTCTGATAGTAAAAATGGTCAAAAGTCTCCTTATAGACTAGCAACTACAAACCTATCAGATGAGATTAAATGGGCTAGTAACTTTAGGTCTAAAGTATATGCTGTTTCTATCAAAGATAGATCTGCTGTACTTCCTGCTGGTCATGCTGGAGATGGTGCTTATTGGTTAGATGAGAAAAATGGTAATTGGATTACTTCTTCTTTCTACATGAAAGAGTTACCACAATGGCTTACGGATTTAAATGAAGCGAAGAAAAGACCTATTGATAAATACATGAAATCTGATTGGACACTTTCTTTACCTATTGAAAAATATGGTGCTTCTACTGAAGATAGTACTGCATACGAATCTTTATTTCCTGGTAAATCTGAACCTACATTCCCTTACAGTATTAAAAAAGGTGTGGCATCAGATAGAGTGCGTGCTAAAACTGGTAGAAAGTATGATATTATTAAAGGTACACCATACGGCAATACGTTAGTTACAGAAATGGCTATGCATATTATTGACAATGAAGATTATGGTCAAGATAATTTTACTGATTTATTAGCTGTAAGTTATTCTTCTACAGATTATGCAGGTCATGCATATGGTCCTCAATCTATAGAGGTGGAAGACATGTACATTAAATTAGATAAAGAAGTTGAGACTTTAATTAATCATTTAGATGAGAAATTAGGGGGAGGAAATTATGTCATCTTCTTAACTGCCGATCATGCAGGTGCTCAAAACGCTGGCTTTATGCGTGACAGAATGAATTTTGAGGCTGTGAATATTAGTAGCAAAGAAGATACTCAAGCAATAGAAACTGTTTTAAATGCACGTTTTGGAGAAGGAAAATATGTTGCTTCACATTATTCTGGTCAACTTTATTTAGATAGAGAATTGATTAAAGAAAAGAAACTTGATTTAGAAGAAGTTCAATTAGCAACTGCAGAAGCTTTTATGGCTATGCCACAATATGCAGCTGCAATTATTGGAAAAGACTTAGAAAGAGGCGAATATACTTTAGGTTATAAAGGCTTAATTTACAATGGCTTTAACCCTCGTTTTTCTCCAGATGTTTATGGTGTTTTAAAATCTCATAATATGGATTATGGTAAAGGAGGAACAACACACTTCTCTCCTTATAAATATGATACGCATGTCCCAATTATGTTCTATGGTTGGAATATTAACCATGGAGAAACACATGCTCCTCATACAATTACTGAGATTGCTCCTACGGTTTGTTCTTTCTTAAATATGAACTACCCTTCTGGTTGTTATAGTAATCCTATTATTATTCCTATGAAAAAATAATTGGTTTTATAAATCATAAAAAAAACCACTGTTATTAATTTAACGGTGGTTTTTTTATGCAAAACATTTAACCTAACAAATATATCCTTTTGCTAAGGCGGTATATTCTTCAATTTGATTATCAACCCAAGCTTCATCTTTACCTAATATCCCTGCCATCATTTTTGCAACTTCTGGAGCAGCTTCTATGCTTGCACTTGCATTTAAAAGTAAACTTCGGGTTCGTCTTGCTAAAATATCTTCTACAGTTCTAGCCATTTCATGCTTAACTCCCCAAAAAACATCTGCAAATCGATATGGTAATTCAGGATGAATCTCTACCCCTAACTTAGGTGCTTCTGAAATTAATGCTTCAATTTTTGGTAAATCATTTCCATAAACACTTCTCACATCTAAACGGTCTGCCCCTTGCTTGTAACCATGTAATAATAAATCTCGAGTGATACACTTTACAGGGGGTAAATGTGCTACTTTTTCGATCGTGTCTACAGCATCTTCTGCCATCTGTCTATAAGTTGTCCACTTACCACCCACAATTGTAATTAGACTCGACTTATTTACAAGAATTTTATGTGATCGTGATATATTCTTCGTCTCAACCTCTTGTTTTTTAACTAGAGGCCTTAAACCTGCAAAAACACTTCTTACATCAGATCTTTTAGGTGCTTTTTGTAAATATTGTCCAGCTGTTTTTAATATAAACTCAATTTCTTCTTCTAAAGCTCTTGGTTCAGCATCTATCGAATCAAGAGGTGTATCAGTTGTTCCGACTACAATTTTATCGTACCAAGGTACTGCAAACAATACTCTTCCGTCACTTGTTCTAGGAACCATTATAGAAGAAGCTCCTTTTAAAAATTCTTTATCTAAAATTATATGAACACCTTGGCTTGGAGAAACTACAGGCTCGTGGTTTTCATCATCCATTGTTAAAATTTGATCTACAAAAACTCCTGTAGCATTTACAACTGTGGTTCCTTTAACAATATGTTCAGTACCTGTTTCGCTATCAATAAAGCGAACGCCATCAACTTTATTCAGTTCATCTTTTTCTAAACCCACAACCTCTGCATAATTAAGTAGAGTACCTTCAAAATCTGAGATAGTTTGTGCCAAAGTCACTGCTAATCGAGCATCATCAAATTGACCATCATAATATCTAACCCCGCCAATTAGCCCTTCTTCACTTAAATTTGGAATATGTCTTAACGTTTTTTCTTTTGAAATCATTTCTGATTTTCCCAAACCAAGACTCCCTGCCATCACATCATATACTTTTAAACCTGTAGTGTATAAAGGGGCATCCCACCAATCATAAACAGGAACAATAAATTTTTGATCATGTACTAAGTGAGGTGCATTTTCTTTCATTAACCCACGCTCGCGCAATGCCTCTCTTACCATACCAACATCTCCTTGCTTTAAATAACGAACTCCTCCATGAGCAAGCTTTGTACTTCTACTTGAAGTACCTTTAGCAAAATCATCTTTTTCTAATAATAATGTTTTGTACCCTCTTAAAGTACTATCAAGAGCAGTTCCTAATCCAGAAGCTCCTCCTCCGATAACTATCACATCAAACAACGCTGTTGCTTCTATTTGTGACAACATCTTTTTTCTGTTCATCATCTATGTGTGGGTCAATTTTATATGTTTATCTAACTAATTTAAAAAAGAAACTCTTCACTATCATTTATTTTTTAAATTTTAAAACAAATTATGGTCAGATTAGTAATTACTATATCTACTTTGATGACTTTTATTGGTTAATATTAAGTTTTCATAGACAGATTTATTCATTTTGTTGAAAATGTTTCTCACAAAACATTTTTTATTTGATATTTGATTAACAAAACGACTGTGTATCTCTTTGTAAACTATTGTCAATCTGTATCACGTAAAAAAATAAACTTTTCAATTTTATTTTAACAAATACTACACAGTTTTTTGAAGGAACTATTATATCTTTCTACATCTCTTTTATGTATAAAACAAAACTATCATTCTTAATCTTATCTCTCCTTTTGTCCTTTCAAGTAATAGGACAAACAAAAGATTACACGGTTAGTGGATTTATTAAAGATGCCACAAATGGAGAAACCCTAATTGGTGCAACTGTCTACGCAGAAGGAACAACTGATGGCGTTGTTACTAACCCCTATGGTTTTTATTCCTTATCTCTTAAAGAAGGGGAATACAACATCATTATTAAATACATTGGTTACCAAACAACTACACAAAAAATTGTATTGGATAAAAACCAGAAATTATCTATTGAATTGCAAACAATGGATGTTGAATTAGACGAAATTGTTGTAACTGGTGAAAGAGAAGATGCCAATGTCTCTGATGTGCAAATGAGTACCCAGAAAATGGATATAGAAACAATTCTAAAAGTCCCTGCACTTTTAGGAGAAGTTGATGTTATCAAATCTATTCAATTATTACCAGGTGTTAGTACTGTTGGTGAAGGTGCCACAGGTTTTAATGTTAGAGGTGGTGGCATAGGTCAAAACCTTGTTTTATTAGACGAAGCACCTGTTTTTAATTCATCTCACCTTTTTGGCTTTTTCTCTGTATTTAATCCTGATGCTGTAAAAGATGTCAAATTAATTAAAGGTGGTATTCCTGCACAATATGGTGGGCGTATTTCTTCTATTCTAGATGTTAGAATGAAAGAAGGAAATTCAAAAAAATTACAAGTTCAAGGAGGAATTGGTGCTATTTTCAGTAGACTAACTGTAGAAGCCCCAATTATTAAAGATAAAATGTCTTTCCTAATTGCAGGACGTAGATCTTATATAGATATTCTTGCAAAACCCTTTTTAAGTGATGATTTAGCTGGCTCGAAATTTAATTTTTGGGATTTAACTGCTAAAATCAACTATGATATCAATGAAAATAACAAAATATTTTTATCAGGATATTGGGGGCGCGATCAATTTGGATCATCTACAGTGTTTAATTCAAGTTGGGGTAATGTAACGGGTACTTTTAGATGGAATCATTTATTTAATGATAAACTTTTCTCAAATATCACTTTCTATATTTCGGATTATGATTATGCTCTTGGTGTCTCTCAAAATGACACAGATTCTTTTAATTGGGATTCAAGAGTAAAAACCTATTCCTTCAAACCAGAATTCACATGGTATGTAGGTAAAAACAACACCATTACTTTTGGTGGACAATCTATTGTTTATGATTTTTCTCCAGGTACAACAACAGCAACAAGTGGAGGTACTGAACTTCCTCCCTTCCAATTACAAAACCAATATGGATGGGAAAATGCTTTGTATATAGGAAATGACCAAAAAGTCTCAGAAAAAATCACTTTACAATATGGTGTAAGAGTAAGTTCATTTACGTATATGGGGCCTGTCACAACGTATGAATATCAAGATGCAGCAACTCCAAACACTAGAAAAGAGCCTATTCCAGGATCTGAGAAAGTTTATGACAATTGGGAACCTGTAGAAACTTATTATAGTGTAGAACCTCGTTTTGCTATGAAATACCAATTCAACGAGAAGAACTCTGTAAAAGCAAGCTATAATCACATGGCTCAATATATTCATTTAATCTCTAACACAACTGCAGCATCTCCACTAGATGTTTGGTCACCAAGTACTAATAATATTAAACCTCAAGTTGGTGATCAATATGCACTTGGGTATTTTAGAAACTTTAAAGAGAATACATTCGAACTTTCTACTGAAGTTTATTATAAGCCGATGAAAAACCTTATTGATTATATAGATGGTGCAGACCTCTTATTAAATCAATATTTAGAAGGTGATTTATTAAATTCTACAGGCCAAGCATACGGTTTAGAACTTTACCTTAAAAAGAATAAAGGGCGTTTTACTGGTTGGATTAGTTACACATTAGCAAGGTCTGAACAAAAAACAGAAGGAATCAATTTAGGGGAATACTACCCTACTAGATTTGATCAGGCACATAACTTAACCGTAAGTACTTTTTATGATATCAATGAAAGATGGTCATTATCTGGCAACTTCTCTTTTGTGACTGGTACACCAAGTACATTCCCTACTAATCAAATACAGGTACAAGGATACGGAATTCCTCACAATGTAGATGGCGTTAGAAATAATCAAAGAATACCATACTATCATAGATTAGATGTATCTGCTACTTTAAATGGTAAAAAGAAGCCTAACAGAAGATGGGAACATTACTGGGTTTTTGGCTTTTATAATACTTACGCTCGTAAAAATCCTTATTCAATTTATTTCCAACCAGATACAGAGAGACCAGCTCAAGGCGTACCTGCACCTAACCAAGCAATTCAACTTTCTGTAATCGGAACTATTATCCCTTCAGTATCATTCAACTTCAAATGGTAATTAAAATGACAATCAAAAATTTTCAATATATTATCTACTTCTTTATTTTCACACTAACAGCTTGTGAAGATGTAATTACAGTAGATTTAGCAACAGGTAGACCACAAATAGTTGTAGACGGTTGGCTCAACAATAAATTTGAGACACAAAAAATACGCTTGGTCTCTACAACTGGTTATTTCAATTCTGATGCTCCCCCTTTTGTAGATAATGCAACAGTTAAAGTACATAATCTTGTAAGTAATACAACAATAGATTTTACTTATGATAAAGAAGGATACTACACATGGACCCCAGCTACATTAGCAGATACTTTAATAGTAAGACAACGCCCTTCTGATTTTGATAGAGATAGTGATGGCTTATATAATAATTATTACCGTTTAGAAGTAACTGCAGAATTTACAGGTGTAGATGTACATTTTGAAGCATTTACTTCTTTAGAGAGAACACCAATAATTGACTCTCTCACATTCAAAACTCAAGAAGCTTCTGATGATTATCCAGAAGTGATTTATGGAGAGCTTTGGGCAAAAGATTTTGCTGGGCCTGCTGATTGCTATTGGATAAAAACATGGAAAAATGATTCTCTTCTTAATAAATCTAATGAAATGTCTCTTGCTTTTGACATTACACCTGGAAGAAGTGATTATGGAGATGTAATTGAAGAAGACACTTACTTTATCCCTCCAGTAAGAAATAGTATTAACCCAAGACTGTCTGATGATGAGCAAGAAGCGAAGAAACCACTCTATCAAATTAACGATTCAGTATATTGTGAAATTCACTCTATGACAGAAAATGCATTTGATTTTATGAGTCAAGCTAAATCACAAATGTCAAATGGAGGGCTTTTTGCTACACCATTAGCAAATGTCCCATCAAATATTCTTGCTTTAGATAGTAAAAGTGATGGTTTAGTTGTAGGAGTTTTTTGTGGGTCTGCAATATCTAGCAAAGGATTTCGTATTAAAACTAAGCCCCCTTACGAAGAAAAGTAATATAACGGGGTAAGTTATATAATAGACAATAGATTTTTTATTATGTCAATTCAACAAGAAGTTGATAAATATACACCCTCCCGCGAACGCGTTGAAGGTTATTATTCAGAGAATTTCAAACGATTAGATCGTGCAATGCAGTACACCCTTTTGGGAATGTTCACTTTAGCGATCGGGTTATCTTTTGAATCTGGAAATTGGATTTTGGCACTAGGTCTTGCTATTGCAAGTAGTGTTGTCTATTTCATTTTATTGTATTCTGGAACAAGTGCTACTACCCCTAGATATGTATTGGCACTTACTTTTTTCCTGTTCCAATTACAATATTTAATTGTAGCCCCCCACACGCCATATGCTCAATTTGCTTTCTTTGGTGTTCTAGCATTAATCACGCTATACCAAAGTTGGACTTTAATTACGGTGTATTTTATGATGACCTTATTGATGTATATATCAATGGCATTATTAGGTACAGATATGTGGCTAACAGAATTGATTAATACAAGTATTGAAACTCGCTCTTTTAGAGGGTTAGTTTCTGTACCTCTTGTAACTCTGTTTTTCTATGGTGTTTGTATGTTTATTTCAAATCAATTAAAAAAACAATCTTTTAGAAATGCACGTTATGCAATTTTTCTTGAAGATCAAATGCATATTGAAGAGAACACAAAACTTGCACAAGATATAGAAAATGGAAAGTTATACGAAGATTACGACATACATGAAAATGACATTCTTGGTAATCTTTTAATATCCATGAGAGATCAAGTAAGAATTCAGAAAGAAAATGTAGAGAGTCAAGGGTGGATTGCCTCTGGTTTATCTTCTATTTCAGAACTACTACTATCTGTAAAAGACATCAAGAAGTTAAGTACAAAAACACTTAGGGAAATTACAGAGTATATGCAGGCTTCTTTAGGAGCATTTTATTTATACAATGTAGAAACTGAAAAACTTGAGATTACTGCTTGTTATAGTCAACACAGAAGAAAAAAAGTTGGAGACACATATAACAAGGGTGAAGGGCAAGTTGGAGAAGTGTTTCTAAAAAACTCACCAACTCTAATAGAATCTATTCCTGACGACTATACTCCTATTCAATCAGGATTAGGTGAAGCGCTTCCTAAAAATATCTACATTGTTCCTTTAGCTATTAAAAATGATGTTGTTGGCGTAATTGAGGTAGCTTCGTTAAAAGGTTTTAGTGAACAAGAAAAATCTCTTTTAATAGAAATTGCTCCATCTATTGCTCTTACCATAAGAACTATAAATTCTACAGTAAGAACCAATGAACTCCTTGATGAATCTCAGAGAACAAATGAGCAGTTGACATTAAAAGAAGAATCGCTCAAAGAAAATATGTTGCTTTTAGAAGACACTAAAAGAGAGATGGAAATAAAACAGCAACAGTTAGAAGCTCAAGAAGAGGAAAGTTTACTATTCTTTGAAAGAGCAATGGATGCGATGATTGCTTTTGATGAAAATGGCAACATTTTAAGATTAAACCCTGCAGCATCTCATATTTTCCAAATAGGGATTGTTGCAGACGGACAAAACATTCAAGATGTTCTAGGTAAAACATATGATAGAGCACTAAATAATAGGAAAACAATGAAACTGAAGCGTACTTCTGGCGAAGTGTTTACTGCTTTAGTATTTATTACTGAAATTACTACAAATAATGAGCTAAGAAGAATAGCTTATATTCAAGATATTTCTGATCAAGATAAAAAAGAAAAAGAGTTAAGGATTTTATTAGACAAGGCTCAAATCAGAAATGAACAATTGGCTGAGCAAGAAAAAGCCATGAAAGAAAGCTTGATGATGATGATTAATACAAAATCTGAATTAAATACCGCTCAGAAAAGAGTTGTTGAACTCGAAGTTGAAATTGGTAAGCTTCATCAAGAATTAAGAAAAAAGAATTAAACGATCAATGCAAACAAAAACAATGGATACAACTTTATTTAAAGCAGCCATGAGACACCTTACAGCTACAGTTACAGTTGTAAGTACAAATGGAGTTGCTGGTAAAAATGGCATCACTGCTACAGCCGTATCCTCTTTATCAGACACACCACCTAGCTTAGTAGTATGTGTAAACAAAAAAAGTGATTTTCACGATCAAGTAACTAAAAATAAAGTTTTTTCAGTGCATATACTTTCTGAGGAAATGACTGAGATTTCTAATTGTTTTGCTGGTTACAAAGGACTTCAAGGTGAAGATAAATTTTCTATGGGTGAATGGACACTAGAAAACAACTTCTATAATCTTAATAAAGCACTTGTAAATATACATTGTGAACTTGCAGAAAGTCACAATGGTTTTTCTCACAGTATTTTTGTTGGGAAAATGATCGATATTGAGTTGAATGAAGAGAATGAAGATAAACCTCTTCTATACGGACAAGGAAATTACACTACAATTAAATAATAATAGTTCAATTTAGGCTACATAGGTAAATACTGTGTTTTTCTAAGTTGAACTTTTTTTATGCAAATCTTTGAATAATCTTTTATCACTATTCTTTCAAAACGTGAAAATTTTCATACTTTTTTGCATTAATTCAAGATAGTCTTTTTGTCTATAATTAAAAAAAGATAAAATAATGCTTGATTTTAAGATTCATTATTAGTTTATTTATGTAATGGAACTATTATTAACTATTAATGACATAGTTTTATTCCTATTTTCAGAAGGTAAATAAACACTATTATAAAAGAAGGAATTGCACATTTTGTATAACTAATGTCTAACCCAACAGCTAGTACTGTAGTTATTTCTCCTTTTTAATTACAAATGACTATGATTGAAGATTACAACAAAATCATCGAATCTTTAAACATCAAGTTTATAAGATCGAACAGCTTAAATGTTATCCGCTCTGTAAAAGTTTCTAACTTTTATGATGTCCAAAACACTTTAATTCAAGTTAAAGAGGGTGTTATCGCAATTAGCGAAAATGAAGTTGCTCACAAAGGCGATTTGGTATTTATACCTGGAGGTAAATCTGTAGAGATTGCTTTTGGTAATACTGACGTTACTGAAGTAACTAATGAAAGCTTTATCAATGATAGAGATTCTTATTTAAGAAAAATCACTGATGATGTTTCTATTCACACAATTCAGACGAGTTTTACATCTGTAACATTTGATGCTAAAGCATTTGATTCTGTAAACTTCTTCAATTCTTTAGACATCCCTCCTTTTGTTATTCCTTGTCAAGATGTTGTAAACGAAGCAATCAATAAAATTTACAAAGAATCTTTAGGTGAAAAAGCTGGCAAAGATAGAATTGCTACTAACTTAACTGAATATGCAGTTATTGAAGTATTCCGCCATGTTTTAGAAAACAAATTATTTGTAGAGCAAATTGCTACAAATAGTAACTACTTTAAAGATCCTCGTCTTATTGATATCTTTAATTTTATCAAAGACAATCTTTCAAGTGATTTATCAAATAAAATATTAGCCAATGTAGCTAATGTATCGGAAGATTATGTTGGTCAGTATTTCAAAATGTTGACAGGTATTAATCCTCAAGATTACATTGAATACCAAAGAATGGAAAAAGCCGTAGAATTACTACGTACTTCTAGAAAAAGTATTCGTGCTATTGGTTCTGAAGTTGGCTATAAAGATACAGCTTACTTCTGTAGAAGATTTAAAATGATGTTCAGAATTCCTGCAGGAAAAATGAGAAGAAGAGACTCATTAATGAACGTCTAAGTAATAGATACAAAAAGCAAAGGTCCAGAAGTTAAATTTTGGACCTTTTTTTTGTGTTAAATTTCAAACAATAGTCCTTCCTATCAGTTTAAATCAGAAGTTATAGTTGAAAGAAATTAAGCAATTTAATTACTAACAATATTCAACCAATAGCATATACTACTATTTTGAGAGGCTTTAATCACCTTTTATAATTCTTAATTAAAATTAATCTGTATTTTTGCCTCAAATAATCATTCCAAATGAAAAAAGAAGAGATACAAGCAAATTTATATTGTGACAATATTAACGCGTACGAAAGAAGAACTACCGTTACCGTAAAAATAGGAAATGTACCTATGGGTGGAACCAACCCAATTAGAGTACAATCTATGACAACTGTTGACACAATGGATACTGAAGGATCAATCGAAGAAGTAATTCGTATGGTTGATTCTGGATGTGAGTACGTGAGAATTACTGCACCAAGTATTAAAGAAGCTGAAAACCTTCAAAATATAAAAGATGGATTATTAGCAAGAGGATATAACGTTCCTTTAGTTGCTGATATACATTTTACTCCAAATGCCGCAGAAGTTGCTGCTCGAATTGTTGAAAAAGTTCGTATCAACCCTGGAAATTACGCAGATAAGAAGAAGTTTGATTTCATTGAGTACGATGATGCTACTTATCAAGAAGAATTAGAACGAATTAGAGAACGCTTTATTCCTTTAGTAGAGATATGCAAGGAACATGGAACAGCAATGAGAATTGGAACAAACCATGGTTCATTGTCTGATCGTATCTTAAGTAGATATGGAGACACCCCACTAGGAATGGTAGAATCTGCTCTTGAATTCTTGAGAATTTGTAATGATCTTGACTACCATGAGATTGTTCTATCTATGAAAGCAAGTAACACACAAGTAATGGTACAAGCATACCGTTTATTGGTGCAAAAAATGAACGAAGAAGGTTTAAAACCTTACCCGTTACATTTAGGTGTTACAGAAGCAGGTGACGGCGAAGATGGTAGAGTAAAATCTGCTGTTGGTATAGGTACTTTATTAGAAGATGGGCTTGGTGATACTGTACGTGTTTCATTAACTGAGGCACCTGAAGCAGAAGCACCTGTTGCAGAATCTTTAATCAACCGTTATGACCATAGAGCTGATAATAGTTCTCCTATTGTAACTAATATTAGTGTATCTCCTAAAAATCCTTTCAAATACGAAAGAAGAAAAACTAAAGAAGTTGAGAACTTTGGTGACCATAATGTACCAAGAGTAATTGCTGATTTTAGTAAGGTTAATACTATAGAAATGTCAGACCTTAAAAATATTGGACACCACTATTTACCTGCTACAGATAAGTGGGGAATGTCTGACCATGGGGCTGACTACATATACACTGGAGCTGAAACATTACCTTTTATGGCTCCAAATGGGTTAAAAAATATTATAGATGCAACTGTTTGGAATGACCAATCTGCAGCAGTGCCTCTATTTGAAGTAGATGCATTCTTTAACGCGAATGAAGTTCACCCTACAATTAATTTTGTTAGAGGAACATTTAATGCCTTCACTCCTGTTGTTCTTTCTGAATTAGCTGCGTATAATAATGTAGTTCTTATTTTACATACAAATAACGAACACGCAATGCCAGAACTTAGAGCTTCTCTTTTCAAATTTTACACAGAAAATTTACAATTACCTGTTGTGATTGAGAGAGAATATAATAAAGTTGATGCTGATCAACTTCAACTTTACAGTTCAACAGATATTGGCGGACTATTAATAGATGGCCTTGGTGATGGAGCATTATTAAAACCTTTAGCATCGTCTGACAGAAATGACCTTTTGGAAAACATTAAGGTGAGTAATAGATTGGCCTTTGGTATTCTTCAAGCAGCTCGTACTAGAATGACAAAAACAGAATACATTTCTTGTCCTTCTTGTGGTAGAACACTATTTGATTTACAGGAGACTACAGCTATGATCCGTAAAAGAACAGACCACCTTAAAGGGGTGAAAATTGGAATTATGGGCTGTATTGTAAACGGACCGGGCGAAATGGCAGATGCAGATTACGGTTATGTTGGATCTGGTAAAGGAAAAATTACCTTATATAGAGGACAGGAAGTAGTAAAAAGATCTGTTCCTGAAGCAAATGCAGTAGATGAATTAATTAATTTAATTGACGAAGATGGTAATTGGTTTGCTCCATCAGATGATCTTTTAAATTAGTAAAATCATATTTTTAAATTAATAAGAGAGTTAAGAACAGATTTAAATTGTTTTTAACTCTCTTATTTTTTTATGATTCCTGAGTTTTGACGCTATTAAATCCACTTATTAAAAAGAGTATTTATCACCTAAGAAGTCATCCAATCAGTGCTGTTACTTTAAAGAAATTAACAGCTAAACAGCTACAAATCTTCATTTTATAAGAATAAATTCTTACCTTTGCATGCTGAATTATACGTACTAGCTCTATAATTCAGAGTGATTTCCACGTACTAGCTCTGTAAATCACACAATATCAATATTTTAAATTATATCTCTTTCGTGACAGCACTAGCGGAAGAGCGTAAACAGTGCTTTATTATTATGTCAGAACAATCACAAGACTTCAACTGGGACGAATTCGAAGCAGGTTCTTCAGCATTCGGTGATGGCTATTCAGCTACAGAAAGAGAAGAAATGTTGAAAATGTACGAAGGTACATTGAATTCATTAACTGAAAAAGAAGTAGTTAAAGCTACTGTAGTTTCTATTACAGACCGTGATGTAGTATTAAACATTGGATTCAAATCTGATGGTTTAGTTCCTTCTAACGAATTCCGTGACACTCCGGACCTAAAAGTAGGTGACGAAGTTGAAGTATTTGTTGAGCAACAAGAAGACGCAAATGGTCAACTTGTTCTTTCACGTAGAAAAGCTAAAATCGTTCGCGCTTGGGAAAATATCCAAAATGCATTGGATAACGACGAAGTTATCGAAGGTGTTATTAAGCGTAGAACTAAAGGTGGTCTTATCACTGATATATTTGGAATCGAAGCATTCTTGCCAGGTTCTCAAATTGATGTGAAGCCTATCCGTGACTTCGACGTATTTGTAGGTAAGAAGATGGAGTTAAAAGTAGTTAAAATTAACTATGCTAACGACAACGTTGTAGTTTCTCATAAGATCTTGATCGAAAAAGATTTAGAAGAGCAAAAACAACGTATCTTGAACAACCTAGAAAGAGGTCAAATCTTGGAAGGTGTGATCAAAAACATGACAAACTTCGGTGTATTCATCGACTTAGGTGGTGTAGATGGTCTTCTTCACATTACAGACATCTCTTGGGGACGTATTTCTCATCCAGAGGAAGTATTACAACTTGACCAAAAAGTTAACGTTGTTGTTCTTGACTTTGATGATGACAAGAAACGTATCTCATTAGGTATGAAACAACTTACTTCTCACCCTTGGGATTCTCTTGGTGCTGATGTTGAAGTTGGAGCAAAAGTTAAAGGTAAAATCGTTAATGTTGCTGACTACGGTGCATTCTTAGAAATTATGCCAGGCGTTGAAGGTCTGATCCACGTTTCTGAAATGTCATGGTCTCAACACTTACGTAACCCTCAAGACTTCATTAAAGTTGGTGACGAAATCGAAGCAGTTGTATTAACTATCGATCGTGACGAGCGTAAGATGTCTCTAGGTATCAAGCAATTAACTGAAGACCCTTGGACTAAGAAAGACTTATTAGAGAAGTATGCAGTTGGAACTAAGCACTCAGGTGTTGTTCGTAACTTAACTAACTTCGGTCTATTCTTAGAATTAGAAGAAGGTATCGACGGTTTAGTTCACGTTTCTGATCTTTCTTGGACTAAGAAAATCAAGCACCCATCTGAATTCATCAAACAAGGTGAGCAATTAGATGTTGTTGTTCTTGAAATCAATCCAGAAGAGCGTCGTTTAGCGTTAGGTCATAAGCAATTAGAAGAAAACCCTTGGGAACACTTCGAAACAGTATTCACTGTAGATTCAGTTCATAAAGGTACTATCCTTTCTAAATCTGACAAAGGTGCTGTAATCGAATTACCTTACGGTATCGAAGGTTTCTCTATGAGCAAAAACCTTAAGAAAGAAGACGGATCTAATCCTGAAACAGGTGAATCTTTAGACTTTAAAGTATTAGAGTTCTCTAAAGATGATAAGAGAATCCTTCTTTCTCATGTTCATGTTTACAATGAAAACGCAGCAGTTGCAGCTCCTAAGAAAGCAGCAGCTAAAAAAGGTGGTAGCAAGCCAGCAGCACAAGGATCAAACGAAGAAGCTACAACTTCTTTAGGTGATTTGGATGCATTAGCTAACTTGAAACAACAACTTAAAGGTGGTAAAAAGTAATTAGCTAACCGCTAATTATTATTTATACTTTTAGTTTAAGCATACAGGTACACCCTATTTACTTCGGTAAGTAGGGTGTTTTTTTATAGGTAAAAATTAACATTAGTATTATTTATTGAAAACACAACCATTAACAACACTTTACACACCTTATAAACTAGATTAACAATAGATTCTACTATTACTAAAAAACAACTCAAAATAATATTATTCACTTATTTTAAATAGGACATTTAAGCAATGTTAACTCTAAATGAACTTTTATTCATTTAACTTTATTAACACAATCATTAATAGTTGGTTTTCAGTTAATTACATTACTAAACATTGTTTAATATAAAATAATGATATAAAAAATGTGAAATAAAAACTTAGTTTTGCAACATTATTTATACTTCCAATTATTCATCTACACAATTTTTCATTTATGAAAAACACTTTACTCCTACTTCTTTCATTATTGATATCCGTATCAATTAATGCACAAGAATCATCGACGTTGATCAAAGGTACTGTGATCGACGGAGCAACTGGAGAACCTGTTATTGGTGCTTCTGTAATTATTGACGGAACAACAACAGGTGCAATTTCAGATTTTGATGGTAACTACGCTATCAAAACATCTTTGTCAGGTACAAAAAAATTAGTTATCTCGTTTGTGGGATATACTTCGATTGAAAAACAAGTTGAACTGAATGGTTCTACTATTACAATTGGAGAAACGAAATTAAATTCTGATGCAATTGGTCTTGCTGAAGTTGAAGTTATTGCTTCTGTTGCAATTGACAGAAAAACTCCTGTTGCAGTTTCTACAATCAATCCAGAGAGTATTGAAACTAAATTAGGAACAAAAGAATTTCCAGAGATCTTAAAATCTACTCCCGGTGTTTATGCAACTAAACAAGGTGGTGGATATGGTGATGCTAGAATTAACATACGTGGTTTCAACTCAGCTAATGTAGCTGTAATGATTAATGGAGTTCCAGTAAACGACATGGAAAATGGCTCTGTTTATTGGTCTAACTGGGCAGGTTTATCTGATGTAACAAGATCAATGCAAATGCAAAGAGGTCTTGGTGCTTCTAAAGTTGCTGTTCCTTCAGTTGGGGGTACTCTAAATATTCTTACTAAAACTACAGACGCTCAAAAGGGTGGTAATATCTTCTATGGTATTGGTAATGACGGTAGAGAAAAAATTGGTGTTACATTGTCTACAGGTAAAATGGATAATGGATATGCAGTAACATTCTCAGGTTCTAGAACTACTGGACAAGGTTTTGTAGACGCTACCTCTTTTGAAGGGTACTCTTACTTTATCAATGTTTCGAAAGAAATAAATAAAAATCACATGTTATCTTTCACTGCTTTTGGTGCACCACAAGAACATGGACAAAGAAATGGTTATAACCAAGGTATTGAAGATTATCAAAAATATGGTGGAATCAGATATAACTCAGATTGGGGATATCTAGATGGTCAAGAATACAACTTATTCACGAATTTCTATCATAAACCGCAAATTTCATTAAATCACTATTGGACAATTAATGACAAATCAAGTCTTTCAACTTCAGCTTATGTTTCAGTTGGACAAGGTGGTGGAACAGGTTTCCTAGGTACATCTAAAGACACTGATAATTATAGAAGAGCTGATGGCCTTATTAATTTCGAACAAATTAGAGATGAAAATATTGAGTTAGCTGAACAAGGTTTAGGTTCTGAAACTATCTTGAGATCTTCGAATAATAATCATACTTGGTTTGGAGCATTGTCTGTTTATGAAAATAAACTGAATGATTATCTTACTTTTATGGGTGGTTTAGATATTAGATATTATTATGGTGAACACTACAGACAAGTAGAAGATTTACTTGGTGGTAATTATTATTTAAGCAATTCAAATATGAACCAACCAAATCATAAAGCGGTTGTTGGAGATAAAGTTGCTTACAATAATGATGGTGAAGTATATTGGCTAGGAGGATTTACTCAACTTGAATATTCAAAAGATAAATTATCTGCATTTGTCTCTGCATCACTTTCAAACACTACATATATCCGTTATGATTATTTCCAATATGAAAAAGGAAATCAGAAGTCTGATAATTACAATTTTATTGGATATAACTTAAAAGGTGGTTTAAATTATAATCTTACAGGAAATCATAATGTATTCTTTAATACAGGTTACATTTCAAGAGCTCCTTTCTTCCGTTCTGTATTCCCTAATTATACTAATGAAGGAAATAAAACAGCAGAAAACGAAAAAATATTATCTTTTGAAGTAGGTTATGGTTTCCGTTCGTCTAAGTTCAATGCTAACCTAAATGTCTACCATACACAATGGAAAGATAGATCATTCACTAAAACCGTAAATCAAGACTACACTGCTAACTTATTAGGAGTGAATGCTACCCATCAAGGTATTGAATTAGATGCAAAATATAACATCAACCATAAATTAACAATTACTGGTATGTTATCAATTGGTGATTGGAGATGGGATAATGATCTAGAAAATGTCCCTGTTTTTGATCAAAACAACCAACAGGTTGACTCAGTGAATGTATACATCAAAGATTTACACGTAGGTAATTCAGCTCAAACAACTGCTGCTCTTGGTTTAAATTACAAAATTGTTAAAGGTTTAAGATTTGGAGTAGACTACAACTTCTTTGGTAATAACTATGCGGACTTTGATCCTACTCAACGTGATAACGCTGAAGATAAAAGTGAGGCATGGAGAATGGAAGACTTTAACGTAGTTGATCTTAATGTAAGTTATAATTTCGAATTAGGTAAAGTATTTAATGCCACTGTTTATGGTAATGTTGACAACTTATTGAACTCTGAATATATCACAGATGCTCAAGATGGTGCAGATCATACCGCTCAATCAGCTACTCGTATTTACTATGGTACTGGTAGAACTTGGAACATGGGAATGAAATTAAAATTCTAATCGAAAATAAATAAGACAATGAAAAAATCATTAATATATATATTAGCATTATCTGCGGGATTATTTTCTTGTGAACCTTATAAGGATTTACAAGAAGCTGCAGATAGTGAATTAGTTTTAAAGAGAGATAATGATGCAATTCCTGCAACAACAACTATCTCTGCTGACGACGTTGTTTATTCTAGTAAAACAGTTGCTCAAAATGAAATCCCATCATTTTTATCAGAGAAATACAGAGCAAATGTTTATACTGATAGTAAAATCATTGAAGTTGAATATACTGTCGTTCAACAATCTTTAGCTCCAAAAAACTTCTTAGACGATGACGACTATGCAAGTGTTGGTAATGAATTTTGTAAAGAAGATGCAGGTTGGGTTCAAAATGACACAATCAATATTGCAGATGCAGATAAAGAAATAATGTTGACTTCTGACGACTATAATTTTGTAGGTCAGAAATACGGTAATTTCAGTTCATCTGACTATGACGAAGGTGTTTATAATGGATATACTTATGACAGTAGATTAGACGCAATGATTAGTGACATTCTTCAAAACTTCAGAAATGAAGATAGAACTAAATCCATTAGTGTAATCTTTGACGTCTATAAAGAAGGTCTTGACACTTTAGTATATACAGCTGATTCTGTTAAAGGCTGTGCTTACCAGTTCTTGCCTAGTGATAATATTGAAGATAAAATAACAGGTATTTTCAATAATAACAACCCAGATCAACTATCAGATAGCCAAATTAGTGCTGTTTATAAAGTTGGTGAAATTAATGGTGAAATTTCAGAACACACTGAATTTTTCCAAAAACAAACAACAGGTTCTTGGGTAATGATTACTTCAGCAGATTTAGTACATGAATATGATACTTTACAAGATGCTGATTATACTGCATTCGGATTTAAATATCCTAACTTCTCAAGTTCAACTCCTCAAGAAAATTATTTACCAAGATTTTTAGCATCTAAACATGCTTATGCACAAGAGGGTGATAATTACCGTATGGTCTATAATTATTATACTGGAGGAGTAACCGTAATGGATATTGCTGAATATAAATTTGAAGATATGCAATGGGTTTTGACTGCTCCTATATCTGAAGAAACAGTATCATCTGATAAATTTAAATATACTCACTCATCTGAAAGTAATACAGGGGAATGGAAAGTATCTCTAGCAGCAGTTATTACATTAACTCAAGCAGATTATGAGTTAACAGGAGATGGTAAATACAGTAATTTCTCAAGCTATGATGATAAAGAAGGGGAATACCCTGAAGGTACTCAAGTAGATAATATCATTGATGCTAAAATCAATCATATTTTATTGACAAATTATTCTCAGTATAATAAACTAGATCAAGAAGCTTCTGTTTCTTTTGAATATTATGATGGAGTAAGAAGCACTAAAACAAGAAGTTATATTTATAATACTACAACAACAAATTGGGACGTTCAATAAGATAACAATTTGTACAATTCTAAACCCCAACATGATTATATCATGTTGGGGTTTTCTTTTTTGTAAAACATAGCATATTTCTAACGCAATAAATTAACTTATTTTTTATATTCGATAAGGCATTACTACTTATTGAAATATAACCCAAAAAGTAAATGCTAAATTTTTAGATATTTTTAAATTACCTCTTCAATCTAATTAATTATTCAATATTGTATGAAAAAGACTACAATGTTGTTTCTTGCATTTCTGATTTCATTATCTAATTATGCACAAGAAGCATCCACTGTCATCAAGGGTACGATCATAGAAAAAGAAACTGATCAACCTGTTATTGGTGCATCAATAGTAATTAAAGGAACTACTATAGGTACAACTTCAGATTTTGATGGAAATTTCACGTTAAAAACTAGTAAATCAGGTCCCGTTGTTTTAGATATATCATTTGTTGGTTTACAAACTATTCAGCAAGATGTAAATTTAGATGGGTCCGAAATTAATTTAGGCAATCAATATATGCCTTCTGATGCCATAGGTTTAGCAGAAGTCGAAGTAGTTGCATCTGTAGCAGTAGATAGAAAAACACCTGTAGCCGTTTCTACTATTAAACCAGAAGTGTTAGAAGAAAAACTAGGAACTCAGGAATTTCCTGAAATTTTAAAATCCACTCCCGGTGTATACGCTACAAAATCTGGTGGCGGGTATGGTGATTCTAGAATTAATTTAAGAGGTTTCTCTTCTGCAAATATTGCGGTAATGATTAATGGTGTTCCGGTTAACGACATGGAAAATGGCTCTGTTTATTGGTCTAACTGGGCAGGTCTATCTGATGTAACAAGAACAATGCAAGTTCAACGTGGTTTAGGTGCTTCTAAAGTAGCTGTCCCTTCTGTTGGTGGTACCATAAATATTCTTACTAAAACAACCGATGCTAAAAAGGGTGGTAACCTAAGTTATGGCATTGGTAACGATGGTTACAGCAAAATCGGTTTCACAGCCTCAACTGGGCAAACTGAAAATGGTTGGGCAGTTTCGGTTTCAGGTTCTAAAACCACTGGTGTTGGTTTTGTAGATGGAACAACTTTCGAGGGATATTCTTACTTCGCAAATGTTTCAAAAAAAATTAATGATTACCATCAATTGTCATTTACTGTTTTTGGAGCTCCTCAAGTTCATGGTCAGCGTAGAAATAAAGTCTTACTTTCAGATTATAAAGAATCTGGAAGAGGTATTAAATACAATGGTGATTGGGGGTATAGAAATGGAGAAGAATACAATGTTAGAGAAAATTATTATCATAAACCTCAAATATCTTTAAACTGGTTCTGGAACATTAACGATAAAATGGATTTGGCAACCGTACTTTATAGTTCGATTGGCCGTGGTGGTGGATCTGGCGGTACTGGTGTTGATAAATTTGGACCTAGTCTTAGCAACCCCTATCGTAGAGATGGTGTTATAGATTTTGATAAAATTGTTGATGAAAATATTGCTAATGGTAGACAAGGATCAGAATCTATTATTTATAATGGAGTAAATAATCATCAATGGTATGGAGGTTTATCTACGTTAACGGCTCAAGTAAGTGAAAATATTACATTTACGGGTGGTTTAGACATTAGATACTACGAAGGCAATCATTACAGAGAAGTAAAAGATCTTCTTGGCGGTCAATTCTATTTTGATCCAGCAATTAGTAATGCAGAAGCTGGTTCAATTGGAGCAACGCAAAGAGCTGTAAAAGTTGGAGATAAAATACAATACAATAATGATGGTTTAGTTTGGTGGCAAGGTATATTTGCTCAAGCTGAATACTCTAAAGATAAATTAAGTGCCTTCCTATCATTATCAGGGTCTAACCAATCGTTCCAAAGAATAGACTATATGCAATATGCTCCTGAAAATCAAAAAACTGATTGGCAAAGCTTTTTTGGTTACAACATAAAAGGTGGTGCAAATTACAATCTTACAGATGTACATAATGTATTTGTAAATGGTGGATACTTCTCTCGTCAACCATTTTTTAATAGTGTATGGCCAAATTACAACAACAATACAAACGAAGGTGTTGTAAATGAAAAGGCATTAAGCTTTGAACTTGGCTATGGCTATAGAGGTAAACTAGTTTCGGGTAATATTAATGTTTACCATACTACTTGGAAAGATAAATACTACAGAGCATCAGTTAGACAAGCAGGTTCTTCTGTGAGTTATTCAGCAAACATACCAGGTTTAGATGCTGTTCACTCTGGTGTTGAACTAGACTTTGTAATTAGACCAAATGATAAATTTACAATTACAGGTATGGCTTCTATTGGTAATTGGAAATGGGATAAAAACGTAACCGATGTTCCTATTTATGATGATACACAACAAGAAGTAGGAACTGTAGATGTGTATGCTAAAGGTTTACATGTTGGCGATGCAGCACAAACAACTGCCGCATTAGGGTTAAATTATGTAGTTTTAGCTGGTTTAAAAGTTGGAGCAGATTGGAATCTTTATGATAGACTATTCGCAGACTTTAATGTTACACAAGTAGATACACCAGAAAAAAGTGTTGATTCTTGGCAAGTTCCTACATATAGTTTATTTGATCTTAACGCTAGTTATAAATTCCCAATTGGCAAGATTGATGCAACATTATATGCTAAGGTTAATAATGTCTTTAATACTTATTATGTTTCAGATGCATTTGACGGCTCGTCGCATGATTGGGATACAGCACAAGTTTTCTACGGCGCTGGTACAACATGGTCTACAAGCATTAAACTTAATTTCTAGTCAAAAATAATTATAGATATAATGACAATTTTTAAAAATATAATTGGGCTAGTCTTAGTATTTCTAATGACCATTGCCTGTGACCCTCTCAAGGATATAAATGACTCCATTGATGACGGTCGTTCTCCAGTGTCCTCTGATTATACATTCACAGATGATGATTATGGTCTATCTTGTAATGCAGATGTGCAAAAATTTATGAGTTTTAGTGAAACTGTCCCACCAGATAATGACACTTGTGGTGTAGCTCAAATCTTAAATCAGAAGTTTTATGGTGTAAGTGGTGATATTATGAATACCACATATAATTATTATAATGCTTTATATAAAGGTACTACAGTTTCATATACAGCTACACAGTCTGATTATGATAGATATGGTGGTTTTGGTTCCCTTAGTTTAAATTCATCTATTCAAGTTTGTGATTCGGTATTTACTGCGAATAATGGATCTCCTGCTGAAAAAAGTGATGTAGTTAGCTTAACAGCCACATACTATGACAATGGATATACAACTCCTACTGATACATTAATTGAATACATCTCATTTGGAAGTCCTATTTGGCAACAAATATATGTTCTTCAATCAGATGATTATAGAGCGATGGATCAATCATATGATAACTTTAGTAGTAAAAATGATGCATTAGCAAGAATTCCTACGTGGCTTAATCTAATTGAAAGACCCTATGCATCTGAAGGAGACGTACAAGTTATTCAATATTCCGTATCTGAAAAGGACAGCGATGGCAATAGAGTAACAAAAGATTATGTTGCAGAATTTAATTATACAAATGGAACTTGGGTAGCTATAAATGATACTCAAGCTCAAACTGGAGCATACAAATGGGACAATGAAACGAAACTATGGAATGTTTCTCCAGTTTACACTTTTGTTGTTACAACAGATGATAAATACGATCAAGAATATACATTAACTGAAGCAGATTATACTTCTGTAGGTGAAAGCTATCCAAATTTTGATGGTAGAAATAATACTCAAGAAGACATCGATACAAAAATTGGTACTATTCTTAATTCTCAATCTGAAATTGTAATTGAAGAAGGGCAAAATATAAAAGTAAACTATGTAGTTTACGATGGTAGTTCTAATGATGAAGTCGGTTATTACAAAGCTACTTTACCATAAAAACCTATCAACATTTACTTAAAAAGGCAGTCCATAAACTTAAATGATTATGGACTGTCTTTTTTTTATTTCTGATGAAAAGTATCTGTTACAAACTTAAGAACATCTAGTAATGCAGATCTCCAATACGACCAACTATGACCGCCATCACGAACTCTATATTCATGTTCGATATTTTTCTTTCTCATTTTGATATGTATCAAACTATTCCCTTCAAAAAGGAAATCATCATCTCCACAATCAATATACCACTTGATCTGATTTTCAGGAGCTATTTTATCTGGTAAATTATCTACAAGAACTAAAGGGTTATTCTTATCATAATGTTCTTTAATTTCACTTTTTGATTTCCCTTTATAATATTCATCGACCTCACCTACTCTTTCTTCTGGATTTGCCTCTCCAAACCAAGCACTTAAAGGGCATGCTGAAGAAAATAATTCAGAATGGTGTAAGGCATATACAAAGGTTCCACCACCTCCCATCGAGAGTCCAGCAATTGCTCTATATCTTTTTTCTTTTCTAATACGGTATTTATTTTCTACAAAAGGCATTAACTCATTAAAAAAATAATCTTCATAGTTCCAATCACCATCAATTGTGTTAAAATAACCAATTCTATCTGTATCTGCATCAGGCATAACAATTATCATTGGTGTAGCCTTTCCTTCATTAATTGCTTTATCAGCAATATAATTCACTTCACCAAATTGAATCCAACCAGTATGATTATCACTATACCCATGCAATAAATATAAAACAGGGTAACTCCTCTCAGATGCATCATATCCAGGTGGTAAGTAGATAGAAAAATTACGCTCACCTTTTAAAATTTTACTAGGCACTTTTAAATTGTCATATACTTTTCCATATTCTTGTGCATTAAGTAAAAAAGGAGATAACACAAACATTGCTAAAATTAATAATTTCTTCATTCTATAGATGGTTAATTAAAAAAGGGTATCAAACCCGAAAATTTGATACCCTAAAAATAAGAACACATTTATTTATTTTTCAATTTCTTCATCCTCTAATAAGAGTTGAAGTACTTTTTTAGCCGAAACAGGAATCTTAGTACCCGGGCCAAAAATAGCAGCTACACCATTATCGTATAAAAATTGATAATCTTGTTCTGGAATTACTCCACCCGCAAAAACCATAATATCTTCACGGCCTAAACGTTTTAACTCTTCGATTAACTGAGGAATTAATGTTTTATGTCCGGCGGCTAAACTAGAAGCACCAACACAATCCACATCATTTTCAGCTGCCTGACGAGCTACTTCTTCTGGTGTTTGGAATAGAGGTCCCATATCAACATCAAAGCCAATATCTGCAAAACTTGTTGCAATAACTTTAGCACCTCTATCATGACCATCTTGTCCCATCTTAGCAATCATTACTCTTGGACGTTTCCCCTCCAATTTCTCGAATTCATTAGCTAAACTTTTTGCTTCTGCAAAAGCTTTATCTCCAGCCACTTCATGAGAATAAACTCCTGAAATATTTCTAATTGTTGCTTTATAACGGCCAAAATCTTTTTCCATAGCATCTGATATTTCACCTAAAGACGCTCGACACCTTGCTGCCTCAACAGCCAATTCTAATAAGTTACCTTCACCTGTTGCTGCTGCAACTTCGATAGCTTTTATGGCTGCATCTGCCTTTGCTGCATCTCTATCTTCACGCATTTGTTTTAAACGAGCAACCTGTCCTTCACGAACAGTAGTGTTGTCTATTTCTAAAACGTCAATATCTGTCTTTTCGTCTGAAATGTATTTATTTACACCTACAATTGTATCATGACCAGAGTCAATTCTTGCTTGTTTACGAGCAGAAGCTTCTTCAATACGCATCTTAGGAATACCTTTCTCAATGGCTTTTGCCATTCCCCCATTTTCCTCAACCTCTTCAATCAACTTCCATGCTTTTTGAGCAATCTCATTGGTTAAATATTCTACATAATGCGAACCAGCCCAAGGATCAATTACTTTACAGATGTTAGTTTCATCTTGCAAATACAACTGAGTGTTACGAGCGATACGTGCAGAAAAATCTGTTGGCAATGCAATCGCTTCATCAAGTGCATTTGTATGTAGAGATTGTGTATGTCCTAATGCCGCACCCATTGCTTCAATTGCCGTTCTTGCTACATTATTAAATGGATCTTGCTCAGACAATGACCAACCCGACGTTTGAGAGTGTGTTCTCAAAGCCATCGATTTTGGGTTTTTAGGTCCAAACTGTTTCACAATTTTAGCCCAAAGCATTCTACCTGCACGCATTTTAGCAATCTCCATAAAATGGTTCATACCAATAGCCCAGAAGAAAGATAAACGAGGTGCAAAAGCATCAATGTCTAACCCTGCCGCTTTACCTGCTTTCAAATACTCTAAACCATCAGCTAAAGTATAAGCCAATTCAATATCTGCTGTTGCTCCAGCTTCTTGCATGTGATAGCCAGAAATTGATATTGAATTATACTTTGGCATATTGTTAGAAGTATAAGAAAATATATCTGAAATGATACGCATTGATGGTTTTGGTGGATAGATATAGGTATTTCTAACCATAAATTCCTTCAAAATATCATTCTGAATTGTACCACTCAACTTCTCTTTACTTACACCGGCTTCTTCTGCAGCTACAATGTAAAAAGCAAGAACAGGTATTACTGCTCCGTTCATTGTCATTGATACAGACATTTTATCTAATGGTATATCATTAAATAAAATTTTCATATCCTCTACAGAATCAATAGCAACACCTGCTTTACCTACATCACCCACAACACGTGGATGATCAGAGTCATAGCCTCTATGTGTAGCTAAATCAAAAGCTACTGACAATCCTTTTTGACCTGCCGCCAAGTTTCTTTTATAAAATGCATTAGATTCTTCTGCTGTAGAAAAACCTGCATACTGACGGATAGTCCATGGGCGAAGTGCATACATTGCAGAATAAGGACCTCTTAGAAATGGAGGTAAACCTGCTCCAAACTCTAGATGTTCGGCAGTACTACAATCTGCTTTATCAAACCCTTTTTTTACAGAGATTCCTTCTGCTGTTTTCCATTCTTTGCCTTGTTCAGCAACTAACTTTTCAGCAGATGTAATCTTGATTTTATTTATATCTAATTTTGAAAAATCTGGTCTCATCGTTCTTTAATTTAAGTTCGAAAACAAGTGAATGTTAACGTGACATACTCAATTACGACATTAAACTATTTCTAAGTCTGATTGGAATTGATTTAAAGCCTGGATAGCATTGGTTTTTACATGAACAAAACCATCAACACCTGCCGCTAAATAATCTGCTTCTTTATCACCAGGGTAACCTGCCAGAATTAGTTTTTTATTTTTTGCTTCAGATGCCTTAAATGCAGTCGCAAATTTGCCTACACTCTCTGCATATTCAGCATCAGAAGAGCACATTACAATTACATCAGCTTCAGAATTAATTGCTCCTTCTAAAGCTTCATCTACGCTATTATAAAACTGTTCTGAAGAAACAAACCCAGCTGTACCAAAGAAATCCATTGCAAAAGTAGAACGTGCTTTACGCATAGCTAAATTACCAAATAAAGCATTAAACACTTTAGGTCTAGCACCTCCGTCATGAACATATTTTTCTGTTTTTAAACGAAGATTCTCAAACTGTAAAGTTGCTCTTTGAGGGTGTAACAATTCTACTTTGCTTATCTTATCATGTGTGACAGATATATTATCAGGGTTGATTTCCTCTAACTGATTCGGGTATCTATTTGTACCAACATATACACTTCTACGTTGTGCAATTAGTTTTTCTTTATGGTCTCTTGTTTTAGTAATCAAGCTTTGAATTACGCCATTATTAAAACATTCCAAGAAACCATTTTCTGATTCAATAGTTTGGAACAGCATTAAGGCTGCATCCATAATTTGTTCAGATAGAGAATCGATATAATAAGAACCTGCAGATGGATCTGCTACTTTACCTAAATAAGCTTCCTCTCTCATAATATGAGAAATATTTAGAGCAATACGTTGAGATTGCTTTGTTGGAGACTCATAAGATGAATTATGTGCTACAATGTTAATAGCATTTACACCACCAAGAACAGCAGACATTGCTTCTGTTGTATTACGCAACATATTCACATTTGGATCATATATTGATTTAGACCAAAGTGATGAATTTGCAACAATTAATAAATTCTCAGGGTTAAATGATGTATCATACAATTTTGCAACTTCAATAGAAAGCAGTCTAAATGCTCTAAATTTTGCAATTTCATGGAAGTAATCACCTCCAACCGTAGCCTGAAAAATCAAGTTACCTAACACCTCTTCAGGTTCAATATTAAATTGACCAAGTTGATCAATATATTCAACAACTGTATTTAAAGAAAACGCTAATTCTTGTACATGGTTGGCCCCTGCATTTACAAAAGCATCAGTATTAATACTTAAAACTTTAAAGCCGGGCATCTCAGTTGTATAGGAGATCAACCTTGACAACCGTTGAAAACCTTCTTGCTCTATTTCTCCTGTTGTTGTATAGTTTGCTAGAGGATCAAAATTTACATAACCTCGAACTTTATCAAGTGATACGCCATGAATATGTAAATATCCAACATAATCACGTACAAGTGTTCTTGGATGAGATACATTTTCGAAACAAACATGTACCATTTCAATACTGATACCTTTTAAGGCCATTTCAATATCAAAATTCTTAATACTATCAACATTAAAAATTAAACCTTCAACACCTCTTTCTAAAAGATAAAGTGCATTATCGTTAATTTCTTTGTTTGTTGCTCCTACTACTCTCTGAAAACTATCCCAGTTCAAACCCTCATCTTCTGATGAAGGTAAAATTTTTTTTAATTGATCTAGTACACCTTCTTTCCCTACTCTATCTTCTGCAGTATAATATGGAGAAATGGTCATCCCATTTTCTGTTTTCCATACTAGTTTTTTATCGAAATCAGCTCCTTTAAGGTCAGTAATTACTTTTTCTTTCCAAGTTTCTTTACTGATCGGTTCGAAGTCTGAAAATAACTTCTCAGCCATAATTATGTTATTTTAGTGTGTTTATATATACAATAATAAAATAAACCTAGCTATTAAACTAACTCAGGCTTAAGACCTGCGTAAGCTGAATAACTTCTACCGAAACGTTCTTTTGCCTCTTTCTCTAATGCTTCTCTATGCATTGGGTGGGCAATTGATATTAATGCTTTAGCTCTTTGCACTAAATTTTGACCAAATAAATCAGCAATTCCGTATTCTGTAACTACAAAACGAGCATGGGCTCTTGTTGTAACTACTCCTGCTCCTTGCTGTAAGAATGGTGAAATTTTAGATATTCCTTTATTAGTAATTGATGGTAAAGCTGTAATTGGTTTACCTCCTTCTGAAAGTGCTGCCCCACGCATAAAATCCATTTGACCACCAACTCCAGAGAACATTCTAGTTCCTATTGAATCTGCACAAATCTGTCCTGTTAAATCAACTTCTATAGCTGAGTTAATGGCTGTTACTTTAGGATTCTGACGTATTACTGCCGTATCATTTACATAAGCAATATCCATCATTTCAACCTCAGGGTTATCATCCATAAAGTCATACAAACGGCGCGTACCCATTGCAAATCCAGAAACAATTTTATGAGGATTCACCTTTTTATTAGCTCCATTTACAATCCCTTTTTCACAAAGATCAATCAACCCTTCTGAGAACATTTCTGTATGTACTCCTAAGTTTTTATGATTATGCAAATAAGTAAGTACTGCATTTGGAATACCTCCTATACCCATTTGAAGTGTTGCCCCGTCTTCAACTAAAGTAGCAACATGAGCTCCAATTTGTTGTTCAACTTCTGACGGTGCAGTAAATTTCATCTCATAAATAGGCTCATCTACCTCAACAACTGCATCGAAACGATCAATATGTAAAATACCATCACCCATACAGCGTGGCATTTGTTTATTTACCTGAGCAATAACTTTTTGTCCTTTTTCTATAGCTGCTACAATAATATCAACTGATACGCCTAAAGAACAATACCCATGTTTATCTGGAGTAGATACATTTACCATCACAACATCTAGAGGTAATACATCTCTTCTAAAAAGGTTAGGTATATCACTTAAAAAAACGGGTATATATTGAGCATTTCCAGCCCATACTTGCTTTCTTACATTGCCACCAATAAAGAAACAGTTTGTTTTAAAACTTTCGGTGTATTGTTCTTCTGCATACCCTGCATATCCTTCTGTATGTAAATGAACAATTTCAACATCTCTTAATTCGTTTGCACGAGCCGTCATAGCGATAGTTAATGCCTGTGGAGTTGCCGCTCCGCCTTGAATACATACTCTATCTCCTGACTTTATTATTTTTACAGCCTCATCAGCTGATACGTATTTAGTTGCCATAATATATTGTGTGTTTATTTTCGAGGTTAAGAATTTACAAACTTGAGAAATACGTTAAGAAACTCATTAAAATACCTGCTGCCACTGCAGAACCAATTACACCAGATACGTTTGGTGCCATTGCATGCATTAATAAGTGATTCGTTGGGTCCGATTTTAAACCTTCTTGCTGTACAACTCTTGCAGAATCTGGTACAGCAGACACTCCTGCCGCTCCAATTAATGGATTGATTTTATTACCTCCTTTTAAGAACACATTCATTATTTTAGCAAATGCTAAACCTGAGAAGGTTGCCACTGCAAACGAAGCTGCCCCTAAGGCAAAGATTTTCATAGAATTTAATGTGATAAATTCACTTGCTTGAGTTGATGCCCCAACTGTAACTCCTAAAAGAATTGTTACAATATCTATCATCGACGTTCTTGCCGTATTTGCTAACCTTTCTGTGTGTCCCGATTCTTTTAATAAGTTACCAAAGAACAACATTCCTAATAATGGTAACGCACTTGGAGATATGAAAGTAGTTAAAATTAAGCCTACAATAGGGAAAATGATTTTCTCTGTTTTTGAAACCGTTCTTGGTGGTTTCATTTTGATTTTTCGTTCAGCTTCCGAAGTCATTAAACGCATAATTGGTGGCTGAATTACTGGTACTAAAGCCATGTAAGAGTAAGCTGCAATTGCAATGGCTCCTAATAAATGTGGTGCTTCTTTAGATGATAAGAAAATGGCTGTTGGACCATCTGCACCACCTATAATACCAATTGATGCCGCTTCTTTTAAATCAAAACCTAAGGCTATTGCACCAATGAATGTTAAGAAAACACCTACCTGAGCGGCTGCGCCTAACAACATTAATTTAGGGTTGGCTATAAGTGATGAGAAATCCGTCATCGCTCCAATACCTAAGAAAATTAATGGTGGGTAAATACCTTTCTGAACACCAAAATATAAGTAATTTAAAACAGAACCGTCTTCATAAATACCAATTTGATTTCCAGCGATAAATGGAATGTTACCAATAATAACACCTGTACCAATTGGAATTAATAATAAGGGTTCATAATCGTATTTAATAGCGAGGAATATAAAGAATAAACCTACACAAATCATGGCAAAGTTAGGAAGAGTTAGATTTGCAAAACCTGTTAAACTAATAAAGTTAGTTAGTCCTTCTAATGCCATTGTACCAAAACCTGGGGTAGATGCCGCCACTGCTTGAGTAGCTACCTCTCCTAATGTTTGATTATTAATAAATACCTCTGCTGCATTAGCTGATGCCCACGCTAACAGAATGGTAGTTATTGCTCCGAAAACTATTAATAAGCGTTTCATAATTGTATCTTTTTAGTAATTGAAACAACTTAAGCCATCTCTACAAGTACTTCGCCTTGTAGTAAAGATTGCCCTTCAGAAACTTTAATTGAACCAATAGTTCCATCATGCTCTGCTAATACATTGTTTTCCATTTTCATGGCTTCCATCGTCATTAACAAATCACCTTTTTTCACAACATCTCCCTCTTTTACTTTTAAAGAGATGATTGTACCAGGAAGTGGTGCTACTACATTGGATTGCTTTGCCGAACGAGTGATTGCCTTTGGAGCAGCTGTTCTTGGTGCAGATGAACGCACAAGTTTAGGAGTTTTAGAAGATTTCACTTCTTTCTCCATTTCCACTTCATAAGGCGTTCCATTCACTTCCAAACTTATTGTTTGTCCTTCTACATTTGTAATCTTAACAGCATAATTACTACCATTAACATTAAATTTATATTTTTTCATTTTACTTCAGAATTAACGATTAAGCTGACTACCATGAACTGCATAAATTTTAGAGCTCCAAGGAGAATAAGCCTTCTTCACTTTTTGAATTGTAAGAATAGTATCCTCATCATCATGAGCTTCTTCGATATAGTTGTAAATCGCTGCTGCTATTACTGCGTTTACCTCGCCAGATGCATTGGCTACTTTTGGCCCTTTAACTTCTTCTACTACCTTCTTTTTAGGTTCTCTGTTTATCCAATTCATAATGACTGGCATTACATAAGAAAACACTAAAAATAAGATAGTTAACGTAAGGAATACTAAACCTAAACCTACTAAGGTTACTACTAATCCCTCCTCTATTGCTACACTGATTGATTGATGTTCCATGTCTTTATGTTATAAAGGAATATTAGAATGTTTTTTAGGAGGATTCACTTCTTTTTTGGTAGCGAGTAAATCCAATCCACGACAGATTCTAAAACGAGTATTTCTTGGTTCAATCACATCATCAATAAAACCATATTTAGCTGCTTGATACGGGTTTGCAAACTTATCAGCATACTCATCTTCTTTCTCATGAATAAACTTCTCTCTTTCTGCTTCATCCTCGATTTTTCTAATTTGTCTTCCTTCAAGAACTTCCACAGCACCTTTAGCTCCCATAACAGCAATTTCTGCCATTGGCCAAGCGTAATTCAAATCACCTCTTAACTGCTTAGAACTCATTACATCATGTGCTCCTCCGTAAGATTTTCTTAACGTAATTGTAATTTTTGGCACTGTTGCCTCTCCATAAGCAAATAATAATTTTGCTCCATGTAAGATAATTCCACCGTACTCCTGTCCTGAACCTGGTAAGAATCCTGGAACATCAACAAGTGTTATAATTGGGATATTAAATGCATCGCAGAAACGTACAAAACGAGCTGCTTTTTTTGATGATTCAATATCTAAAACACCAGCTAAGAAAGAAGGTTGGTTGGCTACAATTCCCACTGGACGTCCATTAAAACGAGCGAATCCTGTAATTATATTTTTTGCATAAGCTCTATGCATTTCTAAAAACTCTTCATTATCCACAATCATATGGATGACATCAAGCATGTCGTATGGCTTATTTGGGTCATCTGGAATAACCTCATTCAGTTGATCTTCTATTCTATCAAATGGATCATCACAAGGAATAATTGGCGGTTCTTCCAAGTTATTTGATGGCAAGAAACTAATCAGTTTTCTAATTAAAAGTAAAGTTTCCTCATCATTTTCTGTCATCATGTGAGCTACACCAGATTTAGAAGCGTGCATATTCGCACCACCTAAATCTTCTGTTGTAATCACCTCTCCTGTTACAGACTTAACTACCTTAGGTCCAGTAACAAACATATAAGATGATTGATCTGTCATTAGTATAAAATCAGTTAATGCTGGAGAATATACAGCACCACCCGCACATGGGCCTAATATTGCAGATATCTGAGGAATAACCCCCGATGCAGAGATGTTTCTTTGGAAGATTTCCGCGTAACCCGCTAATGACCTAACGCCTTCTTGTATACGCGCCCCACCTGAATCATTTAATCCAATTACAGGTGCTCCAACTTTCATTGCCTGATCCATAACTTTACAGATCTTTTGTGCAAAAGTTTCAGAAAGTGATCCACCAAACACAGTAAAATCTTGAGCGAATACATATACAACCCTACCATCAATAGTACCGTGTCCTGTAACTACGCCATCCGATAAATATTTTTGCTTATCTAAACCGAAAGATTTAGTACGATGCGTCACAAACATATCATACTCTTCGAAACTACCTTCATCCAAAAGCATATCGATTCTTTCCCTAGCTGTTAACTTCCCTTGGTCATGTTGTTTCTCAATACGTTTTTCGCCACCACCCAGTCTGGCTTCATTACGTTTCTCTACAAGTTCTCTGATCTTGTCTTTGTTAGTACCCATAATACGTTTGCCTATTAAGGCAGTTTAAATATAGGTATTGCAATTAATGTCGAATACCTATATGTATAAATAAATGTGTTACTTTTTCTTTACTTTCAAATAGTTCTTCTCAAGAGATACTGTGTCAAGAGTATCGGTAATAGATGACTGTAAAATTTTAGTCATATACTTGTCCTTTTTAGAAGAACATACTGTGTTTATTTTTTTGCCTTGGTTATTGGTCTTTTCCATCTTCTTGTTAATTAATTGTTATTCGAGTTAGTAAAATCATTGACTATGCGTTAAAACATAGCCAATGAGTTACTGTTGTTGTTAATAATGGGGACATTTTTCTCAATGTTGTTATTTCATACTTATAATTGTTAATTTTTAGTATGTCCCTCGTTGCCCTGGTTAAGGTTAATGGTTGTGTTAAAAAAATCGTTATTTCTTTTCGCAAAGTTCTGTAAGAACTCCATGAGTTGATTTAGGATGCAAAAAAGCTATATCTAAACCTTCTGCTCCACTTCTAGGTGTTTTATCTAATAATCGAACACCTTTCTCTTCTGCATCTTTCAAATTTGCTTCGATATCTTTTACTGCAAAGGCCATATGGTGCATACCTGGTCCTTTTTTAGCAATAAACTTTCCTATTGGTCCATCTTCTGCTGTAGACTCTAATAATTCAATTTTAGTATCGCCTACTTTAAAAAATGCAGTTTTGACTTTTTGTTCTGCTACTTCTTCTATAGCATAACATTTTAGTCCTAAAACTTCTTCGTAATACTTAATTGACTCTTCTAAGTTTTCTACTGCAACACCAATGTGTTCTATGTGTGTTATATTCATTATTCTGTCATTTTATGTTAGTTAATAACTTGGCCTGTGATAAGCATATTGACCTTTATTATTTAATGTAAATTTGACACATAGCTACCGTTTATGAAGTAACATTCGTCATCTATTTTATAATTAAATATCATTCAAAATTAGCCCCTATAAATATCTATAGTAAAATCAAAGATCTAATTACTTACAAGTCAGATTATTAACATGTTTACAAAAATCATCTTTTTTAAATTTTTAATAATATTTACATAGTTGAAATAAAAATAAAAATATTCGATTTTACACTTATAAAAGTAAAATCAGACTTTTTTATTAAAAATAAAGTACTTTATATGTAAATTAGCAATTGAAAATATGACCTGTGATAAGCAATTTTCAGCAAAAATTTAAAATTCAACTGCAATGGAAACAAATGTCTTATCACAAAGCGATATGAAATATAGAAGAAAAAAAAGATTAACTCCCGAAGAATATGCTAAAGGTGTTATCGATGGAAATCGTGTTATATTAAGTAGAGCGATTACCTTAATAGAAAGTCGTCACCCTGATGATTTAATTCTAGCCGAAAAAGTTTTAGAACTAATTTTACCTTATACAGGTGGTAGTCTTCGTGTAGGAATAACAGGTGTGCCTGGTGTTGGGAAGAGTACTTTTATTGAATCATTTGGCAAATATATTACATCTCGATCATTAAAATTAGCTGTTTTAACTATCGACCCAAGTTCACAAATAAGTGGCGGAAGTATATTGGGCGATAAAACTAGAATGGAAGAATTATCTAATGATCCTTTAGCCTATGTTCGTCCTTCGGCAGCAGGTAATGCACTGGGTGGTGTAAACCATAAAACCAGAGAGACAATGTTACTTTGTGAAGCTGCGGGTTTTGATGTTATACTTATTGAAACAGTTGGTGTAGGACAATCAGAAACTACCGTTAAAGGAATTGTAGACTTTTTCTTGTTACTTATGCTAGCTGGTGCTGGAGATGAACTACAAGGCATTAAAAGAGGTATTATGGAAATGGCCGATGCAATTGCAATTACTAAATGTGATAATGACAATGTACGCCAAGGAAAACTTGCCAAAGCTGAATATCAGAATGCTTTACATTTGTTCCCTCCATCAGAAACTGGTTGGTCTCCTAAAGTTATGACGTGTTCTTCTTTACAAAATGAAGGTTTAGATAAAGTTCTAGAAGTAATTTTATCGTTTGAAAAACACATGAAATCAAAAGGTTATTTTGAGGCAAACCGACAACAACAAAATTTACATTGGATGCATGAAACCATAGATAATTATCTAAAAAGAGCCTTTATAAACAATCCAAATGTAACAGAACAAATGGATACCTTGGAAAATGAAGTAATTCAAAATAAATTGCCAGCTATTGCAGGTGCAAGAAGATTAATTGAATTATTTAATAAAAAGATAGATTAGTATGGTCACAATATGGCATAACCCAAGATGTTCTAAAAGTAGAGAAGCACTCCAACTTTTAAACGACAATGGAGACGATGTACAGATACGAGAATATTTAAAGGAGCATCCATCAAAAGATGAAATTGTAGCATTATTATCTCTTTTAAAAATCAAACCTCTTGATTTAATTAGAAAAGGAGAAGCTATTTATAAGGAGAACTTCAAAGGTAAAGACCTTTCTGATGATGAGTACATCAGTGCAATGGTTGAATACCCAAAATTAATTGAAAGACCGATTGTTATTAAAGATAATAAAGCCGTAATAGGAAGGCCGCCACAATTAGTATTAGACCTTTAACAAAAAAGCTGTAATTGAAATCAATTACAGCTTTTTTGTTATTTAAATTTTTATACCGATCACCAACATATCATCAATTTGTTCCCACTCCCCTTCTTCCATCCAACTATTGATAGTATTGGCTAAAATCTCTTTCTGTTCTGAAGAAGATAAATTGGCTATCTGAACATAGAGTTCCCTTAACCTCTTCACCATAAACTTCCTCGTTTTTACACCTCCAAATTGATCTTGATACCCATCTGTAGCCATAAATAAATTATCGCCTTTTTCTAATAACCATTCATGTTCTTCATAAACTAGATCCAGTTCACCACCAATTGATTTTCTAGTTCCAGCTAGTTTATGGATGGTATTATCACGAACAATATGTAATGGGTTTTTAGCTCCTGCATATTTCAAAATATTTCCTTTAATTGCGATTAAAGTCATATCCATTCCATCATTATTATCGTTGGTATCTTGTTGGAGATTTCTAACAACAATATTATTAAGTTCAGCTAAAATTCTACCCGGAGATAAAATCTTTTTACCACGAACTATCTCATATAATGAACTCGATGCCATCATAGACATTAGTGCCCCTGGTACTCCATGGCCAGTACAATCAATACATGCATATATTTTCCAACCTTCTTGCTCTGTGAACCAATAAAAATCGCCACTTACAATATCTTTAGGCTGGTTAAAAATAAAGTTATCAGGAAAAGCACTTGTAATTCCTTTATCAGAAGGTAAAATTGATGATTGTATTAAATGTGCACTTTTAATACTACTTGAAATCTTAACATGCTGATTATTTAACTGCTTACCTTGTTGCTTAGAATGTTCTAAAGTATCTCGTAAAACATCATTCTTAATTAATAATTCAGAGTTCACAGATTCGACTTCAATATTAGCCATTTCTAGTTCTCTAAAAGCACTCGAAAGCTTTAAATTCAGCTTTTTTGTTTTTCGCTGATTCAAATAAATATAATACGTAAATATAAGTAGTAGCACAACGATCACGATACTCATTTCAATAAACTTTTTCTGTTCATCAAGTTTCTTAGAATTGTCATGATCTCTTACCCTTAATACATCATTTTGTTCTTTCTGCAATTCAACTTCATGAAATGCTTGCATGTCTGCAACGGCTGCTGTTTTTTGCTGATTAAATAAGCTATCAGATAAATTTATTGACTTCTGAAAGAAATAAATAGATTGATCTTTATTTATATGTTTTAACGTAAGTGCTAATTTTAAAGACACTTGATATTCAAAATCTAGAAGACCGTTGTTTTTACTAATTACATATGCCCTTTCATAAGCATCGTATGCATTTGTGTAATCTTTTAGTTTGTAATAATAATTACCTATTGATAAGTAAGAATTTAGCTTTGGTTGAGGGAATTCTTTTTTATTTGATTCTCTAACCGTCAAAAGAAATATCTTCTTTGCTAATGCCATATCATTTAATCCCATGGCAAGTTTACCTTTCAATAAAGACAAATAAATAAATCCTTCAAAGTCTTTATTCATTGTAAAAACCTGCATCTTATCTAATCTAATCAACAGATGTCTCAAAGCATCAAATTCATTAAACTCGTAATGAATATCTGCCATGTTCAACAATGCATTAGCTTTTATATAATCCAAGTTTTCATTTTGATCATCAATATCAATTGCTAAAATTTCTTTAAACACCTCGAAAGCATGGATGTATTCCTTATGTTGAAAATAAATAAATCCAATATTATTTAAGGTATAAGCTAGATCAATTACATCTTCATTTTGCAATTGAATCTCATAGGCAGTCTTTAATAAATTTAAAGCCGTCTCTGTTTTACCCTGAGATGTATATAATGTAGCTAGATTTGTATTTGCTTTTGATATGTAATCAAACTTTAGTTTATCCTCTGATAAATTTAAAGCTAATTGGCAAAACTGTTCCGCAGAATCTAATTTGCCAATATCCTCATAATAGGTGCAATATTTAGAAGCAATATCAAACTGTTCCTCAAAAGTACCCTCTTCATCTAATAGATGTAAATGATCGTCTAGATAGTTTTTTGCACTATCTAAATACCCCTTTACTAAAAAGGCATTAACTTTCTTACTGTCGTATTTATTAAATAGACTATCGTTTATAATTGAAGTATTGCCCGAGTTTTTATCTCCGGTTGCTGCGTTCAATGATAAGCCAAATAATAGTAGTAGAAATAGAATTATATGTTTAAAAAATCTATTATAAGCCATTGTTCAGATCAAATCTCGACTAAAAATAGTGAAATAGTTAGAAATAAACTTCATTAATATGAAGAAAATGTGAAAATGATTTATTAAAATTATATATCAAACATTTTTTTACTCCTATAATAATTTAAAAATGAAGCAATTCTTAGGTGTTGATATTGGCGGTACTAATGTAAAGTTTGGAGTTGTAGACTCTGATGGCAATATCATTAAAAAGAAAAAATACCCTACTAAAGAAGTTTCTGAAGGTGGTGATTTCTGTGGTAATTTTTCTAAACTACTCGCAAAAAGACTCGCTAAGTACCCAAATGTTGCTTCTGTTGGTATTGGTATACCAGGTACAATATCTGCCGATGGTCAATCTACTTTAGATCTTCCAAATGTTCCTTCATTATCTAGACAGCCACTTGTTAAGATCTTAAAGAGAGATTTCCCTTCTTTACCAATAGCAATGGATAATGATGCTAATGCAGCTGCACTTGGTGAACTTCATTTTGGATTAGATGTCGTGCCTAAAACATACATTTTCATAACACTTGGAACAGGTGTTGGCGGTGGATGCGTTATAAATGGTCGTGTTTTTAAAGGTGGTGATGGTAACGGTTTAGAAATTGGTCATATTATTTCTAGTACAGGCAAAACTATTGAACAAAACATTGGTAAAGCTGGTATAATAGAAATGGCAACTAAATATATAGATGAAGGGAAATTATCAACTTCACTTGTTAAGGGTGAATTTGATGCAAAAGCGGTTGCTACAGCTGCACACGAAGGAGATAAAGTTGCTTTACAAGTATTCCATGATATGGGAAAATATGTTGGTGAACTTATAGTTTCTTGTGTCAGAATCCTTGATATTAAATCAATACTTATTGGAGGGGGTGTCTCTGAAACATTTGACTACTTAAAAGGCAATATGTATAATGTTATAAATAGCTTCTTACCTGAATATTATACTAAAGATCTAGATATTCAATTGGCAACTTTAGGAAATAATGCTGGTATTTTAGGAGCAGCATCAATTGGTATTGATCAGATAAGTTTAGATTAACTTTGTATTGATTAAGATATATAGCTAAAAGCATTGAACTTATTAAGGTTTAATGCTTTTTTTTGTATTTACAAGATTAATGAAATTATGCACTTATATTTGCATAAACTAAACTAAGGATATGACAAAGATTGCAATTTTTGCTTCAGGCACAGGATCAAATGCTTTAAAAATTATTCAACATTTTTCAGATAAAAAAAATGTTGAGTTCGTTGTATTATCTAACAATAAAGATGCAGGTGTATTAGATAAAGCAAAAAGTTTGGGAGTTGAAGGCCATTATTTTCCAAAATCATCTTTTAATAATGGCACTGTTTTAAATTTTTTAGCTAAAGAAAAAGTAGACTATGTTATTCTTGCTGGTTTCTTACTTTTAGTAGCAAAAGATATTCTTGATCATTTTTCTAATAAAGTAATCAATATCCACCCTGCCCTATTACCTAAATATGGAGGAAAAGGAATGTACGGAAGTAATGTACACAAAGCTGTAGTAGAAAATAAAGAAGCTATTTCAGGTATTACTATCCATTATTGTAATAGTGAGTATGATGAAGGTCAATATATTTTACAAGCATCTACCTCAATTTTACCATCAGACACTCCGGAAGAAGTTGGTGCTAAAGTACTTAAGCTCGAACATTTCTATTTCCCAAGAGTTGTAGAACAGTTATTAGGAGAATAATTAGTTCTATTGATTTTTAAAAACTGTAATCTTTACCTTAAATTAGAGGTAATTCACAGTATAGAATTATGATTTGAGATACTTAAATGTATTTTTGCATATAAATAACAAAATTTACTAGAGAAAATGGGAAGAGCATTTGAATTTAGAAAAGGAAGAAAAATGAAAAGATGGGCGCATATGGCTAAAGCTTTTACGCGCCTTGGAAAAGATATTGTAATTGCGATTAAAGAAGGCGGTTCTTCTGATCCTGATTCAAACTCTAGACTTCGTGCAGTTTTACAAAACTGTAAAGCGGAGAACATGCCGAAAGACAACATCGAGCGTGCAATAAAAAGAGCAACTGATAAAGATACTTCTAATTACGACGAAAGGTTGTTTGAAGGCTATGGCCCTCATGGTATCGCTGTTTTAGTAGAAACGGCAACTGATAACAACAATAGAACTGTTGCTGCTGTTAGAAGTTATTTCACAAAAACTGGTGGTAGCTTAGGTACATCAGGTTCTGTAGAATTTATGTTTGATCACAAATGTCATTTTAAAATTGCAAAAGGTGATCTTGATGTAGAAGAATTAGAGTTAGAATTAATAGACTTTGGTGCTGAAGAAGTATTTGAAGAAGAAGAGGATATCATTATATATGGTGAATTCCAAAGCTTTGGATCTCTTCAAAAGGCATTAGAAGAGCAAAAAATTGAAATTATTAGCTCAGGTCTTGAAAGAATACCAACTGTAACTAAAAAACTTACTCCTGAAGAGGAAGAAGATGTTGATAAATTATTAGAAAAATTAGAAGAAGATGATGATGTGCAAAATGTATATCACTCTATGGGATAATTAATTCTATAATATACTTTTCTAAAGGTCTCTTATTATTAATCTAATAAGGGACCTTTTTTTTTATAAAAATACAAGCTATTAACACTGTACACCTTTGATAATAAGTTAGTAATCACTAATTTCTATTATATTAATTTTAAACCTATTACTTAACGTATTATGAAATTACTTTGGAAAGTATCCTTACTTATTGGACTAACTGTCTTATGTTTCTCATGTAAAGATGATGATGATGACCCTTCTTTAAAAGATGCTAATCCTATTTATTTTGCCTCTGATGGAGAGGTTGAAATTGATGATGTAGGAGATGTCTACCTACAACTCAGTTTTGATCATTCTGCTAAAACTGTACGCATTGTTGCAAGAACTGCAGAAACCGGATCAGCACCTAATATAATCCCTGCTCTAGTACTTGATATCACACAAAATATTACAACTGTATCTAAAAGTGATGATTATAAATACACTATAAATGTAGATAAAGGTGCTACTTATACTACAAGTTTTAAAGTTGCTACAGGTTGTATACCATCTACAATTGATCCTGGATTTAGTGCAGGACAAGCACCCGCTTCTTTTGTGATCGAAGACTTTGTAGAATGGGATAATTCACAAGGTAAATACTACATGGATGCAAGTAAAGTTATAGACTTGCTCCAAGGTATTGATCCAAATTATGGAAATGGTGGAGATCCTGGATTTAGCAACACTCCTAAATTCTGGCAATCAACTGGTTCTATTAAAGGTTGCGAAGAAATGCCTACAACGTTTAATTAAAATAGAATTAAGCATAAAAAAACACCCACTTGTAAAAAGGTGGGTGTTTTTTTTGTGATGTTACAGTTTTCTATAACTGAGCAGAAACTTTTGCTTCTAACTCATTTTTAGCAACTGCTCCAATAATTTTGTCAACTGCTTCTCCGTTTTTGAATACCAACATTGTTGGGATAGAACGGATACCAAATTTTGCTGCAGATTGAGGGTTTGCATCAACATCTAATTTACCGATTACAGCATCTGTTAATTCAACTGCTAATTCATCGATAACTGGTGCCATCATAAGACAAGGTCCACACCAAGTCGCCCAAAAATCTACTAATACTGGTTTATCTGATTTTAATACTACTTCTTCGAAGTTAGCATCTGTGATTTCTACTGCTTTTCCCATAGTAATTTAATTAATCGAGTTCATATGAACAAATTATCATACTTTCAGTTATAACAGGTATAACGAAGGTAATTTTATTTGGTTGCACAAATGTAGTAAAATTTCAATCATTCACCCAAGTTACTTTATCAGTAATGACTCCCCTTTTCCCATCTTTTTTTGTAGTTACCACTTTACCAATATAAAAGAGTCCTAAAAGTTGATCTTCTTCTCTCAAACCAAAGAATTCTTTTGCCTCTTTAAACTTTACCATTCCTCCAGTACTCCAATAGGCTCCATATCCCATTTCAGTAACAGTTAGTGCCATATTTTGAACAGCACAAGCTACAGCTTCTACTTCTTCAATTACAGGTATCTTTTTATTGTTACCTCTCTGCATAATTATAGCAATAACATGAGAGGACTGTAAAGGCAATCTTTTAAGTTTTTCATATCTTTTCTCATCAAACTCCGAAGCATTTGTGTTTTCTTTATAAATTTCACCTTGAGCTTCTGATAAAGATTCTAATCCATTCCCCGCAAAAACAAAAAATCGCCACGGTTCTGTCATTCCATGATTAGGTGCCCAATTTGCATTTTCTAATATTACCTCTATATCTTTTTTAGGTATTTCTCCTTCAATAAATTCATGCGGATAAAATGATCTTCTACCTTTTATTATTGCTGAAATTTCACTTGCCATAATACTCCTCTTATTATTAATAATTATTTACCTAAAATAACTTATAAATTTTCATTTTTAATCACAAAAAACTAAGAAATATGAAATCATCATATTACTTTTGTGTCTATTATACACATAATATAATCATACTTACAAAAAGGGAGTTCTTTACACTGTTTTCCCTAACAAACACACACTTTTCAATTTGATAGAAATATAATTATCAAATATACTAATCATATTATGAACGCAATTAAAACGTAAAACTATGGTGGACACATCTACAGTAAATTTCGAAAACACACAGACGGCTTTTGCATGGAGAAATAATGCAGAACTGAAACAAACTTATGCATTATTTACGATGATGCATTCTCCAGGTCTTGTAAAATTTGGTACTTCTCTTTTAAATATGGCTTTTACACTTAGGTTACCTATTAAAACCATAGTGAAAATGACTTTATTTAAACAATTCTGTGGCGGAGAAACTATAGAAGATAGCTCGGAAACTATTGACAAATTAGGAAGCTATCATATTGGTTCAATTTTAGATTATTCTGTAGAAGGTGCACAAAATGATAAGAGCTTTGATAAAACAGAGGCTGAAATCATTAAAACAATCAAAAAATCTGCTCAAGATGATAATGTACCTTTTTCAGTTTTTAAATTAACTGGTATTGCTGCTGTTGATTTACTTGAAAAAGTTCATGCTGGTGAAATCCTTAGTGGAGAAGATGAGCTACAGTGGAATAAGGTTGTTAGTAGAGTAAAAAACCTCTGTAAAACAGCTTACGATCATAATGTGAGAATTTTTATTGATGCAGAGGAAACTTGGCTACAAGACCCTGTTGATCAGTTAGTTTACGATATGATGCGACTGTATAATAAAGAAACAGCAATAGTTTACAATACATATCAGATGTATTTAAAAAGTAAACTTGAACAATTGAAAAGTGATTTTGAAAAAGCTCAAGAAGAAGGTTTTATATTAGGTGTAAAACTAGTTAGAGGTGCATACATGGAAAAAGAAGGGGAAAGAGCACAAAAAATGAACTATCCGAACCCTATCCAAGATACTAAAGAGGCTACTGATAAAGATTATAATGCTGCAATTGCTTTTATAATGGAAAATAATAGTGGCTTTGCTTTATGTGCTGGTTCACATAATGAAAAAAGTAATCATTTGCTCGTTGAGTTAATGAATAAATATGGAATTGCAGATAATAATGTAAATTTCTTCTTTGCCCAGCTTTTTGGAATGAGTGATCACATTTCATTTAACTTATCAAAAGCTGGTTACAATGTTGCTAAATACCTTCCTTACGGTCCTGTTAAAGAAGCTTTACCTTACTTATTTAGGAGAGCAGAAGAAAATACTTCTGTAGCAGGTCAAGCAAGTAGAGAATTAACTCTTGTATCAACTGAGATTAAAAGACGTAGTTCTGAAAAATAAATAATGATTTTCATCATTTAAAAACCTCTTTTATATGTAATTAATACATTATAAAAGAGGTTTTTTCATATTTGATATTTCAAAATTTAGATTTTTGATAAAAAAACATAAATTGCGCTACAACTTTAATCGTGTATAAACATTCCGCTAATAATTAACAAAATAGATGAAAGCAAAATTACTTTTCTTTTTTATAGGGTTATTTTTTTGTGTTGGAGCCCATCACTTCATGTCAGCGAAGAATAAAGTGAATAAAAACAACGAATCTAAACTTGGAGCAATCCAATTACATAATGCAATTGACACTTTAACTATTACAAAATAGTTATTCTTCTTTTAATACAGTAATAGCTGGTACTTTAGAGAGTGACCTCATAAAGAGCACACCAATACTTACTGTCATTCCTATTATTATTATAGATAGTACAAAACTCTCCTTAATAGCAATAAAGAAAGGGATGTCAAATACAAAATAAGCAAGTGCCCAAGAACCTAACCACCCTAAAAGTAAACCGGTAAGGGTTGATAGTGTACCAATAGAAAAATATTCTATGAAGGTGATTCTTACTAGATGTTTTCTTTTAGCACCTAATGCTCTTAAAACTCCAGCTTCTTTTTTACGCTGAAATTTACCTATAGACATTGAGCTCCATAAAACTAAGAAGCCTGTAAAAATACATATTCCACCAAGCCATTTAAAAACAAAAGATACTTGGTCTAGAATATCATTTAGAGATTCAAAGATTAGACCTAAATCAATGCTTGATACATTCGGATATTTAGCCACAACTTTACTCTGTATACTTGCTATGTTATCTTTACCTCTTACTTTAATAGCCAGTACATGAAAACTTGGTGCAGCCTCTAAAACACCTGCAGGAAATAGAACAACAAAATTAGCCTCCATTCTTGCAAAATCTACAGCTCTTACATGAGTAATTTTTGTTGTTAAATTAAAACCCTGAACATTAAAAATTACTGTATCACCAAAAGCTAACCCTGATGATTTAAGATAATTATCTGAAACTGATATTGGTATCATTTCATTTATAGATGAATTTCCTTGCCATTCACCCTCAATAGTTTTTTCATTCTCCTTTAAAGAAGATCTATAAGTCACTCTATATTCCCTATCAAATACATATCTTTTTAATTGTATTGTAGAGTCTAGCATTGCTTGTTTTTTAGTCTTCCCATTTACAGTTTTTAAAGACATCGTTACGATAGGAGCATTTTGTTCTATCTGTATATTTTCTTTTTCTAATAAATTCTTTAAAGATGAAACTTGTGATTTTTGCACATCATATAATACCAAATTTGCATCACCCTCTCCTCCAACATCGGTTACTTTTTCAATTAGAATTGATCTGATAGATACCAAACAAATAATAAGAAAAACTCCCAATCCAATAGTAACTCCTAAAAGTAAAGTTTGATTATTAGGTCTAAATAACTGAGATACACCATACTTTAAACTAAAGCTATACCCAGATAAATCTATCGTTTTAACTACTTTTATTAATAACAAAGCAAGTAGAGTCAAGACAATTATTACACAAAAGATTGATAGAAAGAAAAATAACGATTTTTTAAAATCTCCTAAGAGCCAATAAGAAAATAAAATAACAAAAAGGCTAACTGAAATAATTAAAAGTGCTTTAATTAATTTATTTGACTTAATATCTAAAGATGAGATTGACCTTAGTACATATATTGGAGATACACCCAAAACTTGTAGTAAGGGATACCATCCAAATAAAACTGAAACAAATAGACTTAGGAAAATTCCAAAAACAATTGCCGTTACAGAAAAATTATTACTTATAGAAACCATCAACAAGTCGGAAAATAAAAGAGGAAAGACCAGTTGTGCAAAAGCTCCTATAAATGCTCCAATTACTCCACCAACCAAACCTAGAAATAACACTTGTAAAAAATAAATTAAAAATGTCTCATTAGTTGTTGCTCCTAAACACCTATAAATTGCTACAGATTTTAGTTTCCCTTTTATATAAATAAAAATCCCACTACTTACACCAATACACCCTAACAGAAGAGAGATAAAAGTGATTAATTTTAAGAAAGCATCAATATCATTAAAAAAGCGACCTATTCTTGCTGTGTTATTTTCAATTGTTGCTACCCTTATCCCTTTTTCATCAATTATTTCTTGATTTTTATCTACTAAATTCTGAACATTAAGTGTGTCATTAAAAGCGTAAAAATATCTATAATTCACTCTACTCCCTTTTTGTATAAGTTTTGTGTCTTCTAAATATTTGAACGGAAAATAAACTATAGGTACAGTAGCAGCCATTACAGCACTCTGCCCAATTCCTTTTTTAATTGTTCCTGCTATCTCAAAATTAGCAGCTCCAAATCTCAAGCTATCTCCAATTGCTGCTTCTAACTGATAGAGCACCACACTATCTACAAATACTACTTTTTCTTGATTTTTCCATTTAGACCAAGAAGGTTTAGGATACACCTCTAACTGCCCATAATAAGGAAAACCCAATTCAAGAGCTCGTAAGTCTACTAATCTACTTTTTTCTGTAGATTTTGAAAAAGCCATTGATGCAAAATTAAATTGTTTTACTAACTTAGATTGCTGATGTGAAAAAAGATTAAGAACACTATCTTGAAGTTCATGCGATGACCGTAACTCTAAATCAGCTCCCAAAAGTTCTTTAGCCTGTTTATTTAGATCTTGATTTACATTTTCAGAAAATGTAGTCATAGCTACTAAACTAGCTACACCTACTACGATCGAAAGTATAAAGGGGATAATTTTGCTGATACTTTTTTTTAAGTCTCTAACAGAATGCTTTAAAATAAATTGAAATCTCACAGTTTTTATATAATGAATATCAATAATTGAATTACTTAAACCTTAAAACCCGTTTAACATCAAACAATTATTGATCTTTTGACAAAATAAAATTTATAAAATAAATATATGGCTTTTCTAGGTTATACAAATGATGATTTACCTAAATGGGTAAAAAAAACAGAGCAATTCCCTGTAATTCTCTATATCCTGAAATGGGTTTTAATCGGAACTCTTGTTGGTGGATTAACAGGTATTGGTTCAGCCTTATTCTTGAAAGGTTTAAGTTGGGCAACTGATTGGCGACAAATGCACTTATGGATTATCTATCTTTTACCTATTGGAGGTTTTTTAATTGGTGCTAGTTACTATTATTTTGGTCAAGATGTAGTTAAGGGAAATAATCAATTACTAGAAGAGATTACAAGGCCTAAGAAAATTATACCTCTAAAAATGGCTCCACTTGTTACTATCGCTACTATTGCAACCCACTTATTTGGTGGTTCAGCTGGTCGAGAGGGTACAGCAGTGCAAATGGGTGGTTCTATTGCAGATCAGTTTACTAAAATCTTTAAATTAGATAAATACGATAGAAAAATATTAATTATCTCTGGTATCGCAGCTGGTTTTTCATCTGTTTTTGGAACTCCTCTTGCTGGTGCAATCTTCGGACTAGAAGTATATGTTATTGGTAGAATGAGATATGAAGCCATATTCCCTAGTTTCTTTACAGCTATAGTTGCAAATTACGCTACACATAATCTAGGGCACGTAATTGGTATTCATCATACAGTATATGAAATTCCTATTATACCCGACATGACGCTTACTAATTTAGCATTATGTGTTATTGCAGGTGTAGCTTTTGGATTAACTGGAATGCTATTTTCTAAGGCAAATCACTTTTGGGGAAATTTATTTAAATCTAATATTAAATATGCACCTTTCAGACCAATGATTGGAGGTGTTGTTTTAGCTTTAGGCATAATGGCTATTAACTATAATCATGGTTTAGATTACGCATCTTATGACATGAAATACTTTGGATTAGGTGTACCTACTATTGTTGAGTCTTTTGGTACGCAGATGAATTGGTATGATTTCTTAGTTAAGACACTAACTACTTCATTTACATTAGGTGCAGGATTTAAAGGTGGTGAAGTTACCCCATTATTTTATATTGGATCTACACTTGGTAGTTACCTTTCCACACACATTTCGTTACCTGTTGCCTTGTTAGCAGGTATGGGTTTTGTTGGTGTTTTTAGTGGTGCTACAAATACACCAATGGCTTGTACAATGATGGGTATAGAATTGTTTGGAGCTCCTGCAGCTGTATTTATTGCGGTTTCTTGTATTACTGCTTATATGTTTTCTGGACATACAAGTATATACTCTTCTCAAATTGTTGGTAGTCCAAAACACATTAATAATGATAGCGAAAAAGGAAACACTCTTTCAGAAATTGATGTTATCCGAGCTGCTGAAAAGGAACACATTAAAAATAGAGAAGAATCTGATGAAGAATAATTATTCTTTATAAAAGAAACGAGGCTATCTTTTTTATTAAAGGTAGCCTCGTTGTTTTTAAAAGCGTTTTGTATAAATATGGCAATACGGTTTCCCTGCCGTTTTTTCATAATAATCTTGATGATAATCCTCTGCTTCCCAAAAAGTTAATTCAGATGCATCTGTTAAAGTTGTAGCAACAGCCAATCCTTGTGCTTTAAGTTGTGCAATAAGTATCTGTGCTTTTTCTTTCTGATCATCATCAAAATAAAATATTTCAGATCTATATTGAGTTCCAATATCAGGGCCTTGCTTATTTATTTGAGTTGGATCGTGCGTTTCAAAAAATAATTTTGCTAAGTAATCGTAGCCAATTCTATCAGAATCATATACAATTTTAACAGCTTCTGCATGCCCTGTTTCACCAGAACATATTTCTTCATAAGTAGGGTTATCTTTTGTTCCCCCTATATAACCAACTGTACTAGACATTACCCCTTTTGTTCTTAAAAAGTAATATTGAGTACCCCAAAAACATCCAGATGCAAAAATAGCCACCTTCGGACTAACAGCTTTAATACCTTTAAAATCAAGAGAAATAGAATTTACACAATGTCTAACATTTTTTTGTGTTAGATTTTCATTTTCAAATACATGTCCTAAGTGTGCATCACAAGAACTACAAAGAATTTCAGTTCTTTGTCCATCAAGATCTGTCACTCTTTTAATCGCTCCATCAACTTCATCATCAAAGCTTGGCCATCCACATCCTGATTCAAACTTATCCTCAGATTTGTATAATGGTGAAGAGCACTTTTTACATACATAAGTACCAGGCTCATCGTGTCTGTTGTATTTTCCAGTAAAAGGACGCTCAGTTCCTTTATTGATAATTACCCACTCTTCAAATGGAGTTAATTTTTTCATAGCGATTGTTAATCATTTACTAGGTTGTGTAATAATCCGAATGTTCTATTTACATCTTTCTTAGCTAAAATCAATGTAAATTCATTGGTTGTTGAAATTACTTCAACAATATTTATACCTTCCCAGGCAATCTTTTTCAATAAATAGTAATAGATACCCGGTACAGATGTATTGTCTTGTGGTAAACGCATAGTTAATGAGGCAAGATTTTCTTTTTTACTGATGATATCTTCACCTGCAAAAATTGAAATTAACTGATCCATCATTTTTTTACTCGTTACCAAATTAGTTTCATATACTCCTTTTGATGAAGCTTGAAAAACATCTTTCTCACCTTGAATAACTTTTAAAAGCTCTTGTTGTTTTCCTAATAATGTAGGAGAGTTTTTAAAAGTATAATCTACTAAATCTGAACGTACTATAATTTCCCCCATTTTCTTGAGGTAATTTAAAACTTCATGTTCAATATCTAGCTTAGAAAGTTTAGGACGTAAACGTTGGATAGCCATTACAACCCCTCCTATTTGAACGTCTTTCATCAACTTATCTTCTACCTCTGGCATTATCTGTCTTGCCAAACCTGTATAATTAACTATTCCATCTACAATAGCCTCTTCCAGGAAAGGAGATTTACGTACAATTTCTTCTACAGCTTCTGCAATTGTGATCATATATTTACGTTTATTATTAATTCAAGTTATAAATATAACAACTTGTTACGAAAAGGTTTTCTTTTTATTGTAAATTTGTGATAGAAATCGTTCTACTTATTTTTGTATTATTAGAAATAAGTAGAAAAACACAAACATATAAAGATATATAGAAATGGAAGCGTTTATTGGACAAGGCATAGCACTAGTTACACCATTCACTACAGAAGGTACAATAGATTTCCCTGCATTAAAGAGGTTACTACAACATACTAAGGATGTTGATTATTGGGTTGTAAATGGTACGACTGCAGAAAGTGCAACGCTGACAAAAAACGAAAAGCTTCAAGTTTTAAAGTTTGTTCAAGAAAATAATCCTACTAAAAGACCTATCATGTTTGGTGTAGGTAGCAATAACACTGCTGAAGTCATTGAGCAATTAACTACATGGGACTTAACTGGAGTTGATGCTATATTATCTGTTTGTCCATACTACGTTAAGCCTTCACAAAAAGGTATTATTGCACATTATAGTGCAATTGCTGATGCTTCTCCTCTACCAATTCTTTTGTACAATGTACCTAGTAGAACTGCTGTAAATATGTCAGTAGATACTATTGTTACATTATCAGAGCATAAAAATATTTTTGGTGTAAAAGATGCAGGTGGAGATTTAACACAAGCAATGCGTGTGATTAGTCATACTCCTGATGAATTTTTATACATCTCTGGTGATGATGCACTAACAGTTCCAATTATTTCTATTGGTGGTAATGGTGTAATTTCTGTACTTGGAAATGCTGTTCCTCAAGAATTTGGTAGTACTGTAACAAATGCTCTTAACGGAGACATTAAAGCTGCTACAATGCAAATGTCAGAATTATTAGACTTTACTGATGCATTGTTCGAAGAAGGTAATCCCGTAGGTGTTAAAGCTGCTTTAGAAATTGCTGGTATTTGTGGTAAAGGTGTTCGTTTACCTTTAGTAGAAGGTTCTGAACTTCTTTGTTCTAAATTATCAAGTATGTACGAGAAAATTAAAATTTCAAGTAGAAAATCAGTTTTTGTGTCAAACTTTGATGCAAGACATGCAATATAAATTGAGAAGTCTCTCCATAAAAAAAAGCATCTTAGAAATTATCTAAGATGCTTTTTTTATGGATTCTATATTTTACTATGATCTAATATATACTCTCAAATCCTGACCAGGCTGAAGAATATCTGATGATAAATCATTTAGTTTTCTAATATCTGCTGGTTGTATATCATATTTATTAGATATAGTACCAATACTTTCTCCTGGTAATACCTTATGATTAAAAAATAAAGCTGGAATTCCAATTTTTACAATTTCTGTATTTTTTAAAATCCTATCCATATTTAGTGCTTTACCTTTTTCATCTAAAACATTTTTCTCTGGCACATGGTAATGGTTGGCAATACTTATCACTGTTTCACCAGAAACACATGAATGTTTTGTCCAGAACAAATCTTTTTTATTATCATTCAAGGCAGAAATTTGCCCCATAATGTAACCGTTTAATTGTTCGAGCCTAGCAGTTTGTTTAGGCGTGAGGGTCATTGTTCTTTGAGATTGCTCAATTAATGTAATGCCTTCTTTCAAACGTTTAATAGCTTCAGTATAATTCTTAAGCTGTCCCATTTGAGCTAATATAGCTGATTCCACTTTTTTAAATGCAGCTTCATTTTCTACATCTTGTGGAGTTACTATTTCAGTATCTGTAGGTGAAGAAACAACTTCCTCAGGTTTCTCATGCTCATCTGATGTGAATAAAGAAAAGATGGAAGAGAAAAATAAACCAAGTATAAAAAATAAAGATGCTATTATAGAATACCTCAATTGATTCTTCTTTGATAAACCTCTTTTCTTATTTCCTACAGGACCAGATTTTCTTTTTAAGCGTGTTGCTTTTACAACTTCTTCATTTTTTTCTACAACAACTTGCTGATTACTCTCTAGTTCAGCATCTATCATTTCAACCCGTTTGGTTGCATTTGTTATACCTACTTCTGCAGCACGTGCAAAAAACTGTCTAGCTTGTTCTTTATTCTGAAATGTTCCCATTCCCTTTTCACACATGTCTCCTAATAAATAGAGCATATCTCCATCTAAAAGTAAATCGTCGGCATAATCGTAAGCTATTGCTTTAAAAGTTTCATCATAAAGTCCTTGACTATATAAACTCTTAATATCTAAAAGCTTTTGAGTTCTATCTAATTCCGGTAAACGAAGCACATATAACAACTCTTTTTCAAGTTGTTTCAATTTATCTTCATCTACTTCTACCATTATTTCTTTCACCTTATTCTGAACATCATCAGAATAGTTTTCTAACATTCTAATAGTATACTGAGACGAGCCGTAAACATAAGAATCTGCATTATCTGAAGTTCCTTCAAAAGAGAAAGTCGTTCCAACTTCAAAAGAGTCAACGGGCTCCTTTTCGATTATTCTAGGCGATAAATCAGAAATAATGATAACTTCATCTTCATCAAGTTTACCAAAAAATATTTTACATCTATCCCCTATTACTATTGGAGTTTCTCTATTAAAATGATAGCGTTCTTGAAGTTCCTGTATTGTCATAATAAATACTTAATAACTTATGCTTAAAAGCAGTTTATATGAGTTATATAAATCTAATCTACTTAAATTTTTATTTATTTAGTAATTCTAAAGTACGAATTTAATAAATCAATTTTTTTTTAAGAAAGATGCTTAAACAAACTACTGCCAATAAATGTTTAGATTATATATTAAACAATTGATACACATGATAAAGAATATTTAAACTATTAAATGATTGATTATTCATTAATATGTTATCATATTTGACTAAAAGTAATAAAACATCATTATAAGTATATTATACAATGAGCGCACAATTCTATTCGTATACTGCTAATACTTCTGCAGGTAACGAAGTATCAATGGATGATTTTGAGGGCAAAGTAATTTTAGTAGTTAATACTGCAACGCAATGTGGGTTAACTCCTCAATTTAAAGGGCTAGAAGAATTATACATAAAATATAAAGATAAAGGGTTTGTAATATTAGGATTCCCATGTAATCAATTTGCCAACCAAGAACCTTTGAGTAATGAAGAAATGGCATCTACTTGTGAGTTAAATTTTGGTGTAACTTTCCCTTTATTCCAAAAGGTAGATGTAAATGGTAGTAATGCACACCCTATATTTAAATATCTAAAAGATGCCTTACCAGGAACATTATTTAATGGCATTAAATGGAATTTTACTAAGTTTTTAATTGGTAAAGATGGTAAGCCTTTAGAAAGGTTTGCACCAACAACAACTCCAGATAAAATAGAAAAGGATATTATTAAAGCACTCGCTTAATTCCTTTTTAACAAAATGGTTCTTGTAGAAAGAAACAAAGTACTATTATCGGTAAATCTTATTTTTTTGTAAATGAGTCGTAATAATACCATGTTCTCTGCAAGAATCATTTTTTTTTGATGAATATACCATAAATTGAAAAAAATTTTAATTGGATATATTTAAACGTCAAAAATGAACAAATCATCAATTTTTACAGTCTTGCTAATGGCTTTAGTGATGTCAGTTTCTTTCACTGGTTGTAAAAGCCAAAAGAAATTAGCAGCTGAACAAGCTCAACAAGAATTACTAGCAAAAACTCAAAAAGCACAAGCAGACCTACAAGCTATGGTAGGAAAAGAATACACTTCACTTGAGGAGTTATCTGCTGATGAGGCAAGATTAAATGAGATTAAATCTTACAATTTATCAGATGCTGAAGTGCAAGATTTAGTTGCAAAAGTTGATGCAAACCTTGCTACTCAACGTGAAGCTTTAGAAGCTAAATTAGCTGAAGAGCAAAAAGCAAAAGAAGCTGCAGAGAAAGAAAAAGTTCAAGAAGCTCAAAAAAGAGACATCTATTATCTATTAGATAATATCACAGGTTCAGGATCTTCTCAAGAAGCAAACTTAATGATTACAGAAGCACTAGCTTTATTTGCATCTCCAGATGTTCCTGTTTTAATTGAAGTGTATAATGACGGTGATATTGTTGATTACGACAAGCCTACAACTGCTCAGAAATACCTTGATTATTTAAAGGATGTAAAACGTAATCCTGATCAAATAAAAGAATTTAAAAAAGATAGTAACGGTAAGATTACTGAACTTATTCTTAAGAAAAGATAATTAATGAAATCCTCTAAACTCTTCGTTCTTTTAACTTTCTTCATATACTTTAGTAGTCAAGTAATAGCCTATGCTCAGACAGAAAAAGAAGATTTGGCCATACAACTTAATAGCCTTATTAAATCTTTGTCTGATAGGAAAACGCCTCCAGTAGAGGTAGGCAGGTTAATTGATTATGCTTCTACTTTCTTTACCAACTCTGCTAAAATTGAGGTTGATTATATTAACCCTAATATAGAAGGTAATGAATACAAGCCTCGAAAATACTTTTTTAGAATAAGTAAGATGGGTGAAAATATGATAATTATAGACCCTGAAAATATTTGGGGGGTAGATAAAAAAGGACGAATTACAGGATTAACAGTAACTGAAAATTATTGATATAATGAAAACAGCAAAATATTTAAGTGTTTTATTTTTGTGTTTGATTGGTCTTCAGGTATTTGCACAAGATGCTACTAAAGAAGAACCTCCAATGCCCCCTGCAAGAAAAGCAGCAATTGATTCTTTAGCCTTAGAAAAAGTACACGATTTAAGTAAATACATCAGTAAAATTGGTGATAAAGAAACTTCTTTTTCAGAAGCTAATAGGGTAATTGAAAGAGCTTTAGAACTTTTTGTTGAAGATGCTCAAATGGGTGTTTCAACTTTAGGAAAAAAACAAATTAAATACTTCGGTATCCGTAAATATTTAGAAAGACTAAATAAATTAAACTATAAATCTGTTAATATAGATTGGTTTGATATTCAGTACATTTCTGATTTAGAAAAACAACCTGATGGTAGATATGTTGGTGTAATCACTATTTATCAAAAATTTACAGGTGTTACTGAAGATGGTTTAGTATATAAAGACGTTACTAAAAAAGACATCACTATTTATGTTGAGCGTAAGACAACACAAATTGGTGGTAGAGAAATTGGTTTCTGGGATGTCCTTTTAGGCGATATCAGAGTTTCTGAAACGAAAAAAGGTTAATTTATATAACTCATAAAAGCTTGATTGGTATGATATTATCTCTTTAGGTAAACATATCAATCAAGCTTTATTTATTATTTGATGAAGAAAATAGTATTTACGCTGTTAATTTTTTGTTGTGGAATCTCACTTTCACAAGCACAACAAACAATAGGCAATTATAAAGGAGATGAATCTAAACTGTATGCTGAAACCAAACAGTTTACCCAATTTATCAAACGTTTTAACAACGAAGAAGACCGCAATGGTCAACCCTATTCTACAGGCTCTTATAAATACCGTGAAAATAATTACCGTAAAAAATATTTAGAAATTCTTTTTGATGGCGAGAACACTAGTATCTCTAAGCAAATGAAAAAGAATTTCATTGATGAAATCACAAACAAAAAATCTCCTAAATATATTGAAAAACACCAAGGAGGTTACTTTGCTGAAGTTTCTACTAGATTTCTATATAAAGGTAAAAACACAGATGTTACCTTATATATGCAATTAGAACAAGATAGCTTAGGATATAAATGGTCTATTTCTGATGTCTATTCAAAACAGTTACAAGGCTTATTTGAAAATAACGATCCAAAAAAGAATTTCCTGCACCCTATGAGTCATGAAATTGACTTTATGAATTTACATAGAGCTTTTGGTGATAAAGATGAAATTGAAGACTACGCCTACAAAGGGCATGAAATTGACTATATAAGTATCCTTTTCTATTTATTAAAAACTGGTGACTTAAAATTTGTAACAGTTACAAATGTTCGATTCCATATTTTCCAAATTGAAAATTGGTACTTCACTGTAGAAAAATTTGAACGAGATTCATACAATTCTGGATGGCTTATTTCTTCACTGATGCCTTTAAAGCCAACAGATATTGAAACCATGCGAAGATACGTGCTACACAAAAAATAGTCGTTATCTTTGTCTACTATAAAATTGATTCAAACTAGATTAAATATATCAAGATGCGCAATTTGTATCTATATACACTTATTTCATTTCTTTATTTAGGGCTAACAACTTCTGTTACTGCTCAAAACGAAGAAAATGAATTACCGGCAGAAAAGCTTCAGGAATACAAACAAGACTCAAAAGATTTAGTCATGTATTTTGAAGGTATGTTGAATGATATTGCTGGAGACGATTATACCAATCAAGAAAAAGGTATAATGATTAATGAGACTTACTTAAAAGTATTTCAATCTGATAAAACACAAATTGAAGACGATTTAGATCCAAACCGTCAGGTAGTTTCAAATAAAGATATTCAAGCTTACCTAAAAGATGTAGATTTCTTTTTTAAGCAAGCCACATTTGAGTTCATCATCGAAAATATTGCTCATAATGTTACTAACGATGGTAATTTGTATTTTACAGTAACAATGACAAGAAAATTAAATGGTATTACTGTAATGGGTGATACAATTGAAAATTCTATGGAACGTTATGTTGAAATTAACCTCGACCAAGAATTACAAGAATTAAAAATTGCATCTATTTACACAACAAAATTAAGTCAGAAAGAAGATATGGCTCTGTGGTGGAATAAGTTAGATGACACTTGGAGAAATATTGCAAGCAATAACATTACATTAAAAAATGATATACCTATGAATGAGGTTTTATCAATAATAGATTCTGTAATGATTACCAAAAATGATAGTACTGTTGCTTTAGACGAAAACATCTACAAACACATTGAAGGTTTCTTAAAAAGTACAGAGTTAGACGTATCCCTCAACCCAGAGGTAGTTGACTTAAACCCATTAAGTAAATTACGTAACCTAGAAGATTTAAACATTTCTGGCACAGGTGTTAACGACCTCTCTCCTATACGTACTTTGACAAACCTTAAAGTATTACGTTGTGAAATGACGGGTATTAATTCTTTAGATCCTCTGTTATATTGTACAAATATGCAGATGTTGATGATCAACGATACTCAGATTGAAGATTTAAGTATTCTTGAAAACTTTGCTGAATTAGAAGAGTTGTATTGCTTTAATACTACTGTTAGTGATATTTCATCTTTAGATGATCTAGAAAATTTAAAAGTTATTTGGGCTAATGATACTCAAATTGAAGTAATTGATGCACTTAATAATGCTAAAAAATTACGCTCTTTAGATTTATCAAATACTAAAATAAGTTCTTTAGATGCTTTATCAGGATTAAGTGAATTAGAACAACTTACTATTGATAATACATCAATTGAAGACCTTTCTCCATTATCAACAACAGCAAGCCTGAAGACTCTTTCTGCAGATAATACGCAAATCAATAAACTTTCTGCTTTAATTAAACTAGAAAATCTAGAAAGAGTTTATTGCGATAATACTGGTATTAATACGAGTATTGCACAAGCATTCATGCGTAAAAAACCATCTACTTTGGTTATCTATGGCTCTGAACAGCTACAAACTTGGTGGGAAGGCTTATCTCAACAATGGAAAGATATTTTACTTGAAGCTGCACAACTTACTGGATCGCCAGACAAAGAGCAACTACAACAAATTGCCAATATTAAGCAGATTGATATACACACATCAAATGGTATCCAATCTTTAGAACCCTTAAGTTTTTTAGTAAACTTAGAAAAATTAAATGCTGCTAATACCGGTATCACATCACTTGAGCCTCTTAAAAACTGTCCTAATTTATCAACATTAAATGTACAAGGAACAAACATTTCTAATATTGATGTTCTTGGGGTATTAAAAGCACTAAGGAAGGTAAATTTAAACGGTACAAAAGTATCGGATCTCTCTGCATTGAGTACGTCTACAACACTTACTAAAATAGATATTTCGAATTCACTCGTAAGTTCTATTACTCCACTACAAAATATCACTTCTATAAAAACAATAGAAGCAGATAATACTAAATGTAGTGAAGCAGGAATTATCCAATTCTCTAGAAAGTCTAACGCACTTATCATCTTTAGAACGGATAAATTAACAGCTTGGTGGAATGGATTAAATAGTGACTGGAAAACAATTTTTGATGCTCAAGTTAAAGGTGATACACCAACTAAATTTGAGTTACATCAGATTAATACGATAACTGAAATTGACTTAAGTAATCATAAATCAATTCGTGATTTATCTCCACTTACTGTACTTTATAAATTAGAAAAATTAGACATTTCTTTTTCTAGAATCAATACTATATCTGCTGTAAGTAAAATGTCTTCTCTAGTTAGTTTCTCATGTGATAATACTCCGGTATCAGATATAACACCTTTAGCGGCATTAAATGGTTTAACATCGTTAAATATATCTAACACATTGGTCACTAAATTAGATGCTTTAAACAGTCTAACTAATCTAGAAAGATTAAAAGTATCTGGAATAATTAAGGTGAAAAACATTTCGTATTGCTCAATTATGAAAAATCTTATTGCATTTGAATGTTACAATACGAGTGTAAACAATTTAAAGCCTTTAGTAGGGTTAAATCACCTTAAAACGTTAAAATGTTACAAGACTAAATTATCTATTAAAAAGGTAAACGCTTTTAAAACTAGCATGCCTAATGTGACTGTAGACTTTTATTAATAGATTAAAACATATAAAAAAGCTCTCATCTAGTATCTTTACTTTAGATGGGAGCTTTTTAATTTATAGCTATGGAAATTCAGAAATTTAAGCAAGAAGAAATTCAAACTCTACTCTCTCTTAGAGGAGCAGTAATAAACGATGTGGTATATCACGTTTGGAGTAATAATACTAATGAACAAGAAGAATATCAATGTCTTGATTGGTTAGAATTACGCTTTGAGGATAAATCTCGTCTTACTTTTACAGCAGGAGAAGAAAGTGATGGTATTAAAATAGTTATTTTCGATATTATTGAAGAACGAAAAAAACTACTTGAACAGTTTCAAGGGAAAATTGACATCAAAAGTTTTAGAGTTGTAAAAATGGATCTTTGGGCAGATGTGCTTAATGAAAAAATTACAGAAGTAAAACTGACTAAAATTAAGGAAGACTTCTATCCTAATGACGAAATGATTATTGCATTCGAAAATGACAATCAATTAAAAATAGGTTTATCTCATGAAGATGGACTAAGTGTTGATGTTTTTGAAGATGAGCCTCCTGTTATAACATCTTTAGATGATTACCCTGAAGAAGATATTGATGAATAATTTTTCTTCTTGAAAAAAAATAAAAAAGCCTAAGTAGAAGATTGAATTATCTACTTAGGCTTTTTCTTTTTAACTAACTTAATAACTAGTTAATAGGTCTAACAGCTGCTCCTCCAGAAACATTTTTATTAACTGTAACAGTATTATTTTGCACATACTCAATAACTCCACTACCTGAAGCGGTAGCATCTAGCACATTACTACAATTCACTTTAATACTAGATCCTCCTGAAGCTTCAACATCTGCGTTTGCAGACATAAGTTCTTCAGAATTCACATTACCTGAACCTGTAAGATCTACATAATATTCTTGTACGATTCCTCTTAGTTCTACAACTGCAGCACCTGAAACATCTAAATCAATATTTTTTACCACTGTATATTCATCAAATAGTACATTACCACTATTCTTAACAGAAATATCAATTTCATCAGTAAAACGTCCCATATGCGACGCATCCAAAGAACTATTTCCTTCCACATCAATTTCTAATTCATCTGTTGATGACATTAAATCAATTAGTTTTACCTTCACATCACCACTAATATCGCAGCTTTGAAAATCAGGAGATTTAATACTAATTTCTAATGGATTATTATAAAAGTCATTTGCTATATTTTCTGCTAACTTGATTTCCCAAACTGCATCTTCATCATCCGAAATTTCATATGAAATAGCATCTAATACATCTTGATCGGCATCAATTACTACTTGTTGCTTATCTCCATATTCTACAGTGATATTACATCTTAAAGAACCCGCTTTAATACCTTTAAAAGTATGTAATGGAATTGAACTACCTTCTACATCAACAGTCTCTTTGCTGCATGAGAATATAGAAATCAAAATTAAAAATGAGCCAATTAATTTTTTCATGTTATGAATGAGTTTAGTTTAGATTTTTACAATTCAAAGCTCTTCTTTTAAACTACCACATATAATGACTTAAGTCATCATTTTAACATCATTTAGCAAACGGTTTTAAAGATTTAAAATTATTAAAAATTATAGAAGAAGGTTAAAAAAATAAACTGCAACTCAAGAGAATAATTAGTGTAATTATAGAATTTAAAATTATAGAAAGCTTTAATTACATACATTACATCTCGTTCACAATATACACGAAACCAGATCCTAAGAATAGCGTTAAGTAATATATAAGTTAGAAAAAACATTCAGTAACACACTGAATTTAAGATATAAAGATTAAGAGTAATAGTTAGTTTTTGGGTTATGAAAAAGAGTTAGAAGTTTCTTCTAACTCTTTTTTTGTCTGTATAATTTTTAGACTTAAATTAATTGACAAAAGAATATTCTTTTTAGAAGTAAAAACCAAAATTGATATTAAACCTCATAAACCATTCTGCATCCATAGTTCCGTACGCTAGTGCATTATTCCATACAGGTCCTAACCAGGGTTGATCTTTACCAAATGCGGCATCCATATAAATATATACCATACCCGCTGTAATCATACAACCTGTAACATTTTGATAAGAATCATAAAACTCCTCTTCTGTTTTATCAAGCATACCAAAATCATTATAAAAAAGTAAGCTAGAAATCGGTCCCCACTCTACAGGTTGGTCGTAACTAACTCCAAGTGTATACGTTGCTCCTTCTGCTGCAACTAAATAAGGTGCTCCATATGCAGTCATGGCAACAACATCTGTTCTTTCTCCATCTGGTGCATTAGGAGACTTTTTATAATATGATAATTGTGCTTTAAGATTCCAACGTTTATAATCTACATCATAATGTAAAGCTCCAGCATAATGATTACCCATTCCTTCAGTATCTAAATTATACAGACCACCAAACATACCAGAAATACCTAATTGATGTTTGACCTTATCACCAAACTTTCTGATCACACGTGCATTTAATTGATTTACTTCTTTATTTCGATATTGTAATGTACCATCACCATTTTCATCAATAGATCCTATGTCATATCCATATCGACTATTTGACACATCCGTATCACTACCAAACTGTAATTCTTCTGCGTTTTTAAAAAAAGCTACCGCAATATCCCATTTATCATTATCATGAATGTATTTCACACCCATATCATGATCATCTTCTAAACCAACATAATAATTAATACTAAAAAACCAGTTATGAGAGTTGTACCCTTTGTTACCGAAAGGTACTTGGGTTAAACCAAGTTGGATTTCGTCACTTTCTGAAAACTTATATCCCATCCAACCTTGTTTAAGCATAGCACCTCCAAATGCATCAGAATACCATCTAAATTCTGCATTTAAGGTAATCCCTTTATAAGCTGCTGTTGGGTTTATTCTAAACACATCGTAACCAAAATCTCCACCTCTTTTTTGTTGCCCTTCTTTCCAATTAGAATAATTATAATTAAAACGTAAAGCTCCATCAATAGCTACTTCAGGTTTGTCTTGTGCGAAAATGATTGATTGATGAGAGAATAATAAAATGACAGTTAAAACAAGTAAGTTTTTATTCATATTCTTATGAATTTTTGTATGTAAGGAGTTAGATAAAAGAAAAGCCATCAAACAGAATATTTGATGGCTTTGAAAAGTTATTTATTCAGACAATTTTTTTGTCGGTTTTTTCTTAGGGTATTCCTTTTCATAATAATCACTTAGTGCTTTATAAAAGCTAAAGCACATTACAATAATGATTAATGCAAAAGGTAAACCTGTTAATATAGATGCGGTTTGTAAGGCTGTTAAACCTCCCCCTATTAACAATACTCCAGCAATTAACCCTTCCATTGACGCCCAAAATACTTTTTGGAAAGTTGGTGCATCATGTCTACCTCCAGAGGTCAATGTATCAACTACAAAAGAACCTGAATCTGATGATGTAACAAAGAAAGAAGTTACCAAAATTATTGTCAAAATAGACGCAAACGTTGTAAACGGATATTGCTCTAATAAATAATAGATTGCAGTAGAAACATTTTTATTTACTGCTTCAGTAATTGCATGATTCCCTATTAATTCTTGGTATAATGCACTACCTCCAAATATTGTCAACCATAAAAAAGTAAGTAAAGCAGGTATAATCAATACACCTAAAATAAACTCTTTTACTGTTCTACCTTTAGAAATTCTAGCAATAAAAATACCTACAAATGGAGACCATGAAATCCACCATGCCCAATAAAAGACTGTCCATGAATTTTGCCAATTTTTTTCTTGTCCAACTCCTTTGTATGAATTTGTCCAAAAACTTAACTCGAAAAACTCATAGAAATAGTAACCTACATTTTGAACAAATGATTTTAAAAGGAATAAAGTTGGCCCAATAATTAACATTAAAACCATTAAACTTAAAGCAAGTCGCATGTTCCACTCACTTAACATTCTTATTCCTTTATCTAATCCTAAAACAAGTGATAAAGTTGCTAACCCTGTAATTATTACTATTAGAGTAAGTTCAACAGCATTACTTGTTGGTATATTAAACAGATAGGTCAATCCTGAATTTATTTGTTGAACACCAAATCCTAAAGAAGTAGCTAATCCAAATAAAGTAGCAATAACAGAAATTGTATCAATAATATCTCCTAGAACTCCATAAATTCTATTTCCAAATAATGGAAAAAAGATTGAACGAATAGTAAGTGGTAACTTTAGATTAAAAGTAAAGAAAGCTAATGCTAACCCTACAACAGCATACAAAGCCCAAGCATGTACACCCCAATGTAGAAATGTAATTCCCATTGCATATTCTGCAGCCTGAGCAGCATCACCACCAGCTGCTATAAAAGGATTACTTTTAAAATGGTTTATTGGTTCTGCTACACTCCAAAATAATAAACCAATACCCATACCAGCACTAAAAAGCATAGAAAACCATGCTGTAGTAGTAAATTCTGGTTCTGCATCTTTACCACCAATTCTTATCTTTCCAAATTTACTAAAACCAAGAAATATTGCATAAATAAGAACACAGTTTACTAACAGGATAAATAACCATCCTACATTGTTAGCAACAGTATTTTGAGTTTCTTTAAACCACGCCTCCATAGGTTCTCCAACTACCAATGTTGTTATTACCAACGTAGCAATAACTAAAATTGATGTAATAGACACAGGTCCATTCGCTTTAAAACCAAGGAACGTTCTTTCGTCACTCCTAATTCTACTCATATTGATTGTTTCGAGAGCTTAACATAACTCCCAATGAAATACTAGAGGCAATAACCGAACGGTTTTATTTAAGGTACATCCTTAATAGGTAGAAAGGCTTTGAGGTGTTATAACCTACATGTATATGGACTTAGATTATATCATAAATTAAGTCCAATAACTTCTCTAGTACATAAAAATATTTTGATCTGAATAAAAATAACAAAACATGGGTCTGATTCCTAAAGTTGTTAAGATTATTAAGAAAATAACTATCAAATTAATTTCTTATATCAATATATGTATTTCACATTAAAACAAAAATTTGTAGTGCATAAAAAAAAAGCCATCATAGAATAGTTCTACGATGGCTTTTTATATATCAAAAAAACAATTTTAGTTATCTAATGATTGGATAACTTTTAATTGATCTTTTAGTTTTACAACTTCAACCTTAGCATCATCAATTTTTACATTATATTCTTCTAACAACTTATTTGCTGTTTTAGAATTAGCAAAAAATGCTAAGTTATTTTGCCATAAAGCAATATCATCTTCTAAGTTTTTCACCTTAGTTCTGATATTTTGCTCTTGGTTACGGAATCTATTACCTCCACCAGGAATATGGTTAAATACAGCTGCTAATGCTTGTAATTTACCTTTTTCATCAAGCTCAGTTGCTGTTTCTACAAATGCTTCAACAGCAGCAACAAACTTATCTACAATAGCATCTTTTTCTTTTCTTGGAACAAAACCAATTTCAAAGAATGCAGCAGATTTTTCTTCAATGATAGCTTGGTCAAATGCCGTATTATCAGCAGTTAATTTTGTTATCTCAAGGCAAATCTCTTCTTTCTTTTTCAAGTTTTCTAAGAACTCCTTGTTATCTTCATTGCGTTTGTTACGCTTTCTATCAAAGAATGCATCACAAGCAGCTTTAAATTCAGCATATACTGAATCTCTAAACTTTTCAGGAACTGGTCCAATACTTTTCCATTGTTTCTGTAAAGAAATCAATGCATCAGAAGATCCATTCCAATCTGTACTTTCTTTGTGCTCCTCAGCCTTTTTTACTAACTCATTTTTCTTCTCTAAGTTTACAGCTCTTTCAGCTTCTAAAACTTCAAAGAATTTATTTTTGTTAGCAAAGAATTGCTTAAAGTTTGCCCAGAACTGCTTATTAATTCCATTGGCTACTTCTCTTGGAACAGGACCAATTGCTTCCCATTCTTTCTGAACTGCCAATAAACTTTTAGTTTCTTCATTCCACTCTTTAATACGGTCAGTATTGAAAGAAGAGAAAGGTTCAACTTTTAAGCACAATGCTTGTTTTAACTTCATGTTAGCATCTAACACAAGCTTAAACTCTTCAGCATGCTTTCTTTTTATATCGTATATCTTATCAGAAATTTCTTTAAAGCTATTCCAAATATTGTCTTTTTCCTCTTTTGGAACAGGACCAATACTTCTGAATTCTTCATGAAGTGCATTAAGGTGCTGAACAGCCTCATTAATGTTCTCCATTTCTATAAGTTTTTCGGCTCTTTCTATTAAAGAACGTTTCGCTTTTAGATTATGCTGTCTATCTAATTCTTTTAATTCGAATTCGATACTCATTTGATCATAAAAACGATCAAGTAACGCACCATAAGTTTTATAAATCTCTTCAGCGAATTGTTGTGGTACAGCTCCTGTAGCTTTCCATTCTTTTTGAAGCTCTTTTACTTTGGTCATTACCCCCATGTCATCAGTGTTTTCAATTAACTCTTTGACTTGAGCGATAATAGAACGTTTCTTTTTTAAATTATCATCACGCATTTTTTGCATTTGCTCAAAATGTTGACGACGATCTGTTCTAATTGTACGGAATGCTTCGTAGAAATCTTTTACTTCTGAATCCGTATATTCAAAACCTTCTACATCTCCATTATCAGCTTTAAATTGCTCTTTAGCAGCTGATTCTTCTGCAATTCTTATTGGATCAAAAGATTCTTTGATCTTCTTAGAAATACGTTCTGCTTTAACAACGTCAGTATTACCTACTAATTTCTGAATCTCTTTTAATAATTCAGATTTAGATAGACCAGAATAATCTTGGTCTTCTTGTAATTCTTCTTCGATTGTTGCTTTTGCGTCATCATCACCAAAATCTGCTACATCATCCATGTCAGCTACATCATCAAGTTGTGATGCTGTATTTTCTGTTACATTTGATTCTTGTAACTCATTAGTTGGATTTTCGTCTTGTGGAGTACCCATCTTAAAAAACGGTTAAAAGTGCGTCAATAATTACAACTGACCATCTCGCTAAAAAATGAGATGGACCATAAGCATTAATTTACTTCTCTGCTTAAGAGAAATTTTCAGTGACAAAAATAGATTAAAATTTACATCTCTAATAACTATTCTGCATATTTGGGAGGTTTTTTGAGTTTAATTTTTTAATCTTAATAGCTCTTCCCCTATTTTCTTGAATAATTGATATAAAACTATCAATTTTGGGATAGCGAAGTACAAACAACTTTATGGAAAAAAGACAAATTCAATATCAGTTTGAAGAAAATCATTTAAAAAACTCTTCTGAGAATTTTTATGATCCTTCTAAATTAAAAACAGAAGAGATGGTCCTCAACCTTGGGCCCCATCACCCTTCTACACACGGTGTACTTCGATTAGAAGTGTTAACTGATGGAGAATATGTTGTAGATCTCACTCCTCATCTAGGTTATCTTCACCGTTGCTTTGAAAAACATGCAGAAAATCTAAATTTCCAGCAAATTATTCCTTACGTAGATCGTATGGATTATATGGCTGCAATAAATTCTGAACATGCTTTTGCTATGGGTGTTGAGAAGATGATGGGAATATCTGAGAAAATACCTAAACGTGTTGAATATATTCGTGTTTTGGTTGCTGAACTAAATAGATTAGCTTCTCATTTTGTTGCTATTGGTACATATGGCCTAGATATAGGTGCTACTACTCCATTTTTATGGATGATGCGTGACCGTGAACATATTTTAAGACTTTTAGAATGGATTTCTGGAGCTAGAATGCTCTATAATTATATTTGGGTTGGTGGCCTATATTACGATCTTCCCGTAGGTTTTGAAGAAAGATGTGCTGAGTTTATCACTTACTTTGAGCCTAAATTAAAAGAGCTTAAAGAATTAGTAATGGACAATAAGATCTTTATTGAAAGAACTGCAAATGTGGGTGTTCTTCCTTTAGATCTTGCTATTGATTATGGTACTTCTGGTCCTGTATTAAGAGGATCTGGTTTAGCTCATGATCTAAGAAGAGTCGATGGCTATTCTGTCTATCCAGAACTTGATTTTAATATCCCTATTGGTGAAGGTAAAATGGGTACAGTTGGCGATTGTTGGGATAGAACCAATGTACGTGTGGAAGAATGTTGGGAATCTCTTAAGATTATGAAACAATGTTTAGCTCAATTAACTACAGATCATAAAAGGGATAGAACATTTGATCCACAAGCATTAGTTCCTAAAAAAATTAGGCCTAAGGCTATGGATTTTTATAGTAGAGCAGAAAACCCTAAAGGAGAACTTGGCTTTTTCTTTAGAACAAATGGAAAATCTGATATTCCGGAACGTGTAAAAGCGAGGGCTTGTTCTTTCTGTAACTTATCTGTTTTAGAAGAAATTTCAAAAGGTGTTCTTTTATCTGATTTAATTGCTATTATAGGATCTATTGATGTTGTAATGGGAGAAGTTGACCGTTAGGTTTTGTGAGTGAAGAATTAATGATTTTAAAATCAAATAATAGAAATAAAATAGTCGATACTTTAGAAAACGGTTCAAAACGTAAAATTTGTATCATCACACATTGTTATCCCCCTGATTTTGGAGCGGCTCCTCATCAATATGAGCATATGGCTTTAAAATTTAAGGAAAAGGGACATGATGTGCATATTTTCACATCTCACCCTTACTATCCTACAGGTAAATTAACAACTGCTGATTGGTTTAAATTTAAACGTGATACAGTTATCAACTCTATTCCTGTTAAAAGGCATTGGTTAATACCTTCACAAAAAAACAATCCTATTTTAAGGTTGATCAGCATGTTTACAATGTTTATTTCAATGTTTACATCGTTATCCTTTTTAAAAGAAAATAAGTTTGATACGGTTATTGTCCAAACACCTCCTATTAGCTTACCTTTACTTGGTGTAATTGCAAAAAAGAGATTTGGTTTAAAGTTAATTCTCAATGTTTCTGATTTATGGCCTGAAGCAATGGTCAATTTAAATAGTATAAAACGTAATTCTTTTGCCTATAAGCTCTTACATAAATTAGAAAAATATTACTATAAAAATGCTGATATGATCTTAACTCAATCAGATGAATCAAAAAAATATATTAAAGCTATTGGGTTTAAAACTTCTATGGTTTACAGAATTGGCACTGACACAAATCGTTTTAGCCCTTCAGATAAAAAGAATCTACAACAAATTACTTCTTTTAACCTAGTTTATATGGGAGTTTTAGGTGTGGCACATGGCATCTTAGATTTAATCAAAAAAGTAGATTTTAAATCAATAAATACCAATCTTCATATCTATGGAAATGGAGTAGAGTTCTATCAGATAAAAAAGCACATCTCTTTAAACCAATTAAGTAATGTAATTTTACACTCTACAGTGCCTTATAATAAGGTACACAGTATTTTAACTCAATACGATGCTGCTATAATCTCTCAAAAAAATTATGTAAAAGGAACGCTCCCTGCAAAGTTATATGAAAGTATGAGTATAGGTATTCCTATTTTATTTCATGGTGATGGTGAAGGAGCAAAAATTGTTAAACAACATTACTGCGGTTTAACTTCCTTACCAAATGAATATACATTACTTGAAAACAACATCATTCAGCTAAGTAAAAATAATATTGAGAGAGACAAAATGGGTAAAAATGGAAGAACTGCTTGCCTTAATTTTTATGATAGAGACAAACAGTTCCAAAAATTAGAAGCTGAACTTCTAAAATTATATTCAATACATTAATCTTTAACAACTAAATCGGTTACACCTTTTAGTCTATCTTTACCACCAGCTACTACTAAAGTGTGATTTTCACATAGGGTGACATCTCTAAAGTCTTGAATGTATACTTTCTCATCTGCCAATTCCTCTCCTCTATCATCAAATTTTCCTGTTGGAATTAATTCTTTAAGGCAAATTACTGATACATGGAATTTATCTCTGAAACGTAATTTACGTACACTTTCTCCTAAAAATTCTTTCGGGATTCTCATTTCACAAATAAATACACCAGGAGCAACTTCGTCCATTGCCTTAACAGATGATTTATTCATCAATTCTAAAGCAAAACGTTTCCCTTCTTGTTTCTCCGGAAAAATCACTCTAGATATATCCATTTTATTCAACACCTTTGCATGCATATCTCGAGTGGCTCTAGCGTAAATTTCTTCAACCCCAAGTTCTTTAAGTGCTTCAATGGTTAATAGTTTTGTCTCAAAGTTTTTACCGTGAGATAGTATTATTATATCTGTACTTTTGATATGCTTTTTGAGAGCTAATGGATTTGTAGTATCTGTTTCATAAAGATATTCAAACCCCATTTCACGCAAACGCTTCAATGTAATTAAGCCATCTCTCGTGTCTTTTGAGTTATCATAATCATTATGAAGAATTATCAATAAATCTTCATTGTTGTTTCGTAAAGATTTGGCTACTTCGATACCGAAAGCGCCCATTCCTATTAAAACAAACCTTTTATTAATCTTTTTCATCTAACCTACTAATATTTGTGCTTCTGGATAGCGGTATTTAAAGTTATCGTTATTTTCACCTAACAATGAAACTAAAGTAAACAAACCGATTTTACCACTAAACATTACAAATGAAATTAAAAACTTACCTAAAACAGATAATTCTCCTGTAATTCCTCTTGATAATCCTGCAGTACCTAATGCAGAAAAATATTCAAAAAGTATATCTTCAGGCGGAACTCCTGCTTCTGAGATAGTAAGAATAAAAAGAGAAATGAAGGATAGCATTATAGACATCATAAATACAATTATGGCTCTACGAATACTAGCCTCTTTAATTGTATTCCATCCAACATGCACATGATCATTTCCTCGTATTTGAGCGAAAAAATATTTCAATAAAACATATACAGTTGTCACTTTTACCCCACCTGCAGTTGAGTTTGGCGCTCCACCTATGTACATTAAAAGAATCATCATCATGATTGTTGCCACTGATAAATCTCCAATTTCAACCACAGAGAAACCAGCTGTACGACATGTTATGCTCGTAAAAAGTGTTTGCAATAACCCATCTGAAAATGATTTTTCATTCCAAAAAGAGATATCAGTAAGATACACTCCTATAGTTCCAACAACTATTAATACTGCAGTACCTTGTAATGATAGCCTAGATTGTAAAGACAAATGGCGCTGATATTTCTGTTTTCTTCTTAAAACTTCATGATATGTTCTAAAGCCGAGACCACCTATCACAATAAGCAACATGATGATTGTTCCAGAAAACCAATCTACGGATAACCTTTCATCTTGTAAGCCATCATGGAAATTAGAAAAACCCGCATTACAAAATGCTGAAATAGAATGAAAAATAGATTTAAAAACAAGGTCACTAAAAAGTAAGTCTAGATCACTCCACGCAAAAAATAAACAGACAGCACCTATCAATTCTACTATTAAAGTGATATAAACAATACGCTTTAATATTAATGCAGATGAACTTATACTTTCTGACTCCATCATGTCTTGAATTACAAATTCTTCTTTAGTTTTTACCCCTTTCTGAATAGTAAGTGCTATAAAAGTAGTTAATGACACTACTCCTAAGCCTCCAATTTGAAAAAGAAACATAAGAATTAGTTGCCCTTTAAATGTCAATACCTCTGCAATATTAAATGGAGCTAATCCAGTTACACAAACGGCAGACATTGCTGTAAACCATGCATCTACCCATGTAATTGGCTGATTAGTACACTCTGGTAATTTTAGAAGAATAGTACCTAACACAACAATTATTAGTAACGACCCAATAATCATTGTTGTACTATTTGCAGTAAAAAACAACCAATATGACCTATTGTTTGCCAACGAGACCAAACTCGCAATAATCATTATCACCTGAACAATAATTATATAAGCATCCCAGCCTAGGTTGTGATATACTGGATGATCATAATTATGAAGTATAAATAATCTATAATATAGTATTCCTAAAATCATGGATAGAAAAACAATATCCATAAAATGCTCCTTTGAGAAGACTTTATCTTTCACTAATAATAACTTCAGTATAATTAGGAATGCATAAAACGTCACAATCCACCTGTCGTATTTAATCCAACTAATAATTTCTAATTCTGTTAAATTAAATCCTTGCGTATACACTAAAGAGATAAATGCTAATGCACCGATAATTAATTCGAAGAAAGGGAGGTTTTTATCTAACTTTTTTTTGAGTTTTCTGATCCACTCTTCTCTTTCAGATATTATTGATTTATGGGTACGTAAAATAAATTTTAAAAATTTATATTTCGTATGGTCTGACATTTTTTATTTTTCTAATTAAAGTTAATAAACTGTCGAAGTTATTAATATAGTTTTCTAAGATAAACAGAAAGTTCTGATTTCCGTAATGTTATTAGGTTAACATTTTAATTAAATTTCAATTTATTATGAAACAGTTTTTAATTTCAATTGAAGATGATAAGAACGCAAATCTTGTGAAAGAACTTTTAAAAGATCTTTCTTTTGTTAAAAGTATCAATGAAATAAAATCCTCAGCAACTTCCAATTCATCAGAAATTACTGAGGGCACTCTAAAGACTCAAATGATCGCTTTTAAAGCTGAGCATAAAAATCTTAATATTAACATTGAATTTAAAGATTAGGCATCTAATTCTGGAACATGTGCCTCATTGCCTTTTACTAGGTCTTCTAAACATTTAATCCACATTGGATGATCGTTTAGACTTTCTACTAATTGCCAATGTTCACCACCGTTTTCTTCAAAAATCTCTTTATATTCTTCACCAACTTCAACTGTAGTTTCTAAACAATCTGACACAAAGGCTGGAGAAAATGCCAATACGCTTTTCTTTCCACTCTTGGCCAAATCAATAATAGTATCTTCAGTATAAGGTTGAATCCATGGGTCTTTCCCCAATCTTGATTGAAAACAAACACTATAATCCGTATCCTTTAAGCTTAATTCTTTTGCTATTAAATCTGCTGTTTCAAAACAAGCAGAACGATAGCAGAATGTATTTCTAGAGTAAGCCTTTTTTACACAACCGTTTTCACCTCTAAGTTTACAGCAAGAATCAATTCCTGCTTTTATAATTTGGCGTTCTGGCAGTCCATGAAAACTAAAGATTACATGATCAAACTTTTCTGCACGCAAATATTTGTTTCCTATATCTGCAAAAGTCTTAATGTATAAAGGGTGTCTATGGTAATGTTGTACAAAACTTACGTCCGGTACAATTTGCCACCCTTTTACTAATTCCATTACTTTTTGAGTTACAGAACCAGTAGTTGCAGACGCGTATTGAGGAAATAAAGGTACTACAACAATTTCTGATACTGCATTGCGTTTTAACTCCATCAAGGCACTTTTAAGTGTTGGGTTTTGATACCTCATACCTAAAGCAACATGATACCCCTCTCCTAATTTATCTTGCAATAATCTTTGGCTTTCTAAACCATAATAGAGTAATGGTGAGCCATTTTCTGTCCAAACCTTTTTATATTCAGCCGCAGATTTAGGTCCTCTAAAAGGAGCAATAATTAAATTCACCAAAGGCCATCTTTGATAGAAAGGAATATCAATCACCCTTTCATCCATCAAAAATTCTCTCAGGTATTTTCTAACATCTCCTGTATTAGGGCTATCAGGAGTTCCAAGATTAACGAGTAATACGCCTTTTTTCATCTTTATATTTTTTCTTCTGTCCTTCAAACAGAAAGAATATTAATTTGTTCAAAACTTTATAAAAAACTAAATCTTTACCACTTATGTTTTCATAATTGATAAAGATTTAATTATTCTATTCAGAAATTGTATTCATTTTTTAGGCCTCAACCTTATTAAATTCAATCACAAAATCTGCTCCTTCACCTTCTACAGATTCACACCAAACTTTACCGTTCATGTCTTCTACCATTTTCTTAACAATAGATAAACCTAAACCTGTACTATGTTCTCCTCCTGTAGGGCGAGCAGATAATTTTTGAAATCTTCCAAATAATTTCTTCTTATCGTTTTCATTTAAGCCAGGCCCATTATCTTTCACATGCACCTGAAGAGTTTTCTCTCCTTCAACTAAGAACACTTTAACGTTAGTGTCATTATTTGAGAATTTGATTGCATTAGAGATCAAATTCTGTAAAATTTGTCCAAAATAAGTTTCGTCTACAGCTGCAAAAAGTTTTTCTTTTACATCTAAATCAAACGTAATATTTTTCTTCTTAGCAGTAAGCTCAAAACGTTCAACACTATCTTTTACAGCTTTTGATATATCTCTTGGTACAATATTTAAATTCGACGCTTTAGAATCTAAAGCATTTAAATCTAAAATTTGAGTGATCAACTCTTCTTGCTTATTGATAGATTGTTGTATCATAGTGATATATTCTTTCTGCTCAGAAGAGAATGTATCCATATCAAATTTCATTAATTCAATTAAACCTCCTATTTGACTTAGAGGGCTTTTTAAATCGTGAGCAACAATACCAATCAAATGATTTTTTTCACCATCAAGTTCTATTAACTCTTCGTTCTGAACTTGTAGTGCCTTTGTTCTACTTTTTACTTTTTCTTCAAGATGCTCATTTGCTTCTTGTAAAGATGAAAATAGACGTCTGTTTTCTACTTTTAAATTAAACGCTTCAATGGCATTATCAATAGTCACCATTAATTCGTCTCTATTCCAAGGTTTAGTAATATATCTATACACCTCACCTTTACTGATCGCGTTTATGATATCTTGTACATCACTGTAACCAGTAAGTACAATTCTCATAATATCTGGATATAATTTTCTTACCTCCTCAAACAACTCTACACCTGTCATTTTAGGCATACGCTGATCGGAAATAACAACACTAATATTATTATGTTCTTCCTTTAGGATTTCCAAAGCTTCGTCACCACTATTTGCGATCAACACTTTGTAGACTTTTCTAAAACCTGCTCTAAAAGACACCAAGTTTTGTTGTTCATCGTCTACGTATAGTACAGTGGGCTTATCTTTTTTAACTTGAACACTATCCATCAATATATATTTCTATTTCTATTTTTGTCAAATAATTGTATGCGAAAATACGAAGTAAATAGATGTAAATCGAATTTAAACATACTTTTTTTACTTCATTTTACCTATTTGAGGTAATGATTTTGGTGTTGTCTTATTTAAAGGCTCTAAATTGTATTTACCTTGAATACACAAACGTTTTAAATCATTTAACGTACCATCAAACACATTTAAGTCTACATCACCCCTAATACCTTTTACATTGCCATTATCTGTGTATTGCCAAAATATCCATTTTTTTGATTTATCAGACAATTTTGGATGAGTAAAAGAACTGTAAGCAGCTATCCAAACAGGGTACTTTTCGAACGCCTCTCGACCAAGTAGGTAATCTTCGTAAAACGATAAATTGGTATAGATAATAGGTGTAATTTTATATTGATTTTCTATAAGGTTTAACCAAACTTTAGCCCTTTCTCTAACGGTACCAATTGAGATCCCTTCCGTTGTTTCTAAATCTAAAACTGGCGGTAAATCACCTGGTTCTAGCTTTACATGTCTCACAAACCAATTGGCTTGATGAACAGGGTCTTTATCTGCTCTAAAGAAATGGTAAGCCCCTCTAACTAAATTAGATTTAGCTGCATTTCCCCAATTTCTATCAAACTGTTTATCTTTTAAAGAATGACTTTCTGATGCTTTCATAAAAACAAAAGAAAAGCCATCGTTCACTACTTTTTCAAAATTGATATCTTCTTGGTAATAAGACACATCTATACCATGAACAGCATATCCTATTTTTTTTCTTATTGATACTGAACAAATTATTACTACTATCAGTAAGACGATTATAAATAGTAAACCCTTTTTCACATTAAAACAGTAATCCCACTACTTTAGTAAAAATAGTGGGATCCTTTTGTATTTTATCTATAATTATACATTGAAACGGAAGTGCATTACATCACCATCCTCTACAACATAATCTTTACCTTCTACAGAAAGCTTACCTGCTTCTTTACAAGCTAATTCAGATTTATAAGTTACATAGTCTTCATAATGAATCACTTCTGCACGAATAAAACCTTTTTCAAAGTCTGTATGAATAACACCTGCAGCTTTAGGTGCCTTCCAACCTTTATGAATTGTCCACGCTCTCACTTCTTTTTCACCTGCAGTAAAGTAAGTTACTAAATCAAGAAGTTTATAAGATGCACGAATTAAAAGATCTAAACCAGATTCTTTTAAGCCATACTCATCTAAGAACATTTCTTTTTCCTCATCATCATCTAAAGATGAAATTTGCTCTTCAATTGCTGCACAAACTTTTATTAATTCTGCATTTTCTGAGTCCGCAATTTCTCTCATACGTTTCACAAGGTCATTATCCTCATGGATACTCTCTTCGTCTACGTTTGCAAGGTAAATTACAGGCTTTCCAGTTAATAACATTAAGTCAGCAACTTCTTCCCACTCATCTTCAGTAGCTTCAATAGATCTAGCATTTTCACCAGACTCTAAATGCGCCTTGAATTTTTCTAAAGCAGCCACAGTTTTTTTCGCCTCAGCGTTTCCTGTTTTAGCCATTTTAGTGTTCTTCAGTAACTTTTTCTCTACAGATTCCAAGTCTTTCAACTGAAGCTCCATATCAATTACTGATTTATCTTCTTCAGGATCTACTTGTCCGGCAACGTGAATAATGTTTGGATCGTCGAAACATCTAACTACGTGAATGATTGCATCAACCTCACGTATATTGGCTAAGAATTTATTTCCTAAACCTTCACCTTTACTTGCTCCTTTTACCAAACCTGCAATATCCATGATTTCTATTACAGTCGGCAAAGATTTTTGCGGTTTAACAAGTTCTTCCAAGACCTTCATTCTTGGGTCAGGAACGACTACAACACCTACGTTAGGGTCGATTGTACAGAAAGGAAAGTTAGCTGATTCAGCATTTTCTGCACTTGTTAAAGCATTAAAAAGAGTTGACTTACCAACATTTGGTAATCCAACGATTCCACATTTCAATCCCATTGATATAAATATTCTTATTTCAGAAGACTAATTCTTTCTACATATTTGCAATAAATATTGCATTAAATCCGCGCAAAGATAATCTAAAGTGCGGAATAATGAACTATAACATACAGGTATATGCAAGTTTTAGACTTTATAAAGTATAAATTTCAAGCAGGTAATGCACATGGGCTTCACTCCCCATTTGTTTATGACCTTTATACTCAAGCAATTGAGCCCAATAAGAAATATTATATTTTTGATAAAATAGAAGAAAAAAGGCAACAATTATTAAGAAACGATACAAAAATAAAAGTAACTGATCTTGGAGCAGGCTCAAGAAAAAATAATTCTGAAAGTCGATCTATAAAAAGTATTGCAAAAACATCACTTTGTTCTGAACGTACGGGTGCTTTTCTTTTTGAGTTGATTTCTAGATATAAATACAAAAATATTTTAGAATTAGGTACATCTTTAGGGATATCTACATTGTATTTAAGCACAGCTGCCAAAGATATTTCTACAGTTACTATTGAGGGGTCAAAAAGTATTTCTGTGGAAGCTCAGAACATTTTTAATGAGTTTCCAAATACAAATATCACGTCATTAACTGGAAATATTGATGATTTATTGGAAAGTGCTATTAAAAAATTACCTCAATTAGATGTTGTATATTTCGATGCCAATCATAAATTTGACCCTACAATAGATTACTTTGAGCGCTGTAAAAAGTTTGCTCATGAAAATACTCTTTTCATATTTGACGACATCTATTGGTCTAAAGAAATGAAAAAAGCATGGTTTACAATTATAAAAGATGAGGCAATTGGTATTTCTGTTGACTTATTCCATATTGGATTGTGTTTTTTTAGACAAAAACAGCCGAAACAACATTTCAAACTACAATACGAAACTCATGAATAAGAAAGTATTAGAAGAAGGAACTGCTATTGATATTCAATTTGATAAAAGAGGTGGTCTGGTACCTGTTATCGTACAAGATGTAGATTCTATGGAAATAGTTATGCAAGGCTGGTGTAATAAATTAGCACTTGATACTACATTAGAGTTAGGCAAAGCAACTTTTTGGAGCACATCTAGGAATGAATTATGGACCAAAGGTATGACCTCTGGAGATTACCTAGAAATTGTAGATATATTAACGGATTGTGATCAAGATTCACTTCTATATAAAGTAAAAATGGTCGGTAGTGGAGCCTGTCATACTAAAAATTCAAGCGGAAAAGCTCGTAAATCTTGTTTTTATAGAAAAATTGAGAATAATAATTTAAAAAATATAGATAAATAATTACTTCTTAATTTTTGAATAAGATAAAGGTATAAAACAATTAAAGTTAATTGACATTGCATTATCATTTCCCTTTACATTACCAAAATCTGAAACATTATCTAGGTAATCTGTAAAGGGATTTGTAAATGTACAGCTTAGCCCTACCCCAAAGTTGTTTTTTAAGTAATATGTAGCTCCAAACCTAGTTGGCATAGAAAAAGCAAAGTTAGAATAAACCTCATTCTCATTTCTTGTCTCATAAATCCCGTTTCTATTGTCTGAAATATTATCAATTAATTCTTCTCCATTTTCGTCCATAGGATTAAAATAAAATACCCCTATTCCTTGAGCTATATATAATTTAAAATTCCTTTTATTTATGATATTATACATTACAGAAATACTTGTATTTAAAGTATGAGACTGAAAATAATCGTTTGGGAATGGCTCTGTTAATGGTGGTACATAATCAGAACTTCTTAACTTCTGTCCTTGTAAATACAAGTAACTAAGGTCTACACGTAAATCAAACCTTTTCTTTTTATTAAAAACAATTCCAATATTTGCTCCTCCGTTTACTTTAGAATAACTAGGCGACAAATCCCCTCTATAAGAACCTAATGCACCACCTATAATGAGTGTTCTTTTTGGTTTTGGCATTACATCTTGCCCAAAAAGGCTACTTGTTCCTAATAAAAAGATTGATATGAGTATATAATTAATTTTTGTAATCATTTTCAGTGTTTTTTTGCCCATTCTACATAATTCATAATAGGCGCATCTTTTAAGATTAGTTCTAAAGTATTAAAATTCCTCCCCAATTCTTTTTCAGAATAGGTTTTATGAATATGACTATGACATTTTCGACAAATATTGATCCCTCTAGTTCTCATTTCTTCAAGTGTAAATTTCTTTTTAAACCACTTATTTCTATGTGTACTTTTAGGTATTAAATGATGAAAGGTGAGTAATGATATTTTATTACATAATTCGCACGCCCCTTCTTTCTGTTCTCTTTTCATTATTCGCAGATTTTTTAGAATGCGTATGATAATTATATGAATATAATGGTCAAATTTTTGTTTAGAAAACATAAACAGGTACTTTTTTAAAAAGACCCCCATCTAATTTATCAAAAATACGAATGAAATATAGTTTATTTTTATTTACTGCACTATTACTATCTCACCTTGTTTCGGCACAAGAACTTGCCAATAAAGACCAAGTTTTAGAAAGATTAATGCTAGAACCAAAAGACACCCTTTTATGGGAGTGTTACGTTGGCAAATCTTGGAATTCCATGACCATCTTTGAAAAAGAACAAATTACTGAGCTAGCAAACAGATATACTAAAGAAATTACTGAACATTTAGCCATAATTGAGCAAAAAAAGAGAGATGATTTTGAAGCTAATTTTGATGCTCAAGCAGATTCGATTGAAATGACTGCTGATAAACTATTAGGCACAGAATACTTGGATGAAAGAAAACGAGTAGAAAAAAATGCTAGAGAAGCTGCTGAAGCAAGTATTGCTGAACTAAAAAATTTATCACAAAACATGTCTCAAAATTTACCCTTAATTGAAGATGAAATTAAAAAAAGAGCAACCGCTTTAGATATAGAATATGAAAAATACAGTACTAATAACGGTGAGGATATTCTAAATTGGGTGAAGCAATATGGACAATCCATATATAAAGCTACATATAATCAGATTTTGGTAAAAGAAAATGAGTCAGCAGGAGAATAATGATAAGTCATCATTTTTCCAAGATGTATGGGAGGTGGCTAAATTAATTCCTAAAGGCAGAGTAACATCTTATGGTGCAATTGGTGCTTATTTAGGAAGAAAAGGTAGTGCTAGAATGGTAGGTTGGGCAATGAATGCTTCTCATGGCGACGATACTGTTCCTGCACATAGAGTGGTAAATAGAAAAGGCTTACTTACTGGTAAACATCATTTTGATGAAAAGAACCCAATGCAGGTTCAATTAGAAGCAGAAGGAATTGTTGTAAAAGATAATCAGATACAGAATATGAAAGCCATTTATTGGGATCCTTCAATAGAATTAGAGCTTTAAAAAAAGCGTTACACTTCAATAATTAGAGAGTGTAACGCTTTTTTATTATTTAATTTCTAGAATTTGATCGAAAACAATTTCTCTATCTTCTTTTAGTTTAAAAGATTTATTCTTCATTTCACTTACTTCATCAAAACGCATTCTTGCTGTACTTGCTGATTGATCATAACTTCCATTTTGAATCATATATAATGCTTGATGTAGCATTGGTTCTCTAATATCTCCCCAATGAAACAAAACATTATCCTCTGCATCTTGATTTGTAGGAAGGCCATCAAAATATTCTCCTTCATCATTTGCATTTAGAATCTTTAAAGAAATCACAGAATAAATAAAACCATTGTTCTCAAAACCATAACTCCCGACAGGTTTCCCATACGTATTCAGACCTATTACTTGAATATCCATGAAAGGTTTCAAACCATTAATCATTAATTCACTAGAAGACGCTGTACCGTCTGTAGTTAAAATAAACAATCTATCTAAATTTAAGTTGCTCTCTCCTATCTCTACTACTTCATCTTCATTTTGATCGAGTTGTTTATCATTATGTCTATATCTAAATAAATCTTTACCTTTTGCAGACGAAGGAGCAAGTATACTTGCCAACTGAGAAGCAATACTTACTCTACCTCCACCATTATAACGCATATCTAACACCACTTCTGATACACCTTTTGCTTTAAAATCAGCAAATAAATTATTTAAAGGTTCTACTGCAGGTTCAATAAATGATTTAAAAACCACATGCCCCACTTTTACATTGTTAGGTGTTGTAATTATTTCTGAATGAAGAATTGGATTAATAACTACAGCTTCTTTAGCAATAACAATAGTCGTATCTTTTGCAGGTTGAGAAATGACCTCAACACCATTCTCATAGGTCATACGAGCTGGTATTGTTATCCCAAAAGTATTCGTAACACCAATTACATTATCTCCTAAAGAAGCATTTATCTCATCAGAAGAAAGAGAGGATACATCTACTCCATTAATTTGATTAATTTTAGTACCCCTCGACAAACCCGCATTAGCAGCACTAGATCCAGGATAAGAATACCTGATGTATAGATCATTTTCTGTATAGTATTTTAAATAAATACCATGTGCACCTTGGTCTCCTTCTGTTACTTGACCTGAATTATAGTAGGCTTCATAGGCCGCTTTATCTTCTATATAACTCCATTTATCTTTTTCATAACGCATTGCCACAAGCATATCATTTTGTGTGCTATAGTTATCAGGGTTGATATTTGGAATTTGATCATACCATAAATACCATTGATCCATTAAACTGGCCAAGTATTCTTTATTCGATGCAGTTGATGGGACTACTGTATTCTCTTCTTTTTCACATGAAATTGAGAATAGGCTAAATAGCAATATATACTGCCATTTTCTTGAAGTTAGTGAGAACATATCTTGTTAATGTTTGTGTGTTTAAATAAAAAAATTATGGTTTTGTGATTTTTATAGCAGAATATATATCAAAACAGTAATAAAGTTGTTACCTTAGCGATATAGTATGATCGGCTAATCTATTTATAGTATAAATGTAAGTGATTTAGTTGTTCTATTTGTAAATAGTAAAGATAATTTTAATACAGCGTACTAGATTTAAAAGAAAAAAATAGAGTACAACGTTTATTATTGTCAATGTATAGAATATTTTAACATAATTCAGACCTAGATGGCAAGAGACTCTCATAGAACCAACCACCAAATCAGAGTCAGAGAAGTTCGATTAGTTGGTGATAATGTAGAAAACGGAGTATATTCAAAAGATGAAGCACTTCGTAAAGCAGATGAATTAGGATTAGATCTGGTAGAAATTTCTCCAAACGCTAAACCTCCTGTTTGCAAAATCACAGACTACTCTAAGTTCAAGTACGAACAAAAGAAAAGAGAAAAAGAACTTAAGGCGAAAGCCTCTAAAACTGTTGTTAAGGAGATTCGTTTTGGTCCGAATACGGATAAGCACGATTTGGACTTTAAAACTAAGCACGCAATCAAATTCCTTAATGAAGGAAACAAAGTGAAAGCATATGTGCATTTCCATGGTCGTACGATTATTTACAAAGATAGAGGTAAGCAGTTACTTAAAGACTTTGCTGTAAATATCCAAGAATATGGTAAAGTTGAAGGTACAATGCGTATCGAAGGACGTAGAATGATCATGTTTATTTCTCCAAACGCTCCAAAAAAGTAAATATTCGTTATCGAGTATTGAACTTACGATATAATTAATTAAATTTGCACGCTTGATTTATTTCAGGTGTGCATTTTTTATTTAGAAATAAATAAAAAATGTAAATGGCATACCGGGGCTAATTGGCTGCCGTAGGTAACCATACAATAAAATAAATGTTTCACCTTTAGGGCTTAGGCTCTAAATAACTGAAAGGTAAAATGCCAAAGGTTAAAACTAAATCTGGAGCGAAAAAACGTTTCAAGTTGTCAGGAACTGGCAAGATCAGAAGAAAGCACGCTTACAAAAGTCACATCTTAACTAAGAAGACGACTAAACAAAAGCGTAACCTAACTTTGATGGGTGAGGTGGACAAGGCTGATATTGTGAACGTGAAAAAAATGCTTTGGTTATAAGCCACTGCTTTTCACAGAATCAAATCAACCACATTGTTTTACAAACTTATTAAATTAGAAAAAAATGCCTAGATCGGTCAACTCCGTAGCGTCTCGCGCTAGAAGAAAAAGAATCCTTAAGTTCTCAAAAGGTTTTTACGGTGCTCGTAGAAATGTTTGGACTGTTGCTAAAAACACTGTTGAAAAAGGGTGGGGTTATGCATACATTGGTCGTAAACAAAAGAAAAGAAATTTCCGTGGTTTATGGATTCAACGTATCAACGCTGCTACTCGTATGTACGGTGATATGTCGTATTCAGTATTCATGGGTAACCTTCATAAATCAGGTGTTGAATTGAACCGTAAGGTTCTTGCAGACCTTGCTATGAATCACCCTGAAGCATTCAAAGCAGTAATCGAGAAAGTTAAGTAATTAACCTCTCATACTATAAAAGACCTATAGCATTCATGTTATAGGTCTTTTTTTCTAAAATGTATTTCCATTCTCCAATTTTATAGATTTTTTAGCATGTTAGCAATAAGTAATGTTTCCTTCCATTTTGGTAGTAGAACAATGTACCAAAATGCCACTTTAACTGTTTATCCCAAAAACAGAATAGGAATAGTAGGCCATAATGGTGCAGGCAAAACAACACTGCTTAAACTAATTAATGGTGATCACACTCCAGATGAAGGACAAATTTCCATGCCTAAAGGGTGTACAATTGGTTTTTTAAATCAAGATTTACTTTCATACCAAACCGAAGATTCTATTCTACATGTAGCAATGGAAGCTTTCGGACCTGTACTCAAAATGCAGGAACAAATGGAAGAGATCTTGCATGAAATGGAAACAGATTACAAAGAAGAGCTTGTTGAAAAACTAGCAGATCTTCAAGAAAAATTTGAAGCACTAGATGGTTATTCTATAAAATCTAAAGCTGAAGCTATTTTAGCTGGTCTTGGTTTTAAAAACGAAGAATTAGAACAACCTCTTCATAGTTTTTCTGGTGGATGGAGAATGCGTGTAATGTTAGGTAAATTACTTTTAATGAAACCTGATGTTCTAATGCTTGATGAACCTACCAACCACTTGGATTTACCTTCCATACAATGGATAGAAAATTACCTTTCTTCTTACGAAGGTGCTGTTCTTATAGTATCTCACGATAGAGAATTTTTAGATAGAGCAATTAACCAAACTGTTGAAGTTTCTAATGGTAGACTTACCTCCTATTCTGGTAATTATTCTTTCTATTTAGAAGAAAAAGAAGTACGTGCTGAACATCAAAAAAGTGAGTACGAAAATCAACAGAAGAAAATAAAAGACACTGAGAAATTTATTGAACGTTTTAGATCAAAAGCTTCTAAGGCCAAGCAAGTACAATCTCGTGTTAAACATTTGGATAGAATGGACCTTATTGAGGATGTACGCAGTGACAATCCTGAAATCAATATGGACTTTAAATTCCAACAACAACCTGGTAAAGTCATTGCTGAAATAACAGACTTTGACAAAGCTTATGGTAATAAAGTGATTTTTAAGAATGCCAATGTTACCTTAATGAGAGGTGATAAAGTTGCCTTAATTGGTGCAAATGGTAAAGGTAAATCTACTTTATTACGTTTAATAAGTGGTCGAGAAGACGCTGATAGAGGAAGTAGAAAACCAGGTCACAATATTATAACAGCTTTCTACGCTCAACATCAATTAGAAGATTTAGTAGTAGAAAATGAAATTCTTGAAGAACTAAAACAAGCTGGTTCTGAGAAAACAGAACAAGAATTAAGAGGTATTTTAGGTTGTTTCTTATTTCATGGTGATGAGATTTTCAAGAAAATCAAAGTACTTTCTGGTGGTGAAAAATCTAGAGTTGCATTAGCAAAAACATTGATTTCTGAAGCCAATTTCTTAATGCTTGATGAACCTACCAACCACCTTGATATTCCTTCTGTAAATATTCTTATCCAAGCACTAAAGCAATATTTGGGAACCTACTTAGTGGTATCTCACGATAGACACTTTATTTCTAAAGTTGCCAACAAAATTTGGTATATAGAAGATACACAACTTAAAGAATACCCAGGTACTTACTTGGAGTGGAAAGAATGGAAAACAAGACAAAATGAAGAAAAAGCGCTTCTAGAAAAACTTGATAATAATGGAAGTACTCCTAAATCTAAAGGTAAAAAAGCGAAGAAAGTAGTTAATATTGACCTAAAAGATTGGCAAAAGAAATACAAAAAAGCCAAGTCTGAAATGGAAAATGCCGAGGAAAAGGTAATGGAACTAGAAGAAAAGAAAGAAGAAATAGAAAGTTCATTAGCAAATCCTGAGATATTCGGAAATCCTGATAAATTAGCAGAAGTAAATGCTATATATGCTCAAGTTAAAAAAGATCTCGATGAGGTTACAGAGACTTGGGAAGAATGGACGATGGAAGTTGATGAACTCGAAGAAATTAAACCAAATTAAGACGTACACACCATATGATGTTGGGTATTTTAACACAACAGATGGTCAAGAAATATATTTTGAGCAATCGGGACATCCAATGGGTGTCCCTGTATTGTATCTACACGGTGGGCCAGGTGCAGGTTTAGGTAACGATTATAGAGAACTTTTTTCTTCATTTTCTAATATCCGCTTAATTGGAATAGATCAAAGAGGTGCCGGTAAAAGTAAACCCCTTGGCACTTTAAAAAACAACACCATCCACCACCTCATTGCTGATATTGAATATCTTAGAGAATATTTGCACGTTTCCTCTTGGTATATTTTTGGAGGAAGTTGGGGTTCTACTCTTGCTCTAGCATATAGTGTGCAATTCCCTCAACACATAAGAGGGCTTAATCTTTGGGGTATTTTCTATTGTCAAAAAAAAGAAATTGAATGGCTCTTCCACACAACAGCACCATTAATGTACCCAGATATTTTTTCAGATTTAAATCATGGTATTAACCATTCTTCTTTAAAAGAGTTATTAGAAATATATTATATCTATTTACATCAGGAAAATACTGAAAGAGAATTTGCTACTAGGTGGTTACTTTGGGAAGCTTTTACAGCTGAACACCCCCATCCTATCTATGATGAGTTTGATGATTGGAATGCTACCAATGAAGCAATTGCTTGTGCTAAAATTGAACATCACTATTTTAGCAACACCCCTTTAAGAATTAATCAAGAAGATGATCTAGAAAGTGCAGTAAAAAAAGCAAACTTTCAATTTCCTATTTACATTACCCACGGCAGAAATGATCTTGTTACCCCAGCTGCATCAGCTATTAGCTTAAAAAATAATACACTAAATAGTAAAATGAATATTCTAGATAATTGTGGGCATTCTTTAATTCACGTAGGTATGCGGAACAGCATCCATCATTTTGCAAAAGAACTTTTAGAAAAGTATAATTAAAGGGTATCTAAAAAGACATCTAAATCATTAAACATATTATTACGAATAATATTAGCCTCTCCATTTAGTGGAATCTCTTTTAACAAGGTATGTAAAGCCATAACAACTGACCTTGGTAGAATCATTGTTTTTTGTAAATCTTGCTCAACTACAGAAACATTAAACTTACTATCGTACAACTCCATTAAAAGTTGATGTTCTATATGTTCAGGTAACTGGTACTTATATGCTTCTGCTAATTTTAAAAGTACACTTTGTAAAAATCTAAAGTCTATGGTAGATAGTTTTAATCTGTATTTTTTCATTACTCCACTAAAATATAAGCATAAAATTGCTTGGCATTTTGAACATCTGTCAAAGGAAAGAAACCTTTTTCAATTTTTCTATTATTAATTTCTAAAGGATGTTCTTTTTTCATCATTTCTTCAAATTCATCAAAAGCAGGACATTCTAATTTTGATAAAATGCTAAATTGCCCTTTATAATCAGTAACTTTTTGTAATGCTAAAGCAACATGACCCATTGTATTTCTTGGATTGATTTCTAAACAGGGATGAATCATTTCTATACCATCATCAGTTGTGTAAAGCATTGCATCAATACCAATATTACCTTGCATAGACAACAGTAAATCATTTGAATTTAATTCTAAAAGTAGTAATTCAATAATTGAAGTAATACTATCTTTTAATTGAAAAGGTATTTGATTTTCAAATAAAGTTAATGTCGCTCCTTGATATTGACCTGTTGAACTCACACTAAACACGGTACTTCCTTGATAAGTTATTTTCCTGTTATTTACAGAAAATAAAAACGAAATATCTTTTGTTTTATCTAACCAAGGAGACACATAAATACTCCCCTGACCTTTCAATCCACTTTCAACCCAAAGTTCTACACTTTTTGTTATTTCTTCTCTCCTTAAAACCAAAAGTCCTCTACCTGAAGAACTAAATGGTAATTTCAAAACTACGGCCTTCGCTCCTTCCTTAAATAAATTTGAAATTGATTGTAGTACTTTACTTTTCTCAGTATAAAAGCCACCAATATCTTTTAATGAAATGACATTAGGTATCTTTTTATCAATACATTTTTTTAGTAAATCAAAACCAAACATTCTATGATAAATGGCTTTAACTTTCTCGTTATAAATTTTAGGTTTCTTAAATTTATGTTTGATATTTTTCAGGTCTACCTCAACATTCGGAGCATCACCCCAAGGTATATATGTATCTAAAACCAACTGTTTATCTTCCTTTATCTCTTTTGAAGTCATTACTTTTCCTTTATGTAGGGAAAGTAATGACTTCTTCAGCTGATCACTGAATACTTGGTTCGTATATAAAATATCATCACCTCGTAACAACCAATACATTAATAAGTACAAATCTTCTTGAAGTACAATAAATGCTTTAGATGGAGTAAAGTGTTTCTGTCCTTTTAGAACAGAAATTTCACAAGATGGATTGAAGTAAAATAAACTTGTCATTAATTATTAAATACTACGTAATAAGTACTAATCTAACGCAGAGTAACATACTTTATCAAATATTTATATATTTACTTTGAATTATTACATATAATCTACATATTGTTTAACACTCTTTAAAGTAGAACAGAACAATTCATAATATAACTTCCATTTTACTTACGTAATGAAAAAATTCATACTTATAACTATAGGGATAATGATATCCTTATGTTCTGTTGCATCAGTTAATGAACACACGCTCACTTTATCCCCAAAAGTACCGTATGTAAATGCAGCAAGTAAAACCTATTTTTATATCGATCAATCAAACACTCTACAGTTTGATCAGATTTCGAGTCCTAAATTTTCGAAGTTCACTGCTTGGAATAATACGACAAACGTAAGTTTTGAATATGGAAAACACACCTATTGGGTAAGATTTGATCTCGAAAATGAGAACAAACAAATGAGCCCAGATTGGCTATTAGAAATTAACTATGCACCTTTAGATGAAGTAGAGTTTTTTGCTGTTAAAAACGAGAAACTGATAGATCATGTATTAACAGGAGATCATGTTGATTTTAAAAATCGACCACTTCAGCATCATAATTTTATTTTCCCTGTTAAGGTAGAAGGCTCTGGTATTACAACAATATACATGAGAGTAAAAACGGACGGTTCTGTTAAAATACCATTACGTATGTACCGCCCTTGGAAATTTGCAGAAATCAACTCAAAATATGAGGTTGGTTATGGCCTTTTCTTTGGTATTCTTTTAATGATGGCAGTGTTAGGTGTAATTACCTACATTCCTACCAAAGATATTAGCTACCTTCTTTTCCCGATTCCTATTATAGCAAAAATATTATTTACCTTTTCATTATCAGGGCATACCTTCCAATTTTTATTTCCTACAAATACATTTTTAGCAAATAAAATAACACCGCTCTCTATTGGCATCTGGATGGTTGGTATATCGTTGTTTAATTTCTACTTCTTAAAAACAATTAAGATAGGTCTTAAAACACACAGGGCCAATATGATTGGATTAGCTATTGGTATTATTGCAATGTTTGGTAGCTTATTTTTACCTTATTATACTGCAATACAAATTGTAACTGCTACTTCTATTCCTTTTACAGTTTTATCTCTTTCATTAGGTATTATTTCTTTAAGAAATGGATATAAATTCTCTAGATATTATGTGGCCTCTTTCACTATATATTTAGGCGCACTACTTCTTTTTGTAGGCAGAATGAAAGGTATTGTTGCCGATAATTTACTTACATCAAGAATATTAGAATACGGTGATATTATTATGGTGACCTTATTATTTACTGCTTTAAGTAAAAAATATGCCATTTACAGAGATCAGAAAAAAATAGCTGTAGAACGTATGTTACAAGTAGAAGCTGAAGCAAAGGCAACACTTGAGCAAAAAGTTGTGGAACGTACACTAGAACTACAAGAAGCTACAGCAGAATTAGAAGAAAAAACGGAAGAATTAGAAACACAAGCAAATCAACTTGCTTTAAAAAATGAAGAAATTACCACTCAATCTGAAAAACTTGTTGTGATGAACAATAATATGGTTGAGAAAAACGAAGAGTTAGAACAACAAAATGAAGAAATTCTAACACAACGTGACATGGTTGAAACAAAAAATACAGAAATAGAGAAAACGGCTAAAAGGTTAAATGATAGTATTAATTATGCCAAAAGAATACAAAATACTATACTTCCTTCCAAGCAACTTCTTGATTCTTTATTGGAAGAATATTTCATAATGTATCAACCAAAAAATACGGTTTCAGGTGATTTTTATTGGGCAATTGAAAATAAAAAAGAAAATAAAGTAATTATTGTTGTAGCAGATTGTACAGGGCATGGCGTTCCTGGTGCAATGATGTCTATGATTGGTGACGGTTACCTACAACAAATTGTACGTTTAAGAGGAATTACTTCTCCAGGTAAAATTTTAGTAGAAATGCATACCCATTTACAAAACATGCTATCTTCTGATGATTCTAACATCAAAGATGGAATGGATATGGGTATTTTGGTTTGGGATAAAGCAAAAAATGTTGTTCAGTTTGCTGGTGCTCATATTCCTTTGGTTTTTGTAACTCAACAGAAAGTATTCCAATTAAAAGGTGAACGATTAAGCTTAGGATCTGATAATAAAAAAATCTCTATAAAAGAGCACATCATTCCTATAAAATCTCCAATTAGTTTTTACCTCTTCTCTGATGGTTATCAAGATCAATTTGGTGGTGACCAAGATAAAAAAATTGGTAGTAAACGTCTTAGAGAACTGATACATTTACTTTCATCTAAACCAATGGCAGCTCAGAAAAACGCCTTTATAAACTTTTTTGAGCAATGGAAGAATACCAATAATAATTTGTCTTCTCAACAACTTGACGACATTCTATTAATGGGTATTAAAGTTTCACCAATCAAAAAATAGGTATTTATTGATAATATAAATTCACCATTTTCCAATTGTTTATTCTAACGTTTGTAAAATGGTGATCTTTATTGCCAAAAATTTGGACGTAAATTCTCAAATTGTAGCAACGAAAAATTATCATACAAAATATACTTATTTAATATTGTGAAAATTCTCATACTTAACTCTGGAAGTTCTTCTATAAAGTTCCAATTAATTGACATGCCTTCTGAAAAAGTGATAGGTAAAGGGTTGGTTGAAAAAATAGGACTTTCAGACGCTTCAATAACAGTTAAAAATAGCAAAGACCAGAAAGAAGTAATTAGGCTAAATATTCCAAATCATTCAAAAGGTATTGAATTTTTATTGAGTATTATTACTGATGAAAAACTTGATATTCTTCAAAGCCTTGATGACCTATCTGCTGTTGGACATAGAATTGTACATGGTGGACAGTCATTTTCTAAGAGTGTTTTAGTGAATGATGATGTAATGCACGGTATAGAATCTTGTGTTGAGTTAGCTCCATTACATAATCCTGCCAATATTAAAGGTATTCAAGCTATTGAAGCTGCAATTCCAAATATTCCTCAGGTAGCTGTATTCGATACTGCTTTCCATCATACTATTCCTGAAAACAGAGCAGTTTATGCATTACCAATTGAATACTATAAAAAGTATGGCTTGCGTAAATATGGTTTCCATGGTACTAGTCATCAATATGTTACTCTTCGTGCCAAAGAAATTTATGGCGACGATAGAACATCAAAAATAATAACTTGTCACTTAGGAAACGGTAGTTCTTTAGCGGCCATTTTAGACGGTAAATCTGTAGAAACATCTATGGGTTTCTCTCCTACAGATGGTTTAATGATGGGTACGCGTTGTGGTGCTATCGATCCAAGTACAATTCCTTTTATTGCTGATCATGAGCATTTAGAAATTTCTGATCTATCAGATCTTATCAATAAAAAATCTGGTTTACTAGGTATTTCTGGAGTCTCGTCTGATTACAGAGATGTATCTGAAGCAGCTAAAAAAGGAAATAAAGATGCCGAACTTGCATTAAGCATGTTCCATTACGATGTAAAAAAATACATTGGTACATATATGGCTTCTTTAGGTGGTGTTGATAGCATTATTTTCACTGGTGGAATTGGTGAAAACGCAAAAGTTGCTCGTAAAGCAATTTGTAGCGGATTAGAAGTTTTCGGCATCGAGATTGATGACACTAAAAATGATGCTGTCATGGGCATTGAAGCTGATATCAGTACAGATTCTTCTAAAGTTAGAATTTGTGTAATTCCAACAGATGAAGAAGTGATGATTGCTAGAGATACTTTCAATATCGTAACTGACGCTAAAAAATAATTAATTATATTAGCGTGCAAAGGGTGTTCATTTAAAAATGGACACCTTTTTTTATTCTCAAATCAAACAAATACAGCTATGAGTAATTTTATTGCAATTGATTTTGAAACGGCAAATGCCAAAAGAACTTCAGCCTGTTCAATCGGTATTGCTATTGTAGAAAACAATGAAGTAGTGGAAACTCAACATCATTTAATTAAACCTCTACCCGATTATTATGTTGATATGAATATTGGTATTCACGGAATTACACCAGAGATGACGCGTAATTCTCCAACGTTCGATATTCGATGGGAAGAACTGAATGCTTTACTTACAAAGTATCCTTTAATTGCTCATAATGCTGCTTTTGATTTAAGTGTTTTACGCCAAACGTTGGCTGCTTATCATATGCCTTCTCCTGATTTAGATTATTTCTGTTCTTTGGTAATGTCTCGAAAAGCGTTACCTCACCTAAATAGTTTTAAATTAAATGCTTTATCAGATTATTTTGGTATACAACTAGATCATCATAATGCTGAAAGTGATGCCAAAGCAGCGGCTTTGATTGCAATTAGAATGCAAGAACACCATACTGTAAATTCTCTTTATGAGCTTTCGGATAAACTAGGTACCAAAATAGGAAAGTTGAAAAGTAATGGTACTTATTCTGCTTTTGGAACAGGCAGACCTGTAAAAAAAGTAAAGCAATATGAATTTACTGCACCTAAAAACCCACAACCTAATCATAGATTTTACAATAAACATGTAGTTTTTACAGGAAGGTTAAGTCATCTTACTCGCAAACAAGCAATGCAGCAAGTTGTATCAATTGGCGGACATGTGTTGCCAGACACCTTAACTCCTCAAACAGATTTCCTAGTTGTAGGTGCACAAGATTTTAAAAAATATGGAGAAGGATTCATTTCTTCTAAAATGAAAAATGCAGAGCTCTATATTAAACAAGGTTATCCTTTGTTCATTATGGGAGAAAATGAATTTTTATTAAGTGTTGAAGATTGATCTAACACGCTCAAAAATTCATCATAGTTAGAAATACGGTGCTTTTTTTTATTAGCATCAGTATAATATAGTTTCTTCCTGTTGTAGTAAAATACATTGGAAGGTAATTCTGGTAAAACTTCTTCGCTAATTTTCTTAATGGAAAAATACTTAGAGAAAACATCTAAGAGTATTGGTGCCTGAGAAAATTTAAAGTAACAAGTAAAGAAGAAACTAGAATTTTGTTGGTAGAGACATTGATAGTACATATACAGAGAGTGACACAGATTGGTATTTTGACTTTATTAAGATACGTATTTATATCATTATTTAAAAAGATAGTCTTAAATACAAAATAAAAGTCACTCAATTTATTCATTGTTATGCGATGGGGGAATTAAAAATTTAATAAGCATTTTGTATAGTATTCATCATTTTAAAGTAATTTGCATTATTATTTAAACAACAAGATGAGATATATACTTTCCAATTTAATACTCATAGTATTATTAACTAACTGTACAACAGAGAATAGCAACAAACTACAGATAGCAACTGCATCAAATATGCAATTTGTTAGTCAAAAGCTTTGTGAAGCGTTCACCCAAGAAACTGATATTGAATGTGAATTGATTGTAAGTTCTTCTGGTAAACTTTGTGCTCAAATTATTTCTGGAGCACCTTTCGATGTTTTTATTTCTGCAGATATGAAATATCCTGAAATTCTTTATAACGAAAATAAAACACTCGATAAGCCTAAAATTTACACCAAAGGAAAACTCGTATTATGGAGTTTAAAAGACAGCCTTTTTAACTCTCTAGATATTCTTGAAAGTAATGCCGTAAAACATATTTGTATTGCAAACCCTGTTACGGCTCCGTATGGAATTGCTGCTGCTGAAACGATTAAGAATAAATTCGGAAATTCTATAAATCAGAAGATTGTAAAAGGGGAAAGTATTTCTCAAACCAATCAATTTATCTTATCAAAGGCTGCTGATTTCGGGTTCACTTCACTTTTTATTGTAAATTCAGATTTCTTAAAAAATAAAGGAAAATGGATTATGGTCGAGGAAAGTTTATACCAACCTATTCAACAAGGTATTGTCACTATAAAAGGTAATAACATTGCACTTGCACAACAATTCGAACAATTTATTTTAAGTAAAAAAGGACAAAAAATTATTGATAAGTTAAATAAATAATTGAGTGAATTCATTTAAAGGTACTATTACAAAAATTACATCTGAAGGAATTGCCTCTTTGGTTTATGTAAATTGTTCATCAATAACGTTCAAGATTGTAGTTCTAGACAACGAAGAGACAAATCAAAAATTAAAAATTGATGCCACTGTTAGTGTACTTTTTAAAAACACTGAAGTGATATTAAGTATCAATTCTCTAAATAAAAGTAGCATTGAAAACTCATTAGAGGGTAAAATAACTTCTATTGATACTGGTAAAATTATGTCTAATTTAATTATTACTACTTCTATTGGAAATATAAAAGCCTTAATAACATCAGAACAATTAAATGTCTTAAATTTATCTCTTGATACTTCTGTATATCTTGGTATCAAATCAAATGAAATTATGATCGCATATGATTGATTGGTCGCCTTTACTGCTTACATTCAAATTAGCTTGCATTACTACCCTATGTTTGCTTTTTATCGGTATTCCTTTAGCATTATTCATTTCGCGTCAGAAATCTTATATTAAAGCGATCTTAGAAAGTATTGTTAGTTTACCAATTGTATTACCTCCCACAGTTTTGGGGTTTTATCTACTCCTCGCATTCAGTCCAAATAATATGTTTGGAAAATGGTTAGACGAAACATTTGGTTTACGCCTTATTTTCTCTTTTACTGGTTTAGTTGTAGGTAGTTTAATTTACAGTCTACCGTTTATGGTTCAACCTGTACAAGCTGGTTTTCAGAGCCTACCCAAACAATTATCTGAAGCAGCTCTTCTTTTAGGAAAAAGTAAACTAAATATCCTCTTTAAAGTACTGTTACCGAATATGAAACCTGCAATTTTAACAGGTATTGTATTGTCTTTTGCACATACAATTGGTGAATTTGGTGTAGTTCTAATGATTGGCGGGAATATTTCTAATAAAACTAGAGTCGCATCAATTGCTATATACGATCAGGTAGAAAGGTTAGATTATACAAGTGCAGGCAATTACTCTATAATTTTGTTTGTAATTTCTTTTTGTATCCTATTTTCACTTTATTTCATTAATAACTCCTTCTTCAAAAAATAAATAATAATGATAGAATTCGCTATTCAGAAAGCATTCCCAGATAAAAAAGATGGATTTTCTATTGCTATCAATTTTGAAGTTAATGAAGGGGATTTTATTGGTATATACGGACCTTCTGGGGCCGGAAAAACTACACTACTACGTTTAATTACAGGGCTATCAACACCTGATACGGGGTATATAAAAGTAGGTGATATAGATTGGTTCAATGCTAATTTAGGAATTAATTTACCTCCTCAGAAAAGAGAAGTAGGAATGGTTTTTCAAGATTTTGCATTGTTCCCAAACATGACTGTTCATGAGAATTTAAAATACGCACTTAAAAAGGGAACAGATAAAGCTATAATAAACCAACTCATTGAGATAATGGAACTTTCTGATTTGATAGACCAATATCCTTCAACATTATCTGGAGGACAAAAACAAAGAGTTGGAATGGCTAGAGCAATGGTACAGTCTCCTAAAGTTTTATTACTAGATGAACCACTTTCTGCCTTAGATCCTAAAATGAGGCAGAAACTGCAACTTTATCTAATTGAATTACACAAACAACTAAAACCTACTATTTTCATGATTAGTCATGATATTGGCGAACTTTATAAGTTAACACATCAAATAATTGGAATTGATGATGGGAAAATAACTAAAGTCGCCTCCCCTCAAGAATTTTTCTCTTCTGCAGATTTAAGCGGAAAATTTAAGTTTACTGCAGAAATATTAGCTATAGAGAAACACGACATTTTACATGTAGCCACCTTATTTATAGGTAATCATCTTGTAAAAGTTATTCTTGATGAAGACGAAGTGGAAAGTTTTTCAATTGGAGATAAAGTCACAGTAGCAGCAAAAGCATTTAATCCAAGTATCTATAAATAAGAACTTGTTTAAACCTCTACTTCATCCTCTTCACTTACCTCATAGAATTTATCCAATTGGTATTTTAAAAATAATTCTTCTATTGCATCTTCATCTAATTCTATTGATGATACAAATAGCGGCCTTTTTGTATTGTTGCTTCCTGAAAGTACCATAACAGGATCCCCACTTTTCAATAATTTTACTTTATTTGAGTTGAGGGTAATATCTAATTCTTTTTTAAGCTGTATCCTTTTTTCGACAGTTAATAGTAAAGAATAATCTAACGCATCGTAGATAAATAGAAACTTCATTTTTTGACAATCTAGTTTAGAGAAGAATTAAAACATTAGATTTAACACTTCTTTCTTTAAAAGTTAAACACAAAAATAGACTTTATACTAATAAATTACAAGCTTCTTACATTAGATGAATAGTCATTCACGGTAAATAATAAAAAAAAGCATTACTTTTTAAAAGGGTTATACGCTCAGAATTTCTATATTCGTTACAACAAGTAACTAATTCTTTAAAAATGAAAATTAAATTTTTAGGGCACGCCTCTCTATTAATAGAGTTTGGTGGTAAAAACCTTTTGGTAGACCCATTTATTACTCCCAACGAATTGGCAAAAGATATCGATATCAATACGCTTGATGTTGATTATATTTTGGTCACTCACGGTCATCAAGACCATGTAGTAGATGTAGAGGCAATTGCTTCTAGGACTAAAGCTCCAATTATATCAAACTTTGAAATTGTATCATATTATGGTGAAAAAGGGCTTGAAGGACACCCAATGAACCATGGCGGTAAATTTACTTTTGACTTTGGTACAATTAAATATGTAAATGCAATACATTCTAGTGTACTTCCTGATGGAACATATGCTGGTAACCCAGGAGGTTTTGTAATCTGGAATGAAAAGGAGTCGATCTATATTGCTGGTGATACCGCTTTAACAATGGATATGCAGCTTATTCCTAAAACATGTCCAAAATTAGATATTGCTATTCTACCAGTTGGTGATAATTTCACAATGGGGTACGAAGATGCAGTAATCGCTGCAGAATATATTGAATGTGATACTATTATTGGCTATCATTTTGATACATTCCCACCAATAAAAATAGATCATGAACAAGCTATTGCTCTTTTTAAAAGTAAAGGGAAAAATTTAATTCTTCCAAACGTAGGACAAACAATATAAAGATGGAAAAAAGTAATAAAATAATTTATTATGGTAGTACGGGTTTACTATCTGTAATGATGTTAATGTCAGCAGGGATGTATTTTGTAAAACATGAAGAAATAGCTTCTGTGTTTACTAATTTAGGTTACCCTTCTTATATCATATATCCTTTAGCAATAGCTAAAATTGCGGGTTTAATTGCGATATGGTCACGTAAATCAAACCTATTAAAAGAATGGGCCTATGCAGGGTTTTTCTTTGATTTTGTATTAGCCGCTGCCGCTCATATTAGTATAAGTGATGGTGAGCAATTTGGAGCAATTATAGCTGCTGTTTTATTATTAGTTTCTAGATTTTATGAGTACAAAGTCTATTCTACTTAAACCATAGCTCTTAAAACAAAAAGGCTTATTTGAAATCTATCAAATAAGCCTTTTTGATTAAAACCACCATTCGGTTTTTAAACCTAAATAATGCCCTAGATTACCCGCATTCCCTGCTTCATAATATTGAGACAGTTGATAATCTTTAACCACATCATTATACACTGCAATGGTATAAACTAATCTAATTTGAGGCCTCGCCATAACAGAACGTTCACCTGTTGGTACATACACTGGTGCAAAAGTAAACTTATTCATTTGCCCTAACCCTGGGTCAACCCCTACAATACCATTTGTATATTCGTCAAAATCTCTAATTTGAAAGTTATACTCTAATAGTAACTGAATTTCATCCATTAGATAAATCATTGGTCTAACACCAATAGATAAATCCCATTTTTGATTTGGTCTATTCTCTGAAATAAAAACAGGTACTTTTGCTCCCATTGCATACCTATATACAGCATACCCTGTCACACCCCAATAATTATTAACATCATAAACAAAGTTCTCCGTAATATTAATCCCTCGAGCTCCATCATATTGCCCTTTATTATTCGGATTACCAAAATTAATAAATGAACGAGAAGACCAACCATCATCTCCAGGTCCATTTGCTATTCTACTTCCATATCTGAAAGTAACATTATTAAAGAAATTCTCTTTTTTATAACTGTGCATTACACCTAGAAGCCAACCATAATCACTCACTTTATCTAAAATAAATTGAGGGTCTGTAAGAGAGTCATAGCCTGTAAAATGGTATTCTCCTAAAAAATTAAGCTTATTGTATTCATTTATATCAACAACATGCTGAACCGACAAAACGTGTTTTTGCCTGCCGTCTTCATAATTAGAATCACCATAAGGGTTATTCGGCTGATCTTGAGAGACTAAAGCTTTAATTAATGAAACTGTTGTTTTACCAACCGTTAATCCAAACCCTTGCCCTGTTAAGTTATTAAACTGAAAATAATCAGCTATGTCAATATTTTTATCTCTAAAATATTTACTTCCTACCCAAAGATGAAACGGCACATTAAATAAAGTATCTTGAATATCTAGATACATTTCTACAAAGTTTGTCTTTGTATTGTTTGCAATAAAAGTGTTGTCACCTGAGAACGATTGTGTAGTAAGTACAAATTTGATTTTTGGTTTATCAGGAGTCATTTTAAAGATTTTATCAATCCTAGCAACACCAGACATTTCTATATAATCATTTTCTTCTAATCTACCGCCTAAAGCTCCCTGTCCTGTTAAGTTTAACCGAGCACCCACTTTATCTTCATAAAGAGAAGATGAGACTCCCACTCTACCGTAAGAATGAAACTCGAACATACGTTCTTGTGCTAATAAAGATTGCCCTATTAAAAGTAAAATGAAGATTGAAAGTAGTTTCTTAAATATTTGCATTAATGTAATGTTTGAAGAGATAGTATACTAAGATAGTTCAATCGGTTGATATTCTAAAATGAAATAAAAAGTAGGATAAAAAAAGTGATACAATTTTTAGATTGCATCACTTTAAACTTTAATTAAAACTATGTTTCAACTGGCTTTATATAAAGTATTCCATCAAAGTTCACTTATTCTATCTCCTTCTTTAAGTTGTCTCACAAAAATAAAAACAGTAGATTAAGTTCTCCTCTTTAAATAGACTACTTACGCTTCTTTCTTACAGCAAGCTTTTTCGCCATTGGCTACTTTTTCTTTACAGCACGCTTTGGCCTCTCCTTTTTCAGAAGCTACTTTACAGCTTTCTTTATCACCATTTTTACAATGTTCACAAGTTGCACATGCTTCTTTGTTTACACAGCAGCTTTCTGTTTTTCCTTTACAACATGCTTTATTGTCTGCTGTATCAGAAGAAGTAGAACATCCTACAAACATTAAAGATGCAGTGATGGCAATTATAGATAAAATCTTTTTCATATTCGGTAATTATATTTTACATGAAAATACAACTTTTAAAAGAGTGTACCATAATACTTATCTATAATTTTAAAATTTTAAGCAATTGAACATTCAGAGCTTATAATTTGAAATAGCCTCTTAATTTTTGGACACAAAAAAAGGCTACTAAAAAAAGTAACCTTCTAATCTTTTTGAACTTTTGGACTAAGCCAATGCTTTTGCTAATGTATCCATTAAAGATTTAGCTACGCTTCTTGGCTTTTTTGTTTTTAATGCAGCAAGGACTGTTTGTGCTTCAGCAACTTTTTGATAAACGCCTTCTGGGTTACCGTCATTTTTAAAACTAGCAAGTACCCAGTTCAAGTCATTCACTTGTTGATCGTACTCACCTTTTTTATTCAATTTAGTTAATTTGTCTAATGCAGCTTCAGCTGCAGCAACGATTGCTATTTGGCTCATGATTATTAAAATTATTGCAACAGATATAAATTCTTGTATTATTAATGACACAAAAATAAATCTATATAACTCAATTTGCAAATAATTTACATATTCTAATTCATTGCAATACAGTTAAATAATAAACGTATTAGATACAATTACCAATTAAAACAGAATTATATATTGATTTTTATGTTAAAATAAGAATATAATTTTTTTATAATTTACACTTTAAAATGGTATTTCAATAATATTTTCAAATGAATAATAATGAAAATCACCACTATTTTTTTCAAAATGAATGTAAACAATAACCTAAAATACTCTGTATTCTATCCCTTCCAACTGATCTAACTCATTTAGTAACTCGGTAGACGGGTCAACTTTGTAAGATCTTGAGAATAAATTAACTACCATATTATCCTCTCTAGAAATTACCTCTAACGACATCTCTCTAGTACCTTGATGTTCAGAAACTATAGAAACTAATTCCATAATAGTATCATCTGTTAAGGCCATAACATCTATTGATAAATCTATCCCTTTACAAAAATGATCTTTTACTGAAGACAATGGCATTATCTTTTTAGGACTCAACTCCCAAAGACCTGGCGTTCTATAATTTTCTTTTACTTGACCTAAAATACAAACAAAATCACCCTCGTTTAAAAAGTGTTTATTTAGATTAAAGTTCTCACCAAACATTGCCATTTGGGTGGTCTGTTCGTAATCTTCTAAAGTAAGGATACCAAACTTATTACCGTTTTTACTTTCAAGAATTTTAGCTTCGGTAATCATACCCCCCACTTTAATTTCTTGTTGTTTATGTAAGTCAATATTTTTTACAGGAATACAGAAGTTATCTAATTCCATTCTGTACATATCTAATGGATGTCCTGAAATAAAGAAACCTACAACTTCTTTCTCGAACCTAAGCTCTACTAATTTAGACCACTGTTCTAATTCGGGTAATTTTGGAGGAGGAACAGATCCGCCTGTAGAACTACCAAATAAAGAAGCTTGTGCAGATAGCTTATCAGCTTGAACTCTATTTCCATAACGTAGGATAAGGTCAATTCCAGAATATTTCTCCCCTTCAGGAATATGAAAATATTGTGCTCTATGAAACTCATAATTATCAAAAGAACCTGCGTAAGCTAAACTTTCCATCACCTTACGGTTAACAGCTTTTAAGTTGACACGTTCAACAAAATCGAAGATAGATTCATAAGGTTTCTCTTGGCGTCCTTCAATAATTGCATTAATTGGTCCTGTACCAATTCCTTTTACAGCCCCTAATCCAAATCGAATTGCACCTTCTGCGTTTACAGAGAATTTATACTCCGATTCATTTACATCTGGCCCTAAAACAGGTATCCCCATTCTGCTACACTCCTCCATAAAGAACGTTACCTTTTTGATATCGTTCATATTATGAGTAAGTACAGAAGCCATGTATTCTGCAGGGTAATTGGCTTTTAAATAACCTGTGTGGAAGGCAACAACAGAGTAACAGGTCGAGTGAGACTTGTTAAATGCATATGCAGCAAAGGCTTCCCAGTCAGTCCATACTTTTTCAAGTGCTTTCTGATCGTGTCCATTGCCAGTTCCTCCTTCAATAAACTTAGGTTTTAGTTGTTCTAGCAAGGCAAATATTTTCTTACCCATTGCCTTACGCAACATATCTGCTTCACCTTTTGTAAACCCTGCCAAAGATTGTGACAAGAGCATTACCTGTTCTTGATAAACCGTAATACCATACGTTTCTGCAAGGTATTCATCCATTTTTGGAATATCATATACAATCTCTTCATCACCATGTTTACGGGCGATAAAGTTAGGGATGTATTCCAAAGGACCTGGTCTATACAGGGCGTTCATGGCAATCAAATCACCAAAAACATCGGGCTTTAGTGCTCTTAGGTGCTTTTGCATACCTGCTGATTCAAACTGGAAAGTACCGTTGGTCTCTCCACGTTGATACAGTTCGTATGTCTTTCTATCATCTAATGGAATATCATCTGGGTCGATTTGTATTCCATGTCTTAATTTAATTAGTTTAATGGCATCTTTTATGATTGATAAAGTTCTCAATCCTAAGAAGTCCATTTTTAGCATTCCTGCATTCTCAACAACTGAGTTATCAAACTGAGTAACAAGAAGATCTGCATCTTTTGCGGTAGTTACAGGAATAAACTTCGTAATATCATCTGGTGTGATAATAATACCACAGGCATGAATACCCGTATTACGAATTGAACCTTCTAATACTCTTGCCGTATTTAACACTTGCCCTTCTAAACTATGTTCTTCGGCTACAGCTTTTAGCTGGTTGGCCATTTCCATTTGTTCAGAGTTCAGTTTATCTTCTAGTTGTTGATCGCTCATTCCAAAAAGCTTTTTCAGCTTCATATCAGGAACAAGTTTTGCCAAACGATCAGAATCACTTAAAGGTAAATCCATAACCCTTGCAGTATCTTTGATAGACGATTTTGCCGCCATTGTACCGTAAGTGATAATATGAGATACTTGGTTGAAACCGTATTTATCAACTACCCAGTTAATGATCTTTTGTCGACCTTCATCATCAAAGTCAATATCAATATCGGGAAGAGATACACGGTCTGGGTTAAGGAATCTCTCAAATAGCAAATCATATTTAATAGGGTCTACATTGGTAATACCAATAGCATAAGCAACTGCAGAACCTGCCGCAGAACCACGACCAGGCCCAACAGAAACACCCATATTTCTAGCTTCTGTTGTAAAATCTTGTACAATTAAGAAATAACCAGGGTATCCTGTATTTTGAATCGTTGCCAATTCAAAATCTAGACGTTCTTTAATATCTTCTGTAATTGTGCCGTACCTTTTTTCTGCCCCAACATACGTTAGGTGTTTTAAGAAAGCGTTTTCACCTCTTTTGCCGCCATCTTTTTCATCTTCTGGGTCAATAAACTCTTCAGGGATATCGAAAGCAGGTAAAAGTACATCACGTTGTAACTTATACGGCTCTATTTTATCTACAATTTCTTGAGTACATTCTATTGCGTCTGGTAAATCGTAGAACAGCTCTTTCATTTCATCACCTGTTTTGAAATAGAACTGATTATTTGGGAAACCAAAACGAAACCCTCTACCTCTCCCAATTGGTGTCGATTTCTTTTCGCCATCTTTTACACACAATAAGATATCGTGTGCATCAGAACCTGCTTCATCTATATAGTATACGTTGTTTGCTGCAAAATACTTCACATCATATTTCTCTGCAAAACGTAATAAAACCTCGTTTACATGGTCTTCTTCTTCTAAACCATGTCTACAAAGTTCTATGTAAAAATCATCTTGGAAATTTTCTAACCACCAAACAAATTCCTGTTCCGCCTGTTCTTCACCCACATTAAGAATAAGGTTATTTACAGGACTTTGTAAACCGCCAGTTGTTGCGATTAAATCACCTTTATATTCTAAAAGAAGTTCTTTATCAATTCGTGCATATGTACCATCTCTGTCTGTATATGCCCCATCAATAAAGCCTTGAGAGGATAATTTTGCAAGGTTATGGTAGCCCGCTTTATTTTTTGCGATAAGTACCTGAGAAGATCTTCTGTCTGGATCGTCTCTAGTAAACTTTCTCTTTTTATGCTCTTTTACAATGTAAAATTCTAAACCTATTATTGGCTTTAATTCTGCTTTTAAAACATCACGAACAAAGTGATAAGCAGTGTACATATTACCATGATCGGTAAGGCATACAGCTTCGCAACCTTCCTCTTTAGATTTTGCTACTAAGTCTCCAATTGTACATGTAGCTCTAAGGATAGAAAATTGAGTATGGGTATGTAAATGAGTAAATTGCACATCTTTTAAACGTGCTAAACCCTCCTCTCTACTAACCTTTCCTCTACCTAATTCTGTTGCTTGTGTTTTAGATGCAAAATTGGCTTCATCTAAATCAGGCGCTTCATAAACAACCTCTTCTACAGGAACATCATGAATTGGAACAACAACACCATGCTCAATTAAACCAAAGAAACATCTTGCTGTGGCATCAACATCGTACGCTGCATCGTGAGCATCTGCAAAAGGAACACCGAATAATTTATTATGTAATTCTGTAAGTGAAGGAGATTTGAATTTACCTCCTCTACCACCAGGTAATGCACAAAATTCTGTAGAAGAAATCATGGTATCGATAACCTCTACATTCATGATCTCACTTTCTAGATCGCAACGTAGAAATTCCGCACCTGTTACATTTATATCAAATTGTAGGTTATGACCAATCTGTCTATCAGCTTTGGCTAAATCAATACGAAATTCTTCGAGTACCTCCTTTAAATCGTGTCCATGTTCAATGGCATGATCTGTAGTAATACCGTGAACTTTTGTTGCATTAAATGGTATGGTATATCCATCAGGCTTCACAATTAAGTTTTGTGCCTTAATTAATTTACCATGATCGTCGTGTAACTGCCAAGCGAGTTGAACCACTCTTGGCCAGTTTTCTAGATCTGTTATTGGTGCATTAAAGTTCTTCGGTAAACCTGTGGTTTCCGTATCGTATATGATATATGCCATTGCAGGATGTCTTTCTAAATTTGAGGTTACAAAAATAGAAAAATTATCCACAAAATCTTAATCTAATTTAGTTGATGAATTGCTTTTAATTTACTAACACAACACACTGATTACTAGAACAAAAGGAAGAGCAAGGGTTTTCCTTATAACTGATTTTAAACTGTTTACATTTTTTCACTAAAGAAGTATTGCGTGCACTATTTTTTTTTTAATATTTGCGCACAAATTTTTAAGCACATGGAAGAAATATTTTACTATATAGGTGTTATTGGATCTTTTGCCTTGGCAATTTCTGGGGCGCTAGTTGCTATGAATAAGCGACTTGATCCATTTGGTGTTCTCATAGTAGCTTTTGTTACTGCTGTGGGAGGAGGAACGTTAAGGGATATCCTTATAGAAGGAAGAGATATATTTTGGATAACTGATCCCAACTATATCTATTTTATTCTAGGGGGGGCAGTTTTTGCCATGATATTCCAAGATAGATTAGAAATTTTACGCGTTCAGCTTTTATTGTTTGATACTATAGGCCTGGCCTTATTTACAGTGATAGGCGTTCAGGTAGGGTTATCATTTGATTTTAATTATACCATCTGTATTATTTTAGGAGTAATTACAGGGGCTTTCGGTGGTGTATCAAGAGATATTTTAGTAAACGAAATACCTGTAATTTTTCAGAAAGAAATTTATGCTACAATTAGTATTATTGGAGGTGGATTTTATATCATTTTAGTACATTTTGAATGTAAAGATGGTATTTATCAATTGTTGCCAATTGCTCTAATTATAGCATTAAGGTTGATTGTAGTATATAAAGAAATCACACTACCTTCGATTTATAAAGAAAACGAATAAAAAAAAGGTGATACACTTAATGATGTATCACCTTTTCTGGTATTGTTATGTTGAATAACTATTTATTTTCCGGCTCAAATTCCGGGTTTTCTTCAATTCCTCGACTAATCATAAAAGGCCAAACACTAGAAAATATCAGTACAGGCACATACACATAATAACGCTGTGGAATATCTATTCCTTTAGACATTAAAAGCGTTTTCACAACCGCCCAAACACCTAATAATACTATTGTTAATAATATGCCTAATTGAGCAATTGGCATAAGCTGTATTGATCCTAATTTGATTGGCTTCATATTATATGTATAAATTTGATAGATTCTTTTAAATAATATACTAACTATATACGAGTAAGACACAAAATTGTTTGATATTTATTGTAATTTCTACAATTAATCACATCTTTTTATAATTCAATTACAATAGGCTTAAAAACCCTCTTAACTACCTTAAAAACAAAGCATTTAAATTAAATAAATATTTACTTCTTTACTTTAAAACACAATTACTTCTACTTGCTTCCTCAAAATTATTTTGTTAACTTCTACTAATACTGACCTAAAAATTTAACAATCCATGAGAAAAATAATCTGTTACATTGCTACAAGTATTGACGGGAAAATAGCTGATTCTAAAGGTGGTATAGAATGGCTAGATGATTTTACAAACCCCGAAAAAGAACAATATGGTTATCAAGATTTTTTTGATAGTATTGATACCACAATTATGGGGAACTCGACCTATCAGAAAATTCAAAGTCTAGATGTAGAATTCCCATATGCTGGCAAGCGTAATTTTGTGATTACTAAATCTAGCGAAAGTGATAATGATGCACATGTTACTTTTTTGCATGAAGATATAATTGAACAAATTAAAGTTTTAAAAGAAGAAGAAAATGAGCAAAATATTTGGCTTGTAGGTGGAGGAAAAGTGAATGCACTTTTAGAAGATCATAGACTTATTGATGAACTCCGCTTATTTATTATACCCGTAGTTTTAGGCACTGGTATTCCTCTTTTTCAGCCTATTGGCACTAAAACAACTTTTGATTTAATTTCGAGTAAGCAATATAAATCAGGTATTATAGAATTAAGGTACATTAGAAAATAAACCTACCGTTCTTTATTTACTGCACTTTATCCATCCAAAATTCTAAATGAAATTTATAAGTTACACCCTCAGCTCTTTCACTTCTATCGTAGTAGCAAAATAATCTATCGGGCTCATCATCATAAATGCGGACTCTAAATCTGATATTGTCAACTACAAAAACGGCCAATTGATAATTTTTACTGCTTGTATTTTGAACATTAGATTCTCTATACCCCCACTCCGATTCGTGAAGTCCTTCTGTAAATAATTGGTATTCATCTACACTAAAATATCTGTAAATATGTCCTTTATCCAAGGCTTGGTTTGTTTCCCAATTTACAATACCATTCAATTGCGCAGAAACTAGATATTCTACAGCTACCTCTCCGGGCCCATAACTCATACTAGATGAGATATCTCTAGTAGTTGGGTCAAAGTTAGTAGTGTAAGTGACATTAGAAATACTCCAATTAGAACTACTTATAATATTGGTATTCTTAAGTTCTAATATTGAAGGATCTGAATAAGTCTCACACGATAATAAGAAAGCAGTACAAGCAACTAAAAGATATGATAGTAATTTCATGATAATAATTAATTCTAGGTTTTAATCATTTTACAAAAAAAACGCTTGAATTGTTTATAATTTACAGATTAATACTACGTTTTCTTATTTTCTGACAATCAATTAATTATTAATATTTTCACCACAAAAAAAGGCTACTCTTCTACTCAAGAGTAACCTTCTTTCATTTAAAAGAAATCTATTATTATCTAAAGCTCATCCATTGGTAAGCAGAAATAAAATCTGATGAAGGATTACCACCTTCTTGATTAGAAACTGCCTTACTCACATTCGTTGGATTTACAGTAAATTCTCTGTTTGGATAAGGGAAACGAGAAGGTCTTATACCATTTGTAATACCGCCTGTATGTAATTCTACAGAAACTGTTCCTGTTGGTGTTGCTGTCTCATCTGTAATAGGGTCTTTATCGTACACAGGTAGGGTAATATTTTTATTCTCACCATTCATATTTGCAGGTACAATTGATGGCAAGTGCGTTCTATTCCAAATGGCAAAGGCATTATAACCATTACCAATTTGAGACAACCAGTGCTGATAAATTATATCTTCTAATTTATTTGCTGAGCTAGAATAAGCATTCACCTCTTGTGTGATGTATTCCTCTACCGCTACATCCCATAAATAACCTGGCTCTGTTTGTTCTTTATAGAGGTTAACAAAAGCTGTCACATAATCTTGACCTGCGTAAAATTGAGGATATTTTTTAATGGCTTGCTCTACTCCCATTCTATAATGATCTACAGAACTTGCTCCAATCCAACCTCTTTCTGCTGCCTCTGCAATCATAAAATGAACTTCATCAGAACCCATTATCATTGAAGGCGACGTTGCGTTTAAAATTGTATTAGGATTTACTGCCACTAACTGTGCATATTGCCCACCATCTTGGAAAGAATATCCCATATTGTTGATATAATTTCCATTATCATCTCTCGATTGTATAGTAAATGCAGAATACATTACTTGATCGTCTTTTGTATACACACCTCTATTACCGTCTGGTCTATCTCCAGAACTAGCACCTCTGTAATGAATTCTCTTAAATTCTGTCCCATTAGAATCGTCATAAGCAAACGGATCATAGTTGGTATACGCAGATACATCTGTAAATGCTGCAGTAGAAGAACCAGTATTATCTATATGTGAAGCCACCCAAAATAAACGCGGATCCTTTCTTTCTTGCATAGATTTTAAAGAAATATCTGAGAAGAAATGGTAAGAAACACCACCTACTCTACCTTCGTTGGCAGCACCAGAACCATTTACTGTTTGTCCCCAAGGTCCACCAGATTCATTATGACCTAAAACTGCAGATTCTGCTAAAGTACTGATATACCCAGCTGAATTTGAATATGCTTCGTTAAAGATCTCTTTACCTTTATTTGGATCAGCACTCGACATAAAAATACCGATTTTCATAAGCAACGAGTTCGCTAACTTTGCCCAGCTTGCTGCATCTCCATTGTAGTAAAAATCTTCATTATACGTTGAGCCATCATTGATCTGATCTCTTGCTACTTTGAGCTCAGAAACCATTTGCTCAAAAATAAATTCTTGATTGTCATATTCTGGGTAAAGTATCCCCTGAGAATACCCTTTCCCTGCCTGAGAATAAGGAACATCTCCATACATCATGGTTGCTCTTAGGTAGTTGACTACTTTGGTAATAGCAATTTGCCCTAACTTGGCATTATTTTCTGTACCGTTCACTTCCATATCCTTACTAACTCTCACTTGAATATCATCGATATTTTTAGCAATATCGTTGTATATTAAGCTAAAAGTAGCTTCAGTATAAGCATCACTTCTATTAAAACCTGCACCTGTTGTGTATTGTGGGTTCATAGAAATTCCAGACATTGGGCCAGCCATAATCAAGTTACCTCTATACCCTTCGTGTCCGCTAGAAAATAATTTAGCTTGTATAAACGTAAACTGATACTTTGGATCCATATCTCCACTTGTATAATCGTTATCGTTCATTTCTTCAAAACCTCTCGTACAAGCCGAAGCGAGTAAGATCGATCCTGCTAATGCTGTATATTTTAATAATTTTTTCATTGTTGTCTAGATTAGAAGTTAGCGTTTAATTTAAAACCGAAAGTTCTAGGTAAAGGCATGTTAAACATCTCAATACCCTGACCGTTGCCACTCGTAAATGACGCTTCTGGATCGATGTTATCTGCACTTCTCCATAAGTACCCTAAATTATTACCGTAAGCAGTTACAGAAAGGTTTCTAAATGGCGTTTTATCTAACGATTTTGCGGGTAACCTGTAAGAAATAGATACTTCTCTTAGTTTAATAAATGAAGCATCATATACAAATTGTTCATCTATCTGAGATACTCTTCTATAATATTGCTCAGGATCAACAGATCCCGTATAAGGAGTACCGTCAGTTGTTACTAAATTACCAGGGTTCCAACTTCCACCATTATAATAGTCATCTCTACCCACAAGTGTTTCTTCATGTTTACCATTATTGTACATTGATGCATTTGTCTGAGAGTAGATATCACCTCCAAATTTACCATCAATTAATACCGATAAAGAGATGTTCTTGTAAGAGAATGTGTTTCTCCATCCACCCATCCAAGGTTGAATAGAATTACCAATCTCACTCACGTCATCTGATACTAATGGCAAACCATTTTCATCTACCACAACATTTCCTGCTCCATCTCTTTCGTAAGTCTTACCCATAATTACACCATAAGACTCTCCAGGAATTGCCTGAACAGATACAGAACCCGATGTTGGCATCAATAAGTAAGATTCCACACCTTCTGTTAAAGAAACTACTTCGTTTTGGTTATAAGCAGCAGTTACCATCATATCCCAACGGAAATTATCTGTTTGAACAGGAGAGAAATTGATCATCATCTCTACACCTTGGTTTTGAATTTCACCCGCATTAATTAATGCTTGGCTATAACCAGAACCATGCGATACATCTACTCCAAGAATCTGATTTGTAGCACTTTGTTTGTAGTAAGCAATATCAAACCCGATTTTATTATCAAATAATCTTAAGTCTAAACCAAATTCGTAAGAACTAGACATAGATGGCTGTAAATTGTAGTTAGGAATTGTAGAGCCTTCTATGCCACCCATATTCCATCCCATACCAGGGTATCCACCTTGGTTACCATCAACATTGTATTGTATATAAAGGCTGTAAGGGTCTGTATCCGAACCTACTTGCGCCCAAGATGCTCTTAACTTACCAAATGATAACCATTCTGGAGTATTCCAATCCATATCAGAGAATACCCAAGAACCACTAATAGATGGGTAGAAGTAAGAATTATTACCCATTGGCAAAGTTGATGACCAGTCGTTACGACCAGATACATCTAAGAATAGAAAGCCTTTATAACCAACAGATGCCGTAGCATATACAGAACTAATTGCTCTTTCATATCTACTTAACGACAAAAAGCGATCTGAACCTGCTGCAGGGTGTTGCTGATCTGGAGATGTAAATCTAGAAGAACCTGCATCTGTCATATCATGTAATTGATACATGTACGATCCACCTGCTGTTGCATTAATATCAAAATTACCGAACTTCTTACTGTATTGTAATAAGAAATCCATGTTGTTTTCTGTTTGTAAGTTTGTACGTTCATAAGCACGTCCTTCTTCGTAGTAAGGAGTATATAACGGATCTAATGTATTCTGTCTAAAAGAAGTAACATCTGTACCACCTCTAACAATAAGATTTAAGCTCTCACTAAACTCATAATTTAAGCTTAACATACCTAACATTCTATCTTGTCTATCCTTATTAGATACCTCATTCATTGTCCAATACGGGTTTTCATTTTTATCGTTATACCCTATTGGTCTACCATTCGCATCTTTATAATTTTTCAACCAATCCATGCTTACAGTATTTGGAATACCCATTAATGCACGTTGGTAGTTGTAAATAGAACTACCCATAGACATTCTGTTACTTGCTTCAGTATGTGTATAGGTAACTCTTGAATCTAACGTTAATTTCTCGTTCATCAATTTTGTGCTTCCTCTAACGTTAAATGTATGTCTATCAAATGTTGAGTTTTCTACATTACCTGTATTCGACATATTAGAGTAAGAGAACCTTACGTTAGATGTCTCATTACCACCCGTTAAAGAAACACTATTATTAAATGTTACTCCATTACGGTAAAACTGATCATAAAGATCATAATGTTGTACCGTTCTTTCTACACCATCATAATAAGCGTCTGTTCGCATACCTGGAGTAATTTTCGGACCCCACATTCTATTTCCATCTGTAGAAGTTGGATCTGTAGGGAAAGCTCCCATTGTACCGTGTGCATATTGATTTTGCATTGTTGGTGTAATACCCACAACATCAATATTTACACCTGTAGAAAAATCTATACCTAAACCTTTTCTATCTGATCCTGATTTAGTTGTAATTAAAATAACGCCGTTAATAGCACGTGTACCGTACAATGCTGTTGCTGCCGGACCTTTAAGTACCGACATTCCTTCAATATCGTCTGGATTAATTGATGAAAGTCCATCACCTGTATCAATACCACCATTGTCTGCATCAGATGCATTATCAAAGTTTGAGTTACTCATTGGTACTCCATCTACAACATATAACGGTTGGTTACTACCTGCTAAAACTGCATTACCACGTATTACTACGTTAGAAGAAGAAGCTGGACCTGAAACTGGCGTGATTTGCACACCTGCAACTTTACCATTTAATGAGTTCATTAGATTGGCAGATGAATTTTCTCCTAAATCTTCTGATTTCACCTCAGAAACCGCATATCCCAAAGATCTTTCTTCTCTTTTAATACCCAATGCCGTTACAACAACTTCTTCAAGTTCTTCGGCATCTGTTTCTAATTTTACCTTTATGTTGTCGCTATTCGCGATATTCATATCAGTAGTTTTATAACCTATAAACGAAAAGGTAAGAACATCTTGGCCTGGATTAACTATAATTGAAAAATTACCATCAAAGTCGGTTACCGCGCCATTTGTCGTTCCTTTAATAACAACATTTACACCTGGTAATGGTGACTGATCGGATGCATCAATAATGTTACCCGTAATTGTTCTTTCTTGGGCGTGTAGATACCCTGCTGAAAGTATTAACATACTTGTCAACATCAAGAAAAGTTTATTCATGATTTAGTATAGATTAGTGTAGTAATTATAAAGTACGTAAAGGCGCTTCTGGCCTAATAAAAATGTTAGGTTAGGATTTAATTGGTTTCCTAAAATTTAACTTAAAGCAATAAAATGAGTTGTTGTAGTATCTATAATTAGTAACTCATTTGAAAAATAAACAGTAATTTCATTTCATATATTATTTTGTTAGATCATTGACAATATCACAAGCTCTTTTTAAGTGTCTTGTTTACATTACAATAGTAACTACACGCACAAAAACGCGCAAGTAAAATGATTTTTTTAAACATATTTGACCTATTATAACATAATTCATGTTAAAATCATTACTTAATTTTAATAAACAAGCATAAACAGGCAAAAACAACGGTTTAAAACATACTAATCAAGGTAAAAAACACTTTTCTAAAATTGACTTAAATAAAACTTACTTAAAAAGCTGTTTTTAAGTAGTTATTAATGTTATCGGACTTTATTTCACAGTTTGTAACAATGTTTTATTTTTTTAACACATACCTAAAACATGCGTAAATACGCACCTAAAACCACATAAATGCATGTTTATGCTGTTATTCACTCACGTTAACACCCAAAAACGCAACAGTTATTGTTTCGTGATTAATTCTTTGAATACATTTACGTCAGAAAAACACTTAATAATGTTTTAGAGCAAACAATAAAGCGAACATAAATTTTTAATACTACCTATCATATGTATAAATTCTTACGAGCTATTGTTAGTATACTTATTGTACTATCAACAACGTGCACAGTCTATGCACAAGAACAAACTATTAACGGAGTTATAAAAGACTCTATGACAGACGAACCTCTTATTGGTGCCTCTGTAAAAATTAAAGGAACAACACTTGGAACAATTACCGATTTTGATGGTAAATTCAAACTAGCAGCATCTCCTACTGCTGAATTGCAAATTTCTTACATTGGTTACGAAACTTTAGAAATTAACGTAAACAACCGTAGCTCAATTGAAATCAAACTTGCTTCTGACGCAACTGAAATGCAAGAGCTTGTTGTAGTTGGATTGGGTGTTGAACGTGATGAAAGATCATTGGGTTATGCCGTACAAGAAGTAAGTGGCGACGATTTAGGCGCTGTAACGGGTTCTTCTAACGTAATGAATAACCTAAGTGGTAAAGTTGCCGGTGTACAAATTAATCAAGTGGGTGGTTCTCCTGGTTCCTCTTCCAATGTTGTTATTCGTGGTAATGCAATGTTAGACGGTTCTAACCAACCGTTATATGTAATTGACGGTATCCCTATGAACAACAGTAACATTGCCAATGCAAACGATGCAGACAATGGCGGTGTGGATACTGGTGACGGTATGTCTGGTGTAAATGCAGAAGACATTGAAAGTATGTCGGTACTAAAAGGACCTGCTGCTACGGCAATTTATGGTTCTAGAGGTATTAATGGTGTAATCATGATTACTACAAAAAGTGGTAAAGGTGGTCAAAAAGGTTTAGGGGTTGATTTCTCTCACACATCTACGGTAAGTACTTTAGGTATCACTCCTGACAATCAAGAAACGTATGCACACGGTACCAACGGTAATTTTGCTTCTGATCCTCAAAGAGATTACGGCATGTGGGGACCAAAAGTAACACCAGGTATGACAACTGACGCATATTATGATGGAAAAGAAAGAACAGTTCAATTCTATGATAATTATGATGAATTCTTCAAACCTTCTTACACAGCCACTACCAACGTTTCTTTAACTAAAGTAACTGATGAAAGTTCGGTACGTTTCTCTTATTCGAACATGTCTAACAACGGTAATGTTGACAACCAAAGTTATGAAAGAAACACTTTTACATTAAGAGGAACTTCTGATTTATCAGACAAGTTACACCTTGATGCTAGAATGAACTACATTAAAGAAGATGCTTTAAACAGACCTTCTATGGGTAATAGTGTAAACAACTATATGGGTTACATGAACTCGATTCCTAATACGTACGATGTAAATTGGATGAAAGATTACAAAGATGAAGACGGAAGACCTGTTGGCTATAACACTATAAATGAAAACCCGTATTGGACAATGTATGAAACTAGTTTCGAAGATTCGAAAGATAGATTTATGGGGATGGCTTCTTTAACGTATGATTTCACAGACCATTTAAAATTACAAGGTAGAGCAGGTACAGATTATACTTCTTGGAGAGCAGAAGTTTTAGACCCTCTTTATACACCTTGGTATGAGTCTGGTAGAGCTTACGAAAGAACACAATTAGATAGAGAAGATAACTTTGATGGTTTACTTACCTACTCTAACCGTTTCGGAAAATGGGATGTTGTCGGTAACTTCGGTGCTTCTTACATGCACATTGAAAGAAAGTATACAGACACAGGTTCTTCTAACTTCTCAGATCCTTTACAACAAAATCCAATGTCTGGTTCTGACAGATTTGCAACTTACGATACTTATCAAAAAGCAATTGGTTCTGTATATGCAACTGCTTCTATTGGTTACGATGGGTATTTGTTCTTAGATGTTTCTGGTCGTAACGATTGGTCTTCTACACTTCCTTTAGATAACAACTCTTACTTCTATCCTTCTATTAGTGGTTCTTGGGTATTTTCTGATATGGATTGGGACACACCAGAATGGTTGACATTTGGTAAAATGAGAGCTTCTTGGGCGAAAGTTGGTTCGGATACAGACCCTTATATGTTACAACAATACTATCAAATTGATGGTCAATCTCAAGATGGATTACAAACGGGTAACATCTACGGTAACACAATTAACAACAGTGCTTTAAAACCATCTATGCAAACATCTTACGAGATCGGTATGAACTTAAGAATGTTTGATGATAAATTAAACCTTGATATGGCCTACTACAACTCTAGTTCTGTAGATCAAATCATGAAAGTAAGGATTCCTGAATCGTCTGGATATGAAGATGCGATTATTAATGCAGGTGAAATCATTAACAAAGGTGTAGAAATATCTTTAGGTTATGACATTCTTAGAAAGAAAGATTTAAACTGGCACACACAAGTAAACTTTGCGTATAACTACAACGAAGTGGTTTCTTTATCAGAAGGTGTAGATCAGTATCTAGTAGGTGAAGGTCCTGTAAATATTGTGGCTGCTCCTGGTCAGTCTTACGGTACAATTATGGGTTCTGCTTACAAAAGAGATAGCAATGGAAATATTATTGTAAACGAAGATGGTATTCCTCAGGTAGAAGATGGTTACCAACAAATTGGTAATGGTGTACAACCTTTCATGGTAGGTTGGGTAAACCAATTCCAGTACAAAAACATTACGTTTGGAATGGTTATCGATGCCAAGTTTGGTGGAGACATCTACTCTTCTACAAATGCTAATATGTACTCCAACGGTAAACATCAAGACACTGCAGATGGTAGAAATACAATGCACGAAACAGGCGTTTACAACCCTGGTAATTTAGTTTATGAAAATGGCGAGCCTTTTAATGGGTTTACAAACGACCAAGATTTACAAAACTACTACCAAGCAACCGCTGGTGTAGACGAAGAGCATGTATATGATGCTTCTTATATTAGAATTAGTGAAATTTCTATCGGGTACACTTTCCCTAAAACGATGGTTTCTAAAGCAAAAATGCAAAACCTTCAACTTTCGTTTGTGGCTTCTAACTTAGGTTACTTATGGAAAAGTACAGAAAACATTGACCCTGCCGCTAGTTTCTCTTACGGAAATGCACAAGGTATGGAAGTGGGTTCTTACCCTCTACCAAGAACATTTGGTTTAAAGCTTAACGCTAAATTTTAATTAAAAGAGATTATCCAGCCATTTGATGTAAGCAAATTACGTCTTTCATCAAATGGCCTAAAAAAAATAGATAAATATGAAAGCAAACAAATTTATTATCGGAGCAGTTTTAGCTGCAAGTATGTTTTCTTGTACAGATAAATTTGAGGAAATGAACAAAGATCCTTGGTCAGCAGACGAAATGGATCCGAAGTATCAATTCACTCACATCCAAAATAAACCTTATACAGATGGAGGTGAATCTTGGAGAACACAAATTATCATGACGGGGCCAATGTCTCAAGCAACAGGTAACCTTTATGCTGCTGGAGAATCGTTCAGTACATCGTACAAAGATTGGGCTTGGAACAACATTTATAAAGAAGTTCTAAAAAACGTAACGGATCTAGAATCAAAGCTCCCTGCTTCTAGTGCACAACTTGGCCAAGTAGAAATTACAAAGGTTATTGATATGATGAAGGTAGTTTCTATGTACGGTGACGTACCTTACACAGAAGCTGGTAAAGGATATGTTGAACACATTTTATACCCTAAATACGATGCTCAAGAGGTAGCTCTTGAAGCAATGATTACAGATCTGAAAAATGGTCGTGAATGGGTAACAAATGGGGAGACATTTACGGATGATTTCTATTACAGAGGTGTTGCTGGAGCATGGCAAAGATTAGCGAATTCTATGTTAATGAAAGTCGCTTTATACATGTCGGAAGGTAACCCTCAACGTGCAAAAGAAGTATTTGCTGAAGCATTTAATCACTCTGCCGGATACATTTCTAACGTTGCTGAAACGGCAAAATTAGAACACTCATTAAACGGTGGTGCTTGGGGACAACACATGAACGGTTGTGGTGCTGCAATGACTTCTCAAGTAGGTGGCTTTGCGTATGGATATATGAGTGAAACATCGCTTAAATCTATGCAATCAAGAAAAGATCCTCGTTTATTCTATGTAACTGGTGTACACGATTATACATCGTCTCCAAGTTCAATGATTATTCCTACAGCAGATTATAATCCATTTGAAATGGCTGAAGGCTGGGGTGAATCTGTAAAACCTGTTTCTTTGAGAGGAACAAGAATGGGTGATCAGGACGGACAAATTGCATTATTTGCCATTGCTGAAGATAACGATATTGAAAGCGCACAAATTATTAATGCAGACTACTTTGGTAGAATGATAAACGGAGCACCTGTAGCAATACCAAGTGAAAGACCATTTACAGAAGCTGGTGATAAATTCACATTGGCCTCTTTAAATAACATGACAATAATGAATCCTTTGTCTCCGACTATTATCATGAGTTCTGACGAAGTAAATTTCTTAATTGCTGAAGCTATTGAGAAAGGCTTAATTGGAGGTAATTCTTCTCAATATTTTGAAGCAGGAATGAGAGATGCTTTTGCAAAATACCCTACTTTCTTCCCTGGTCAAGATTATGTACAAGGAGCAATTGCTGCTTACAAAACAACTGATGAAGGAGCTGGTTATAACTATGAAGCAGCAAAAGAAGAATACATTACAAATGAGTTAGCGGCATTCACGTCTTCTGCAAATAAATTAGACAATATCATTTACCAAGCATGGGTTTCACAAATTGGTCATGGTGTAAATACATTTACACTTTGGAACAGAACGCACTTACCTTCTTTTGTAACACCTGTTTTAGATAAAAACGAGTACGAAACAATCGACATACCTGTATATACTACAGACCCTAGAGATGCCGTTGCAGAAGGAAAACCAGTACCAACGCCAATTGGTGTAAAAAATATTCCTTTCCATTCTCCTGGTAGCACTTCTTTTGTTCGTTCAAGAAGATTTGATTACCCTAATAACGAGATGTCTTCTAACGCTACAAATTACCAAGAAGCTGTAGAAAGACAACGTGGAGATGCTGGTTCTACAAATCAGTTTAATACAGTAGACCAATGGATTTCTTTCAAAGGAGTTTACTCCAACGCTAAAGGAATTGAGTTGATTAAAAAATAACTTTCCTCTACTTAAAGCAAAAGTAACAATTAACATTAGGTCACTCTGAATATTCAGAGTGACCTTTTTTATGCTCTTGACAATTTTAAAATGTAGGTGCCATTGAATGAATATGATTCATATTTTGTTGATGCATCATTTGCATGTGTTGTTGATGCATCAAGTTTTGCTGCATCATAAAACTATTATTATTTCCAAAAAACCAATACTGTCCTTTTATATTAAGTTGAAATGGCATTACAAATACAGAAGGTTTTTCTATTAATTTGTTCTTTAATTTAAACTTAAACTTCCCCTTTTCTCCTCCATTTAAAATATAGGCTTTAATGAACGTATCTACTTCTTCATCAAAGTTTTCATTTACTGCATTAAGGAACTCATAATTGATTATTTCCCCCTTATCATCTGTAAACATTTTCACTAACAATGGTTGATAAACAGCATTATTGATAAAAAAATCATCCTCAAAATGTTTATCAAAAAGCTTATTTATTTTCTTTGTTTTAACAGGGGTAAGAACATCTACCAGATAGGAATACTCTATATCACCTTTCTTGAATGTACTTTGAGTAATCAACCTACTCTTCACCACAATATTCTTTGTATTTCCATCATAAGGGTCTTCAACTGTTTTATCTAGATGTAAGATCTGTTTTTTAGAAAAATCATACTCACAAACAATTTTTTCATCATAAGCTGTTAATTGTCTTTCTACATAGTTAAATGAATAAAATAAAGAATCTCCCACATACACTTCACCACTTTTAGCTTCCCCTTCTTCATATACATTATTCATTACTTTCTTTCCATCCACAAATAGTGTAGTCGTCCCTTCTTTTTCTCCATTTACTTTGCTACTTAAGCCCACAGAATATACTTTTTGATGCTCTAAAGTGAAATACTCTTCTACATAATTATTCTCATTGATTGAAGTTATCAAAGAATAATATTGATATTCAGCAGGGTTAGTTGTTTTTCTATAAAACTTATCAAAATAAACTTTTTCATTATTTCCTAGCCTACTTGTTACGTAAGCTAAGTTGATTAGACCCCCAAGGTTTTTATCGTTCATTTTATAATTATCCTCATACTCTCCCACCAGAAAAGAGAAGTAGTTTACCCCTTTTGTATCAAGTTCACCACTACTTGTAATCACATTTGAATATTTAGAAAAAAACTTCTGAATCATTGGCTCTAAAGATTTTTTAGTAGGGTTTAATTCTTCCCAAAGATCCTCATCGTACCTTTTTGCAATATAAGTTTGGTGTAATACTGAACCATTGAAGTTCATATTATATATTTTTGCAAAAACGGTACTATCAAACTCAGCAATAAATTGCACATACGTTTTTCTATCACGAGTTCTCCCTCTGAAATGTATATTTTGAGCAACAAAAAAAGAATCTAATCCTATTTTCACACCTTTATATGTATCAGTAGGAATACTAGTAAAATATCCTTCTTTTGTTTTTACAGATAATTTGGCGTTTTCAAATTTCACCAAACGATGCTTTACAATAGCATTATTACCATAGAGAATTCCGGGAATATTACTCTCTAAACTTTTTGAAATACTCACACTTGGAGTAAAAGACATGGGATCATAATACCCATGAATAGGTGTTCCTCCTGCATCAAAGGCAAATCCAATTTTTTGTTGAGCATTGCAAAAAATAGACATGAAACACATCAAGATAGCACTACCAGTTAGTTTGTACATAATATATAATTGAAGATAAATTTATAGTCGAGTCAATTTATATATTCCCTAAACAAATACAAAGTAATACATTATATAACTACGTACAGACTATTAAATATATCTAAACCACTCATGTTCAACAACAAAAGAAATAAATGGATAATTTTAATAGAAATATTTCACTAAGCCATACAATTTCTCTACATTTGTAGTCCGCTTAAAAGAGAGCGGCCAGTTTACTTGGGGTCGACTGGTTTTGACAGGTTGAGATTTTGCTAGTGTAAGCATGCAGGCTCGTGGGATGAGAGCCTTGAAAGATAATTCCAAAATCTAGTTGGCAACAATTCGTTTGCTATGGCTGCCTAGTCTCCCTTAGGGTTGTAGACATATGGGCTTAAATGGAACTGACCTAACGGCGTTTCCGAGCTACATCGTCCTTTGCCTTGATCTTTGGGCGGAGATTTGACGGTGCCGAAATCATCGATCTAGCTTGATACCTGCTGTGGGTTGATAGCGAAGCTAAAGCAGATAAGGTAAAGTTTGAGGTTGTTTTCGCCTTGGCTTTTCTCGAAAATTTAAGTAAAACTAAGCATGTAGAAGGCTTGTCTTTGTCCTTCTCTGGACGAGGGTTCGACTCCCTCCGACTCCACAAAAAACCCTCTTTACGGTATAGTAAGGAGGGTTTTTCTGTTTTATGGGGATAACATTGGGGATAACATCTTTTAGTTGGAATATAAAAAAAGAAGTAAACTTGGATATCTATGGATACTCAGTTTACCTCTTTTTTTGTTTGTGGTGTAGAATATGTAGAGTTTGTAGAGTTTTAGATACTCTACTTGAATTTTACAAAAGACGAAATATATCTCCTTCAAAAATCTCTATTTCATCTAACATCTTTTCAAGATCCATATAATTTACCCCTTCAATTATTTTTAAATCTTGAGTAGTATCCATGAAAACTAACTGAATTTCTTTTAGAGTTTCCTCTCTTCCTTTTTCTTGGTTAAATAGATTGTTTTTCAACGATACTAAATCATTTGATATATTATATTCATTTCCTATTAATGCATAGCCTATTGTTTCTCCTGAAGGTAATGTTGCTTTTATTTGTACCTTATTCATACTCTTCAAAACCGTAAGTTGACTAAGATTATATCTCTTCTGTAAAAGTAAAGCAACTGTATTTTTCTTTGCTGATGCATCCATATTACTAAAAATCTTAGTAGTAATTCTTATTTCTTTCTCATCTCCAATACTATTGATAAGATCTTCAGACATTAACTGACTTTCTTTTACCTCTAATTTGGTTGATGGAAACATAGAAGAAGATGATAGTGGTCTTTCATATATGGAAATAGAGGGTTTTACACTTTGGCAATTCCTTGTCAATAACAATATAAAAGAAGAAGATAGATATTTTAATCAAAAAAGTGAAGATAAAGATATTGATCCTTTACCTTTCTAAATCTACCTTCCTATAGTTTTATAAAAAATCTTTTTTGTGCTTGATTAGCCTCTAACAAAATTACATAAAATAAATAATCTACAAATTCCACATATTCTACACCATCAAATTATGCAACTCATCTAGCAGTCAATAATTTAAACAGGCTATAATTAATAAAAAAGACCTGGTTACCCATTTTTTGTTTACTCAAGAGACCATCGGTTGCAAGTCTGTTAAGATAATTAGATGCAGTCACTCTAGATATTGATAATTCTTCCATTAAGAAATCTATCTTAGTATACGGGTGCTTAAACAGATTATTTAATAAATCCTGACTATAGAATTTATAATTTTCTCTTAATTGATATTTGAAACGCATCATCAATTCTTTCATCTCATGAATCAATGCTATTGTATCTCTAGATGTCTCCTCAACCCCTTTTATCATAAATAGCAACCATTGCTCCCATGCACCTTCATCTCTAATCCCTTGAAGTAATTGATAATACTCTTGTTTATTTTTAATGATGTAATTACTTAAATACAAAATTGGTAAATCCTGTAATCCTGCTAAAATTAAATACAGAATATTAATAATTCTTCCCGTTCTACCATTCCCATCATAAAATGAGTGAATACTCTCAAACTGAAAATGAATTAAAGCCATTTTTATTATAGGATCTAAATCTTCTAATTCAGGGATATTAATATATTTCTCCAAATTTGACATTAGATCTTCAATTTCATATTTATTCTGTGGAGGTGTATAAATTACTTCACCTGTTTTTGCATTCTTCAATGAAGTACCTGAAACACTTCGAAAACCAGCATTGTTTTTTTCCAACTCTTCTTGGATAGCTAAAATAGACTTGTTGGTTAGTAGATCTTCATTTTGAACTTTATAATACCCTTTCTTTAAGGCTGAAATATAATTTTGAACTTCTTTTGCTCCTAAAGAGGAAAGGTTTTCTAAATCAAGTGACGATTTATACAAATCATCATGAGTAGTGATAATATTTTCAATCTCAGAACTATCCTTGGCCTCTTGTAATGCTAATGTATTTATCAGAATTTCTTGATTGGGTATTGAGGAAGCAACACCTTTCAATTCAGCCAAAGCAAAATGAGCTCTTGGTAATGCTTTTAATACTTTTTTAGATTCAAGCTCTAATTCTTTATAAGGCAAATGTTCTAACTCCCACATATTTCTCGAAAAATCATCTCAAATTAAACATTCTATGTAAAGAAAATCAAGAAATCTTTACATACCTAATCTACTATGTAAAGAAAATCAAGAAACCTTTACATACTGATTTTAATACCTATTATTCTTAAAATAAATTGATATCTCTTAATCTAGAGAAGAACAATACTCTACAAAGTCTACATATTCTACACTTTTTTTCGATCTATTAAGCAGTTCATATTACTCTAATACAACTAATCACTTAATGCCATTCTTACTAGATCCATTTCTTTTTCCTTTGGAATATTGACATACTTCGCAAAACTTCTTTCATCTTTATGACCTGTAAATTTCATTACCGTTTTGGTAGGAACACCTTTTAATAAAAGACGAGTAGCGAATGTTCTCCTTCCTGTATGAGTTGTTATCAATTCATACTTAGGTTTATGGTGGGTGGGGTAAATAAAATAAAAACAGTTGTGCATTTCTCACTTTTCGTTTCAATTGCAAATGGGTATATAAGAATTCATACAACGGTTTATTGTCCATAAAATGATAGACTATAAAACCATAGTATTTATTGTATACTTTTCTTGGTCCCATGCGTCTCATTTTATAAAAAGGAGAAAAAATGTAATCGGCTCTGTGGGCATCGCTGTACCAACGTATTTTACAACGATCTGTATACAAAACGTACTTCTTTCTTTTATAATGAAATACAAAACTTCTCTTCTTTGTACTACTTGCTAACTTTTTACGAGCGATGGATAATTTTTGGGCATACGCCACTTCGTACCCTCCTTCTGGCTTACTGTTTCTTCTTAGTTCTCTGTAAACAGTAGAAGTTGCTACTTCTAATAAATGGGCAATTCCTTTTACGCTTATTTTAGCAGCATGGGCTACTTCTAATTGTATTCTTTGGTGGTAGGTTAAGTTTTTCATGATCATTAGCGTTAAAAAAAGTATTTCAAAAAAAACAGGCCTTTCGACCTATTTTCCATAACTTTCAATGTGTGTAATAAATTTAAACTGTTTTTAAACCGTAATCATTTACAGACCAACCTTGATTGTCTCCAAAAGAAAACGCTTCTTTTAAAACCTCTAAGATTTCTGCTTCCTGTACTTTTAAAACCTCCGCTTTAATACTGTCGTAAATAGTTTTTAACCTAGAAGCACTCGTGGTTTCTATGGCTTCTTGTTTGTCTTTAATTTGCAACTGTAGTTTTGCATTTTTATGTTCTAAATCAGCTATATCGTCAGCATCATCAACAGGATCTAATGCATTAGTTAATATACTTTTTGTTTTATTTAGTGAATGTAAAATGCTGGTGCTCAATTATTAAGAAAATAGAATACACGATTTATTGTTTCTATACTATAGCAACACATCATTTTATTGACAGAGAAGCTATTCTTATACTTGAATATAGAAGTATTGATTGAATCAGCTCTATTCTGCAGTCTCTTATGGTATAAGTAATCACGAACCTTTAGGTTAATTAAAAAACTGAACGTTTTCATCAAATTGATCTTTTTAGTAAAAAAAATTACTTTTTTAGTAAAATAAGGTCTTAATCTACACGCGTTTATTTAAATGTTACTCACAAAAAGTTTTATCAAACTAGCGTGAATAGTTAATTTAAATAGATACGTTATGAAGAAAATCACACTATTATCAGTAATATTTTTAATGCCTTTTTTACTGATGGCTCAGAAGAAAAAAGCCACAGAAAAACCAAATATCCTTGTCATTTGGGGAGACGATATTGGTGTGCATAACATCAGTAAATACAACCATGGAATGATGGGCTATCAGACTCCAAATATTGATAGAATTGGTAATGGTGGTGCAATGTTTACCGATTATTATGCTGAACAAACTTGTACTGCTGGTAGAGCGGCATTTATTACGGGGCAACATCCTTTTAGGACGGGTTTACTGACTATAGGAATGCCTGGTTCTGAACATGGAATTCCTGATTGGGCGCCAACTATTGCAGATATATTAAAAGATAAGGGGTATACATCTGGTCAATTTGGTAAAAACCATTTGGGAGATCAAGACAACCACTTACCTACAAACCATGGTTTTGATGAGTTTTACGGGAATTTATATCATTTAAATGCAGAGGAGGAACCTGAAGGTTATTATTACCCTAAAGACCCTGAGTTTAAGAAAAAGTATGGTCCTAGAGGTGTAATTCACTCCTATGCTGATGGTCGTGTTTCTGATACAGGTCCTTTGACTAAGAAAAGGATGGAAACAGTTGATGATGAAATTCTAGATGTTTCTTTAAATTTTATGGAAAAAGCACATAAAGAGGGAAAACCATTCTTTATATGGCACAATGCAACTAGAATGCATGTTTGGACACATCTAAAAGAAGAAACTGAAGGTAGAACTGGTGTTGGTGTTTATGCTGATGGTATGGTAGAACACGATGAACATGTGGGGAAATTATTAGATAAGTTAGAAGAACTTGGTATTGAAGACAATACTATTGTAATGTATTCTACTGATAACGGTGCTGAAACGTGGACATGGCCTGATGGTGGTTGTACTCCATTTAAAGGGGCTAAAGGTACAAACTGGGAAGGAGGCCATAGAGCACCAATGTTATTAAAATGGCCAGGAACTATTAAGCCAGGAACAATATATAATGATATTATTGCAGGCAATGATTTAATGCCAACACTAGTGGCTGCTGCAGGTGAAGAAAACCTTGTAGAGAAGATGAAAACAGGTTATACGGCTAATGGCAAAAAATGGAGAGTACATTTAGATGGATATAATTTTAAACCCTATTTTGAAGGGAAAGTAAAAAAAGGTCCACGTAATGAGTATATCTACTTCGGAATGGACGGACAGTTAAATGCAATACGTTATGGTGATTTTAAAGCTCATTTTAATATATGGCAAGGACCAAACGATTTATTTAATGGTCCATATACAACTCCTGCACAGATTCCTTATATCTTTAATTTAAGAGCTGATCCTTACGAAAGAGCACAAGAGTCTGGTGCCTATATGAAGTTTGCAGGTGAACAAATGTGGTTATTTGTGCCCTTACAACAAGTTATTGGCGACTTTATCAATACCGTTCCAGAATATCCTTTTCAAACAGGTAGCTCATTATCTGCTAGTGAGATTGATTACAACCTTTTCAGAAAACAAAGTTCTGCAAAACAAATTCAACAATTAGTCAACGACATTAATCAAATAAAAAAATAAAACTATTATAAGAAACACACTCATATCAAAAGGTGTGTTTCTTCTTTCTAATTAAATCTATTAATTTCATTCATATGAAGGTCGAAAATATATTTTCTTTTTATGAAGCATCTGAAAAAAGTATCCTCACTCAATTCCATGAGGTATTTGGTGGACAACGAGATGGAGAATCGTTGAAGGTGGCAACGAAATCTATAAAATTAAACTTATATCATTATGAGTTTATGGATGGATTGTCATTTTATATCAATGATTTTAAGTTTAAAGAAGATAACCAAATTATTACTATTGGCAACCCTGATACTCCTTCTTTAATAATGCGATTTGATTATAAAGGCAACATATTTGACAATATTGAAAAAAATACAATAGGAATAAATTCAGGCATGTTTTTATATGCTAACACAAAATCTTATGTACTTGAAAATAAAGGAGAAACTAATTATAAATGGTTTACTATTCGTATATCAAAAGAAGTAATAGAAAGAAATTTCACTATTTTATTACCCCTTTTTGATTTATTAGAAAACGATAATACTACATGGTTAATAGGTGACCTTATCCCTATGGAAGTCTTTTTATTTCTAAAAGATATTTTTGAATTATCCGATAGTGATACAGACGTTTACCGTAAAAGAATTATTATTTCAAGAGGTATAGAGTGCCTTGCTGTTTTTGCAGAAAGATTAATAAAAAGAGATCAACCCAAGAATCTTAATATTCACAAAGATGATTTAAATATATTATTACACATTAAAGATGATGTAATTAATAATTTATTAGAAATACCATCAATTGAAGAATTATCACTCAGATATGGTTATTCTTCATCAAAGTTTAAAAGAGATTTTAAGAAAGTTTTTGGGAAGCCAGTTCATAAATTTTATATTGAATTTAAACTTGAAAAAGCCAAGCAATTATTATTAAATGAAAAGCTTACAATAACAGAAGTTTCAAGAATAATAGGTTACAAATCTTTAGCAAAATTCTCATCTGCTTTTAAACAACAGTATGGTGTGTCCCCTAAAAAAATATCAATATAACAAGTAAGTTAAGCTTTAAATAATTAAAGAAATTATTTAAAGCTTACATCGTTTTTCATAAAACTCAGTACAGCACTAATAACTATTTGATTTACAGAGGGGTAAAAAAAACTATAAAAGCTATCTATAGATTCTCTCAAAAAAATACATTGTAACTAAATGCAGGACAATCCGTTTTCTTCATCTAAAAAATGGTGCACTCAATGCTAAATTTTAAAACTTATCCCCTCTTTACTATCTAAAATAATGAAAGGGAGGTTGCTTTTTAATTATCAATAAAAATTGGAAAATTCGGTACTCCATAAGGTATTATTGTTGTTGGAGATTGTCTACCAGAAGTTAATTCTTTTACTCTTCTAGATAAGTACCAATCTAAAGACTTAATATAAATAACTCCCTGATTATTTAGATCAGCTTCCCCTCCTAAACCATCTAATAATGCTTTTGTAAATGCTCCATTTTTCCATTGGTCGCTTTCTACAGATAACTGATTTCCTGTTGAAGATGTAAACACAATTGCTCCATTTTCCACATCAGATAATTCATTAATTGCTTTTGTGATATTAGTATTTACACTCCTAGTTCCATTTAAAACATTTCCAGAATGGCAAGTATCTATAAACATTACCACCTTTCCAGGGATGGTAGAAATAGTGTATTGAAATTCCCCAAAGAATAGACATGTTCTTCTTATGCTATTTAAATCTGCATCATGCGGTAAATAATAGAATGCTCCATTTCTATCGTTCATTCCATGACCAGCTACAAATATCATGGCAACATCTTTTTGTGTTGTTTCATTCTGAATCCATTCTAATGCATCTAAAATATTGCCTTTTGTCGCTTCGTTATCTGTTAGAAGTTTAACTTTAATATCTTGAAAAAGACCACTTTTCTGAGTGTCAATTAGTTGCTTAAAATCACTTGCATCTTTAGAACCGTATTTTAGGTCTAAATGATCTAATTTATAATTACTTACACCAATAGCTAATAAATAAAGATTTGGTTTTGGTTCATTTTCAACATCACCATTCCATTTTACTTTTACTGAAGACGGTTCGCTCCAACCGTTTTTATTTTTAGCAATAACTTGTAGTAAACAATCATTTTTAGGCAACGTAACTTCTAAAAGATTCACTTCTCCTTTTTTAACTTTTAACCCTCTAGTTTGCTCAAAAGTGCCTCCATCAATAAGTACCTTAACTTCTTCTATTTCTGCCCCATTTATTGATTGGGCAGTATATTCTAAAGCAATTGTATTTGTGGAAACAGGTTCGTCTGCTCTTGGGTATTTTATTTTAACAACAGGAGGTAAATTTTCTAGTACCTCTTTAGTATCAATAGACCTTGAAGTAAAAGTATGAGTAGATGTTTCGATATATTTATTGATTGTATCTGGTGCATAATAAAGATTTCTTAACCTCGATACATCATAAAAATATACTTTATCATCAGATACATTTACATGCCAACCTAAATATTTTTCTGCTCCAATTGCAGTATCATAATACCCTTTACTTGTATAAAAAATCCACTTACTATCCTCTGGAGAAATAAATAATGACAATAAGTATTCGTTCATTTTAGGGGGAGCATAAAAAATACCAAATTTAGGTTTGTTTTTATCAATGATGACTGTTTTAATAGCCCCATTTCTAGATACTTTAAACGTGTAGCTACCTTTTCTTCTTATTAAAGGTCTTAATTCTTCTTTCGAATTTATTTTACTACCATTTACTGTTAAAATAACATCATCTGGTCTTATTCCTGCTTTATATGCTAGTCCATCAATATTTACCTTAGACAGTGTTACACCTTCTCTTTTTTCAAACTTTGTACTGTACCACCTTACACTTCCGTCTTGTGAAAAAGTGACCAACTTGTCTTGATTTTTGGTAATGATTACATTAATAATTGGCGAGGGAACATCAATATGCCACACTATTTTTTTGTCCTTTGTTAAATAATATAATCCTCTATGTGTACCCATTGCAATGAATTTTCCATCTAGAGTAATATCTACTGCTTGACAAAACTCATACTCTTTTAAAAATGTTACTGTATCACCATTTATAACTGGCTGCATGGAATACTTCCAATTTTCAATTTTGATATCTCCCCTAGTATCACTTGAAGTGTAAATTACATCTTTAGCAGACGGCACAAAACTACGTGTACTAATATCAAAAAACATTTTAGTAGACCCATTAAAAAAAGAAAGTACATTTGCTTCTTTATTTATCTTAAAATCAGTTATTTCATTTTGATAAAAATTTAAACCCTTACTTTTTTTAATGTATTTTTCTTTCAATTTATGATCTACAAATACAATTTCTGGTAGACTTGTTAAAAATATATAGTTATCATGGTATTCCTCTATCATGGTGATAGCAGCATGACCTATTTTTTGAGTATTTTGTTTCCCTAATCCATCGTTACTAATCACTACTAAATTCGGACGTTCTTTAGAAACGGTATCATTAATAGCAACAAGTAGTTCATTTTTTTGGTTATGCTTAATTGCATTAATCCTGTATACATTCTTTATTATAATTTCATTTTCTAGCTTAATATTAAATGTTGCATCAATTTTATAATGTGATATTTTTTCACTGTTTAAATAAAAAACTGTGAAATACTCTTTATCACTAGTAAAAGATAGCCCTCTAGGTGATTCATATTGTGCTTGAATTTTATTATACAGTTTATATTGCTCATCATATTGATAAATAAAACCGTCTAAACAAGTAATAAATAGTCGGTGCTGAGGTCCAAAATCAATATCTCTAGTTTCATCTCCGAAATCATCTATTTTCTTTAATAATGAATACGCTCTACCATTTTTCTGATAAATAAGTACTTCATTTATCCCATACATCGATACAATAAGGTCTCCATTTTTACTATTGATATTTAAATCACTCACTACATTAGGAATTCCTTTTATCACCTGCTTTATTTCCCACTCCTGTGTATCAAAAATATAAATATTCTTACTTTGCTTATTTTGTCCAGTAAATCCACTTACTATTAACTCTTTCTCATCTTCAGAAAAAGCACAAGCGAATAACTTTCCTACTAATAAATTCCCAATGGGTACCCTTAGTGTCTTAATTAAAGTACCATTTGTACTATCCCATACCTTTACTGTTTTATCTTGAGACGTAGTAACGTAAAATTTAGAAGAAGTACATATATCCGTCATTTCTTCTAGATGCATTTCGTTACTCAATCTTAAGTGAATATCCTCTTGGGCATAAATTTTACCATAAAGTAAGTAAAAGAGTGTTATTAGTAAAAAACGTTTAGATACAATAGTCATTGCTAAAAATATTAGGTAAAATAATGCTGTAAAACTAATGTAATTTAATTACAATTAATAATAGAATTTACTGCTATCTTCCCCTTCTAACCTAGTACAATGTTATGGGGGATTTCATAATAAAAAAGGTACTTGTACTTTGTATTACTTAATTTTTAAACTTAAAAGTTTAAATTCTACTAAGTACGGTGAATAATATCCAACACCTAATGCGTACGTTGTAAATATGTAATAAAAGTATATTGATTAACTCACCTAAATAGTATCAAAGTCTACAAAAAAAGAGGCGGAATTCTTGCATGAATAATTAATTATTTTTCACATTCTTTGCGTATTAATTTCACATTTGTTAAGTTTAATGTATTAGAATCAATTATTTCTTTAATAAGACTAATTAAGAAATTTTGATAGACACTAATACAACCAATTTAAAAACAAATTTCACTATTACATTTTAACATCAACTATGTATTTTAAAGGACAACTATTGAAGTACGGCTTATTAGCCTCAGTACTTATTTCTTCATGTACAAATAAAATTGAAGAAGAACTCCAAACTGTTACAGAAGACATGCTGCCAACTTTTACAGTTACAGAAACAGAGTTTTTAAGAGGAACCTCCTCTTTAGAACTAAATGTCACAAATGAAAATGTAGACTTACTTACTATAGAAGACATCAAACTTCTATCAGGAGACCAAGAATTAGATGCTGTAGTAACTCAAGAAGACAACAAGTGGCAATTTACATTTGACTCAAAACAACTGAAAGACGGCATTCAAGACATTACTTTAACTTCTGAATTAGTTAGTGATCTAACGTTGCCACAAAATTCACTTTCTATTAATGCCGAAATTGAAGTAGATAACTATTTACCTCCCGTCTTTTTTGAACAAGGTTATGTAGAAAGCCTAAATAAAGAAAGTGTACGAATGATAGGTTCTACAAAATATCCTGGCAAAGGAATAGAAGTAAAAACACAATACACTGACAGATTTATAGGTTACACTTTTACTGATGAAGATGGAAAAGTACTCTCTGAATATTACAATGCTTCTACTAATAATGACTCGATAAAATTCTTGATACCAGAAGATAATCGTAATAGACATTTTTATTTAAAAGAGGCCATTTCTTATGAAGAAGATATTACTAGTACCGAATTATTTGATAATAGTATTACTAAATCACTAAAATCTTCACGAAAAGTATACTTCACAGCAATTAATTCAAATATAGAAACACCTCTTACAAATACAATAGCTACTTCAAATTCAGATGTTGAAAATACACCAACAAAACGGGTAATCGTTGGTCTTGAAAAAGAACTAAAAGATCAAATTAATATTTCTTGTGGATATAAGAATGGAGAAGAGATAAAACAAGAAACAGTAGATGATATTACTTATTATTCTATTCCATTACCGGTTGAAAATATTTCCAGAGATAATCAGTATAATAGAGTATTTACTTTTAGCGGACAAACTAGAGGTTATACTACAGAAGAAGAGGCCAAAGGCTTCAATATTCTAACAGATTTCATGAATGATAATGATACAATTATCGTCACAATGGACGACCTAAATCCACCATATAAAATTACTTTTGATACGGATGAATCAAAATATATTTATTTTGAAGCACTCGTAACTATTGGAGAAAATAAGCTACTGTATTATCCTCATTTTACAACAGTAATTACTAGTACTGAAATGAAGCATTACTGTTTTAATAATATTAATGTTTCTGATAATGATATCAAGTTTATAACTGAAAATCTTGAATATTTTGAAGGCGGCTATTCATTGCTTGTTAATCACCTTGACGGTTTAGATATTAGTAATAGTAAATTTATTAATGAAAGTGATATTAATATTTCACAAACAGCTGATTTAGTTTCTTTATCTCGTCCATTATTTACCGATATAAATGTGGAGATGAACCTTAATAAGCAGTCTTCTCAACAAATTAATGACAAACAATATTCGTATATTGAAAAGTATACTTCAAATTCAGACCTAGATAGGGTTCTCACGAATGTAGATGTTATCGACGAACAAATTTTAACATTAAATAATGCTGCCTTTACTTCTATTCAAACACTGGAGTCTCATCAGTTTAATATTTTATATAATTCCATGAATGCAAGATTAGAAGATGGGCACTTTTGGATTATTAAAAATTATTCTCCTAGTAGTAACTCTAGAATTAACGGTCCTTATACAATTAAGGAAATGATAGCAATAGAACGTAAAAATGTAGCTTTAGAACAAGCTTATAAACAAGGAATGGTTTTAACTGATATAAAATAGTAGAATAAAATCGTTTTTTTTAGAACATTAAAAACGAGTTCCCCTCTCAAATAAAAAAGCTACCTAAAACAATTTTGTCTTAGGTAGCTTTCTTACAGTTATATTCGAATAATTATTTAACAATCTTCTTCCCTAACGGAAGAACAACCCTATCTGCCAATTCATTAATAATAGCTGCGGCCATCATATACCATGCTGATAATGCACAAATAATAAGGTCGATTGCTGCAATTGTTTTAAACGCTGGAGACACAAAATGCTCTAATACTAGGAATAAAAATCCAAGTAAAAGTGTTCCAAATGTAACTGCCATTGCGGTATGTATACGTAAGCTACCTACAAACATAATTGCTGTATAAAGCATCCAAGCTAATAAATAAAAACCTACATCTGTGTGGCTAGATTCGTAAACACCATAGTGATTACATAACCAAATAATACACAACCCCATCCAAAATGCTCCATAAGATACAAATGCTGAAAAGCCGAAACTATTTCCCATTTTTTGCTCTTGGAAGCCCGCTATAAATTGTGCTAAACCTCCAAAAATCACTCCCATAGATAATACAGGACCTAAACCTATCCATCCTAAATTATGGAATTGCAATAATAATGTCGTTAAGCCAAAACCAGCTAAACCCACTACTGCAGGATTGCCATTTTTCATTTTATAAAAATTTAATAATGTTCAATAAAAACTCTCTATAGTAATAGTCTTGCTGTTTTTTGTGGGGTCGGCAAAAGTATGCAATAATATAGAAAGTTCTAGTTAATGAAATGTAACTCTAAAACTTAACGTCAAAAGGGAGATTTAAAGACGATGTAAATTTAAACTTTACGTTGTAGATTCTAAATATAAATTTTGACTTCATATTTATCATCCATTTAAAATAGTAAAGCTACTCTTTTGCTGTTATTAGTCTATTAGTACTCTTCCATTTTATTAAAACTATCAAATGATTAATCATTCATTATCAACCTAATACAGAATCATAACAAAGTACATAACCAATGCTGTTATTCACACATTTTATTTGATATTATACAACTTCGCTCCTATATTTACGGCACTAGAATAATCAGCTACTCTCTCTAAATATAACAACTATCTAAACTGTGCGAGTTTATGATGGACAAAAAACTAATAATGAAAAATCTCATTCAAAACTCAGAACGATTACACTCCTTAGATGCATTAAGGGGTATTATGATGCTTTTAGGATTAATTATTCATTCTGCCGTTACCTATGGTAGTGCAGACTATGGTGGTGCTTGGAGGTTAAAAGACCCACTAACAACTCATTTTGCAAATGATTATATCGCTTTACTAATACATGTTTTTAGAATGCCGATATTTTTCTTAATTGCCGGCTTCTTTGGTGCTTTATTATTTTATGACAAAGGAACTCTAGGAATGTTGAAGAACAGATTTAAGAGAATTCTACTTCCCTTTCTTGTCTTTTTACCAATTTTAAATTTTTGCTTAATTATTGGTTTTAAATACACTATGGGAGTGTTTGATAATGATGTTACGCCATTTTTATCAGCCATTCAAATTTTTGAAAATCCTTTGGCATTTATCCCATTAAGTACATTCCACTTATGGTTTATGTATTATTTAATTCTGATTAGCTTATTTTTTGTAGGTTTTGGCTTACTTTTTAAGACCGTTCCACATGTTAGTGAGCTAATAAAAGACAAGTTTTCTATTGTAATACAAAATCCGTTACTACGTCTTACTTTATTTCCTTTGTGTTCTTATGGTGTATATCTTTTTATTGGTATTGAAAGAGTGGAAACATCTACTTCATATATTCCAGATGTAAATACTTTCGTTTTCTATTCTTCATTTTATCTAGTGGGGTGGTTACTGTTTAAGTCAAAAGAACAACTTGATAGTTTAAAAAAATGGGATTGGTTATCTACAATTTTGGGTTGTGTACTTTTTTCAATTCAATTTTTTAATTATACCTCTTTCGGTTTCCAAGAACTTATTATTATCAATTCATTTATGGGTTGGTTATTTTGTTTTGGCATTACAGGACTTTTTATTCGGTATGCAAGTAAACATTCGGCAAGAATGCGTTACATTTCTGATGCATCATATTGGGTATATCTCGTTCATCTTATTTTCTCTGCATTTTTACCTGGAATGATCGTTAATTACCCGATTCCATCTACTGCTAAATTTTTACTAGTTGCTAGTATCACGGGTATTGTCTGTTTTACATCATATAAGTATTTTGTTAGAGGATCTTTTATAGGGAAATTCTTGAATGGTAAGAGATATACATCAAAAAAACCATCTAAGATGAAACAAGCCCCTTTAAATTAAAGGTGTTATTCTTATAAAAAACGACATTGAATCATTTCTAATCGTTTTTCTTTTTCTCAGAATACAGTTATCTTCCATAGATTAAAATATTAATAGAATAACTATGGGAAAAGTAACGCATATCACATCTTTAACACCTTTAAGGGGTATTGCCGCTTTATGGGTAGTTTTATTTCATATAGATGTGAGTACGTACTACCGAGACCTAGGAGCAATTCTACCTAGAGAAGCCACTGGTTTATTTTCCAAAGGCTATCTCTGGGTAGATTTTTTCTTTTTATTAAGTGGCTTTATTATTTATCATGTATATGGTAAGTTATTTACTGAGGGAGTCGATTTTCACAAAGCAAAAAAATATATTTGGAGTCGATTTACACGTATTTATCCGTTACACTTATTTACTTTATTAATTGTACTTATTGGTACAATGGTAGTTACTCACTTCTACCCTCAGATAGAAGAAGATGGTAGTTGGACAACCTATTTTGCAACATCCGCTTTACCCGGTCAATTCCTAATGTTCAATGCCATGAACACCTATCATTTTCTTTCATGGAACATGCCCTCTTGGTCTATAGGAGCTGAATGGGGAACCTATCTTCTTTCTATTTTCTTTTTACCTTTTTTAGGACGTCAAAATAAGATTTCTTTACTGTTTACTTCTCTTGTTGCCTATTTAGGCTTGTACCTTTTAGTAAAATTACATCCTAACCATTCTTTAGATATTACGTGGGATTATGGTTTTTTACGTTGCTTATTTTCGTTTATAATTGGCGTGAATTTGTATAGAGTTTATATTTGGGAACACGGTAAAGAGCAATTATCAAAAGATTCAATATTCGTTATTTTACTCGTCACAATATTTCTTGGGTTTCATTTTAAACTTTATGATTTAATTTTTATACCTCTATTTTCACTATTAATTCTTTCAGCAGCCTACAACACTACCAAAGTTAAAGCTATATTAGAAAAACCTATTTTTAATTATTTGGGTAAAATCTCCTACTCCATTTACCTTATTCATGGATTAGTTTTTTTCTTTTTCTGGTTCCAGTTTCCACATTGGAAATTGGCTTTTGGATGGGACATAATGCCTTCTTTATGGAGAATCGCCTATATATTTACTTTTTTAGGTAGTACTATCTTATTGTCTATATTAAGCTATCATTTTGTAGAAGTAAAAGCTAGAAATTGGCTTAGAAGAAAGTGATTATTATTCATTTAGTTTTCGAATAATTGCTTCTTTTTTCTCCTCTGATAGGTGAACATTGACAGTATTATGTTGGCTAACATATTTCTTTAATGTTTGATCTATCTGCTTACTCATTACTTTATATTTTTTACATGTAGCACAGAGTAATACATGAAATTTTAGTTTTAAGCTCTCCATAAATGAGATTGAAGTAGCCTCTTTTTTATCAATAAGCATTGCTGCATGATTACAAGATATCATCGTATTTTTATTAAGATTTAAACCAGTTATTTTCTAAGCAATTTCTCAAATTTAATTTTGCTCTATGAATCACCTGCCAATAATTTGACGTTGTAATTTGTAATTCCTTACAGATATCGTCAGCCTTTTTTTCTTCAATATATTTTGATTGGATTGCCTGTTGCCATCTATCTGGTAGTTTTTCTATACAAGTAGCTAAAGCAGAAGTAAATTCTTCATCATCTAATAAATTGTGGTCTATAGTATGCCAAGTTGAAGGATTATTTTCGGGATTCCAAGTGCCTTTTTTAACATCAAAAAAGTTAAGTTCTTCTTCATTAGTAGATTGATATGAGCGTTTCTGTTTTCTGAAATAATCCATTAGTTTATTCCTCAGAATTGCATGTAACCAAGTTTTAGGCGAGCTTTTTCCTTCAAAGTTAGCCATTGCTTTGTGTGCAGAAATGAAAGTCTCTTGAATGAGATCTTCTGCTACATCCACTTTATTTGTTTTTTGTACAGCCCATCTAAAAAGATCATTAGAATAAAGATGTACCCACTCTGTAAGCTGGTCTGTTTGTGATTGAGTATTCATGATTTATTTGTCATCTGTACTTGTTATTTTGATAAAAATTTAATTTATCATTCTAAACTAATACATCAATTAGACAAAGAAAAACGAACGAATAATCTTTTTATAATCTGAATAAATTACTACTTCATAAAAAAGGCCTCCCATTCTTTTCAATTTGAGTAAGAATGAAAGGCCATATATTGTTATTAAGATTTAAATACTACTTAGCTATTTTTACTTTAGTAGAATATTCATTGAATTCAGCATCAGTGATTAAACCCTCACTTTTTAAATCCATTAATAAAAATTTTATAGGATTTTTGTGATTATCAACAATAGAAACCCAGTTCACCAATAAATTTCGATCTAATTTCTTTTCTACCGCATCTAAATCCGCTCTAATTTTAGTGCTTTTATCCCTTAATAGTGGTTGTTCTGCAGCTATTTTAGAACTTTCTTTAGTATATAAATTTATATCAAACTGAATATTAATCTTCTCCGAATTCAATTTATTTAACGTTGGAAGTTCAGCACTTTTCGCTTTTTTATTTCTCGAATATAAATCATTTGATGTTTGCAGAATAGCTGCATTCACTTTATTTAATTGATCATATCTATCTGACAAGACACTTTTTAATTTACCTAATTCATTTTTAACCGCTAATATTTTAGCATCATGATCTTTCTTTGTCTTAATTATATGAGCTAAATCATCGTAGATTTTATCTAATTCTGTATTTATATCATTAAGCGTTTTTTGAAGCTTGACAATTTCAGGATCTTTTGATGCCAAAATAGCCTTTAAATCTTTATTGAGTTGAACTGACTTTGCTAATGATTTATTGTATTCTGCCTTTGAAACATATTTTTTTGTATCAAAATTTTGATTCTTTAGCTCATTATCCAGATTAACTTTAGCCTTTTTAATTTCATTTTCTTTGGTATTAAGCTCTTCTTTCTTTGTGTCAAATTCAGAAGTAGCTGTAACAATACCTTTATTTATAGCTAAAATTTCTGCTTGCATTTTAGCTATTTCTTTAGAATTATCAGGAAAGATACTATTATTACTCTCTTTCTCTTTACAAGAGAATAAACTGATAATCAGAACAATTGAGATTAATATATTCTTCATAACTTTTTAAGTTTAAAATTTCAGTCTAAATTTTTCTATTTCTGTCTTATAATCAAGTGAAGAAGTTGATGCATTTGGTTTTCCATCTATTAAAGATTTCAGATTATCTAATTCTGAATTCATTACCTTGATCTTATTTTTATACTTATCAGTTATTACAATATTATCTTCAATTTTCTTTATACTTTTTTTATAGTCATCAATTTCTTTAATGTATAAACCATTAATTTGTTTCTTGATTCTTTCATTTTCAGCTTTAATTCTTTGAGCATCTTGTTTTAGCCTATTATTTTCAGCCGTTAAAGTGGCGCTCTTAGATTGAATCTGTTTTAATTCCTTATCATATTTATCTTTCTCATCTACTAATTTAACTTTTGCTACTTTTACTTCTGTTTCTTTTGATAAAATATCTTTTTTAACGTTCTCAATATCAGTTAAAATAGTACTATATATATTTTTATCGGAAGATGTAATAAGGTACGTCCCTTTAGCAATTGAATGCCATTTTAGTTGATTATCACGTGTGATTTTAGCTGTTTTTATTAACTCTTTTAGACCTTTAATAACTTTTGAGTTATCGCCTGATTTAATAAGCGTAATTTGGCTTTCAATATCTTTATTCTTATTCTCAATTGCCATAAGGTCGGTTTTCAAAACATATGTACTTAAGTTTGTATTTCCTTTAGCAACATTCGATAAATCATCTTTTATTGTTGAGAGTTCTTTATCTTTTAATAAAAGATTTTTTGATATCTCTTTTAAATTTTCTGCAAGCTCCTCTTTTTTCGATTTTGCCTCATCAAGTTGTTTCTGTAATTCTGCAATAGTTACTTTACTATTTACATTATTACCAAAACTTGTCAATGTCAAGAATACCGATAAACATGCAATAGTAATGAATTTGAGTTGTTTCATCTTTGTTCTGTTTAAATTTATAACTCTAAGACAAAACGTGAGAAAGATTAGCCAAAAAAGGGGTGTTAACCATCCCAAACAAGCTTTCAAAATATTACTTACCAGACGTTTAACCAAAAAAAAATAGCAACATTTATATAAAATTGCTGTAAAACTTGAACTAACATTTTTGACATCCTAAACCTGATAATTTGATGCACCAAAATTGTTAATCTGTTTTAACTTATAGATTTTTTAATCTTAAATATTCCTATAAAAAAGGGCTACTTCCACTCCCAAATTGTCATCATCATAACACTAAAACTATTATTATGAAAAACATTATCATGTTCCTATTTTTTACAACAATTTTAGCTCCGCCAATATTTGGACAAGGTAAAATTGATCAAGTTAAAAGGAATACAAAAAAGAAAAAAATTACGTATTACTATGGCCCTTCTAGTTCATCTTCTAATTACAAGTCCACTTCACATAGTAGTAACAATTCATCTCTAGGGGCATCTATTATTAGCGGAATATTTATTGGATTAGCATCTTTAATTCCATCTGAAAGAGGTTTAGCAGAAAAACATGGTGCTCCAATGGGATTACAATATTACCCCTATATGGAAAAAGGAAACGGAAAATATACTCGTAATGAAACAAAAGACACACCAAATACTATAGTAACTGATGCCGGTATTTATTATGAGTCTCAGCAATTGTTTGGTTTAGATGCAATGGCACAATTTAACCTATCTAGAAAAATAAGTTTTTCTGCAAATACCCTACTCATGCGAGAAAAATTTGAAGATAAAAAAGCTGATATTATGGGTACATTAAATCTAAATGCAGCCTACCATTTATTTACATATACTGGTTTAGATATGTGGCTTGGAGGTGGTTTCTCGCATCTATTTTTAGAAAATGGATTTTCTGGGGCAAACTTTAATATTGGTACAGAAATCTTTATTGCCAAACCCGTTTCGTTATATACAAATTGGTATTTTGCTGGGTTATCAGACAATGTAAATTATACGCAAGGTTTGATTGGAGCAAGAACCTACATTAAAAATACTTTCATAAAAGTAGGTTATCAATTTTCGACAATTACGGGCGTTACTTTTAAAGGATTAAATGTTGGTCTAGGTATTGTCATCTAATAAAAAAATCTCATAAGCAAAGTCTTTATACCTAAGCTTATGAGATTTTTACGTTCTCTTTATTCCTTCAATTAATGCACATGTTCAGCTTCAGATTTTTTCATCTCGGCCATTAAATAATAAGCATTATTAAGTGCTACTTTTGCATCAGAATTTATCTCTTTTAAAAGCTTGACCTGAGCAAAACCATTGTCTTTTGAACCAACAATTACTTCTTGAGGTTTAAAAGACCATTCATTACCTTCAATTTCTGCAGTAAAGAAATACATCTTATCACCTTCTTGTACCAAAGCTTCTTCAGGCAAGGCCAAAGTTAATTTATCATTCACCATAATTTTACCTCTCACATACGTACCCGGTAATAGTTCATCTTTTTGGTCAATAATATCTGCATGTAAATGAATTGCTTTTGGGTCATTCTCAAAAGATTTACCAATATTAAAAATCTTTGCTCTCATAGCTACATCAGGTTTTATCTCTGTTTTAAAATAAACATTCTGACCTACTTCTACTTTAGCAATATCTTTTTCGTATACCATTAAATCTACATGAATATCATCTAAATTAATCACTTCAAAAAGTTCCTTCTGTGGGTCTACATATTGTCCTGTTTTCACCTCTACTAACTTAATATACCCACTTAATGGACTTACAACAGGAACGTTCTCGTAAATATGTCCTTCCTGAATTCTTTTCAAATTAAGACGTAACATTTTTAATTGAGCTTCTAAACCTTTTACATCGCCACGCATTGCGTAATATGTTGCAGAAGACTTCTGGTATTCTCTACCCGAACCTACATTTTCATCAAATAATTTTTTCTGACGCTTGTAATCTTCTTCCATAAACTTCAACTGATTCCATTTACTTGTATAATCTGTCTGAAGTCTTATCAAATTAGGATGGTTTAGATAGGCTAAAACTTGCCCTTTTTTAATTTTTTCTCCTTCAATAACTTTGATACTAATTACATTCGCACCAATAACTGCAGTAACTGCTGCCTCATTCTGAGGAGGAACTTCTAGAGTACCATTGGTTAACACATAATCTCCAATATGCATTGTGGGCATTTTGCCAACTTCCATGTCCATACTTTTGTATTGTAACATAGATAGGTGAACTTCCTCTTCGTGTTCTCCATGTTCTTCTGCTTCTCCATGTTCATGCCCTGCCCCATGTTCGTGAGCATCTTCTGATGTTTCTGTTCCACAAGAAGAAAGGAAGAGAACCATTAAACTGAATATATATATTGTCTTTTTCATGATCTATTTCTTTTGATGCTTTTACACATCTACTATTTTATATCTAAAATTCTTAATTACCCACTACGTATTCTAACTGAATAATTGCTTGATTGTAATTATTTAATGTAGTGAGGTATTTGTACTTCAGCTCCAAACTCTGATTCACGTTCTGGAAATACTCAACATAGTTAATTGCCCCGTTTTCGAAACTTTTCTGTGCATTATCAATCACACGTTCTACTTGTGGTAAAGCCTTTGTTTCGTAGTATTCTAAGCTACCTGTTAACTGTAATATTTGTTGACCAAGGCGAGTGTACTGTCCTTCTAATTGAATTTTATATTGTTCTGCACTTATTTGTGCCATTTGAGCTTTTAACTTGGCTGTATTTACTTTTGCCTTACTAGACCCATAAAACAAAGGGATAGCTACACCAAAAGAAACACCTTGAAAACGATCTGATGAAGTTGCAATTCCGCCATCTGAGGTAGCTGCTCCAATCATAGAGTTATTAAAGTACCCTACATTTAACCCTGGTAGCATTTCTGCAGATGCTACTTTCTTTTCTGCGTTTGCAATATCTATTTGTTTCTGAGCATATGCTAAAAGTGGGTTGTTAGTCACTTCTTCTACACTTCTTGTAAACTCCACTTTTCTTTTTTCTAGTAACTTTGGTTTAAACACATACCCAACAGTATCTTGAAGTAAAACCCTCAAAGTATTTTGCTGAATTTGAATATCAGACGATAAAAGAAATAAGTCATTTTGTATTTGCATTACTTGCGTTTCTGCAGATGCCTTTTCTAAAAAATTGGTGGCCTGTGTTTCATACCTAAGTGTTGCAGCGTATAAAAATCGTTGATATAGACTATCCTGAAATAATAACAATTCCTGTCTTTCCACTAAATAAGTTAGTTCATACCATGCAGCACGAATTTCTTTTTTAATTTCATTTTGCGTCATTATCAATTTGATTTCACTTCCAGAGATTTTTTCTTTCGCCAAACTTTTTTGCTTAGAATAGACGGTTGGAAAATCAATATTCTGATTAATCTCAAAAGCTAAATCATTATTAAAACTATTGTACTGTCCATATTGTGCAGTAATTTTTGTTTTATTGATGTCTATAGCCGCTCTTTTTCCTTGTTCTTGAACTTCTATATCAGCAGTGGCAATTTTTATTTGTCCATTTTGCTGAACACCTACTTCAATTGCTTCTTCTAAAGTTGATATAACATTTTGAGGCCTTTCTTGTGCTTGCACAGCTGTTGGAAGAATAAAAAAGCTACCAATTAAGCCCCCCACTAATAGTACTACTGTTGGACTAACTTTCAATTTGTTTCTATTTTCTATCATTTGATACAGAATTGGAATCACTATTAATGTTAAGAGCGTTGATGTAATCATACCGCCAATAACCACCGTAGCTAACGGCTGTTGTACCTCGGCTCCTGCTGAAGTAGAAATTGCCATTGGTAAAAAGCCTAAGATATCCGTTAAGGCTGTTAATAAAATAGGGCGTATTCTTCGTTTTGCTCCTATAGTTATTCTCTCTTTAATATCCGTTACTCCCTCTTCTTTCAATTCGTTCCAACCTTCTATAAGTACTAAACCATTAAGTACAGCCACTCCAAATAGCACCACAAAACCAACACCTGCAGAAATACTAAATGGCATACCTCTTACCCACAAACCAAAAATACCACCAATGGTAGCAAACGGAATTGCCATGTTAATCATTATTGTCTCTTTCCAAGATCTTAACGCAAGAAATAACAAGAAGAAAATTGATGCTAAAGCAATTGGAACTACAATTTTTAATTTTTTTGAGGCTCTTTCTAAATTTTCGAATTGACCACCATATCGGATAAAATATCCAGCAGGAAGATCTAATTCTGTATCTAATTTTGATTTAATATCGTCTACTACAGATTCTATATCTCTACCTCTAACATTTACTCCAACATATGTTCTACGTTGAGTATTGTCTCTACTTATTTGCATTGGACCTAGCTCATAATCAATATCAGCCACTAAATACAATGGAATTTGATTACCATTAGGTATGGTAACATATAGTTCTCTAAGGTCTTCTATACTTTCACGTTCTTGTTTATCTAAACGTACTACTAAATCAAATCGCTTTTCTCCTTCAAAAATCATCCCTGCAGATCTCCCTGCAAAAGCCGTTTGGATCAAGACATTTAGTTCGTTAATTGAAAGACCATATTGAGCTAATTTCTGACGTTTATATTTTACAGCTATTTGTGGCAAACCAGCAGTTGCTTCCACTTTCATATCACCAATACCATCAATATCATTAATAATTCTAGATATTTCTTCTGCTTTATTGGCTAAAATAGCCAAGTCTTCGCCAAATAATTTGATAGCAATATCTTCTCTTACACCAGAAATAAGTTCGTTAAAACGCATTTCAATAGGTTGTGTAAACTCAAAGTTTACACCAGGAACAACAGATATTTTTGCTTTTATCTTATCAATTAACTCTTCTTTGGTTGATGCAGAAGTCCACTCCTCTTTTGGTTTTAAGATCACTAAACAATCTGCAACATCCATTGGCATAGGGTCTGTAGGTACTTCGGCAACTCCTATTCTACTCATTACTTGCTCAATTTCGGGAAAATTATCTTTCATAATTTTCTCTATCTGAGTAGTCGCCATTATTGTTTCGTCTAAAGAAGAACCAGGTTTCATTATTACATGGTAGGCAATATCACCTTCATCCAATTGTGTCATGAATTCTCCACCTAAGGTAGAAAAAATGTACCCTGCACCTACTAGAGTAACTAAAGATACAGCAATAATAGTTTTGCCATGGTTTAATGCTGTTTGAAGAATAGGAGCATAAAAATTTTCAATTGCTCTTACTATCTTATCACCAATATGTAATTTTGTAGATGGTTTTACCTTTATAAATAACGATGACACCATTGGTACATACGTTAAACATAAAATCATTACCCCAATCATAGCAAACATAAATGTAAGTGCCATTGGAATAAACATTTTACCTTCTACACCTTCTAATGTTAATATTGGTGCAAAAACAATAAGAATTATCAACTGCCCAAAAAACGCTGAATTCATCATTTTACTAGATGCCTTAAACGTTGTTTCATCACGTTCTTGCTGTGTCAGCATGGTTTTACCTACAATCTGCTTATGAAGCATAAAGACTGTAGCCTCAACAATAATTACAGCTCCATCTACTATAATACCAAAATCTATTGCTCCTAAACTCATTAGGTTTGCCCATACATCAAACTGATACATCATCATGAAGGCAAATAATAGAGATAACGGTATTGTAGAAGCGACAACCAAACCACCTCTCCAGTTACCTAATAAGAGCACAAGAATAAAAATGACAATCAAAGCCCCCTCAATTAGGTTATTTCTAACTGTTGTTGTTGTCTTTTTAATTAACTTATTTCTTGCTAAAAACTCTTTAATCTGAACACCTTCTGGCAATGATTTTTGAATAAGAGCCACTCTATCTTGTACTGCTTTAATTACATCACTAGAATTTGCTCCTTTCAGCATCAAAATCATACCTCCTACTGCTTCACCTTGCCCTTCTTTGGTAAGTGCACCATATCTAACAGCGTGCCCAAAATGAACTTTTGCTATATCTCTAATTTTGATAGGAATACCCTCTTGATTCTCTACTAAAATATTTTCTATATCTTCTAGAGACCTTGCCAAACCTTCTCCTCTGATAAAATTGGCTTTATGATTTTTCTCTATATATGCAGCACCCGAATTTTGGTTATTAACTTCCAAGGCATCAAACACTTGAGATAAAGAAATACCCATCGATTTTAATACATCTGGTCGTACCGCAACTTCATATTCTTTGATGTAGCCACCAAATGCATTTACTTCTACAACACCCGAAACCATTGCCATCTGACGACGAACAATCCAATCTTGAATGGTACGAAGGTCTGCTAAAGAATACTGATTGCGGTATTCTGGAGCTACATCTAATGTATATTGATAAATTTCTCCTAAACCTGTACTAATTGGCCCAATAAAAGGTTCTCCAAAACCTTTTGGTATATTTTCCTTTACTTCAGCGAGTTTTTCTTGTACTAATTGCCTAGGGAGGTATGTTCCAATATCATCAGAAAAAACAATGGTCACCAAAGACAAACCTGATCTACTTACCGATCTGATTTCTTTTACCTCTGGTAAATTAGACATTGCTAATTCCACAGGGTATGTGATAAATTGTTCTATTTCTTCAGTACCCAAACTTGGGGCTTGTGTAATTACTTGTACCTGATTATTTGTAATATCTGGCACAGCATCTACAGGAACATTCATTATGCTCCAAATACCACCACATAACCATGCGATGATAAATATTCCAATAAACAGTTTATTATTTATTGAAAATGATATGATTTTATTAATCATAAAAATGAAATTGATTGTAGTAGATAAATACTATAATTAAATGACTACTAACTACTTAAAAAATAAAATAGTTAGATTCTCATCACTATTACAGTGTAGATATCAAATGCTTGAAAATGAATATTAGTGTATAAATTTATGTGATTTGAGAGCAATCACCACCATTAAATTATAACGGTATAATGATGTTATGAAACATCTATTTATACGTTGATTTGATTAGAATAATGTAGGCGGTCCTCTCTTGGAGGCAGAGCTAAGTGGAATTAAAGACGTTAAGTTTTTAGCAAAACTTGCTGAAGGTGGTACTTCTTCCTTTAAATTTTCAATTGAATAATTCACAAAAATAAAAACAACCAATGCTCTTAATGCTTTAGGTGTTTTTAATAAAAGTACATTAAATTCGTTCTCTTGCTGATACTCAACTGTTTCACTATGAGGAATCTGGCCGAGTATACAAGAAAGGAAATCATAAATGTTTGGGTCGCAATGTCCTTTATGCTCAAAGTGTTCATTCACTTCTTTACCATTAGACAAAACGATTTTACTTTCTTTTGTGCAATGTGATTTTGATGAAGTAAAATTGGATACAATATCATTGACGTGGTTATGCCCTACGAAGGTATGCGCTACCGCCAATGTGTACACAAAAAGTACAAATAGTGTTACTATTTTCTTCAACTTTTCCATTGTTGCAAATGTATATAAAAAATAGGTGCAACAATGACGCAAATTTTAATTTATTTCTAAATGGTTATTAAAATTTGTTAGAATCAAAAACTAGAAAAATGAAATGTGTTCTATATCTTTCCCATATTGAACCTCATCTCCATTTTTCTTTCCTTTAAAAAGTCTATACAAAGGAGAGTCGGTTGTAAGCCCAACGATGCGTTTACCGGAATAGTTAACCATTGGTAATTTTGCACCAATGACAAATATTGTACTCTCTGTTTCAAAAATGCGCCCCGTAGAAACTTCATCAGAAACAGATGGCATTAAAAATAAACGTCTTAATCTATTTAATAAGGAACTAGACTTTGATAAATTATTTTTATTATTCTCAATTGTATTAATAAGATATTTATACAATTTTTCTTTTCTTCTATACATACAATTACAATTTATTATCCTGACACACTTGTACTAAGATTAACTTATTGTAATTCATTTTAGTTTTAATTCTCTGATAGTTCTAAACAACTTATTAAAATAGTCCTATTTTTTGACCCATACCTCAATATTTTCAGGGCTTCTCCAAATAAAATTCATTTGTTTATCAATAGAAGACTTTTCAGGATCGTTATAAAAGAAAATAGCGATACTAGGTACGTTCATGTTCCATTTAGAAGACATTTTAGCTTCACCTTTTCTTATAAAACCGAGTTGAATAAACCCTTTAAATGGATAAGAAACAATTACAAGTTCCCCTTCATTAGCTCTTTCTTGAGCATCTTTTAAAGTAGCACTACTTGCTTCTCCTAACATTTTCCAATCCGAACTTGCCGTAATATGGTCGTAACTTTCTGACATTGTTAAATAAGAACCTCCAACATAAGGATCTTTAAAATCATTGGTCTGAAATAATTCACATATTGCCATTGCAGATGCTTGTCTACATTTAAGTGGATCAATATTTTGAGTATAGCAACGTTTAAATTCTGCTAAGTGGTTACGTAAAATATCATTTACTTCTGTTTCTGTGCCATGCAACCTGTCGGTTTGAACAGAGGAATGTGCTGTTGAATCTGAAACTGTCAATAATGCATCATCTTCTTTTACAGAAACATCTGTTTTTGAAAAGAGAAAAGTTCCTTGATCTACTCCTTCTGCATTAAAATATTCACCTTTATACATATAAGAAGCTATAATTTTCCCTTCAAATCTTTCTCCATTTGATTGTTTTAAGATTACAGTTCCATCTTCTTTTTGTTCTCCTGTTAAAGGGAGTTTTTCTTTAGAAGAGATATAGATACAGTATCCTTCTGCTTTATTATCAGTTATATCGAATCGTACTCTAACTTTTAGTTCTGTGTTAATCAACCCTTCAAAAGCATATTCTTGTGCGAATAGAAAAAATGGTATAGTTAAAAAAAGTGTAGATAGTAAGAATTTTTTGCTCATTATTTAATTTTTTTGTTAGACACGAAAATACGTTTTTTTATTAAGTTTCCATGTTAATAGTAAAGCATCTCAATAACTTCTTATTAATTTAATGCTTCTAATCTAGATGATAAGTTACATATGAATACTCTTATAAATCTCCTTTATAGTACAAATAAAATCAATTACGAAGAAAAAACATTTCAACGTGGAGAACATATTTTAGCTGCAGGCGGTTCTGCACAATACATATACATTATACTAAGTGGTTGTGTTCGTGTTATATACACCACAAAAGAAGAAGAACATACTATTCGTTTAGGGTATGAAAATTCTATCATTGCATCGCTTCCAGCTTTTTTTACTAATACACCCTCTTTATTTTCAATAGAAGTTATTCGGAAATCTACTGTTCGGTTTATTGATAAGAAAAATTTATCTACTATAATAAATACATCTCCAGAGCTTAGTTTGGACTATCAAAAACTATTAGAAGACCTTGTAAGGCAACAAGTAGAAAGAGAACTCGATCTGCTTACAGTATCTCCTGCAGAACGTATACAACGTGTTATTGATAGAAGTCCACAGGTATTTCAAGAAGTACCGCTTAAATATATTGCTTATTATTTAAGAATGAGCCCAGAAACCTTGAGCAGAATATTAAGTACCAAATAATCATAATTTTTCTTTTTTGCTTCTTCTCTAAAATCTTGATCTCAATCAAGTTCCATTAACTCCAAGGTGACCATCTTTGTATAGGTGTATTGTAAATACATCTTCATTTAAATACTACATCTTTTAATTTATTCAATATGAAAATTTCTCAAAACGAATTACTCGACGCATTAATTCTACAAGTACAAGAAAACTTGGCTACTACTACAACTTTTCTAAATCTAACAACGGAGGAGTTAAATACAAGGCTTAGTGCTACCTCTTGGAGTATTTTAGAATGTATGGCACACCTTAACCTATATGGTGATTATTACATTGAAAAAATAGATACGGATTTAAAAACAAAAAATAAACCGAAGAAAAAGGATAGTTATAAAGGTGGTTGGCTTGGTAATTATTTTACCAATTTAATGGCTCCTGTTAATCAGAAAATTAAAAATAAGATGCCTTCTCCAAAAGATAAAAATACAATAGGCCAGACATTAGATAAAAGTACGTTGGAGATAAGAATTGAACAACAACTAAAAATAATTAAACTATTAGAAAGTGCCAGAAATTCTGATTTAGGGGGAATGAGAGTACCTATTACTATCTCTAAAATGATAAAACTTAAATTAGGGGATACTTTTAGATTTTTAATTGCACACGAGCACAGACACACTCTTCAGTCGCTCAACATTATACACGCTTTAGAGGTTTATTAATCATCTTATTGTACAATATTTATCAATTTGATGAAATAGACAAAAAGAATAGAAAGATATAATGAAAACGCTGAACAGTTCTAAGAATATTTATAAAAATGAATTGTACAAGATCATTTTTTATTAGCTTTGAATAAGCCGATTTTACTAACTCATTAAAATATTATAACCCAAATACTAACTAAGTAATTTATTACTACTCAAAAGCCTGTTCATCTAATGGACAGGCTTATTTTCTGTCTAAAATTTAGTAGTTTCGTTCTTCTATTTTAATTACATATATATGTCAAAACAAAGAATTTCCATCAAAAAAGTATTTAAAGACATAGTCTGGCCAAGAAGAAATATGCTTTTTATTGGTTTGCTACTAATTGTGGTAAATAGGTTGTGTGGCCTAGTTTTACCAGGAGCAAGTAAATACTTAATAGATGATGTAGTGATAAATAAAGACTACGACATGTTAAAACAGCTTGTTGGTGTAGTCATTTCAGCAATATTTATACAGTCAGTTACAAGTTTTACTTTAACAAGGTTACTAAGTGTAGAAGCACAAAGACTTATATCACACTTAAGAGCAGATGTTCAGAAACACATTCTCTCCTTACCTATCAGTTATTTTGATAATACTAAATCAGGTGAGCTTGTTTCTAGAATTATGAGTGATGTAGAAGGTGTACGAAATTTAGTTGGAACAGGCTTAGTACAACTCATTGGAGGTACAATTACTGCAATTATCTCGTTGGTCCTTTTGATTAATATTAGTCCATCGATGACCATTTTTGTTTTAGCTCCTATTTCAATATTTGGAGTTATATCTATGAAAGCTTTTAAATTTATACGACCAATTTTTAGAAAAAGAGGAAAAATAAAAGCAGAAGTAACAGGTAGATTAACGGAATCTTTAAATGGAGTACGTATTATAAAAGGATTTAACGCAGAAGAAGAGGAAAATAAAATTTTTCAAGAAGGTGTAGATCGCCTTTTTAAAAATGTAAAGAAAAGCTTAACTACTACTGCTATAATGACAAGCTCTAGTACTTTCCTTTTAGGAATTGCTACCACTGGAATTATGGGTATTGGAGGTTATAAAATTATGCAAGGCGAACTTACTATCGGTGATTTCTTGGCATTTACTTTATATCTTGGTTTTATGATTGCCCCTATTGTACAAATGAGCAATATTGGAAGCCAACTCACTGAAGCATTTGCAGGTTTAGACAGAACCGAAGAGATTATGAACATACCTAGTGAAGACGCAGATGAGAACCGTATAAATAGAGTTCCTGATATCATTAATGGTAATATTACGTTTGATAATGTGAAGTTTGCTTACGAAGATGAAAAAGAAGTATTGCATGGAATTTCTTTTGAGGCAAAAGCCGGAAGTATTACTGCTCTCGTGGGCTCTTCTGGATCTGGGAAAACAACTATAGCTAGTTTAGCCGCTTCATTCTTGAACCCTTCTTCTGGTAAAATTCATATTGATGAACAGGATTTAAGTACAGTATTCTTAAATAGTTACAGAAAGCATTTAGGAGTTGTGCTTCAAGACGATTTCTTATTTGAAGGAAGCATAGAAGAAAATATCCGCTTTTCTAATGCTTCTGCAAGTGATGAAGCACTTCAAGAAGCTGTAAAAAGTGCTTATGTAAGTGAATTTACAGAACGTTTTGAAAAAGGCCTTGGTACTATTATTGGCGAAAGAGGCGTGAAATTATCAGGTGGACAAAGGCAAAGAATAGCTATTGCTAGAGCTATTCTAGCAGATCCAAAGATTATCATTCTAGACGAAGCAACATCAAATCTCGATACAGAAAGTGAAGCGCTTATTCAGGAATCTCTTGCAAAATTAATGAAAGGTAGAACTACTATCGTCATTGCACATAGGCTTAGTACTATTCAGCAAGCTGATCAAATTCTTGTCATGGATCAAGGGGCAATTATAGAAAGAGGTACACATGACGAACTTCTGGAAAAAGAAGGACGTTATCATCAACTTTATAAATATCAAGCGAGAATTTAAAACAATAAAAAAGAGGATAATTCAACCAAATATGAATTATCCTCTTTTTTATCAAAACTGTCTCGTCCTGAATTAGTGTTACACAAAACGTAACATTATGAATGAAGATCAAGAATATCAGTACACTAAACGTACACAAAAAGATTACAGCTACTCTTTTAAATTACAAGTTGTAGATGAAGTGGAACGAGGGGAAATTGGTATAACGGCAGCCAGACTTAAATATGGAATACAAGGTCATGGTACCATCCGTACTTGGATAAGAAAGTATGGTAATTTAGATTGGGATAATAAATCTGATTTAAAAATGGGAAAGACACCAGAACAAAAATTAATGGAGCTAGAACAAAAAGTTCTATTATTAGAGAAGCAAAAAGCTTCTTTAGAAAAACAACTCTACGTAACAGATAAAAAAGCAATTTTCTTTGATATGATGATCGATATTGCTGAGGATGAGTTTAATATTCCTATTAGAAAAAAGTCTTTACCCAAGCAGTTGACCAATTCAAAAAAGAAGAAAAAATAGGAGTCAAACCGACTTGTGAATTGCTTGGGTTAAATCGACAAATTTATTATCGTTCAAAAAGGAAAGTAAAAAAGAATAATAGTATTGCATCTAAAGTAGTAGACTTAGTGAAAAGAATTCGTTTGAAGCAAACTAAAATAGGGACAAGGAAATTATATCAATTACTTCTTCCTGAATTGCAATTACTAAATGTAGGTCGAGATAAGCTTTTTGATATCATGAGGGCTAATCGACTCGATATCAAGCCTAAAAAACAATATCATGTCACTACAAATTCTCATCACAGATTTAAAAAGCATAAAAATCTTATTGAGCATTTGGAAATAAATAGACCTGAACAAGTATTAGTTTCTGATATAACTTACATAGGTGAGCGAAGTAACCCAATGTATCTCTCCTTGGTAACAGATGCTTATTCTAAGAAAATAATGGGGTTAAACGTATCAGATAGTTTGAATGCAAATGGAGCTATTGCAGCATTAAAAGAAGCACTGAAAAATAGAAACTATGTTGATTTACCAATGATACACCATTCAGATAGAGGATTACAATATTGTAGTCACGAGTATCAACGACATCTTCAGGAAAATAAAGTATTGTGCTCGATGACGGAATCTTACGATCCTTATCAAAATGCGGTAGCAGAAAGAATAAACGGAATTCTTAAGCAAGAATTTATTTTAGGAATAAAAATTAATGATCTCGATTTAATGAATAAATTTATTAGAGAATCTGTATATATTTACAATAATGAAAGGCCTCATTGGAGTAATTATATGAAGACACCTGTTGAGATGCATCAGCAAAGTGAAATAAAAATGAGAACTTATAAAAGTAAAAATAGCACCGAGTCTACACTCGATGCTATCAATATATAATAGTCTAAATCTGTAACGCTATGGACGGACTAGACAAACACTACTTTTACAAGTTGTTAGTAGCAAAGAAATATTATATTGAATAAAACGACCAAGAAATTCCGGTTCTAATCACTGTTGGTAAATCTGTATAGAACTCATTTTCAAAATTCTGTGAATAGGTAGTTGTAAAATAATCTCTTGTACCTAATACATCTTGTACTGATACCCATATTTTACCTTTTTTCTTAGCTACATATCTAGAGATTGACAAGTCTACCCCACTTGCAGGCTTTCTTGTTCCATTGTAACTAATTGTAGTCGAATTATAATACCCAGTTAAGCGGACTCTATAATGGTTAAAGAATTTTGCTTTATAGGTTACTTTACCATTATACATCCATTCCGATAAGGGTAAATCGCCAATTCTTGTATTATAAATATCATTATAAACGTTTCCAGAAAATACAATAGAATGATTCTTAGCAACATGCCAATGCACATAAAAATTTCCGCCCATTGTGTGTTTATCAACTATATTAGCATAAGAAGAAAATACAGTATCTCCTTTAGTAGTAAAAACTCTTTCTACACCATCTAATGTATTTCTATAAAAAGCACCTAAACGTGTAGACACATTATCTGATTGATTAGTAATACTTAATGTTAATTTTTGAGACTTCTGTAATTGCAAATCAGGATTACCCATTGTTATAAACAACGGATTATTATCATTCACTGTTGGGTTTAAAGCTCTATCAGATGGAGTATTCATTCTAAAAGAGTAATTTATATTACCCATCCAACTTTCATTAAATTTCTTATTTAAACTTGCATTAGGATTAAACACCCAAAAATTATTATTGGTATTATAATTATCATCTACGTTGTCTATTGTTGATGTAATCACTGAATTTTCTGCAACTACGCCTGTTGAAAATGTCAGATCGTTATAAAATTTGTATTTCCACTGTGCAAAACCAGAAAATTTCTGATTAAGGTAATCTGTATTCTGATATTCGTTTCCTCTTGGCGTATAACTTCCATCATCTGAAACAAAATAATAGTTTTCATTTGTTTTTTGAATCTTAGTAGAATTTCTCATACCTGTGGTTAATGTACTTCTATCATTAAATGGATGTACATATTTTATCAATGCAAAAAGGTTTTGAGTTGGACGATCCCTTAAAGTTAATCTAGGATCATTTTCTACATATCTTCCATCATTTATATACTCTGTATCTGTTTGGTTGGCATTGTATTGATCAAATGATTCTATAGACCAACGTAACCTTGTAATTAACTTTCTACCTTCTGTATAAAAATGCTTATCGTAATTAAATTGAGCTTGGAATTTATCTATTGTTCTTTGATTTACTATATCACGATAGTTGTATCTTGGATTAAGGTTATCAGTATCTACATTAAGTACCAATTCATTTTGATCTGATGTATTTTCAAGGTCAAGTCTTTGATAATTCAGTGACAGTTTAAATTTATCGTTTGCAGAAGCAGCATAAGAAGTTGTCCAATTTACATTATACCTCGTGTCCATTACCTTGTCAGATTGAGTTGTAGACCTTGCATTCTGACCATAATTTAATCGCTCTGAAGTCCTATCATAAGGTATGGTTGAATTCTTAACATTAAAGTTAAAGGTAGTAGCCCATCTATCATTTGATTTAGAGACATTTACATTGCCTTTGTATTGCTCAGGAGAACCTGCTTCAACTAAAATACGAGCATGATTTCCGAGTTTCACATTCTCTTTTAATACAATATTGATTGCAGAACTTGCCGATGTATATTCTGCAGGCGGGTTATTAAGTAATTCTACTCTTTCAATCATCTGCATTGGAATTTCTTCTAATGGATTATCTAAATCAGATTCTTCTCCATTTACCAGAATAACTACTTCTTCTCCGTTAGCGCTTACTTCTCCATTTTCATCAACTGTAATCGATGGCATTCCAGAGATAATATCTTCCATATCTGTTCCTCCATCATCATCAACATTAAAGCTCATACCATCTGCAGTCATAGTTACATTTTCTCTTTCAGCAGTAACAGTAACTCCTTCTAGTTCTGTAATATTGGATACTAAAAGCACTTGTCCTAAAGACATATCTAATGCGTCATTTACAGTAACAATTCTTTGATTTGGTTTGTAACCCGTAAATTGAAATTTGATCGTATAATCTCCTTTTCCTTTAATATTAAAGGTGAATTTCCCATCAAAATCTGTTGTAGTTATTGACTGAATGCTATCATTTTTTACACATGCTATATTCACAAAAGGTAGAGCCTCCTTTGTGTCGTTATCTAATACAACTCCAGTTAAATTCTGAGCCTGTATTGTTAGTTGCGTAATTATTATTACGCCAATTAATGTTAGTAATTTTTTCATTTCAGAATGGTTGTAGATAATTTTTGTATTATCCAATATTTCATATAAGCGTCAAGTCACTAAGTTAATAGATTTAGTTTTTAAAACTGCACACCAAAATTGCATAAAATGTATCTGATAGTAAAAAACAAATATCTGCTAGTCGGCAAACATTCACTCAACATTTCGCACACAATTATAAATATACTCTAGGACCCTAATTTCTTAAATATACAGGTCGCTTTTAATTTTTTTCCTATTGATTTTTTACTTTCGTAGTAATTGTTAATTAGTGTTAGCACTGATTTTGTTCCTACTTATTTTTTGTTTTAACTTTGATTTAATTCATAAAACATCCAATACTAGCAACAAATTAAATGGAAAACTTTAGGCATCACATTTCCCAACTTATTGATATTTCAGAAATAGAATGGAGCAGTATAAAGGAAGTTACAGTTCAAGAACATTTTAATACAAAAGAGACAATTTTAGATAATGGTAAAATTGCTAGAAATATTTACTTCATCAAAAAAGGATTAATCAGAAGTTTTTACCTACTTAACGGACAAGAAATAAACACTTACTTTGCCTGTGATAATCAATTTATCTCTTCTTATGCAAGCTTTATAGCTCAATTGCCCTCTTTAGAACAATTAGAAACCATAGAAGAGACTGAGGTATTATCTATTTCTTATGAAAAATTAAATGCGCTGTATAAACAACACCCAAAACTTGAAAAACTAGGAAGAATTATAGCCGAAAAAAATTACTTATGTGTAGTTGATAGAACTTTATCTATGCAAACAAAAACGGCAAAAGAAAAATATCTTGAGTTTATAGATAAATATGATTTTAAAATTATCAATAACGTACCGCAACATCAGATAGCTACATTTCTTGGTATAGCTCCAGAATCTTTAAGCAGGGTGAGAAAGCAAATAAGCACTTCTTAACAAATGTCAAGAGAGAAGTTTTAGGGCTGATTTACTTTTGGGTATCACTAAAATAAATCAGAATGAAACAATTAAAAAACACACTCTTATCCTTATCTTTTCTTTTTATTTCTAGCTTTATGCTACAAGCTTGCTCCCTAAAACCCCTTGCGTGGACTCCACCAGAAAAACCCAAATTAGAAGGGAATTTGTCCGTTAATAATTTACTTCAATCTACAGAATGGATTGATCTACAAGGATGGGTTGGTCCCGAAGATATTGCCATAGATAAAAAAGGCAACTTGTATTGTGGGGTTCATATATCGAATACTAATTTTGATGAGGGGCGAATTTTAAAAATTGACACATCTGGAAAAGTATCTATTTTCTGTAATACAAATTCATGGGTAACGGGGTTAGTTTTTGATAAAAATCAGCAACTTATAGCCTGTGATCAAAAAAGAGGTATTATTAGTGTAAGTCCTAAAGGCAAGATTACTGTTTTAGCCTCAAAAGATGAGTATGGCAGACCGTTTCTTATTCCAAATGATGTAGATATTGATGATGATGGGATTATTTATTTTTCAAGTACATCTTCTAAAATGAAATTCAGTAAAAAAAACGCCAGAAAACTATTGATGGAAGTAAAAGCAGATGGTGGATTGTTTAGCTATGATCCATCAACAAAAAAAGTAAAAACACTAATAGATGGAACCTACTTTGGAAATGGTGTTGCGGTGTCTAAAAATAATGATTTTGTATTAATGATAGATCTCACAAAATATAGGGTGATGAAATATTGGGTTACTGGTGAACATAAAGGAAAAACCGAGATTTTTATTGATAATTTACCAGGTATTCCAAATGGAATTTCTAAAAGAAAGGATGGTTCTTTCTGGGTTGGATTTAGTACAAGACGAAGTGATATTCTTGATAAAATACAGCCTAATAAAACACTTAAAAAAATTATCTACAGTACACCAATGTGGCTACAACCAAAACAAGAAGCTTTTGGTATGCTGATGCATTTAAGTAGTGAAGGCGATATAATAAAAACATATTATGATACTACAGGAACTATAGTTTCTGAAGCAAGCTCTGTTGAAGAACACAATGGGTATTTATATATAGGCGGAGACTTGACAAATCATATTGGTAAATACCCTTTACCTAAGCAGCCATAAAGACTGCCCACCACTTTAAATAAAAATGCCTTCCCAGTTAACTGAGAAGGCATTTTTATGCAAATAACCGTAATTACATTGCATATTCAATAATAGGCTTTACAAAAGTAAGCTTACCATTTTTATATTTTAAAAGATCTTTACGACCACGCCCTTTAGCTGCTCCTTCGTAATCTGCAAGAATTAATTTTTTCTTCCCTGCATCTCTAACAGATAGCGTGATAAATTTAAAAGGTGAATCTTCTGGAGTAATTATAATAGAATCTTTCCCATTATTTATTTTCTTTTTGATAAAGTCTAGATATGGATAAAGGTAATCTCCTTCATCTAATCTTTTCTTCTGCATATATTTTCTTGTTTTAATTACTAACCCAGTAGTTAATGCAGCGCCTGCAGCAAGAGCAGTTACAAGTGTTGTTGCTTGTCTTTTTTTCATAAATTCTAATTATAGTTCTTGTTATAATATTAAGTTACGATGAAAAATATTAATAGTTCCAATATTTGCAGTTATTAATTTCTTTTTACGTCCTAAGACAACTTAAATTACGTTAAATAACCCTATAAACCATTAATAAAAATAATGAAAAATTTAATTTCTTTTATCGTATGCATATTTCTGTCTACAGCAATTTATGCACAATCATTCGTACCTGCATTATCGGTTCAAGGTATGGTTTCGTCTAAAGAAGCTTATGTAGTTTTAAACGATGGGACAAAGATTACTGGTAAAGTTGGTACTGCTTCACTTACCAATAATATTCTTAAAAGTGTTACAATCAAAGAGGCTGATGGCACTAAACACAAATTAAAAGCAGATCAGATTAAAGAGTTTGCTGTTAAGCCAAAAGACTTCTTCAAATTTGAACAATCTATGAATGCTGGCTCTATTAAAGAGCTTTCTGGCCGTAATTTCTCAGATGTTGTAGATCAAGAATATGTTTATTATGAACAAGCTATTCTACCTGGTAAGAAGAATAAATTTGCTTTAATGCAATTGCTAAACCCTGGTTTTGATCATGTTATAAAAGTTTATAAAGATCCTAATGCAAAACAAACAGGTGGTCTTGGCGTTGCTGGAGTTAAAGTAACAGGAGGAATTGATAAATCTTACTTAGTAACTGACACTGGCTCGAATAGAGCTGTTTTGATTGAAAAGAAAAAATATGAAAAAGAAGCTAGAAAAGTGATTTTTGATAAATGTCCTGAAATTTTCACTAAATATTATGATGGTGATAAATTTAAATGGAAAGATTTTGCAGAACATGTTTATGTGTATGATCAACTTTGTGGAGATCAAAAATAAATAAATTTGTAATGCATAAAAAAAGCCACTGATTATAAATAATCAGTGGCTTTTTTTATATATAATGTTACTATGCTTTAATAGCTTCCGTACCAACTCTATTGATCAATTCCTCTCCTTTTTCGTAAGAAGTAAGATTACCTAAAGTTACTTTAGCTATTTGCGTTAATGCTGTATCTGTAAAAAATGCTTGGTGTCCTGTTACCAATACATTTGGGAAAGACATTAAATTCAACATCTTTTCATCTCTAATTAATGTTTCTGATAAATCTCTAAAGAATAATTTTTCTTCTTGCTCGTAAACATCAATTCCTAGGTAACCTAAATGACCTTTTGATAATGCTCTAATTGCAGATTCAGTATCAATTAATCTACCTCTAGATGTATTTATTAGCATTGCTCCTTTTTTCATTCTCCAAATAGAATGATCATTAATAATATGATGCGTTTGAGGAGTTAATGGACAGTGTAATGAAATAATATCAGACTGTTCTAATAAATCATTTAATGACATATATTCTAATAAACCATCTTCTTCAAGCTTCTTGTTTGGATATAAATCAAAACCAATCACCTTACAGCCCATACCTTTCATGATATTTGCAAAGATTTGACCTATTTTACCTGTACCAATAACACCAACCGTTTTCCCGTTAATATCAAAACCTGTTAGACGGTCTAATGAGAAATTACCCTCTCTTACTCTGTTATAGGCTTTATGTGTTTTTCTATTTAATGTAAGGATTAATGCTAAAGTATGTTCAGCAACAGCATAAGGAGAATAAGCTGGTACTCTTAATACTGCTATCCCTTGTTTTTCTGCCTCTATTAAATCTACATTATTAAAACCTGCACAACGCAAAGCAATTACTTTAATGCCATAAGATGCTAACATCTGAATACATTCAGCATCAACAACATCATTAACAAACACACATACTGCATCAAAACCTTTAGCTAAACTAGCAGTTTTAACACGTAAACGAGATTCGAAAAATACTAGTTCGTGAGTAGTATTAACTCCTTCTAATTTAAAAAATTCTTTATCGTATGACTTTGTTCCAAATACAGCGACTTTCATAGTAAGATCTCGTTTTCTTTAATTATTATTTTTTATAAAATTACATTAAAAATCCGAAAGTTAAACTGCTAAAAAACATACAGTTTACACTTCATTTTAATGAATTTTGCATATTTAAATCCGTAGAAAAAATAATTAGTTCTACCTCAATAGTTTATCTTGGTGTAAAAAAATCACTTCTAAAAGTAAATAATTTCTTAAATGTTTCTGAATAGATCCTATAAATTTACTTTAACTTCATTAGGTGTTAATACTTTACCATAAGACGATTGATCAATAGATAAAACAATACCACACATGTAAGCATGTTTATATAAAATATTTGTCTTAATAGATGGATCTAATTGAAGTCTTTTTTGTAAAAATTCTTTCTGAAATCCTTTTATAACTTCGCCCGTGTAAGAATCTCTTGTAGGTACTGGGCAACGTTCACATGGTTTGTATCCTTTAAAATTAATTTCTCCAATGCTGAATGGTTTAGGATGTAACTTATCTACCCCTAATAAATTATCTTCATAAAAAGCAGATGGTGCATCAACCACAATATTCATCCTCATTCGTCTTAAAACTTCTTCGCTAGGTAAATTAAACCACTCACCTACTTTTTCTAAGGTTTGTATTGAAATTAATGAAGCACCAACATTTCCTGATGTATGATCTGGAAAGCCCGTATTTTCATTTTCTAGTAGATAAACTTCCTCTTCAAAAAATTCAGATAAATACACTCCAATTTTCACTAGGTCTGTTTTAAATGAAAATTTTGATAGTGGAAAATCCTCTGACCAAAATTCTACAAGCATATTGTCTAGATCAAAAGCTGATCTTAACTGATGTATTTTTGGGTATTTTTTCCCGTTTACTGTTCTTCCATCACTTTTTCTATGAATACCAAAACGTCTATCCCATTTTAAAGTACCTCCATTTGTAACTTCAACTTCCTGAAGTTCTACTGGATCTAAAGATTTAATTGGAAATACTTGTATTTTGCTGATTTTCATGTTCTTTTATTCTGAATAAATTGGATGATGGTCAAAAATAGTATTTTGTTTTATAATATTAATTAGTTCTTTAACATTATTATTGAATCATTTATTTTTGAAATGCGTATAAAAAGATAAACAAATACTTTTTTAAACCTAATAATTGAGACCATGAAGCATTTAATTCTGAAGAAGGAAATCCACCTTGGTTATTTTTCTGTTGTTCCAGAAGCAACAAAAATGACGCTTTCTCTGCATGATATTGTAGGTTATATGAATTTCCCTGCAAATGATTTTGCAAAGAAAGTTCTTGAAAATCGTATCAACACACAAAAGGGGACTCCTAAAAACACCTCTCAACTACTGGTTGAAAATAATTTTAACACAAAATATAGTGTAGATGAATTATTAAGAGCAATTGGGTTCCAAATCAAAAATGAAACCAAAGATGAAAGTTTATATCTAGCTGAAGTACAAAAGCATTGGAATGATCTTATTGAAAGTATAGAAGAAGATTTAATGAATGTAAGGTACAGTTTATTAAACCATGTCATTCAAACAAATCCTACTCGGTTATATCAATAAAAAATTAGGGCTATCTCAAGTTGAAGAGATAGCCCTAATTATTAGTGCCAAGCACCAAGTATAATACCTTGTATTGTTAAAAAAGTTATTTGATATCCCGCATCAATTAACCATAATTTTATGCTCCTTCTTTGATATAAGTAATTAATTCCCATTGATGTAGCAATAAACATCAAACCAATTACAAAACCATGTAAGCCTCCTGTATAAGCATCTATCGCTTCTCCCCCTCCATGACTTATTAATAATGACATACCAAATGACATTATTAACATTAGTACAAAACTACTTCCAAATATTAATGGCATGCTACCATTTTGCAAGTACTCATCTGTAAATCCTAATTCCTTTTGCCAAGCCTTTCCAAAAATTGCACTGTACCAAACAGCACCTAAAACAAAAGACGCCAAGGCTGCACAAAGTACAGCAAGAATATTAATCTGAGAAAAGTCCATAATTAAATTATTAGTAATACAATAGTTAGTAAACCATCAAAATAAAAAAATTAATAATTAGTTACAACTCCTCTTTATTACATGTTTTATAATTAATTACTATTTCAATTCATTTTATTGTTTTACAGCATTGCAAAAATACTTTTCTCTTCTTTTAGCGCTTCAATATCTTGTATCAATTGCTTCATTTCTAACATTAATGTACCATTATAGATACCTCGAATTCTTTTATCTCCATCAACTAAAATAAAATGTTCTGTATGTAGAAAGTCGGTACTATCTTTAGTAAAACCAAGGTCTTCTTCTGCAAAATATGATGTACGGGCTAAATTATAAATTTCCGCTTTGTTACCTGTTAGTAAATGCCAATTTGCAGATTTTATATTCTTGTTATCAGCATACTCTTTCAATACTTCTACATTATCTATCCAAGGGGTTACACTATACGATAATAAAGCTACATCTTCATCATTTTTATAATGACTTTCAACTATTTTCATGTTATCTGTCATAACAGGACAAATACTACCACAACTGGTAAAAATAAAGTTAGCAACGTGAATTTTCCCTTCAATCGCTTGTTGTGTAATGGTTCTATTATTCTGATTAAGAAATGAAAAGTCAGAAATTCGATGTGCAATTTTATCATTAATTTCCTTTGCATCAGAAAGGAAATGAGGTGTAAAATCTGGTGTTGTATAAAACGGAATAGTCTTTTCTTTGTTACAAGAAAATGATGTAAATAGAATTCCGACGAAAAGTAATTTAAAAAACTGAGTCTGTAACATTTATGCAATTTTTAGTACCTAATAAACCAAAGCGCCTACCGTTTTTAATTACATAGTTGGCTTTAATTTTACCATTATTATACCATACTTTTTGAGCACCTTCTTCTTTACCCTCTTTATAATTCATATTAGAAATTAACTTCCCATTATGATTCCATGCAAGATTATTACCATCATAAACATCATTTTTTAAATGGTAAGAAAACCTCATTTCTCCATTTGGATAAAAACTAATATGTTCACCTTCCTTTTTATTTTTATGGTAAAACCTATATTCTAATATAGATTGATCAGGGTAATAGCGTGTCCATTGTCCTTCTTTTAACCCCTTCCAATACCTCTTCACTCTTAAAGTATCTGTTCCGTTATTATACGTCCAATAAATTTCTCCTGAAAACTTTTTATCGTTTACATAAAAAATTCCTTTTTTAGATGCATACTTAACATCTTGTGCATTTATAGTTTGCACCTTAAGATTTACAACCTCTTCCTGCTGCTGTTGTTGGCAGGAAAAAGTTGTTACCAAAAGTAGATAAGTGAAAAGTATTTTAGTCAGTTGATGTACCTGGTGTACCATAATATCCATTTCCGTTAATGTAAGGGTCTTCTGCTGTAATATGATAATGATAAATACCGTCTGGATAATCTTCTGTTGCATGATTATGTCCATGGTACTCGTCTAAATCATTATTCGAAACGGCTACATTATTTTCGAAAGGTCCATACACAGGAAAACCATCTAATAAGAAACCTAACAAGCCTTCATTCCCTACATCTTCTTTTGCCGTTAAATACGTTGGTTCTATGTGATAATGATAAACACCTTGACCTTGTGGGTGACCATTGTATTGATCGAATGAGAAAATTTCATTTGTTAAGGGTTGATCATTCGGACCAGCATATTGATTAAAAAATGCAACTCCATTAATAGCAACACCCATAACACCTAAAGCAGTTGATTCATGACTAGATGCTTCTTCCGGATGAAGAGGTATTCTTATTGTTCTATCTGCAGATGAAATTCTATTTGGATTTAAACGAAAATCAGGATCAGTATTGTTTTCATAACGATCAGACCATTCTGTATCTTGATAATAAGGGCTATTATGATCTGGTAAGCCATTCACTTCAATTACCACAAAATCCCCATCTTTATAAATATCAGTTGCTGCATAAATTTTTTGATATACAGCTAATTCATCTGTATCATCAGAATCACTATCTGCATCAGTATCTGGCGTATCTGTATCTACATTTGTTGTATCAGAATCTGCATTTCCAGAAGTATCATCATCTTGGTCATCATCATCATTTGCAGGTAATGTAGTCGGTGTAGTTGTGTCATCATCATTAGAAGAGCAGCTATAAACTAAAAAAGACACACAGGTTAGAAGTAAAATAATTTTTAATTTCATAGTAATAATTATTAAAAAAAGTAATGCAATTCAAATTTTAATGCGTAGGATTGTCACATTACTCATTTGGTTATATATTTCAGTAAAGAGGTGTAAAGTAAATTTGTACTCAAATTATTAATATTTTTTTTATAACGTAATGTTATATGATTTATTTTTCTACTTCTCTATCAATTATTATTTGGCCATAACGAGTATTATAACTGTAGAAATTCAAGATTGAAAAAATTACTATCTAAATGGTGAATGAAGATATAATCGAAAGAAAAGCATTAAAATTTGGTATTGTAGCTAACCTTTTAATGGCTATTGCTGGATGGGTAACTTATTATTTTTCCAATTCTGATGCGATGTTGTTAGATGGAAATTTTTCTTTAATTTCTGCATTAGCCACCATCGCCGCCATAATTATTGGGAAGAAAAAGCATAAACGCACAACTATTTTTCCTTTTGGGAGGTACGTATTCGAATCTTTCTTTGTCTTTTTTAAAGGAGTACTAATTTTTGGAATTACGATTGTTGCAGTAGTCCAGAGTTGTATTAAAATCATCAATTTTTTTAATGGAGAAGCTATTACTCCAATCGTTATTCATTCTATACTCTATTACACTGTTGTGATTGCAATTATCTCTTTTGGAATTGCGTTCTATTATAAACATCAGAATAAAAAAATCAATCTAAATAGCCCTATTTTAGGTGTAGAGGCAAAATCTTCAATAATAGATGGCTTTTTAACCGTTGGAATTGGTATTTCTTTACTTCTCGTTTCGATAATTCCAGAAAATTCTGCCCTAAGTTTTCTAAAATATATTGGTGATTCCATCATCGTTTTAATCATGGGTATAGTGCTTATTAATACTCCTATTAAAATTATTAAAGATGCATTTATTGAACTTGGAGGAGGAGTTTTACAAGATCAAATATCACTCGACATAATTGATCAGGTCATTATAGATCATCTTCCTTCTATGTTTGAGACACATCAAAATTATATTTCGAAACTAGGTAGTAATTATTTTATAGTACTATATGTGAGTACATCTGAAAAAAATATTAACGTAGAAGAATTACTATCAACTAGAAATAAAATATCTACAGCGCTTTCAAAGCAATTCCCAACACATAATTTAGAAGTTATTATTAATGATTAAAGGCTAGTTGAATATATATTGTTAATTCAATTTCCTTTTAAACAGGCTGCTTTTTCCTGATAAGACAAATAAAAAGAGATGAACATTTTCTTTCAAACGTTCATCTCTAAAATCATAAAATATTATATTTATGATTACTCAACTATTATTTTTTCACTTGTTGTTTTTCCACCTGTTGTTACTTCAATAATGTAAATACCAGTTCCGTACATCATAGGAATTTTTAAATAATTCATATCTGTTGAAAAACTACCATAAAATTGACCTATCGTATTGTATATATTGACCTCTATACCATAGGTATTAGACATAATATTTAAGGCTTCACCTTTAGGTACAGGGTTTGGATATATTCTTATTTCATTATCCATGTTTGAATTAGAAATTGCATTTGGTCCATAATAGGATGATTTACCATCAAAATCTACTTGTTTTAACCTATAGTAAACAATAGATGTATTAGGCACCTCCTCATCTAAATATTGATATTCCAACATTACGTTTGAGTTGCCCGCTCCTTTAACTTCTGCAATAGAATTCCACTCTTTATTATCAATACTTCTTTCGATAATAAACTTTTCATTATTCAATTCTGTAGCCGTTGCCCATTCTAACAATGCATCTTCTCCTTCTAGTTTAGTAGTAAAATGTAAAAGCTCCACAGGAAGATCCTCTCCTAGATCTATACATTCTTCACCTCCCATATCAAAAGGTAATCCATCAATTGTAATTGAACCTCCACCTGGATTACAAAATTCATTATCTCCATTAGAAACAATTTCCACATTGGTAAAATTGGCTGCACCTGTTAAAGATATCGACGCTCCCTCTCTTAGAATTATTGTTGAAGAGGTAAGTTGCACAGTTCCAAAAGTTAAGGTTACATTCTCATACACTTCTATAGTATAATATATATAATTGGCACTTTCTATAGTAGTATCATGAGTAATATGTAATTCTGTAACATGAGTAACAGGATCAAAAATTTGGACTTCATCGTTACTTTTAGTACATGATAAAATTAAAAATAGGAGTATAAAACAAGATATAGCTCTTTTCATAGTAAAAATAAGTTCGTTAAAGTATTCACTTACTTATACTTGATACTTACAATAACTGTTGAGCACACTTGTTAGCATTTAAACTTTATTATGAGTTAAGGTTCTTTTTTTAAAGAAATTTCAATAATCATTGATCTATGGCAATTAACTTCTTTCATACTCTTTTTGTATAAAGAAGAAACAAAATTAGCCTGCCAATAAAATTGACAGGCTAATTAAATAAGAACTATAGTGTGTTAATACTATTTTTTAATAATTCTCTTTACTACTTGTTGTTCCCCTACTTGAACTTTCACAAGGTAAATTCCTGAAGATAATTGAGCACCTTCAATTTCTAAGACAGTGTTTCCACTCTCAACATCTTGATGCATAGACTGTAATAAACGGCCTTGTAGGTTAAACAATTGTAATTCCATAGCTCCTTCCTCTTTCACATTCAACATTATTTTTGTTGATTGAGTGAATGGGTTAGGGTAAGAAACTACATCAAATAACTCTTCTTCTAAATCTAGCTTATTAGCCATTTGTCTTGAGTTACCTGATAATTCATTGTTCATAGCCTGTAATAAGCTGTTTGCTGGATCCGAGACATCAAATGTTAGCTCCCAAATGATTGTTCCTTGTAATCCATTTGCTCTAGCATATGCTACTTTTGCTCCTGCTCCTTTTGGTGTTTCGTAATAGATTTCTCTACCATCTTCACCAATGTATCCGTTTAACTGGTTGGCATCATTTGGATCGAAAGAAGTTGCTGCATTTGGATATTGATCAAGAATTTCATCATAACCAATAAAGTAAAATCCATTAGCTCCCTGACCTGCCTCAGCTTTAGTTTGAGATAAATCATAACCATAGAAAGGAACACCAATAGCTAATTTACTTTCGTGAACACCATGTCCAGATCCCTGCCATGTAGCCCAATCTCCACTCCAATAATTCAACGAAGTTTCAACAGAATAAATAGGGTTATCAGCAGATGCTTTTGTGTATTTACTTTGATCAACATCATACAAAGATGAGTGAGGACCTACTGGAGAATCGTTCCAAGAACCTGTAAAATCATACGTCATTAAACCTAACCAATCTAGGTAATCTACCATATTGGCATCGTAGTTATTACCATACCAAGGTGTGGCAAATACTGCTGACGATAATAATAAAGATGGACGCTTAGCACGTAATTTCTTAGCCAATAATGTTAAGCCATAAGATGCAGGATGTGCCCCTTGATCAACATTTTCGTTCCACTTATCAGTACCACGTTTTCTACCACCTTGTTCAGATGTTCCAGGAATTGCAGGATCTGCCCACCAGCATTCCATATCTAAATCAATACCATCTAAATTGTACTGATCTACATAAGCTAATAACTTATCTGCTGCTGCAGAAATAGACGCTGGATTTGTTTGATATACTTCCATTAATTTAAGGAAACCATAATCTTCTGCTCCACCTACTGCAATAGAAACTGTTGCTCCTTGGCTATGTGCTTTTGTTACAATAATCGGTAATAGTGAATCTAATACATGTAAAGATTCTGCCGTATATTCTCCAGAAGCAAAATCAGCATCTGTATAAGAACCTCCAACTTTTGTATCGTACACTAAGAAAGAAACATTCACGTGAGTTACTTTAGAATAATCTAAATCTCCTGGACTTCCTTTCCAAGTAGGTACATAACCAATAATACGTTGTGCTCCTGTTGGTGCTGGTGCAAAAGGACCTGTTATATTGATAGTACCGTCTGCATTTACATCTGTTACTGCTGATGAAGTAAATTCTACAGTTTTTGTCGCTATTGTTGTATTATTTTGATCATCAATTGCTGATGCAGTAATTACATAAGTTCCAAAAGATACTGGAGTAAATGATGTAGAATTTCCATTAACAGTAACTCCATCTACTTCTAAAGTAACATTTGATACTACTCCATTCTCATCAGTAGCTTCCACTTCAATATCAATTGTAGTTAAAGCAGTGTATGTATCTCCTGATGGGTGAAGGAATGTTATAGCAGGAACAATGTCTCCAAGACCTCCATTTCCACATACATCTCCTGTGTCTTCCCAAGGATCTCCTCCATTTGGATTATTACCTTGAGTCCACCATTTTGCTCTATAAATTTTACCTTCATGCACAACCTGATTTCCACCTGTATAAATATCAGCCGCATTCCAAGTTGGATGAGGACAATCTACTACATCAACTGGTTCTGTAAGAACTACAGTTGCCTGAGCTGAAGCTGTTAAACCATCGTTATCAGTAGCTGTTACTTCAACTACATAACTTCCATATGTTGTTGCAGAATAATCTCCTTCTGCTACTTCTACTCCATTCACAGTATATACTACTGATGTAATATCACCATCTTCATCAGATGAAGTTGAAGATAAAGAAATATAATAAGGCAATGTTTCTACTTCTACACTACCTGCTACTGGAGTTGTTAAAGAAACTATTGGTGCAATTGGTTGTGGTTCTGTAATATTAACTGTAGCTTGAACTGTCCCTGTTTGTCCATCATTATCTGTAACTGTAGCTACAATAGTGTACTCACCGTATGTTGTTGCATCATAAGTAGTTTCACTTACTGCTTCTCCATTTACTGTAATTTCAACAGAAACTATACTACCGTCTTCATCTGCACTATTAGATGTTAAATCTAAAGTATATGGTAAAGTTTCAACCATTACACTTTCATCTTTTAATGTAGCAAAGCTTACTGTTGGAGCCACAGGCTGAGGTGCAACTACTGTTACTTTTACTTGATCTGTAGCTGTTTGACCATCATTATCAGTAGCTATCACAGTAAAGTTGTATTCCCCTAGAGCAGTGATATCGTAATTGCCTTCTGTTATAGATGTTCCATTCACAGCATATTCAATTGTGGAAACTGAACCATCTTCATCTGTTGCATTAGCTACTACACTAACACTTACCGGGAAAGATGTTGTTTGAATTGTTTCTGCAGTTGGTGTTACAAAACTTACTTGTGGAGCAATTGGTCCTACTTCACACGGACCTAACGTTTTCCACCAGTGTTCTGCTGATCCTGGAGTTACATTATAAAGATTATTTACTTGTGCTTCATAAAGCACTCCTTCAAAACTAACTTCATCTCCTGAATTATAGATTGATGGGTAACCTGCGTATTCTTCAGCAGTACATCCACCTCCAGTTGTTGTTTCTTCAGTAATTGTAACTGTTGCTGTTGCTGTTGCAGTCTCTCCTTCGTTATCTGTTACAATTGCTGTAATTGTATATTCACCAAAAGCAGAAGGTGTCCATGATGCAGTTGCTGTATCAAATGATTGACCATCTACTGAAATAGTTACACTTGCAATTGATCCATCTTCGTCGGCAGCTTCTGTAGTAATCTCTATAGCTGATAATGACGCTTGTACAACCTCAGAAGCATCTGCAGGAGCAGTAATAGAAATTGTTGGAGCAACATTTGGTACCGATGGGTCTACAACAACAACTTTTGCTGTTTTTGTTGCACTTTTTCCTTGATCATCTATAGCTGTAACACTAATCATTTGCTCACCGAATGCAGTCGGAACAAATGATCCCATGTAAATTCCCTCAGATGAAGTTAACGTAACTACTTCACCATTTGCTGTGGCTTCTACTGTACTAATTCCAGTATCATCAGAAGCTGTGAAAGAGAAAGAAATCGCCGATAATTCCGTTTGTTCTATTGTAGTTTCTGCAGTAATTGTAATAACTGGAGCTGGATTAACAGGTCCTGCATTTTCAGCAAAAACTTTATTTACTACATGTACTAATTCAGGTTTAGTATCAGGGCAAATTGGATAAGTACCTATTTTACTTGTTTCTGGTCCAACATTCCAATCTGTAAACATTTGCCAGATAATTACTCCTCCAATATTGTTATCAGTAATATATTCTGATTTTAATTTGATAGATTCTTCATCATCATAACTTGTGAAATAGCTTACACCACTTTCTGTTTTTGTAAGGTAAGGTACTTTTGCTTGATCATCCCAATGCTTTGTCCAACCGCCATTTGCAATTGCTTCTTTTACTTGGAAATAATAAGGAGACCCTTCTGTTGCTCCCCAATGATTCATATCCGCTGCTGAAGAAACTGGTCCGTCTACAGAGAAAGTTATATCTTTTTTAATAGTTGGAGCATTAACACCTGGCGTACCATCTACAACTACACCACGACCATAAAAGGCCATTCCCATATTAATTTTTTCGGTATCAATACCTAATTGATCACGCATGTAAGTGAACGTTTGATCCCATGAAAATTCGCCCCATTCTTCACCTTCATAAGGATATAAAGGAGAATTATGACCTGCAATTCCAGACCATCCACCATGAAAATCATACGTCATCATGTTGTAGTAATCCATTACTTTGTTTAATTCACTCCATTCCAAATTTTCTAATTTAGTTGGAGAAGCACTAAACGCCGCAGTAATTAACCTATCAGGACCAATTGCTTCACGGATGTCTTGCATCAATAAAGTATAGTTATGATAGTCATCTTCAGTACCAATAAAGTTCATTCCTGCAAATGGACCTGGATATTCCCAGTCAATATCAATACCATCAAACCCGTAATCTTCTACTAAAGTGACACAATCTTGAATAAAACGTGCTTTTTTAACAGGGTCTGCTGCCATTTCTGGAAAATGCTTACACATAGACCATCCACCAATAGAAGCCATTACTTTAATGCCATATTGATGTGCTATAGCAACCATGCCTGGAGTAGGATATTCTGTAAGTGGCCAGTTACCTGTTTCACCTGTAGCTGTTTTTACCCAACCTAAGTAACCTCCACCTGGATTTGGCTCATAACCTAATTCTGATAGTACATCGTCCCATCCCCAAAATTCTTGAGGAATACCAAGGACCATAGCTTGATCGTGACTTGAGTACTTATCTGGATGTAACAAATCTGTAGGCTGTTGAATTTGGCCATCTTGGTAGATTTGTTTGTTTCTTAAATCTCCACTGTGCATTGAACCGTCAACGGCCACGCCAAAGAAAGAAAAATTAAGAATTGTGTACTGAGAATAATCAATGTTGTAGTGATTTAATGCTCCTTTTGGAATATTAAAATCTGCTCCTTTCCATGAATCCCAGTTAGGAACATAGCCAATCACTTGTTTTTCGTGATCCGCAATAGAGTAAGGACTTCCCGTGTCAATTTGACCGAAAACTCCAATAGCTGGCATCATGTACATGAGCCATGCAGAAAGTCCTATCAAGAACTTCTTTCTGATGTTGTTCATCGTAGTGGTAGTTTGAATATAAAATGTAGTAGCAAAATGTCTGTGAGTAGTACTGAAGGGAACTACCCTGCTACTGGTTGTTTCTCAAACATAATTCTTTAAACCGCTAGAAAACAAACACCGAAAGGATACAAATTAGGGTACTCAATTAGTGTACAACAACCTTTTTAAGGGTACAAAATACATTTTAAAAAGGGTACAAAAACTCACACAATCACTGTTGAATGCCCTTTTATAAGGGTACATTGTTTTTATAAAACATTAAAATTGGGCATAAAAAAAACACAAGCATAATTTTGTGTTTCTTTTGTTAGTCATCACTTTTTAAAAAAGCAGACTATATATTTTTAATTTATCAAACAATGTTTTTTCTCCTTTACGAATTAATCTCTAACCAAATTTCAAATTAATAAGGTATTCAATTACTTCTTCTACAGTATTTTTTGCAGTTTTTCCAACACCATAAATAGTTGCAGATGCAAATCCCGTCCAATTACCATAACCCACTAACCATAACCCTTTTAAAAGCTCTACTCTAGTGCCATTTGTTTTCACTTCTCCGTTATCAACAATATTTAAATCTGATAAAAAACTTAAGTTTGCTTTAAAACCTGTACACCATATTACTGCATCAAATGCTTCTGAAGTACCATCTTCCCAAATTACACCATCTGAGCTAAACGAGAATGTAGAACGTCTAGCATGTAAAACACCTCTTTCCCTGGCATCTTTAACCGAATCTATCATTACAATGTCTGCCAATGAATACTCTTCCTTATTTACTTCTCCTTTTAATAATGATCTATATTTTTGAGTTGCATTATTAAACAGGTACCTTCCATCTACATCATCTGGTAAAAAAGTTGGTGGTGTAATTGTTGCCCATTGTACTTTATTGGTCTTTGTTAATTCTGATACAATCTGAGCACCACTATTCCCGCCACCAACAATAAGTATTTTTTTTCCTTTTAATTGCTCTGGATTTTTATAATTGACAGAATGAAGTTGTTCACCTTTAAATTTTTCTATTCCCTCATATGTAGGAATCTTTGGGTTGGCAGCAGTACCTGTACATCCTATTACTGTTCTAGAAATATAGTTATCTCCATCAGTTTGTATATGATAATACTCCCCATCATGAGTTACAGATGTTACATTAACAGGTCTTTTTATAGGGAAATCATACCTTTTTTCATAATCAGACATATAAGAAATAAACTCATTCTTATCAGGATATTCTTCTTTAGGAGGACGAATCATCCAGCCTGATAATGAAGAGTATATACCAGGAGAAAATAATTTGAGAGAATCCCAAACTTTCAACCAAGATCCACCTGCTTCCGCATTATTATCTAAAATTAAATAATCTAAATTATGTTTTTTCAGAAAGTAAGCGACTGACAATCCTGCCTGTCCTCCTCCGATAATAATAACATCGTAAATCTTCATATTCATTGTAAAATGTAAATCGTATCCTGCATTACAAAATAAATAGGTAAAAGTAGTTTTGTACTTTATTACAAGCCTAACATTTCTTAATTACTAGTGACATCCGTCATCTTTTTTTATTTATTAAGATTAAAAATCTAATTCCTTGAGCACATAAAATAAAAACGAACGGAATTGCACCAGTTATAGCAATAACTTTATTTAAGTCAACATTGTTCCGAATTAATAACGCAGAACTAATTCCTATTAATACACCACTCCAAATTAACTTACTACTATTAGATGTTTTTTTTGTTAGTAAAACAGTAACATAAATAGCAGAATCAGCACTTGTAATAACAAAAGTAGTGAGCAGCCCAATCGAAAGTAAACCTAATATATTTCCGATTCCAAAATTATTTAATAAGCTAAAAAGCCCTAAGGTATAGTTTGTATTTGTGGCTGCTTGTATTTCTTCTAAATTATTTGCTAAAAAGCCTCCTCCTCCAAATGTTGCGAACCATATTATAGTAATAATTGTAGGATATAAAATTACGCCTATTAAAAATTCTCTTATGGTTCTGCCTTTAGAAATACGAGCAATGAATAAACCTGTAAAAGGAGCCCAAGATATCCACCACAGAAAATAAATTATTGTCCAACCATGTGACCAACTTTCTGAACCTTCTGCAATAACAAAAGATAAAGTGGGTAATGCTTTAATATAAGCAATTGATGAATTGAAAGCATAGACTAACACATTACTAAAACCAACTAAATAAGCTATTGTAACTAAAAGTAGTAAAGCAAATGCTACATTAAAATTACTTAAATATTTAACACCTTTATTTAGACCACTTAATGATGATGAAATAAATACTAAAGAAATAAATGTAAGAAGTAAAAAACGAAATGCTAATCCTCCAATTTCTTCTGACACAATAGTTTGAACACCTGTTTCTATTAATGCTATTGAATTGGCCAATGTACCTGCTACTCCAAATAGTATAGCAACAACTGCTAACACATCAAATAGTTGATAAACTGAAGATGTTTTGTTCGTAAATGAAGCTGAAATTGTCATTTCTCTTCCTTCATTATAAGAAAACCAACCTATAATTAAACCAGAAAATGCATAAATGGCCCATGCATGAAGCCCCCAGTGAAAATCCGTAATCGCTAAAGCAAAAACAGCATCATGAGCACTATTAATTGGTGAATTTAAATGATATATTGGCTCTGCAACTCCCCAGAATATCAATCCACTTCCCATACCTGCAGCAAAAAGCATTGCTACCCATGAGAATGTAGAAAATTCAGTTTTCGCATTTTCTCCCCCCAACTTATTCTTTGCAAATGGAGATAAGATAAGGCCAATACAAATGATTAAAATAAGAGATACAGTCCATAAAAAAAAAGTATCAAAAGTGATTAAAAGATAGTTAACGATATCATTTAAAACATCAGTAGTTGTAGTTGGAAACACTATAAATATGCTTGCAACTACAACGCTGATAATTAATGACAGATGATTAAAAGACAACTTCATAAATTGAAATAGCAAGTCAAGGTTAAATTAGAAAAATCATTTATATAGTATTAAACCAAAGGGTAATTTTTAAATGAATCTGTTGACCAAGCTAATTTATTCTTTTTTGAACTATTGAAATAAAAATCTACCCTGCCTAATTTAATTCCAGCATACCCTACTTGAGTTACTACAACATCTTTTCCTTCTGCATTTTTTCTCACATCTGGCTCATCTAAAAATGTATGTGAGTGCCCTCCAATTATTATATCAATATCTTTTGTTTTCGCAGCTAGAATTTTGTCATCATAATCTGTTGGAGTAAAAGCAGTATACCCTAAGTGAGAAAGACAAATAACAAGATCGCATTGTTCTTCTTGCTTTAATATTCTTGTATATTCTTGTGCTACATCAATGCCATCTTGATAAACTGTTTCTTGATAACAAGATTTTGCAACAAGCCCATCTAAAGCAATACAAACACCAAAAATACCAATTTTCACCCCACCCTTATTAATAATTTTATAGGGTTTTGTTTTACCATCAAGAGATGTATTCTTAAAATCGTAATTACTAACAATAAAATCGAAATTGGCATGTGGTAATGCATTTGTAAAACCATCTACTTTTATATCAAAATCGTGATTACCCATTGTAGCTGCATCATACTTCATTTCTGACATTGCCTTAAATTCTATTTCTCCTTTAAAAAAATTAAAGTAAGGTGTTCCTTGAAATATATCTCCGGCATCCAATAAAAGTACATTTTCTTCTTCGGCTCTGATTGCTTCAATTAATGCTTTTCTTTTAGATACACCTCCCATATTAGGGTATTTTTTATGTGATGAGCCAAAAGGATCAATCTGACTGTGTGTGTCGTTTGTATGTAAAATTGTTAACTTTATTGGTGTGTCCTCTGCAAATAAAAGGTTAGCTGGCAACAAAAAACCAGCACTTGCTAAAGCACTACCTTTTGCCATGTGTTTGATAAATTCTCTTCTAGAATGTTTCATTTTAAAATGCTTTAGCTATTAAAGGAAATATAATCTTGTAGATTGATCTATTACTAATGGATTATGGTTTTCGGTATATTCCATTATTGCATCTCTTATAAGTAGATCCACATTTTCAACTTTAATAGATTTTTGGAAGAAATACATTTTGTCGCCACCATTATATAAATAGTCAGAGGTTAATACTTTATACTCTTTATTTTCATCAAATGGCACTCCATTAATAATAGGTTTTACTGGCTTATTATCTTTAATACCCATCTTTAAGCCTGATGTTGGTTCTTGTCTTTCCGCTATATAGATTAACATTTCTTTCATAGCTTCTCCCTTCATTGTAACAATGTATAAAGCATTATCAAAAGGCATTAATTTAAACACATGCCTTCTAGTAATTTCCCCTTTAAAGATAGGTGCTCGTAAACCTCCGTTATTCATTAAACACATATCAATTGAAGTACCTGTTTCCTTTTCAGCCATTTCTACAGATAAATCACAAACAAAATTCCCTAACGTTCCTACAGGATTACTAATTACCAGGTCTTCATTTGTAAAAGAAATCACTTGATTCATCTGTGCATCAAGTTTTGATTTGTAAGGAGCCACAACACTGTCCATTTTAGGATTAGAGGTTAATGTCTTATCAATTGGTAATGAATTGTATTCTGATGAGTCTAATACATTATTAGAAGTATTACAACCACTTACTATTGAGAGTATAAATAATAAAATTGGTATTTTTTTCATATCAACTAGTTATTGAATCCGAACAAAATTTACAGTAATTAGTTGAGTATACAAGATTATAATTCTTTCTAAATGTGAATAATGAAAATTTATCTACTTTAAGTGTAATGCATATTATATCATCTATTATGAAATAAATTATTTTATCTAAAAAAATGATTTATTGTGAAAAAAAGCTAAATTTAATTACCAAACTATTTTACTTATTCCTAATAGTAACAAACCTTACATGTTTAACATAACTCAAAGAATAAAATATATTCTTTTATTAACCTTATTTACTATCACAACTTCATTGGCACAAGAGATTTGTGACAACGGAATTGATGATGATGGCGATGGATTAGTGGACTGTTTTGATCCAGAATGTAGTAGTTACCCTGGATGTGATGGCTTTTACTTCGGCAACGATTCTGCTGCTTGCCAAGTGAAACCACCTATTTATCCTAATTTTAATATTGTAGCAAAATTCTCTACAGATATAAACGAAGCAACTATAGAGCAAAGATCTGGTGTGATGGTTGCTGACCTTGATTTGGATGGATTACCTGAAATGATTGGAAAAGAACAACCTAAGGGGCAACCAGGTCAAATCAATATTTTTAGTGGTCAAGACGGTCGCTTATTACAAACAATTAATGAAAAAGGTAACACGCATACGCATACTCAAGTTGCTATTGCAGATGTAGATAAAAATGGACTAGGTGATATTTTTGTTAATGAAGCCCGAACAGTAAGAAGATATGAATACCTTTCTGATCATTATATCGCTACTGCTGAAAATAATCATAAAGTTTTTTCGGCTTTACAGTCCTTACAAATTGCAGATTTTAACGGAGATGGCACTCCTGAAGTCTACACTGCAAATGCCATTTTTAATGCAATAACACTAGACCAAATTATAGCACCAGATTCTACTAAAAATAATGGTGCATACTCTTATGAAATTGGAGGTGATGATGGTAATAAAATAGAAGATGCTTATACACTAGCATATGATATTTTTAAACCTGGTGATACTAACCCTAATGGTGGAACATTTGGAAATGAAGTGGATGGCTTAGAATTGATTGCAGGTGGCAAAATATATGCCGTTGATATTAGTTTAGGTACACTTACCGAAATTAGTTCTTGTACTCTACCTTCAAAGTATCAGAATTTTTATAGACCTGGAGATGGTTTTGTAAGTATAGGAGATTTTACCGGAAATGGAAAAGCTGAAGTTGTAGTTACTTGTCATGTTGACGGAAATGTAGGAGCTATATACCTTTGGTCTCCTTACACTCAGCAGTTTTTAGCAGATTATACTTTTACTAAATCAAAAAATATTGGTAGATGTAATCTTGGAGACTTTGATAATGATGGTGAAATAGAAATTGGTACAGCTGGGAAAAATCAATATGTAGTTCTTGAATATAACGCATCAAATTCAACTCTCGATGAAAAATGGAAAAGAAGTAGCTTAGATGATGCTTCTGAAATGACAGGTTCAACTCTTTTTGACTTTGATGGTGATGGTAAAATTGAAGTTGTTTATTCTGAAGAAGAAAACTTATTTATATGGCGATGGGATGAAGACTCCCAAACATTTATAGAAGTTTCTAAAGTTACCTCAAGAGCTGGAACTAGAACTGAATATCCTCTAGTAGCTGATGTTAATGCAGATGGACAAGCAGAAATTGTAATGGCTGCCCAAGATTTAAATGGTCCTTCTGCAGAAGCTATTGGTTATATTACAGTTTGGGGCTCTTATGATTCTCCGTGGGTGTCATGTAGAAACCTATGGAATCAACATGGATATCATATTACAAATATTAATGATGATCTTACTGTACCAATTCAGCAACAAGATAATTTCAACCTCTATTTTGAAGGTTCTTTAAATGTTTTCCTAGGGCAAACTCCTTTTATTACTGACAGTTTAGATATTAGTTACGCAACTCCTGATTTATACATTCCTTCGATTACTGCTGATTTATCAAATTGTAGTCAAGGACAAGATATTCCAATTACAATTACTATTGGAAATCAAGGGGATTGGCCTGCAGCTGTTGGCACTCCTGTAACATTATACGATGGAGACCCTTATTCATCTACTGCAAACGCCACAGTAATAGATACTGTTCATCTTTCTAAAACTATCGAAATAGATAGTACGGTAAATGTTTCTGCACTAATTCCTCAAAATACATCTGGAGACCCCATCAATTTATTTATTCTCACCAATCATAATCCTTACAGTTTTGATGGGTCTGTAGTAGATGTCCCTCTACCTCAAGATAGTGTTTATACTCCTCTTCTAGAGTGTGACTATTCTAATAACTTATCTTTAGAATTAGTAGTAAATGGATGCGTAATTCCACCAACAATTGATTTAGATAATAATAATAGCTCAGGGTATGTTAAAGCTGATTTTTACAATGTTTATTATATAGGAAGTAATTCTAGTGGAAATATTGCTGACGAAGATGCAACGATAACAATGTTAGGAAGCGATGTTATCAACTCTTTAAATGTCACTATTTCCAACTACAACGGTGTTGATGCTTTAGATTTTCAGGGTTCATTACCATCAGGTGTTACGCATTCTACCAATACTAATGATCAATTTATATTTAGTGGCGATGCCTCTATAACTGAATATGAGAGCATATTAAAAGCTATTTATTTAATTTCTGATACTACTACAACAAAAGATTATACACAAAGGCAAATAACTGTAGTAGTTGACCCTTTTGGAGGTGCTCAAAGTGGTACTTATGTAAGTAATACAGCTACAGCTTTTATTGATATGAAAGCTAGGCCTGAGTCGAATGATGAAGTAAGAACAATTAATGAAGATACATTTTATACATTCTCTGCTTCCGATTTTGATTTCTATGATGCTGATGGAGATACTTTTGATGGGATAAGAGTTGCTTACCCCTTAAATCCTTTAAACTATCATGGAAACCTTGTTTATGATGGAGATACATTAACACCTTATCAATTAACGATAGGACATAATATTCCAGATCCTAGTTTACTAAGGTTTTACCCTGTACTAAATGCTAGTAATGATAATACAACTCCTGATCCTTATACCGTTTTTAGGTTTAGAGTAAAAGATAATACAGGTGATGATATAACACATCACCATTCTGTAGGCAATCAGTTTACAATTAATGTAACACCTGTTCAAGACCCTCCGATCTCTAAAGATACCACTGCAATTGCCCCTTTAAATATTAATACAGATAAGTTAGTAGAAAACCTTTTCTCGTTCGCATCTCCTGATCTAAATGCAACTTATCAATCCGTTATTATTAAAAGTCTGCCAACACACATTGTAAACTCTGTTTTCCAACGAGATACAGGTGGTGGTACTTTTGTAGACATTGCAGTTGATGACGACATTCCAGTAGGTACTTTAATTAGGTACAACCCTACTACTATGGTGGGAAGTGAGCCAATAAACTATGATAGTATTTACTTTAAAGTAAAAGACAATAGAAATTTAGAAAGTATTGATCAATATACATTTACGGTTAGTTTATTAATAGATATAGTAATTCTTGACTTTTATAAGATCGGCCTTAAGAACACTCCTTTATCCTTTAATAATCAAGAGTTTAACGATCATTATCATAATGTAGTTCCTACTGATTTAATTCAGAATATTACTATAAAATCACTACCCAATAATGGGACTTTAAAATTTAATAATACACCAGTAACAGTAAATCAAGATATTAGCTTTGCTTCAATTAATCAGTTAATTTTTGAACCTGACTCCTTCTGGCATGGCAGTACAAATTTTGACTATGCCGTTGAAGATCAAAATGGTGATATGTCATCTCAAGATGCTACAATTTATATTTTAATAAAAGACGTTAGACATGATCCTGTAGCTAGAGATGATTTTGCATCTACTATATCAAATATACCAGTGTTGATTGATGCTCTTTCAAATGATTATGATAATGATAACGACTCAATTTACCTTACAAGTATCAATTCTAGCACTCACGGTGAGGCATTTATTAATAATGGACAAGTTTACTTTATACCTGAAGAAAATTATGTAGGTGCAGCACCGTCTAATCAAGCCGTTATTAATTATACAATTGCAGATGGAATTGATGGTACAAGTTCAGCAAATATCAATGTGGACATTTTTAATGACACCCCTATTGTTGGAGATATATATTATGGAGGGTACGTTGGTGACACAGTTTTCTTTAAAAGAAGAGATTTTGAAAGTAGGTTTAATGATGGACAAGCACTAACAAAGATTAAATTTACTTCTCTTCCTATTAAGGGGAATATATACCAAGAGCCATTTACAGCTATTACTTTAAACCAAGAGATACCTGTTGATGAAATTGATGAATTATTCTATATTAATACTAACCCACAACAAGAAATTACTGAAGATTTTCTTTGGAATGGAAGTGATGGAATATCTTATGCAACGAATGATGCACATATATTTATCAATTTATACTCAAAAACACACCCTCCTGTAGCTGTAGATGATAAAACAACTACTGATGAGCTCACTCCGGTAACAATTGATGTTCTTGCTAATGATTATGACATTGATGGACACTCCCTTGAAATTATTAGTGTAGAAATGAATGAGTCTTATCAAAATGACGGGATAATTACTGTTGAAAACAATCAGGTTCTTTTTACGCCTATTCCAAACCATACCGGCCTTTTTTATGCTAACTATTATATTACGGATAATCAGGATGGTACAAGTTCAGCTTTAATTAGAATAATTGTAGCAAATTCATTGGAAGGACCAACTGTTGAAGAAGTAACTCGTTATGGAGAAAAAAATAGTGACCTACAATTTACTATAGAAGATTTTGAAAATAGTTACTCAGACCCAAATAGTGCTAGTTTAGATAGTATCAGAATAAGTGGCCTGCCATCTAATGGAGAGTTTCTTTATAATGGAGCTAGTATAGTAAATGGGCAAACAATTGCTAAAACTGACATTCCAAACTTTAGTTACAGACCAAATACAGATTTTATAGGAAATGATTATAGTCTTTGGAGTGGTTATAATGGAACATTATGGTCTAGTTCTTCTAAAAAAATTAATATCATAATTGTCGAAAATTTAGATGATCAAGTACCAACTGTTACTGATATAAATAAGTCTGGAGCTGAGAATGAAATCATATATATATCAATCGAAGATTTTGAAAACCACTTCTCAGATCCTCTCGACTCTACAATTCATGCTATCAAAATTACTTCCTTACCTGAAAATGGAAGAATTACTTTAAATGAAAATCCTATCAGTTTAAACCAAGTTATTCATGCTGATAGCATAGAGAATATCACATATACTCCTTCATTAGATTTTTCTGGTATAGACGAATTTTACTGGAATGGGTTTAATGGAAAATTTTATTCCCAACAAGATGCTGCAGTATTTATTGAGATAGGTCCTGAATTAGTAATTTATTCATCGTTTACACCAAATAATGATGGTATAAATGACTATTGGCATATCAAAGATATTGAGTTCTACGATAACAATGTTGTTACAATTTATAATAGGTGGGGTAATGAAGTGTATTCAGCAAGAAATTATGATAATAATGCCGTAAAATGGACTGGTTTTAATGACGGTAAAGGAGGTACAAATGCCCTTCCTGCTGGTACTTATTTCTATAAAGTTAATTTAAATGATGGTAGTCCTGTTAGATCAGGATATGTAGTTCTTGCTAAATAGTAACCCAAATAAAGTCTTTACAATGAAACTATACATATATATATTATTTACTGTTCTGTTGCTTTATAAAAGTAACAGAACATACGCTCAACAGACCACATTATACTCTCAATACATGTTTAATGGAATGACCATTAATCCAGCTTACGCAGGTGCTCAGGGTGGATTAAATGCAAGTTTTATTTACCGACAACATTGGACCGGTGTAGGTGGATCTCCCAATACAAGTACTTTAGCAATAGATGCTCCTATTGGTTCAAAAAGAATGTCTGTTGGTGGTATTTTTTCTCAGGATAAAATCGGGGCTACTACCACTCAAAACATGAACATTATGGCAGCTTACAGATTACCTCTTGGAAACGGTACTTTATCGTTTGGGCTAGAAGGTGGTTTTAATAATGTTAGTGTTAATTTTGCAGACCTTACATCCCACCTTCCTGACCCTTCATTACCTAATGAACGAGTTGCTAGAATGTCACCTAATTTTGGTGCAGGTTTGTTTTATAACACTGATAAATATTACATAGGTTTTTCTGTACCTCGTCTTATTCAATCAGATTTAGGTGATCCAAATTCCACTTTAGTAGTAGAAGAACAACGGAATTATTTCCTAACAGGTGGATATGCATTTGAGGTTAACCACATTCTAGTACTAAAACCTAATGTGTTAATTAGGTATACTGATGGTGCACCCTTGCAGGCTGACATTAATTTAAACGCACTTTTACAAGAGTGGCTATGGCTTGGGGTATCATATAGAACACAAGAATCTGTTGCTTTTATTACTGAAATTCAACTGAATAAAACCTTTAGACTTGGATATTCTTATGATTTAGTAACTAATTCTGCGTCTAATATTACTCAAGGGTCGCATGAATTTATGTTGAATATCTTTTTCAGTGGTAAAAAAGATAAAATATTAACTCCAAGATACTTCTAGCAATCAATATGAAAAATATACTATTCCTACTCTGTTTTTGTTATGTATGTATTGCAAATGCTCAAAATATGCAAAACATACAAATTCAAGATGCCGAAGAAAGAACAGATCAAAAGTTTGATGATTTAGATTACTCTAAAGCTTTAAAACAATATCAAAAATTTTATAAAAAGGCTGAGACAAATGAAGATAAAATGCATTATGCTATTAAAGTCGCAGAGTGTTTTCAGAAATTAAATCGCCCGAAAAAATCAGTTGAAGTTTTTAATCAAATTGATAGCTTAGGTGCTGAAATAAAAGGGGAATCTGCTGAATTATATGCCGATGCATTATATAATACTGGTAATTATAAAGAAGCAAAAAAATGGTACAATGTTGCCTATAAAGAGCCTAACAGTGAGCACCTTTCTAGAATATATCAAAAAAGAAAAAACTTGTCTGAAACAAGTAAATTACTTAATGGAAATAGTGTTTTTGAAATTAAAGAAGCAAGTTTCAATTCTGAAAAAGACGATTTTAGTCCAATAGCATATAAAAACGGAATTGTGTTTGTTTCTAACAGAAATAAAGGGCAAACAGGTGGAAAAAAATACGCTTGGGATGGAGGACATTTTTTAGATTTATTTTATGCTGATTCTGTGGGGAATGTCTCCAATTTTTCAAAAAAAATAAATACTTCTTACCATGAAGGTTCTGCAACAATTTCTCCTGATGGCAATACTATTGTATTTACTAGAAGTACAGCAAAAGAACAATCTGAAGAAGATGTCAGTTTACTAAAGTTATTTATTTCTAAAAAAGACGAAAATGACAAGTGGAGTAAACCAATTGAATTTATTTGGAATTTAGAAGAATTTTCAACCGGTCATCCTGCTTTTTCACCAAATGGAGATAGACTTTATTATGCATCAGACAGACCAAATGGTATAGGTGGAACAGATTTATATTATTCTGATTTAAAAGATGGAAATTGGTCATCACCTACTCTTCTTGGTAAGCATATTAATTCTATAAACGATGAAGTTTTTCCATATATAAGTACCGACAATAAACTATATTTTTCGTCTGATGGTTGGGGTGGACTTGGTGGACTAGATATCTTTGTTCAAGATTTAGAAAACCCTGCGGCAAAGCCAACAAATATGAGAGCTCCAATAAATTCATCCTATGATGATTTGGGAGGCACAATTACAAATAATTATCAGTATTTCATTTCTTCAAATAGAGATAATTCAAGTAGTGAAATACAAAATGATAACATTCTAGAACTTGTTCGTATAAAATTTAAAGGTATCGTTATTGATAAATTAACAAGAGAAACAATTGATAACGCAGATATAATTATTGACAACAAAATTGTCACAAAGTCTGACGATAATGGTTTCTTTCACGTGAAATATACTGATTGGAATAATCAACAGACAATTTATAGTCAAAAAGTAACCTATCAAGGTGATTCTATTTTAGGAGATAGCATACGTAAAAAAATTGCAAATACTGAGCTAGTAGTTTTAGAATTAGCACGTCCTTATATAGAAGGCATAGTATATGATTCTGTTACTAAAGAGCCTCTTATTGGAAGATTAACGATTAAAGAACGATCAACAAAAAAAGAGTTTAGTCTTTTTACAGATTCTACTGGTTATTATAAATTCCCTGTATTATCTAATGAACATTATGATTTTATTGCAGAACGACCAAAATACTTTACTCAGAGAAGAGCTTCAAATACTGAAATGAATGCAGTAACAAAGAAAAATATAGCATTAAACCCGATTATTGGTCAAAGAATAAGAATCTATTATGATTTTGACAAGTCTAATATTAGAGATGATGCTTCACACTCTTTAGACACTGTAGTTAATGTAATGAGGTTTAATCCTACGATTACAATAGAATTATCTTCTCATACAGACAAAAGAGGTCGAGATTCCTACAATCAGTTATTATCTGAAAACAGGGCAAAAGAAGCCTTTGATTATGCTGTTAAAAATGGCATTGAAGCAGATAGAATGACATACAAAGGTTATGGAGAAACATTGCCAGTTGTAAATTGTAAAAATTGTACAAAAGAAGAACATCAACTTAACAGAAGAACAGAATTTTATGTAACTGGATACCTTAATGAAAAAGGGTATTTTGGAAAAGATTTCAACAAATTCTATCCAGATTCTCTTCAAGAAGTACTAGTAGATGATGATAAAGAATTGATGAGAAGTAATTCAAATACAATCACTGGAATAATTGAAGATAAAGACAACAATATTTCTGGTATTTCAATAAAAATAAAAGATGACAAAGGGGTGAAATTATCTTCTCAAGAGATTGATAATGAAGGTGTTTTTAATATTAAAGTTCCCAATAAATATAAATATAAAATAGAAGTTATTCGTGATGGGAAGCTAATTAAAACAAAATCCATTAGTATAGAAGAATTTGATGGAAAAAACAGTTTTGACACCTCGATTTTTCTTTAAAATATTCTATATAAAAAAAGCGATGTTCACTCATCGCTTTTTTTATGATTAACATTTTTTAGTTCTTTCTCAGTCGAAAAATACAATTATCTCTTAAAATGATATGATAATAAATAGATTAGACCTATTTTGCGTAACATTTATTTAATAACATTCGTTAACACGAAAAGCTAAATTATTCGATCACACTCATCTTAGAACTAACAATGGCAAAAAGGTTATATCAAATTACTGCTTTATTTTATGCTTTTGTATTTTTTTTAATACAAAATAGTCATGCTCAAACAGCAACTGAAACCCACTCTTTTACGAGTCCAAATAATACTTTAAATTTTGGCGAAAAAATAAAAGCTACTTCAGACAATTCGTATTTTGCAACATACAGGGATAATGAGGTTAATATATTTCAGTTTACTGATAATTCCCTATCTCATTCGGTATCTATCCAACCTGAGAACACGTATATGCAAAGAGAGATTGAAGTAGATGGAACTTCACACACTTTCTTTTTACTACCAACACTTGGTTATATCACAAATGATTTTAATGACAGTATGGGTACTGTTTCATTTTTGCCATCATCAGATGAAAATCATAAAATATGGATAACTCAAAAAGACAATAAAATACTTTATTATATTGAAGTTGAAGAACAAGAATTAGGTTCTTTTAAAAGCACATCTAAACAAGTAGTTGAATTTAGTGATAAAATTAACTTTGGAGTTTTAATGAATGGAAGTTTAATAGAATCATTTCCTACAATTTCTATTCAAGCAGCAACTGAAGACCCAAATAAATTTTTCGGTAATGATATTGTTTTTTATTCTGACTATCAGATATTCATTTCTGATCCACAATATAATGGTTATCAAGGTAGAATTATTTTATATCAATTAGAAAGTGGAATTTGGACAGAAAAGGCAGAAAGTGAAATTGTTGATAATTTCGCTCCATTTTTTAGTGAATTTGGGAGAAATCTTTCACTTACTGGAGATGATTTCTCAAGAAATACATTGATCTCACAATCTAAAGATCAACTTTATATTATAAAAAATCCTGTATCTTCCCCTGATATTTATAATGCATCTGATTCTCATTTATTAAAATCAATTGAACAATACCCGAATAAAGAAATTATTAATGATTTTTACAGTACTTTTTTAATTACTGAAGACTCTCCTACTTCTCAAAGTTTATATCTAACAAGATTAAGTAACACGGATTATATATTCTTTAAGACGTTAATTAATAGTGTACCTTTCAATAAAATACTCGATATTGAAAATGTTCCATACACAAATGATATCATCATTACTGGTGAAAGAAGTGGAAACGAGGTAGTTGAATTATATAGTCCTACAGAAGATTTTTCAGCTTATACCTTATCTTCATCTAAAACTTTAAATTCATCAGTCACAAATACACATTTACAACTTTTTCAATACAATAATAAAGTTGGAGTACTATCTAGACAAGATTACCAAATTTCAATACTTAATCCATCAGACTTAAATATTGACGGAACAATCTCATTTGCATCTGTTGATGATTGGACAACTTTTGGTGAAAGTATTCACCCAATCAGTAATAACTTCTTAATTGGAGATCTAGGAAGAGAACTAACCATCTCTAGTGTACCATATATGACACTTCAAGCAGGTAAATGGTCTGATAGTAATTCATGGGTTAACGGGGTTATTCCAGATTACCAAGATGATAATGCTCAAGTTATTATTAGACATCATACTACTCTTGAGCAATATGAAAGCCCTCACGAACTTATTATTAACGGATCGGCACAGTTAGAATTGGTAGAACATGAAGCTGGAGAAGGTTCTGGGTATATTGAAACAGATAGTTTTCTTAATAACGGAAATTTTATTATTAATAATAATACTGGATTTATAAATACTCAAAGTGGCATAAATAATGGTTTTATTAAAACATATTCTTTATTAGAACTTCAAAGTGATTTCATTAATAATAATGGTATTAGTCTTTATAATGGAAATAGTATTCTTATTCAAGGTGATTATACTAACAATGGTACAGTATCATATCATGAAGATAATGATAGCACCTCTGGCTATATTATTCAAACTAATGGAAAAGATATATCTGTTGCTATTAACAGTTCAATACCTAATTTCTTAACTATTGAAGAAGGTGATGCAACTTCAATAGTTACGTTTTCAGGAAATCTAAGTATAAACGGTTCTTTTAATATTAATACAAACCTTGTAGATTTTAGCAGCTTAACACTAACAATGGGAATGGATGAAGGAGACATGGATGTTCCAAATATCTATTTAAATGGAAACGTCAACATCAATACGTTAAAATTACAATCAGATTTATTAATTGATGGTAATGGTATGCTTACTGTTTCTGATGATTTAAATTTATTACATGATATTACTTTACAAGGCGTAGACATAATTGTTGAATATAATAATACTAAAGATGTAATATCTGGAGATGGCTTTATAAATACTAAAGCAGGGTACTATAATGCTTTAGTTTATGATTTATCATCTCAGCCAAGTGTTCCTTTTACAATGAATGCCCCACTCCAATCACAAATTGATTATGGTGAAGGTGGTGGGCCAGAGGAATTCCATGATGCTTCATCTGAAATTACAGTCACATCAATTGATTACAATTCAGGTACTAATCTATTTGTAATTTTCCCTGTAATTAATAGTGCTGATGCTAATGAGACTAAAACCATCAATACACAAGAATATGGAATAATACCAGGTAAAACTTGGGAAATAGAGGGTGTAAATATTAATAATTTTGCCTTTAGTTTAAATGGCCAGTTAAATTCTACAGGGCCATTTACTGTAAATGATGCTAATGATGTTAAAGCATATAGCTACGCAGAATCAAGAGATCCTTCCGATGTAATTACAACAGCTGAGGGTACCTTACCTGATGTTAATTTCAAAAACATTCAAGGTGACAACCTATACTCTGTTGAGATTCTAACAACTAGTTTACAAAAAAGTTATGAAACAGTACAAAATGGTCTGTGGTCTGATCCAAATACATGGTTAAATGGTATTATACCACCATCTGATGAAAATTCAATTGCTATTATTAATCATAATATAACTTTAGATTATACTGAAACAATAGGAACAATTGAAATTGCTAATAACAAAACATTGAATGTAGATGGTTCTGGAATAGTATTAACAGTAAATTCGATTATTAATAATGGAACTTTAAATTTATTAAATGGAAGTCAAGCAATTATTGATTATCAATATCAGAACTATTCATTTACAAATCTTAGTCAAAATTCTAAGTTAAACATTAATTGTGATTTTGATAATGAATCTTTAATTGTATTGAATAATAGTAGTTTATTAACAATACAAGGAAATTTTACAGACACAAAAAGTAATGTTATTTTTAACTCTGACAATACCTCAGTTAATATAAATTCTTCTGGCAAAGATATTTCAATTGAAATTAATAGCCTTATTCCAAATCTAACTATTAATGGATCAAATAAAATTACTTTTAACAATCAATTAAATGTTAAAAGTAATTTAGTAATTAATAATAACAATCTTGATTTTGCTACAGCATCTGTTGAACTTGGATTTGGTGGGGGAAGCCCAATTGATATTGCAATAAACAATGACCTTCACACAACCTTCAAAGATTTAACAATATCTAGTTACGCACCTTTTTATAGTTATTGGAATTCTCACCATTTCACAATTCTTGAATCATTAACACTTTACGATACATTAGCCTTCAATGAAGACGAATGTATAATTAGATTAGGAGATGAAATTACAGGTGAAGGTGGACAATTAATAGATCAAGGCGGTTACCTTAGAGGTGATGAGATTGATTTAGGATTCTACATTGATCCTTCAAAAACAAATAATCTTAGTGTTCCAATTGTTCAAAGTCGAAGAGACGATTTCGGTGATTTTTATTTAGTTCCTACGAATATCGATATTGATTTATCAAACATTTCTAAAACTGCAGGACATGAAAGTGCCCCTTTAGTAAAAGTATTCCCCTACGCATCTGATTTTTATGAATTTACTTACAACGAAAGTAAATACTATTCATTTCCAGAAACTCAGTGGGTAGTACAAACGGAAGGTCTATCTAATTTCACTAACTCAATATCTACAAATCTATCTAGAATAAATGCATTCCCGCATGATTCTAATTTAAAATTTGCAATTAACAACATAACTGAATATTACAATAATGAGCAAGAAGCTCCATTAATTGGCGAATATTTTAATATATATGAAAATACTGTTTATAGTGATAGTGTTTTAACAGCTACATCTACTGTACAATTGAATGGTGTAGAAAACAACTCATTTTTCTTAATACACCCAATTACTAATACCACTCGCGAAATTATTAGTTTTAAAGATGGTGATTGGTACAATAGTGCAACATGGGAAAATGGTATAATTCCACATACAGAAAATGATAGCGTTATTATCAAACACAATGTGAGCTATACTCATTTTGTAGAATACCCTGATAGTATTAAAGTTAAAGGCATTAATGTAGAAAGTGGAGCATTATCTATTGATGGAGATGGTTATAATGCCACTCTTAAAGTGAATGGAGGAATTACTGTTAAAGAAAATGCTGTCATTAACTTAACTGATACAAAGCTTATCGCACTTGGTAATATGAGTATCGATGGTACAATTGTAGAAGGAATGGTTTCTGAAGGACCTTCTTTGCTAAAGTTTTATGGAAATGATATTTCAGGCTCTGGAACAATTAGTTTAAATAAATTTGAAATTCTTGGTACTGAGCAAGAGACCTCTACTGAAACTTGGGCTAATAGGTCTATTCATTCTGTAATAAAAATAGATGGTTCTGATGGTTATATAGATGCAGAAGGTAGCATGGTTACGACTTTCTATAAACCGATTGATTTTATTGACAACACATCTGTTTTCAAATCAATGGAACATGTTGTATTTTTTGGAAATAATCTAACAGATGCTACTGTAAACATAAATACTATTAACTCTGAAGCGAATATTCATGACTATAACTTTAAATCTTTAGTCATAAATAATGTTTCAACGGTAAATATTCATACTAATACAGTTATAAAAGAGAATTTAACTCTAAATAATATTGAGAACTTCAATATTGCTGCTGTAACAGCTCTTACAATTCAAGGTATTAATCAAGAAGGTTCTCCAATTACTGGATTAACCCCTTTAAGTATAACTGATGTACAGAATTTCACAGGAAATAATGTCACTAAGAGTAATTTAGATGTAAATTATTCTGCGGATCAGAATAAGCCCTATGCAGTCAACACAAACGTCCAATACATAAATGTAGTTAGTGATTCTCTTTTTGTTATTGGTGAAGATGATAATTTTTCTAACTCTAATAACATACGTTTTCTTGCAAGTACTCCATACTCTTATGAGGGCAACATTTTACTTTCAACACTTGAAGATTCGATCAAGTTACCTATAGATTATATGGGTGGAACTTTACATAACGAAGAAGTTTATAAAATTCATCAAGTAGATGGTGAAGGTACTATTATTCAAGAAGTAACTACTTTTATTACACATAATAATGAATTTGATTATGATTCAGTAATAATTGCTTTAAGTGACCTTACATTAATTTCAACAGATCGTAGTATAGAACAAGAACTTCACATTAAATTAGCTGTTGTTCACCAGCCTACATCTATAAGCTCAACTCCGATTTATTATAATAACATATTCATTACTCCTTACAATACAATTCATTCAGTTGATGTTAGTTATATTATCGATTTTATCAACAGTTTTGAATATAAAGAAGGTAGTACTATACAATCAGAGCTAGGGTGGACTGAAGATGATTTAAACAATTGGAATGGTAGTTTCTCTTCACTTTCAAATAGTGAAAATCACTTTGAAATTAACGAATATGGTGATGTTACTACTTTAAATTTTGAAAATAATAATCTAATTGGATGGGATTTAACTACGTTATCTTACTATCCTCAATTTCCAGGTGAAGAATCAAAAGGTGAACTCCCTCCTGATGATGGAGAATTTGAAATTCCAATTTTTGAAGGTGAAGGAGAAATACCAATCTTCCCACTATATTCTTTAACTGATATCCTTGTAAATGGTAATTATTTTGATTTTAATGATTTTGATGATTACGATTATGAAAGTTATACCATTACATTCGATAGTCCTGGTAAACCTCATAATACATTTAATATTAATTCGTTCGTTGCTGGGAATTCATATTCAATCAACTTAACAGATGAAGGAGTTTATCATTATGGTCAAACAGATTATGCTTGGTTTAAAGAGATTGCAAGTACAAAAAGTGATTTGACAAATAATACTAGTGCTCAACCTTTCTCTTTATATAGTGATAGTGGAAAATATACTGTTGAATTAACAAATTCAGATGATCCTTATTTACCTGATTTCACTCTCGAAATTGAATTTAATGTTACTATGCAACTTGGGGAACGCGAAAAGAATTTAGTAACAAACATTTTAGCATCATTGGAAATTGAACCTTCTGGAGATGATTTTAGAGATTGGGCTCCAGAAATATTTACAATTGATAATGAAGGATACGTCACACATGTTAATCTTAGTAATAAAGATTTAACTAGCATTCCTACTGATGTAAATACTCTATCAAAAGTTGTTGAAATCGATATCTCTAATAACAAATTATTCTTCGATGAAATCAGAGCACTAGATGAAAACTTTAGTGAAATGGAAAATCCTGTGAATATCATTTATGATAATCAAGATTTCAATACGATCAATTCTGTTACAGAGGTAATTGCACACGGTGATAGTTATTCTTCTAATGAAGACTTCTCTGGATTTACAACAGAATACAGCTCATTGGTTTTCACTTGGATGAATGGTGAAGATGTTGTTGCTTCTACGGAAAACTTTAGCTTGAATGACTTCACTTCTGAAGATGCAGGTACTTACAAACTTTATGTTAGCAGTACTGATTATACTGGACTAGATATACACGTTGCTACTCATAATATTACTTATGAGCTTGGATCGAGAGACCTTAACTATCTACAAGCATTACTTAATGAAATCAACTATGATTTCGATGAAGAAACTGATATGAGACTGTGGGCTCCAGAAATTGCTACTATAAATGACTATGGATATGTTACCAATATCGACTTAAGTAGTAACAATTTTGTGAATACTCCAGGAAGCTTAAATGATTTCATGAACGTTGTTGAAATCGATATCTCTAATAACAAATTATTCTTCGATGAAATCAGAGCACTAGATGAAAACTTTAGTGAAATGGAAAATCCTGTGAATATCATTTATGATAATCAAGATTTCAATACGATCAATTCTGTTACAGAGGTAATTGCACACGGTGATAGTTATTCTTCTAATGAAGACTTCTCTGGATTTACAACAGAATACAGCTCATTGGTTTTCACTTGGATGAATGGTGAAGATGTTGTTGCTTCTACGGAAAACTTTAGCTTGAATGACTTCACTTCTGAAGATGCAGGTACTTACAAACTTTATGTTAGCAGTACTGATTATACTGGACTAGATATACACGTTGCTACTCATAATATTACTTATGAGCTTGGATCGAGAGACCTTAACTATCTACAAGCATTACTTAATGAAATCAACTATGATTTCGATGAAGAAACTGATATGAGACTGTGGGCTCCAGAAATTGCTACTATAAATGACTATGGATATGTTACCAATATCGACTTAAGTAGTAACAATTTTGTGAATACTCCAGGAAGCTTAAATGATTTCATGAACGTTGTTGAAATCGATATCTCTAATAACAAATTATTCTTCGATGAAATCAGAGCACTAGATGAAAACTTTAGTGAAATGGAAAATCCTGTGAATATCATTTATGATAATCAAGATTTCAATACGATCAATTCTGTTACAGAGGTAATTGCACACGGTGATAGTTATTCTTCTACTGAAGACTTCTCTGGATTTACAACAGAATACAGCTCATTGGTTTTCACTTGGATGAATGGCGAAGATGTTGTTGCTTCTACGGAAAACTTTAGCTTAAATGACTTCACTTCTAATGATGCAGGTACATACAAACTTTATGTTAGCAGTACTGATTATACTGGACTAGATATACACGTTGCTACTCATAATATTACTTATGAGCTTGGATCGAGAGACCTTAGCTATCTACAAGCATTACTTAATGAAATCAACTATGATTTCGATGAAGAAACTGATATGAGACTGTGGGCTCCAGAAATTGCTACTATAAATGATTATGGGTATGTTACCAATATCGATTTAAGTAGTAACAATTTTGTGAATACTCCAGGAAGCTTAAATGATTTCATGAACGTTGTTGAAATCGACATTTCTAATAACAAATTATTCTTCGATGAAATCAGAGCACTAGATGAAAACTTTAGTGAAATGGAAAATCCTGTGAATATCATTTATGATAATCAAGATTTCAATACTATCAATTCTGTTGCAGAGGTAATTGCACACGGTGATAGCTATTCTTCTACTGAAGACTTCTCTGGATTTACAACAGAATACAGCTCATTGGTTTTCACTTGGATGGATGGCGAAGATGTTGTTGCTTCTACGGAAAACTTTAGCTTGAATGACTTCACTTCTGATGATGCAGGTACTTACAAACTTTATGTTAGCAGTACTGATTATACTGGACTAGATATACACGTTGCTACTCATAATATTACTTATGAGCTTGGATCGAGAGACATTAACTATCTACAAGCATTACTTAATGAAATCAACTATGATTTCGATGAAGAAACTGATATGAGACTGTGGGCTCCAGAAATTGCTACTATAAATGACTATGGATATGTTACCAATATCGATTTAAGTAGTAACAATTTTGTGAATACTCCAGGAAGCTTAAATGATTTCATGAACGTTGTTGAAATCGATATCTCTAATAACAAATTATTCTTCGATGAAATCAGAGCACTAGATGAAAACTTTAGTGAAATGGAAAATCCTGTGAGTATCATTTATGATAATCAAGATTTCAATACTATCAATACCGTTGCAGAGGTAATTGCACACGGTGATAGTTATTCTTCTACTGAAGACTTCTCTGGATTTACTACGGAATACAGCTCATTGGTTTTCACTTGGATGAATGGTGAAGATGTTATTGCTTCTACGGAAAACTTTAGCTTGAATGACTTCACTTCTGATGATGCAGGTACATACAAACTTTATGTTAGCAGTACTGATTATACTGGATTAGATATACACGTTGCTACTCATAATATTACTTATGAGCTTGGATCGAGAGACATTAACTATCTACAAGCATTACTTAATGAAATCAACTATGATTTCGATGCCGAAACTGATATGAGACTATGGGCTCCAGAAATTGCTACTATAAATGACTATGGATATGTTACCAATATCGATTTAAGTAGTAACAATTTTGTGAATACTCCAGGAAGCTTAAATGATTTCATGAACGTTGTTGAAATCGATATCTCTAATAACAAATTATTCTTCGATGAAATCAGAGCACTAGATGAAAACTTTAGTGAAATGGAAAATCCTGTAAGTATCATTTATGATAATCAAGATTTCAATACTATCAATTCTGTTACAGAGGTAATTGCACACGGTGATAGTTATTCTTCTACTGAAGACTTCTCTGGATTTACAACAGAATACAGCTCATTGGTTTTCACTTGGATGAATGGTGAAGATGTTGTTGCTTCTACGGAAAACTTTAGCTTGAATGACTTCACTTCTAATGATGCAGGTACATACAAACTTTATGTTAGCAGTACTGATTATACTGGACTAGATATCCACGTTGCTACTCATAATATTACTTATGAGCTTGGATCGAGAGACCTTAGCTATCTACAAGTATTACTTAATGAAATCAACTATGATTTCGATGCCGAAACTGAAATGAGACTATGGGCTCCGGAAATTGCTACAATTGATGACTATGGGTATGTTACTAATTTAGATCTCTCTTCGCAGTCTCTTACATCAATTCCTTCATCGTTAGAAGTTGCATTCAATAATTTAAATGACGTCAACCTATCAAATAATAATATTTCAGATATTGATAATATTACATCAATCAATAATTACACAACTATATTATTTGATGTATCTAATAACAATCTGTTCTTTAACGATATTGTTGCTCATTTAAGTTACTTATCAGACTATTCAGGTCAATCTTATCCATTCAGTCAATTAACTCAAAAAATTGTTTATGGTGAGATCTTTAACAATGACGGTTCAATTGAAGAGCATGATGGAGATTATAAATGGACTAAAGATGGTAGTGATTTAATAAACACTTCTAATCTTTCTATAAATGATATTAGAAGTACAGATGCTGGTATCTATAAATTATTTGTAACAGATGCAGATGTTTCTAATTTATCAATTCAAATAGCAGAATATAACTTATACTTTAGTTTAGGTTGGGCTGATTCAGCTGCTCTACAAGCTATTTTAGAAGAGATCAATTATACTTTTGATGAAAGCGACGAGTTTAGAACATGGATGTCCGAATCAACAGTAATTGATGATTATGGTAAAGTGACTGAACTTGATTTATCAAGTTTACAACTCACTGAAGTACCGTCAACTTTAATAGGACTTAATAACTTAACTGCTATAAATTTAGGAAGTAATTTATTGTTCTTCGACGATTTAGAAGCATTAAGTACTTTATCACAAATCACTACATATAGTCCTCAAAATTATATTACCGTAAATGAATCATATAATATTGTTCAGTATGACGATTTTGATAACTCTTACCCTGTTGAAGGTTATGATGGTGAATTAAATTATCAGTGGTATTTTAATGGTGAAGTTATTACAGATGCAAATACTCCTCAATTATCTGTGGAAAATTTCAATATTTCGAAAGAAGGAACATATAGTTTAAAAGTGACACACCCATCAAACTGGGAAGGACTTGAAATTGAAACTTCAACTATTAATCTAATCTATCAAAGTCTTATTAATGAAGCGGATTCTGTTGCATTATTTGATTTATATACAGAAATGAATGTTGATTTTGACCCTTCTGAGCGTATTGTACTTTGGCCAAGAATGGAATTTGATGATACTGGTAAGATCGTTGGCTTAAATCTCCATGAATTAGAAACAGATGGTACCCTTCCTGATATAATTGGTCAATTCAAAGATTTAAAATCTTTAAAACTATATAATAGTGGAATCACTACGATATCAGATAACTTATGGACTATTCCTGGAATTGAATATTTAGATTTATCTAACAATAATATTACTGATGAAAATATAAGTGGTATTGAAGGGTTTACAAATCTTACAACCCTATGGTTAAGTAACAATAATTTAACTATAATGCCAGATTTAACTGGGAATTCTAATCTTCAAAACCTTATAATTGACGATAATGCTATTACGTTAATTGGTGAAGAATTATCAGGATTAACGAGTTTAACCAACTTATCTATCGCTGGTAATGGTATTGTATCTATCACAATGAACTTCTCAGGTTTAACTAATCTTAAAAAGTTAAATTTCTCTAGAAATGAACTGACAGTATGGGATAACACATTACCTGCAGGTTTGGAAGAATTAATTCTATATAGTAATCAATTGATATCATTAAGTAATATTCCTTCTACTATTGAAGTTAATGTTGCAGATAACTATTTATTCTTTGACGACTTTGATGGTTTCAATGATCAAAACCTAGCTTACTCTCCTCAAAATTATAATATTTACTATGAATCTATAGCAATGATTTCTGGAGGTAATTATACATTTGATCTTCCAATTGAGTTAGAAGCATTGACATATACATGGTACAAAGATGGGGTAATACAACCAGAACTAAGTTCTAAAACTTTAGTTTTTGAAAACATGTCTAATAGTGATGTTGGAGTATATAGCTGTTTTATAACTCATTCTTATTGGAGTAACTTATCTATTAAAGTTGCAGAAATAGGTATTGGTATTGATTGTGGTGATGACTTAAACGTTGCACTTCAAGCAAACACAACAACTACATTCTGCTATGGAGAAGAAATTGAAGCTCAAATACAAGCAAACAGTACAGCAAGTAACCTTTCTTATTCTTGGTATAAAAATGATGAGTTACTTCCATTACTTTCATCATCTGCAATTACTATACATGAAGAAGGAACATATTCATTAAAAATTAGAAATCTAAATGGATGTATTGCTTTCTCTGATAGTATAATTATTACTCAATCTAGTCAGCTATTAAGTCCTCAAATTATTGCTAATCAAGATTCTTTATCTGTAGAGACTCCTGATAGTACATATAATTACTTCTGGTATCTAGATGGTGTTTTGATTGATCAATCTGGTACTGAGATAGCTGCTAATGAACCAGGTGATTATATGGTTGAAGTTATCAATAACAGTGGTTGTACAATGTATTCTGAAGAGTATACAATCTTGAGTGATGTAATTAATAGTGTTGAAGACTTATCATCACAAATTACATTGTCAGTTTTCCCTCAACCAGCAACTGATATATTAAATATTTCAACTACAATTGGTTTAGTTAATTCAATTAGAGTATTTGATCAGTCAGGTAAACTTATTCCTATTACATTTAGTACCTCTGGTAGTAATACTACAGTAAACGTAAATGGAATACAATCTGGTTTATATGTTTTAGAGGTGAATACATCTACAAAAACTTTCCATGAAAAAATACTAATAAAGTAGACAATTTGAATAAATACAAAAGCCCTTAGTTTTAAAAAACTAAGGGCTTTTTTTATCAATTCTACTTATAATTATTTTGAGTTTACAATGGGTGTAATACTAATTCCTGAATTATTATTTTTTACAGTAACAGTACCCTCCTCTCCACTTTGCATAGCATTAAGCATAGAAAATAAACCTATCAAGAATATTAATGCTAAAATTTTAATTAATGCTTTCATGGAATGTTCAATAAAATAATTATGCTTTATTACTAATACAATTGTGTACGTGCACTTGTCAATAAAAGCAAATGAATTTAACAAAATAAGTAGATAAACATAGCAATATCTTGAAATAATACAAATCAGTTTCTTTCATGAGATTATTTTAGATAGAAAGATGAAATAAAATCCTAATTGTATTAGTGGTATTAGAATACAAATAAGTAAATTGAATTTGGTAAAAAAGTATATTCATCAATTCTGTATGCAACCTAAAATTATTACTTTCCTTTTATTTTTGGTCTTCACCATTAATAGCTCTGCTCAATCACAAAATATTGACTTTACAAAAGACAATTTCCCTGATAACGTAAAAGCATTAAAAGAAGCCCTTAGAGCTATAGAAATCGGAGACAATTATAGGTCTAACTATCAAAATTATGATAGTGCTATTTTATACTATAAAAAAGCTGAACAGCTTAATGCTAAAAATGCAATCTTAAATTATAAATTAGGTCTAAGTTATTTCAATTTGACTGATTATAATATGGTAGATTCATTAGTAGAAGTTTCTATTTCATTAAATTCAAAATACCTTCCTGCGATTTATTTAAAAGCAAGATCTTTTCATTTACAACAAAAATGGATTATGGCTCAGGCTGCATATCATGAATATGTCTCTAACTATGATAATTATTCATCTCCCACTTTAAATGATATTCAGTTTTTGTTACAGCAAACAGAAAATGGAGAACGAATAGAAGTTGTAAATAAAGAAGTGATTAATTTAAGTAATTTAAACTCTACTGCTGACGACGAAAATCCAAATTTATTACCAAATTCAAATCAGATTTATTTTAATTCAAATCGATTTTCTAAAAATTCAATTCAACGAGATATTGATGGTAATTACTATCAAAACATCTATTATGCCTTAATTGAAAATGATAGTATATCAACTCCACACTTAGTTAAACATCATAAAATTAACCCCGAAGGAAATAGTACTATCAGTTCTATTTCTAAAAGTGGAAAAACTATGGTTATGTTTTTAGGTGATTTTAATGGGAAATTATATTATAGTCGATTTAATTTGGAAGATTCAATAAAGATTCCTCATTCCAAAACAAAGCTACCAAATCCAATAAACACCTATTTTTCTTCTGAAATTTCTGGAACTTTCACTCCTGATGGGAAAGAATTCTATTTTTCATCAAAAAGAAAAGATGGTAGTGGTGGCTATGACATCTACTATTCAACACGGAAGAAAAAAGGATGGAATAAACCTGTTAACCTAAGTTCAGTAAATACTCCTTTTAATGAAGTAGACCCCTTCTTTTCTACTCATGGAGATACCTTATTTTTTGCTTCTGATTCTCCCAAAAGTATTGGTGGATTCGATATAATGTATGCAACAAAAAAAGGAAATAAATGGTCTACAATAAAAAATATAGGTAAAGGGATAAATTCTCCTTTTGATGATAAATCACCATCTAGCTCAATTAATGGTGATAATTTCTATTTTTCATCAAATAGAAACGGTGGAAAAGGTGGTTACGATATTTATAAAGCTCAACCTTTGTATAAAGAAAAAGAGGTTATAATAACAAGTAAATCAGATCAATTAGATGATATTTTCAAGCTTCATTTATTAAATACTACAGTTATTTTAAAAGATCAACTTTCTAAAAAACCTTTAATAGATGCTGATATTTCTATTTTTAATATTGAAAACAAAACTCTTTTAAGGAAATTAAAAACTGATGATAAAGGGTATTCAAAAATTGAGGCTATACCTAAAAACACTCCTCTTGCAATTAATATTAACTGCATGGGCTATGAAATGTTTTCAAGAAATATAAATGTAGATTCAACGAAGAAAGAATATATAATAGAATTGAAAAAAATTAAAGTTGATCAAAAAATCACACTTCAGAATATATTTTTCGATACGAATTCTAGTACCATTTCACCTTCATCAATAGGTGAGTTAAATGCTTTAATTGAATTTCTATCTATAAATAAAAGTGTTGAAATTGAAATAGGTGGGCATACTGATACTACTGGAAATGAAAAAGATAATCAAAAGCTCTCAGAAAAAAGAGCTGATGCTATTGTTCAGTTTTTAGAAAAAAATGATATCAGTATTAGTAGGTTAACAAGTAAAGGTTATGGTGCTTCAATGCCTATTGAGTCTAATGATACAGAAGAAGGAAAAGCCAAAAATAGAAGAACAGAATTTAAAGTCATTAAAAACTAATTGACCTAAATTAATTGATGCTAATTTTTGAAAATGTATCTTCGCATATCAAAATAAAAATAGAAAAATAATGATTGTAGTAACAGGCGCAGCAGGTTTTATTGGAAGCTGTATGATTGCTCGTTTAAACGAGGATAATTTTAATCATATCATTGCAGTAGATGACTTCTCTTTTCCAGAAAAAAATAAAAACCTTGAAGGTAAAAAGATCTTAGAAAGAGTTGAACGTGAAGATTTTTTCGAGTGGTTAGATAAAAATAATTTAGAAGTAGAATTTATTTTCCACCTTGGTGCTAGAACAAGTACAGCTGAATTTAACAGAGAAATATTAGCCCACTTAAACACAGAATACACAAAAAAAATGTGGAATGCATCAATTAAATATGCTATTCCTTTAGTTTACGCTTCTTCTGCTGCAACTTATGGCCTTGGTGAATTAGGTTATGAGGATAGCGAAACTATTATCCCAGAATTAAAACCTTTAAACCCATATGGTGAATCAAAAAATGAATTCGACATTTGGGCTTTAAAACAAGAGCGAAAGCCTATGTTTTGGGCTGGTTTAAAATTCTTCAATGTCTATGGCCCTAACGAATACCATAAAGGTAGAATGGCATCGGTTGTTTTCCATGCGTTCAACCAAATAGGAAAAACTGATGCTATGAAGTTGTTTCAATCTCATAATCCAGAGTATAAAGATGGAGAGCAACAACGCGATTTTGTATATGTAAAAGATGTTGTTGACATGATGATGTTCTTAATGTATGATCGTAAATCTCAAAATTCAGGTATCTATAATGTCGGTACTGGTGAAGCTAGGACTTTCTTAGACTTAACAAAGTCAACATTTAAAGCTATGGATAAAAAAGAAGATATTTCTTATATCCCCACCCCTGAAGATATAAGAGATAAATATCAGTATTTTACTGAAGCAACAATGTCTAAAATGAGAAGTATTGGGTATGATAAGCCTTTTACAAGTTTAGAAGAAGGCGTAGCTGATTATGTAAAGAACTACCTTTCATCTGAAAGTAGATACTAAGTTCTTTTCTTTTTATATGAGGCTTAGATACATTATTGTATCTAAGCCTTTTTTATTATTGTAATTCTAAAATCATTGCTTTCTTACCATCAATTTCAATGGTACTTATATCAGAAAATTCCTCTCCCGATATTATCTCTTTACCTTTTGTTGCACCACTAATTGCACTTGCAAAAGTAGAGGTATCTAGGGTAACTACTTTTTCCTCATTATTATTGATAATGATCATAACAGTTTCTTCTACAGTCTTCCTAAAATAAACATAGACATCATCATTCGGGATATAATGAATTAATTTTCCTTTATGTATAGCTGAATTATCTTTACGCCAATGTAAAATATTCTTCAAGTAATCGAATACGTCATTTTCTATAACTGTCCTACCTTTTTGATCAAATGCGCTGCGCTCATCTCCATCCCATCCTCCTGGAAAATCTAAGCGTAACGATGCATGATCAGATTCAAATCCCTCATAAAGTAATTCAGTACCATAATAGATTTGAGGAATACCTCTTGTAGTTAATAAAAAGGTTAACGCTAGTTTTACTCTTTCAGGGTCCTTTAAATTAGACATTACACGATTTACATCATGATTATCTAAACAAGTCACTAAATTGTATGGATCTGGAAAAAGGTAATCTTGTGTTAAATGATTCGCCAATTGACGCATAGGACTGTTCCAATCTGGTGCATCATTTTCAGGACTAAAAGCTGCATTTGCTGCAAAAGATAAAGGCATATCTGTAACTGAAGGAAGAAAGGAATCAAAACCATCTAAATTATTAGCACCTCCTGCAAAATATGATGCTACAGGGGTCTCTTTTACTAAAATTTCACCTACAATATTAAACTGTGGGTATTCTTCCATAATTTCTCTCGTCCATCTAGAAGCAAATGATTTATAAGCATATCCAAATGTATCCATTCTAATACCATTCAAACCAGCATATTCAATCCACCAAATAGTATTCTGAATAATGTAATCTGCCAAAATTGGGTTATTTTGATTTAAATCGGGCATTTTAGGTGTAAACCAACCCTCAACATTTTGATCAAAATCTTCTTTAGAAGCGTAAGGATCTAACTGTTTTGTTACTTGATAATTTGTACCATAATATTCACTATCTTTTCTCCCATCCTCCCAATAAGATTGATGATTTAACCAATCTGACATCGGTAAGTCTTGCATCCACCAATGGTCTGAGCCAATATGGTTAAACACTAAATCCATGACAACTTTTAAATTATTATCATGACATGCCTTAACTAATTCTTTGTAATCTTGATTTGTTCCAAACCTAGGATCAATTTTATAAAGATCTGTCATTCCATATCCATGGTAAGACTGTTCTGAAGAATTATTTTCTTGAACAGGGTTTAACCATAATGCTGTAACACCAAGATCAGTAAAATAATCTAAATGATCTAGAATACCCTTGAGGTCACCTCCATGACGTCCATAAGGCTCTTCTCTATCCATTTTTTGAGTCATGCCTTCAACATTATCTATAGAAGGGTCTCCATTAGCAAACCTATCTGGCATTAAAAGATAAATCACATCAGAAGGATCGAAACCTATATTTTTATTATCGGCACTTTCTCTGGCTTTTAGTTCGTAATGAATTGTATGGATTGTTTTTCCATTAACTATAAATTGAATTGGTACTTTACCTGGTAGTGTTTCTTCTGTAATCTCAAGATACAAAACTAAATAGTTAGGGCTTGTAACTTGAATTGATTGTTTTAATACAACTCCATCATAGTCAATTTTTGGTTTAGTTGAAGATATGTTATCTCCATGAATCATTACTTGTAAAGTTGTGTTTTTCATACCTACCCACCAAAATGATGGTTCAACTTTATCAATTGTAATTTTAGATTTAGAAAATAATGTTAGTGATAACATAGATAGAAATAAGGTAATAATTAAAGATTTACTCAGCATAGTTTTTTAGTTAATACAATGGGTTTTTCACTTAAGTACAATTACAGTATCAAAATCTAATTCATCTCGATTTTGCTTATCTCTAAAATAAAAAAAGGCTAGCATATTTCCATGCTAGCCTTAATATATTCTTCAAAAATAACTTATTGTCTTATTACTTTCTTTATAGCCTTATCATTAACGGTAAGTAGCTCGACGTAATACATACCTACAGGAAAAGATGTCAAATCAATATTTATTGTATTATTTGTTGCAACTTGTTCAAAAGTAGTCACAACTCTACCCATATTGTCTCTAACTAAAACCTCAACTTGACCAGCCAATACTGTACCTGTAAATTGAACAAGCGAACTTGTTGGGTTTGGGTATGCTTTAATGGATTGAGAAGTTTGATTATCTTCAATTGCATTTGGATTTTCGATTGAATACGTTAAATCATTAATATTAGCACGTATAGTTTGAACTCCTGTTGATGTTACCTCAATATCATCTCCATAAGTAGATGCTTTTAGTTTATTAGGACCAGCATGTCCCCATTGTCCACCGTTCCAAGACTTTTCGTCAATTATTTTAAAAAATTCTCCTTTAGTCAATTGAACAGATTCTAATATAAACCCTCCTTCTCCGTCACTTTTCATTTCTATAGCAGATGAAGGGTCCCAACCGTTACCTAAAATATCCCCTACAAGAAATAACTTTTTATTGTTCTCTTCAAAGTCAACAAAATACTCTCCTTCTGTTACACCTTGAGCATCTGATACTTTTAATGACATTTGGAATGGCTTATCTGTGGTAGATAAACTAAAAAAGTCATTAGGTACATATGAAGCCACATATTTATTCCCTTCTTTAGTCATTGAAATAGTGTTTTTATTTGATATGTTACCACTACCATGACTATCTAATACTACACCTGCTTCTAAAGTTAAAGAAGTACCAAAAGTTTTATCTGACGCACCTGGATTAAAATAAATTTTGATTTCTTCTTCTTGTTTGAAACCATAAGGATTAACCTCAAATATTCTATCAAAACCAGTCACTAAGCCATCTACTGGTGTTGTAACTCTAATATTTGTTAGGATTTTAAATTCAGAAGCTTTCAAATCAAATGTTCCAGACGCATTAACTTCATCTCCATTATTAAAGTAACTATACCATGTAGAACTCGCACTTGAATAATCATAAGTATAAGACTCTTCATTTAATGAGAAATTACCAACAATTCTAATATGGATTGCTCCTTTGTCTAAAGAAATGGTTTTCATCTCGCTTTTTAAATCAAAAGAATATTGATCATCAGACAATTCTCCTAAATCATAATCATTTCTCAGCTTAATTAAGGCTGTATATACATCTGATAATTGTTTTCTAATAGCATCATTTTGAGTATCAAATTCCGATATTAATGGTTTTTCACTTGTTCTATTCCCCTCATTAACCTCACCTTGATATTCACTTTGATTAATTGATACATTATATCCAGACTCACCAAATTGCCATATCATTTTTGGCCCTGGAACCATGAAGAAAAATGCTGCTGCTAATTTCTCTCTATCTATACCATTTTGTAAATCTGTTAAATCATACAGCTGAGATACTTGTCCGTTAGCTTCAGAATCATAAATTAAACGCTCTTCATCATGAGACTCCATATAAGACATAACACCTGTTATAGGCATATCTCTAGTCTTAGGAGACTGCCAATCTAAATTAGCGTTACCACCCTTTACAACTTCTCTAAAATCATGGTTCGCATTACCCCAAAGTGTAATTCCTTCTTTGGCTAAAGCTTGCTCTTCATCAAGATCCGATAAATGTTCAAAGATTACATAAGCGTCAGGATTTCTTTTCTTAATTTCATTAGTCATTCTCACTAATAAATCAATTCTATCTTGATCATACTTACTACCCCAGTCATCACTTCCTGTCTTTGGATTATTGCCAAAACCTTTTGTAAAATCAAAACGATAACCGTCAACATTGTAATATTTCATCCAATGTGCATTTATACTATCTACCAATGCTTGTGTATATACACTCTCATGATTAAAATCAGGTCCCCAACCTTTTACAGCATCATTATCAAAATTTGATTCTTCGTTGTACCAAGGATTATTAGCATTAGGAGCATCATAAATTTCACCATTGTTATACATTTGACAGAAAGGTGAAGATTGAGTTGAATGGTTTAAAACTAAATCTAGTACAACTGCCATTCCCTTTCCGTGAGCTTCATCAATAAATTCTTTTAATTTATTTTTGGACCCATAATATTTATCTGGTGCAAAATAGAAAGATGGGTTATATCCCCAAGAACTATTGCCATCAAATTCATTCACTGGCATTAAGTGAATTGTATTTGCACCCAATGCTTTTATTTTATCTAATTCAGCTATAGCCTCTTCATAAGTTGATGATTTTGAAAAATCTCTAATTAACATTTCATATACTAAAGCTTCTCCCATAGATACTGGCTGAAATGATGTATTTTTCCAAACATATTCAGTTTGATTTATTTGCAGAATTGATGCTTTTAAACCATTAGCTTGAGAAGGATAAGTTATTAGATTTGGATATCTCTCATAACCTACATTAATATACTTATCTTGTTCGTCAGATACTTTTTCAGTATAAGGGTCTGCAATTATTAAGCTACCATCAATAAGGTACTGATAAATGTATTCTTTATTTACGTCTAAACTAGAAAATGTGTACCACCAATAATTTGCATCAGCTTCCACATCTAATTTCATTGCGTAAGCTCCTCTATCTCCCCAATTATTAAAACTACCTACAACATTAATAAATTGTTTTAATTTTGCAGGGTCTTGTAATACAACAGTAACTTCTGTTCCATTGTAGTTTGGACCTAATAATGAAGCATACGAAGGTCTATCTGCTTTTACGACAGTAGAACCCACAAAATAATTTAAATTCTCTGTCGCAGTTAAACCATCAGCACTAGCTGAGACCTCGATATTGAGCTCCCCACTTGATACACTTTGAATTGTGTAGGAGATAGATGTCCCTGTTAATTCTTTAACAACAGAGCCATTAACTTTTATAATTAATTTTGAACTTGATGGTGAAGTAGCAGTAATTGCAACATTATCTCCTTGTTTAAATATTTGATTTTTCAAAGGTGATGTTACATTTATCGCCACTGATAAATCTTTTAAAGTGATATCTAAATCACCTGATTTCTTAGAACCGTCTTTAGTTTTAACAAGGCAGCCAATAGTTTTTAAAGCTGTAGGATCATTTGATGAATCTACAATATCTGCGAATGTTTTATAAGTAGCAGTATTATGTGTTATAGGAAACTCATAAGTATATGTTTCGTCTGTAACTTTGGTAAGTTTAGCTACGTCTTGAGAGGCACTCCATTCTGTACCATTTGTAAGAAAATCTCCTACATTACTCCATCCCCAAATATAAAGATTATCTTCTCCTGCAAGGTCAGTACCTGCAACACTAAATGTAATCTTTACATTTTCAGTTAGTGCAGTTACATCAGATGGTGATGTTGAAATAGTTTGCCCATTTGCCTGTATAGAAAATACAGCAATTGAAGTCACTATGAAAATTAGATTAAGTAGATACTTTCTCATAAATTCGATTTAAATGTTAGTAGTTCTTTCATTTTCAGCCTTAAAGGTATAAATAACACCTAACGAATCAAAATATATAAAATATTAATTATCAGTTATTTACGCTCAACCGATAGCGCAATCGGTTTCGATAAAAATAAAAAAAAGAGTGGAATAAGATAAATCCTACACCACTCATTTTATATTTTTAATTCTTTGTTAAAGTAAAACTTCCAACAGCAGAATCACCAGATTCATCAACTGTTAATTCAATAGTATAGTTTCCTGCTTCTGCAATAGCAATGTTATCTCCATTATGCACTAAAGCTTCAGTAGTACCTCCTAAATTTACAGTCCAATCATCGCTTTTTCTAAATTTGATATTACCCAAAACTAGATCTAAAGTAATATAATATACCTCTGTTTCTGCATTATAAAGTAAATCTTGATCTGCATCCCAACTTCCTGTTGCATCACCAATTATACCCCATAAACCATCATTCTCATGTGGTACTCTATCAGTAACTTCATCTGTTGGTTCATCATCTACTGGCTCTTCTGCTGGTTCTTCAGTAGGTTCTTCAGTGTTATCTTCTTCTGCTGGCTCCTCGGCAGGTTCTTCTGTATTATCTTCTACAACAGCAATTGTTGTAATTGTTAAATCATGAGGGTCAGATACTGTAACAACTTCATTACTGAAATAGCTTACAACTCCAATCTTAAATGAGACTGCAGCTCCTGCATCTTCAAAACTTCCAGCAACTTCTTTTATTGCCGCATCCATTTCTCCTACAGTAACAGCTGCTGACAATTCTGATGTTTCTTTTAATACTACAACACTACCACCATAATAAACTGAAAGTTCGTAGTTACTTGCTTTCTCATCACCAAAACTTGCTTCTGTCCATGTATATGTTTCAAAAACATTATCTACCTCGCTCGCTTGTAAAGCAACTTCAGTATTTGTAGGTGTTGTTAATTGAGAACTTTCTGGTAATAAATCTTCTACAATTGCTTCAATTTCATCACTAGAACAAGAAGAGAAAGTAAATGCAGATAAAATAAATAGTAGTGAAGCTGATAAAAAGTTTAGCTTTTTCATTTTCATATTCAATTAAAATTATTAGTAAAAAGTTATTCAAAAAGTTGTGCGCACTAGAAAGCTGAGACCACAATGAGGTACACTTTCTCTTTTTTTGATATGTCAATATATGTAAATTAAAACAATCTTAAAAAGATTTAATCACTTCATTTTCAAGTATTTAATCGAAACCGATTGCGCTACCGATTTAGTGTTGTTAATAAAAAAAGGTCTTTTCCGATATATCAGAAAAGACCTTCAAATTTATATTATTAATTTATCAAATTAGTTCTTTTGTAATGTATAGGTCCAATTTGGAGCTGTTGATAAATCCATTGTAACCGTATAATTTCCTGCCTCAGTAACCTTGATATTACCTGCATTAAATTTCAATGAATTGTCACCAGTGTCACCTTGACCAAAGTTAATTCCCCAATCATCGTTGGCTCTAAATTTCATTTCACCAACAACTAAATCGATATCTATTGTCCATGTATTTGAAGCACGAACATATGACATGTCTTGATCAGCATCCCAACTTCCAGTGGCATCACCTATTACACCCCATGCAACAGGAGTTATAGTATATGATCCTTCATCTGCACCATCAAAAATAGTAGCTTCTACTCTATATTGTTTAGCTGCAGTTGAAATACCTGTAGGAATATTACAGTTTCCTGGGTCACCTCCATTAGCTGCTTTAGAAATTAAATCTACTGGATTGTCTGCTGGAAGACCTGCTGATGTTAAGCCATATTGAGATTCCCAATCTCCACCAATAGTAACGAATTTAAATTCACCATTTGCAGTTGTACCATCTTCTTTTAATGTTAAAGGCATATATCCTTCATAATTACCATCAAAATTTAACGATGCAAGCGTATATTTTAAATCGTTATTATTCCACCCAGAAAAATCACCAGGCATATATACTTTAGGGTAATCAATAGCAATAAATACTGGATTAACAGTAAAAGCTAAATTACTAGAATATAAAGTATCAACATTAGGTGTAACTGTGGTTACAACTCTTGAATATACTTTATGTGCATTACCCGCAGATAAGCCTAATGCCAAAACAGCATTATTCATTGTAGCATAATTTACTTGAGTTTCATCCGCAGCAGTAGCACCTAAAGCTTGTGTTACTGCAAAGTCTTCTGTATTTGAAAGTTCAAGTACATAGTTTCTTTGAAGATTAACACCAGAATAATCAGATGGAGTCCACATAAAAGTAGAAAATACTGAATCTACATTGTTAACTGCTTCCTCTGTAATAACGTAGATGTTGTTAGAATCAACTGATTCAGGTAAAAGTTCTGCAGATACATAAGTATCAGAAGAAATTTTTGGTTCAGTAGTGTTTTCTTTACAAGCTGTTATTGCAGCTAATAATGAAAGTCCTACACAAAATTTATTTAAATTTTTCATTTGTATCGTATCAAAAATTTATTCTTCCTACACTGTATTAATTACAGTGTAGGAAGTATTGAATTAATAACCAGGGTTTTGGACCAAATTAGGGTTAGCACCTAGATCAGATGATGGTATTGGACAAACATTGTAGATTGATGATGTTGATACACCATCTTTATCTCCCCCTTTAAATTGCCAAACATAAGCACCTCCAGTAAATTGTCCTAATCTTATCAAATCTGTACGTCTTACACCTTCCCAATAAAGCTCTCTTGAACGTTCATACTTAATAATTTGCTCAACATTCACTTCTGAAGCTTTAAGATGCTCTCCAACAGGTACATTTGCTCTTGTGTATAGCTCATTCACATAATTTAGTGCTTGACTTTGAGAAGCCCCTGAAACACCTCTTGCAGCTAATTCTGCATAATTTAAATAAGCTTCAGCTAAACGAAATACAATAAAATCTGTATCTACAAAATCGCCTGTAGGATCTGAACCTTGAGCTCCTGTTCTTGTTTTATTACGGAATTTCGCAATTGCATAACCTTCTGTAAACTGAGTTGGATCATTAATCTCTTCTTTTTGACCATCGGTATGCACAAGATTTCTATCATCAGCAGACTTATATTGTAAAGTCTGAGTTAACGTTTTCATAGAGCGGTTACCACCCCATCCACCATTAACACCAAATTCTGTAGCATCCATTGTACCACCAATAGAGGCATGAATTAGATATGCAGAACCACCGTATGATTTAGATCTTAAACCATTTTCGTTATGCGACCAAATAATTTCACTTCCAGATGTATTATTATCTGCCAAGAATAAAGTTTGATAAGCAGAATATGAAGAACCTTGATTATTTGTAACTAAAGCATAACCTGCATTCAATACTTTATTTGTATAAATTAATGCACTATCATATTTAGCAGGTTGTCCATAAGACTCTGCGTTTAAATATAATCTTGACAATAACATCCATGCTGCAGCTTGATTTGCTCTTCCTGTTTCTGCTCCAGGAGTAGGAACTGTTAAATCAGCCTCCACTGCTCTTAATTCAGAAGAAATGTAATTAAATAATTCTGGACCATTTAATTCACCTGCTGGGTTTGGTAAGAATTTACCAACTCCATCCGCCTCGGTAGTAAATGGAATACCATTTCCAAATAAATCAAGTGCATGCCAATAAGAATAGGCTCTTAAGAAACGAGCTTCGTTGTACATTTCTTTTGTTGAAATACCATCTACAATGATATCAGTGCCTTTCGTATTACGAATAAATTCATTACAAATCGAAATTTGATAAAAAATTCTTGAATACAAAGCAGAGATGAATTCATTGTTTGAGCCCCAAGTCATATAACTTAACTTAGGTAAATTACCATCTGCCCAACCATTGATTGTTTCATCAGTTGGTAATTGTTGTAGTTCCCAATATCTACGTATATATTGAGATGCTCCTTCATCAATACCACCAATATCCGCATCACCAGCAGGACCTACTTGACCAGTAACTACATAACCAGAATACAATTTTGCTAATGCTTTTGTATAGTTTGATGGGTCATCGAAAACATCTGCTCCCGAAATTGTGTTTGGATCAATTGGAGTAGTATCCAAATCACCTACACATGATGTGAACGATAGTGCAGCAACTGAAGCAACAACAGCTAGCGTTCTTTTTATATTATTAAATTTCATTATTATTTCTTCAATTAGAATCCAACATTAACACCTACCAAGAACGTTCTTGGACGAGGGTATACATCATTATCAATACCTCCACTAATCTCTGGGTCAAGGCCTTTGTAAGGAGTAACAACGAAAACATTGTTTACAGTACCATAAACTCTCATTGAGATTGCACCATTTTTAATATTATTGAAGTTATAACCTAACATGATATTATCAAGACGGAAGAATGAAGCATTTTGTAAATAATAATCTGAAAAATACTGAGGGTTTTCAAATCCTGTATTTTTGATATCACTATTTAAATTACTCAAATAACCGCCACCTGTTGTTGTATACATTCCTGTATAATAAGCACTATTAGAAGCTACGTTATTATATACATAATTCCCGAAGTTCCAACGACCTGCAAAAGAAAAATCCCAATTTTTATATGTCATTTTAGAAGTAATACCCATGTAAACATTTGGAGCAGGATCTTCTTTTCTCACTTTATCATCATCATTAATTAACCCATCTTGGTTTTGATCAACATAAACACCTTCTAGTGGTTTACCATTGTTGTCATAAACTTGTTCATATACGAAGAAAGAGCTTGCTGGGTAACCTTCAGAATGTATTTGAATTGTATTACCAGTACCACCAGCAATACCTCCTGTGAATACACCTTTATAGTTAGGGTCATTTACTTGAGTTAATTTCGTAATTTTATTCTCATTATAAGTCACGTTATAACCTAAATCCCAATGGAAATCTGTTGTAGAAATTGCCTTATAATTAACTGAGAATTCAATACCTTTATTTTCTAAATCACCAACATTTGTCAATAACTGGTTAGTTAAATTAGAACCTGCAGGTACTGGTATTACATTAAGTAAATCTGTTGTATAACGTTGATATACATCTATTGAACCTGTAATCTTATCATCTAAGAAACCATAATCCAAACCTAAATTATATGTAGTAGTTTCTTCCCATTTAATATTTTTATCGTAACCACCAGGGCGCATCGTTGTAGAATAGTAAGGAGTACCATCTGGTAAATAGAATTCATAATCAGCTGTATTTTGTGATGCTGTATATGTATTCAAATATGGATAATCTCCATTTCCAATATTTTGTTGTCCTGTAATACCCCAACCAGCACGAAGCTTTAAAGTACTAACAGCATCAGATGTTGATAAGAAACCCTCTTTCTTGATATTCCAAGCAAAAGCTAATGCTGGAAATAAACCAAATCTTGTTTCTGGAGAGAATCTAGAAGTACCATCTTGTCGTACAGTAGCAGTTAACAAGTATCGATCTTTAAATGTATAATTTAAACGTCCAAAGAAAGAAACGATATATGATTCAGTACGGAAGATTTTTTCTGGTTGTTGAGGTGGAGTTTGATCATCGTTATAGTTGTTTGTATAACTATATTCTTCTCTCCAGAAATGTTGCCATGAATAACCTACCATTACGTCTAATCTAGAATCAATTGATTCTAGATCTTTCACATATTGTAAAGTAAAATCTAATAACTCATTCTTTTTCTCTTGTTTATACGGAGAATATTGACCTCCACTCGCATACATAAATGCTGCATTTGTTGGCACTAAAGTTTTACCATCTGATTTAGAGTAATCATAACCTAAATTTAAATTAGCTTTTAATTCAGGCAAGAAATGGAATTTATAGTCTAACTGTGCATTACCTACAAATCTATTTACTCCAGAAGTATTTGACTTTTGATCTAAAAGTGCTCTTGGATTTGCAGTTGCGATTGTAATTGGATCACCTGTTCCAGCATCTAACCAAGCATGGTAACCTCCAAATCTATCATATTCACTTGATGGATCTTTTGCCTGCTGAGTTGGATCATAACGTAAAGCACTACCAATTGCACCATTATCTGCAAATGTATTTTGAACGTTCATATACTTAGCGTTCACATTCACTTTTAAATGGTCATCTAATAATGAAGGAGTTAAATTTAATGCGACAGTTGTTCTGTCCATATGGGAGGTTTCCAAGATACCATCATTATATGTATATCCTACTGAAGCTCTAAAAGGAACAACATCTGCAATTGAACCACCTACAGCTACATTATGGTCTGTAGAAATAGCATTTGAATATACTTCATCTTGCCAATCTGTAGTATTTGAGCCTAACAAATCGGTAACTGCTGCTTGATTAGGATATCTTTGCTTTAAAACATCTGAAAATTCATTCGCATTTAAAACATCTATTTTCTTAGGTACTGTAGCAACTGAAACATTACCTGAATAATCAATTTTCAATTTACCCGAAGAACCTTTCTTAGTTGTAATAATAATTACACCATTTGATGCTCTTGAACCGTAAATTGCAGTTGCGGATGCATCTTTTAAAACAGTAAATGTTTCAATATCATTTGGGTTCACTGTGTTTAGTGGGTTTTGCATACCTGTAACACCCTCGTTATCGATTGGCACACCATCAATCACAATTAAAGGATCATTAGAAGCTGATAAAGAAGATCCACCACGTATACGGATTGTTGATCCTGCACCAGGAGCACCACCAGAGTTCGTCATTTGAACACCAGCAACTTTACCATTCAATAGTTCCTGTGGAGAAGTAATTGCACCTTGGTTAAAATCAGAAGCTTTAATTGCTTGTACTGAACCAGTAGCATCTTCTTTCTTTACGCTACCATAACCAATTACTACAACTTCTTCAAGTTGTTCTGCATCGACTTCCATAAATACATCAATTGTTGCTGCATTTCCTACTGGTACTTCTTGTGCCATATAGCCAATGTAACTTACAACCAACACATCCTCGCCATCTGCAAGTGAAATTTTGAATTTACCGTCAAAATCGGTAGTACCACCTTTAGTAGTACCTTTAACTAAAACAGCCACACCCGGTAGTGGGTCGCCATTTTCATCTACAACAGTACCTTGTACAGTTCTATCTTGAGCGAATGTCACTAAAGAGAACAATAAAAGTAGCATCGTTGTAGCTAAACGCCATGTAGAGTTAATGCTCATTTTCATACTTAAACAATTAGACAAATAGACAGGTATTTATTAAAAATAGGATTAGAATAGAATTAATTACAATAGATCATATCAGTGTAATATTTTTAATTAGATGAATCTTTTTTTCATTTTCATTTAAAGATCATATGTATGTTAATCCAATCCAATCTTAAAAAAATACAATTAGCAAATCCGGTTTTTCCTTCGTTGCTAATGCAAAATAGTGACTTATTCCTTTAGTACAAAGAATTTTTTTTTCACTTTTATTAAAAACCTTTAAGTTAAATCAATATAGATTTTTTAATAGGCTTTAACAGGTCGTATAAACAACGCGATATTTTAAACTAAAAAAGAAACTAAAAACAGAATAATACCAATGTAAAATATAAATATATATACATTATATTCTATTTAAGACTATTTAAGAGATTTAACGGTTATTACGTAACCTTATAGAAATGCGTAGTTTGTACACATTTTAGAGGGATAAAAACACAGCGAAAAAAAAATCGAAGTTTTACTGAGAAAAACACAAAAAAAATAAAAACATATTTTTCAATCGGTTGCGCAATTTTTTTGATTTTTATAAGATTAAATAGGTCTATTCATTCCATTTATCTATATTTTCGGAATACAATACAATTTTGAACTAATTTATTACAATCTAATAGTATGAGGAAAGAGCAATACACAATGCAAGATATTGCAAATGAATTGGGGATTTCAAAATCAACTGTTTCACGTGCTCTAAAAAATCACCCCGATATCAGTCAGGATACTAAAGATGCAGTCAACAAGCTCGCTAAAGAAAAAGATTATCAGCCTAATTCTTTAGCTTTAAGCTTAAGACATAATAAATCTTTTGTTCTTGGTATAATAGTTCCAGAAATTGTACATGACTTTTTTGCTAATGTCATTTCTGGAGTTCAGACTGTTGCATATAATGAAGGTTATAATGTAATGATATGTATTTCCAATGAAAGTACTGAACAAGAGATTGTAGACGCAAAAGCAATGTATTCTAGTAGAGTTGATGGTTTATTAATCTCAACAACTAAAAAAACAACTGATTTATCTCATCTCAAGAGTTTGGTCCGAAAAGGGGTTCCTTTAGTTATGTTTGATAGAGTTTCTGACGAACTTGATGTTAGTAAAGTTATTACTGACGATCATCATGGAGCTTATTTAGCAACTGAGCATTTAATTAAGCAAGGTTGTAAGAAAATAGTCCATTTAAGTGGTCCTGATAATCTAGCAATCGGAATAAATAGAAAGGAAGGTTATAAAGCTGCTCTTAAAGATTATAAAATAGCTATTGATGATAATTTAATTATTCCTTGTCCATTAGGAGACTTATCAGAAGCTAGAGAAGTAACAAAACAACTTTTAGATTCTGATTTAAGCTTTGACGCCATTTTTGCTAATAATGATGTGACAGCAATTGGTGCTATGTCTTCTATAAAAAATAAAGGATTAAGAATTCCTGAAGATATCTCAATAGTTGGTTTTGGCGATTGGCGTTTGTCTAAATTACTAGAACCACCATTATCATCGATAGAACAATCAGGTATTGATATTGGTATCCAAGCTGCTACTCTCCTACTTGAACAAATAAAAGCAGAAGAGAAAGATAAAGAGTTTAAACCAAGAACTGAGATTATTAAAAGTAAACTCATAAAAAGAGAATCAAGTACACAGAGATAATTATACATTTATTTCATGTATTACTATATAAAGCCACTCAACTTTGGGTGGCTTTTTATATTTAAATAATAAATGGCAATAAACTCTTTATTAATTTCTCTAAAATCTACTATCTTGCTTTATATTCGATAGCATTATTGTACATCCTCTTATGTCCAAACACTTATTAGTATTATTTCTATTTCTATGTTCCTCTTTGTCCTATGGGCAGCAATACAACATTTCCAGTTACACTATCCATAATGGATTAAGTGATAATTCATGCATGTCTTTAATTAAAGGTCCGCATGGTAGTATATGGGCGGGAACTCAAAGAGGTGGAATAAGCATAAATAATAGTCAATCTTTTATAACAATAGATGCACACCTTGGCTTATCTGATAATCGAATTTTAGATTTTGCTAAAGGAAATAAAGATGACATTTGGGTAGCTACTACAAATGGGCTTAATCGAATTGTAAATAGAGAGATCAAACAATTTCTTGTAAATAGTAAGACTAGATATAGTATTAGAGATATTGAATACGATACTGTAAATAATTCACTGTATGGTATTAATTCAAAAGGACATGTCTTTAAATTAAATCAAGAATTTGATAAAATTGAAAATATTACTTTACCCGAAAACGTAAGTCGTTTTACTTGTTTAAAAAGCGACAATACTGGTAAACTTTGGGTTGGAACTAGAAATCATGGCATATTTATTATTGAAAATGATTCTGTAACTAAACGTATCGTTTTTGATAAAAATATTGAAATTAATGTAATTCAACACCTTGATAATAGTAAAACAATTATTGGCACTAATAAAGGCGTACGCATTATTAATAATATAAGTGATGTTTCTCCATTTCAATTCTTAAGAAATCTACATGTTCAAACACTTCTTGTAGATCAATATAAAAACCTGTGGATTGGTACTAAATCTAATGGGGTATATATTACTAAAAATGGTAAAATTACTCAGCATATCAATAAAAGTAATGGCATTGAAAATAATGTTACGTCTATCATAGAAGATGATGAAGATGGTGTATGGATTGCAACTGATAACGGCATATTTAGATATAATAATGATGCTTATACTTTTTATGGGAAAAATTTCAAAATAGAAGAAAGAATAATACAAACTTTTCAGACAACTGACTCTGTTACCATTTTAGGCTCAGAAACAGATCTTACATTTATAAAAAATAATTCACTTAAGAAGAAAATTAAACTTCCGTTAAAAACTAGATATTTAGATATAATCGAAGATTCGACGAATAATATAGTAATAGGAACAAATAATGGAGTTTATAAACTAAATACTGACAAATGGGTTGCTATCTCTAATAATTTAGCAGAGGAAAAAGTATTTAGAAAACCTTGTATATTATTTAAGCAGGGAAATATTACATATTCTTTTGTAGGAAATTCTCTATACGAGGTGAAAAATCAAAGTCTACATTTTATAAAGACTTTTGATATTAAAATTGGAGGATCTAGAATTACACAAGTTATTTATTCTGATGAGAATAAAACATTATGGGTAGCTACAAGCGGAAAAGGTTTAGTAAAAATGGATCACAATTTTAATATTCTATCTGTTTTTAACCCAAAAAACCTTACTTCTCCAAGCTACTACATTACAGATTTAGCAATTGATAAAAATGATAATCTTTGGATCTCTACCTCAGATAGTGGTGTTTGTAAATTACATAAAAATGCGGATCGAATTATCAGTTTTCAAGATGAAAAATTGGCATTAAATATTATAAATACTTTAGGCGTAGATAAAAATGGTAATATTTGGGCAGGAGGAAATCATGGTATTAATCACATTACAATATTAGAAAATGATTTAGTAAGGATTGAATTATATGGCAAAGACGAAGGATTTAATTCTCTCCTCTATTACAAAAGTAGCTGTAGTGTAGATCACAATAAAAATTTATGGTTCGGAAGCGAAAAAGGGGCAATTAAAATAAACCCATCACATGAAGTTTACAGTATGACCCCTCCTATTATTGTGTATGAAGGTTTAGAAATGTTTTCTGACAAGTTTGATTGGGAAAACTACTCCAGCGGAATCGATCTTAAAACACACCTCCCAAATGAATTAAGATTACCTCACGATAAAAATAATATATCAATTGATTTTGTAGGCATTTCTATGAATGTCCCATCAAAAATCAGGTACAGATGGCGACTAATTGGTTATGAAGAGAACTTCCACCCTCTCACAGCTAATTCAATAGCTTTTTATCCAAACTTACCAACTGGAGATTATATCTTCCAATTGCAGGCACTTAATGCTAGAGGGATTGCTTCAAAAATTAATGAAGATTTTAAATTCACTATTGAAAAACGTTTTTTTGAAAAAAGAAGTATTAGAGCACTAGCTGTTCTAGTATTTGTTTCTCTTATCTGCTATTTCTTTTATTATTCTATTAAACAAGAAAGAATTCAGCGTGAAATCCTTCAAGAAAAAGTAAATGAAAGAACTAGGGAAATTAAAAATGCCCGTCAAAAAGTAGAAAAAGCTAAAGAAACCATAGAAAATACTAATGAAGAGCTTCGTCAGATTAATGAGCGTGTAAGAGGAAGTATTAAATATGCTGCTAATATTCAAAATGCACTAATAGGTTGTGACGATAGTTTTGAGAGACTATTTCCTAAATCATTCAATTTAAGTATTACTAAAAGTGAAGTAACTGGAGATTTTACATGGTTACATGAGAATGACAAATACATTTACCTATTACTTATAGATTGTACTAACCACGGTGTTCCTGCAGCTTTAATTTCTATTATTGGAAATCAATTACTTGATCAATTAATATTAGATTTTCCCGATATTAAAGGGGCTGAATTGCTTTCTAAGTTGGATATGAATCTAAAATCTGCTTTAAATATCTCTGAAAACACTATAATTAGTGATGGTATGGATATCGCTGTATGTCGATTTGAAAAAGGAACTAGGAATTTAAACTTTGCTGGTGCAAGAAGGCCTTTAATTATTGTTGAAAATGATGAATTGAAAACAATTAAAAGTAATTTTTGCAGTATAGGGATAGTTTTTAATGATGTTAATCCAAGTTTTGATAACTTTGATATGGAATTAGGGGAAAATGCTATCTGCTATTTATTTTCAGATGGTTTTTCTAATCAATTTAATATAGATGGCGAAAAATTTAAAAAAGTAAACTTTAAAAAATTACTTTTTGAAGTATCTTCGCTTCCGTTTGCGGAACAATGTAGTAAACTCTACTCTATTTTTAATAATTGGAAAAAAGGTGTAGAGCAAGATGACGATATGATGGTCGTCGGATTCAAATATGAAACAAATTATGCTGAAAGCACAAGGGATCATAAAATCATACGGGAAACTGAACGTATTGAAGGGGATTGATCTAGAAATAAAAGCAAATGAAATCGTCTCTATTATGGGCGCTTCAGGAGCAGGAAAAAGTACTTTATTACAAATCTTGGGTACATTAGACCTTCCTAATGGAGGTCAGGTGTGGATTGATAATACTGAAATCACTTCTTTATCAGGCGATGATTTAGCAAAATTTAGAAATGAAAAAATTGGCTTTGTCTTTCAGTTTCATAACCTTTTACCAGAATTTACTGCTTTAGAAAATGTATGTATGCCAGCTTTAATTGCCGGTAAACAAATGAGTGAAGTAGAAGAAAAAGGAAAAAAATTAATGACGCTCTTAAATGTTGGAGATAGATTTGAACACAAGCCTACAGAAATGTCTGGAGGTGAGCAACAACGATGTGCTATTGCTAGGGCACTTATTAATGATCCGTTGATAATATTTGCAGATGAACCTAGTGGAAACCTCGATTCAAATAACGCAGAAGGTCTACATAATCTCTTTTTAGAACTAAGAGATACAATGAACCAAACTTTTGTAATTGTTACCCATAATCATGAATTAGCTAAAATGGCTGATAGACAATTATGGATTAGTGATGGAAAAATGGATCTTTCTGACGATATTCATTCTTAGATCTTATCAATGAGTACAGAGGAGCAAGAAAATAATAACCCAGAAAAAGAACCTAAAAAAGAGAAGGTAAGTAGGCAAAGAAGTATAGGAAGAATTCTAGCTAACATATGCCTGTACCTTTTTATTTCAACCATTGTTCTACTGCTTACTCTTGTGGCAGGTATCCATACTGCGCTCAAATACTACCCCGAAGAATTAGTTGGTGAAGGATTAAAACGTACAATCTCCAAATCAACCAACAATCAATACAACCTTGATTATGAATCTATTAACGTAAAATTAATTTCGGGTTGGTCTATTCACGATTTCCTGTCTAGTGGTTCTATTTCAATCTCTAATGCAGTTTATACCCCAGATAGTTTATTTATAGAAGAAAATGAACATGTTTCTTTGAATAAAAAGAAAAATATTGTTGAAGTAAGAGCCAAAACTATTTCAATTCAAAATATATCATTACTAAGAGCTTTATTTCAAGAAGAAGTTTATGTTGGTAACATTCTCATAGATTCTGTCACTACTGATTTACACAAGTACCAAAAAGGTAAAAAGAAAAAAAATGTAGAAGAAACTCCTCACGATAAATTCGCAGACGTTAAAAAATTCTACAATAAACAAGCTGATAAATTTCACAGGTACAGAATCGGAAATATTGAAATTAAAAATTCAAGTGTTCAGTATTTTGATCACACAAAAAAAATTAAACAACAGATATCCTTAGGTGAAATCTCAGGAGACATTAATGATATTTACCTTGATAACAATACATTAAAACAAGAATTACTCCCCTTACATGTAGGATCTATAGAGTTTAGTACTAACGATTTACGTTTAGAGTTAGAAAACACGCCTTTAGGCTTATCTTTTGGCAAAATAAACTTTTCTACTTTAGATAGTTCTCTGCTAATTTATAGTACATCACTCTATAAAATTAACCATCACGAAAAGAAGTCATCTTTAGTAAATGCCACAATTCCAATTTTTTATGTTGATGGTATTAATATAAAAGAGATATTAAGTGATAGTATTTTACATCTGAAAAAAGTAGAGGTTACACAGCCACAATCAGAACTTCAGTTTTTATCTAACTCTACTAAAAAGAAAAATAAGAAAACACCAAAACTACCTCCTTTCTTAAAAGAAATTATCATAGATAGCCTCCAAGTATTAAATGCAGAAACTGAATTTGAAACGGTTAAAACAGGTAAAAGAAAAATAAATGATTTAACCATTAATGTAAAAGATGTATCTATATCAAATACTACTTTTAAGAATAAAGTTCCTGTTAATTTTGATAATTTTACTGTCAAATTAGGATACCAAAGGTGGTATTTACCTAATCATCAATATGCCAAAGTTGGCGGGTTATTTTATCATTCTAAATGGCAAAAGCTATATATCTATTCTCCTGCATTTAGACCTTCTATTAAAATACCTGATTCTACTTCTACCACGTATGTAGATGCTAGTGCAAAGCGTATAACACTAGACTATATAGATTATCAAGACTTTTTAAAAAAGCCTCTTGATAGTATTATGAGCTACGAACATTTATTAGTAGATCAACCCAAAGTAGATATCTGGTTTCCAACTCACAAACAAGAGAAAGTAAAGAAACAAAAAAGAGTAAAACCTCTTTATTTTGCATTAAATGAAAGTATAATTTCAAATGCAAAAATTCAACTCCATCTACCCAAAGACCATAAATACCAAAATAAAATTGCCGTAGAGAAACTAAATCTAAATCTAGATTCATTGGTTTTACCTATTCATAATCCAAAAGAATTTCAATTAAAGAATGCATTACTTACAGTAAATGATATTCGAGTTCCAGATATTAGTGGATACGATATACTTTTAGAAAAGTCTACTTTTTCAACTACAGATAGTACCTTAATCTTTAATGGAATTAACTTAAGTAATTCAGTAAACAAAAATCAAAAACATGTTGATGTTGACACTTATGTAAAAAGTATTTCAATTGCTGATATTGGATGGAGAAGGTATCTACAATCTGATTCATTATTTCTTGGTAAAATATTCGTCGACATCCCTAGTTCAGAAATTAACCTTCCAATAAAAGAAGCTAAAAAACAATTAGATCAGCTTTCTAATAAAGAAGAATTACAAAAGAAAAAACCAAAAGGATTACCTTTTAAATATTTAGAGATTGCAGACTTCCATTTACGAAAAGGACCTATTACACTATATCAGGAAGGTAAAGGGCTAATTGTTAGAGCTGAAAGTACAGGTCTTGATGTTGAAAATCTTGTTATTGAAGATAAGAAAGTTGATTGGAAGAATATTACCTTTTTAATGGACGACATCTACCTTCCATTAGATAAAATACACCACCAATTAATTATTGGTAATATTCACTTTAATGTTGAAAAACAGAAATTTGGTATTAATGGATTTACTATCTCACCTACCGAACAAAAAATCTACCGAGATCAACATATTTTATGTGGTATTAATAGCTTAGACATTTATGGTCTAGACCTAAGAATGCTAATTGATTTAAAACAAGTAGATGCCGATTCTATCAACGTTTTTGGCGCAAGAGGTGTTATTTCTATAGATCAAAGTGTTGCAAAGAAGAAAAAGAAAAAAGCTGAAACTACGCTACCTCTTAATTATATAGGTATTGGTAAAGTAAATATCAAAGTTGATGACCTTGGTTTCTTATATACAGATAAAAATAGTGTAGAAACTTACTTAACTTTTTATGGTGGTAGTTTAATTGTTGATGAATTAAGATCAAAACCTGGTGTAGACAAAGAAATTGAAACTATCATACCTAAAGATGTTTTCCTAGAATTTAAAGGGTTAGAGGTAGAAAACGATCATTCACATTATAAAATTCGCTCAAATAAAGTTGTTCTTGATACTAAAGGAGATAGTTTACTTCTTGTATCTACTGGTATAACACCTGTTTTAGGAAATCAGGCTGTTAATATTTTAGACTCATTAGTTTCTTTAAATGTTAAAAACTTGAGGGTTCAAGGAGCCGGACTTAAAAAATTAATCAAAGACAAAGAAATTGATGTTGACAGTTTAATTGCCCAAGAAATTAAATTTGTAAATGCATCAAAAAGAAAAAAAGTAGAAAAAGTAGGAACATTTGCTGAGAAAACTTTTCCTAAAGAAAAAGTAGAAGAGTTACTCAAGAAATTTAACGGTATTCACGTAGATTATATTCAGATAGACAAAAGTGAAGTTGTTTTAAGAAACCCCGTCAAAGGAGTTAAACAAAATAATATCTCAAGATTAATGCGACGTGATAATTCAAGAACTCCATTAAATGAGGATAAAGTAAGTCCAAAGCAATTGGATAAATATAGTCGAAAAATTAACCGAATAAGTGGTAGGAAAAGGTATACGGAGGAAGAAAAAACAAAAATGATAGAGGATATTGTCAATATTACAAAAGGTAATCCTATTGATGTATATACTCTAACGGAGGTTGTTGATGATTCTGCTATGCTGAGAAAACACAATTACTCTTTCATGACCGAAAATCATGAGAACACAATCAGAGACATCAATGTTGTTATTAAAGATATAGCAATTGATGAGGAGACAATTAAACTAGATACTAACTACATACAAATTGCTTCTATAGATGTTAACGTTGGAAAGAATGTATATGTACTAAATAATAATATGTATGCACTTGGTTTTGATTCATTAAATTTCAATTCTCATTATTCTGATATCTACCTTAAAAATTTCAAGTTAATTCCTCAGTATTCTAAAAAATCATTTGGCTTAGCAAATGAATATCAAACAGATAGAATTGACTTAAATATCAATGATCTTTTACTTAGAGGGTTTCATTTTAAGAATTATTTCTTTAATGATTATGTTCATTTAAATGGAGTAGAGATAGATCGATTATCATTATCTGCTTACAGAGATAAAACTGTTCCTGTAGACCCCCAGAAAAAGAATCCTAAAATGATTCATACAATATTGGAAACGATGCCAATATTGATGCGCTTGGATACTATTACTATTACAGACAGTCATGTAGACTATGAGGAGTACAAAGGTAGTATAAGATCTAATCAAGAGGATAAAGAAGAAACGGCAAAATCTGGTCAATTTCAGTTAAATGACTTTACTGGGCAGATATTTAATATTACAAATGACACTAGTAAAATAAGTGTAGATCCATATACAGAAATGTATGTAAAAGGTACTTTAATGGAAGGTGGAGGATTACTCAAAATGTACTTTAGAATTCCTCCATTAGACTCTTTAGGAACATATTACTATGAAGGAGAAGTTGGAGAAATGGAACTTATAAAACTGAATCCTCTTCTAGAACGTCTTGAATTAGTAAAAGTTAAAGATGGACACCTAAAAAGAATGTATTTTAAAGTTCTTGCAGATGATTCTGTGGCTATGGGTAATATGCAATTTAGGTACAAGAATCTTGAAGTGGATGTTTTAAAAGATAAAACAAACCGTAACGGTCAATTAAAAAGAAGAGCATTCATAAGTTCAGTTGCCAACTTATTGATTAGAGAAGAGAACCCTCGTTTCCCATCAATGAGACAAGGTCATATTTACAATGTTAGAAATCAGAAAAAATTTATCTTTAACTATTGGGTAAAAACAGTACTTAGTGGCGTTGCTTCTACCCTATCTCCTCTTATGGAACCTGATTTTAAACATGATAAAGACGCTAAAGTTGAAATTAGGTATATTGAAAAAAATACAAAACGTAAAAACAGGTTAAAAGGTCCTTTAAAAATGGTCCATTAAAAATTATAATTATCATGAAAAAATATCTTTATATTGCCATTGCAGTTGTAGTATTCTTCTTTATCTGCTGGATTTTCCCAAAAGTGAATAGAAGAACTGTTACTGCCACTGTAAATAAAACAGAACGTATTAGAGGATCTGTTAAACAAGGAGAACAACACAACGATAAATATCTAATCTATGCATTAGATGCCAATAATAAACCTCATACTTTTCAAAATACAGACACTTGGATTTGGTTTAAATTTAATTCTTCAGATGTTTATGCTGAAATTCAAGATGGAAAGACTTATGATTTTAGTATCGTTGGTTTTAGAATTCCATTTCTATCCATGTATCCTAATATTATTTCGGTTAGTAAACCCGAATAGAATTATACTACTAAACTTTAAACACTAATGAGACAAAATTTAAACATCCTTTTCGCCTTTTTATTCTTAATTGGAATGGTTTCTTGCGGCGAAAAAAAATCGAATGCTGAACATAATCATGACGAAGGACATAGCCATGATCATGGACACAGCCACAAGCATGACCAAGTAAAATTGAGTGATGGAACATACAAAGTTGACACTCAAAAAAGTTTTATTAAATGGACTGGTAAAAAAGTTACTGGAGAACATTTTGGTAAAATGATGATTAAAGAAGGTGCAGTAATCATAAAAGATGGTACTGTAGCAAAAGGTAGTTCTTTTGATATGGATGTAACTACACTTACTGTAGATGATATCCCTGTAGACAATAGCATGAATGCTAAATTAAAAGGACACTTACATAGTGCTGATTTCTTTAATGTTGCTGAATTCCCATTCGTGAATTTTGATGTTACGAAAGTAGAAAACGGTGAGCACTCTGGAGAAATTAATGTTACAGGTAACTTAACAATTAAAGGGATTACAAATTCTATTACATTCCCTGCTCAGTTAATGTCTCATGATGGTACTATGCATGCAATTGCTGACATTACATTTGACAGAACAAAATTTGAAATTAAATATGGATCTGGATCTTTCTTTGAAGGTTTAGGTGATAAAACAATTTCTGATGATGTTCAACTTGAATTACAACTTTTAGCAAAGAAGTAATTACTAAGAATATATTTATATCTAAAATGCCGATGAGATCAAGTGTCTCACCGGCATTTTTAGTATCATTAATTGATACTTCTAGCTAGTTATTAAAGGTAATGGCTACCAAGTTGTTGATTTTAAATCAACAGCAGCACGAAGAATATCTCTTCTACTTACCTGACCTATTAGTTTTCCGCGTTTCACGATCGGATAACGTCTAAACGATGAGTTTTCAAATATCATTGCTACTTCTACAACATCTTTATCTGCAGAAATAGAAGACACAGACTTTGTCATGTAGTCTTTTACTAATCCTTGACTTGCAGGAAAGTTTAAGTATCTACTTTCCAAAATTACATGCAAGCAATCTTTCTCTGATAACATACCTACTAAATCACCATCTTCATTAATTACAGGTGCACCCGAAATCTTTTTTTCTACGAGCACTTCCATTGCTTCTTCTATATTTTGCGAAGGTTTGAAGACAATTAGTTGTTTAGTCATGTACTTTTCTACAGTTGGATACGGTTTTACGTCGTGTGGATTCTCTAATACTCTTTTGGGTGTAAAATTCATTTTTTGAGACAATTATTAGTTTTGAACAATTATTATAGGGTGATTATTCATCTAGAAACTAGAAAGAATAATCTTATTTATTTACCTAATATACACATTATCAAGCAATAAAACTAATAATATTCCAATCCATGCTTTGTAAAATAGTATTTAAGTGACCTTTTTGTGTAAGGTTTGTTATTCAAATATTTTTAATAAATCAGCTCTATAACTTAACCCTACAGGTAATTCAACTCCATTTACTCCTAAAATATTTCCTTCTAGAGTCTCAATTGCATTGATATTTACAATGTATGATTTATGGATTCTAATGAATTTTTCAGAAGGTAAATCATTTTCTAATTTTTTTAGAGAAGTTAATGTCAAAATACTTTTTTGAGATGTATGAAAAGCTACATATTCTTTTTGCCCCTCCATATATAATAAATCTTCAAACTTAATTCTATATAACTTATAGTCGGCTTTTATTGTAATAGAACCATTTTTAGTATTGATATTTTGAACAGGTAATGAGTGTTGAACTTCACCTTTTGATGTAGTCAATAATTCAAACTGTTTACCTACTTTATTAATTGTTTGTAGAAACCTAGGGAAGGTGACAGGTTTAAGTAGATAGTCAAAAGCATTTAATTCAAACCCTTTGATAGCATATTCAGAATAGGCAGTCGTAAAAACAATCATGGGTTTGTTACTTCCCATAGATTCTACAAATTCAATACCCGATAAATTAGGCATCTGAATATCTAAAAACATTAAATCAATAGTATGCGATTGTAAAAAAGCCATTGCTTCAATAGCATTTTTAAATGTCCCTAATAATTCTAGGTAAGGTACTTTAGAAACATAATCTGCAATTAAGCTTCTTGCTAGATGTTCATCATCTACAATAATTGTTTTAATCTTCTTGTCTTCCATTAAAGTTGTATTTCTAAAGCTACCTCAAATAAATTACTATCAATTGTATTTTCTTTAATTATAAGTTGATGTCTATCAGGGTAAATTAAGTTTAAACGTAAACGTACATTTTCTATTCCTATACCCCCTACTTTATTCCTTGTAGGACTACTAGTAACCGTATTCTTCACATTAAAAATTATCTTTCCCTGTTTCTCTTCTAAATCTATTGAAACAAAACCATCAACATTTTCTTCTAACCTACTGTATTTAAATGCATTCTCTACAAATGGTTCTAATAGCATTGGAGATATTTTAGTAGATTGATTATTGACATCAATTTTAAAAGAAATATTTTGAGGAATTTCCGTTTTCAATTGTTGAAAGTCAATATAATTATTCAGGTAGTTAATATCTTTTGATAGTTCTACAAAATCTTCATTACAGTCGTACAATAAATACCTCAGCATTTCGGAAAGTTTTGCAATATTATCAGGAGCTTGAGGCATTTGCATATACGACATCGTATAGATGTTATTTAATGCATTAAATAAGAAATGTGGGTTTATCTGAGCTCTAAGAAACTTCAATTCTGCTTCAATTTTCCCTTCCTTTAATTGTTGTTGTTTCTTTTTCTGTTGATCATCATAAGAACTAACCGTTAGAACAGTACTAATAAAGATAGACATTAAGACAAACAGACTACCAAAGCTAAAAGGATAAATCCATTCAAACCTTAATACCCCTTGTAACCTTGCCTTAGCTTCTGGATGTACCGTAAAAAAAACATCTTGATCAATAAACGGGAACATCATCTTAGAAAAAAAGAGAAACAAATTAATACCTATAAAATAAAGTGCAATAGCACTTAGTACATACCAAAGCGTTTTTTTCTTCTTAATAAGAATTTTAGGAACCAAAACCTTCGAATTAACTAGTACAACAAGTAAAAAAACAATTATTGAAGTTATAGCTCTAAATAACCGAACCTCAATGTTTATCCACACATCCAACCCTACAATTGTAATAAATATTACAATCACACTAACGGGTAAATAAGACCATTGGGGTATTTTAAAATTCAAATATTCTTTCATGTAGTATTATCGTTTCTTCAAAAAAAGAGAGAGTTTTTATATTTTCATAGAACAATCAATCAACACCATGAAATTACCTATAAAGTCAACAAAAGTATCAATGAATCATAAAATTGATAGAATAATGTTGTTCATTGGATAGTTTATAAGGTTGGTTGAAAAGATTGTATGCCCTCAAAATTGATTAGTTATTTCGTAATCTGAAAAATTACTAATTCACTTATCAAAAAAATGGCAAAAAAACATATCATAACTATTATCGGAATTATTCTGATTATTGGCGGAGCAAGTGTAAGTACATACACAATGCTTAAAAATAAACCAGAACCTAAAAAAGGTGTCAAAAAAGAAAAAATAGTATCTATAAAAGCGGAAGCCGTTAAATATATTGATGTTGATAATATTCAAGAATATTCTGGTAGAGTAAATGCCGCTCAAACATATATATTATCCTCTGAAGTTGCTGGAAGAATAATGAGAACTAATGTTGCTTTAAAAGAAGGTAATACTTTTCGTAAAGGACAAAAATTAGTACACATTTTTGATGATGATATTGAAGCTTCATTAAAGTCTCAAAAAAGTAGCTTTATGAATACAATTGCTTCTGTTCTTCCAGACATTAAAATTGATTATAAATCAGAATATGATAAATGGTACGGTTTCTTCAAACAAATTAAAATTGCCGAACCATTACCATCATTACCTCCAATTAACTCAGATCAAGAACGTTTCTTTTTGGCTTCAAGAAATTTAATTACTGAATATTTTTCTATTAAACAGAGTGAAATACTTTTAGCTAAATATAACGTGTATGCTCCTTTTAATGGCACATTTAAATCGGTTCGTTTAGAAGCAGGTTCTATTGCTTCTCCTGGTTCAGAGATTGGTGTTATTAGCAGAACAGATGCCTTGGAAGTAATTATAGAGGTTGAACCTTGGAATGCTAAATGGATTAAAGCTGGCGACAAAGTAGAAGTAGAAGTTGATGGTATAGAAACTAAAAGCATTAAAGGATTTGTTAGCCGAAAAGCACATATTGTTGATCCTACCTCACAAACAATTAAAGTTTATGTAAAGATTAATCCTAAAAAAGGAGATGAAATTTATGAGGGTCAGTTTGTTAGTGTTGAATTTAAAGGTGATAAAATCCATAATGTTGTAGAAATTCCTAGAGAAGCAGTTAGTGACTCAAAATATATTTTTACAGTTATAGACAATAAGCTTCATCAAGAAGAAATTGATGTTGTAAAAATCAATGGTGATAGTTATTTCATTCAAGGTCTTACTAAAGATGAAATCATTGTAACAGAATCTGTATTTAACGGAAAAGAAGGAATGCCTGTACAAGTTAGAAACTAGCCTAATTTATTATCACAATCATGAAAAAACTTATCACAACCTTTGTGAAGAAGCCTTTCTATGCACATATGGCTTTACTTCTACTCGTTTTATTGGGTGGAATTGCCATATCTAACATGAGGAAAGCATCCTTCCCATTGATAGAATCAAGAACAATTACAGTTACTGTTGCGTACCAAGGTGCATCTCCTAAAGAAATGGACGAAGGAGTTACAACATTAATTGAAAATGAAATTAGAGGTATTCCTGGTATTAAAGAAACCAACTCAGTTTCTGCCGAAAATATTGCAACAGTTACGGTAACTACTGAAGCAAAAGCAGATATTGATGAAGTACTAACTGATGTAAAAAATGCTGTAGATGGTATTTCAAACTTTCCTGCTGGTGCAGAAAAACCTTCCGTTTCTAAACGAAGAGCAACTTCTGATGCATTATTCCTAAACTTAAAAGGAGATGATTTAAGAACTTTAAAAAATTATGCTCAAAAAATAGAAGACGATTTCTTGGCTTCTGGAGTTATCTCTCAAATAAGTATTTCAGGTTATCCAAATACCGAAATTTCTGTAGAAGTAAATGAAGATTTATTACGAAGATATAATATTAGCATTGATAATATTAAACAAGCAATTGCTAATAATAATGTTGATATTACAGGAGGTACGATCAAAAATAGAAGAGAAGAAATTTCTGTTCTTGCAAGGTATAGATCTGCAAATGCTGATGATATCAAGAATATTGTAGTAAGAGCAACTTCAGATGGTAGAATTCTTAAAGTAGGCGATTTAGCAGATGTTCATTATCAGTTTGAAGATGTACCCAATGCAGTTTGGATGCAAGGAAAGAAAAACGTATCGATCCAAATCCAGAAACTTCATACTGAAGATCTACAAAAAATTACTGAGTATGTTGAAGAGTATATGGATGAATTTAATACGTCTCATTCCGATGCTGAGCTAATCTGTAGTTTCAACTTTTTGTCTATTGTAAATGCTCGTCTAGATACATTAATAAGTAATGGTCTATTAGGAATTATTCTAGTAGTGATCACATTATCATTTTTCTTAAGTTTTAGATTATCATTATGGGTTGCTTGGGGTATTCCTAGTTCATTCTTAGGAATGTTTATTATTGCCAGTTTAATGGGTGTTACACTAAATATGATTTCGTTATTTGGTATGATCCTAATTATTGGTATTCTAGTAGATGATGGTATTGTAATTGGCGAAAATATATTTACGCATTACGAAATGGGTAAATCTCCAATAAACGCCGCTATTGATGGTACAGTAGAAGTTATCCCTGCCGTTCTTACCTCTGTAAGTACAACAATTATTGCCTTTTTCCCTTTCTTATTCTTAGAATCTGGTCTGGAAATGATGTCTGAAATGGCACTAGTAGTTATTCTCTGTTTAGGGTTTTCATTATTTGAAGGTATGTTCTTACTCCCTTCACATGTAAGTTCTCCAAAAGTATTAACTCCTAGAAACGATAATAGTAAATTCAATAAATTAAGAACAAAGTTAGATAAACTAATTTTTGCTTTTAGAGATAGAGTTTATCTTCCAATTCTTCGTTTTCTATTAGATCATAAATGGTTTGGAATTTCTATTCCATTAGCAGCAATTATCATTACAGTTGGTCTTATTGGTGGTAGAGTAATTGATTTAACTTTCTTCCCTAGCCCTCCTGGCGATTTCTTTAATATTGATTTAGCTTTAAAACCAGGTATCAATCAAGATACTACTAAAGCATACCTTACTAAATATGAAACTGCCGTTTGGGAAGCTAATGATGCCTTAAAAAGAGAGTATGATACAAATTTTGACTTCATAGAATACACCTTTGTAAGCCTAGGTAATGCCTTTAATGGGGCTGAAAATGGTACACATACAGGTTCGATATTCGTGATCATGGAAGATCTTACTAATTCTCCTATTGATGCGAGTACCATTAAAGCAAAAGTGAATGAATTTGTAGGTGAAGAACCCACCGCCCGGAAACTTTCTGTTGGAGCAAGTAATATGTGGGGTGCTCCCGTTTCAATCAGTTTATTAGGTTATGATTATGATCAAATTGAAGCTGCTTCTGATTATTTAAAAAACAAACTGAACGAACAAGCTGCCCTTTACAATGTGATGGACAACAATCAGATTGGAGGACAAGAAATCCGTTTGGTATTAAAGCCAAAAGCTTATGCACTTGGTTTTACAGAAGTATCCTTAATGTCTCAGGTTCGTAACGGTTTCTTTGGAGCTGAAGCACAAAGATTACAAGTAAATAAAGATGAAATCAGAATTTATGTCCGTTACAAAAAAGACAATAGAGCTGCTCTTGGTGATCTAGAGAATATGCGAATTAGAACGACAGAGGGTATGTATCCATTGTCGCAATTGGCAGACTTCAACGTAGATCGTGGTCCTGTAGCAATAAACCATTACAATGGTGAAAAGGAAATTAGAGTTGATGCTTACATGCTAAATGCAAATGATGCTGTTATACCTATTATCGAAGAAATGGAGAAAGAAGTTCTACCAGAATTAACAGCAAAATTCCCAAATGTTAGGTATGAATATCAAGGACAATTAAAGAGTTCTCAAGAAGATTCTTCAGAATTAGTAAATACATATGCCATTGCCTTTTTACTTATTGTAATGATTCTAATGCTACATTTTAGATCATTTACTCAAGCAGGTATTGTATTGTGTATGATACCACTTGGTGTTCTTGGTGCAATGTGGGGACATGGTATTGAAGGACAAACAATTTCTATGTTTAGTATGCTAGGTATGGTTGCACTATCAGGTACTATTATTAATGATGCCGTTGTTTATCTTTCAAAATTCAACCAAGACCTTTTAGATGGGATGTCGTTTGATGATGCACTTATTAATGCAGGTAAATCAAGATTTAGACCTATTCTATTAACGACATTAACAACAACAATTGGTTTGTATCCTATGATTTTAGAAACTAGTCCACAATCTAGATTTTTAGTACCTGTAGCGATTTCGTTAGCCTATGGTATCATGATCGGTACAGTGTTTATTCTTACAATTTTACCCGTACTTATTAAGGTGATAAACGATTTAAGAAGAGGTAAAAAGTGGGTAATGACAGGTAAAAAACCTTCTCGTGAAGAAGTTGAAAATGTATTAGTAGAGATTTCAGACTACAATGCAATGACTTTAGCTGATCAAGAACAAGCTACTGAACCTATAAAATAGTGTCAAATTAAAATTGAGCAAGGTGCATTTCTATTCAATGTACTTTGCTTTCAATTCATCATATGATTATGAAAAAAATAAATTTAATCATCACCTTCCTTATTGGAATAACCTTAAGCGGCTATGCACAAGAGGAAAAACAAGATAAGGTGGAGGTAGTATCGCAAGAAATTATATTAAGCCTATCAGATGCAATATCACAAGGCCTATTAAATAATTATGATATCATTATAGCCGATAAAAACACGGAGATTTCTAAAACAAATAATACGTTAGAAAATGCAGGTTTATATCCTTCTTTAACTACAGATGCTGCTTGGAATCATAACTGGTCGCATGCTATGAACTCTAATTTAGGTGTTTTATCACCATCTATAGGAACAGACTTCACCATCTTTGATGGGTTTAAAGTCTGGATAACTAAAGAGCAATTAGAAGAATTAGAGCATTATTCTGAAGGAAATGCAACCATCGTAATAGAAAACACCATTAAAGATGTTATTGTTGCTTATTACGAATCGTTACTTGAACAACAAAGACTAGAAGTTGCAGAACAACTTGCTGAGTTATCGAAAGAACGTTACGATTACACAAATTCACAGAAAGAACTAGGTCAGAAAGTAACCTATGATGTATTACAAGCTAAAAATGCTTGGTTAGAAGACAGAAGAACATCATTAGACCAAAAAAACCGATTACAAGTAAAATTAAGAGAATTAAATTTTGTAATGGGTGTTCCAGAAAGTGAACAAACAATGTATAAGCTAACAGAAAAGTTTGAAGCTGTTGAAAAAGATTATGTTTTAAGTAACCTAATTGAATTGCTAAATGCTGATAACTCAACACTTAAAAATCAATACGTCAATCAGATTATTAAGCAAAAAGATATTGAGCTAGCCAAAGCAGCGTTTATGCCTTCAGTTAAAGGTAACGCAAGTATTAAATACACAGAAAACTATGGTGGAGCTCAAGGTATTCCAAACTTTAATATTGATGGCATAAGTGCTACCGTAGGTGCTACACTTTCTATACCAATTTATATGGGTGGAAGTAGACGAAGAGCCAAGCAAATTGCATTGATAAACAAACAAATTGCAGAAGTAGAAACACAACAAATGTCGCATAGTTTGAACAATCAAATTATGCAAGTATATGATACGTATGTACTTCAAAGAGAAATTTTAGAGTTAACTGAAGAGCAAGTAGCTACTGCACTTCTTAACTTAGAAATGTCTACAGAGCGTTATAGAAATGGGCAAATTAACTCCTTTAACTTACGTGATGTACAAATACAATATTTGGATGCTCAGAATTCAAGATTAACTGCAATTTTTAATTTAATTGCTACCAATACAGAAATAGTCAGATTAACTGGAGGTATTATAGATGCCTTTCCAATTGACAATGAATAACTAAATGATTGAATCATTTTTAAGGAGGTATAGAAATATATCTCCTTTTTCATTAACAAAAATATTACGAATTTTGTTGTGCTTATGTGAAAGATAAGGTAATCTTGCACTTATCTAACAAATGTTAACTTTAGGCTATTTTCTCTACTTACCCTTTGGACTTTATCATGAAATACATTCAATCTTCAAGCAAATTATTGATTGAATTAAGTTGTGTCGAGATCATATAGTTAAATTTGTTAAAACAAAAACTTATACTATTTTAATTATATTATGAAACATCTAAAATTACTCTTACTTCTCTTTATCCCTTTCATTGTAATTTCTTGTTCTTTACTTGAAGAAGACCCTGACTGCTCTAAAGTAGAAACTCAAACAGCATATGACGAAGTGCTGAATACGTACTCAGAAAGTCTTAACCAAAGTGATTGTAGCGTTACAAAAGAGGCTATTGAGAATAGTATTTCTTTTATTAATGATAACAGAAGTTGTATAGAAACTGCATTAACTGCAGTAGATAGTACATACGATGCTGCCGGTGAACTTGATGGTAAACTTTCAGAATTGAATGAAAGCTTGGCAAATTATGACGAATGTATTGCTACTGGTGTTCCTAATGGTGATTTAGTACTTGAAGAGTGTACTCCTGAAGCATTTGAAATGCAAATGAAGAAGTTTGAAGATGCCTTTGCTGCTGCTTTAATTGCAGAAGATTGTGATAAAATGAAAGGTACACTTACTAATTTAAAATCATTCCTTGATAATAATAAAGAGTGTGCAATTTCTATTTATAATATGGAAGATGATGAGGCTTCTAACCCTAGAGCATTGATGGAAGATGGCGAAGATGAGTTTAATGAATTTTATAATGAAATTGACGGTATTCTTACTGCACTAGAAACTTCTAATTGTGACCCTGATGTTATTAGTGATTTAATGGAAGAGTCTTCTACACTAACTTGCGACCCTGAAACTACTCTAGATGCTTTAGAAGGTTTTGAAAAAGAATTTAATAATGCATACGATGATGATAACTGTACAGGAATGCAAGAAGCAATTTTAAAAACAGCTACTTACATTGAAGACAATAAAGGTTGTTTTGTTGAGGTGTTTAAATTAGAAGGATCTGATAGCCCTGAAAATGAAGTAGATGAGCAAATTGCACTACTTAAAGCTGCTGCTGCTACATTACAACAAAGTAATTGTGACCCTGCAGTAATTGATCAACTTGGCCTATTTTCTGAACGTCCAGACATTGAAGATTTAAGTTGTCCTCAAGTTCTAAATCAGTTCAAAAAATTATCTGTACAAATTGATGCAGCTATTAATGATGATACAAATTGTCACCTAATTATTTTAACTGGTGAAAAGGTATTAGAATTATACGAACATCATTCAGATTGTATTATTGAAAAATATGCTGATGAAAATCAAGTTAGTATTGAAAATGCTACAATTGAAGTCCAAGATAAAATGGATGAAATTGAAACTAAAATTGAAGAAAAAGAAGCAAATTGTAATTAATATTACCGTTTGACATATTGAAAAAGGATCTTGATATTTAATGTATCAAGATCCTTTTTTTTATTGATTACATGCAGGTAATGAAAAACTAGATTGTTTTTTCCACATATTTAAATCTTCTATATAACTGAAATCATCTTTAATCCACGTATCTCCACATGTTCTTTTCCTGAAAAGAACATTAAAAACTAAATTGTTTTCGCTTTTGTTAATTTTTGCAGCTTCTGATGTATATCCTTTTTCATAACTACCATCAGAAAATCTTCTCTCATAATTATTTTTGCTGTCTATATGTATTTCATTTATAACAGATTGATCTAAAGATGACCTTGTCAAATACATATCATTAACTTGGGTTGGTTGATATTCTTGTGATTGACAAGAAACTAGAAAGAGGAAGATTGATAGCACAAAAGTAATTTTCATAATGATTAATGTTGATTCATTATGAAATGGGTAAAATGAGAATTAAACCCCTATTAATTTCTTACAATTAATAATTTAAGAGATGGATGTATTACAAACTTTACTAATAAACCAATAATTAATACCGTCAATGCTAGTAAAACCTCTTGAAAAGTAAAATAAACATCCTTACCATAAATTGTATCTAAAAGTGCATCAATTAGGTAATTCATTGATATTAGACTGAATGAGATAATGAGAGAGATAATTAATTTCATAAATGTAATTTTTGATTGCTACTTATAGACAATAACATCTAGCAGGTAGACAGTAAAAAATCACACTTTAACGAACATTCACAACTAATGCGTTTTTTGTGTTATCAGTCTATGATTATTCATCAGAATTTGTTATATTTAAAATAAGAAATTAATACCTCGCTTAATTTTACAGGTGCATAGTAGATTAAGACGAGACAAAGCTTCCTATAAACGGGAAGCTTTTTTATGCTCTCTTTTAACTGGTTAAGTTTCTAGCCCACTTTCCAGATTTTTTGCGATGTATATACAAAACCAGCCTAAAATATTCTTCTAGCGATACAACGATATACACCCAATAAATAGGCAAATCAAACACAAATGCTGCTAACACACCCATTGGTAAAGAAATAACCCAAGTACTTATCAACCCTAAAACTGTTGTATATTTAGTATCACCTCCGCTTCTTAATATCCCTGCAGCTAAAATAAAGTTACACATCTTTACAGGCAATAGGAAAGTAAATATCCAAACTAGCCATTGTGTTATTTGTCTTACTTCTGGAGTTATCTGAAATAGATTAATATATAAAGGACTTAATGCAGCCATAATAACTGCTACTGCAAGAGCAGAGAAGAATGTAAATCTCAATAACTTATCGCCATAAACTTTTGCTCTTCTCATATTATTTTGCCCCAATTCAAAACCAATTACAATAGCAGAAGCAGAAGCCAAACCCATAAAAAAGCCAACTCCTAATGTCTGTAATGGCAATGTAATCGTCATAGATGCAATATCTGTAGTACCCATTCTTCCATAAATCATAGAATAACAGGTTTCTCCTATTGCCCAAGATGTATCACCCAAAATTAAAGGTGCACTCACGCTTAATAAAGGATAAAGTGTGGTTTTGTCGAAATGAAAGAGGTGTTTTAAACGAACATTTCCAGGATAATTCTTAAGTCGTATAATTATAAATAATGCAATAGCTTCAAACCACATAGAAAAAACTGTTGCCCAAGCCGCTCCAACCATTCCTAGTGGAGGTATACCAAAACCACCAAAAATTAACCAATAATTTACTATTGTGTTGATAATCACTTTTACAAAACTCCATTTCATAACAAGTTTTGCATGTCCAACACTACGTAATGCAGCACTATAAGAAGCACTTAATAAAATGGCGGGAAAACCAAAAGCAATAATTTGTTGATACACTCCACCTATTGCAACTACTTCTTGATCTGTGGAAAATAAAGAAAGGATTTCAGACGGGAATAATAAACTTACTAGCATACCGACTAGTGTTACAAAAAAGCCAATTTTCAATAAATCACCAATTAAGTAATTTACTTTTTCCTTTTCTTTTCTTCCCCAATACTGAGCAACAAAAACACCTGCTCCATTTGCCAAACCCATTATTCCTACTATCAACACAAAAGAAAGACGCCCTCCTAAACCAACACCAGCAATTACAGACTCTCCCAACTGACCAACCATTATTTGATCGACCATACTTAATGCATACTGTAATAAGCTTTGTAGTGAAATAGGTATTGCAACCTTCCAAACTTCTTGATAAAATGCCTTTTGGTTCTTCTTCAAAATAATAAATGCAATAGATAAATTAGTAGTGCAATTTTACTACAAAATCATTTCTAATACATTGAATTTAGGAATATTGTCTATTTATTCTAATTATTATTCAACAATAACCACTGTACAGCTATGAGTGTTTTTGCGTCATCTATTTTCTTATCAAAGTACAGCTGTTTAAGTTTAGAAAAACTATACTTTACAATTTTAATATCCTCACCCTCAGAAAAAAGTCCCCCTCCATTAGATAGTTTATTGGTCAATTCTGCATAGTACAATTCTACTTTTTCAGAACATCCACCTGGAGTTGAATAAAAAGTAGATAAATGTTGAATGTTATCTATATCATACCCTACCTCTTCTTTTACTTCTCTTTTTAAAGCATCAAAACCTGTTTCTCCCTTATCTATAAGCCCTGCCACACATTCTACTAAAAAGCCTGTACCATTTAATAATGTAGGTATTCTTACTTGTTCAACAAATAAATAAACATCTTCTTCTTTATGATAAAGTAAAGCCGTAATTGCATCATTTCTTTCTACAACTTCTCTTGTCAGAACTTCAGATGTAGTTCCATCATATCTTTGATGCTGAAATGTTACTTTATCTATTTTTAAGAACCCATTATAGACCCTTTCTCTTTTTTGTTCTTCAATCATGTTTTTTAATTTTACTTGAAAGTAATAAAATTATATGGCTCTACATCCATTGTTAATTTAGTTTCAAAGAAAAGAAAAATCATTTCTTAATATTAAACCAATTACTTAAATTAGATATCGTAATTTAAATTATTTGTCTCTTGCTTTTGTAATAGTGAAACTCAACTTTGAGTAAATAATGTAAAAATAGATTTATTGAAAACGAAATGTAAATCTTAAAAAAGAAACACTACTTTTAACTAAAGACTTTGCCTTTAAATTACTTAAAAATCATAATGAAAAATTAAAACCTCTACAAATGAAGTTCTATAGCAAATTTGATAAGTACTCAGCCCTTTTTTGGTTTGGAATGATAAGTTTCTTACTTCTTATTATGTATTTGATGCTTACAGATGACACCAATACAAATGTAAGTCAGGTGATATCTTTTGGTATAGTTCTACCTATCATACTACTATTCACATGGGTACTATTTTCTACATATTATGAGATCACAGCAGATAAAGATGTGTTTAAATATAGATCTGGACCTATAAGAGGTAAAATTTCTATAAAAGATATTAAAAAAGTAAAATTAAACACAAGAGTTTGGTCTGGATTGAAGTTAGGGTTGTCTTTCAAGAAAGGTATGACATTGTATTACAATCAATATGATGAAATTTATATCACTCCTAAACAAAGTGATGACCTTTGTCGTATGCTAAAAGAAATAAATTCCGAGATAAAAGTTATCTCTTAAATAATGTAACTTAAAATAAACTAATGAAATTAATTACTGTTTTCACGTTCTTTTTGATGTTTTCATCATCAGTATTTGCTCAAAAAATGCTGATCGACAAAGAATATACTTACAAAATGGAATACAAACCATTTAAAAAGTTATTTAAAAAAGAAGAAGATACGGATAAGAAAAGCATGACTTTCTATAACGGGCTAAAAACTTATAAAAAGAACATGTCTAGTTATTATGTTTCTTACAAATGTAATTTCAATGCTATGAAACAACTCGTAGGTTTTGATGTAATGTTTGTTGGAAGCAGCAAAGAGGCTGTACGTGATGCTTCTGTTGCTTATATGCAAGAGCTTGTTCAAGCACAAGGTTATAAAGAAGTTACTGCTGGTAGTAATAAAATTAATTATGTAAAAGATAATTTCACTTACAAACAAAAATCTTTAGGCTACGACTATATCGACAGTAAGCAAAAGAAAAAAATGTGGGTAGCAAAATATCAAATGAGAGTGTATAACCAAAGCAAATAAAGGTAACACCTCAGTTAATTAAGAAGGGTAGCACAAATAATGCTACCCTTTTTTGTGCCTAATTTTTAATAATCGTTTTTTGAATATCTATTGTATCACCTTCTATTGTGAGAATATAAATTCCTTTTAATAAGTGATTTGTGTCTATAAATGATTTTCCATTTGGATGAATCTCTTGATACAAGATTGTTCCAGATGTATTAAGTAGCGTAACTAAAACATGCTCTTCAATTACTGGTATTTCAAGCGTAACTTTTGATAAAAAAGGAACGGGATAAACATTAAAATCAACTACCTCATTACCCAAACTTAAAGTTCTTGCATTACTAGAACAGTTACCTAAAGGTTTCCACCAATGAGCTGCAGTTCCAGGAATCACGTTATATAAATTATCAACTAAACATTCATATTTTTGTCCTTCAAAACTTACAATATCACCATTCATATAAATTGATGGGTAACCAGAATATGCAGGTAGGTTTTCACAAGTATTCCCTCCTATAACTTTTTCATTTAGCGTTATCGTAATACTCTTTTCAGAAGTTAAGCCATCGTTATCTGTAACTAATGCAATCAACGTTATCTCTCCAAAATTTGTAGGTACAAACGAAAAACTATTCCCAGAATACACTACGTCATTTATTGTAGTACTTACACTCACTATTGTTCCATCTTGGTCATCAGTAGCAATGCTTACGGCAATAGCTGATAGTGTTTCTTGTTCTATAATTTGATTATTTACAGGTGATGTAAAAGTTATTGTTGGAGCTACTTGTTGAACTTCGCTTACTGTAAATATAAATTCTTTTGTTGAGGTTTTACCAGTATTATCAGTAGCAGTGGCTACCACTGAATAACTACCAAAACTAGTTGGAGTATAAGAAAAAGAGGTAGTTGTACTTACTTCTTGATTATTAATTGAAACAACTAAATTCACCTCGCCTTTATCATCTGTTGCATCAATTTCGAAATCAATCGGCTCTAAATCATTAAAATTTGATTGAGACGGTAAACGAAAAGATAGAACAGGTGGGTTATCAATTTCAGAAGAAGAACAAGCTCCTAATAGAGTCCAAGTTGTTTCATCTTCATCTGGTTGATTACCAACAGACCACCATTTATTAAATTTATACAGTAACCCATTGTATACTATTTTCATACCATTGGTTTGGTACGTTGTCAATGCATTCCATTCTTCTACTCCATTACAATCAAAAGTAGTTCCTGCACAAACTTCCTTCAATTTCCAAACATCTGCACTTCCAGGAATATCAGTTTCTTTAGTTTCCCAACCTGCAGTATAAATTACTCCTTCATAAACAACATCAACTCCTGCAGTATAAACTTTAACCTCCCATAAATCACCACAATTTACTCTAGGATCTAGAATTTCAATTGTTGTTACAATAGTGGTTACTTTCCCATTAATATCAGTTGCTGAAATTGAAATACTATAACTTTTATATGCTGATGGTAAAAACGATACCTCGTTACCTTGAGAAGATAACTCCACACCATCAACAGAAATTAAAAGATTATCAATAGAATTATCATCTTTATCTATTGCGGTCGCTTTAATTAAAATTTCTTCAAATTCACTTTGTCTAATCTGTGTAGAAAGAGGTGATTGTAAGGAAATTCTTGGCTCTTGAGGAACAGGTTCTGGCTCAATACCTCCAAATGATTTTTGATTTGCACATCCACAAGCATTACAAGAATTGTTTCCATCTAAATCTGTTGAAACACCTAAAATTTCAGAATGTCTTTCATAATGTCCTATTCTGCTTAATACTTTTGTTTTTTCTGTTCCACTACCACATTCTAGTCCACCATTAATAATATTTACGGTCACACCAAATCCAGGAGACCTTCCATTTTGTGTATCAAAAGAAGATGGAATCCAATTCCCAACCATTACATCATGTGCAGAAGGTTTTGGGAATTGCGGAGTCATCCAAAACCAAATTGCAGTTTGAAATGCCAAAGCTCCATCTTCAATTACTTTTTCTGGATTAGCCAATAATATGTTTTTATCCCCAAAAAGAAACTGGCTTACTTGTCCATAATTATAATTCCAACTTAACTGAATTGGACCTCTACCGTGATATGATTTACCAGGAACAGCAGGATAATCTGGATGATTTTGCTCAACATACCCAATTAAATCAGTACCTACATAGCTAACTTCTTCTCTAAAGTATAAACCCCAAGCATATTTACCACCTGGTGCAGTTGCCCATCCCCCTGTAGTTTCTTGAGATAAATTTGCTAGAAAAGCTGATAATTCTCTTTTTCTAACTTCATTCGTTCCTTCAGATAAAAAATTTGCATAATCTACCTCTTTACTAATAATTGCTTTTTGCATATTCCAAGAGTCATCAAAACCTGCATCCGTTCGAATTAACTTTTTTACTCCTGTTGTTTTGTCTTCTCTTGTTACTTTATAAAGGTTTGTTCCTTCACGTCTTTCCATGTAAACCTTAATATTTTTCATTCGATTTACCGCTTCTATTAAACTAGAATATTTATAGAAGTCTTTCTCAGGGTTAAAAACATATCCCCCGTTTGGTCCTTGCTCGGTACCATACCTATATGGAAATAAGGTATTGTACTCCTCTTCTGTAAGAGGTACTTGAGCATTCGATTGTTTAGATAGCAATAACGTCACTATTACTAGTAATAGAAATGTTAAAGAAGATGTTCTGAAATTCATTACTGAAGATATTTAAATAGTTATTTACTGTAAGTTGAAGTAGTTTTTCATAGAGATATGATGTCTACTTTACTAATCAAATGTTGTTAGTAGTAAGTATGATTAGATTCTTAATCTATCGAATATTAAGGGTTGAAACTGAATAAATAAAAAAATGATGGGGTACATTTAGGTAGTCAACACTTTGTATCCCTATGCTTAACAAGGGGAACAGAAACAGCCTTTACAATCTAAACAGCTTGATTTAGTAGGGTACGGCATCAAAAAAAATTATATAAAAAAAGGGTAGCTCAATTAAGAACTACCCTAAAGTTTTAAGCAAAAAACTTATTTCTTCTGGAATGTCTGTTTCATACATTCGTACTCTTTATCCATGCTTGGTTTACAGAATTGAGTACCTTCAAATATCTCAGCTGAAGCAGCCATACGTTTAGCCATTTTAGGATCAAGATGCTCCTTTTTAAGCTCTCTTTGTTTCCCTTCAATACTGAATACAGTAAGTGTTAATTCTTTCTGATTTCTTGTAATTTCTAAACGCTCACCTGATTTAACAGGCATTGTAACTGCAGCAAATAATTCATGATGAAATTCTAAATCAACATCTTTACCTTCCATAATATAGGTATACTTTTCTACTCCATCTTTTACAGAATAAGTACCCTTAATATGTGCATTCATTATCTTCTCTTGGTAAGAAATATTATTTAGTTTTGATGGAATTCTTGGTGCAAGAACAACTTTATTTTCTATTGCATTAGGACGAATACCTAAGAAATATTGATACCAAACTCTTAACTGTTCTCCGTTTGACCAAGCTTGCATATATGTACCCGTTAATTTGGGGTAATCTTCTCCTGGATGAGGAAAGGCATCTGCATTTTCGTTCATACTACCTACTGCACCCATATCTAAAGATTGGGTATTCATATTTTCGAACAATTGGAATGCGATATCTCTTTGTCCACTTTCAATCATACGTTGCATAGCATAGCCATTGTTCCATTGCCAAATAGTACCATTATGGTATGCCGCATCTTTATGATAATGTTCCCAAGCTAAATGGTAAGGGTGGAAATTAGGATCTTCTTGACTTAAAGAAGCAACACCCCAAGGATACACTAAATGCTCCCAAATTTCTCTTGTTAACTTCATTTTCTGAACATCATCCGTCATAAAATCCATTGCAAACAATTGATTCGGACGAAATTGAAAGTCTGGTTGATCATCATGATCAATTCTATCTGCCATGTAAGCATGTTCAGTATCAAAAAAGTCTTTATTAAAATTCTCTTGTACTTTGTTTGCTACTTTTTGCCAACGCTTCATATCCGTAATATGATTTGTTTCTTTTGCAAAATAAATTGCTGCATTTAGTTGTTTATACCATAATGCCTGAATATCATTTGCGTAACTACCTCTTGGAGAATATGGAACATGATCACCTTCTCTACGAGCATCCATCCATGTGTCGGCATCCTCATGAGTTAAATAACCCTTCTTATTCACCCAATTTTTTAATGCACCATCAATACTACGTTTTACTGTTGGGTACACCTCTTTAATGAGCGACTTATCACCTGAATATTGAATATAATCTAAAAGCTCATAGATAAAACGAGGTGTTCCATCTGTAGTATGGTAGTTTAATGATTCCATTTTTACAATATTTGGTATACGACCATAATATTTAGAACCAGATTTTTTGTCTTGTACTTTAGAAAATGACAATAGTATTTTCTTCGCAACCTCCGTTTCTCCTAAAACTAAAGTTCCACCTGGTAAAGAAATAAATGTATCTCTACCCCAATACTCATTAAACCAAGGAATACCAGCATAAATACCGTACCCTCTTTGGTGTGTCACCATTTCATCCATGGTTAATTCTAACCACATTAGTGCTTTATCAAAATGAGGGTCTTCTGTTTTAATTGCAGTATTTTCAGTAATTAACTGCGTCATACGATCACTACGTTCTTTTAGCCATTTTCCATGGTTAATACGTGCCTCTTTTACTAAAGCTAGTGCTTCATCAGCTGTTTTTGCATAGGTAATATAAAAACCACCTCTTGTGTTTGTCGTTACTTTTGTCGTTCCATCTTTAGCAATTTTTTCTGTATGAGATGGTGCTACTGCAAGAATATGATCTGGGCTTTCTGAAGAAACATAATACGCTGCATTTGCATCAATATTTTTTAATTTTATTTGCTCTCCTTTAAGTTCAAGTTTTGTTTCATTACCCAAAACGTGATCTAGAGAAACATAAATAACATCCTGATCATCAAACAATACTACACGTTCTGTTGCAACATCTGTTTTTCTTTGTAAGAAATGAGGGTAAGCAACTACTTCTGCATTTTTTCTATCAAAAGGTTTACCGTCAATAGTTATAGCATAATCAGCGAATATTCTTTTTTGACCAATATTCCACCCATCAAACCAATTATAGAGTTCGTTGTTTAAAACATGAGACTGTGTTTGAAAGTAGGCACTCCTTTTATTAGAATATGTAATAATTCTATTCTCTTCTGGAGTTATAGGAACTGCAATATCAAGTAATATCTGATCTTTCACTTCTTCCTTAGAGACGTATTTCTCTCCACTTTCATCGGTACAACCAAGAAATAGAAACAGTGATAAAATGCTTAATACAAACTTTGTGATTTTCATAAATTTAATTTTTCAATCCAACGCGTGAGATAGTTCATTGATTTCACGTTCGCTTTGATTTAAATGTTCTAACAAGTTAACAATTGTTCGATTTGATCAGAAATATTTACTCGCTTTTTTAAGAATAATAATCTCAACACATATTTACTTCTATACATTATTATACTTACTCAAAAATCCATAACCATCTTATTTACAACTCAATATAGTTTAATTTATTCTAATTCGTAATACATAATTATTCATCGCAATCGATTGAAAGTTGTTCCTGTTAATAATTCCTGTTTAACATATAATAAATGTATTTATTACACACATTTATAGATATTTACATCAAATACCAATTATCATTAAATTTAATTACTACATGAACATTCAGCATATTAAGAATCTATTTTCGGTTCTTCTAATATTACTAATCACTACTACAATTTCTTCTGCGCAGCAAAAGATTTTCTTACAAGGCTATACCAATTATGTTAGCGGTGACATTATGCCGTACAAATCACCTCAAGAAGATGCAAACCAAGCAATGTTAGTACGTTGTCAAGAAGGAAAGCATATAATGGAATGGGAGGCAGAAGCTATACCCAAAGATTTTAAAGGTGAATTTGTTGAATATGGTATGATCATGGGTGTTGATATTGACAGAGCACAATACAGCTATGAAATTTATATCAACGATAAAAAATATTTCACTTTTACTGCTCCAGAAGAAAGTATTTTACAAGATGTAACAGATGAAGGTCCTAATGCTTCAACTTTTACTTTTAAAGGAACAATGATTGATGCTTATAGCGATTTATTTGGCTATGGCTTCTTAAAAATTAAAGCAAGTGACCTTCCTAAAGGAGAACCTATTTCTATGAAAATAGTGGCACCATCTATTGGTAAAGCAAGCTGGATGATGCTTTTTAAATATGGTTTAGATGGCAACATTAGTTGGAAACAAGAACCTGCTGTAATTAAAACGCCTAAAGGGCCAATGCAGCAATTAAGAGCTACAATTCTTCATTATGGAGACCCCGTAAAAGCAGTAATTACTGCTGGGAAAACAAAAGAAAAAGTAACTTTAAATGTAGGTGCTAACGTTTTTAGAATTAATGTTCCTAAGGTAACAGAAGATACACAAGTTCCTGTGAAAGTAACTATTGGTAAAAAAGTGTTAGACAATAAAATGTTAAACGTTACTCCAGTTAAGCCTTATACAGTCCATTTACTTCATCATTCACACGTAGATATTGGTTATACTCATACCCAAGATGAAGTTGAAAAAGTACAATGGAAAAACTTGGATGATGCAGTTATGATGAGTAAAAAAACTGCTGATTATCCTGAAGGTGCAAAATTTAAATGGAGTGTAGAAGTTATGTGGGCTGTAGAAAGCTACCTTAAAAATGCTACTCCAGAAAAAAGAGCAGACTTTTTAGCTGCAGTTAAAAGTGGTGCTATTGAACTTGACGGACTTTACGGCAATATGCTTACAGGCCTATCAAATCCTCAAGAATTAGTAGAATCTACTTTCGATGCCTTACAAATTGCTAAAGAAGTAAATGTACCTTTAGAATCTGCAATGATTACAGATGTTCCGGGTTATACATGGGGTTTAGTGCCTGTTTTAGCTCATTCTGGTATTAAATATTTATCTGCAGGTACAAATGTATTCCATAGAATTGGTGGTACAATTTCTACATGGGGAGATCGTCCTTTCTATTGGTCTTCTCCTTCTGGAGAGGAAAAAGTTTTAGTATGGGTACATGAAAAAGGATACAGTCATTTCCATACAGGCTTAGGTTTTAAAGACCTTAAAGTATTGCTTACTCCAAAATCTATTTTTGATTATTTAAATGAATTGAATGATAGAGCCTATCCTTACGACATTACAACACTACGTTATACCGTTGGTTCAGATAATGGCCCTGTAGACACAGGAATTTCAGCATCTGTTAAACTATGGAACGAAACATACGAAACACCAAGAGTAGAATTATCTACAACTACAGCTTCTTTTAAAGCTTTTGAAGAAAAATACAAAGATGAAATTCCTGTAGTAAGCGGAGATTTCACTCCTTATTGGGAAGATGGAGCAGGTTCTACTTCTAAAGAAACTACACTTGTTAGAAATGCTGCAGAGAAATTATCTCAAGCCATGACTGTTATGTCTTTAAATGGTGCAGATATACCTAATGAAACATTTGAACAAGCATGGAGGTATGTTTTACTTTACAATGAACATACATGGGGTGCTTATAATTCTATCAGTGAACCTGAAGCAGATTTTGTACATTCACAATGGGCTGTAAAACAATCTTTTGCTTTAAAGGCTGATTCTATTGCTGATGTCCTGTTAAATGAAGCATTATCACTTGGTGAAAAATCAAAAGGTATTGTACTTACCAATACATTAAACTGGGAGAGATCTGGGATTGTTAAGTTATCAAGTGCTCAATCTACTGCTGGGGATAAAGTAACTGATATAGACGGTAACGTTCTTCCATCACAACGACTAAATAGTGGCGAATTAGCTATTTGGGTAACTGACCTTCCTGCCTACGGAAAGAAAGAAGTCTTTGTAAATGTAGGAACAGGAGTATCTCCTAAAAAATTAAAGAACAACGCTAACGCGATAGAAAACCAATTTATTGCTTTAGAAATTGATGCTGAAACAGGTGTAATTACTAAATTATATGATAAAATAAGACGTAATAATTTAGCTGATACCAAAACACTCAAAGGTTTAAATGATTATTACTACGTAGAAGGCAGAACACCAAAGTCTCCATTAACTACTTCTAATGACATTGAAATCAAATGGTTAGAAAAAGGTGATTTATTAAGTACAATCGAAGTCACATCTTCTGTTCCTGGTACAGAAGAATGGAAAAGAACCTTTACTATTAATGCGTATTCTGATCAGATTGATTTAGAAAACCACATCAATAAAACAAATATTTATACAGCAGAAGGTGTACACATTGCCTTTCCGTTTAATGTAAATAATGGTACGGTTAGAATTGATACTCCTTTTGGTGAGTACATACCAGAGAAAGAGCAATTACAAGGATCTTGTAAAAACTATTTTACTGTACAACGTTATGTAGATGTATCTAATTTAGATTACGGTATTACTTGGGTAACTCCTGATGCTCCTATGATTGAATTGGGTGAAATTACAACGGATGCACTTTCTTATGGATGGGTACAAGAGGTTAAACCAACACAAACTATTTATGCGTATTTGATGAATAACTATTGGGAAACAAACTATAAAGCAAGTCAAGAAGGCTGGCATACATTCCGTTTCTCTTTAAATCCACATGGGGCATATATTCCAAGTGAAGCAAAGAAGTTTAGTATGGGAATTTCTCAACCAATTCTTATTTCAGAAAATGAAAACAACAGCTATGTCAGTTTACTACAACCTACTTCTCCACAAATGATAATTACAGCATCTAGACCTATGGGAGAAAATAAAGTATTAGTAACGGTATTGAATGCTTCTAAAGGCGATAATCTTTTGGAATGGACAGCAAGTGATAAAGTAAAATCAGTTGCATTGTCTAACATAAATGGTGACAATATTGGTTTATTTGATCAAGGTCAAAACATTCCTGGATGGGGATTAAGGTTCTTACTTATTGAGGTAAATCAAAATATTTAATAGAATTAAGGCGATGTTGAATATCAACATCGCCTTAATTTATACTTCTATTATTTAGATAAAATCTTCACATCTTCCATCTGCCACGATTTATCATACCATGCTTCTGTAGGAGAATATGTTCTAAACCAAATGAAAAAACCTTCATTCTCATTTGTCTGAATCCAATTTTCTTTCGCTACACCTTTTGGTTTTTTAGGCGAAAAATGTAATGTTATAGAACCATCTTTATTCTTTTTAATTCCATTTGAATTAGTTTTTGCAGGAACTTCTAAAACTACTGCTCAACCTTGTTGTTTATTTAGATTTACAGGATGCACCGCATAAAGGGTTTCAGAATTGGCAGTTAAAACATTATGTCTAGAATCTACGGATGTTTCCATAATTCCAACATTTTGTTTTGTTGATCCTTCTTTAAAATAAGAGTTCCACAATGCCATAAAAGCAGCATCAGGGTGCAAATCTCCATAAGCGGCAACTAATCTCTCATAATCCATTTGATTAAATAACGAATCTGAATCTATACCAACAGGAACACCTTTTTGTGCATAAAGTGATCCGGAGAATAAAAGTGAGATAAGAATAAATATTTTTTTCATAACGTTGATAGGTAATTTTTAATTAAACTCACTTTTACTAACGCTACTAAAATGATCAGACATTTTCTTATTAGGTCAAAAAAATTCTTTATAGTCCAATTTTAAAAAACATATATAGTGTTCTTTGATTACTAAATCAATTACTATATTTATAAGTATTTAAATTTAAAAACATGGTTACAAAAGAACTCTTCAATTTCCTGAATCAACTCGAAAAAAATAACAACAGAGAATGGTTTACAGAAAATAAGCCCACTTTTCAAAAGCATCAAGCTGAAATTAAAGATCTATTTCAAGACGTACAGACAAAATTATCTGCTACAGACAATATAGAGGGACATAAAATTTATAGAATCTACAGAGATGTTCGTTTCTCTAAAGATAAACTACCTTATAAGAAACATTTTTCAGGATATTTTTCTAGAGCTACAAAGCAATTAAGAGGAGGGTATTATTTACACATAGAGCACAATAACACAGTTGTAGGAGGTGGTTTTTATGCACCAAATTCTGAAGATTTAAAACGTATTCGTCAGGAATTTGAATATGGTGATTCTGAAATGAGAACAATAATTGATTCTAAAGAATTTAAAGATACTTTTGGAGAATTAGTTGGTGATGAAGTAAAGTCTGCGCCTAGAGGCTTTGATAAAAATGATCCTGCAATTGATCTAATACGCAAGAAACAATTTATTGCTATGCGAAAATTTACAGATGAAGAGGTATTATCTCCACATTTTATTGAAGATGTTGTAAAAACTTTTGAAGCACTGCGCCCATTCTTCGATTACATGAGTAGTATACTTACTACTGATTTAAACGGTGAACCTATAAAATAAATTGAAGAGAAGTGGGGTTAAAACTTAGACAATGTACTTGGTAAACAGCCGTACTTCTCTTTAAATAACTTACCAAAATGAGTTACACTTGTAAAACCTAAACTATACGTACAATCAGAAACATTGTGCGAACCCGCCTCTAACCATTGATGTGCTCTTTGTAATTTATAATCATTGGTATATTGTAAAATAGATTCACCAATAATTTCTTTAAAAAGCTTACGCAGTTTACTATAACTAAATTGAGCCACTTCTGCTAAATCTTCTGCAGTTATCTTTTCTTCAAAATTCTTCTCAATATATTCTTTAACCATAAAGATCTTTTCAACATCTATTTCTGGTAATGATCTAGGTAAAGCTTGTACTTTAAACCTATACGCCACTTTGTTCGCAAAATTATAGAGTAGTCTAAATGTTAGGTAATCAAGTTTTAACAACTCAATTTCGTTATCAAAATCACATTCTTTTATTTCTTGAATTAATTTCAAAGTTGATGAAGATATATTCTCATAAATAATAAATGGGTCTTTACCAGATAGCATTTGCGAAATAAACGGTTTATTATTTATGTTATATTTCTCTATAAAAGCTCTGTCATATTTAATAGTTAAGAAAGATACATTAGCATGTGCATCAAAATAAAAAACTTCATCTCTCTTTAAATTCGACCAATATTTTTTTTCTCGAATTCTAAAAGATGCGTCTTCTATATCATCAGTTAATTTAAAAGGAGTTAGAAAGTATACGATTACAAAAGTATCTTTCTCTTGCTTTTCTCTTATTAATTTTAAAGGTTGATTTAACCGCCCTTCAAAAGAAGTCACTTCTAAATTACTATTTATTTGATACCCTTTAGCAGTAATTTCTTCTCCATTAGTATTGATAATTATCTTATCCCTTTCTAGAATACCATTGTATTGTTCTACTAATTCAGGAAATACCTTTTTAAAGGATGCTGACTTAATTCGAATCTCTCTCATACTATCACCTTTTGATATAAATTACAGTATAAATATATACAATAGAAGGTTATTTCATTCTACTAAATAGTAATTAAATGATTATTTACGCATCAAAAACAAAATAATCTTTCTCAACTTCTTTTAACAGGTAAATATCAGAATGGAATAATTTCATATCAATAACAAAGATATTAAAGCAAGAAAAATAATGACATTTGAATTATCAACATAAATAAAAGAAAGATGAAATCTCTAATAGAAATATCAAAGCAAGCACAAAAAAACATTCTATTGTATCAACAACAAATAGATGAGATAAAAGCAGTCACCAAAGAAAAAAAACACGAATTACAAGCTGAAATTTCTTTAAAGGTGAACGACTCTATTTTAATAAAAGAAATTGAAACTCTTGATAAATTATCAAAGGTTGAAAAAGAGTATAAAGAGATAATTGATAAAATTACAACTATCAATACATCTTTACTTGACTACTCTGATGAAGCAAATGATAAGGTATTGAATTCACTTAAGTCAACATCTCAAGAAGCTATTTCTAAAAGTGATATCCTTGATGATGAAATTAAAAAAGAACTCATTGAAAAAACCTTAAATAAAATGAATAACCTTCAAGATAAATTAGAGGTGCTTATTCAGAACGGTAAAAATAAATTAGGTGACATAAACAAAAAGTCAAAAAATAAACTTGATGAAACAAGCAACAATGTTGAAAATCTAATTTCTAAAACTGGAGATTTGACAGAAAACTTGGCTAATAAAGTGATTTATTAATTTTACCTGAGTACAATAAAAACGGCTATCAATTTACATTGATAGCCGTTTTTTATTTAAGAACTCTTATTAAGACCAAATTAGTCTTAATATCCTATTGTTCTATTTTCTTCGATTTCCATCATAGCATTTAATGCCAAGATATTTGCATCATGAGAAGCATCTGTTTCGTTATGCTCTAACGAATTTTGCATCTCTTTAACTGCATGTTGCAATTTCAACAAATTATCTTGCTTACGCTTAATTCGTTGATTTAGGAGATCGTAGTAAACTTTGTTTTTTTGTTGAACACCACTACTCATTGAATTTTTTTGCTCTTCAACGAAATTATGCTGCTTAACGAAAACTTGCTTTAGTAATTTTATAATGCCCATAATAACACAAATCAAATCTTTGAAAATTATAATAAGTAGAATTAGTCTGTAGTTGGTAGTTATAACAATATTAAGAATTATTATTGTTTTTGAAAGTTTCAAGATGCTAAATATCAAATAATTAGAACTTTTAGGACATTTTCTTTAAAAAGTACTACTTAATATTAACTATTTGTGAACATTACATGACTTAAGAATTAATACCAACTCTGATCAAGTCCTAAAAATTCTTCAAATAATTCTACTTTTACAAAAAAAGCAAGCCTAAATTAATAAGATTGCTTTACTAAAGAACTTTAATATTGTACTTTGAAAGAAGGTTAAACTTTAAATACACCTTCCTTTTTAAATGCTTTAAATGTGTTTTTACTAATTACTTTATCCGTTTTCACTTCTAAAATACTTGTTTGCTCCGATGGCTCTAAGAAACTCTCGAATGTAAAATAAAACTCTTCTCTAGAATTTAATTCCCAATGATTGCATTGAAACTCTTCTGCTAAAAACTTTGCAGATGTTTTTTGTTCAGTTTCAAAATACTCTGATAATTCAGGTTGTTTAGTAGGACCTTCAATCATACTAAAAATCACACCCCCATGGTTATTGAGTAGCAAAACTTTAAGATTTGGAGGTAAGTAATTGTTCCAAAATGCATTTCTATCATAAAAGAAAGCTAAATCACCTGTCAATAAAAAATGGACACATTCTGGGTTACTTATAGCATGACCTATAGCAGTACTTGTACTTCCATCAATTCCACTAGTTCCTCTATTGGCAAAAACTGCTACATCACTTCGCTCTAACCCAATAAAATTAGCGTAACGCACAGACATACTGTTTGCAAGGTGTAAAACACTATTTTCAGGTAATTCTCTCAATAAGTGGTTAACTACCTCAAACTCGGAAAAAGATAACAACTCAAAGAAATCAATCTTATTGGTTTTTACTACATCGTCTTTTTCTTTCCACTCTTCCAAATATTCTGTTGAATGTGCTAATTCAAAACCAGAAAACTGGTCAAAAAATGCATCTTCAGTAGATCGGATTATTTTTGTTAAAGACTGGAATGTATCTGGAACTTCACCTGCTTGTTGTATATGCCAATGCTCCTGAGGAGGGTTATTTCTTAAAAACAACTTTAAATTCTTAGAAATTACTGACATCCCAAATGTAATTACTACATCTGGCTGAAGAACCTCTATCTTGGAAGGAGAAAGAAAAACATCTTGGTGAATGATTGCATTTTCTACACTTCCATAATTAGAAATAATATCAGAAACTACCGGAAAAGGTAATTCTTCTAAACTTTCTGCTAAAGAACTTTGGTATTGCCCCTGCCCTGCAACTATTAGAATTTTTTTATGCTGATTTAGAATTGGAAGTAAAGTTTCTTCCCATGTTTCATCATCTAAATAAGGTTCTGATGATACTACTTCTACTGCTCCTATATTTTCATTTGAGAAATCGAATTTCTCATCAACTTCAGGATAAAAAGGTTCTCTCAAAGGCCAATTGATTTGAACAGGTCCTTGAGGATAATCCAATGCAACTTGTAATGCCTCTGCTCCAATTCTTTTTCGATACCATTTTGCATCATCATGCCCTAAATCAACAGGCATTTGATAGCTTTTTTTAATATGGTTTCCGTAAATATTTTGTTGTCGGATTGTTTGTCCGTCCCACTGGTCTATCCATTCAGTTGGACGGTCTGCTGTAAGAACAATTAATGGAACACGCTGATAAAAAGCTTCTGCTACTGCAGGAGCATAATTAAGTGCCGCAGTACCCGAGGTACAAGCAATTACAACAGGTGTATTAGTTTGTTGTGCGATCCCAAATGCTATAAAAGCAGCAGATCGCTCATCGCTAATTGTTCTAGTTTGTATATGAGGGTGTCTTACAAAAGCCAATGCAAGTGGTGCAACTCTAGATCCGGGAGACAAAACTACTTGCCTAACTCCCATTTGATAAAGTTGTTCTACAAAATTACCAACTTGAATCAATAAATCTTTTCTATGACTGCTCATAAACCGTTATATGATAATTAATTATAGTAGCAACTAGATCTCTCTGTCAACAACATAAGAGATTAACTGATGTAATGCTGTTTTGTATTCAGAATCTGGTAATTCATCTAAAATTTCTCTACCCTCCTTAATGTATTTCTCCATTGTCTCAGTAGCGTATTCTAAACCTCCAGAATTTTTCACAAATTCTATAATTTCACGAACAACCTTCTGATTGGTGTTCTGTGTTTTTATTTTGAAAATAATCTCTTTCCTTTTTAACCATTTTGCATTATTAAGTGCATAGATTAAAGGTAAAGTCATTTTCTTTTCTTTGATATCTATTCCTAATGGCTTTCCAATTTCAGCAGTTCCGTAATCAAATAAATCATCTTTTATCTGAAAAGCAATACCAATTTTTTCACCCATTTTGTGCATACGCTTTACAACATCTTCAGATGCCCCGGCAGATGCTGCCCCCACTGCAGTACAAGCTGCAATTAATGTGGCTGTTTTCTGACGGATTATTTCGAAATACACCTCTTCAGTGATATCGAGTCTACGTGCTTTTTCAATTTGCATCAACTCTCCTTCACTCATTTCTCTAACTGCAGTAGAAACGTATTTGAGCAATTCAAAATCGTTATTTTCTACAGATAGCAAAAGTCCTCTAGAAAGTAAATAATCACCTACAAGAACTGCAGTTTTATTTTTCCAAAGTGCTTTTATAGAGAAGAAACCTCTACGGTAATCTGCATCATCTACAACATCGTCATGCACGAGCGTTGCTGTATGAAGTAATTCAATTAATGCTGCACCTCTATACGTTTGATCAATTATTTCGCCGGTAGCCCCTGCTGTAAGAAAAACTAAAATTGGTCGCATTTGTTTTCCCTTACTTTTTACGATATAGTTCATAATCCTATCCAATAGGGCTACGTCACTCTTCATAAAAAAGCGAAATTTCTTTTCAAATTCGACCATTTGTTCCTTTACAGGGACCTGGAAGTCTTGCATTTTTTTCGGCATACTGTCTAGTTCGTTACTGGAACGTAAGCTACTTTTTTCGTCTCAAAGAATTCTTCTTCAAAAATTTCAGACATTTCAATCAGCTTATGCTTCTTTTTCAACTTTGAAAATTCCTCAGTAAGATCTCCACCTTTCAAGCAAATAATACCATTTTTAAGGTCATGTCCTTGCTGATGTGCCACTTTTGAGCGGATCCATCTGTAAAGAACATCAATTCTTGTAACGGCTCTCGAAACTACGAAGTCATACTCACCATCAACCTTTTCAGCACGCATTTGTTCTGCCACAATGTTTGTAAGGCCAATAGTTTTTGCTATTTCGTTTACTACATTGATCTTTTTTGCTATTGAGTCAACAAGGTGAAACTTTACTTTTGGAAATAAGATTGCTAAAGGGATTCCAGGAAAACCTCCACCAGTTCCTACGTCTAAAATTTCAGTACCTGGCTTAAATTCAATCACCTTTGCAATACTTAAAGAATGAAGCACGTGACGTTCATATAAGTTCTCAATATCTTTTCTTGAGATTACGTTTACTTTTTCATTCCACTCTGCATATAAATCTTGTAGCTGCGCAAATTGATTTTTTTGCACTGCTGTCAAGTTCGGGAAGTATTTTTCGATGATATCTATTTTTGCCATTGCAAGTAATTTCTCTGTCCAATAAAGGATCAAATTTAATAATTTTTTTCACACTCAGATGATCTCTCACAAGATTAATTTCCTTGAATTATCATCAATTTGTAAAAAGATATTGCTTTATAATTTTTGAGATCTTAGTAGTATAACTCATAAGTACCCAAATATTCTTCAAAACTAAGATATTTAATTGATCTCTAATGAATATTTCTCACTTCCTTTAAATTCATTTTCTATTTTTTTGAGATTTTATTGATTTTGTATCTATATCAAAACAGAAATTATACTTTAAATGTGCTATTTCTTCTCAAAAGTGATTTTTTCAATTTTCAACGTACCCTATGATTAAAAAAATAAACACCACCTGTTTCTACTAGAAATATAAAATCAAATAATTGATTAAAACTATAAAATTACACTACGAAACAGATAAAACTTACATTAAACTGTACATTGTAACTGAACAAAAAAAGTTATTAGGGTGTTTCTAAGGCAAACAATAAAATAAAAGATATGACCAACTTTACCACCGATATGAATAGCCGCTCTTCTACACTGACTATCAGAATGAGAGGCTATTTTCAAACAGAACAATTCTCAGAATTATTTGAGACTTCATTAAAGGACATTCAAAATGGGAAGCCATTAATTGTCTTATTAGATGCACGTTTTATTAAATCGGGATGGATGTCTGCTAATCCATGGTTAGTGAGTTGGTTTTTACCCAAAATAGCACTTTTAAAAGTGAAACATTTTGGAGTTATAATTGAAGAAGATTGTGATCCATTCACTAGATTTTCAGTGATAAACCTAGAAAGTTTATTAGAAAATGAACCAAGTCTTAAAATTAACTTATTTGAGTCGCCAGAAGAAGCAGTAATATGGGGGCGTGATTTGCTTAAAGCAGCATAAAGTATTAAAGTTAAATTTTGGGTGGTTTTTCGCAGTTGAAGATACAACTGTTGGGGTCTCTTTGGTCGGAGGTCCCATTTTTTTTGTCTACATTTGCTAAGCATCATTTTGTAAATTACTCCACACAAATTGCTTTAGGCGTTTCATGAAAAAAATTCAACCTGAGAAATTAGTTTTAGGTATCGACCCAGGTACTCAAGTTATGGGCTATGGACTAATTCATGTCCAAGGATCAAAAGTTTCTTTAGTACAATATGGTGTTATCCATTTAAAGAAGTTTACCACTCATGCTTTAAAATTAAGAAAAATTCATGAGCGAATTACAAATATCTTAGAAGAGTATGCACCAGATGAAATGGCTTTAGAAGCTCCTTTTGTTGGACAAAACATTCAATCTGCATTAAAATTAGGAAGAGCTCAAGGAGTTGCAATGTCTGCTGCTTTAATTAGAGATATCCCAATTACAGAATATGCACCTAAAAAAGTAAAAGTTGCAGTTACTGGAAATGGAAATGCTTCTAAAGAGCAAGTTGCTAGTATGCTAGAAAAGCTTTTGAAATTTAAAATGGATGATAAAACATTGCTTGATGCCACAGATGCTTTAGGTGTAGCGGTTTGTCATGTTTTCCAGAAAGGTGATAATACACAAAAAAAGCAATCGTGGAAAAACTTTTTGACTGATAACCCTAATAGAATATCAAAAAGGCTAAAATAGTTAATCAATAACCGATGTTTCTTGAGGTACTTTTAGTGGTAATACAGCAGTAAAAGTACTTCCCTTTCCTAGGGTACTTTTACATTCTAATTTCCCATTCATTACATCCATAAATTTTTTAGCAATACTTAAACCTAATCCTGTAGAAGATTCTCCGTTTGTTGGTTTCGCTGATAACCTTTGGAATTTACCAAACATTTTTTCTTGATCTTCAGTAGAGATACCTGGCCCTTCATCTGCAATAGACACTTTTACCTCATTATCCACCTGATCAATTTCCACAAAGATATTCTTAGTTTTAGGAGAAAATTTTATTGCGTTAGATAGTAGATTATCAAGAACTTGCTTTACACAATGAGGATCTGCATATACTTGTACAGGCTTTAATTTTTGATGCACGGAAATTCCCTTTTCTGCTGCAGAGTGTTTACAACTTTCAACTACGCATTCAACAATAATGTCCAATTCAAATTCTGATTGCATAAGGTTAAGATGTCCCGCCTCTATAGCTTTTACATCAAGAATTCTTGTAATCATTTCGTGCATTCTATTTAGTGCATTAGAAACGCCTTGAATACATTCTTGATTATCTCCATCAAGTTCTTCGTTTAAAAGCTGACTTAATGATAATGCTGAAGTTAAAGGGTTTCTAAGATCATGTGCAACTACACCTATTAAATGATTTTTTTCTTCATTTAATGTATTTAATCTATCGTTATGCTCCTTTCCCTCTTTATTTTTCTTTGCTAATTCTTCTTGTTGTTCTTGTAATAATTTATTTGCTTCAACGAGTTTTTTGTTCAGGATATTCTGTTTACTCCTTTCTTTCATAAAAATCATTATTACACCAATAAGAAGAAAACAAACAATTATAGCAGCAATAGTTAAAACAACCTGTTGGTCCATTTTTGCTTTTTGCTGCTCTCTTAGTAACTGAGATTTTGCCCTTTCATCATTAAATTTAACTTGGGTTTCTAATGTGGCCACTTCACGCATTTTTTCTTGTGTAAAAAGGCTATCATATAATTCATTAGATTGTCGCTCATATTTTAAAGCTTCTCTATAATTCCCTTTGCGTTCATATAATTCTGATAATTGGAATGATGCCCCCATCAATTCATGCTTTGCATGAACTTGATAAGCTAATTTATAACTTTGCTTTGCGTATTTCAAAGCACTATCTACTTTACCTAATTCAAGGTACAATGAGGATATATTATTAGACACACCTGCCAATCCTCTCTTTTCATTTAATGCTTTTAAAGACGAATATGATAATTTATAAGCTTTAATAGCCTCTCCTAAATTACCTAAATTTCTATAGACAATAGCAATATCATTGTATGAATAAGGTAGAAAAGTATTGTCTTCTTTTTGTCTAATTTTAATAGCTTTTTCATGGTAAGAAAGTGCTTTTACATACTCCTCTTTATAATTTAAGATATTAGCCATGTTACTGTAGGCCAATGCTGTTAATTTAGGAGATGATGTATCGTTCAATAATTCTAAACCTCTAGAATAGTATTCTAAAGCTTTATCGTATTCTTGTTGTACCTCATATATTTTACCAATATTCTGAACTGTCGAATTAACTGTATTTGGGTTTTCTTCTTTTTCACTAATATTCAATGCTTCAAAATAAAATCGTAGGGCATCACTATATTCTGCTTTATAATAATAAGCTACACCTTTGGCCCTGTAGGCTCTTTCCAAAACAGTAATATCGTTTAATTTTGTAGCAAAAGAAATTGCTTTATCTGCATAATAAATAGACGAGTCTAAATTAGCATTTAAATAAAGCCCACTAAGTCTTAGCAAATTACTAAGGTAATTTGGGTTTTCTTCATGAAAACGAACCTCATTTTGCAAGCTATCAATATGACTTCTTTGAAATTGAATTGAATCTATTTCTGCATAAGATAGTAATGAGTAGAAGAATAGAACAGATAGTAGATAGTAGTTCTTCACGAGATGATAATCAATAGTCCTAAGATTTAGTTACAAACTCTGTTTGCAATATACTAATTATAAGACTACGTAATTATCAAAAAGTTGCTTATTAGAAATAAAATTTAGCAGATTTCCATAATTTTTTTAATATTCTCGATCTTTAAATTATTTGCCTGATCCATTTTCGGTTGAAAACCTACAACTAAAATATCATCTGTTTGCTTTACATTGCCTGTCATCCAATCATCAATTGTCATTGCAATAATTGATTTTTGCTCATACATATGTTTATCAGCAATATCTTTCAACATATTTCTAAAATTCTTCTTATAGAATTTTCTTCCCTGGTCTCCTCCAAATTGATCTTGATACCCATCAGAACACATATAGAGAGATAGAATTTCTTCATTTCGAGAACGCTCCACTCGATGTTCTTTGAAAGGTGCATATTTTTTCTTTTTCAAAACATGTCCTCCAATAGATTGTCTATTACCATCTATTACTTCAATAAAGTTTTCGCCTTTATCATTCTTTTTAACAATGTATAAAGGATGATGTGCTCCTGCAAAACGAAATTCATTTGTTCGAGTATTCATTACACAAAGACCAATATCCATTCCGTCTTTGTTTTTTAAACGTTCTTGTTGTAACACCACTCTAATTCTAATATGCAGTTCATCTAATAACTCTGCAGGTGAGGTTATATCCTTTGTATTCACCAAATTCGATAAGATTTCTCTGCCTAAAATTGACATGAACGCACCAGGAACACCATGCCCTGTACAATCTGCAACAGCGAAGTAAATAAAATCTCCTTTAGTTTCTAACCAATAAAAGTCTCCACTTACAATATCTTTAGGTCTATAAAGCACAAAAGCATCTTCGAATTTACTCCTCACTTCAGAGAAATTAGGCAATAAGGCTTGTTGTATTCTTTGTGCATACTGTACACTACTTTTCCATTGCTTGTTCGTAAATTCCAATTCTTCTAAAGTTCCTTTTAAAAGAGCATTACTTTGTACTAATTCTTCTTTCTGAGAGTTAATTTTAGCCGTTTTCTTTTCTACTTGATGTTCTAGACTTTCATAATTAATAGCTGTATCTAACGCACTAACAGCATACACTACAATACTACCTAACATATTTATTTGAACTTCCGTAAAAGAATTTGCAGTAGTATTGTGTATCGCAAGAACACCTACTCTACCCGATGCAGATGTCATAGGGAGGTAAATCAAAGAGCCAATTTTTTGAGAAGTAATTACAGGTAATAAGTGTTTAAACTCATTATTATCATCTCCTAAAAAATCTTGTACAATAATAGGTTCTTGTCTTCTAAAACATTCGACTCCTAAATGTGTAAACTCATGTATTGATCTATCAAAAGAAATGAACTCTCCTACATTATTATATCCTTGGTAATTCAATTCATCTTTTTGATAAACTCCAATTAAAAAAGTAGAAAAGTCTAAAATATTACCCAATGAATAGTAAAACTCTTTTACAATTGCTTCTACTGAAACATGTTTATTTAAACGACCTCCAATTTGTCGAATTGTATCAATTTTTTCATAAGTAATAGCAAGCTCTTCTTTCTGTTGAATAATCTCATCACTACGCTCATTCATTTTTTCTAATACATAATTAAAATCATTTGATAAATCGCCAATTTCATCTTTTGTTTTAATTGTATATAACTTCCCTTGAAAATCTTTTGCTACAATTTCATGTATAGATTTTGATAATTTATTAATAGGTTTACCCAGTCGCGAAAGAAGGTAAAAAAGTAAACCAGCATTTACTAAAATGATACTAAAAGCTGATATAAATAAGACAATAAGGTTTATTCTTTTCCAATAATCCATATAGGCTATCATAGTCTTTATAACCGATGCAATTTGTCTTTCGGCAACCGATAGTTCGCTATTTAGGTTATCTTTTATTCCTCTAACACCATAGTACCCTAATTTCCTATCAAGGTTTACTAATTCTTTAAAATTCTTTAGATAGGTATCTAAACCACCTTTTAAATACACTCTACCATATTTTTCTGAGATATTGTTATCTATATCCTCCTTTAATAAAGTGATTACATTTGTCAGTTTAGCAAGGTATTGCAAGTCTTTTCTTAAAATATAATCTTTTTCATGTCTACGAAGAGATAATATTTTCACTTGATCTAACGTGTACCCTGAATTCATTACACTATAAATTGCACGACGCATATCTCCTTCTACTCCATAGCTTTTAAAACCTCTTTGTAGCTGTACATTAATTAAACTATCAAAGCTAACATGATACAAAGAAAGTGTATTCTGGAGCGTTCGCAATGAAGGGATTACGTTGGCATTCTGTACATAGCTATTAATATAAAATCCTTCTATTTGCAGATTGATTTCATCTAATAATAAGTTATGTTTTATAATAAAATGATTATCCTTTGATTCGTAAAAAGATGGATTAATTGTTTCAGTCAAAAGAAAAGACTGTCGTGTAGTTTTAATCTTCTGGATTTTATCACTTAATTCATTTAGTTCTGCAACCAATGCTTCTGCATTTTGGGTTATATTTCTGATAGAACCGAAAGCAATAAAAACAACAAAAATAATAACTAAGTTAGCTGCAAAAGACCAGATTAATCTTGTCTTTATACTTTTAGCTTGCCTTTTTTTGGGTGTTAATTTCATGATAGTTTTTATTTAAAATACTGGAATGTATCCTTTATGTGCAATAATTTGTTGTCCTCTGTCTGACAATGCGAAATTGATGAGATAGTCGACCTTTAATTTATCAGATTTTCTGTAGTATAAATAAAGAGGTCTAGATAAAGGGTAAATTTTCTGAAGTGCATTCTTAAAAGACGGATAGATATATTTATTATTTCTATCACATATAGCAAGTGGCTTTACAATTTCTTCTACATAAGCAATACCACAATAGCCTATAGCACCACGCTCTAAACCGACCCTCTGTACCACACCTGCGTTAGATCTAGAAACAATACATGTGTTTGTAATTGCTTCATCATTTAAAATAATTGACTCCATAAATCCATAACTTCCAGAGTTTTTATCTCTAGAAATCACTACAATTTGTAAATCTTCTCCTCCTAGTTGTTTCCAATTTGTTATTTCACCTTTGAAAACCTTTTTAAGTTGAGCTATAGTTAACTTGGTAACTTTATTAGATGGGTGAGTTATAATAGAAAGAGCATCATATGCTATAATATTTTCAAGTAATTGATCATATTTCTTTTCTATTTTTACTTTCTCATTTTCTTCTACTTTTCGAGATGATAAAGCAAATTCAATGTCGTAATTAGTTAATCCTTTAAAACCTAAAGAACTCCCTCCACCAATTATATCTACGGATTTAGTGGTTCTAGCTTTATAAATTTTTACCAGTTCTTCCATTAACGGAAGCATAGTATCACTCCCTTTACCTTTAATGTTTTGTCCATTTAGTTGTTGAATGCTTGAGAGAATTAAGATAGATAGTATTGCTAGCTTGCTATATTGTATTAATCTGTTCATCAGTTTCTAAATATTAGTTGTACTACAAAAGTCGGGTTCAAAAATGAATTGAATAAGAATTAAATGTTTACATTTTGTTGATTTATATGACTTTTCCAACAACAGAAAATGAATAAATGAATGCTAAAATTTGTCGTTTAGTATTATTATCTCAATATTGGCAGGCTATTGTAAAGAAAATCATGTTACGTTAATGAGAACACTGAGTATTTGGCTTTTTAAGCTGTTGGGATGGAAAATAGAAGGAGCCTTACCTGAAGATGTTAAGAAATTCGTAGTTGTAGTCGGACCACACACTAGTTTTTGGGATTTTATCTTAGGTATTCCTGCTCGGAAAATTGTAGGCGTCAAATCTAAATTTTTTATTAAAAGTTCTCTTTGTAAGGGTATACTAGGAAAATTTTTAATCTCATTAGGTGCAATTCCTGTTGATCGATCTAAAAATACGCGTCTAGTTGATAATGTGATTAGTGAATTTAATTCTAGATCTGAGTTAATTATGGCTGTTACTCCAGAGGGTACTAGGTCTTATAACGACAATTGGAAGACAGGTTTCTATAGGATTGCAAGAGGTGCTAATGTTCCTATATATATGGTGGGAATATGCTTTAAAACAAAACGATTTGTTTTTGGGGCTAAAGCTAACTTAACTGATGATATGGACAAAGACATCTACAACATCAAAAAATATTTGAGTCAATTTGAAGGTAAACATCCACAAAAAGGAATACATGTTTAACTATAAATGGCATTTGATTATTAATTAATCAAATGCCATTTACTTTAATAAGGATATGTAGGATAATAAGGATCTTCATCTTCTGGAGGATCTCTAAAATCAATTTCTTCATGCGGAGAAGGTTCTTCTTCTTCTGTGCACGAAGAAAAAAATAATGGCGATAATAAAAGAAATAAAGCAAAATACTTTTTCATAGGTATCTTATATTTTGATAAATGCTGTTTGTAAAAACTCTTCAAATTAATTCTATCAAGAATTTCTGATTTGTCTCTTAAGCAAAAGTAAAATTAAATGAATCACTTTTGAAACAATGTTTCCTACAATTAACATTATATACAATCCTTTAAAATAAAAAAGGTATTGAAGTGCACTACTTCAATACCTTTTTCTATTTGATAAATAGTTTCTACTTCGCGTATAAACTATCTCTTAATTCTTGAATTTGTTCAGAATTGATATATTCATCATAAGGCATGTGTCTATCGATCATACCATTTGGTGTTAACTCAATTACTCGGTTACAAACTGTAGAAATAACTTCGTGGTCATGAGATGACATTAATATATTTCCAGGGAATTTTGTTAACGAGTTGTTCAATGCCTGAATCGACTCTAAGTCTAAGTGGTTTGTAGGTGTATCTAAAACTAATACGTTCGCATCCGAAAGCATCATTTTAGACATCATACAACGCATTTTCTCACCTCCTGAAAGTACAGAAGATTGTTTAAAGATTTCCTCTCCAGAGAATAACATTTTACCTAAGTAACCTCTAATAAATGCCTCAGACGTATCACTAGAATATTGTCCTAACCAATCTACTAAGTTTAGATCATTTTTGAAATATTCACTGTGTTCTACAGGTAAATACGCTTTAGTAATTGTTACACCCCAATTGTATTCCCCTTCAAAGTCAGCGTCATTTTCATTGATAATCTCAAAGAAAGCAGTCATTGCTCTAGGATCTCTTGATAAGAAAATAATCTTATCATCTTTTTGCATCGAGAATTCAACATTTTTGAAAAGAACATCTCCATCAATTGATTTCGACATTTCTTTTACTTCAAGAATATTGTTACCAGCAGCTCTTTCTGGAGTGAAAATAATACCAGGATACTTTCTTGAAGAAGGTTGAATTTCTTCGAAGTTTAATTTCTCTAACATCTTCTTACGAGATGTAGTTTGCTTAGACTTGGCAGCATTGGCAGAGAAACGAGCAATAAACTCTTTCAATTCTTTGATCTTCTCTTCTGCTTTTTTGTTTTGCTGTGCTTGTTGACGTGAAGCTAATTGACTTGACTGATACCAGAAAGAATAGTTACCAGAGAACATTGAAATCTTAGAGAAATCAATATCCACAATTTGCGTACAAATTGAATCTAAGAAGTGACGGTCGTGAGAAATCACCAATACCGTGTTTTCAAAGTTTGCTAAGTAATTTTCTAACCAAGCAATTGTTTCTTGATCCAAGTCGTTGGTAGGCTCATCAAGTAATAAGTTATCTGGTTTACCAAATAAAGCTTGTGCTAGTAACACACGTACTTTTTGCTTACCACTTAGATTAGCCATTGTTTGGTAGTGAAGATCTTCAGCAATGTGTAGACCACTTAACAAGTTTGCTGCATCAGATTCAGCATTCCACCCATCAAGATCTTCAAAACGTTCTGTTAACTCAGAAATACGAATACCATCTGCTTCGTTAAAATCTGGCTTAGCATATAACTCGTCTTGTTCTTTTTTAATTGCCCACAATTCATCATGACCCATCATTACAGTATCTAAAACTGTAAATTCATCAAATTCGTGGTGTTCCTGCTTTAGTACAGAAGTACGTTCACCTTTTCCAAAAGATACATTACCTCTAGTTGGGTCTTGCGCACCATATAAAGTTTTTAAAAATGTAGATTTACCTGCACCATTAGCACCGATAATACCGTAGCAATTGCCTTCTGTGAATTTAAGGTTTACATCTTGGAAAAGCACACGCTTACCAAATTGAACGCCTAAGTTTGAAACTGTTATCATTATGAATATTATGAGTATATCAAATTATCTTGCAAATGTATCAGAATGTTTTTAACCCTACAAAATTGACATACAAATACTTTTGAATGAACCAGTATTTCTCAAAAAAATAGCTAATTGATTCACTTTATTCTACCTAAATCTATAAATATGCAAATAGATTCTTTTGATATTTACTAAAGTAGGCTTTAAGTTCATTATTGGACTCGGTATATGTTGTCATATTCTAAATGAACTACTAAATTGCCTAAATGAATGATCAAATAGCAGTGCTTATTAAAAAGTACAAAGACTTATCAAAAGAATCGGAGCATGAAGCTGCTGCAAAAATTACTAAAGAATATGTTTCTGGTAAATATAGAGAACGTGTAATTGAAGCTGCTTTTGGAATGCTTGCTGAAAGTGATAAATATGATGAGGACCATCCTTTGGGAGGCTATTACTACATCATTTATGAAATGCTGCATGCTGGAGCATATTTATTAGCAAAAGAAGATAAATCATAATATAATGGATCAAGAAGAAAAAAAACCAGAAAATCAAATTAACATCGAATTAACAGACGATGTAGCTGAAGGTACTTATGCTAACCTTGCAATGATTGCCCACTCTAATAGCGAGTTTGTAATTGATTTTATTAGAATGATGCCTGGCTTACCAAAAGCAAAAGTTAAATCAAGAATAATCTTAACTCCAGAACATGCAAAACGCTTGTATATGGCTTTACAAGATAACTTAAAGAAATATGAAGGTCAATTTGGCCCTATTGGAAAGACAGAGGAAGCTCCTAAGTTTCCAATGAATTTCGGTATGACAAATACAGATCCTCAATAATAAAAAAGCCTCATTGATTATCTCAATGAGGCTTTTTTACTACCCAATTCTACTCCCATTTTTCACTTTTAAACCAGGGTGTAAAAGTGTAACATCATGTTCCTCTCCAATGGCACCTAAAACCAAGCATTCTGACATTATAGTTGCAATTTGCTTTGGTGGGAAATTTACCACTGCAATAATTTGTCTATCAATTAAATCAGACGGTTTGTATAATTTAGTAATCTGGGCAGATGTTTTCTTTTGTCCAAATTCACCAAAATCAATTATCAATTTATAAGCAGGATTTCTAGCTTCTTTAAATTCTTCTGCCGAAATTATAGTACCCACTCTCATTTCAACTTTCAAGAACTCATTCCAATTTAAATCAGTATTCATTCTACTTTGTAATTTTCTTTAATGAACCATCTTTATTCAATTTTGCAGTTACTTGTTTTATAACCTTTGCTCCATATGTATTATTTTCTCTGTACGTCATTGTTACATTCAGTACCCTACCTTTTTCTGATAAATTTGTTTCTACATGTTCAAAACTTTCAGGATCATTCATATTACTTTTTATTTCATCTACTAATGAAATGATGGCACCTTCTTCATTAATTTGAGAAGATAGAGATTCTTTTAATGATATTTGTTCTGAAACAGATTTTACTAATTTTTGATCAAAGTCTGGAGATACTTTTAAGAGTTCATCACGTGCGTCATCAAACTCTTTTATGCGTACAAATTCTAATGTATTTTCAATAAATAGTTCATTTTCTAATTCAAAAATCTTTTTCTTTAATCCTAATCTCGTTCTTTCTCTATAAGAAGAATCAATTTTAGAATAATAAACTTTTGCTTTATCAATGTTACGTTCTTTTATGTAGTTTTTAGTTTTGGTGACATTTACCTCTATCAAAGCAGAATTTAATTTATTTCTGATTTGACCTACTTCATTTTGTTTATATTCAGGATCAATTAATTCAAGATATTGACTACAGCTCCCATACCACTTCTTCTGAAGGCAAACTTTTGCGTTTACCATTGCTGTCTCGTTTAAATTATTGATTAAAATAGAAACACTGTCCTTCTTAAAATCACTACTAATTAAGTCTAGTTGTAATTTTGCTTGTGATAGACTTTCAACTTTACCTTGTTTTATAAACTTTTGAATACTCACAAATCTACCTTCATCAAATTGTAATGTATTCTTAATCTCTCCTGCAAAAAAGAAATATCCTGCACCGCCTACAAAAAGTAAAATAAGAACAGTAAAAAAATATAAGATCCCTTTTTTCATTTCTAAGTATTGTTAATTAGCTCAATTGTTTACTATAAATCTGTGTATTAGTTCTTAATACCAAAGTTAAACAATGCATCTTATAAACTTCTTTTTTCTTCAAAATTTTAAGTGTAAATATGATTTTGTAAATTTTAACATCAATTTATACAAAAAAGTCACAGCCCAAATAAAATTCTGTTTAAAGTTGTTTACATAAAATAAAATTAATGAATGGCCACTCACTTAACTGTATAATCCTATTATTTATACTAATTTTCACATTCTATATAAAATTATCAAAAAGTGTGAAAAATTCTCATAACACTGAACAACAGACAAAACGATAAAAAACTAAAGTTTTAGCTTTGGATATGAACATAATTTCACCGTATATTTATATCATAAAGCAGCAATAAGAAATAGTTTTTGGGTTATTAAAGGAATTAAAAAGTCAACCGCGATGTGGTTGACTTTTTTTATTTTTAGACAATTTCGTCATCGTAACTCATTGCATTAAGGTTTAAACCAGAAGCTGGAGCTATGTAACCTAAAGGTTTTTTAATATCACTAAATTCTAAAGACTCTTTAATTTGATCTAATGTCAATTCTCCTTTTCCTAACATAAATAAAGTTCCCATAATCAGCCTTACTTGGTTTCTCATAAAACCTTTACCATGTACATTTAGAACATAACTATTTTCCGGAAAAAATGAAGCTGTTACTACATCATTTATTTTAATCTCGCACAAATCAATAGTTCTTGTTAGCTCTACTCCTTCTTTTGGAGCTTTACAGTATCTACCAAAGTAGTGTTGTCCTTCAAATAATTTGGCACCTTCTATCATTACATCAATATTAAGGTCATCCATTACAGAAACCATAAAAGGTGCACAGAAAGGATGGTTTTTAGCTCCGAAGGTAAATAAATATTGGTACTCTTTAATTTTAGAACTTTGAATTACATTAAATTCATCACTTACTTTTTTAATAGAGAGTGCCTTTATATCACTTGGCAGATTGATATTGAATTCTTTTAAAAATTCTTCTTCATCAAGTACATCAAACACAAACAGCTCAAAGGCTGAATGATTTGCAGATACCATTGCATCAGTTCTACTTGTTCCTAAGGTTTTGAATTTTATTTCTCCTCCTAAAACATAATTAATTGTTTTATCAATCATGCCTTGTACCGTTTTTAAACCAGGCTGTACCATCCAACCATGGTATCGATACCCGATATATTGGATTTCAAAGAGGTAATTATGTCGTTTTTTCTTCATTATTAAAAAGTACTTTTATAACTTCTTTACCTAATTATTAATTTATAACTCAAAGAAGTCCTTTCATTACATAAACTTATGTATATTATTTATAAAATACATCTCGTTTAACTTACCTTATTATTAAATCAAAATGGTTGAATTAATTGATGCTTCAGAAAATTTTAATACACTTTGGGATATTTACTTAGAAGCGTTTCCTAAAGTCGAGCAAAGGTCCAAAGAGGGAATAATTTCTTTAATGGATACACCCAATTTTTATTTTGAAGGTATCTATGTAGAAAAAAAGTGCTGTGGTTTAGTATGCTATAGAGAATTAGGTGATTTTATATTTATTGAATACTTAGCAATGCATGCAAACAGTAGAGGTTCTGGTGCTGGTTCTGCATTTTTACACTACTTTATTGAGAAATATAAAGGCGAAAAAATAATTCTTGAAGTTGAACACCCAGTAGAAGATATTCAAAAAAGAAGAGTAGGTTTTTACGAGAGAAAAGGGTTCCATTATAATGATAAGATTTTTATGGCACCTCAAACAATTGAAGGAGGACAAGCACTACCATTAAATTTTATGTCGTACCCACTGTTGTTGGAAACTCAAGAGTATGAACAAGTAAAAAAATTACTACTAGATAAAGTATATAACGAAGATTAAAATTCGCAACTCCCTACCATTAATGAATTACCATTCTTATCTTCTAGAGCAATTTTATAAGAATTGTTACTTTCTTGTTTTTGAGAAAGCATTACTTGAAGGTGATCATTTGGTAGTTTAACAGGGCGGATAAAACGAACACTCATTTGTTTTAATGGCTGATTTTTATAGTTCTGAATTATTTCAAAGGTTTTTGTGTACATTCCGAAGCCATGTAAAATTGTACCCTTAAAAGGGGTTGCTTTTGCTATAAAATCTACCCAATGTAAAGGGTTCAAATCACCAGAAAGGATTCCAAAACGTAAGCCATCTTTTTTATCAACACTCCATGTTGCAATACGTTCTAAAGGAGTTTCATCAATTTGATGTTCCTTTTTACCATTACGTGCTCTTTTACCTATTATAAAAGCTGTAAAGAGATGTACCTCAATACAAATATCTTCTTTAGAGTTACCAATTTCCATTCTCTGATGAACTCTTGCACGTCCATTTTCTTCGGTAATCTCTACAAACTCAGTCTTTAAATAAATTTTACTAGCAGTAACATCTCCAAAAACTTTAACTTCTACCCCTTGATTAATAATTTTTGCCAATGGATAAGGTAACTTATTAAGCAAATCTAATCCAAATGATAATGCATATTGACAAAACATATGAGGAGGTAAACTCTTATATCGCCCTTCCTTAACTCCCGTCCATTCAGAATAAGCTTTTAATAAAGAATTGGTAGGAGGTTTTACAAACGTCTCTTGAGCGGGAACTTCTTTTGAACCTTTTTTCTTAAGAAAAGGAAGTACAGTCTGTACAAAAGTTCTACTAACAACATATATCATAGGGCGTTGTTGCCATAAAAAAGTTTTAGAGACGTTCATTCTTAGTTTGGATTCTGATGTTAAAAACGTAAATATATAGTATTAATAACTAAAAAAGCATGTACTGATAGACAATACATGCTTTTTTACGCTGTAAGAATTCTATTTCTTACAATAAACTCTCCCAACCACCAGCGTTATATACTTCTTTAACTCCAGCTGCCTCAATTAATGCTTTTGCAACACCTGCTCTCCCGCCAGATAAGCAACAAACAACCAATGGAGATCCTAATTCTTTCACCTCAGTAATTCTACTTTGAACATCATTTACAGGAATATTTACACTTCCTTCAATATGTCCTTCATTAAATTCTTCTTCAGAACGAACATCTAATAATTTAACTCCTCCTGATATTAATTCCTTATAATTCATTGTGTTTAAGTTTGATTTATGCAAAACTAAAGACTAAATAAGTTACAGTTTGTAACATTTATCACACAGTTAAAATTCATAATTAAGGTTTAATAACAGTTACATTGTTACCTTTTTGTTTTATTTCACGTTACACAAACTATTATTAGATCTAACACTTATTATATTATTTATATATCTCAATTATGAAATTTTTATACTTCTCAATACTCTCTTTTGTAACACTGTTTCATTCTTTTAGTTCAAATGCTCAAACTATAGTTGATAAAACACATCAACATAAAGATAAAATCAGTGCAGATACATCTTTAATTATGAGAACTAATCATGATTATCCCTACAGATTACCAATTCTTGGTCAAAAAGTTTACGACAAAGGATATTCTCTACCATTACCAATTGGTTTTAGCGTGAGCTACGTGAACACTTCTATGGGAATGGGTATTTCTGACCTTGGAGTTGGTTTCAAAGGAGTTGATAGTAATAAACCTTATTTTGGAGCTAATATTCCTCAAGAAAAAATTGATCAGATTGTTAAAGGTCCTATTTTAGAATCGTTAAATAATAATGTTACAATGGCCACTGCTACTGGTATGAACTATAGAATGGATATGTATATTCTCCCATTTTTAAATGTTTATGGTATGGTCTCTGATGTAAGCGGATCTACAACTGTTGGCCTTGGAGGAGGAGGCGATAATGGTGGATTCGGATCTACTGTAGATTTTGACGCCTTGGCATATGGTGGTGGTTTTACACTTGCTTATGGTTATAAAGGATGGTTTTCTTCTATAGATATTAATTATGCTTTAAGTGATACCGACCTATTAGAAGATCAAATTGCAATAGGAACTTACTCTATTAGGTTAGGTAAGAAATTTAATATAAACCACGGTAAACAAAGTATTGCGGTATATATAGGTGCAATGAACCGTAATTTTACGAATGATAGCTCTACTCCTGGTTCTATTAACTTAAATGATGTTATTAAAAATGATATTGATTTAAGTCAGCCTATAGAGAACATTTACAGTGGATTAAGTAGAACACAACAAGCATTAGTTAAACAAATTTTAGGCGGTGCACCTGATGGTTCTAGATTAAACAACCAAATGAATGGTATGATTGATAATACTGTTGTAGAATATGAAATCAAAAAAGACTTATTGCAAACATGGACTGTGCAATGTGGATTTAGTATTGAATTAAATAAACACTTAGCAATAAGAGGTGAATATGGTATTGCTGATAATAATAAATTTTTAATGACAGGTTTAAATTATAGATTCGGTATCAAAAAATAGATCCTAAGTTTAGAGTTTTTAATCTGTTAATTACCCCTAAGTAAACCTTAGGGGTATTTTTTTGTAGTTCAATTTATTGTAATTTGATACTATTACTTAGCCTTTTAAAATATGACTGAAAAAGAAAAATTATTAGCAGGTTTGCCTTATGATGGCAATAATATTGAACTAATAAAAGATAGAAGGAATTGTAAAATTCTGTGCAAAGAATACAATGACAATCCTGTTGATTTAGACATAAATGTGCTTTCAAAAATTATTGGGAAGAAAACAGAGGCACATATAGAAGCTCCTTTTAAATGTGATTATGGATACAATATATCCTTTGGTAAAAACTTCTATGCTAATTTCAACCTAATCATTTTAGATTGCTCAAAAGTAACTTTTGGTGACAACGTTTTTATTGCTCCAAATGTTCTTATCACTGCGGTTGGGCATCCAACAGACCCCGTTGAGAGAAATACAGGAATTGAATACTCTAAACCTGTAACAATCGGAAATAACGTATGGATTGGTGGGAATGCAACTATTTTACCTGGAATTACTATTGAAGATAATGTAACAATTGGAGCGGGTAGTGTAGTGACTAAATCTATACCCGCAAATTCTATTGCTGTTGGTAACCCCTGTAGAGTAATAAAATCAATATAAATAAAAAGCCTAAAGATTTTGAGATCTTTAGGCTTTTTATATTAGATATATACTTCACCTAATCTGCTAGGATAGTTTTTAAATCTTCTAAAGAAGGTGCAAAAGAATATGCTCCTGTTGTAGCTTTAGAATAGTTCATCATTTGATCATAAACCCCATCTTTTGTATTCCCTAACATTCTTTCTAATTGAATATCAATACGGAAAGGATCACAAGTGTATGCAATAAAGAATAATCCTTTTTCAGTTGCTGACCCAAAAGGAAAAGATCTTCTCCATATTTTCATCGCAACTCCCTCATGACTTGCATCTGTTCTAGATACATGAGAATCTGCAGGCATAGCGTCTCCTTCAAGTTCAATACTGTCAGGTTTTGTTCTACCAATTACTTTTTCTTGAATACTAACAGGCAGTTCATTAAATTTAACTAAATCATGTACCCATTTCTGATGGAAAACAAAACTACCACCTGCTGCAGGTTCACCTTCTGGTACAATTGCGGCTAGATATTTCTTTTCTTCTTTTGGATTTGCAGAACCATCTACAAAACCAGTTAAATCTCTATGATCTTTATATACAAAGCCATTTTCTGATATTACAATTGTAGTAATATCTTTTAAGGCTTCTTGAATTTGAATTGTCTTGTCTAATACTTGAGAATTATCAATACCAATAACTCTAAAATATAAATCAGCTTGGTTAGAAGGCATTACAAAGTCATTAACCCCATTCAGCTGTACATAGTTTTTAAAACCTTTTGGTTGTATTTGAGGTGCTAATACTTCTAGAATATCTTTACCAAAAGATACGACTACCTCAATTTCTTCCGATTTACCATGTAATGCATTATTAAGTGCTTTTTTAATTCTAGACGAAGAGATATTTTCATTTACTTTATATTCTGTAACATTGAAAATGTTCGCTTCTTCATTAAATATTCCTAATTGATAATTTTGCATTTCTTTATATTATTTGATTTATATCTATCCGTATAAATATACAAACGTTTCTGAATTTATATCAGTTATTTATATTATAATTCTTTAAATAAAAATTTGTTTAATATATCTCTTAAAATAACACAGAACACCTCAAACAACTGATAAACAACGCTTAAAGCATTAAAATATTTAGACATAAATAAAGTTTAAACAAATATTAATAATTGATTTTATATTTGATATTTTTATATATTTATACTTTCAAAAAAGTAGCAGATTATCAGAACTCTTTATGTTGACAAAACTATTTTACAGGGTTTTTATTTACCCTATTACAATTTTACCATTCAGTATATTATACAAAATTTCAGATTTCTTATATCTAATTCTATACAAACTAATAGGTTATAGAGTTAAGACGGTTAGATCAAATTTAAAAGGTTCTTTCCCAAACAAATCTAATGAAGAACTAAGAGAAATAGAACAAGAGTTCTATAAGCATTTGTGCGATTTAATAATTGAAAGTTTTAAAGTCTTTAATATTAAAGAAGAAGAACTTTTAGAAAGGTGTGTGTATAAGGATTTAGACCTACTCAATAAATACAAAGACAGAAATTTATGTATTATTGGTCCGCATTACAATAATTTTGAATATGCAGCAACTACAGCAACCGTATCTGTAGGGAGAACAATAAGTTGCTTATTTTCTAAGTTATCTAATGATTTTTTCAATCAAAAAATCACAGCTTCACGAAGTCAATTTGGACTTAATATGATTCAGAAAGATTTTGCAGCAGACTACTTTTCTAAAGAACATAAAGAACCTTTCGGTTTAATTTTTGGAGCAGATCAATCTCCAACATACAGTAAAAATGTAATTTGGATTGAGTTTTTAAATAGAGAAACAGCTTGTTTTTATGGTCCCGAAAAATATTCTAAAGAACATGATATGGTTGTTATTTTCACTAAAATAACTAAAGTTAAAAGAGGTTATTATGAACTCAATTTTGAATTAGTTACTGATACTCCGTCTAAAGAACCACATGGATTCATAACAGAAAGACACAATCGCATTTTAGAAAGTGAAATTCTGAAAAAGCCTCAATATTGGCTTTGGGCTCATAAAAGGTGGAAGAGGAAGAAACAAGAAAATGAAGAAATAATCCCATCTTCAAGTATATAAAATGTTAGAAAAGGTTAGTATTTGATAAAAAAATACTAACCTTTTTTGTTTTCCGTAACATTAACTAAGTTTTTAACGATTCTACTATTTAATTGCATACTTTTGATGCATTGCTACACAATTTTATAGGGCAGGATTAGTTTGACACCTATTATATGACTAGAATTTTATATTTATTATTTATTAAACCAATATCTCTGCTCCCGTTCAGAGTATTGTATCTGTTATCAGATTTCCTTTATATTATTTTATATAAAGTTGTTGGTTATAGAACAAAAGTGGTTAGACAAAACCTGACAAACTCTTTTAAGGATTTGTCCAACGAAGAAATTAAAGACATTGAATCTAAATTTTATCACCACCTATGTGATATTATCTGTGAAAGCCTAAAAGTTTTCAGCATTAGTGAAAAAGATCTTTTTGAAAGATGTATTTACAATGATCTGGATCTTATCAATAAATATAAAGATAGAAACCTATGTATTTTAGGTGGACATTACAACAATTGGGAATACGCAGGAACGGTTTCTACTAAATATGCTAATAGAGAAATAGGTGCTTTATTTACAAAGTTATCTAATAAATTTTTCAACAATAGAATAACACGTTCTAGAGAAAGATTTGGTCTTAAAATGATTGATAAAAACCTTGCAAAAGAATATTTCAATTCTGAAAATAATAAACCAATAGGTATTATTTTTGGGGCAGATCAATCTCCAACATACAGTAAAAATGTTGCTTGGACAGAATTTCTTGGTCAGGATACTGCTTTGTATTTTGGGCCGGAGAAATACTCAAGAGAAAATGATATGGTTGTGATTTATACTCAAATTGTAAAGAAGAAAAGAGGCTTTTATGAGTGTAACTTCGAACTTATCACTGATGATGTAACAAACACAGAACATGGTGAGATTTTAGAAAAGTATACTCGTCTTTTAGAACGTGATATTAAAAATGAGCCCCAATATTGGTTATGGACTCATAAACGTTGGAAAAGGAAGAAAAAAGAAGGTGAAGAATTATTAGAGACTTCAATGGTATAAAAGCAAAAGGTCAATCTAGAACGAACTAGATTGACCTTTTTTATTGATCCACTTTTTTTATTCAATAACAATTTTATTACTAGAAGTATTTCTTCCGTTGGAAATTCTCAGAATATAAACACCTTTCTGTAATACTTTTGGTACTTTATATAACGTGATAATATTTCCCTCTGCATTGTTCAATACTATATCATGAGATAACACTTTACCCTTAGTAGAATAAAATACACCAACTATAGGGTTATTCGCATCTGCCCCATGAATCTCTAAAGTCAAATCTACTCCATTTGCTAATAACGATGGGTAAGCTTTACATTGAAAACTATTTTCAGTATCTACGAACGTAACAATACCAAAATATTCTTTTTTGCCATCAAAATCATGCTGAACCAACCTATAATATTTACCAGAATAGTTAATATCCAAGAATTCATACTTTAAAGTAACATTGCTATTACCTCCAGCTTCTACTCTTCCAATTGTTTTCCAATTTGCTTTATTATTAGAAGATTGAACTTCAAAATGACTTGAATTTTGTTCTGACGCCGTTTCCCAAATCAATAAATTCCCTTTTGAGGTTTGTTGTCCTTTAAAGTAAGTTAAGGATACTGGGAGGTCAATATCTCCACAAAAATCATTTCCAGAGGCATAATTACAACCATTATCACAATCTCCATCAATGCCAATAGAAACATTAGAATTATCAAAATCACTACTTTGACATTTATAATTTAAATCACCCCCATTTCCATCACTATCCGCTTCTACTATTATTTGCCCATGATCATGATCAGCAATTCCGCAATGTTTAATTTTCAATCCTTGATCAGCATCTAAATTACCCCCATGAATTTTTAATAGACCACAGACTGCAATTGTAGTCCCTCCTCCATTAGTATAAGTTAAATCACCATTGATTGTTAAAGTACCATGAACTGTTAATATCTGTCCAGAATTTGTTGATCGAATTGAAGATAACGTAGCATTAGCCGTTTGATTAACTGTAAAAGTTTGTCCTGAATTTGCTAATATTAAACTTAGGTTATCTGATATTTCATCCAAGTTAAAGTTAATTGTGATAGATTGTTTATAAGTACCACTTGTTGACATATGTACAATATCATTACTAGTAGGATACCCCAAGGATGAAGAACCCGATTCTAAATTCCAATTTGATGTTTTCCTCCAATCCGCTGCTGAATTAAATATATGATGTTTGGGATTGAATTTACTCTGTGCATTTACTAGTTGAATTGAGAATAAAAATATTATTAGAACAATTGAAGAATAAAAATTAAGCATGTCTATTTAGTTTAGATATCAATTGATTAGGTCGTTTACTTTTCGACAGTCAATACAAATATTGATCTAATTCAATAGGACTTTTATAATTAAAAACTGTATTTTGCTAATAAACATCAATAACAATATACACATCAATTATTTATAGAAACTTACTAAATTTCATCTTAAAAAATTAAATAATAAGTAGTTTTAAAATCAAAAAAGGTTGTCTTAGTACAACTAAAACAACCTCTTCTTTTAAAACTAAAATAATTTTATTGCAACACCTCAAAGTGAATTGCTGTACCGCCACCTGAATTCATTTGAATCAATAATGCTTCGGTTGAGGTTACATTTTTTTCTGTTACAACATATTTAGTTGGTGCTAACAAATATGTACTACCTGGAGCATCTGCATAAATTGTTGCTTTATAAACTTTGTTTGGTTCTAAGAAATCAAGACTTACACTTACAGCTCTCCCTGTTTCATCTGTTGCTGCTCCTAACAACCATTCCGTTCCTTTTCTTCTTGCTGTAATAGCAAACTGCCCAACTTCACCATTTAACATGATACTTTCATCCCAATCTGCTGTAGAAGATTCTAAGAATTTAAATGCCTTCAACTCTTTCTCATAATTTTCTACTAGATCAGAAGCCATTTGTAAAGGACTATACAAGATAATTGACAACGCCAATTGTTTTACTAAAGTAGTATTTACTCTAGCTTCGTTCATTATCTCTGCTGTTGTATTCCAAGCTACTCTATTTGGAGAGTTTTCATACTTAACGTCAAAGATACCTGGCGTATAATCAAGTGGTCCGCCTAACATTCTTGTAAATGGTAAAATTAATGTATGATTTGGAGGGTTACCATCACTCCAACCGTTCCATTCCATTCCTTTTACACCTTCACGAGTCATCATGTTTGGCCATGTTCTTCTAATACCTGTTGGTTTAATAGGTTCATGTGCATCTAAAACAATTTCATATTTAGCAGCCATCTCTACAACATGTCTATAGTGATTAACCATAAACTGACCGTGATGATGTTCTCCCCTTGGGAAAATACCTCCTGCATAACCCGTTTTTAAAGCATGAATACCTAGCTTTTGATACAATTTAAAAGCCTGATCCATATATTTTTCATAAGATGGAATATCTCCACCTGTTTCGTTATGCATTATTAAAGATACATTATTGTCTGCTGCATATTTAGCAACTTCTTCTAAGTCGTAACCTTTTGCAGGAGTGATGTGGTCAAATGCGTTCTTTTGTCCCCATTTGTCCCAACCAGAATTCCATCCCTCTACAACTACACCCCCAATATTATGGTTCGCTGCAAAATCAATATATTTCTTTGCAGACTCAGTTGTTGCACCTTGTCTAGGCCCTTCTTTCCATTCTTTAGTTCCGATATGAAACTCCCACCAAATTCCGATATACTGCATTGGTTTAATCCAAGAAGTATCTTCTATTTTAGAAGGTTCATTAAGGTTTAAAATCATATTAGAATTTACAAGATCTGCCGCTTGGTGCCCTACTTGGATTGTTCTCCAAGGAGTTTTTGATGGTGCAGATGTTCTTACTTTATCACCATTAGCCCAAGGTACTAATGCAGATTCATAACTATATTTACCATCTTCTTTCATTTTCAAAGTCATGCCTGCATAATCTGTCAATGCTGCTTCATGAATACTGATATAATGATTGTTCGCCGTTTTAAACGTCACAGGAGTTGCTACCCAAGTTGCAGAATCTATCGTTGTGTGGTTGTACAGTTTTTCATAAGTATCATAATCTGCCCAAATCCACCAAGCTTCATGGTTGTTAGAGAAATTAAATTGAGATTTCTCATCCATTATCACAAAATCAGTTAGATTTTCTTGCTTAGGAAACTCGTAACGAAAAGCCATACCATTATCAAAAATTCTAAAAATGATATTTAGCTTTCTCTTTAAACCAGATTTTTCCTGTAAGGACACGGTTAATTCATTATGGTGATCAACCACTTTTTTGTTCTCTCCCCAAGGCTGTTCCCAAGTTTGGTTTAAGGTATTTCTAAGTTCACCAATTACCTCAAAATTGCTTGATAATGGTTCTTGCCCTTTGATATCAAATCCTAAATAAGATTGTTCTATGATAGATTCCCCTGCCCAAGTTAATTTATACCAAGGCTTGCCGTCTTTATCTAAATCAAATTCTAAAGTTAATGTTTCATCCGGAGATGTTGAGGTTAAGTAAGTAGGTGTACATGAGAACATGCACATGCTAAATATTATAGCAATACTTAGGTTTATATAGTTTTTCATACTCTATTATTATTGTAATTCTACAAAAACTGGAAGATGATCTGAAGGGAATTTATGATCTTTTGCTTCCGTAATATGTGCATATCTAACTACTTTAAAGTAGCCGTGCACCATTATATAATCAATCTGATCTATTAAATCGCTGTTGTAATCAAATGCTTGGAATGTACCAGTAGGTCCTAATGGAGCCAATAAAGATAAAGGTCTAGTATCTTGGAAAACACCTTGTAACTCTAATACTGCTGCAGAAGTTGGAATACTGTTTAAATCTCCCATTAAAACAACAGGAACTTTACCATTTTCTGCCATTTCCTGTGCCTTTTTACTTATCAATTTAGACGACTGAACTCTAGCTTCAGCTCCCATATGGTCGTAATGTGTATTCATTACAACAAGTGTTCTTTTAGATGCTTTGTGTTTTAATTTTACCCATGTGCACACTCTTGGTAATGCTGCATCCCAGCCTTTACTTGGTGTTTCTGGTGTTTCTGACAACCAAAATGTTCCAGAATCAATTAGCTTAAATTTATGAGTATTAAAGAAAATAGAAGAAAATTCTCCACCTTCTTTCCCATCATCTCTTCCTACTCCAACAGCAGTCATTTCTGGTAAACTCTTCTTTAAATCATTTAACTGACCTAAAAGAACTTCTTGTGTACCTAGTATATCTACTTTATTAAATTTTATAACATCAGCAACCCAATCTTTACGGTTAGGCCATGCATTTTCTCCATCATTAGGTGTATTCATCCTAATATTGAAGCTCATCATGTTAATGCTTTTATCTTGTGCTTGCGTAATAATTGATCCGCCTAATAATAGGAATAGTAAGATTATAGTATTTTTCATCTGTTACTTTAAAAAGAGTATTGTCACATTCTGAATTGTTAAGTTCTAACAGAAATGTGTAATACAGTAATTTATTGAATATTGATAACAAATTTATCTTTTTTTATCAATCATGAAGATGATAAAAGTCTTCAAAAACACTTATATATAGGTAGTTTTCAGCTAGTAAGTAAATAAAAAAGTACTCAAACTTATCATCTGATTCAATAAGCTAGAGTACTCTTTTTTCTTGAAATTTATATTTTCTTTAAAGCATTCCAATGTGGTGCTTTCATTCCTCCTAAATCAAAAATTGCAAATCCCTTTGCTCCACCTTTTTTAGAAAGTTTAATGGCTTCTACTACATCCTCTTCTTTTGGTAAAGCAGGAGTATATAAACCTGTAAATAATGGTTCTTTGTAATTCTGTTTTAGGTCTTTCACGCCTTGTTCAACAGCAAATTTTATCCATTCTGTAGGCTCCTCGTAAAAACTATTATATACCATCGGGAATACCATATCTAGTTTAAAATCATCCCAAGATTGACGGCAAATTTTACGTGCTAATTCAGGGTAAGGAAAAACTGCAGCAGATAATAATTTACCCTCTTTGTGTACAGCATCATAAATCTTGTCCACAAGGTGAGTTACTGCATCGTATCTAAATTGTCTCCATTCTTCTGATGCTGTAGGGTCTTTAACCTTGTAAATATCTGTTCCTGTTTCGTGTAAAAATTTATCTCTACATGTCTGGCAGTAACAGAAATCCCATTCAGGGTATTCTTTGTCTTGTACTATGCCATAAAGCGGCTGTAAAGAAGAGGCTAAAATTACATCAGAAAAACGCACATAATCTAAATGTACTCCTTTTACACCTTCAATTTTTGCTAACTCAACTGCTTGTTTTATAATGTGCTCTTGTACTGGTTCTTGAGACGGGCAAACCCATTGGTAATAATCTACGTAAGGATGATATTCTGAACAAGACCTGCCATCTCCACTCACAGTATACCATTCAGGGTGTTTTTTTGCTTCTTCGTCGCCATTTCTATTTAGCGTCCACATCCAAGCATGCATTTCAATATCTCTTGCTTTTAAGAGTGGGTACATTCTCTCGAAAGTAGCTTTATTCCCTCCTAATAACACACCTTGAATATCAATTTCTTTTAACTGATCTAATTTCTCTTCCCATTTAGCATCTGTCCAATCGTCGTGTGCATGTAACCACATCCAACGTTTTGGTAATTTTGTTGATTTGCCAAATAAAGGAAGTCCAACCATCATTCCTGTAGCGGCTAGACCAGATATTTTTAAAAATTCTCTCTTGTCCATTCTAATCTATTTTTATGTGTGTTTTTATTTATTTTATTGAGATTACATCTGAAGAACTATCATGACGTACCACATAAATTTTATCTTCTTGAGGTACTTTTAAAACTACTTCAAAACCACCTGCTACTTGATTCAATTCAGGCTGTAGTTCTTCGGAGTTATATTTCATGATTGTTTTCCAGCCTAGTTCATCAAAAGTTTTGGCATAAACCCTGTGCTCGTACCAATATTTTTTCTGTAATCTATAAATATCAAATAATTGACGATGTAAACGTTCTCCTTCTGTTTCAGAGACATCTATCTTCTTTTTATCACCTACTTTATTTTCTGTAAACTGAATATATCCCCATTGTTCTGGCATGTGCATAGCAATTTCTCCTTGTGCAGACCATACCCAATTGTATTCTGCTGCAGGCTTGCCTGTATTAGGGTCTATATGTTTTACATACTTACCGTTTTCAACATCTAAATCCCAATTCACTCTAGAAAAATTAATTCTCCACCTTCTACCCTCTTTTGGATAAATTAGAGTAGGTTTTTCTTGCCCGATGACTTTCCAAGGAAAAGCAATTTCTAAAGTCCATTTCTCGTCTACATCAGACGGTTCGTTTAAAGTACCGTACATTTTAACTGCAGATTTTAAACCATCAATATGCCATGAGTTCATGTAAGACCCTCCATCTCTATACGGTTTAGTCATTATTAAATCCCAAACAGTATTTAATAAATTCATTTCAAACTCGTAATACATTTGTGATGATGGATTAGGATTAATAAATACCTCAAAATCATTATCATGATAAATTACAGCATCTCTCTCTGTAATTGTACTCCACAAATTGGGTTCGTGAAGTTCCGCTGAGATATATAAATACTCATCATCCCAAAGCATTTTAGCTCTTGTGTTATATTTAGGTAAAGGTTTTTTATCTCCTTCTATATCCACAAATAAATCAGTCCATTCGGCTTTTTCCCAATCCTTTTCGTCTATAATTCCGTCAACATTAATTGGTTTAGTTGATTTATAGCACAAGTAACTTTCTGGTGTAGGGTATTCTTGCCCAAAAGATGGACTTAAAAAAGTTAAGATAAATAATGTTGATAGTAATCTCATTCTGTAAAAGTATAATAGTACAAGGCGTAACTTCTGATGCAGTAAATACATTAAGAATGTTACGCCTTACTTTTTATTTTAATAACTCAGGGTGTTGCTGATAAACTTTATATACCAGCTCTCCAAAGAGTGTATTTGTCCAAGCAAACCAAGAACGTGTGTATTTTTTAGGATCATCTTTATGGAAAGATTCGTGCATAAAACCAGTATCGGCATGCGTTGCTTTTAGCTGATCTAAACACCATTTCATCTCTTCAGGATTTTGAGAAGTTAAGCCTTTCTGAATGATAGACATTGGCCACACATAATCAAGACCCACGTGAGGGCCACCAATTCCTTCATATTTACCTTTAAAGAAATAAGGATTACTGTCACTCCAAACAAACTTACGTGTAGCTTGGTAAAGAGGATCATTTACATCCATACAATCTAAATAAGGCATTGATAATAAACTCGGCACATTAGCATCGTCCATAAAATACTGATTACCATAACCGTCTACCTCAAAAGGTAGAATTTCTCCAAAATCTAAATGCTTTTTTACAGCATACTTTTTAAGGGCAGCTTTTACCTCTTCCGCTAAAGCGATACACTCGTCTGCAAAGGCATTGTCTTTTACAACGTTTGCGTAGATATCTGCCAGCTGCATTAAAGAAGCAACTGCAAAATAATTTGATGGAATTAAAAATGGAAGTAAAGTAGAATCATCAGAAGGTCTGAACGACGAAACAATCAATCCGCATGGTTTCATAGAAGCACCAGCTCCCCAGTTTGCCATTGTATCTTCGTACTTTTGAGTTACTCTTGAAAAAGTATAAGGTCCAACTCCATCTTTTCTTTGTTGCTCTTTAAAAGTTTTGACAATTAACCTTGTCGATTTCTGCCAAGTTTCATCAAAAATAGATGCGTCTCCTGTTTTTTTCCAATATCCATTTGCTAAACGAACCGCATAACAAAGTGAGTCAATCTCCCATTTACGCTCGTGCGTTCCTGGTTTCATGTCTGTAATATCAGTTTTTGCCCATTTCGATTTTACTGTCGGGTCTTTCTCAAATGCATTTGCATAAGGGTCTAATAAAACACACGCTGCCTGACGGTTAACCAAACCTTTTATCATCAACTTTAGATCGTCATCATCGTTTGCCAAAGGTAAATATGGCCAAACTTGAGCAGTTGAATCTCTAAGCCACATTGCAGGAATATCTCCTGTTATTACAAATGTATCTGGTCTATCACCATTCATTGTAAATTCTACTGTGGTATCTAATGTATTTGGATAACAGTTTACAAACATCCAACGTAACTCTTCGTCGCCAATTTTTTTAGCCACTTGTTTAATTACTTTTTCTACTGCTTTAGAAGTAAACTTTCGTTCTCCAACGGCAGGTCGGTGCGATGTAAATTTATCTTGTAATAAGTCTGAAGCTAATGTACTTCCTCCTGCCATTGTTAGGCCAGAAGCAAATACGCCTGTTGTTTTAATAAAATCTCTGCGTTGCATTTTAGTATATGATAAGGGGTAGTTATTTTAAATTATTTAGGCACTTAACAGTTAGTACTTTCTTTAGTTCGGTAGCTGTTAACTCTGTACGTGTTACTGTTATGTATTTTTCCATTCTTGTAGGTAAATGGAAATAATTATCAGAAAAATGAGCTACTGCATCTCCTTCGATAGTTAAGGCTACACTCTCTGTAAATACATCAGATGATAACTTAATAAAAAGCTGACCATCTTCTTCTATAACATCTGTACTAATTGTGGCTTGTGGTAATTTCTGATCTTTAGGTTTAACAAAGAATGCATAATTATGCGCATCATTACGTCCTGATTCTTCTACAGAACGTAAAATCATATACATTCCTTTTCTTTCTTTTAAAGTAGATTTTCGACCTAAAATTTCTGTAAGTGATGTTTCAAGTACAACTTTACTTTCGTTACCTCCAATTTCTATTGGGTAGCGTTTTGTTGCTAAAGTCTCTCCTTTAAAAGTTCTCCATTCTACTTCTAATGTTGATTTTCTTGACGACCATTCGTCATTTACTAACCACACCTTAAGTTGTTCTCCTTCTATATCAGATGATAATATTTGAGGTCTAAACGCTCTTTCTACAGCATAATGTAATGCCTTCCACTCTCCATAATAATCAATTGATGACCACGAAGCTGCAGGCCAACAATCGTCTAATTGCCAATACAAAGTCCCCATGCAATACGGCATTCTACGTCTGTGTGTTTCAAAACCCTGACGCATTCCATCTGCCTGTAACAACATACCAACGTACACAAAGTCTTCAAAATTAGACGGTACTTTAAAGTCTCGTTCCATATACACCTTAATCAGTCCGTTACCTGTATAACTTTTCTGATGCGTGTTCATTACATCCGTTTCTAAACCCCAATCTTCTTCAATTGTAAATTTCTTTATTGCTTTAAAAGATGGGAACGCTTGGAAGCCATACTCACTCATGAAACGAGGTACGTATTCTTTAAAGCTTTCGAATGGATATTTTCCATGCCATACACCCCAGAAGTGATTATCTCCTTTTGAGAAATCTTCTAACTTACCCCAATTTGATATTGGAGATGATGGGAAATAAAAACGTCCTTTATCGTAAGTCTTGACCATTTCTGGTAGTACTTCTTTAAACAACCTATTGTAATCTGCTACTAATTGGTCTTGTACTTCTTTGCTCCAACCGTAAGAATCTTGCCATCCCCAATTGTCCCAAGCTACACCAACTTCGTTATTACCACACCAAAGTGCTAAAGAAGGACGATTTCTTAAACGTTTAATATTGTATTCTGCTTCAGCTTTAACCTTCTTAATAAAATCTTTATCACCTGGGTAAAGTGTACAAGCAAACATAAAATCTTGCCATACCAAAAGTCCTTTTTCATCACACTGATCATAGAAATAGTCACTTTCGTAAATTCCTCCGCCCCAAATACGCACCATGTTCATGTGCACACTTGTCATACTTTCTATCATCCAATCGTAACGTTCTTTCGTTACAGATGGCAAGAAGCTATCTTGTGGAATATAATTTACCCCTTTCATAAATACGGGCTGACCATTGACTTTTACAAAGAAACTTTCTCCTAAACTATCTGGCTCATTAATAAGCTCTACAGTTCTTAAACCAATCTTCTCTATCTTCTGATCAACAATTTCATCTCCAACCATTAAATCAGTTGAAATTGCATATCTACGCTGTTCTCCTAAACCATTTGGCCACCATCTTTCTGGTTGATCAATTGTAGCTTGAAGTGTAATACTATTTTTTCCTTTTTCTAAGCTAATGTCTTTTTTATCTGATGAAAATGTATGCTCATCCGCTTTTAATCTGATTTTAGCAGTAGTTTTTTGATCTGAATAGATCTCAACCGTAGCTGTTAATTCTGCCTTCTGATCTGTAAGAGAAACTTGTTGAATATAAACATCTTCAATTTTCGCTGTTTTCCAAACCATCAAGTTGATGTTTCTCCATATCCCAGATGTTACGAAACGAGGGCCCCAATCCCATCCAAAAGAATAAGGTGCTTTACGAGAATAAATACTGTATTTTTCTGCCCTTGCATCGTTATCTGCAGGGTATTCATAACCGGCCTTATCTCTTAAAGGCTTTGTCATTTTTATAGGCGAGTGGAAATAAACTTCTAACGTATTTCCTTTTTCTTTTAATAATGATGTTACTTCTTTTTCATAGCCCACAAACATATTATCAGCAGACAATATCTTTTTGCCATTTAAAGTTACATCAGCATATGTATCTAATCCTTCAAATTGTAAAGAAAATCTATTTTTTTCTATTACAGAAACAGGAGCATCGAAGGTAGTTTTATATACCCAATCCTCCTCTTCTATCCATTGTAAGTCTTTTTCATTCTGACGATAAAATGGATCTTCAATAAGTTTATTAGCAAATAAGTCGGTATGTACCACTCCAGGTACAGTAGCTGGGTACCATTGTTTTTTGGAAGCCTGTTTAAACTCCCAATTATTATTTATTGGAAATAGTTTTTTGGCGTTAGATGTATCCATCCAATCTTCTGTACAACCTACTGTTAATACGGAAAATAATACGAGAATAAAATTCTTAAAATTGATAGTCTTCATACTTTTGATAATCGTGCGTTCTTTCACCCAAATTCGAATAATAAAAACCATCCGCCAAGTATTTTCGACAGATGGTTTTTATCGCTTAATTCAACTCACCGAATAAGTAGGCAGATACAAACCAGAAATTTTGATGGTCTCCCTCTAATTTCTGAGCTGTAGGCATACTTACTGTTATTTTATGTTTCCCAGTAACCTTATCCATAGGAACAATTACTGGAGGAACATCAGAACCAGGGCACCAGTTTGATCTAGAATAATCTGATGATGCAATAGGTTCTTCAACTTCTTTTTTCTCATATCTTCCTTTTTTGAAATCAATGTAAGCTACTTCTCTTTTCTCTAACCAAACACCTGATGTTGGGTTAAATCTTCTGAAAGAAGCACAGTCTGTTCTCCAAGGAACAAATTGATAAAAAGGAGTATCGTCTAACTTGATAATATTTTCAGTTTCAACAAACTCATCACCTCCACTATGTCCACCATGGCCAGTAGTAATGTAGGCTAAGTTTACATTTTTAGCATTTGTAGGTATTGTAACTTCTGTTCCTACATCTGCACGCTGAAATTTATCACAACCTCTTTGTGGAGGAATATATCTTACAGAATTTAATACCGGTGCTACCCAACGCTTTTTAGCTGGAGCATACGCATTTTCTGATTCATCAAAACGTATTTTTACATCTACGTTATATCCTTCTTTAGTCCAAGTATCAATATGTACACCAACATATACTTCACCTTCTAAAAGAGGTAATAATTGTGTAATATCTTGTTTCCACATTGCTTTTTTAGCCCAACCATCAATATACACAGGCATACGGTTAGGGTATTTTGCAGTATCACGTTCAGAGTAAAAACCAACTCCAAAAGGAGTCATGAAACGCATTAATTCTGTTGCTGGTGTAAATTCACCTTCAGGAATCATACCCGGATAACTATCTGTTGCTTCAGCATCTTCTGTGTTCTTTAAAACGTACTCCCCTTTAGCTACGCTTAATAAGTTTGCACTGTTTGTTGGCATCACAAAAACAGAACCCGATTTATCCCATCTATCTCCAGCAGAAGTTTCTTCTACTATAATTGTTACTTTAGTATCTCTTTCAAACTTAGGTATAGAGATCTTACGTAACATAATTCTGCCAGATTCAATATAAAATGGCTCAGAATCACTTTCTTTAATACCGTCTTTCGTTAAATCTGGATCAAAATATAAATGTTGTTGATCGAAAACGTGGTAGACCTTATCTCCTATTGCAGGAATTTCTTTTGGTCCACAACTAACTACTAAAAATGTTAGTGAGAGCAAGTAAATGATTTGCTTTTTCATATTCTGCTAATTCTTTTAAATTTGATTTTTGAGAGATTCTACTGTGTCTTTACAAGTTATTGAGCGACTATACTCAGAACCTGAACTTTCTTTGCTCATTGCTACTCCATCATTTTGGAATGTCATTTGGCTACTTACCATCTTAGAAGCAGATGAATGTACTGCTGTTACACCAGATTTTAAGATAATTTCTTTCACATTCACAGGTAAAACCCCGCTTCCTGCCATTATCTCAATTCTGTCATCAGCTTGTTCTACTAGTGCTTTCAATTCTTCAACTCCTTCTAAAGCAGTCATTTTTGCTCCAGAAGTTAACACTCTATCAACACCTAACTCAATAAGATCTTCAAGAGCCTCTTTCATGTCTCTAGTCATATCAAAAGCTCTATGGAATGTTACACCCATAGGTTTTGCAGCTTCTACAAGAACTTTGCAACGTTCTTTATCAATTCTAGCATCTGATGTTAAAGCACCAATTACTACTCCATTCATACCAACACGTTTTGCCGTTCTGATATCCTGAAGCATTTCTGCAAATTCTAGATCTGTAAAAAAGAAGTCACCTCCTCTGGGTCTAATAATCGGATAAATATCAATCTGAACGTTTTCTCTTGCAGTAATCATCATCCCTTCACTTGGAGATGTCCCGCCTTCTAAACGTCCTCCACACAACTCTACTCTATCTGCTCCACCTTTCTCTGCGTTTATTGCAGAATCAACAGTATAAGAGCAAATTTCTAATGTCGTTTTCATCGTTAATCAATTAAAGGGAGAGTATGAATCAACTCTCCCAATGTTATTCTCTTCTTAAATCTTATTTGACGGAGGAGGTGTATTTACCCCCAACTCTTTATTAGGTTTATCAGACATTTCGAAGATTAGTGTACCACCATCCATAATTTCTTTATGCTTGATGTATAACCTATCTAATGCCTTTCCATTTAAAGTAACTGACTTAATGTAAATGTTCTTTTTACTTACATCTTTTGCTTCTACTTTAAACACTTTTCCATTTGATGTATTTATTTCGGCTTCTTCAAATATTGGGCTACCAAAAGCGTAAATTCCTTGCGCTGGGTTAACAGGATAGAATCCAAGACTACTAAATACATACCAAGCAGACATTTGACCACAGTCCTCATTACCAGAAATACCTTCTGGAGTGTTATCGTACTGTGTTTCTAATATCTCTCTTACTTTTTCTTGTGTTTTCCAAGGAGCACCTGCATAATCATATAAATACGCAATGTGATGACTTGGTTCATTTCCATGAGCATATTGTCCAATTAATCCTGAGATATCTGGGGAAACATTATCTCCTGTTAATTCAGAAGATGCTGTAAATAACTCATCTAACTTTGCAACAAATGCTTCTTTTGAAGGAAATAAATCAATTAACCCTTGAACATCTTGTAAAACAAACCAACTATGTTGATATGCATTACCTTCTGTATAATCTGTATTTTCTCTGTGGTTTGCTTCTGCTGGATCAAATGGCAATCTAAATTTGCCGTTTGTTAAGCGACCACGCATAAACTCAGTTTCTTTATCAAAAAGAGGTTTATATCCTTCTGATCTTTTCATGTATTCTTGGTATGCTTTTTCATTTCCAATATGTTTTGCTACTTGAGCAATACACCAGTCATCGTAAGCATATTCTAATGTTTTTGTTACAGATTCCCCTCCTTTATCAGAAGGTATAAATCCATATTTCTTATACATTTTCAAGTCTCGTGCATCTTGTAAAGATGTAGCTTTCATTGCCTCAAAAACTCTATTTGCATCTATTCCTTTGATGTTTTTTAAAACGGCATCTGCCAAAACAGGCATTGCATGGTATCCTGTCATACAATTGGTTTCATTACCAGCTAAAGACCATACAGGAAGAATTCCCGTTTCATCATAATGTGCTAACATCGTATTGATAAAATCAGCATTCCTTTTTTGTGATTCTATAATAGTAGACAGTGGATGAACAGCTCTAAATGTATCCCAAAGAGAGAAAGTACTGTAATATGTAAATCCTTCTGCTTTATGAATTTTATGATCTGCTCCTTTATACTCTCCCAATGCATCTGAATGTGTTACAGGTGCAATTTTAGAATGATACAATGCCGTATAGAATATTTCACGTGCTTTTTTATCTTTAGTCGTCACTTTTATTTGCTTCAATGCTTTTTCCCAAATAGTTGATGCAGCCTGACGTTTTAAATCAAATGAATAACCTTTAGCTTCTTGCTCTAAAGCTACATGTGCTCCTTCTACAGATACAGAAGAAATACCCATTGCTGCTGTTACTTGATTTTGATTATCAACCCCATCAAAAACAACTTGAGCAATTAAACGGTTCCCACTTTTCTCTATCTTAATATCTTTTATATCTCTTGAGAAATTCATCTCAAAGTAAACTCTTTGGTCTTCCGCCCATCCTTTAGACAAACGTTTACCAATAATTGTATTTTTCCCTTTTTCTGAAAGTGCTGTTTCTGTTACACCATCCCAGTTAGTTGCGTACCCTAAATTAATAATCATAGAAGGTGCTTTAGCATTAGCAGGGTAAGTCCATCTATGAAAACCTACACGCAAACCTGTTGTCATTTCTGCTCTAATACCACTATTCTCTAATGTAACAGCATAATAACCAGGGTGAGCTATTTCTGTATCATGAGTATATTTTTCTGTATAAGTTAATTTAGCTCTATCGTTTTCTTTTGGATCTAAGGTATGCTCTTTATCTGTTGGTAAGATAATTAAATCATTAAGGTCGCCAATACCTGTACCACTTAAATGTAAATGTCCAAAACCAACTAAAAGTGAATCTGAAATATGATAACCAGAGACCCAATCCCAACCACTTACACCATTTACAGGGCTACATTGTACACCACCATAAGGCAAAGTTGCTCCTGGAAAAGTATGACCATGTTCTCCTGTTCCAATAAATGGATCAACATAATCGACTAATTTTTCTGTTTCTGCCTCTTTCGGCATTTCTGTCTGACAACTTAACAACGCTGATCCCATTGCTAGTACAGTCAAACTTTTTTTAATGTAATTGATTGTTGACACGGTTAATAAATTTAAGTAAGGTTCCTTGTAGATTAATAGTATAATAAGTGTTTCATCTACGACAAAAATAATAAATATCACTCACATTCACGCAAACAAACATGCATAAACATGCAGTTTTTCTGCTAACTTATGTAAACAAGAATAAATACATTCTTAACTATGCTTATTTAAAGTCTTTTTAGTAATGAAACAAGAAAATACAAAGATGTATAAAAGCAAAAAAAGCCACCATTCAAATTAATGAAAGGTGGCTTTAGGTTTATCTATTTCTAGTTATCTTTAGAACTGTACCATTGTTTTACAGCTATAAAGTTGGTAGACTGACCAGTACCAGCATCAGATCTTTGTCTTTGCATAGCAGCCTCTGTGTTTGTAGGGCTTACTGTTAATTCTCTATTCGGATATGGGAAACGAGAAGGACGAACTCCGTTTGTTACACCAAACGAATGAAGTTCTACATTTTTAACTCCAGTTTTAACTTCTGAAGGATTTAAAATAGGGTCATTAGTGAAGGTAGGTAGATCATATGTTCTATCATCAGCTGTTAAAGTTGATTTAACTATTGATGGTAAATGTGTTCTATTCCAATTAGCAAACGACTCGTAACCATTTCCAATTAATGCTACCCAGTTCTCATAAGCTACTACTTCTAACTTATCTGCTGTAGCGCTTGCTCCTTGATAAGCAGCAATGGCATTATTCACATAATCAGCAACTGCAGCATCATGAGAATAAGTTGCATCTGATTGTCTTTTATATAACGCCTCATATTTTATCTCTGTATCTTTACCAGGGAAAGGAAGTGCATCATATTTAGTCATTGCTAAATTAACTGCATTAGTATATGCAGCTTCAGCATTTCCAACACCATATCCTCTAAGATTAGCTTCTGCAATCATGAATTGCACTTCATCAGCACCAATTACGATAGATGGAGATAATCTATTAAAGGTGGCTGGACTAATTGCTGCTAAGGTAGCAAACTCACCTTTGCCTTTAAAATCTGGATAATTATCATTTTGACCAATCCAATAGGCAGATTGGATAGCTTTATCAGCTGTTTGGTTAAAATAAATACCTCTATTTCCATCAGATCTATCACCTAATCTTACTCCTCTGTAAGAAACTTTTTCAAAATCCCCTTCATTTCCAGAAGTTAAGAATGGATTAAAGCTAGTATACTGTGTAGTATCACCCATTGCAGCAACTATACCACCTTCATACGTTAAATGATGTGTTATTCTAAACAATCTAGGATCTTGTTTTGTTTGCATTTGTTGTAAAGCCAATTCAGACATATACGCATAAGATGCTCCACCAACTTGCCCTTCAATTGCAATACCAGAACCATTAATATGTTGACCCCATGGTCCACCTTCACCAACGTGAGCTACATATACTGCATCATTCCATGTTTCGATATAACCACCAGTACCATTAAAACCTTCTTTAAAAATTCTAGCACCTTCAGTTGCATCACCTTCAGACATCATTAAACCAATTTTCATCAGTAAAGAATTACAAAGTTTTGCGTATTTAGCAGAACCAACTATACCTGAAGAGTATAAGTCGTAAGTAAAAATATAAGTATCTTTATCTGCTAAAATGATATCTCTAGCCTCGTTCAATTCTTTTGCCATGTCGATTAAGACATCTTTCTGAGGGTCTAATTGAGGATAATAATTTAATTCTGTATAACCTTTACCGGCTTCAAAATAAGGAATATCACCATACATCTGAGTTGCTCTAAGTAGATTTACTACTCTTACAATTCTCATTTGAGCAATTTTAGGTTCAGAATTCTCTTCATTCTCTAAACGAGACATTACATCTGTGATATTTTTTATTATATCACCAAAGATCAAATCCCATGTTGGACTAGTAAAACCATCTGACACTCCAAATCCGCCAGCAGTACTGTATAAATTAGCAGAGTTTTGTGCATAAGGACCTGACATAATTAAGTTACCTCTCCATCCTTCATGCCCTGAAGCAAACATTTTCAACTGTGAGAATGTAAATAAATGTTTCACATCAAGGTCATTACTTGTCCAAGGATTTTTATTCATCTCCTCGAACTTATTTGTACAACCCATTAGAGTAGCAGCTGCAACTGCTGATCCAATTAATATCTTTTTTAAATTCATTGTAATCAATATTAGAAATTAGCGTTTAATTTGAATCCGTAAGTTCTTGGTATTGTTAAATTTGAGTATTCAATACCTTGTCCGTTACCAGATGTGAAAGAAGATTCAGGATCAATATTGTCCGTATTCTTCCATAAATAAGCTATATTAAACGCGTTAGCAGATAAAGATAAATTTCTAAGTGGTGTCTTCCCGATCACGTTATTAGAGAATCTATACGTTAAGCTTACTTCTCTTAATTTTATAAATGAAGCATCATAGATAAATTGTTCTGCAACACTACTTACTGCTGCATAATATTGTTCTGGATCTACATTTCCAGTAAAAGGAGTACCATCAGATAATACAAAATCATTTGAAGGCAACCAATTTCCACCATTATAATATTCTTCTCTACCAACTAAAGTCTCCTTATGTTTACCTGAAGCATACATACTAGATTCGGTATTAGAATAAATATCACCACCCCACTTGCTATCAATTAAGAAAGAGAACGATACATTTTTATAATTAAAGGTATTTCTCAAACCGGCCATCCATGGTTGAACTCCATTCCCTATTTCATGTACTCCATCCATTTTTTGAGGGCGACCATCTGCATCAACAACAATTTTTCCTGTTGCATCATCTCTTAAATATTTAGAGCCTACAATTACGCCATAAGACTCACCTGGTCTTGCTTGAACAGAAACACCATTAATTGACATCAATTGGAAAGACTCTACTCCATCTGTTAATGAAACTACTTTGTTATCATTATAAGATGTATTGAATGTCATATTCCAAGAGAAGTTATCCGTTTTAATTGGATTATAATTCAACATAATTTCCACACCAGAGTTATCAATCTGACCTGCATTAATTAATGCTGATTCAAAACCTGAACCTTTAGAAATATCAACTCCTAAAATCTGATCAACCGCTGATGATTTGTAGTAAGCTACATCAATTCCAAATTTATCTTCAAAGAATCTTAAATCTAAACCAATCTCATATGATGTTTGAATTGATGGCTTTAAAACTCTGTTAGGAATTTGATTTCCTTCAACACCACCAATATTAATTCCATTATGGTTATTACCATCAAGGTTATATTGTAAAGCTAATAAATAAGGGTCTGTATCACTACCTACTTGTGCTAGGTTAGCTCTCAACTTACCAAATGACAACCAATCTGGAGTATCCCAATCCATATCAGAGAATACCCATGATGCACTTACTGAAGGATAAAAGAATGAATTATTTGCGATTGGTAACGTAGAAGACCAGTCATTTCTTGCAGATACATCTAAGAATAAATATCCTTTATAACCAACTGAAGCAGTAGCATAAACCGAAGCAATTGCTTTTTCATAAGAACTATAAGATAAGAATCTATCCTGACCTGCTTGAGGATTTTGAAAGTCTGGAGAATTAAATCCACTAGAACCTGTATCAGAATAATCTCTTCTATTTTGCATGTAAGAACCACCCAAGTTACCAGTAATATCAAAGTCACCAAATTGTTTATGGTACATCAATAAGAAATCAAAGTTGTTTTCACGTTCAATATTTGATCTTTGATAAGCTCTACCCTGCTCATAATAAGGCGTATACAAAGGTTGTAATACATCTTGCTTAAAGCTATTAAAGTCTGTACCAGCTCTACCCATTAATTTTAAGTAATCTGTAAACTCATACGTTAAGCTTGCCATACCAATTAAACGATCCAATTGATCTTGATTGACAACTTCATGCATTGTCCAATAAGGGTTAGATTCTTTATCATTATAACCTTTTGGACGGCCAGTAACTGGATCTTTATAATCACTCAACCAATTCTGATCAATAGTAGTAGGTAAACTTAACATATTACCCATATAGTTATTTACACTATTACCCATTTCCATACGGTTGTATGCTTTTTGATTAATGTAAGAGACTCTTGAATCTAACTTCAACTTGTCATTAATCATTTTTGTAGTTCCGCGTAAATTGAAAGTATTACGTTTGTATGTACTGTTATCAACCATTCCTTTATTATCCATATTTGAATATGAGAAACGTACTGTCGATTTATCTGTACTTCCTGTTAAAGCGACGTTTGTATTCCAAGTCTGACCTGTGTTAAAGAAAGATCTATAATTATCATAACCAGATACTACTCTTTCCTTACCATCATAATATGCTTTAGATTTCTGACCTGTTATCTTTGGTCCCCACATAGATGTCTGGTTTTTAGGATTAGAAGGTGCTGTACCTAGAGTACCCTGTGCATATTGCATTTGATCATTTGGAGTAATACCAACAGCATCAAATGTAACACCAGTATTAAAATCAATTCCTAATGCTTTTCCTTTAGTTCCACTTTTTGTTGTGATTAAAACCACACCATTAATTGCTCTAGAACCATATAAAGCAGTTGCAGAACCACCTTTTAATACCGACATAGATTCAATATCATCAGGGTTAATTGAAGATAGACCGTCACCTGTGTTTACATCACCAGAATCTGAAGAGTCTCCTGCATCTTTTAATGTATTATTTGAAATCGGCACACCATCAATTACATATAACGGTTGGTTATTACCTGATAAATTTGCGTTACCACGAATAACAACACGAGAACCCGAACCAGCTCCACCGCCTACTGGAGCAACTTGAACACCTGCCACTTTACCAGATAAAGAGTTCATTACATTTGATGAAGATCCAGCTGATCCTAAATCTTCTGAAGAAACTTCTTGCATTGCATAACCTAAAGAACGTTCTGAACGCTCAATACCTAATGCTGTAACTACTACTTCTTCAAGTTCTTCAGCATCGATATCTAGTTTTACTGTAATATCTGATGCATTTGTCATTGCCACTTCTTTAGAAGTATAACCAATAAACGAAAACACCAATGCAGTTTGATCAGAAGTTAATGAAATTGAGAATTTACCATCTAAGTCTGTAACAGTACCACTAGCTGTACCTTTAATTAGAACGTTAACGCCTGGAAGAGGTGAGTCATCCGTCACGTCTTTTACAGTACCCGTAACTACTCGGTCTTGAGCATACGCGTTACTGAGCATCAAAAAGATGCTACACAACAGTAATAAATGTTTTTTCATGTTGATAAAAATGAATAGAAATTAGATAAATTTTAGCTAAAATTTCAATAATGATATCTTGTATCTTATGTGTTATTTATTTCAGAAATCAATTATTAAAACCTTAGTAGATTATATTAAAAATTTGAATAGATAAATATTATTATAAGTGTATGAATAGTATATGTAAATCGTTGAAGGGAAAAGAATAAAATATCAGATGAATAAAGGAAGGTTTTATAAAATTTCTAACCCTTCCTGCTTAAAACCTTGAACAATACCATCATTAGCATTGAGCTCTGTTATAAGCATATGAATTTTATTTATTGGAATCCCTAAAAATGGTTGAGAAGTCATCAATTTATCTGAAGTAGCAACTGATACAACTTTTAATGCTGCATTACTCATTGCACTTTTCACTTCAACTTCTTCTCTGTCAATATCTGTAATACCTCGCTTTAAATCGATACTTCTTGTACCCATAAAACAAAGGTCTGCTCTTATTTCACTAAGTTCTTTCATTACTGAGTTTCCAACAGTAACTAAAGCATTTGGTAACATTTTACCACCTAAAAAGTATACATCAATAAATCTGTAAGGGGCAAGACTAGTTGCTACAGGTAAACAGTTGGTGATAATTGTTGCTTTTAAATCTTTTGGAAGTCTTTTAGTAATTTCAAGATTTGTGGTCCCTCCATCAATTAGGATAACCATATCATCTTTAATTAAAGAAATAGCCTTATCTGCGATTACTTCTTTATTGGCTTTACTATATACTTCTCTATCTTCGTAGCTAAATGGAATATAAGATGAAACATCCTCCATTCCTCCACTTATATTATTCTGATTTTTTACGGCTCCTCCATGTACTCTACGGATTGTACCTAAATCAGACAATTCTCTTAAATCTCTTCTTATTGTATCTTCTGAGACATTTAAAGACGTACTCAATTCCGAAGAAAGAACTTTATTATTTTTTCTTATTTCATCTAAAATAAACTGTTGTCTTTCTTCCTTTAACATATCGTACTAAAATTAAATGAATAATTATTATTAAGTGTTTTGACTACACCACAAACATACATGAACACGCATAAACACGCAAATAATAGTTCCTTTTTTTTAATAAATAAATGCAAACAAGCACAAACAATTGATAATGTAAAATAAAATCATGCAATAAAAGCATCTTTTTATACAAAAAAAGGCATTTACCCATTGGTAAACACCTTTTATATCTTTAAAAATCTAAAATCGATTTATCTTAAATTAATTCTGTTTTATTCGGTTATTGCCGAAATACTCTCTTCTAAATAGCTTTTCACCTGTTCCATTAACCACATTGGGGTTGATGTTGCACCAGAAATACCTACTTTATCATTAGGTTTAATCCAATCTAGATCAATTTCTTTCTCATTTTCCACAAAATAACTTCTTGGGTTATTTTTTAGACAAACGTTATAAAGAGCCTTTCCATTAGATGATTTCTTTCCACTTACAAAGATAATCACATCCATCTCACCCGAGAACTTTACCATTTGAGGCTCTCTGTTAGAAACCTGACGACAGATACTATCATTAGCATTGAATAACTCTTTATGAGCATCTTCACCATGTTCTGCATCAATTCGCTTCTCTATTTCAGCTTTCAGCTCATAAAAGCCTTTTGTACTTTTAGTTGTCTGACTAAATAAGGTTACAGGCCTTTTAAAATCTACTTTTACTAGGTCATCTATTGATGAAACAATAATACAATTATCTCCAGTCTGACCAGTTAATCCGATAACTTCGGCATGCCCTGGTTTTCCATAAATAATTAATTGCCCTGCTTTAGCATCAGTTTTATCGTATGCATTCTTTACTCTATTTTGTAGTTTTAGAACTACAGGGCAAGACGCATCAATAAGTTCTATATTATTTTCAATGGCCGTTTTATAAGTTGCTGGAGGTTCACCATGAGCACGAATTAAAACTTTACAATCATGTAAATCTGCTAATTGTTCACGATCAATTATTACAAGTCCTTTTTCACGTAAACGCTTAACTTCCATACTATTATGAACAATATCACCTAAGCAATATAACTTACCAGATTCATCCATTTCCTCTTCTGCCATCTGAATGGCAAACTCAACTCCAAAGCAATATCCCGACTTTTGATCAATCGATACTTCCATAATAACTATTCAAGTTTGACTAATAATTCACAAAATTAATGCTTTTCTTTTATTTAAGCGATTTATTTGCTGTATGATCTGCAATTTCTTCAATCTTGTGAAGGTCACCTCTATTCACTTCCTTTAAATCATAAGATGTAGGCTGCAATACCTCAACTAAATAATCCATTGCTTTTTCTGGAAAAGCTGTAGATCCACATGTGTAAAAATCTACAGAAACAAAATTATGTTCAGGCCACGTATGAATGGCAAAATGACTTTCTTGTATCACAACAACTCCTGATACACCATGTGGTGAAAAATGATGAAAAACAGACTGCACAATCGTTGCATTTGCCTTTAGTGCAGCTTCTTCCATTATTACCTTTACATCCTCAGGGTTATTTAAAGCAATATGATTACATGAATACAATTCGCCTAAAAGTTGTTTCCCTAAGAAAATTTCTTCTCCTTTATAAAAACTCATTTGTCAATTTATCTATAAGTCATTTTGTATGCGACAATTCCTTTTCCTTTGTATTTTAATAATTTCTAGTTGTAAACATCAAGAAACTAATTTAACAAACAGTGTTTTTAATGACAAAGAAAACTTTCTAGGTAACACAGAACACAATATTAATAAAATAATATCCAATGATTTAAGACAAAGCATGTATTGGAAATCAATTGCTGATTTACCTGATTCATCATTTGTAGAATTAAACAAACTCGATAGTTTATTTGTTTTGGATATTCGTTATGCTACTACCAATAATTTCACAAAAACCATATTGTATTCTTGCCCTAAAGCAATGTTACGTAAAGTTGTCGCCTTACAATTAGTAAAAGTACAACAAGAACTGATAAAAAAAGGATTTAAGATTAAATTATTTGATTGTTACAGGCCTTTAAGTGTCCAATGGAAGATGTGGGAAGTGTATCCTGATAGAAGATATGTAGCTGACCCGAGGGTTGGATCTTGGCACAATAAAGGTTTAGCCGTTGATCTGACAATCTGTGACTTAAATGGGAAACAAATAGAAATGGGAACACCTTATGATTTTTTTGGTAAAGAAGCATGGCCCACGTATAAACAACTGCCACAAAAAATTTTAAAGAATAGAGATTTATTAGCAAAAACAATGTGGAAATTTGGATTTAGACCAACATCTACAGAATGGTGGCATTATTCTTACAGGCATGCTACTTTTCCAATTTCGAATACTCCATTCGATTGTAATGATTTTTAAAAAAGTTTAATTTATCTAAATAAGGTACTGCTAATAAATTAATTAGCAATTTTTTTCCTACATTGAATTTGTAGTTCATACCTATTATTTTTAGTGGGTGTGAATAAGTTATCGTCTTTAAACGTTTTTCTTTTGAACCCTTACTTCCAACATGATTATCTTTAAAAATACTACCGCTACAGTCGAGTGGGATGTACTAGCCAAGTCTATTGAATGTACTTGGAAACATTATAGTAATGTAGATGAGATGGAAGAAGTAATTCTAGCCATAATTGACTTATCTGAGGCCAATGATATTGATTTTTACGTCTCCAACCGTACAGATCTCACATTCATATGGAGTGGCCATAAGGAATGGTCAATGTTTAAAAAATTCAATTTTAACTTAAGACATCAATTTTCTGATATTTTTATATTAGATCATCAGAAAGAAAAGAATCTTCCGTTTTTCTTAGCATTGAGTAAGACTTTGGATGTCAATTTTAATTACAAAAAAAGTAATTACTTTAGGCATAGGCGTGTTTTAGATGCACACATAAAAGAAATCAGTTTAAAAAATTAAACAAAAACGTCTCATGGTTTTAAATCATGAGACGTTTTCTGTATAATTCAATCTCTATTTTATTTAAGATAAAACACTTCTTGAAATTACAATTTTTTGTATTTCTGAAGTACCCTCATAAATCTGAGTAATTTTAGCATCACGCATTAGTCTCTCAACATGATATTCCTTCACATAACCATATCCTCCATGAATTTGTACTGCCTCAACAGTTACATCCATTGCTACTTCAGAAGCATATAATTTAGCCATTGCAGATGCTTCAGAATAATCTTTCCCTTGATCCTTTAACCAAGCTGATTTATAAACAAGCATTCTTGCAGCTTCTATTTTGGTTACCATATCAGCTAGTTTAAAAGCAATAGCTTGGTGTTCACAAATAGGCTTACCGAATGTTTTACGTTCTTTAGAATATTTTAATGCTAACTCATAAGCCCCGGCTGCAATACCTAATGCTTGTGCGGCAATTCCTATACGTCCACCATTTAATGTACCCATAGCAAATTTAAAACCGAAACCATCTTCTCCTACTCTATTTTCTTTCGGTACTTTTACATCCGTAAAGCTAAGCATGTGCGTATCAGACCCTCTAATTCCCAGCTTATCTTCTTTTTTACCTACAACAAAACCTTCCATCCCTTTCTCTACAATTAGACAGTTGATTCCTTTATGTCCTTTACTCCTATCAGTTTGAGCAATTACAAGGTATATAGAAGCAGAATTACCATTAGTAATCCAATTTTTTGTACCGTTTAGTAGATAGTGATCACCTTTATCTATTGCTTCAGTTGTTTGAGAAGTAGCATCACTACCAGCTTCAGGTTCAGATAAACAAAAAGCACCAATTGACTCTCCTGAAGATAACCTTGGTAAATATTTTTGTTTTTGTTCTTCAGAGCCAAACTTCTCAAGCCCCCAACATACTAGTGAATTATTAACCGACATAGAAACAGAGGCAGAAGCATCTATCTTAGATATTTCTTCCATGGCAATTACATATGAAAGTGTATCCATACCTCCTCCACCATACTTTGGGTCTACCATCATTGACATAAAGCCAAGTTCCCCCATTTGTTTAACTTGATCTTTAGGAAAACGTTGCTCCGTATCTCTTTCAATTACGCCTTCCAATAATTCTGATACGGCAAAATCTCTTGCTGCTTCTTTAACAGCTAATTGCTCTTCTGTTAGTTCAAAATTCATGTGTGTAAATTGGTAAAATTCAATTGTATTGATTGTGAATAATTACTCAAATATACAAACCTTATCCGAAAAGAAAAGTATTTAGTGTCTTGTTTACGTTTTAAATATTATTATTCATGAACAAATATTCATTTATTAAATTACTATGGGGGTTTAGTAAAATTTTACACAAATAAATTTTCGCAAAATAAAAAAAGCCTTCCAAGTTGGAAGGCTAATTATTTTATTGAAAAATTGAATGAAATCAATTATTATCTTAACTGTTGACCAATTGTAAAATGGAATTGGCTACCACTTGGATCAAGACGTCCCGGAGGTGCATCGAAACCATACGCCCAGTCAATACCTAACATACCAAATGCTGGCATGAAGATACGAGCACCGAAACCTGCTGATTTATACATATCAAATGGGTTAAACTCATCTATAGATGCCCAGTTATTACCACCTTCTGCAAAACCTAAAACATAAATTGTTGCTGCCGGATTTAATGATACTGGATAACGAAGTTCCATTACAAACTTGTTGTAAGCAACACCACCTAAACCATCTGTTTCATAAGGTACAATAGAGTTATTTTCATAACCTCTTAAACCAATTGTTTCTGTACCTAATAATGCATATTGTTGTGTTAAACCATCACCACCCATAATAAATCTTTCAAAAGGTCCTAAACCTTTATCCTGATTATAGGCTGCTAAGAAACCAAAGTGTGCTCTTGCTGCTAATACTAAATCACCTGCAATTGCCTGATACCAAGCATTATCAAACATCCATTTATTGTATTCTACCCATTTGTATCTTTCCTCATCTGTAATATCAGCTGAAGAGAAATCTTTATCTTGCATTAATGAATACGGAGGAGTTAAACTAATACTTAATGATATCTGAGAACCTCTACGTGGGTATGTTGGCTGATCGACACTATTTCTTGCAATTGTTGTATTGAAAGTTAAGTTATACGATTTACCATTATTGTAATCACCAAAACCAGTAGCGTACCAGTTATTCAAGTCATACACAAGGAATGATAATGAATTGGTCATTGTAAACCAGTCATCTGGCCATTGTAAACGACGTCCTAATGATACGGTTGCTGCATTAATACCTAAACTACCTACTTTTACATCTCCACTATAAGAGTTTTGATTAGAGTAGTTATAACTTACAGTTAATGAGTTTGGCTTACGACCACCTAACCAAGGTTCTGTAAATGAAATAGAGTACGTTTGATACTGAATACCTGACGCTTGAACTCTTAATTGTAATCTTTGGCCATCTCCTGCTGGAAGTGGTTTCCATTTAGAGAAATCACCAACATTTCTTAGTGAGAAGTTATTAAATACTAAACCAACTGTACCTACAAAACCGTAGTAACCACCCCAACCACCAGAAAGTTCAATCTGGTCATTTGCTTTTTCTGTCAAACCGTAATGAATATCTACAGTACCGTTAGACATATTTGGCTTAGGTTGTATATCAATTGTTTCAGGGTCAAAATATCCTAAAGTTGATAATTCACGTTGCGTTCTAATTAAATCTGCACGGCTAAATTTCTGACCTGGTAAAGTTCTAACTTCACGATAAATTACGTGATCGGAAGTTTTAGTGTTACCATTTACTACAATTTTAGATATATATGCTTGTTCTCCTTCAAAAACACGCATTTCAATATCTACCGAATCTCCTACAACTAATACTTCTACAGGTGTTACATTAAAGAATAAGTACCCATCATCCATGTACAAAGCAGAAATATCTGCTCCACTTGGATTAAACGATAAACGCTTATTTAATTCAGAAGTATTGTAGACATCACCTGGAGAAATACCTAATACACGTCCTAATTGCTCATCAGTATATTTATAGTTACCCGTCCATTTAATACTACGATAGTAATAACGCTGACCTTCGTACATATCAATTTCGACATTTACCGATCTATCAGTAACATCATAAACTGTATCTCTTAAAATTTCAGCATCACGGAAACCTTCTTCGTTATAATATTCAACTAAACTCTTTTTATCATTTTTATACTCTTCATCAATAAATTTAGATGGAGTAAAAATACGACCAAAGCGTTTTTCTTTTGTTTTCTTCATCTTACGCTTTACCTTTTTCTCGGTAAGCTCTTCAACACCTGCCAACTTAATTTCCTCAATTTTCACTTTGGATTTTTTATTGACATCAATTCTAAGAATCACAGAGTTGGCTAATACAGGATCTTTTTCTCTTACGATTTTAACCTCAGTATTTCTAAACCCTTTTTCAGCATAATGCCCTTTAATAACATTCTGAGTATTACGAATCATTGATTCAGTAACAATTCGTCCTCTTACTAATTGAACCTTATCTGTAAGTGTTTTTGCTTGTCCCTTTTTAATTCCTTCAAAATAGAATCGAGATAATTTAGGACGTTCTGTTAGGGCTATTTGTAGATAAGCATCATTGCCTTGAATCTCAGTAATGTTGATTTTTACATCACCAACAATACCTAATTTCCACAGTTTTTTAACCGCCTTACTAACAGCATCACCTGGAATAGTAATTTTCTCTCCTACTTTAAGTCCAGAGATGTTAATCAATGCATTTTTATCATTAAAGTCTGCACCGACTACATCAATACCAGCTATAGTATATTCTACAGGAGTTCCGTAGTCTACCTTATACTTGCCACTTTGAGAACCATAATTGGTACCAAATTGAGCATGTGCTGAAGTTATTGCGAATGTCCAAATTGAGATGAACGTCAACAGTCTATAAACTGCTTTTTTAGTTGATATCATGCGTTTTGCTTGATCTCTTTTTATTTAAGCCTGCTAAAAAATTATGAAAGTTGTTCACTTGTTTTTCCATATCGACGCTCACGTCCTTGGAATACATGTAATGCTTCATGAAGCACTTCCTTTCTGAAGTCAGGCCAAAGTACATTAGTAAAAAATAATTCAGTATAAGCAATTTCCCATAACAAGAAATTACTAATTCGTTGTTCACCACTCGTACGAATGAGGAGTTCAGGATCTGGTATATTTGCAGTTGATAAATAACTTTTTATCGTATCTTCTTCAATTGCATCTATTTTTCCAGATTTGTAATCCTCACACATTTTTTGAGTCGCTTGAGTAATATCCCATCGACCACTATAACTTAAGGCCAACACTAAAGTTAGACCCGTATTATTCTGTGTTAGTTGTATTGCTTCTTGTAATTCTTTCTGACAATCTTTTGGTAACATAGAAATATTACCAATTGCCTTAAGTTTTACATTGTTTTTTGTCAATGTTTTTGTTTCTGAACGAATAGTAGACACTAATAATTGCATCAGTCCAAATACTTCTGCTTTGGGTCTATCCCAATTTTCTGTTGAAAATGCATACAATGTCAAAAAGTCAATACCTAATTCAGCACAACCTTCAGTAGCATCTCTAACAGCTTTGATAGCATTTTTATGTCCAAATATACGTTTAGCTCCTTTACCTTTTGCCCATCTTCCATTACCATCCATGATAATAGCTATATGTTTAGGTAGATTTGCTTTATCTATATTATCATTCATTACTAAATTCTTCAAGAACAATTACTTTAATAGTAGTTACAATAAATATTGTATACCGAACGGCGAAATTAAAGATAAATCGAGCAGATAACAACAAAAAAAGAATCTGATATTAAAACATTTGGCACTTATTTTAGAATAAAGTGTATTTTTATATAAATTCACCCTCTCAAAGCAACAAGCCAACGATCTATGTACATTCACATTATCAACAAGATAATGATTTTTTAAGGTAAAAAAACAATGATATTCTCTTACAAATCTATAAATCTGTTAAATAAAAAAATTGGACATTTTGTTTCTTATTTTAGTATCCTTTTGATCATAATTGTATGTTTTGATGTATTTAGCAGATATGTTTTTAATTATACAACTGCTGCAATTGCAGAACTAGAGTGGCATTTATTTGCTTGTATCTTTCTTTTAAATGCAGGAAACACACTCCGATTAGACAAACATGTTCGTGTTGATGCACTCTATTCTAATTTCTCACCTAAGGTAAAATCAATCGTAAATATTTTAGGTTTTTTTATATTTCTATCACCTTTCTGCTATATCATTATTGATGCGAGTATACCTTATGTTAAAAACTCGTTTATCATAATGGAAACTTCTACAGACCCGGGGGGCTTACCTTTCCGTTTTTTAATTAAAGCATGTATTCCTATCAGTATACTTTTACTTTTTTTACAAGGACTAAGCAATTGTATAGAGAATACGCTTTCACTTTTTAATTCTTCAGAAACAAACTAATGGTACTACTTCTTTTATTTTTATGTCTATTTGCTGCTCTCCTTTTAGGTTATCCTGTAGCATTTACATTAGCAGGTGTTTCTTTAATTTTTGGTTATTACACTTTTGGACTTGATTTATTCTACTTATTGCCTCTGCGTATTTTTGGTACAATGAGTAATCAGATTTTAATTGCAGTACCCCTTTTTGTATATATGGGCGTAATGCTAGAAAAATCTGGTATTGCAAGTAGGCTGCTTAATACAATGGCCATTATACTTGGTAAAGTAAAAGGTGGACTTGCTATTTCTGTCGCTTTAGTTGGAGCTATGCTTGCTGCTTCTACAGGTATAGTTGGTGCAACTGTTGTTACTATGGGTTTAATGAGCTTACCTTCTATGCTTAAAAGAGGTTACACTCCAGAATATGCTACAGGTATTATTGCAGCTTCTGGTACATTAGGTCAGATTATCCCACCTAGTATCGTCTTAATTCTGATGGGAAGTGTAATGAACATTTCAATTGGTGAATTATTTATTGCAGCTGTAGTACCGGGGGTACTTTTAGTAATATGCTATATTTTTTATGTTTACATCTATGCTGTTATCTACCCAGATGATGTCCCTCCAATTCCCGACGAAGAAATTGCTGCATTCAAAAAAGATCTAACATTTTCTCTTTTAGTAAGAACTTTTGTATTACCCTTCCTTTTAATTTTATCAGTTCTTGGTTCTATATTTTTAGGAATTGCCTCTCCAACTGAGGCTGCTGGTGTTGGTGCAATGGCTGCCACTTTATTAACTGCGTTAGAAGGAAAACTTACTTGGAAAGCAGTAAAAGAATCTGCTTTTGAAAGTGGAAATTTAACTAGTATGGTATTTATGATACTTGTTGGAGCAACTGCTTTTGGTCTAGTTTTCAGAGGATTAGGTGGTGATGATTTACTTGTTGAATTAATTCAATCCGCTGATTTAGAACCTTATACTTTTCTTGCTTTAGTAATGATAGGTATTTTTATTGCTGGTTTCTTTATTGATTTTATAGAGATCATATTTATTTTTATGCCTGTTGTTACTCCAATATTCGAAATGTATGGTTTAAACACATTATGGATCGCCATATTAGTTTCTCTAAATTTACAAACATCATTTCTCACTCCCCCTTTTGGATTTTCTTTATTCTATTTGAAAGGTGTTGCACCCAAGGAGATTAAAACAAAACAGATTTACAAAGGAATAGTACCGTATATTGGTATTCAGATTTTACTAATCACAGGAATTATATTTTTCCCTGAGATTGTTACTTGGCTACCTAATTTTTTAGATTAGGTAGTTGATTTAAATTTCAAATTCCAACCTTTAATACAAAGAAGTAGCATACCTAAAAGGTAGATAAAATCTTCTGATGGAATAGTTCCGATTCGAACATTACTAAATTCTCCACTATTGTACCACACTACTGGCTCTTCTGTAATTGCTCCAGTTAAAACTCCATTAAATAATAAAAATGGAATTAAAGTGAGTAGATAAGTCCACCAAAATGCATTATTTAGCTGATTAAATGTTACTAGTAAAGCAAGTAATAAAACAGATAAATTAAAGTAAGAATACATTCCACCATAATAAGCTTGGCTAATTGCTATGCCTATAAAAAAGTAAGCTGGTAAGAACGTTTTTTGTTTTGTGGCAGGAAAATAAGCCAATACTACCTCATAAATAAAAAGGAAACAGTATGGAATGATTAAGAAAAACATCCATTCTTCAAGTGGTAAATGGAAGATTTCAATTTTAATAAGATAATCAGGATTGAACCCCCAATACATCATGATGGTAAAAAACACATCCCATGGAATGTATATTGCCCACAAGAAAAATAAGGCAGGTATAAATTTAGGCCAATGTTTATAGAAGGCTACTTTCTTATCAAAACTAAGAAAAAAAGGACCTAAAATAGCAAGTATATTTAGGTACAAATATAAATTAAACTGTTCCGGCATTTTTGTGTTTTTGAGTTACTTTTTTACCTTTAGCTTCTATCCAATATTTCATTGGTATTATTAGCATGCCAAAACAAGCACCGTCTTCTTTTGTCATTTTCTTATGATGAACTTTATGTGCTTTTCTGATAGCCCTAAAATATCGATTATTTGTATTATCAAACCATTTAAACCTTCGATGAATAAGCACATCATGCGTTAAGAAATAACATAACCCATAAAGTGCAATACCAGCACCTATCCATACAAAAGTATATTGATTATAAATCATTCCTAACATTATCCCTAACCATGATGGGATGGCAAAAATTAAAAAGAAAAGATCGTTCTTTTCAAAAAAGTTCTCGTGAGGTCCATGATGATCTTCATGTAAATACCATAAAAAACCATGCATCACATATTTATGAGTTGCCCATGCAACAAACTCCATAACTAAGAAGGTTGTAAGAACAATTAGAATATCTATAAACATTGCCATATAATTTAAAAATTTGCGATTACTTGTAAAATGAAGTAACCAAAGAATGTTAGATATAAATAAATAGACAGTGGATTCCTTGAAGGAAAAAACTTTATTCGAATATAAATGAAAATACTCATAAAAACCCACCAACTAATATAATTAATCATTGGCGGCATACCTTCGTCCCATTTCCAAAAGCCCAATGGTTCGCAAACCATCTCTATAAATACATCAAGAATTACCACTAGTCCTCCGCCTATAACACTTGAGATTATTTTATTCCACTTAGGAATATATTTAAAAATTAATTCACTACCAGCCACTGCCAATACTAGCCAATTGACTGGAATAACCAATGGTACACCATCTAATTTTAATCCTAAATTATTTAAGTAAACATAATCTCCGAATAAAATACCTGTATGCACGCCATACCATTCTATGAAAAAACTTGCAACATACACAAAAATAAACCATCCAATTACACCCTTACTTTTTACTTTTTCAAAATAAAAAAGACATAAAAAGGAGGTAAATAATAAAAATGGTGAAAAAGGAAGAAGAAGCTGGTTGAAAGGCGTAAAAGCAACTACGCCACCTACTATGTAAAATACTGCTAATAGTATTTTAGTTATTTGAAGATTTGTTAGTTCAATTTCTTTTTGAAATGCGCGTACCTGCATAAAATTAAGTCTTTGCTACTAATGATGATACAATTTTTGCACTATTTAAACACAAAGGTATTCCTCCTCCTGGGTGAACGCTTCCTCCTACAAAATAAAGATTTTTATATTTTGATGATTTATTCCTCTGCCTGTACAAAGCATGTGTTAATTTGTTACTATTTAAACCATATAATGCTCCTTTCCAACTCATTGTATCTTGTTCAATTGTTTTAGGCGTCCAATGAGAAGAATAGGTGATTTTACTTTTTAAATCAATTGATAATGATTGAGAAAGCTTACTTATTAATTTCTCTTCAATCTTTTTGACGACCTCTTCAGAAAACATTTCAGGAGCAGCCGGAACATTAATCATTACAAACCAATTTTCTCCTCCTTTTGGAGCATCAGTATGATTTATTTTACTACTGATATGTACATAAATTGTAGGGTCTTCTGGTATTTTAAACTCCTCAAACAATTGTCTAAACTCTTCATTATAATCTTCAGAAAAGAAAATATTGTGTAGGTCTAACTGAGAGAAAGAATGGTTAATACCCCAATAAAATACCAATGCAGATGACGACAGTTCTTTCGTTTTAGGAACATGCACTTTTTCTTCTATCACATTCGGTAAAAAGAAATTAACATCAGCATTAGAAACAAATAAGTCAGCAGAAAACATTTCATTAATTGTCTCTACACTTACAATTTTATTCTTTAATGTCTTAATACTTTTTACTTTCTGATCGGTCAAAAAATTTATTCCTTCCTCTTCTGCTAAACGTATTAGAGATGTTGCTATACTTCTCATCCCATTTTTTGGAAAGAATACACCATCAGAATGCTCTAATGCACTAATTACACGCATTATGGAAGGTGTTTGATAAGGATTTGAACCGTTATACGTTGCATATCTATTAAACAATTGAACAAGTTGTTCATGTTTAAAATGCTTTTCATTAAATGCATTGAGCGATTCAAAAATACCTAACCTTGTGAGTACTGGCAAAGCTTTCATCACATCTTTGTTTAAAAGATCTGATAAATCTGTTAAAGCACTTTCTAAGAAAATAGGAGCTGTTTTTTTATAATCTCCGATTATCTGCTGCAACACCTTATGTATATCAACTCCCCATTGTTTTTTTACAGCTAAACCAAATTTATCTGGATCGCTCCATCCAATAAATTCAGTATTATCCGAAAAAAAGTATTTAGTTGCTATTTCATTTTCAGTATAATCAAAATATTCTTTGGGATCTTTATTATACAATTGAAATAATTCCGTAACCAAATGAGGTAATGTAAATAAAGATGGTCCTTGATCAAAAGTAAACCCATTATCCGTTTTGAACTGACGGAGCTTACCTCCTAATATTGAAGTTCCTTCAAGTACAGTTACTTTATACCCTAATTTATTTACTCTCAATGCTGCGGCAATTCCTCCTATTCCAGCACCTATTACAACTGCTTTTTTCATTCCTTTGCCTTTTAAGCTATTGCACGGCTATTTTTGTCTAATTCATTTTTAACTTTTTCCCAACACAAAGGAAACCAAGCTGTAAAATCAGATGGTTTATCTATTAACCATTGGTCAAGGTCTTTTCTTGAAATAAATTGTACTTGCTCAACTTCTTCTGGATTAAAATTTATTTGCCCATTGTATTCTCCTATAAAAATATAATCAAATTCATGCTCAATTAAACCATTTCCAAAAGCAGCTTTATATAGTATTGAATCGATTTCAATGACTTGAGTTGTAAAACCCAATTCTTCTTGTAACCGTCTTTCTGTAGCAAAGTTCAATGTTTCATTTACCCTTGGGTGGCTGCAACAAGAGTTAGTCCAAAGACCTCCAGAATGGTATTTAGAAAGTGCTCTTTGTTGCAATAACAAATCTCCATTCTCATTAAATATAAAAATAGAAAATGCTCTATGGAGAAGACCTTCAACATGTGCCTGAAGTTTCTCCATTTTACCTACTGGATTATCCTGCTCATCTACTAATATTACCTCTTCCATCTTATAAAATATTTACTTGATGACGAACGTAAGATTGGAAAAATAAAGCATATTTCTTGGGATCAGGAATTCTCAGACGTTCTTTAAGAATTACATTTGCCGGCGTTTTCTTCACTTTATTAAATAAACGAGTATAATAGATATATGCTAAATAAACCCCAAAACGAGCTTTTTTAGGTAATTGCTTTATACCCTCAAAACCTGCATCAAAGTCTTGTTGAATATCAGCTTCTAATTCTTTCTTAACATCATCATTAAAAACTGAAATATCGATATTAGGGAAATAAACTCGTCCTAAATCACGAACGTCTGCTTTTAAATCTCTTAAAAAGTTAATTTTTTGGAATGCTGAACCTAAAGCCATTGCAGACGGCTTTAATCTTTGGTACTCTTTTTCATTTCCTTCTAAAAATACTCTCAAACACATTAAACCTACAACTTCTGCAGAGCCTAAAATATAATCTTTGTATTCTTGTTCAGAGTACTCTTTTTTATTTAAATCCATACGCATACTTTTTATAAAAAGAGTAATCAGTTCTCTTTCTATACCGTATTTATTTACAACTTCTTGATAACATTGTAAAACTGGATTTGTACTAATACCTGTATCAATTGCTTTGTAACAATCATTCTCAAATTCGTCTAGTAACTCTTCTTTATTGTACCCATGGAATGAGTCTACAATTTCATCAGCTACTCTAACAAAACCATAAATTGCATAAATAGGGTTTCTTAATTGAGGAGCTAAAAAACGAATACCAATAGCGAAAGATGTTGTGTATTTTTTAGTTATGATCCGAGACAAATCATATGATAAATCATCATATATTTTTTTCATAGTGTATTTTAAGATTAAGCGTTAATTTGAGGTGTTAAGGATAATTTCTTTTTTAATATTTCTCTAGCAACTAATTCACCAGAGATAATTGATGGTGGCACTCCTGGGCCGGGAACAGTTAACTGCCCTGCCATAAGTACATTATCTAATTTTTTAATTTTTATTGAGGGCTTTAAAAAGGCCGTTTGTTTAAGAACATTAGAAAGACCGTAAGCATTCCCTTTAAAAGCATTATATTCTGATACAAAATCGTTATGAGCAAAAGTTCTCTTTACAATAAGGTGTTTAGAAATATCAACGCCTGTCGATTTTTTTATCCTATCTACTAATATATTGAAATATTTTTCTCTTACCTCTTCTGTATCTTCCATTCCTGGAGCTACCGGAATTAAAAGCATTAAATTTTCTTTGCTTTTGGGTGCAATAGTATCATCTGTAACTGATGGAGCACAGATATAAAATAATGGATCTTTTGGCCAAGCTGGGTTGTCGTAAATTTCTTCCGCATGTTCATCAAAAGGTGTGTCGAAATATAAATTATGATGATGAATGTTTGGAATTTTTGTATCTAAACCAATGTAATACAATAGGCATGATGGAGCCATTTTACGGCTACCCCAATATTTCTCATCATAATTACGGTAAGCTTTTGGAAGTAAATTCTGTTCAAAATGATGATAATCACATGAAGCAACCCACTCATCGTGTTGAATAGTTTCTCCATTCACTTCAACTGAAACCATTTTCCTACCTTCACAATTTACTTTACTCACTGCTGAGTTAAAGTGAAAAACAACTCCTTTTTCAATAGCTAATTTTTCAAACCCTCCTACAACTTCTGTCATTCCACCTTTAGGATACCATGTCCCTAATTTTAAATCTGCGTAATTCATCAGACTATAAAGTGCAGGAGTTCGTTTTGCTACATCTCCTAAAAATAAGACAGGGAATTCTAATATTTTTAAGATTTTTTCGTGTTTAAAATACTTACGTACATAAGTGGCAAAATCAGAAATCAAATGTAAACGAGGAACATTTTTAATAACTTGCCATTCCGCAAAATCCATAAAAGAATAAGAAGGTCGATGTACAAAATCGTCCATACCTATTCTATATTTGATTTCTGCTTCATCAATAAAATCAAAAAGTTTTTTTCTTGCACCAGTTTCCCATGACTCAAATAAATCACCAAGTTTATCTAATTGTGCAGGAATATCTGTGTAATCATTTTCTGACCAATAAATTCTATAAGATGGATCTAAACGTGTTAAATCGTAATAATCACTTACTTTTTTACCAAATTTACCAAAGAAATTCTCAAAAACATCTGGCATCCAATACCATGATGGACCTAAATCAAAAGTAAAGCCTTCTGTTTGCCATATTCTCGCACGGCCTCCTGCCATCTCGTTTTTTTCATAAACATGAACTTCATGCCCTTTGTCTGCTAAAGTTATTGCCGCACATAATCCAGTGAAACCAGATCCTATTACTCCTATTGAAGCCATCTCAATGTAAATGTTTAATGGTTCTTTAAAAATTCTAACTATTTGTATAAACAGATGGGTTAAAAAATTGTTTAAACAAAGTATAGTTTTAAAAGTTATTTCTTCTACAAATTACTGATTGTATACCGATTAATCATCACAAAATTCTATTTATTTACGTATCACTAAATAAATTTTATTAAATCAGAATTTTATTTTAATGATTGACACTAAACATATCACACAAAAAAAGGATACTCAATTGAGTACCCTTTCTAAGTTATTTTTAAATTATAAAATTATTATTCTGCTTTACCAAAATAAACGTTCTCTAAAAGTGCTGTATTTACATCAACATTCATGTTTTCATTATGATCTTCAAACTGAACTGATATTTTATTTTTCCCTTTGTTAAGAGTTACTTTCATTCTATTCGTTAGTCCAATACTTGACCATTCGTCTGTACCTCTTTGAGACATAACTATTGTAGCTTCTTCTTCACCGTTAATCTGTAAACTTCTTATTGCACATTTGTTATCAGTGTTCCAAGGTCCACTCCCGTTGGCATACGAGAACCAAATAAAGTAAGTCCCTGCTTCTTTAACAGAAATAGTAAAGTTTATCTTCTTATTTCTCGATTTAGATAACTCTAAAGTTCCAGAGGGAGCACCTTTAATTGCTATTTTTTTATTAGCTCTAGAAATGCTAGAAACATTTTTAGCAACGATTGGTCCTACATTAACCGGTTCAGATATGTAAGATGCATAACCGGTTTTGTCAATTGCTTGAACGGCATATTCTTCTAAATTCAATGCTTTAGGCAGAGTAAATGTAGTTCCTTTAACCTTTTGAATCACTTTACCATTTTTAACCACTTCATAACTTTCGGCTCCAACAACTTGCTTCCATGTCAAAACATTTCCTTTTAATTCAGCTTGAGGTGTTTCCAAATGAAAACGATTTGCTACTTTATTAGATGATGTTCCTGTTGTGATATCATTATCTGCTAAAATTATTTCTATAGAATGTCTTCCTCCTTTTTCTAAAGAAATTGCATGTGCACCATCTTCAACTCCATCAATTGTAAAACTTTTGATTTTATTACCGAAACCACTCAATTTAATAGATAGTTCGTTGTTCCAAAGTTTTACGTTTTTCAATTGTTTAGTCCCTTTATATGCTGCAGGAACTGTTGGATGAAAAGATAATACGCCATTTCTGTCTATTTCCATTCCATAAAAAACATGATAGATCATTGCCATATTACCAGATAAACTCCATAACATTTCATCAGAGTTTACTTCTGTTCCCATGTAATCACCATCTTCTGCTACAAAATTCTCTTTATTTGTTAAGAATAGTGCTGCAGGTCTATAAATTGATGCTAAACCTTGCTCTAAAGCTGTTCCATTACCCGTTTTTGCTGCCGCAATGTTCCAATATGCTTGTACAAATGGCCAAATTCCATTATTATGATAAGGAGGAATACCCGGTATTTGAGGGTAAACACATGCAGCTCCAAAAGGAACAATAGGAGATTTAGTAACAATCTCTGCACTTCTTTTGCTATCGCTTACTTCAAATAAAACAGCTAGTGCTTCTCCTAAAGCTTCAAATTTTGGTGATAACATCATTGTATTACGGCCGTATAAATATTGAGCATAATATCCTTTATCATCCATCCATAAGTGAGTATTTATGGCATTTTTTAAATTTGTTGCCAACTCACTGTAATGATTCATCTCTTTAGATTTCCCCAATACATTTGCCATTCTTTCGGCAATTTTCATTGCTTCAAAATGCACCACATTGGTTCCTAAATTCATAGAACGATAAATATCACCATTATCCATCCATCTTGGATATGTTTGCTTTCTCCAATCTAAAAATGATGATTCTCCACGCATAAGCCCTGTTTGCTTATCGTAAACAATATACATATCATCATCAATTGTATTTGTGATTACTTTAAATGCTTCTTTTAACCAATCTTTATCCCCTGTGGTTGTGTATACATTCCAAGCAGCTAATGCCCATGTCACTCTATCAGAAGAAACAGGCCACGCTCCTCCAGAACCTGTATCTTGAATAATACGATCTCTTTTTACTTTTTTTCTAAGTGATGTTTTTGCTCTTTCAGGATCTAAAATTGATAAACTTAAAACAATAGAATAACTAATATCTCTTGTCCAAACTCCACCCCATTCTTTCCCTGTTCTAAAAGTCCCATCTGCTTCAGAATCAGCCACAAGTTCATTTAACGCTAAATTATACAGGGCATCTACTAAAGGAATATCTGATGTAAAAGTTGGATACTTATCTATCTTTTTAGCAGATTTCCATACAGGCGATGTTTGCTTTTCTGGATCTGGGGCATTCATCATGAAAGTTATTTCATAAATACCGTCCCCATCTTTATCTAATAATTGTTCTCTTTCACTTAGGTTTTCAAAGTCCCAACGTAAAGGAGCACTACCTCCGGCAATAAAAACTCCTTTAAAATCTTCTTTTGAAATTTTCTCTCCGTGAATATCGATATAATACCCTTGCTTTTTAAAAGCGTCTAATACGGGTGACATATCTAATTTGAAAGTCACTTTTGTATTCTTTTCCAACCAGTCCATTTGATCAACCTTTTCAGTCATTGCCCAAGGTTCACCAAACTTCATAGTTTTAGTAGTAAAACTTCCATTTTTTGGGTGAATCACTATTCTATGGTTAATGCCATAGGCAAGTTCATCGTCTTTGCCATTAATACTAAATTTAAACTCTACAGCTCTACTGTAGGCATCTTGTAATGGACTTTTATAATTTGATGTCATTTCCTTAGAAGAAATAACTTTTGCCTCAAAATCACCTTGGGTTACATGATCTCGGTAAACTTTATACGTTGATGACGAATATAAGAGTTCGTCTTTACCTGAATCACAGGCTGAAAATAGAATTGCTGATAAACACAGCAAGAAAATAAAGTGTATAGTCTTTTTCATATTGTGTAATTACTTATAGTAAGTAAGTTACAATAACTTTTTGATTCATAACAGTGATTTTTAATGCAATCGGTTACATGAAAAGTTAAGAGATTTAAAGAGTATTACAGCATTGATATTTTATACTATCTAAGTATACTAATCACCTTTAAAAAATACAAAGACACCCACAGCAAAACCATGGGTGTCTTCTCTTTATTTGGACTATCTATTACTCGTTACTTTTTAATAATTTTTTTCCTTACAATCTCATTTGTTGATAAATGTGTAAGTTCTAAAATGTAAGGCCCTGATGGTAAATGGCTAAATGATAGCTGCATCATTTGTGAATTTACTGCATCAATTTCTTTAGCATATAGCATCTTGCCCATCAAATTGTACACTCTAACTACAGTATTCTCTAATTGTATATTTGATGCAACTTGTAGTGTATGTTCTGTTGGATTTGGACTTACAACTATCGCTAAAGATGCTGATGAATTATTTAAATCAGTAGCTATCTCTGCTGTAGTTGAAGTTGTTCTCGCTGATGATGATACTTCATCATCACCAAAGAAGAAACCATATTCTGCATTAGCCAATGCTACTTCAATCTGTGCCCAACCTCTGTGGTATTTCTGAGTATAAACCTCTCCTGCATTATAAGCCGCTTCTAAACGGGCAAACTCAGGATCATCTTTATATTGAGGACGAATATCTAAGAATGTCACTCCTGGCTCAATTGTAGCTCCAGTTGCTGTAGTACCGCTGAAACTTGATGGTATGTAAACTTCTTCTTCAAAGAATCTTGTATAATCTGCTCTTTCTTCTAAAGAAGCTACACCTTTTTCATCACGGTAAGTAACCCACATTCTATCTAGAATTTCTCTCGCTAAATCTCTAGCTGCAGTATCTAAAACAGCATGCTTTTCTGTTGCTGCGGCATAATAAATTAATGCCTTCGCAGTTGAAGCGGCTATACCTAAATCATGATTGTAACTTACTACCTCTACATGAAGTTCACTATTGTCTCCAGGATTGTTCGCATTCCATGTATCAGGTTCGCCTGTCCACTCTAATCCAGCAGGCATATCAAAATCATTTTCACCAACTAAAACAACGACATCAACAACCCATGCGGCCCATTTTTCTATCAATGCTTTTGCCATAGGATCATTACTGATATAATAATATTCAGCAACTCTTTCCATTGACCATGCTTGCCAGCCAAACCATCCTCCAGAACCCGGATCATGGTACACTGGGTGAACATCAAATGCCATATCATAGAATGTTGATTTGCCAGCAGGATAGGTACTATAATCACCATTCCAGCTATTTGTTGCTCCACCTGCGATAGCTCCTTCACTTGATTGCAACCAAGTATAGAACTCCATTTGGCGCTGTAAACTTACGTCCCAATCTCTTGCTCCATTTTGAGAAATAGGTTGCATTTCATCTATTTGAGAAAGAGCATAAGCAGCCATTGGATTTTGGTAACCAAAGTGACAATGTGATGAACCAATTCTAAAGGCCCATGGTGCTGAACTGTCTGCAGAACCACCCCATGACATATACCATGACATTAAGTAATGTGCATTATCATAACTTGATTGTGATGTAGCAGTAGGTGATTGTGCTCCTAATGGCTTGAAATATTTATCAAACATAGCAATACGTAGATAATCACCCATTTTAGTTGCCTTATCTAAATCAAGATCATTTAAATTTGCACCTTGTTCTTTAGCATATTCTAATGCCCAATACATTACTTGAACTGCTCTTGCATCAGCATCTGGAGCACTTGTATATCTCCACTGCTCTGTATAACTATTATCTTGCGTAAATAATGGTAAGAAACCACCTTCTGTACTACCCCAATCAAAACTCTCCCATGATGGGTGTGGTACTGTTTCGTAAACAGATTCTTGTTCACCTCTTTGGAAGGTATTAATGTAAGAAGGAGTACTTATACCATCTCCTCTATTACCATATCCATAGAAATTATCATTATCCAACAACCAATGCATTTGATAAATATCTGATGTACCATAAGCTGCTTTTAAATCATCTGATACATAATCTCCATTCACAGAAACTCCAAATTCTAATTTTGAAGGATAACCTGATGGAAGTGGATGTTCAGCTGCATAAGCTGCAGGGTTTGTAGCACTATAAGCACTATTATTAGGTTGATCTAAAGCTGATGGAATAATAAACTGTTCCGTTTTCCTCCATACTTCTTTTAACGGTTCCCAATCGCCTGAAATACGACCGTGCATTACCTCTAACCACATCCAATATGAGTATAACTCACTTGTAGACTCATGACCATGATCTGGAGCTTCTACTAATAATGTTTCTATAGAATGATGAGGTGATCCATCTGCACTGAAATAACCATTTGCTGGATCGTAGTAAATGTCTCTCATCTCTACAAAACGATCAATGTATTTATTGTCACCTGTTGGAGGATCAATAATGATATCACCTTCTGAAACTGTAATAGATACTATCGCCTCATCAGATGCCCCTTCAGTATCTGTTACAATGAGAGAAACACTATAATCCCCTACTAGTGAAAAAGTATGAGCAACTACTAATCCTGCCTCTGATGTACCATCACCAAAATCCCATGCATACGTTAACGCGTCTTCGTCAGCATCTGTAGAACCTGAAGCATCAAAAGTTATTGCTAATGGTGCTTTTCCACTTAATTTATCAACATCAATTACTGCTGTTGGTACTTGATTTTCGTCTGGATCAACTGTACCACATTCTGGTGCTGTTGATGAATTACTGAAATAGATTGTATATCCATCTGTTTTTGATACCAATACAAAATTATCTCCATCTGCTGTTGCCCAATAAGCACCGTCTAAACCACTAATTCCTGAACTAGTAATCGTTACTGAAGGTTGAGCACTAGAGAATGTATGCGAAACATTCGGTAACAAATCAATATACCAACTAGGTGATCCATTATTTGTATTGAATGAGAATTGATATAAACCATTATTTGCCGCATCCCAATTCATTGTAAAATCTCTCATATTTGAAAGATCTGGGCCTCCTGTTCCTATTACATGGATATTCGTAAATGCCTCACTAGATACGCCTGTAAGAGACATACTTTGTGGCGTATCAAATGTGCAATCTCCTTCTACAGGAGGAACATTCTTATCGGTTACAATTATTGTTGTGCTTGTTAAATCAGAAGCTCCTTCTGCATCTGTCACTGTTAAAACAGCATCATAATTGCCCACTTCTGAATAAATATGACTTACAGAAACACCTGTATCTGTCATTCCATCACCAAAGTTCCATGCATACGTTAATACATCTCCATCTGCATCTGTAGAACCTGAACCGTCAAAATTAACAGTAAGTGGTTTATCTCCACTATTCTTATCTGTTGTTATAACAGCTACAGGCGCTGTGTTTTCTTCTGGATCAATTACACCTCCACAATCTGGTGCTGTAGCAGAAGTACTGAAATAAATTGTAAATCCTGCTGTTTTTGAAACTAACACAAAATTATCTCCCTCTGTTGCAGTCCAGTATTCTCCATCAAGTCCTGAAATACCAGAACTAGTAATCGTTACTGAAGGGCTAGCACTATTCAAGGCATGCGTTACACCACTTAATAGATCAATATACCAAGAAGGAGACCCATTGGCAGTATTCATTGAGAATTGGTATAAACCATTGTTTACTGCATCCCAGTTAATAGTGAAATCTCTAATATTTGAAAGATCTGGACCTCCATTTCCTAATACATGAATATGCTCATATTTTAAATTGACTAAAGAAGTCATTCCACTACTTAATGGAGTACCAAAAGTACAATCTGATTCGATTACTTCTGAAACAGTAACAGTAGATGTTATCATGTCAGCTTCACCATCAGTATTTGAAACTGTTAGTGTTACTGTATATTCTCCAATCTCTGTAAAAATATGATTTGCAGTAATACCATTTCCCACTGTTCCATCACCAAAACTCCATGCATACTCTAAAGCTGTTTCAATACTATTTGTAGAAGAGGAAGCATTAAAAACTACTGATAAAGGAGCTGTTCCTGAAGTTGGAGTAGCTGTAAAAGAAGCTTTTAATTCTGGAACAACAACTTCATTCACCACAATTGTTTTAGAAACTGTAGATGATACATTCTGTCCATCACTTACCGTTAATTCAATAGTGTAAACACCTGGTAAAGTATAAGTTACTGAAGGAGCAACAAGTGTTGACGTTTGTCCATTTCCTAAATCCCATGCATAAGATAAATTATCTCCATTTGGATCTGAAGAAGCAGAAGCATCTACATTCACTTCCAAAGGAGCGTATCCTTCTGTTACATTCGCAGTAAAAGATGCTGATGGTGTGTTTCCTCCGCCAGGCTCTTCTCCAAATACTAATACGCCATTATCATAAACTGGAATTCTTGGTGTTTCAGCCTCTGAATCTAACCCTAGTGCAGACCAGTCATTTGATGTATCATAAGGAACACCCGATTTTACTTTTACATTGATTTGTGCGTCTCTTCTGAAAGCTGGATCACCAATAGGAGCAATTTGTTCTCCTTCTAATGAAATCTCAGCATAATAAATATTTTGAGAAGCATCCCAAGCTTTTACATCCAAAGTAGCATTACCTTGAGCATAACTTAATTCTACCTCATAATCTGCAATTGAATATCCTTGATCTACTGCTTCCGAGATGTCAAAGAAATAACGGAACTTCAATTTATCAGTAACTCTAGCAGGCCATGCTGTTCTGTTTTGAACCAAAACTCTTACAGTACTGCTTGTACTATTATTGCTATTGAATTTAGATACAGACCTGATTTCTGCTCTATTAGGAACTTCTGGAACTGGAAAAGTACTTAACGGACTTCCTCCATACTCATCATACATTCTTGCTAATGCCCCTGTAAAACAAGCATTATAATCACAAGCTACCTCATTAGCAATATAATCACCTCTATCATCTTCAAACTGATCATTTGCAGTACCAGGACCACCTACTAATGCACCATAAAGTATATGGCTTGCATCATCAGGCTTATATTGTAAATTATTTGCCCATGCTCCATGTGCCGCTCTATGGTGAGGATTATTTGCAGGATTGTTACCAAAACCGACCATAAAACTACGGTTAATTGGGTTATCACCTAAAGCATAATTGATTTGTCTTACAGCAAAGTCATGGTATTTTGCTTTCTTAGCAGTAGTAATTTTATCACTATATACAAAGGCTAAAAATGATGTATTCGAACTATGACGTAAAGATCCCCAAGTCACTAAGTGTGCTTGTCCACCTGGGCTATACGTAATTCTATCTCCATTATAACCATCTGTCCAATAGTCTAAATGACGTTCAGCATCCTGCTTATACTCTTCATCACCCGTTAAAACAGACATTAAAATATAAGCACCATACGATTTATCGTCCCATGCTAATCCCCATTTATAGGCTTTTTCAGCACTTTGTCCTTCATTTGAAAGTAATTGATATTCTGACTCAGCTTTAGTCAAATAAGAAGCATTACCTGTTGCTCTATACAGCCAAGCAGCACCCCATACTAACTCATCTTGATATCCACTAAATGATCTATAATACCCTGCCGCATCTGTAATTGCATCAGAATAAGCTCCTCTATATTGATCTGCAAAACTATATAATTGCTCTGCGTGTTGAAGAAGTAAAGCACTGTATGCAGGATCATCATTTTGATACAGCATACTTACCGCTGCCATTGCTGCGGCTGTTTCTGCGGCTAAATCTGAACCTGGACTTGAAGCGTCAATCTTAAACGCAGGACGCTCCATTGTCATTACTTCTGATGATCCCCAATACGCATGATCGGGTCCTCCACCACCAACTTGTCCATAAAATTCATTTGGAGCTGTATGACATTTGATAAAGTAATCTGTAACGAAGCGAAGGTTACGTTTTAGTATATCTAACTGACCACTACTTCGGTAAGCATCTTCGTATTCTATTGCACCCCAAGCCAATACGGTGACAGAGTAAGCCATCGGGAAACCAAATTTAACATGATCTCCAGCGTCATACCACCCACCCGAAAGATCATGACCTACGTCTGATCCATCAGAAAGTGCAGAGTTAGCTCTCCAATTTACCCTATTCCATTCAGGTAATTCTCCTGATTGTTGTGCTTCGTAAAAAAACAGTGACTTCTGTAATGCCTCCCCATAATTAAATTCTTGGGCATACAGATGCAAACAAGATAAATGTAGTAGAAATACTACACCTAACTTAGAAATAAATTTCATAATTAGTTTTGTTATAAGTGTGTGTGTATAGAAGTGAAGTACTTAAGCCAATAAAATAAAACTATTGTAGTATGTTACTTTTGGTATGGTGTGTACTAAAAAATTGACAATAGTGATCAACCACTCAATTTTAAGAGCGCTAACGTAAAATACTATACTATATTATTTTGTAAATAGAGGGTCAAAAAAGAGAAACTAGTTTTTGACTACATACTCAAGTACTTTTTAGAAGCACAATGTGTTTTAACTATCAGATAAAATAGTGTGATAAGCCTACAGTATGTCTAATCAATGTCAATAAACCACTATATACCAGGGATTGACATGCCATAGGCAACGCTACATCCTATCATTAATAGTTTTAAAAAACTAAAGCTGATCATGCACCATTATGCTTCATAATTTACAAAAGGAGTGTTAGCTATATTCCATTAAAAATGAAATACAGGGTATAATAGTCGCTAAAAATGACGAATAGAAAGACCTAATTTTAGTATCAGAAATATTGTTGTACAGTGAATAGTTCTACTTAAAAACACAGTAGTGACCTTTCTTACTTACATTATTAGTTACAATTATTTTGGACAATTAAATTAACTGCTACCATTTAGATAGCATATTCTTATTTAGATAATTACCGATTACAAGCTTTTATAGTCTATTCAATGAGACTATTTAATTTTTATTTAAAAACGCTAAGTTCGTAGTTGTCCAAAGGATGTTAACACATAACCATCCTTTAACTATTTCATATCATTATATCAGTTGATTTGAGTTTTTATTGAAATTCTATTTATTTTTAGCTGGTACAGTGGTTTATATTTTGATGTAAGCAATTTAATAAAAAATCTCCGAAACAAACAATTTTTCAACTCAAAAATAAATCATTTAGTTATCAGATTAACAAGAGGTTACCGATAACATTGTTCACTAATCACTTTGCTTAAAAACTAAAAAAGACTTCTTACCATAGATCAATTTTTATAATAAACTCAGTTTTTACATTTGTATCGTTGATTTAGTTTAATATCAAACAAATATAATTTACTATTATAAAATTACATACTATGAAAAAGATACTATACTTTAGCATCAGTCTATTCTCCATATTATTTTCAATTACAAACAGTTTTGCAAAAAATAAACAACCAAATATATTAGTGGTATGGGGCGATGACATTGGTATTTCAAATGTATCTGCCTATAATCTTGGTATGATGGGATATCAAACGCCAAATATTGATAAAGTTGCCAACGAAGGTGGTTTATTTACACATTATTATTCTCAGCAAAGTTGTACCGCGGGTAGGGCATCGTTTATTTTAGGTGAAGAACCCTTTAGAACAGGTCTACTTACAATTGGTTTACCGGGTTCTCCTCATGGTATTCCTGAATGGGCACCAACAATTGCAGATTTACTTAAAGAAGAAGGGTATACCACAGGTCAATTTGGTAAAAACCACTTGGGTGATCGTGATGAACATTTACCTACGGAACATGGTTTTGATGAGTTTTTTGGTAACCTCTATCATTTAAATGCAGAAGAAGAGCCTGAGTCTTATTATTACCCAAAAGATGAAGAATTTAAAAAGAAATATGGTCCAAGAGGTGTTATTCATTCTTATGCAGATGGTAGAGTTTCTGACACAGGGCCTCTTACTAAAAAACGTATGGAAACAATAGATGATGAGCTTTTAGAAGGCGCTACTTCTTTTATGGAAAAAGCCGCAAAAGCAGACAAACCTTTCTTTTTATGGTTTAACTCTACAAGAATGCATATCTGGACACACTTAAAAAATGAGTCTGAAGGGGTGACTGGTGTTGGTGAATATGCAGATGGAATGGTAGAACACGATAGACATCTTGGTGTTTTATTAGATAAATTAGAAGAACTAGGTATTGATGACAACACTATTGTTATCTGGTCTACTGATAATGGCACACAAAAATTCACATGGCCTGACGGTGGCGTTTCTCCTTTTAAAGGGGATAAAGGAACGACTTGGGAAGGTGGTTTCCGTGCTCCTTGTGTTGTAAAATGGCCAGGTACTATTAAGCCAGGCACTAAATACGATGGTATGGCTTCTCATATGGATTGGATGCCTACATTATTAGCTGCTGCTGGTAAAGAAAATATTGTTGAGGATGTAAAAAATGGCTATGAGGCAAATGGAAAAACTTGGAAGGTCCATTTAGATGGGTATGATTTAACAGATTATCTTTCAGGTAAATCTAAAGAATCGCCTAGAGAAACATTTTATTACTTCTCCTCTACCGGTGACATGAATGCAGTCAGATGGAAAGAATGGAAAGTAAGCTTTGCAATTCAAGAAGGTGATATGTCTGAAGCTTACCGAATGGTTCCTGCCTTTCCTAAAGTCGTCAATTTAAAACTTGATCCATTTGAAATGGCACAAGATCAATCCAAAACTGCTTTTAAGTGGTATGTTGAAAATATGTGGTTATTTGGCTCTATTGGTGAACAAGTAGAAAAGTTTGTAAAAACTGTCCCCAATTATCCATTCCAACCTGCCGCTGCTAGGGCTGACAAAATTGGCTACGATATGTTTAAACAAATGAAAGACCTCCAACGTTTGAATAAAGTAGAGGAAGAGGTAAAAAGTTTAAATAAATAATTTGAAAACGATATTTATTATCAACGTATAAAAGCAAGGTCACTTCTAGAGAGGTGACCTTGTTTATTATATTATTTTTCTGAAATAATACTCGTACCACATTTAGAACAATAAGGTAAATGTGCATAATTTTCTGTTCCACAATTTGTACACGGTTTAAACAATTCTAAACCACAATACCTACAGAAATTAGTAACAATTCCATAGCCTTGTGCTTTAAATTTCCTATCTAGATCTTTATCCCATTTCTTTAAAATAAAGTCTTTCCCACAAGATGGGCACATATGGTTTGCTAAAGCTCTTTCTGCTGTTTCTAGTTGTACTTTCTTTGCTCTTTCGTTACTTGGTACTTTAAGTTCACTTTTCTTCTTTTCAATAAATGCTTTAATTTTATTGATAGCATACATACCAAAAAGGATACTCAAAACAATACCAACGGTATATCGAATATAACCACCATAACTTGGTAAATAAGGTACCAAACCAAAGAAAAAGGCATAAAAAGAAAACATTACATACCCTAAAAATATAGGCCAATATTTATGTTTTCTAAATTTGATAATAAAGAATATTCCTAACCCTAATATTGGCAAAACAATAAATAGCCTGATTAAGAATACTTTTAAATCATATGCTCTAATTTCTTCTTCTTGCTTTGTATAGGCTATCTCTTTTTCATCAGATAATGAGGTTTGTAGAGTAGTGATATCTTTTCCTAAAACCGATAAAGTATCATCTATTAAAGCCATTTTCGCTCTCCACTCCTGCTCTGTTTTATAATGAGCATCCAATTTATTTGCTCTTGATAAAATCTCTTTATCTTCACTTGGAGAACCCACTGTTTTTCTTGCCGCTAGCCAATTATCATACGATTTTTTCTCGTTCCTATAATTTTTACTCGCTGCTTCAATTGTTTTTTGAATGCTACTTCTTTTCTCATTCTGATAATCTCTTTTAACATAGAGTTTCTTAAGTGCTGCTTTTTGTTTTTTTACAAATGCTTGATCTCTAAATTCTTCTACTGTTGGTCGTCCTTCCCAATCATCTATATCTCCCATAAACTGAGATGACAACGAGATTAAGAAACCGCACAAAACAAGTGCTATTAAATAGTTTATCCATTTAGAAGTTCTTTCTAACTTCTTATTATTAAATTCCATCCAATTGTTTAGTTAGTTTACACTATAAAGAGTTATCTATGTACTAAAATTGAGATATATTCTGTTGTAAAACAACTTTCTACCTCTTCTACACTTTACAGATAGAAAATAGATGTGTAATTTTACATACCAAGCTTTCTTTCATCACTAAGTACAATCACTTTCAGTCCAAACGTATGAAACTTAATATTCAAGATACTTTTAATAAAGAGTTACCTGCAGATTCAGTTATTGATAACCATAGAAGACAAGTAAATTCTGCTTGTTTCTCTTACGTTATTCCAAAGAAAACAGCAAAACCAGAAATTCTTCATGTTTCTAAAGAAATGCTAGATGCTTTAGGTTTGACTGAAAAAGATAGTAACTCCGAAAATTTTAAAATGATATTTACAGGCAACGCTGTGATGGAAGATTCAAAGCCATTTGCAATGTGCTATGGTGGACATCAATTTGGAAATTGGGCTGGTCAACTTGGAGATGGAAGAGCTATTAACCTTTTTGAAGTAGTACATGATTCTAAACGATGGGCAGTACAGTTAAAAGGTGCAGGAGAAACTCCTTACTCTAGGTCTGCAGATGGACTCGCTGTTTTGAGGTCTTCAATTAGAGAATACTTATGTAGCGAAGCAATGTTCCATCTTGGAGTGCCAACTACAAGAGCTTTATCACTTGCACTTTCTGGAGATAATGTTCTTAGAGATATGCTTTATGATGGGCACCCTGCTTACGAAAAAGGAGCAATTGTTACACGTGTAGCTCCCTCATTTATACGTTTTGGTAACTTCGAAATCTTAGCTTCAAAGAAAGATGTATCAACATTAAAAGCACTTACTGATTATACAATAAAGCATTTTTATTCTCATTTAGGAACTCCTTCTAAAGATACCTACTTAAAGTTTTTTGAAGAAGTAGCCGAACGTAGTTTAGAAATGGTTATTCATTGGCAAAGAGTCGGTTTTGTACATGGAGTAATGAATACCGACAACATGTCTATTCTAGGTTTAACTATTGATTATGGTCCTTATGGCTGGTTAGAAGGATATGATTTTGGATGGACGCCAAACACTACAGATCGAGAGCATAAACGTTACAGATTTGGTAGTCAAGTGGATATTGTAGGGTGGAATTTGTACCAATTAGCCAATGCCTTGTACTTACTTATTGGTGAGGCTGAGGGGTTAGAAAATGCGTTAGCAAACTTCAGAACAATGTATGATACGCAATATTTAGATATGATGAAATCTAAAATAGGCTTATTTACAGAAGATGAAAACGACAAAGATCTTATTGTAGCTTTACAAAAGGTACTTCATGTTACAGAAACAGACATGACTATCTTCTTTAGAAAATTAAGTGATTTTACATTAACTTCTGATCCTATAAAATGTATTAAAGATGCTTTTTATATAATAGATGAAATAGAAGGAATTGTTACAGAAAAATGGCTAACATGGTTTAATTTATATATTGTACGCCTTCAAAAAGAAACGCTCTCTGATGCTGAACGTAAAGAAAAGATGGATACTGTAAACCCTAAATATGTACTCAGAAATTATATGGCACAGTTGGCTATTAATGCAGCCGATGAAGGAGAATACGCACTAATTGATGAGTTGTTCCAATTACTTAAAAAGCCATATGATGAACAACCAGAAAATGAAAAATGGTTTGTAAAAAGACCCGATTGGGCAAGACATAAAGTAGGTTGCTCTATGCTTTCGTGTAGTTCTTAATAAAAAACGCTCAAATCTTTAAGTTTTTATCACTTTTGAAAGGCTATAATTAATTGCACATTAATTCCGAAGTCTTAACTTTGTATGATTTTAAAGATAAGAAAATAAGGGGTTTTTAACCCTATTAGTGTAACCATTTAAAGCATCATGACAAAAGAAGAATTATTTGGCGAAATCAAGAAGAAAGAGAGTTTTCTTTGTGTTGGGCTCGATACTGATCCAAATAAAATACCGGCTCACCTTTTAAAAGAAGAAGACCCTATTTTTGCTTTCAATAAGCAAATCATTGATGCTACTGCAGATTATTGTGTTTCTTATAAACCCAATATCGCTTTTTATGAGTCTTTAGGGACTAAAGGATGGGATGCATTACAAAAAACATTAGAATATATGCCAAAATCGCATTTTTCTATTGCTGATGCTAAAAGAGGTGATATCGGAAATACTTCTGATATGTACGCTAAAGCATTTTTTGAAAATATGGACTTTGATTCTATCACCGTTGCTCCCTATATGGGCGAAGATTCGGTGACTCCATTTTTATACAAAGGAAAGTGGGTGATAGTGCTTGCACATACATCTAATAAAGGAGGGTTAGATTTCCAACGTATCATTAATAAAGATACAGGTAATTACCTTTTCCAAGACATCATGATTAAGAACCAAGAGTGGGCAACACCAGAACAATTAATGTTTGTTGTAGGAGCCACTCGCGCAGAAAGCCTTCTTGATGTTAGAAAAGTAGCTCCAGATAATTTCTTACTTGTACCAGGTGTGGGTGCGCAAGGTGGAGACCTACAAGGCGTTGCCAAATACGGAATGAACAAAGAGTGTGGACTTCTAGTCAACTCTTCAAGAGGTATTATTTATGCTTCTAACGGCACTGACTTTGCTGATGTTGCAAAGAAAGAAGCACAAAAATTACAACAAGAAATGTCTTCTCTACTCGAGAAATATTTATAATTTTACTTAGATTAGATTGTTAGTAGAAATAAAGAATATTTTTACTGACAATCTTTTTTAATAAGTACCAAGTTTTAATCAATTTACTACACTTTAATGATAAGAAGGTAAGGAAGTTATTTTACTGCTTTACATCTTAAAGACAGAAAAATTGTAAAATGGTACTCAACAACAAAAGGTATAGATGTAAAAAAGAACATCGCTTTGTGTATTCTTTTTAAAACATAGCCTACTTATTAATAATCATATATAAGCAATAATTTAAGCGTATGAAAAATGCAAAAATTACAGGATTAGGTTTCTATGTACCTGAAAATGTGGTAACCAATGATGATCTTGCACAAAAAATTACAACTTCTGACGAATGGATTCGTGAGCGTTCTGGTATTGAGCAACGTAGATATGCTGCTCCAGGACAAGCCAACTACCATTTAGCAGCAGAAGCAACAAAAGAAGCACTTGCCATGGCAGAGTTGGAACCAAAAGATATAGATATGATTGTCTATTGTACTTTGAGTGCCGATTATATCTTTCCTGGTTCAGGTGTACTATTACAAAGAGAGTTAGGGTTTAAAACTGTTCCTGCCCTAGATATTAGACAACAATGTTCTGGTTTTGTATATGGCTTGTCTATTGCAGACCAATACATTAAAACTGGAATGTACAAGAATATTCTAGTTGTTGGCTCAGAAATTCATTCAAGAGGTTTAGATTTCTCTGATGCAGGGAGAGCTGTAACGGTTCTTTTTGGTGATGGTGCTGGTGCTGCAATTCTCTCGCCTACTGACGAAGATTGTGGTATTCTTTCTACTCACATGCATTCTGAAGGAGAACATGCTGAAAAATTAGCTGTTATTGATCCTGGGTTTACTAAAGAAGAACGTTTTGATCCTAAATATTGGGAGCCAGGTGGATCTGCTTATCCATTTATGGATGGACAATTTGTATTTAAAAATGCAGTTGTTCGTTTCCAAGAGGTAATTGCAGAGGCTTTACAAGCCAATAACTTAAAACCAGAGGATATTGACCTTTTGGTTCCTCACCAAGCCAATTTGAGAATTTCTAATTTTGTACAAGCAAAAATGAAATTACCAGATGACAAAGTGATCAACACAATTCAAAAATACGGTAATACTACTGCGGCATCTATTCCGATTAGTTTAACTACTGCGTATAAAGAAGGAAGAATTAAAAAAGGTGATATTATTTGTTTAGCAGCATTTGGCTCTGGTTTTACGTGGGCATCTGCAATCATTAAATGGTAATAAAACTTTCTAAATATAAAAAAGCAGCCTAGCAATGGATAAATGTCCAATACTAGGCTGCTTTTTTATACTAATAATATTTATTTGCTACTGATTGAGATAACCATTTCTGTTCCTTTTTTCTCTTGTGTATTCATTTCAAAAGTAGCTCCTTGAGATAACAGAATTTTCTTTGCCAATTCTAAAGCCTTTAATTCTTCAGTACTTTGACCTTTATAACCCCAACCTTGTCCATTATCAGAAATACTTATTTGAGCTTCGCCCATAGATGCATACAATGAAACAGTTATTTTACCATTACCTTTTATAGTATTGGCAGAACAACGAATGAGTGCACTCAAAGACTTGGTCAATAAATTCTGGTTAACAACTATAACTGGTGCTCCTCCAATTTGCGTAGCAATACTTACGTTTTCAGGTAACGATTTTTTTGCTGTTTCTATAGTAGCTTCTACAAGTTCTTTGGGTTGAATTTCTCTTTTCTTGCCAATATTATGAGTAGAAACCATTGTAAGATCACCAATATCATCGTTCTCTTCTACTTCTAAAGCACCAAGATTACCAACACCTCTTAAGCGTGAAGATGTATAAGCCATGGCTTCTTCTTCCACAACCTTAGGTTTATTTACAGGAGCAGTCTTTACAATACGTTTTTCCGTTTCTTTTAACTTCTCTTCTAAATAAGCAATTTTCTCTTTCTGCGCTTTATAAGATTGAAAATTTCGTTTTTTCTGACTTTTTCTAACAACTTCAGATATTACTAAACCAATTATTAGTATTAAAATGATTGCTCCAAAGAGCAAGCGTTCCATAATAAGGTTAGAAGAAACTTCCATTACTGAGTTACTTTGTGCTAAAACTCCTAATGGTAAACTCAATAAAAGTATAGAAAAAAAGCCTCTGATTAAACTATAGTTTAATTTCATAATTTGATACAACTTCTTGTTTGTCTTACAAACTACACTGAATACTGACTATCAATCAGTTAAATATATTTATCCCTTCAGTACAGTTCTTACATATATCTATATTTTCTCTCCCTTCTAGGAGTGATTTTCTAAAATTTGTATAGTTTTGACTACGCCATATATTCAAGAAACCAATATAATCATTTTTTATAGCTCCAAGAACATGTTTAGCATCTTTATCAAAACAACAAGGTGCAACCTTACCATCCCATGTTATTACTGCAGAATGCCACATTCTCCAGCAATTCCTTTCCAACTCACCTTTAAAACGGAACTTACCTTCTTCATATTCTGTATACCTAGAATATTCTTGTTTAGTAGGAATTAATGGTGATCCGTTTTCATAATCATATATTTGTGCCGTTTTAAAAACAATTCTATCAACTTTTAAATCTTTAGCCAACTGCTTTGCATCATCTATTTGATGCTCATTTGGTTTTACTACTAAAAATTGAAAAACAACTTCTGGCGTAGAAGAATTCAATTTCTTTTTCCATTTCAAAACATTTTCTACCCCTTCAAATACTTTATCTATCTGCCCACCAACTCTATATTGTTCATACACTTCTTGTGTAATTCCATCTAAAGAAACAATCAATTTATCTAAACCAGAAGCTACTGTTTGTTTAGCAACCGCATCTGTTAAATAGTGAGCATTTGTAGATGTAGAGGTATAAATCCCTTTATCCGAAGCCTCTTTTACCATAGCTAAAAAGTTAGGATGTAGATAGGGTTCTCCCTGAAAATAGAACGTAAGATACATTAATGTAGCCTTCAACTCGTCTATAATTTTTGTAAACTGTTCTTTTTGTAGCATTCCAGTGGGGCGTGTAAAAGACCTTAATCCACTTGGGCACTCTGGGCAGCGTAAATTACAAGATGTAGTAGGTTCAATAGACAAGCTGATTGGATTACCATAATGTACTGGTTTCTTTATCCATTTTGAAAGGTGAAAAGTTGTAAAAACTACTATTGCATTGAGTAATTTTTTGAATGTAACTTTTCTTATTAGCTGATATGTCTCCCCTTTCAATTATTAAACGGTTATGTCTATAAAATGATTTGTAATGCGTAGTTTATTTAGTATTCTATCAACTACATCAATTAAATATCAAATTTGCTTGAATTACCGATAAAAAAAAATTAATTTTTGATTGTTTCCGTAATTGCGGTAAACAACAAGTAATTTTAAACCATTTTTTTTGATGAAGAGCAGTAAGCTTTCCTTTTTACGCTATTTATTAATTGATAAACTTATCAGAAATAAACAATATCCATTTCCATCAAAACAAAGATTATTAGATAAATGTTCTGAAGAATTTGGTGTAAACTCACCTTCAACAATAGAAAAGGATCTGCAGGCATTAAGGTATGAGTTTGATGCACCGATAGCTTACAGTAAAAAGAATGGAGGATATTATTACACCAATAGTGAATACAAATTACTTGGTGTTAACTTAACAAGCGAACATCTAGAAGCCTTAAATTTTGTAGAAACTTTTTTAGTAGAATTTAAAGCATTACCTGTTTTTAATAATTTCTCTAATGCAGTAGATAAAGTTTTAGATGGTATTGATATCACAAAGTCTTTAAAAAACGATAAAGAGAATTTTGATAGTTTTATTCAATTAGAAAAATCAATCTACACTAAAGGTGATACTGTTTTCTCAGAAATTATAAATGCTATTAAAGACAACTACGTTATTGATATCGTTTACCAAAAATTTGATGCTGAAGAAGAAGAAAAATACACTTTCCACCCTTATCTTTTAAAAGAATTTAAAGGGTTATGGTATGTTGTGGGTTATGCTGAAAACAGACAAGGAATAAGAACTTTTGCAATTGATAGGCTACAAAGTACTGAAAAGAAAAACAATGCTGTTTACATTCAGGCACATCAAGTAGACTTTGATAAGAACGCTTATTTTAAAAATTGTATTGGGGTAACATTAAAAGGTAAACCTCAAGATATAATACTTTCTTTCAATTCTTTTGCGGCAAACTTTGTAAAAACAACCCCTATTCATGAAACACAAGAAATTCTTTCTGAAACAGACAACGAATTACAAATAAAAGTACGCTTGGTTGATAATAACGAATTGCGTTCTATGATATTAGGTTGGGGAGCACAAGTAGAGGTACTGTCTCCTTTTGGCTTAAGAAAAAAAATTGCACAAGAAATTAAAAATATAGCTCAACGCTATTAACAATATATTATTTGAATTATTTAGCTCATTTATACCTATCAAGAGATAATGATGAAGAAATGTTTGGCAACTTTATCGGAGATTTTGTAAAAGGTAAATCTTATAATCATTTGCCTATTAATGTTGCAAATGGCGTTCGTTACCATCGATTTATTGATGATTTTACTGACAATCATGAAATCACTAAAGAAATGGCGCATCGAATACGGCCTCATGCTAAAAGATATGCTATGGTTGTAACTGATATTTACCACGATCATTTTTTAGCTTTACAATGGAACACATTAGCCAATGATAAAAATTTAAGTGAATTTGCTAATTATTTTTATCAGCTTCCTTATTGGACAAAAGAATGGACGCCAGAAAAAGCTGTTAATATGTATCCTTTTCTAACTAAATACGATTGGTTAAATGCCTATAAAAACTTTGATGGCTTAACAAAAGTTTTTGGTGGCATGCAAAATCGTATTAAAAATTTAGCTCCTATTGGTAATTCTGTGGAGTGGCTGAAGAACGATTACGATTTTTTCTTAGATTGCCACAATATTTTTTTTCCTGAGCTGCAAACTGCATTTAAAAAGTTCCGAGACAATGATCGTTATTAATACTAAAATACGTGATTTCCTTGAAGAAAGTAGGTATGTAATTCTTCTAATTGCTTACTTCCTTGTATTATGGGTTCCCATTATTTTTCAATCCCTCCATATCTCCGACGAGCTATCTGATATCTCTTTGGTTGTACTTATGTTTGCTATTCTAAATTTTATTAGAAAGGCAAAATTTTATAATAAAATCACTTTAGTTATAACTTTCTTTATAATTACAGGAAGAAGTGCAAGTGTTGGTACGGAAAGTGATTCAGTAAATATTGCAAATTGGGTAGCAATGCTTATCTACTTCTCAGTTTTCCTGACTATATTGTTAAAACAAGTTTGGTCGGCAAAAAGCGTGAATATGAATACTATCCTCGGAGCAATTGCCGGATACATTCAGATTGGTGTGATCGAATTTATATTATTTAAGATTTGTGATGCATTGTTTGATGGAAAGGCATTTAATACTACTGTTTCGATAGCAGATATAATCTATTTTAGCTTTGTAACATTAACAACTGTAGGCTATGGAGATATAACTCCAGTTGTGGATGAAGCTCGAGCGTTTAGTGTTATATTCGCAATGATCGGACAATTTTATATGGCAATTTTAATGGCTCTTCTTGTTGGGAAATATCAACAAGAACATTCAAAACAATAAATTATTAACTTTCCAAATAACTATAATTAATATGGATAAATTATTTATCAAAAAGAAAGAGTTTGTTCCTGAGGTAAACTTCGAACCAGCTAAGGGATTACTTGAAATTTCAGGTCAATCTTACCATGAGTATACTGCTGAATTTTTTGAACCACTATTTGAATGGGTTGGAAAATACCTTGAAGAAAGTGGTCATGATATTACTTTAAACTATAAGATGACTTATTTTAATACTGCATCTTCAAAAAGCTTTTTCCAAATTATTGAAATGTTACAAGCTTACGAAGAAAGTGGTAAAGGAAAAGCCATAGTTAATTGGTATTATAAAAAAGACGATGAAGATATGTTAGAAACTGGAGAAGACTTTATTAGTGACTCTGGATGGAAAAATATACATTTAATCGGTTATTAATTGTAATACTCCTTAAAAGAAACTTTATGAGGAAACTATTACACTAAAAATATATCGTATAGGGATTTTCCCTACTTAAGACCTTTTTGAAATAAAAAGGTCTTTTTTTATAATAAATAACTTGAAGTATACGTTTAAAAACTGTAATTGTACTATTGACACATCTTTTTGGACTGATTTTGGCTCCGAAAATATCGATTAGTTGTTTTAATGTAAATTAAATTACATCATGATTTATTTTACATGTAAACCATTTTTTAAACCTAATCGTATTGAGTAGAAAATAGTTTAAAAACATTTTACTCTTTTATAATTAAATGAACATTTTATGATTTGGCTTTTTAATACTATACTTCTTTTATACTTAGCTGTTTCTAATATTGCTATTGTTTTTAGAATTTATAAATCATTCTTACAGTACATGACTCCTGTAAAAGGCTACCTTACTATTGCCGTACTTTTTGCATCATTAGGTGGTATTGATTATTATGTATACGAAGTAACAACCGAAAAATTTGTTGTAGTAGAAGAAACAAAAAAAGTATTCCAACAAATTGAAGAACGTGGTTTAGAATTACAGCAATTCGCTAACCAAAAATAATTTACTACTACTTATTTATACGCTCATTACTTAAGCTATTTATACTAAATAAGAAATTATATAAACACCCTTAATTGAATATGATCAATTAAGGGTGTTTTGTTTTCTATTTAATAAAGTTCTTTACCTCTAAAATTTCTCCATTTTCAATTATTGTGACTACATAAATACCAGAAGGAAAATTATTCACATCTACAGCAGTTGTTTTAGTTTGTAAACTCCCTTTACACATTTCTACCCCTTGTGCATTAAATATTTTATATTCTGAATTTTTAGTTTCAGAATACGCTATCATTAATGTATTTTTCACTGGGTTTGGATACAATAAAAGTGACCTGTTTTCTAAAGTCAAATCGGTAGAAAGTACGGCACTTCGTGATACAGGTAATTGAAGTGCAGAAAATACTTCTAGCGTGTAATCTTTCTGAAGTAGCACTTGAATATTAAATTCTGATCCCATTAAACTGTTGATACTTGATAAGTTTAATGTCACCTCGCCTTGCTGACTCATTACTTGTTTTGGAATAATTTCTCCAATAACTTGATTATTTTCTGTATTCTGTACCGTTACTGGATTACACTCTCCAATTTCAACTTGTTGATCACCTATTGTAAATACCCACAATAAATTGTCATTATTGTTATAAATAGCGGTATCTATAGTATAGTCTATTGTTAACTCATTCTCATTAATAGAATAAGAATATTTTAATGGTTCATCTTTTAAAACAGAATACTTAAACCTATCTAAAAAGGTTTGCAGTTCAGCACCTTCCATCAATTCACCATCTAATGTTAACGAATATGGACTATCTTCTTCACCAAAAGAATCCAAACCATACCATAAGCGTCTTGCTTCAGTCCATTCCGATCCTCTTTCGTAAATTGGGTCTTCACAATCTAAACTTCGTTCTAGGTAATAATTATGAATATAGTTCTGATCATTATTACCCACAGTTTCTAATGATTCATAAATCTTTTGAAGTGTTTCATGATGCGTGCTATTATTTGCTTGCAAGAAAGATTCAACCATAACTCTTCTTTCTCTATCACGAATAATAAATTGTTTTGGTTCAAAAAACTCCTCATTTGCAGTACCATAGCTAAACACAAGTCTAAACTGTGTTTTATCCATCTCTAAATCAACAACGTCATCTATAGATAGTCTACTTTCAACATTTCCTAACGCACCAGACCAAGCATAACCATTTTCGTTAGAAACAAGATTATTATTATAGAGACCATAGGTGTTGTACCAATTCCAAACTTCTGCATCAGTACCTACTGTAACCCATGCCGTATTAGCTCCTTGAGCAGTAATTTGTCTCACCTGAAGAAAAATTCCATTTCGTTCTGTAGTATTACTCTCAAAAGTAAATTTTATCATCGGTTTACTTAATCCACTGATATCAAAAATATCAGAAGTTAAAGCGAGATAAGCATTTTGTGAATTCTTTTGAAGCTCAAAACGTCCAAGTGTTTCATTCCAAGGAATAGATGCCCCTGCTGTACTATTTCTATAAACTATAATCTGATTATTTGAATTAATTGTACTCAAATTCCAATTTTTTATATCCAAGTCCTCTTCATTATCTAAAGTAACCTTATCTACAGCTATTGTATATTCTTCTTCAAAACCACAACTTTCATCACTAGTAAAGGCATTTAGTTTAAAAGTAAGCTCATCTCCGTCAAATTCTTCTGTCAATTGATATGAAAAGTTTTCAACTCTACTTGTCACTCTCTTATTCACAATATTAACTCCTTTTGTTTCGGTACTTAAAGTATATGTTCTTTCTTTAAATTCTGATAACGCAATATTTATAACGTTAAAATCACCAACTAAAGGAAATGACGTTAATAACTCTGTTGTAATTTTGGGTTCGTACAGAGTTTCAAAATTAGCTGCACCAATCACTTGCTCTACTTCATTGTTCTTAAAAATTAGTCTTAATTCGAATTCTTTCTTTCTAATAGTAGAATCACTATGTAGAACTAATGGGTTAAATTGATACGTAAAATCTTGAGTCTTCTCAAAAGCCGTATTTTCTACATTTTTGTTATTTATAATATCATATAACTCTAATGTTAACTCTCCTACTCCTAAATTTGTGTAATAGTCTGTAAATCGATTATTAATAGTTATTGCAAAGGTTTCATCTCCTTGTTCTCCACTACAATACAATGGTTTTAAGGCATTATCAGCAATTATATTTTCTGTTGTTATTTCAAAACGCAATGTATCAGCAATATAAGCTTTATGAATATCTTTGGCTCTTGCTATCACATTCACTTCTACTTCACCAGTTCCTTCATCACCAATTAAATATAAATCTTCAGGTCGCATGTTTTTAGAAGATATAGGAAAATATAGTAGTTCTTCAATAACTAAGTTTTGGTTGTCAAGATTAGTGACAATTTCAAACTCATTTCCAGTATCATGATATAACCTCCAATCATTTGTTATTTCAACGTCTGGAATATTGGATATAGCTAATGTTTGATAAGTTGTAGTATTACGCCCATCTCTATTTCCCATCTGAAAGCCTAGAATTTTTGGACCATATTCAATTTGGTCATTTACTAAAAATAAATGCTTAGACAAAGTAAAAGAATGGCTCGTTTGATCTACCTCCCTAATATCAAATTGTTCTAGTAAAATATCATTTTCATTATCTCTAAGATATACAAAAAGTGTGTCTCCATTAAGGTTAGGTCTTTGTTCATCTGATATCTCTTTAATACTCTCAATGGTTACTTCAAGATCGTCATTTGTACCATCATTAGATACACTCCATTTATTAATCTGTACATTATCATAATTTACCGTTACATTAGAAGGTACTGGAAAAACTATTTCAGGACCAACTATTCTATTTATTGTAATTATTTCATTTGCGTTATTAACCACAGAAATATCAAATTCTAATTTACGTTTAGCATGAAAAATTAGATGAGAAATATTCACAGAAATAGTAATGTATTTAATATTGTTCTCCTGTGTAAAAGTTATCTCGCTTTCTGCTTCTTCCCCTTCAATAAGTCCTAAAAACCTTATCTCAACAGATGATAAACCCTCACTCTCATACGGAATTTTTATGGTTTGTAAACCTGCTTTCAATACTTCTCCATCTTTAGAGTATAGAATATCCGATTCAGTTGTTTTTACATTAAATGGAGGTGTTTTTTCTACTTTAAACGATTTATTGAGAATTATTTCCCTAGTATTATCACATGTAATTTTATCTGAACCATTGCATTTTGTTGTATTTCCTAGCTGATCTTCTAAGATTAATTCATTAAGGATAACTGTTCCACTAGAAGGTAGAATATCGTTTTGAATCAGAAATTCTAGATTGGTTTTGTGACCTTCTGTAGAAGACCTATAAATATCAATAAAACCTAAAGATGTATTTGTTTCTCCTTTGTGGACAAGTTCTAACTTACAGCTATTAGGGTTTAAAATTAAATCTTCTACCTCAATGGTAAAGATTGTTGGTTCAGCTAAATTTACCCATCCAATTGGTTCAATATCATCTACTTGCACTGTCGGCAATGTAATATCTATAGGTTCATTCTCATTAATACCAGTAAAAGTAATACCATTTTCTATTATCCTTGGTGGCGTAAAATCATAAATAAAACTATTTGTAATAGATGCTTCCCTTCTACCTCCATCCGTCTCATAAAGGTTTACCCTAACTTGCATTACTGTACCTTCATCTATATTTAATAGGTTGGGAATTACCACATTAAAATTAGATGTAATATCTTCTTTTACTAAAGTTAATGGTTGATTTATTTCTTCTCCATTTTTTGTATAAATCAGTGTTGCTATAGAATTGTCTGAAATTGCAGAGTTCAATAAGCTATGTTGATATTGAATAATAGAACCATTCCGTACGTAAAGACTATCCGTTAGTTTTTCTATGGTAAAATCGATAGGTAGAATTATTAAAGGTGCATCTGGCGTAAAAGTTCTTTCTATATTTGACTTATTTTTGAGTATAGTTTCAAAGCTAAAGTTAGTATTATTAAAAAAGTCTTCAGAATTAATATTGTCAATTACAAAATAGAATGATTCAAATGGATTAGTATTTTCTGTTTCTAACTGACTAATAGTAACTTCTTTTTTTGTATTTAAAATATTTATATTAATATCATTAGTACTATTCATTGAGCCACTAAAACCTACTGCCACTTTCAGTTTTCCATTTGTTAGCGTAGACGGATTTACTATTTCATTATTATCAGCATCATATTGAATATAAGCTATTGTATTAATAGAAATATTCTCTTCCTTTTCATAAGAGAGAGCGTTGATAATTTCGGATGATGAATAAGTATTACCTGCCTGATCATTTAAATTTAGTGTTATTGTAGATAACGCTCCTTTATTTCTTAAATTCTCAAATGCATCAATAGGAATAACAAATTCTAAATTGTATACCCCTGCAGCATTTTTTACAGGTGTATTATGAAGGGGTAAAGTAATAGATTTTTCATTTCCATTATTCATTATTCCTTTTAAAGATAAGTTACATGCTCCCTGATTCAAATTTAAAGCATAATCGGAAACATCAAATTTAAATTTCATCGGTCCCGATAAATCTATCCAATTTGAATTGATGACTACTTCGTCTAAATTTTGTGAATTAACTTGAGGAGCAGAACCATCATATATACTTGAAGACGTATGTATTGAACTGTTGCCTAGGTTGTCTTCTAATCTTATCAATAACTCAAAGCGTTCTCCTTCTATTATTCCTATATTTTCCTTATTAATGGATACTGTGAACTCTTGATTATCTGTAAAAATAATAGATGCATTAGTAATAAAAGTACCATCATTTTTTTGTAAAATTGCTTGAGATCTAACCCTGTTTATCTGTGTATTATTATTTTGATCTAACAAGTAAGAATAATCAATATTTAATACACCTGTACCATTTATAATAGAGGGTATTGTATTAAATTCACTAGGGTTTATCGTTATGGGTGCATTTGTTAGATTAACCTTAAAATCATAATTTCTTGAATTTCCAGCCAAATCTGTTGATGTAAATCTTGCATATAAAGACGTGTTCAAACCATCCTCATCTCTAAAAAAAGACCCATTTATACTTGGAGCCCTAAAATTTAACGTTCTGCCTTTATTATTATCAATTCCATTGCTACTTCCTTCAAAGAAGGATATATTATGTAATGATTTAAATAGATTTGTTCTCTGTTCATCCTTATAAAATATTAATGTTTCAGAATAATCATCTGTTAATGGAGTATAATGCTTGTCAGATAATTGTATCTGAAATGATACAAAGTCATTATCAATATCTTGTTCATTAACTCCATCTTCATTTTGAACTATTGACGTATTAGTTTCTTGTATTCTTGGGGATCGACTATCTATCGTCAGACTCGGTTGTGTTTCTGAAGAAGTAGGTGATAGTACCAAATAATCATAGTCTTCTCCATTATGATTAGTAGTACCTGAATATGAAGTAGATTGCTTCATATAATATTTTTCAGGTTCAATATTATTTATAATAATATTAAAATTTGAAAAGACCACATTAGTATATGTATAACCATCAGTTCTAGGAAATTCATACCATTTCTTATCATTACAGATTAATGACATAGTTCGATATTCAAGATCTGGATCATTTCCATCTATATCAATTGGACGAGGACCATTTATAATAATAGAAGGAACTCCATCTTCCGATTTTACAAAAAATGTATTTGAACTTAAATTTAATCTTCCATTAAGACAATTTGTTTTTGAAAAGCTTAATACCAATTTAATAGTAATCGTATTTTCATCATTCTCATTATTACTTAATAAAGATGAAAATATTGTTTTATTTATATATGCATAATATAGATCTTTTCCATTATTCGTTAGTTGTTTATTAACTGAAATTAGAGTACTATTTAATATTACCCAATCTGATCTTCCAAGTTTAATTTTTGTATCTGAATTATTAATTCCCGTAAAATCTAAGTTGTAATCATTTAAAGCATTTGCAGAAGTATAAAAACTGATTGTCACAAATTCAGAATTGTTTGTTCTATCTAACAATTTATTCTCTCCATCAACTATAATTTGGTTTTCAGTCACCACAAAACTTACTTCATCTACATACTCTGCTTGACTATAACAGTAAATATTGAAAAAGAGTGTAAAAATTAAAATGATATAATGTTTCATTTTAGCTATCTAAAAGAATTAAAAGTACTAGTATTATATATCTGTCTCATTCTCAATAATACTTTACTTTGATTACCTATGGGTTAAGTTATAGGCAATCAAAGTAAAGTATTATTGATGTGAGTTTTATCCTTAATAGCCTATCTTTCTATTTGTCGGTTCCTTATTTCTATGTAAAAGGAATAGAAGAAATACACTAAAAAGACATCACTTTTCATTCAAAAAAAGGTTAGTGTTTTACAACTATTTTCTGATTAAAAGATTTTCCTTCAGCTTCACCTTTGATGTAATAAATACCATTTGGTAATGTAGAAACATCAAAACTTGTTGCTTTGCCATAGTCTTTAATTACTACACCAGCACTGTTAATTAGATGCATGCTATCCACAACTTTATTTATTTGGAAGCTTAATTTTGCGGGGTTAGGATAAATTATCATTTCTTGGGGTAATCCACCTTCAACAGATGTAATTTCAGCTTCAATTAGCTTTGCATAAAGGGTATAGTCTTGAGGTAATGCTGTTTCTATTACCTCAATTTTACTGTTTTCTTGGAAATCTGATGTTGTAAACCAACCTTCAAATGTATAGTTTTCTTTATCTACACCTACCAATGTGATGTTTTCATCATTAATAGTAAATGACGTAACCCCTGTATAGCTATCATCCACTCCGTTGTATGAAATTGTAAATTCTTGGAGTGTCCATTTTGCATAAACAGAAAGATTACCCGTACTACCTTTTGGTAGAGAAGTAATAGGTTGCGTTAATTCTGCATCGGTAAACCAACCGGCAAAAGTATAGCCTAAACTATCTGCAGCTGTTAAAGTAATTTCTTCTTCAATAGTATAAAATAATGGATTATTCTGTTCAGTACCATTATGGTAGGTAATTTCATAGTTAATTGGATTCCATTTTGCATATACATTTAATTCTCCGAAACTACCTTTGGGAATTGACAAAATTGATTGCGTTAGTTCTGTGTCTGTAAACCAGCCTTCAAATGTGTATCCTAACTTATTAGTTTCAATTAAAGTAATTTCTTCATTTTCTATAGTATATTCTCTAGGGTTAGTATGTGTTCCTTCATTAAGGTAATTAATGGTATAGTCTATAATTGTTTCCTTACCATACAATGTAGTATCTCCAAATGATCCGATTGTAATTTCTGAAACTAAAGTATCATAATTGATAGATGTAAACCATTCTACTTTATAACCATCTCTGTCACCTTCATTTGACAACTCTATTGTAGGAGTTTCTATTGTATATTCTGAAGGGTTATTATGTGCTGTAAATCCCCCTTCATAAGTTAACGTGTAATTTGATGGTGTCCATTTCCCATAAATTGTTTTTCCTTCGACATTTTCTAAAGTAATTTCTACTGGTGTTTGATATGTGATATCAGTGTACCAACCTTCAAAAGGTTCATAGCCTTTTGCACTTAAATTATTAAAAATATCGGCTCCAAAAGTAGTTAGGTTAGATGGAAATTTAATTGATTCAATATTCTTATTTCCTAAAAATGCAAATCCCTTCAAATCATCTACAGATTCAGGTATAACTAGTTGACCTGAAATCGAGTTTTCAAAAAAAGCATATCCACCTATTAATGTAAGAGTCTCAGGTAATTTTAATTCTCCTGATATCGAATTACCATAAAATGCACCATCACCAATTTTTGTTAAACTACTAGGTAATATTAATTCTCCTGATATCAAATTATCATAAAATGCAGAACCTTCAATAACTGTTATAGTCTCAGGTAATTTTAATTCTCCTGATATCAAATTACCATAAAAAGTAGCAGCTTTAATTATTGTCAAACTACTTGGTAGTTTCAATTCTCCTGATATTAAATTATTTGAAAAAGCCGCAATTCCAATTGAGTTTAAAGTTTCAGGAAGCTCTAAATGTCCAGAAATAAAATTTGTAAGAAATGCTCTATTACCTATTATTTGTAAAGAACTAGGTAATTTTAATTCTCCTGATATTAAATTCTCTCTAAATGATTCATTTCCAATCTCTATCATACTATTAGGAAAAATAACTGATGTTATTCCTTTATTCTGAAACACACCATTTGGGTTTTCCTTATCAGCAATTCCTAAAACAGTCTGCCCGTCTAACACTTCAGGAATAATAATATCTCCACCAGCAGTATATGTTGTAGATTGAATATAACCATTTTCATCTACCACTACATCGTCATCAGTTAAAGTATACTGGCTATACGAGAGCGTAGGAATTAGTAGACTTAGCCATAAAAGCCAAGACATAGTTAAGCTTGTTTTCATAATGAATGTTGAAATTTTAATTAATTTTTATTGTTTGTTTTTGCTATGTATGACATATTAAAGCATTTGCTTTTTTCAGTTTATACATTGGTTTTAATAAGCCCACGACTTAAGTCATGGGCTAATGAGAATATCTTAATGAATTGATGCTCATCCTTAATAGCCTATCTCTCTATTTGTCGGTTCCTTATTTCTATGTAAAAGGAATAGAAGAAATACACTAAGAAGACATCACTTTTCATTCAAAAAAGATTAGTGTTTTACAACTATTTTCTGATTAAAAGACTTTCCTTCAGCTTCACCTTTGATGTAATAAATACCATTTGGTAATGTAGAAACATCAAAACTTGTTGCTTTGCCATAGTCTTTAACTACTACACCAGCACTGTTAATTAGAAGTATGCTATCCACTACTTTATTTATTTGGAAGCTTGCTTTTACGGGGATAGGGTAAACTATGATTTCCTGGAGTAATCCACCTTCAACAGATGTAATTTCAGCCTCAATTAGCTTTGCATAAAGAGTATAGTCTTGAGGTAATGCTGTTTCTATTACTTCAATTTTACTGTTTTCTTGGAAATCGGATGTTGTAAACCAACCTTCAAATGTATAGTTTTCTTTATCTACACCTACCAATGTGATGTTTTCATCATTAATAGTAAATGATGTAACCCCTGTATAACTATCATCCACTCCGTTGTATGAAATTGTAAATTCTTGAAGTGTCCATTTTGCATAAACAGAGAGGTTACCCGTACTACCTTTTGGTAGAGAAGTAATAGGTTGCGTTAATTCTGCATCGGTAAACCAACCGGCAAAAGTATAGCCTAAACTGTCTGCAGCTGTTAAAGTAATTTCTTCTTCAATAGTATAAGATGATGGATTACTCTGTTCAGTACCATTATGGTAGGTAATTTCATAGTTAATTGGATTCCACTTTGCATATACATTTAATTCTCCGAAACTACCTTTGGGAATTAACGAAATTGATTGCGATAATTCTGCATCGGTAAACCAACCGGCAAAAGTATAGCCTAAACTATCTGTTGGATTTTTAAATATGATTGTTTCACTTTCTATAGTATAAGTAAAAGGATTAGTATGTGTTCCTTCGTTAGGATAATTAATGTCATACTCTATTATTGCCTCTTTACCATACAAAGTCCTATCTCCGAATGACCCAAGTGTAATTTCTGAAACCATGTTATCATAATTAGTAGATGAAAACCATTCTACTTTATAACCATCTCTATCGCCTTTAGTTGATAATTCTATAGTAGGAGTTTCTACATTATAGTTAAGTGGATTATTATGAATAATAAATCCGCCCTCGTACATTAAAGCATATTCAATAATTTCCCATTTCCCATAAATTGTTTGTCCTTTGACATTTTCTAAAGTAAGCTCTACTGGTGTTTCGTAAGTAATATCAGTGTACCAACCTTCAAAAGGTTCATAGCCCTCGGCACTTAAATCTTTAAATACATTGGTTCCAAAAGTAGTTAGGTTAGATGGGAATTTAATTGAAGTAATATGAAAATTACTAAAAAAAGTATAATCGTTAATTTCAGTTAAACTAGATGGAAGAACTAATTCACCTGATATATTATTACGAGAAAAAGCACTAGAACCAATTGAAATTAAACTTTCAGGAAAAATCACACTTGAAATATTATTACGAGAAAAAGCACTAGAACCAATTGAAATTAAACTTTCAGGAAAAATTACACTTGAAATATTATTATGAGAAAAAGCACTAAAACCAATTGAAATTAAACTTTCAGGAAAAATTACACTTGAAATATTATTATCATAAAAAGCATAAGATCCAATTTCAGTTAAACCGAATGGAAGAACTAATTCACCTGATATATCATTAAAAGCAAAAGCATAAGATCCAATTTCAGTTAAACTTTCAGGGAAAATTACACTTGAAATATTATTATCATAAAAAGCATAAGCTCCAATTTCAGTTAAACCGAATGGAAGAACTAATTCACCTGATATATCATTACGAAAAAAAGCTCTAGAACCAATTGAAATTAAACTTTCAGGAAAAATTACACTTGAAATATTATTATCATAAAAAGCATAAGCTCCAATTTCAGTTAAACCGGATGGAAAAATTACTGATGTTATTCCTTTTTCCTGAAACACTCCATTTGGGTACTCTTTATCAGCAATTCCCAAAACAGTCTGCCCGTCTAACACCTCAGGGATAATAATATCTCCACCAGCAGTATATGTTGTAGATTGAATATAACCATTTTCATCTACCACTACATCGTCATCAGTTAAAGTATACTGGCTATACGAGAGCGTAGGAATTAGTAGACTTAGCCATAAAAGCCAAGACATAGTTAAGCTTGTTTTCATAATGAATGTTGAAATTTTAATTAATTTTTATTGTTTGTTTTTGCTATATATAACGTTTTAACAACGTTGTTTTTTTTATATGATTGAGAAATTTCTGTACTATAAAAAGTATGTATATCATTGGGACACACTGAGGAATTTATACCTGAAATAGTAATAAATTGTTCATAATTAGAATTATGAACTAAACTATTGGATTTACCATAAGTCTAATAAACACAGATTGGATTAGTTTTCTTTATAAAATTATTTATATAAGAATTATCTAGGTTAGCCCTAAAAATTGATGTTCTTATTTTTATCAGTATTAGTTTAGTATTAAAAGTAAAGTACAAAAAGATATGCTCTTGCTGTAGATACTTTTTCTAAGTAATAGTTAAGTTTACTTTCATTAATAGTTATTGAAATTTTAGTCTTTTTTTTTGCTTGCATGTACTTTGTAAATCGTCAATTATGTACGACGCTACAATTTAATTGTTAGAATTTGGTTTCTTACTTTCTATATTTATATCTCAGATATCTTCTACCTGATATAAATAAGCATGTAAGAAATATGAGTTAAAGGTAATAATTTTTATTTTAAATATTAAGATTTTTCTAATGATTTTGAACTACTTAAGTAATAAATGAGATTTTTTATTTTTATATAACTGAGATACTAATATTTTTTACCTCACCCATAGTATTAACATAATAAAATTTACTTATGCATTCCTAATGTAATAATGAAGAGCCTATTTTGAAGAGACTGATTAGTTATCTTGAAGTCTAAAAAATCTTACTCCCTACCCACAAATTACCTTCTCTCCACTCCTGGTTTTGAACCATATTTATGATAAATCTCAAAGGCATCGTCTATACAAGAGGGCATCCATTCCCAAGGATTACGTCTTGTTGCAAAATATTTCATCTTTTTAAGATTACAGATGGAAGCAGGAAGAGTTGTTAAGTGGTTATATTCTACATGAAAACTAAAAATCTCTGTACAATTACCTATTTCTGATGGAATAGATGTTAGTTTATTGTCATCAAGGTATAAAGTACTAAGTTTTGTAAGATTACCAATCTCACTGGAAAGAGATATAAGTTTATTACTCTCTAAGTTTAGATATTCTATTTGATTGCATTTCCAAACAAAATCTGGTACAGTTTGCAAATCCATTTCAGATAATGTAATATTTATCAAAGAATCAATTAACCAAAGGCTATCTGGAAAGGATTTTAAATTAACACACCCTTTCAAATGTAAATTCCTTAATTTAGATAGTTTTTTTATTGAGAAGGGAAGTGCGTTGAGGTTAGGATTACCGCTTATTGACAAACCTCTTAATTGATGTAAATTACCAATGTTTTTAGGTAATGTTTTAATTAAATTATCTGCTATAGTAAACACTTCTAAAGTTGTTATAGAACAAATTTCAGCAGGAACTTTTTTTATCTTATTCTGAGATAAAGATAACTTCTTAAGCTTATCTAGTTTATTGATATCCTTTGGTATAGAAGTAATTTCATTATTATTTAACAATAAATATTCTAGCTTATGAAAATTAAGGAAGAAAGGGGGGATTTCAGTGAGATTACAGTTATAAACCTCTAAATATTCTAAGTTTTTGATTTCTTTCAATAAAGATATATTATCATTCAATTTTGGAAATTTTGAAAAACTTATGACATCTATAGAATCCATTTTTTTATTTATATCATTGTACCAATCATCTAAATTATCACTATAACCTCTAAAATGTATCCAATACATATCCCTCTCGTCTAACCCAAATGTTGAATCTGGATACTTTTTCTTTATAAATTCGAGAAATGGTGTCGTTTTCTCATCTTCAGCTGATATATAACTACAAGATGAAAATATCAATAAACTAATTAAAACTATTATTCTATTTCCAATAATCTGACGCATAACTTCTAAATCTATGAATGACACCTTCTCTTTTCTCATTGTTTATTAGTTTTTAGCTGAGTATAAAAAAACATACTATCTACACACGAATTACCTTCTCTCCACTCCTGGTTTTGAACCATTTTTATGATAAATTTCAAAGGCATCGTCTATACAAGAGGGCATCCATTCCCAGGGATTACGCCTTGTTGCAAAATATTTCATCTTTTTGAGATTACAGATGGAAGCAGGAAGAGTTGTTAGGTGGTTATATTCTACATGAAAACTAAAGATCTCTGTACAATTACCTATTTCCGATGGAAGCGATGTTAGCTTATTGTCGTCCAATTCTAATTTCTCTAAATTAATTAGATTACCTATACTTGGTGAAATAGATGTGAGTTGATTACTGCTAAGACGTAAAATTTTTATTTGATCGCACTTCCATACAAAATCTGGAACTTTGGTTAATTCCATTTCAGAGAGTGTTATCTTTATTAAAGAATCAATTAACCAAAGGCTATCAGGAAAGGATTTTAAATTAACACACCCTTTCAAATGTAAATTCCTTAATTTAGATAGCTTTTTTATTGAGGAGGGAAGTGCGTTGAGGTTAGGATTACCGCTTATTGATAAACCTCTTAATTGATGTAAATTACCAATGTTTTTTGGTAATGTTTTAATTAAATTATCTGCTATAGAAAATACTTCTAAAGTAGTTATAGAACAAATTTCAGCAGGAACTTTTTTTATCTTATTCTGATATAAAGATAACTTCTTAAGCTTATCTAGTTTATTGATATCCTTTGGTATAGAAGTAATTTCATTATTATTTAACAATAAATATTCTAGCTTATCAAAATTAAGGAAGAAAGGGGGAATTTCATCTAATTTACTTTCAATAATCTGTAATTTGGATAGATTCTTAAATTTTTTCAAGTGAATTAAATCTTGAGAAATATTTTCATAATAAATAAAAGTAAAACTAGAAATTGAATCTTCTTTATTTCTAAAAATAGAATACCACTCTTCTAAAGAGTCTCCTCTATTACCCCAAAAAGAAACCCAATACATTCCTTCATCATTTATACCAAAATCTGATTTAGGAAAATTCTTCTTCAATTCTTTCAAAAAAGGTGTTTCTCTATCCTCTTCTGCTGAAAAAATATTACAAGCAGAGAGTATCAATAAACTAATTAAGAGTATTATTCTATTTCCAATAATCTGACGCATAACTTCTAAGTCTATGAATGACACCTTCTCTTTTCTCATTGTTTATTAGTTTTTAGCTGAGTATAAAAAAACATACTATCTACACACAAATTACCTTCTCTCCACTCCTGGTTTTGAACCATTTTTATGATAAATCTCAAATGCATCATCTATACAAGAGGGCATCCATTCCCAGGGATTACGCCTTGTTACAAAATATTTCATCTTTTTGAGATTACAGATGGAAGCAGGAAGAGTTGTTAAGTGGTTATATTCAACTTGAAAAATAAAGATCTCTGTACAATTACCTATTTCTGATGGAATTGATGTTAGTTTATTGTCATCAAGATATAAAGTTCTAAGTTTTGTAAGATTACCAATCTCACTGGAAAGAGATATAAGTTTATTACTCTCTAAGTTTAGATATTCTATTTGATTGCATTTCCAAACAAAATCTGGTACAGTTTGTAAATCCATTTCAGATAACGTAATATTTTTCAAAGAATCAATTAACCAAAGGCTATCTGGAAAAGATTTTAAATTTAAACACCCATTCAAATGTAAACTCCTTAATTTAGATAGCTTTTTTATTGAGGAGGGAAGTGCGTTGAGATTAGGATTACCGCTTATTGACAAACCTCTTAATTGATGTAAATTACCAATGTTTTTGGGTAATGTTTTAATTAAATTACCTGCTATCGTAAACTCTTCTAAAGTTGTTATTGAGCAAATTTCAGTAGGTATTTTTTTTATCTTATTCTGAGATAAAGATAACTTCTTAAGCTTATCTAGTTTATTGATATCCTTTGGTATAGAAGTAATTTCATTATTATTTAACAATAAATATTCTAGCTTATCAAAATTAAGGAAGAAAGGGGGGATTTCATCTAATTTACTTTCAATAATCTGTAATTTGGATAGTTTCTTAAATTTTTTCAAGTGAATTAAATCTTGAGAAATATTTTCATAATAAATAAAAGTAAAACTAGAAATTGAATCTTCTTTATTTCTAAAAATAGAATACCACTCTTCTAAAGAGTCTCCTCTATTACCCCAAAAAGAAACCCAATACATTCCTTCATCATTTATACCAAAATCTGATTTAGGAAAATTCTTCTTCAATTCTTTCAAAAAAGGTGTTTCTCTATCCTCTTCTGCTGAAAAAATATTACAAGCAGAGAGTATCAATAAACTAATTAAGAGTATTATTCTATTTCCAATAATCTGACGCATAACTTCTAAATCTATGAATGACACCTTCTCTTTTCTCATTGTTTATTAGTTTTTAGCTGAACATAAAAAAACATACTATCTACACACAAATTACCTTCTCTCCACTCCTGGTTTTGAACCATTTTTATGATAAATCTCAAAGGCATCATCTATACAAGAGGGCATCCATTCCCAGGGATTACGCCTTGTTACAAAATATTTCATCTTTTTGAGATTACAGATGGAAGCAGGAAGAGTTGTTAAGTGGTTATATTCAACTGAAAAGTCATATATATTTGTGCAATTACCTATTTCTGTCGGAAGAGATGTTAGTTCATTATCATCTAAAGATAACGCTTCGAGGTTAATTAGATTACCTATACCTGGTGAAATAGATGTGAGTTGATTACTACTAAGACGTAAAATTTTTATTTGATCGCACTTCCATACAAAATCTGGAACTTTGGTTAATTCCATTTCAGAGAGTGTAATATTTATTAAAGAATTGAGTAACCAAAGGCTATCAGGAAAAGATTTTAAATTAACACACCCATTCAAATTTAAATGCCTTAATTTAGATAGCTTTTTTATTGAGGAAGGAAGTGCGTTGAGGTTAGGATTACCACTTATTGACAAACCTCTTAATTGATGTAAATTACCAATGTTTTTTGGTAATGTTTTAATTAAATTATCTGATATAGTAAACTCTTCTAAAGTTGTTATAGAGCAAATTTCAGCAGGAATTTTTTTTATCTTATTCTGATGTAAATATAATTTCTTAAGCTTATCTAGTTTATTGATATCCTTTGGTATAGAAGTAATTTTGTTATCCTCTAGTAATAAATATTCTAATTTCTCGAAAGTGAGAAAGAAAGGGGGGATTTTGGTGAGATTGCAATTATGAATTCCTAAATAATTTAAATTTTCAAAACTACTTAGACTATCTATCATTATGTCTAAATCTGAAAATTCTTCGAAGACAAGGTAATCTATTGAGTCTCTTTTATGCTTAATATCTGAATACCAATTTATAATGGAATCATTATAGCCTCTAAATTGAATCCAATAATACCCTTTATCTAGACCATAACTAGAATCCGGATATTTACTTGATAATTCTTTCAAAAAAGGTGTTTCTCTACCCTCTTCTGCTGAAAAAATATTACAAGCAGAGAGTATCAATAAACTAATTAAGAGTATTATTCTATTTCCAATAATCTTACGCATAACTTCTAAATCTATGAATGACACCTTCTCTTTTCTCATTGTTTATTAGTTTTTAGCTGAACATAAAAAATCTTACTCCCTACCCACAAATTACCTTCTCTCCACTCCTGGTTTTGAACCATTTTTATGATAAATTTCAAAGGCATCGTCTATACAAGAGGGCATCCATTCCCAGGGATTACGCCTTGTTACAAAATATTTCATCTTTTTGAGATTACAGATGGAAGCAGGAAGAGTTGTTAAGTGGTTATATTCTACATGAAAACTAAAAATCTCTGTACAATTACCTATTTCCGATGGAAGCGATGTTAGCTTATTGTCGTCCAATTCTAATTTCTCTAAATTAATTAGATTACCTATACTTGGTGAAATAGATGTGAGTTGATTACTACTAAGACGTAAAATTTTTATTTGATCGCACTTCCATACAAAATCTGGAACTTTGGTTAATTCCATTTCAGAGAGTGTTATCTTTATTAAAGAATCAATTAACCAAAGGCTATCAGGAAAAGATTTTAAATTAACACACCCTTTCAAATGTAAATTCCTTAATTTAGATAGCTTTTTTATTGAGGAGGGAAGTGCTTTAAGATTAGTATTACGGGTTATTGATAAACCTCTTAATTGATGTAAATTACCAATGTTTTTGGGTAATGTTTTAATTAAATTACCTGCTATCGTAAACTCTTCTAAAGTTGTTATTGAGCAAATTTCAGTAGGTATTTTTTTTATCTTATTCTGAGATAAAGATAACTTCTTAAGCTTATCTAGTTTATTGATATCCTTTGGTATAGAAGTAATTTCATTATTATTTAACAATAAATATTCTAGCTTATCAAAATTAAGGAAGAAAGGGGGGATTTCATCTAATTTACTTTCAATAATCTGTAATTTGGATAGTTTCTTAAATTTTTTCAAGTGAATTAAATCTTGAGAAATATTTTCATAATAAATAAAAGTAAAACTAGAAATTGAATCTTCTTTATTTCTAAAAATAGAATACCACTCTTCTAAAGAGTCTCCTCTATTACCCCAAAAAGAAACCCAATACATTCCTTCATCATTTATACCAAAATCTGATTTAGGAAAATTCTTCTTCAATTCTTTCAAAAAAGGTGTTTCTCTACCCTCTTCTGCTGAAAAAATATTACAAGCAGAGAGTATCAATAAACTAATTAAGAGTATTATTCTATTTCCAATAATCTGACGCATAACTTCTAAATCTATGAATGACACCTTCTCTTTTCTCATTGTTTATTAGTTTTTAGTTGAGTATAAAAAATCTTACTACCTACCCACGAATTACCTTCTCTCCACTCCTGGTTTTGAACCATTTTTATGATAAATCTCAAAGGCATCGTCTATACAAGAGGGCATCCATTCCCAGGGATTACGCCTTGTTACAAAATATTTCATCTTTTTAAGATTACAGATGGAAGCAGGAAGAGTTGTTAAGTGGTTATATTCTACATGAAAACTAAAGATCTCTGTACAATTACCTATTTCCGATGGAAGCGATGTTAGCTTATTGTCGTCCAATTCTAATTTCTCTAAATTAATTAAATTACCTATACTTGGTGAAATAGATGTGAGTTGATTACTGCTAAGACGTAAAATTTTTATTTGATCACATTTCCATACAAAATCTGGAACTTTGGTTAATTCCATTTCAGAGAGTGTTATCTTTATTAAAGAATTGAGTAACCAAAGACTATCAGGAAAAGATTTTAAATTTACACACCCTTTCAAACGTAAATTCCTTAATTTAGATAGCTTTTTTATTGAGGAGGGAAGTGCGTTGAGGTTAGGATTACCGCTTATTGACAAACCTCTTAATTGATGTAAATTACCAATGTTTTTTGGTAATGTTTTAATTAAATTATCTGATATAGTAAACTCTTCTAAAGTTGTTATAGAACAAATTTCAGCAGGAACTTTTTTTATCTTATTCTGATGTAAATATAATTTCTTAAGCTTATCTAGTTTATTGATATCCTTTGGTATAGAAGTAATTTTGTTATTATATAGTAGTAAAAATTCTAATTTTTTAAAATTGAGTATTGGAGAAGGGATTTCTATCAAATCACAATCAACAATACTTAATGTTTCTAAACTATCAAATTGACATATCAAATTAATAGATTTTATTATATCTGGATATTTTCTAAACTTAATGTAATCAATTGAATCTCTTTTACTTTTTAAATCTTTAAACCAATTGTCTAATTGATCTTTATGACCTAAAAATGCAAACCAATACATACCGTCTTCATCTATCCCAGCATATGAATTTGGATATTTAGCTTTTATTTCTTCTAAGAATGGAGTCGTTCTCTCATCTTCAGCTGATATATAACTACAAGATGAAAATATCAATACACTAATTAAAACTATTATTCTATTTCCAATAATCTGACGCATAACTTCTAAATCTATGAATGACACCTTCTCTTTTCTCATTGTTTATTAGTTTTTAGCTGAGTATAAAAAAACATACTATCTACACACGAATTACCTTCTCTCCACTCCTGGTTTTGAACCATATTTATGATAAATCTCAAAGGCATCGTCTATACAAGAGGGCATCCATTCCCAGGGATTACGCCTTGTTGCAAAATATTTCATCTTTTTGAGATTACAGATAGAAGCAGGAAGAGTTGTTAAGTGGTTATATTCTACATGAAAACTAAAAATCTCTGTACAATTACCTATTTCTGATGGAATTGATGTTAGTTTATTGTCATCAAGGTATAAAGTACTAAGTTTTGTAAGATTACCAATCTCACTGGAAAGAGATATAAGTTTATTACTCTCTAAGTTTAGATATTCTATTTGATTGCATTTCCAAACAAAATCTGGTACAGTTTGCAAATCCATTTCAGATAACGTAATATTTATCAAAGAATCAATTAACCAAAGGCTATCTGGAAAGGATTTTAAATTAACACACCCTTTCAAATGTAAATTCCTTAATCTAGATAGTTTTTTTATTGAGGAGGGAAGTGCGTTGAGGTTAGGATTACCGCTTATTGACAAACCTCTTAATTGATGTAAATTACCAATGTTTTTAGGTAATGTTTTAATTAAATTATCTGCTATAGTAAACACTTCTAAAGTTGTTATAGAACAAATTTCAGCAGGAACTTTTTTTATCTTATTCTGAGATAAAGATAACTTCTTAAGCTTATCTAGTTTATTGATATCCTTTGGTATAGAAGTAATTTTGTTATTATATAGCAGTAAAAATTCTAATTTTTTAAAGTTGAGTATTGGAGAAGGGATTTCTATCAAATCACAATCAACAATACTTAATGTTTCTAAACTATCAAATTGACATATCAAATTAATAGACTTTATTATATCTGGATATTTTCTAAACTTAATGTAATCAATTGAATCTCTTTTACTTTTTAAATCTTTAAACCAATTGTCTAAATGGTCTTTATGACCTAAAAATGCGAACCAATACATATCGTCTTCATCTATTCCAGCATATGAATTTGGATATTTAGCTTTTATTTCTTCTAAGAATGGAGTCGTTTTCTCCTCTTCTGCTGAAAAAATATTACAAGTAGAGAGTATCAATAAACTAATTAAGAGTATTATTCTATTTCCAATAATCTGACGCATAACTTCTAAATCTATGAATGACACCTTCTCTTTTCTCATTGTTTATTAGTTTTTAGTTGAGTATAAAAAATCTTACTATCTACCCACGAATTACCTTCTCTCCACTCCTGGTTTTGAACCATTTTTATGATAAATCTCAAAGGCATCATCTATACAAGAGGGCATCCATTCCCAAGGATTACGCCTTGTTACAAAATATTTCATCTTTTTGAGATTACAGATGGAAGCAGGAAGAGTTGTTAAGTGGTTATATTCTACATGAAAACTAAAAATCTCTGTACAATTACCTATTTCCGATGGAAGCGATGTTAGCTTATTGTCGTCCAATTCTAATTTCTCTAAATTAATTAAATTACCTATACTTGGTGAAATAGATGTGAGTTGATTACTGCTAAGACGTAAAATTTTTATTTGATCACATTTCCATACAAAATCTGGAACTTTGGTTAATTCCATTTCAGAGAGTGTTATCTTTATTAAAGAATCAATTAACCAAAGGCTATCAGGAAAAGATTTTAAATTAACACACCCTTTCAAATGTAAATTCCTTAATTTAGATAGCTTTTTTATTGAGGAGGGAAGTGCTTTAAGGTTAGTATTACGGGTTATTGATAAACCTCTTAATTGATGTAAATTACCAATGTTTTTGGGTAATGTTTTAATTAAATTACCTGCTATCGTAAACTCTTCTAAAGTTGTTATAGAACAAATTTCAGCAGGAACTTTTTTTATCTTATTCTGAGATAAAGATAACTTTTTAAGCTTATCTAGTTTATTAATATCCTTTGGTATAGAAGTAATTTCATTATTATTTAACAATAAATATTCTAGCTTATGAAAATTAAGGAAGAAAGGGGGGATTTCAGTGAGATTACAGTTATAAACCTCTAAATATTCTAAGTTTTTGATTTCTTTCAATAAAGATATATTATCATTCAATTTTGGAAATTTTGAAAAACTTATGACATCTATAGAATCCATTTTTTTATTTATATCATTGTACCAATCATCTAAATTATCACTATAACCTCTAAAATGTATCCAATACATATCCCTCTCGTCTAACCCAAATGTTGAATCTGGATACTTTTTCTTTATAAATTCGAGAAATGGTGTCGTTTTCTCATCTTCAGCTGATATATAACTACAAGATGAAAATATCAATAAACTAATTAAGAGTATTATTCTATTTCCAATAATCTGATGCATAACTTCTGTTTTCTAAATAATTTTTAAATAGTACTAATTCTTCAAATTCAGAGCCTGTAATTATTAAGATATTCTGGCTATTAATATTCTTAAACCTACTCTTACCTAGTCTGCTAAAAACTTGCTCTTTTGTTTTACCAAAATGCCTATGGATGTCAAATCCCATAATTTTATCGGGAACATCTTCATCATCATTTAACTTCACCCATTCTTTATTAAACTGTTCTTGGAACTTATTTTTTATTCCTTTAATGGCAGATGAATGTTTATTTTTAAAAAGTTCCCAGTCAGTACAACTGTACGTAGAATCTTCGTTCTTTTGTAATGCTTCTAATCTTTCTAGAATCAATGCATCATGTTCTTTGTAAGAATCTTTATCATTTAAACGTTCCAATTTCGTCTGCTTCAAATAAGTAGTTAAACTTTTTTGGAATGAAGTATCTCTTGCTTCCCACATCATCTGATTGTATACAGTACTGATATAACTAAGGGTATCTTCCATTACAATTTCTGCAAAAGCTACCTTATTTGTGGCAGTAATGCTTACACTCATCTTTTTACCTTTACTTGTGGCACTACTATTTTTCTGAGTGGACATTGACGCCTCATTGTTAAACCAAAATCTTAAATACTGAATATGATAGTTTTCACCCTCTTGATATGCATTTACTTCTACAGTAATACTTTGTTTATAATCTAAAATTCTTTCTATTCCACCTTCACTCGCATTCTTTTTATGATATACTGTAGCAACTATTGTTCTACCTAATTCATTTTCAAGAGCCGAAAGGCTAGAAAGGCCACCTTTAATTGAGCTAAATGCTTTGACTATACTTTCCTTATGGGATGTAAAATTATCTACTAAACTACTTCCTGATATTTTACCATCAGTAGATTTTATTTCTGTAATAGGTAACTGAATTTGAAAGTTTAAATAGTCACCATTATTATCTTTATTTGCATCATTCATCACTTTTGTCAACTCCAAAGTTGCACTAACACTTAAATCGTTAGATAAAGGAACGTCTAAACTAACTGATGTTGCTTGCTCAAAAATAGTATCTGTATGATGATCGTTGCTTGCTTTTATAAATTCTAAGTCAGGACTATAAGTTTCTAAACTTTGCTCTGTACCAACTTTATTAATTCCATTTCTCTTAACACGAGATATTGTTGTTTTTTTATACTCTCCATGTACACCCAATTTTTCATCTAAACCTACTTCTGCATTGGCATTTAAAGCATGATAAACTTTCGATACAGAAGTATATCCTTTACTTAAAGCTTTCTTATTTGTTTTCCAATAGCTAGATTTATCATCAAGTCCATATTCTTTAGGATCCAAATCCGATTTATCCAAAACTACTCTAAACGTATTATGAAAATGAGCAAGAAAATGATCTATTGATTCATAACTTCCATTAAGTTGATCAAATGTATTTAAAGACCCCCCTCCTTTTATACCTATATCTGCATTTAAAATACCTACATCTATACCACCAGACCCTCCTAGTTTCCAATTCACTGATGTCGTAAAACGTCTATCATCTGTAACACTCCCAGAAAGTCCCATTCCACCGTTAAGTGAAACTGTGAAGATTAAACTAACTCTTGAAGTTAAATTAATTGCAAAATCAATTTTTGATTCTGATAGTGATAAATTATTTTTTTCTCCTGGAAAAAGAGAATGCATTTTATTGGCTAGTAAAAGAGGTGAATACCTTTCTACCCCTGTGGCAGGTGATAACTCGGTAGCATTAACTCTTTTCTTTGTTATTTTCTTTTCAAGTGGTGTTACATTTTTACACTCTTCATAAGCAAAACCAAAAGCAGTTGCTTCGCTTCCATAATAAAAGTGTGCAAATATAGTCGCCGTAGAATCGATAGGAGTATAAGAAGCTATCTCCTTGTGAAGTAACGATGCGTTCCCCAAAGAAATTAGGTCTCTGTTAGTTACTGTTGTGTCTGCAAAAAAGGAGTTATTCACAAATAGAAGATATTCAATATTCAAATTAAATTTCTTCGCAATATCTGTAATTTTTTCACCTTCGTCTTTAGCATAAAACACAGTATTCCCATTATAATAACAAAACCCCTTATGGTAATAATTATCATACACAGGACCATCACTTTTTAAGGCTTGGTCTATATCTAAACCCTCTAGTCCCGTATTAATAGATGCAAAATCTATATGAAAATCTTCTTCTTCTTCAAAATCTAAGAAGTTAGTTTTATTTTTACTCATTGTTTAATAGTTTTTAGCTTAAAAAAACAGATTACATTCTACGGCCAGTATGCACTGCTGTTCTACCTAACCTTTGTTCTATTAATGCTGCTCCTGGAGCTGTATCTGGACAAACCCTATAAGTAGAATCTCTCTTGTAAAATTCTTTCTTTAAGTAAGGCTCTACTATTTCAAATGTTATCTCTTTGTGATTATCATGAATTAATTTAATCAGTACCTCAGAGATTATTGAGCTGATATTAGCACCAGATAACTGATAATTTTGTGATAATTCTTCTAATAAACCCTCTTTATATATATAACCTTTTGGTAATGCAGTTGCCCATAATAAATATCTTTCTTTTGCTAATGGGAAAGGGAACTCTATAATATGATTAATTCTACGGAGCATTGCTTTATCAACATGAGTTCTTATATCTGTTACGTTACTTGCTAAAATTACTATCCCATCAAAGGTTTCTAAGCGTTGTAATAAATAAGACATTTCTTGATTACTATATTTATCCTTGGCTTCATTCACATTTTCATTTCTTTTCGTAAAAATTGAATCCGCTTCATCGATAAATAATATACAATTATGCCCTTCCAAACGGGTAAAAATTCGCTCCATGGCTTTTTCAAAATCACCAACATATCTTGAAACTACCCTAGAAATATCTAATGTATAAGTTGGTACATTATAGTCTTGTCCTAATGTTGTTGCTGTAAGAGATTTACCTGTACCCGGTGAACCAGTAAATACAAATAACTGATTAGATTTAATATAACTGTATAGCTCTTTTTTTTCTTTTAGTAATGGACGAACCTTAAGTAGTAATTCTAAAGATTCTAATTCCTTTTTTGTTTCATTAGGTAAAATAACCTTCTCAAAAGACATTTTACTAGTTGTCAATCTTGCCGGAAAATCAATTTCATGATCCAAACGTGGTGATTCACCTCCTATTAAATATTCAATATAATTATTAGCTACTTTTAGTTTTTGATCTAATAAATTATCGTTGTTTTTTGAATAATGACTTAACTCAATTATACCATCTTTAATTAATGGAAACGTAGGAGATGCTACTTTTAATAAAAAGGCGTTTCTATCTTTTTTAGGTATACATATCATCAAAAAAGTCTTCAATGTAGGTATAAAAATTTCCCTCTCCTTTTCTAAAAAACCTCCAAAATTTGTTCTAAAATTCACTTTTTTAAATCCCTCTACAAAAGGAAGAAAAAGTTCTGGTAAGAATTCCCAAGAATAGGCAAAAATAATTAATAACTCTTCTTCTAAAGTCAATCGGTATTTTTGTGAAAGTTGCCCTAAATTACTATTTAGATCTATTGGACTGATTGAGATCTTAGTATCATCATTTTTAAAATGTTTTTCAATAATCTGTTTCAAGATTAAAACTCTAGAAGATAGTATTTGCTCATTACTATTGATATCTTTTCTAGTTTCAAGTGTCTCCATAATTTAATTAATAAAATTTTTGTTTATTGTTTAAGTGATTTGCAATAAGCTTTACTTCAAAAAATCTATTTATAGTTTAGTTTTTATATATGAACTTTATCAAAGGTTTCAGCTTTTTCTTTCTTTATAAATTCATAAAGTTTAGCTCTTCGTCCTATTAAACTTTCTAACTTACCTTGGTCTATTTTAAGAATCTGAACAGCGTTCTTGTTAATTTTTAAATGTACATGATCGAAATTTAGATTACTTATCTCTAATGGCATAAACCATGCGTTAGTATCTATATACATCTTTTTAGTTCTCTGGTTACTCTGAATATTCATTGTAATTTCTCCTTTATGAACATAGATATAGGGAACGTCTTCTTCAAAATAGTAATTTTCTAAAGTGGAATCTTTATCGAGAATTTCAACAGTAGAAAGTTCTACTATTTCACAAAGTACATCTCCATCCAATTCAGAGAAAACAGATAATGTTTTCATTCCCATAAGAATCTCCATCACATTAATAACCTGACTTTTTAATGTATAATTATTCCATAATGTATTTAGATTTTTGTTTTCAAAAGTTAGTCTATTCATTATTTGAACAAGCTCATTTGGTTTAACAAGATCTGATAATACAATAAATGCGGTTTGCTGAATTAAATGATCTTGATTTTCTAATTGTGTTATTAACGTATCTCTAAATAAATCTCCTTTTCTAAGTGATGGAATTATCGTTAACGCGCAAATTCTTGACCATCTGTTGGTTAGCTGTGCATCATTATAAATAATCTTATTTATAACATCTTCCAAATTTTCTGGTTTTACCGGCCAATGAATATTTAATTCTTTTATTTTATCTTCAAAAGACAATTTCTTCAAGAAGATAATAATCATGGGTTTTACTTCTAAGGTATTTGGTAAGGCTACTTCTAATAATTGTACACCAAAATTTATTTCTTCTTCTACAGTACTGTAAATTACAGGTCTGATAATATTAAAAGTTTGGTAATCATATAGTATACTACAAAACCTTAAAATAGCATCTAACTTATCAAATGAATCTTCTTTAATAGCTGTAACAAGCACATTACTTTCATCTGTTCTTAGCGTATCTAAACTTACAATAGCCATATAATTCCAAATTATTTGCTTAGCAAGTTCCTCAATATGCTTTTCTACAATGTAAGTATGTTTTGTAATTTTCCCTTCAACAACACTTAAAGTATCTAACGCAGTTAAATATACATTCTGATTGGTATGGTTTAAAGCATTCTGGAGATACTCATAAGCTAGAGGTGTATTTAAAATACCGTATAATTGAAGAATTCTTTGTTGTGTTAATACATTTTGCCCTACAGCATTAAAAGCTGAATATAACATATTAGTAATCCTATCTCCTATTTTATTAGAGGCATCAATTACCACATTTTGAAGCTCTTCATTCGACATATTATTTGCTAATACATACAACACCTCATCAGACACTTCGCCATCTGTAGACGAAATTATTGCCGCTCTTCTAACAGTCATAAAAGGGTCTGTCAATAACCTTTTTAATACCTTATTCCTTGGCTCTTCAGGTAATTTTGAAGAAAGAAAAGCTCCTAGAATTCTCTCTTCTGATAACTTAGAAAGTGACAACTGTTCTATATAATTATCATGTTCTAAACGTTCTTGTATTTTACTAAGTGATCCATGTACATCAATAATAAGTGTTGCATTTTTACTTTGGCCAAACCTTTTATCATTCATTACCTCTTGTAACTTAACTAATAAATCTATTCTACCTTCTTTAAGTGCTTCAATAATAGCCAATGCTTGAATATCATCATCTGTATGAGATAAAAAATATTGGAGTTGTTCCTGTAAAAAGGTAGGAGCAATTTTTCTAGATAAATTAAATTTATTTACCGAAAATTGATCAATTTGATGAATACTATAGAGATTAAATACTGGAAATAAGCTTGAGAAACGAATATTTTTTGCTCCAATAGCTTCTTCTAATTCATTGTAATAATCCTTTTTTAAGAAAAATACTACAACTAAATACACCGCAGATAGTACTAGTAATGCGGCATATAATAATTCATGGTAATCATCTAATTTCCCAAAATAACCATACATTATAAAAAATGTTCCTGTAGCACCTAATAGTATTGCCATTGTACAAAGCAATGAAAAATCTGCTCTTAATTCTTGTACAATAGTTTGTATTAAATCCTCTTTAATTTCATCTTCTAGACTATAGTAATAGGTTAAAAAAAGTACAAAACACATCGTAGTAATTACCATCTGCAAAGATGGTATACCCATAAAAGCTTCGTGCTGGTTAGATACTTTATAATGGATGCCAATAGACGTAACAGAAAATAAAATGATTAATAAAGGTGCGATATAAAATATAGATAACCTTCCGAATTTATCAATAATTTGATTGGTAAATACCTTTCTTATGATAAACACAAATAGGCAGAGTAGTATAAATACCACTACCTCAAAATTTAGTATACTTTCTTTATTTTTATAATGTGTTTGAGCTTGAAAAAACATTAAAACAATGACAAACCATTTAATAGTGGTAAGGCAAATAGATTTTAAGGTAATAAGAAAATAAAAACGATTAGTAATGATCTTGAAAAAAGTATGTTCTGTTCGGATTTCTAAAATATTTTGATTGACAAGATTGAGTACTGAATATCTTTTTAAAACACGGTTCCATACTATAAAAAAGCCACTAAAGAATACGATTGGTAAGTAAATTATATACGCTGTTATTGCGGAATAAAGCACTACTCCAATACCTAATGAAACGGTAAAGCCCACTAAAAAATTTTGAATTAAGAATTTATCAACAGCAGCAAATTTTAGAACTTTTCCGATACGATTGTATACTTGAGCAAAATAAGTTACCAATACCAAGTATAATGTAAACGACAAACCAATTATTCTATCATCTATAAGTAAAGCTTTAATTCTCTCTTCTGCTATAAAATATATGCTTATACTCCACACCACCATAAACAATGATGAGTACTCCTGAGATTTTTTGATAGAAAAATACCTACTCATAAAAAAGAGTACCAAGAAAAAAGGAAAATATAGTAGCACACTTATAGAAAACCATATATATAATTTTTCAGTTGTGAAATCATGAATCTTATCAACTAATAACAGGTTTAGACTTGATAATACAAATGATAAAGCTACAAGACTTACTTTAATTTCTTTATGCGAAGAAAGTGTTTCTACTTGGTTTTTGAGTTTAGTTTGCTGCATAAATAGTTATAATTGATTAAGCTTTTTTAAACCAATATCTTTGGCTGAACTTATTGATATTTGTTTTATGTACTCTACTGTATAAGTAACACTTTCCATTAAGATCTCTCCTTTTTCTGCATTAAAATCACCGAACTCTACAGCTTTTGGAAAACAGTTTACTAATACAATCGAAAATAAAGGAACTCCAGATTGGTTTAATGCTACTATCAACAAATTAAACTTTCTAATCACATAATTGCCTGTACCAGAGTTAACCATGCTCTCAAGGATTTCTCCTCCAACATTATTATGAGGACTTGAAAACACACCTTTTTTAAAGGTTACATCATCAAATTCAACACCTTTAGCTAGCAACATTTGCCTGTCATTACTACCTAAAATATTCACTCTTTCAGTTACTCTTTTAGCTGTTATTTTAGAAATACTTTGAAATGATGCAATGGGTGTTTGTCCAAACATCTTTAGACCTTCTTGCATATCAACTTTTTCATTAAAGTCATCAAGTACAATTACATTAAATCTATAACCCGTTAATATTTCATCAAAATCAATCATCTTTATTCAAGTTCACTTTTATAAGAAAATTCACCAATTTCGTTTGTTTCTTTAATCATATAAGCAATAAATACAGCCATTGCTTTTCCTTCTTGCTCTTGCTCTTCAATAACATTAATGTTCAGAACATTTACTCTTGGCTCAAATTTCTGTATTGCTTTTTGTACGACAGTTTCCACCTCATAAATAAGTTGGCTGTCTATTCTTCTAAAGATAAATTGTCTAAGATTACACCCAAAATCTTTATTGATAGGACGTTCACCTGGGTGTGTAGAAAAAAGAATATATAAACTTTCTCTTATATCTATATGGTCTGATACCATCTCGATATCTGTTCCATCATTTCTAAAACTAGGCGGAAATTTCCATCCCGTATTATTGTCCATTTTAGTTTGCGTTTAGCAGTTTATATCTAAATAAATTCTCTTCTATAGGCCTGGAAAAGGTTATTCTTCTTCTACAAAAGAATCATCCATAAATTGATCATTCCACAAAGAAGACACGTGAAAGTTTACAACTGTATTCCCTTCATAATTTCCTCTTGTTCTCATTTCTAACTGAAAATTATAGGTATCTCCTTTCCACCTTAATTCAATTTTATTACCCCTAGAACCATAATAGGCTTGTGTTTTTTCTATAATCTGATTCGACTTTCCAAATGTGCTTATAGCATGTGCAATCTGTAGAGCATATTTACCAGTCTTTTTTTTACCTACTCCTGCCACCACTTCAAATGCATGGCAACCGTTAAGATTTTCAATTATTGGATACCACTTTCCATCTGCATTAATACTACCTCTATAAAGTGTTCCAATACGTTCTTTACTGCCAATACTACCGTTAACTTCTAGGGTATATTGTGGCGTTTCTGTATTAATACCAACATTATTGTTCTGAGAAAAAGTCATTACAGCTTCCCCATTTCTATCTTGAAATTGCAAAGTACCTTCCTTTTTATCTGTTGCAATACTCCAAATCGGGCTTCTGTCTTCTATATTTCTAAAAAAACTGACTAGCTTATTTTCATCACCAACAGGAGACAACATTAAGCCCTCGTCAATACTTTTAGAAAGTCCATCATCTAGTTTATTTACACTAGATTCTATAAAATCATGGAAATTTTCTTGAGAAGGTAATTTCCCTTTGTTGAAATAACCTTTTAATGTATTTCTATCTAATAATGCCATTATTTTCTTTTCTTTTTAAATCTATAGAAGTAATGTTGATAACCTACCGAAAATAGAATGTTTTGATTTCTATAATCATCACTAATAAAAGTATAGTAGTTAAGGAAAACATCGCCTTGATAACGGGTAGATGCGTCTATTAAGTCATTTAATGCATGTTGATACTCTACATAACAATAAAAAGCACCTCTTTTATATTGTTTTTTCAACCCTATACCTCCTCCAAGTCTTAGTTCATATTGATACCTCTGCTCTAAAGTAGACTTTGAATCTGTAGAAACTTCATTTTCTCCTTCTAAAGTAAACTCTCCGTCTATTTTTGCATTGGCATCAAACAAATAATTTCCGCCAAACGATAGCCTAACAAAAGGGTAAATCGGAGAAGTATATGCTGCTTCATTATTATCAACATTTAAAAACCTTTTACTCGGTTTCTTTCTGAAATTAATATTAAAAATTGCCTTAGAAGTAACAAATTGTTGATTTTCTGAATAGTAAGTTGAAAGTACTCCATCAAAAATTTCATTTTCGCTAATGCCTATATTAGTTGATTTATACCCTATAGATAACGCCCAATCTAACCAATATTTAAAGTATCCACCAAAATTCACATTTGCTTGAAACCCCACAAGACTTTCGTAAGTAACATTTTTACTATTTGCCGTTGTATTATAAGATTTATCTACTTGCCCAAAACTTAAGTTTGCTCCTGCATCTAAGCCATAATAAAAAGAGGGTTCTCTATTATAAGAATTAAATAGCTCAATATATTCTTGTGGATCATTTTCAGAATCAACCGATACAAAAGGATTATTTTTTAAAATCTGTTTTATATTCTCTTCTGCATCTGTTTTTCTCAAAAGATAAATATTACAAAGTGCTAAAAGTTTGTATGCTTTTTCTTTTTGTTTGGCATTAAACCCATTTTTCAAACAGTTACTTATTAATGGGGCTACAGCTTCAATATTCCCATTTAAATATGCATTTTGAGCGGAAATTAATTTTTCAGAACATTCTATTTGTTGTGCAAATAACGGTACTGAATATAGTTTTAGTAATAAAAACAGTAATAGAAATATTTTAATGTTTGTCATAATCATTGTTGTTTATAACACTGGCGAAGAGAGTTCTATATATGCTTTTTGTTTTTTCTCTATATCACCATTTAACTTATTCATCTGATTAAGTTGCTTATCGTATGGCGATTTTTTCTTAATAAAAAATGTAAATGGATAGATAAGCACATTAATTGTTTTTCTGAAAAATGATTTTTTACTGTAACCATATTCTAAAAAGAGTATGCGTTCAAAATCTTTTTCAGCTTTTCCTTCAAAAGTATAGTAAGGTGTTAACGTTAAGTCGTTTATTAATTTAGTTTGGTTTATACAAGACATTCCATAACGCTCGATAATTTTAAACACTCCAGTCTGGAAAAATTCTGCAGTTTTACTTAACGAATCTCCTTCAATAGTTAAGACCTCCAAATCATTTTGGCTATTCAATATAAAAAACCATAATTTATTGTATTTAATGGCCTGTAATTGATAAGGGTTTTCCTCACTATCACTAACATAGCTAGGAGAAAATGCTGTAATTTTATCTACATTATAAGCAGTTTGAGCATCAACAAATAAAGTAAACCCTAATAACAAGATTACTAAAAATGTGGTAGTTAGCTTTTGATTATTCATTTCAGTTTTCAGTATTTTCTTAAAAAGAGTTAGTTAACTCACTTTTTCTATAAAATTTCCAGTCGATGCAGCCGTTTCAGCTTTTGATGTTTTTTCTTTATTACCATCACTTTTTACAATTGGTTCGTCTTCAGCAGGTATAAATTCTTTAAATTGAAAATCAATTTTTGCACGTAATACCGTACCATTCTTGTCCATTAATTCATAATTTATATTCATAGTCGTTGCATTAAATTGACTATCTCCTGTAAGGTTTTCGTCAAAACTAATTGAACTTGGAGCGTTACCAATAAATAAAATATCTTGAATTTTAGTGATAATTTGTTTTGGTGATGATGTTTCTACTGCTGGATATAACATACCTGTTCCATCTATATAAGCCGAAAAAGATACATTTTTAGTTAATTTTGATATCTGTGAAGTTTCTTCATCATCTATATTTTTACCCAACGTGTTACCTCCGTAACTAAGATTTACAGAGAAGTTTGTAATGGCAAGTAAAGTTATTTCAGCTTTATCAGAACTTTTTTTAATAGTGATCATCTTAATTTATTTATTACCAAAAAATACAGTTCTTGGACTCATAGGTAGTAATATTCCATTTGGTACTTTATCCGTATGTACAACAACAGTTTTACCTTCTATTTTTATGTTTTTTATTTCCGTAATAGCACTACATGAACATGATAATTTATCACTTTCAGTTAAGATTACTTTTCCATCAGCCATAACTGTTTTTTCTTCTAGCGGACTTATTGTAATTATTACTGGAGTTCCAGTTTTAGTACATATATGGAAGTCATTCGCTTGTATTGCAAGTTTCATTTTTTAGTTTTTAGTTTAAATTAATCATTTGCCCTTTTATATCTAGGTTATTCGATGCTTCTATTGCCATCTTACCATTTGACTTTTGTGAAATTTCTTTACCCGTTAACTCTAAGTTATTATCAGAAGTAATATTCACACCGTTTTTACCGATTATGTTTACTTTATCCCCTTCAATAGTAATTTCTCCATCCGTATTTCTAAGAATCAGTTCATTATCTTTATTCATAATACACTCAACAACAGGTGTATCACCATCCATGATTGCAGAGCTTAAAACTCCATTTTCTTCATCTAATAAAATCTTATTCCCTGGAGTTTTTATTTCTATTAGATTCTCATTGTCATTAAAAATGATACTTAAGTTATTTTTGCTTACAATAGACCTGTGCCCCTCAGTACCAAGGTGTGGATGTTCATCAGAGTTTTTAAATAAACTTCCTAAAATAACTGCATTATCGGCATGCCCACCTAAAAAACCTACTATTACTTCGTCTTCAACTTCAGGCATCCATAATACGCCATGATCTTTACCCGCAAACATTGATGAGACTCGAGCCCATATTTCTGGTTCTTCATCATTTTTTTCGTTGGACATCATCATTAATGGCACTTCAACTTTAACTAAGTATTTATCTGTTACATCACTTTCATCATTTGTGACTATCTTTTTAACAATACCATGATGTAAATTAGTCAAGTTATTATTGGCTACTTCAAGCACGTCACTTTCCAAAATATCAGGGTAACCAAGGTAAATTGTTGTTTTCCAAATATCATTATCCATATGATGTTCTATGGAATAAATAAATGCAAGGCTATCTATATGAACTCCAGCTTCTTCAATTTTAATATAATCACCGCAGTTAAGTTCAGTTTGTCCTTCAATAGTTACCCCTCCTTTAACCTGTCCTAATAAGCTCCTTACAATTTGATTTGTCGCTATCTTCTTTTTTCTTTCAATATCTTCTAACCCATAAAGAATATTTTGTAATGGTATTTCTTTATCAAATTCACTTACAATATCTTTTGGTTCTACAGTACCTACATCAAGAGATATTGCTTCAGATTCTTCATTCTCTACCGACTGATCTTCTGGAAGATAAGAATATGAAACAGCTTCATCATACACACTTTGTATATCTGTATACACATTAAATTGAAATGTGGTGTGAGGAGTAATGAGTAGTTTTCCATTAACATCTTCTAAACAATCAACTAATCCAACACCTTCTTGAGTGGCATTTATCATTTTACCAATCTCTTTTGATTTTAACAGTAAAAAGTCAAAATCAGTTTGTTGATACTGAATAATTTTACTCACCTTATTGTCTGATGCACTTCCATCTGTCGCACTAGTGATATTTATATCATGGTCAATTAATAATTTCTCTAAAATCCCTTCTAAATTTGTATCAAAAATTCTATTCGTCTTTCTTCTTTTTAATTTATATATAGGGTGTGTAATATATAATTTCGTTAAAAAATATTGACCATAACTTTCAGTACCAATCTTAGATATAATTCCATCAAATAGTAAGTATCTACCTTTTGCTTCGTTTTCGATATAAACCTTAATTGCATTCAATGGCTTAAACTCTTCATAAGCTCCAAATTCAATCACATTGTTGTTATTCAACAAAGTAACAACGCAATCAGGTACACCATTAATCATGTAATTTGCCTTTAAATCATGCAAATTCACACTTCTAATAGGCATTTCCTTCCCTTCAATTTCAAGTGTTACTCTAGATATCAAATAATTTAATTTATTAGCCTCCATGTTTACTACCTAAAAATTTATCTTTAAATTATTGATACTCTTATTTTCACGCTGTACTTCATTTTTACATTTGTGAATCAATTGATCTAAAAATTCTTTAGAGAAATCATCAAGTGACAATTCTTTTAAAGCATTTTTAGTTAATTGGTCTTGAGGCACGATATCCCTCTTAATATTGATTTTAATGTTTATTTCTTTTATACTAACTGGCATAACTATTATGGTAATTCTTTCGTGACAAAAAATCTATATCCTAATGTAAATAAGGTGAGCCCCCCTATAAGTACACCGCCTATCAACAATGCAATTTCTTTCCCAGAAGCCATTTCGTAGTTCATAAGAAAAAGTCCCATTGCAATTATAAAACCTAGTATAATAAATGTTGAACTAGCTATTTTCACCCTTTTAGTTAACTGATATCTAAAGGCCAAAAAGGTTGTTAATAGGAGCATATTCACACCAGCAATGCTACTAAACAAGTAAAATAGCATTCTTGGGTTGCTTAATAATGCTTTTGGATTGCTAATTATTCTCAATGCATAGAATGCATATTTTCTAAATTTTGAAAGGGTAATTCCCTCACCATCAGCAGCAGCATCTTGCATTGTGAAATTGTCTTTTACTTTTAACCATACATCACTTTTACCATTTGCAAATCCAAGTGCCCAAAATCCAATTCCTTTAAGATTATGTTTCTTAATCAAATCCATCTTCCCTTGTAGCGACAAACTATCTTCAAACCAAATTTGATGATACGCTCCTCCATTATCTCTAAAAACATAATAAGCACTTCCACTCGTTGGGTCTCTTTGAATAGGTGTTTGCCCCGTTTTATTATCAATTTGTTTGTGCGTGAGGTACCCTACAAAACTTTTTACTTTAGACGGATACGTGAGATCTTCTGTAACCCATTCTGCTCCGTATAAAGGAGCTGCCAATACCAATTTATTTGTGGGTAAACCATCTACTTGATATTCAAGAATACTTCTCTCAATATTAAACTCCCACCAATAATCTCCACTTTCAATTGGTGCCATTGGTCCAGCTACAGTACTGTTTTGACCATAGAATTCATAACCCATTATAATAAACTGATCTACATAATTTGTTAGATTTTGCATATCAAAAACACCTGTAAAATCTTTAGGGGGTATGGTTAATGTCACTCTAAATTTTGGATTGTTTTTCTTCAGTGAATTTGATAAGTCGATCACAAAGTTTGTAAAGTCCTCTTTATGTTCTTTTGGTATATTCTCAAAATCTATATTTACACCATCTGCATTTCTTAATGTTAATAGTGTTATCATTTTATTTATAAACGCTTCTTGTTGGTTATTCCTATTTTTTAAGAAGGTTCTATTGTTGTTATATCCAAAGTTGGTTACAGTTAGTAACACTTTACAATTGTATTGATGTGCCGAATCTATAAGTGCTGTTGTTTCCCAATCATGGATTGTGTGGTACAAACCGGTAACTGGATTCATTTCATACGAGAAATAAGCAATAGAGCTTAATAGCGAAAAATTATACGATTGATACCCTTTACCAACCCAATAAGGATGCCAGCCAAAAACCTCTACATTATTGTCTAAATTGTAATCTCCTTCTAATGATTTAGTGCTAATTAGGTTCATTTTCTTTTGCCATTCCCCTTCTGTAAAATCACCTTTCATTTTATTAGTTTTCATTACCCTTAAACGATCTTTCATTTTAAGTGTATCAATAAAAGGCTTTTGCTCTTGAACTAGTATAGGTGGATCAGTATCCAACTCAACTAATTCAATGTCTGTAGATAAGACAGAATCATTGGCTACAACATTTACAGACTGATTCATCGTTACTTCTAAACCATCAACTTCTGTAGCCGAGGTTGTATCAGCAGTTTTTTGAATCTCATTAATTTTTGCTGTTTCCTCTTCCTGATTACGTGTATTAACATAATTCTTTAATAGTCCTCTTAAACTACTATTTTTCTGTTCTTCTTTTGGTTCCTTTTCATCTTGAGCTACTACAACATGCGTACTAAGCAAGAACAAGAGCATGAAAAGCGTATAACACCTATAGTTAATTTTATTCATTGTTGTTTAGTTATAAGAGTTTACAATCAGATCAGTACTAATTTTTAAATTATTAATACCTGCTTTATCATTCTTTTGATCATCTAGATAAACTTCATGATCGGTAGAAGAAGTAAGTACACTCCAAGGCTTTGATGCTAAAATAAAGCTCTCATTATAATCTTCTTGAGCAGTATCAATTAACTTGAATTTATTATTGTCATCTTTAATTAAATGAACTAAAGAAAGATGTTTAATTCCATCGATATATGGGATTGTTTTTAAATAGCTTAGTACATCTGATAAATGTAATTTCCCTCCTAAAACAAATCGATTTGAATTAGATGAGGAAATAGTATTGATAAAATTGGTTAGTTTAGTATTTATCTCCTCTAAGTAAAAACCTTGGGTATACCCTACTTTTAAGCTTAGCGAAACGTTAACTTTAATTTTTTCATACAAAGGAGAACATATCTCAAATTTTACATGAGACGATGTAATAGATTTTAGAAAGCGGTCTACACGCTTCAATAAATCATTGGTTGTAATAGGAAACTTTTCTTCAGAAACAGGTATAATAACAATCAATAAAGAGTTATTAAATTCTGATACAGGAATACAAATAACCTGACTTATTTCATGAAATTCTGTAAGGATAATTTTCTCATAATCCCATGTAGTTACAGGTCTATTTCTATGTTTAATTGTTTCTGATATTCTATTTACAAAAGCGTTTTCTCGTTCTAAACTCTTACCTCCAAAAGAAGGTAAAGGCTGCTCTATTGATCTAATACCTGGTATCTTTGATAACGACCTAGAAATTGAATTTGGTGATAGTACTTTTCCGTAGTCATAATGCGAAGTCTCTTCTGGTAAGTTAAGCACTACTTCTACCACCTTAGAGTAAATCTTTTCAATGACAATATCATTTTGTTGTTCACCTGCCAAATGAATTCTAATACATATACTCTTTGATGTGGAGTTATCATTAAAAGTTTCAGGTACTTTAAATATCACCATACCTGTTTTAGTGAGGTTATCAGTTTCATTTCTTAAAATGTTTGACTCGGCAATACTTTCCCATTCACCCCCATTATAAAACTCCCATATTAAGTTGTTTGCTTTCCTTTTCTCCTCTTCATTAGAATTGTTTTTCAGTTGGAATAAAAGTGAAATAATATCTCCTTTAAATGCATTAGCAATTTCTATTTCTATTGAAATCCCCATTTCAATTTTAGGAAAAAGGTGCTGCTTAGTAACTGTTTCTACAACTTTATTAGTACCGTAATTAAAACCAAACTTTGCCACTCTATCTACATTCTTTATTTTTTCATCTAAAATGATTGTCGATTTAGCAGAATAATTTGCAGTAATTTTACTTACAAAAGGAACAAAAGGCACCGAATATTCTTTTACTTTATTTTTCTTCCAGAAAGTAAAGAATGACTTTTGCCCTACTTGTGACATTAATAGTTTAGGATATACCTCATGACCAAAACCTACCTCTGGATTTTCTAGTGTAAATTTTAGATAACCGTTTTTAGAATAATTCGAAAAGCTTTGTAAATCATCTTGGTTTACTTCATCAATAGAAGGTGCATTTACATATTCAATATCATGAAAATAAGTTAAGTCTGATAACGCCCCAATATCATACACCTCCTCATTTGATGTTGACCTTTGGTTTTTAAACATTGAAAAAGTATCTAAATAGATCCACTTACCATTTTTCAATCTTTCTAGTTTTAACTTAAACTTAGAGTTTTTAAGTTCCTCTTGTTCATATGTTTCATAATAGCCTGTTAACCCATTTGGATGAAAAGGTAAATTGTACCAATGACAATCAATATCTAAATAGTTTAAATTTTTATAGAAAACTTCATTACTACCTAATACAATGTAGTTGCCTTTTACCGGCTGATTTCCCCATGCTGCATAAGGAACATTTGTAGCCAACTCTCCATCATGATTGTATACATTAAACCCAGAATACCCCAATACATTTACATCTATAACTATTCTATCGATAATTAATTCTGATAAAAATGAATAACCAAATAAATAGGTTTCAGTGTTTAATGTAAATTTAAATACAGGTTTATCAGTAAATGAATTAATAGCGTGAAGTACTTTATTTGCTCCTACTACACTATCTTCATCAGCCTTAATGATAACTTTAAAAGCCAATGAAGTAGGAGTATATTTAGTCGTTAAAAACGTAATTTTTTTGACTGTTACCCACCCTTCAGGTCCTGTAAATTCTGCAGTAAATATATCTCCAAAAATATTATTAAAAAGTAAGTCGCCCTTCCAACCTGTAGCCTCTTTTACATTAGAAATTAAATGGGCTAGTCTATTCATTGATTTTGCATCCAAATGGAATGTAAAAACAACTTCTCTATCGCCATTATCTAACAAAAGCACATGGTCGCTTACATAAAAATTAATAGGTTGTTTTTCTAAACCGTCGCTACCAAACAAGGGTAAATTAATCAACTCTCCTTCTAATAATGGCTGTTCAAATGATTTTACAGCACTTACAATATTAATCGGATATTTTGTTCCAATTTCCTTAAACTCAATATTCTTAACCGTTATTTTTTTCACTTCAGAAGAAGTAAGAACAACATTATGATCTAATGAGTAATAAACATTCTTTCTTAGACTATCTGTTCCTGCTATAAACTTAGTGCCTGCATGAATTTTAGCATATTGAATCCCATCATTTAGCCCAAATGTGAGGTAAGCAAAGTCCTTTTTTTCTAAATGACGTTTCTCTTCTAGAACATCATTGAAATATAAATTAAGGTATCTTTTTGCAAAACTATTCAGCATTTTTTGGGGGTATTTATACAAATGCTGATAAGTCATCATTAAATCAATGTGCGGTTGTTGAGATGAATTTTCGATGTAAAAAGAATAGTATTGATCACTTTTCCCTTTAATCATAAAAAACAAATCGATAAATACTGTATTCAATCTATGGCAAGCTTCTGCTAGAAAGTCTATTTCTTCATCTTCTTGAAAGTTTCTCTCGTTATTTTCGTACTTATAATCAAGGAGTATAAAAATGTTGACTATAAACTCTGGTGTTTTATGTTTTATAAATTGACGTTCACTATTCTTTTGATAATAAATAAATGAGAGATCCGAGAGAACAGAAGGTGTATTCAACAACCTACAAATTGTAAGGTATAATTCACTTTCAAAAAAGCCTTTTGTGATAAAACCAGTAAGCCACTTACTAAAATAGGATAGTAATACTGTAAACGTATCTATATTTTTCTTTAAATATTTCTCTCTTTTCTCCTTTCTTCTAAACTGTGTAAAATTATGATAAGCATTAATATTTATCTTTTGGTATTCTTCAATATCAAAATATTTTAAATCAGCTAAAATACTTATCTCAGAAAATAATATATTATACCAATAACGATACCCTTGTGCGTCTCCTTCCTTTAGGGTATTAAAAACCTGCACTAAAGTATCCCTTAGATCAATATCGTTTAGTTGTAGGTCTCTGTTAACTAAATTTGTTAGCTCTCTACTTTCTTGACTAGTTCCGTTATAAATCATTTTTTACTGATTTCTTTTACTTACCCCACTTACAGTTTAATTTATTATCCATCCAGGGTAACATGGTCATCTTAATTGACCACGGTAACATCTTCACAAAAATATCATAGGTCCCTTTTTCTACTTCAAGAGTCCAATCATCGTTTAAAGTCAATAACCCTTCTCTTATAAAAAACATTACCCTTAAACTATCTGGCTCCATTTGCTTTAAAGAAGACCAATGTTCAATAACTGTTGATAATAAAAAGTCTGCACTTTCTTTTTCATCATCTGTTAGATTAAAATCTATCGAAATTGTTTCTTCTAGTTTTAATCCACACAATATCTTTGGTAAAATAAGTTGACTTTCTTCTTCTACTAAAACATTTTTATGCGCTATGTAGAGTAATAAAGCAACACCTTTAAGCAAGCTTTTTTCATTTTTAAAAGCCTTATTATTTTCTTTTAATAAGCCCTGCCTATTAAAAAATAATTGTATGTATGGAGCGATTATTACCAATCCAGCATTTGGTATTTTTATAGCACATTTTTTAATGGTTTTTTCAACATCTTTTGTTAGAGATGTTAGCGTAATAGTTTCTTGTCTTGTATAGTTTAGTTTTAATAGCTCACATGTAATAGTGAAAATTCTATTATATGAAAAATTAATATTTGGTAGAATAGTTATTATTGCGTCTTTTATTCTTGATATTTTTATTTCATTTTTAGCTTTAAAAAAAAGTATGTTTTGAATAGATTTAATGTATTTCGAAATTAGAGTTATTGAAAAATGTTTTGAAAATTCATCATTAATTTCAATTTCTAATTTCTCAATAGTCTCACTAATGCTTTTAGTATATCGTAAATTTAAATAACTAAATAATATATTCTTTTGTCTAATTGAATATTTATTTAAATAGGCCAATTCTTTTAGTGATTTTGTATTAAAATACTGTAACAAAATTTCAAATTGAGCTGCAGTTATACTATTTGATAAATTATTGATTACTAAATCCACTAAAAATTCTATTTCATACTCTTCTTGTTTTATTAATGTATTTGGTAATAACAAATCAACCTTATCAGCAATTGAATTAATCTTTTTAAGGTGCTTGATTAAGTGATTAAAATCCACTACTATTTTATATACAGTAAAGGCATCTATTATTTGTTCAATGATTTTCAATTCATTAAAAACATCTAACTGTATAAAGTAACCATTCTTCTTATTTATTATTTTAACCTTATAGTCTTTATACAGGATAGTAATTTCACTGTCAGCAATTGTTAGATTGAAGTTATTAGTAGCAAAGAGTTTATCAATAGTAATTGAATCAGTAGTTGGGTAAACCCATCTTAATAATGTCTCAATACTTTTAATATTTGAGCTAGAAAAAGCACCTACTAACTGATGTAATTCTTTAATAATAACCTTTACATCAACGTTTTCATTTTCTAAATAAATTAATTTCTTTATCAATAGATAGCATTCTTTTTCGTTGGCTGTCAAATTAAAATAGCTTACTTCTTTCAATTTTACATTTCTGATAACCAAATCTTTTGCTACAATTTCAATCGTAAGCGAAGCTCCTAATAATTCAACCTTACCCGTTGAGCGCTTAATTATATCATGAATTAGACTAATTGTAATACGATCTGTCAGCGCTTTAATTTCTGCAGAAAAATCATTTCCTTGCTTTTCTGAAATACTTTTTAATTCTTTTTCTAACCTACCGATAGTCTTGTGAGAAATAAATGCATTTAATGCTACTAGAAATTCGACTTGATTACTCTCATATCTAAAGTTAAATACATACAACACACCAGAATAAACGATCTCCAATATGTTATTTTCTCTTGCTTTTATCTGCAAAGGAGCAGCAATAAATGAGTGCCATAATCTATTCGTTTTTTCAACAAATAAATTAATATCTTCTTTAATTATATCTTTAATACCGAGGTGTATTAAATTATTTTTTTGATAGGTTGACAAACGATTTATCACTTCAGCAATAGGCATTTTTAGTAGGTTCGATGCGAGATAAACACCTCTTGTCTCACTTTTTGATAAACCTTCTAAATGATTTTCACCTTTGGCTTGCCCTATTAAATCTTCAACCTTTGCATCATAAGAAACTGTTAAATATAAAATAAAAAAAAGTGCTTCATCAGCATTTAGATGCTTAGTAATTAATTCTTGAAACGAGCCTTTTTCTATTATCTCATAATTTATTTTTAGATCAACCCATTCCTGAAAAGGAACATTTTTGGGGTTGCTGATAAATAATGCCTTTAAATAAATAAACCTTTTTACTAGCTGCTTTTTAAACTCTTCTTTCATAGAAGAAGCCAATGCTTGAGGCGTAATTTTGTTACTATTAAACACCTTTATACATTCTTTCAATAAGCGTAAAGTCGTTTTACTAGTTGTTGAGGTACTATTTTTTAGTAAACCAATAGTTGTTTTATCTAATATTTTTTCAACACCAATATCATAATTATAACGTAATAGAATAGAAAAATAGACGATTTTCTCAGGTGATTTTTTATCAATAAATAATCTTGAAAATGATCTATCATTTATAAATTCATAGTTTAATTTTAGCTCAATCCATTCTTGAATATCAACACTTTTAGGAGAATGAATAAATTGATTCATCAGAGAATCAAACCTTATAATTATTTGTTTTTTAAACTCCTCTACCATCAGGGAAACCAACCCTTTAGATACATTCTTTTTATTATTGTATTCCCTTAAACAAGCATTTAATAATAATAACGTTGTTGTATTATGTACCTTAGTTCCTAAAATAAATGAAAAGACACTGATAAATTTATCTTTACTATTATTGATCAAGGTATTAAACTCTTTTGTACTTACTTTTAAATACAATAGGGATAATAGTTGAATAACCTTATCTTCTGTAATCAAAAAGTGTTTCAATAAATCATCAATAGAAAGGTTTTCTTTGATTTTAAAATAAAGTTGATCGCTAATAGAAATATTTACTTTATTGATAGGGTATAAACTAATATACTCTAAAATTGTATCTGCATAATTTAACGTATCTCCCCCATCTTCTCTTAAAACTTTATAGTAATCTATAATTAAAGAAATACTTTCATTAGACCATGTTGTATTTACCGCTAATAACTTGGTGAATGTCTGATGAATACTTTTTCTATCAAAACTTCTAGCATTTGCTAACATGATTTCTAAAATCGACACTTCAATGGATTCATCAGTGTAATATTTAGAAAATATCGTCTCAAATTGTGGTTTTGTGAACGTTGAATTCTTTATCAATGAATACACAATTGATTCAGAGGCAATCAGTTGAAATAAAAACGTTTCAAGTTGATGTCTTTGAATAAATTTATAAAAATGAATAAAATTGATATTTCTACGCTTATAAAAATCAACTAATTTAATTAATAATGAAGGTGTATTTTGAATTTTCTTTAACCACTTTTCTTTCTCAAACCATACCGTTATACCATAAAATGAAAAGTAAAATAATCTTTCAACTTCATCCTTGTTCTTTATTGAAAGCGGTTCTTCTTTTATATCCTTTTCTGTCAACTCTTTAATAGTAGAAGAACCTTCTTGGTCAATACTCAACTGATGTAACCTTTGATGTATTGCATTCTTTACTACTTCTAGTGTTTTTTCTTTATATTCAAACACAGAATTTGCATCAACCTCTATATCTATACATTCTATAATTAATGCTTTGTTTTTGTATAATTCTATTTCTCCAGCAATTACTTCTGTAAGCTGATTTTCTATAAAACTCGAAAGATCTTGCTTAATAAGTAATTCATCTACAGCTGAACTAGAATTATAGTCAATATTTAAAGACAATACTTCTTCCATTATTGTGTTCTAAATTCTATTACATATTTGAACTTTAACAACGAAGAAGTCATTGTGAAATACAGCTCTTCATTTTTTATAAATGCGACATCTAGAATATAACTACTCGTTGTATTATTAAACATACGCTCCGAAAGAATTTCTCCATTCGCATTAATATTTATAGCATGGAATGTCAACTCATCTGAACTATCATCAATAGAGGAAACAATAAAATAATCTTCCTTACCTATAATATCTCTTAACTTATCTTTAGTAGTCTCAAATTTTAATTCTATCCATTGGTTATTTTCTTTTAATAAAAAAAGCTTGTCCTTACTTTCAACATTTCTTTCAATCATTACTAACCCATAAGTAGTGCTAATAGCATCAATAATATAATGTTGATCATTAGAACCATAAGAAATATTTTCTATCAACCCCGTTGTAGGATTAATTGTGTATTCTGCAATCTCTACCCTTGCTTCATTATTTGCATATTCCCAAATAAATATCTTTACTTTATTATCTCTATAATCTATTGATTTAGGTAACACATAACTTGATTGTCTTTCATGAATACGCTCCCAAAGAATATCTCCGTTACTATTTAATGAGGCAAAATATATTTTAGATTTACCACTTGTCAATTCTACTCTACCTTGAACAAAATAATTGTCACCGGTTTTCTCTATTAAATCAATTACTCCAGATGTATATTCAGCAGCTAACCAAGTCTTTTCTTTGACTATTAACCAATTATCACCTTCTTTTTTAAACATTGCAAATAAGAACTTATTCTCAAAAGTTCCCACTCCAAATACATTCGACTGATCTGGAATTGCATGCGAATACACTAAACCTTGTCGTTCATCTATATAGCTAGAAATTTGTTCTCCTTGCTCATTTAGAATAGAAAAAAAACCGTTACCATTTATCCATGTTCTAGGTTCTAAAAAGTGAATTGACGCTGCTGAAGAATTTTCATTCATTACTCCAGAAATTAATCTATTGTTCTCCCATTCTTCAATATGTCTACCTAAAAAATTACCATCACTACTGTAAAATTGCAATGATTCTTCAACCACTTCGTTTTTCTGATTTAAACAGCTTATTAACGATAGAGAAGTAAGTAAGATGATTAGTTTATTCATTGTATTAGAGTTTGTCGCTATTAATTAAATAAAATAAAGAAGGTAGAATCGTAATTAATTTCACTACTCACATATTTGCTCCAATCTTCATTTGATAAGAAATCTTTATTGGCTGTAGAAAGGTCTCTATATTGCATTGGAATAGTTAATGGCCATTTTTTTAATTGTCCGGATTGACTTCCTGTATAAAGATAATCCCCAGCATCAGAAAATATTAATGATGAAAACCACACCTTTTCTTCTACAATAATTTTTTCTTTTTTAGGTCTATCGATATCCCAAAGTCTCACAGTTCCATCAAAACCTGCAGTTGCAATAAGGTTTTTATGTATTGGATGTACAGCTATCTCATTAATTCTTGCCTTATGATTACCGCTACTGAAGTTCTTCCTCCATTCTTTATTTTCCTTCACCCATCTTTGAACTTCACCTTTTTCTGTTCCAACAAATAGCGTATTATTATCTGCATTTAATGCCCAAATTGGGGTATCTTGGTCAATGTAGATGTTTGAAATTTCTTGTTTTCCTGACAATGACAACTCAAAAACATACCCTTTATCAGTTGCTATAAAAATATGTTTTGAAGCAGCATCATAAAATGATCGTGTTAATGACCCTTTCCCTTCTAAGAAAGGTGTTGCTACTATTGTTGGTTCAAACGAATTTTTCTTTTCATTTTTATTCCATTGCGTAACAATTCCACTTACATCAATCGATAAATAGTGGTTTTCATCTATTTTAAATACGCCAACTAATTCACTGTCAGCAATATAACTAATTAATAAATTAACCTCATAGGTATCTAAGTTCATCTCATATAAAGACCGTGAATAATCATAATACACCATTTTTGTATCGCTAATTGGTTTTGCTATTCCTTTTACGATACTCTTTAAATCGATGGTATTCTTAACATCATTCGTATATAAACTTATACTGTTTGAAAAAGAAATTACAGACATAAATTTTCCTGTATTGATAAAATCTGTAATCATACCTCTTTCAGTATCCATCAAATTATAAGTATCTCCAAGTATAGTTTTTGTGGCCATATGAAAAGCAGCATAAAATTCCGCATCATAACCATCTCCTCTATTATTCATATAACCCAATACCGCCTGTTTTGCTAAAAGATACCTGATTTCATTATCTTCTAATTGATAAGAATTTAAAGCCATCGCTCGTGCTGTAGATATATTTTGGAGTCTGTTGGCTCTAGAATTGGCACTTTCTGCATTTATTTGGGCTACTGTTGCTCTTTCTAATGCATTATTGGCTAGTTCTTTTTGTTCATTAGCTTCGGCAAAAGATAATTCTGCTTGAAGCATTGCTTTAAGTGCTTTCTGTTTTTCTTCATCAGCCACTAAAAGTGCATGTTCAGCTCTGTGTTTTTCGTTCTCAGCATTCTTTTTCTCTGCTTGTGCTTTATTTTTCTCGTCTTCTGCAATATTTCTACTCTCTTCTGCTCTCTTTTGAGATGCTAAGGCCTCCTTCTTCGATTTTTCTGCTTCCTCTTTTTTAAGTTCGGCTTGTTTACTTTTCTGATAAGCATGTACTCCTAATAGTACACCACCAATTCCTAAAAATAAGAAAATGACAACCAAAATTCGGGAGAGTTGATTTCTTCTTTTCTGTAATAATTTGGTTCTTTCAAGATCCTTAATTTCTTCTTTTTCAGAAAACGTTAAGAATTCCATTGTTCGTTCAAAGGAGGAATGATACCTTACTCCCCATTCATAGGTAGGTTGTTGCGACTCCCTCCAATTTAATGAAATTTGTAGCTCTGGCTGCCTTAATCTTGACCTGCTTCCTTTCTGAAAATCTTGAGCATCTTCTGCAAGTTTTACATACCTTTTAATAGACTCTGTTTCTTTAACAGTCCATTCTTTTAATAACTCCCAAGATCTCATTAAAGACTCATGAGTAATATCAATAACTGAATTCGAAGAAATTTCAACATGTTCCCTAGGTTGTAGAAAAGCACGGTCTTTCTTTCTAAAAGTAGTAATAACATTAAGAATTTTTTCCTCCTCTTTAACACCAATTATTTGCATTATTCTTTCTAAAGAAGAGGGGTTCCTAATCCCTTTACCTTCTTTGTTAATAGTAGTAATACTTCTAAATAGTTTTTCACAAATCAGTTTTTCATCATCATTTAATGTATTGAAAATCTCATTTGCATGTATAGAAAGGCTATTTTTAATACCGCCAACAGCTGTATAATGTTTTGTAGATACAGGTTCAGCTATTAACTGTTCTTTCCGCCAAACTTCAAAAGTTCTCATCATTGCATGTTGCATAGATGGAAGTTGATCTTGCTTATTGCCTAGTTCTTCTTGAATTAACTGGAGTAAATCTTCTGTTATTTCAACATCAACATATTTCAGAGGGTTAATTATGGCTTCTTTTTTCTCCTCCATAGACATTTGAGGAATCAAAAACTGACTTTGATTTATGCATTTAGTCAAAGCAGGATAATCCGCACAATTACCAATAAAATCAGACCTCATTGTCAATAATACATGAAACTGTACCTTATCTGTTTTCGTTAAAACAACAAGTAATTCAACAAATTTCACTATTTCTAATGACATGCTCCCATCTCTATTGTCATAGCTGAATAATTCTTCAAACTGATCAACATATAGTACTGGTACAGTCTCATTATTTACTTTATAGTAGTCAAAGAAGGTAGTTACATCAACCAATAAGTTCTGGAAAATTTGCTTTTTTACTTGATCTGATTCATAATTAAAGAGAGTATTAATTAACTTTACTAAGGGGCCAATAGTACCCGGAGTAAATGTATAAATATCGTGGTTTAATTTAGTTTCTAATAATGGAAAAATACCACAGAAAATAAATGATGATTTACCAATACCAGATTTGCCTAGAACCGCTGAAAAACGATTTTCTACTAACTTATCAACAACTTCATTTACATGTTTTTGTCTTCCAAAATACAAATAACTTTTATCTCTTGTAAAAGGCTGTAAACCTAAGAAAGGGTTTTCTAGTGCTGTTATATTTCTAGTTTTAGTTTCCATACTTGTTAATTATTTCTATGTAAAAGAGCCAGTAAATTATCTCGAATTTCAATTTTATTCACCTCTGTAGCATCATCTTCTTGTAATTGACAGATGTAAGCTTCAAAGTCTTTATAATCTGTAGGTAATAACCATTGTGTATTCACCTGTATATGTGCAGGTACTTCTTCTCTACATAAATTGTGTACTATAACTTGGAATTCAGAATTACTAAAGCGTTTTGAAATGCTTGGAAAAACCATTGAAATAGAAAAATTGAAGAACCTTTCAATAATTCTCTCCACAGCTAATTTTGAGTTTGTTGCATAATTTAAAGTAATATGTCTTTCGTATTTGTTGTTTACATCGATTACCTCATATTTATCAGATAGAAATTCTTCTATCTCCTCTTTAATTTTATGCACTTTCTGCACAGACTCATTCTCTTTAATACCAATAAAATTGATGTTAAATTCAGGTATTCTAAATACAATTCTAAAATTACCATTGTTCAATCTTTCAACATCGTATCGAGAACTCTCTTTAAAATATGTAGATAGCTTGTCTAGAACAATTTCTCTATTCTTGAAATTTAACGATGCATCTGTCATCATACAAAGCTCATTATTAACGTCTTTGATATAGATTCCAAAACATTCTTCTTCAATATTGGGCTGAAGGTCTAAATGCTCTACAATATGAAAAGTTTCAAGATGATTGTTTATCTCAATAACTTTATGGTGTAATTGAACTGCTGTACTTTCCGCCTTATCCCAAGTAGCAAAATCAGCCACTTTTATAAAACTCTTTTGCTGAAAAGAATAATAAATTATTTCAAAAGCGATTGTAGTTTCAGTAGGAATTTCTACAACAAATAAATTTTCAGGGTTTAAACATTGGTGGATAAAATCCAAGGATATGCAGTTTAAAAAAATAGCCTCAAAATTTACCTGCTCCTCTAAAATAGGTGTATCAATATCTATAAAATCAAAAGTTTTTCCTTGCAATGAAAGATACCTCTTTTGTTTTCCTTGTGGAGTGAATAAATTATTAAAAAATGTATCTTGTTTGTAAAAAAATGGCGTATTATCTAAACGAATAGAGTGATCTTTATTCAAGCCTACACCCATCATTAGCATCAATTTTAATTGTAAAGAAGATATCCCCCATTTTTCAATAGCTGTATCAACTTGCCTCACACTACATTTTGAGCTCAAAAACTGAGGAATATATTTTAAAAATGATGCTTTAAAAATTATAAGTCTCTGATCAATTTCTTTTTGCGATAAAAACGAGGAGAAAGAAGTAATCAATTCGTTTTCAAATCTTTCCCCATGTACTTCAATTAGATAATCTAATATTTCTTTTTTCTTCTGCACATTTTCAAAATGTGAAGAGATCAATAATTCATCATTATCCATCAATAAGCCATCTGCAGAAAATAGCTTTGGAAGATCATATAATTGCTTAAAGAACTCATTAAACTGTCCCTCAAAGAAATTGACAAATGTTTTAAAGTCTTTTGCTGATTTTCGTCTTTCATGGTTTGAAGTAGAGGGCAAGCCATAAGCGCCAATACCATAAATGAGAGGAAAGTTATCTACAATATTTAAAGGAGATAAAAATAATGATGGAATTGGTTTATTCTGTATGTTCTTTTTGGTCTTCTTTCTAAACGTAAGTGCCTGAGAGAATCCTTCGTGTGATGCTTTAATTTGATCTAGTAACGCATACACTTTCTTATACTCAAATTGAGTACAAACAATTCCATTTTTATAAAAAACGATTTGATGGTCTCCCGACTCCTGAAATACGGGAATGATATCATTAAGTTTTAATAGCGAATTTTCTTTTTTCCCCTCTACAATTAAACTTAAATTCTTAACCCCAACAACCCCTTCTATGTTCATCAAGTTACGAATAATAGCAGAGGTAAGTACGGTAAATTGTCTTTCGTGTAATTGATCTTCTTGAATAAAACCTCTTTTTAATTTGGGCCCTTCAAAAATCTGAGAAGTTGTTTTCCCTGCTTTTTGTAGTTCTTCAAACGATTCTATTTTGATTGAAGGTGAGAAATATCTACTCAAAGAAAATAAAACATTTGCAAGCACTTCTTCCACAGAAGTGTCTGTGGTAATTTCTAAATCTGCCTGAACATCAACATTGGTTTGTTTTACTTCTTCTATTGAATTGACCCTTTCACAATAATTTCTAAAAACCTGAGCATAATTTAAAATTTTAGAAAGAAATGTGTCTTTATCAATTTGAGATAAATATTGGGGTTTAAACTTTACCACTAAATGGTATTGTCCTTCAAACGAGGTCATCTCTGAGGATACTAACTCAACCCAAATATTTTCTATCTCAATAAATTCATCAATAAGTATTTTTCTTAAGTCATTAGGTGTAACAGGTAAAACAGAAAATGCTTCTTTCTGAGATAGAATCGCAGATTTATAAGGAGCATAGGTTAAATAATTCTCAAAATTAGCACTAGATCTCACACACATTTCTGTGATACTTGATGATAAATATTCAAGCAAAGTTATCCCAGGATCATGTGTTCTATGATCTGTCCAATTTTCATTTTGTAGTTTAGAAAGATAGGTTTTCCCTTTATTAAATAAATTAAAAGGGTTGGCTTCTTCTATTACATCAAAAGGAATTAAATTTTTAAAAACTCCCATTTTCTGGCATTAACTGTTAAGTGTTTCTTTATTTTTTTGTACCACTTGGCTATTTGCTTCTTCGTTTAGTTTACCTATTAATTGATAAACCTTCTCAAAAGGTAATTTTCCTAGTCCACCAATTATCAATTGTAATTCTTCAACTGATAATGCAATTGTGATTTTATGGTCTTTCTGATCAATCATTTTCTTAATAGAATGATACTTGTAAATCAATCAAAGCACTTGATAGAAACACTGTTCCTTATCAAGTGCTTGATGAATAATTTCTAGCTACAATTACACCGCTTCTTGCGTTAACCCTTCATGTGCTAACTCAATTGTTTCGATAGCAATTGCATTATCTTCAGCGTTCAAATCTGGTGCCGACAGCTTCACTGGGAAGGCTCTTGTTAGCGTCCATTTAAATACCGGACTCTCCATGGTATCCATAAGAATAATAGTCACTAGTCTCTTCTTTTCTTCAAAAGAACCTGCTTCATTTTTACTATCCTTTACTTCCTGAAACCAATCATAAAGTTCATTATCACCGTTATAAACTCCTTTTTTGATTGTAACATTACTTACTTTTTGTAAGCCTGGAATTTTCATTTTAGTATCACTACTATGATCTCCAGTTCTATATTCAATAAATTCGATTTCAGATTCTAAGCCAGTAATTTCTTGTGCACTTAATTCTAAACCTTCAATTTCTACTTTAAAGCGAAATTTAGGAATTGGATATGCTCCTTCCGTTGCCATGATGAATTATTAGTTTATTTGTTAATTATGATTGCATTTGTTGTTGGAATGTAAGAACGATAAATTCTGCAGGTCTAGAAATAGCTACTTTAACGCTAATTTTCATCATACCGTCCAGAACATCGTTTTGTGTCATCGTAGATCCTAAACCAACTTCTACCAAGAAGGCATCGTTTTGTGTAGTACCAACTAATGCACCTTGGTTCCATAAATTCGTAAGGAAAGCATCAATCGCACCTTTTGCAGAAACCCATGTCATTGGTGTATTTGCTTGGAATACATAGCTTTTCACACTTGATTTCACAGAAGATTCAATAAATGACATCGTTCTACGAACATTGATATACCTCCAATCTTGAGAATTACCATCTAGTGTTCTTGCCCCCCATATCATTGTTCCCTCTCCTGAGAAGGTACGGATAGCATTTACAGATTTACCTCCTAATGTAAGGTTCAAATCTTCTTGGTCTTCATTTGTCATCGAAATAACTGGAGAAAAAACACCTCCTAAACCTTCGTTTGCTGGTGCTTTCCAAATACCTTCTACAGCATCTACTCTTGCTAAAGCTCCTGTAATTGCTCCTGATGGTGGCAATACATTTAGTTTATCCGCAAAAGAAAACATCAATGATTTGTAAAGAGGTGAAATCGATTTTAAAGTTTGGTGAAGATCAGCATCAAAACCACTTACTGCAGTTAACTTATCAATCTCAGCAATAGCTTCTTGTTGCTTTCTTTCCTTTTCATGAATAGAAGCAGCCTCTTCTTTTAAAAGAAGTACTAACTCTTCTATTTCTGCAAACTGCAAATAAGAAAACTCTTTATCAGAAACTACAGTAGCATTTACCCAAGGATAATAAGCAGCACCGTGCTTTAAGCCTACATTTCCAAGGTTATTTCTAAATGCATCAATAGTATCGTTCTCATCATAAGATCTAGCAGTAGTACCGCCCTGAACATCTAAAACAGCAAATCTGTTGTCACTTCCTTCACAATGTAGTAACATCTCTTGCTGCACTCCTGCACAACCCTGTGGTGTTAAGGCTACTGCATCTGGAACAGTTAGTAAAGTTGGTTCTGTTGTTGTTTTTAGCTTACGAATCCCTCCAATAAGCTTATCACTATCCACTTCTTCTTTGTAAACACCTGTAGAAACTATGTAAGCTCTACCTCCACCATTTGCAAAAAATAGTCTTAAACTATCATACAAATAATAACGGCTTTCCTCAGTTACTAAAGAGTACTTGTTTCCTCCAAGAGTAACATCGTTTGCTGCTCCTTCAGATTTTTTAAGTGAATATGTAGGTACCCAAGCTCTACCAAAGAAAGTTTCAAATGTTTCTAAGGAGTCAATCAATGTGGGGACATTAATAATAGGTTTCCCTTCTTTTTCGGCTTTTTCGGTATATCCAACAAAAGCCGGAATCGCTGTTGGCGACGCTACAATTGAGTTTCCAAATGCATTCTTTTCTTGAATGTAAACACCTGGCGTTGCAATTCTAATTGCCATGAGACACTGTTGTTTTAACGTTATGAATTAATAATTAACTTATAAAAAGAGTACAGTTTTTTGATCAAAATGCTTCTATGCAAAATTCTAATGCATAACTTTCATTGAAAAACAACTTAGAATTATTGGCTAAAATTTAGACAAATCATTTTAATTGAGTTTTAGTTGCTTTAAATAAACATAAGACCTTAGACGTACTAAATATATACTAACCAATATGGTGTATTTGTATTCTTTTCAAACCTTAGATTTTTTGTTGATGGTGAAGGCAAACCTGTTTTTATTGCTTTCCATCCTTTTTTTTCTTTTACTTCTAGTCGGAACGATTTCCCCTTAAATGAAAGTGGAGTAGCTACCATTTTTTCTTTTGAAAGAAATGCAATACTTCCGTCATCTTCTGTTGTTGATGATGCATGAAAGTGTACATTACCTTCTGCATCAATAATACGACACATAGTAGGTGCTTTATCAAGCAGTACATATTTACAGTGCAACTGCCTTTCATTCACTCTAAAGTCTAATAACCATGGCTTCTCACTCTTCTCTAATTGAATAATGCATTCCAATACACTTTCTTTACTCAACTTCACAATACCAAACATGGAGTTCTTTGACTTCATACTTTTAGGAAAGGAAGCTATACCTATTTCATCAAAAATATCTTTTTTAGCACTCAGCTTAAATTCTTTTTGAAAGAAGATGTCTTGTTTGTTTTTAGAATATGCTGCCTCATACACAAAAAATCGTTCATCCATTGCTGGCAAAGGAAAATCACCCAAATAATAAGAAGCTATATCCACATACGACACAGAAAAATAGAGAGAAAAGTCATCCATTTCTTGAATTGTATATTTAATTCTTTCAATATCATCTGTAAAAAAACTACTCCTAAAAGTGTTATTTATAGATTGATAATCAACACCTAACCGATCCAATATTATCTCTGTTCCTTTAAAAGGTTGAATAATAAAATCGTTATCAGTAGTTGATTTTTCTGAATAATTAAGATTAATACCAAAGAGAGGTGAAAATTTAATTATTGTTAGTTTGCTTTGAGTTGTCAAAACTGTAGTACGTAAAGTATGGTATATGAAACTTCAAAAAGACATTGATACTTTATAATTTTGATTCAACTTTACTTAATTCAACACTACGAGGATGCGCTGATGAATTATTATTTATTAGTCCTATTGTAACAACAAAATAGTACAGACAGCATAAGCTGCTGCTAGTATGCAAATGAAACATGGTAATTAGTTTATCAGCTTTTAAAATAGTTGTTAGAAAAAGAGAATAATTGATAATTATTAAGTTAGTTTTATCGAATTATTAAGCGTTTACCAGCCAGAAAGTTGATTTGGTTTTAATGAAGGAGCTAATGTTGTATTAATAGTTGCTAACCTACATTCATAAATAACAGAAGGTAATTTCTCCACCCCCATACTTAAAAACATAGTTGACAAATCATTATCTGGTATATTAAAGACCTTAAAATTCAATCTCATCAACCCCTCTATACCAGGACCACTTTCAGGAGTAAAAGTAGAGTGCTTAGTGAAAAATGAAATAACATCAGATAGATATCCTAAGGAGTCTAAGTAATTATCTTCATTATATACTGAAATCATGATCTTTACATTTAAAGTTGTAGAGTTTCCATTTGCCTGAACACCTCCAAAAACTTCTTCAACAAGATTTACAATATTAATTAAGAGTAATGTTTTTCCATCATTACCGATAGCTTTTAAGTCTTCTTTATTTTTTGGGGGTCCTAATACAATTTCAAAAGAAGAATCTCTTTTGGATGAAATAAAATCTGAGATTTCATTCTCCAAAAAAAATATTAATTGTGATAACATGATACAATTTAGTTTGTTTTTAGATCGTTTTAGTTTTTAGAATTTTGCGTTGAAATTTTGCTAATCCAAAAGTATTGAAGAAAACTTAAAAGTCAATATATTAATCAATATTTTTCAATAGTAGTATTTTCCAAAAAGACACTATGAATAGTATTTTATCAAGATCACATAAGTAACAAACAACCAATCTCTTCTTATTAACATAAGCGAAAAGATATTAAAAGAACAATTGCACAAGCAGACTCTAAATGCAATAAATATAACATTTCAATGACACTTCAGAGAAAAATTTACTGTAAATATTTTTCTGAAATTGTATGAATGTAAACCTTCAACGCCATAGTACATCAACTAACTTCAAGAGGAAGTAACGATTATACATCCATCAACTATTAAGGCATAAGCTAATGATATACAATTCCAAATTGCAAAACTAAATATCCACAACTCATAATTTCAAAAAAGAGCAAAAAAAAGCACCTAACAGTACAATACTGCTAGATGCTTCTCTATATATCTTTCAAACTCCAATTTAACGCATAAAACGTCTACCAGGAATTCTGTAAGCTACACCGATTTGACCAGTAACATAAAAATCTACTGGTAATAATTGACTACTTTTTCCATCTAAATCATTAGTTGTAGACATTCTAAACAGTGCTTCAGCATTTAAGATCCAACGTTCTTTTAAAGCATAACGCACACCTAATCCACCATTTAATGTCCCCCCCACTTTATAATGCGAACTTCCTATATTTCCATTAGCTTGCTCTTCAATATAATTATTTACCTTTGCTGCAAACAGACCAGTACCTGCCATCAAATACCAATTCCAATGGTTACTCTTTCTATTTTTATAAGCCCCTCTAGATTTATTTTTCTTATTAACACCAATATCAAAAATCATCATTGGTGTAAAATCAAAAATATTGGTTCTAAATGCTGTTTTTCCAAAGTTTTCACTTGTACTTAAGTTATCTTTAGAACCTATCTGTACCCATGAACCTTGAAAACGAAAATGCCACCTTTTCGCAAACTTTGTTTGTATATAACCAGTTAATGAAGGACGTATACTACCAAGATCAATAGTTGTAAATGCTTGATTAGCATATGCTCCAGAGTAATAAGCTCCACCAATATTACCACCAATTAAGGTATAATTTGTTTTTTCAATTAAATTTAATGTGCGGTGTGATTGGGCAAACCCTAAATGCACAGATAAACAGAAAGTTAATAATAGTAGTATTTTCTTCATGACTATATTCGAATTGCAGCAACCTGCCGTTGTTATTTTTTTATTGTTGTTAGATCAATCCTTAAATTTAATCTATTTAAGTTAAAAAGTGATATATTTATTTACTTTTCTAAATATGAAATGTAATCTTTTCCATAATAAGAGTACTGATAACCTCCTTTCTTACGCATATTAACATCAGTCATAAACAATGCCAACTTAATATTTTCTCCAGAAATTCCACTTAATGACCTTTCTAATTGAGCCTTAGGAGTATAATCCTGACGTATTGCGTAACAAACGAGATCTGTATAACTCATTAATTTTCTAGAATCTGAAACAATCCCTACAGGAGCAGAATCAAAAATCACAATATCGTATAGTTCTTTTAATTCTTCAGACAATAATTTCATCTTTTTGCTTTGTAGTAATTCTGTTGGGTTCGGAGGAATAGACCCAGAAAGTAGAACATCTAATTGTGAATTCTCCGTCTTCTGAATATATTCTTGTACATTATTACCCGAACTTAAATAATTAGATAGGCCTACATTATCGTTTAATTTAGGGAAAAAGTCTTTTAATACTGGCTTTCTTAAATCGGCTCCAATTAATATTACTTTTTTATCTAATGTTGTGTAGAAGTTTGCAAGATTTGCAGAGGTCACACTTTTTCCTTCTCCACTTATAGAGGAGGTAAACAATAAAGAAAACTTCTCTTTGTCCCCTATCAAAAATTGTAAATTTGTTCTAAAGTTTCGGTATGTTTCTGCAGCCAAAGACCTTGTCATTGGGTCAATCAGTTTATCAAACTCTTTTATTGTAGAGATGTTTCCAATAAATGGTTTATCGGTAATTTCCTCAATATCTGACTCTTCTCTAACTTTGGTATCAAACAGCACCTTAACATAATAAATTCCTAAAGGAAAGGATAATCCTAAAATTAACCCAATTAAAACATTTAATTTTCTTTTCGGGAAAATTGGAAATTCACTAGGTTCAGGAACTGACAACATTGTATAATCTGAAATTGTACTTGCTGCACGTATACTATATTCCGCTTGCTTTTCTAATAACAATTTAAATAACTGCTCATGTGTCTCAAATAAGCGTTGGTAATCGGTCAGTGTCTTCTCTTCAGACAATAATGTATTTGTAGAACGAATCGACTTTTTTAGCTCTTTATTCAATTCATCTAACTGAATTTTAAGTGCTTTTCTAGTACTTGATACAGCCTCTGCAATTTTCGTCTTTAAAGACTTCATTGCTTTTTTACGTTCTACAGCTTCTTCTTGGTATAAAATAGATTTCTTTAATCGGACATTTGACAGTGCATCTTCTAATTTCATTTCAGAATACTTACTTAACATATCTGTAAGCTGTGTACCTGAAATACCGTAAGCTTCCGGCATTAATACTTCATCCTTTAAACCTCCTTTCATTTCTTCCAAGAGGTAATTACAATAACGTATACTTAATTCTAACTCGTTACGCTTCTCATCTAATTTATAAATCTTTTCAAACACCAACTCTGCGCCTCCAGACAATTCAGTATTCTGTGTCTTCAACTTATATACCTGATTGGCAATCAATTGCATAGAATCAGAGATAATAGAAAGCTGATCCTGTATAAATTGAGCAGATTGTTTTGTTGCAAAGTTTTTATCTCGAATATCCTCCGCTTGTACCGTAGCGACTAAAGTAGATAATATATTAATCTGTTTAGCAGGAATATGCCCTTCTGTCTTCACCTGTATCAAAGGTAAATCTGTATTTTTCTCTCCTAATATCCCGAAATTTAGACTTTTACGAAGGCCTTTTGCTTCAGCATAGGGTGTTCTTAATGCTATTGAGGGAGAAGGATAATAACTTAAATCTACATTCTCTTTGTTGAGTGTAAAAATAAAACCATTGATCACATTCTCTTTCCCAAAAGTAAATTGTTTCGTATCAAAAAAATGCATGATAGAGTCCTCTGAAGATTGCAACTCAAACGTTTTTTGATCTTCACTTACAACTACATCTAATGTACCATTAAAGGGTCCCCATGAAGATTTATCATCGTAAATAAGAGTAAAAGGTCTTTGTTTATAAAGTTCATTGCTTTTTACAAATTTCTTCGAATAGTAATGTACATTCAAGTCCAATTGCTTTACAACACTCACTAATATCTCTCTTGAGGTGAAATATCTCTTTTCATATTCAATGTTCAGCTTACTAAATTCTGCCCCCATAGCATCTATTGGTAACATCGACATAAAATTAGAAGATGCTCCTCCTTTAGATTCTGTCGATTTCTTAACCAATTCTGTAGAAATAGACCATCGATTGGTCTGCCATAAACTTACGGCTATAGAAATAGACAAGCCAATACTTACCGAAAGTATTACCCACTTCCAATTTTCTAGACAAAGGTAAAACCACTTCTTAAAATCTTTGATTGCCTTGTCTTCAGGATCTTGCTGAAAATTTGTAGTATTAGATGGAGTATCCATTTTATTTATTCACTGTAATTAAGGTAACAATAGAAACAATTGCAGCAGTAATTGAGGCTACTATTGATACATTTCTTTGGATATATTCTAATGTAGGACGACGTTTGATTGGTAAAATAACCAATACATCTTCCTGCTGTAAATAGTAATACGGACTTGTTATAAACAACTCATCATTTAAGTTTAAATAAATCGTTTGCATTTGTCCGTTTACCTTACGTAATAATTTTACTTTCGCTCTATTACCAAATTCTTTTGCTCCTCCAGCTTTAGCTATTGCTTCCAAAACTGATATCTCTCTTGAGTATGTACCATAAATACCTGGTCGCATTACTTCTCCTAAAACAGAAAAGCGAAAATTTAACAATTTAATACGTACAGCAGGCTGATCCATCATACCTTTAAGTACTTCTTTTAACTTCTTCTCAGCCTGTGTATAGGTTAAGCCTCCAAATTCCATTTCCCCTACTAAAGGCAAGTCAACCATACCATTTTCATCTACTGTGTAGCCTAATAAACTTCCTTGTTCTGGGTGTTGAATATTCGCTATATTATTACCTCCTATACTTTCTACATACGCAAAAGGATTGTATTCAGGAGGAGTAACAGTTTTTACTTCTACCAAAATCTGGTCAAATGGGCGTAATGTGTTTAAAGCCATTGGTACAGAGGGTACTTCTCTATATACGGAGTCATACGTAACTTCTTCCTTTAATTCCCCTTCATGTTTTAAGTAAGTCAATTTCTTATTTGACACACAACTCGAAAGGCAGTAGGTAAAAAATAGTATATAGAAATATTTATATTTTTTCAATTTGTTAATTTGTTAATTTCGCTTAGAAAAAATTGTCGGCATTATTTAATGAATACATTCTGCATAAAAAACAATTATATCGTTCAAGCTCAAGAGTTTAAGATGTAATAGTTTGTTTGTTAAAAAATGCACTAGATGTATTTCGTTCAAATGTACAAAGCTTGGGTGTAAATTAAAAACATTGTTGTTCTTCATTTTTTCCATTGCTGAAAAAACGAAGCAAAAAAAGCTAGTCTGTGAAGCTAAAAGCTAAATTTATTTCGTGTAATCGGAGTAATTCAAACTCGGCTAAAGCCTCAAACAGTGAATTCCTCTAATCGATTACACTTCATAAATTCTTTACGCTTTTGTCTTCAAGGACGTTTTGAGATGTGCGTTACGTTGCTTTTCAATATAATGTTGTAGATGATGACACTTCTTAAACATGCTAGACCTAATTATAAAATTTCCATAATCTTTTAATCCGTTAAATCTTGGTTCTTGTTGTTAATTGGTTGGCTTGTTTTACAATCGTGGTTCTTCATTTTTTCCATTACTGAAAAAACGAAGCAAAAAAAGCTAGTCTGTGAAGCTAAAAGCTAAACTTATTTCGTGCAATCGGAGTAATTCAAACTCGGCTAAAGCCTCAGACAGTGAATTCCTATAATCGATTTCACTTCATAAATTTTTTACGCTTTTTTCTTCAAGGACGTTTGTTGGTTACTCGGTGTTTTGTTTTCAATTGGGGTGATGTAGTTTTCGATTATTATATACTATTTTGGAAATCGATGATTTATGTTTGGGTTGAAAATTGATATGAATTGGACGAATGCTTTTTGGTTCTCAATTGGTAAGCAAATTGAGATGTCGATATCCTTCTCTTATTTTTTTTTACAAGTATCCTCTTTATTTTTGATATCAGATGTAAAGCATATACGTCTTTCACTTTTTAAACTTCTGTATGTTGCAGTATTACTATTGTCTTATCTTCTTATTCCTGATGTTGCCGAATGTATTGTTTGGGCAATCTTCTACCTTAAAGGAAAAATGGGTAGGTATGAATGGGGTACAAATAGATACCGCAACAGTATACCCTGCTTCTATTAAGGTGGTGGAAGTTCAAGGACCTTATCGTGTTGTTACTCCACTACTTGATTTAAAAGGAAAGATTTGGTTTTTAGATGTGAACAAAGATACTATTCAATCCAATAGCTCGTCTGTTCGGATACAATATAGAGTACTACCCCCTCATTTAAATAGTAAATTAGATCATCGCTCGCAAGATATTTATGCTCAAGGGGGCTATGGTTTAGACCATAGCAATGATCAATATGTATTAGAGGTACAGGAACAACAAAAAAGGGAGGAATTATTTTATGCACCTAATATTCAGAAGACAGGGAGTTTAACGAGGGGTATTTCTATGGGAAATAGTCAGGATGTTTTTGTAAACTCGGCGATGAACTTGCAGCTTCAGGGAAATATTACGGAGGATGTGGCACTCACTGCTACTTTAACGGATCAGGATATTCCTTTTCAACCGGAGGGAAATACGCAACAAATTCAAGATTTTGATAAGGTATATATTGAACTAAAACACAAAAATGCTCAGCTGGCTGCTGGGGATATTGTGATGAAAAACGATCCTGGGGTATTTTTAAAGTACAATAAAAATGCGCAGGGAGCACAAGTCAAGGTGCTTATTGGTCATGATTCTGCAGCAATTAAATCTACCACTAAAGCTGGTATTTCTATTGCTAAAGGACAATTTTATTCTGCTGATGTTACTCCTATTGATGGGGTAACAGGTCCATACCGCCTTTTAGGTCCTAATGGTGAGTCTAATATTGTGGTAATTGCCAACTCTGAAAAAGTATACATTGATGGCGTGTTAAAACAAAGAGGTTTTGATAATGATTATACCATTGATTATAATTTATCAGAAATCACTTTTAATGAAAACACTCTCATTACCCAATACACACGTATTCGAGTGGATTATGAATACGCTACACAATACTACAGCCGTACAATTTTTGAGGCCAGTCATCAAATGAAAGGAAAAACTTGGGAGGGGTATTTCAATTTTTATCAAGAGAAAGATGATAAAAACAGTAGCTTATTCTATTCTTTATCTGATGAAGACAAAAACATATTAGCAGGTATTGGCGATAGCTTACAAAATGCTATCGCTCCAGCTATTGATTCTGTAAAGGTGTATGACCCCAATAGAATTTTGTATACTAAGGTCGATACATTACAAACTGACGGTACACCTACGCTTTGCCTTAGAAGGGCAAATGAAAACGACACTCCTTTATATAGTGCGGGGTTTTCTGATGTAGGTAATAATAGAGGAAATTATATTCTAAAGGAAATCACTCCTTTTGGGCGCGTTTACCAATGGGTTTCTCCAGAACAAGGAATACGACAAGGCCGGTATTTACCTGTAAGGCGCTTGGTGGCTCCAAATAAAAAGCAGATGATTTCTTTAGGAGGAAAAGTTCACCTTACAAAGCATGAAAGTATTGGTGTTGAAGGAGCATTTTCTAACCAAGATCAAAATTTATTTTCTGACAAGGATGATGGGGATGATCAAGGACAGGCTATAGCAATAAATATTACATCTAAAGACAGAGAACTTACAGATAAAATCAATGTTTCTACTTTTGCAAACCTAATGTATATTGATGAAAACTTTCGACAAATTGATCGTTTTCGTTCCATAGAATTTGATAGGAATTGGTCGTTAACATACGATAGTATTCCCTATAAAAATGAATTTTTCGCAGAAGGAGGTATCACCTTAGTAGATAAACACAAGCGTTCTTTTTCTTATTCATATGCTCATCGTGACCGTGAAGACGTGATTTTCGGTAGGCAACAAAATGCACAACTCAATTATGCAATTGGTCGCTTAAATTGGGACATCAAAGGATTTGAGATGTCGGCAGATCTATTACAAGAACAGCAACATTCCCAATGGCAACGTCTGATTGCCCATACTTTTTGGAAAGGTGATTTCATTCAACCAGGTTATCGATATACCACAGACAAACAACAAACAAAGTATGTACAAACAGATTCTATCACTTCATCTTGGATGAATTACGAAGAACATTTTGCTTATTTAAAACAAGGAGATAGCTTAAAGTGGAATTATCAATTGAGTTTTGCACATCGTGAAGACAATGCACCGAAAGAGGGAAAATTACAAAAACAGACGGTAGCAGATACCTATAAACTAGATGTTAGTAAAACAGGACGAAAAGGGAAATTATCTATTGGCTTAACTTATAGAAAATGGACAGATTATTTTTCTTCAACACCATTAAATGAAGAAAGCATTCAGGGACGTATAGTGGGTGGACTCAATTTTGGTCAAGGAATTGGGCGTCTTAACGGTACTTACACGGTTTCTTCTAGTAGAGAACTCGCTAGAGAATTTGTATATGTACGTGTAGAAGACGGCAAAGGTACACATACTTGGCGTGATCTTAATAATGATGGAATTAAAGATCAAAATGAATTTTTCTTGGCCCAAAACCCAGATGAACGACAATATGCTCGTTTTTACACTCCAACAGATGAATACCTCCCTGCCTACCGCGCTACCTTAAACTTACGTTTAACATTAGCCACACCAAGAAACTGGAAAAAAGAAATCGGCATTAAAAAGTTAGTCTCACGATTTTCCAATACCTCGGCACTCCTAGTCGATAAAAAATCATTAGCAGAAGATATCCTTGGGCGCTACTCTCCTTTCCCAAACAGCACAGCCGCCAATGATATGTTAGCCTATAAATATTCACTAAGAAACACCCTGTTTTTTAACAGAAGCAACCCCATCTATGGTGCTGATTTCAGAGTGGTAATACTAGAAAACCAACAACTATTAACCCAAGGCAGAGAAAATAGACAAGACCATCAGTACACATTAGGTGGAAGAGTAAATTTAGGTAGAAAAATCACCTGCAAACTAGAAGGAACCCAACGAGATATTAATAGTGCTTCAGAATATCTACCAGATAGAAATTACACCATTGACGAATATAGCCTCCATCCATCAGTAGCACTTCAACCCTCTATATACATGCGTTTCACACTTGGTTACAAACTAAAAAGAAAAGAAGGTATTACAAATGAAAATAACCTTTCTCAATTCACAGACACCCAAGAAACATCACTAGAAGCCAAATGGAGCAAAGCTTCCGCCTTCACTATCAGTACAAAAGCCAGTGCCATCTTCCAATCCTACACCGGCGAAGAAAATACAGCCCTAGCCTACGAAATGCTCGACGCACTCTCCGTTGGCACCAACTTTAAATGGAACGTATCTTGGACACAAAGCCTCTTCTCTGGTTTACAACTCAGAATGCAATACGATGGCAGAAAATCAGAAGATACTGATGTAATACATATTGGAAGCATGAACTTAACAGCACTGTTCTAACCAAAACGTAGACAAGAATTTATAGGATTAAAAGATTATGAAGGTTTTATAAGTAGGTCTAGCATGTTTTAGAAATACCATCATCTACAACATTACATTGAAAAGCAACACAATGCACATCTCATAACGTCCTTGAAGAAAAAAGCGTAAAGAATTTATCAAAAGGCGCCGTTAAAAATGATTCTCTGTCTGAGAGAAGCGAGTTTAGAATCATTTAGGCAACTGAAGATCAATTTAGCTTTTTTCTTCACAGACTAGATTTTTTTGCTTCGTTTTTTCAGCAATGGAAAAAATGAAGAAGAAACACAATTGAAAAGCAACCTTCTGTCTAAGTACAGCGAGTTAAAAAAAACTACTGCATAATAATTTCATAACTTATCCCTAACTTACTATGTAATGACTTAGCAAAAGTAATCGTTAACTTCTTTTTACCATTCATAAAATCACTAAACCTAGAAGCACTAACTCCCAATAAATTACTAGCCTCTTTTCTATTAATATTTAATGCAGCTAATTTATATTCGATATATTCAATTAAAGAAGGTTCTGCTACCTTATGATTGTTTTCTTTCTCATACAAATCTATTTGATCCGCAATCATGTTCAATAACAATACATCAGGATGATCACTCTTCATTGAATCATTCGTCACTAATAATAATTCTTCCATCTTTTCTAAAGCTACGGAATACTGCTTTTCTGTTTCTATAATCATAATTCTTTGATATTTCTTATTGTATCATATTCTGCGTGCGTACCAATAAATCGAATAAATACAGTTTGAATATTAAAACGAACAATACCAATAATTCGAAATGATTTCACATTAAATACATACCTACTATTACCTACATTATCAACATCGCTAAAAACTTGCTTTAATTCTCCAAAATTATTGGGTTCAACCTTCCTGAGGTCTTTTATAAATCCTTTAAAGACAATATGATTTTGATCAAAATGTTTAAAACTTTTAATCTTTTTTTCACTTATGATCCTCATAAAACAAATATACATTATTGAGTATTAAATTACCAAATTTGTATACACCTATTAAAGCAGGACGATATCAACAACTAAAGTTATGGTTTGATAATGAAACATCAATTCCCAGAAAATATGCGAACAAATATCTACGAAATAACCCCATTTAAAAACAAAACACCGACCAACACCAAACGTCCTTGAAGACAAAAGCGTAAAGAATTTATGAAGTGAAATCGACTAGAGTAATTCACTGTCTGAGGCTTTAGCCGAGTTTGAATTACTCCGATAGAACGAAATAAATTTAGCTTTTGAATTCACAGACTAGCTTTTTTTGCTTCGTTTTTGCAGCAATGGAAAAAATGAAGAACAGATTTTTGTATCTTGCAAAATGATAAATTCAGGATAATTACAAAGTAAAATGTAACACTATAAATAGATACAATCATGCAAGACAAATATATTAACCCCTTTACAGATTACGGCTTCAAACGACTTTTTGGACATGAACCTAATAAAAATATACTTATCGATTTCTTAAATGAACTTCTAAAAGAACAAGAAGGAGAAATTAAAACACTCACCTACTTAAAAAATGAACATTTAGGATCTAGCGATGTAGATCGAAAAGCAATATTTGATCTTTATTGTGAAAATGATAAAGGAGAAAAGTTTATTGTTGAATTGCAAAAAACGAAACAAAATTTCTTTAAAGATAGAACACTCTATTATTCAACCTTCCCTATTGTAGAACAAGCTAAAAGATCTAACTGGAATTATGAATTAAAAGCTGTTTACACCATTGGCATATTAGATTTTGTATTTGATGAAGATAAAGAGAACAAAGAAAAATACAGATACGATGTAAAGCTCACAGATATAGATACAAATAAAGTATTCTATGATAAGCTCACATTTATATACTTAGAAATGCCTAAATTTAATAAAGACATTACTGAACTTAAAAACAGATATGAAAAATGGCTTTACGTTATTAGAAACCTTAATAAACTAGATCGAATCCCAGTAGAACTACAAGAAAAAATATTTGAACAATTCTTTCAAACGGCCGAAATTTCAAAAATGACAAAACAAGAGCTCCTCTCCTACGAAGACAGTTTAAAATATTACAGAGACCTAAAAAATTCTCTAGATACTGCAAAAGGTGAAGGAATTGAGATTGGTATTAAGATTGGAAGAGAAAAAGGTAGAGAGATTGGAAAAGAAGAAGGAATTGAAATAGGCGAGTACAACAATGCCATTAAAGCTGCAAAAAAAATGCTCTCTGATGGATTATCAATTGAGATAGTCTCTAAATATTCTGGGTTAACTCTTGAAGATGTGAAAAAGTTACAATTGTAATTAAACATCCAACAAGGATGGATCAAGATTTAAAGGATTAAGAAGATTTCACTATCGATTTCCAAATGAAATAGGATAAAAATTGCTACCTTCTAGAAGCCACGACTGAAGTCATGGGCTGATGATACAGCATCGATTTCCAAAATAGTATATGATTAAACACCTACTACATCACCCCAATTGAAAAACAAGACATCGAGCAACAACAAACGTCCTTGAAGACAAAAGCGTCAAGAATTTATGAAAGTAAAATCGACAAGAGTAATTCACTGTCTGAGGCTTTAGCCGAGTTCGAATTGCTCCGATTACACGAAATAAATTTTAGCTTTTGAATTCACAGACTAGCTTTTTTTGATTCGTTTTTGCTGCAATGGAAAAAATGAAGAACCCAACGGTTGAAACCATGGGCTGATGATAAAGCATCATCGCCAAGAAAACTGATACAAAGACTAAGGGCATAACACTTGTTAAAAGTGTACTTATTTCTTTGAAATATTAAAATCATTAATAAGAACTTCGATTTCTTTCTTAAGAATAGGCAGATGCTTTATTAAAACAGACCAAATCATTTCATCTGAAATATTATCATAAGCATGAATAACTTGATTTCTCAAGCCTATTACTGATTTAGCACTTGTTATTTGATCTTGAATTAAAGGAGTTGATTTTATAATCCGATTCATTGCTTCACCAATAATTTCCAAATCTCGTTCAATTGCTCTTTTTAACATTATGTTTTCACGATAAACAAAAAAATCTTTAGGTATGTCTGAAAAATAAGTTTCAATTTCTTCTATTGCAATCTTTATATCAAACAACCATTTTAATGTTTTGTTATCCATAAATAAGCTCTTTTTGTTTATTAATAGAGTTTATGAAAATTGGATTACGAAGAGATTGCTCTTCAACGAGATCAATTCGTCTATTAAAAAGTAATTTCAAATTTTCTTTTAAAGCCATATAATTTTCAAAATAACTAGATAGCTCACCCCTCTTAAACCTCACCAAAAAATCAATATCACTATCCTTTTTTAGAGAACCTGTTACTGCAGATCCAAAGAGAAATAATTTTTCAACATTATATTTCTCACACAAGTTTTGTATTCGAATACTATGAATTTCGTTAATTATATTCATAATGCAAAGATAAGAAATTTCGCCCTCAATATATAACCCTTCTAAAACCCACGGTTGAAACCATAGGCTGATGATACAGCATCGATTCCCATAATAGTATATATTAATCGAAAACTACATCACCCCAATTGAAAAACAAAACACCGAGCAACAACAAACGTCCTTGAAGAAAAAAGCGTCAAAAATTTATGAAGTGAAATCGATCAGAGTAATTCACTGTTTGAGGCTTTAGCCGAGTTTGAATTGCTCCGATGGAACGAAATAAATTTAGCTTTTGAATTCACAGACTAGCTTTTTTTGCTTCGTTTTTACAGCAATGGAAAAAATGAAGAAACACGATTGAAAAACAAGCAACCCATTAACAACAAGGACCAAGATTTAAAGGATTAAAAGATTATGAAGATTTACTATCGATTTCCAAATTAGTATATGATTAAACACCTACTACACCACCCCAATTGAAAAACAAAACAATGCGCATCTCAAAACGTCCTTGAAGAAAAAAGCGTTAAGAATTTATAAAGTGAAATCGACAAGAGTAATTCACTGTCTGAGGCTTTAGCCGAGTTTGAATTCCTCCGATAGAACAAAATAAATTTAGCTTTTGAATTCACAGACTAGCTTTTTTTGCTTCGTTTTTTCAGCAATGGAAAAAATGAAGAAACACGATTGAAAAACAAGCAACCCATTAACAACAAGGACCAAGATTTAAAGGATTAAAAGATTATGAAGATTTTATAAGTAGATCTAGCATGTTTCAGAAGTCCCATCATTTACAACATTACATTGAAAAGCAACGTAACGAGCATCTCAAAACGTCCTTGAAGACAAAAGCGTCAAGAATTTATGAAGTGAAATCGATTAGAGGAATTCATTGTTTGAGGCTTTAGCCGAGTTTGAATTACTCCGATGAAACGAAATAAATTTAGCTTTTGAATTCACAGACTAGCTTTTTTTGCTTCGTTTTTTCAGCAATGGAAAAAATGAAGATCAACCACGATTGACAAGCAAGCAACCCATTAAAACACCCCTAACAAAAATTACGAGTAAAAAAAATACTCACACCCTTGGAAAACAAAAAAAAACCACACAAATTTACGCTCGTTACGAAATAGAGGTCATACAAAAAGAAAAAACTGTGTGACTGACGTGGCGAAGCCATGCCCGGTACAAACTAAATAATAAATAAAACAAAGGAACAAACTACTCTTAATCACTTGCTAGACGCACTAATAACTTCAAAAACCCGCCTTAAATTACTCCTAAAGTTCTTTATCAATCCTACAAACACATCTTACCTTAGAGGGTTAGCCACTGAATTTTCAGAATCTACCAATTCTGTACGTGTGGAGCTGAACCGTTTGGAAAAAGCAGACATGCTGATGTCTTTTGTAGAAGGAAATAAAAAGCTTTTCAAGGCCAACACCAAGCACCCTTTATATACAGACATACAAACCATTGTATTAAAATATGTAGGTATTGATGCTATCATTGAAAAGGTATTAAACAACCTTGGTGAAGTACAAAAGGTATTTTTAGTAGGCGATCTAGCCAATGGCATCAATAACAAAACCATTGAGTTATTGATTGTAGGCGAAGTAAATGAAGAGTATCTGCAATCGACCATCCATAAAGTAGAGAATACAATCAAGCGTTCGATACGCTATACCATAGAAAGTATTCCTCTATTTAACGAACATTCTTTGCCTGTCCCCTCATTAAAAATTTGGGAAGATACAAATGCAAACTAACACACAATCAATACAATGGATGGCGATCTACACGAAACCTCGTGCAGAAAAAAAAGTAGCAGAGCGCCTCGCAGATAGAGGTTATGAAGTCTACTGCCCTACTTACACCACTCTTCGCCAATGGAGCGACCGTAAAAAAAAGGTTACGCTCCCCGCAATTCCCTCTTATGTATTTATTAGAATTCAAGAAAATCTCCGTTGGGAGGCCTTGAAAGATCCTGCTGCCTTAAACTTTGTTTTCTGGCAAGGGAAACCGGCTGTTCTTAGAGATGAGCACATAGAAGCGTTTCAACGTTTTATGGGTGAGCTTTCTGATACAAGTACAGTAAATATGGCAGATCTCACTTCTGGCGATCGTGTACTCATTAAAAAAGGAAACTTTGATGGTACTGAAGCCAATGTTTTAAAGATAAATAAAAAAGATATCACACTTATATTACCTGAATTGGGAATTAAGTTGGTATGTCAACATGAAGATATAGATACGCTCTAATCCTCCTTATCATCAACCCAAGACTTAAGATATAGGCTGATGATAAGGAGAGAATGAAGCTCGTAGAAAAAAAACAAAGGTCACAATTTATAACAAACAGCCTTGAAGGCAAAAGCGTTTAAAATTTATTAAAAAGAAAGCGAATAGTACAATTCACTGTTTGAGGCCTTAGCCGAGTTTGAATTGTTCCGCTTTACTAAAAATAAATTTAGCTTTTGAATTCCAAGCTTAGCTTTTTTTACTTCGTTTTTGCAGCAATGGAAAAAATGAAGAAAACTACCATGCAAAAAATATTACTCGTTTTCGGAACCCGACCAGAAGCTATAAAAATGGCACCTCTAGTCAAAGAATTTCAAAAAGATCAAGGAAATTTTGATACAAAGGTTTGTGTAACCGCACAACACCGAGAAATGCTTGATCAAGTATTAGAATTCTACGAAATTACTCCAGATTACGATTTGGATTTAATGAAACCCAATCAGAATCTATTTACACTAACTGCCGACATTATTACGGGTATGAAACCCATCTTAGATGAATTTCAGCCTGATCATGTTTTTGTACATGGAGATACAACGACAACCATGGCGACAAGTTTAGCTGCTTTTTATGGTGGTGCAAAAGTAAGTCACATTGAAGCAGGGTTAAGAACGTACAATAAGCTTTCACCTTTCCCTGAAGAAATCAATAGACAAATTACTGGACGTATTGCTGATTATAATTTCGCCCCTACTAAAACATCAGAGGAGAATTTATTATCAGAAAAGACACCTGCAGAAAATATATTGGTAACTGGTAATACCGTAATTGATGCACTTTACTTTAGTGTAGAGAAAGTGAATCAATTAGAAAACCACCCTGAAATTGAAAAATTAAAAAACTTAGTAGATACTTCTAAAGATCTTGTGCTTGTTACAGGACACCGTAGAGAAAATCACGGACAAGGTTTCTTAAATATTTGCCAAGCATTAAAAAATATAGCAGAACAGTCGGATGCACAAATCATCTACCCTGTTCACTTAAATCCGAATGTACAAAAACCAGTCTACGAAATACTATCTGACGTAGACAATGTACATTTAATAGATCCACTATCGTACCCTTCATTTGTATGGTTAATGGACAAAGCAAAACTAATTGTAACCGATAGTGGTGGCGTTCAAGAAGAAGCTCCTTCTCTAGGTAAACCTGTATTAGTGATGCGAGACACTACAGAAAGACCTGAAGCAGTAGATGCAGGAACAGTAATTCTTGTAGGCACAAACACAGAAAAAATCACTTCAGAAGGACTGGACCTCCTAATAAATGAAGAACGCTACAAACAGATGAGCCAATTACACAATCCTTACGGAGATGGTAAAGCAAGTCAGAGAGTTGTAAACTTCATGAGAGAACTAGAGGTAGTCCCACATTAAGATATTCTAATCATTATCATAAGCCCAGGACTTATGATAATGGAACAAAATTAGTTCATACTATCTACGAAGAAAAATACTTAAAAAACTAAATAACAATGAAAGTAACAGTAGTCGGCCTAGGATATATCGGCCTCCCCACCGCAGCATTAATAACACAAAATAAAGTAGCTGTACATGGCGTAGACATCAATCAAAAGGTAGTAGACACCATTAACGCAGGAAAAATACATATTGTAGAACCAGAATTAGATACCGCTGTTGCCAATGCAGTAAAAGAAGGGTATTTAAAAGCAGGCACTACACCAATAGAAGGAGATGTTTACCTTATTGTAGTTCCTACTCCATTTAAAGATAAAAACGAGCCTGATATTTCATTTGTAGAGGCCGCAACGAAAGCAGTATTGCCTTTATTAAAAGAAGGTGATTTATATATTATTGAATCCACTTCTCCTGTAGGTACTACAGAAAAAATGGCCAATCTTATCTATTCTGAAAGGGCTGAACTAAAAGACAAATTACATATTGCGTATTGTCCTGAACGTGTATTACCAGGTAATGTAATGTATGAGTTAGTGCATAACGATAGAGTAATTGGTGGTATTGACCAAAGTTCTACTCAAAAAGCAATTGACTTTTATGCCAATTTTGTAAAAGGACAATTACACCCTACCAATGCACGTACAGCAGAAATGTGTAAATTGGTAGAAAACTCATCTAGAGATGTACAAATTGCTTTTGCTAACGAGTTATCTTTAATCTGTGATAAAGCAGATATCAATGTTTGGGAATTGATTGAATTGGCCAACAAACACCCTCGTGTAAATATTTTACAGCCAGGTTGTGGTGTGGGCGGACACTGTATTGCAGTAGACCCATACTTTATTGTAGCAGATTACCCTATGGAATCTCAGATAATTGGTAAAGCTCGTGAGATCAATAACTATAAAGCTTTCTGGTGTGCGGAGAAAATCAAAACAGCAAAACTAGAATTTGAATTAAAGCACGGTCGCAAACCATCTGTTGCTTTAATGGGCTTAGCGTTTAAACCAAATATTGATGATTTAAGAGAGGCTCCAGCTAAATACATTGCTCAGAAGGTGTTACAAGATGCTAACCAAGAGGTGCATTATATAGTAGAGCCTAACGTTGTGGAACATCCAGTTTATAAATTAACAGATTATAAAGTTGCTGCAGAAAAAGCGGATATTATTGCTTATTTAGTTGCTCATGATGAGTTTAAGGATTTAGTTGTGAATACGAATGCAACTGTTTTGGATTTCTGTGGGATTAAGAAGTAAATGGAGATGAATATTAAGACTAAAAAATTAGGTATCATCGGTTTAGGTTATGTAGGCCTACCTCTAGCAGTAGAATTCGGTAAAAATGGTTATGAAGTTGTTGGCTTTGATATTAACCAACCAAGAATCCAAGAACTACAAAAAAATATTGATACAACATTAGAGGTTACCACTGAGGAGATGAAAGAAGCTAAAGGCTTATCTTATTCTTATAACCTAGATGACATAAAAGACTGTGATATATACATTGTTACTGTCCCTACACCAATAGACCAATACAAAACACCAGACCTTACGCCACTTAAAAGAGCAAGTGAGACGGTTGGGAAAGTAATTTCTAAAGGGAACATTGTTATTTACGAATCTACAGTATACCCTGGGTGTACGGAAGAAGAATGTATTCCAGTGGTAGAAAAGACATCAAATTTAAAGTTCAATACAGGTTTCTTTGCAGGTTATTCTCCAGAAAGAATTAACCCAGGTGACCATGTACATAGAGTACATAACATCATGAAAGTAACTTCTGGTTCTACTCCAGAAATTGCTGATGTAGTAGACAGTCTATACGCTTCTATTGTGACGGTAGGAACACACAAAGCCTCTTGCTTAAAAGTGGCAGAAGCAGCGAAAGTGATTGAAAACTCTCAACGTGATTTAAATATTGCTTTTGTAAACGAGTTATCAAAGATATTTGACAAGGTAGGTATTGATACTTTAGAGGTATTAGAAGCCGCAGGTACAAAGTGGAATTTCCTCCCTTTTCGTCCCGGTTTAGTTGGTGGACACTGTATCGGTGTTGATCCTTATTACCTTACGTATAAATCTGAAGCATTAGGATATCATCCGGAAGTAATCTTAGCAGGTAGACGTATTAATGACAGTATGGGACCTCATGTAGCAAATCAAGTAATTAAATTGATGCTTAAAGAGGGACATGCTATTAAGAATAGTAAAGTATTGGTATTAGGTATCACATTTAAAGAAGATTGTCCTGATATTAGAAATTCTAGAGTTATTGATGTTATCCGAGAATTTCAAGAATTTGGTGTTGATTTAGATGTTTATGATCCTTATGCTTCTAAAGAAGAGGTAAAAGCTGAATATGGTATTGATTTAATAGAGATAATCTCTTCTGAATATAGTGCTATAGTTTTAACCGTTTCACATGCCGAATTTAAAAATTTAGATTGGGATGCTCTTAAATCGTCATCTACAATTATTTATGATGTGAAAAGTGTATTACCAAAAGAACTTATTTCTGATAGATTATAATTTATGTATATTATTACATTAAAAAATAATAAATCTTTTATCTGTGATAAAAATGAAACCATTTTCGATGCAGCAAAAAAGAATAATATCTACCTTGAACACAGTTGCCTAAAAGCTCGATGTAGTGCTTGTAAAGTAAAAGTACTAGATGGTCAAACAATACAAATTGAAGATGATTTGATATTAACTGATTCAGAAAGAAAAGAAGGATATATTTTATCTTGTAATACAAAAGCATTATCTGATATCTCTTTAGATATAGAAGATTTAGGAGATATTGAACTTTATGAATCAAAAGTAGTTCCTACTAAAATAAACAAAATTGAACAGCTTACTAAGGATGTTATAAAAGTTATCCTCAGACTCCCCCCTACTGCCAATTTTCAATTTAATGCAGGACAATATATTAATTTGATAAAAGGGACTACAAAAAGAAGTTATTCTATTGCTGAAATTCTTAATGACAAATCTTTAGTTTTTTACATCAAGAACTATAAAGGTGGTGAAATGAGTCAGTATTGGTTTAATGAGGCGAAACCAAATGATTTATTAAGAATGGAAGGACCTTTAGGTTCATTTTTCTATCGACCAAAAGAAATTATTAAAGAACTAATCTTTTTAGGAACTGGAACTGGTATTGCTCCTATTAATGCTATTCTTCAATATTTTGATAAAAATCCCGAACTAATTCAAAATAAAAGTGTCAATGTGTACTTCGGTGCAAGACATGAAGAAGACCTCTTTTGGTCAAATAGCTTTAATACTATTGATATTACTTTTACACCTGTTTTATCTAAACCTCAAGGTAATTGGCCTGGAGAAAAAGGTTACGTACAAAATAGTTTACTACAAGATATATCCAATTTGAAAGAAGCTCAGGTATTTGCGTGTGGATCTGATCAGATGATTCAAGATGCCAAAGTACTTTTACTTGAAAATGGATTAGAAGAATCAAATTTCTATGCAGATGCCTTTATCTGTACTAACTAATAATCATAAATAAAACATGAAAGCTGTTATTCTAGCAGGTGGTCTTGGTACTCGATTAAGTGAAGAGACTGTGACAAAGCCTAAACCTATGGTTGAAATAGGTGGAAAACCCATTCTATGGCATATTATGAAGATTTATTCGCATTATGGCATTAATGACTTTATAATCTGTTGTGGTTACAAAGGATATGTCATCAAAGAGTACTTTGCCAATTATTTCAATCACATGTCAGACATTACTTTCAATATGATTGATAATAAAATTGAAATACATGAGAAAAGAGCAGAACCTTGGACTATTACTTTAGTGGATACTGGTGATTCATCAATGACCGGAGGAAGATTAGGGCGTGTTGGGAAATACTTAAAAGATGAAGATACTTTCTGTTTTACATACGGTGATGGTGTAGGTGATATTAATATCAAAGCATTGATTGATTTTCATCAATCACATGGAAAAGAGGCGACACTTACCGCTACTTTTCCTCCTGGTCGTTTTGGAGCTTTAGATATACAAGAAGGAGAAGTAAAACAATTTCAAGAAAAACCTAGAGGAGATGGAGCTCTGATAAATGGTGGGTTCTTTGTCTTATCACCTAATGTCTTAAAACGCATTGAAGGAGATGGTACTGTATGGGAACAAGAACCCTTAAAAGGTTTGGCGGCTGACGGACAATTAATGGCCTTTAAACATGAAGGTTTTTGGCAACCTATGGATACTTTAAGAGATAAAATGCATTTGGAAGAATTGTGGGAAACTAAAAAAGCACCTTGGAAATTATGGGTATAATCAAAGGACAAGTAAATCCTGAATTTTGGAAAGGAAAAAAAGTCTTTCTAACAGGTCATACAGGATTTAAAGGTAGTTGGTTGTCATTATGGTTACAATCTATGGGAGCTATTCTAAAAGGATATGCTCTTGAAGAGAATACAAACCCTGCACTTTTCTCTGTTGCAAACGTTGCTGATAATATGCAATCTGAAATTGGAGATATAAGAAATCTATCACAACTCAAACAGAGTATGGTAAGTTTCAATCCAGATATTTTGATTCATATGGCCGCTCAACCTTTAGTGAGATTATCTTATAAAGATCCTGTAGACACCTACTCTTCCAATGTGATGGGAACAGTAAATGTTTTAGAAGCTGCTAGATATTGTTTAAATCTTAAAGCAATAGTTTCTGTTACTACTGACAAATGCTATGAAAACAAAGAGTGGACTTGGGGTTATAGAGAAAATGAACCTATGGGTGGTCACGACCCTTACTCCGGTAGTAAAGGTTGTGCTGAATTAGTGACTTCTTCTTTTAAAAGATCCTTTTATAATGGAGAAGACACCGCTAATCTTGCTTCAGCAAGAGCAGGAAATGTAATTGGTGGTGGAGACTGGGCTGATGATCGATTAATACCAGACATTCTTACTGCTTTTGAAAACAAGAAACCCGTAATTGTAAGAAATCCTTTATCTACAAGGCCTTGGCAACATGTCTTAGAACCTCTTTCAGGTTATCTTGTACTTGCTGAACAACTTTTTGTGGATACTACTCTTGCAGAAGGATGGAACTTTGGACCTATAGATGAAGATTGTAAATCCGTAGAATGGATTCTCAACAAAATGGTCAACTTATGGGGAGATGGAGCTTTATGGGAATTAGACAAAAATAGTCATCCTCATGAAGCCGGTTTCTTAAAATTAGATTGTTCTAAAGCCAAGAATAGCTTAAAATGGGAACCTAAATGGAGGTTGGAAAATACATTATCATTGATCATCAATTGGCAACAGGCTTTTAGAAGTAATGCGAATATGCAAGATCAATGTATTCAAGAAATAGAAAAATATCAGAATTCAATATAATGGAATCAACTAAAGCACAAGAATTACGCAAACAAATTAAGGGTTTGGTAGAGCAATATGCTCAAGAAAAATATACACCTGTAGCTTTTGAAGGTGGAAGTACAGCTATTCCTCCTGCTGGTAAGGTAGTTGGTAAAGAAGAACTTCAAAATATGGTCGATGCTTCTTTAGATGGGTGGTTAACTACAGGTCGTTTTAATCAACTTTTTGAGAAAAAGCTAGCAGATTTTTTAGGTGTTAAATATTGCTTATCTGTCAATTCTGGTTCATCAGCTAATTTAGTTGCCTTTAGTGCTCTAACCTCTCCTAAACTTGGTAATCGAGCGATCAACAAAGGAGATGAAGTAATTGGTGTAGCAGCAGGTTTTCCAACAACTGTAAATCCAATTGTGCAATTTGGAGCAATTCCTGTTTTTGTTGATGTGGATATTAAAACGCATAATATTGATGCGGACCTGATCGAAGCAGCCATCACACCTAAAACAAAAGCTATTATGTTAGCGCACACTTTAGGCAATCCCTTTAACTTGAGTAAAATCCGTGCATTATGTGATAAATACAACCTTTGGTTAGTAGAAGATTGTTGTGATGCATTAGGTGCTACGTACAACGATCACCTTGTGGGTACTTTTGGTGATATTGCAACATTAAGTTTCTACCCAGCTCATCACATTACAATGGGTGAAGGTGGTGCTGTATTTACGAATAATCCTGAGTTAAAATTAATTGCCGAATCTTTCAGAGATTGGGGCAGAGATTGTTATTGTGCTCCTGGGTGTGATAATACATGCGGTTGCCGTTTTGAACAACAGCATGGAGAGTTGCCTTTTGGTTACGACCATAAGTATGTCTACTCTCATACAGGTTACAACTTGAAAATCACTGATATGCAAGCGGCATGTGGTTTAGCTCAATTAGACAGAGTGGAAGATTTCATTCAAAAAAGAAGAGAGAATTTCAATTATCTAAAAAATAGGCTTTCTAAATTAGGAGACTTTCTTCAACTTACTGAAGCAACTGAAAATAGTAACCCTTCTTGGTTTGGTTTTGCCATAACATTAAAAGAATCATCTGGTGTAAATCGTGTTGATTTATTACGTTTCTTGGATAGTCATAAAATAGGCTCAAGGTTACTTTTTGCTGGTAATTTAACGAAACAACCTTATTTTAAAGATATTGACTATCGAGTAGTAGGGGAGTTAAAAAATACAGATGAAACAATGAATAATACTTTTTGGATTGGTCTTTTTCCTGCATTGGGCGCAGAACATTTTGAATTTGTAGCTGAAAAATTGGAAGAGTTTTTTGGTCTTAATTTCTAAGAAATGAAAACATTATTATTGACTGGGGCTACTGGTTTTTTAGGTAGTAATCTTCTTAAAGCTTTTATTTTAGAAGTAGATCAAATTATAATTTTAAAACGTTCAACTTCTAAAATAAATCGAATTGAAAATTTAATCGATCATCCAAAAGTAATTTCTTATGACATTAATTTAATTTCAATTGAGGAAGTGTTTTCACTGAATAGTATTGATTTCATTATTCATACGGCCTGTTCTTATGGAAGAAAAGGAGAAAGTATGAATGATATTATTAAAGTAAATACCATATTTGGAACACAACTTTTAGACGCTGCAGTCAATAATAATGTTAAACTTTTTATTAATACTGATAGCTTACTACCTAGAGATATAAACATTTATAGTTTATCAAAAGCTCAATTTACCGATTGGCTAAACTTTTATTCTGACAAAATCAAAGTAGTCAATTTCAAAATTGAACATATGTATGGACCTGGCGATGATGACAACAAGTTTATCTATAGGTTGGTAAAACAATTGAAATCAAAAGAGGTAACTAGAATACCTCTTACATCCGGTTTTCAAAAAAGAGATTTTGTACATATCTCTGATATAATTAGTGCTTACATGATTGTATTTGAGAAAATAGACATGTTAAATCAATTCAATAGTATTGATCTTGGTACAGGAATATTATCTCCTGTTAAAAACGTAGTTCAAGATATTGCTCATGAAATTGAATCAAAATATCAAATTAAAGTGAGTTCAAAACTAGATTTTGGAGCTATTCCATTTAGAAAAAATGAAGTTATGGAGCCAAATATTAATATTGATATTTTGAAACAATTAGGTTGGTCTCCAAAAGTAAAAATTGATAAAGGAATAAAAGAAATCATATGAATAAAAAAACTTTCTTAATCACTTATGATAAAACTGATAGTGGTTTAGCCTACTACTTTTTTGAGGAATTAAAAAAAAATATTAATATAGATTTATTATCTACAAATTTCAAAAATAATGATTTAATAAGTAAAATTAAAAGAAAATTTGGCTATAGAGTATCAAACACCAACTATAATTTAATAATTGATTCAATCAAAAAAAGTAATTGTTTTAAAAATATAATTTTATTCAACTGTGCAGGTTTAAATGAAGAACAAATTAATAATTTAGATAAAATACCAAATTCAAAATTATATTTATATTCTTCAGACCATTTAACTGGCATGGAAAAATATAAAAAGATTTCCACTTTAAAAAGTCTTAGCTTATATGATAAAGTGATCGTTTTTTCTAAAAATATGATTCCAATTTATTATCAATATGGAGCAAAAAATGTCGATCACATCCCATTTGGTTATTCAATCAATAGACATTTAAATAAAAAAATTATAAACGAAAAAGACATTTCAGATGATGTTGTATATTTTGGATCTTGGGGACCACATATTGAAGTAATTTTAAATGAAGTTTCAAAATTCTTTAATTTAAAAATTTATGGAAATGGTTGGAAGCATTCAAAATATAACTCATTAAAAACTATAGCTAACTCAACTAAGTACGATGGAAATACCATGAGAGATCTTGCTAATAAAGCTTCAGTAGTCATCAATTTTATTAGAGCAGAACATGGTTGTTTCACATCTATGAAGACATTTGAGTTAGCCGCTTCTGGTGCATGTATTATCACAAATTATACTGAAGATCAAAATATATTTTTTCACAATAGTGAATTTTCATACTTCAATACATCTGAAGAATTAAAAGATAAAATTTCTTTTTTATTAAACAACAAAAAAGCAAATATTGAGCAAAGAAAAAAATCTTTAGAAACAGTTTCAAATTATAATTACAATAACATATCAAAACAACTAATAGATAGTTTAAACTTATGAAAGAAAAATTGAGAAAATACTATCGAAAATATCATAGTATTAAAAAATTAAATGAATTTATATATAAAATCAATAGTAAAAAAGTTGATGCAATTTTTATTCACATACCAAAAACTGCAGGTATTAGTATTCAGAAAGCTTTAAAGTCACCTATTCAAGCTCACATGATTGCATGGCATGTTTATAAGAGAGTAGACAAAAATATTTGGGATAATACATTAAAGTTTGCAGTAGTTAGAAATCCATACGATAGAATGTTATCTGACTATTTATATCGCGTTAAAACTAATCAACATAATTTACAAGAAAAAAAATTAACTTTTAAAGAATGGTTAAATAAAACTTTTGTTGAATGTGATCCATTTTATCATGATAAAAGATATAATTGGATAAATCAAGTAGATTGGATTTCAAAGCCAAATGGTGAAATTTTAATTAATGAAATTCTTTTTTTTGAAAATTTATCAACCGATTTAAAAAAAATCAACAATAAATATAATTTAGATATTAATCTTAGTCTGAATAACTCCACAAATAGAAAAAAACATTATAGTGAATTTTATGATGAAGAATCTAAGGCAATTGTTGAAAAATGGTATAAAAAAGATTTAGATTATTTTAAATATACTTTTTAAATGAAACTATCATTAGTGTTAAGTAATAACTTTTTAATTAAAATATCGTCAATTGCATTAGCTACTTTATTTAGTATAATTATTGCAAGATTTTTCACCCCAGAAATCGTTGGCATTTTTAATTTATCCATGAGTTATTTAAATATTATTTCTTTAATAACATTAATTGGGACTTCTGAGATAATTCTTTCATCTAATAACAAGGATACTTTTAATCAAAATAGTAAAATAATATCATTTAATTCAATAATTTACAGTACGGTTTCTTTTGTAACACTTTTAATAATCTATTTTTTTATAAAAAATAAGTTTATTATTTCAATTGCTTTTTTGTCAATAACTATTTTACCTTATAATCTAATACAATATAATTCTAATTATATGAAAATAAATGGTTATTTATTTAAATCAATTTTCATAAATGATCCTTTAATTAATTTATTTAGAATTGTAATTTTATTTTTAACTTATATAGTTTTTGAAATATCTTTTGAATCTATTTTATTCATTTATATTTCCTCAATTATTTTAACTTTTTGTTATTCATATTGGATAAATAAAAATGACTTATCATTAAATATTAAAAAAAAAGAAATTCTGAAATTCTACAAAAAAACTTACAAGTTTACTCTTAATAATGGAATAATAATTATTTCGAATTCTCTAGATATAATATTACTAAGTGCATTATCAAGCATCTACGATGTTGGAATTTATAGTATAATAATTAAAATAACATTAATTTACAATGTCACTTTAAATATTATCAACTCTACTTTCACATATCAATTTAAAAACAATATAAATAACAAGGTAGAAATAGAAAAGATTACAAAAAAAACAAGTTTATTATTAGTTTCTTTTGGCTGTATTCTTTATATAATTACCCTATTTTTTGGAGATTTAATTTTATCAATTTGGGGAGATGAATACAAGTCAGGCTATTATCCTCTTATAATTCTTTCTTTTGGATATCTAATTAATTTGATATCCGGTCCTGTAAGTTTAATTTTAATTCTAAAAAATGAACAAAATTATTTATTAAGAACATCTATTATTAATTTAATAATTAATTTAATTGGCAATATATTTTTAATAAATTTCTTCGGGCTAATAGGTGCTTGTATTTCGACAACAATTTCCATGTGTTATTTAAATTTACATAGAGCCCATATTCTATATAAGAAATTTAATATTAAAACTATGAATCTATTTTAGGTATTAAATATGATAAACAAAAGACAAGTCTATAATTTATTTTTCATATTAATATTATTACTTTCAAATATTATAATATTATTAAACAATTTAAGTTTAGCTACATCAACTCTAATTTTTTGTATTTTAATTAATAGTTTATCATTAAAACTTCTTTGTTACAATACATTAATTGATATTATTAACAAGAAGTTTAAATTAATCAATTTCTTTTACTTAAAGACATACATTTCATTTGTTTTTGGTATAATTTTTAATTTTAATAATATAAAAAAAATAGGCTTTAAATATGGATTAAATATCACTTCAGAATATATACCTCTTTCTTTATGCTTTATCATTTTATCAATTCTTGTATTTAAATATTCATACAAATATTCACCGATCTTCATAAAAACAAAACAAAGTACATCAAATAATACAAAGTACTTAACAATTATCATATTATCTACTATTCTTACCTGTCTTAAAACTTATCTGATTTTATCAAATTATATTGGATATGGCATGAAAGATATAAATAATGAATCATCATTATTTATATCAATTTATTTGATTTTTGAAAACTTAATTACTATACCATTAATTTATTTATATATATTTAAAAATATACCTAACAAAATTAAATTACTCTTTCTAATACTAATTATCATAAATATTGCTTTAGGTTTTCTTTCTGGAATGAAAGAAGATATAATTAAAATATTTGTTATATTATTTTTGTTTAGTTATTTTTTCAAAGAATTCGACATTAAAAAAATTATTATTCCAATATTAATTTTTTTAATTTTATATCCAATTAGTAATAACTATAGAAGTAATATTAATAGTGGCTTTTATAATAATAAAACTGAAGCCTTACAAAATGCGTTCTTTGTTACTTTGAATGATGGAATTAATTTAACAAACAGTTATAATAATTATTCAGATAGAAGTGATATTTCATTTTATTATTATTCTGCTTTTTATGTTAAAAATAAATGGTATGAATATCAGGAATTAAACAGATATATATTTCTCCCAATTTATTGGTTTATACCTAGAATAGTTTGGAATGATAAACCTAAAAAAAATATAGGCAATGAATACTACCAATTATTAACAAATAGAACTTCAATAAATTCTCAATCTATAGGAACTTTTGGCTGGGCATATTTAGAAGGTTTTTTTAGTGGATTATTCCCCTTTGCACTTTTAGGATTATTTATAAAAAATTTTCAATATTTTTTTGATAGAAATCATAATTTATTCTCATTTTTAATTGTAAATATCTTCCTGATATTCCTTCTAAAATTAGAAAATGATATTTTCTTTTTTATTACTGGTTTATTAAAAAGTCTTTTCTTGTTAATGTTAATATTGAAAATCTTAAGAATAAATAAAATATGACAAATATAATATTAAGAAAAAAAAATTCTTCACAATTCAGTATAGAAGAAATATTTAATAACTTAATTAAGTCTAATAAGTTAAGCAATGTCAACAAAGTAGTAGTTCCACATAACAAGTTAAACATCAGAAACATACTACAAAACATACTATTTATAAAGAAATATTATAATGAAGTTAACCATGTAACTGGTGACATTCATTACTTAGTTCCATTTCTTGGTAAAAAAACTATTTTAACAGTACACGATATTCAATCTACTTTTAAAGGTTCAAAGATTAATATTTTTATAAAAAAAATATTTTGGTATTATATCCCATTTATTTTTGCAAAAGAAATAACCGCAATATCTGTTAAAACATATGAAGAAATTCTAAGTCTCGCACCTTGGGTAAAATATAAACTTTCAATAATAAATAATCCTATAGATATTGAAACATGTAAGATAAAAAGAACATTAATCAAAAATGATAGAAGTATATTAATCATTGGAACTAAAAAAAATAAAAATATTATTAGAATTTTTGAATCTATAAAAAACTTAAATACACATGTAAATATAATAGGAGAGTTAAATGACAGTCAATTAAATATTGCTATTAAAAATAAAATTAATTTTAATCAATACATTGATTTATCTTATGATGAAGTTTTAAATTTATATGCTAAAAGTTATATCTTATGTTTTCCATCTCTTTATGAAGGTTTTGGTATGCCAATTATAGAAGCACAAGCTATTGGTACTCCTGTTATAACCAGTAATCTTTCACCTATGAATCAAATATCTAATAATGATAATTCAATATTAGTTAACCCTTACTCAGTTTTAGAAATAACTAATGCTATCAAAAAATTATTAAAAGATGAACACTTATATCAAAAATTACAAAAAAATGGATTCGAAAATGTAAACAAATATTCCTTAAATAGGATAGCAAATAAATATAAACTTCTATATAATAAAATTAGAATTTCATGAAAGTAATTTTCCCTATTTTCGCTTTTTATCCAGCACAATTAGGAGGGCCATGTAATACTATATACTGGCAAGCTAAAAATCTCATAAAAAAAAATATCAGATGTTTAGTAATAACTAGGAATATTGGTATTGAACAATATGATATAAAGTTCAATACAAGTGTAAATATTGACGATATTGAAACTTATTTTAATCATGAATCAAAGTTTATTCCAGTAAGAAGTATTTATAGACTATTTACAGAGATACAAAAAAAAGATATAATACACCTATCTAGTTTTTTTCTACCAATAACAATACCTTCTATTATTATTGCTAAGATAAATGGAAATAAAATTATTATTTCACCAAGAGGAGAATTATCTCCAAATGCTATTAAATACAAAAGCATATATAAATTATTTTATTTAAATTTTATCAAAATTATATCTTCTGGTATTTATTTCCATTCAACTTCTAATCAAGAGACATTTGATATAAAAAAATATTTTAATAAGAATATTATAAAACAACTTCCCAATTATATTGAATTAGAAAATAAGATAAACCAACCAGTTTCTAATAATTTATTATTCATTGGAAGAATTCATCCTATTAAAGCCATTGAAAATTTAATATCTGCAATATCTCTTACTACTATATTTAAAGAAAAAGATTTTAAACTTCTTATCACTGGGCCAATTGAGGATTTTGATTATTATCATTCTTTAAAAGCATTAATTATAGATTTAAATTTATCAAATAGTGTAAAATTTTTAGATCCAGTAAAAGGCATCGAAAAAAAAAATCTTTATGCTTCTTCATATCTAACAATTTTACCTTCACATTCAGAAAATTTTGGTAATGTTGTTGTCGAATCTTTAAATATGGGAACTCCAGTTATTGCTTCATTAGGTACTCCATGGAAAATATTAAATCAAAATAATGCTGGTTTACATGTTAAGAACTCTCCAAAAGCATTGTCTGAAGCTATTGATAGTATATTAAAATTGAAAGAGGAAGACTATCAAGAAATGAGAGTCAATTCCATTAATCTTGTAGAAAATGAATTTTCAATTCAGAAAAATATAAATAAATGGGAGTCTTTTTATAAAGAAATAAATGATGAAAAAGACAGATAAAATAATCAACATCATTAAATTTTATAGGTTCACACGAATTTATGGTTTTGAAAGAACTTATATTAAATCAATAGGTAGACTCAGATTTAAAAATATCATCAAATTACCATTGAGATTTATAAGAAAAGATAAAAATATAGGGATTATAGGATCAGGTCAATTCGCTTTTGCAACTATTGGATTTTTTCTAAAAAAATACAAGGGTAACATTATTAATGAAAATTATGATATAGATCATAATAATTCTACCACGTTCTCAAATTATTATGAAAGCAAACCGAGTATTGATGTAAATGATTTAATTAGTAACCCTGTAAATAATTTAATATATATAGTATCTAACCACTATAGTCATACACCTTATGCAATTCAATGCCTCAAAAGAAATAAAAATATTTACATTGAAAAACCAATAAGTGTTACTTATTTACAATTAGTAGAACTTAAACAACATTTATTAAAATCAAATAGTAATATCTATTGCGGTTATAATAGACCCCATTCTCCTGCAATAAAAGAGATTCATTCAAAAATAATTTCAGGAAATCAACCAATTACTTTAAACTGCTTCATCATCGGCCACAAAATTGATAAAGAACATTGGTATAGAAATAAAAACGAGGGAACAAGAATATGTGGTAATGTAGGACACTGGTTAGATTTAAGCATTCATTTACTAGTTAAAAGACAACTTCCTAATAAATTTCAATTTCATTTAATTAGCAGTAATCAAAATGAAAAAGATGATAATTCATCTATAATTTTAACTTCAGACCTTGGTGATCTAATAAATATCACTTTAAGTTCTAGGGAAGAGCCTTTTGAGGGCATCAATGAAACAATTAATTTTCAGCAAGGTGATATTATTGCTAAAATAGATGATTTTAGGAGGATGACCATATGGGAATCTTCAAAAGTGATAACTAGAAGATATTTTAGAAAAGATGTGGGCCATAAAAATGCTATACTTCAACCTTTCAGAGAATCTAAAAGAGATTGGAAAGAGGTTGAATTATCTACTCTAATCATGATTCGTTTAACTGAAATGATTTACAAAAATTTAAATTCATATACATTCGACATAAAAAACGAATTAAATATACTAGAAAATGAAACAAATAATCCAAGATCTTAAAAACGGACAAACAATATTAGAAGAAGTTCCTGCACCACAAGTTAAAAGTGGCTGTGTATTAATACAAACAACTCGTACATTAGTTTCGTTAGGTACTGAAAGAATGCTTGTTGAATTTGGTAAAGCTAGTTATATAGAAAAAGCACGTCAGCAACCAGATAAAGTAAAAATGGTTTTAGATAAAATGAAAACAGATGGTGTTATGCCAACTGTCGAAGCCGTTTTTAATAAATTAAACCAACCCTTACCATTAGGGTATTGTAATGTAGGCAAAGTAGTTGCCGTAGGAAAAGGAGTGAGTACCTTTAAAGTGGGTGACCGTGTTGCATCCAACGGTAACCATGCAGAGTTTGTTAACGTACCCGAGAACTTAGTAGCAAGTATTCCGGATAATGTTACCGATGAAGAAGCTGCCTTTACTGTGATAGGTTCAATTGGACTTCAAGGTATTCGTTTATTAAATCCAACTTTTGGGGAAACGATAGTTGTAGTTGGTCTAGGTCTAATTGGTCTTGTTACTGCGGAGTTATTAAGAGCAAATGGTTGTATTGTAATCGGTTTTGATTTTGATCCTCAAAAAGTAGAAATGGCAAAATCAAAAGGTATTAATGCGATCAACCCTGCTGAAGGAACAGACCAAGTTAAGTACGTTTTAGAACAAACCAATAATATTGGTGCTGATGGTGTTATTATTACGGCTTCCGCTAAAGGAAACGAGATCATTTCTCAATCTGCCAATATGTCTCGTAAGAGAGGTAGAATAATTTTAGTGGGTGTTATTGGTCTAGATATAAGTAGAGCCGATTTTTATGAAAAAGAATTAACTTTCCAGGTATCTTGTTCGTATGGTGCTGGGCGTTATGATGAAGACTACGAACAAAAAGGAAATGATTACCCAATTGGCTATGTAAGATGGACTGAAAAAAGAAATTTTGAAGCAATTTTACAGGCTATCTCTAGTAAACAATTACAAGTTACCCCACTTATTACAGAAAGAGTTTCTTTAAACAATTACGAAGAGATCTATGGAGATATGAAAAAAGCAGGCTCCATTGCTTCAATTCTAGAATTTCCAGAAAATAGCCAACGCACTAATGTGGTTACTATTACTCCAAATAATTTTAACAATGCAAAAGGAGTGTATGGTATTGTAGGTGCAGGTAATTATACCTCTTCTATGATTATTCCACGTTTAAAAGAAGTAAATGCACACTTAAAGTATATTGCAAGTGCTGGTGGTTTATCTTCTGCAATTCTTGCTAAAAAAGGAGGTATCACTAATGCAACAACTGATTACCAAGAAATTTTAAACGACAAAGAAGTTGATACTGTAATTATTACAACCCGTCATGACTTACATGCAGGGATGGTAATGAAAGGACTACAAGCAAATAAAAATGTTTTTGTAGAAAAACCTCTTTGTTTAAATACACAAGAATTAGAAGAAATAATAACTACCTATAAAGAAAGTAAAGGTACACTAACAGTTGGTTTTAATAGAAGGTTTGCACCTTTAGCTACCAAAATGAAAAGCTTAGTTGGCAATGGTCCTAAAAATATTGTAGCCACAATGAATGCAGGAGCTATTCCTCCAGAAGTTTGGGTACATGATATGGAAGTAGGTGGTGGTCGAATTTTAGGAGAAGCTTGTCACTATGTAGATCTATGTTCGTATTTAGCAGGAAGTAATGTTACAGAAGTTTGTATGAATAGTATGGGGACTAACCCATCAGATAATACAGATAATGTTTCTATACTTCTTAAATACGAAAACGGTACCAATGCTGTAATTAACTATTTTGCAAATGGTAGCAAAGCTTATAGTAAAGAACGAGTAGAAGTTTTTACACAAGAACGTACATTAATAATGGACAATTGGAGAACTTTAAAAGGTTATGGATTTAAAGGGTTCAGTACAGCTAAAACAGCACAAGACAAAGGTCAAAAAGTTCAGTTTAAATTATTAAATGAACGTATACAAACAGGTGGAGAACCAATAGTACCATTCGATTCAATAATAAATACAACAAAAGCGTCAATAGCAGCCATCGATTCCTTAAAAGAAGGAAAATGGATAAAAATTGACTAATTATATAATACTATTTAAACTAACCCATGATATGCTCTATCATGGGTTTCTTTTTATGAAGATAAAACAGTTATTCCATACCTTAAAATACCTAAAACCAATACAGCTTGGTTACCGTATTTACTATATTCTAAGAGGACATCATAGAAAACTATTACCTAAAACATATAGTTCTTATAAAAAAGATAGAACACTAATATTTTTACACTACCCTAGTCTCACTAATACAAATTCATATAATGACGGAAATTTCAATTTTCTAAATATCTCTAAACAATTTTCTAATACAATAGATTGGAATTTTAATGAATATGGAAAACTATGGACTTATAATTTAAATTATTTTGATTTTCTACAACAAGAAACAATTTCAAAAGTACAAGCAATAGAGCTAATCTACAGTTATATAGAGCAAAAAGATAAATTGAAAGACGGGACCGAGCCCTACCCTATCTCTCTAAGAGGAATAAATTGGGTGAAATTCCTAACACAAAATAAAGTACAGGATAATCAAATCGACACTCTACTTTATGTACATTATCAACAATTAAATGATCATTTAGAATACCATTTATTAGGAAATCACCTCTTAGAAAATGGTTTTTCACTATTATTTGGAGCATTTTATTTTCAAGATGAAAAGTTACATGCTTCAGGACAAAAAATAGTAATCCAAGAACTTGAAGAACAAATACTAACAGATGGTGCGCATTTTGAGTTATCGCCCATGTACCATCAAATTCTTCTGCATAGACTCCTTGATTGCATTAACCTATACACTTCAAACCCTACTCTATTTACCAACCAAGATAAGGTTTTAACAAAACTAATAGAGAACGCGTCAAGAATGCTCAGCTGGCTCAATACTATTACTTACAAAAATGGAGATATCCCTATGGTGAATGATGCTGCATGGGGAATTGCAGCAAGTACAACTGATTTAATCAAATATGCAGATCGTTTAGGGATAATAACAATTAACAAACCATTATCAACGTCGGGTTACAGAAAAGTAAATAATGAGCACTATGAACTTTTAATAGATGTTGGAAGCATTGGACCAGATTATATTCCAGGACATGCACATTCTGACACATTCAATTTTGAATTGTATGTTCAAGGTGTGCCATTTATTGTAGATACAGGTACTTCTACTTATGAAAAAAATACGAAAAGGCATTCTGAAAGAATTACTAAAGCACACAATACTGTGCAAATTGGTAGTATTGAGCAATCTGATGTTTGGGGAGGATTTAGGGTTGGAAAACGTGCAAAAATAATAGCGTTAGAAGAAAATAACCATTCAATTAAAGCTAAACATGATGGTTATAAATCAATAGGCTGCCAACATCAACGCACTTTCAAGTTTGATAAAAAATTCATTACAATTGAAGATCAATTAATAAGCTCTAAAGAAACGAATGGTAAAGCATACCTTCATTTTCACCCTGATGTTTCAATTACTACAGATTTAGATAAAATAACTCTATGTAATTCTAGTATATTTGTTACAATAAAATTATCGTGTGGTTACACTATAGAAGAATACGAATGGGCTGCAGGGTTTAACATTTATAGAAATGCAAAAATGCTGATTATTTCCTTCAGAACTGAACTAACAACAACTATTAGTATACAATAATGAAATTATTATTCTTAACAGATAACTTCCCTCCAGAAGTAAATGCACCTGCAACTAGAACTTTTGAACATTGTAAAGAATGGGTTAAAAAAGGTACTGATGTTACTGTAATTACTTGTTTCCCAAACTTCCCACAAGGAAAAGTATACACTGGGTATAAAAACAAACTATTCCAAAAAGAAATAATTGATGGAATTAAAGTCATTAGAGTATGGTCATACATTTCAGCAAACGACGGTTTCTTAAAAAGAATTATAGACTACAACAGTTATGCTATAATGGCTTTCTTTGCCTCTTTCTTTGTGAAAACAGATATTATTATAGCCACATCTCCTCAATTTTTCACTGCTTTATCAGGGCAAATCGTTTCCTTTTTTAAGAGGGTACCCTGGATTATGGAAGTCAGAGACCTTTGGCCTGAATCTATAAGAACAGTAGGTGCCATGGACGAAAGTAAGATACTAGATTTCTTTGAATGGATTGAGTTAAAATTATATAGATCAGCAAAAAAAATTATTGTCGTTACAGATAGCTTCAAGACAAACCTAACAGATAGAGGTGTTCCTTCAGAAAAAATAGAAGTTGTTAAGAATGGTGCAAATATAGACCTCTTTAAACCTATACCAAAGGATAAGTTGTTATTGCAAACCTTAAACTTAGAAAATAAATTTATTGCTGGCTACATAGGTACACACGGAATGGCACATAAATTAGACTTTATCATAGAGTCTATTAAAGATCTAGAAGATAAATCAATCCATTTACTCTTCGTTGGTGCTGGAGCAGGGAAAAAAGAAGCCGTTGATTTAGCTAAAAAATATCAACTTACAAATGTTACTTTTTTACCACCCGTACCGAAAGAAGAAGTTAGCAAATATATTTCAATTTTAGATTGCATGCTCGTTCCATTAAAAAAAGCAGATACCTTTAAAACTGTTATTCCTTCAAAAATATTTGAAACCGCAGCAATGGAAATTCCAATTCTATTGGGCGTAGATGGAGAAGCAAGAAGTATAATTGAAAAATACTCTGCTGGATTGTATTTTGAACCAGAAAATAAAGAAGAATTTATTTCTCAATTAATTAAACTTAAAAATGATAAAACTCTTTATCAATCGATACAAAAAGGTTGCAACACATTAGCATTAGATTTTGACAGGAAAGTATTGGCTGATAAAATGTATACTTCAATTATTAATAAAAAGACTAATAATGAGCACCAATATAAAACAACAAAACTACCAAGTAACCACAGCAGATAGAGCCAATCTACTCCAGCATAAATCTGTTGTACTTTGGTTTACAGGCTTGTCTGGTTCTGGGAAGTCTACATTGGCCAATGCCGTAGAAGCTAAATTAGCTACAGCAGGTAAATTAACCTATACATTAGATGGTGACAATGTACGTTTTGGTTTAAATAAAGACTTAAGTTTCACTATTGAAGACCGTACTGAAAATATTCGCCGAATTTCTGAAGTAGCTACTTTAATTTCTAATGCAGGCCCCATTGTTTTGACTGCATTTATCTCTCCTTTAATGAAAGACAGACAACAAGCTCGAGATAGTATAGGAACTGATAAATTTATAGAAGTCTATATAGATTGTCCTATTGAAGAATGTGAGAAAAGAGATGTAAAAGGGTTGTATCAAAAAGCACGAAAAGGATTAATTAGAGAATTTACAGGTATCTCGTCCCCTTATGAAGCTCCATTACACCCCGAAATAGTAGTGAATACAGCGACAATGTCATTAGAAGACTGCGTAGAAAAAGTAATCACTTACCTATCACCAAGAATAAATTTAGATTAAGAAATAATGAGTCAGTATACCTTAAATCATTTAAAGGAATTAGAAGCAGAAGCCATCTTTGTTTTGCGTGAAGTCTTCTCTCAATTTCAAAACCCTGCCATTCTTTTCTCAGGTGGAAAAGATTCAATTGTCGTTACACATTTGGCAAGAAAAGCATTTCACCCTGCAAAAATTCCTTTTACATTATTTCATGTAGATACAGGTCACAATTTCCCTGAAACCATACAATTTAGAGACGACCTCATTAAAGAATTGGGTTGTAAACTTGTGGTAGGTTCAGTGCAGAAATCTATCAATGACGGAAAAGTACTCGAAGAAAAAGGAAAAGATGCCTCTCGTAATAAATTACAAACCACTACCCTATTAGATACGATAGAAGAACATAACTTTGATGTATGTATTGGAGGAGGACGTAGAGACGAAGAAAAAGCAAGAGCAAAAGAACGCTTCTTCTCGCATAGAGATGAATTTGGACAATGGGATCCAAAAAACCAAAGACCGGAATTGTGGAACATCTTTAACGGACGTTACCAACAAGGAGAACACTTTAGAGCTTTTCCTATTTCTAACTGGACAGAAATGGATATTTGGCAATACATTCTTAACGAAAACATTGACATTCCGTCTCTGTACATTGCACACAATAGAGATGTAGTATACAGACAAGGTGCATGGTTACCCGTTTCAGAATTCTTAAAACTAAGAGAAGGAGAAGAGGTAGTCAATAAAAAAATACGCTTTAGAACACTTGGAGATATTACCATTACAGGAGGTCAAGAATCTGACGCAGACACCTTAGAAAAAATTGTTGCAGAAGTTGCCGCAGCACGTCAGACAGAACGAGGTAACCGTTCGGATGACAAACGCTCAGAAACAGCAATGGAAGACCGTAAGAAAGAAGGATACTTTTAATAGAGCACTATTTATCTCCTATTAAAAGCAAACAACAATCGAAACACAACTACTTTTTTTAAAATGTCAACACAAGATACAAACACACAACTTTTAAGATTCACTACAGCAGGAAGCGTAGATGATGGAAAAAGTACATTAATAGGTCGTTTACTTTACGATTCAAAGTCAATTTTTGAAGATCAGATGGATGCCATTGAAGCTTCGAGTAAACGAAAAGGGTTAGAACATGTTGAACTCGCCCATTTAACAGATGGTCTAAAAGACGAAAGAGAACAAGGTATTACTATTGATGTAGCCTACCGCTATTTCGCCACACCAAAACGTAAATTTATTATTGCAGATACACCCGGCCATATTCAATATACAAGAAATATGGTTACCGGTGCCTCTACAGCAGACCTCGCACTCATATTAATCGATGCAAGAAAAGGAGTCATCGAACAAACAAAACGTCATTCATTTATTGCCTCACTGTTACAAATCCCTCATGTTGTAGTTTGTATTAATAAGATGGACTTGGTAGACTATTCAGAGGAAGCTTACAATAAAATTGTCGAAGAATACAAAGACTTTGCGGCTAAATTAGAGATTAAAGATTTTAGATTCATTCCTATTAGTGCCCTCAAAGGAGATAATGTAGTAGATCGCTCTAAAAATACGACATGGTATGAAGGCGAGACCCTATTACACACACTAGAAACCATCCATATTGCCAATGATTACAACTTTGTAGATGCCCGTTTCCCAGTACAAACAGTCATCCGCCCCCACTCATACGAATACCACGATTTTAGAGGGTATGCCGGAAGAGTAGCCAGTGGTATCTTCAAAAAAGGAGACGAAGTAATTGCCATTCCTTCAGGCTTCACTTCTAAAATAAAAAGCGTGGAAACTTTTGAAGGAGAAATTACTGAAGCATTCCCCCCAATGTCCGTTGCAATCACTTTAGAAGACGATGTCGACATTAGTCGCGGAGACATGCTTGTAAAACCCAACAACCAAGCAAAACAAACACAAGACATAGACGCAACAGTTTGTTGGTTAAACAATACTCCTCTTAAACCTTCTTCTAAATATGCTTTAAAACACACTTCTAATGATGTAAGAGCTGTAGTGAAAGAAGTTGTTTATAAAGTAGATATTAACAACCTTCACAAAGTAGAAGACGATAAAACTGTAAAAATGAACGACATTGTACGTTTAAGATTACGCACTACAAAACCCCTTCTATGTGATGCCTATAGAAGAAACCGTGTAACAGGTAGCTTTGTACTTGTAGATGAAGGCACAAATGAAACTGTTGCAGCTGGCATGATCATCTAATCCTCCTATGGGTAAAATTATCAATAGAAAATTATTAAAAGCCATTTCCTGGCGATTTTGGGGTACACTAGATACCGTATTATGGGGATGGCTTTTTTCAGGAGATAGCCACATTGGTTTTAGTATAGGAGGTTTTGAACTCATCACAAAAATCTCTTTGTACTACGGTCACGAGTGGATTTGGGAAAGATGGGCAAAATTTGCTTTCTGGCAGAAAAGAAAAAATCGTTATCGTCACCTTGCTAAATCTATTACATGGCGTGCTGTAGGTACCATAGATACTATTGTATTGGCTTGGATCATTTCAGGCAATCCATTAATTGGGCTAAAAGTAGGTGCAGCAGAAGTAATTACAAAAATTGGTTTATTCTATCTTCATGAAAGAATTTGGCATGCTTATTTCCCTGAAAAGACTGTTACAACAGATGAAAAAATAATAATTAAATAAATTTTCATAAAATATGAGCCTTTTACTATTTAAGGCTCATATTTTTGAAAAGTTATTTTTCTTCTCTAATAGAAATCGATAGGTATAACCGTAAAAACAACTCTTAATAGATTATTAAAATTCAGTTACTTATATTTGCACAAAGATTCTTAAATAAAAAGCACTTAACATCACAAAAATGAATATTATTCTTAAACCAGTACATCAAAAGTTACAGATTAAAACTTCTACCTTTTAAGTAATGGTATACTAGTTGCATAAAAGAATAATAAAATATAAAAAACATGCTTAGACTTATAGTTACCTTACTAACCTCACTTACTATTGCCCTTATATCAACACCTGAAGTCATAAAAGTCATTACAAAAAATAATGTCTTCGATTTACCTGGAGGAAGAAAAGTACATACAGAATTAATCCCATCTATGGGTGGTGTCGGTATATTTATTGCTTTCCTTTTAAGCTGTTGTATTTGGATACCAATAAATTCAGCAATAGAATTACGTTTCCTCTTCTTTGGCATTATACTCATCTTCTTTATGGGCGTTAGAGATGACATGCTTGCTATGAGTCCTAGAAATAAGCTCATCATTCAATTAATAGCCGCTACAGTAGTTGTTGGTTTTGGTGATATTCAAATCAGATCATTCTACTCACTGTATGAAAATATAAATTTCCCTGAATGGTTTAGTTTCGCTACAACAGTATTTATCATCATTGCATTAACCAATGCCTTCAACCTTATAGATGGTATAAATGGGTTAGCTGGTGCTATTGCTGTTATTATTACAGCCGCTTTAAGTACGTGGTTTTTCCTTATAGGCAACCATTCTTATGCAATAATGATGGTAGCAATGCTAGGTGGTGTATTAGGTTTCTTGTATTACAATTGGGGTAGAGCAACTATATTTATGGGAGATACAGGCTCTATGATTTTAGGCTTTTTCCTTTCTTGTAGTTTAGTGTTATTTATTAATACAGATTATGCATTACCTGTAGACCATGCCTATAAATTGCCAGATGCAGTAAGTATGGCGATTGCTTTATTCATTTACCCTATTATTGATACACTTCGTGTATTTACCATACGTATATTAAATGGTAGATCACCTTTCTCACCAGATAGAAAACACATTCATCATATTTTTATTAGAACAGGGTTTACTCACGCAGCAACATCAACAATTATTGCTTCTATGTCCTTCCTCTTCCTAGCAGTTTGTTACTTTGCAAACTTTTATATTCATGATCTTTTACTTCTAGCATGTATTCTTACCGCATTATATGTTATTCCATTATTATTAAAATGGAGAGTCTATTATTATAAAAATAATAAAGATGAAATAGCAAAAAAGGTACTTAAACAAAAAGCAAAAGAATCTGCAAAATTTAAAGTAGAAAGAAATGTTGGTTAAACATTTTCTTTAAAAGATATAGTAGGCCATCAATCTTTAATTAGGTTGGTGGCTTTTTTCTTCTTCATTTTTTCCATTGCTGAAAAAACAAAGCAAAAAAAGCTAGGTGGGAGAGTTAAATTTATCTTCAAGGCCGTGTAGTGGTACTTGTCGTTGTCGTTTTCAATTGTAGATTGTTTGTAGTCAATGCAACTATCTCCTATCTTTATACTAAAATAAATGCATTAGGTAGAAATGTTTCTTAGATAAAATGAAAAAGGCACTCATAACAGGTATTACAGGGCAAGATGGAGCTTACCTCACAGAATTATTATTAGAAAAAGGATATGAAGTACACGGAATTAAACGCCGTTCTTCATTATTAAATACAGACAGAATAGATCATTTATATCAAGACCCACATGAAGAAGATATAAAACTAAAATTACATTACGGAGATCTTACAGATTCAATGAATCTAACAAAGATTATACAAGAAGTACAGCCAGATGAGATCTATAATTTAGGAGCAATGTCTCATGTGCGTGTAAGTTTCGATACACCTGAATATGTGGGCAATGTAGACGGTTTGGGTACGTTACGAATATTAGAAGCCGTACGTTTGTTAGGTTTAACAAAAAAAACACGTATATATCAAGCGTCAACATCAGAACTCTATGGAATGGTGCAGGAGGTTCCCCAAAAAGAAACTACTCCCTTCTACCCTCGTTCTCCATATGCTGTTGCCAAGCTTTATGGGTATTGGATTACCGTTAACTACAGGGAAGCTTACAATATGTACGCCTGTAATGGCATTTTATTTAACCACGAATCTCCAATACGAGGAGAAACTTTTGTTACACGAAAGATTACACGAGCAGTAGCAAAAATTGCTTTAGGCTTACAAGATTGCCTTTTTCTAGGAAATCTTAACTCAAAAAGAGATTGGGGACATGCTAAGGATTATGTAAAAGCTATGTGGCTTATATTACAACAAGAAAAGGCAGAAGATTTTTGTATTGCCACAGGAATCACCACTTCCATCAGAGATTTTGTAAAAATGGCCTTTGCTGAAGTGGGTATTGAGCTAGCATTTACCGGTGAAGGTGTTGATGAAATTGCAACAATAAAAAAGTGTAATCAGCCAGAGTTCCAGGTAAAAGAGGGAACGGTTGTATTAAAAGTAGATCCGCAATACTTCCGCCCTACAGAAGTAGATTTACTTATTGGAGATCCTACAAAAGCAAAAACACAATTGGGATGGGAATTAGAATACGACCTTCCTGCTCTTGTTAAAGACATGATGACCTCGGATGTAAAACTATTTAAAAAGGAAAAATATTTACGTGATGGAGGGCATGATGTTTTGAATCAGTATGAATAGGCTTTTGAATTAGGAGTTAAAAATGAAGAACTAAGAACTGTCAATAGTTTATAACTACTAGAACCCATCTACATCATCAGCCCAGGACTTAAGTCTTGGGCTGATAATAATGGATATATATTGTTTGAAGTCTGGAGACTTCTTCAATGATGAATCACAAGTGACGCCTGACGGCTTAACACTTACGATAGATTAATAAAACACTTTCAAAAGCTCAGGACTTCCATCTTGGGCTTTTGATGTATAAAAGAAATAATTAGAATCATGGAAAAGGCATCAAAAATATACATTGCAGGTCACAAAGGAATGGTAGGCTCTGCAATACATAGAAAATTAGTTGCAGAAGGTTACACTAATATTGTTGTACGTACATCCTCAAAACTAGACTTAAAAGATCAAGTAGCTGTTACTGCTTTCTTTGAAAAAGAAAAGCCAGACTATGTATTTTTAGCTGCTGCAAAAGTTGGAGGTATTCAAGCCAATAACATCTATAGAGCACAGTTCCTATATGAGAATTTAATGATACAAAATAACGTCATCCATCAAAGTTACGTGCACGGTGTAAAGAAATTACTCTTTTTAGGCTCTTCATGCATTTATCCCAAAATGGCTCCTCAGCCTTTAAAAGAAAACTATCTACTTACAGGAATATTAGAGCCAACGAATGAACCTTATGCCATAGCTAAAATTTCGGGTATAAAAATGTGTGAAGCTTACAGAGCACAATATGGATGTAACTTCATCTCAGCAATGCCCACTAACCTCTATGGATATAACGATAATTACCACCCACAGAATTCTCATGTACTCCCAGCCCTATTGCGTAAGTTCCATGAAGCAAAAGAAAGCAATGCAGCAACTGTAGAAGTTTGGGGTTCTGGTGCACCATTAAGAGAATTTATGTTTGTAGATGACCTTGCTGCTGCCTGTTACTTCCTCATGCAAAATTATAATGGTGAGCAATTTGTGAATATAGGTACAGGAGTAGATCTTAGTATCAAGGAATTAGCAGAAACCATAAAAGAAGTTGTTGGTTTTGAAGGTGAATTAGTTTGGGATGCTTCTAAGCCTGATGGTACACCTAGAAAATTAATGGATGTATCAAATTTAAATAACCTTGGTTTTACACATAAAGTAGATTTAAGAGAGGGTATTGAATTAACCTATAAAGACTTTGTTGCTAAGAATAAATTTGTAGAGAGGTAACCTTTCTTCTTCATTTTTTCCATTGCTAAAAAAACGAAGCAAAAAAAGCTAGTCTGACTTGCTTAATAGAGTATTACAGTTTTGAGTTAATAATCACAACTTTAATTTATGAAATTTTTAATAACAAAGCACATAATTTCAATATATTTAAAAATGAAAATTGATTTATAATTTATCACTTAATTATTTTGTTATTACATTTACGATTATTAACATTGCGTATCAAATAAAAACAAATGATAATAAAATATACTAGCTTTACGATTCAAAATTTCACTAGCGACGATTCATAAAAAAATAACTAATTTCTCATTCAAGAGCTTACGATTCTAGCTAACGCTATAACCAAATAAGATCTACGTTTTTGATTGAAAAATATTTAATGTATTGTATTGGTTTTATTATAATTCCAACGATATAAAAGTTATTTTCACCTCGTATATTTCTATACGAGGTGTTTTTTTATATCAAGATTATATTTTTTTTGTTAATTGGATTGGATGATTGCTATTTATTCATGTTTCTTCATTTTTTCAATTGCTGAAAATACAAAAAAAGCTAGGCTTTTAATTCACGGACGGGTGATGCAGGTAGTTGATGTATATCATTAATCCATGGTTTCAACTATATGTAAAAATAATATGTATTGCATCATCCATCAATAACTGAAGTCCTTATTAAAAATACGTGTAGCTTTATAAATAGATCTAAACTTTTATGTTCAGACTAATATCTGTAAATTAGAAAAAATTAATTTCTATCGAATCCGTAAAAAATTATTTAAAATTTCTAGAAAAATAGTATGGGCTATATAGATCAATATAAGGGACAAATCATCGAAATTTGCAAAAAATTACCCATAACAAAATTATATGTTTTTGGGTCGGTAGTTACAGATAAATTTACTAAGAGTAGTGATATTGATTTTATTGTAAAATTAAAAGAAAATATAAGTTTCGAAGATTACTCTGATAGTTATTTTAACCTTCAGTATGCACTAAGAAACCTTTTTAAAAGAGAAATAGACATAGTAACCGAACCTAGTATTCGGAATCCTTATTTTAAAAAAGAAGTTGATGAAACAAAATTACTAATCTATGAAGTATAATATCTTAAAAAGCTTATTTGATATAAAAGACTCCATACTTGCTATTTTTGATTATCTAGAAGGGAAACGTGATTTTTTCATCTATAAAAAATAATCGACTCCTCAAAAGAGCTATAGAAAGAGAAATTGAAATTATAGGAGAAGCCACTCAACGGATTTTAAAAATTGATGCAAACTTTCCTATATCAAATGCACGAAAAATTGTGGATACTCGAAATTGGGTGATACATGGTTATGACTTTGTTGATGATCAAATAATTTGGAATATCATAATTAATCAACTCCCTAAATTGTTACAAGAAGTAAACAATGAAATCTCTAAAAGAGATCAATAATTTTCCACCTCAACAATGCAATATAGAACATAGAAGTACACACGTTTAGTAGACTAAATGTATCTACTAACTTAATTTCTACAACTTTTCTCGAAAATATTCTAAGTAAAACACGGCTTTTATTTTATGAAATTTTTAATAACACTTTACATAATTACCAACTTTCTAAAAATGTTATTGATATGTTATTTTCTACACTTGTTATTTGTTGATTTTAAAAATTGTTATTAACATTGCATCAACAATTTAGCTAAGAAGAAAGCTAAACGATTCATAACTTTTACTAGCATTTATTAGCGATTCAAAAAAAATAACTGATTATATTTTCATGCATAATGCTGTTTCTTTTCTCTTTTACAATCGAGAATATTATATGTTTTATAGTGAAGATTTTACTGTGAAAGGACTATTACCTACTCCAACATTACAGGCTTTTATTTTTTCACCTTGTGCAATCCTGTATAAGGTGTTTTTTTATGCTTCATTTTCATGTAGTATTAGGGCTAAACAGGCTAGATAAGTGAATCCTTAAGCCTTGTTCATCAACTCACTCGTATTGATTTATTTTTAAACTGTTACAAATAAGTAAAATGAATACCCATCCATATAAGCATATTTAAAGTAATAACCTCAAAATATGTAGACTTGTTTTTACTTCAGCAATCGAAAAAAAAGAATAAAAAAAAACCTCTTTATATTAAATATAAAGAGGTAAAGAACATCTGGCGGATATTTTATGAGTAACAGTCAGCCTTAAATTTATACTATTCAATGTTATGGTTTTAGCTTAGTCAAGTTATTGTATAAACATGATGTTTTTTTTATTATTATATCAAAATATTACACACATTTTGATAACACAATAATACTATGAATTTCATTTACAAACAAATTTAAACAGCACTTTTTTTTAATTTACAGCAAATAACCTTAAGAATAGTACATATTAAAAACAATCATAAAATAACAGTTATCAACATATTAGAGGTTTAAACAAAATTTGAATTAAAAAGCAATTAGAGAATATAAAAAAATGATCAAAAAGTTACATGAAACCTTTTGATCATTTTTTATCGTTTAAACAAATAGATATTACATATCATTTCTATCGCCACTTATTCTATCAAAGTATTCTAAAGCATAAGTACCCACAGGATAATAAGGTCCTTTACGGCAATCTAATAATGATTGTTTACACTTTTGCAGATCCTCAACTCCATAAACGTATGACATTAATAAACTACACTTCACATATTCTTTAGGGGTGATATTAGAATCGCTTAAAAGATCTAAACCAACAGCTATTGCTTCCTCTCTTCGTCCTAATTTGTGTAGGGCAACTACTTTATAGAACATAATATCTCTTGCTCCTCGAAAATTAGCTAAACAGTTATTCGAATAAGTTAATGCTTTCTCATATTTTTGTGAAGAAAGCAAAATGTCTATAAATTCGTTATATGCTTTCAAGAAAGTCTTATCCTTACCTTTATAACCTTCTAAGCCTAATTCAAATAGGTGAATTCCTTTATGGTGATGTTCTTCTTTAACTATAATGTCTGCCATTAATATATTAGCCTTTATATAAGTCTTATCAATTTTCATTGCTCTATTCAATAAGCTTTTTGCTTGATCAAAAGCATAGATATCTTCAAAGGCAGAAGCAACAGCAAAGAAATAATCTGGTTTTAATTTTGTTACTCTCGATTTAAAAGGACCTAAATTAGCTTTTTCTAAAATTGGCATTGCTTTTTCGTATTCTTCTAAACCGTAGTAAGCAATTCCTTTTTCATAGTTATACTTTGCCAACTGATTTAAAGGAGAGTTTTGAGGTAATTGCACTAAAATTAAATCTATTGTTGCAATAGCTTCTCTATATTTTTTGATTTTATTAGAAATCTGAGCATCTAAAAAAAGCATTTCTACATTAGAAGAAGAAAGCCCCATTCCTGCTTTAGTATACACATGTGCATCTTCGTAGCGTGCTTCTCTAAAAAAATAGGTTGCTGTTTCGTAACACAAATTAATTTGTTTCACAGGATCTTGTTCAACAGATAACCAGAAATCAATGTTTCTTTTATAATTAGCATAATCATCTCTTGTTTCATAAACTTTAGAAATTGCAGAATATGCAGGCATATACTTTTTATCAATTATTAATGTCCTGTCCCAATCCTCAATGGCTTTTGCTGTATCTTTTACTAATAAATTACAAACGCCTTTCCAATAATGAACTTTAGCTGTAGTATCTGCGATAGCAATTGCTTGCTCGTATTCTACAATGGCACGATAATATTCTTTTGCCTGCCTAAATTTCTCTGCGTTTTTAAAAAAGAGTTCAACTGCGTTTTTCTCTTGGGAATAAGAAAATAATGGCAGTACCATGAATATAAAGAGTAGTATTTTTTGCATAGTTAGCTCAAAAAAATGTTATTAATTTAGTATACAGTAACCAATCAAATTGATATACCTTAACTATTTATAGCAATAGTTTCATTTAAAAAGTACGAGTGCAATTTAACTAACTAATTACACTCTAAGTATATATTCACAGTTGTTTACTACCATTCCTAAATTTAGGTTACATTTATCTTTAAATAATGCAATATATTCTTCTTAAATAACTCTATTTGATGCAAAGTACTATCTCTTATAAAAGTTACGGTTAGGTTTTCTTTAGAAGTAACAAATTTCTGCAGATGTTGAGCATCAGTTTTAACCCCATTGATTGCAATAATCTGATCTCCCTCAACCAGTCCTTGTTTATCTAATTTAAACGATGTATCAATTACTTTTGCAGATGCATCTATTTTAACACCATAATTTGCTGCAAAAACATCCTTTGGTGAAGTTATTTCAATATTCCAACCTAAATAAATCAATGCTTCTTTTACCTCTTCTTCTAATGCTACCTCCCCAAATATCACCTCATCAAAATACTTATTTAAAGAGCATCCAATAACCTCTTCAGCTATATTCTGATAATCCTTTGCGGTGTACCCTATATCTTGGCTTCCAAATCTTTCCCACATCAACCTCATTACATCATCAAGACTTTTATGACCTTTTGTCTGTTTCTGAATTTTAGCATCTAAGATCAATGCTCCTACTGCCCCTTTTACATAAATTGATGTTTTTCTTGCAGGAATACCTTTTTCATAACCATCAGTCCATAATTCTAAAGAAGAATCTGCCACAGATAAATTGAATCTTCCTTGATTTTCAAAATGCCTTGTTAATAATTGATTTAATTCCTTTTTGTATTGTGTTTTTGAATAGGCTCCTGAACGATACAATAGTGCATCACCGTAATACGTTGTTACACCTTCTGCAACAAAACCTGTATCAAAATATACTTCTTCAAATAGATTATAAGGTAATAATTCTACAGGTCTTATCTTTTTAATATTCCAAACATGAAACAATTCATGTGATGATATTCCTAATAGGTTCTCATAAAATGTAACTGAAGAGAACTCTGTGTCTGGTCCTAAAGTAATTACCGTACTTTTCTGGTGTTCTACCCCATGATAATGCTTAAAGTGCGGAATTAAACATAGATAATGGAATTCTTTATGTGGAAATCCTCCAAAAATTGATAACTGTGGGGCTGTAAAAAGTCTAAAGTCGGTTATTATCTTCTCCCAATCTGGATTTATTTGCCCATGTAACCAAACATGAAATGTCGTTTCAGCCATTTCGAATGTTTTATGATGCATGTACTTCCCTGCCATAAAAGGAGTATCCACTAGTTCATCAAAATTTTGATAGCTATATATTCCTTTTTGTTTTTTTGCAGATGTAGCTACATCAAAAGTAGACGGAAAAGATACATCCACTTTAATTTCTTCTTCAGATAGACCTCTTGGTAAAATCCCTGTCCCTATAAAATTAATTAGCCAAAAAGTCTCACTCACCCAAGTTCCTCCAGCATCTTGATGTCTTGCATAATATTCATAATGCAATTCTATTTTCTCCCCCTTTTTACTGTTCAATATAGTCCAAGTATTCCTTCCAACTGTTTGAACTTTCAAAGTTCCTTTGCTATGTATTGCCTTAATGTAACGGATATTCTTTGCAAAAGTCTGCACCTGATACCTACCTGGCCTCCATAAAGGTAATTGTAGTCTCTGATTATCTTCTGAAGTCGTAAATGTAAGTCTGAAATCTAAAAAATAAGGATGTATTTTAGATGGAGTAATATGATAAATCATGATGTATAAATATTGGTCAACATTTTCTTTAAAAAGAATTTAGCAAAATATGTAATTACTGAATTATATATAATAAAAAAAGAGGTGTAACTTTTCATCACACCCCTCAATATTATCTATAAAAATAGAAATTTATCTTAATCTATTGTTTATTTATTTAATAAAACTGCGGCTTCTTTAGCAAAGTACGTTAGGATAGCACTTGCACCTGCACGTTTAATACTTAAAAGCATTTCTAACATCGTCTTGTCATTTTCTAACCAACCGTTCTGTGCTGCTGCTTTTAACATTGCATACTCTCCAGATACATTGTATGCAGTAATTGGCACATCAAAATTATCTGCTAAAGTTTTGATAACATCTAAATAAGACAAAGCTGGTTTTACCATTAAGAAATCAGCTCCCTCTACATAATCTAATTCAGCTTCAATCAAAGCTTCTTTCACATTTGCAGGGTCCATTTGATACGTCTTTTTGTCTCCAAATTTTGGAGCAGAATCCAATGCATCTCTAAAAGGACCATAAAATGCCGAAGCGTATTTTGCAGAGTAAGACATAATCGATACATCCGTATACCCATTATCATCGAGTACTTCTCTAATGTATCCAATTCTACCATCCATCATATCCGATGGTCCAATAATATCTGCACCTGCCGCAGCTTGTGCTAATGCCATCTTACCTAAGACTTCCAAAGTCTCGTCGTTTACAATCTTCCCTTCTTTTACAATTCCATCATGTCCGTCAGAACTATATGGATCCATAGCAACATCTGTCATGACAACAGTATCCGGATACTTTTCCTTTATGCTACGTAATGCAATTTGATAAATACCTTCAGGGTTACTTCCTTCAGTGGCTAAGCTATCTTTTTTATCCTCTCCTAATGATGGAAAAATACAATAAGCATTAATACCCAAGGCAACACACTCTCCTACTTCTTCTAACAAAAGATCCAACGTGTATCTGTAAATACCAGGCATTGAACTTACCTCTTCTTTTTTGTTCTCACCTTCAATTAAAAATAAAGGGAAAATGAAGTCATCTACCGTTAATTGTGTTTCTTGTACCATTTGGCGAACACCTGCAGATTTTCTATTACGACGTGGTCTTCTAGTTAACATAAGATCTATATTTATAGTATGATTTCTTACTAAAATATTCGATAAAAATCGAATTTACCCGAATTTATTCTTTACTAAATCAAGAATCAAGTTTTCTACCGGTAAGTATTCCTAAACTATTCTTATCAAACCTTAATAAAATTCTTTAACTCACTTAGAATCATTAAATTAATGTATAAACAAACAGATAATAAAATGAAAAAGTTATTATTAATTATCGTACCAATTGCACTACTAATTTTAGACATCAAAGTAATTGATTCTACTATTCATGCTGACTCTTTAGTTGGAATGATTTACGCATCTATTACTGTTGTACTAATTTCTATTGTAACATTAGGAAGCTATTCTTTAATAAAAAATAGTTAAACCTTCACATACTAACAAGGTACACTCTACAAGGTGCCTTGTTAGTATTTTTTTAAGGAGTCGTTAAATTTTTCCTTTTCTATAAAATTTCAAAGCTCGTTTAATAGACGACCATTTCTCCATATCACAAATCAATTCTTTACGTGTATAATTAGATAATCTAAATTGATCATCAATTTCCAACTCTTCTAATTGTTGTAAACATGTAAAACATCTTGAAAATACACCTAGGTAATACAAATTCCAGAAATCTCGTTTATTCCTCTCAGGGTAATTCAATTCAGATAAAAGACGCTTTAATTTAGTTAGCCACAATACAAAAACACTTTTCACATCATTTATAGATGAACACGTAGTTAATAATGTTTGAATATTGTTCTCTCTATCTTTATAGACATCAAAAATATCGTTTCCTAACTGTGTTAAACCTCCTAGCAAATAAAGTATCTCAATTTCATTATCAAGTATCTTATGCTGAAAAGCAGTTCTGAAATACAAAAAAGAGCTTCCGCCTTTAAATAAAGTGAGTTCTTTTAAAGCAGCTAATGAAAGTGGTAAATTTTGTTGTTGTTGCATACTACCTGATTGTGCACTATTGACATCTTTTAGATAAGGTACTAATTCAGAAAAATTGGTTATATATTTTAAACTTTTGAGATATAAATCAATCCCCAAATGCTCAGCATCATTATTTAAAGTTATAGTATTGGGATCAAGAAAAAAGGACTCCATTCTCGCTTCTGTCATCCCTTGTTCGTCATAATAATCATCTACCAATCCTGTAATACTCGCCTGGTAAGTACTTGTATATCTTTCTTTAAAAGACATTTTTTTACCTCGTAGCTGACAAATAGAAGTCCCTAAAATACCAGGAATAGCTAATCCGTAATAATTTCTTATTTTTTGAAAATCTTTTTCCGATAAAGAGCCATCATTATACTGATATTTCTTCAGGTCTGACGCCACAAATTTTGAGATAAACTTCTTTTGTTTGTAAAGTGCTATTAATATTTTTATGATAGACAGTAATGGCAAAATTGTTTATTTTAAAGCCTCACATTTCCACCAACAATATGATGAATAGAAATGTGAAGATACAATTTTTTAATGGTCTGGTTTATTTTCTGTTTTAGAATTATCCATTGGAGGTTTTTCTTCTTTTGGAGCATCCTGCATTAATTTAAAATCAGGAATAGTAATTTCATTGTCCTCTCTATTTGACCTATAATGAGGTGACATAATTTCGACACCCTCTCTTGCAAATACATCCTGAATATTCTGATGCAAACGTGAATAAATTCTTGCTAATTTTTCAGGTTGTCTTGTATGTGCATTTAATTGATAACTCACATAGTAATCATCCAATGATGTTTGTAATACAAAAGGGATTTCACCCGCAATTAAACCATCTGTAATTTCAGCTGCTTCTTTCAGCATTGCATGTACTTTTCTCCAAGGCACATCATAACCAATAGTTACCGTTGTATGTATTATTAATTTAAAACGATTTATAGGTTGAGAATAATTTATAGTATTAGATTCTGAAATTTTACTATTGGGAATAGTTACAATTTCATTTTTAGATGTTTTTAATCGCGTTACAAAAAGGGAACGTTCTACAACTTCTCCCATTATATCTCCAATTCTAATCCAATCACCTATTTTAAACCTACGCATATATGTAATTACAATTCCACTTATGGCGTTAGTAATTACAGAGGTAGAACCTATAGAAAGCAACACACCAACAAATACTGATATACCTTTAAATTCTTGGGACTCCGCTCCTGGTAAAAGAGGGAAAATCATAATAACCATAAATGTATAAAGCACAAACTTTATAATTTTGAAAGTGGGCGGTACCCAATCAGGATAAAAACCTTGAATTTTTAGTCGACCATCTGCAATAGCATCTGCAAAGGTTTTTACTAGTTGTATAGTATAATGAAAAACGAATATGATGACACCAATCTTTAACAAATTTGGAGTATACTCAATAAAAGATTTGAGTATATCAATAAAAGGATTGAATATATACCCAAAAAACTCATCAGAAATATCTCTTAATGGTGGAGAGAAACGCCCCACAATTGGCAAGTAAAGTGAGATGAGAATAAATATTAAACCAAATCGTATGATCAGCAAAAGGTATCTTGCAATATTTATCTGATTTTCTTCGGTAAGTACTTTTACATTTTTTACCCGTTTATTTCTAAACCACCCCTTATTATCTCGAACAACTTTTATCAGTGCTAATCGATATCCCTTTCCAATCATTTTGAAAAAGAACAAGAGAAGAAATAGACCAATTAGGGCAATCATACCTGCGTATTTCCCTTGATAATTAATTTTCTCATGCAAAGAGTAATTAATAAGGTATTGTCGTTCTCTCGCTAATTCTATTTTTGATGTTTGAGCCAATTTAGCATCAACTGTATCAACAACATGAATAGTTTCTCCTTTAAAAACCAATTTATAGGTATGTTCAAAAGGTTCTATATCTACAGAATCAATAAGATATAAAGTATTATCAGCTATTTTACGTAAAGAATCTTCTAGAGATTTTGCTCTTAGAGAAGCAGACATAGATTTTCTTCTATGCACATAAAATAAAGTATCACTAAATGGAGCAACAGGGATACCATTAGGTAAAAAAACTTGCTTCGATTTCTTTTTAACTCCTGAAAGAGAGTCTAAACGAGCAATTTGTTCTCTTAAGTAAACTCTATATATAGAATCTGCTACAATTAAACTTTTTATTTCATTGTAGACTTCTAGTTGTTCCTTTTCCCTTTTCTCTTGGGTAGATTGTTGTGCAAAAGAATTTGACAATATACTTATAAGACAAAGTAATAGACACAAAAAGGCCTTTCTTTTGATCATTGTGCAGTAATTAGAACTTCATCTAGCAACTTAAAAAGGGTTACTAATAAAGTTATGGGTTAATAAAGTAGAACTTTTCTTCATGCAATCTTTAAATAACATAATCGTTTATCTAAATTTCATTGCATCATTTTAATATCACAAAAGTAGTAACTTATCTCATTTTCTAGATTTACCTTAAATATTGTTTGAAAAAGAAATAACATTAAATACATTTTTAATAGTAGAAAACAACAAAAACCTGTTTCTTACTTTTTAAGCTAAGGAATATAATAAAATTAGAAATAAAAGAAAAGGCGTAGTAAATATTAAATTTACTACGCCTTTCGGAATATCTGAAGTGCTTCAGATGGTTTGGTTGCTAAAGATACTAGTATCTTCCGCCACCGTAACCGCCACGGTTTCCACCACCGTAACCACCACGGCCTCCGCCGCCACCGCCGTTAGACTCACGCGGACGCGCTTGCTTAACTACGATAGTTCTACCATCAAGCTCTGATTCGTTCAATTGCTCGATTGCGTTCATTCCTTCCTCGTCGTTTGGCATTTCTACAAAGCCAAAACCCTTAGAACGGTCTGTTTCACGGTCAATAATTACTTTAGCAGAAGAAACTTCGCCAAAGCTTTCAAATAATTCTCTCAGTGTCTCTTCTTGAGTACTGTAATTCAATTTTGCTACAAAGATATTCATCTCCAACAAATAAAAAGGTTATAAAATATGTGAGAAGAAATACCAATTAGAAAAAAAACACAAAAATAGGATTGCTCCTCTTTTAAAATATCGATTCATAATATGACCCAACTCAATCTTTTCCAAAGGTAAAAAAATAATTAGAAGTTTCCACTATTTTCTAGAAAAAAGAATACTTTATTCACAATTTAGTCATTTTTTATTAACATTTAGCTTTCAGAAAATCAATTGATTAGCAAAATCAAAAGTTTATTTTTTTAATTCACACTATAATTTTTAATAGATCACATCACTTTCACAAATCATAATAACAGCCATATACACCCTTTAAACTGTATTTAAGACGTTTTATATTGTGAATAAATTTAAAGGAGTATCAAAATTTCTACGTTATATTAGCAACATTATTCACGAAAACGAAAATTTAATGTCTACAAACAAACCAACTCCTAAAGGAGAACTATTACTAAGAACTTTAGCTATGCCTGCAGATACCAATGCCAATGGTGATATTTTTGGTGGATGGATTATGTCGCAAATGGATATTGCTGGAGGTATACTAGCAAAAGAGACTGCACTAGGAAGAACAGTAACTGTGGCAGTAGACGGTATGACATTCCACAAGCCTGTTTCTGTTGGAGATGCGGTATGTGTATATGGAGAAGTAATTAAGACTGGTAAGACGTCAATGAAGATTCATTTAGAAGTCTGGGCTAAACCATTAATTAAAGGACATGATTTTAATAATAGCTATTTAGTAACAGAAGGTATGTTTATTTATGTATCTATTGATGATGATAAAAAACCTAAACCTATACCAGCCGAACATGCTGTTAATTAAAGTATAACTAGTACATTATTTAAGGCCTATTCTTTTTTATTAAAAGAATAGGCTTTTTCTTATACATTAAAACCACACTAAATTGCTTTAATGTGGTTTTAATAGTAGTATATATGCTTGTAAAAACAGTGCTTACATTCTTGATGGTGCTTGAACACCAATTAATTGTAAGGCAATTCTTATTGCATCTGCAGATTGCTTAGACAATGCTATTCTAAATGCTTTTTTCTTCGCATCTTCTTCATTAAAGATTGGAGACTCAGAATATACCTTAGAATATTGTTTAGCAACATCAAAAGCATAGTTGGCAATTATTGATGGTGCATAAGCATCAGCTGATTCAGAAATTTTATCATTCAGTTTACCTAATAGGGCAACTAAATCTGCTTCTGCAGCAGTGATATCAGTCAATCCTTCAAAAGCTTTTGCAGAATAATCAATACCATCTTTATCTGCACGTCTTAAAAGTGCTTGAATTTTAGCATGATTGTACTGAATATAAACACCTGTATCCCCTTGGAAATCAATTGAATCTTTAGGGTTAAAAAGCATTGTTTTCTTAGGGTCTACTTTTAGTAAGTAATATTTTAATGCACCTAAAGCTAATTGCTTAAATAAGACTTTCGCTTCATCCTCTGTAAATCCATCAATTTTCCCAGACTCTTCCGTACGTTCTTGTGCTGTATCAATCATCTCTTGGATTAAATCATCAGCATCTACAACTGTACCTTCACGAGATTTCATTTTACCTTCAGGTAATTCAACCATTCCATAAGAAAGGTGGAAAATACCATCCGCATAAGAACGTCCCATATGTTTCATGATAGCCTGTAATACTTTGAAATGGTAATCTTGTTCGTTACCAACAACATATACAGACTTTGTCATGCCAAAATCTTTATATTTAAGATCTGCAGTACCCATATCTTGTGTCATATACACAGCAGTACCATCACCTCTTAAAACTAATTTCTCGTCAAGTTTTTCCTTCTTAAGGTCAATCCAAACAGAACCATTTTCCTTTTTAAAGAAAATACCCTTATCTAAACCTTCTTGAACAATATCCTTTCCTAATAGGTATGTTTGAGATTCGTAGTATACATTATCAAACTCAACACCCATCATCTCGTAAGACTGTGCAAAGCCTGCGTATACCCAGTCGTTCATCTTTTTCCAAAGAGCAACTGTTTCTTCATCACCTGCTTCCCATTTACGCAACATTTCTTGCGCTTCTAATAAAAGAGGTGCGTTTTTCTCCGCATATTCAAATAAAGCTTTGATATCTTTAATTTGAACTTTCTCTTCATCAGTTAAAGGAATTTTATTTTTCTTTGATGCCCCTTTAGCTTCAATCTCTGCTTTTAATGCTTTAAGATCTTCAACATTTACTAAAGAAGGGTAATCACCTTTTTTCTCTTCAATTAAGTTTTTGATTTCCACTTTGTAGTGTTTATCAAAAGCTACGTAATAGTTACCTACTAACTTGTCTCCTTTTAAAGTTGCACTTGGCGTTTCACCATTTCCAAACTTTGTGTAAGCCAACATCGACTTACAAATATGAATACCACGGTCATTAACTAAGTTCACTTTCTGAACATCATAACCAGCAGCATCTAAAATTAATGAAACTGAGTGTCCTAAAAAGTTATTTCTTAGGTGACCTAAGTGCAATGGTTTGTTTGTATTTGGTGAAGAATATTCCACCATTACTTTTTCTCCATTTCTTGCAACACGACCATAAGCATCGTCTTGAGAGATTTCTGCTAAAGTCTCTACCCAAACAGTATTACTGATTACTAAGTTTAAGAAACCTTTTACAACATTAAAATCAGAAACAGCAGAAATATTTTCTTTTAAATACGCTCCTATCTCTTCTCCAATTTGTACAGGGTTTTTACCTAACTGTTTTGTAAGAGAAAAAGTGACGAATGTTAAAGCTCCGTCAAATTCTTTTTTTGTAGGCTGTAATGTAATTCTAGAAGTTGGTAATTCAATTCCGTAGAGTTCTTTTACCGCTTCTGCAATACCATTTATGATTTGTTGCTCCATTTTCTTTTTTATATAAAATAAGTTGTCTTCCGACAATTCAGTCTGCAAAATTAGTTCTTTGCTTCTAAAGTCAAAAACAACATCCTTAATAGTTCTATCTTTTTTGCTTTTTATTAGCGATTACGCTCAACAGCTATAGGATAGACCAAAATAGTTGCAACTATTACAGACACAAATATTAAAATAGAAAAGGTTAACTCTATGTTATCTTCTGCAACAGTGGCAAAAAAAGCAGCTTCTGTTGCCACAAATAACATTGAAAGTAGTGAGAAAAAAAGGAATATTTTTTTCATGATGAATAGTAGATAGATGAAGTATAAAAATTGAATAAGAACACAACATTTGTTCTAACTAAGGTTACGGTAATTAAGGAAGAAAAGAACGGTTATATTAACGTATATTTAATCTCATTAAAACTCTTTCACGCAATTTTCTACTTGTTTAGTTTTTCACCCACCTTAATAGGAGCAATATTGAATAGATTAGCATAAAATAATTCATCGATTCGCTAATGGTTTTAAATCATTTCTTTTTTTTGAAGTAGTTCTTCAATCAGTTAGTATCTTTGCCGCTATGCAAAAAGTGAGCGTCATTACAATTTCTTACAATTGTGAATCAGAAATAGAGCCTACATTAAAAAGTGTTATTGCTCAAGACTACAAAGCTATTGAGTTTGTAGTGATAGATGGTGCATCAAAGGATAGGACTTTTGATATTATATCTGAGTACAAAAATGATATTGATGTATTGGTTTCTGAAGCTGACAAAGGAATTTATGACGCAATGAACAAAGGTGTGCAAAAAGCATCTGGAGATTGGGTTATTTTCATGAATGCTGGTGATACTTTTTATAATGAGAAGGCAATCTCTTCTATAATGAGTAAAGCAGATGAAGACACACAATTACTTTACGGAGATCATGAAGTAGTTTATGATCATTTGACAAAAGTGAAAAGTGGTATTCCTGTAGAAAATTTATGGAAAGGGATGATTTGTAGTCATCAAGCACTATTTGTAAAAAGAGAGCTATTGCTTTCTTATCCTTTTGAATGGAAAAATTGGAAAATTTCTGCAGACTTCCATTTCATCTTTAACAGATGGCAAGAGGGATACAAATTTCAGCATGTACCTGTATTTATTGCAAAATTTGCTGCAGGAGGACTTTCAGAAGTTAGCTCTGTTCCTTCTAAAATTGAGACATGGTCTATTGTAAAAGAGAAAATCAACACAAAAGAGGTTGATGACTATTACAGTAAACTTATTCGATATGAAAAGCTTGTCAATATCCCTAGAAATTTACTAGGGGCTAAAAGTTTTGAGTTACTTATGAAACTCAAAAATAAAATAACAGGCAAAAAATTAAAGTAGCTTGTCTACAACATCAAAATTGAAACAAACAGATTATGTTAGAAAAAATATACATTAAAGGAAATAAGTTAAAGGCTTTAGACAATAGACACCCTTGGGTTTACTCTGGTGCTGTTGCCAAGATGCCAGAAAACATAGAAGATGGTGATATTGTAGAACTAGTACACGGTCAAGATAAATTGATTGGTTACGGATTTTATGCTCCAGGTAATCAAATTGTTTGTCGTGTTTTTGAATATACACGCAAACCAATAGACCCAACTACACAAGAATATTGGTCTGAGAAAATTGCAAAAGCTTATGCTATGCGTAAAGCACATGTACTTTCTGAAGAAACAAACTGTTTTAGATTAATTCACGGAGAAGGCGATTTCTTCCCTGGTTTAATTGCCGATGTCTACAATGATCTTGTTTCTGTTCAAATTCTAATTAAAGGAGTAGATAAAATTGCTCCAATGATTATTAAGGCCTTACAAGAAATTGGTTTTGAACGTATTTACAATAAGAGTAAAGAAATTTCTAAACGTCTAGAAAACGTTGAAACTCCAAAGGGTTGGTTGACTGAAAAAACAGGATCGCCAAAAGTAGAAGTACTAGAAAATGGAGTGAAATTTATGGTTGACGTTGAAACTGGCCAAAAAACTGGTTTCTTTTTAGACCAAAGGGATGCCCGTTCTTTAGTGGCAAAATATTCTAAAGATGCTCGTGTTTTAAACACGTTTAGTTACAGTGGTGGTTTTAGTATGTATGCTTTAAAAGCAGGTGCTAAATTAGTACACTCTGTAGATGCTTCTCAGCCAGCAATTGATTTATGTAATGAAAATGCAGTTATAAATGGCTTCGATAATGGCGAGCATGAAGGATATTGTGCAGATGTTTTTGAACATTTGACAAAGATGCAACCAAATGATTATGATGTTGTAATTCTTGACCCTCCTGCCTTTGCTAAATCTGCTAAAGCCGTAACTGCTGCCGCTAGAGGGTATAAACAATTGAACCTAAAAGCTTTACGAAAAATAAAACCAGGCGGAATTATTTTTACTTTCTCTTGTTCTCAGAAAATTGATAAAGACCTGTTTAGAAAAATTGTATTCCAGGCTGCTGCTGAAGCACACAGAAACGTAAGAATTTTACATCAAACTACTCAACCAAACTGTCACCCTATAAACATTTTCTACCCAGAGAATGAATATTTAAAAGGATTAGTACTTTTTGTAGAGTAAAAGCTTCTTCCCTATCAAAATTTACGAGAAGTGTACGTTATAAAACAAACTAAAAAGATCGTATCTATTATTTTGATTTGGGACTTAATTAATTGTAATTTCGTGCTATCCTATCTTGGGTAGCATGAAGTGATACATTCTTTCGTATTTAATCAATTTTAATTGATGAATTTTTGAGTGACTACATCATTAAAAGCAGTTTAAAAACGTACGCACTCCTTCTCAAAAATTTAGCTTAATATTTGAAATGGTTCTTTCAGATTCAAAAATATTAGAAGAAATTGAAAAAGGCTCAATACTTATTGAACCTTTCGATCCTAATGCATTAGGAACAAATTCTTATGATGTTCACTTAGGTAGACATATTGCTTTATATAAGAATGAAGTTTTAGATGCCAAACAACATAACGAAATAGATACTTTTGAAATTCCAGATGATGGTGTTGTATTACACCCAGGGAAAATTTATCTTGGTGTAACAAAAGAATATACAGAAACCTTAGAACACGTTGCATTTTTAGAAGGCCTATCAAGCGTTGGTCGTTTAGGTATTAGCATTAATGCAAACTCTAGAGCTGGTGATGTTGGTTTTTGCAATACATGGACTCTAGAAATAACGGTAGCTCAACCTGTGAAAATATACAAAGGAATGCCTATCGGGCAGTTATTCTACCTTTCTGTTGAAGGAGATATCAGTAATTATTACCATGTTAAAAAAGATGCAAAGTATATAAATAGATCTATGAAACCTGTAGAATCTATGATGTATAAAAACAAATTTTAAAATGAAAAAACTACTTACTTTACTCTTTACAATAGCTTTAACTTCATTATTTTCTTGCGATACTTACAAAGAAAATTTTGATGTTGACGGTACAGGGTCTATTACAATAAAATTTAACTTCTTACACGATAGAGCTCCATTAGAGTACAACAGACAATACATTAATGCTCTTGGACAAAATTATACGCTAAGTGATTTTAGAATGTATATTTCTAACCTTACTTTAAGAGATACATCTGGTACTAATTTTTATAAAGTTGAAGACAGTTATCACCTCTTAGAAATTATTGAAGAAAGTGATACCTCTATTGTAATTACAGGCTTACCCAATAAGTCGTATTCTGAATTGCAATTTTCTGTAGGTGTAGATAATGCAGCCAATTATAATACAGACCAAGTTGGTGATTTAGATCCAGCAAATGGTATGGCTTGGAATTGGGACACTGGTTATAAATTTATGCTAGTAGAGGGACTTCATCTAGTTGATTCTATTTCTACTAAAGGTTTGGTTTACCATATTGGTGGAGATGCCAACTACAGAGTTGTTAAGTTTAGCGAGCAAGAAATAAACTTAGCGAATACACCAACAATGTATATAGAACTTGACGTAAATGTGGATTATATTTTTGGTGACAAATCAGAATATGGTTTACCTGAAGACCAACGTAAAACAAATTTCATAGATCTAAATGATGATACAGATCAGGATACTATGTTTGGTCCTAATACTCAAAAAATTGCCGATAATTACGCACAAATGTTCACATGGAAAGACATTATTGGTCAGTAATTACACTACTCATTTGTAGTATATATTTAGAAGCTTGTGATTCCTCATTTAAAGAGGAAACACAAGCTTCTGTCATTTCATATCAAAATATTCCTGCTCCAGAGCGGAACAAAATGAATGCTGAAAAGGTGGCTTTAGGCAAAATGCTCTTCAATGAAACCATTTTATCTAAAGATTCTTCCATTGCTTGTGTACATTGCCATGAACCTCAATATGCAAATGGAGAAAATGTAGCATTAAGCACTAAAGGAGTATCACATAAAAAATTACAACGCAACTCTCCCGCACTTATAAATGTGGCTTGGGCAAAAGGATGGTTTTGGGATGGTGGTGCCAAAAATATTGAATCGCTTATTTTTGGTCCTTTAACCCATGAGGATGAAATGAATGCCGATTTAAAAGAAATACTTGTTCGGCTAAATCAAACGCCAATTTATAAGGCTGCATTTAGAAAAACATTTGATATTGAAGAAATTAAAAGTGCACATTTAGCTAGAGCATTAGCCCAATATGTTCGGTCATTATTATCAAATCAAACAAAATATGACGCTCATTTAAAAGGGAACTATCAATTTACTAAAAATGAACAAAGTGGTTTAGAAATTTTTAAACGCCATTGTCAGCAATGTCATACTCCTCCATTTTTTACTGATTTTGACTACCACAATAATGGACTAGATAAAGATGATTTCTTTACCGATTTAAATGAAGGCATGAGTAAAGGTAGAGGACGGATATCAAGAAATAAAAAAGATAATGGAAAATATAAAACACCAACATTAAGGTATCTAAATACCTCATCTCCATACATGCATGATGGAAGGTTTGCTACTCTTGATGAAGTTTTTGACCATTACACCACTACTATTCTAAAAAGTGAAACACTAGACAGCCTTTTATATCAAAGAATTACATTAACAAAAGAAGATCGTTTAATGTTAAAAGCATTTCTTCATACCTTAGATCAACCTAATTCTGAAATATAAAAAAGGCCTTAAGAATTAAATCTTAAAGCCTTCATTTATGCCAATAATCTAAGCATTTATTTTTTAGTGATCGTGATCGTGCTCTTCTGAAGTTACTTCAACAGTTAACACTTGATTAGCTTCATTATCTGAAGAGTTATCTGCTTTTGCACCAATAAATAATTGGAAATGATAATTTCCTTCATAAAGTGGTTTTCCATCAATTGTTGTTGGAATATCAATTTCTTCATCAAAAGCAAAAGTTGTAGGATAGTCACCTTCACCAGTTAAACCACCTTCTTTACCAAATTCCCAAGTTTGATTAAACGTCCATTTTACAGAATCTGTAGCTGTTAAACGTGCATGATCATGGTGATCATCATCACCAAAGTGAACATTTAGTTTTACATAAGTCAGCCCTTGCTGAGCAGATAAATCTGCTTCAATTCTAGCTTCTTCACCTACAATAACAATTGCAGCAATATCATCATCATGATCATGATCGTGATCATCATCAGATGTTCTTGCGTGATCGTGCTCTACAGGCGTTATAGTGTAGTTCTTAATTTCTGGAGCAGGTCCCTTTTCTGTTTCGTTGTTACATGAAACAAACCCGATTAATAAAAAGGAGATAAATGCGATATACTTTTTCATATTTTCTTGTTTTTGCAATACTGTCGCAAGTACGTAAAGATTATTCTAAAATAAAAGCGATCATTAAAAATAAATAGGGACTTTAGAGTTATTAATGATCTTAGGAAAAACAATTCGTATTTTTGTAGTATATAAATTACCTTTCTTTACTACCTAATCAAAATAAAGAAGAGAATTAAACAAAACAGTTGGGAGATTAATAAATGAATAAATTACTAAATTTTTATAAATCCATACACCTTTCTAATGGCTTACGTATGACAATTTCAATTGTTACACCTCTAACTATTGGTTTGTTATTTGGAGATATCTACGCTGGTACTTCTGTTGCATTAGGAGCACTTTGTGTTGGATTATCAGATTCTCCAGGCACATGGTCAGAAAAAGCGAAAGGTTTAATAGGTGGAGCATTTATTTACCCCTTAACAGCAATGGGAATGGCCTATATGGTTAACTGGCCATGGGTTGGAGCAATTTTCCTAACGGTAATCTCTTTTGCTGCAGCATTACTTTCAATATTTGGTAACAGGTCTACTTTAATTGGAAATAGCATACTAATTTCCATAAGTTTAGGCATTTCTTTCGGTGCACCTATTCTTGAATTAACAGAAAATGCTTTATGGATGTTGGGCGGGGGTTTATGGTATAGTATGCTCTCTTTAGTATTATGGCAAATACGTCCTTACGCAAGTATCGAAAAAGTTTTAGGTGAATGTTATGAGTTGATGGGACAATACCTACAATTTAAAGCTATTTTATTTACAAATCCTTCTAAAAAAGAAATTGAGAAAAAAGTCTTTTCATTACAAACAAAGATAGATCATAAACAAGAAGAAGTAAGAAATTTACTATTACGTCAACGTTCTGCTTTACAAGGAGCTACTCCACACGGTCGTTCTTTAATTTTACTCATGAGAATATCAATTGATATTTTTGAAAGAGCGTCTGCAACACACATTTCTTATAGCGATCTTCATAATAGTTTTAAAGGTACATCACTTCCAAAACAGCTTCATGACTTGTTTATTGATTTAGGGAAAAACTTAGATGAAATTGGGATAGCAATCATATCAAGAGAAAGAATTGAAACACTTCCTATTTATAAAAAATCTTTTGATCAATTACAGTTTACATTTGAGGAATTAAGAGATAATAAAGACCGTACAATTCCTATTTCACAATTTGCAGAGGTTAAAAATATCATTAGAAACTTTAATAGAATTGATAGATACTCTAGAGAAGCTGCTTCTTTTACAGATTGGAATAATATTAAAGAAAAAAGTTATACTGACGGATTAAAATTACCTTCTTTTATTACAAAGTCGGATCAGGGTACTTTTGCTGATAACCTTAACTTACAATCAGGGCACTTTAGACATGCAATTAGAGTATGTGTAGCAATGTTAATTGGTTATTTATGTAGCTTATTTCTTGGGTTAGATAGAGGATATTGGGTTTGGTTATCCATCTCAGTGATCATGAAACCTTCGTTCTCTATTACTAAACAAAGAATGATAGCTAGAACTATTGGTACAACACTAGGAATAATTATAGCAAGTGCATTAGTTTTCATTACAAAGAATGCATATCTATATCTCCTATTTATGCTTCCTCTTGGGATTATCACATTTGGTACACTCACAAAAAATTATCGCGTTGGTATGACCTTCCTAACGCCATTTATCTTATTAATTATTGCAACATCTACACAATTTGAAATAAATGTATCACTTTATAGAGTGGCAGACACCGCTTTGGGTGGACTTATCGCTTTTGCTGTAAGCTTTTTGCTTTTCCCTGAATTTGAAGTTAAAAACATTAAAAGTAAACTAATTACTGCGGTAAGAGCAAATTGCACCTATTTTTCTGAAGTAAGTATTGGTTATACTGGACAGCAAAATGTTGATCCAAATAATTATCGACTTGCACGTAAAGCTGCACAATTAGCTAATGCGAATTTAGCCATGAGCTTTCAAAATATGTTGAGCGACCCTAAAAATAAACAATTAACAACATCAGATTTATATGAATTTATTGCCGCAAGTCGAATGATATTTGCACATACTGCTACACTTTCAGCCAACGTTGAACGATTGTCTAAAAAATATAAATTCCCTGATTTAAAACCGTTTATAGCAACTGCCCAAGCTCAATTTGAATATATTATTGCAGGAATAGAAAAAAGTAAAATTACCGTTAAAGAAATTAGTTTTAATGATTTACTGAGTGAGTTTAATCAAGAGTTAGAACTATTAGAACTTAATAGAGAGATTGAGATAAGAAATGGCATTAAAGATTCACTACTTATAAAAACTCTTTCCGATTATGTTTTGATTACTAATCAACTTAAACGTTTAGGAAAAAACATTAATTATTTAGAAAATTGTGCTGCGGCTCTAGTTAGTAATACAAAATAAACAATAGTACCTTACTTTTCACGTTTCAATAAGAGAGCATATTTATTTTTTCTAAAAATTAGAATAAGTTTTTTTGATAGCATCCAAGATTTATGACAGACTACTTAATATTCTATCTTTCTATTGAATGTTCATTAAATTATGGCTAATTTACTTTTATAGAAATATACCACCCTATCGCTACAATAATTCTTTAACTTAAAATACCCACCTGCCTTCAACAAATGCAGATTTTTTGTAAACATATTGTTTTATTCTTATTCATACTTCTAGGTTTGAATAGCATTACTCTAGAAGCAAAAACGCTTAAAAGAACTAATGTATTGTCGGCTCATAAAGAGAGAAGAATCTCTTTATGTCTTATGGATTTAGAAGATAAACCTATCTCTGATGCCCTCGTTTTATTTGATCACAAAATTTATCATTCTAACTTAAGAGGTTATCTAGAGATAAAATCTGATCTAAAAATGAATATGGGATCAGGTTTAAGTGTTCTATCTTATTCTGTTAAGGATATAAATTATGATGGCAAAGAAGGATTATTTAAAATTAGATGCAAAAAACTAAATCCATCACGTCAAGAGCATGTATTTTTAAACATCTATTCAAATATCGAAAATGAAAATTTAATCAATAAAAAAGCTATTGCTGAGTTAAATCAAAATTTAGATAAAATTAAATTTCCTTCTCAACAACCATATTCTGAACAAGATAAAATAGTACAATCATTTATTAATGCATTAAAAAGGCAACTTTCTGAAAAAGAAACATTACTTAGCAACTTTAAAAAAGAGAATCAAGTAATTGATTATTCTCTTCAAAAAGAATCACTTGTATATATACTCTCTTCATTAATTTTACTTTTACTAAGTATTGGATTAATAGCCGTTGTCAGACGTTCTTATATTCAAAGAAAAAAAGTTGAAAATGTAAAAAATGAGCTTGATTCTGCAATGACACAAGTTAATGATCAGAACATAAAAATTAAAAATAGTTTAAGAGCTGCTCATACAATACAAACTGCAATACTTCCTCCTATTGAATTACTAAAAAGTAAATTTTCTAACTTTTTCTCTATATATAGACCAAAAGATATTGTAAGTGGTGATTTTTATTGGTATGCTGAAACACGCAATCAAGAAGGGCTTTTAATAAAATTTTTCGCACTTGTAGATTGTACAGGCCACGGTGTACCTGGAGCTCTAATGTCTATGATAGGTAAAAGTATATTACAGGAAATAATAGACAAAAATATGTCTAGAGACCCTGCCACTATTCTTAAAATACTTGATGAAAGAGTAATTGCCTATCTACGCCAACAAGAAAATACTGTTAATGATGGGATGGAATTAGCCATTTGTAAATTTGTAGAACCAGAGCAAGAAGGACATACACCTTTACTCTATTTTGCAGGAGCAAAAAGTGACTTATATATTGTCAATAAAAAAGAACATTCTTTAGAAAGATATAGAGGAAATAGAGCTTCAATTGGAGGAACGATTAAGAATAGTAAAGTTTTTCAAACTCAACAAATAAAAATTAATTATGGAGATCTTTTATTGTTAATTACAGATGGTATTTTAGATCAGAATAATCATGAAAATGAGAAGCTTGGACGTAAATATTTTGAAAGATATGTCAAAAACAATTTGGATCAACCTTTAAAAGATTTAGGAGATTTATTAGAAGCAGCTTTAGATGTTCATCAAGGCACAGTTCCTCAGAGAGATGATATTACTTTTATTGGTATTGAAGTATAATTTATTGAGACCTTTCGTTACTTTCTTACTCTTAAATTGATTAATTGGTATAGTTATCGTCTATTTTTTATAGATAGATTGGAGATTTGATTTATGAATGAAATTTTCTTACTAATTTACACGCTTAAAGCGACTTTTTAAATTTTTATATGGACCAGCATACTCCTGAAATTCTCTTAGAAATTAAAGACTTATCTATTTCTTTTAACCATGAAGAAAGAGGGCACCACGTTGCTGTTGATAATGTCAACTTTGTTTTAAACAAAGGGGAGACATTGGGTATTGTTGGCGAATCTGGTTCTGGAAAATCAGTCACTGCTTTATCATTATTACAACTCCTGCCAAAAACTGGAGTAAATATTAATGGAGAAGCTGTATTTAACAGTAAAGACGGGAAAGTTGATTTATTAAAACTCAACAGACAGCAAATAAGAAAATACAGAGGTAGAGAAATCGGAATGATTTTCCAAGACCCTATGAGTTCTTTGAACCCTGTACTTACATGTGGGTATCAATTGATTGAGACAATTAAAATTCACGAAAAAATTAGTAATAGTGAAGCAAAAAAGAAAGCTTTAAAAACTTTTGAATTAGCTCAACTCAAAAACCCAAAGAAAGTATTTCATTCCTACCCGCATCAAATTTCTGGAGGACAAAAACAACGAGTACTTATTAGTATTGCTCTTGCTTGTAATCCAAGTTTATTAATTGCAGACGAACCAACCACTGCATTAGATGTTACTTCTCAGAAAGGTATTTTAGAACTGTTTAATCAGTTTAGAGATACAATGAATACTGCTTGTATGTTTATTTCCCATGACTTGGCAATTGTTGCTCAAATGGCGGATAAAATTGCAGTAATGCGCAAAGGTAGAGTAGTAGAATATGGAACTGTATTTGATGTTTTTACAAATCCACAACATCCCTATACAAAAGGCTTACTTGCCTGTAGACCACGGATTGACATCATTCTTAAAAGATTGCCTACACTTAATGATTTTATTGAGGACAAAAATAGAACTGGTAAATCAAAAGCTCGTTTTATGTCTGTTGGGCAAGCTCTTATTTTAAATGCTCAAGACGAAGATGTTGTAAAAGAAACACAAAAACAGATTCTTGATAAACCTCCTATTCTAGAAGTTTCAAACCTTTCTACAATATATCCTGTTAAGAAAAATATTTGGGGAAAAGTAACAAAAACATTTACTGCTGTAGATAATGTTACTTTCCAAGTAAACGAAGGTGAAACGTTAGGATTAGTTGGTCGTTCAGGATGTGGAAAAACAACATTAGGGCGAAGTATTTTAAGGTTAATTGAACCAACATCTGGTAAAGTTCTCTTTGAAGGTAGAGATCTCTCTACAATGAAAAAAAGGGAATTAAATAAACTGAGAAGTGATATTCAGATTATCTTCCAAAACCCTTATACCTCTCTTAACCCTAGAAGTACAATTGGCCAAGCGATTATTGAACCAATGAAAGTGCATAATATTTATTCTGACGAAAAAACGATGAAGCGTGAAGCTATTCGGTTATTAGAAACTGTTGGTTTAAGTAGTGCTTATATGAATAGATATCCTCATGAATTTTCTGGTGGTCAGCGCCAACGAATTTGCATAGCGAGAGCTTTATCAACAAAGCCAAAATTTATTATTTGCGATGAGTCTGTTTCTGCATTAGATGTTTCTGTTCAAGCAATGGTTTTAAACTTATTGTGTGATTTAAAAGAGGAATTTAACCTAACCTATATTTTTATATCACATGATTTAGCAGTCGTGAAATTCATTTCTGACCGAATTATAGTAATGGATAAAGGTGAGATTAAAGAATGGGGCTTATCTTACGATATGTATCAATCACCAAAATCAGATGTTACCAAAAAACTTATTGAAGCTATACCAAGTGCAGACTTTAGCCAAATAAGAAAGAACATGATCAGAAGAAAAATGATGTACAAAAAAAACACCCAATAGCTTAAATAATACCATTGCGTGTTTTTATACTTATTGAGATCTAGTAATTCACTAGAACTTATTATCTACAATATTAATAAAGTCCATAACAGCACTTGTAGTAAAATCCCACTCATACTGCTGTGCATAATCCGATTTAATTAAACCAATTGCCTCAGTATAATCTTTACAATTATCTAACTTTTCAATTGCAAGGTTCATTACGTCTGCATTATTATCAAATAACTCTTTTTGGAATACAAATTTCTGATTAATATTTATTGATGCCTTAATACTGGCATCATTAGAAGATGCTCCTCTTAACTTATCTAATAAAGTTGTTTGCTCTCCTTCCTCATGCACTGTATTATTTAATGCTTGTAGAACATCTGGAGTATCATTAATAGGTTCTTCCTCCTCAGAAGTTTCACCTACAATGTCATCATTAACTACTTCTTCGATTTCTTTATCTTCATCTTCTCCAAAATGAATTACTGTAACTTCAGATTCAGAAGATGCTAAACTCTCTAATGAAGATTCCAATGCATTTTCAAAAGATGAATCTTCTGTTTCATTAACTGCTTCTTCCTCTTTTTCTTTAGGTAAATCTACTTCAGTTATTGAATTTGATTCTAAATCCAAGTTTACTTCTTCTAACTCTACAACAACAGGTTCTACTTCAGAACTTAATTCTTCTAATGTCTCCTCTTCTTTCTCCTCTTCGGCAGTAATTAAAGTTTCCTCTTTTTCTTCCTCAATTTCTTTTTCTGCTTCTAAATCAAAACTTATAATATCTTCAGATAACTTTTCAATATCAATTGATGCTTTCTCTGAATCTAAATCAATATTTTTCTCTTGAACAGGAGGTTGATCTAAATACCCTGGGTGCAATTCAAACAATCCTACAGGTAATACTTCATTAAATAATGCTACTATATTTTTAGGATCATCTATTAATTCAGGATGATGAGATATAGTATTTCTAGCAATATTAATAGCATCAATTCTACTAATATTAACTGACGCTTCTTCTTCTAAAGCTAAAAGTACTTGAGCAGATAGTTTTGGATGTATTTTTATATACCCAAACATCGGTACTAAATAATTCTTTAAAGGAATCTTCATTCCCTGCATTCCAAAAAACTCTTCGTAAAAAATTTCTGGAGCAAATGTAAGAACAAGTACATCTCTTACAGCTTTTTGTAAAAGAGGCAAGAAATGTATGCGTGAAATATTTATATTTTTAGATAGTGCATTCATTAAATGCTCTAATGAAGTACGAACGGAATCTGCTGAATAATCAAAGTAAGGACTTTGAATACGAACAGCTTCTTTCTGCCAGGTTTCAAATATTCTCTTTAAAACAAATAAATTGACGCTTTCTATAGTCGTCAAATTAGTAATTTGAATTCCTGTTATATAATTATGTTTTGAGAAGAAATCATCACAAATAGCGTCTGCAAATTTTTCAGAATAAATATCTATTGCAGCTAGATTTGGTTTATTGCTCATATTAAAAGTATGGTCCAAGGGAATATTTAATACTAATATAGTGCGTAGGAGTCAAATCTAAAAAAAAGTTTACATTGTTCTTTAAGAATAGTTAAGATTATCTTCTTTTTGTCACTTTCTTACCAAGAGAATACAATAAGAGTCACATTTTAAAGAATTAAAATTACATACGACAAAAATAAAATGCAGTTTAATATTGAAGCAAAGCCAAAAATTACAATACCTCCTAATACAACATTTTATAAAATTCTGTCCTTTTTTATGGAGTAAATTATAGCTTAAATTGATGAACTACATTAAAGTTTATTATATTAAAGAAAAGAATACTTGTGTTTCAAGTTTGAAACCTTAATTTTGTGTTGACTATGCGCATTCAGTCAAACAAACACTATTTAAAGAGTTTATGAAAAAGTTTTTTATCTATAGCAGTGTTCTTGCTCTTTTAGCAACACTAACTTCGTGTTTTGGCCAACACAACCACGCTCCTAATCCGGGTGTTCATTTAAACAGTAAAAGAATCTACGGGCCAAGCAGAGATGCAGCTCCAGAGCAATTGGAAAATCAATATCCAAAAGCTGATTCTGAACTTTTAATGAGAGTTGAAGACATTCGTAATAAGTTATATCCTAACTAGGAAATAATTCGTTATAAAGAAGACACCTTTTTCAGTAGTTGGAAAAGGTGTTTTTTTATTGGCAATTTTCAGATAACCAATTCGTTGCTTGTAAATGACCTAAATTAGTTGCTTTACGCATGGCAACACATGCAGCATTATTTTCACCTTTTCCTTTAAAAGCTAATCCTAATAAATAATTGAGTTTTGGATCATTCGGTTTTAATCTAAGCGACCATTTACAATCTCTTATTACATGCTCGTATTCCCCTCTTTCCATATGTAGACGTGCTCTCAAAAAATAAATAGCAAGGTGTGTATATGGTATTTCATTACCTTCTAAAACTAAAGCATAAGCATCTCCATAAAAGTCTTTATAATACTCTACAGTTACATCCACTCCTTTAGTTAAAACTTCTATTGCTCTTTCAGAATCATTGAATCCTGAAGCATAAACTTCAGAAAATGCAGGGTAGATTGATAAATCATATTTGTTTTTCTGAATCAAATAATTGAAGGTCACTTCTGCTCCCTTATAATTCCCTTTATTGAACTGTGCAATAGCTAATTGCCATAACATTTCTACAGGTGTTTTCTCCTTTAACTCATGTTGTACATCACCAACAACTTGAATTACTTTTTCATATTCCCCCTCTTCAAAAAGAAATAAAGAATACTCCTCAATTTCTGATAAAAGGCTATCATAGATCTCATTGCTACGATCCGAAAAATAAGTAAGTTTATAATGGAGTGAATCTGCTTTTATTAAGGCTTTTCCATAATTACCATTATCAGATAAATACAAAACTTTATTAATCTCTTGTTTTTCTGATGAAATTCGTCTTTGCTCTTCTTTATTTTCAAAGTAGTTATGCGTCACAATAAATAAGAACACAACACCTATTAAGACGGCTGTAGTACCTAGCCCCCACATTATTACCTCTTTATCTTCTTTTTCTTTATCGGCTTGTGAATAAGCAGGTTTATAATTTATTAATGCCTCAGATTTTTTCTTAAAATTTTCTTCTTCTTGCTCTTCTTCTAACCGAGTATACTTTAACCATTCGTCATACATTAACCTTTGGTAAGGGTCTGAAAGGTTTTGGTAGGCAGTAGAAATTAATTTAAAATATTCTTCAGATTTGAGGTTGTTTTTATTTTTATCAGGGTGGTATTTTTTGGCCATTACTTTATAAGCCTTCTTAATTTCGGAAGGAGTAGCAGTAGTGTTTATTTCTAGTATTTCGTAATAAGAAAACATAAAAAACCTGTTTTAATATAATAAAGCCTATACCGATTGAAATTGTTTAAGATGAACACTTTACACATAATTTAACTAATCAAACTAAAACAAAGTATATAAAAACAAAAAATGGATAATTATTGTCATTAATTGATCTAAATCAGTTTATTCTTGATGATCTTTTGTGTTTATTTGCGCAAAGAAAAACTTCTTAAAATATTATCAAGATGGATCAAATAATAAACCAAAATGTTGCTGCATGGTTAGAAGGACCTTTCGACGATGCAACAAAACAAGAAATTAAACGCCTACAAGCAGAAGACACTCAAGAATTAAAAGAAAGTTTCTACAAATCACTAGATTTTGGAACAGGTGGTCTACGTGGTATTATGGGAGTTGGTACTAACAGAATGAACAAATACACAGTTGGTATGGCTACTCAAGGCCTTGCCAATTATGTAAAACAAGAAGTTGAAGGTACTCCTAAAGCTGCAATTGCATATGACTGTAGAAATAACAGTGCATATTTTGCAGAAGTAGCTGCAAACGTATTAGCTGCTACAGGATTTACAGTCTATTTATTCGATGCTTTACGCCCTACTCCAGAATTATCTTTTGCAATTAGAGAGTTAGGATGCCACACTGGTATTGTAATTACTGCATCTCATAACCCTAGAGAATACAATGGCTTTAAAGCCTATTGGTCTGATGGTGGACAGGTTGTTGCTCCTCATGATACAAACATTGTTAACGAAGTTCGTAAAATCGAATCTATTGATGATGTCAACTGGGAAGGTGGAGAAGGTTCAGTAATTAAAATCAATAAAGAAGTTGATGAGCCATATTTAAAAATGCTTGAGGGACTTTGTATCTCACCAGAAGCAATCAAAGATCAAAAAGATTTAAAAATTGTTTTCACTTCAATTCATGGTACAGGTATTACAATGGTACCACCAATCTTGGAACGTCTAGGATTTGAAAATGTACATATTATTGAAGAGCAAAAAGTTACAGATGGTAACTTCCCTACTGTAGTTTATCCAAACCCAGAAGAAGCAGAAGCATTAAGTATGGCGCTTGCAAAAGCAAAAGAAATTGATGCTGATATCCTTTTAGGTACTGATCCAGATGCTGACCGTGTTGGTATTGCAATTAAAAACCATAAAGGTGAGTGGACGTTATTAAACGGTAACCAAACTGCTGCTCTTTTATTTAATTATGTAATTTCTGCTCGTAAGAAAGCTGGTTTAAATAAAGAGAATGATTTCGTTTGTAAGACAATTGTTACTACAGACTTAATCGACCGTTTTGCTGCTGCACATAACATGCCTTGTTACAATGTTTTAACTGGGTTTAAATTTATTGCAGAAGTAATTAAAGAAAAAGAAGGCAAAGAAAACTTTATTGTTGGAGGTGAAGAATCTTACGGTTACCTTATTGGTGATGCTGTTCGTGATAAAGATGCTATCGCTGCTTCTGCAATGATTTGTGAAATGGCTGCTTTCTATAAAAATGAAGGTAAATCTATGTTCGATCAGCTAATTGATATTTATGCTGAACATGGTTACTTTAAAGAAAAACTTATTTCTATTACAAAGAAAGGAATGAGTGGTGCAGACGAAATCGCTCAGATGATGAAAGATCTTCGTTCTAATCCTCCTGCCACTATTAATGGCTCAAAAGTTTTAGAAATGAGGGATTACCAGTCTTCTATTTCAACAGATTTACAAACTAAAGAAGAAACAGTAATTGATCTACCAAAATCTAATGTACTTCAATTCTTATTAGAAGATGGTACTAAGATTTCTGCTAGACCTTCTGGTACTGAACCAAAGATCAAATTCTACTTTAGTGTAAATACTTCTTTAAGTTCTGCTGATGAATATGATGCGGCGGATGAAGTACTTGAGACTAAAGTTGCTAAGATTATTGAAGATATGAAATTGAACTAATCATTCAATTCAAATTATCATATAAAGAAAACCGTATTAGCGTTAAAATACTCTAATACGGTTTTTCTTTTTTTAAGAGTATTACTCATTGTTAAAGGAATGTGGTTAAAAAAAGTATTATAATAGAAAAACATTTGTGAAAAACTCCTTCCCTTTCCAACCAATTACCTGTATTGCCGTTGATTATACTATGATAAAAATGTCATTAGGCAATGGAGAAAACAACTACAATAAAATATCGTAACATTCTAATTAGAGAACAGCAATACTTATTTATTACTGTATTGTTTTTAGTTATTGGAAGTATTCCATTTATGACCGGGAGTTTTAAAATTACACCTCCTATTATGGACCATTCTGTAGATGAAGGAGAATTAATTAATGATGAAGTTTTAATAAGTACACATAGTACTCCAACTGTAAGTTCTTCAATTATGATATTTGACTCAGAACCAGTCCCTTCAAAAGACAGACATCCCGTTAATGAACGTCTATTTTATATAATATTTTCGGCAGTAGTTATTTTTATCGTGTACCCTGTTCGCTATTTAATTTACCTCCTTAATTACCTTTTAGAATTAGAATAATTTATAAATAATTGTTATTTTTTTAACTTATTTTAAAATAAGAGAATACAAATAGTAATGTTAGCATATAGATCAGTAGTTTTACTGTTGATTTTATTAACTCTTATATTACTGAATGAAAAATCTATTCTTTTTTGTTATCCTAATTTTCGTATCATTCCCCAATTTTGCCCAACATAACTCTTCTAAATTACCTAAAAAAGGCACATTATCTGTAACATGGGGATGGAATTGGAGTGCGTATACTCCTTCAGATATACATTTTAAAGGAGAGGGTCATGATTTCACTATCAGAGATGTAAAAGCATCAGATAGACCTTCAACATTCGATATGAATACTTACTTTGTTCATTTCACAACACCTCAATACAATTTTAAGTTAGCTTATTTTTTAACCGATAATTGGAATTTTTCTTTTGGGGTAGATCATATGAAGTATGTAATGACTCAAGATCAATATGTAACTATTGATGGCACTATTAATACCGGAGGACCCTATGACGGTCAATATAATAGTGAAACAATTCAGTTAACTAGTGATTTTCTCACATTCGAACATACCGATGGTTTAAATTATCTCTATTTAGGAGTTAACAGGTTTGATGAACTTTTTAACTTTGAGAAAATTAATTTTGCCAATATTGCTATCAACCTTACTGAAGGAGTTAGTGGAGGTGTGTATTACCCTAAAACGAATTCAAAATTATTGGGTAACGATAGGTTTGATGAGTTTAGAGTATCAGGTTTTGGTTTCGATGCCAACATTGGTTTAAACATTACGTTCTTTAATTATTTCTTTATTGAGGGAGATCTAAAAGGTGGATATGTTAATATGCCAAATGTGTATACGACCCCTAATCCTTCAGATCGAGCAGATCAAACTTTTTTTTACACACAATATAATTTTGTTCTAGGGGCTAATATTCCACTAGGTAAAAAGGAATCTTAATCGAACTCTTTAAATAGTATAGTTTTATTAAAGGTTGAATAGCATAAAAGAATGCCATTCAATCTTTTTTAATGTTAATTGTACATTTATCATAAAATTGATGTCGTATAACCTCAAAATTATGCCTCTTAGCTAAAACTTTTCTTGCTAATACTCATAAGAAGTACTTTGCAATAGTTATTTAGATTGAAACAAACTATCGGGAAGCCGAATTACATATACGACATTTATGAAAACTCAATTTATTTTCTTCTACTTGTTATTAATTTCCCTTGCATCTTGCGTAGGAACAAAGGAAAGTAACAAAAAAGACATTGCTATCCATTGGAAACAACAGGCTAATGATGTTAATGACAAACATGAATCGTTTGCGGAATTAACTATTAAAAATGTAGGTTCTACTCAATTAAACAAGTCAAATTGGGCACTTTATTTTAACAATAAACCATGTACCCAATTAGATGTTGCAAAAGCAGGATCAGATGTTTCTATCGAAAGAATTAATGGTGATTTCTTTAAAATAACACCTAAAAAATCTTTTAAAGGTTTAAATAGCGGAGATAGCATTGTAGTTTCTCTATATACAAATAGTCCTGTTATTAAATACACAGATAGAGCTGTTGGTTTCTATTTTGTATTTGATAAAAATGGAAAAGAAGAATTTTACGAACCAGCCTATTCCTATGGTTCTTTATCCCCAGAAATGGCTCAGATGTCTAAATCAGATACTTATGTTGTAGAGACAAATGAAATTAGATTTGAAGAAAATAAGCAACTAAGCAAAATCGCACTTTCTACTAAAGATAAAATCATTCCTACTCCCCTAAATGTAACTGAAACTAAAGGAGTGTTTGATGTATCAAAAATAAAAGAAATAGTTGCAGATAAGAATACACAACCACAAGCTCAGCTTCTTAAAGAATACATTAAATCTACTCTTAATCAAGAAGTAGTTATAGTAGATAAAGCCTCTACACCTTCTGCTATCCAATTAATAAAGAAAGAAATTAATTCCAATACTGAAGCCTATTCATTAACTATTAAATCTTCAGGTATTGAAATTACTGGTAGTAATAAAGGTTTAGTATATGGTATTCAAACTTTAAGAGGTCTATTACCTTTAAAAGGAGAAAGTAATGCTATTCAATGTGCAAAAATCATAGATCAACCACGTTTTGAATATAGAGGTTTTATGTTGGATGTTGCACGAAACTTCCAAACTAAAGAATCTATCTTAAACTTGTTAGATGTAATGGGATTCTATAAAATGAACAAGTTACATTTCCATTTAACTGACGATGAAGGTTGGAGAATTGACCTTAAGAAATTCCCTGAATTGGTTGAAGTTGGTAGTTCTAGAAAACACCCAACTGATAAATTTTCAACTATCCCATCATACGGTTCAGGCCCAAGAGGTACTGAAGGAATCTCTAACGGTTACTACACTAGAGCTGATTATATTGAAATTCTTCAATATGCAAAAGCAAGAAACATTGAAGTAATTCCAGAAGTTGACGTACCAGGCCATGCTAGGATTGCAATTAATGCGATGCGTTTACGCTCTGACAGATTAAAAACACAAGAAAAGCTTAAAGAAGCAAATGAATTTACATTAGACGATCCAGAAGATGCTTCTGAATATTCTTCGGTTCAAGGATTTAATGATAATACTATTTGCCCTTGTGAGAACTCTTCATATAACTTTATTGACGCCTTAATTGGTGAGTTTAATGATATCTACACAGAAGCAGGTGTTCCTTTAGAAACAATGCACCTTGGTGGAGATGAAGTTGCACATGGTGTTTGGGAGAAATCTCCTTCATGTAAAGAATTTATGAAAGAGAACAACCTAGAAGATATTGAAGCATTAAAAGGATATTATGCTTTACGTATTGCCAAAATTGCAAAAAGAAACAATGTAAAGCTTCAATTATGGGATGATATTCTTCATCACGCTAAAGGAATGTCTCCTGAAAATCTCACATTAAATGCTTGGGATAATACTTGGGGAGCAGGTACTGAAGACTTTGGTTATAAACGTGCAAATGAGGGGTATAATGTAATTATGACATCTGTTTCAAGCTTATACTTTGATATGGCTTATACTAAAGAAGTAGATGAACCTGGTTTCTATTGGGGTGATTACAACAACACTAGAAATATATTTAACTACCTCCCTACTAATTTATTTAGTACAGATCACAAATTAAGATTAGGTGGTATAATAACTAAAGAAGAATTAAGTTCGAAAGAAACCTTAACTCCAAAAGGTTTAAAGCATATAAAAGGTATTCAAGGGGCATTATGGTCAGAAACATTAAAAGGACAACAAGATGCTGAGTACTTATTATATCCTAAAATGTTGGCACTTGCCGAAAGAGCTTGGTCTACATCTATTGTAAAAAGAGGTGATTCAAAGAAAAAGATAGGAGAACGTTTAAATCAAGATTGGAATGTTTTTGCAAATGCAATTGGCCAAAGAGAGTTTAACCGTTTAGCTTCTTGGAAAAGACACTTTAGAATACCTCCTGTAGGAGCAATTGTCAAAGATGGAAAAGTTGAAGCAAATACTGCCTTTCCTGGATTAACAGTAAGATATGCTTCAACATCTGATACGCTAGATGAAAATTCTAAAATATATACTACTCCAATCCCTTTGACGGAAGCGTTGCAATTTGCAGCATTTGATAAATACGGAAACAAAGGTAGAATTCAAATCATTTCGTCTTCAAAAAAATCGATATAACTAATAACTAGCACAAACAAACAAATAACTTCGAATAAAGGTTGTTTTAGAGGAAACTTTAAAGCAACCTTTTTCGTTTGTTCTACCTTATTTTCACATCAAAATCATTATTATTCTTTTTTGTTAACCTATTAAGGCGACTAAACTGAAATTAGATTTTGGTTTATCAAATGATCTTATGAACTTTGCAAAAAAATATAGATATGGAAAATACACCAGAATTAAATAGTCAAGGAAAATACTTAGGTACAATTACTAAAGATTTTATCAAAGTATACTCTGTTTTACAAGAAGCCTCTTATCAAATTAGAAAGAGAAATTTTTCTAATTATCCTATTTTCCCTGTTTCTAAAACACAACTCAGCATTGGTCAACACCTTGTAGGTCCAGATCAGAAAGAGTTTTTAACATGGAATTATGGTGTTTCTTACGCCGAAGAATTTTTACAAAAAGAATTGATTTTAGCTGATAAATTTGAAGAGTTTAAAAAGTCTTACAAAAATGCAAACGAATTTTGTTGTCTATTTGTTATTGATGATGAGTTTGTAAATTTTGTTTACATCCCTTACCCTCTTGATGAAGAAGGAAACGAAGTGTTGTAAAATAATTTGACCACAGATACGTAAGTGATCAAAATTTTATATAAAAAAAGGGATTGAAGTTATTTTAAACATCAATCCCTTTCTATTTATATTACATTTTACTTTTTAAAGTTCATTACAACATCAGTAATAATATTGATACAATCTTCTAGTTGCTCTTCTGTAATTACCAATGGAGGTGCAAAACGAATAATGTTACCATGTGTAGGTTTTGCCAACAATCCTTTATCCATTAATTTATAACAGATATTAGTAGCTGTTTTACTATCCTCAGAATCATTTACTAATAAAGCATTCAGAAGTCCTTTACCTCTTACACCTAATAATAAATCTGTTTTACCAGATAATTCTTCCATTTTAGATCTGAAAATTTCTCCTAAACGGAAAGCATTTTCCATCATTTTCTCCTCTTTCAGCACTGTAAGAGCTTCCATCATTACAGCACATCCTAGCGGGTTACCACCATATGTAGAACCGTGTTCACCTGGGTTAAATACATCCATCACTTCAGAAGATGTAAGTACACAAGAAACAGGATAAAAACCACCTGAAATAGCTTTACCAAGGATTACCATATCTGGTTTTATTTCATCGTAGTCTGAAGCTAATAATTTGCCCGTTCTACCTACACCTGTTTGTACCTCATCTACCATAAAGAGTACATTGTGTTTGGTGCATAACTCTTGAGCCGCTTTTAGATACCCATCTTGAGGTACATAAACACCTGCTTCTCCTTGAATTGGTTCTAACCAAAGTCCAGCAACGTTTGGATTCTTTAATGCTTCTTCTAAAGCAGATAGATCGTTGTAAGGTACAATTTCAAAACCTGGCATATATGGGCCAAAGTTTGTTGTTGCTACTGGATCTGTAGATGCGGAAATAATAGTAGTTGTTCTACCATGAAAATTCTTTTCAACACCAATAATCACTGCTTCATTAGCTGGAATACCTTTTTTCTCGTATCCCCACTTACGTGCAAGCTTAATTGCTGTTTCATTACCTTCTGCACCTGTATTCATTAAAATAGCACGTTCAAAACCAAAAGTTTCACATAGCATTTTCTCTGCTAAACCCAATTGATCTGAATAAAATGCTCTAGATGTTAGCGTAAGCTTTGACGCCTGCTTAATCATTACATCCAAAATTCTTGGATGAACATGTCCTTGATTTACTGCACTGTATGCAGACAAGAAATCATAGTATTTGTTTCCTTCTACATCCCAAACGAAAACTCCTTCTCCTCTCTCTAGAACTACTGGTAGCGGAGCGTAATTATTAGCACCGTATTTTTTTTCTAGTTCGATCGCTTCTTTCGATGAGATAGTCATTACATTTTCCATAATAGTAAGATTAGTATGTGCGTGTGTATGTTTATATATTATAGTTTCTCAAATATGAAATATATGTTTCTACTTTCCAAACTAATCAATCTTCTCCCCAGTCTACATCATCATCAGATACAGGTACTGAAATTCTATATTCATCCAAAAAGATCTTAAACTCCACTCTTCTATTTAATCTTTTTTCTTCTTCGTTAGAGGGATGAAGAATGATTGGGTCATTATCTCCTTTACCATCTGCAATTACTCTATTATCATCTAACTCTCCGTAGTTAATAATAAATTCCTTGATCGATTCGGCTCTTTCTCTTGATAGTTTTACGTTTGCTTCAGAATTACCATCTGCATCAGTATGCCCCGTTACAATCAACCTATAATTAGTATGTTTCACTAAAAAATCAACCACTAAGTGTAAGTTGTTTTCCATTTCAGGTTTCAACTTTGCACTTCCCGGATCAAAATCAATTGATGCAAACGACAATGAACTATTAACAGAAATTGCAGGAATCTGAACATGTTTATCCCCTTCAACAAAAAATATCTCTTCTATCTGAAAAAAGTTATCTCCTTCAATTACTAATAAATACTTTTTATCATTTATTAATTCAAAGTCAAAAGAGCCATCTTCTCTTATAGATTTTGGCGCAACTTCTACTTTATCAGATAAATCAATAACAGTAACAACCCCTTTAAAAACTTCTCCTGTTGATTGTTCTGTCACCCTACCTGAAAAACGCACCGTATTATTTGGTTTAGCTTCCATAGGTAAAGGAAATGATTGTAGATCTAGGTTTGGATCTCCTTTTACTTTAGATTTTGCGTAATACAATTGTTTTGCATCAGCATCAATAGCAAAATAATACTCATCTCCACCACCATTTACTAACGGACCAACATTTTTAGGTTCACTAAACTGCCCGTCTACAATAAATGATTTATAAATATCGAATCCACCAAAATTTACCACGCCTAAAGAAGAACTAAAATACAAAACAGGAAATTTTACATGTGGATATGGGCTTAACTCACTTCCTCTTGAATTAATAAATGGGCCAACATTTTTAGCTTTACCCCAAGTACCTTTCTCAGACTTTATACTCATATAAATATCACTGTTTCCAAATCCTCCTTTCCTGTCAGAGGCAAAAAACAAGGTATCTTCAGTCATTGATAAAGAAGGGTGTGAATCCCATGCATAAGAATTTATATTTGGACCTAAATTTACAGGCTCACTCCAAGTCGAATCTCCTACTCTATTAGAATAATAAATATCACAATCTCCTAAACCCCCTGGAGCCATACATCTAATAAAATACAGCGTTTTTCCATCTTTTGATAAATACGGAGACCCTTCATTATAATTAGAGTTTATAGCTTCAAAGGCAACAGCCTCTCCCCACATATCAAATTCTGTCTTCTCACTTATATAAATATCTTCATTTGCTGTTTTAGGGTTAAACTGTTGGTTAAAAGCAGAGGTATCTCTATCACTCCTATTACTTGTAAATAGTAATTTATTTTGATCCTCCCCACCTAAAGTCATTCCATAATCAGAAAATTGAGAATTGACCTGATCACCCATGTCAACTAAAACATCTTCTGGAGGGGTTAAAGTATCAATTAATGCTCTTTTATCAACAAGCCTGTAGTAGTCTTCAAGGTTTGCATATAAAGGTTTTTCAAATAAAGTCAGCGATTCATAATGTTTTAACGCTCTACTAAAGTCTCCACGGTAGTGTCTTAGAATTAATCTGTATGCTTCTTTTGCTAAAACTCTATCTCCAAGATATTCAGATACATTAGCTAAACGCCAAAGTAAATCCATATCTTCTTTAACAATAAAGTTATTTATGCCAAATGAAGTAACATATACATAAAGTTGTTCTCTGTATTCGTCCCATTGTTTATTACGTTCAAGCCTAGCTATTAAAGCTAGTTGCTGATCGTTTCTATAATATGGTCTAACATTAATATTAGGGAATTTCAAACCAGGCAACTTGACTACCTTATTAATTTTAGTAGGCTCAAATTCCGTAATTTTCAATCCACTATCTTGTTGCTCTTTTTTTTCTACTTCCTTTTTTTTCTTTCTTTTCTTTTGGGAGAAAGATGGGCTAGAAAAAACTGCAATAATTAGTATAAAGAGTATAAAACCGCTTCTTGTGAAGATGCTTCTCATAGTTTATAGGCTTACAGTACTAAAAACAGTAACTGTAACTTGTTCTTTTATTATAATTAACTCCATAATTTAACGAAAAATTAAGTATCATTTACCTAAATATTTCTATTTAAATCCATTCTTATAATTAATCTCACATTCATTAAATTGAAGTTGATATTTTATTAACGATAAAAAAGTATTTTCAGTACCTTTGTGGGCCTTGAACTTAATATCAAGAAATATACACTTCCATAGTTGTGCCACATTTGTCAGTTTAAACTGAAAATATGTCAGTATTTACCAATTAGGTACAATTATGTATAAAATAAGTAAATGAATAGTCGATTTGGCATTCATAAAAGATCAGACAAACCTCAGCATGAGAAGTAAAGATACATTAGCCCAAGGGCTCCTATCCAATATAAATAACGATGCTATTATTTCTGTTATAGCAGATGATGAAACTGAAAGTTATAATTTAGATAATATTGAAGAATTAGAAGTACCCATATTACCTCTTAGAAATATGGTATTATTCCCTAATGTACTTATCCCTATCACAATTGGTAGAGAGAAGTCAAATAAATTAGTGGAACATGCTTATTCTAATAAGAAATTTATAGCCGTTGTAGCACAAAGAGACGCTTCTGTTGAAGATCCTGCTAAAAAGGATTTATATCAATTTGGTACATTAGTTCAGATAATTAAAATTTTAAAACTTCCTGATGGCAATAGTACAATTATTGCTCAGGGACGTAAAAAAATAGAATTAAAAGAATTAACTTCTGAAGAGCCATTCCTTTCTGGACAAGTGGTTATTCATGAAGAAGATTTTTCTAAGATTAAGAAAACAGAAGAGAAAGCTTTAGAGTCTTCTTTAAGAGATGTTGCTTATGAAATCCTTAGTTTAAATAGAGATATTCCTCAAGAGGCTTCTTTAGCTTTAGAAAATATTAAAGGTTTAGATTTCCTTGCCAATTTTATTGCTACAAACATTAATGCTGAAGTTAATGACAAGCAAAAAATATTAAGAATTTCTGATGGAAAAGTTAAAGTTGAAAGGCTATTAAAGCTGATGAACAAAGAGGTTAACTTATTAGAAATTAAAAACGAAATTGCAGGAAAAACAAACGTAGATATTGATCAACAACAACGTGATTATTATTTACGTCAACAAATGAAAGTCCTTCAAACTGAACTTGGTGCTGAAGGACCTGATGAAGAGATTGCTGCATTAAAAGAACGTGCCGAGAAAAAAGATTGGCCAGATAATGTAAAAGATCACTTTTACAAAGAATTAGCAAAACTAATGCGTTCCAATCCTGCAGCTGCTGACTTTGCAGTATCTATGAACTACTGTGAGTTTATGTTGGACTTGCCTTGGAATAAAATTACTGAAGATTCTTTCGACTTAAAAAATGCTCAGAAGATTCTTGATAAAGACCATCAAGGTTTAGAAAAAGTAAAAGAACGTATTTTAGAATACCTTGCTGTTCTTAAGCTTAAAAATGACATTAAAGGACCTATTCTTTGTTTATATGGCCCTCCTGGTGTTGGTAAAACATCATTAGGGAGATCAATTGCCAAAGCATTAGGTAGAGAATATAACCGTATTTCATTAGGTGGTTTACACGATGAAACAGAAATTAGAGGACACCGTAAAACTTACGTAGGTGCTATGCCTGGTAAGATTATGCAGAGCATAAAAAAATCTGGTGTATCTAACCCTGTTTTTATTCTTGATGAAATCGATAAAATTGGAAATGACTTTAGAGGCGACCCTTCTTCTGCATTTTTAGAAGTTCTTGATCCAGAACAAAACAACGCATTTACTGATAATTACCTTGAGGTGGAGTACGACTTATCGAAGGTATTATTTATTGCTACTGCCAACTCTTTAGATACCATTCAACCTGCATTACGTGATAGAATGGAAATTATTGAGATTACAGGTTATACGTTCGAAGAAAAAGAAGAAATTGCCAAAAAGCATTTAATTCCTAAACAAAGAACTGAACATGGATTAAAAGCAAAAGATTTTACAATCTCTGCAAAAGGTTTAAAATTCTTAATCGAGAATTATACTAGAGAATCGGGTGTTCGTGGTCTTGAAAGAACAATTGGCTCTGTAATTAGAAAAGTAGCAAAATCTATTGCTATGGAAGAAGAGTACAAAAAATCTATCGGACCTGACGAAGTAATTAAATACTTAGGAGCACCTATTTTTGAAAGAGAAACATATCAGGATAATGAGTATGCTGGTGTTGTTACTGGATTAGCATGGACACAAGTTGGTGGTGAGATTTTATTTATTGAAAGCTCACTAAATAAAGGAAAAGGAAGATTAACACTTTCTGGTCAACTTGGAGATGTGATGAAAGAATCTGCAACTACAGCTCTTTCATGGTTAAAAGCTAATGCTGATAAGTATGGGATTGATCATAGAGTTTTTGAAACATACGATTTACACATTCACGTTCCCGCAGGTGCTGTTCCAAAAGACGGACCTTCTGCAGGTATTACAATGCTAACATCTATGGTTTCTACTTATACTCAAAGAAAAATCAAATCTAAGTTAGCAATGACTGGTGAGATTACTTTAAGAGGTAAAGTACTACCAGTTGGCGGAATTAAAGAAAAGCTTTTAGCTGCAAAAAGAGCAGGTATTAAAGAAATTATTTTCTCTGAGAGAAATCAACGAGATGTAAAAGATATTCCTGAAAAATATACTGATGGATTAAAGCTTAATTTTGTAAAAGACGCAAAAGAAGTTTTAGAAATTGCTTTAATGAAAACTAAAGTAGACGATCCTATCAATTTCGAATTCCCTAAGGAAAAATAATCTTTTCTAAATAGAATATATTATTGAAGAGCTATATCAAGTAGATTGATATAGCTCTTTATTTTTTTTATTTAAAACATTATAAAACTAGGTTTTATTCTTAATTATGAGACATTAAGATTTTTTTTCTTAAAAAAATCACGTTTAGTTAATGTTCTTTTTCGATAATCGATTTTATTTCTTTTTTTTGCATCAATATTGATTAATATCACCGTTTTATGGTAATATCAATTGATTAACACACAATCACATTAAAAGTAACCAAGATATGAGTCCATTGTACGCTGCAATTACCGCTGTAGCAGGTTGGGTTCCTGAGGACAAACTCACAAACCACGATTTAGAAAAATTAGTGGAAACTAGCGACGAGTGGATCACCTCACGCACAGGTATTAAAGAACGACGAATTTTAAAAGGTGAAAATCTTGGAACTTCGACGCTTGCAATAAATGCAGTCTCTGCACTTCTAAAGAAAAAAAATATCGATGGAAGTGAAGTAGACCTTGTTATTTGTGCAACTTCTACTCCTGATATGGGATTTATCTCAACCGCAAATATTGTTTGCGAGGCTATTCACTCTAATGCCATGAGTTTTGATATATCAGCTGCTTGTTCAGGTTTTATATACGGACTAGAAATGGCTTCTAACTTTATAAAGTCAGGCAATTACAAGAAAATTGTAGTAGTTGGTGCAGACAAAATGTCGTCTGTAATGGATTACAGCGATAGAAATACATGTATTTTATTTGGTGATGGCGCAGGAGCTGTGCTTATAGAACCAAGTGAAGAATATGGCCTAATCGATTCTGTAATGCATTCTGATGGATCAGGCAAAGACTTATTACATGTAAAAAGAGGTTCTGCCTATCCAATAAGCTTAGAACAACTAGCTGAAAAGGAACATTATTTTTACCAAGATGGTAAATCTGTATTTAAGCATGCTGTGACGAATATGGCTTCTGCTGCTGAAAGCATCATGAAGAGAAATGAATTATCATCTGATGATATTGCCTATTTAATTCCGCACCAAGCCAACTTAAGAATTATAGATGCAACAGCCAAGAGAATGGGTGTTAGTAAAGACCGTGTTTGTATTAATATAGAAAAATATGGTAATACAACTGGTGCTACTATTCCATTATGTCTTTGGGATTTTGAAAAGCAATTCAAAAAAGGAGACAACTTAGTTTTTGCTGCATTTGGAGGTGGTTTTACTTGGGGCTCTATTTATCTAAAATGGGCATACGATACTGAGTAAGCACTACATTTTCTAAGATATCAACAACAGGAGTATGTTTTATCACCTATTAAACATACTCCTGTTTTTTTTATGTTAATAGTTTACTACTTTTAAGGCGACTAAAAAACAACAAATGTTACTCTTCTTACTTGCATCTAGTATAATTAATGAAAAACATCGTATTAATTGCCAACCCAGTGTCCGGGAATGGCTTATCAGTTAAGGCTGCAGAAATTACTCAACAAACATTAGCAGCTAAAGGGCTAAATGTACATATTTCTTATACCCAACATGCAGGTCACGCTAGTCAATTAGCTAAAAACTTTATTAATGAATTTGACATTATTGTTGCCATAGGTGGTGATGGAACAGTAAATGAAATAGCATCAGCTTTGGTTAATTCGCCCGCTATTTTAGGAATTATACCAACAGGATCCGGCAATGGTTTAGCCAGACACCTTAAAATTCCTATGAATTTAAAAAGTGCTATAAAATGCTTGTACAGAGAGAAAGTTGTCAAAATAGATGCTCCTAAAGTAAATAATGAGTACTTCTTTTGTACTGCTGGTATTGGCTTTGATGCTCAAGTCAGTCATTCTTTTGCTAATATGAAAGGAAGAGGATTTATGAACTATATCAAAGCTACTTTTCTTGAATACTTTAAATATCGCTCTAAAAACTATGCACTCTATTTGGACACAAAGAAAAAAGCTCTAGATGCTTTTGTTATTACAATTGCGAATGCGGCTCAATATGGTAATAATGCATATATAGCTCCTAAGGCAAAAATTAATGATGGATTATTAGAAGTTACATTACTGCCAAAACCCTCATTTTTTGATGCTATCAATTTTTCTATCCGTTTATTTACTAAAAAAATACATAAGCACAATAAAGTAAAAACGTTACAAACAGAAACAATTAAAATTGATGTTCCTACTGAGAATGGTGATATTTATGGACACAAAGATGGAGAACCAGAAATATGGCATTTACCTCTAGAATTTAGTCTAAAATCTAACGATAAGTTAACTGTAATTGGCAATACTGATAAGCTTTAATAACTACATCAGTAGTACTATATACTCTAAAAATACTACTCAACTTATATCATAGATTTCACTAATAATTGAAATAATTCTCTAACCGAATACATAGTACTTAAAAGTGGTAAAAAAGGAACTAGTAATATTGTTGCTAATACAACAAGTAAGCGTGTATCCACAGGTATAATACTCATTCCTTTTACAAATTCATAGCTCCCATTTATGTCGCACATTGATGATGGATCTGCACTGCCTAAAAGTTCTTTAACTTCTTGTTCAGGTTTGTCAAACCATTTTTTTTCAAAGAATTTATGATGATTCTGAATCAACATTCCAAATTTATAAATGGTATCTGAACGTAATTTAGAAATCTTTGGAGCTAAAATTAATAAGGGAGAAAAACAGACTAAAGGCACCATAATGGCAAATGCAATTATGATAAATTTATAATCCATCAAGGTCTTTAACCCATCAATAATATCACTATACATTATTGATGATAAATTAATTCCAATGGCCACAGAACATATCCCAAAAAAGAAAGGTACAAAATTTAAATACTCTAAACCGGCTAACTTATCTCCATGCATTGCATGAATATCCCATCTATATCTATTAAAAATAACCAAAGATGTAATCCATAAAAGCCATCTCCAAACCCATCTAACAAATAAAAATTGATATAAAGGAATGGATACAAATACAAACCACCATCCACTTTTACTTAATTTTAAAGCTCCTAATTGATTGTGTTGATATAGCCAAGATGACTCTTGAGAATCACTTACGTTTGCCCAAACTGCTGTAGAAATAACTAACAATAACAGTAGTATTAATTCTGGAATTGATGAGCGAACTACATTAGAAAACTTATCTAGATTCTTATCTAAAGCAGGTCTATCTTTATCATTAATCAATAACTTAGTGTAACTAATATAATTATTAAAAGGACTTTCAAAATATTGCTCAATATAGATTAAAAAAGGTATTACAATAAATAGGCGACTCATTATTTCAATATCATCGAATAACGCTACAGCATCACCACCCCCAAAAAGAGTCCCATCAATTCCATTAAATAAAACGATTGGAAAAACTGCAATAAAAAGAAAAACGGATAAACGAATTGAGAATTTTGAAGAGTAATCTTTTGCTTTAAACATTTTATTTATTAAGCCATTTACTCCTCCCCCTGTGAAAGAAAAATCATGTTTTTTCATATACTGCTAATACTATAGATGTCCTTCTTTAGGACTATTATTTGGGTTATCTTTTAATTATACAATGAAATTAGATTTAATAATTCAGTTATAATAATCTTAAGGGTAGAAATATTATTGAAATGTAGAAAAACACAATTTTTATAAAATAATCAGAAAAGAAAGCCTAATGTTATTTAAAAGCGTTCAAATTCTTAAAAGTTAAACGTTATAATCTAAACTTTTATGCAAGTATTTGATTAGCTTTGCAGACTGAAAAAGATATTGATATCATACACATATAAAAGATGGAAAATAAAGTAAGAGTACGTTTTGCTCCTAGTCCAACAGGACCACTTCACATTGGTGGAGTGCGTACAGCATTATTCAATTATCTATTTGCCAAACATAATGGTGGCGATTTCCTTGTTCGTATTGAGGATACAGACCAAAACCGTTTTGTTGAGGGTGCAGAAGAATATATTAAGCAGAGTTTAGAATGGGCAGGAATCGTTGCAGATGAAGCGCCTTGGAACCCTGGTGACTGTGGACCATACCGACAGTCTGAAAGAAAAGATATATACAAAGAATATGCTGACAAGTTAGTTAAAAACGACCTTGCTTATTATGCTTTTGATACTTCAGAAGAATTAGAGGAAATGCGCGAACGCTTAAAGCAAGCACGTGTAAATACACCTCAATATAATTCTATGACACGTATGCAAATGACGAATTCATTAACATTATCTGCTGAAGAAGTTCAAAAACGTTTAGATAATGGTGATCCCTATGTTATTCGTCTAAAAGTTCCTCGTAAAGAAGAAATTAGATTAAATGATATGGTTCGTGGTTGGGTTATGGTTCACTCACACACTATTGATGATAAAATTTTGATGAAGTCCGATGGTATGCCTACATATCACCTAGCTAATGTTGTTGATGACCATTTAATGGGAATCACTCACGTAATTAGAGGTGAAGAATGGTTACCTTCTGCACCACTTCATGTATTATTATATAGATATTTAGGTTGGGAAGATTCTATGCCTCGCTTTGCACATTTACCTCTTTTACTTAAGCCTGATGGTAATGGTAAATTAAGTAAGCGTGATGGTGACAAGATGGGATTTGCTGTTTTCCCTCTTGAATGGAAAGACCCTGCTACAGGCGATATTTCTAGAGGTTTTAAAGAAGATGGTTTCTTAGCAGATGCATTTATCAACTTCTTATCTTTCTTAGGTTGGAACCCAGGTGATGAGCGTGAATTCTTTACATTAGAAGAGTTAATTGCTGAATTTACTATGGAACGTGTTACTAAGGCAGGTACTAAATTTGATATCGATAAGGCTAAATGGTTTAACCAACAATACCTTAAAGAAAAGCCAGATGCTGAGTTAGCAAAATACCTTTTAGCTGATATGGCTAAAGATGGTGTGGAATCTACTCCTGAAAAAGCTGCTTTGGTTTGTAACCAACTAAAAGAACGTGTTACTTTCCCTCAAGAAATTTGGAGAGATGGACGTTTCTTCTACGAAGCGCCAACTTCTTACGATGCTAAAACGGTAAAGAAAAAGTGGAAACCTGAAGGTGTCGCTGTCTTAACTGATTATGCTGCTGCAATTGAAAATGCGGATAGCTTTACTGCTGATGATGCTAAATCAATTTTCATGGGTATTTTAGAACAACATGAAATGAAAATTGGTCATGTAATGCCTGCATTAAGAGTGGCTATCTCTGGTAAAGGTGGAGGTCCTGATTTGATGATTATGCAAGAAATCTTAGGAAAAGAGGAAGTTGCTAACAGAATCAAAGTAGCAATTGAAGAGATCAGTAAATTAAAAGAAGGAAATTAATTCCACTAAGTTTGATGTTAAATCAAATGATCTAATTGATTACAATGGAAGAAAAAAATATAGAAAAAAGAATGGACTTTATTCGTGAGAAAATCACAGAAGAAGTAAAGTCTGATAAAAATGGAGGCGAACTTTTATTCCGTTTTCCACCAGAACCAAATGGTTACTTGCATATCGGTCATGCAAAATCTATTTGCTTAAACTTTGGGTTATCTCAAGAATTTGAAAACGCAGGTACTAACCTTCGTTTTGATGATACTAACCCTACAAAAGAAGATCAAGAATATGTAGATGCCATTAAGGCAGATATAGAATGGTTAGGATTTAATTGGGTTGGTGAACCTAAATTTACATCCGATTATTTTGATCAATTGTATGCATGGGCTATTCAACTTATTAAAGAAGGTAAAGCTTATGTAGATGATCAAGATGCAAATACCATTGCTTCTCAAAAAGGAACTCCAACTACTCCTGGTACTAACTCTCCATTTAGAGAACGTTCTGTAGAGGAGAATTTAGAGTTGTTTGAAGGGATGAAAGAGGGCAAATTTGATGAAGGTTCTCGTGTATTAAGAGCCAAAATTGATATGGCTAACGCAAACATGCACCTTCGTGATCCTTTCTTATATAGAATTATTAAAAAGGCTCACCATAGAACTGGTACTACTTGGAATATTTATCCAATGTACGACTGGGCACACGGGCAATCAGATTACATAGAAGGAATTACAAACTCTTTATGTACAACTGAATTTGAAGTACACAGGCCTTTGTACAATTGGTTCTTAGATCAAATTGCAGATAAAGATAAGGTTCGTCCTGAACAAACTGAATTCTCTCGCTTAAATCTTAACTATACTGTTATGTCTAAGCGTAAACTTTTACAGTTAGTAGAAGAAGGTGTTGTAAATGGATGGGATGACCCACGTATGCCTACAATTTCTGGCTTAAGAAGAAGAGGATATACTCCTGCTTCTATCAGAAACTTTGCAGAAACAGTTGGTATTACTAAACGTGATAACGTAATCGACGTATCTTTATTAGAATTTGCTGTTCGTCAAGATCTAAATAAAACTGCTCCTCGTGTAATGGCAGTTTTAGATCCTATCAAATTAGTAATTGATAATTACGAAGAAGGTGCAGAAGAATGGTTAGAAGCTGAAAATAATCCTGAGGATGAAAATTCTGGTACTCGTAAAGTACCTTTCTCTAAAGTTTTATATATCGAAAGAGATGACTTTAAAGAAGAAGCAAACCGTAAATTCTTCCGTTTAACACTTGGTAAAGAAGTTCGTTTAAAGAACGCCTATATTATTAAGGGTGAAAGCTGTGTGAAAGATGAAGAGGGGAATGTTACAGAAATTCACTGTACTTATGATCCACTTTCTCGTTCGGGTAGCGGTACAGAAGAGTCTAAACGAAAAGTAAAAGGTACATTACACTGGGTTTCTGCAGCTCATGCTGTAGATGCTAAAGTAAACCTTTATGATCGCTTGTTCTCTGATGAAGCACCAGATGCTGATAAAGACAAAGATTTTAAAGAGTTCTTAAATCCTAACTCTTTAGAAGTAATTGAAGGTTGCAAAGTTGAACCATCTTTAAAAGACAATAAGGCTGGAGATAACTTCCAATTCCAACGTTTAGGTTACTTTATCTTAGATAAGGAATCTACTCCTGAAAATATGATTTTCAATAAAACTGTTGGATTGAAAGATTCTTGGGCGAAGAAGAAATAAGTTTCTTTAAATAAAGAAAATAGAACTAATGGAGACTTTACAATTGTAAGGTCTCCATTTTTTATAGTCCATAATAAATTGAAATCCCTCCCCAACCAAATAGATTCTTATTCTCCATAATTATCATTTTCTACTACTCGATAATAACGAAATTTGTTCCATATATATGGTCTATCTGATGAGCCTACTTCATAAAGTTCTGTATTTTGAGGCGTGTCCTATTGAAAGGCTAAACTCTTTATAAGTAGAATTCTTCATACCTATTAAAACCCAATCTGTACCTTATTATCAAATATATTACTAGCCCAAGTAACATGAATACCATTTATAAATTTCTATCAGATTGCAACCAATACTGATAAAAATCGTTTTGAGATGATATAGATACATATTTACTTTGCTCTTTTTGAGGTAAAGTTTATTGTGCTCTACAATTAATCGATATAAAAAGAAGTAGAAAAAAGATTTTATACATATCTCATTTTAGATTTAAGTCAAGTTTGAATCTATTCACACTCAATTTAACAGATATTAAACGAGATATTGTAATCATTCATCGACTTCAGTTGTTTCATTATTGTTCACCGATTGGTAGTCAAATACATAATTAATACTGTTTATATATGGCAAACTATACTGAATCAAATCAAATTGATATTCTTGTATCAAAAATTAAAAAGAATTTATCTGAGAGTAAATCTTTAGAAAATGAACTGCATATTCTTGATCAAGAGTACATGCATTTACATGAAAAAATAGCGGCTTTACGTGCACTTACATATCAGTCTAGAAAACTGAAAAAATCTTAAGTTGTACCCCTGAATTTTCTCTTATATAAAGACTATAAAACCAATTCTCACAAACTTTTGTACCCCTTTTATTTTTAAACTAAGGTTTTCTTGTACCCCTATTTGTACAACATTGTACCTCTATTTGCCCCCCTTTCTTGAATTGAAAACATTACAATTTTTCTTTGTTTAGTGAAATAAACCTTCATTCCGTTTTTTTAAACGATAGTATATGAAGACATTTTAAAACAGCACTACTACACTTATGAAAATTGTACAACTACTACCTTTATTACTGTGCGTATGTTTACTTTTTGTAAACAACACACAAGCTTCGAAGTACATTTCTACTTCATTTGCTACTTCCGCTTGTGACGGCATTCCTGAATGGAACTCCACAACTACCTACAACGTAAACGGCACTAAAGTAACCTATAACGGTGTACTTTACCGTAATAAATGGTGGACAAAAGGAGAAAACCCTGAGACACAATGGGGACCTTGGGAAGCCCTAGGAGAATGTGATAACAACTTAGCTCCAACAGTTTCTTTTACTGCTCCAGAAAACAATGCAAGTTATGTCTTGGAAGAAACAACATCAATTACAATTTCAATTGTAGCTACTGATGATGATGGAACAATAGCCAATACAGTAATTGATATTGATGGTAACTCATTTGCTTCAACAACAGCAAATTGGACGCCTACAAAAGCTGGAGATTTCACAATTACTGCTACAGCTACTGATGATAAAGGAGCAACCTCTACAACATCAAGAAGTATTACTATCACTTCGAACGAACCTGTTCCTCCAACCGTTCAAATAACATCTCCTGCTAACAACGAAGTAATTCAACAAACATCACTACAATTAGTAAATATTACTACTTCAAGTGCTGACGCTGATGGTACAATAGAATCTATATTAATAGAAGTAGATGGAAAATCATTTACTACTAATTCAGCAAATTGGACTCCTTCTGCATTTGGGACTTTTGAAATTACAGTTACGGTAATGGATAACGATGGCCTAACATCTACAACAACATCTTCAGTAACAATAGAGGAAAAAGTGGATAGTGGTTGCTCATCTCCTGAATATGGACCCTACCCAAATGTATACAATACCAATGATGTTGTTGTGTTTAACGGTGATTTGTTCGAAGCTCAAGTAGATAATTTATACAATGTTATTCCTGGCGAAGCAGATCATTTCTGGAGAGCTTTAGGACCTTGCGTTGACACTAATACAGCTCCTTCAATTTCTACCGTAAACACTACTGTTATTGGACTTATACCACAAACATTAACAGCTACCATTATTGATGCTGAAGGTGACAATATTACAGCTACATTTTCTGTTGATGGAAATACCTTAACTGCTGAAGGTGTAAGTGATATTTATACAACATCATGGACACCTTCTACATATGGCACCTATACTGTTTCAATCCAAGCAGTTGATGATAAAGGAAAGTCTAACTCTTCAGATTATTTATTAACTATTGAAGAACCAACTGGTCCACAAAATCCAGTGATTACATCAATTACACCAGCTAATGGCACTACTATTAAACAAGCGAGTTTATCGGCAGTAGAAATTGTAGTAAATGCTTCTGATATTGATGGAACAATTGTCTCAACTTTAATAGAAGTAGGTGGAATGAGTTACTCATCAAATACAGCCAATTGGACACCATCTTCTTTTGGCAATTATACGATAACCACTACTGTTACAGATAATGAAGGGTTAACAACTACAGCAACATCATCTATATCAATAATAGAAAATTTAGCATTTACAGATAAAGTATTAGTAGGATATTGGCACAATTGGAATTTATCTAGTTGCCCCTACATTAGATTAAAAGATGTAGACGATAGATATAATGTAATTTGTATTGCATTTGCCGAGCCAAAAATTAGAGATGTTGATAATACTATGATTTTTGATCCTGTAGACATCTATAATTTCCAAAACGAGCCAACTGATAGATCAAGACAGGAATTTAAAGAGGATGTTGCTTTACTTCAAAGTCAAGGTAAGAAGGTTATTTTATCTCTTGGTGGAGCAAATGGAGTAGTACATTTAGATAATGATGAAGAGCAGCAAAAATTTGTCAATTCAATGATTTCTCTTTGCGACACATATGGTTTTGATGGAGTTGATATTGACTTAGAAGGTTCATCTCTTACATTAAATGCCGGTGATACAGATTTCACAAACCCAACTACACCAAGAATTTTGAACTTCATTCAAGGAATGCAAGAAATTAAAGCTCATTTTGGTCCGTCTTTTTTATTAACCTCTGCTCCTGAGACTGCGTATGTTCAAGGTGGACAAACTGCTTATGGTGGAGCATGGGGTGGATACCTTCCTATTCTACACACATTAAGAGAACAATTAGATTATGTACATGTTCAGCTTTACAATACTGGTAGTCTTGGAGCCTTAGATGGGAAAGCATATACGCAAGGAACAGCAGATTTTATTGTTGCAATGACAGAAATGTTATTACAAGGTTTTGAAACAAAAAGTACAGCAGGATTTTTCCCTGCCTTTAGAGAAGATCAAGTTGCTTTAGGTTTACCTGCTAATAAACCAGCTGCTCCTGCTGGTGGATACACAACACCAACTGAAGTCCAAAAAGCCTTAAATTACCTTGTTAATGGTGTACCATTTGGCGGAGCTTATACACTCATCAATAGTAATGGTTACCCAGATTTAAGAGGAATGATGACATGGTCTATCAACTGGGATAAAACAACTGCATATGAATACGCTGAGAGTTATGATACTTTCTTTAACGGATCAAATGCAAGATTGATAGACACTGACCTTGAGGAAGAATTGAAAGGTGAGATTGGGCAACTTTACCCTAATCCATTCGAAAATTCTTTCAATATCTCTATCAGTTTAAAAGTAGACGAAGATATTGATGCTTTTATATATAACACAAATGGAACCTTAATTGGTAAACATCACAGCACAGCTTTAATTAACGGAACACAAAAATTCACAGTTCCAACTCAACAACTAACTAGCGGTATTTATCTCATAAAAGTTCACACTAATAGCGAGCAAAAAGTTTTTAGAGTGATCAAAAAATAAGTAGAATAACACACAGTAAATCTTAAAAACCCACCTTCATAAGGTGGGTTTTTGTTATTGATGTACTAATTTTATTTTAGTTAAAGTAGGACCTACCCTTACTACCTCTCCTTCTTTTTTACCTGTTAAGAATTTATAGATTGGAGCATCTTTATCTATCCCAACCAATTGTTTTCCATTGTAAAAAATTGGAGGAAAATTACATCCCATAATCAAGATCAATTTATCAGTTTCGAAAACAGTACCCATTCTAATATCACTCTTGGAGTCATCTACTTCTTCGAATTTTTTGAGGGTCTGAATTGAATCTGCTAACCGATCTAAGCTATAACTTCCAATTGTAATATTGGTAACTTCTTCCTCTACATTGTCTTCGTATAATTTTGTATCATTGTCCGAAGTAGATGATTTTAAAGAGCTTTCTTCATGCAGCTGAATATCATCAATTGATTTTTGTAAAGTAGAGATTGTAAATTTTAAAATATCCGATCTACTCGATGCCATAGTGTTGTGTGAGTTAAACAATTTGATTTACTATTATAAAAGATCATCATTTTATAACCAATATTAAAGCCTTTAAGAAAAGATCATTGCTGTATCTTACAAAAAGCTCTTTTTGTACAATTTATATTCTGATAGCATATTAGTTCGTTAACTACTACCTTTGAAGATAGATTTGACAGAAAAATCAACTTTAAATCAATAGTAGAATAACTATTTTTGATCGAACTTAAAACAAACTAGTATGCTACAGGCATTTGTAATGATATTAGCACCTCTACTTCTAAATTGGGGTGCAAAAAGATTTTCGTGGATAGAAAATATAGGTACTGTAATTCTAGCCTATGCACTTGGTATTTTTTTAGGAAACAGTTCTCTAATTATAGATACAGAAGTTTCTAAAACTATTGTCGAAGTTGCCGTACCACTTTCAATCGGCTTACTTTTATTATCATCTAATATTAAACAATGGATTAAAAGTGCAGAAAAAACAATATTGTCTTTCTTTCTCTGTCTATTTGCCATAACAATTGGGGCAATATTCGCCTTCCTTTTATTTAATGATGTACTCCCTAGTGCTCCGTTTTTGGCAGGTATGTCCATAGGCTTATATACTGGAGGAACACCAAATATGTCTGCTATTGGGTTAGCATTAGAGGTAAAAGATGAGGCTTTCATTTTAATGAATACTGCAGATATGATAATTGGTGGTATTTGGATGCTAGTACTCCTAACCATAGCTAAAAAAATATTTGGATATGTATTACCAACAGCTGATACTAACACAATCAGTAACGAGGATTTAAAAATAAAAGCCTTAGAAGGACCTACACCAAAATCAATAATATCAAGCATTGGAGTAATACTAATAATATTAGGTGCTTGTATTGGAACTTCCCTTCTTTTATTTGGTGCAATGAATGAAATATTCATTATATTAGGTGTAACAACCTTAAGCTTAGTTGCTTCTTTAAATACTTCAATCAGATCTATTAAAGGAAGCTTTTTAGTGGGAGAATATTTTGTTCTCTTATTTTGTATTGGGTTAGGAAGTATGTCTAATTTTGAAAGTTTATTAGATTCTGGAACACTATATATTGGCTTTGTTTCTATTGTAATGTTTACTGGTATATTTATTCACCTTCTTCTTTGCAAACTATTTAAAGTTGATGTAGACACTTTTTTAATTACATCTACAGCTTGCCTTTACGGACCTGCATTTGTAGGACCTATTGCAAAAGCAATTAACAATAAGAAAGCAATACTATCAGGAATGACCGCCGGTACATTAGGATACGCAATTGCAAATTACTGGGGAATCATCATAGGAAAAGCCCTTTCACTTTGGATAATTTATTTATAATCTAATTTTTTTTCAGAAACCTCTAAAAACATTTGATGTTTAATTAGATATTTATACATTTGAACATAATTTGTTTAAACACATATAGAAATGGCATTATTAGATTCACTCAAATGGAGATATGCAACAAAGAAATTTGATGCATCAAAAAAGGTTGACGAGACAACGTTAAACACAATTTTAGAAGCTGGTAATTTATCAGCATCATCTTATGGTTTACAGCCTTGGAAATTAGTTGTTGTAGAAACGAAAGAATTACGCGAAGAATTATTAGCTCACTCTTGGGGACAAAAACAAGTTGTAGACGCTTCACATTTAATCGTAATTGCTCGCGAAGCTAATTTAACAGCAGATCACGTAAATACTTTTGCAGACAATGTTAAAGCTGCAAGAAATTTACCAGAAGAAGCAATTGCAGATTACAGAGGAATGATGTTGAATACAGTTAACTCTCTTCCTGATGAGGTAAAAGATATATGGAATTCAAAACAAGCTTACATTGTATTAGGCTCTCTTTTAGCGGCATGTGCAGACTTAAAAGTTGATAGTACACCAATGGAAGGTTTTGTACCAGAAAAATATGATGAAGTTTTAGGTTTTGATAAACTTGGTTTAAAAAGTACAGTTATCTTGCCAATCGGTTACAGAGCGGAAGATGATGGCTACCAACATTTAGCAAAATACCGTAAACCATTAGACGAAGTAGTTGTGAAACTATAAGTTTTAGGTAAAAAAAAGAGGTTGATTATTTATGATAATCAACCTCTTTTTTTTTGCTTAAATTCTAATGATTAATCAAGTAACTCTGTGTGAATAACTGGATTATTCTCTAATGTTCTATGTACAGGACATTTATTTGCTATTTCTAACAAGCGTTCTCGTTGCTTTTCTGTAAGATCTCCTTTGACTTGAATATGACGGTATAAGTTATCAATTTTAGCAGTACGCTTATTGGCATTTTCTGCATCCTTTAAATATTCATTTTCATGATTTAAATGGACAGTCACTTCGTCTAAATTCCATTTTTTATGGTTTGCATACATTCTCAATGTCATGGCTGTGCAAGCCCCAAGTCCTGCCAATAAAAACTGATACGGGTTAGGACCTAAATCTTTCCCTCCATCTTTTATTGGCTCATCTGCAATCTGATGATGTACTCCAGCCTTTACTTCTGTAACATATTTAGTTGTTCCAATCCTTACAGCTGTTTGGTATTGTGTCTCCAATGGGTCTTCTAACTCCATTTCAACATATCTTTCTGCCCAGCTGCCAATCATATTCCCTACATACTGACCATTTTTAGGTGTTGACAAAAAATGATTTGCATTATCTAAAGAAATAAAGCTCTTAGGGTGAAAGGCATTTTTATAAATTTTCTCTGCATTTTTTATGTCTACAACTGCATCAAATGGAGAGTGAAAAATCAAAATTGGCAGTTTAATTTTATGAATGATATCAGCATAATTAGGAGATGATATTTGATTGATAAAACTAGATTTTACTTTAAACTCTTTTACCAAAAGATGAACATTGGCATAATCTCCTTCAACATCTGCTACTTTCTCAATACTTTTTACTTTAGCAAAAGCACTTATAGTTACAATTGCATCTACAGAAGCAATTCTATTTGCTAATAAAATTGCAGCACTTCCTGCTAAAGAATGTCCTATTAATAATTGTGGAGATTTAAGGTTTTCAGCCATATAATCAGAGGCAGAAAGAATATCTTCTATACTTGCTGCATATCCTGGGTTTTGCTGAGAGTAACCCGTAATATCTAAACTAAAAACAGCTATTCCTTTTTGGTTTAGCTCTCTAACGATACTATTTACAACTGTTGTTTCTTCTAATGACGAGAAGAAGCAGTGTGCAAATAATGCGTATGCGTGAGGTTTTTCATCTGCGGGTAATGACAACGAGGCAACTAAAACATCGCCTTGGTTGTTCTTAAAATTTATAATTGAAAATGACATAATAGGTTTATTTATACTTCTCTCCAATGATACGCCTTAGGCAGCGTAAATGCTCTAATTCCTTGTACTGATAAAGTTGCTCCAAGTCCAGAATTTTTCCGACCTGACCAAGGTACATTTGGACTAACTCTATCGCAGCAATTCCAATATACTGTACCTGAGTTCATTTGATCAAAAACATGATCTGCTCTCGTTCTACTTGTTGAAAACACTGCCGAAGTTAAGCCATATTCTGAGTCTTTCATCAAATCTATAGCCTGTTCGTCATTATTCACTTTTTGAATACCTATTATTGGTCCAAAAGATTCTTCTCGCATCAGTTTCATTTCATGATTAGCATCTTTAAAAACAGTTGGTTCAAAATAATTACCACTGTTATTAACTTCTGTGCCACCTGTCATTAATACACCACCTTTGGTTAATGCATCTTCTACCTGATGCTGTAAAATGGGTAATTGTGCTTTTCTAGTTAAAGGTCCTATAAAAGTCTCTTTATCTAAAGGATCACCCATTTTATAATTATTCACTTCTTTAACTAATTCTTTTACAAATTCATCATAAATAGCAGCATGAACATAAATACGTTCAAGAGCACAGCAACTTTGTCCATTATTATAAAAAGCACCTTCTGCTGCATTAATAGCTGCTATTTTAACATCAGCAACATCTTCCATTACATACAAAGGATCTTTTCCACCTAGTTCTAATTGTACAGGTACTAATTTATGTGCTACCTTCTTAGCAATGTACTGACCTGTTTTATGAGATCCTGTAAAAAAGTAACCATCAAAATCACTTTCTAATAGATATTCTCCAACCTCTGCTCCTCCAATAATACAATGGAAAACGTTTTCTGGAACACCTGCTTCATACAACAACTTTTGAAATTGTAATCCTGTTAAAGTAGCATATTCTGATGGTTTATAAGCCACAGCATTCCCTGCAACTAAAGCATATAAGAAAACATTATAACCTACATTATAAGGAAAGTTCCATGCTGAGATATTACATATCACACCTAATGGTTCATAAATAATTTTCTCGTATGTTGTTTCTAAACCTTCAATAACTTCTTCTGCTAACCACTTTTCTGCATTTAATTTTAAATGCTCAATCCTATTTTGTGCTCCCTTTATTTCATTAATTGATTGTTGAATAGGCTTACCTGTTTCTTCAGTCAAAATAGTAGCCAATTCATTTACATTTTCAAGAACTAATTCTCCAAAACGAACGATACACTCCAACCTATGTTTTACTGTCTGTATTGCCCAATCTTTTTGACCAAGTCGTAAATGATCTATTTTATCTGAAAGAACTTCAATCGAATCTTCTGTTATTGAGGTTATTATTGAATCATTTGCAGGGTTAATAATGTCCATAGATGTTATTTTATATGTGATAAGAAAGTATCGTAAAGTGGATTAGGATCTAAGATTTGACTTCCTAATGTTTTAGAAAATTCTGGGTGCCATTGTACTGCCATTACCATTCCTTCTGATTTCCCGTTATAACCAAATGCTTCTACCAGTCCATCATCAGAAGTAGCCCAAACGTCTAAACCTGTTCCGAGCTCTTTTACCGATTGATGATGAATTGTATTTACATATGGATTGGAATTATTTGGATACAATGAAGCTAAAAAAGAAGACTCTTTAATGACCAAAGGGTGTTTAATAGTATCATATAGCTCTGCAGAACGATGGTTATTAACTCCTTCTTTTTGAGTTAAAGTATCTTGATATAATGTTCCTCCAAAATAAACATTCATCAACTGAAACCCCCTGCATATTCCAAATATTGGTTTATCATTTTTAATGGCATAATCAATAATTTGTAATTCATAATCATCTCTATATTTATCTCCTTTCCATTGCCCTATAGGTTTTTCTCCATACGATTCAGGAGCTAAATCTACTCCTCCCTGCAAAATAAAACCTTGCATTTCATCTAGAATATCCTTCAATAATGGTTTATCAATATCTGGTAGTAAAACAGGTAATATACCTTTTCGAGCAATGTAAGTCATCATGTCGTTTTCCACATAAGTTAACGATTTCGGACCGTATACTGCTCTATTACTATCAGGATACATGAAGCTTGGAGTAATACCTATTTTTATCATCTTATAATGCATTTCTATAGATTTGCTCAAACTCCTCTTCAGTCACTATTTTAGGGTTACTTGGCAAACAGAAATCTTTTACTGCCAATGCTGCAAGTGGTTTTATATGTTCTTCCTTTACTCCAATTTGAGACAAGGAATCTGGCAAGCCTAGTTGCTGATTTAAAATTTCTATATGGTCTACAAGATTCTTTCCTTGGTTGGTCCCTAGGTTCATTGAATACGCCATAAAGTTGTATTTATCTTCAAACCCTTGATAATTAAACTTTAAACCATGAGGTAAACAAATAGCATTTGCCAAGCCATGATGTGTATCTAAAAGAGAAGATAATGGATGTGCTAAACTATGCACAATACCTAAGCCCTTCTGAAAAGCGACAGCTCCCATCAGTGAACCAATCATCATTTTTGAACGAGAAAACATATTTGGCTCTTTTGTAGCTTGCACAATTGAAGTACCTATTAATCTCATTCCAGAAATTGCTATACCATCACACATGGGGTTAAACCCTCTTGATAAATAAGCTTCCATGTTATGCGTTAATGCATCCATGCCGGTTGCTGCAGTAACAAAAGGAGGTAAATCAAGTGTTAACATTGGATCTGCAAACACAATTTTAGCCAACAGTTTGGGTGAAAATAAAATTTTCTTTTGCCTTGTTTCATCATCAGAAATAATGGCACTTCTACCAACTTCACTTCCCGTTCCTGAAGTAGTTGGAACTGTTATAAAGTGAGGAACTTCTTCTGTTACATATTTATCTCCACCAATTAAATCATCATAATCAAAAAGGTCTCTTGTGTGGTTTACACGTAAAACAATTGCTCTTGCAACATCCATTGCTACACCTCCACCAATTCCAATAACAGCATCACACTCATGTCCGTGGTAGGCATCTCCTCCTTTTAAAACATCAGATTTTAGCGGATTTTTATGCATATCGTAAAAAACGGCAGGTGAAATTCCTTCTCTCTCTAAATCTGCAATAATGTTTTTAAAGAATGGCAATCCAAAAACTAATTCATCCGTCACTAACAACGGTCTTGACAGGTTATGTTCTTTTAGATAAGGTCCTAATTCTTTGACAACTCCAATTCCAAAACGTATTGTTGTAGGAAAGTTATAGGTGTAAGTAGCGTGAATGTCTAACATATCTTATATTATTTCAAAATATCTTTTTGTTTCCCAATCAGTAACATGATTCATAAATTGTTTCCACTCCCACTCTCTTGACAGTGTGAAATGTTCTACGAATTCTTCACCAAATAAATCCTTCATTAGAGAAGAGTTTTTCATTTTCTGCGTTGCATCCCAAAGATTAGAAGGTAAAGTTCCATTTTTAAAATCTTCATAACCATTTCCAATTGTTTTGGGGGTATCTAGCTTTAATTTGTTTTCTATTCCATACAATCCAGCAGCTAAACAGGCTGACATTGCCAAATATGGATTAACATCAGAACCCACTACTCTTGTTTCTAATCTAGCAGATTTTTTACCATGAGGTAATGCCCTTAATGCTGTTGTTCTATTATCAACTGCCCAGGTTAAGGTTGTTGGCGCCCAAGCCCCTTCTACTAACCTTTTATAACTATTGATAGTAGGAGCCAACATAGGAAGCATAAACGGTAAACAATGCAATTGTCCAGCAATATAAGATTGCATTATATCACTGATATTATCTTCTTTATCAGCATCATAAAATAAGTTTTGTGTTTTATCAATATTCCATAAACTTTGATGAACATGGCCACTACAGCCAGGTAATTTCATGTTCTGTTTAGCCATAAAACTAGCTATTATACCATGTTTATAACCAATCTCTTTTGCAGAAGATTTAAATAAGGTTGCTCTATCTGCGGCTTCAACAATATCACTATATTGAATTGCTGCTTCATAAACTCCTGGTCCTGTTTCTGTATGTAGACCTTCTAAAGGGACTTTAAAATCTTCCATCATATCAAACAATGCATGAAAGAAATCGCTATTTTCGGATGCTCTTAAAATAGAATACCCAAACATTCCTTCTGTAAGTGGTTTTATATTATTGAAGTCTTTTTCATGTAATTCTGTAGTTGTCTGCTTAAAATTAAACCACTCAAATTCCTGAGAAAAGAGTGGAGCAAAACCTAAATCATTTGCTTTAGTATTTATTCTTTTGAGTAAAGCTCTAGGTCCTACAGTTTCTTCGTCTTTATTTTCTCTGCTAAAATCAGCTAAGAAAAAAGGAACATCATCTTCCCAAGGAACTTGTCTAAAAGTATTTACATCTATCCTAGCAGGAGCATCTGGATAACCTGTATGCCAACCTGTTACTTTAACATTATCATAAGATTCATCGGCCATATCCCAACCAAAAACAACATCACAAAATCCAAATCCACTATCAAGAGAAGAGATAAATTTATTGATGTGCATGTATTTTCCACGGAGGACTCCGTCAATATCTACAATAGCAACTTTTACTTTTGTATGTCTACTATCTTCAAGTAGATCAATAATTTCTTGTTTGGTCATATAAGGTTAGTCGTCTAGAACAATAAGAGAGTTTATCTATATAAATTAGAGTTTTTTGCTGTAAAACGGAAATCCCACAAACAAAAAAAGCCTACAATTCAAAAATTGTAGGCCATTATAAGAAAAATGCAACTTATTTCTGTTCTTCTATTTCTTTAAATAAAGCATCTAAGTATTCTACAGCTCTTCTTAAATGAGGAATTACAATTGTACCACCAACTACGTTAGCTACACCCATACCTTCAATAATTTGTGCTTTAGAATATCCTAACTCTACACATTTTTCTAAATGATATTTTACACAATCATCACAACGTAAAACAAGAGATGTTGTTAAACCGATGATTTCTTTTGTTTTTTCGTCTAAAGCACCTTCAGCATAAGTAATAGTATCAAGGCTATAAATTCTTTTAATTACTTTATCTGCATTGTCTATTACTTTCTTATTCTGACTGGCTCTTCTTTCTCTATATTCGTTTAATAAATCCATAATGGTAAAATTAGTAGGTGTGTATAATTGCTAATTTTGATGAATATTTTTTTAGGTCAAAGTATTTCCTTGAATTTTTAATGAAGAAAGTGCTTCACCCAAGCTCCAAACACTAAAGCCTAAAAGAAGTAAATCTTTTAAAATAAAACCATTTGGAACGTACATCCATTCTACCATTTTAAACATTCCTGGAGTGGTAAATAAAAATGATAAAGTTCCTATAAAAGTAACTACTGCTAATGCACTTCCTAAAGCTGTTAATTTAGCAGATAGAGGTCGTAGTGCTATAGCTATTGCTGTTATTATTTCTGTAATACCAATAAAATTAGACACCTGTTGAAGTGTCATAACAGAAAGCATCCAGTTAAAAAAAGGACTATTTTCTATTAATGGTTTAATAGCTTCGGCTTCAGTAGCTGTAAATTTAAATACTCCATACCAAAGTAGTATAAGTACTAAACCGTAACGACTGATGTTTGCTCCAATTTTTTGAAACATTAATGATTGATTTTCCATGAAAGTAATTGTTTATTTAGTTATACATAAGAGGTACTTATGAACAGCTATTTTATAAAATTTAGGTTGTAATTAATGATGTCTAATAGATCTTGTTTGTTTTGATAAACCCTTCGAGTAACGTTTATTCCATTCCAAAAATTAATCAGATGTTTTGCTAGAAATTCAGGACTTTGTGTTCCTATAATTTTACCTTCTAATTTTGCTTTTCTGATGTAAATCGTAAAGATGTTTTCCAATTTTAATAAGTAATCGACAGCTATTTCTTTGATTTCCTCATCTTTACCAATAAATTCAATAATTGTATTTCCTAAAATACATCCTTTACAGTTAGCTAAATAAGAAGCATCTGCAATACCAAGAAACATATTTTTTATTATTTGAATAGGATCTTCACTTTCCGCTAATGCTTTCTCAAAATTATCAAGTGCTTTCCCTTCTAATGCGTGTAAACCCGCTTTAAAAAGTTCTCTTTTACTTTTAAAGCTATTATATAAGCTACCTTTATTTAGATTTACTTCTTTTAGTAAATCGTTTGTACTCGTAGCTTCATAGCCGTTTTCCCAAAACAACTGAATCGTTTTATCTAATACTTCTTCTTGTTTAAATATTTTTGGTCTACCTGCCATATTAAAAATTTAGATTTTTATTATGGGGCAAAAGTAATGTTTTTGACCAACAAGTCAAATATAAATCAAAGTATTTTTGACTGACCGGTTTAAAATAAGAGAAACTATTCTAATATTCGTAATTAGAATCTTCTTGATTTCTATTTTCTTGGTAAATTTTAAAAGGGAGAATGAAACAGTTACAAATAAAAATAAATTGGATAAAGATATTCAACTTCTCTAAATGTGGGTAATGGGGCGTGAGAACATATGAAAAAAGTATCACTCCTAATAGTGATATAAAAAATGCGATGTAATAGATTTTTGATTTACTCATAAAAGCCCTTGATTTTTTGAATAATTGAAGCATTAAAATAATTTATTTTTTCATTAAAAGCATCCTTACGTAATAAGAATCATTAAAATACATTTTTACAAATGTAAATAATACACAATAAAATACATGTAAGTTTAAATACATGAAAGAAGTCTCTCTTCCATTACTGAAAAAGAGACTTCTTCTCTATTTTTTATTTAAGATTATTCACCCGCTTTTGCAGCTCCTTTATCCATCATTTGGTATAACATTTCTTGCATTTTACCAGGAGATAATGTTTCTGGACGCTGACGTGGAGGGAAGTCTTTAAAACTCATAAAGAACTGACCTAACATTTGTTTTGCTGGAACAAATAACCACATTTTTTGACCGTACCATTTTAAGTACATTCCAGAGTGATCTGCTGCTTCGTATGGATCTTGAGCTAAATTGTAAATCTTAGGCCATGAAACTTCAAATCTGTGACCTGAGAACCACATATCTGGACCTTCGCCTTCTTGGATTACAAAGTGAATTTTCCAATCATTCCAACGCATTGCTTGTACCATACCATTGTCTGCAACATAGAAGAAAGTATCTCTTGCTGATTTTTCTGATTTACCAGTGAAGTAATCCCATTGATTATAACCATCTAAATGTAATTTGAATGTTTTATCACCAACTGTCATCCCTTCTTTCATTTTTTCAACCAACTTAGTATCACCAGTTGCTGCTGCGTACAATGTAGGCATCATATCTTCATGAGAAACAATACCGTTTAATCTACGTCCTGTGTTTTTGATTCCTTTTGGATATCTAATGACAAATGGTACACGAACACCACCTTCCCAAGTAGATCCTTTCTCACCACGGAATGGAGAAATACCACCGTCAGGCCATGTCATTTTTTCAACACCATTATCTGTAGTGAAAATAACAATTGTATTTTCTGCAACACCTAATTCTTCTAATTTATTTAATAATAAACCAACATTATCATCAAGTTCTTTCATACCTGCACCGTATAAACCGTAATCATGAAGATACTGTTTGTATTTATCATTTAAGTGAGTAAATGCGTGCATACGAGTAGAGTTAAACCAAACAAAGAAAGGTTTATCATCTTTAACTGCTTGTGTCATGAATCTTTCAGAAGCTTGTAAGAAATCCTCATCTACATCTTCCATTCGCTTTTTTGTTAAAGGACCCGTATCAGAAATATGTCCATCAGCATAAGAATGAATTACTCCTCTAGGACCATATTTTTTCTTGAATGCCGGGTCTGTAGGGTAAGCAGGGTCTTCTGGCTCTTCCTCAGCATTTAAATGATAAAGGTTACCGTAAAATTCATCAAAACCATGATTTGTTGGTAAGAACTCGTCTCTATCGCCTAAATGGTTTTTACCAAATTGACCTGTGGCATAACCGTAAGGTTTTAATAGTTCAGCAATTGTTGCATCTTCATCTTGTAATCCTATTTTAGAACCTGGCATACCAATAGTAGTTAAACCCGTTCTTAATGGTGATTGACCTGTAATGAAAGCTGCTCTACCTGCAGTACAAGATTGTTGACCATACTCTGAAGTTAAAACAACACCTTCTTTACCTATTTCGTCAATATTTGGAGTTTGATAAGCAAGCATGCCATTATTGTATGTACTAACGTTCCCATACCCAATGTCATCACCCATAATTACTAATATATTCGGTCTATCTTTTGTCTTGCTTTTTTGAGCAAAAGCACCCAATGACGTCATCAGTAAGAAACCAACTGTAATTAATTTTTTGTTCATTATTATATCATTTTTAATTTAATAATCACTTATTTTTTAAAATGTAATACTTATTTAATAGAACATCTTAATAAGTTATATATAATGAAAACGCCACTTGATGTTTTTTGTTTCATATCAAACTAAATATTTAAAGTTGTTAAATCACAATAAGTAATTTTAGACTTTTTATGATATTAAGTAATCGCTTTTTGATATTAAATTCAGCAATTAGAATGAAACATCAAGAGTAAAAAGCAACTTTTAATAAATCAGAATAATACCAAAATGTATATAGATTGATATTAAACATAAAAACCCCTTATATGTATTCACATATAAGGGGTTGCAAATGATACTATCTAAAATACACTCAAATTAGTTCTTTGGTGTTCTATCCATCATTTGATATAACATCTCTTGCATTTTACCAGGGCTTAATAATTCTGGTCTTTGGCGAGGAGGAAACTCTTTAAAACTCATAAAGAATTCGCCTAATTTTTCTTTAGCAGGAACAAATAACCACATTTTTTGTCCGTACCATTTTAAGTACATTCCAGAATGATCAGCTGATTCATAAGGATCTTGTGCTAAGTTATAGATCTTTGGCCATGAAAGAGCAAATCTATGACCTGAGAACCACATATCTGGACCTTCACCTTCTTGAACAATAAAGTGGATTTTCCAATCATCCCAACGCATTGCTTGGATCATACCATTATCTGCAACATAGAAGAAAGTATCTCTTCTCGATTTCTCTTCTTTACCTGTAAAGTAATCCCATTGGTTATAACCATCTAAATGTACTTTATAAGTTTGCTCATCACCTTTGTAACCTTTAGTCTTTAAAGTTTCCTTTAAATCATCTTTTCCAGTTACTGCTGCATATAATGTAGGCATCATATCTTCATGAGAAACAATACCATTTAATTTACGTCCTGTATTTTTAATTCCGTTAGGGTATTTGATTACAAATGGTACACGAACACCACCTTCCCAAGTAGATCCTTTCTCGCCACGGAATGGAGAAATACCACCGTCAGGCCATGTCATTTTTTCAACACCATTATCTGTAGTGAAAATAACAATTGTATTTTCTGCAACGCCTAATTCTTCTAATTTATTTAATAAGGTACCCACCTGATCATCTAATTCTTTCATTCCAGCACCGTATAAACCGTACTTGTTTACTAATTTCTTAGATTCTTCTGTAAGGTGTGTAAATACGTGCATACGAGTGGAGTTAAACCAAACAAAGAATGGTTTATCTTCGTTTACAGCTTTCTCCATGAAGTTGATAGAAGCATTCATAAATTCTCCATCTACAGTCTCCATTCTCTTCTTATTTAAAGGACCTGTATCAGAGATACGTCCGTCTGCATAAGAATGAATAACACCTCTAGGGCCATATTTTTTCTTGAATGCAGGATCTGTAGGGTAAGCAGGATCTTCTGGCTCCTCTTCTGCATTTAAGTGGTAAAGGTTACCAAAAAACTCATCAAAACCATGGTTTGTAGGCAAGAATTCATCTCTATCGCCTAAATGGTTTTTACCAAATTGACCAGATGTATAACCTAATGGTTTTAAAATTTCTGCAATTGTAGGATCTTCTTTTTGAATACCAATTTTAGAACCTGGCATACCAATAGTAGATAAACCTGTTCTTAATGGCGATTGTCCTGTAATGAAAGCAGCACGTCCTGCAGTACAAGATTGTTGTGCATATTGTGAAGTTAATGTCACCCCTTTTTCACCAATACCATCAATGTTTGGAGTTTGGTATGCCAACATTTTATTATTGTAAATACTGATGTTTCCGTATCCAACATCATCACCCATAATTACCAAAATATTTGGCTTTTTATTTTTCTTAGATTTTTGAGCGAACATTGCTCCGGCAGTCATTAATAAGACTGAAATTGTTAGTAAAACTTTTCTCATTTCTAATTTGTATTTTGTCTTTTAAAGACATTCTAGTTATCTCATTTTTATCAGTTGAAGTTGATCAGGCTTCTACCGTTTTGTTGATACAAATATTAGAAATAAATTTGGTTTAATCTCTAACTATATTTTTAATTTAACACATTTAATAATTGATTAACTGCATTTTATAAATAAAATTTAATAAGTTAATTTCATCAACAACATTACAAATAACTTATCTATAACTAAATACAATACAAGCATAGAAAATTTCAATTTACAATTACCAGCTGTTCGCATTACCTTTGAATTATAAATTAATTATTAACTTAATCTATTGAACATGAATAATCAAGAACAAGTAATAGACTGCCCAAACTGCTGGGGTTACCAAGAATATCAAGAAGAACAAAAAGCAAAAAACTTTGATGAGGAAATAAGTACTCCTCTAAAAAAGAAAGTCTTGTTTTCTATAAAAGGAGAAGAAATTATTGATCACGAATAAAAAATGAATTATTGGGATAAATCAAATTATTGGATTTGAAATAACCGATAGTAATGCATTCAAAAATTATAATGTCAATGATTTTATTTTATTTTTTGAGTAATTAAAAAAGCGATAAACTTTACTTAGTCTATCGCTTTTTTATTGATCATTACAACTCAACCTAAAAACAAGTATTTAATGAATTAGATTTTACTAAATCATCTGTCTTCAGTTCTAAAACCTGTCCATTAACATTTTTAGTTTGTTGATAAGAACAATCGTTTATATTAATTGAAATTTGATTTACTGTATATTCAATTGTTGCTTTCATTTCGCCATTCTCTTCTAATAAATAGAAAGTGCCATCAATGATATCTAATTGTCCATTCTCTAAAATTTCGATTATAGCCTGATCACCTTTTAGCAATTTTACTCTTATGTTCTGTTTATTTTTAATGGCAAAATATTGGTTATAATACTTGCTCTCTGTTCCTGAAGTATTCGGGTAATATACTTTTTTATCACTTGTATAGCTCCCTACATAGCCTACACCATTGTGTACATTACTGTAAATATTCTTATTATTTTGTTCTCCAGAAGAACCTCCAAAACTCATTGCATCTTTGTGGTATTTATAAAAATGAACATCTGATGTGTGTAAGCTATAAACAACACTATCCACATCATTAAAGTCTTCTACTTTCAAATCAAGCTTAGACCCGTTATCTAATTCACCATAATCAAACCCTATATAATTACTATTATTGAAAGAGTACCCAGTAAAGGCAAATAGCGAAAGATATCCTGTAAAATTAGATGGTTTTACTAAATTCATTTTGGTATTATAAATAGTTGCACCATCATCATTATATACATTCACTGAGTAATTTTTTATAGTTATTGTATTTAATGGAACAGTAGTTTCGCCATAAATATATTTACCATCTATAAAAGCTGATATTCTATACTTTTCACCTTTTATAATTGGAAAAACTCTACTCTCTAGATAATAGCTATCTGCTTTTAATTCTGTAAGATGTTCATCTACCAAGTACCTATCATTTTCTGGGATAAAATTAAGACGTATGGAATCTTGCTCATGTACTATATATACATTTGCATTTTTTACACGTAACGAATTATTGATAACCTGATTTGTATACAAGGGAGCTGTTTTTTCTATTACAACATTAATAAATTTATTATTTGGAGATAAAGAAGAGTAGATTCCCGTTAATTGCTTTTTGTTTTCTCCATTTAGAAGATCGATATCATAAACTTCTTCAACTGTTTCACATGAGAAAACAATAACACCTAGAATTATATATATTATTTTTTTAAACATGATTTTTAGAATTGAAATTTATAAGATACGTAAGGTAACATTCTAAAAAGACCATTCTTCTCAAGAATTGATCTCTGGTTTTCTACTTTTGAATTGTAGTAAAAAACATTATTTCGAGCATAGGTATTATAAATGCCAACTTCCCATGTTCTCATTCTCCCTTTTCTTTTAAACTTATGGAATTGAGCTGATAGATCTAACCTGTGATAGGCTGCTCCCTGAAAGTTACTTCTGCTATTGTAAATATCTACTTTACTATCTTGATGGTCCATGGCTGGTGAAAACCCATTTGTATTTGCCATACCTACTGGTAATGTATAAGGACTTCCTGTTCCATAAGTAAATACAGAAGAAAACGTTCTAGTCTTTTTAGGCTTGTAAATTGTAACTAAGGTAAAATCATGTCTTCTATCCCAAGGTGCCATAAACTTTTTACCATTATTTAGTTCTTTAAAATCTAAATATGCCCATGATAAAGTATAACCTACCCAACCAGATATTTTACCAATTTTCTTTTGAACCATAAATTCAACCCCATAAGAATTTCCTTTCCCTGTTGTTACGGTCTTATCCCATTCCGTTTGATTAAAATCACCAGAGTAATTATCTAAATCAATATCCAAAGGAGACTCTCCATTTTTCATTTGAACCACATCGTTAAGTACTTTATAATACCCTTCAATAGATAAAGAAAGTCCCTTAAACTTTGTAATATCTTTAGCTATACCTATTGCTATTTGATCAGATTGTTGAGGTTTTATATTCTTATTAGCTGAAACATATAAATCTGTTGGCATTCCAACTTGTGGACTTTGCAGTCTTACTAAATACTGATTCATTCTTGCATAAGAACCTTTTACACTCAGATTATCATTAATTTTATAAGCAACATTTAACCTAGGTTCCAAATTATTATAAGATGCTCCATTATTCTTAAAATAAGACCATCTCAATCCGTATTGTAACCTCCATTTTTCCGTAGGTAACCATAAATGTTGAATGTACCCCCCAGATTCTATTGCATTAAATGATGGTTTGATCGACTTTATATCTGCTCTATTATCTATTCTATTTTCAATTTCAATCTGTTTTGGGTAAAACATATGCTTAGTACCAATAACACCTATTTTAAAAGTGTTTTTTGAGTTAACAACAAAATCCACATCATATTTTACTGTATAATCTTCAATAGATGATTTATAATTCAACCCCTTAAACTGTGTTTCTGTAATACCACTGTTTTCTGAGTCAAATCTTGTATCCTCGGCATTAAAAAAATCAAAATGATATTTATTGTAAACTACCGAAGTATTGCTAATGATATTATCAGAAAAGAAATGAGTCCACTTTAAAGTATTTGTGAAATTCCCCCATTTAATACCCGCTTCTCCATCTTCTTTAATAGAAACACCTAACTCATAAGATCTTTTATCAGTTACTTGTTTAAATTTATCTCTACCTAAATAAGTTGAATAAGTTAGTTTGTTGTTTTTATTTAAATGATAGCTCAACTTTAGATTGAAATCATAAAAATTAAATTTAGTTTTTGTCTCTTCGTCATTCATCATCTGTCCTAAAATAAGATCAGCATAAGAACGCCTTGCAGAAAAGATAAAAGAAGATTTATTTTGTTGCAACGGTCCTTGAAGCATAATAGAAGAAGATATTAATCCTAAAGCCACTTTTCCGTGATATTCTTCTAGATCACCCTCCTTCATTCTCATATCCATCACCGAAGATAAACGGCCGCCATATTCTGCAGGAAAACCTCCTTTATATAAATCTGCAGATTGTAAAGCATCTGCTGTAAATACAGAAAACATACCACCTAAATGCTGTCCATTATAAATTGGAGCATCATCTAGTATAAATAAATTTTGATCTCCAGATCCTCCTCTTACAAATAAATCTGTAGAACCTTCGCCACTAGATTGAACACCTGGCATTAGTTGAAAAACCTTAATTACATCCTTTTCGCCAAATACCGATGGAATATCATTTATTTGTTCCATTGGTAAATTAACTTTTGACATTTGAGGAACATCGGAGATTTTTTGTTGCCTTGTAGCTTTTACAACTACCATATCTAGTTCTGTAGAAGAACTATTTAAAATCATATCAATAGATTGATCTTTTGATAAAGCTAATTGTACTTCTTTTGCTTCGTAACCAATAAATCTAAATTGAATTTGATGTTCTCCTCCGGGTAAGGACAGTTGGAATGATCCATCTGATGTAGATGTAGTACCTAAACCGGATTTTACATCAAAGATTGTCACTCCAGGAATAGCTTCAGATGTTTCTGAATCTTTAATTGTACCATTTAATATATATTTTTTATTCTGTGCAACAGCAACTGTTGTTAGTAAATAAAAAATAAAAAAAACTATATTTCTGATTTTCATAAATTGTCATTATTTAGTCAGGTGAGTTATATATTTACACAACTCACTGATCAAACAAGACAGAATAATTCCAATTTATTAACTTCTTTCAAAGACTTCGATATACACAATTAAGACCATGAATATCAATTACTTTATTGATAAAAGAATATTAAAAAGACTACCATCAAATTAAATATATTATGTTCTCTAAGGTTATCAGTCAAAAATAAGAATAGAAAATACAACTTTAAAATTTGTTAAAAACAAAACATTTGTTTGAACAACAATTATCAATACATATATTTGTATCAACAAAAAAATAAAGAAAACACTCTTACATTAATCATTATGAAAAAATTAGTTATCACAATAGCAGCAGTTGCATTAAGTATTGCATCATTTGGTCAAAAGATCAATCAAGAAGTTTCTAAAGTAAACTGGACGGCATATAAAGTCGTTGGATCTTCTCACACTGGAGACATTGCTATTAAAGAAGGTTCTTTTAAAGTAAAAAAAGGAGAAGTAAAAGAAGGTGAAATCGTTATCGATCTTTCTACTTTAAATAGTACAGATTTAGAAGGTGAATGGAAAGGTAAACTTGATGGTCACTTAAAATCTGCTGATTTCTTTGACGTAGAAAAGTATCCTACTGCAACATTTGTACTTAAAGAAGCAATTAAAGAAGGTGACAATCACAAACTAAAAGGTGATTTGACAATTAAAGGAATTACTCAAGAAGTTGTTTTTGATTCAAAACTTCAAAAAGTTGATAAGAACCATGTTCTTGAAGGACAAATTAAAATTGACAGAACTAAATTTGGCTTAAAATACGGTTCTAATTCATTCTTTGATAACTTAGGTGATAAGGCTATTGCAGATGAATTCGAAATTGATTTCAAAGTGCAAACTATCTAAGTCAGTAAAAATATAGTTAAAGCCCAAGGTTAATTCTTTGGGCTTTTTTTGTGTTCAATTTTTCTGTAATTGATGATAAAATAGCTAAATGTACCAAGCATAATTACTATAAAAATGATGGCTAAATAGAGGTTATAATACGTCATTGCTACTAAAGATACGGTTGCAATAACTAAAGCTATTAATGGGAAAAAAGGATAAAAAGGAACTTTAAACGGACGATTTAAATTGGGTTCTTTTTTTCTTAATGAAAAGAATGAAAGCATTGAAATAATATACAAAACTAGTGCTCCAAAGCATGCAATGGTAATAATTTCAGCTGTTTTACCTGTAAACAAAGCAATTATACCAATAATCATGTTTACTAATAAAGCAGCTATTGGTGTTTTAAATTTAGGATGTATTTTACTCAAAAATTTTGGTGCATAACCTTCTCTCCCAAACTCAAAAGTAGAACGACCGGCAGCTAAAATTATACCATGAAAAGAAGCAACTAAACCTAATAAACCAACTCCAATTAATAGTTTATATAAAATATTACCTTCTGATACTACTTGCCCCAATGCTAGAGGTAATGGTGAGTCTGATGGAACAGTACTTGACGGTAAGTAAACAATAGCTTCCCAACCTCCTACTCCAACTGCAGAAACAAAAGTGAGTACACATAAAACTACCAATGTTATAATAGATGACCCAAAACCTAATAAGATACTTTTTGATGGATTTTTTGTCTCCTCTGCAACATTTGCTACTCCTTCAATGGCTAGAAAAAACCAAATTGCAAAAGGAATTGAAGCAAAAATACCCGGTATTCCATTTGGAAAGGCATTGTATGTTAAATTAGAAAATTCGAAATGAGGTAATGTTACTCCAGAAAAAATCAATAATTCTAGAACAGCTAATATTGTAATGATCAACTCGAAAGTAGCAGCTAGTTTTACACCTAAAATATTAATAGCAGTGAATATAAAATATGCTGCTATTGCAAAATAGAGAGTATCTATTGATGGATATAACAAGTTAAGGTATGCTCCTATTGCTGAAGCAATAGCGGGTGGAGCAAAAATAAATTCTATATTTTGAGCCATGCCACCAAGAAAGCCTAATTTCGGACCTAACCCTCTCTTTGCATATTCAAAAGCGCCTCCTGCCTTAGGAATTGCACAAGCTAATTCTGTATATGAGAAGGTAAATGTAACATACATTATTACCACAAAAAATGTAGCAATAGCTAACCCTAATGTTCCTCCTTCTGCTAATCCTAAATTCCATCCGAAATACATTCCAGAGATTACATATCCAACACCTAACCCCCATAACATTAATGGAGTAAGGGTTTTTGTTAATTGAGGAGCACTCATTATATAGTTGCTTTTAGGTTAAATTTGTTTGTATTAAAAAGTAAAAAGTCATCCACTTTTAAATGGATGACTTCTTTATATTATTCAAAAATTACAACTTCATCTTTACTGAACCAATCAGCATAAAATGGAGTATGAATTTTCTCTAAGTTATTTCTCTTTAATTTTAATGTTGGAGTCAATAAACCATTGTCAATTGTCCAATCTTCTTTCATTACAATAACTTTAGCTATTTTTTCGTAATTAGGAAGCTTTTGATTTAAGGTATCTAAAGACTCTTTTAAAGATTGTTTTAAAGCATCTTGAGATAAATCTTTACCTCCTTCAGAAGGAACAATTAATGCTATTGGCTGAGGGATACCAGTACCTACAACACAAACTTGTTCAATATTAGGATTATCAGATAAAGGTAACTCTAAATGATTTGGAGAGATATACTTTCCTTTATCCGTTTTAAATTGATCTTTTACTCTACCTACTATTGATAGGTAACCGTCATGATCGTACTCTCCTAAATCTCCAGTTTTTAAGAAACCATCTTCATCAAATAATGCCGCAGTTTGAGCTTCATCTTTAAAGTAGCCCATAGTTAGACAATCACTCTTAAGACAAACTTCTCCCTCACCAGATAATTTAGTTTGAATATGTGCATATTTCTGCCCTACTGAACCTATTCTGTTCATACCAGGAAAGTTCATATGAGATACACAAACATCTTCTGACATACCGTATCCTTGATTTACATCTAAACCTAACGTTTTAAACCATTCTTGTAAATCTGGAGAGATTGGTGCTGCACCAGAGATAACAGAAACAGCTTCCTGTAAACCTAAAGCAGATACAATTTTCTTTCTGATTACATTATTTATAAAAGGTATTTTTAATAAGATGTTCAATTTATTTTGAGGCATCTTTTTAAGTATACTTTCTTGGAATTTTTGGAAAATTCTTGGTACTGCAAAGAACATGTGAGGCTTAGCTTCTGCAAGGTTTGCAGGGAAAGACTCTAAAGATTCTGGGAAAGCAATACTTCCTCCTAAATATAAGCCAATAAACTCATAGGCTGCTCTTTCTGCAATATGTGCTAAAGATAAGAATGCAAAGAATCTTGGGTTTTTAGGCAAATCAAAGTGATGTTCAAATTCACTAACAGCAAATTCAACACTACCATAAGAGTGCATTACACCTTTAGGATTACCTGTTGTTCCAGAAGTATACAAGATTGTCATCAAGTCTTCTTTTTTAGGCTTAAAGATATCTTGAAGTGGTTCATTTTTTCCAACTAAATCATCCCAACCTAATTCCTCATTCATACCATGCATTTCAATTCCTATTTTCGGAATATCAGTCACCCCATCTTTTTGAGAAACATAATCATCTAGCTTACCAATAAAAATGGCTTTAGATTCTGAATGATTAAGAATCTGATTAATTGTTTCTTTATCAGTAGTAGGATAAATAGGAATACTCACGCATCCTGCCATTAAAATAGCAATATCAGCCATAATCCAATGTGAGCAATTCTTTGATAAAATTGCAACATGGTCTCCACGTTCCATACCAATAGATTTCAAGCCTGAAGCTATCTTTCTAATTTGGTCTCCTGCTTCTTTATAAGATAAAGTAACTTTCTTACCATTAATATTTTGATGAAGAAAAGGTTGATTAGGTGTTTCTTTTTCCCACTTCTGGAATGCATCCAAGACTGATATAAAACTCATAGTAGTTTAGAATTAAGAGTGATGTTTAAAGTAATTATATTAAATGAATTTGAGTACTGATCTGAAAAATCTGTATTTATAATTAAATTAACAAATATTTAAACAGATAATATTAACATTTAAACTTTAAATCACCTACTCATACACCAATTAATCAATTGTTTATTTATATAATCCTATTTCCATTGCAGAGATATGATCTGTTCCCATCATACAGCAACCTCCAATTAAACTTGCTCCTAACATTTCCCATTCTTTCGCCATCAATGCACAATGTGATGGATCGGAAATACCTGACCATGTTTTTGTATCTGCATGATACACCTGTCCAGAATTAGGGTATACTACAATATCTATTTCTGAATTACCTTTTTTAATTTCATTGATTAATGATGAAATGTATTTAGGTTTAGTGCAATTTACACCAAATGCAATTACATTTTTCTTTCCTTTTAAATATGCTGCAACTTCTTTAATAGGTGTTCCATCATTAAGGTGTTGTCCATCTTTACAAGAACAACTAATCCATCCTTTATGTACGGTGTTATCTAACAAGCTCACTATTGCTTTCACTTCATCAAAACTTGGTATTGTTTCACAAGCAAGTACATCAATCCCCGTTGAATCAATAAGCATTAATCGCTCTTTATGGAATGCTTTTAACTCATCTACCCCTATTCCATAATCACCTCTATATTCTGATCCATCAGCTAAAAAAGCACCAAAAGGGCCAATACTTCCAGCTACAAACAATGGTCTTTCAACTCCTTTCTTTAACGCTTGTTCTTTAGCTTTTACACCCAAAGTCGTTGTTTTTTTAATTAATTCAATACTCTCCTCTCGTGAGTTTCCATATTTCATTAACCCATCAATAGTAGCTTGGTAACTTGATGTTATAATACAACTAGCCCCTGCCAAGTAATATTCAAGATGGGCCTTAACAATAGCCTCTTCATCTTCTTTCAATAGTTTTGCAGACCATAGTTCGTGGTTTAAATCTATACCCTGTGCTTCCAAAGCATTTGATAACCCTCCATCTAAGAGTATTGTTTTTGAGATTTTCATGTTTATAAATTAGGTGTTTTATGCTATGAGTAGCCTCATAAATATATGACACATAAATAAACCAAAAAAAACTGGAAGTACCCAATGGATACTTCCAGTAATATATTTAAATCTACTTCCATGAAGCCACGTAATTCGTCTACCTGTCTAAAGTATTATTACCAACCTTCGTTTTGTTTTAAATTTGGGTTTGATGATAATTCTTCAATTGGGATAGGGAAGTATGCATTCTTTGCATTAAATGTTCTAACATCAGAGTTTAACTCTCCATCTTTAACTTTTTGATTTTCAAAATCAGAAAATGATGATAAAGTAGCGTCTAATTTCCCCCATCTTCTAAGATCAAACCATCTATGTCCTTCGAAGGCTAACTCTGCCATTCTTTCATATTCAATATCATCCATTGTTACATTTGATGCTAGAGTTGAATAACCAGCTCTTGCTCGAACTTCGTTGATATAACTTGCAGCAGCTGCTCCCTCTCCTAACTGTACTTTTGCTTCTGCAGCTAATAATAAAACTTCAGCATAGCGTAAGATTCTCTCGTTTGTACCCGCTGAAAATTCCCATTCAGGTTCAGCTCTCTCCGTTGTTCTGGCATCGTATTTTAGTCTTAAATACCCTTCAATTTGCCATCTTTTAGTTTCCCATCCAGACCATTTTACTGAATCTGCTACAGTAGGTATATAATCTGCAGGTTGATCTGCGATATAAGTTTCATAAACTCCACCTGGTTCATAATACTTTGCTTTATAATCATCCCAAGAAATTAAACTTTGGTCACGTCTTGGATCATTCGCATCAAACTTTTTATAAATCCATTCTGTTGGATTTTGAAAACCCCATCCACCTCTATTTATTGTATGTGCTCCTGCAAAATCACGAGGTCCGCAAAGTACCATATTAATAGAACTTTCAGCATCATCAGGATTCCAAGGAAACGAATTCTCATATGGATTGTTAGATCTGAAGCCAATTTCCCACAATGATTCTTTTCCCCATTCACCAGGTAAGTGTAGAACGTCATCAAACTTTTGCTCTAAAGAATATTCTCCAGATTTAATTACCTTATCTAATAAATTAAATGCAGCTGCATATTCTTTATTTTGAAACATATAAGTTTTTGCTAACATTGTCTGTGCAAAACCTTTACCCATTCGCCATTTTGCAGGTTGTGTTTCAGGTATTAAATCAATAGCTGCTAAAAGGTCTTTTTCTATTTGTGTATAAACCTCCGCTTGAGTTGATTTTTCTATATAATACTCATCTGCAGATTGTTCTTTTAATACAATTGGAATATCCTTGAACATATTTGTCAACTCAAAATACATATATGCTCTCAAAGCTAAAGCCTCTCCTACAATTGCTGCTTTTGCTCCAATTGGTTCTACTCTTTCAATGATGATATTTGCTCTATAAATTGTAAAATAGTAAGCTCTCCATACATCCCAAACATTAGGAGTAGATTGTGTATTAATATATAAATTGATTTGTTGTAACCAAGCTTGATCACCTACATCTCCACCGCCAGCATTAATCATATCTGATGGAATTGCCTTTAATAAACGAGGGCTAACATACCCTGTAGATGCATACTGTCTTTGCAACTGAGCATAAGCTGCTATTAATGCTTGTTCTGCTTGTTCATCTGTTTTATAAAAATCTTTAACAGGTTGTGCTCCGGGCTGATCTATTACTAACCATTCTTTTTGACAAGACGTACCAAGAAGAAGTAAAGCAATTAGTAATCCTATATTTTTAAAAAGTGTTTTCATTGTTGTAGTTCGTTAAGTATTAAAGCGAAATGTTAAGTCCGAACATTAATTTTCGAGGAGTTGGATAAACTCCTTTGTCAATGCCAAGTGCATTTGGATCATTATTACCTGCAATTGGATCCATACCAGGGTATTTATTAAAAGTAAAAAAGTCATCTAATGATACATATACTCTTAAGCCTCCTACATGGATTTTTTCAATTAATTGTTTCTCAAATGCATATCCAAATTGCATTTGTTTAATTCTAAAGAAATCTGCACTCTGTACTAAGAAATCTGATTGATAAAATTCAGATTGTGTTGTTGGTCTAGGCATTGATCCATTTCTATTATTTTCAGTCCAACGATCATCATAGAAATGAGTTAATGTATTTGCAGTTAATCTATCGGATCTAAACCAACCAATTACTGCTTGAGAGCCTGCTTGACCCTGCATTACCATATTAAAATCAAAACCTTTATATGAGGCAAAAATTTGCCCTCCATAAGTAACGTCAGGGTGTGGATCCCCTAGATATGTTTTATCTGATTCGCTTATTTCTCCATTACCATCTTTATCTACAAAAATAGGATCTCCATTATCAGGATTCACACCTGCAGTTTCATAACCTCTAAAATACCACATTGGATAACCTTCTTGGAATACAGTTGCTTGTTGCCATCCCGTACCAATTGTAGCTCCTGCAATATACGGGGCAGGTGTATTTACTTTAACCACTTTATTTTTAAGTGTTGCAAAGTTTAAATTTACACCATACTTAAATTCATGGTCGTGATTAGAATAGCCAATAACAACCTCTACTCCTGTATTTTCAACATCTCCTAGATTTGTACTCGGTGCCCAGTTTCCTACAGATGCAGGAACTTGTGCTACAGAAAGTAAATCTCTAGTGATCTTCTTATACCAATCTATACCAAATGAAACTTTACCTTCAAAAGCATTTAAATCAATACCAATATTTGTTTGTTCTGACGTTTCCCAAGTTAAATTTGGATTTGGTAATACAGATGGTTCTCCACCAAAAACTAAATCATCACCTGGAACAACAAGATTAATTTTGTCAGTTTTTATAGCTGGCGAATATAAGAATCTCCCAGGAATCGATTTAATACTACCATTTTGTCCCCAAGAACCTCTTAGTTTTAGATAATCTATAACAAAATCTTTTGGAAAGAATTCTTCATTAGAAATATTCCAACCTGCTGAAAAAGAAGGAAATACTCCCGATATATTATAATCAGGTACCATTGCTGTACTCGTCATATCATTTCTGATTGTAGCTGTAAACATATAACGGCTTTTATAATCATAAGAAACTCTACCAAAATAAGAAACCATTCTGTTCTCATCTGTCCAAGAATTTAAATCATTACTTGAAATTCCTGTATATGCATGTTCATTAAAAAGAGGATCATTTAAGTTCATTGGTCCTGATGCAGTGTTTAGTACTCTCCATTCACTTTGTTGTGCCGACATACCAACTGTTGCTGCAATTGAATGGTCGCCAAATGTTTTATTGTAAGTAGCAAAGTTTTCCCACATCCATTGAAAATAACGAGTATTATTATCTGTTACTCTTAATGTATTACTTCTATTCTCATCTGAAGACCAAAAAGGTTTATCATAAAAATGATCTCTTTCTGTATTCCATTCAATAGAAGGTCTAGACGTAAAGCTAAATCCTTCAAAAGGCTTAATTTCTAATGCCATTACACCTAAGAACTTATCTCTTTGCTTGCCACCATTTCCTAATTCCATTTGTACAAATGGATTTGTTGCTTCTCCTAATTTCAAATCTGAAGTAGAATAGTACCTACCTTGTGCATCTTTATACATAGGAAAACCACTATTGATACCAGCAATTGTATTTGCATTTTCTTTACCTGGTTCAAAAGAAATTGGAATAAGTGGCTCTAAAGACATTGCAGCTGTCATTAGCCCTCTGTATTCATCTTGATCAGTAAGAGACTTCCTATTTTCTCTAGAATAAGTAAGATTACTTGATAAACTTGCCCATTTTTTTAATTGTTGTTTTACATTAAAACGAGCATTCAAACGGTCATAACTTGCTTTATCTCCACCCACAATACCATCTTGTTCATAATAATTTAATGAAGTATAATAGGTAGTAGTTTCTGATCCTCCTTGCATTGAGAGCGTATGACTTTGAATTGGAGCATTTTCTACCACTTGATCTACCCAATTTGTACTGTATCCTGTTGGTGTTAATGGAGTATTACCAGGATTATGCTGATTCATTTCATTTTGAAACTGAATATATTGATCGGCATTTAATGTTTTTGGCAAATTTCTTTTATCAGCACTTTGAATACCATATCTAAAGTTATAAGATATTTTTGTTTCACCACTTTTACCTGCTTTTGTAGTTACTAAGATAACGCCATTACCTCCTTCAGAACCATATATGGCAGCTGATGCAGCATCTTTTAATACTTCGATATTTTCAATATCTTCTGGAGCTAGATCTGATATTGACCCCGATTTTACACCATCAATTATGTATAGTGGCTCTGAATTACCATTTGATCCTGCTCCACGGATTCTCACTTTGGCATCTGCACCTGGCATACCTGAATTTGGAGTTAATGAAACCCCTGGAGTAATCCCTGCCATAGCATCTGTTAATGTCCCAGATGATCTATTTTGAAGTAGCTCTGTATCAACACTTGCAGTTGCACCTGTTATTAAGCTCTTTTTTTGAACTCCGTAACCAACAACAACAACTTCTTCTAATTGCTCTGCATCTACTTCTAAAGAAATAGAAAATTTGGTTTTACTTCCAATTTGAGCTTCTTGCGTTTTATATCCAATAAAAGAAAACATTAAAATTTCGCTTTCTTCTGGGACTGACAACGTAAAGTTTCCATCAAAATCTGTTACGGTACCAATTACAGTACCTTTTACTTGAACATTTACACCAGGTAATGGAGTAGATGATTCTCCATCTAAAATAGTTCCCGATAAAGTCTTATTCTGTGCAAAAATATTGGCATGCACCATCATGAACAAAGTAAATGTGAAAAGCCACATTTTACTTTTAATATTGTATTTGCTTAGCATTGTATTTTTTGAAAAAAGAGTAATTAATTTTCTAAATAGTGTTCCTATTCAGCTGTACATTATACCAGTAAGAGTAATCTGATATTCCCATTTTTTAGCACCTTTTTTATTGAAGTTTTATATTAGGCGGTGCAATTATATAAGAGAAGAGTTGGAAAAGTTTAATTCATTCTTAATGGTTTTTATTAAATCACTTGATTTAGGTTTCGCTTCATAAAGGTTCAACTTTATTTGAATTTCATTTCATTTGTTTGTGATCACACAGCAAGGTTAAAAAGTTCTTAAATAAATGAAAAATTATGAATCGTAAATATTACACACATTAATTCACTTCAAATACTACATTGTTTCACAGCAAAAACAATAAAAAACTAATTATCAACAATTTAAATAGTAATAAAGTTGATAATCACAATACAACATTTTATATAAAAACCATTAAAATCACTTAAAAAAATCCATTAAAAAAAACATCGATTTCTAAACAATTGTAAACAACAAAATACACCTTATAACACTATTAACTTTCGTTAAGCGAACAAAAAAAAGCATCTTTACTTTCATAAAGATGCTTCAAATGATTTTATACTTTTACTACCTTTTAAGTAAACCCCAAATAAGTAAAGGTACACCAACAATACTTAAACCAAGACAGATTTGAGTAAGTAATCTACTTCCGTATGTCAAAAGCTCAACATAGTCGCTAAAAGCACCAGCATAACTATACTTTACGTTAATGTGCTTATTTTCTTTTTTACCTATACCCACAAGCGGAGTACCTTGTTTTACTCCCTGCCATTGAATTGGAGAATTAGAAGAAGTAACTTCATCTAAAAGAATATGAGCAATCATATCCCCTCTGTAGGGAGCTTCCTCAAATAGTAATGTATCTATCCCGTTATTGATCGTTACAGGCTGTAGTTTTTGTTCTACAGGTTTAAATCCTCTATGCTTACCTGCTCCGGTAAATTCTTCTTTTGAAGCTACTACTAAAAATTGCTCTAAAGGGATGTTAGAAGAATCAATTATTCCATTAAAAATAACCCATTGTTCTTCATTCGCTTTTGCTTTATCTAAGTAGCTCTTCTCTTTTGAAAGCTTAGGCTTTCCAACACCATAAAGAAGAACTGCAATGCCTGTTAAAACAATACCAAAAACTAACCTTATATTCATTATTTTATTTTAACGAATGTTGCACCGTAACCAAATTTCTCTTTTCTAGCATCTTCAAAATATTCAATATCAGCATGCTTCGATAATCTTTTTTGAATTTCATTTTTCAATTTACCACTTCCAATACCATGAATAAAAGTGATATGATCCATGCCATTTACAATTGCTGCATCTAATTCTTTTTCAAAATGCAATACTTGCATACTCAAAGTAGAGTTACCCATATTTGGATCTAAACCTAAAGCTTCAGCATGAAGATCAATTTCCGAAGCAGGTTTCTGAACTACCTTCTCAGCTACTTGAGCAACTTCTTTTTTCTCTAAAATACCATCTTTTAATTTAGATGCATCAACAGCTTCTAATGCTTTAATATCTAGTTGAAAGAGATAACCTTCTTTATTCATTCCTGGTACTTCCTTCTTATTGTTGAAGAATGTTGATGCTTTAAAACGTAGTTTTTTAACTAAAGGCTCATGATTAATACTAGTACCAGGGTAAAAGAATAATGCTTGAAAGATAAATGCAGGCCATTCTTCAAAATTCTGTAACGTGACTTGATCTACCTTTATTTGTGATCTAGGTACTAAAGTGGAGGTGAAAATACCTTTATAATCTCCCTTTCTTTCAGAACCCAACACAAACGGTATTGTTAAATCAGAATTATTACACACATAAACATCTAATATCTGATCATTCTGATGAACAAATGCTATAAACACTCCCCTTTCAGAAATTAATGGTAATGCAGCTTTTGGTCTGTCTCTATGTTTTTTCTTCTGAGATACAGATATTATACGATCTTCTTCTTCTACACTTCCAAATTCTTTTGATTCAACTGTAGATACTATAGCTAAATCTTTAGAAAGAAAGTCCATTCTAAAGCCATCCTCTACTTCGACTTCTACAATACTATTTTTTTTAAAACTAACTACTATACCTTCCATTGCGTCATGGAGGCTTCTCACTTTATCACCAATATTCATTTTCTTATTTTTATTATATTAAGGGACATAATTATAATAAATAAAACTATCCCCATAATGTGTTATCATTTGCGTTGAGGTAACAGATATGATATATAATCCATACCTCGTCTTTCCTAATTCATCTGTAATTACAATAAAAGAACCATTACTTACGGGAGAAAAATGTCCTGTAAAATTGTCATCAGTTTCTTCATTGCAATTGATCTCTTCACTCTTATACTCAAAGACACCATTTGTATAAAATACTAATAAGTCGTCTTGCAAACATTCCTCAATCGGAACTATATTTCCAGATTGAACATCCACAATCCTATCAATCTCCCATTGCTTACCCGAAGAAGAAGTAAGATTCGAAATAAATGAATCCCAAATAATTACGGTAATAGAATTTCTGTAACCTATTTCTGTAGATATAACATTTATCTCGGTATCAACTAAAAAGTTATTTTTCTCATTCCCTGTTTCAGTATCTGTATATTCTGCAGCTACATAGTAATCACCTGCTGATAAATTCAGAAAAAATGCTAATCCATTTTCATCCGTTTTTGTAGGCCCAGAAAGTGAATTTGTTTGGTTTTCAAAATCCAATAAAGAACCATAAAGTGTTACATATCCATCAACAACAGCATTACCTTGCTCGTCTCTCACTTGAACATACAAGTCTCCATATGGTGTTGGGTTTTCACATTGAATAAATAGTACACCAATTACAAAAAAGAAAAATAACCTTACTAATTTCATTTAAAAATCAATTGTTTTTTGTTCTGGTAAAAGCTTAAACGATGTTCTATGCCAAGGTGTTGTACCATATTTAGCTATTGCTGCTCTATGTGCTTTAGTAGGATAACCTGCATTTCTTTCCCAACCATATTCTGGAAATTCTTCAGACAATTTTTCCATCAACATATCCCTATGTGTTTTTGCTAAAATAGATGCTGCTGCAATACTTAAAAATTTACCATCCCCTTTAACTATACATTCGTCTGGTATACCTTTATAAGGTCTAAATCTATTGCCATCAATCAACAATAATTCTGGTTTAATTTTTAGCTTATCAACACACCTATGCATGGCTGTAAAAGATGCTTGAAGAATATTAATTTTATCAATTTCTTCTGCTTGTACTTCTACAATAGCGTATGCCAATGCATTTTCTAATACAACCTCTCGTAATTGCATACGCTTTTTAGCTGATATCTTTTTTGAATCATCTAAATCTGGATGTGAGAAATCTTTAGGCAAAATAACTGCCGCTGCTACTACAGGTCCAGCAAGACAACCTCGCCCTGCTTCGTCTAATCCTGCTTCTATTTTATCTTTTGTAAAGCTTGATGCTAACATGCTTCAAATTTCGTGAATTATTAAATTGCGATTACTATAATCTCCATAAATATTAAGAGATTTTACACAACAAAGTTCAAGGTAGAGAATATTGAATGATCTTCATAAAAAAACGAGTGAAAGCAGTTCATACTTTCACTCGTTTCATTATTAAATTTCCGTATCAAGAATTACTACTCTGTCTCTTCAAGTAAATTGTTGATTAATGAAGTTGTTTCTGAAACATAATCTTCATAATAATGTCCCGTACTTGGTCCATTAAACCCAGTATGAATTAGTTTCACCTCTCCTTTTCTATCTACAATGATAGATGTTGGGAAAGACATAATATGATTAAGCATTGGTAATGCAGAAGCTGCTTTTTTAGTTGTTCCTGCATACACAACCTCATAATTTATATTAAGTCGTTTTTTAAGGCTATTTATTCTTTTATATGCTTTATCAGGGTCAGATGATCTCTCAAATGAAAGACCGATTACTTCTAAACCCTCTTTATTCTTCCTATCGTAAAGAGGGGCAAAAAACTTAGATTCATCTAAACAATTGGGACACCAAGAACCCATTATTTGGATAACTACAACTTTCCCTTTGTATTTTTTATTTGCTAATGAAACTGTTTCTCCTTTCTGATTTTTAAAGGAGAAATCAAATTTATCGTAGCCTTTCTTCAAAAAGGTTAATTCATTTGCATCTGGTAACTTGGCTTCTTTATCAGCAATCCCATTCCATACTTTTGTAGCTGATTTACCCGACCACATTCTACCATTTACAAGCTTCTCTCCATCAATATCAGCTTCAAATAATAGAATATGCATCCCATCAAAAGAAGACAAAAACAGTTTATTTCCTACTACTTTACCTTCTAGATAACGGTAGTCTCCTGTTGATGTTAAGAATGTTCCAGTCAAATAGTTTTCATGTTGATTGAATAAACCAATAGCATCTGTTTTCCCTAGCTTTACAGCATAAGTTCCAGATATATTTTTTACAGCTTTTTGATTACCATTTATAAAACGCTGTGTATTTCCTTTAATGGCATCAAAAGGCAACCTATATGCTCCATTTCTAACAAACTCTCCTTTTATGGTAGTATCACCTTCTTTAACAACAAGTTCAGCTTCATAAATCAGTAATGGAACATGTAGAGAATCTCCTATGTAATAAGGTTGATCCATTTCCATACGTTCCTCACCATTAATCAAAGTCCATTTTTGCTCTTTACCTTCACCTTGAATAGTAAAGTAAAAAGGAACTTCTTTTTGATGACTATTTTTTATAACACCTCTCCATTTTGTAATTAAATCATTACTTTTTTCTGTCTTTTGTTCAGTATTATTAGAACAATTAGAAAAAATAAAGATTGCTAGTACAAATAAAATTAAGTTATTTCTCATTCTTTTGATGATATAAGTTTGTTAGTAAGCTATTTACTCCTCAAGTTTCCACCAATCTGTACCTTCTATTAGTACAACACTTTTGGTTTCTCCTATTTCGTAATTATAAAAACTATCATGATGTACCCACAACCTTAATCCTTCTTCAATTTCCCACTCTCCGTAACTTGCATTACCAAAGTAATCTACATGGACTAATTTTGCAGTATGATTTTTCACTTCCTTATCAATCACCTTTAACCACTCAGGACGAGCCATATACAATCCTTTTTCTCTTTCAACATCCATCTTTTTCAATTCATCTTCATTTAAGACGTTACAATGAGGGAAGAAGTGAGCTGCGTATTTATTTAAAGGCTTTGTATAAATTTCATTTGGTGTAGCAATCTGTAATAAATGCCCTTTAGACATTACGCCAATTCTATCAGACATTGCCAAAGCATCGTGTGTATCATGTGTTACAAAAACAACACAAATATTTGCTTCTACAGCAATGTTTTTCACCATTCGTCGTAAGTCACTTCTGAGTGCCATATCTAAATGAGAAAAAGGTTCATCTAATAATAATACAGGAGGTTCGTCTGCAATGGCTCTTGCAATGGCTACACGTTGTTTTTGTCCTCCAGAAAGCTCCTTAGGACGAGTTTCTGCATATTCTTCTAACTGACAAATACGTAGTAACTCCTTTAATCTATATTCTTGATATTCTTTACTAGATCTTCTAATTGGGTATTTAATATTATCAGAAACCGTCTGATGATTAAAGAGATTATAATCTTGCTCTACTAAAGCAATTTTATCATGTCCTGCTAATAATCTTTCATGTGGTCCAAGAATACGCTCTCCATCAACATAAGCATCTCCCTTATCTGGGCGCATCTGACCTGATAATAATTTTAATGTAGTTGTTTTACCACATCCACTTCTACCTATAAGAGCAAAAACTTCACCCTCCTTCACATCAAAAGAAAGATTATCAACAGCTAACTTTCCTTTTTCATAGGATTTTGAAAATCCATCTACTCTTAAAACCGTTTTTCTCTTTGCCATATAATTTTCGTTTTTCCGAATGCAAAAATAAACGGTTTTATTTTAATATGATGTGTATAGTTCTATGATTTTTTATTTAGTGGATAAACTAATTGAGTTCTTTTGGGATAGTAAAATTAAAAGTGGAGCCAAATTGTTCGTTTTCTTCAATCCAAATAACTCCTCCATGGAGTTTTACAATCTTTTTGCATTGTGCTAGCCCTATTCCTGTTCCTTTATATTGTTCACTGATTCTATTAAAAATAGAGAATATTTTTTGATGATTCTCTTTATTGATTCCAATTCCATTATCTTTTACTGTAAAACAATAATGATCGCGATGTTCATCACAAGAAATCTTTATGATAGAGTTTACATTTTCTCTATTAAATTTAATAGCATTGCCAATTAAATTTTGCATCAACATATGAAACTCAATAGCATAACCAGACAGTTTAGGTAACTTACTCCTAAAAATTTGCACCTTTTTATCTTCAATAGATAATTTAAAATCATCTAGTACATCATCAATAATTTTGTCAGTATCAATTTCTTCTTTTTTACTTTTGATACCAATCTGGCTAAATTCAAGAACTGTATCTATAAGTCGCCCCATTCTACCTGCACTTTCAGTGATATAAGTAAAATAACACTCCCATTTAGAATCAATAATACCTTTACATTCAGATTTGATGATTGACAACATGCCATCAATATTTCTTAAAGGCGTTTTTAAATCATGAGAAACCACATAAGCGAATTGTTCTAATTCCTTATTTTTATTTCCCAGTTCTTTCACTTTTTGCTGTAGTTTCTTATTTGTTTCCTTTAAAGAATCTTCAAGCACTTTTATATGAGTTACATCTCGCCAGCAAGAGTTGCTATAAATAATTGTATCGTTTTCGTCACGAATAGCAATAACACTTAGTAAAATATATAATTTTTCTCCATTCTTTTTCTTAACAATAAGGTTTGCATTTTTTACAATACCTCTATCAAGAAATTCATAAAAAGCTTTTTTTACAAGCTGATGAGCATCTGGGTGGTATAAATCATAGATATTCATACCTATTACTTCTTCCTTATGATAGCCGGTCGTTTCGCATAAAGTCTGATTACATTGGATTACACAATGTGTTTTTGGGTCGACAGATAACAGCATGTCAGGAGAATAGTTGTAAAACACGTCATAATTTTCCTCAACATCTAGGGTATTAATATTTGTAAGTTCAAGATCAGATAGTTTCATAACAGATAACATAATTAGTCCTTATCACAATATAAGTATCTAATAATCAGCGATGTTACATATTACAAAATAATACAACATAATCCCTTTATAAAACAAAAAAGACAGACTTACATAAAGTAAATCTGTCTTTAATATATTTTCAGATTAAAAGATTAATAATCTCCTAACGTTTCTTCTAACTGAGATAAAGCAGCTTCAGTTTGCTCTGCATTTGGAGCAACACCATGCCATTTATGAGTACCTACCATGAAATCGATTGGGAAGCCCATTTCTGTTTTCATAATAATCATAATTGGTTTACCATTACCAGACAGCTCTTTTGCTTTTGTTAATGCCGCATCTAATTTTTCCATATCGTTTCCATCAGCAACGAAAGTTTCCCATCCGAATGCTTTGTATTTTGCTTCGATATCAATCAAGCTCAATACATCAGAAACATCACCATCAATCTGACGGTTGTTATAATCGATAACACCTACAAGATTGTCAATTTTATTATGAGCAGCATACATTGCAGCTTCCCATACTTGACCTTCTTGTTGTTCACCATCTCCCATTAAGCAATAAACCATTTTGTCATCGCCATTCATTTTCTTAGTTAAAGCAGTACCAGCCGCAACTGATAAACCTTGCCCTAAAGAACCTGAAGCCATACGAACACCTTCTAAATGCTCATAAGGAGTTGGGTGACCTTGCAATCTAGAATTTAGCTTTCTATGAGAAGCTAATTCTGAAATTGGGAAGTATCCAGCTCTAGCAAGCGTGCTATAAAAAACAGCCGAAATATGTCCGTTTGAAAGATAGAAAACATCTTCACCTGTTGCATCCATGTTGAACTCAGTGTTGTGTTCCATGTGCTTAAAGTAAAGTGCTACAAATAAATCAGCACATCCTAGGGCTCCACCTGGGTGACCGTTTCCTGCACCGTTAACCATTCTAACGATGTCACGTCTAACTTGAGACGCTATTCTTTTCAATTCTGCTACCTCTGCCATCTTTTTTTGATGTAAGCTATTGTATTATATATTGATGAGATTCGATTCTCATTTATTTTTCCAAGTGCAAACTTAACTAATTATCTGTTTAGTATGCTCTTTCGTCTTCACCTTTTTAATAATGTCCGTTAAAATTCCCTTCTCATCTATCAAAAAAGTGGTTCTAACAGTCCCCATGTACTCTTTTCCAAACGTTTTCTTTAATTGCCAAGTACCATATAAGTCATGAACTTTATGATCTACGTCTGCAATTAAAGGAAAAGGCAAATCATATTTAGCAATAAAACGCTGATGTCTTTCTGCTGCATCTGTACTTACACCTAAAACAACCCATCCTTCAGCAAGTAATTTTTCGTAATTATCTCTTAGATCACATGCTTCTGCCGTACAACCAGGCGTCATATCTTTTGGGTAGAAATACAAAACGACTTTCTTTCCTTTATAATCAGAAAGTTTAATTTCATTTCCATCTTGATCGATACTTGTAAAATCTGGTGCAACTTGTCCTATTTCTAATGACATCTTTTATTTTCTTTTATAATAGTTGATAAAATCAATTTTGTATTTACAATATTGCATGATACAATACATTTAGCAAAACCTGAGCATTGGAAATTTTCTTTTTAATACTTGTCGTTATTTATTTTTTTGGTTTGATACGTTTATCAAAGGGCTGGAACTTATCTTTTGATTATGACAATACACCTCGTAGTCTACAAGAAAACACTACAGTTTGTGTTATTATTGCGTTAAGAAATGAAGCAGATAATGTAGAAAAACTGCTTGAATCTTTAAGTAACCAATCTTATAAAAACTTAGAATTTATTTTTATAAACGACCATTCTGATGATACAACATATCAATTATTAAAAGGGAACACCCTAAATAAATCCACAGTTTTAAATCTACCAAACTATCTACAAGGTAAAAAACAAGCCATTCGTTTTGGTATTGAACATACAAAAGCACAATTAATAGTCACTACTGATGCTGATTGTACTCAACCAAAAAACTGGGTGAAGAGTATTGTAAATTGTTACCAAGAAACAGGGGCGTTAATGGTATCCGGACCTGTACACTTTACATACAAATCATTTTTTGAGCGTTTAATGAGTGTTGAATTTTCTTCATTAATAATTACCGGAGCGGCATCAATTAGAAATCAAACTCCAAATATGTGTAATGCAGCAAATTTAGCTTTTGAAAGGACCGCATTTTTACAACAAAATAATTATAAAGAACACGCACATATACCTACTGGCGACGATGAATTCTTTTTACATCAGTTGGCTAAAGAAGATCCATCAAAAATTGTCTTTTTAAAAAACCACGATGCTATTGTTTCAACTACCCCACCTAAGTCAATAATTAGCTTTATTAATCAGAGGGTTAGATGGGCAAGTAAATGGAAACATTATAAAAATAAAGGGCCACAATATACTGCTGTTTTTATTTTCATTTTTCATCTGACTTTTTATTTCAGCGGCATTCATACATTGTTCTTTAATGGGCATATAAATATTTTTGTTGTTGCACTTTGCTTAAGGTGGGTTTGTGAATTATTCTATATGAAATCTGCTTTAAAATGGTTTAATGATTTATCACTCCTCTACACAGTCCCGTTCCTATCTCTTTTTTATCCTTTTTATGCAATATTTATAGGATTATTAGCTACTTTCACGAAGTATTCATGGAAGAACAGAATATTTAGCGTTTAATCAATTGAATTTATTATTTTTGACCATTAATTAGAGTAGAACTATTTTTTATGACTGAAATTCAATACAAAATTCTTGATGAATTATACTTTGTTACCAGCTTTTCATCATTAAAAGAAGAGGTAAATATTGATACAGCTACTTTAGGTATAGAACTTAAAACGTTAATTCAGAAAGAATGGGTAAGATGTTTTTCATCTCCATCTGATGAAATAGAAATTGCTATTAAGGATTTTGATACTAATTTTACATCATATCATTATTTAGCATCCAAAAAAGGGCTATTTGCACACAACTCTCAATAGAATCTAAGCTTTCAATACATATTGTATAATCATTAATGACAACTTACGAAATACATAAATCTCCCACACATTTTGTGAAGAAAAGGTTCAAGAAAAATACACTTGCTGTAATTTCTGTTGCCTATGTATTTCTCATGACTTGTCTTGCCATTTTAGGGTATTTAATTATGCCAGACGGCTCTAACTTTGCAAACGATGGCTTATTAGAAGTACCTCGAAAAGGTCCTTTTTTTACCGTAGATGTTATACGTGAGAGAAAAAACATTCATGTTCCTACACCAACAATCTTAGATAAACTTATTAATGGTGAAGAAAGTAAATACCACGAAATCCCAATCGTAGGTACACCAACCATAGAAAAAGACTCTGTTTTCTTTATTTTATATCCTGGGTTAGAAAAAAGATCACTTAGAACAACTCGTAGACTTAAATTAAGTTTACCCTTAATCTCTGTGGTAAAACCTATATACGCTTCTCCTTCTGAAATTCTAGGTAAAAACTTAGCACACAATTTTATTGTAAGACCTAAGAGTATTACTTATTTAGATGAAAATCAGATAATAAGAACAATAGATAAAGATAAACTAGAAGATGAATTTTGGGATAAATGTGTTGAAACAAGGACCTTTATTTTAGGAACAGATAAAATTGGTCGAGATGTTCTAAGCCGTTTAATCTTTGGAACAAGGGTATCTCTAACAATTGGATTTATATCATTGATCATTTCCTTAAGTATTGGTATATTAATGGGATCATTAAGTGGTTACTTTGGTGGTTACATTGATAAATTAGCACTTTGGTTAATGACAATTACTTGGTCTATTCCAGCAATTATGCTTGTTGTGGCTGTAAGGTTGGCATTACAAAGTGAAGGAATCTGGGTTACATTTGTGGCTGTAGGTTTAACAATGTGGGTAGAAGTTGCACGTGTTGTGCGTGGACAAATTCTATCGATTAAACAAAAAGATTATATTGAGGCAACAAAAGCATTAGGTTTTTCAAATTACCGTATCATAATTCATCATATTTTACCTAATATCTTAGGACCATTAGCAGTAATATGTGCTTCTAATTTTGCATCAGCAATATTAATTGAAGCGGGTTTAAGCTTTTTAGGTTTAGGTGGCCCTCCATCTATGCCATCATGGGGCACTATGATAAAAGACGGTTTAACAGAATTAACACCAACTGGACATTGGCATTTAATTATTTTCCCGTGTCTTGCTATTAGCCTTACCGTATTGGCTTTTAATTTAATCGGTAATGGATTGAGAGATGCTTATGATCCTCATTCAAAAACAAATAATTAAAGATACTTATTTAAGAACATGGCGAATACAACAGAAAAGCAATTAATGCTTAAGCAAATGCAATTAGGGTCTCTTTTTGAAACCATAAGTGCAATTAACGCCAATCAGTCTGAAGAAGACTTATATACGATTTATAAATTGACTTTAACGTCAAACCCTAGTATTACAAACCTAGTTTTATTTGTATTTAACGAAGACAAGGATGAACTTGTAAGAGAAGTAAACCATGGTAACCATGATCATGACCTTACAGAACGATTCCCTAAAGCATTTGAAGAATATAAAAAACTATCAAAAATAACGAATCACCCATCTGGATTTGAACAATTTGAATCTATAATGCCAATTAAGCATAAAAACGAAATTCTAGCTTATGCATTGGTGGGATTTGCTGAAGAAAAACACTTAAGTGATTTAAGAGATACTGGATTTGCTGAAGCACTTAGTAACATTATCCTTGTTGCTATTGAAAATAAAAAATTAGCACGTAAAGAAGAAAAACAAAAGGAGACTAAGAAGCAATTAGAAATTGCCTCTCATGTTCAAGAAATGCTTTTCCCTAAAAAACTTCCTTACGGTGATAATGTACCTGTATCTATTCATGCCAGTTACATGCCTCACCATTCTATTGGTGGAGATTATTATGACTTTATCCAGATGTCTGATGATAAGTTTTTAATGTCTATTGCAGATGTTTCTGGTAAAGGTGTTCCTGCTGCTATCCTTATGTCTAATTTCCAAGGTACTATTAGAGCTTTAGCTAGAAGAGGTATGGATTTAGAAAGCATAGTTCATGAAGCAAACACTCAAATTCTAGAAAGTGCAGAAGGAGAAAATTTCATTACAGCATTTTTTATGGAGTATTCTATAAAAAATGAAACGATAAAGTTTATAAATGCTGGTCACAACCCTCCTTTCTTAGTTGTTGATGGTAAATTCTCTCGACTTGAAACTGGAACAACAATTTTAGGATCATTCACTAAATTACCCTTTATAGAAGTCGAAGAAATTAATAACTTGCGTAAGTTCTTCGTATTCGGATTCACAGACGGTTTCACTGAAACTTATAATGATGAAGATGAAGAATTAGGAGATGATAAGCTAGAAGAATTTTTAATTGCAAATCTTAGTTGTAATCAAAAAGAAATGCATAAAAATCTAATTGCTTTATTAAATACATTTAAAGGTCACCAAGCTTATGCAGATGATATAACTTTATTATCTTGTAAGGTTGATCTAGATAAATAAGAACGGAACACATAGATTATCTATTTGATAATCCACAATAAACATAATAAGAACACTAACCTCGTTAAAAATCAAATGCAAGAGCTTGAATTAAATAGCTTCATGCAGGGTCTCGTACGTAGAAACCCTGGACAGCCAGAATTCCACCAAGCAGTGGAAGAAGTTGCTGAAAAATTAATCCCTTTCATCAATGAAAACCAAAAATACCTTGATGCTTCTATCTTAGAAAGAATGACTGAACCTGATAGAGTTATCAGTTTCCGTGTTACTTGGCAAGATGACGAAGGTAATATCCGTGTAAACCGTGGATACCGTGTGCAATTTAACGGTGCTATTGGTCCTTACAAAGGTGGTTTACGCTTTGATAAATCTGTTACATTAGGTACTTTAAAATTCTTAGGTTTTGAACAAGTACTTAAGAACTCTTTAACTACACTACCAATGGGTGGTGCTAAAGGTGGATCTGACTTTAACCCTAAAGGAAAATCTGACAACGAAATAATGCGTTTCTGTCAAGCATTCATGACAGAACTTTACAGACATATTGGTAAAGATACTGATGTACCTGCTGGTGATATTGGTGTTGGCGGTAGAGAAGTAAGTTTTATGTATGGTCAATACCGTAGAATCAAAAATGAATTTACAGGTGTTCTTACAGGAAAAAACCTTGCTTTTGGTGGTTCTAACGCTAGAACTGAAGCTACTGGTTATGGTTCTGTATACTTTGCTAAAGAAATGTTAGCAGTGCGTAATGATGGCTTCGATAATAAAGTTGCTATTGTTTCAGGATCTGGTAACGTTGCTCAATATACTGTAGAGAAACTTACTCAGCTAGGTGCTAAAGTGATTACTATGTCTGACCGTGGTGGTTTTTTACATGACCCTAATGGTATTGACACAGAAAAATTAGCTTACATTCAAGAATTAAAGAATGTAAAACGTACTTCTCTTGCAGAATATGTTGCTAAGTATGAAGGCTCTTCTTATCACGAAGGTGAAAGACCTTGGGGTATTAAAGCTGATTTAGCATTCCCTTCTGCAACTCAAAATGAGTTAGACGACAAAGATGCCGAAAAATTAATGGCTAATGGTTGTATCCTTGTTTGTGAAGGAGCGAACATGCCGTCTACGATTGGTGCAGTTAAGGTTTTTGAAAAACATAAAATCATGTACGGTCCTGGTAAAGCTGCCAATGCTGGTGGTGTTGCTATTTCTGGATTGGAAATGACACAAAACTCTATGCGTTTACAATGGAGTTTTGAAGAAGTTGACCAAAAACTACAAGATATTATGAAGAAGATTCATAAGAAGTGTGTAAAATATGGTCAAGAAGAAGATTGGGTAGATTATGTAAAAGGTGCCAACATTGGTGGCTTTGTAAAAGTTGCTGATGCACTTTTAGCCTATGGCGTAATTTAATAATCTCACTCTATTAAATATAAAATGGCTGTCTCACTTAAAAAAGTAGGACAGCCATTTTTTATATCTTGATCAATTACTTTAAAATTTATTGAAAATTAGAAGTTGTATACCTTTCTCACTAGTATCTACTTGTTTCTCTTGTTTTTGTGAAATCATTTTCAAGATAATAGAGCAAACTAGCATTAACCGTATCTGAATGAGTCATTATTGAGGTATGACACCCTTCCTTAATCGTAATCACCCCCACGGATTTCTGCAACGTATTATGTAAAAACAAACCTTCTTCATAAGGTACACCTTGATCTGCTTCTCCATGAATAATTAAAGCTGGAACAGTAATATTTTTGATAAATTCTTCTATATCATCTCTATTGATCAAGGCATTCATAGCATGATAAATTTCTTCACCTGTTCTTTTCTTCCATTCAGGTGTCCACTTATCCCAATAAACTTCATACGTTTCTTTCGGACCAATAATACCCGTCATTAAACCTTCATGCAAAGGAGGTACTAAGCCATTATTTACCCAAACATCTCTAGATTCTATATAGATTTCTTTTATCGAAATTGGGTCTACAACCCCAGACGTACTAATTAAGACAAGGCCATTTACTCTATTTGGATATTTTAATGCAGCCCTTAATGCTACATATCCACCTTGAGACATACCTGCTAAAATTGCCCTTTCTATACTTAAATGATCCAATAATGAAATTGCATCATCTACTAAATCATATAATGAAAATGGTTGCCCATCCCATTTCGTTTTACCAAAAGCTCGCGCATCTAAGGTAATAACTCTGTAACATGATGAAAGATAAGCTACTTGAGCATCAAACATCTCTGAGTTCATTAAAAAACCATGTAAGAATAATATTGGAGGTGCAGATTTATCGCCATAATCTGCATAGTATAGCTCTTGGTTGTTAACTGCTAAATAAGCCATTGTTAATAGTTTCCGTTCTTAGTATTGAAAGTGCTAATATACACTATGCATATTTAACCGACCTTATGATCAATATTTTTACTTATAAGAACTTCTAATAATTACTGTAATACAATTAAGCATTAAGATTTACAATAACTTTACCAACTATAGTACGTTTTTCAAGACTACCTATAGCACTTGGAACGTCTTCTAAAGAGATTGTTTTTTGAATTGCAGGTATAACTTTTCCTTTACCAATCAGATCGAGTACCGTTTTAATATTTTCGTTAACTTCTACATCTTGAGTTAAACTTTTAAATTTCTGAGTACCTCTAGCATAGCATTTACCAAAGAATTTCACCTTAAGCATATTATAATAATTACCTCCAACTAATATATAACGTCCATCTTTTTTTAGGGTCTTTTTAAAATCTTTGGGGCTTCTAAAAGATGCTACATCAAATACTTTATCATAAGAATCGTTTTCTAATTCACTAACTGAAGTCTTTTTATAATCGATCACTTCATCGGCTCCCCAACTTTTTACAGCAGAAGCTTTTTCAGAAGAACATATTGCTGTAACATGTGCTCCTTTATATTTTGCGAGTTGAACACCAAAAGAACCAACCCCTCCAGAAGCACCATTAATTAATACACGATCTCCAGGTTGAATTTCACAAAGAAGGATACCCATCATTGCTGCTTGACCTGAAATAGGTACAGTAGCTGCTTGTTCATGAGAAACATTTGATGGTATTTTCACTAAATTTTCAACATCTACAATTGCATATTCAGCAAATCCACCTCCTAAAGATTTACGCATATCAGCTACAATTTCATCACCGATATTAAAATCTTTTACATTATCACCTACTGCTTCAATCGAGCCTGTGATATCCATCCCTACTATTCTATTTTTCTTTGCTGGTTTAAATAAACCTAGTAGTAGCCTAATGATAAGGTAATTTGCTCTAATCATATGCTGATCAGCAGCATTAATAGATGAATATGTAATTTTTACTAAAACTTGGTTTGCATTTGGTTTAGGTATCTCTTGGTCATTAATAACTTTCATCACTTCTTCTGGGTTACCATAACGTTCAAAAGCAACTGCACGCATCATCTTTTTTGTAGATTCTAAAAATTTCATAGTATTCAAAATTTAAATTAGGTTAACTAAATCAAAGCTATTTTTCAATACCTTTAAATCTTGATACAAATCTACAAGCTATTTAAAATCAATATTTTACAAAAAAGCTCAATTGCTATACATTAAAGCTCAAACGGTAATCTGAAGGTGATATATTGTATGCTAACTTGAATAATCTTGAAAAACTAACAGGGTTTGTAAAGCCACAATCATAACACACATCACTAATAGAATCTTGAGATGAAGCCAATATACTTTTTGCTTTCTCTAACTTCTTTTGTCTAATATATTTTGCAGGCGAAACTTGATATATTTTTGTGAATTTTCTTTTAAAAGAAGCTAAACTGTTATTTGTCATTCCTGCTAACCTATTCAAATCTAACGGTACATATAAATTTGCTTCAATTATTTCTTGAAATGAAAAAGTCTTATCAGAAAATAAACTTCTTATAATAGTATTTAGGTCTGAGTTCTCATCACTTTGTAGGAGCAACAATACAATCTCTTTTAATTTAATTGATAAAATCTCATCGCTTAAAGCATTTTGATGATCGAAAAAATTAGAAATACTCAAAAAGTATGAACTCACCAATGCGGTTGCATCTTGCTGTGTTATATCTCTTTTTAATGGTTGTATCAGTTCTTTCCAAAACTTTGGTTTTTCATTATTAAATACTTTTTTTAATATATCTCTATCAAAATGAACTATCATACAATTCAAAAAACCTGATTCCGTTTTTGAAATAGTACGTCCTACTGTTTTACCACATAAAGAAAGGATTATAGTCCCCGTTTTTGCTAAAAAACCTGATTTAGATAAATCTTGCCCCTCTCCTTCAATAATGTAAGCAAAACAAGATTGTGAAGGTAATTCTATCTTTTCATCAATAGGTGTTTGTATTTTATACCAAGAAAATAATGGTTTTTCGAAAAGGAGTATCTTATTTGATTGGGTATTCATAAAATGATCTTATTCTTGATAATAGTAATAAATAATGAGGTTAAGAACTTAGGTTTACAGTGTTCTATTCTCTCCAAATTATTGATTCAATTTTCCAATCCTTCAACTGCTCTTCTGTAAATTTCACATCTTCAATATTAACAGTATCTGGTAAACTAACGTCACCCGTTATTTCATACATAATATTTGAACCATCAACATAAGCATATGTATGCTGATGATAATCCATTGTTGTCTTTATTAATTGGTTTCTTTTTGATTTTATTTCGTGATAACCATCCCCTACTTTTAATCCATATTCATCAATTATTTCTGAAGTTCTAACATAGATACTATTTAACTTCAAGGTATCTTTCCAATCCATAGAAAATAATAAGACCTCTTCTTCTCTATTTTTTACAACATAGAGTGGAAAATCGGGACCATCTTGACGGCCTATTATTTTACTAGTCTTGTATTGAGGAAATGCCTTTCTAATCTGACCAAGCATTTCTGTATGTTCAAATGGGGTTTTTAAGCCATAAATTGAATGTTCATATAATTTATCAATTCTCTTAATGTCGTTGGTCTCTGTTATAACCTCTTTATCATGATTGTTCTTTGTTACTGTCTCTTTTTTATTTTTTGATGAGCAACCTAAAAAAGATAGAACTATAAGAACATATAAGTATACTTTCATTTTTGTACTTCTTTGATTTAATAAATTCTTCTGATATAAAAATATAAATAAATTGTATTAACTAAGTACTTAGTATATCATATAAAGCTAGGTTTTATCTTTATATTAGATTTACAAAATAAAACCCAATCAATTATAATGGAGGATAACTCAAAAATAAGTTTAAAAGACGCTATATCTATTGGTATTGGTGGAATGGTAGGTGGTGGCATATTTGCTGTCTTAGGTCTATCAGTTACTTTGGCCAAAGGTGGTGTTCCAATTTCATTTTTCGTAGCTGGTATGATTGCTCTAATGACGGCCTATTCATACGCTAAATTATCTGTTGCTTATCCAGATGAGGGAGGTACTGTTCGTTTTATTAACGAAGGGTTTGGTTACTCTATTTTTAGTGGAGGACTTAATAATATGCTTTGGGTAAGTTATATTATTATGTTATCACTCTATTCTTCTGCATTTGGAGCTTACGCATCAAGTCTAATTCAGATTACAGGAAATGTCGAGCTAGATCAGCATATATTCTTATCAGGTATTATACTTATTTCAACTTTTATAAATTATTACAGTATTAAGGTAGTCGGAGAAGTTGAAGCTTTTGCGGTGATTATTAAGTTAGTTATTCTTTTAGCATTTGTTGCAGCAGGTTTTTGGGGAATTACAGATAATCCAAACTTTCAGCAACTTAACCCAGAAAACTGGGAAAGTCCTTTACAATTAATTGCTGGTGGTATGGTAATATTTGTGGCTTATGAAGGTTTTGAATTAATTGCTAACTCTGCTCCAGATATTGATAAACCAAGAATTAACATACCTAGAGCATATTATGGATCTGTTATTTTTGTTATCTGTTTATATATAGCAATCGCAATAGTTACTGTTGGCTCTTTAGATTTTGCATCAATTGGTAAAGCTGCAGAATATGTCTTAGCAGAAGCCGCTAAACCTAAATTTGGGCAAGTTGGATTTACAATAATCTCTATCGCAGCAATGATATCTACTTTTTCTGCAATAAATGCTACATTATTGGGTGGTAGTCGTGTAAACTACGAGGTTGCTGTTTATAATGAATTACCAACAGAGTTTACAAGAACTTTATGGGGAAAACCTTTTGGTTTGTTCATTATTACCATATTATCTTTAGTGATTGCTAATACTATTGATTTAGAAAGTATTTCAACTTCTGGTAGTGCAGGTTTCCTTATTATTTTTGGTATCGTAAATTATATTGCCTTCAAAAAAGCAAAAGAGCTAGGGGCAAATAAAGTAATTACTATAATTGGTTTCATATGCTGTTTTGCAGCTTTCTTTATACTTACTATTCAACAATCGAAGAATAACTTAGAAGGAATTTTAACAGCATTTTTAATCTTTTCATTATGTTTTGTAGGTGAATGGTTATATCAAAATCACCTAAAGAAAAAAATTGATAAAACTGTAAACAAATAATGATAAAAATTATAGAGTGTCCTAGAGATGCGATGCAAGGATTGTCAAACTTCATCCCAACACAAACAAAAATAGAGTACCTTAACTTATTGTTAGAAGTGGGTTTTGATACACTGGATTTTGGTAGCTTTGTATCGCCTAAAGCAATTCCTCAGATGAAGGATACGAAGGAAGTTTTGGCAGGACTTAATCTCGATAAATCAACTACAAAATTATTAGCTATTGTTGTCAATAAAAGAGGTGCTGAAGAAGCTGCTCAATATAATGAGATCCGTTATCTGGGTTTTCCTCTGTCGGTTTCAGAAACATTTCAACAAAGAAATACTAAAAAGTCGATCAGCGAAGCTAAATTACTTCTAAAAGATATAATTAGTATTTGTGAAGAAAATGATAAAGAGCCTGTCGTTTATTTATCTATGAGTTTTGGGAACCCTTATAATGAAGATATCTCTTTCGATCAGGTATTAAAAATGGCACTTGATTTAAAAGAAATGGGTGTTAAAATAATCTCTTTTGCAGATACAATTGGAAATGCAAGTGTAAAAGATATACAAGATTTGTTCGAAAAAGCATCAAAAATATTGCCGAACACTGAATTGGGTGTACATTTGCATTGTAATCCTAATATGGCGTTTGATCTTGCAAAAGGATCTTTAGAAGCCGGTTGCCTTAGAATAGACACTGCTATTGGTGGTCTTGGTGGTTGCCCAATGGCTAAAGACGATTTAACTGGAAACCTCGCCACAGAATATTTAATACAAGCGCTTACAGATTTGCCCGCTTTACGACCTTCGATCAACGAAGATAAATTCCAAGAAGCAGTTGCTTTTCAAAAGCGTTATATCGGTTAATTAAGTTATGAAAATAGAGACTTGTCTCACCCCCGAATTAATCTCCTTACATAAATTGGAAGGTAAGATTGCAGTTGTTACAGATGTACTTAGAGCCACTTCATGTATGGTAGCTGGTTTACATGCTGGTGTAAAAAGTGTTATTCCTGTAATGACAGTAGAAGAAGCGTTAGCATATGCAAAAAAAGGATTTGTAACTGCTGGTGAACGTGGTGGTGTAAAGGTTGATGAATTTACAATTGGTAATTCTCCTTTTGAACATATGAGAGAAGAATACAATGGTAAAGATATTTGCATGACCACAACCAACGGGACTGTTGCAATTACAGAGGCAAAGAAAAGTGCCGATCAGGTTGTTATTGGTGCGATGTTAAATGTTAGTACTGTAGCAGATTACATATTAAAACAAGGAAAAGATATTGCAATTATTTGTGCTGGATGGAAAGGTAATCCTAGCTTAGAAGATACCTTATTTGCCGGTGCATTGATTGATCGTATAATTGATAAAGGAGAAATTATTGATGACGCTTCTTTTATGGCACTAACTCAATACCGTGCAGCAAAAGGAAATGTAGATAAAGTAATACAAGAAAATGCCTCTCACGCAAAGAGACTTAGCGGTTTAAAAGCTAAATCAGATTTAGCCTATTGTGCTACTGAAGACTCTTGTAATGTTCTTCCTATTTTAAAAGATGATGCGATCACTATTTAAAGAAAATTAAAATGGCTGGAAATAAATTAGATATAAAACAAAAGGTTAAAATTAAGAACAGAAAGGCATCTCACGAGTACGAATTTATTGAGAAATTTGTAGCAGGTGTATCTTTAAAAGGTTCTGAAATTAAATCTATCAGAATGCAAAAAGTAAGCTTAGCAGATGCTTTTTGTGTTTTTATTGGAGATGAATTGATTATTCGTTCAATGCATATTGCTCCTTACGAAATGGGTGGGTTTAATAACCATGAAGCTAAAGCAGATAGAAAGTTGCTTTTACATAGAAAAGAGCTTGATAAGCTTGATAGAAAGGTAAAAGAGAATGGTTTTACTGTAATACCAACTCAGCTTTTTATTAATGATAGAGGTTTAGCAAAAATTGAAGTTGCCTTATCTAGAGGTAAAAAGCTTTACGATAAACGTAATGATCTAAAAGAAAAAGATCAGAAACGTGAACTATCTAGAATGAAGTTCTAATAAATGAAATAAAAGATGAGCTACATCTTATATAATAATGAAGTTACAAAATCATCAAAAACACCTCTATCTATTAATGATAGAGGACTTCAATATGGTGATGGTATCTTTGAAACAATGATTACTTATTCTGGGCATATTCGTTTTATTAAAGATCACATTGATAGATTAAAACGAGGAGCCAAAGAATTACAACTTGATTTAACAGACGAACTTCTTGATCCTGAATATTATTTCCAAGTAGTAAAATCACTTAAAAAGAAAAATAATATTGAAGGTGAATGTCGTATAAAATTAATGCTTTGGAGACAAGAAGGTGGGCTTTATACACCTACAGGTACTGAAAGTAATTTTATGATTAGCGTTATTCCATTTACTCCTAAAATGAATGTAAATGCACTTAATGTTGATTTTGCAGAAACAATAAAAGTACCTGTAACTCCAGTTTCTTTCTGTAAAACTTTATCTTCTCTTACCTATACTTTTGCTGGATTAGAGAAAAAGAAAAGAGAATTAGATGATCTTATCCTTTTTAATTATGAAGGGTATGTTGCCGAAACAATTAGTGGAAATGTATTCTGGATTAAAGACAAAATAATTTACACTCCTAAAATATGTGTTGGCTGTGTTTCTGGTATAGGCAGAAAAAATATCATAACATACCTAGAAAGTAAAGGCTATAAAGTTAGAAAAGTTACTGCTAGAAAAGTTGACTTACTTGATGCCGACGCTTTACTTACAGCAAACGTTACAGGAGTAACAATGATCAAAAAAGTAGGCGAAAAACATTATAAAATAATTGATGCCTGGCGAAAATTATTCGAACAAGCTTATCAATATTAAATAAAAAAATGCATTGAAATTTATAGTTTCAATGCATTTTTTTATGGTGAGAAGTAATTATAATTGTTTCATTTTCTCTAATAAAACATCATTCTCTTCTTTTGTTCCAATTGATATTCGTAATCCTTGTTCACATAAAAGAACCTTAGATCTATTCCTTATAATAATTCCTTGATCCACCAACGTTTGATAATTTGCATCTGCATTATCCACTTGAATCAAAATAAAATTAGCATCAGATGGAAATATATTTTTCACCAACGGCATTTCCTTAAATTCCTCTACTAATCTGTTTCTTTCTGATAACATTTTGGCAACCATATCCCTAACCTTATCTACATTATCTAATGCTTCTAAAGCTTTCTCTTGTGTTAATTGGTTAATATTATAGGGTGGTTTTATTACATTAAAAACACGTACAATTTCTGCATTTGCAAACATCATCCCTAAACGAAGACCTGCCATACCCCAAGCTTTTGAGAAAGTTTGCAATACAATCAAGTTAGGATATTTTTCTATTTTCTGAATAAAACTAGGTTGAGCCGAAAAGTCTATGTATGCTTCATCAACAACAACAATACCATTAAACTGCTCTATTAAAGCAATAATTCTATCTGTACTTACCGCGTTTCCTGTTGGGTTATTAGGCGAACAGACAAAGATAATTTTAGTGTTATTATCTACTGCAGCTAAAATACCATCAACATCTAAATCTAGATCTGTAGTTAATGCCACTTCTTTACAAGTTACATTATTTAACTCAGCACTTACTTTATACATTCCATATGTTGGAGGCAAAATAATTACGTTATCTTCTTTTGGTTCTACAAAAGCTCTATAAAGAAGATCAATTGGCTCGTCACTCCCATTACCTAGAAAAATATTTTTTGTAGGGATATCCTTTAATACCGAAATTTTCTGCTTCACTGCTCTTTGATAAGGATCAGGATACCTGTTATAAGGTTCTCCTAAAGCAGTCCCATAAGGGTTTTCGTTAGCATCTAAGAATATATTTGTAGTAGAAACATCCTCAAATTCATCCCTTGCAGAAGAATAAGGAGTCATTGTTTTAATGTGCTGACGCAAAAATGCTTGTATATCAATAGTAGAATTTTCCATAAATTCTTTTTTGAGTTCGTGTTAGATTATGAGATAATTTTAAAGATATCAAGTTTATAAACTGCAGAAGAAAAAACTTCTTTCCCCGAGTTATTGATCTTTATCCCCCCAAATATAATCAAATTATTATTTGAGATAGTAGCACCCATTCCTTTTAATGCTCCAATATTTGTTTGGAAACGCATCAGACTTCCTTTATGAGTATCATATACAAACACCTGTTCATTACTAAACAATATAATATGGTGTTTATAGGATGTTATTGCTGCATCAACAATTGGTTCTGGTAACTTTCCAACTTTTACCCATCTATCTACTTTTATATTATACATATAAATTTCGTCGATAGGTTTATCATTCTGGCCACCAAAAACATAGAGTTTATTATCTATAATCTGCCCTTGAGTAATCATCTGTTTAGGAAGATGAGCCATCTGTTTCCATTCTTTCTTTTTAGCATTAAAACGATACAAAGTATTTGAGTAAGTTTCATGGTCAACCATTCCTCCGTACAAATAAATGTAACCTTTGTATTCAGAAATTCCAGCTTTAAACAATGGTTGTGGATTAATACTAACATTATCTACTTTAGGAACTCTATTATTATATGCTACTTCCCTAACATTAATATCAATGGGCGACAACGGACTATTTAACTGTCCTTTTGTTCCGTTAAATAAGAACATCGACCCACTAGATATTGCACTATTAATATTTTTCTCTGCACTAATATGAACAGGTGTTACCTCATTCCAAGAGTTTGATTTTGTATTAAAAGAAAGAATATTGTCAAAACTCTCCCCCGTTCTGCTTTCACCACCAATAACAAAAGTTGTTTGTCCGTTACTGCAATACCCCATATAGGCACGAGAAGAAGGCATCGATGTAAGGCGACTAAACCTTAATGATGAATTCTCGAACTCACGAGAGAAATTTGCAGATGCACATGATTGCAAAACTGCAACAGCTAAAAATACAATTTTTCTTACACTTGAAGGTGACAGCTTCATACACTCTTTAGATGTTATTTAATTACAAAAGTAATACATCGGTAAGTAGTATCATTGTTTGGATTAACCGTTTGGTGTTATGTTTAGTTAAAATAAACATAAAAGATATTTAATATTATATAAACTATTAATTATCAACGATTTTAAATACTAATACGAAGAGAAATACAACCTATGAGATTCAATCAAATTAAAGGAATACTTTGCGACCTAGATGGTGTTTTATATAACGATTCTGTTGTTATTGATGGGGTAATAGATACAATCAAGACCTTAAAAGACCAAGGATATCAGTTTTTATTTGTTACAAATACATCAGGAATTACCTCCGAAGAACTTTATCATAAACTTATAACATTAGGTATACCTGTTGATGAAAATGAAATTCTAAGTCCACCTTTAGCAGCTTTAAATTACACAATAGAACAAGGTTATAAAGAAATTGAAGTTTTGGCTGGTAGCTCTATAAAGGCTCTATTTGAAGAGAAGTTTACTATTAATACAACTACGCCTGAAGCTATAATAATTAGTGATATTGGTAAGAATTGGGATTATCAATTAATGAACAATCTTTTCCTTAAAGTACTAAATGGAAGTAAGTTAATTGGTTTACATAAAGGTAAATTTTGGAAAGCTTCGGATGGATTAAGAATAGACATTGGTGCTTTTATTAAGGGATTAGAATTTGCAACAAGTACCGAAGCCATTTGTATTGGTAAACCTGATAAATCTTTTTACGAATCTGCCATAGAAAAAATCAATTTACCTGCTCATCAACTTCTTATGATTGGAGATGATATTATAGGTGACATACAAGGTGCTAAAGCTGCAAAACTTACCGCTATTCAAGTCAAAACTGGAAAATATAGAAAAGAATTAACAGATAATGCCGACATTAAGCCAGATCAATTAATAGAAGATTTTAATAGTCTACCCTCTTTATTAATAACGAGATAAAGACCTACCTGTCGCTTGTGATATCAATGCCCAAGAATCAAGATCAAAACTTATCACAAGGCATTGTGCAGGCGATAGGTTACCAGTATCTTCTCCAGTAATATATTCTGCTAAAAATGATATTGCAGGGTTATGCCCTACTAATGCGATAGTATCTGCCTCATCACTTCTTTGATTTATAAAATCTAACAATCTACCAACATTGGCCTCATAAAAAGAGGGTTCCACAAAAGTTGCTTCCTCTGGTACGTCTATTTGCTCTAAAATAAGTTTGGTAGTTTCTGTAGTTCTAACAGCATCAGAATAAAAAATTATTTCAGGAATATAATTCCCTTCATTTATCTTTTTTCCTAAATGTAATGCTTGTGAAAAACCTTCTTGTGTTAAATTTCTTTGCTTATCTTCTACACCAAAATAAGAACTCTCAGCTTCCGCGTGTCTAATTAATAATAATGTTTTCATTACCTAATATTTGTTTGCTTTGTTAATTTTATAAGTTTAGCTATTTAAATTGATTTTAACAATTTTGAAGTCTACAAAAATCAATAGAAACCATCTCAATCGGTTGTAATTTTTACTTGAAATTTTCTTTTAACAATTGTCTATTTGATAAATATTAAATCACTTTATTTTGCAATTTTAATTACCATTTTTTTTAGTTAATATAGTATATAATTATATAAATACACTGCATATATAACTACAAATTTATGAATGAAATAGAAGAAATTGTTTTAAATGCAATCAAAAAAGATAAAGATTACCTCAGTACTATTCGTAAGCAACTAAAAGATACTAACCCTTTTACCGTTGCTGTAAAAATGCAAGAAGAACTAAAAAATGTAGATCAACACCGCGAATTGTATGATACCATACTAGAAAAAGTTGACCTTTATAAGATAGCTACTTTATTAAGTCAAAAAAGACCTTATAACAAACAATCTGATTCAAAATAATCCCCTTAATTCATAAACAATGATCAAAAAATACGCCTCATTTTATATTCTATTATCCATCACTTTTGGTTTGTTTTTTACAAGCTGTTCTTCTCATGAAAAAAAAGAAAAAGAAAAGGTGGATAAACTATTAAAAATTTCATCCTCAACAGAGAAAATTGAAGACCACAAAATCATTATCTACCAGATGATGACCCGTTTATTTGGTAATACTACTACAACAAATAAACAATGGGGAACATTGAAAGAAAATGGTGTAGGTAAATTTGATGATATCAATGATAATGCACTTACTTCTATTAAAGATTTAGGAGCTACACATGTTTGGTATACTGGAGTTATTGAACATGCCGTTATTACAGATTATAGAAAATACGGTATTCCTCTAGATGATGCCGATGTTGTAAAAGGTAGAGCTGGTTCTCCATATGCCATAAAAGATTATTATGATGTTAACCCAGATTTAGCCAATGATGTAGATAACCGTGTTGAAGAGTTTGAAGCATTAATAAAAAGAACACACGATAACGGTTTAAAAGTAATTATTGATTTTGTACCAAACCATGTTGCTCGTAAATACCATTCTGATAAAGCCCCAAAAGGTGTTGAAGATTTAGGTAAATCGGACAATACTAAAGTAGGTTTTGCGCCAAATAATAATTTCTACTACATTCCAGGTAAACCATTTAAAGTTCCTAACGGATATGTTCCTCTAGGGGGAGATAAGTTTCCAACATCAGATGGAAAATTCAGAGAAATTCCAGCGAAAGTTTCGGGAAATGGAGCTGTTACAGATGCTCCTACAGTAAACGATTGGTTTGAAACTGTTCGATTAAATTATGGGGTTAATCATGTATCAGGAAATGGTGAAAAAGTTTTTGACGTAAATGGTGAAGTTCCTTCAACTTGGAAAAAAACATTAGCTATTCTTACCTATTGGACCAATAAAGGTGTAGATGGTTTTCGATGTGACATGTCTGAAATGGTTCCTGTAGAATATTGGGCTTGGATGATTCCTCAAATCAAAAAAATCAATCCTAATATTCGTTTTATCGCAGAAGTTTATAATCCTGACGAGTATAAAAACTACATTTTTACTGGTAAATTTGATTACCTATATGATAAAGTTGGTGTATACGATTCACTAAGAGCAGTAATGGAAGACAGACCTGGTTCATCATTATCTCATTTAACAAATGTATGGAAAGGTATGGATGGTTTCAATAACCATATGTTACGTTTCTTGGAAAATCATGATGAACAAAGAATTGCTTCTAGAGAATTTTCTAACAATCCTCTACCAGGTATTCCTGGTATGGCCGTTAGTGCTGCACTAGGTAGTGGTCCTGTCATGGTTTATTTTGGCCAAGAAGTTGGAGAACCTGCTAAAGGTGAATCTGGTTTTAGTGGTGATGATGGCAGATCTACAATTTTTGATTATTGGGGTATTCCAGAACATCAAAAATGGGTAAATAACCATAAATATGATGGAGGGCAACTCTCAGATACGCAACGTACATTAAGGAAACGATATAAGAGTTTATTAAATGCCGCAAAAAATAGTGAGGCTATCCGTAAAGGTGATCTAATTGATTTGCAACAATTTAATAGAACAAATGCAAATTATGACGTTGATAAAACCTATGCTTTCATTAGATACTCTGAAAATGAGAGAGTATTAGTAATTGCAAATTTTGAAAACAAGAAAGTACTCAGTGATGTCATTATACCGACAGAGGTTATTAATTTAATCAAAGCTTCTGAAGATTCAGATGTGAAAGCTAGAGATTTAATATCTGGCAAAACAATTAATCTGAATATGAAAAAAGCAGATCAGAACGGTACACCTATCGAGCTTGACGCTTATGACACTTACTATTTAGCCTTCTAGAATTTATCAAAATTCACAATTTGAGGGGGATATCTATGTAATTTAAGCATAGATATCCCCCTTTTGTATTAAATATTCTAATGTTTTTTTCATTCTATAGAAAGAATCTTAATTTTGAATTAAAATATAATTGCTGAAAAGCACAAACTACTTTTAAACTATTCTGTAAGATGAAAGTTGCCATAATAAAATACAATGCAGGAAACGTACAGTCGGTACGTTATGCTTTGCAACGCTTGGGAATTGATCCGATCTTGACAGACAATGCGGAGGAATTAATGAGTGCCGATAAGGTGATCTTTCCTGGTGTTGGTGAGGCAAAATCAGCAATGGATTACTTAAAAGAACGTAATCTTGATACGCTAATTAAAGATTTAAAACAACCTACTTTAGGAGTTTGTTTAGGATTACAGTTAATGTGTAATCATTCAGAAGAAAGAGATACAGATTGTCTAGGAATTTTTGATACTAAAGTCAAAAAGTTCGAAAGCAAAACTTTAAAAGTCCCTCATATGGGATGGAACAATATACATGATCTAAAAACACCTTTATATAAAGGCATTGAAGATCACGACTACGTTTACTATGTACATAGTTATTATGCAGAACTTTGTGAAAACACAATTGCAATAACAGATTATGTCAATCCATATAGTGCATCGTTACATAAAGATAATTTTTATGCAGCTCAATTTCACCCAGAAAAAAGTGGTGATATAGGTCAAAAAATTATTCAAAACTTTCTAACAAACATCTAACATGTCACACAAAATAGACATTATTCCAGCTATCGATTTAATTGATGGTAAACTTGTACGCCTATCTCAAGGTGATTACGCTCAAAAAACTGTATATGCAGAAGATCCTTTAGAAGTAGCAAAAAGCTTTGAAGATGCTGGTATTAAGCGTTTGCATTTGGTTGATTTAGATGGTGCTAAAGTAAAACATGTAGTCAATTATGGCGTGTTGGATAGAATTGTTTCTAACACTTCTTTAATTGTTGATTTTGGTGGAGGAATTCAATCAGATGAAGATTTAGAAAAGGTATTTGACCACGGTGCAGCAATGGTAACTTGTGGTAGCATTGCAGTAAAAGAACCAGAGAAATTTACTTCATGGATTGAAAAATTTGGAAGTGATAGAATGATACTTGCTGCGGATGCTAAAGATAAAATGATTGCTGTAAGTGGTTGGCAAGAGGATTCTAAATTACCTCTTTTTGATTACCTAAAAGATTATACTGCTAAAGGAATTACGAAAGTACTTTGTACTGATATTTCTAAAGACGGTATGATGCAAGGACCAAATACAGCACTTTATAAAGAAGTAATGGCTGAGTTTCCTAACATTGAACTTATTGCAAGTGGTGGTGTTAGTAAATTTGATGACCTCATTGCTCTTGAAGAAGCTTATATTCCTTCTGTAGTTGTAGGAAAAGCTATCTATGAAAATACAATTTCAATAGAGGATATATATTCTCATATGTCTAAATAATATAATAGTCACAAAATGAAGATACCTACTTTACAATTTCATCAATTAGAAAAATATAAAGATAAGGTTCATCATTTTGTGACTACTCGTTCTGGGGGGGTAAGTCAACCTCCTTTCGATTCATTAAATTTAGGAAATATCATTCACGATAAACCCGAAGATGTACTTCAAAATAGGGCTATCGTCAAAAACAATCTTGTTTGTGATCACCTCTTCATTGCTGATCAAAAACACACTAACAAGGTTTATTCTATCACTGAAAAGAATGTGGAAGCCTATAAAAAGCTACAAAACCCTTTTCCGAAATCTGATGGAATACTTACCGATGTTAAAAATATTGGCCTCTTAACGCTAGCAGCTGATTGCACCCCAATTCTTCTCTTTGATCCTATAAAAAATGTTATTGGAGCAGTTCATTCTGGATGGAAAGGCACTGCATTAAAGATTTTAACAAAGGCTATTCATCAGTTGGAGACAGATTTTAATTGTTCACCTAATACAATTATTATATCATTTGGCCCATTTATAAAAAAAGAAACGTATGAAATTGGTATGGATGTTATCAGTATTTTTAAAGATGCATACCCGACTGATTATAATACTATTATTTGTACACATACTAATCCTCAAAAAGCTTATTTAGACATTGAAGCAGCTCAATTAGCCCAATGCAAAGCCTGTGGCATTTTACCTGAAAACATTGAATTTATGCCTTTCAATACTTTTACAGATCATCGATTTTTTTCTGCAAGAGGAAATGGACCTGAACAGACGGGTAGGTTTGGAGGAGCAATAGTTTTAAAGTAAATAATAAAGATAATTCACTTATTTAATGCAATAAAAAAAATAACATTGCATACATTCTTAAATAATAATTCAGCGTTACATATTTTCAATATATTTACATATACAATTATTTTTTAACAGACTATAAACTATCATGTCTAATTTAAAACTTCTATTAACTGTTACTGTATTTGCCTTTTTCTTCACTTCTTGTACTGAAGATGCCGACCCTTCCAAAGATAGTCTCATTATTGGGACTTGGACTATGACACATTCGGAAGCTTCTAGTTTAACTACAACAAATTCTGAAGACTATAGTTCTTCTATTGAAAATGTTAGTACGTATGAAAACATTGACATAACAGCAGAATTTAAAGAGGATGGAACTTTAACTTCTAAAGGAACAGCTGATATTTCTACAGTAATGTATTTTGATGCTTCAGACAGTTTAGTATTTGGTTCACCTAACACTGCTATTTATCAGGTCGCAAAATGGTCTATAGATGGTACAGAGCTATTGTTAACTGAAACTGGAGAAAATACTCAAACACTTCCTTTCGAAATTGTTTCTTTAACTGACAATGAATTGATTATGACATCTCACATTACACAAGAAGTTTCTCAATCAGGGACTTCTCGTACAACTGAGATAACAGCTCGAGTTGAATACAAGAGATAAAATCATGAGTAGATATTTTCAGAACATCAACAAATTGTTAGTGTTCTGAAAATATTTACTAAATTCGCTTCAATTTATTTACGTAAGACTATTGAACTATACTTCAAACTATGAAAATCAACAAACTATTTTATGTGTTACTAGTACTATTAGTATCTAGCTTGTCTCTATCCGCTCAAGATATCATATCTCAAGCCTCTAAAAAGAATAATAGAATTCTTAAAAATGGATTTAGTTTAAAATTCAATTTTGGCTTCCCTACGTCTGATTATTTATCTACAAGCTATAAAGGAGAAGACCTCGGAGATGGTATCGAGTTAAATACTACACTAGGTTTTCAAATAGGAAACCAATGGTATGTTTACAGAGGTGGTAACTTTGGTATTGCAATTAATGCAAACTGGTTAGATATCAGTTATTCAACATCCAAAGATACAGATCCTACCTTATATATAGTAGACCTTGCTCTTGTTGAAATTGGTCCGCTTGTATCTTATTCTATAAACAATGAAATGGGATTTGATGCTTTCTATAATTTACGTCCAAATAATGTTTGGATTGGATCAGAAGATATTGAAGATGTTGAAGCAGCCTTTGGGATGTCTCATTCTGTGGGTGTAGGCTTTAGATACAAAGTACTTTACTTTGGTGTAGAATCAAATTTTGGAAAATTAACAATTCAAGATATTGAAATTGATGATTTGGAAGTCAGTACAAATCAAACAAAGTTAACTTTAGGATTTAAGTTCTAAACTTAATCTTTTAAGATAAAAAAGCTCCTACTATATAGTATTTCATAGTAGGAGCTTTTTTTAATTCTTTTTTTCTACTGCAGTCTTTAGCTCTACTAATGCAGATGCATACTGTTCGCTTACTCGCTCTTGATAATTAGAAATAAAGGCAATCATTCTTGTAGAAGGTTGAAACCCAAAATCTCCTTTTTCAATCCAAGTAACAACAGTCCCTTTTTCAGAGCCTTCAATAGTAAACTTTATATCTGAAACAAAATCCCCATCATTAGTAATCATCTGTAAATCAACTTCATCAAATGGGTTAGAGGAGGTTATTTGTATTTTTGCACTGGAACCATCATAACTCATCCAAGTGTGTGTGGCACCTTCTCCTTCTTCTGGTCCTGTGTATTGAGGTGATAATCTACTCCCCTCTTCTTCTAATTTAAATGCCCAATCATTCCATTTATGTAAATTATCTATATATCCAAAAACTTCTTTTTGAGGAGCATTTATATATACTTTCTGGTTTACTAAATAAGTTGATGGTAATAACATACCTATTCCAAAAAATAAAGCGATTACCGTTAGAACACCTAGAGAAAAATATCTAATCATTATAGACTGTTTAAACTGACCAAATTTTGCTTCTATTTTATCGAATAATAGATTCGACACTTAAGAATGACAATAAAAAACAAAGATAAAAATCATAATTTATTAAATTGCATTTCTATATATTCTAAAAAATTTAAATGATCTATAACCTTTACCGAAAATTAACCGGTATTTTTTTTCTTTTCCTGCTCTTATTAATCCAAAACCTAGTGCAGGCACAAGATCAAGATACGTTAACTCAAGAAGTTAAGGTTAAGGCATATGTACCTATCGTAATAGGAGATTCTGTATATAAATTTCAAAAAGATACTGTGCTTTACTTACCAAGTGATCTCTTTAACCATGATTCAACACTAATTTTAAAATCAGATTTCTTTTATAAAAACCTTCAGGATAAGCTACAGAAAAATAGAATCACTAAAGAAATTTCAAATTTATTACTTGTAAAAAACAGACCCCAAGTAAGTACAAGACAGGATAGTATAAATCTGTTATCTAATGGAATGTGCTTTGAAAATAAAATAGTTAGAAGCATTAAAATTGTAAGAATGCCACCCTTTGGATCTGATGTAAAGCACCCTTATCCTAAAGGAAAAGAAAACAAAGTGGAGAAGTATGCCAATGGAGTACATTCAAAAACAAAAGAAAAAGTAATCTCTAAAAATATAGTTTTTAATGTAGGTGATGTAATTAATAGTACAGATTTATCAGAAAGTGAGCGTCTTCTTCGTGCCTTAACTTTTATAAAAGACGCAGAAATTTATGCTTGTGATGTAGATGGCGTACAATTAGATATTTATATTTTCACTCAAGACCAATGGACTATTGGTGCTGATGGTAGGTTTAGCGGTACGAATGATTTTGAGTTGGGACTTTATGACAATAACTTTATAGGTACTGGTCAATATGTATACCTCGCTGCTGTAGTAAAAACTGATGAACCAGACCCCTATGGTTATGCATTTAAATATAAATTTCAGAATGTCTATGGAACTTTTGTCGACCTAGAAGTCAACATTAACAACAACTACTTACAGTCATTATGGAATTTAAAAATGTATAAAGACTTTGTAACATCAAGTACTAAATGGGCTGGAGAAGTTGACATCGAAAGTAACAGAACTACGTATGGTTATACAACTTCAGATTCAGCTTATTTAGATATAGATAGCACTGAAAGGTTTTGGGAAGAATTAGAATACTCATATGTAAGTAGTTGGGTAGGTAGGTCTATTCAACTTAATGAGGAAAAGAATAGAAATATTACTTTTAGTGGTGGTGCAGCAAAGCTAAGTGTACTCAAAAGACCTGAACAAGTAAGCGCTGACACATTATACGCATACCAAGACAAAAATCAATACCTAGGTTCTGTTACACTTAACGAAAGAAATTATAGAAAATTAAGCTACTTACAAGGTTTTGGACGTACAGAGGATGTCCCAAATGGATGGCTGTTTTCCGTGACATCAGGAGTTGAAATAAATGAATATCTTGGTACACGCCCCTATTTAGGTTTTAATACTGAAGTAGGGCAATTTACCCCTTGGGGCTTCTTTAGATTACAAGGAGAATTTGGGTCTTTTATAGTTGATAAATACAAACAAGAAACCTTACATATACAGTTTAATTACTTTTCAAATCTTGTGGCAATACACGATAATTTCTTACGATTCTTTTTAGATATAGATTTATTATCCGGAACTGATAGAGTACCTGGTGATTATTTATTTTTTGATCAAAATGACATCTATACTGATTTTCAAATACGACGAAATTCTAAAAAAGGGACCCAAAGATTAAGGGTAAAGCAAGAGAACGTATGGTTTACAAAGTGGTTCTTTTATGGATTTAAATTTGCTGTATTCCAAAATTTTCAATTTGGTATGTTAAATGATAAAGAAGGTGTTTCTATTTCTTCAAATGATTTTTTCTCATCAATTGGTGCAGGAATTAGAACTAGAAATGAAAACTTAGTCTTCAATACCTTTGCTTTAGAATTACAATATTACCCGAATGCTAATTTTAATAATTCAGCTTTTGAAATTTCTTTATCAACAGAAATCGATCTTCCATTGCAAGATTTCAAACCTTTGAAACCTCAAGTCATCCCATTTCATTAAAGAATATTTTAAATAGATGAGTAAATATTCACAGTATAATATTAACTTGTTTCTAGAATAATTATTAATATCAGAACCCATCTTTGGGAAATAATTTTAAATTAACCGAAAATTCATTTCAATCTAAATTCTCTCCAGTTTATGGCAATTGATCTATTTGAAAAATATACAGACAACATTTCTCAGTTTATGGAAATTGATGGAATGAAAGTTCATTATAAAGTAGAAGGAGAAGGTTTTCCAATTGTTTTACTTCACGGAACTTTCGCTTCTTTACAGACTTGGGATAGATGGACAGAAACACTGAAGAAAAAATATAAAGTAGTACGCCTAGATTTACCAGGATTTGCTTTAACAGGACCAAGACCTGATAAAAGTTATTCTGTAGAAATTTACTTGGATTTTTTAGATCGCTTTTTAAAACGTCTTGAAATAAATAAATTCTACTTAGCAGGATCGTCTCTAGGTGGGTGGATAGCATGGGAATATGCTTACAGATTTAAAGAAAAAGTAAGAAGGTTAATCTTATTAGATGCTGCTGGTTTTAACGATAAACAATCAATTCCTTTACTCTATAAGTTAGTACAAAATCCAATAATAAAAGAGTTTAAACTTTTTCATGGCTTTGCAGAATATGTAAAAGCACCTAAAACATTTATTGAGTTTTTCTTAAAGAATGCCTATGGCGATGCTAATAGATTAGAACCTACAACAACTACGCGTTATCATGAACTATTTGCCAGAAAAGGAAATAGAGAAGCTTTTTTAAACCTTGCAAATAGTGGCGTTACAGACAACTCTTCTAGTTTAAAAGATTTAGACACCCCAACATTAATTATTTGGGGCGAGAAAGACCATTGGATTCCTTTAGCAAATGCATATAAATTTCAATTCAGTCTACCGAATTCAGAATTAATTATTTATGAAGGAGTTGGACATATTGCAATGGAAGAAATTCCTGATAAATCAGTAAAAGACACGATTAAATTTTTAGAAAACAAAGCATTTGATAGTGGAACAAAAGTAAAAACAACTACACTCTGTGATAAATTCCCAGACAGTATAAGAGTTGGAAATATCGGTCTAAAATCTGTTACTGAAAAAGATTCTTTTCATGGAAGTGTTCTTTGCATTAAAACAAATAACAGGAAAGTTATTTTTGATAGAATTGAAGAAGAAAACGGAAAAGGTAAAGTACTTGTTATAGAGTGGATAGCTGAATCTGAAGATGCTGTTATTGATGACGAACTTGTATTTGCACTTATGCACCAAGAATGGGAAGGAATAGTAACAAACGGAAATTACAGGAACACAGAAGAAATTTGTAAACTTAGAACTGGAATTATGGCCAATAAGGCATATCCCAAAAAAGCTCCAGCACCAAGTGATGATAGTTTAATAGAAATACATTATCACGCATTAGTTGCAGGAATAGAGTTTGTAGACGGTCATTTTGTTTATGTTGATAAAGATGGTTTAGTTAGCAGTAAAAAGAATCTTATCGATTGGGAAAAATAAATAATAATGAAATTAATAATCTCCTTTTTATTCCTATTCACTTTGCCTATAATGGTTAAAGCTCAATCTGCTTCTATTTACGAAAATAGACAGTTTACTTATCCTAATGGAAAAAAGAAAGCAGTTATTTTAAGTTATGACGATGGGTTAAAGCAGGATATTCGCCTGATCAAATTGCTTAATAAATACCACATCAAAGGTACTTTCAATTTAAATTCTGGATTAATGGGTAAAACTGCTCCTTGGTTAAAGGATTTAATTGGACAAGAAGGAGAATATTTAACATCATCAGAAATTAAAAAAACATATCGTTTCCACGAAGTTGCAGTTCACACAGCTCATCACCCTGCCTTGAATTCAATTAATAAAGAAACTGAAATTATAAATGAGGTAGTTAGTGACGCAGATTATTTGACTGACTTAGTTGGGTATAAAGTTAAAAGTATGGCCTACCCCTTTGGGGCATATAATGATTTTGTGATAAGTACAATAGCCACTACACAAATAACAAATGCTAGAACAGTAATAAGCACAAAATCTTTTGATTTACCCGATAGCTTACTTGCTTGGCACCCTACATCTCATCATTTTGATGCTCTTCCATCAATAAAGGAGTATGTCTCTTTATTTCCTTCTGTACCTACAGTTTACGTACTTTGGGGACATAGTTGGGAGTTTGATCAAGGTAAACCTGATAACAATTGGGAAATGATGAAAGAAATTTGTCAGGAGATTGGTGGTAAAGAGGATATATGGTATGTAGGAGCAGCTGAATTTGTAGATTACCTTTTAGCTATTCAGAATATCACTATAGAAGATAATGTAATTAAAAATAATAGCCCTATTCCAATTTGGGTTATCATAGAAGGGGAATCAGTAAAAATAAAATAAAAAAAAGCTGTATCGAAATTCAATTTTTGATACAGCTTTTTTTAGTTATTCTTTTTTATCAAACACTTGTTGAGTGATATCATTTAATTGTTTTACTTTATCAGCAAAATCCCCTTTTAAACTATCTCTAATTCCTTTTAAATTATCTAATAGTTGTTGAGTTTCACTTGGTAATGCATCTTCTAAAAACTCTCTCATTCTTTTTGCTAAAGTTGGAGATTTACCGTTTGTAGAAATCCCAATTTTTAAATCACCTTTAGATACAACCGAACCTAGATAAAAGTCACATAAAGGTGGAGTATCGGCTACATTTACTAGCATCTTACGTTTATTGCACTCTTTCTGAATCTCCACATGAAGTTCATAACTATCAGTTGCACATAACACGATATGATGACTTTCTAAATCTGACATTTCAAACGGTCTCTCTACAAGAGTAACTGCAGAAAAATCTTTTGCTAGATCAAGTAGCTCTTCTCCAAATGTAGTAGAAACAACTGTTACTACAGCATTAGGACTATTTTTTAATATTGCAGCTAATTTTTCATGTCCTACATTTCCTCCACCAACAATTAAAGTAGAGATTTCAGACATCTTAATAAATATTGGAAACATTTCGTTCATAGCTGCAAGATAATGGATTTTTAAAACGGAAAAAATAAGTCATCAGTGGTACGTAACGAAAACTGTTGAACCACTAACCGATTGTCTGCTTTTGATAAAACTTCAATAAACACACAAACGCCACGTATCCACTGATAACTTGATATATTTTTCTAAGACCTACTTAGACTGTTACTGTAGCATTAGCAACTACTTCTGATAATACTTTTGGATATTGTGCATGATGTTTAACAACTTCACCTACCACAATTACAGCAGGAGAACCTAAACCTTTTTCACGCATTATATCAGCAATAGTATGAACATTTCCCAATCCAATACGCTCATGAGGAGTAGAAGCGTGTTGAATAATAGCAACAGGAGTATCTTCTTTTCCAGCTGCTGTAAAACTATCCATAATTTGATCAATCTTCTTTGTTCCCATTAAAATAATAACAGTAGCAGAAGATTGTGCTGCCAAAGCAATATCTTTAGACACCTCGCCTTCTTTTGTTGTTCCCGTAATCACCCAAAAACTTTGGCTGTCACCCCTACGTGTTACCGGAATTCCTTGTAAAGCAGGTGCTGCAACAGAACTACTAATACCAGGTACTAAATTAACTCTAATCCCATGTTCTTGTGCATAAACCATTTCTTCATGGCCTCTACCAAAAACAAAGGGATCTCCACCTTTTAAACGCACAACGTGACCTCCACCAAATGCATTAGAAACAATCAAACGATTGATCTCTTCTTGTTTAAAAGAGTGTTGTCCTACCCTTTTACCCACGTAGATTTTCTTTGCTTGAGGTGCATACTCTAACAATTCCTCACATACAAGGGCATCATATAAAACAACATCAGCTCTACGTAAAGCCTTAATGCCTTTCATTGTGATTAAATCGGGATCGCCGATTCCAGCCCCTACAAGGGTTAATTCTGGTTGTATTGTCTTTGTCATGAGATCGATGCGTTTAAAGTTTGTTAGTTATGTTAATTTAAGCCTCAGTAGCAGCAAGATCTTGCTTTCTCAACTCACTTACGTCGTTTAAGAAAACTTTTGCTTCTGATAAATACAATGCTGCAAACTCTTCAGAAGGTTCATTTTTGTTGATTCTTAATACATGATCAACAAAAGACCCTTCAGCAAAGTTGAAGCGTTCGTCGTAATGCTCAGCAAAACGATTAATAACTGTAGCTTGGCTATTTAATTTTACTTTTTTATCAAGTAATAATGCTTTCGCTGCACTTACATAACCTGCGTAAGCATGATAAATTGCATCTGCAAAAAGACCTTTTTTAAATGCCTCTTCAGACCAACCTACTTTCTCTTCAGCTTCAAAGATTAAAGTTTGTACTAAGTCAATAATTACACCAGCACATTCACCTACGGCTTTATGTAGTTGGAATTTATCGTCTTGAGTATACCAATCTAAATAATCTGAAGGCTCTAAGTTATCTAACTTATGTAAAGGTTTTAATAACTCGTAGAAGTAATCTTTACCTTGGCGTTTGTAGTAATCTACATAGTACTCTCCCTCTGTAGAATTCTGATCGTAATCATCTACAACAGAACGGAAAGCATCTTCAATACGCTTACTAGGTATTTTTATCACCTTGTCTGCAATATGAGGATTACCATTACCATCAAAACCACCACCTAATAAGATTTGTGCTGCTGGTAATTGCATTTTGTTCTCTTTGTTACGTAAAGAACTACCATGAATACCAAACTGAGCAATAGTATGCTGTCCACAAGCGTTAGGACAACCACTAATTTTTATTTTAAAAGTATCATCCGTTATTAAATCAGGATATTCTACTTTAATTAAATCTTCTAATACACGTGCAATACCAGTACTACTAGAGATACCTAATACACAAGTATCTGTACCAGGACAAGCAGTAATATCTGTTGTTGTATCGTAACCTGGTTCTGCAAATCCAATAGCATCAAGCTCATTAAATAATGCAGGAAGATCATCTTTGCTTATGAATTTTAACAATAGACCTTGACGGATTGTTAAACGGATATCATCTGCAGTATACTTCTCTACAATCTTGATTAACTTTCTAGCTGTAGCAGTATCAAAATTACCTAATTGTAAACGTACTAATACACCGAAGAAACCTTCTTGTTTTTGTTCAAATACATTGGCATTTAACCATGTATCATATTTCTTTTGATCAAGAATTTCTACTTCAACAGCAGCATGTTCTTTTGGTAAAACAACAGAGTCTACTTTAGATCTATCTACCCAAATTTCTTGATTTTTAAGAGCTAATCTTTCTTCTTCTGCAAGACGTAATAATTCTTCCTTACCAATATCTTGTAGTAAGAACTTCATTCTTGCCTTCATTCTACGGTTACGCTCGCCATGACGATCGAAAACACGTACTAATGCTTCTGTGAAAGGGATTAATTTTTCTTCTTCTAAGAATTCATAAGCTGTTTCAGCCATGTAAGGTTGTGCACCTAAACCACCACCAATTAATACTTTAAATCCTCTTACTTCTTTTCCATCTACAGTTTTCACAACTGGAATAGCTCCTACGTCATGTATAAATGCAAATGCAGTATCAGACTCAGAAGATGAAAAAGCAATTTTGAACTTACGGCCCATTTCCTGACAGATAGGATTACGCAAGAAGTACTCAAATGCAGCATGTGCATAAGGAGTAACATCAAAAGGTTCGTTTGGATCGATACCTGCTTTCTCCGATGCTGTGATATTACGTACAGTATTACCACATGCTTCTCTCAAAGTCACTTCATCTTTCTCTAACTCAGACCATAATGCTGGTGAGTCGTCAAGACTTACATAGTGAATTTGGATATCTTGTCTAGTTGTGATGTGTAGCTTACCATTTGAATATTGGTCAGATACTTCACAAATTCTGTTTAATTGTCTTGTTGTTAGTTTACCATAAGGGATCTTGATTCTGATCATTTGTACTCCCGCTTGACGTTGGCCGTAAACACCACGTGCTAAACGAAGACTACGAAATTTATCGTCATCAATGTTTCCTTCATGAAATAATCTAATCTTCTTTTCTAAATCTAGTATGTCTTGTTCGACAATTTCGTTTTCTAGTTCAGTTCTAAAACTCCTCATAGTGCGTGACAGTGTTATGATTACATTTAATACCTTATTCTCTATCGAATTAGTAGAGTAATAATCAAAATAAAAAGACCATTACGAAATAGCCTTGTGCAATTTTAAACATTTAATAAATGATTTAAAAGAAAAAGGGGTATTTTTTAAAAATACCCCTTGAAAAAGTTTATATTTTTACAATTATCTCATTATTAGAGCTGTTGAGCATCTAAATTTGCGATAGTAATCATATCTACAATTTGTTGCACATTAGCACCCATTTGCAAAATATGAGCTGGTTTATTCATTCCCATAACAATTGGTCCTACTGTATTTGTACCTGCTACTTCTTCCAATAATTTTAAAGCAATATTGGCAGATGAAAGGTTAGGGAAAATCAAAACATTGGCAGCTGCCTCTGCTAAATCTGAGAATGGGAAGGTCTCTTTTGTTACCTGTGGGTTTAAAGCAAAGTTTGCTTGGATATCACCATCAACAGGTAAATTAGGATTACGTTCCTTTAAAATTTCTCTTGCTTGTCTCATCTTAGTGGCATCTTTACCTTTCTTAGATGATCCAAAATTAGAATAACTCAATAAAGCTACTCTTGGATCGAGCTTAAAGAATTCTTTTACTCTGATAGCAACAGCTTCTGTGATATCTACAATTTCATCAACCGTTGGGTCTTCAATCATTGTTGTATCTGCCAAGAATAATGGTCCTTTATCTGTAAGTACCATATACATAGTGGCCACAGGCTGATCTTGTTCTGTACCAATTACTCTTAACGCAGGTGCTAAAGAAGAAATATAATTTCTACCTAAACCAGCAATCATTGCGTCTGCATCGCCTAGCTCTACCATCATAGCGGCAAAATAACTACGCTTAGACATTAATTCTTGAGCTTCATATAAAGTAGCTCCCATTCTCTGACGCTTAGAATAATAATGTTTTCCATAACGTTCACGTGCTTCTGTTGTTTCTTCAACACGTGGGTTTATGATTTGAACATTTGCCAATTCATCTAACTCTAAAGCTTCAATCATTGCACGAATTCTTGATCTACGTCCCAATAAAATTGGTTCGATGATTCCATCATCCATAGCAATACGAGCAGCACGTAAAATATGTGGGTTATCTGCTTCTGCAAAAACTACTCTTTTACGTTCTGAACTTGCTTTAACTGAAAGGCGACGCATGATATCGTTACCAGAACCCATTCTTTTAATAAGTTCCTCTTTGTACGCTTCCATGTCGTCTATTACTGCTTTTGCAACACCTGTTTCCATAGCCGCCTTAGCAACTGCAGGTGCAACTGTTGTCAGTAATCTAGTATCAAGTGGTTTTGGAATAAAGTATTCACGACCAAATACTAAACGATCTACATTATATGCTTGAGTTACTGTTTCTGGAACTGGCTCTTTAGCAAGTTCTGCAATTGCTCGAACGCAAGCTAATTTCATAGGCTCGTTAATTTCTGTAGCGCGTACATCTAAAGCACCTCTAAAAATATATGGAAAACCTAATACGTTATTTACTTGGTTAGGATGATCTGAACGGCCAGTTGCCATCATTACATCGTCACGTGTACTCATTGCTAAATCATAAGCAATTTCAGGAGTTGGATTAGCTAAAGCGAATACAATCGGATCTTTGGCCATTGTAAGTAACATTTCTGGTGTCATTACATTACCTCTTGATAAGCCAAGAAATACATCTGCTCCAACTAATGCTTCTTCTAAAGTATGTACATCTGTAGCTGTAGCTAAATCAAGTTTATTACCAGATAAACCTTCTCTATCTTTTCTAATTACACCTCTACTATCACAAACAATAGCATTATTACGTTCAACACCTAATTCAAAAAAGATATTGATACATGACACTGCTGATGCTCCTGCGCCAGAAACTACTACTTTTAAATCTTTTAGATCTTTTCCTATAATTTCTGCTGCATTAAGTAATGCTGCACCAGAAATTATAGCCGTACCGTGCTGGTCATCGTGCATTACCGGAATATTCATTTCCTTTTTTAATGTCTGCTCGATTTCAAAACAGTCTGGTGCTTTTATATCTTCTAAATTGATTCCTCCAAAAGTAGGCTCCATAGTTTTAACAGCCTCTATAAATTTCTTTGGGTCTTTTGCATCAATTTCAATATCGAAAACATCAATACCTGCAAAGATTTTAAAAAGTACTCCCTTACCTTCCATTACAGGTTTAGATGCTTCAGGACCTATATCTCCTAAACCCAATACAGCAGTACCGTTAGATATTACTCCTACTAGATTTCCTTTTGCAGTATATTTATACACATCCTCTTTGTTGTCTGCAATTTCCAAACATGGATCTGCAACTCCTGGAGAATACGCTAATGATAAATCTCTTTGTGTTTTTGTCTTTTTAGTTGGAACGACTTCTATTTTTCCTGGAATAGGTTTTTCATGATATTCCAAAGAATCCTTTTTGCGTATTACGTTTTCTGACATACTTGATTTATATTTTGTGTTAATACGGTTTCGATGTAAAATACTTAGTGTTTTAAATACTGTCAAAAGTAAGTTACTTTATATTCGTATAAAAGTATCTATTCTTATTAGAATGAAGTTTTTTCAAAATAAATTGAATATTTTTAGCTAAGTATATATTAAAAAAGTAAACGTTATGAATTTTTGCAGTAATTGTGGTAACAACAAACTAGAATATATTATTCCTGAGGGTGATCAAAAACATCGATTTGTATGTAATGAATGTGATACTATTCACTATCAAAACCCTAGAATTATTGCTGGTTGTTTACCTATTTATGATGGGAAAATTCTTTTAGGAAAAAGAGCTATAGAACCTAGGTATGGCTACTGGAATTTACCTGCAGGTTTTTTAGAAAATGGTGAAACTCCCAATGATGGCGCTTTGAGAGAATTGTATGAAGAGACTCATGCTAAAGGTGAAGCTAAACATTTACACACTGTATTTTCTCTTCCTAATTTCAATCAAGTGTATTTGATTTATTACGTAGCTTTATCTTCTGACGAATTTTCTAAGGTTACTTCTGAAAGTATTGATGTTGAACTTTTTGAAATTGAAGACATTCCTTGGGACTCAATCGCTTTTGAATCGACTACTTTTGCAATAAAAAAGTATATAGAAAACCCAACCAATACAACTGCCAATATAGGCCATTTGATAAAAGAAAAATTACATTGATTTCTTTTATCAAATAGTACCTACATTTATAAAAACTACTTTTAATTAAATAAAGAGTCCTCTTTCATCAAAATTAAAAGGTTGCCATTTGTTATCCCAAAGACTGTATAATTCTGTAAACCCAATTTCTTTTAAGATTTTGGCTGTTTCCGTAAATCCTTTTAAAATTTCACCTGTTGTATGTGCATCAGATTGAAGGGTAATTGGTATTTTCATTTCCTTCATTCTTTTTAAAACCCAAGGGCTTGGATATAAATCAGAATACCCTTTATAAAGGCCTCTTGTATTTACTTCTGCAATTACTTTTGATGCCTTAATTTCTTCTAAGTACTCCGTCATTAAGTCTTGATACCACTTATCGTTCTCATCAAATAACTTTTCTGTTGTATTATGCATTTTAATTTTATCTAAATGCCCTAATACATCAGGAGTATCGTTTTGAAGCATTTCAATATTTAAAGCAATGTAATCTTCTACTGCAGCTTTAATATCATCTTCAAAAATCTCTTTTAAGCCTTTTCTAAAAACCGTTTTTGTATTATCAATCTCCCAATATTCACCTTCATCATTCTGTTCTACAAAATGTACAGAACCTATAGAGTAGTCAATCTGAGGAAATGAATGCACACCACATTCTTCTGGAATATAATCTACTTCTAAACCTGCATATATCTGAATCCTCCCCTTGTACTTATCTTTTAAACGTTCAATTTCTTTAAGATAGTCCTTCAATTTTTCACGTTTTATATTCCAAGTTGTATCAAATGGAACAGGAGAATGGGACGAAAAACCATATGCCTTAATGCCTAATTCAATGGCAGCTTCTATGTATTGTTCTAATTGTGATTTTCCATCGCAAAAATGTGTATGCGTATGAAAAACAGTCCATGCAGGTTTCATGCTAATGCAGGTTTATTTGTTATAATCGCCAACGTATTGTTAGCCCAACTAAAGATGGCAGAAGAATATTTATCCCCCAAATAATTAGAGAAGACATTAGTGCAATATTAACATCTGCATTCAATAGTGTAAAGATATAGAGTGTTGAAAGTTCTCTTGCTCCTAAATCAAGTAAGCCCGATAGACTTGGAGCAAGCGTTTTAATCAGAAAAATACAAGGGACTACTAAGCATAAAGTCTGAAATGATAACTCTACATCTAGAGATAACATCACTAAAATAAATTGAAAAGAAAAGACAAAGTACCTTAATTGAGCTGCAATAAGTGTTTTAGTAATTATAGATAAGCTGTACTCAGTTATCATATCAAAATAATAAATAAATACTCTTTTGACTTTAGCAGACGATTTCAGGAAATAAAAAACACTTCCTATTAGGATTATCATCAATCCAAAAAAAAGGAATAAAGAACTCCATTTAATAGGATATACCCATTGAAAACCAATTAATAAAAAAACAGCAATTACGCCATAGATATAGGTAAATATTCCTTGTGTAAATTGAGAAAAAAAAAGTGCTCCTACTGATTTTTTTCGTTCTATATTTTGTGGAAGCACCCAATATCTACCAAGTGAATTACCAATAGCTCTACCACCTAAAAAAGCCGCACCTAAACCAGATAAAACGCCAATTCCCGCTTGTTTAAAATTAAGCTTCACTAAAGGTGATATCAATAATTGCCATCTATAAGATTCTAAAAGCCAATTAAAAGGCATTAATACACAAGCAAAAACTAATAATAAAGGTTGAGTAACTATTACTTTCTCCCAAGGTGTTTTCTCTATAAACTGATAAATAGCAAAACCACCTAATAAAATTGCCAGTATTTTTAAAAAGTAACCTATATAATTCTTTGATATTACCATAAACCACTATACATCGGTATTAGTAGTAAAATACCCGCAGCTACCATTAAAATCACTAGCAAAGGCCCCATCCATTTCACCCATGTCTCATAAGGAATTTTGGCAATTGACAAAACACCCATAGTTACACCACTTGTAGGAATTATAAGGTTTGTGAGTCCATCTCCAAATTGAAAAGCCAACACAGCTACTTGTCTTGATATTCCTAATAAATCACTTAATGGAGCCATTATAGGCATTGTTAATGCTGCTTGACCAGACCCGGAAGGTAAGAAAGTATTTAATGCACTTTGAAAAATAAACATTGCTTCTATTGATGCAACTTTTGGAAGTCCGCTAACCATACCTGCAATACCATGCAATACTGTATCTATAATTTTACCATCTGATGCTACAATCAAAATACCTTTACAAAAAGCAACAACCAAAGCAGCTGTCATCATTTCTTTTGCACCTTTTACAAATCCAGCACTCATTTTATCAACATGAATACCACATATAATACAAGATATTATTCCAATAGCAAAAAATAACCCTCCAATTTCAATCATATACCAATCGTATTTTGCAACACCAATAACAAGCATCACAATTCCAGAGGCAAACGTAAATAATACAAGAGACCTTCTTAAGGTAAAAGGAATAATATCAGCATCTGCTAAATCATTATTTTGTTCAATACTATCTGCCATTAAACTTTTTGAAGAATCATTGGCTATCTTCGACACATAACGCATTATATACACAACACCGATTGTAGTAAATACAACCCAAACAAAAATTCTATATTCCCATCCACTAAACAATGGAACTTCTGCAATTGCCTGTGCTATACCTATAGTAAACGGATTACTAATTGCCCCTGCAAAACCAATACCTGCACCTACAAAAGGAATTGCCACACCTACTATGGGGTCTAATTTCATTGCCTTAGACATTGGCAATGTTATCAGAATAAAAATTAAGACTTCTTCAGACATCCCAAATGTTGCTCCTGCAATTGAGAAAAATACGATGATGACCGGAATTATTATCTTTTTGTACAACGCATGTTTGTTACTCCACGCCACAAGTCTTTGTAAACCAGATTCAATAGCTCCCGTAGTTGTCATCATTCCGAATGCTCCTCCAACAATAAAAATAAAAGCAATTATTTCTGCAGCAGATATAAAACCTTTTAAAGGTGCTGTAAAAAATGATGTAATTCCTTGAGGGGAAGGTGTTACTTCTTGATAGCTTCCTGGCACTAATACATTACGTCCATTTACTAATTCACGACTGTACTCTCCTGCAGAGATAAGCCAAGTAAGACCAATAAATAATAGTAAGATCGCAGAAGCGATAACAAGTGTATCAGGAAGTTTTTTCATGTTGATTGATGTATTCTAAAAGACATTAACACAAACTTATTGAACACATCTATAACAAACTAAAAAAAATCACTTTTATTATAGCGTATATTTGACTATTTTTCATGATGAATTAGTATAAATATACAATTACTAAAAAATGAAAATTAAAGAATTAGATGAAATTTTTGATGATTATGATAGTTACAAGGCATTAGGAGAAGATAGTTACATAGTTGGTGCTCAGCACCCTCAGAATTTTAAGCAGCATAAAAAATTTATAATTCCATTATTTTATTTTGATGGCGAAGAATGGTTTAAATTAGACATTAATAAGTTAGGTGAGACTATATTTTTAGCAAGTGCACCATACACATTAACAACTGATTTTAAATTAGAAGAATTAATTAAAGTTAAAGGTGTACGTCCAAATAAACAATTAACGGATGATGACGCTTACAATAAAGAAAATTCTTTAACCAAACACATCACTCATGCTGATCGCTTAGGTGTATTATCTGAAGATCAACTATTAGAAATCTTTCCCGGTGAAATTGACCTTGAATTACATTTATTTCATCCAGACAAGCACTACTATGACATCATTAACGAAGTCTATGTAGCCCAAGAACGTAAGTTCTTTGCCCAAACTAAAGAAGGACTTATTTATGGACCTTTTGTTGGGGTAAAAACGAGTACCGAAGCTAAGACTGTTCGTCTTTCTGCAACAGGTGTTCGTAAAAGTGTTGAGGTATACGAATTACCAACAGACGCTTACCTTGAATTTAATATGCCTGAAGAAGGATTAAAGCGAAAGCTTGTTCGTTCTATACAAGATATTGAATACTATATTGTTGATACTGTTGATTTTATTAGTAGACAAGATCTATTTAAATGGGCAGAAGATCAGTTAAATAAAAAGCAATCTCTAGAAGTTGCTGATAAAGTTTGGAAAGCAATTTCTAAGGATAGTACAATTACTTCTTTTCATGAACGTTACCAACGTCTTGAAAAACTTTTTGCTAGACCTCAAGAAAATCTTCAATACTTACAACAGTTCGTTACTTCTTTGGCAGAAAATGATTTCTTCAAAGCAAGTTTAGATGGATTACAGAACGAGAAACTCGAATTAGACAACTCTATCGCTCAACAAAAGAGAGAAAGAGATCAAATTAAAAAAGAGACTGCTCGTTCATTAGAAGAAATTCAAGACCTTGAAGATGGCATAAATAATCTCCGTCAAAACGAGCAGAAGATTAGAGAAAGCCTTCAGAAAGAAAGAGAATCTGCCATCAATAAAGAAATTGAAGAAGGGTTATCCAAGCTTGAAAAAGTACGTGAAGAATTATCTGATAAAGCAGAAGCTATAGAATTAGCACACACATTTGATAACCTTGCAAGAATCAATGAAGAAATTGATAACGCAAGAAATGTGAAGCATAATTTAGATGTTTCTATTGATGCTTTAAAAGAAGAATTTATTCAAGTACAAGAAGATGCAGACAAATCTCTGAAGAATTTATTAAAAACAAAGATGCAATTCGATGTTTTTAATTCTGCGTCAACTGGGCAAAATAAGCTCCCTCAGCAAACCAATGATTTTGAGTTAAAAGATTACTCTATTGAGAATGAAACACAAATCAATTCTCTAAAAGATCTTTCTCAAAAAGTACATAAACGCTTAGGAAGGTTAGGACGAAATTACCCAGATCATTTTATTGCAAATGTTTTGATTGCTATGCATCAGAACTCACTTACATTATTATGGGGACCTCCAGGTTCTGGTAAAACATCGTTAGGTAGGTTCATGATTCAATCATTAGCAAGAGCAGAACGTTTCTCAGAAATTTCTGTAGCAAGAGGATGGTCTTCTCAAAAAGATATTATTGGATTTGCCAACCCATTATCTAAGCGTTTTCAAAGAGCAAATACAGATTTGTATGATCTCTTAAAGCAATTAGACGGTGAGTTTAAATCTACATCATACCACCAATCTCCTATGTCTTATTGCTTATTGGACGAGGCAAACCTCTCTCCTATTGAGCATTATTGGGCTGCATTCTACTCGAATACAGATACCAAAGCACAAATGGATAAAGGCTTAAAGATATCTTTAGGTAATAATGAATTCATTGAATATGCCAACAACTTACGTTTTCTTGGCACATTAAATTTGGATTCTACTACAGAGCAGATTTCTCCAAGATTATTAGACAGATCTCATATTGTAAGGTTAGACTTGCCAAAGAGAGATGTTCCTTTAATCAGTTCGGAAATCATTATGCCTGAACCTTATGAGATTCCTTTTGATAGTATTCGCGATCTATTTGATCTAAAAGATTTTAAGCAAGAGTTAGCTCCAGATCAGCTTGAGTTTATTGATACTGAACTTGAAGAACGATTTGAGCAAATTTCTGTAGAATTAAGAAATCTTGGTATTCAAATTAGTTTAAGAACTAGAAAAGCAGTTATTGAGTATTGTAATTTAGCACATAGTGCAATGAACGAACAATTCCGTCCATTGGATTACTGCTTAGCACAACGTGTATTTACTCGAATTAACTTGCAAGGAGCAGAAGCTCGTGAAGGTTTAAAAACGCTACTCGATATTGTCAAAGGGTTTAACCTAAAAGACTCTCATGCAGAGTGGACTTTACAAAAAATGCTAGATAGAGGTGCTAAAGAAGGATTTAATCATCATTTCTATAATTACTTCTCAATAGACGGATAACAATGGAGTTCAAGATTTTTCATATAAGAAAAGACAGCTCTCCACCTTACAATACAGAAAGAGAAGAGGTGCTCCCAATCGACGGTTTACACGTTGTTTTGGAGCATCATTTCTATGAGTTAGAATTCCATTATTTTGAACTCCCTTTAAATACAAAAGTTACAATAGATGGCGTAGAAGTAGAAAATTCTTTAATTCATAATTCAGAAAGAGATAGTAAAATAACCGTTGGTTTAGGTCAACACTTTTCTAATCAGTTAGGTGTAGCTACAGTCACATGTGGTGGAGAACCGTTCCAAGTGCGTATTGATGCTTCTAAACTAAGCTCTGAAGATGCAGAAGGAATGATTACTTATTTATACAAAAAAAATAAGTCGTTAATTCTAAAGCTATTTACTAGAGAAGAATCTGAAGAAGACAAGAAAAATAAACCTTCTACTTTATCCATGACCCGTTTAGGGCCTTTGGACAAGTTTATTAATGACATGGAAGATGTTCTTCCTGAGTTAGCACATAGTCCAAGATATTCTACTGTTCAGAAAAGGGAAATTCAAGATTTTGCTACTGCAGATATTGACAGTCAAAGTATTGATTGGTTAATTGAACACCTTGATGAACTTTATTTTGATGATTCACTTAAAGATCATCCAGATGCAATAGAAATCAATGGGCAATATACTGTCATAGATCGTATTGAAGCTCCCGTTGTTAAAATGGAGTATGCAACATACGAAAATGAATGTATTTTAGGGGGATTCTATTGGGCTAGAAAATTGTTAGATGATTTAATCACTCATATTCATTTAATAAACGAGTCTAAAAATTATTTTCAAGGAGATGGTAATGGTTACGCTACTTTCGAAGCCGCACAGGTTATCATCAATTCTCAGGCTATAGAAGATGTAAATGATATCAAGACAAGATTATATCGTCTTGAAAGAAAATACATGCAATTGTTTCCGAATACCAAACCCAATGTGCACCCTCCAAGGTTAACAAAACGATTTGGATCGGTTAATTTATATTCTAAGATTTTTCTAAGTCTATTACAGGTGTATAACCTAAAAATAGATACCAACGAAAATAGTTCTTCTCTAAAAACATCTTTCTTAGATCAAATTTATGAGCTTTATACCTACTATCAACTCTATGATGCATTGGTAGAGTGCTTTAAAGACTATAATGTAAAGATTGATGAAAGTGCATTAGAAGAAGGTGAATTTATACCGAAACGTGTTTCTATCCAACCAGTTAAAGGGCGTTGGCAAATGAATTTTCTTTACCAACCTCAAATTGGAAGAGAACCAACAGATACACACTTGGTGTTACACGGTAAACCTCATAGAGACAGTTTCTATTATACTCCCGATTTTGTTGTTGAGTATATGGATCCTCATCTTTCTTTACGATACGGTATTTTGGATGCAAAGTACAAGATGGCGAAAACGGTCTTAGAACAAGATCTAAAAGAATCTTCGTTTAAATACTATACTTGTGTTCGTGTAATAGGTGAAAGAAGAGATCATCAAAAACCAGATTTCCTATGGTTAATTTGCCCTAATGCTTGTTATGGCCGACCAGTATGGACAATGAACTATGATGATAATTTCTTACCAATGATTGGTATTGTTATGAACAATGCTGAAAGTAATGATCCTATTAAAAATTGCATCAAAAAGATGATGAGAGAATGGAACGTAGGCGTTTAAGTTAAAAACCGTCAGAAGATATCAAATCATTCATTCAATTGGACTTTCCCTTTGAATGAATGATTTTTTTTGTGATATACATCTCAAAATCAACTAAATGATGTTAATAGATGTTGTCAATATTGATATTATAGATAATCAACTTGTCAGCATACTATTATTAAAATCACAGAATTATTATGACCCATTCTTACTTTACATTACTCAAAAACTCATTCGTAATTTTCATTTTCTTAATTACGGCATCAGTAGTTTCCGCACAACAATACACACTTACAGATACAGACGTTGTAGTTGATTCATCTGGAACAATAACTTCTATTAGTTATAACACAACAACAAACACTAACATTGTCATCCCAGACAGATTAGACAATCAAATTGTAAAAAGAATCGGTGATAGGGTATTCAAAAATATAGGGTTAACTGCCGTTACTTTACCGAATACTTTACAGCGACTTGGATATGGTGCGTTCCAAGATAATTCGTTATCTTCTATTTCAATTCCAGCAAGGGTCACTTATATAGATAGTTATGCTTTTGATGGTAATTCATCACTTGCTTCTTTCAATTTACCTTCTCCAGGGGCTTTATATACATACAACTGGGTGGATGATTCATCAACTCCAAATAGTTTCACAAATGGACAAAGCGTTTCTAATTTTACAAAAGCATATAATGCTCAGCCAACTTTTAATGGAGTGAGAGTTTCAGGAGAAGTACGTGGAGCAGATGCCGTTACATTAACGGTAACTGGTGCTGTTTCACAAACACTAACGCTAAATCGCAATAGTAATTATGAAATAGAAGTAGCTAAAGGAAGTAGTCTAACTATTAATGCTTCAAAAAGTGGTATTACTTTTCTACCATCAGCAAATTACACGCTTACTAATCTTCAGACCAATTTATACAGACAAGATTTTTATATAAAATATACCTTAACCGACAGTGATGTTGTTGTTACAAATAACTCTATCACATCTATCAGTTACGACCTAAAAAACAAAGACATTGTACTACCAAGTACACTTGATGGCCAAACAGTTAAAGAAATTGCTTTAGGCGTTTTTAGTGGCAAAGATATCAAAACAATTGATTTGCCTACTACTTTAGAAGAGATTGGTTTAGCTACTTTTATGTATAATGAACTTCTAGAGGTCAATCTACCTAATTCAATCACTAACATTAGTGAAAATGCATTTAGACATAATAAGATAACTTCTTTCACTTTACCTTCTAGAAGTTCTTCTAACCCATTATATGAATACAAATGGGAAGATAACAGTAATAATTACCATCTAGGAGGAGCAGTAGTAACTGATGTAGCAACACAATATTATCAACGATTGGTATTTATTGGAGCAAGAATTGAAGGCCAAACAATTGGAGAAGATGCCTCACTTGCCTATAGTATTAATGGAATAGCTCAAACACCACTTTCAGTAAAATCTCATACTACTTTTAAAATTGAAGTAGCAAAAGGTGATGATGTAGTGATTACTCCTTCAAATAGTACTTGTACATTCACCCCATCTAATTACACTTATACTGGAATAACAGCAAGTAAGTCAGATCAAAATTTCACAGCACAACATAGCATTGTTTATACTGATAAATTTAATGTTACTAATACCAACAAGACAAAGGTTTCTTACGGTGCGTTCGTTCAATTACACGATCTTTCCAAAACAGGTTATGATTTTTATGGTTGGGTAACTAGCCCTAATTCACTTAGAAAAGATAGAGTTGGTTATAGTGAAGGTGAAACTATTAATTTAACTGCTGTATGGACCCCTATTGACTACACAATTAATTATTATTATGGTAAAGACAATAATAACAAAGACATTACAAATGTTGTAAACACGAATGTTTTTAGATATACGATTGAAGATCAAATAACATTGGCTAACCCTACAAGAGATCAATATGCATTTGATGGATGGTTTAAAGACCCTGCATATACCCAAGCATTTAACGGCACAATTGCTACAGGCACAACGGGGAATTTATCTTTATATGTTAAATGGAGACATACAGGTCAAACAACACAATATACCATTACTTATAAAGATACTAAAGGTGCTGACAATCCCAACCCTACTACTTACGAAAGTAACACTGAAGGTTTTAAATTAGAACGACTAGAAAAAGATGGTTTTTATTTTAATGGGTGGAAAAATGGTCCTGGTGAAAACGTTCTGTGGTATACCGAAATTTGGTCTACTGTAGGTGATATTACCCTATATGCTGATTGGAGTGTTGTTACTTCTATCAACAACCAAAATGAAGTAGATAATGAAATTCTTATCTTCCCTAACCCTTTCTTGGATGAAATTACCATTGATTTAACACACTACTCAAAAGAAGTAACTATAAGGGTAACCTCAATTGATAATAAATTAATAAAAAATATTAAGGCATTTGGAACTGCTAATATTTTGATTGATGGACCCGCTGGAATTTACATTGTTTCGGTTCTTTCAGAAGGAAAAATAAAATCATATAAAGTATCAAAAAGATAAAGGCATAAAAAAAACGAAGCATAAAAAATATGCTTCGTTTTTTATATAGTTGACTTTAAGTCTTTATATACATTCTTTGATCAATTTAGATTTCTTCGTCTGTGCCTGTCATTTCAGATTCATCAAAAGCTAGTGGTCTATTGAACTTCTCTTCTAAAGAGATAAATGTTTCTGTTCTTGAGATACCAGATATACTCTGTATTTTATCATGTAATACTTGGCGAAGGTGATTTGTATCTCTACAAGCAATTCTTACGAATATACTCCAATCTCCAGTTGTATAATGTAAATTCAGAATTTCAGGAATTTTTTCAAGCTCAGTACATACTTCTTCATACAGACTACTCTTTTCTAAATAGATGCCTAAGAACGATGTAATATCATATCCTAATTTTGAAAAATCGAGATCTAATGTTGAACCTTTTACGATCCCCATTTTCTCCATTTTTTTCATTCTAACATGAACCGTTCCGCCCGAAACAAATATTCTTTCAGCGATTTCCGTGTACGGAGTTTTCGCATCTTTCAATAATTCGGACAAAATTTTTATATCGACGTGATCAATCTCAGGTATTTTTTCCATAAGTTCGGCCATTTTATTAAATACACTTCATTATTTACCCAAATTTATTACAATTATTGAAATTCTTAATTAATAACTTTAAAAAGATTTCAAATTTTTGAAATATACACTAAATTTGTAATTCAAATACAGAAAAGCTATGTCGAAAAACTTCGGTTTAAGATGAAAAGGTGAAAATCCTTCATAGCTTTTAGCATGTGTTTATTTTATGTGTTGTTTATTGGTTAAGGTTAAAGGTATGCGAATTTTTTGTGTACCTTTTTCATTTTAAAAAAAATCGGTTCATCTAACATAATAGATGAACCGATTTTTTTTGAAAGATAAACTTTTGATTATTATTTCAATTCTTGAGAAGCTGGTATAAAACCTTTCTTTATTAACCATTTTTCTAGCTCACCTGGAAAAGTTTCACCATATTGTTCGTTAATATAATCAGAAGCTACTTGAATAATCTCTTGATCTTTTCCCTGAATATTTAAAGCCTTGATTAGCGTATCCATCTCTTTCCATAAATTTTTATCATTCACGTAACAGATATTTACTTTAGCCAATAAGTTAGATTGTTTTGAGATTACGTTGGTAGAATAAAACTCTACTTCAGATCCATTTTCTGGTACTTTGTAATCTTCAATTAGATACAATGCTTTTTTATCAAGCATCATCTCCCCATCATACACTTTTAATACCTTGTTGATTTTTGATGTACCATCAATACTATATTGATAGATATAACTAAAACCTCCTTTCTTTTTAAAAGCTTCTTTATCTAAATGAAGTGTAAAGGTATCTCCTAAAACAGCTCTCATATTCGAGCCGAAGAATTCTCCGATATCTTTTACATCTTTATTTTCGATAACGCCTATACGTCTGCTGCTTAAATTTTTGTTAGAAGCAACAGGCATAATTACATTTTCGAGTAATGCAATAAACTCCCCTCGTCTGTTATCTTTAGCTTTAGAGCCATCTAATAACATTCTCCCTTTTTCTGCACTTACTACTAGTGCCTTTGCATTTGCTGAAAAAAATGTAAGTTCTGTTTGTGGGGAAATCACATCACCTACTATTAAGTTCCTTTGTGAAGAAGTTTCTTTTATGTCTCCAGTTAAATGCAGTACGTAGTAATCTTGAGCAATTGCAAGTGTTGTCAATAGACAAGCCGCAATCGTTAATACTAATGACTTTCTCATAACATTGTTAGTTGTTTTACTTGCCGCAAATATACATTAGATATTAATGTTTTTTTACTTAACGTATAATTATATTAAATCCTTATATCAACAAGCATAAAAAAAGCCTCAATCTTACGATTGAGGCTAAATAGAGTAGAACTCTCTTTTATATTCTTAGTGATTAGACAAGTAATCTGCAACACCATCACGAGTGGCTTTCATTGCATCTTTACCTTCTTCCCAGTTTGCAGGACAAACTTCACCGTGCTTTTCAGTGAATTGAAGAGCATCTACCATACGTAATGTATCTTCGATGTTACGACCTAGTGGAAAATCGTTAACTACTTGATGTCTAACGTTACCAGCTTTGTCGATTAAGAATGTACCACGAAGTGCAATTGGAGCACCTTCGAAAGACCACTGACCGTTGTCTTCGTCAAAAGTATATTCACCACCTAATACACCGTAGTTCATTGCAATAGTTTTAGAAGCGTCAGCTACTAAAGGATAAGTTACACCTTCAATACCACCTTCTTTCTTTGGTGTCATTAACCAAGCTAAGTGTGTTTCTTCTGTATCTGTAGAAACACCAATTACTTGAACTCCTCTTTTTTCGAATTCAGGTAATTTTTCTTGAAATGCCAAGATTTCAGTTGGACATACGAAAGTAAAATCTTTTGGATAGAAGAAAAGTACTACTTCTTTCTTACCAATAAATTGCTCTAAAGAAAAGCTTTCTACTATCTCTTCTCCGTTGATTACTGCACCTGCAGTGAACAATGGTGCTGCCTTATTAACTAATGACATTGAATTAATTTTTTACGTTAAACAAAGTTTATTTTTGTTATCACAAAAGTAGTGTTTATTAGCTTAAAACCTATTTTTGTCACCTTTTTTTAATGATAATTATCAAGCTATAAACTTACCTCATTCACTTGTAATTTAGACACTCTTTACCAAAATATAATCGTCCATTACATAGCCCTTACCTATATCAGCAACAACATCATCAATTACTTTAAAATTCATCTTTTTATAAACCGCTATAGAATTCTCGTTGTATTTATTTACGGTAAGTCGTACTCCTTTTTTATTTCTATGTCTTGCTTGTTCCTCTACAAATTGTATTGCTTTTTTACCTATACTTTTTCCTCTATAATCAGCATCAACATACACTTTACTTAAGAATAAATTTTCTTCTTCATTTTTAAAACCAATATAACCAACACACACGTTGTTATACTTGAGTTCATAGTATTCTAATCCATCTTGTACTTGCAGCTTCATAGCTGTAAAAGATTGAAACTTCTCAAGCATGTAAGCTACTTGTTCTGCTCCAATGATTGGTGTGTAATGTGCTTTCCAAATTTTTTCGGCTAGTTGTTCAATTATTAAAAATTGTTGGTCTGTTGTGGCTCTTATAATCTCTATCATGTTATATCTTTTAGAATGATGAATATCGGCTGATGAGAATATTTTTCCAAATTGATATCTCTACATTATGTTTATTACACAAAAAAGCAGCCCTATTTCTAGAGCTGCTTATTTATTTCATTGATCAAAAGGGCTTATTCTACTGACAATGTCTTTGTTTCTATGTTTAAAGTAAATGTAGCTGTTGCTAAATCTGCTCCAGTATAATTAAAGTTTCCGCCTTTTTCTTCTAACTTAATTACACTTGCGGCTGATGAGATTTCACTAAAACCATAGTTTCCATAATCCCAAGAACCTAAAACATTTACGAATTTAAATTCTTCACCAGATTTTAATGGCCCAGTATAAACTAATACATTTTCATCTTCAGCAGTTGGTATAAATTCCATAATTGTCTCACCTGCATTATTCCAACCGTTTTCAGAACCTACTTTAAAGATACCGTACTTTCTTACTTGAAGCGTTTTCTTTTCAGGGTCAGTAGCATCAATTTCAAAATGATAATTTCGTGCTTCATCATTTAATACAATATTTGTACTCTCTCCTGCATCTTTTTGAATGTTTGATGAATGTCTACCTTCAAAAGCAGTATAATTCCACTCAGAACCCCAATCTCCTAAAAATTCTAGTACTTTAAATACTGCATTATTTTCACCATCTTTTTCGATATAGTGTACACCAGTAAACTTAATATCTGATGTTTTTTCTAAAGCAAATTCTGTCGATTCAGGATTCCAACCACTAAATGATCCTACTAAGAATACTTCAGTAGCCTGAGCAAATACAGCTGCTGCAAAACCAAAATGATTTGATGGTAAAGCCTGAATACCTTCTACAGGGGTTTCTAACTTCCCTGCAAAAGCTTTAACTCGAATATCAAAATCGGTAATATTACCTGGTGAGACCTCTAATTCATTTAATGCTTTATTTATCTCCTCATTCGTAATATTCGCAGTTAAATTAGTAGTTTCTAAAATTGTTGCAACGTTTGTACTATCTCCTTGCAAAGCTACTTGAACTGCATATTGTGTTGCAGCTGTAACTCCTAAATTTGCTTCAGACCAAGATACCGTTTCCCAATCTTCTGGAAGATTATCTTCAGTAAATATATACTCCGTTTTAGTGATTGGATCTTCTAAAATTGGTGAAATAGAATTACTTGGATGATATACTGTTTTCTCTTGTGTTTGACAAGACACTAAAATCAAAAAAGTAAAACTTAATATATTGATATATAGATTATTAAATCTCATAATTATAAAATTTTAATCGTATTACAACTTCAAAATTAAACTATAGTATAACTCTGAAGTTAAATTACTAATAATTAGGGTTTTGTTTAAGGTTTGGATTTGCTCCCACATCAGATGCTGGCAATGGGTATAATTCGTATCTAGAGTCAACATCTTTACCATCTACAACACCACCTTTATAAGACCACGGTGCTACATAAGTACCATTTGTATATTGACCAAAACGTCTTAAATCTGTACGCCTGTGCCCTTCCCAATACAATTCTCTCGCTCTTTCGGCCAATAAAAACTCTTCTGTAATTTGAGGAACTGCACCTGTTCTTCCAACTCTATCCCAAAGCTTCTTTACATTTAAATTTGATGCAGCACCAGACAATCTTAATTCAATTTCTGTTTGCATTAGTAAAGCATCAGCCAAACGGAATACTGGGAAGTTTGTATCTACAAAGTCTAAACGTGTAGCTCCAGAACCATCTGATTTCATGTTTTTGAATTTCTCAATTCCATATCCTTCAGTAAATTCTCTATAATCCGTCACCTCTCTTTTATTCCCTTTAAAGAACATTCCTCTAGGGTCTATCTGCTTCTCATTTCCATCTTCAAATTGTTCGTACAATGAAGGCATAGAGCGGTTACCACCCCATCCGCCACCAATACCAAACTTGGCAGCATCCATTTCTCCACCAACAGAAGCACAAACTAAGTAAGTTGTACCACCATATGTTTGTGTATAATTTCCATCAAAATTTATTGCAAAAATGATCTCATTATGTTGTAAGTAATTATCTGCTAAGAAGAGTGTTTCGTAAGCAGTGTAATCTTTTGTTGCATTTTCTATTAAAGAATAATTAGCGATTACTAAATCTGTATATTTTTTAGCTTCAGTTAATTTATCTTGGTTGATATATACTCCAGCATTTAAATACAATTTAGCAAGTAACATATAAGCTGCACCCTTATTTGCTTGTCCTACAAGGCCCGCATTTGCATCAACTAATTGCTCTTCTCCAGAAGTTTCAATAATTGCTAAAAGCTCTGCTTCTATATAATCAAACAATTCAGTACCGCCTAGTTCACCAGCAGGATTAGGTAAATCAGATCCAACTTTATCATTTTCTGTAACAAAAGGTACGATATTACCGAATAAATCAAGTGCATGCCAATAAGAGAATGCTCTTAAGAACCTAGCCTGAGCTCTATACGCTTTCACTTCTTCAAAAGGAGCATCATTCGTATCTCTTAAATACTGGTTACAAAGCGTTACTTGATAAATTACACGGTTATAAAGTGCTTCAATTAACGTATTGGTTGACACCCAGTTCATGAAACTCATTGATGGTTGACCAGGATCTGTCCATCCATTAATTGCTTCATCTGTAGGTAATTCTTGTGCTTCCCAAAGTCTTCTTAAATATTGAGATGCACCTTCATCAATACCACCTAAATCACCGTCACCTGCTGGGCCTTGCTGACCTGTTGTTGCATAACCTGCATACAGTTTTGATAAACCTTGTTGGTAACTTGCAAGATCAGTATATGTATTGTCTTTCGTTTTCTCTCTTGGATCAACTGGAACGGTGTCTAGTTGGTGAACACAAGAGGTAAGTGAAGTAGCTAAAACTAATATAGCTACCCAAATAGATGTTTTTATATTTTTAATATTCATTGTTGCTATGTTTTAGAAGTTCACATTTACACCTAACATAAATGTTGTAGGACGAGGATACATATTGTTATCAATACCTCCTTGAATTTCCGGATCTACTCCTTTGTAATTAGAAAATACACAAGGGTTGTTTACTGTACCAAAAACTCTTGCCGACATCTTTCCATCATTTAAGTTATTGAAGTTATAACCTACCATAATGTTGTCTATTCTAAAGAAGTTAGCATCCTGAACATAGTAATCTGATTTTAACTGGGCATTTTGGAAACCTGTATTGTAAATATCAGAAGTTACGTTGTTTGTATTTCCGTTGGCTGATGAATACAAGTTGTTATAATATGCATTGTTTGAGTCTACATTATTATATACTTGTCCGCCAAAGCTAGCACGACCAGCCATACTAAATTCCCAGTTTTTATACGATACTCTTGTAGTAAAACCTAAATATACATTTGCCATAGGGTCACCAGCGATGTACATATCTTTTTCGTCAATTACACCGTCACCATTTCTATCTACATAAGCCCCTTCAATTGGTTTTCCAGCTTCGTCATAAATTTGCTCATAAACTAAGAATGAGTATGGAGCATATCCTTCTTTATGAATTTGGATTGTTTCGCCTGTACCACCAGAGATACCACCAACTTTCACACCTTCATAGTTAGGATCGTCTACCATTGTTAGTTTCGTAATTTTTGAATCGTTATAAGTAAAGTTCACACCAAAATCCCAATGGAAATCTTTCTTTTGAATGATCTTAGTATTTACAGACAATTCAATACCCTTATTTTCCATAGAACCTACGTTAGTAAGTAACATGTTTGTAAGGTTAGATCCTGCAGGAACTGGAACCATATTTAATAAGTCGTTCGTTACTCTATAATATCCTTCAACTGCACCTGTAACCCTATCATTAAAGAAACCATAATCTAAACCGACGTTATAAGTAACTGTTTCTTCCCATTTAATATTCTCATCGTATCCTTCAGGACGAATTGTAGGAACATAAATGATCTGACCTGTGTTTGGATCGTAGTAAGAATATTGAGATTGTGCATCACCATAGGTATATCTTGCCATGTATGGGTAATCTCCCCCACCAATATTCTGTTGTCCTGTAATACCAACACCTGCTCTTAATTTAAGGTTAGATAATTTATCAAAACCTTGCATCCAAGGTTCTTCATTAATTTTCCAAGCTAAAGCTAAAGAAGGGAATGTACCCCATCTGTTATCAGGAGAGAAACGAGAAGTACCATCTTGACGTACAGTAACTGTAGCCATATACTTATCATTAAATGTGTAATTAAATCTACCAAAGAACGATACTAAATAATATTCAGTTGCCCAGATATTCTCTTTAGGATTTTCAACATTACCTTGAACGTTATTTTCATTACTTGTACCTTCAGAATAGAAGTGCTGCCAAGAATAACCGCCCATAACATCGAACCTAGATTTACCTATTTCTTTATTGTATTGTAAATAAACATCTAATAATTCATTACGTTTATTTTCTGTATAATCACTTACAAAACCACCAGTTGCTCCGTTATTAATATTCCAAGGTGTTTCTTCTCCTGCATAGATACCTCCATTAGAAGATGAGTAATCATAACCTGCATTTACTTTTACACTCAAATCTTCAAATCCATGAATTTTGTAATCTAATTGCATGTTACCAATACTTCTATTCACCTTAGCTTTATTACTTTCTTGTTCTAACATTGCCATTGGGTTAGAAGGTGCATTTACAGACGGAGCACCATTTTGTAACCATGTATGGTAGCCACCATAAGGAGCATAAGCAGGGTCGTTACTCTTTACAGGTTGTGTTGGATCGTATATAACAGCAGAACCCATTGCTCCAGTATTTGCAAATTGGTTATCTACAAACATACCTTTTATAGATGCATTTACTTTTAAATGATCGTCTAAAAATGTAGGTGATAAATTAAGATTTACAGTAGTACGTTCCATCTGAGATGTTTGCATAGTACCATTATCCAAGTTGTAACCAACAGTTGCTCTAAATGGTAAAACCCCTTTAATGTTACCAGAAACACCCACATTCTGATCTGTACTTACCGTTGTTCTTAATACCTCTTGTTGCCAATCTGTATTTGCATCACCTAATAAATGTTCACCAGGTCTGCCACTCATTAAATCTCTATACTGATCTGCCGTTAAAACATCTACTTGTTCGTTTGGCGTATTAACAGATACAGAACCAGAATAATTAACACTCAATTTTGAGCTACTATTTTCTCCTTTTTTCGTTGTAATAATTAATACACCATTTGATGCACGTGAACCATAAATTGCTGTAGCAGAAGCATCTTTCAATACAGTCATGCTCTCAATATCGTTCGGGTTAATGGCATTTAAAGGGTTACGCATACCTGCAACACCTTCTGAATCAACAGGGACACCATCAATTACAATCAATGGGTCATTCGATGCAGATAAAGACGATCCACCACGAATACGAATTGTAGATCCAGCACCTGGAGCACCACCTGAGTTAGTAATCTGAACACCCGCTACTTTACCTTGTAATAAACCTTGAGGTGATGTAATTGCACCTTGGTTAAATCCATCTGCAGTAACGGCTTCTACAGAACCTGTAGCATCTTTTTTGTTTACACTACCGTAACCAATTACCAGAACTTCTTCTAATTGTTCTGCATCAACTTCCATGTTAATATCAATGGTTGTTTCTGTTGTAAGCGTCACCTCTTTCTTTTGATAACCAATATAACTATACATCAAAATAGAAGCTTGATTATCAATAGTCAATTTATAATGACCATCAAAATCTGAAGTAGTACCTTGTGTGGTTCCTTTTACAACTACTGCAACTCCTGGTAATGGTGAGCCATTTTCATCAACAATAGTTCCTTTGATGGTTTTTTCTTGTGCGGAAACAATGTTACTCATCAAAGTAGAGAGTATAAAGATCCATGCACAAACAAACCATTTGTTTGTCTGAAGTAGATTTCTTTTCATAATAAATAATGATAATAAATTAGGTATTAGTCTAGACCCCTATATATTTAAAGGATCTAAATTCATTTCAATACTGCTATTGTTTATTTAAACTTGCGAAATTTTAAACTTAAAAAAATACAATACTATAACTGCTTATATTACAAGTGCAATGTTAACACTTATGCGTTAATTTTACACATTAATTTTTTGTAAAAAAAGAAGAAGTATTTAACAGAAATAATTAAACATATTTTTATAACACACAACACTACGCAATAGATAGCCGATTTTAAGTTAAATTTATTAAAGCAAACGGTTTCATTAAATCTTAATTTTATGATAAAAAGAAGTGTTACATTTAACAAATGAGCTTTTTTTTTGATAAAAAGATGAATGACTATTATCAGTATTTTCTACCAAAAAAATAGAATAAATAAAAAAAGCACTTAACAACCGGTTGCTAAATGCTTTTTCGTACAGAATACTATTTTTTTAAAAAAAGAGCACCTTAATTTTAATGTATTACGGATTTGTTGCCCAAACACTTAATTGAGGTACAAAAGCTCTTCTTTTTAAAGATAAATTTGAAATAATTACCTCTGCGATATCCTCTGCAGTTAATTTATTTTCATCCAATGGTATTTCACCACCTAGATTATTATTAAAAGTACCTGTAGTCCAACTAGGGTCTACATGATAAACTCTAATATTATCTTTTCTTAATTCTTTTACTAATGTCTGTGATAAATTTAATAATGCTGCTTTACTAGATGCATAAGCTGCACCATTCTCAAAACCATAACTTCCGCCTGTAGCTCCTATATTAACGATGTCTCCATAAGTTTGTGATTTAAAATACGGCAAACATAGCTGAACCAAACGTGCAGGTGCAATAACATTCACAGCATACATTAATTCAAAGTCAGTACGTTTTAATTCTTCAATACCCGCAACAATAACAAAACCAGCATTGTTTATTAATAAATCTACAGTTGAGAGTTTCTCAATAGCATAATTAAAATAGGTAAGGATCCCATCTTCCGTACTTAAATCTACAGTAATGCCTTTTGCAGATGTTTGCTGAATCACTTTTTCAACTTTATCAGCTTCTTTTCCACAAAAAACTACTTCAGCTCCAAGGTCAGTTAACTGTTTTAAAAGTTCTAACCCGATACCTGAACTCCCTCCTGTTAGCATTACTTTTTTACCTGTCCATATCATACAGTAAAACCGTAAATTTTATCTACCATTAGATCACCATCAAAATACCCTGCAGCCAACTCTTCTGCTTCACCATTGCCCTTATCTATTAATAAAGAAGGAAAACCATTTGCTAAATGCCTTGCCTGATTTATTTCTGCAATTGTATCACTTTGATCTTCATCCGAGCCCCAACCATCCATAAATGTTTTTGTATCTATTTCTAAATTTTGCAAAACAGTTAAATATGTTTTAAAATCATCAAAACGCTGACCAAAATAAAACTGTGCTCTTTGTAATTCTGATATAAAATCTAACAGCTTTTCTGGAGCATTCTTTTTCACCCAAGTAATCGCTAGTGCTGGTTCAAAACTAGAAAAAGTATACGTTTCATCTTTTGATAATTCATAAAACTCAGTACTAACAAGTGCTCCTGTTTTCTCTTCCATAACTGGCGAATGCTGTTTCATAAAATGGTTTGTTTCTTCACCACCTTTAGGCGCTTGATCACCAATCCACATTCCGCCTACTAAAATTTCAAAGTCTATTTCACCTTTGTATGCATCATATACTTTTTGAATATTCTTGCTATTTCCGTAGCACCACCCACACTGAGGGTCCATTACATATATTAATTTCATCTTTTTCTAATTTGATTGATCTTGGCAAAGATTGATAAAAATTACCCATAAAAAAATAGTCCGAGTAAATACAAGGACTATTTTCCCTTTACTAACTATTTTATCTAATAATTATTTTCTGATTATGAATCATTTTATTACCTGCAAAAACCTCTATAATATAGACTCCCGGAGGTACTGATGACACATTAAATTCCATATTATCAAAATCTTCCTTTCCCTCTAATACATATTGTAAACCATCCGTAGCATGAATAAGACGAACGGTCATTTCCCCATCTTCTTCATTCAGATTCTGTACCTCTACATTTAGTTTTGTATCTGCAGGAATCGGGAAAATATTCACATTGTATGCACTATTACCTTCCTGATGAACTATCCTAACCCATTCTTCTGATTTACCATCAAAATCAAATTCTACTAGCTTATAATAAATCATAGATTCATTTGGGACATTTTCATCAGTAAAGGCATATACTTCTTCTTTATTAGAATTACCCGCTGCTTGAATTTCCTCTGAAATTGTTGAATAATTCTTACCATCAACTGAACGTTGAATTATAAAGTGAGATGTATTTACTTCTTGCTCGTCAATCCAATCAAGATCAACATAACCATCATCTATTGTTGCTGTAAAAGTAGAAAGTGTTATAGGCAAATTTGTCACATCATCAATCCAATTAGAAGTAACTTCTGACCTTAAATTTATTACACTAGTAGAGGGTTCATCTGATAAAGGAACATCTTGAATAGCAACTAATTTATATTGAATAAAAGTTCCAGGTTTAACCTTTTTACTTACTCTATCATCTTTAAATGTTAAAGTATAAGTATCTCCATTTTTTTTAAGCTGACTTTTAATGATCGTTTTAATATCCTCTATAACATATGTTTGAGCATCACTTTTATTTGTAGCTATTATTCTTTTTAAAACATATGTATCTCCAAATTCACGTTCCTTGATAGTAATATCAATATCTACAGATTTATCTGATTTAATAATTTGAGCAGATAATGCAGTCTTCAATATGCCTGTAGTTTTAATAATATCAGCATCTAGTTTCCTTAAATCACTATCTCTACAATTTGGTTGAGAAGTATTTTTAAATACCTTCGGGAATTTCTTTTTATTTAAAAAGTAGCTTTCTATTGCTATTGCAATACTATCAATACGGTTATAGTTATTAGCATAATCCCTTCTAGTTAAAGGTATCTTTGATTTAAACTGAAAAGAGTAAAGTTGTTTTTCTTTCCATGCATAACTACCATTCTGTAAATCATGTGTATATGCTTTACCTAATATTGCTACTTTACCTTCTAATGCAGATGGATGTCCAATAATTGTTGGAACCATCTCTTCATACCCTTTAAAGTCTCCTCCAACACCAATAAATCCGGAGTTCATTAAAGTTATAATCTGACGGCCACCGTAAACATTTAAGTCTTCTAAAATAATACTACCTGAAACTAATAAATTTCCTTCATTAATAACTTCGCTATTACCTGTAACATACAAATCTCCACAAACCATTAAAGTCTCACCTTTCCTTATTTTAAGAATTTCATGAGAGGATGAACTTACTGACCCCCATCTAAACCCTCCTATTTTCTGATATAATTTACCTTGATGATTGTATTGCGGAATCACCTGAGTTAGCATATCTAACGTAAAACTATTTGTTGTTCTATTTAATTTTAAGATTGACGTTATTTTTGATAATCCATTACTACATACATTACCTCGTGGAACTGTATGATTAAACATATCTATACAATTAAATAGTAATGTTGTTTTTACAGGGTATAAATTTTGTTTAAATACTTCACTCAATGATTTAATAGGTAGAAATTCACTTTTACCTGATCTAGCAGTGTAAGTTTCCGCAAATACTCCTTCTTTATTCATAAAAGAACCTTTTGCATTTATAAAAGTACCACCTGTAACTAAAGCACCTCCACTACTTAAAGAGTAACCACTTGGTATATTTCCAGAAAACTGATCTTCATAATCTTGACCTACGAGAATTATACCGTTATTTTTATGATAGTATGGAGGGACGCCACTCTCTTTTTCCATTTTTAAATTTTCGGTAACAATAAGTCCTCCTAATGGTTTTATATCAATTTTAAAAGATGAATCAAGGCCTTTTAAACTACCACAAATAATAATCAATTCATTATTATAAATATTAAATGATGTGATTGAATGTATTGGTTTAATAGTAATATTTCCAGCAAATACTGAAGGTGCCTCAAAAATAGTATATACATCAAAATCTTGACCCGTTGTATTTTGTAGTTTCTTTTTTGTTACTTCATGGCCTGCAAACAATCGTTTTATATATGCCAACCGTGGTTCAGAGGGGCCCTTTAAATACATAATATCTTGTGTACCATTACTCCTTTCTGCAATCAACTTGTAATACTTCTGGCTGTATTGAGTATTTGCATCAACATAAATAAATAAACCTGTACTTGTACTACTAGGTTTATTTCCTTTTTGGGTATACACCTCCTCATAATTAATTTTATTTAAAGATGTTTCTATATAAAAATTGGTAATCTGCGCTTTAATAGAATTAGAAGGCTTCCAAGATAAAGTTGTGTTGCCTGTTTTCTGATCATATGAATAATTAAAATTGTAAAGTTGATTTTTTAATAAATTACTTTGACTTCCAAAATCAACTGTATTACTCTCTATATTCTCTAAATCATTTTCAATTTGTATTATTTTTTGATTATCAACACTTAAACATCCTTTTGCTTTTAAATATTCAAAATGATGAATTATATGATTTACATAAACAACGTCTGTAGCACTTTGCCCATCTGATAAAATTGACAGATGCCCCACATTACTCTTAGATACGCTTGATGCCCATGTTCTACCAGAAGCTACCATTCCGTTAATATCAATGTTACCATGTACAATCAAATTCCCTGAATGTATCTTTCTTGATGTTACCGTCTCTGGGTCTGATTCTAAAAAGTCACCTCCTACTATTATATTTCCAGAGTTTTCAAACTTATTCAATCCACCAATAGTAAACCCTTTCAATATAATATCTCCTGAAGTAATAATACTTCCTGCATTAGAAAGTACACTCATCTTATCTAGAATTAAATCTCCACAAATTATTAAAACCTCTCCAGAAGCAACATTAAGACGGTCTGTTCCAAATGTTAAAGATTGATTAGTTTCATAGATCCCATCTGTAAGTGTAACTTTCCCAGCAGATTCTAAATCATTCAAATAAACTTCTTTAGCATTTAGTCTTGTGAAAACAGTAGTAATAAAGATAAATAGTAAAAGATATTTCTTCATTGTTAGGTTATTTTGGGGTTATAATGAATTGAAATAAAATGATTGGTTATTGAAGGTATTGAATTTCAGCTTCTGTATTATTACACTCAATTTTATATATACCACCTAAAATTATTGGGGTATTTGGAGCTTCGTGTCCACATGTAACATTTGTAATTACAGGTACATTCACCTTTTCTTTTATTATTTGTTTAATTGATAGTGGAAATAAAGGAGCCTCCTCTTCTGGAATCATAGAAAACTGTCCCATAATAATGGCTTTCACATATTTAAGGTCACCACTTCTTTTTAACCTTGTCATCATACGGTCTATCTGATAAGGCTTCTCTCCTACTTCTTCTATAAGTAATATTTTCCCTTCAATTTCTAGTTCTGAATACGTTCCTATTTGGTCAGCAATCATACATAAATTACCACCAACAATTTCACCTTCTATCACTTGATTACTAAAAGACTCATTTACTTTACCATGTAAAATAGGTACTTCATCTTTAAATAATAATTTACGTAACTGTTCTACACTTTCAGAAAGCTCTTTCCGTGCAAATTGTGCAACCATTGGTGCATGGATCGACTTATAACCTAAGTTATTTAAACAATTATGAAGTGCTGTAACATCAGAAAAGCCAATTAACCATTTTGGATTATCTATAAATCTAGCCCAATCTAAACGGTCTATAACTCTTGTTAACCCATATCCTCCTCTCGCCATAAAAATGGCTTTAATATCGGGGTTATCAAGTTCTTTTTGTAAACGACTAATTCTTCTGCTGTCGTGTCCTGCTAAATTACCCCATTCTGCTGCCCATTCTTGATCATCATCAACTACTAAGCCCCAAGAACGGAGAACTTCTATACCCTGTAAAACTGCTTCTATATTTACTTTACCAGAACCTGCAACTACTGCTACTCTATCTCCTCTTTGTAATGTCTCCATTGTTTGATACATTTTGTACTAATATAATTTCAGAAGATATTGATTAATAAAAAAGCCGAACTCTGTTTAAATTGAGTTCGGCTTCGAAATATTATAATCTGTCTTGCAAATAAGCACTTAAACAGAAACTTCTGCTTTAATATGTGGATGTGGATCGTAATCTGTTAATTTAAAATCCTCACCTGTAAAGCTAAAAATATCTTTAACATCAGGGTTTATTTGCATTTTTGGTAAGCTCCTAAAATCTCTAGTAAGCTGTAATCTTGCTTGGTCTAAATGATTATTGTATAAATGAGCGTCACCAAGTGTATGCACAAAATCTCCTGGTTCTAAATCGCAAACTTGTGCAATCATTAATGTAAGCAACGCATAAGAAGCTATATTAAATGGTACTCCTAAAAATACATCTGCACTTCTTTGGTATAACTGACAAGATAATTTACCGTCTGCTACATAAAACTGAAATAAAGCATGACAAGGCATTAACGCCATTTTTGGTAATTCTGCAACATTCCAAGCCGAAATTACTAGACGTCTTGAGTTTGGGTTTGTCTTAATTTCATTAATTAACCACTCAATCTGATCTACAGCTTGTCCGTCTGCTCCTTCCCAAGAACGCCATTGTTTACCATAAACAGGACCTAACTCTCCGTTTTCGTCTGCCCATTCGTTCCAAATACGCACTCCATTTTCTTGTAAGTAAGCAACGTTTGTCTCTCCTTTCAAAAACCACAGTAATTCATGAATAATTGAACGAAGATGAAGCTTTTTTGTCGTTAAAACCGGAAAGCCTTCGGATAAATCAAAGCGCATTTGATGTCCAAATACAGAGCGTGTTCCTGTACCTGTTCTATCTCCTTTTACGGCGCCTTCGTCTAATATTCTTTTAAGTAATTCGTGGTATTGTTTCATGTCCTTTGTCTATAAAAAATCTAATTACAAAAGTGCGTTATTTCCTTTCGACTACCAAATTTTTTCCTTCATCAAAATAATAATCTCCACGTCTAGCACCACCAATGTAAGTATAATGTAAAGAAGCATCGTCAAATTTCTGTTTTCCTCTAAAAACGGCACTTCCTAAAGAGGTCATTTCAAATATTCCCTCTTCATTTTCTTTTATTAATAGAGGCTGAATAGATTTTATGATATTCTCGTACTGCATATCCCCGTATCCTTCCCAAGTTTGCCTTCTCAGCATTGCGCCAACTAATTGATGCTTTGTTAGGTTCGACTCATTTATAAATTTAAGTAACCTACGTTCTAATTTATTTATTCCAGAACGCTCACTCGGAAACCTTTCTAAATGTGCTCTCATAGCAGCTTCTAAAAAAATAAAGGGTTTTGTATGCTGATGTATATACGGAATAAGGTCGTTTACATCTTCTGATAAATACTTTTTCCAAAAGAGGAGTGCATACTTCAAATCTTTACTTTCTAAAGCTATTCTATCGTTGTAAAGTTTTTGATACTCTTCTGGTAAATATTCTCCTAAACCTTTGTTTGAAGATGTAATAATTATTGACACTTTATCAGTAAGTGATTCAATAGTGGCTATGTAAGCTAAAACTGACATCATATTAATCTGACAAAAAAGATCATATTCAAACCATAAGACCACTTCATGAGCATCTTTTATCTCTGTAATTTTCAGTAATTCTGATGTAGACAGTTTATCATACTCTGCAGGAGAAATTGTATAATTATAAGAGAAATAATGCCTTCTACTCGTAAAAAATGCATCTGACAACAATTTGCCCCTGCAATCTCCTTCAACAAGCATTTCTCTAAAAATAATTGGTTCTGCACTAAAGTTATTTTGTTTCCATAAAATATAACTACTATCTCCATTAAGTATATGATAATCCATAGATCAAATTGCATTTACATTCATTTATTTGTATTAAAATAGCTAAAATTTTAAACATATATTAATAATATATCACATATAATGAATTTTGAATTAAAAAAACGTGCTTTTTTAATATTTTTTCGATATAATGCATATCATAATTAAATATGATGAATATCATTTTTTTGTGTGCAAATACTGCAGGTAACATATAACTTTACATTGACTATCATGAGAGCATTATCTAAAAAAGAACAAGACATTATTTCCATCATCAAATCCAGCTTAAGAGAATCTTTAAAATTTGGATTTATTGCTGATTATATGAGTCTTATTTTACCGGAGCATAAAATTTATGCTGAAAAAGCATTGAATAAATTGTGTCCACACTCGGGAGCTCAAAAAGAGAATCTTGACTCCGACGACATTCAAGTGATAAGGAAACTTATGGAACTTATTTCTGAACCTGACACTCCTTTTGTGAATATTATTCACCCTTACCACAGGAAGTTAGCTTTGGATTACAAAATGAGTTGGTTATATAATTTAGCACATATTGGAACTCCAATGGTAAATGTGCCAAGTTATTTAAAATAACAAAAAACGCTATAGTTAGAAAGGGTACTGTCATTACAAAAATGATAGTACCCTTTTTAAATATTTCAGTCCAAACTAAATGTTAGTTTTTGACATTTAAATATCCATGTTTTGATAATGAGAAAAATTAGTATTGATTACAGAGTACATATAAATCTTTACTTTTTTGTAATTATAAATTCTTCTTAGCAAACTTTCTTTTAATATCTACTAGCCATGTTTTACGCTTTTCATCAGATGCCGATTTTACCATGTTAAGGTTTATCCACTTACGGTTTTTGTAACCCATTTTCCAAAATGTTCCTAGTAGCATTGCCTTCTTAATTGCATTTCCAAAAAGAATACGATAAAGAAGCTTCGGGGTATTCATTGTGGTAATCATGGTAACACCACTAAGGTTTAACTTTTTCATCATTCTATTGCCTTTGGGGTTAAAGTCATAAGCAATTCCTGGGAAAATTAATTTATCGATAAATCCTTTAGTCAACGCAGGCATTAATTCCCACCAAATTGGAAATATAAAAATTAAATGCTCGGCGTTTTCTAATCTATTTTTATAATCTTTTACTTGTGGATCAAGTAATTTATACGATTCTTCTGGATTTCTTGAGCCTGTAACAAAGGCCTTTAAATCTTTTGCTCGCATTACAGGGTCAAACTCATCATTATCTAAATGAATAAGGTCTACTTCATGATTAGCCTCTTTCAGTCCTTCGGTTACTGCTTCTAATATCGCGTTGCAATAACTCTTCTCATAAGGGTGATTAAATACTATTACTACTTTCATTATGGTACTGTTTAAAAATTACAGTACAAAAGACCGAAATCAATACTAAATCAACGATAACAATTGATAAGAAATGATTTATCTCCTATTTCGTATTCTACTTAATGACACAGATGTAATACCTAGATAAGAAGCTATATAGTGCTGAGGAACTCTTGTTATTATTTCTGGGTAATTTTCCAGCAAATCATTATACCGTTCTTGTGGACTGTCTTTAATTCTAGAAAGAAATAATTGAGTGTAATTCCCAAATCTTCGGAAAATCAGTTTTTGAAATAAATCCTGTAACTCTGGAAGAATAGCGAGTATTTCATCAAAATCTTTTTTATTGATGGTGTATAATACTGATGCTTCAATACTTTCAATTGAAAATATGCTTGGTGTATTATTCACAAAACTATCTAATGATGCAACTCCCTGCCCTTCAAAAAAGAACTGAAAGGTGATGTCCTTTCCTTCCTTATTGAACCATTGACGTAAGCAACCTTTTTTTATGAAAAATATTTTTGATGGAATTTCTCCATCATTCAATACTACTTCTCTAGCAGGAATTTCAATTTCAGTAAAAGCATTTTGAAAATGCTCCCAATTCTTTGGGTCTTTTTTAATAATAGCAGTTAATTGTTCAAACATAATCTGAATTCTTGATTATTTATTATTCCTATCTAATATAATTAAATTACAAATACTTACACTACTATAAAAAAGGGCATCTAACATCAAAATATTTGACATTGTGCCCTACTGAAGTTTCTTCTTTCTTAATGGGGTTTTCCGTTTGTATTAAAAAAATGTGTATAAAAAATACCCTTCATTTATTGATCGGAATAATTAAAAAATGAAGAGCATAAACAACTCAATGAGTTTTTGCGATTACTTTCCGTCTAATCAATTATTGATTGTTTTTTCGCATTCCGGAATACCTAGTCCAAGCAGCCATTACCAACATAAATATTACAAAGGTAAAATGCTTTATTGCCATTCCTGAAAAACTTGAATTTGAAGTTACAAGGTAACAATCCATTGCTGCCATTATTGCCATGGCAATGAATACTGTTATCATTGAGAAGCGAAGCCCTGTGATTGCAAAAAATATTCCCATAGAGCTAAGTACTATGTTACGAGCACCAACAACACTCAAATAACTAAGTCCTTCATCATGTGTTAGGGGTATGCCAAATGTAATATCTATACCTGCAGGTGATATTAATTCTTTTACACCTATGTAGAAATAAGGTAAAAATAGAATAGTGGAGATAATTCTTGTTACGAGTGAAGCTTGGGGTAAACTTTTCATTTTCATGTTATTTAAATTTTGAGAATCGATTTTTTGGAGCATTTATTTTTTTATTATAAAGTCATATCAAAGTTGAAAATTTTCATTCTCAATAATATAGTTGGTCCACTTCATAGCTTGAAATTTTGTCTTAAAATGACATTATAGAAGTCTTCTTTATATAACTGATAAAAAACAATAACAACTTTCACTAATAAATAATTTAAATTGCTCTGCAAAAGTCCGTATTATATTACCCCCAGACGATAACAATTGATAAGAAATAGATAGTCCATACTCAATGAGATATTTTATTATATAAAATCAAGTACCCAATTTAAATTGTATTTGCTTATAGATTATAAGTGAGCTACAATCCATTGAGTTCTTGATCTCTTATTTTTTATCTTCATCTAACTTTTGCTCGAAAATAATGTTCCTTTCAGTTTTCTTTTTATACATATCCTTAGTAACAATCTTATTTTTTTTACTAGGGCGATAAGAATTATTGTGAGGGTTTAGAATACATTCTACTTGATATTCAAGCATTTTTTCAAAAGGCTTAAGAAATTCTTCTGTATTACAATCCTCTACTTCACCTTCCTTTAGTAAATTTAATACAGTGTAGACAGACTCAATAGTACTTAGACAAAGAGATTCAGGCTGTTGTTTAAGAATAAATTTTGATTTGATTTCATTATCAAAGCTAACTCTTTGTAGTGTTTGTAAGTTCTTACTTAGCTTAAGCATTTTACGAGCACAAGGCCATGTACCATCTAAAATGAAGATGTGTGGATTGTTCCCTAAAAAAGAATTTATTTCTGAGCCAGTTCTTACAGATAAGTTGAAATTTTCCTTTCCTGGATAAAGTAAGAAAGATGAACTTGCTTCATTAGTCAGTATTTCATTTACTCGCTGATTGTCAGTAAAATCAACTCCTACTATAATTTCTGAATTTTCAAGTTGCAGCTTAGTCATACGACCCGTTCCATTTTTTTCTTTATAATACTCCATTGGGTGCATAAGAATAACAAAACGAGTATTTGTTGGTACAGAATTGGTGTGTTTACAAATACATGAACTTGAAGGTCGCATGCATGTGTAACATTTGATTCTTGGATTTTCTATTTCTACTCTCAAAATAAATACCTTTTATTGGCTATAAAATTTGTACAATTCGAGTTTATCACGATTTGTTTTATAAAGATTTCTTCGTCTTAAAAACTTCAAATTCTATATTAAAATGATGTATTTCTACGAAAGTAACAAACTTAACAAATTGTATTATTAGTATTAAATGTTAATCTAATATTTTATTACAAATATCTTTTTTGAATAAATAAGTTTTCAGACTTTCATTTAGATTTTCATGAAGAGTAAATCAAAAATTATTATTTCCATAACATAATTCACATTTAGCCACAAATTACTTTATCAGTATCTCAAATAAGATTCAACAAAATATCACCTATCTTAGAATTATTTGTGAATTTTTGATATATTTAGGCTATCAATCAGCATTAACTCAATAATTAACTCTCAAACAATGGAACAAGATTTCCTAACTTTGTACGACGACTTCACTTTAGGAGTGGCTGCATACAAACGCTTGAAGCATAAAACTTTCATTTTTTGTTACCTCAATGAACAAGGTAAAAAACTTGATAACTTTGATGTAAAGAATTATGGTAAAATTATACATGAAGTATATCCTGAATTAGAAGAATTTGGTTTAGTTGATCAACTAGAAGAAGTTTATCAAACGGGACAGCAAATTATTATCCCTTTTTCTGCCTATTCGGCATTTCCTAACAAGACAATCTTTAGAGCTAATAAAATTAAGAAAGTAGGGAAAGACATGATCATCAATATATACAATGATGAATCTGAGACTTATTCTTATATAAAAGACATTAAAAAAAACAATAACAAGGTAAATGAAGCTTTAGCTATTTTGTCACATCAAATTAGAGGTGATGTTTCTACCTCTTTAGGTTTAATAGAATTGCATAAGCAAAAATTAATTGAGCCTAATAGATTAGAATGCTCGTTAGACCTTGTTAAAAAGAATTTAGAAAATATTGATTTTACTATTCACGATTTGGTAGATGTTTTATTTAAAAAGACTACTGATGAATAAACAAACGTAGGAATATACTTAGACATCGTTAAACTATTTTTTACTATTAACTCTCTTAATTAGCTATTAAAAATAATAACCAATATTCATATTCAATCTAAAATTCCAATTCGCATCCCCATTTCCTTCTGCTAATCCGTAATTGTAATTAGGACCTAACCAAGGGTGGTTCTTACCAAATGCGGCATCAACGTAAGTAATAATTGCACCTGCTTTAATCATACAGCCCGTAACATTTTCGTAAGAATCATGAAGTTTAAATTCTTTCTCTTGAGTTACTTTGTCTACCATACTAAAATCATTGTAAAACTTTAAGGAAGTAAGTGGTCCTAACACTACAGATACAGTATAACTTACACCAAATGTGTATGTACTTGCCTCTGCCGCTACTAAATAAGGAGCACCAAAAGCTGTCATTGCAATTACATCTGTTCTTTCTCCTTTAGGTGCATTTACCGTTTTTTTATAATAAGAAAGTTGTGCCTTCATATTCCATTTCTTATAATCTAAATTATAAAAAACAGCACCCGCTACATGAGTACCTATAGCATACGTATCTAGATTATATAACCCTCCTAGAATTCCAGAAATACCTATTGTTTCTTTAACAGGGCTTTTTGTAAAATGACGTGCTATGCTGCCAGCGAATTGGTTAATCTCTTTGTTTCTATACATATATACTTCTTTTTGGTTATTAGTTTCTTTAAAAGAAGCTACATCATAAGCATACCTACTATTTGAAATATCAGAGTCGTTACCAAATTTTAACTCTTCGGCATTCTTAAAAAATGCAAGAGTATAATAGTAACGTTCATCATTATGAATAAACTTCACTCCCATATCGTAATCATCTTCTAAACCTACATAACAATTTAGGCTAAAAAAGAAATTAGAGGAGTTAAAAGGTGTGTTACCAAAAGGCACTTGTGTTAACCCCAATTCTATTGAGTTTTTGTCCGAAAAATGATAATCAAACCAACCCTTTCTTAACATCATTCCTCCAAAATTGGAAGCATAAAACCTAAAATCTGCTTTAAATCCAATCCCTTTGTATTTCGCTTTTGGTGTTAAAGCAAATGTATCGTAACCAAAGTCTCCCCCCCTTTTCATGGCTTCAGGCTTCCAAGTAGCATAGTTATATGTAAATCTAAGAATACCACCTAAACCTACTTGAGGTTTATCTTGAGCATTAAGGGAAGTAATTAATCCTAAAAAGAAAATTACAATTAGGTATAGTTTAGTTTTTTCCATTTGAAGTGGAAGTTTTAAATGGGTAAGAAAAATAGTCTTATAAATTAGAATTTAAGGGTGATTTTGTAATTGAATGTACTCAGAAGGAATTTATGAATGACGATTTTTATACTCCTCCTAAATACATTCAATTAATAGAAAAGTTACTTTAGTCGTTTTGTCCAATTGATAAATAAATCAACCCATTGATTTGTACCATCAACCTCTCTTCCAGCTCCAAAACCATGTCCTCCAACAGGAAAAATATGGGTTTCTACTGCTGCTCCAACTTTGTGCATTTTCTCTGTATACAGTGTAGTTTCCTTTATAAAACAAATATCATCATCGTAAGCATGTACTAAAAATGCAGGTGGAGTATCTTTACTTACAAAGTTTAATAAAGTATTTTGTTCTATTTCTTCAGGCGTCATTTTACGGTAGTATAAATCATTTTCTAACCATTCTTTATTCGCATCAGACAAATCTGTAACACCATAAATGAACGCAGAAAAATTCGGTCTTTCTTCAATATCTTCTGATGGCCACAACGTTGCCACAGTTGCTAAGTGTCCGCCTGCAGAAAAGCCCATTACTCCTACTTTATCTTTCTTAAAACCGTATTTATTAGAAATTGCTCGCATTAGTTTCAAGCTTCTTCTTGCATCTGTAATAGGAACTAGCCAAGGTGTATCAGAAGATTTTGGATTGGGCAATCTATATTTTAGTACTGCTGCAGTAATTCCACTTTTTGATAATGCTTTTGCTAAATCATACCCTTCATGGTACATTGCTACTAAGCCATATCCTCCTCCTGGAATGATTACAACTGCTTTGCCTGTATTCTTTCCTTTAGCTTTAAAAACCGTTAGAGTAGGCTCTGTAATATCAAAAACACAAGTTGTTCCATAAGCTTCTTCCTCATATTCTTTTAAGTCATTTTCTTTATAAAAAGGTTTTTCTTGCCCTTCCCAAAGGTGAATAACCTCTTGTGCATTTACAGCATTGAAAACCAATAAAAGAAAAAATGATAGTACTATATTTTTCATAATTATTTTACTTTATTCATTTTAAAATAAGCTCTTATTTCTTCAAATTGGCTATCCCACTTTTCATATGTTACCCAATGCCCCTGTGTTTGATCTATAAAATATTTTTTTGGCGATGTGATACGGTTGTAAGCAGAAAAACTAGTTGCAGGAGGGCACACATCATCTTGTAAACCAATTGACATAGATACAGGCACCTTTATTTTGTGCATTAAATTTTTTGAATCAAAATAGCTTAACACATCCAGTACATCGTTCCAATTTTTTGATGGATGAGCGGCTAAGAACTCGTCAATTTCTTCCCAATGCGAAATTGTAAAATATCTTTCCCAATCTGTTAAAAACGGTATACCAGCTACACAAAAAGAAATTCTACTATCTAAAGCTGTTGTAATCATGGCCAACCCGCCACCTTGGGAAGCACCAACAATTGCAATTCTAGATTTATCAACATCATCTCTAGTCATTAAGAAATCCATTGCCCTAATACAATCAAGGTAAATTCCTTTGTAATAAAATTTATTCTGATCTTCTAAACCTCTGTTCCACATTTTATAATGCCTTGGACCTGTATTGTCAGAATTACCATGATCACGCACATTAAATGAGAAGACAATCATGTCATCATATTTATCTTGAGGTTCTAGACTCACAGTGTAGCCAGGTACTTCTAAGATTGTTGGATAAATGCCTTTTTTCTTTGGTACTTCTAACCAACCTCTTACTGTTATTCCATCCGTACTTTGCATTTCCACCTCAAAAAGGTTTGTTTTTGCACTCTTATCCCTTTTAACTTTTTTCAGTTTATAATTCGGTGCTACTGCCGCTAATTCCTTTAAATTATCTTCCCAAAACTGATCAAAATCTTTTGGTTTACGTAATGGTGAACTAATATTTTCCGGATGAGTACCAACAACCGTATACAGTTCTTGTTCTTCTCCTTGATATGTAAATTTGGCTGTTACTCTAAAGAACCCATCTTTCTTAAAACGATAGATGGGGCAATAAGCAGACAGTATAGAGTCTCCTTTTACTTTATAAGGAAATTGTAGCGATTTAAGAGGGGTTCCTTCATCATCTGTGATTACCCAATGTATTTTTAAATCTACATCTTCAGAGGTTTTGTTCTCTATTTGTGCATGGATTTGTAATAAACGATCTGGAAACATTCCCTCATTATGCGGTACTAGTTGTATTGATAGTTTAGTGTTTGTTTCTTCTTGTGCAAAGGCTGTAAAATTTACCACTGTAAAACACAAGGCTAATAAAATTAGGAGATTTTTTTTCATGTTTTTGAATTAATAAAGAGTCACCTCAATTTACCCAATTGAGGTGACTGATACTATAAAATATTCGTCTTATAAACAGCTATTAATTTAACATAAATCAACAGCAAGAATGATGTTATTTCATTACTACTTCTTGATAAATTTAAGTGGTGCTGCATAGCCTTCCACTTTAATTAAATACACACCTTTTGATAGGTTTTGAATCTGAATTTCAGTGCCTTTACCATTTAGTTGCTGTACTCCTTGTACATTGTAAACTTTATAAGTTGGCATTTCATTCTCCATTCCATCTATTGAAAATTTCACTCTATCAACCGATGGGTTTGGATAAATTGTATACTTTAATTCTTGCTCTAAACTCTTCTTAATCAGTTTTTGTCTTCCATTGCTAGATGCTAATTGCATTTCTGCTAAATCAAATTCTACTGTAGAGCTATTTAATGCCTCTAAAATGACATTAATATGCCAAGTTCCTTCTGGTGCTGGTATTGTTGTTAAGATAATTTGTTTCCAATCAGCATCTAAATCAAAAACATCAACACTACCTGCTTCTATCACTTCTTGCCCTTGATTTCTAAATTCATATTTTAATCTTCCTCGTGATCCACTTTGTGTTCTTGCATATACTGATAAATCAAATACATCTCCAACATTAGCAGGAGCTGCATGCATAACACCATAAGTTGGAGGGCATACTAAATAGCTTGTCCCATCATAAGCATCTGTTTTATCTGCTGCGTATTCTGGAAAAGACCAGGTTGCAAAAGGTCTCCAACCATCCGCAAACCCATCTATTAAAGAAGATTCAAAACTACCATTTCCTAAAGAGCCATAAGGTGCAATAGAAGACAATTCGCTAGGTGTTGGTGCTGGTAAGTTTAATTCATTTGCGATATGTGCAGCTAAAATATTTGCAAAACCTGCATGTTCATTTACAACTGTATGATAATCGCTCCAATACCAAGGGAATTTCACAAACGACATATTTGTATCTCCGTTTGCAATTCTTTCAGCAACAAAATCGCCAACATAATCTGCAGGTTCTCCAAAGGCCCACCCTTTAGAATTTGCCATTACAATATGAGCATTTGGGTAATGTGTTCTTAATGTAGTTACTAATTCATTCCAACTGCTTCTCATTACTGCTTCCGTTACACCAGAATAATAATCATTCGCTCCTAAATTAATAACAACTACATCTGGAGTAAATCCCCAATAGTTATTCTCAAAATCCCATTTGTTTACTCTTTGGTTTCCTCCTGTAATATGAATTTTATCGTAATGATCTTTTAAATCTAACTTACGTACAGCATCAGTTACGCCATGTCCACCTGCAGAAAAATTAGAAACTTCTGCATTCAACATTCTGGCCGTCATTGCTGGGTATGTATAATACCCTCCAGATAATCGTGCATATCCTTCATCTCTTACATCCCAAGCTGACCAACCTGCTGCATTACTATCTCCGTAATATTCTATTTTAAGTGAGGGTCTAGCCGAAGGAGGTAAAAGTCCTGTACCATTCTTAATTGTAAAACCTTTAAAAGTAACCTTAGTATCGTATTCGTTTACTTTTACAATCTCCAATGTATGGTTTCCTGCAGAAAGGTTATTTGCTAAAGTAAACACCTGATTTTTAGCGGTAACTTTTATGATTTCTCTGTTATAAGGATCTGCATTTCCATCTACAATAATATATAGAAAACTATTTCCTAATGTGTTAGAAAATGTACCTTCTACTTCTGTTCCATTAAAATTAATTTTTATTGATGTACTTGGAAGACTAAAAACAGGAGCATCTGGGGTCTTCATTGTCATTCTTCCAGAATACTGAATATAGTTGTTTGATGGAGTGACATTGATAGTCTGTGCGATAACAGTACTTTGTAATGCAAAAAGCACTACAACAATCAAAAAATTTGTAATTGTGTTCATAGTTAATTTTAAATTGTAGAGAATATGAGCTTGGTTAAAATATCCTCGTGTAAATTAATTCATTCCAATAAATTATAGCATTCTAGAATTGCCGGCATTTAGTCTAGTTGCTATTTACTTTGTTATAAAACAGTTCTTTATATTAAATTCAGAAGGTAAAATCACTTACCTAAATCTTTGTTCTTAGTTGAGTTGCTTGTAACAGATATAGCTTCCATTGCTACTGCATCAAACTTTACTTTATTGTTTACTCCTGCCTTTAAAACAACATTTATTTGCCAAGTGCCTAACGGAGCTTCTTCAGATAGAAACTGTACTTTTGTCCAGTTACTTGTAACCGTACACACCTTATTATGTTTTGTAATTACTTGCTGTGCTTGGTTTCTAAATTCATAACCTAAAATTCCAGTACCTTTCGTTCCTTTTACCCACACAGAAATTAAATATTTATCTCCTTTTTGTGCTTTTACTGCTTGATGAATCCCTCCATTTTCTTCACACTCAACATAAGCCTTTCCTTCTTTTGCATTAGATGTATTGACTATAGTTTTTGCTTCTGCAGAAGAAATTGGACGCCATCCATCTGGTCTTATTTTTAAAATACTGCTTTCAAAAGAGGTATTCCCTAACAGTTCTCCTTCTTTAGGAAAACATGAATATTGATTTGGTTTTGGCTTATCCCATCCTTTTACTTTAGCAATATGTGCTGCTAGAATATCTGCAAAACCTGCTTGTTCTGAAATAACTGCATGATCTGGCCCCCACAACCAAGGAAATTTGACATAAGAAATATTGTGTTCTCCATTTAATTGAAAATCTTTAATCATTTCCTTTATGTAATCAGTCGGTTCGCCAATAGCCCAACCTTCTGAATTTGCAAGTACAATGTGTGTATTTTGATAATGCGTTCTCAATAAATAAGTAACAAAGCGTTTCCAGCTTTCAATTTGCTCGGCTTTGGTTGCCCCATTATAAAAGTCGTTTGCTCCTAAATTGATAACTACAACATCTGGTTCTTTATTGATATAATTGTTTTCAAAATCCCAATAATTAGTAGATGGGTTATCTGTTTTAATATGGATTTTATTATAATATCTTGACAGGTCTCTTTCTCCCATTTTTGGTGTTATTCCGTACCCTCCTGCAGAGAAGTTGACATATTCTGCATTTAATGCTCTTGATACAAATCCTGGATAAGTAAAATAACCTTCACTTTCGTTATCACCTCCTTGGTCTCTGTCGTTCCATGCCGACCAACCCGAAGGGTTTGAATCTCCATAAAACTCTATAAATCTTTTTGGTTTTGCCTTTAAAGCGTATGTGTTATTTGAGGGAATATCAAACCCATAAAAAGAAACCATACTCCAATACTCGCTTACTTTAACAAGTTCTACAGTATGAAAAGTGTCTGATAAATTCGTTGCAATTTCGTAGCTTTTTTTTGTACCTGAAACCTCTATTATAGTTCTATTGTATGGTGTAGCTTTTCCATCAACAATTACATATAAATAGCTTTTGCCATTACCATCAAAATTATTACTTGATAAAACCGCATTGATGGCCGTTCCTTTAAAGCGAACTTTAATAGCACTACTTGGCATACTAAAAGTAGGAACTTTCGGGTTAGAAAATTCGATACGTCCAGTGTACTGAAGATGTGGATTATCAGGGTAAATATTAATTGTTTGTGCTGTTACAATTCTAGAGAAGAAAAGTAACAACACAATTAGATCAAAGAGTTTCATATGAGAGCTTATTTAGATATTACATAAGTTGTAATAGACTTAGGAGTAATCACTACAGGTGCATTAACCTCTTGTTCTCCTATATATTCTAGGTTTTTAGAAGAAGATGTTTGGTACATTTTCATCTCTTGATTATCCATTGCCTCTCCATCAAAATTAAAATTGATGGTATACTCGTAATCGTTATAATTGACCAGAACTAAAACAACTTTACTTCCATCTGAAGTTGCATATGCAGACGCCATAATTCTTTTTTGAGTAAAAGGATCATCGTTCGTTTTACCAAACAATTGATTTATCTCAACTCTATACATTCCTTTATCGATAAAGCGACTATAATTGCCCATTGCATAAAGCATTTTAGAAGTTTGGTAACTACCTCCAGTTTCAGATTTATCTATATAAATAAGCCCATCTTTATAATCATATGGGCTTGCTGCAATCCACCATTGCCAAGCAGATGCATTGGCTTCTGTAAGGTCGTAATGCATTACTCTTGCTAAGTAAAGTCCCATATCAATAGTTAAATCTCTTCCATTACCATCAATATTTTCTTCGTTATCACCCATAATACAATACTCCGACATATTGTATTTTAAGGTAGGGTTCGTTTCTTTTATTTTACTCCAAACTTGTTGGCGCATTGGTGCTAACTTACTTTGTTCGGTAGTCCAATAACTATGCCCCGCAACACTTTTAGAAAGGTGATTTAAACCGGCTACAGAGTTACTCCCCGATCCATAAAAATCTTCTATCTGATTATCTTTACCAGGTCTATTAGTTCCTGTTTTATAGAGGTAATCTATTTGCCCTGCCTCTGTTAATTCTATTTTTGTAGCTAAACCTTTTTCTGTGATTTTAGCATCAAGTTTTCTTACTAAATCAGCTACTTCTTCATTTGTGAAAGGACAACCTTCTTGCCCAGATGAACTATCCCAATCCCATTGAGTTTCGTTTACTGGACTTATATCATTCAACGTAATACCTTCAATATCTTTTAACTGTTTTGCGACATCTGTTAAGTACTCTGCAAAGTTTTCAAACTCTTCTGTTGCTAAATTTGACGCCTGTGCAGTAGATGTATTTGCTTTTCCGTTCTTTGTCATCTGAACTGGTGCACTATTAGAGAAACCAATAAATTTATCTACACCACGTTGTTTTGCTGCTTGTAAAAACCAACGCTGACCAGCTTGTTTTGTCCAATCGTACGTACCGTTATCTAATAAAAAGCCTTCTGTTCTTCTCCAGGGGTCATAAATATCACTGTTACTCCCTTGAGCTACAGAACCTGCCCCAATATTAAAACGCCAAATGTTTAAGCCAATTCCTTTCGGAGAACCAGTATCATCCATTTGTGTAGAAAATAATAAATCGGCTATTTCGTTTTTTGTTGATTCAGGCCATTTTCCAACATGTTGCATAGACCACGCATCAGAAGCTCCAAAACCATCAATTACTTGATATTTATCTGATAATCTAATTGTTAAAGTCGTATCTCCTAAACTGTTATCTTCATTTCTTGTCGTATTATCATCATTACAAGCTGTAATACTTAAAGAAACAAGTGCCAAATAAATCCATTTTAATTTCATTAGATCTGTATTTTTATTCAAAAGGCGAAGAACTTTACTTCTCCGCCTCTCTCACTGTTTATTTGCCTAATTCTTTATTTTCTTTATCTGTTTCTGAAACAGGTATCATGGTAAAACCATACGAATAATTATCTGCTAATAATCTGTATTCATCGTGTGGTAAATACCCCCAGCTATTGTCTCCTCCAACACCTCTTTGTTTTAAGTCAACATTTAAAACAACAACATCTCTTTGGTAAACATCATTAATATGTCTTTGTCCTTTTTCAATACCTGGATCAAAGTCTGTAATATAATTATGCAAGGCAGATACACTTAAAGGTTGGTTACCAACTACTTTAATACCAACACCTTCTTTATTTAAAAGTGATAACCAACGCACATCTGTTTTATTACCATTCTCTTGAGGTCTTAAATATGCATGGTATTGCTCTGCTACTGTGCTTTTATAAATACCAACTGTTGTCGCATTGTTTCTATCCTGATAATTTTCTACAGGACCACGACCATAATATTTAAAGTTATCAAACTGTGCAGGTAATTCCATCATCATACCAAAACGAGGCAGTTCTGGAAGTTCTTTTACTGCTGATAAATCCATATCGATAGCTACAGCAATTTGTCCGTTTCCACTAATGGTATAGGATAAATGGTAATCGCTTTGAACATCTTTTAAGAAATAAACTACATCAACAACAACTTGTCCGTTTACTTCTTTCACATCCATAGATTTTACAGACTTATTTCTTGATGCAGAACGCCAAACATTACTTTCTTTTGCCATGTGATTACCAAAATCGTTATCTACAGGTGCTCTCCAAAAGTTTGGCTGTGGTGCCTTCTTCAATAAATCAACTCCTTTGTAAGTCCATTGTGCTACTTCTCCCCATCCATTAATCCAAACTTGAGTATCTTCTGTTTTTACACCAATCCAATCACCCTCTTTTTCAACTTCTGGTTTTCCTTCTATAGCTGTTTTCTTTGCAAAAAACTGACCTTCACCAATCATAAATTGATCATGTGCAATAGAGTGTCCTTTAGGAATCATTTGAGTTGCTTCTTTGGTAGTTACATCAAAGTTCAAGAAATATTCTACCCCTTCTTCTTGTACTAATTCTGGTAAAGCAACCGTAATATCTTTTGTTTGGTGAGGAGCAATATTTAAAGCTACATCACCCGATTTAATTACTTCTCCGTTCTTTGTTACAGTATAAGAAGCTGCATACTTAGCTAAGTTTGTAAAATCAAATTCGTTAGTAATTGTAATACTACCATTTGCTACATCTTTTGCTTTAAACTGTACATTTTGATGTACATATTTCACCTCATATAAACCTGGATGAGGCTTACGATCTGGATCTACTAAACCGTTTAAACAAAAGTTTTCTTGGTTGGGATACATCTGAGAATTGAAATCTCCGCCGTAAGCCCAATACATATTTCCGTTTTCATCATGTGTTTGAATACCTTGATCTACCCAATCCCAAATAAATCCACCTTGCATATGGGGTTGACTACGAACTACATCCCAAATTTCTTTAAAGTTACCGTTCGAGTTCCCCATAGCATGTGAGTACTCACACATAATAAATGGTCTTGTTTTGTCTGTTGCATCTGCATATGCTTGAATTTGCTCCATTGGAGGATACATTGGACAAACAATATCTGTATCTCTTTTCTCTCCAGCTTGTTCAAACTGAACAGGACGAGTTGTATCTCTTTCTTTTAACCAATCATAGATTTTGAAGAAAGTATCTCCATTTCCACATTCGTTACCCATAGACCATAAAATAACCGAAGGATGGTTTTTATCACGTTCTACCATACTTTTTACACGGTCAAAATGTGCTTCGTACCACTCTGGATTATAAGCTGTATGACGAGCCGTATCAAAAGTTCCTTGATGTTCTGCTCCTAAACCGTGTGCTTCAATATTTGCTTCATCTACTAGATATAAACCAAATTTATCAGCTAGATCATACCAACGTGTATCATTTGGATAATGACTTAAACGTACTGAGTTAATGTTATTTTGTTTCATTACCTCAATATCTTTCATCATCATTTCAACTGTATTTGCATGACCTCTTGTTGGGTGATGTTCATGTAAGTTGACACCTTTTACTAGAACAGGCATTCCATTTACATACAACTGACTATTTTTAATTTCAACTTTACGGAAACCTACTTTAGAAGATGTAGCATTTACTACATTTCCTTTATTATCTTTTTGAGTAATAACCAACGAATATAAATAAGGATCTTCTGCACTCCAACGGTTTACTTTAGCTAGTTTACCAGAAACTTTCACCTTTTTCTCTTGCCCTTTTACAACATTAATTGTTGCTTTTTTAGAAAGAACTTTCTTTAAGTTTTTATCAAACAAAGCTACTTCTACAGCACCTGAATATGTTTTATCTGCCTTATTTACTAAATCAACAGCTACATTGAAAAGACCATTTTTATATGATTTATCTAAAGATGCAGTTACTTCAAAATCTCTAATATGTGCTTTTGGGGTAGCGTAAAGATATACCTCTCTATCAATACCGCTCAATCTCCACATATCTTGATCTTCAAGATATGAACCATCAGACCAACGATACACCTCTACTGCAATTTGGTTATCGCCCTCTTTTACAAAGTCAGTGATATTAAATTCTGCTGGTGTTTTAGAACCTTGAGAGTATCCAACTTTCTCTCCATTCACCCATAAATACATTGCAGAACGCACACCTGCAAAATGGACAAATACTTCTTTACCACTATAATTTGTTGGCAAAGTAAAAGTACGTTTATAAGAACCTACAGGATTGTCGTTATGAGGAATATTAGGAGGATCGACAGGTACAAATGGGTATTCTACATTTGTATAAATTGGTGTTCCAAAACCTTTTAATTCCCAATTAGACGGTACTTCAATATCTGCCCAATCTGCTGTATTGTAATCGTTTTTATAAAAATCTAGTGGACGTTCAGAAGGTTTGATTACCCAATTAAATTTCCAAGTTCCATTTAAAGATAATGTTGTTTCAGCTACTTGCTTTTGATTAGCAATTGCCTCTGCTTCAGAATTGTATAAAGTAAAAGTAGCATGTGCCGCTTCTTTATTTTCTGCTATTACTTTAGGATTTTCCCAATCGTTTACTTTTTGTGCATTTGCAAAAAAAGAAGTTGCAAGGAGTGCTCCCACTATCAAAAATTTCTTCATTTGTTTGTTCTCTTAAATTCAGGTTAATAAGATGAGGTATTTTGGCACTCCCTTTTACAGGAGCACCTTTTTATATAGTTTTAGGTTATTTAGTATCCTGGATTTTGTTTCACAGCCCCATTAGATAAATCTATTTGAGTCTGAGGAATTGGAAAAACAATATGCTTGCTTTCATTCCATAACGATCCTTTATTATTTCCTGCATCGTAATCAGTATTTGAATTCATGTTATAATCCACAAAATCTCCAATTACTTGTGTCATACGACCCGTTCTTTTTAAATCATAAAAACGCTCTCCCTCCATTGCTAATTCTAAACGACGTTCTTTATAGATATCACTTAATAATTGAGCTCCAGAAGAATTTATTAATGCCATTCCATGTCCTGCTGCTGCGTTATCAATTGCTCTTTGACGAACTTGATTTACATAATTCTTAGCAGAACTTTGATCACCAGTATGATAAGCTGCTTCTGCCGCCATTAAAAGAACATCTGCGTAACGTATGATTTTGTATTGGTATGGATCATTATAATATTGTCCAGTTCTTGCAGAAGATTTTAAAAACATCTTTCTATTAATTCTACCTGATGCATTAGATCCATCATTCTCATTGTCTGCAAAAGCATAATACGGTGTTCCCGTAGCATCTGGGTTACCATCTCCATCTAATTTATCCATATGCTTAATCATAGTGAATCCTTTACGGGGATCGTCTGAACCAAAAGCAATATCAAGATTACTTGATGGTGTATCAAAACCCCATCCATTTACATTTCCATTCTGACTAGAGCGTGAACCCGATACTGTTGGAAATGATGCACCTAAAGCAAAAGACATATCATTAGATGTTTGAATTTCAAAAATAGACTCTAATGAATTTCTTGTTGTTCCATCCCAAAGTGTTGATAAAGATGATTCTAAAGAATAGCCCCCTTTCATTACTTCTCTAGATTGTGCTAAAGACTCTGTCCATTTACTTTGGTATAAATATACTTTGGCTAATAATGCCTGCGCTGTTCCTTTAGTAATTCTACCTAACTCATCAGAACCTTGTGCAGATCTTGTTGGTAAATGAGGAATTGCTGCTAATAAATCTGACTCAATAAAAGCCCACGTTTCTGCTTCAGTACTTCTTGGTTTTTCTGCATCTTCTTCTCTAGATTCTGCATCCATAATAATTACTCCACCAAAGTTTCTAACCAAACCAAAGTACTGGTAGGCTCTTAAAACTTTTGCTTCTGAAACTATTTGATCTTTAATTTCTTGGTCATCAAAAGGTGCATTTGGAACCCTATCAATTACTATATTGGCATGGTAAATACCTTTGTAACTATAATTCCACTCTTGCTCTAACCACTCATTCTGAGGCGTGATATCAAACTTAGAAAGTAAAGAAAAATCTAGCTGATCTGAATAGCCATCAAAAGCATCATCAGAACAAACGTCTCCTACATATCTAAAGAAATCTTTATAATACCAATCATCACCACTTAACCAGTAATAAGATGCCATTAAACCTTGAGTGGCTTCTTTTTCATTCTGATAAAAGTTATCTACAGTCTGCACTCCTTGAGGAGGATTATTTAAGAAATCTGAACACCCTACAGTTCCAGATAGAAGTGCAGAAGCGATTATATATTTTGCTAATGTTTTCATTATCGTATCTCGTTTGTTGATTAGAAGTTAAAGTTTACACCCATCATGATAGTTCTTGGTGTTGGGTAAGCACCCCAATCAATACCTCTATCAAGAAGTCCATTTGAACTACCATTTACATCTGGGTCCATACCGTCATAACCTGTAATAGTAAATAGGTTTTGAGCAGATGCAAAAACTCTTAATTGCTCAACATTCTTGATTTTATTAAACGTATAACCAACTTGGATATTTTGAAGTCTCAAGAACGATCCATCTTGTATATAAAGACTCGAGAATCTATGGAAGTTTGCAGTCTGACTAGCACCATCTAAACGTGGGTAGAAATTTGTTGATCCTTCTCCAGACCATGATCTATCTGCTACTCCTTGTTGAATATTTGTGTTTCCTAAATCACCTGAGTAAGTATATGGAGCCATTCCATTAATGATGTCATTACCATATGTTCCTTGGAAAGTCATTGATAAATCAAACCCTTTGTATGTACCATTTAAAGTTAAACCAAATACTACATCTGGTTCTGGGTTACCAATATATTGTCTATCCTCATCAGAAATAACACCATCACCATTCAGGTCTTTAAAACGGATATCGCCAACAGCAGCATTTGGCTGAATTAGTTTCCCTTCGTTAGTTGCATGGCTATTAATTTCTTTTTGATTTTGGAATACACCATCGTGTACAAAACCATAGAACCCAGCAACCGTACTTCCTACAGTAGTTCTTGTCATGTAGTTTACTCTTTGAGATGATCCACCCCAAAGTGACTCTCCTTCTTTCGATAACTCAACTACTTGAGATCTTGCTTGAGATAAGTTTAAAGATGCCCCAAAAGTCCAATCTGTTTTATTTAAATTGTAAGAGATGTTTGCATCCCAACCTCTTGTATTCATACTACCAACGTTAGCATAAATAAGTCCTGGATGTCCTGGGAAGCCCAAATGTGGAGGTACATTTTTTTGCATCAACATATCTTTTGTTGTTCTGTCGAACCAGTCAAAAGTAAATGTGAATTTATCGTTCATGATTCCAACATCAATACCGATATCAATATCCTCTACAGTTTCCCATTTTAAATTAGGGTTACCAATAATTGCTGGAGCTAAACCTGGAGCTCTATTCCCATCAACTCCATAAACGTAATCGTAATTAGTTAATGTAGTTAGGTAGGCAGTGTTGTCTGGAATGGCTTGGTTACCCACTTGTCCCCAGCTACCTCTAAGTCTTAATTGAGACAACCAGTCGGCATTTTCTAAAAATGCTTCATTAGAGGCATTCCAACCTAATGATATTGAAGGGAAAGAAGCCCATTTGTTCTCATCTGGGAACCTCGAAGAACCATCTATTCTAAAATTGGCAGTCATGAAGTAACGCTCATCATAAGAATAAGATAATCTTGCAAAGCCCGATGCTAATGAGTTAATATCATTTGTACCCCATCCTCTAAAGCCGTCTTGTGCAGCTTCTGGATATCTTAAATTTGGATTATTACTAGGTACATTTAACCCAGATGCTCCAGCAGTTTGATGATTTAAACGTTCCATTGCCATACCAATCATTCCAGAAACACTATGCTTGCCAAACACCTTTTGATACGTTAATGTATTATTCCACACATAGTTAGATTGAATATTCTGATCTCTCTGTGCTTTAGTAATTTCATTAAAATCATTTGGTCCGATAGAGTACTCAGGAGAAAAAGAATTTGCCTGCCATGTACTATAATAATACCCTAATTGAGTTTTAAAGGCTAATCCCTCTGCGATTTCGTAATTAAGATATGTATTTGAGAATATCTTATTTTGGATTTCATTGTAATCATTTCTAGCCACTCTACCTGCTAAGTTCGGTACATCGTTACTAGATGGTGCGTAAATACTGTATTGATTTAAGCCTTGTTGCTCATCAATTGGTTTATAAACAGTGTCAGTTGGTCTTAATCTTACTGCATCAAAAGGAATACTTCCTGCTCCATGTATAGTTTTTGATGGAGTGATTGAAAAAGTTTGACCTATAGTTACTTTATCAGATAATTGAACATCTAAGCCAAATCTACCTGTAAACCTTTCGTAGTCATATCCTTTTAAAACCCCTTCTTGAGAATAATAGTTACCACTGATGTTGTATCTTATTTTCTCCGATCCTCCTGTAATATTAATGTTATAATCTTGAATTGGAGCAGCATCATTTTGTACTTCATTGAACCAATTTGTATCTGCACTACCAAGGGTTGTTGTACTACCAATCATTCCCATAGCTCTTTTATACTCTTCTGCATTGGCTATTAGTGGTGTTCTTGCAACAGATTGAACACCCGCAGAAGCATCTACAGAAACACGCATAGTTCCTTCCGTTCCTTTAATTGTAGTTACGATAATTACACCGTTAGAACCTCTTGAACCATAAATTGCTGAAGATGCTGCATCTTTTAATACATGAATTTCTGCAATATCTTTTGGGCTTAAAAATGAAATATCCTCTACAATTGCCCCATCTACAACATATAATGGAGTGTTACCATTTAATGTACTAATACCACGTATGTTTATATTTGGTGATTGCCCCGGAGCTGTACCTGATTGAGAAACCTGAACACCACTTACTCTACCTTGTAATGAAGTTGCTACATCTGAAGTAGCCATTTTTCTTAGCTCATCTCCATCTGCTGAAGAAATTGCAGAAGAAACTTCACTCTTTTTTTGAGTACCGTAACCTACAACTACTACTTCTTCTAATTGCTCTGCATCTTCTTCTAAAGTTGCATTTATTATTGATTTATTTCCGACTGTAATTTCTTGAGAGAAAAAGCCAATATAAGAGATAACTAATACATCTTCTGGTTTGGCTGAAAGGCTATAATTACCATCAAAGTCTGTTGTAGACCCAATTGATGTTCCTTTTATCAATACAGTTACTCCAATTAATGGCTCTCCAACATTTGAAGTTACTGTACCTGTTATTTTTTGATCTTGAGCCCAAACATTGAGCGCCATTATTATTCCGAGGAATAAAAAAAGTAATCGTTTTTTCATTGTCTTTGTTGAATTAGAAATTGAGAGTATTTCCGAGTAAATGCAATCACTAACTCGGGAAAGTTTAGCCACCCTACTGTTTAACAACAGTACAAATATTTGTTATTGTGTTTACTGTAATTTTATAAGAACCCGGACTACTGATATAATATGGTATATATAAATCCGAATCTACATTTGTTACTTCTACTGGCGGAGTTAGCGGCCAAGAATCATTACCTGTTGGATTTTCTCCATTCTGATCTACACCATAATTAATTGGATTATAATCTGATGTTTGCCCTAAAAATGCAAAGAAAACACCGTATTCACCTGTAGCGTCGTCCCAAGGAATATCTTTAAATGTATAAGTCCCTTCAAAAATACCTTCAGAACTCCTTGTCATTTCTGTAGCTAATGATGGATTGTACCATGAGTTATCATCTAATCCATCAATTCCTCCAGAAATAATATACATTTGCTCTGGTGCTGGAGGTAAAGGAGCTTGGGTTAATTTAATAGTTAACTCCATTGTTTCTATATTAAACAACACTTTATATTTACCTGGGCTATCGTAAAACGAAAGTGGTTGAATATTGTAAAAACCTGGTTCTGAATCCCAACTTGGAATTGAGGCATTTTCATCAGTTACCATTGGGAAAGTCATCTCGCCAGCATTTTCATCAAATATCACATAACCAGGATAATTACTACTTTCTTCATAGTTATTTCCATTCCACCACCAAGAAGTATCATGGAAAGATGGATCTACATTTTCTACATCAACTACTGCATTAAAAGGAAGTACTCCTGAAGTTTGACCAATAATAGCCAATGCTACACCCCAACTATCGGCTCCACCGCCACCCATAAATTCTACATCTACAGAGTATATATTTGGGTCAGTCTCAGATCTTTTCATTAAGAGTGCATTAGCAGGTGTTGTCCACTCTGCATTTACACCTACTAAATTATGCCCGTGCAAATAAATATTCTGAGAGTCGGTAACTTTAGCTAATTGCGTAGCTTTTGTAGTATTTCCACCAATACTTGTTGCTGTTAGTTCTATAGATGCTTCATCTTTTGCATCTGCAGGAATTGCAAATGTGTAATTTAAATCAAAAGTTTTAGGCATTTCATCCTTCAACTCTATTACTCTATCTAAATCCCATTCGGGTTGATATAAGTGTATATTACTTAATCCCAATTCGTGAGAAATTGTGGCTTGAATCTGCATATTCTCGCCTCTTGTTACATCTACTGACTCTGCTGTATTAATAACAGGATTAGTAGGATCATTGATTTCATCCTCTTTACAAGATTGGAAGAGTAAGCCAATCAGAAGGATATTTAATAAGTAAAGTTTAGTTCTCATAAGTCAGTTGAAACTATTGAAGATAATAAATTCATTTCATGTTGCTTTTACGCTTACAAATATGAAAGGCACAATTTTAAAACGGGTCTTTTAATTATTTTAATCAAAGGGTCAAATCATTACACAGTAATTTACCTATAGAACAACAAAAGGTACAAATCAGTATATCAGCAGATCAAACAAAACTCAAACAACTAATATTCAGCTACTTAAATTATATTAATAAAGAATTATTTCACCCTTAAATATTAAGTGTTATTTTTACTACATAAATACAATTATACTCTATTCGCGTAGTCTTCCCTCTAATGTTTAACAAAACTAATTTACTTCTTTTAACGGTAATCCTACTTCTTAGTCATCTATCTGTAGGACAATCTTCTAATAACTATACTACTCTAGATGGTCTATCACACAATACTGTTTATCAAATTGAGCAAGATGATTATGGTCTAATTTGGTTAGCTACAGAAAGTGGTTTAAGTGTTTTTGATGGTAATGATTTTAACCTTGTACAACCAATTTATAGAGATAGTTTACCATCTCATTTTATTACATCTATAGAAATCAAATCACCAAAAGAAGTATGGGTTGGTACTACAAAAGGTTTAAGAGTAATTGATCAGGTACATGAAAAAATTATAAATGCATTGCCTGACTTAGAAAACAAAACAATTTCACATATCAAGAAATTAAATGACAACTTAACTTTAATTGGTGTCAATAATTTTGGTATTTATTTAGTAGATAATCAATACTCTATTCTTGAGCATTGGTATCAGGGTAGCTCATCAATTTCTCTTTCATCAAATCAAATAGAAAAAATTGGTATTGATAAAACTACGGGGCTAGTGTGGGTTACTAACAAAGAGACTGGAATTGACCTTATAAATATGACAAACCATTACAGTACTACTTTTCCTATTGGTAATGGTGTAAATCAGGTTCCCTCAAAAAAAGTGTATTGTATTACCCAAGATAAAGAAAACAATATATGGGTGGGTACATCTAAAGGTATTGCAAAATATGACGCCAAAACTAAAACATTATTTTCGGTTCACAAACGTGCTTTTTTTAATACAACAATTCTATCAATCCATGCAGATTCTAAAGGTGATATTTGGATAGGTACAGAGTTAAACGGTTTATGGAAAATCCCTGCCAAAGCAAATAATCAGTTAAGTAGGGTTTCGTTACATCATGAAATTAGCAATCAGTCTATACGTTCTATTTACGAAGACATGCAACATAATATTTGGGTGGGTACACAAAGAAGAGGTGTTTATTTATTAAAAGATCAATACCATACTTTCAAGTTGATAAAGAAAGATATCTTGAGTAGTAATATTATTTGGGGTATAACTTTAGATAATGATCAAAATATATGGGCTGGCACAGATGGACAAGGGATTACGAAATATAACCTAGAAAATAAAACTACTAAAAGATATATTCATGACGGAAATGAGGGCTCACTTTCAGATAATAATATTATTACTGCGTTAACTTCTAAAAACGGTACACTTTGGTTTGGTACTTACTCTGGTGGTTTAAATAAATATGATTCTATAACTGATAGTTTCCATCATTATAACAAAGAAAATGGTTTATTAAACAATGATATTAGAGCTTTAGCTGAAGATAATGACACTACTTTATGGGTTGGTTCTAACCGTGGCGGCTTACATTTTATTGATGAACAAAACCAAAAAGCGATTTCTATTAATGCCACCCGTACAATGGACATCCGCTCTATTGCTATTAAAGATAATTTAGTATGGTTTGGAACTTATGGCGATGGTGGAATTTTTACATATAATAAATTAAAAAAAGAACTCAATAAAATTGAATTGCCTTTTGATATTGAAATTACTTTTGATTTATTTTTTGACAATAACTCACCCATTCTTTGGATAGGTACTTTTGATAAAGGGCTACTTGCCTATCGTTACAAAGAAAAAAGACTAGAAGATTTTAAAGAACATCCTTCGTTATCTTCTAATATAATTCATGCAATTCAACAAGATCAAAATGGTGTACTTTGGTTAACAACCAACCATGGAATTGTAGCTTTTAATTACACTAAAAATACAATAACAAAACATGGTATTGATGAAGGTATTCAGCATCATGATTTTATGGATGGTTCTAGGGCAATAGGCAAAGACGGAACAATATATTTTGGAGGAGCAGGAGGTTTAAATTATTTCCATCCTAAGAACATAAAAATTAGTGTTTTACCACCACAAATTTTACTTACGAAACTGGAAATCTATAACAAAAAAATTAGAGCTAACGATGATTCTGAAATTCTTGCTAAAAATATATCAGACACCAAATCTATAACTCTTAATAGCGAAGAAGCTCAATTCTCAATCGCTTTTCAAGGAATTGATTATAGAAACCATGATGCATTACAATATAGATATTTCATGAAAGGGTTAGACAGTGACTGGAACTTGGTAGGTAAAAATAACTCTGCTAATTACAGTAATATTAATCCAGGAACATACCAATTTAATGTCTCTACAAAAAGTATTGGAGGTAAATGGAGTCAACCTGTTTCTTTAGAAATCAAAATTCTTCCTCCTATTTGGGCTACATGGTGGGCAAAATTAGTTTACTTCTTTTTGGTTATTCTTGGCGCATGGTATTGGAAATATTTTACAGGAAAGAAAGCAGAAATCCGCTCAAAATTAAAGCTACAAGAAGAACAAACTAACTTGCATAAAGAAAATAAAGAAGTGTATGAAGATATTATTAATGAATTAAATACTCCAATTAATCAATTGTTGATGCCATTAGAAAATATGATTTATAATAATACCAACACTTCGCCAGCATTACGTAAGCAGTTGCAATTATTGTATTTAAATGCCTCTAAAATGCATAACATTGTTCGCTTTATTTTATCTAATAAAGATAGAGACGAGGAACATTTTAAATTAGAAGTCTACCAATACAACCTTTCTACTTTTTTATTAAATTTTAGAGAATCCTTTTTATTACAAGCTGCACAATTAGGTATTAAAATAGATATTCAGTTACCAGAAAATGACATTACAGCTTGGTTTGATATTGAGAAAATTGAAACAATACTTCATTTTTTATTTCTTACTGTATTTCAAAATGCAACAACCTCAGATCAGTTTTTGATTGTTATAGATGTTACCGAAAACAACCGAATTAATTATGCTAATATAAATCTCTATCTAATTGATGGAGAAATGAGAGAGAAAAAAATTGATCTAGAAATGAGAAAAACAGCACTTATTGGAGTTCCTATGAGTGAATGGTTTCTTAAAAAACACAAAGGTTCACTCCTACTTCCTAATTCATCTTCAAATAGAATTTGTATTACTATTCCTATCGATAAAGAGGCTTACACTACTGATGAAATAAAATTGGATGCAGAAGAAAATGGCCAGTATTATTTTAATAATGAGTTAATTACAGAGCATACTTCTACAGAAAAAATTGATAAAACTGCTCATACGATTACAATTCTAGATGATAATAAAGATGCAATAACATTTTTCTCATCCATTTTAAGTGAATACAACATTGTAGCTTTTGATAATTCTGTAGAGCTATTTCAGTATCTAGGAAAGAACGATACTGATATTGTACTTATTGATAATACACTCAACTCTGGATCTGGAATTGATATTATTAAAAAATTAAAGAAAGATGCAAAACTAGCTATCATTCCAAGTATATTAATAGCCTCTCATCTTACAGAAAAAAATAAAGTAAACGGCTTAAAAGCTGGTGCAGATTTATGTATTTCTAAACCCTTCCATATATCGGTTTTAAAAACTCATATTCAGAATTTAATTAATAGCAGACAATACTTTAAGAACATCTATAGAAATGAAATTCTAACGGAATCAAAAGAAGTTGTACCTGTAAATGAAGATGAAATACTAATTGCAAAAATCACTGATTTGATTGAAAACAATATGTCAAACCCTGATTTTAAAGTACAAAGTATTCAAGATGAAATAGGTATTAGTCAATCTTCATTATACAAAAAGATTAAACAGCAAACAGGAATGTCTTCTTCTGAATTTTTACGAAATTTCAGAATTAAATTTGCAGCTAAACTTCTCGCTAAAAGCAATTTGCCTGTTGCAGAAGTAATGATGAAAGTGGGTTTCTCAGATGCAAAATATTTTAGAACAAGTTTTAAAAAGAAATACGAACTATCTCCTTCTCAATATAGAAAAGAGCATCAAAAAGAAAGTGAGTAATCTAACACTATGCATTATTACAAGAAGTGTAAAAACACATATTATTACGGGATCGCATACATCTTTAAAAAATAAAAAAAGCCTAATAATTAAAGTATAGTGTAATTATTTACGGGGAGCTATACATATTTAGAATAAAAGTAAGTAGAATGATACTTTAATTGTAATTGAAAGTATGATAAAACCTAATTTCTAATTATACATCATACTCCTTGATATTTACCGATCCTAAAACACAAAGCCCTTCTAAAATTACAGTACAATTAATAGTAGGTACTTCTTTTGACTGAACGCTAGCATCTTCATCATAAGAACTAAATGATTCCCTAAAAATTTTACTCCAGCTTTTACTCTTCAAGCTATACTTATATTCACTAAGTACTTTTTTAGTATGGTCTACTACATGTGTCCCTTTTGCTACTTTAATATTTACTTCTCCCAACACTTTGGTTAAACGTAAATTTAGAACAGCACCTTCTAAACAATGTGCTCTTAAATCTATTTTAGTCTCTCCAACAACAGTTACAATTTCAAAGCTTGCTTCGGCATTGGTTAATTCTTCAGACGAAAAAGAAAGTTTTTGCTCTCCAACGATAGTAAAAAAGCGAGAAGGAACTTCAGAAATTTTATGTATAACAGAGTCTTTCCCTCCTAAAATATTTAAAGAGAGTTTATCCACATTCTGATTAACCACAAGTTTATTTGCTGAAGTAGGTTTACCTACAGCTTTAGAACTAGTTATTTGATTTACATATTGATCTGGAAAATCTGAAAAAACTAATTTTAGAGCTTCTTCAGAATCTGCCTTCATGGCTAAATCAAGACGGTTTTCATAATCATTTTCATCTAAGTCTCCATCAGAGAATGCTTTCTGAAGTAAGTCTAAGGCTTTTTGCCTTTTTTTAGGTAATCCGAATTGAGAAGAATGTTTCATTGTATAAAAAAGCTGTTAATGTGCCATCTTCTATGAGAAAGCTGTTTTTTGACACTCGATGTTATTTACTTAAAAATAAGCCGTAATTATTTATAAAAATAAAAATAACAAAAAAAACCTATTGAACGAATTCAATAGGCTGATTGTGTTAATAAAATATGTGTTTCTTAATAAGTTAAGATTAGTATATCTTTAAAGTACCGATACCGCAAATGCAATTACGAATCCTGAAACGATTACTAATGTTGCGATTGTTAAATTCTTCATGTCAATGTATTTATATATGGTAATTTGTATGTCTTATTTTGATACTTCAAATGTATATTTTACCCTTATTATTACCAAACATTTTATCAAGTATTTTTTACACTTAAAAAGTAGGCTATTTACAAATTTTGAATGAAATAAAGTTCTAATTGAAAACTCGTAAATAGAGTAGTCTTTCTTTTTAAATTTCGCTTAATAATAAGTGTAATTAATACAGAAAAAATAATTTAAAAAAGATTGAAAATACATGTTAATTAAAGATTTATGTATCTTTAATAATAGAATTTATGATTAAAATAAATTTTGATGATATTTAAAGAACCTTATCAAAAAAAGTGGAATAGTTGTAAAGTTTCTATTTCTATGAATAAGGTGATTAAATTTGACGATATCGAATAAAAAAATATATGAGTAAGTTATCAATAGTCCCTTTTGGGAAAACAAATTTATACGTTTCAAGAATTGGTTTAGGTGTTGCTGCTTTAGGACGACCGGGTTATATTAATTTAGGCCATGGTCAAGACTTGCAAGAAAACTACGATTCTGACTTCATGAGAGAAAGAACTTCAGAGGTAATGACTGCTGCTGCAAATGCTGGAGTAACTTATTTTGATACTGCAAGAAGTTATGGAAAAGGAGAACAATTTGTAGCTTCTTGGCTAAAAGAACAAGCTGATAAAAGTAAATATATAGTTGGTTCTAAATGGGGGTATGAATATACTGCGGAATGGAATGTTAAAGCTGAACATCATGAAGTAAAAAGCCATACAGTAGATCTTTTAAGAAAACAATGGGTAGAAAGTGTAGAAAACTTAGACGACAACCTTAAAATATATCATATCCATTCTGCCACATTAGAAAGTGGTGTTTTAGAAAACGAAGAAGTATTAGAACAACTTTGGGATATAAAATCAACAGGAACAATTATTGGGCTTTCATTAAGTGGTCCGCATCAAGCTGACACTCTAAAAAAGGCGTTAAGAATAAAAAAAGAGGATAAGTTTCTATTTCAATCTGTACAAGCTACCTATAATATTTTAGAGAGATCTGCTGCTAAAATGTTAGAAGAAGCAGCTTATCAAGGTTGGGGTGTTATTATTAAAGAAGCTGTTGCAAATGGTCGTTTAACATCAAGAAATACCGAAGAGCAATTTGCTAAACATAAATCTACCTTAGAATTTATTGCTCAAAAACACGATGTTACTATTGATGCTGTTGCTATCTCTTTTATTATTGCCCAGCCGTGGGTTAGTGTAGTACTTAGTGGTGCTTCTACTCCAGAACAATTCGAACAAAATAGAAAAGGGGCAACTTTTAGACTAGACCTAATGGATTTACAAATGCTAGATGAACTAATAGAAGAGCCAGAAGAATATTGGTCTATTCGTAAGAACCTTGAATGGAATTAAAAAAATAATCCTCCCTAATATCAGATTAAGGAGGATTTTTTTATATCATATAATCCTATTGATTAATTACTTTCTTTCTACGAATCTGCTTATCAGAAACCAATTCTATAATATGAATACCCTTTGATGAAAAATCTGACTTATCAATTATTAATTTATTTATTCCATTTTGCCCAATTCCCTTTTTAGAATGAACAACACTTCCTGTTAAATCATATACTTTTATTTCGTATTCTAATTGATCTCCTAGATTAAATTCTAGGGTAGATTGATCTACAAGAGGATTGGGGTAAACACTCATTATCAAATCTCCCTCTGAAGAATCTAAGGAATATGAACTTGCATTTAATCTAGCACTTGAATAAGTACGATAACCAATATATACTTCTTGGCTTATGTCATCACTTGGCCAAAAATCCACATTACTATATTTGACTTGAACTTGCACCCATGTATAGGTATAATTTGGACTTAGGGTTACTGTTCCTGAATTTCGGTTATTTTCATAATACCATGTAGAATAGTTTTTCTCCCATTTACCATCTTTTACATTTTCTCCAGGAAAAGAACCATCATTTTCATATGTATAAGTACGATACCTAACGTCCATATCTACATTTAAATAATGACCACTATTCCATGTTACTATAGCACTGTGGTTTACTGCATTTACATTATAATTATTTACATGGCTATTATCAATTGTAAACGTAGAGTGGTGGTTCCATTGATTGTCGTATGAAGATTTTATCTCAAGGTCGTATGTTCCTGGAGGAACTCCATCAATATGGTATGATCCTATGACAAAACCAGAATCCATGAAATCAAAGTTACCTGATTCAATCCAGTTGTTACTATTTTTTTCTTTATATCGAAAATCAAATGGTGAGTCTCCCCAGATCCCTTTTTCCCAATCTTCAACAACAACTTCTTTCCCATCTACTTTAACTGAAAAGAATTCCGTCCAATTAGGAGTAAACCTTACGGTCTTTTTCTTCCAAGAATTTAATGATGTATACTTATATGATATCTCGTACTCTTTGGGAGTAAATCCATTAGTGGGTCTATATTCTACAGGTGAAATATCTTGTGACAACAATGACACATCTGAAAATTCGAAATCAAAACTTGTACCTCCTCCAAATCTGTTACCATTTGATATATAAGATGGCCAATTTATTTCTAATTTATCACCAATTGGGGTGAAAGTAATTAAGTCTGCAATGGATATTGTAACAGTTTGCTTATTTCCTTCATAAGATCCATTTATACCAAAACTATAAGATATATCAATATCTCCGGGAGCAAATCCATTTGTCGGTGTTAAATCAATATGCCCAGATGTTTGCATCAATCTATAATTAGACTCATTAGTTTCTTTTATCAGATATTTAAGATTTATACTGCCTCCATATTTATTTGAAGGCCATATTACTGATATTCTATCTTCGACCTTATGAACCGTAATAAAATCTGCTCCTGGATTACTTATAGTAAAAGATTGTTTATTTTCTTCATAAGAACCGTTTGAATCAAAACTATAAGATATTTCAATATCTCCTGGTAGAAATCCATTTGCAGGTGATAAATCAATATTCCCTGATGTTTGCATTAACCTATAATTAAGCTCATTAGTTTCTTTTATCAGATATTTAAGATTTATACTGCCTCCATATTTATTTGAAGGCCATATTACTGATATTCTATCTTCGACCTTATGAACCGTAATAAAATCTGCTCCTGGATTACTTATAGTAAAAGATTGTTTTTTTGCACTTCCCCAGTCGCTATTTGTAAACTTATATTCAACCTCTACTTCTCCAGGTGAAAAACCATTTTGGCTTAAATCAATATGCCCAGAAGTTTGGTTAAATAAATGTTCCCAATTTTCTCCACTCTTACGATATCGAATGTCCATTGGAGTACTTCCATACCGATTTTTATCCCATTGTACAGTAATTCTATCATCATGTTGTGTTCCATAAATATGACTTGGATAATAGGAGATTGTATACGTCTTTTCATACGTACCCCAATACCCATTTGCTCTAACCTCTATAGCAATTGAGGTTCCCGGCGAAAAACCATTTGATCTCTCAATATAATACTCTTTGATTTCTTCAGGGTCGACACTAGCTGTATGACTTGAACTTCCAATAGTATACTTTATAGACATGGCACTACCCCACCAATCACCCCAATATACCCTGACTTTATCGTTGATAATTTCAGAATTTATAGTATTAAGAGCATAAGCTTGTGATTGATGTACTAATAATACTAATAGTGTTACAGATAAATACTTGCTGATAATTTGTAATAGTTTCATTTCAACTCATTTTTAATTTTCAAAAGAATAGAGAGCTATATCTACGAACCTTGTTATAGATATTACAAAAAAAGTTATTGTTAATGACAGCATACTGTCGCATTATTTATATTTAGAAAAGATTACTAGCAACAATAATTAATTTCTAATAATTTTCTTTCTCTGAATTTCTTTTCCCGATCTTAACTCTATAATATGAATACCCTTTGACGAAAAATCTGACTTATCAATTATTAATTTATTTATTCCATTTTGCCCAATTCCCTTTTTAGAATGAACAACACTTCCTGTTAAATCATATACTTTTATTTCGTATTCTAATTGATCTCCTAGATTAAATTCTAGGGTAGATTGATCTACAAGAGGGTTAGGATAGAAATTAAATATATTTTCAATTCCTATTTCATCTTGTAAATTATTCTCTCTAAAAGAAGAGTTAGAAAGTGGAATTGTACATCTTCTGTCATTTCTTGTGTAGAACTCATCAAATGAGTTATCTGCTAAACCATTGTAATCCCACCAAATTTCGATATCAGTTATTGTCCCTGATATGTAATTATCAAAAATAATTTTTCTATTCTCAATTTGAGAGTTAGTAGGATCGGCACCATATAAAATCATAGGAGAAGAACCACTACATCCCCAACCGCAAGTATAATTTACAGTACCTCTTGCAAGTGGTTGTCCATCGTACATTATTTGGCCGTCCGAATTTCTATCATTCCATGTTATTGTTATTATTCCACCACTCATTACTGCAGAATAATGAGTTGGCTTTCTAGAAGCTATTGTTTTATGCTCTTCTCTTAAAATAGGCCATGTTGTAGTGGCATTAAACTTTACTTGAATTTGCATTAAAGTTCTAGGTGCAAAACCATTATTAGGTCTTATTTTTACTCTTCCGGAAGATTGATCATTTATATAATTCCAATCACTATAGTTATCTGTAAACTCTTGAGCTGTTCTATATCGTATATCCATTGTTGTTAAAGGATAATGACTTGTATTCCATTTAGCCAAAATAAAATCTTCCTCTTCTTCGAAACTTATTGATTCTAAAGCTACATCTCTATGCGAGATAGAATACTGAGAAAGACTATTCCAATCATTTGAACTTGGTACTTTCACTTGTATATCGTATACCCCTGATGGTAAGCCATCAATATGGTATTGACCAAAACTAAAACCAGAAGACATATCAGAATAATTAGATTGATGCCATTGATTTTCGGAAGTTTCTTTAAATCTAAAATCTAAATCTGAATTACCCCATGTTCCATTTTTCCAGTCGTCCACTACAATTTCAAATCCATCTACATTAACTGAAATAAATTCAGTCCAATTAGGAGTAAACCTTACGGTCTTTTTCTTCCAAGAATTTAATGATGTATACTTATATGATATCTCGTACTCTTTGGGAGTAAATCCATTAGCAGGTCTATATTCTACAGGTGAAACATCTTGTGACAACAATGACACATCTGAAAATTCGAAATCAAAACTTGTACCTCCTCCAAATCTGTTACCATTTGATATATAAGATGGCCAATTTATTTCTAATTTATCACCAATTGGGGTGAAAGTAATTAAGTCTGCAATGGATATTGTAACAGTTTGCTTATTTCCTTCATAAGATCCATTTATACCAAAACTATAAGATATATCAATATCTCCGGGAGCAAATCCATTTGTCGGTGTTAAATCAATATTCCCAGATGTTTGCATCAATCTATAATTAGACTCATTAGTATCTTTTATCAAATATTTAAGATTTATACTGCCTCCATATTTATTTGAAGGCCATATTACTGATATTCTATCTTCGACCTTATGAACCGTAATAAAATCTGCTCCTGGATTACTTATAGTAAAAGATTGTTTTTTTGCACTACTCCAATCGTTATTTGTAAACTTATATTCAACCTCTACTTCTCCAGGTGAAAAACCATTTTGGCTTAAATCAATATGTCCAGAAGTTTGGTTAAATAAATGTTTCCAATTTTCTCCACTCTTACGATATCGAATATCAATTGGAGTACCTCCGTAACGATTTTCATCCCACTGTACTACTATTCTATCATCATGAATAGATGCATACGCATGACTTGGTGTAGTAGCTACGTAATAAGTTCTTTCATAATCACCAATCCAAATATTTGTTGAACTAAGCTTAATATCTATCCTAGTACCTGGTGCTAATCCATCTCCTTCCCCAATTGTTTTACCATTAGGTTTATTGTTATCATCATATTCATAGCTTATTTCCTGCCAAATCCCTTCTGAAATTCTATAACGAAATGTTACTTGCATACTTGTATTCCAATATACGTTCACCCTGTCTGTTAAAAGTTCAGAACTAAAAGTATCAGCAAAAGACTGAAAACTAAGTAATAACAAACATGACAAGCACAATAGCTGCTTTTTTAATTTAGAAACATTCATACTGATAATAGTTTAAAAATTTAAATAAAATTTACTGTTTAATTATCTGCTTAGTAACCATCTCTTCTCCAATCATAATTTTTAAGAGATACGTCCCTGAGGATAGATTACTAAAATCGATAATTGTCTGAATTGGGAGTTCTTTTATAAATAACCCATCATTTGTAAATAGTACCATTTTGGTAATTTCATTCACCGTAGTTAGCTTTAATATATCTGTAAAGGGGTTAGGGAAAAGCACTAACTCTGTGCTTTCACTTTCTTGATCAATAAAAATTTCTTCCTCCGTATTAGACGTTGTTTTTCTTGCTGCAGAAATAGGTTCTGGTTCTATACCTCCAAAAGGAGTTTGATCTTTACACCCACAAGCGTTACAATCATTTTGTCCATTAAGATCTGTAGTTACACCAAGTATTTCACTATGCCTTTGATAATGGCCTATTCTATATTGCACCTTAGGTATTTCTGTTCCACTTCCACATTCTAAACCTCCATTAATAATATTGACGGTCACGCCAAAGCCTGGTACACGGTTATTTTGAGTATCATAAGTAGTTGGTAACCAATCTCCGACCATTACATCATGTGCGGATGGTTTCGGAAATTGTGGAGTCATCCAAAACCAAATAGCTATCTGGAAAGCCAACGCTCCATCTTCTATTACTTTTTCAGGCTCATTTAGTAAAATGGTTTTATCACCGTATAAAAATTCACTTGCAGCACCATAATTATAATTCCAACTTAACTGAATTGGGCCTCTACCATGATAAGATTTCCCTGCTACAGGAGGATAATGTGTAGACAAAGTATCTATGTAACCTATCTGCCCATTTTCATATCCAACTTCTTGTCTAAAGTATAACCCCCAAGCATATCTACCACCCGGTGCAGTGTCCCAACCTCCTGTTGTCTCCTGAGAAATATTTGCAAAAAAAGCAGCTAACTCTCTTTTCCTTATTGTAGAATCTCCTTCATTTATAAAAGTTCCATAATCAACTTCTTGCCTTACAATATTTTTAGTTAGATTCTCATTGGCATCAAAATTTGCATCTGCCCTAATGATTGTAAACGAATTTGTAGTTTTATCAATTCTAGTGAGTCTATACAAATTAGTCGTAGCCCTTCTTTCAAAAACAACTTTAATGTTAGCCATTCTATTAATAGCCTCTAAAAAATTAGCGTAAGAGAAAAAGTCTTCACCAGGTAGAATTTGATTTACACCAAAACGATTAGGGAAAACCTCATCATATTTTTGTTCTGTTATTAGCTGTTTAAATACTATTGTAATCTGCTTCGTTTCAGATTCTCCATTACTATTTGTTGCAGTTGCAGACATTAAATAACGACCATAAGTAGATGGAATCCAAGAGAAATGAGTACCAGAAAATTCTTGATTATCAACTGTAGTTACTACTTGTTTCTCTATTCCATTCTGATCAAAAGCACTTAGTATTACTTCAATTGGTTTTAATGTTGAAGTATAAATAACTTCTCCATCTTCAAGCGACTGAAAAAATAAGCCCGGTTCAAAATGTTCTGAGAATGTTTGATTTATTTTATTTACAAAAGGTGATTTTGTTTCTAAACAGAACCTTAATTTACTTCCATAGATTGTTCTTACTTCACTAAAATCTAAATCTCCCCATACAGGAGAAATAATTACTCCTCCACCATCATTTTGATTTACAAAGAGAGCCTTTCCTTTGGTACTTGTTGTATCTTCAATACTCAAAAAATAATTACTTCTGGTATAATAGGGAACTTTCGCAGTATTGTCCCAATGTTTTGACCATGTATCATAAATATATGAAATTGGCCCTATAAAAGGCCTTCCATCCCATGCTGCAAACGTGTCTGTATCAGCTCCAATTACAGGTCTATCTAAAGCTGCATTGCCATTAGTCTTTACTCCTGCACCGTAAAATGGGATTCCAAGTATTATTTTCTCAGAAGAAACTCCCGCTCCTGTCATTAAATTAAAGGATGTCTCAAGAGAAATATTTTGATCTGATTTGTAATTATGTAATGGCGAGTTGTGTCCTGTTTTTTCTGAAAAACTACCATTAATATCAAATGTCTGCATATTGAAAAAATCAACAGATTGACTTAACAAGTTCCACTCAAAAGGTTCTTCTCCTGCATTAGAATGAAACGCTGCTGTTAATAATTTATCTTGTCCTATCGCTGCTCTAACATCTTGAATAAGAAGCGTAAAACTATGGTAATCAGCCTGTGTTCCTTGAAAATTAAGTCCACCTCTTCCAGGGTATACCCAATTGATATCAATACCATCAAACCCTAAAGCCATTAGTTTATTTATATCTTCAATAAAGCGAGCTCTTTTAATTGGATCTGCCGCAATAGTTGGAAAATGTTTACTCATTGTAGCACCTCCAATAGACGCTAAAATTTCTACACCATTCTCCTCTCCTAATTCAAGTAAACCTTTTCTTCCATTACTTTTTTTACAAGGAATAGGAAAATCTCCAGATATGTTCCAACCTGTATTGTGCCAACCATTTCCTTGTGCTATAAACCCTTGTGACGTAGCTGTTGCATCAATCGATGGCTTTAAATCTAACTCTCCAAATAATAAATAGTAATCCCAACTACTATACACATCTGGGTGTAAAATTTCTCCAGGATCTTGTTCTTCATTGACATTATTTATAGCTGGATTTTTTAAATCAGCACTATGTAAAGAGCCATCTTTTGCCACTCCAAAAAAAGAGTAATTTAGTATTGTATATTGAGAATAATCTAAATTTAACTGATTATAAATTCCATTTATTGGAAGGTTATTAGCTGTACCTTTCCACGCATCCCATTGCGTAAAGTATCCAATTACTTCTTTTTGATGATTATTGGTTGTATAGTTTGCCTCCCCATTTATCTGGGCAGTTAATTGAAGGTTACCAATAATAAAAATAAAAAAAGTGAGCAATATACTCCTAGAGCATAATGTAGTAGTTTTAAATGCATATTTCATATTAATGAACGTTAGTATAAAATTAATTAGTTTTTTGACGATTACTTTGGTCTCTAATTACTCCTGAGGATAGTAATAGAAACTTACTTTTTTATTCAATAATTCATTGTAATGTTGTAAGATTATGGTGTTTAATTAAATGAGTTTCCTCCTAATATATTATCCAATAGCTAGCTTAATAATTGTTTATTCTATCAATTGAAAGGTGTAGTAGTTTTGATAGAAGATTAAGTATTTGAACTAAAAATAGTTAGAAACAATTCTCGAGCACATCTCAAATGTTGATCAAATAGAATGAAAAAAAAAATTGATTTAAATCTATAATAAGCAGTTTAATAAAAATTACAAATAACTGAATATCAATAATTTATTTGAAATTTAAATTAGAATTATTGTTTAAGTATAATCACATAAGTAATCAAATTATTAATATACATTAACTAATCAATGTAAGAACTTTTAAAAATTACGACCTAAATTTTAATTCTGATTATTCAACAACCAGTTGAAGAAATACTCAAGGATATAACTAACTATGAAAAAATTATTAAACGAACACCTAAAGACCGTACTACTTCTACTGTCTGGCCTAACCTACATTGTATTTTTAATTGTATTCTTTTTAAAAAAAAGGTATTTAAATAGAGTGAAAATAAAGACATCTGCTATTCATGAAGTAGAAAAAGGAAACTTATTGGATAAAGAAATTCAACAAAAATCTGAATTATGTAAAATTCTTAATTCAAAAAATAGTCTTCTTCAAGAAAAAATTGGGCAGTTAGAAAAAGAAAATTTCACTTATAAAGAAAAAGTTTCTTATAGTTCATTACTCTCATTTAATGAATTTATTAAATTGTTCCCCACAGAAAAATATTGTTTAGAAGTGTTAGATAACCTAAAGTGGGAACATTGTTATTCTTGTAAAAAATGTGGGCATCATTTATACTCAAAAACTGACAAAGGGAGAAGGTGTAAAAAATGTAACTATGTTGAATCTGAAAGAATAAATACTATTTTCCATAGGGTAAAAATCCCATTACAGAAATCCTTTTATATTCTCTACTTTATCTTCTACAATAAAAACAATGTAAATGTTGCTTTGTTAGCTGAAAATACTGAAATGCGTTATAATACGTGTTTGTGCTTGGTCCGAAAAATTCAAAAAATAATTGAGAGTCACAACGATGATATTTTTCTCAACCCAAAAGGATGGAAAAAAATAGTGTTATTAGATAGGCTAGATTAGAAAGATTATCTTTAAAACAATAAGGCTATTTCATTTTAAATAATGAAATAGCCTTATTGTTTTCTATAACTCAACACCAATTACTAATACATCGTCTGTTTGGGTATTTGTACCTTTCCATTTATCAAAAACTGCATCAAGTACTTTTTGTTGCTTGGCCATAGGGTAATTAATTGTTTTATTTAATGTTTCTACAAACCGTTTTTGCATAAATTTTGTATCTGTAGCACCTCCAAATTGATCTTGAAAACCATCACTTGTCAAATAAATTCTATCTCCACCTTGATAATGAATTAAAGTAGAATTAAAGTCTTTTCTAGCTGTTTTACTATTGTAACCAATTGTAGATTTAGACCCTGCGTACTTTTCAATAACATTATCTTTTCCAACAAAATAAAGTGGTCTTTTTGCTCCAGAAAATTCTATTGTTCTATTGTCACTATTAATAACAACCAACCCTAAGTCCATACCATCATGCACTTTTTTGGTATTCTTTAGGTTCATTAAAGCATACAATTCCATATCAAGTAAATTGAGAATATTATCCGGAGAAAACACCTTTTGATTGGTGATAATATCATTTAACAATAAATTTCCGATAATAGTCATAAATGCAGCAGATACTCCATGTCCAGTACAATCTGCAGCTACTAAAAATCTAAGATTTTCCGTTTGGTAAAACCAATAAAAATCTCCTGATATTATATCCTTTGGCTTACTAGTAATGAAACCGTCTTTAAATTGATCAATTATACTCTGACGGTTTCCGATAATGGAATGTTGTAACTTTTTGGCATAACTAATATTATCAGTAAGCTTAACATTTACTTTTGATATAACTTCGTTTTGATATTTGAGTTCGTTACTCTGTTGAAGTATCTCTTCTTTTTGATCTTGAATTTCCCTTGTTCGTTCATTGATTTTCAGCTCCAAATCTTTATTGATATTCACCTGTAAATCGTGATTTTTCTGGAGTTGCTCAAAAAGTTCTTTTTCTACTGACTCCGTTTTTTCTTTAGATTCAATTAAATTATTATGTGCATCTTGTAAAGCAATTCCCCTACTTATCGTTTCTCTCAAATATTTATCAATTGCATTAACTGCAGGTCTAAAAATAAAGAAGGCCTCAAGAAAAATAGCCCCTAAAGTGATAAACAACAATACATATTCAATAAAAGATACTTTCTTCGTTCTACTTGTAGATTCATGATCATACTGAAACGTAATTGTATTCATCTGCTTTAAAAAAGATCCCTCGTTCTTTAAAATAGTTGAAACATCTTCTTTAATTTCATATGCGTGAGAAGATAATAAAATACTATTTCCAGCCTTAAAAATTGATTCGAAATTTTCTGAGATATCTTCGAACATTTTTTTAATTGTCTCACTATTTTCACCTCCCAGCTCCATTTCTTCAGAACGGTTCATTAGCCCGAAATGCGACGTAGATAAAAGGTGCATTACATCTTTTAACTGACTTTTCAATATTGAGTATTCTTTAGTAGAATTTGCTCTTTCTAATTGTAAAGCTAGTTTACTTATTTTCTGACTTAACATTCTCTGACGTCCAGATATATTAATAATTCTAGCATCTTTTTCTTGTTCTGTTAATACAGATCTAATTATAAGTTGACTTGCAATACTTAAAAGGGCAATTAACGAGAGGGCAATTATATAAGAAGCCGTAAATCTTTTTTTCGGATTCTTTAGTAAAAAATGATTCATTTGTTTGCTGTTAGTTGTTTTGTGTTGCTTAAGTGTTTTGTTAGTATTAATGATTCAAGAAATCCATTAAATATCCTCTGTAATGATAGTAATCTGGATGTTCTAAAATATCTACTCTATTTCTTGGACGTTCAAAAGGTATTGTAAGCTCATCTCCAATTTTAGCAAAAGGTCCACTAGTCATCATAATCACACGGTCTGCCAAGAATATAGATTCATCAACATCATGAGTAATCATAATTGCTGTAATCTGTTCTTTTTGCCAAACCTCAAGCAATACATCTTGCAATTCTCCTCTAGTTAAAGAATCCAACATGCCAAAAGGTTCATCTAAGAGTAATACTTTCGGTTTTAATGCAAATGCTCTTGCTATACCTACTCTTTGTTGCATTCCTTGAGAAAGCTCTGATGCTCTTTTATTAAAATCATTTCCTAAACCCACTTTATCTAGGTAATACTTACAGATATCTTGCTTTTGTTTTTTTGTAGCGTGAGGAAATACTTGCTTTACACCAATCATTACATTTTGTAAAGCTGTCATCCACGGGAATAAGCTTGGCGATTGGAAAACAACAGCTCTATCTGGTCCTGCCCCTCTTACTTCATCTCCATCAACATAAACACTACCTTTACTTATATCATTTAAGCCTGCAATCATGGTTAATAATGTAGACTTTCCACAACCAGAATGTCCAATTACAGAAATAAACTCTCCTTTTTTAACTGTCAATTGTAGGTCTGATAATACCGTATAATCACCTTTAGGTGTAGGATAAATTTTAGCAATATCTTTACAAACAAGCATATCAGGACGTGTATCTTCAATAATACTTGTTGTAGGAGCAATAATATTTTTTTCTAAAACACTCATTTTAATTCACTTTTAATGTATAGTAATTGATTTCCTTTTTTTGATTTTCATTAAAAGAATTGTTGTTTTTCTTTTCTTCTTTGAATACCCCATTTAATCCTACCAGGCATTACTGGTTTTAAATCAGGAAGTTCATAAGAAGTAGTTTGTTCATTCTTTCTAGAAGCACCAACAGCAATCAAATACTCTAAAATTTCATTTCTGAGCTGTTTGTATCTATCGTCTTTATTAATTTCTGCAATCACCCTTGGGCGAGGTAAATCAACAGTAAAATCAGGTCCTAACTCTGCTCTAGGTCCTGGTTTTAATGGTATAATTCTATCTGCCATCACTACCCCTTCGTCAACATCATTTGTAATTAAAAGGCATGTTTTTCTATCTTCTCCCCAAATGTTTACAATTTCTTCTTGTAGGGTTCCTCTAGTTAATGCATCCAATGCACTTAAAGGCTCATCCATTAAAAGCATTTTTGGGTTCATTGCTAAAGCCCTTGCTACAGACACTCTCTGACGCATCCCCCCAGACAATTCTGCAGGTTTTTTATCTATCGCATGTGATAAGTGAACCATATCTACATACTTTTTAATTAGTGCTGTTTTTTCTTTTTTAGAAGATGATGTATAGACTTCATCAATTGCTAATTTTATATTCTGAGCTACCGTTAACCATGGTAATAAAGAATAATTCTGAAAGACTACCCCTCTATCTGGTCCAGGCCCTGTAATTCTTTTTCCTTGCAATAATACCTCTCCCTCATCTGGAAATTCTAATCCATTGATAAGATTAATGAGTGTTGTTTTACCACTACCAGTAAACCCTACAATTGCTACAAATTCTCCTTCTTCAATAGATAAATTGATATTGGACAATACCTCTACCCTATCTTTTCCTGTACCGTAAGACTTGCTTACATTTTTAAGTTCTAAATAAGCCATAGTGATACAATTAAGCAGTTTCGTTTTTATTAAAAGACATCATGTTTTGTATTACCATCATGATTCTATCCAATAGGAAACCAATCATACCAATTACAAACATGGCTACAATAATTTTTGCGTTAGAATCATTTGCTCCATTTTGAAACTCTTCCCATACAAAAGAACCTAAACCAGGACTTTGTGCTAATAATTCTATGGCAATTAATACCATCCATGCTACAGATAAAGTAATTCGTAATCCTGTAAAAATCATTGGTAAAGAAGAAGGCAAAACTACTTTAAATATATTCTGTCCAATACTTAACTTTAATACCTTAGCAACATTTACAAAATCTTTATCTACAGAAGAAACTCCCATACTTGTATTTACTAACGTTGCCCACATAGAACATAAACCTACACTAATAAATGAGATCATGAACGACTTATCCATATCAGAATCAGACATTACAGTCTTAATAATCATAAATACTAAAAGTAACCACACAACTGGAGATACTGGTTTTAATATCTGAATTAGCCAGTTAAAAGAGGTTCTTAATGTAGTACTTAAACCAATTACAATTCCCAATGGGATCGCTATAAAAGCCGCTAATAAAAAACCTGCAAACACAGTCTTTAAGCTAGTACCTATCTGATCAACAAAAGAAGGACGTCCTGTATATGTAATCGGGTCTTTTCCTGCTGCTACTCTTTTTTCATTTGTTTTTGCCACTTTAGCAGCAAACGCCTCTTTCTTTCCCGAAATAATATTGTGGTCTGCCAATAACGATAAATAGGCGTCCCAAACTTTTACTGGAGACGGTAATGTGTTAGGTTGGCAACTTACATCTCCAGAATAAATACAATTTTGCATTTCTAAAGCCGCTGCCTCACCTTGTTCTGTTTGTGCTTTTGCTATCTTAGCCGTTGCTTCTTTATTAAATAAATAACTTGCACTTATCTGCCAAACAAACAAAAACAGTAGAATTGATAAAAAAGGAAATACATACGACTTCACAATGGTATCAATATTTTTCTTTACTTCTTCGCCTTGAAATACATTTATCCATGGAGCTAAGAATGCTTGAATCCCTGTTATTTGTAAAATTTTTTCTTTCATAGTTGTAATCTTTAAGTGTCTGAAAATTGAGTTGTTGTTAGTTTATTCTATCAAGGAAGGTTGTTTCTTTTTCTAAGTTGATGAATGTAGGTGTTTCACAGCGCCAGTTCCACACCTACACTTTTCAGTCAACTTAGATATACTAATTATTTTATGGCAAATAATTAATTATGGCTTACATTGAAGCATCTTTATTACCTATTTTAAAGCTATTGATATATTGGATAGGCTCTTTTCCATCAAATAATTTACCATCGATAAAATCATTTGTTGGTGCTTTATAACCATCAGTTTCAGGAATGTCAGTTTTAGCTAAATGACCTTCTTCTACTAATAAAGCTGCCGCTTTTTCCCATATATCTGGGCGGTAAATATCTTTAATTGTTTCATCGTACCATCCTTTAGATTTAGCTGTTGGAATTTGTCCCCATCTTCTCATTTGTGTTAAGAACCAAACTCCATCAGAATAGAAAGGATATGTGGCATTATGTCTAAAAAACACATTAAAATCTGGCATTGCACGTTTGTCTCCTTTCTCAAATTCAAAAGTACCCGTCATTGAGTTTGCAATTACTACAGAATCTGCACCTACATATTCTGGCATAGATAAAATACCAACTGCTTTTGCTCTATTACCTGGCTCGTCTAACCATTTTCCGGCACGAATTAATGCTTTTGTTACTGCTACCGCTGTATTCGGATATTTCTCAGTAAACTCTTTTGTCATTACAAACACCTTTTCTGGGTTGTTTTTCCAGATGTCATAGTTTGTTGTTACCGGTACACCAATTCCTTTAAAAACTGCTTGCTGATTCCATGGCTCTCCTACACAATACCCAAAAATTGTCCCTGCCTCAAGTGTTGCAGGCATTTGTGGTGGAGGTGTAACAGAAAGTAAAACATCTGCATCAATCTGACCTTGAATATTTTCTTTAGTATAATAACCTGGATTAACACCTGCTGCAGCTAACCAATAACGTATTTCGTAGTTATGAGTAGATACCGGAAATACCATCCCCATTTTAAATGCTTTTCCTTCACTCTTATATTCATTAATAACAGGTACTAATGCATCTGCTTTAATTGGGTGAACCGGCTTACCATCTGCTCCTTTTGGCACATTTGGTTTCATCTTACTCCAAACATCATTAGATACAGTAATTCCATTACCATTTAAATCCATAGAGAAAGAAGTTACCAAATCTGCTTGTCTACCAAAACCAGCTCCTGCTGCAATTGGCTGACCTGCCAACATATGAGAACCATCTAGTTGACCATCAATTACACGATCTAAAATATTTTTCCAATTTGACTGAGCTTCAACAGAAACAAACAATCCTTCATCTTCAAAATAGCCTAATTCCTTTGCTATTGCTAAAGGAGCCATATCCGTTAACTTGATAAAACCAAATGTTAACTGTGGCTTTTCTATCTCCAATTGTTTAGTTGATGATTCTTTTTCTACTACTACAGTAGTTTGTGTTTCTGATGAAGTTTTTGAACCACTACAGTTAAAAAATAAGCCAATTATTGCCACCCCCACTACTTTAGCAGTAAGTGATCTAGAGAATAAATTTTTCATAAGTTGATTTTTAAAGTTTGATTAGTTTGCTGATTTAGTTTTAAAAAGAGTAGGTTTAAATGTCAGCATTACAAATGCCCAATTATTGATTAATCCACTATCACCGCCTTTTAATACTTCCATAGAAGAAGTGGCAAACATTTGAGAATAACCCACCATTAATGTTGCTACAGGACTTAATTTGTTTACATATACTAAATCGATTTCAGTTCCTAAATTACCATCAACAATTTCCTGTACTCCATCTGAACTAACAGATTTCACTACATCTGTTGCTGCTAAAAACTGGTGTAATTGAGCTTTTAAAGTTCCTTTACCAATTTTAAACTGAGTATTTAAGTAGATATCTTGTAATCCTACATTATTACCTATTGCATCGTTATGTGGGTTACCAACGTAGAAGTAATCCATAAATCCATTAAATTTATGATTAGTACCATATGCAGGAGTAAAGTTTGTTACTTCTCCTGAAGCAGGATCGCCACCTGATAAGATTTGGTAACCAAGTGTGATTGGAGTTAATTTTGTTTTTGCAGTAAAGTTTAAGTCTAATAAGTAAGCATTCACATCTGCTGTACCTCTCTGCCCAGTTTGGTAATAGCCTTCACCTGCAACTTTCAGAATACCGAATTTTTTAGAACCTACTAGACCTAATGTTTGTCTTTGGCTTACACTATCGGTAGTTGAACCATATTGATAACTTTCATTAAAAACTAAACCAGAAATGGCTCCACCTTCCCAATCTTTATGTGCCCACAGGTATTGCATTGCTTTATAGTTATTTGTACCTAAATACACATTACCTTCAACTTTTTTAGGCTCAACACCATTTTGGTTATATGCTAACCCTGCATGAATTTTAAACTTCTTTGCCTTATCATCAAATATAAATAATGCGGCATCGTGTCTTCTTCCTTGTTGTGCCCATTCTAAACCACCTAGAAAACGTTGGTTATCATAAGAAATAATTTGACGACCAACTTTTAAACCAAATTTAGAAGTAAAGTTATACTGTGCCCATGCTTCAGAAATTGTAGTCATTGCAGGGTCTTGCTTATAAATTTGATCTGTTTCACCCCACATACGAACGTCTTGTAATGATAAACGCATGATTACTTTATCAGAAGAGTAATCAAGATTTAATCTTGAGCGTTGTTCTGTAAAAAATGCAGGAGTAGAAGAATCTGTTCTTAATTTTTTAAATCCGTTTCTAAATTCAGAACGAGGACGGATTTCTGCAGACATTTTAAAGTCTTGTGCAAATACTTCAAAGCTTGTTGTTAAAAGTAGAATGAGAGCTGTGTAAATTAATTGTTTCATTTGCTTAAGTTTTTGATTTAATTAAGTAATTATACTTAGATCATATGCAAACTTAAGGCGGTTATAGAAAACAATATAGGGGAATTATCAGCTAAAAAGATGTTTTTAAAACAATACAAAACCTGCCAAAAAACAGTTAGAGGACTTAAAAAATGGCCTCAGATAGTCAAAAACCAATATTACGTATATTTACTTAAGCAAAAAGAAGGTAATTACTTACTACTGTAATTACCTTCTTTTATTAAATTGTTGGAGAAAATTTCTCAATTTTATTTTGAGCGTCTCGTTGAGCTTGAATCACCCAACGCTTAAACATTCTCATTTTTCTATCTAATTCTCTAGAATTTGTACCTACTTGAGCTTTATAGACTACCAATTCATTCAAATTTACATCTTCAATACCAAAATCTTCTCTAAAACGGTTATTGGTCAATAATTCTTTATGTATTCTTTCCGTTCGTTCTCGACTTAAGTTCACATTATTAGAAAGTGCTTTAAATGCAAAAGTAGCAACTTCAACAACTCCTCTCTTTAATTGTAAACTCCATCTAAAATCTATTTCTAACGGTATGGTGTCTATTAATTGTGAATTAAAATTATTCATTTTGATAGTTGATTTTGTATCTGCGTTATTATATATGGTAATATAAATTTACATCAAAATTATTAAGATCAATAATAATTAAAGGATAATAACAGTATTTTTTACACTTATGTAATTTTTTCATAAAAAAATGGTTGTTATAACCTATCGTATAACAACCATTTAAGTTTTGAAAGTCAATTATTAAGCAATTGATCTCTCTTCTATATTATTTTTAAGGTATAATGAAATTTGTTTCATTGCTTCTACATATTCAATTTTACCTCCTTGATCATCAATAAAAGTTACTCTATCAGTTTCTATCAACTGATTTCTATAAGTTGTATCGAAGTCAACAAAATCTCTAAATGATAATAAATTATATCCTTTACCAGATACACGCATAGACACGTACCTTACTTTATGTATAGTTTCTTCATTATAAAATTGCTCTGGCATGTTCCTACCTAAAAGCATTCCTTTTAATTCTTGTTCAGGAGAAACTCTCAAACCGTATATTGCTTTTATAGCTTTAAACATTACTATAGATACAATTGCTGTAAATACAATGCACACTTCAATACCAATTCCTTGAATCAATAATTGCTCCCATCTAGGTAAGAGTAATAATTCTTCTTTTCCAAAAATTGCAACACTAAGGGTACCAAATATACCTCCAAATCCATGCACTGGAATTGCACCTACGGGATCGTCTAATTTAAAAACTCGTAAAATTAGATCGTATCCAAGGTTATGGATAATACCTGCGATACCGCCAATAATTAAAGCATTTAATGGAGATACAACATTACAACATGCTGTTATGGCTACTAAACCAGTTAATGCTCCACCGGCCATTTTTTCAATCACTTCTGAACGATCTTGAAAAAAGTAACAAAAGAAAAATGCAGTTAAACAAGCTCCAGCACCTGCTAGGTTAGTATTTAATATAATACTAAAAACATCCATTGAGAAAGATAGTGTGCTCCCTCCATTAAAGCCCCACCAGCCAATCCAAAGTAACATTACTCCTAAAATACTGTATGAATAATCAGAAACTTTTACTGGTAAAACATTTCCTTTTGCATCAAAACGACCTAATCTTGGGCCAACCATTATCATACCTACAATACCCACTGTTGCACCTACTGTGTGTACAACCGTTGAGCCTGCAAAATCCATAAAACCCATATCAGCCAACCACGCTCCATTATCAGGGTAATAAAGATTACCCCAAGCCCAGTGCCCAAAAATTGGGTAAATAATAATGGCTGTAACCATAGAACCAATAAAGTAAGGTACTAAGCCAGTTCTTCCAGACATTGCTCCAGAAACTATAGTAAGTGCTGTTCCTGCAAATACTAATTGAAATAAGAAAAATACTACCCCAGGAATACCTAGTGTACCATGTTCAAAATTGTTCCCTAAAAATAGGTCTGTGTCTATTCCAATAACTCCATAGTAAGATGTACCGAACATTAGTCCAAATCCTACTAAAAAGAAGCCGACAATACCAGCTACGAGGTCTAATAAGTTTTTGCTACCTACACTTGCTCGATGCTCTTTCTTAACCAATCCTGTTTCTAACGTTTTAAAGCCTGCTTGCATAAAAAAAACCAATACAGCAGATAATAATACCCACAATGTATCCATATTTATGTAAGAAGATGGCACTTCAGTCAGTTGTTCCTCAGTAGCAATTGAACACAATGGTGCCATGAGGAAGATAGTAATTAAGGTGAAAAATTTAGTCATTAGTTTGTTTTAAATAGATGATAGTAGAAAAGTAATTTCGATGCACACGCTTACAATCGACACACAAATAAAGTAATTATACGTAAATAAAATAAGTAATCTATCGTATTAAATCAAGCTATTATTTATAACTCACTAATTTTCAGCAACAAAAAAAATCACGTAATAATTAATTACTACGTGATTCATCTTATAAATTTAGAAATAATTACTTACAATTATTCTTTACCATCTACGTAACCTTGTAAATAGCTAAACTTATCTGTCAATTTTTTATTCTCTGTAATTGTTGCTCCACTTACTACCCCTTTGTTAGTTACAAAAAGATCTTCTAAAACATTATCAATCATCTGACGTCCAAAAGATTCCGATGCATCTCTTGGTAATTCATTTGGTAAATTATCAACTGCCATTACTGTAATGTTTTTATCATTAGATAATGCTTTCTCTACTTTACCTGTAACTGGGTTATAATCATAAAGTGGATCTGCAATTGTAGATGGTTGTAAAGTAGAAGGTATAGAACCTTCAATATCACATGTTACATCTGCAATTACTTCAATCTTAAAATCATCTTTTAAAATATCCTCTCTAGTAAATAATACAGGGGCTGCAGGGTGCCAAAATGCCCCCGCAACTAACATATTAGATACTGGAATAAAATCTGTAAAAGTTGATTTAAAATCACCTGGATTAGCAAAGAAATCTTTTATTTCAAAAGCAGTACCATCTTTCTTTTCATGGTAATCTTTTGATCTTAATTGCACAAAAACTGGATAATCAAAAGTCTGATTTAAATAATCTTCTTTACTTACCTTTTTAACTCCTGCAGCTAAAAGTGTTTCAACGGCTCCGTTAGAAACACGACCACTACCCGTTAATACAATTTTAAAATCAGAAGGTAATTTTACTTTTTTACATTCGATCCATAATTCATTCAAATCATGACATAAATGTGCTGGTTTTAAATCAAAAGATTTATGACGTTTACCATACGCCAATAAACCATTGTAAGCACCAACTAAACCTGCAAAACGACCAAAAGCAATAACTCTTGAGCCATCTTCTTTAGTCAACACTTCATAATCTGCAATTGATATATTATTATCAAGAATCGCATTTAACAATTCTCTATTATATGGCTGCTTTTTGATTGTGTGCGAAAAGAAGAAATACTTTTTATTAGGTATCAGCTCTTTAATAGGTACTTCTTTAATGCCTAATAATATATCGCAATCTTCTACACTATCTACCACTGCAATACCCATTTCTTCATACTCTTTATCTTCGTAACAACGAATAGGGCTTTTCTGAACGTAAATTTCTACGTTTGGGTATTTTTCTAATACTTCTTCACATTGAGCAGGTGTTAGTGCAACTCTTTTATCCTGAGGCACTTTCCCCTCTTTGATAATTCCAACTTTCATGTTTATATGGTTTAAATAGTGATGGATTTTCGTTTAGTATAAAGGTAATTTCTGAATTAAAGGTTCAATATTCATCCTATAATACAGAAATACATAGTATGGTTTCTTAATTCATGTAGTCTGATATGGAATTCATCATGCTACAAATAAGTAATTTTCTGCGAAGATGATAATTTTTGATTAGTAAGCCAATTTTTTTTATAATTCAGGAATATACTTATCCACATATCCTTGTAAACCAATTTTAGTTCCTATACCTGTAGGTATAAACCGCCAACCTTCATCTTCTCTCCTCATTTTTGCAAATTCAACCTCAGTGTCATCACCATAATCAGCATCTAAATCAAAATTTAAAATCTCCTGACTATTTTTTAAATTCACTACCCTAATATATGCCTCTTTTAGATTACCAAAATTGTGTCGTCTATTTTGAGCATCATAAATACTAACAACAAACACCAATTCTTTAACCGATGGAGAGATATAAGGTAAGTTCAATAAAATTTCTTCATCATCACCCTCAGCATCACCTACTCTATTATCGCCTTTGTGTTTTACCATTCCATCTGGCGACTCTAAATTATTATAAAACACGAAGTACTCATCACTAGGTAATTTACCATCTTCGCCTAATAAAAATACAGAAGCATCTAAATCTAAATGCCCTCCTTTTCTTAATTCCCAACCTAACCCAATTTTAATTTTATCAAGTTTAACGTCAGAAACTTCTCTTAAACGAACTCCTTTACCTTTTCTAATGATACTCGTTGCCATAAAATTTTTCTATTTATTTAGCGTGATGTTTCTTATTTTGCAATAACATAACAAAAAAACAACCAATTCAGACAATACTACTCAACACATATGATAAGCTTTTGGGAAAAAGACACTTTTACACATTACAACTTAATAGTTATTGGAAGTGGAATTGTAGGCTTGACTACTGCGATAGAATATAAAGAAAAACACCCTAACAACCGTGTTTTAATTGTAGAAAAAGGAACATTACCCTCTGGTGCTAGCACAAAAAATGCTGGCTTTGCCTGTTTCGGAAGTCTTACAGAAATTTGTGACGACTTAGAAAGTATGCCTAAAGAAGAGGTAATATCAATTGTAGAAAAAAGATTTAAAGGATTAAAGAACCTTAGAAATAAACTTGGTGATAATGCTTTAGACTTCCAACAATTAGGTGGCTATGAATTGATTACAGAAGAGCAAACACACTACGTTAACCGAATGGAAGAGATTAATGAGATGCTCTATCCTATTTTTAACGACAATGTATTTTCTGACCGCTCTGAAGATATTGATACATTTGGTTTCAATAAAGAAAAAGTTCAGAAGTTGCTTTTTAATAAGTATGAAGGGCAGATACATACAGGCAAAATGATGTCTGCATTACTTAAAATTGTAAGGCAATTAGATATTGAAATTATTACCGGAACAGAGATAGAAGAATTTTATGATCTTGGTGATAGAGTTGTTTGTTCTAGTTATAACAATAGGAAAAAGATAGATTTCTATGCTGATAAATGCTGTATTTGTGTAAATGCATTTACTCAACAGTTACTGCCTCAGTTAGAAGTAATTCCAGGTAGAGGCCAAGTATTAATAACACACCCTATCTCAAACCTTCCGTTTAAAGGCACTTTCCATATGGATAGAGGCTATTATTACTTTAGAAATTATGGCGATAGAATTTTAATTGGTGGAGGAAGACATTTAGATTATAAAGGAGAAACAACCACCGAATTAAAAACTACCAAACCCATTATTGAAAATCTTATTTCTATATTGAATGAGACAATATTACCAGACATTCCATATAAAGTTGACATGAAATGGGCTGGAATTATGGCGTTTGGTGATAAAAAAATGCCAATCATCAAATTACTTTCAGACAGAATAGCTATTGGAGTTAGAATGGGTGGAATGGGTGTAGCAATTGGATCTCAAGTTGGAAATGAACTTGCACAAATTATTTCAGCTTTAGAGTACCAAGACTAACAAAACATTTTCAATTACAGCAAGTTGGAATTATTACAGTGATCTATATCACCAAAACTTCTGTATTTTAAAAAATTATAATGCATATTGCAGCCAAATAGATACCGATCAAGTGCGATCACTTTTTTTAATACTAATTAAACGTAACATCTAACAAATCATGGATTTACTTCTTATACACAGAATTATTGTTTCGACCTTTTTATTAATCTATATAATTAAGGCTGTACTAATGTTTGTTGGGCAAGATGCTTTTCAAAAATTCGCCAAAGCTATCAAAGTTCCTGAAATGATTGTTTCATCTTTGTTTTTAGCCACTGGAGTATATTTGTTAACAATTATGCCTACATATACTCCTTTGTTAGGAATTAAATTCGCTTTAGTTGTTGCATCAATTCCATTAGCTGTAATTGCTACAAAAAAATACAACAAAGTACTTATGGTACTTTCTGTTTTATGCTTAGTTATGGCATACGGAATGGCTGAAATGCACCGAGCTAAAGCTAAAAAACTTATGACAGGAGGAACAGAAAGTATTTCAGCTGTTCATAATGGCAAAGAATTATTCACTAAGAAATGTTCACAATGTCATGGTATTGATGGAGATGCTCAAAGAAGTGATGCTCCAAAATTATCAGAAAGTAAGCTTGATAAAGGCGGAATAGAGCATATTGTTAGAAATGGTAAAGGTGTGATGTTTAAATTTAACGAGAAAGATTTATCTAAAGAACAACTTGATGCCGTAGCAGATTATGTTATCAAATTAAGAAATTAAGAAAAACTTATTGCAAAATTGATTGTAATAAGTATCTTTGTGTCAACATCACGAAAAGCATCTAGAAGGGAGCAAATTTAGCTCCCTTTTTTGTTTGCTTTTTTTTAATGATGCAGAAAATGATTAATTATACTTAACTGATTTTCAATCAAATAATAAATTAATTACTTTCACACTTTGATGATAGAATTGAATGTTTTTTCATCAAAACCTAATTGTTTTCAAATTTGAAGCTGAAAAGTGTATGGAATTAGCCGCACAGATAAAAAAAATCGTTGAGCAACATTTACCGGATGAATCCTTATATGTTGTTAAAGTAGAGGCAAAAGGTGCTCGTCGTTTAAAAGTTTTAATAATTTTAGATGGCGACAACGGGGTCACTATTGAGCAAGTAACTAAAGTATCAAGAGAAGTAGGTCACGAACTTGATGAGAGAGACTTGATTAAAGACGACGAATATCAATTTGAAGTAACTTCGGCTGGTGTTGGTGAACCACTAGAGTTACACAGACAATATGTTAAGAATGTTGATCGTAAAATTACAGTTACGAGAAACAACGAGACAAAATTCACTGGTACTTTGAAAGAAGTAAAAGAAGAAAGCATAATAATTGATGCTGAAGTAAAAGAAAAAGGAAAAAAGAAGGTAGAAATTAAAGAAATGGACATCCCATTCAACGACATTGACAACACTGTAGTTGAAGTTTCTTTCAAATAATTAAACCTTATAAAAATAAAACAAAACAGTTGCAGATATGAACAGCATGGAACTCATCGAATCGTTTAAGGAATTTGCCAAGATGAAAGGCATTGACCGTCCTACAATGATTAAAATATTGGAGGATGTTTTTAAAACAATGATTCGTAAACAATATGGTGACGACGCTACATTTGACGTAATTATTAACGTTGATGCTGGTGACTTGGAAATTTGGAGATACCGTCAAATTGTTGCAGATGATGCAGAAGAATTTGATGCTCAAACTCAAATCCATTTAACTGACGCTAAAAAAATCGAAGAAGATTTTGAAGTTGACGAAGAAGTTGCTGAAGCTGTAGAAATTGATTTCTTTGGTAGAAGAATGGTACAAACTGCTCGTCAGACACTTATTCAAAAAGTGAAAGACCTAGAGAAAAAAGTACTCTTTGATCAATACAAAGAACGTGTTGGTGAATTAATCATGGGTGAAGTTTACCAAACTTTAGGCCGTGAGTTAATTATTATGGACCAAGACGACAACGAACTATCTTTACCAAGAACTGAAATGATCTCTAAAGATCGTTACAGAAAAGGTGATCATATACGTGCCGTAATTGATAGAGTAGAAATGAATAACAACAATCCAAAGATTGTTTTATCACGTACTTCTCCTCTTTTCTTACGCCTTCTGTTTGAACAAGAAGTTCCAGAAATTTTTGATGGCTTAATCGCTATTAAAAATATCGTGCGTGAGCCAGGTGAAAGAGCAAAAGTTTCTGTTGAATCATTTGATGATCGTATCGACCCTGTTGGAGCATGTGTAGGTATGAGAGGATCACGTATCCACTCTATTGTACGTGAATTACAAAATGAGAATATTGATGTAATTAATTACACTGATAATCTTGATTTATTAATTAGACGTTCTTTAAGCCCTGCTCACATTAATACAGTTAAGATTAATGAAGATGAAAAACGTGTTGAAGTAGTTTTACCAAAAGACCAAGTTTCTTTGGCAATTGGTAAAGGTGGCCAAAACATTAAATTAGCTTCTATGCTAGTTGGATACGAAATTGATGTATTCAGAGAGTTACAAGAGCATGAAGTAGAAGACTTCGATATTGATTTGATGGAATTCAATGATGTATTCGATGATTGGATGCTAATGGAATTAAAGAATATTGGTTTAGACACTGCTAAAGCTGTTCTAGATCATGAAGTAAATGAATTAGTTACAAGAACAGATCTTGAAGAAGAGATGGTACTTGCAATTATGCATACACTTCGTAAAGAATTTGAAGAAGATCACGCTCCTAAAAACGTAGAAAACAACGATGATGAAGAAATCGAAGTTGATTACTCTGGCGACATGGACGATGAGGACTTCGAAACACCTACTCCAACTCCAACTGCAGCAGAAACTAAAGAAACAGTTGTTGCTGAAGGTGTAGATCTAGGTAACTTTGCCTCTGATATTGAGGAATGGATCATCGATGAATTCAAGCAAGTAGGTCTTGGAACTGTTGAAGCTGTTCTTGCTATTTCAAGAGAAGAAGTAATTGAAAAAACAGACTTAGAAGATGAGACTGTAGACGAAGTTCTTCAAGTAATTAAAAAATAAGTTCGGTTTTTATATTATGAATACTTCCAAATAGAAGATTTATAATTGATAGAATTGTAATAATATTGGGAGGTCATAAATTTTATGACCTCCTTTTTTGTTATAAAAAGAAGAAAAGCAATCAAAATAATTGTAAACATCTTGCGTTTAAGTGCTCATTTTTGAAGAATAACAATAATAAGTGCAAAAAGGTAGACATCTATTACAATTAAATTTAAGTTTTATGAAACAAACTTATATCTTTGCACTCTAGGAGTGTTCACGTGTATGGGTTCGTCATTGAATTGCTCCTCAAAGCATTTCGCTTATAATTTGATTGCTGTGAAGCAATAATTACGAACAAAGTATTACGAAAAGGAATATATGGCAGATCAAAAAATGATCAGAATAGGCCAAGCGGCCAAAAAATTAAACGTTGGACACTCAACGCTAGTCGAGCAATTGAAGAAGAAGAATATCGCTATCGAATCTTCGTCTCCAAATGCTAAGATTACGCAGGAGCATTTCGAAATGCTGAAAAAGATGAATGCTAAATCTATGCAAGAGAAAGCAGAAGCATCTCAAATCTCTATTTCGTCTCAAGTAGGAAATACTGTGATTGAATCTAAGAAAAAGAAAGGTCCAAAAACAGAGAACAAAGAGGACGATCATCTGATCATTAAAAATTCTGCTCCATCTGAAAAAACCTCTTCGAATCCTAAGAAAGAAAAACCTGCAGAGCAAAAGCCTGAGCCGGAAGCATTCAGCGGACGTCCAGGTTTAAAAGTTGTTGGTAAAATGGATCTTGAAACTCCTAAAAAAGTTGAAAAGAAACCTACAGCTAAAAAACCTCAAGCTCCTGCTAAAGATAAACCAGCTCCTGCCCCTAAAGCAGAAGCTACAAAACCTGCTGTTAAAGCGGAAAAACCAAAAGTAGAAGCTAAAAAACCGGTTCAAAAAGAAGAACCTAAAGCTTCTCCTGCGAAAGCAACAAAAGCTCAGGAAACTAAGCCAGAGCAACCAAAGCAAGAAGTGAAGAAACAAGAAAACAAAGGAAAGCCTGCTCAAAAGGTTGAGAAGGCTAATAAGCCAAAAGAGGCTACTACCGAGGTAAAAGCGCCAGCCCCTACTAATGAAGAGGCTACAGCAGGCGAAAACAAAGCAGCTATTAGTGCAAAAGCTGACGAATTGAAAGGACTTACTGTTGTTGGTAAGGTAGATCTTTCATCTTTTGAGAACCGTCGTAAGAAAAAACCAAAACCGGTTGCTTCTTCTGATGATAAAAACGCTCAAAAGAAACGTAAGAGAAAACGCGTTCCTGTTGGAAACTCTGACGGTAAAGGACCACAAGGCCAACAAGGTCAAGGTGGTAATCGTCAAGGTGGAAACCGTGGTGGTCAAGGACAAGGTCAAGGTGGCGGTAATCGTCAAGGTGGTCAGGGTCAAGGCGGAAACCGTGGACCTGGACAAGGACAAGGTGGAAACCGTGGTGGTCAAGGACAAGGTCAAGGTGGTGGTAATCGCCAAGGTGGTCAAGGTCAAGGCGGAAACCGTGGACCTGGACAAGGAAATAGAGGACCTGGACAAGGTGGCGGTAACCGTCAAGGTGGACAAGGTCAAGGACAAGGCACTGGAGAAAAGACATTCCGTAACGCAGATGCTCAATCAAGCAGAAGCGGTAACAATAAGAAAAAAGGAGGAGCTAAGAAGGGTAAGGTATCTGAAAAAGATATCCAATCTGGAATGAAACGTGCAAACTCTCAATTAAACCAATCAGGGTTTAAATCTACTCGTGGTAAACATAAGCAAGCTAAACGTAGTAAGCGTGAAGCTGAAAACGAAGCACGTTTACAGAAAGAGGCAGCAGAACAACACATCATTACAGTTACTGAATTCATTTCTACAAATGATTTAGCAACAATGATGGATATTAGTGTAAGTGATATTATTATGACTTGCATGAACAATGGTATGTTCATCTCTATCAACCAGCGTTTAGATAAAGAAACAATTGAGTTAATTACTACTGAATTTAACTTTGAGGCTAAATTTACTTCTGCTGAAGAAGAAATTGATGCTCCTCTTGAAAAAGAAGACAAGCCAGAAGATTTACAGGAAAGAGCTCCAATTGTAACAATCATGGGTCACGTTGACCACGGTAAAACATCATTACTTGATTATATCCGTAACGAAAACGTAGCTGATGGTGAAGCAGGTGGTATCACACAGCACATTGGTGCATACGATGTGACTACTAAATCTGGAAAACGTATCGCATTCTTAGATACACCAGGTCACGAAGCGTTTACAGCAATGCGTGCCCGTGGTGCTAAAGTTACCGATGTTGTAATTATTGTAATTGCAGCAGACGATAATGTGATGCCGCAAACAAAAGAAGCAATCAATCATTCACTATCTGCTGAAGTGCCGATTGTAATTGCAATCAACAAAGTTGATAAACCAAATGCGAACGTTGATAATATTAAGAATCAATTATCGCAAATGAATATACTTGTTGAAGATTGGGGTGGTAAATATCAAGTATTTGAAATTTCTGCCAAATCTGGACAAGGTATCGACGACTTATTAGAAGGTGTTATCTTAGAATCTGAAGTATTAGAACTTAAAGCTAACCCTAACAAGAACGCTGCTGGTACAATTGTAGAAGCATCTCTTGATAAAGGTCGTGGTTACTTAGCAACAGTATTAGTACAAAATGGTACTATGCGTGTTGGTGATGTAATGCTAGCTGGTGGTTACTATGGTAAAGTGAAAGCAATGCTTGACCATAGAGGACACCGATTGAAAGAAGCTCCACCTTCAACTCCTGTACAGGTATTAGGTTTAAGTGGTGCTCCTCAAGCTGGTGATAAGTTAAATGTTCTTGATTCTGAACGTGAAGCTAGAGAAATTGCAAACAGACGTGAGCAATTAGCTAGAGAGCAAAGTTTAAGAGCTTCTCAACGTCCTAACCTTGATCTATTCAAGCGTTTAGCACAAGGAGAACTTCGTCAGTTGAACTTAATTATCAAGGGTGATGTGGATGGTTCTGTTGAAGCACTATCTGATTCATTATTGAAATTATCTAACGATGAAGTAGAAGTTAGAATTATCCATAAAGCTGTTGGAGCCTTGACTGAGTCAGATATCCTATTGGCTGCTGCTGATAAGGAAAACCCTACTCTAATCATTGGTTTCCAAGTTCGTCCAACTAAGAATGCAAGAATACTTGCTGAGAAAGAAGGTATTGAAGTACGTCATTACTCAGTAATCTATAACGCTATCGACGATGTTAAAGACGCTATGGAAGGTCTATTAGATCCAGACTTAGAAGAAAAAATCGTTGGTAATGTTGAAGTACGTGATGTATTCAAAATTACTAAAGTTGGTACTGTTGCAGGTTGTTACGTTACAGATGGTTACATCAAGCGTAACTCGAAAATACGTATTATCCGTGACGGCGTAGTTATCTACGGCGGTAGCGAAGGTGGTTCTATTGGTGCACTGAAACGTTTCAAAGACGATGTGGCTGAAGTTAAATTCGGTTACGAATGTGGTTTGAGTATCGAAAAGTACTCTGACATTAAAGTTGGTGACGTTATCGAAGCATTCGAGGTTACAGAAACTAAGCGTAAGTTAAAAAGCAATAACAGCAACTAAGTTTGCTTGCTAAAATATATAAAGGTCACTATTTAACGATAGTGGCCTTTTTTGTTTTAATCATATTTTAAATTAAGGCACATAAAACCTTAAAAGGAAGTGTACTCGTTGTAAACAACAAATTTATATATCCTTCTAATACTCTACATACATATTTATTTCACTTAAATTTTAGACATAAAAAAAGCTACCAAATAAATTGATAGCTTTTAAGTTAAGGGTCTTAATGCTAATTAATTAATAACTGAGTTGTATAAGTACCTTGCTGGCCAACAACTCTAATTGCATAAATACCTTTAGATAGATGAGGTAAAACTATTTTATTTTGACTCACCTCTGTATACTCAATAATCAATCTACCTTGTAGATCAAATAAAGACACATCGCGCACACTACTGCCGAATATTGTTAATGTTTGATTCGATTTTGATGGATTTGGAGCGATAACATATTTTGTTTCTATAAAACCACCTGCTGATAATGGAATGTCATCAATACAACCGCATGAATTATCATTTGATATTTGTTCATCATTTTTCACCACTGTATTAAAGGTAAAATCTGATATTTCTATCCCTCCTCTCATTGCCGAAGAGAAACCATAATTAATATATAATTTAACTCCTCCAACTCTATTTAAATTCATAGTAGATGGATCAAAAGAATACGTGTATCTCCATATATTACAATCAACTTGCATAGCATCAGATCTTATTCTAAAATTATCTCCACTAATGTCGTTTCCACTCTCATTCAGTAAATCAACTCTCATTTGATCAGGGAATAAACCATCTTTAAATTTTAAATCAATTGTAAAGTTTACATGATCATTTAAATCATAGATTTCATCAAAAGTATAGAAGATATATGGGTTCACTCCAGGGTCTTCTACATCAAATAAAACGCAGCTTACTGTATCACTTCCATTTAAAGAAAAAGCACCTTCAAAAGCTTCAGGAACACTCCAAGCTGAAGCTCCATTTTCATTTACTGGAGCAAAAGAAACTTGTGGTGAAGTAGGCATTCCTTGAATTATTTTCACATTAAATGTAGAAGTATATGTATCACAATTTCCCACTACTGAAGCCTTTAATTCTCCACTCTCGGCACTGTCAGACCATTCTACAGTAATTGTATTAGTAGATTGCCCATTTACAATAGAAGCCCCATTTGGCACTTCCCATGTAACAACACCATTTACACCATCAACAGTATAAGTTTCTGTTGTAGACTTATCTGCAAAAGAGGCCCCTTTAATAGACATTTGAGGAGTTGTATTTTGATAAACCCTCACATAATCAATTTCCATTGTTGCAGGCAAGGCTGTATCATCAGTAGGACCTCCAACAGAACCCCAATTACCACCCATTGCAATGTTTAAAAGTAAATGAAATTGTTTATCAAATGGCCACTCTTTATAAGTTCCATGTTTTGTAAAAGTAAAGTAGTTCTCTTCGTCTACAAATAATTTAATTTTATCCTCATCCCACTCTAAAATATAATCGTGGTAATTAGTTGTTGCGTCACTTATATCAATATGTTTACCAACTTGAGTGTTTATTGAATGATGATAAGATTCTGTATGTACAGTACCATGAACAACATTTGGATCGTAACCAACATGCTCCATAATATCAATTTCACCACTAGATGGCCAGCCACCATATTCCCAATCTGTTGGTAACATCCATATTGCAGGCCAAGTACCCTGCCCTTTTGGTAATTTTGCTCTAACTACAATTTTACCATACAACCAATCTCCTTTGCCTTTAGAAACTAAACGGGCAGAAGTATAATATTTACCACCAAAATCTTCTTTCCTAGCCGTAATTTTTAATTTTCCTCCAGCTACTTGAGCATTGGTTAGGCGATCAGTATAATACTGATCTTCGTTATTACCCCAGCCATCGCCTCCTGTATCATAACCCCACTTTTCAGTGTCAGGTGCGCCTGAGTAATTAAACTCGTCAGACCATACCATTTCATAGCAATCATCTTGAGCAAAAATGGTTAATGGTAATATAGTAAGTAAAGTTAAAAGTAAGTTTTTCATAGCGTAGCTTAATTATTTCTGATATACTCTAACATAATCAATATAAAGTGTCTGTGGCCAGATGGCTTCATCTATACCTTTCAATCCTCCCCACATTCCTCCAACAGCAAGGTTAAGAATCATATGGAATCTTTGATCATAAGGCCATTCTTTATACGAATTGTGCTCATTTTTAAAAGTGAAATATTTTTGATCATCTACAAAGACACTGTATTCTTCTGGTCCCCATTCTACAATGTATTCATGGAACTCACTTTCAGCATCTTTAATAGCAATTGCTTTCGTTTTATTAGTCCCTATTGAATGATGATAAGAGGCTGTATGAGCAGAAGCATAAATACTATCTTTCTCATAGCCTACATGCTCCATAATATCAATTTCGCCACTATTGGGCCATTTACCGTACTTCCAATCTGTAGGCAACATCCATATTGCAGGCCAAGTACCTCTTCCAGATGGTAATTTTGCTCTAATTACAAATTTACCGTATAACCAATCTCCTTTATTTTGAGAGACTAATCTAGTTGATGTATAATCAAATGTTTTAGTAGAAATAGGGTCATTATATTTTTCTTTGATAGCGGTAATTTCTAATACTCCATTAGTAATTTTTACATTTTGAGACCTATTAGCTGTATATGCTTGCAACTCATTATTACCCCATTGCCATTTATTTCCTTCAACATCATAACTCCATTTTGTTGTATCAGGCATTCCATCTGTATTAAATTCATCAGACCATACCAAATGATACTCACTCGATGTATCAGAAGCTACATTGTTTACTGTTTTAGTTTCTTTTTTTTGATTACAGCTCAATAATAAGCTAGCTATTGCAGATAGTAGTAGTATTCTTTTCATAGTATTAATTTAAAACACAAAAAGAGGAAGTTCATTACGAGACCTCCTCTTTTAATCTATTCATCTGTCTCTAATAGTGTTTCTCTTTAGAATGAAACTGATTCAGAAACTTTAAATTCTGTTGATTGATCTCCAATCATTAATCTAAAATCTCCAGCTTCAACTATTTTTTTATTATCAGCTCCAATAAATGCCAAATCTTTTCCATTCAATTCAAACGTAACTACTTTTGATTCTCCTGGCTTAAGTGTGATTTTTTCAAATCTTCTTAACCTTTTATTGTCTGGCGTAATAGAAGCATAAAGGTCCTTTGTATACAATTGGACAACTTCTTTCCCTTCTACTTTCCCAGTGTTCTTTACAGTAACAGATACTGTAAAATCTGCATTTGGAAGAATTGATGCAGAAGAAATTTTAATATCTGAATACTGGTATGAAGTATAACTTAAACCAAATCCAAATGGATATTGGAATGGTAAAGATGAATTGTAATCATACATACCTTCCATTTTCTCAGAAGCTTCTGACGGCTTATGGTCATATGTTCCTAATGAGTTAGGATACATTGGGTATGAATAAGGTAATTTACCACTTGGATTTACATCACCTGATAAAATATCAGCTAAAGCATCTCCACCAAAATTACCCGGTAAATATGTATGTACAACTGCAGACATATCCCCTTCAAATTGAGAAATTAAACGAGGTCGTCCTTCATTTAATACCAATACTACAGGCTTTCCTGTTTTCGCAAGAGCTTCTGCTAACTTTCTTTGATTTTGTGAAATATACAAATCATGTAAGTTACCAGGAGTTTCTGTATATGTATTCTCTCCTAAACAAAGTAAGATTACATCAACTCCATCAGCTGCTTTTACTGCTGCATCAATATCAATATTTTGCTCTTCGTGATATAAACCATCATGCTTATATTCAACTCCAGAAGCAAATTTCACATTGTCTTTTCCAAATTCATTTTGAACAGACTCTAATATTGTGTTATAATCTTGGGCAAATTCTTCTGTTTTTTCACCTTGCCAAGAGTATGTCCACCCGCCGTTCAATGTACGCATTGAATTTGCATTAGGGCCTGTAACTAAAATTTTAGAATCTTTTGATAAAGGTAAAACACCCTTATCATTCTTTAATAAAGTGATCGATTCAGAAGCCGCGTTATAAGCAATTTGCTCATGCTCTTTGCTTCCAAATTTAGGATAATCTCCTTTTTTAGGAGCAGGCTTTTCGAATAAGCCTAATTCCATTTTCACTTTTAATATTCTTTTTACCGCATCGTCAATTCTTGACATTGGTACCTCACCTTCGTTCACTAACTCAATAAGGTAAGGAGCAAAATCGAAGTTATATGGAACCATCGACATGTCAATCCCTGCATTAATAGATTGTTTTACTGCTTCTTTATGCGATACAGCAACTTTATCTCTATTGTGTAGGTTTTCAATATCTGCCCAATCTGTAACTACTAAACCTTCAAAGCCTAATTCTTCTTTTAAAAGTTTAGTCAACATCTCATAACTAGCATGAACTGGCACTCCGTTAATAATTCCAGAATTAATCATGATAGTATGAGCTCCTGCATCAATTGCAGCTTTATACGATGGCAAATAATGCTCTCTTAATTCAATTTCTGGTAAATACGAAGGTGTTCTATCTTTACCAGAACGTTCGCTACCATAACCAATAAAGTGTTTGATACAAGCAGCTACTTTTGTTGGATCTGACAAATCATTGTCTTTTCCTTCGTACCCATCAATTGCAGCAATACCCATTTGAGATGTTAAATAAACATCTTCACCGTATGTTTCCCAAATACGTGGCCATGCTGGGTTTCTTCCCATATCTAAAACCGGTGAAAAATCCCAAGGAATTGAACTAGCTCTAGTTTCATAAGCAGTTACTGCAGACCCCTGACGGTTTAATTCAGGGTTCCATGTTGCCGCCATACCAATTTGTTGTGGAAAAAATGTTGCTCCAGCCGTATACGTAGTACCGTGAATTGCGTCTACACCATACAATACTGGAACTCCAATTTCTTTCATAGCTACCTTCTGAATTTGTGTAATGATTTCATTCCACTTTTCAGGAGTACGAGCTCTGTTATTGGCTGTATTTAATACAGAACCAATTTTATATTTTTTGATAGCTTCTTCAAGTAACTTTTTGTCAAGTTCTAAAGGCTCATCACTTACAAATACACTTTCTCCTTTGGTAATAACATCTAGAGTTATCTGAGTCATCTGCCCCACTTTTTCCTCTAAAGTTAACTGCATTAATATCTTATCTACTTTTTCTTCGATTGATAAGTTACTATTAACTACTATTTCAATATTCTCTTTTTGTTTCTGAGGAACTTCTGGCGAATTAAATCCATAAAGTACAGAACAAAGAGCCGCTGTTGCAAGTCCTTTTACAAAAATGTTTTTCATCGATTGATTATTCAAAAGGGAAATAAAAAATAGCTAGAAGAAGATTACCTCTTCTAGCTATTATATAATAAGTTTTTATTGTTCTAATCTAAAATCAGAGATGTAGAATGTACCAGGACGAGTATGTCCTTCACCACCAATTTGGATGATGATTTTGTCGTAGAAAGTGTTATTTATAGCAGGAACTGAATAACTCCAATCCTTATTAGCATCTGTATTGACAGTTTTGAAATCAAATGTAACTTCAATCCATTCACCACTTTCATCTCTACCTGTAGATTGATCAATAATATTATAACTAGATTCAGCACGTGTTCTCCAAGCCTCTTCATCTAAACTATTTTCTAATCTTAAAGCAACCGAAGATGACATAGCAACATCACCTAACCAATCTGGAGTACTTGCAGCTGGCGTAGCTGTAGTATAATCATTAGAAGGTAAGAAATAGATTTTCATTTTAAATACATTACGTGTACTTAAATCTAATCTAAAAGGAAGTTCAGCTTGATAATTTTGCCACCAACCAGCATCTCCTTCAGATTCTGTTCTCACATATCTACCTACATTTTCAGCATCATTTCCAGAAACATCAATATTTGGAAAACCTACTGTAAAATCTAAATCTGCATCTGTAACAAACGTAATATTTGATGAGTCTGCAAAATTATCATAAATATCTTTTACTTCTAGTGGTTTCTCTATTATTGGTGGCTCAACATCTGCTATTGCCTTAGGAGCAAAACCATAATACCAAGCATTACCATCTGCACCTATAGTTCTTAAATATAAATGCTCAGCAGTTAACTCGATAATCTCAAATTCTTTGCTATCACCAACATACCAACTTAAAAAAGCATCACCTTTTAACTCTAAAAACTTTTTACCATCTTTTTCTGTAATAGCCCATTTCCAATCTGTAGTGGTTAAATCAGTCGCAATATTAAAACCATCACCACCAGCATCAATTTTTACTGTACCACCATAGTTTGCCATAAAGAGATCTTTTGCAGCTGGTAATACATGTGAATCTCCATTATTATTTAAATCGTATTTAAAATTATAAAGATTAAAAGTTAACTCGTCATCATAGTGACCTAAAGTTGGTTTTTGATTTTTTGCTGATTTCCACCAATCAGGAGTTTGAGTTTCTACCGGTCCTAAACCATTATGTGCAATTACAAAACGCTCAAATTTCCAAACTTTACCATTAATAGAGTCTATACCCCCTGTTAAATTATTGAAATCTGGAGTATCCAAAAGTGAGAAATCAGTATTTTCTATTACAATCGCTTTTTCACTAGTTGCTTGTCCTCCTTTTGAGACAATAGTTAATGTAACTCTATAATTACCCGCTAATGCGAATGGAGCTGTTACAATATCACCTTTATCATTCCCTGTAGCTTCTTCAGTAGTATCATTTATAACACTATAATAATTCCAATATGCAATAGAACCAGGAGTAGTGTTTGTAAATTGAATGATGTTAGGATTGTCTGATGTAGGCTGCATAGTAAACGTTACATCATCAGATGTAGGAGCTGGTCCTACATCTGGTTTATCTTCCGTACAAGCAGTCATTCCTAAAAGAACAACTAAACTTAAGAATGAATATATATATTTTTTCATTGTCGTAAAATCTAAATAGTTGAGATTAGTAACCTGCGTTTTGCTTTAACATTGAGTGTAAATCAACTTCAACCTGTGGAATTGGTAAGAACCCTCTTTTTTCTACATCAAATGTTCTGTTATATGTCTCTGCAGTACCTATATCTCCAGTGAAATTATCTCCATTATCATTAATATAACTAGGATTATTATCAGTAGGAGGAGTTAAAACATAGTTTGTAACATCTAATTCTGAAGAAACATTTGACATTTGACCATTTGACCATCTCAATACATCAAAATATCTATGACCTTCTAATGCCAATTCTACTCTTCTTTCTAACTTAATATCATCTAAAGTAATTTGTGATTTAGAAGCTAACCCAGCTCTAGATCTAACTTGATTAAAATACCCTTCAGCTTTTCCTGCATCAGATGTTAAGTTTAATTCAGCAGCTAATAATAAAATATCTGCTAAACGAATATAGTGGTAATTTTGAGCCCAGTTCAATGCTGGTTCATTAGAAGCTAGATTCCATGCATGAGTTGTATATTTTCTCGAGTGCATTGATGTAAAATTATAATTAGCTACATAAACATCACCTTGCAAATCTATTAACTCTTTAGCATAAACAATTGTACCTGATTTACGAAGATCATTCGCCTCAAAAGAAGTCTCTAATTCTCTACTTGGAGACATGAAACCCCAACCATCAGCTAGTAACGTACTCGAATGACTTCTTGGTCCTGACATTTGAGCTAATATATTACCATAAGAATAATCACCCCAATCACCTGAACCAGTATTAGCAAAAGGAATTTCAAATAAAACTTCATTATTGTAATTACCACTTTGGTTGAAAAGATCTACATAATTAGTTGCCAAAGTAGTCCCTGAATTTGCAATAACATCATCTGCGATTGAAATAATATCAGATTTAGAAATTGCAGTACCACCTAAAACAGGTAATTCAGACTTATTATATACCCCTGTATAGAACATGAAAATTTTCACCAATTCTGCTTTTGCAGCAAACTGATTTAAACGCCCTTCTTCTCCTTCAGGAATTGCAGTTGCCATTAATGGAATAGCATCCATAATGTCTTTTGCAATTGTAGCATATGTATTGTCTACTGTAGATTGCTCTATTGATTTCCATTCATCACCTGTTAAAACAGTTGTAAATACTGGAATATTCTCAAATAGTCTAACTAATTCAAAATAATAATGAGCTCTCAAAAAAGTAGCCTCTCCTTTATATTGATCTTTAATATCTGATTCATTAGATGTAAAATCAATATTATCATAATTTGCTAAGAGAGTATTTGCTCTTTGAATACCTCCATAACATTTATTCCAAGCTGCTTGACCTGCTTCATTATTTGTTTGTGCCTGAAACTTACTCATTTGTTGAAAGTAAGCCATATCATTACCATCAGGAGAACCTCCAACGTAAGCATCATCTCCCATAGCCATATCAAACATTGGTGTACTGTTAGGAGCACCATTGTAATCTGAACGTAATTTCTCGTAGACACCTACTAATGCTTGTCTTGCTTCTGTAGAAGATCTGAAAAAAGTATCTGAAGTTTGAGCATTCGTTGGTTGAAGCTCTAAGTAATCTGCACAAGATGTCATTGATAATGAACCAAATACAAGACTACCTGCGATTAATATATGTTTAATTTTCATTATTGAATCAATTCTTAGAATGTAACATTTAAACCAAGTAGATAAGCTCTAGCTTGTGGGTATGAACCATTATCAAAACCTGTCCACGAACCTCCATGAGCTACTTCAGGATCCATTCCTGAGTAATCTGTAATAGTAATTAAATTGTTACCTGATACATAAACTCTTAATTTACTCATACCTGCCTTTTTTGATATTTGCTGAGGTAATGTATAACCGATTTGAAGGTTTTTCAATCTTAAATATGAAGCATCTTCAATGTGTACCATATCGTTTATCCTTGTGAAATTTTTATTTTGATCGGCATACGTAAAACGTGGGAATTCATTTGTTGTTCCTTCACCAGTCCAACGATCTAAATATCTTACAGGGTAATTTTGAACTTCTAACAGATCTGATGGACGAGTTGTACCATTTACTAACTTTCCACCAGCTTGACCTTGCCAAAACATTGAGAAATCAAAACCTTTGTAATCCATTCTTACATTAAGACCATACATCCATGAATGCACAGGGCTTCCAATATCAGTTCTATCATTAATATCAATTTTACCATCACCATTAATATCAACATATTTGATATCACCTGGTTGTGCTTCTGGTTGAATTGGATTACCTTCTTTAGCATGTGCATCAATATCTCCTTGATTTTGGAAGATACCATCCGTTTTGAAACCGTAGAAGTATGGTAGTGCGTGCCCTTCTTCCATCATTAACTGACCTTCAACCCCAAATAATCCAGGACCATAAACTTTACCGTCTCCATTTGCTATTTGAGTTACTTTATTATCATTGTATGATGCATTTGCGGTAATATCAAAATGGAAATCACCATCTCTCTTTGAATATGTAACAGATGCCTCTATTCCTTGATTTGTTACTGTTCCTAAGTTATATAAAGGCCCACCAACACCTGTGAAACCAGGTACAGGTTGTGTTCCTAATAAATCTTGACGTTCTCTTGAATAAACATCTAAAGTAGTTGTAATTTTATCGTCTAAAAAGCCAGCATCAATACCTACATTGATTTCTTCTGCTGCTTCCCATTTTAAATCTGGGTTAGACATTCTTGTAATACCATAACCTGGCACCATGTTTTGTGAAGTTCCGATTGGATAAGAAGGTGTGTTACCAAATAATTCTAAGTAACCAAATGAACCAATGTTCTCATTACCCACTCTACCCCAAGAAGCTCTCAGTTTTAAGAAGTTAACTACATCACTTGATTTTAGGAATTCTTCTTGCGAAAGAATCCAACCTGCTTGAACTGAAGGGAAGAAACCAAACTTGTTGTTAGGTCCAAAGTTAGATGAACCATCATAACGAGCTGTAGCACTTAAAAGATATTTATCTTTATAATCATAACCTACTTTACCAAAGAATGAAACAAGACGGTGTTCCCAATTACTACCCCAAGCTTTTTGAGTATCATTATCTGCTCCGTTAGATACCCATGCATTTTCCCAGCCAGGTATTTGCAAATCATTTCTAGCAGAACCTTGATCTCTTCCTGAGCTATTACGTAATGTAGTACCTGCTAAGAAATTTAATTTATGACCTTCTCCAAGATCCAAATCATAAGTTAATACATTCTCCCATTGGAATGTTAAATAATTGCCAGCTTGTTGATTTATACCTGAAGTCGCTGTTTTAGCTACATCATTATAATAAGCTTCTGGATTATAATTTCTATTATACCAGTTACCTACATCAATACCAGCATCTGTTCTAAAACGTAAGCCTTTGATTCCTGGAGTGACTTCTATAAAGATATTACCTAAAAATTTATTACTAGCATCCTCACTATAAGTATTATTTATTCTAGCCATTGGGTTAGTAATCTCTCTTAATTCTTGATCAGAAATAGCATAGTAACGACCATTCTTATTAGCTGGCTTAATAGCAAAAGTATCATACAAAGCAATTACAGCTGGATCATCTTGCCATACTGTTGTTAATGGATCATGCAATAATGCATTCTGTAAAACACCTCCGAACTGGTTTTGCTCATTAATACCTGCCTTTTCTTCTCTAGAGAAAGTAATATTTGAACCAGCTTTAAAATATTCTGAAATCTTATGAGATGAATTTAATCGAACTGTATACCTGTCAAAATTTGATTTCTCAGGTGCTACAATACCTTTTTGACCAAAATAGCCAACAGACGCCATAAATTGAGAATTTTCAGTACCACCTGTCATTTGAACATTATGGCTTTGAATTGGTGCTGATTTGAACATTTCATCTTGCCAATTAGTATCAGTCTGGTTATTTGCCATATCATCTGAAGAGAATCTAGGATTCTTACCACCATTTATAGCACCTTCATTATGAAACATCATGTATTCATTTGCATTCATAACAGGAGTTTTTCTCCAAGGCTCTTGAACACCATAGTAACCATCGTAAGAAACGATTGTTCTTCCTTCTTTACCTTTTTTAGTTGAAACTAAAACTACACCGTTTGCTCCACGTGAACCATAAATAGCTGCAGAAGCTGCATCTTTTAATACTTCAATAGATTCAATATCATTTGGGTTTAGAAAATTGATGTTGTCCATTTGAACTCCGTCAACTACGTATAACGGAGAGTTAGAACCGTTAGAACCTGTACCACGAACACGAATGTCAATACCTGCACCTGGCTGACCTGATACTGGAGTAACAAGTACACCTGGTGTTTTACCTTGTAATGATTGTGCTGCGTTTTGTACTGGAGTTTGCGTAATATCTTCAGATTTAACTGATGCAATTGCACCTGTTACAACTGATTTCTTTTGTACTTGATAACCTACAACAACAACTTCTTCAAGTTGCTCTACGTCCTCATCTAGCTTTACATTAAATGTAGTTTGCTGACCTATTACTACTGTTTTTGCAGTGTAACCAATAAAAGAGAAGATAATTTCTGTAGCGTCTGCATCTAATGATAATTTAAACTGACCATCAAAATCTGTGATAGTACCAGTAGATGAACCTTTAATTTTAACGTTAACACCTGGTAGGGCGCTTCCATCTTTAGAGTCTGTAATTGTACCAGACACGATTCGTTCTTGGGCAGAGACTAAGCCCGCCGACATAAACAACAGCATACCTAAAAACAAGGCTACTAGTTGTTTTGATTGTAGAAGTAATTTCATTTCAAAAAATTAAAATGCGATAGAATAGATTTAAATAAGTTAAGCGATAATTTCCTTATTTTTTCACTATAAAAAATGTAGTTAATACTTGACGTCGTGTATTCTTTACATTTCAAACTTCAACTTATTCTTTCAAAATCACAAATTCAGCAGTGATTAGTCCAAAAAAAAATATCACTTAAAAAAAATAGAAATTCATCACTGTAAATCAGATAGTTACAGATAAAGCGTACTGAATACACTAAGATTTATTATCACTTAAAAAAATGTAATTTTAACATTAAAATGCATAACAAATCTAAAAATAGACAACCTTTCTAGTTTAAAATAAGCTCTTCCCAACCTTTTTGTTTCAGTAAATCTTCAGAACCTAGTGCCTCTTTTTTCAATTCCATAGACTCTTTAATCTTCTTGGAGAACTTCCAACATGTATTCTGTCTCATCTCTAGTATCTCAGAAAGTTTAGTTGAAGAAATATCTCCATCTTTAGAGAAAACAATGAACACCATATAGAATGCTTTTTGAATAGGGAAATGTAATCTATGAAACAAAGTACCAGAAGTAACAGATTCATTATAATTACATTTTTTACATCTTCTAGAATTCACTCCAGTTCCTTTAGCGTAGTCTGTTCCTCCACATTTTTTACACGTGAATCCTTCTTTCCATTTAATTTCTTCTAAATAATTGTAGCACATCTCATCAGAAGGAAACATTTTTTCAAACTCTTCAAAAGTTACTTCTTGCATTAAAACCCTTGCTGTTTCTAAATGCCCTACATCTTCTATAAGTTGTTCGTTTTCTACGGTAAGCTTTTTATTTAGGCTTTGAATCTGTAATCGTTGCTTGTTTAATTCATCGTTTACCCATTCAAGTTCTTTGTTTTTTATATCAATTACTTCTTTCTGTTTTGCTATCTCATTTGTACGCTCTATTACTTTATCTTCAATTACTTTTTCTCGTACTTTTAAATCTTCAATTAATTGATGTTGCACTTTCTCCTTTTCTTCTTTCAGAACTTTAAATTTTTCAAACTGAGAAAGCGTCATAAATAGGCCTGTTAAAAGGAGACCTAGATTAAATGCATAAACAATAATTATATTATCAGAAATAAAGATTCCATAAACACGTAATACTTGAAGTGTAAGCCCCGAAATAATTACAACGTAACCAATAAGGAAATAAGTAATTTTAGTTTCCTCTCTTCTTATATCTTTAAGTAAATAGATAAAAATTGCTATAAATGGAATTAGGAAAGTAGGTAAAGACCAAATAGACTCATTTATTCCTTTAAAAATTAAAAAGTAAAGTGCGTTAACTATAGTAATAGCCCAAATAGACATATAAGCATTAAAATACTTATCACGCATCTTTAAAAAGTGGGTTGATAAAAGAACAATCGAAAGCATACTTAACGTGGAAGCATACTTCATTAATAAATAATTTAATTCCGGATAGTTTACAAATAAGTATTGAGAACCTAGATTATCTTCTGTTAAACCTACAAGGATACTTGTTAAGAGAAAACCAACAAGATAAATCAAGGTTTTTTCTCCAATACTAAAATAAAGAAGTATACTTGATAAAATCAGACAGATTAAAATTCCATAATAAAGTCCCAATAATAAATATTCTGTATTTGAATAAGAGAGAAAAGTATTGACTTTACTTAATTTATAAAAGAGAACATTCCTAAATTTCGATTCATATTTTAAGTAAATGGTTACAACCTCTCCATTATTAACATTAATATTATCTATTGGGAATATTATGTTTTTATGTTGATACTTTCGTTTAGAAAACTTATGATCATAACCTGCAGCTTCTAAATAAACGGTAGGTCTGCCATCTACACTCATAAATGCTGTTACACTTCCTAAGTGACTATCTGGAATTTCAAATAACCATCTATCTTTTGATAATGCATTTCCAGTTAATTGTACTTTCACCCAAAAAAACTCTGCCTCATCAGACAAAAATATCATGTCTTTAGACATAGATTCAAATTTCAAAGAGTCAGCAATTACTTGCTTTAATGTCATTGTATTTGAAGGGTCTTTTAAAACCAAAATAGAAGAAGAGGGTATAAATACCTTTTGCTGTAACATAGGTATTTCAACAATATTATTAGTGTTCTCTGCTTTTAATACGGTAGATAGAACACAAATAAAAACAATTGATAGTTTTATAAAGGATAGTTTCATTTTTTAAATAAATGATTGGGACAAAAAAGTATTTACACAACAGGTCTATTTTTTCGAAAACGGTAGTGATAAAAAAAGCTGTCTCACTTCTGAAACAGCTTTTTTGATAATTTTTTAAATTAAATTGAAAAGCTTTCGCCACATCCACACGTTCTACTAGCATTCGGGTTTACAAATTGAAACCCTTTGCCGTTTAAACCGTCTGAAAAATCTAAAGTTGTTCCGGCTAAATAAAGTAAACTCTTTTTGTCTACGAATATTTTAACCCCTTTATCTTCAAATATATCATCAGTATCTTTTGTTTCTGCATCGAATGATAGATCGTACATTAAACCTGAACAACCACCACCTTTAACAGATACACGAACATTCTGATCGTCACTCCTGCCTTCAGCTTCTCTTAAATCAATTATGCGCTTTGCAGCTTCATCTGTTACTTGAATCATAATTTATATCTTTAGAATAAAGAATTACTCTTTATTTGTTTAAACAATTTTTGTAATATCTGCAAAGATACTACATTTTTTTCAAAACTACTTCAATAAACCCGCTCTTCTTAACAAAGCATCTACTTTTGGTTCTTGTCCTCTAAAGCGTTTATAAAGAACCATTGGGTCTTCAATCCCTCCTCTTGATAACACATTTTCTTTAAAACTGTTTGCTGTTTCTTTATCAAAAATGCCTTTTTCTTTAAAAAGTTCGAATGCGTCAGCATCTAACACCTCTGCCCACTTATAAGAATAATAGCCCGCAGCATATCCTCCTTGGAAAATATGAGAAAATGCTACACTCATGTTCACTCCTTCTACTTTTGGTAATGCTTTTATTGATGTTGAAGACATTGCCATTTCTTCAAATTGAGAAACATCAGCTACTTTTCCGTCTGCTAATCTATGATAAGACATATCTAACAAACCAAAACTTACTTGTCTTAGTGTTTGATAACCTTCTAAGAAAGTAGCTGCTGCTTTAATTTTATCAATCATCTCTTGAGGGATCGCCTCTCCTGTTTCGTAGTGTTTTGCAAACATATCTAATGTTTCTCTTTCAAAACACCAATTTTCTAACACTTGAGAAGGTAATTCTACAAAATCCCAAAATACAGACGTTCCCGTTAAGCTTTCGTAACGTCCTTCTGCCAACATACCGTGTAATGCATGGCCAAATTCATGAAATAGAGTTGTTACTTCATTAAAGGTTAATAACGAAGGTTTTGTTTCAGTTGGTTTTGTAAAATTACAAACAATAGAGACGTGAGGACGTTGCTCTTTTCCATTAACAAAAGATTGGCCTCTAAACGACGTCATCCAAGCACCACCTCTTTTTTCTGCTCTAGGGAAGAAATCTGCATAAAAAACAGATATATGACGACCATTTTCGTCCGTTACTTCATAAGTAACGACATCTTCATGATAGACTTCAATGTCTTCACGTTTTTTAAATGATAAACCATATAATTTTTGAGCCACATCAAATACTCCCTGCAAAACATTTTCTAATTTAAAATAAGGTTTTAATGCCTCATCATCTATTGCAAAACGTTCTTTCTTCAATTTTTCTGACCAAAATCCCCAATCCCAACGTTCTACTTCTTCAGCACCTTGAGCTTTTGCATAAGCAATAACATCTTCTACTTCTTTTTCTGCAGCTGGGTGTGCTTTTGCTTGTAAATCATTCAAGAAATCAATCACTGCATCTGGAGAAGGTGCCATTCTTTTTTCTAAAACATAATCTGCATAAGAATCAAACCCTAAAATTTTAGCTTTATGATTTCTAAGTAAAACAATCTCTCTTACTGTTTCTTGATTATCATTTTCTCCACCATCAAAACACCTAGAACCAAACGCTCTAAACATTTTTTCTCTTAACGCTCTATTTTCAGCGTAAGTCATAAATGGAATATAACTTGGATATTGAAGTGTAAACACCCATTTCCCTTCTTCTCCAACTTCTTTAGCTGTCATTGCCGCTGCTTCTTTTACAGCTTCAGGTAAACCAGCCAATTCATTTTCATCTTCAACAACCATCTGAAAAGCATTTGTTGCAGCTAAAACGTGCTCTCCAAATGTTAATGATAATGTTGATAATTTTAAATCTACTTCTCTTAGTTTATCTTTTTCTTCAGCAGATAATTCAGCTCCGTTTAAAGTAAAATCTTTATATGTTTTTTCTAATAATCGAGCATCTTCAACAGATAAATCTAAAACTTCTTTTTGCTTATAAATTGATTGAACTTTACTAAAAATCTTATCATTTAATAAAATATCATTGGATAAAGCACTTAATTTTGGCGAAACTTGTTGGGCAATTTCTTGAATTTTCTCGTTAGTTTGAGCCGAATTCAAATTAAAAAATATACCACTAACTTTCCCTAAAAGATCAGAACAATGCTCTAATGTTACAATTGTATTTTCAAAAGTTGGAAAGTCAATACTTTCTTCAATTTTCTTAATATTTTCATGTGCTTCCTCTATGGCTTTATCAAAAGCAGGAATAAAATGCTCTTCTTTAATTTCGCTAAAAGGGGCCGTTCCAAAAACACCTTTAAATGACTGTAATAATGGATTACTCATCTTTATTTTATTTGTTTTATTAGTTATCAAAAAGATAGCCTTTAACTTTTTAAGCTAAAGGCTATACAATATCGTTGTATCAATAATAAAAATCTAATTCAAACGTAAATTCTTTGCAGCATTGGCAAATACTTTATACTTCCCACCCATCTCCTGGAGGGTTTCTTTCCATAAATCGTCTGCTGGTTGTTCTAAAATTCCTTTTAATCTTGCATTAGAAACTACCCAAGAATTTTCTTTAAGTTCTGTTCTCAATTGATGATCAGTCCAACCTGCATAGCCCATAAAAAACCTGCAGTTTGTATCTGTTAATTTACCTTGAGCATTTAAAGCTTGAATTTCTTCATAATTACCACCCCAATAAAGTCCATCTTTTAACGGAACCGTATTTGTGATATCTTTAAATTTATGAATATAATGAAGTGTATCTTGTTCTACAGGACCACCTACATAAATTGGACTATCTATTGAAAGTCGGCTTTCGACTTCTTCTATCGTAACCATTGATGGCTTATTAATAATAAGGCCAAAGGAACCCTTTTCCTCATCGTGTTGACACATGAGAATGACTGCACGACCAAAATGCTGATCTTTTAAGAATGGTTCGGAGAGTAATAAATCTCCACTTTCGATAGGACGTTGTCCAAAATTGATACTGAAATCCATAACAAAATCGTTTTCTAACTCAACATCGTTACTTTGATAAATAATTAAACTGATTTTCTTTTAAGAAATTTTAATAACCTTAATTTCAAAATATCATTGTGAAAAGCAAAAATATTTGACGAAAAATTAGAAATGTACTATCATTTTCTATCAAAAAACCAACTATTATCATTTTTAGAAGTTATAACTGTCTACTGTTGGAAAATGTTTGCGTAACTTTTTAACGAAAAATGCCAAATTGTATAAAAAAGTAACAAACTGATTGTAAATTGGCATCTCATAATTGGAGAGATATAAGAGAAGATGGATTATTTAGAAGGATTAAACCCACCTCAGCGTGAAGCTGTAGTAAATATGGAAGGCCCTATGATGATTATTGCAGGTGCCGGCTCTGGAAAAACAAGAGTTTTAACATATAAAATTGCTCACCTGATAGCAAATGGTATCGAACCATTTCAAATATTATCACTCACATTTACAAATAAAGCTTCTAGAGAAATGAAGGAGCGTATTGTTGATGCTGTAGGTGATGAGGCTAAAAACCTATGGATGGGTACTTTCCACTCTGTTTTTGCTAAAATTCTACGCTTCGAAGCTGATAAATTAGGGTATCAATCCAATTTCACAATTTATGATTCAGAAGATGCCAAATCCGTTATTAAAGGTGTGGTGAAAGATTATAAATTAGATGATAAACTATACAAACCCAATGTGGTGCTAAGTAGAATTTCATCAGCAAAAAACAACCTGATTTCGTGGCGTTCTTATGAAGCCAATAATGATATGCGCCTTGAAGATGAAGCACAAGGTCGTCCAAAAATATTTGAAATATATAAGGAATATGCAATTCGTTGCTTTAGAGCAAATGCAATGGATTTTGATGACCTTCTTTTCAATACAAATGTACTTTTCCATCAGCACTTAGATGTTCTGAACAAATATCAGCATAAATTTAAGTTTGTAATGATTGATGAGTTTCAGGATACCAATATCTCCCAATATTATATCACTCGTAAACTAGCAGCCAAAAATAGAAACATTTGTGTTGTTGGTGATGATGCCCAATCAATTTATGCATTTAGAGGTGCTAATATTCAGAATATCTTAAATTTTGAGAAAGATTATCCAGAATTAAAAGTCATTAAACTCGAGCAAAATTACCGTTCTACTCAAACAATTGTAGAAGCTGCGAACTCGGTAATTAAGCACAATAAAAATCAACTTGAAAAAAGTACTTTTACTCAAAATGGAATTGGTGACAGAATAGAAGTTATTCGTTCAGGATCTGATTTAGACGAAGCAAAGGCTGTTGCACAAAGTATTCAAACAGCAATTATGAGGGATCGTATTCACCCTCAAGATATTGCTATTTTATACCGTACCAATTCGCAATCTAGAGCACTCGAAGAAGCCCTAGTTAAGTTATCTATTAAAGCACAAATATTTGGTGGACTATCCTTCTACCAGAGAAAAGAAATTAAGGACATGGTTGCTTACCTAAAGTTTGTAACTAACCCTAAAGACGAAGAAGCTTTTAAACGTGTTATCAATTACCCGAAAAGAGGAATTGGACCAACAACTGTAAACAATTTATTTGTAAAAGCAGCTGAAAATAAATTGGGTATTTGGGATGTTGTATCTAACATCAGACGCTTTTTTGGTGGTAGAATAGCAACTCAAGTAGAAAACTTTGCCAACATGATCAAGGTTTTCCAAATGCAAGCAGAGCAAAAAAATGCTTTTGAGGTAGCTTCATTTATTGCCAAAGGTTCTGGTATACTACGTGAGTTATATGAAGATAAAACTCCAGAAGGAAAAAATAGATACGACAACCTTCAAGAACTTCTTAATGGTATTCAAGGTTTCTCAGATGATCCCTCAAAAGAAGACAAAAGCTTGGTGACTTATTTAGAGGAGATTTCATTAATTACATCTTCAGAAAAAGAAGATATGAGTGATGCAATTACACTTATGACGATCCATATGTCAAAGGGTCTTGAATTTGATTACTGTTACATTGTTGGTATGGAAGAGAATCTATTTCCTTCTCAGATGATGTTAGAAACTAGAGAAGATTTAGAAGAAGAAAGAAGATTATTTTATGTAGCAATTACACGTGCTAAAGTAAAAGTATTCTTAACATATGCATTACAGCGTTATAGATTTGGAAAGCAAATATCTTGCGAACCAAGTAGATTTATTGATGAAATTGCTCCTCAATATATCAGCATGAAAAGAAATTCTATTAGTGATGATCTTGGTCCTGGAAACACGCCTGGTTTTTCTAATTACCGTTCTTTGCGTCAAGCTCCTTCTAATTTTATAAAAAAAGCAGTAAAGCCAAAAGACGACAGACCTTTTGTACCATCAAAAGCAGATGATTTATCTGTTGGACTCACGGTTAGACACATGAAATTTGGCGATGGAAAAGTTGTCAAAATTTCTGAAGAGGGATTAGATAAAAGAGCCGATATTCAATTTGAAGAGGTAGGTAAAAAAACATTAATATTAACTTTTGCTAAATTGATGATCATTGAAGATTAACCATCTTTATAGTTAAGATATATATTGTACTATTTATAAAAAGAGACGTTATATTTTTAACGTCTCTTTTTGTTTGTAACTTCACTTAAAAGAGACACATCATACAATTGTAATATGAAAACATATTTACTAAGTATTCTAACATACCTACTACTCGGTACTGCTTGTTTTGCACAAGAAGACATTACCGCTCCTCCTTATTTTTTAGAATTTATGGAGAAGAACCCAAAAAAATTTCACTTAACATATTATGATAATCTCGGAAGGTTAATCAAATGGCAAGACAATGAGCTTTCTTCGGTTGGAGGAATGGTGTATTGGTTGTATGCTTTAGAATATGTAAGACAGATTGAAAACGGCAATTTTTCTCCAACAGAAAGGGTTCCTTTAAAAGAAATATCAAAGTTTGATGCCAATAGTAACAAGATGACAATTTGGTCAGACTACTTAAATCAGACAAGAAGATTATTGAATAATAAGGTTAGAATGAGAGAAATTGTAAGCGGTTTACTCACGTTTACTAACGATGCCAACGGAGATTATTTAATGACTCGTTTAGGTGTAGATTCTCTATCTTCTGCTGTTCAAACTTTTAAAATGTATAATACAACAGCACTATTCCCTATTTCTTCTGCAATAATTTATGCACATAATCCATTTCAGGAAGATGAAACTACTTTTATAAATAGAGTGAATAACGAAAATCTTAATGAGTTTAGGGCACATACATTTTCTATGTACGATACTTTAATTAATGATCACTCCGGATTAGTTAAAAGTAGTTTTAGGTTTCGCTCTGATAAACATAAAAAATACGCAACATTATTAACAGATAGACTACCAATGGGTATTGTTTCCGATTATAATTTATTACTTCAGAAAATAAACGAAAGAACTATTTTTGAAGGAAACATGGCTACAGAATGGGAAAAAGCTGTAGAGGCTCCTTTAATGACTTCTAAAATAATTCAGGAACATTACAAACACTGTGGTCGTTTAGTCTACTCTACTGTAAATTCTGTATCAATTACATTGTATGGTACTTTTAAAGATGGTAGAAGAGTACAAATGTCGGCTACTTTTGATAACCTTACTGAGACAGAACATATCGACCTTGCACTTTCTATAAACGATTTTGGGTTCTCTATGCTCGAAAACAAAGAGTACATGGAACAGGTTAAACGTAAAATCGATTTAATCAAAATGAAGGAAAAAAAATAATTGAATAATGTCAACAATCTATGATACATTAATTATCGGAGGCGGACCTATTGGTTTAGCTTGTGGTATAGAAGCTAAGAAAAAAGGGTTATCCCATATTATTTTAGAAAAAGGATGCCTTGTTAATTCTTTATTTAATTATCCTGTTAATATGACTTTTTTCTCCACTTCAGAGAAATTAGAAATTGGAGGAGCTCCTTTTGTATCTAACAATCATAGACCAATAAGAAGAGAAGCTTTAGAATATTATAGACGAGTACAAACTACTTGGAATCTTAATGTTCACCTTTTTGAAGAAGTTATTAATGTTCAAAAAGAAAACAATAACGATGCATTATTTACAATTTCGACCTCAAAGGGTTCTTATCTTGCTAAAACTATAGTTGTTGCCACTGGCTTTTATGATATTCCAAACTTAATGAATATCCCAGGTGAAGAACTACAAAAGGTAAAGCATTATTACGATGATCCTCACCTATACGCCTTTACAGATGTTACTGTAATTGGAGGTGCAAATTCTGCAATTGATGCTGCACTTGAAACCTATAGAAAAGGTGCAAATGTAACATTAGTTATTAAAGATGCTGAAATAAGCGACAGAGTAAAATATTGGGTGAAGCCAGATATTGAAAATAGAATTAAGGAAGGAAGTATTAAGTGCTACTTCCAAAGTCGTGTTACTGATATCACTGCAAAAACAGTAACTATTCAATCTATCCAAAATGACGATGAGGTTGTTATATCAAATGATTTTGTTTTAGCCATGACAGGGTATCAACCTAACTTTAAATTCCTGTCAAAAATTGGTATTCAATTATCTGATGATGCGTTAAAAAAACCATTTTATAATGACGAAACGCATGAGAGCAATATTGAAAACCTTTATCTGGCAGGCGTTGTATGCGGTGGCATGAAAACAAACTCTTGGTTTATTGAAAACTCAAGGGTTCATGCTGAAATGATTTATCAAAATATTGAAGAAAAATTAAAAAATAAAACGGCAATTTAAATGAGTAATATATTTATTTCAGGTACAAGCAGGGGACTCGGTTATGGGTTTGCAGAATACTTTTTAGATAAAAGTGATGATGTTTATGGAATTAGTCGTTCTTCAAATGACGTGTTAAATGCTTTTGATAAGTTTCATTACAACGAAGTTGACCTTACTAAATTAGCTGAAATTGAAAGTAAAGTTACCGCTGCTTTAGAAGGTGTAACCAAAATTCAATTAGTGATACTAAACGCTGGTGTACTCGGTAAAATAGAAAGTATGGAAGATGCTTCTATAGAAGAAATGAATGAGGTATTAAATGTAAATCTTTGGGCCAATAAATTAATACTTGATGCCATTTTTAAGCAAGGCATTAAAGTAAATCAAGTAATTGCTATTTCTTCGGGAGCATCAATAAATGGAAACAAAGGCTGGTCGGGCTATTCTATTTCCAAAGCTGCTTTAAACATGATGGTAAAGTTGTATGCAGTAGAGCAAACAAAAACACACTTTACAGCATTAGCTCCTGGCCTTATAGACACCACAATGCAAGATTACCTATGTAATGTAAATAGTGCTGAGTTTCCTAGCGTTGGTAGGTTAAAAGACGCAAGAGGAACAGATGCAATGCCTAAGCCTTTAGAAGCCGCAAAACATATTGCCGATATTTTCCCTGCATTACTTTTAATGCCATCAGGAAACTACCAAGACGTTAGAAAACTATAGACATAAAAAAAAGGCACGTAAAACATGCCTTCTTTTTCGCTATTTCTCATTGCTACTTTCTACTATGAGAGCGAAAAACGGGGTTCGAACCCGCGACCTCAACCTTGGCAAGGTTGCGCTCTACCAGCTGAGCTATTTTCGCTTATAAACAACATCTAAATCATTACATAACCTCGATGTCATTACAATAATACAAACTACATATTCGTAATTCTAGTATTTTCAATTGATGAATTGCTAACAAATTTAAATTCGAGTAAAAAAACAACTCAAATCACTAAAAAACAATGCATTACAACCTTTTTTAAGGAATGTGAAAAATGTTTAATATTTGTAATAAATAGTAAACAAATGCAACTCATAACATATACCATAAAAACAGTTAAGTGATTTTTTAGAATGAATGAAAATTTATCAAAAAATTCCACAAAAATTTTCATATTTTTTTAAGTAATCAGTGTTGTGAGAACAAAATAATTACTTTTAAAATAAGATATGTTAAAAGCTAAATAAACTGTAAAACATTCGTTTTATTTGCAACAAGTTGATTTATGAATCACTTACTTTAAAAAGGCTATCTCCTACTATGAAAATATCGAAAAATAATTTTATTTAAAATCAACCTTTTTATAAAATAAAGGATCTTGTATCAAGGAGAATAAGTTGTAATTTAGAAGCCGAGTAGAGAAATCAACTATATCTATAGATATAAAGAATATAATATGACAAGAAGACGACTCATAACCATCATTACACTTATGTGTATTGCAATGTTTGGTTTAGCATCTCTCCAGTACTATTGGATTAAAGAAGCTATTACAGAACGTAAAGGACATTTTGAGCAAGAAATTGGGGAAACACTTACCAATGTTGTAAAAAGATTGGAACAACAAGAGGTACTTCAAGTAACTAAAAGATTTCTTGATGATATTTCTGTCACCAATAGTAATGTCGCTGTTCATTATGATTCGGCCAAACAACAGGCTTATTGGACTAGTAAACAAAACATTAATATAAGTCAGACAATAAGTTCTGATAAATTGGCAAAGCAAGGTATTGCCTATAAAGTGCAGGAAAAGGCTGAAATTAAAAAGTCTGGAACAGCAACTAAAACAGTATTATCTGATATCGAAGGATCAAAATATGGTATCAATGATTCTACAAATGCAGGGTCAACGTTAGTAAGTAACATTACGAACGATTCTACTGCTAGAAAGCGTTTGGACATTGCTATGGACCTTATCATGAAGAAAACAGATCTTGTTAACCAAGTGGTTTCTGAAATGATTATGGCAGAGAACACAATGCTACAAGATCGTGTCAACTTTGAAATGCTCGACTCATTGTTAGTACAAGAAATGGAAAGTAAAGGCATAAAAACAAATTATGAATTTGCTGTTGTTCAGAAAGAAGGCGATAGAGAGACGGTTATTATGAGTAGTAACGTCGAAAAAAATGCAGAAATAATTAAGAGTAATTATCATATTACACTATTTCCAAAAGATATTTTTGATAATTCTAACACATTATACCTGCAATTTCCACAAGAAAATAAGTTCTTAATCAGTAAAATGAGGTTTGTCTTATTTTCATCTTTAGGATTTATTTTGTTAACACTTCTTACTTTCGTCTTTGCTGCCCGAACAATTATTGAACAGAAACGTATTTCAGAAATAACGAATGACTTCATAAGTAATATGACGCATGAGTTAAAAACCCCAATATCTACTGTGGCATTAGCTACAGAGGCATTAATGGACCCAGATGTTCAGAAAATGCCAAGTATAACGGGTAGATATTTAGGTATTATAAAAGATGAAAATCAACGCCTTAGTCGTCAGGTAGAGAGAGTATTACAAATTGCTAGAATTGAAAGAGGAGATTTGAAACTTCGTAAAGTTGAAGTTGATATGCATAAAATAATGCAAACCGCTTTTGATAACACATTGATAAAGATTGAAGACCGTGGAGGTAAACTTTCTTTCAATTGGGCAGCTGGTGATACAATTGTTAAAGGAGATGAGTTACATTTGTCTAATATTATTTTTAACTTGTTAGATAATGCAAATAAGTATTCTCCGGATACACCAAAAATTGATCTTTCAGCAGTCTGTAAAAAAGATATGCTTGAAATTAGGATTAAGGATGAAGGACAAGGAATACCTAAAGAACATATTAGTAAGATTTTTGATAAATTTTACAGAGTGCCAACAGGAAATGTACACAATGTAAAAGGCTTTGGTTTAGGCTTAAGTTATGTCAAAAATATTGTAGAGGCTCACAACGGCACTATAAAGTGTAAAAGTGAACTCGAAAAAGGAAGTGAATTTATTATACAACTACCAATATCTCAAGATGGACAAAACTAGAATTTTACTTGCGGAAGACGATCCTAATTTAGGAATGTTACTTACAGAGTATTTAGAAGTTAAAAACTTTGATGTTACTCGCGCACAAGACGGAGAGGAAGCATTAAGGGCATATCAAGATGGAGATCATGACTTATGTATTTTTGATGTAATGATGCCTAAAATGGATGGGTATACATTAGCTGAAAGAATCCGTAAATCTGACGTTGATATTCCAATTTTCTTCTTGACTGCAAAGTCTATGAAAGAAGATACTTTAAGAGGTTTTGAAGTTGGAGCAGATGATTACATTACTAAGCCTTTCTCTATGGAAGAGCTTTTAGCACGTATTACATCTATTTTAAGAAGAACTAAGAGTAAAACAGATTCAAAAGAAAAACAAACGATTTTCGAAGTCGGTAAATTTACTTTTGATTTCAATGCTCAAATGCTACGTTACAATGATGATGGTTCAGAACAACGTTTAACGTCTAAAGAATCTGCATTATTACGTTTATTGGCTATTCATAAGAACGAAATTATGGATAGATCTTTAGCCTTAAAGAAAATTTGGTTAGATGATAACTACTTCAACTCAAGAAGTATGGACGTTTATATCACAAAGCTTAGAAAATTCTTAAAGCCTGATGATAATTTACGTATTGTAAATGTTCACGGTCAAGGATTTAAACTTGTTGAACTAGGTACAGAATAAGTTCTATCTCTAGTAATCAACTTTTAAAAAGCCATTTCTTAACTGAAATGGCTTTTTTTATTTGAGTCTTTTTTTAATTAAAATAGTGTTAAATACAGCCATATTTCAAACAAATGTGACCCGTTTCACATTTGGTGGATAGATACTTTCTTAAAATTGCAGTAGATTATAAGAAACACTACATAAACCTAGAAAGAAGAATACATTATGAAAAAGTTACTCATATTACTATTAGTCACAATTAGTTGTCAATTTATATACGCTCAAAATATGGAAAATCAACTTCCTTCTTGGAATAAACTTACAGACTTTGAAAAATATGTAATTGTAGATAAAGGAACAGAAAGACCTGGAACTGGAATATATAATGCACATTTTGAAGAGGGAACATATACTTGTAAACGTTGCAATAGCCCATTATATACATCTGCAGATAAGTTTGATGGACATTGTGGATGGCCTAGTTTTGATGACGAAATAGAAGGGGCTGTAAAAAGAAAAACTGACGCTGATGGTAGAAGAACAGAAATTCTTTGCGCTAACTGTGATGCTCACTTAGGTCATGTTTTTGAAGGAGAACACCTAACAGATAAAAATGTAAGACATTGCGTTAACTCAGTATCTTTAAATTTTGAACCTGTAACTGTTGCAGAAGAGAACGTTGCAATATTTGCTGGTGGGTGCTTTTGGGGAGTAGAATATTACTTTGCTGAATTACCAGGGGTATTGAAAACAGAAGTTGGCTATACTGGAGGAAAAAAGAACAACCCTTCTTACAGAGAGGTCTGTTACACAGATACAGGGCATGCAGAGGCATTACAAGTAACCTATGACCCATCAAAAGTTACTTATGAAGAGTTAGCAAAATTATTCTTCGAAATACACGATCCTACACAAGTAGATAGACAAGGTCCTGATGTTGGTACACAATACAGATCTGAAGTATTTTATACTAATAATAATCAAAAAGAAATTGCAGAGAAATTAATTGCTGAATTAGAAGAAAATGGATATAAAGTAGCAACAAAAGTTACAGAAGCTTCTACTTTTTGGGATGCGGAAGAGTATCACCAAATGTATTACTTCAAGAAAAACAAAACCCCATATTGTCATATCAAAACAGAGCGATTCAAATAAATTAGAATCCTATTTACAAAAACAAAGGTTGTAATAAATATTTTTATTGCAACCTTTTTTATATTCACTCAAAAAAAAGATTATGATGCATTTAGTTATTAATTGTGGCAGTAGTAAAACCGTTCACATTGGTGAGTTATTGACAAGTTTAGGATTGAAAAATAAAACTATTGAACTTGAACAACTAACCAAAAAAGATTACCAAGATGTAGATAAGATCATTATTAGTGGTGCTCCTATTTTACTTTCAAAAGTTGACAATGGTATATATATTCAAAAACTTAAATTTTTACTTCATTTAAATGTACCTGTATTGGGTATCTGTTTTGGGCATCAAATGCTAGGGGTTTTAGAAGGAGGAAAAGTAACTTTAACTACAGAAGCACGTGAGAAAGAAGTAATACAACAACTAAAACCTAACGATAAAATATTCACTAATATCCCACAGCACAGTGCGTTTGAAGAAGATCATTGCGAAAGCGTCTCATTAACAAGTGCATTTGAACTACTTGCTAATTCTCGTTCCTGTAACAATGAAGTAATGAAACATAAAACACGTTTATGGTATGGGGTACAATTCCATCCTGAAGTTACCGATGTTGTTGGAAAACGTTTAATTGAAAATTGGTTGAATCTTTGCTATTAACTGTGCTAGTAAATTATTTATACTAACACAATTACGTATTGCAAACATATTTATCCTTCTTAATCAAAATTATGCTCGTATTAAATGTATTGAGCATATCTACTTTCGTATACGCGGATCAGGTAGAAAGCTCTAGAATTGAGCAAGTATACAATATGCCCGATAACGAGGATAAAGTAAACATTCTTGCCTCAATGGCTATTATTGAGACAGAAAGAAACCCTTCTAAGCATACACCTCCATTTAAATTAGTAAATGACGCAATAAAGGTGGCCAAAAGGATAAATAATAAAGTAGCACTAACCAATGCCTTAAATACAAAGGCAATCATTTTTAGAAAATTCTCTACTTTCGATCAAGCCATCGATTACCATTTACAAGCCATTAGTCTTGCAGAAAAATCGTTAGATGAGACTGAAAAAGTAGACCTCTTAATGGATTTAGGCTGTACATATAGGGTAAGTTTAAATTATCAGAAAGCTAAAGAATGTTTTAATCAAGCAAAAACATTAGCTCATGATTTACAACTCTACGAAAGAGAAAGTATTTGTATGCTAAATAATGCCTATTTATATATTTCTATTAACGAACAAAAAGAAGCATTAGCCTATTTTAATGAGGCAATTCAACTTTCTGAAGATAAAAAAATTACGGACTCTTATATTTTAAGTACACTTGGTAAAGGGATTGCTTATACTATAGAAAAGCCCAACTTTAAAGTCTCAAAAAAATATTTTATCGCTACAATTACATCTTCTAAAAAGAAAAAGAGAACGTTTTACGAAGGTATTGCCAAAATATATTTAGGGAGAACATATCTCCGTTCAAATAATTTAAGTAGAGCTTATAAGTATTTTGTAGAAGCAGTTGCAATACTCTCTCCTTTAAAAGACTCTTACCATATTCTAGAAAGCTACAAGAGTTTAGATGATGTTCTAAATTTTAGAGATTTTTATGCTGAAGCATTATCATATAAGAACTCATTAAAATATTATAGAGGAGAATTGTCTCAAAGCCAGTATAATGCTGCTGTAAAAGAGGAATTAGAATTATTTGGCAACCCAGATAAAGAAGAACTTGACCATTTAAGGAATGCTCTTTCTGAACTTAAAATGCATTACTCTTTTCTTGACAGTATAAACACTCTTGATGAAGAAGAGGCCGCATTTTTACTTAAAAACTATCTTGATAATCAGAAAAAGAAATTAAATAACTTAGAAAGTGACCGTTCGTATTTAAGTCATTTATTAAAGGAGACGGAAAAATCTGCAAAACAAAAAATAGAATTATTAGAACAGAAAAACTTACTACAAAGAACTCTGATTTCTAAACAATATTGGATTGGTATTGCCTTAATATTAATTGTAGTATTTATAAGTTCTATGGGCATTATGCAGTTTAGAGTTGCCAAACAAAAGAAAAAAACTAACCTAACCCTACAAGCACAGAATTTAAAAATCTCTGAACAAAATATTGAGATTCAAACCACAGCAGATCAACTTCAAGAAACACTTGTAAAACTTCAATATCAAAATAAAAAGACAGAAGAAAGTATTCAGGCAGGTTGGAAGATTCAAAATGCAATGTTACCAACTACATCTGAGTTTGAAGATGTTTTTTCTGATTACTTTGTGTTTTACCAACCAAGAGATATTGTGTCTGGTGATTTTTATTGGGTAGGAAAAAAAGAAGACGGACACATTATTGTAGCCGCTTTAGACTGTACAGGACATGGTATACCAGGCGCTTTTATGTCTATGATGGGTAATGCGCTCATTCATCAGGTTGTGCAAGTAGAAGGCGAAATAGACCCTAGTATTATTTTACAAAAAATTGATAATTATATATCAAAAGCTTTACATCAAGGAAGAAATACAGATTCTAGAGAAGGAATGGATGTTTCTATTTGTGTAATAAACCCAAGTAAAACACACCTAGAATTTTCTGGAGCTAAGAACCCGTTACTAATCATTAGTCATCAAGAACCTACTTTTTATAAAGGAACAAATAGACATGTGGGCGGAAATAGATCGTCTAAGAAAACAGCTATCACCTTCGATAAAAGTAAAATTGAAATTAGACCAAGTGACCGCTTCTATATTTATTCAGATGGGTATCAAGATCAATTTGGTGGGCCAGAGAATAAAAAATTCATGAGAAAACAACTTATTGAAAAGCTATGCAAGACATCTACTCTATCTATGGCTGAACAAAAAGAGGTAATGAAAACTACGTTCCTAGAATGGAAAGGAGAACAAAAACAACTAGATGACTTATTATTAATTGGCTTTAAATGCTAATAAAATTATATTATTCAAATAATAGTTTTTCTTTAACGAAGTATTTAAGCTGATTATACAGGTAAATTACTCCTTTTTTTAGTTATTAGGCATTCATAATTTATACTTTGATACTCTGAGACTTACATCTCTTAGATAAAAATATTATATCGATTCACATCAGTAGGGCTGCTTCATTAATTGGAGTGGCCTTAGTTGTTTAATATTCTACCTCCCTTAAGTATAAAGGTAAATACTTAAAAACATAAGCACACTTCCTAAAAGAACAAACAAGTGCCAAATGGCGTGATTGTATTTTAACTTTTCCCAAACAAAAAAGACAACACCTAAAGAATAGGCAATACCACCTGCAATCAACAACCAAAACCCATTGGCCAATTCAGTATGCAATTCACTCATTTTAAAAACAGCTACCCATCCCATTGCTAAGTAAGCAACATTTGATAACCACTCGTACTTAATTTTGAAAAATAACTTATAAGTCATTCCCAAGAACGCAATTGACCAAACCACAATACCTAACCACATACCACCTTTATTTTCTAAAGCTAAAAAGGCAAAAGGTGTATAAGTACCCGCAATTAAAAAGAAAATACCACTATGATCTAATTTCTGCAACATACTTTTTATATGCTTATCTGCAATTAAATGATACATAGTAGATGATAAATATAAACTTATCATGCTTACACCAAAAATGATGTATACTATATATTCTAATGTAGAGTTAGCTTTAACTAAAAGTAAAATTAAGCCTATACTACTTAATACAACTCCTATTGCGTGGGTAATTGTATTCCAAACTTCTTCCCTATCTCTTACAGTTATTGTATACATATTCTTGGTAGAATTTAATTAAGTGAATAACCATTCAAATATAAAACAACTTAAGAGGAGTTTTGGTGACAGTAATTCCGTTAAAAATCAATAAAACATAAAAAAAGAGGTTATCCCAAAGAATAACCTCTCTTAATATCTATAATTAATGCATTTGATTAACCACCGAAGTCGTCAAATAATACATTTTCTTTCGGTACACCGAAATCATCAGTCATCTTAATTACTGCTGCGTTCATCATTGGAGGTCCACAGAAGTAGAATTCGATTTCTTCTGGTTCTTCGTGCTTACCTAAGTAATTGTCGATAAGTGCTTGGTGTACAAATCCAGTGAAACCATCACCTTCTCTGTCTTCCATGCTTGTTTTATTCGTCCAATTATCTTCTGGTAAAGGCTCAGAAAGAACTTTGTAGAAACGGAAGTTAGGGAATTCATCCTCAATTTTTTGGAAGTCTTCTTCGTAGAATAATTCACGACGAGAACGTCCACCATACCAGAACTGAACTTTACGGTCAGTTTTTAAAGTATGGAATAAGTGGAATAAATGCGAACGCATTGGAGCCATACCAGCACCACCACCTACATAAATCATTTCAGCACCAGTATCTTTGATGAAGAATTCACCATAAGGACCTGAAATTGTAACTTTATCACCTAATTTACGAGAGAACACGTAAGAAGAACAGATACCTGGATTTACATCCATCCAACCGTTTTTCGCTCTATCCCATGGTGGAGTTGCGATACGGATGTTCAACATCACGATGTTTCCTTCTGCAGGGTGGTTAGCCATTGAGTAAGCACGGAAGATTTCTTCCTCATTTACCATCTTAAGATCCCAAAGACCAAACTTATCCCAATCTGGTTGGAATTCGTCTGCCTTTTTACCCATACGAGGGTGAGCAGTAATGTCCATATCCTTGAAGTTCACTGTTACTTCAGGAACGTCAATTTGAATATATCCACCAGCTTCAAAATCAAGTATCTCACCTTCTGGAAGTTGAACTACGAATTCTTTAATGAAAGTTGCTACGTTATAGTTAGATATAACTTCACATTCCCATTTTTTGATTCCGAAGATTTCTTCTGGTATTTCTACTTCCATGTCTTGTTTTACTTTAACCTGACATGCAAGGCGGACGTTTTCGTGTTGTTCGGCACGGCTAAGGTGACCTACTTCGGTAGGGAGAACATCTCCACCACCATCTGTAACGCGACATTTACACATCGCACAAGTACCACCACCACCACAAGCAGACGGCAAAAATATTTTTTGCGCTGAAAGTGTAGATAAAAGTGTAGAACCCGCTGCCACAACAACTGGGTTTGACTCATCACCGTTTAAAACGATTTTTACGTCACCACTTTGCACTAACTTCATCTGTGCGAATAGGAGTACTAAAACCAAGAACAGCATTAAGACCGTAAAGGCCACAATCGCTGCTGGTACTACTACTGATAATTCCATAATAAAATTTGGAAAGATAAGTTTAAAATTTTTCCTTTAAAATCAACTGCAAATATAAAAGGCATCTTCCCTTTTCAAAAGGAAAATGCCTTTAAATAATTTAAAATTTATGTATTAAATCAAGTATTATCATTTTTATAATGCTTCTAAATATAAAACGGCTGTTCGTTTACGTTTATAAACATACAAATCAGCTTTTTTGTTTCATTCAAGCATTAAAACAACTCTTAATCTTTTCTAAACATCCATTTAAAAATTTCTCCATATGTTGGTTTTTTACCGTAAGTAAGTAAGCCAATTCTATATATTCTACCTGCTACCCAAAGTGCTGTTAAGAAACCAACAAACAACAAGACCATAGATAAAATAACCTCGTACCCAAAACCAATAAATGGCAAGCGGATCATCATTACAACTGGAGATGTAAGTGGAATTATTGACAACCAAAAAGCCAAACTTCCTTGTGGGTCTGATACGATTCCTCCGGATAAAGCTATAGCCAAAATTAATGGCATTGTTACAGGCAACATAAATTGTTGCGAATCTGTTTCGTTATCTACACTTGCACCAATTGCTGCAAATAATGAGGAGTACATTAAATAAGCAAATATAAAATAGTAGATAAATGCTAAGATTGTGCCTATAAAATCAAAATTATGCATCATATAATACACCTTTGACAACCCATCTACTTCTAGTTGAGGTTGACCTACAGGCTGCATTTGAGCAACTTTTGCTTCTTGTATTTGTTCGTATGGTATTTCAACAAAGTTGGCTAAAACAGTTACAGAGATTGCTCCAAGTATTATCCATAATAATAACTGTGTTAAACCTACAGCACCTACACCAATTATTTTCCCTAGCATTAACTGAAATGGCTTTACCGAAGAAACAATTACCTCTACTACCCTACTCGTTTTTTCTTCTAATACGCCTTTCATTACCATAGTAGAATACATAAACACAAAGAAGTAAATTATTAAACCTCCTACAATACCCACTACACTAGATATCGCCACATTACTGTCAGATTCTTCTCCCGTTTCGGTTAAACTAATGGTTCTAATCGGAATTCTTTCTTCTAATTTATTCAGCTGAGCCTGTGTTACTCCTAATTGTGGTAAACGTAAATCTCTTACTCTGGAAAGTAAGTTTCTTTGTAAATCAGAAACAGCCTTTGCCCCAAGCCCTTTCGATTCAAATAAAAGTACACCATCGGTATTTTTTTCTGTAAAAGATGCAGGAATATATAATATCCCATCAATGTACCCATTATTTAGGCTCTCTTTCCCTGCCTCTAATCCTCCTTCTATTTTAACAAAAGAGAATGCAGAATTTTCTTGATCAAATGCATCTTCAAATAAATTTGATTCATCTAAAACAGCAATTTCCTTATGTTCGCCTTCAGAGATACTTGCCCAAATAATTATTCCGTAAAAGCCAATAATTAATAAAGGTCCTAGAATAGACATTACTATAAAGGATTTTTTCCTTACTCTAGTAATATATTCTCTTTTTATAATTAGTAATATCTTATTCATTTACTTTTTCTTCTACTGTCTTCACATTTCCATTCTGAACCGCCTCAATAAAAATATCATGCATATTAGGTATATTCTCTTGCATACCTATTACTGTAGATTTTTCAGTTGCCTCTTTTAATAAATCATTTGGGCTAGCAGAATGCAATCGTATTGTTTGTTTATAACCGTACATAACTTTTTCTGAAGCTGTAACAAGTTCATGAGGTGTTTGGGTTATTGTAACTGGAGTGGTAGTAGTTAAATCAAACTGATTATTTCTATACGCACTTTTTATATCGTACTGTGTTCCTTCTAGTACTTTTTGAGATTGATTTATTAAAGCAATTCTATCACATAATTGCTCTACAGATTCCATTCTGTGAGTAGATAGAATAATAGTAGCTCCTAAATCTCTCAACCTAAAAATTTCATCTCTAATTAATTGAGCATTCACAGGGTCAAAACCAGAAAAAGGCTCATCTAAAATTAATAATTTTGGCTCGTGTATTACTGTAGAAATAAACTGTACTTTCTGTTGCATTCCTTTAGAAAGGTCTTCAACATTACTTTTGTACCAAGGTTTTAGTTCTAATCTATCTAACCAAAATTTAGTACGCTCCTTTGCTTCTTTAGAAGATAAACCTTTTAATTGAGCTAAATATAAAATTTGCTCTGCTACTCCCATCTTCTTATACAAACCTCGTTCCTCTGGTAAATACCCCATTGCATATACATCTTCTGGAGATAGAGGTTTACCATTAAAGAAAATCTCTCCTTCTTCTGGAGTAATAATCTGTGTAATTGAACGTATAAGTGATGTTTTACCTGCTCCGTTTGGTCCTAATAAACCATATATGCATTGTTCTGGAACCGATAGAGAGACATTGTTAAGGGCCGTATGATTTGCGTATCGTTTAGTTATTCCTTTTACCTCGAGTATATTCAATTTTTCCGTTTCTTTTATTTTATCAAGAAAATATTGCATCTAATATAAAACATTATGCGTCAACGGACACATTTTTATGCAAAGAACATTAATTACATACACCAATTAGTTCAATTACAATAGATTACGTAAATTGTATTAATCAATTATCACAATAAGTTCTTGATCAACCTAAGTCAAGAATTACTATCTAGAAACTCTAAATTGATAGAGTTTAAATAACAATAACCTAATTTTTACTATTATGACCAGATCTTTAAAAGCACGCTACGGTTTTCAACGTACAGAATCAAAGCCAAAAGTGAACAGTGAGCTTGAGGGCTTTGATATTAAAATCAATAGCTCTGGAGAAATTGAAAGTTCCTATACCGTAGATCAGTTGAATGAGTTCTTAAATAGAAATGTATATGACAAGAAGTTAAAAAATGAAGGGGAGATTGAATAACCTTCATGTACTATATTTTAAGAGCCTTCATTTTAAGATGAAGGCTTTTTTATTTTTAAATAATTTTAAATAAATCTAACTATATAATAAGTAGCGTCGTTACTTAAATACACTATAAAAAATTTAACTTTATGAAGATCACTATCAATTTTTCTCTAAGCATTTTATTTTCATTGTTTATTTCATCAGCTGTTATAGCTCAAGAAAAACACACTTTACAAAGAGGTGATAAAATTGAGAAAGTTGATATTAGAGACCTTCACAATAAACCAGCTGTAACTCCAGGCATTGGAGAAAAAGTAACATTAATATTTTATCCTGATCCGGACAGCCCTTCTCAAAACGATGTTTTTGTTGATGAAATTAAAAGATGGAAATTTCCTGAAGAAGAATACATGGCTTATGGTATTGTCAACTTAGCAGACTCTCCCTATCCAAATTCTGTAATTCGTTTTATGACAAGAATGGTGCGTAAGCGTTCTAAGCAAGAAGCAGACGCTTTGATTTTAACAGATCCAAAAAGTTTAGTGCAAGAAGCATGGAATACAGGAGATTGTAACAATAGTTTTGCAATACTTTTAGTTGATGCAGATGGAAAAGTACTGTTTTGGAAAGCAGGAGCTTTAGAAGCCGATGAAATTACTTTTATAATTGACGAAATAAAAAGTAATGTATCGGAATCTCACAAATATACAGAGCAAGAAATGCAAGCATTTGATTTGTAAGCATTCAAAATGATATAAAAAAAACAGCCACCCATTTAACCAATGAGTGGCTGTTTTTGTATTTAATAACAATAGATTTTACGCTATTGTTATCCAAAACGCAAGAAATCTTCCCAACGTCTTAAAAGCTCTTTCATATCCTGTGGGATTTCAGAATTAAACTGCATCCATTTTTTTGTAACTGGGTGTTCAAAACCCAATGATCTAGCATGAAGTGCTTGTCTATGGCAGATTTTGAAATTATTTTCTACAAATGTTTTATACTTTCCAGTACTAACACCTTTTAGAATCTTATCACCACCGTACATAGCATCGGAGAATAACGGGTGACCAAGGTGTTTCATGTGAACACGAATTTGGTGCGTTCTTCCAGTTTCTAGTTTACACTCTACTAAAGATACATACCTTAAATTCTTTAGTACTTTATAGTGTGTAATTGCATGTTTACCTCGGGTAGCACCATCTTCTAAAACTGTATAAACTCTTCTGTCACTATCAGAACGTCCAATCATAGAGCGTACAGTACCTTCTTCTTCCTCATCAAAAACACCCCAAACAATGGCATTATAAGTTCTTTCTATCGTGTGATCATAAAATTGCTTAGAAAGATGCGTTAATGCATGTTCTGTTTTAGCAATCACCAATAAACCAGAAGTATCTTTGTCAATTCTATGAACTAACCCTGGCTTATCACTACCATTAAAAGAAGTAGGTAAATCTTGAAAATGATACACAAGTGCATTTACCAAAGTACCTGATGTATTATTAAAACCTGGATGTACTACCATGCCTGGTTTTTTATTGATAATCATTAGGTCATCATCTTCAAAAACAATATCCAATGGTATGTTTTGTGCTTCTAGTTCGGTAGATCTTGGTTTAGGCATAAATACCATTACCACATCTCCTGCTGCCACTTTGTAATTTGGTTTACTAGGTAGGCCGTTTACAAGAAAGTGACCTTGTTTTAGTCCTTCTTGTATTCTATTTCTTGATAAATTTGGTATTCTATCTACCAAAAATTTATCTATACGTAATGCTGTCTGTTTAGGATCAACTTCTATTCTTAATTCATCAAATTCTGCTTCAGATCTAAGATCTTCTTCTGATAAATTAAAATCTTCTGGCCTGTAGTAGCCAAAATTATTATCATCTTTTTCGTTATCAAGTTGATTTTGTAAGGATTCTTCCCCAGACATTATATTAGTATTTTGAATATTAACTTTATTCTTGTTCAAATTGCTCGTTCCGCTCATCTTTTTTGATCATCAAGTGTGGTTTAATAGTGCTTTAAAAGGGATTTCGGTAATTACCGTTAGCTATCAATACTAGTTTCTTTTCTTATAATTAGCGTTTAATACATTCTCATAACATACAACGCTATCTAATATAGAATAAACCTATCAACTAATAAAAACACACCTGAACTTTTACTAAAAAGTAGCATTAATTCTTATTTCAATTCAATGAATTATCAAATTAATATGATTTAATGTACTTAATCTTCCTGTTTTGGAAGCTTAAAACCATTTTTTATAAAAGCTATGAACTCAGAAAACATTGATTTATCTGTAAAAACACTTTTTACAATACTCCAATATCCACCTTTAACATTATGTTGCTCTGCCTTTGCTTGTGCTAAAGCGGCTTTTTCCTGAATTATTTGACGTTGCTTTTCTTCCTGAGCAGCTTTTTCTTTTTTCCAATCGTCTAATAATTCAGTTACTTCTTGTTTATCGGTATTAATACCTTCGTAACCAACAAGTTCATTAGATTTTTTATAATGCTCTTGTGCTTTATCCCACGCCCCTCTTTGCTCTTGTATAATACCTAAGTTATTATGTGCAATAGCATCATCAGGATCGAGTTCAATTGCCTTTCTATAATCTTCAATTGCACCATCAACATCTTTCATGTTTGCTTTAATAAAAGCTCTACTAGAATACCTAAAAGGATTTTCAGGTTCTAATTTCTGTGCTTTATCAAAGTCTAACAAGGCACGTTTAGAATTGCCTTGCATGTGCAACACAACACCACGGTGCGAAAAGAAGTCGGCATTTAATGGGTTAAGGTCTATTGCTTTATTAATATCCCCAATTGCACCATCAAAAGCCTTCATTTTGTAACGTGCTACAGATCTATGATAAAAAGCACCTACATTTTTATTATTATTTGCAATAACTGCATTAAAGTAAGCAACGGCTTCGGTATACTCACCCGATTTTATTAATTCTAATCCTTGACTGTACTCTTCCATGATAATTATTTCTGTGTAATAACACACACATCGAGTTAAACCCTTTATTCTATTGTTCTAACTATTTGACAAATAGAGTTGTTCTACAAATCTCCAAGTTTCTGACTCAATTTTTGCATTAAGTGAGAAGAAACTTCTATATCTTGTCTGTTTTGATCAAAGAACCCTTGCATTTCTGTGATGTAATCCATGAATAAATCTCTATCTCTTGTTTGAATGATATCAAATAATTTATTCATTTCGTCTCTAAAAATGCGAACAACTTCATATACATATTCATTGCGCATTTGAATATCTGCATACAACATAGGGTTCTGCATTACATATCTAGTATAGAAAACGATAAAGATACGATATGGAGGTGATGCAACACTCTTAATATCTTCAAAATCTTCGTTATAACGAGCCATTGTCTTTGCAGAAACAAAAACATTAAAGTGATTTAGCCCTTGAACGAGTCCCATCAGCTTATCGTGCTTTATGTATTCAACATCTTTAACAACTCCTTTATCCTGAATAAAAAGGTTTTTCAAGGCTTTTTCTAAATCATCGGCTCCATCATTGTAATTAAACAAGACTACGTTTCCGTCAAAGCTTTTGATCTGTGGACTAAACATTGGGTGAATAGAACAATATTTTGGCAATACCTCAGAATAAATTTGTCGTAAAGATTGATATTTTTCTACAACAAATTTTTTCACTGAACAGACCTCTATCAGATACTTATCATCTAATGCCGGGAACACTTCTTCCATCACATTAGACATGGCTGAAATAGGCACTGCAAGTACCACAATATCAGCCCAATCAGCTAACTGAATATTTGATTCAAATTCACTTTTTTCATCATTAGAAGAGAAGCGTGTTTCTATACCTTGAGCGCGAAAATATTTCACTACCCAACTACCTAAACCTTGGCTTCCTCCAATAACTCCTATTTTTTGCTTGATCAGTTCCACAATTATCTCACTCAGATTTTATATATTCGTTAAATTACTCCGTATTTGAAGTATCAAACGCATTACTTTTTGCAATCAAGGTGCAAAAGTACGTATTTCATTTATTATTTGGGAGTAGAAGTAACGTGAAGTGGCATAATGGCGATGACTTTTGATTATTTTATGCCTGTAGACTGTACAGGAAACACATTAGATGAGTACTTATCAGAGGCTTGGTTTAGAGATGGACCAATGATGTCTAGGTATGAGATGATTTATTTTAGAGATCATGTCTATTCTATTGTGCCCATTCGTGTTGAATTGAAAAACTTCAAATTCTCTAAAAATCAAAGGAAACTAATTCGAAAGAATAAAGATTTTACTGTTAAAATACAGCCTTTAGATATTACTCCAGAAAAAGAGAAGATGTATGCAGAACACAAAGGCAGGTTTCAGTCTCCTAATTCTCCTACATCATTAAAAAATTATTTTCTTGAAGAAGGAAATGAAGATTCTCCTTTCGAAACATGGGAATTACAAATTCTTGATGGCGAACACTTAGCTGCAATTTCTTTTATAGACATTGGAGAAGAAGCTATTTGTAGTATTCTTGCTCTTTTTGACCCAGAATATAGCAAGCAAAGTTTAGGTATTACAAGTATGCTTTTTGAAATAGAGTATGCCCAAATGTCTAATAAAAAGTTTTATTACCCTGGCTATGTTCTTGATGAGGACTCTGTATTTGATTACAAAAAAAGATTAGATAGTCTTTTCTATTATTCTTGGGATGATTTTAAATGGCACAAATGGGATAAGTTCGACATGAACAAATCTCATAATACCATTCTTCGTTCCAAGCTAAATGATATTGTTATTGCTAGTAATAAACTAAGTGATAACAAATTAGAACTTATTCAAAACGAGGCTTTCTTCTATAATATATGGCACAATACTTTTGATGTTTCTAGTGTTATCCCTTCTCCTTTATATTTAGAGTGGGAATCTCCTTGGTTTCATCAAATTACCGTAAATTATGAATTTGACCATCAAGAAGAAAAGTATCATTATTTACTAAAACATCATCAACAGGAACTTGGAGAGTCTGAACAGGCTGACGTAATTACCGAGAATTTACAAAAATGGATGATGAAGATTAGGAACTCTGCCATTATCCAACAACAAAATTTATATTTACTAGAAGAACTTTTATTTGAACAAGGGATACAAACCGATTTTACTAAAATGTTTTCTAATGGTAATAAATTAGATGGCTTTATAGAATTGGCCGTAGAAGGAAAACACCTTACTATGTACATTTCTTACTACGTGAATCAAAAGGTATTTACTATGCAAGCATCTAATGATTTAAGAGATATAACCGTTGATTCTTTTGGTACTGCAAGAGACTGTGCTAGGGCTATTGGTGAGTGGTTCTACCGTAAAACACTTAGTCTAGTTTTGTAAGGCAGGTTAATTGATGTAATTTTATAGTATTGATCTAAAAGAAATGGAATACCATTATTCCTTTGTCCTGAAATACTGTACTATGAAAAAGAAGATACACTGTCTATTATTTTTAGCTTTTACTTTATTGGTAAGTTGTGATAAACAACAAGAACAAAATGTATCTTCTGAAGATCCTATTAAGCTTTATGACTTAGATAGTACGGTTGCTCCTCAAGACAATTTTTATCTTTATGCAAATGGTGGGTGGCTAAAAAATGCTGATATCCCTAAAGACAGAGGTAGTTGGGGAAATTATACCTCTTTAAGGTTAAGAAATAATTTATTACTCAAAAACCTTCTTGAAACAGGTTATAATTCTAGTACATACACAAAGGGATCTAACCAAGAAAAAGCCATAAAGTTCTTTCATGTGGGGATGGACTCTGCACAAATTGAACAAAAAGGTAAAGACTATTTACTTGCTCTTTTAGAAAAAATTGAAGGTATAGAAACGTATTTTGACCTACAACATGTAATTACTCTTTTGCATCAACACCAAATAAACCCATTCTTTAAGCCTACCGTTTTTCAAGATTTACACTCCAATAAACGTCTTGTTTTATATTTAGAACTTTCTGGCATCAGTATTCATAATACAGATTTTTATGCGCTACAAGATTCAAACTCTATTCACTTAAGAGTAGATTATGTAAAGCACATCAGTAATATGTTTAAATTAATTGGATATACTGATAAAACAGCTTTGAATACTGCTAAAACGGCTTATATGGTAGAAGAAAACATTGCCGAACAATATAATTTATCCGTAAAAAACCATAACCATAAACAGTACTACAACCCTAAATCGACAAAAGAACTTACAGATATTTGTCAGACTATTATCTGGAAAGAATACCTTAAAGATATTGGCTCTGAAACTGATACTGTTGTTGTTACTAATACTACTTATTTTTCTAGTATTGATGCTATCATTTTAAAAAATGGATTACCTAAAATAAAGAATTATCTAAAATGGAGACTAATTCATTTTTCGGCTCCTTACTTACCTTATGCTTTTGTAGAAGAAGATTTTAGGTATTTCGGGAAAAAGAGAGATGGTTTACTAAAACAACCTCCAAGATGGAAATCTGTTTTAGCAGCAACAAATAAAAGTGTGGGTTTTGCTGTTGGAGAAATGTATATCGAAAAACATTTTAACCCAGACTCTAAGGTAATTATTGGTGAAATGATCCAGAATATTAAACAGTATGCTTATAACTATTTTGATAAAGTTGAATGGATGGACCCTTTGACCAGAAAAATGGCAAAGAAGAAAGTAAAAGCATTAACTGTAAAGGTAGGCTATCCAGATAAATTCCCTTCTTATAAAGCATTAGAACTCTCTAACAATTATTTAAAAAATGTATTGAAAGGAAATGCTTGGAATTTTAAATCAAAAATTAACCAATCGAATACTGATAGAAGTACTAAAAAATGGATTATTACCCCACAAACTGTAAATGCTTATTACCATACGCTATACAATGAATTTGTAATTACTGCAGGTATTTTACAACCTCCATTCTTTTATATTGATGCAGATATAGCCATTAATTATGGTGCTATAGGCACAGTAATAGCACACGAAATTACACATGGCTTTGATAATATTGGAAGAGAATACAATGCTGAAGGAAAGGTCCAAAATTGGTGGAGTGCTAAAGATTATTATGCTTTTAAAGACAGAACTAAAAGGCTTGTAGACCAATTTAATAAATACGAGCCAATTCCTGGTGTACATGTAAATGGAAACCTTACATTAAATGAAAATATTGCTGATTTGAGTGGCTTATCTCTTGCTTACAATACATTTGAGCAACAATATTCTTATGAGGTAGCCCCTCCTAATAAAATTAATGGTTTTACTGCAGAACAAAGGTTCTTCTTGTCTTGGGCAACATTATGGCGTTCAAAAACAAGAGCTGAGGTTATGAGAACTAAACTATTAACTGAAACCCACTCTCCAGGAGAATTTAGGGTAAATGGTCCGCTTTCTAACTTCACTCCTTTTTATAATGCTTTTAATGTAAAAAAAGGAAATAAAATGTGGCGTTCTGAAAATGATAGAGTGGTAATTTGGTAATTGCTACATCCTCCTATAAGTTTTAAACTATAAATTTACACCACTCCTCGCTTCTAAAAAGAGATATTGAAATAATTAATCTAAAAAAAGTAATTAATAGTATTGATTTTCAAACTTTCTTCAATACTTTTGAAAAAGCAAATAATTAAAAACTAGACTATTCCAAAAACAGACTAATTAGTATCATGTTACCACAATTAATATTTTTTTTAGAAAATGAAATTTCAAATTCCGTTTTAGCTAAAAGAAATTCCCCGTATAAAGTTGTATCAAAAATAAAAAAAACATTTAAAAATGTAAACGTATAGCAAACGATTTCAAAAGATTTAGCAGCTCTTTTAAAACCATTAAAAATTACTATTTCATAAAACTAAAAACTGATATTCTGACTAGGTTAATCTTATCAATTAATCTTTTTGTAAGCTATAGTAACTAAAACTGAAACTTCTAAGTTTTCATATTTTATCTGTGTGTATCATTATTAGTACACTTTATTTAGTACTAAAAATAATCCAAGATAAATTAGGCAACCTAATTGGAAGAATAGCTAAACTATATCAAATTATAAAAACGGAAATCTCTATAATCTATTCTAATAAACGGATTATATCAATTTATGTAACTATTTCATCTCTTTTGGTTTGGTTAAAACTAGTGGTTAACAAATTGTATTACCACAATCCTTTTACTGTATAAACCAACCCAAACAGAAGTTATAAGTAGCAAAAACAAACAATAAAAATTAATTAAAATTTCAACATTCATTATGAAAACAAGCTTAACTATGTCTTGGCTTTTATGGCTAAGTCTACTAATTCCTACGCTCTCGTATGGCCAGTATACTTTAACTGATGACGATGTAGTGGTAGATGAAAATGGTTATATTCAATCTACAACATATACTGCTGGTGGAGATATTATTATCCCTGAGGTGTTAGACGGGCAGACTGTTTTGGGAATTGCGGATAAAAATTATACAAATGGAGTGTTTCTGAATAAAGGAATAACATCAGTAATTTTTCCTGAAAGTTTAACTTTTATTGGAGCTTATGCTTTTATGAATAATAAAATCTCAGGAGAGTTGAAACTACCAGATGGTTTAACTTCTATTGGTATATCTGCTTTTGAAAATAATAAAATCTCAGGAGAATTGATTTTCCAAAAAAAAATAATAACTATTGGTGATTATGCTTTTTATAATAATAACATTTCAGGAGAATTAATCTTTCCGGAAGGTATAGAGTATATTGGGACTAGATCGTTTAGATATAATTCAAATATTTCTACAATTAAATTCCCTATGAGTTTATCTATTTTTGTGATAGGAACATTCCGAGAATTAACTGCCGAAGGTTATGAACCTTTTGACGGTTGGTACATAGATGTTACTTACGAAACACCAGTAGAAATTACTTTAGAAAATGTCGAAGGAAAAACAATATATGGGAAATGGACACCATCCGATTACACGTTAACTTATGAAGGGGGATTTGCAGCACATAATAATCCTTCAGAATATACAATAGAAACCCCTACTATAGAGTTGTCAAATGAAGGTGACAGAGATGGTTATAAAGTAGAATGGTTTACATCTATCAATTATGATACTTTAGTTTCAGAAATTACAACCGGATCATTTGGAGATACAACATTGTATGGTAAGGAAACAATTATAGACTATACCATCAATTACCCAAACGAAGGAATACATACTAATCCTTTTACTTTTACTATAGAAAGTGAAACAATCACATTTAAAAATCCAACAGATAGTTTGGGCTATACTTTTGCCGGTTGGTTTACTGATGTAGAATTAACGCAACCTATTACTTCTCTACCAAAAGGTAGTACGGGTAATCTTTCTGTTTATGCAAAATGGACACTCCAAGAATTTACAATTTCATACAACGGAGTGGATGATAGCTATACAGGGGTTACATCATTTACTATTAATGATGAAAACATCACATTGGTAGGTGTAGATAAAGAAAACTATACATTTGAAGGTTGGTTTACAACATCCGATTTCCAAGAAAACAGTAAAATTGAAGTAATAGAAACAGCATTACCTCAAGACTATACCCTTTATGCTAAGCTAGTTGAAGCTGAAATTACATCTGTTGAAGGTGGATTACCCCAAGAAATTATAGTTTATCCTAACCCCGCAAAAGCAAGCTTCCAAATAAATAAAATAGTGGATAGCATACATCTAATTAACAGTGCTGGTATGGAAATTAAAGACTATAGTAAAGCAACAAGTTTTGATGTTTCTACATTACCAAATGGTATTTATTACATCAAAGGTGAAGCTGAAGGAAAGTCTTTTAATCAGAAAATAGTTGTAAAACACTAATCTTTTTTGAATGAACAGTGATGTCTTTTAGTGTATTTCTTCTATTCCTTTTACATAGAAATAAGGAACCGACAAATAGAAAAATAAACTATTAAGAATAAAACTCAATTCATTAAGATATTCTCATTAGCCCATGACTTAAGTCGTGGGCTTATTAAAACCAATGTAGAAGAGATAGTTCTTATTTTTCTTATCCAGTGGTCAATATTGATTACTAAATTTATTGATAAATAATCTCATCTTTTATCACTTTACAAACATATTAATGCTTGTATTGTTTTAATTTATTTCTACCATTCTTCTTCCTCAAGATCGTTATCTAATCTATAAATAGCATCATCTACAGCATTGTAGCATGTTTGAGATTCAAAGCCTTTTCCTGCAAGGTATTGTAATGTCTTTCCTTTTACTATATGAGCTTCTTCGCCTTTCTCCCTAAGACGTTCTACTTTTTTGATTGCTAGTTTTAGAGCTACTTCTTGGTATTCTTCATCTTTAATTTCTGAAAGTGCTTTATTACCTATTTCTTGAGGAACACCCTTTTGATAGAGTGCCATCTTTATTTTTCGTTTCCCCCATTTGTTGCCTCTAAATTTTCCTCTAACAAAAGAAGCTGCATATCGCTCCTCGTCCCAGAATTTATTGTCTTTTAGCCAAGCAAATACTTCAGGCCAATCTTCATAGGAGTATTCCCATTTTATTAACCTATTTTCTATTTCTTGGCGACATCTATCCTGATACGAACAATATGCAGCTATTTTAGGTAAAACTTGTTTAAAAGTATACTCCACTTAAAAATCTCTTTTTATAACAGTTTGGCTTTATTGACAGATTTTTGAGAGACATTATAAAACTCTTTAAAGATATCAAATGCTTTTTCTCCCTCTGTTCTTTTAGCTTTAGAGTAAGTACCATCTTCGTTCATAATAAAGCTATTCATATTATCTTTTAGGTTGTACTCTAAAATATTAATTGCTTCTTTTCTACACAGTGGGTCTACTATTTCAAACTGAGATTCAATTCTTCTATCAAAAGAACGGCTCATAGCATCTGCACTACCACCATAAACTATTGGATCGCCATTATTATGGAAATAGAATAAACGAGTATGTTCTAAATAATCTCCAACAATAGATTTTACAGAAATATTTTCGCTCAAACCTTCTCTACCAGGGCGAATACAGCAAATACCTCTAATTATCAAATCTATTTTAACCCCTGCCTGAGATGCTAAATACAACGAATCCATTAGTTTTTCATCTTGCAGAGAGTTAACTTTTATAACTATACGAGAGTCTAAACCATCTTTTGCATTCTTGGCTTCTTGCTCAATAAGATGTATAAAACCTTTACGCATTTGGCGAGGAGCCGTTAATAACTTATTGTATTTCTTAGGTTGAGAATGCCCTGTTATGGCGTTAAAAAATTCAGATACATCTTCTCCGTAAGCCTCTTTAGTAGTAATTAGCCCAATATCTGTATATAACTTAGCAGTAGACTCATTATAATTACCACTACCTAAATGCACATAACGTCTTACTTTATCGCCTTCGTTTCTAACTACAAGCATTAGCTTTGTATGCGTTTTTACTGCAGACATACCATAAATTACAAAGCAACCTGCTACTTGTAATTTTTTCGCTTCATTTAAATTGTTTTCTTCATCAAAACGTGCTTTCACTTCAAACAAAGCAGAAACTTGTTTTCCACTTTCAACTGCTCTAAGTAATGCTTTTGTTACCCTAGAATCTTTTGCTAAACGATAAATTGTCATTTTTATCGCCATTACTTTAGGGTCGTCTGCGGCAGCTTCCAATAACTCTAACATGGTGTCAGGGCTATTGTATGGGTGATGCAACAGAATATCTTGTTTTTTTAATCTATCAAAAATATTGTCGCTATCTCCTCTTTTAAAAGATTGTAATGCTACTGGCGTAGAATAGTTTGGAGAAGATGGCTGTAAATAAGCAAATGCTTTATGACCAACAATTTGCCAAAAACGAGTAAAATCTAAATGTACAGGAGATTCAAAAATATTTTCTTCATCTAAATCAAAGCGTTCCATAAGAATCTCACGCAACATTGGGTTAGGATCTTTAGTTATTTCCATCCTTACCACTCGTCCCGTTTTTCTTGTACGAAGTTTCGCTTTTAATTCATTTAAGAAGTCAGTATCTAAATCATCGCTTTCGTCTAGAGTAAAATCTCCATTTCTAGTTATTCTAAAAAGGTCAACAGATTCTATATCAACATTTCTAAATAAACGCGTTATATAAGCTTCTATAATTTCTTCAATAGGAACAAATACCCAATAATCTTCTCTTTCTATTTGATAGTATTTTGGAAGTGTTTTTGGTATCTGAACAAACGATATTTTTCTTCTATTTCCTGTTTCTTCTCTCTTATCGTGTGTAATAACTCCAAAAATGCTTAGAAGGTTATTTAGTACAGGGAAGGCATGGTAAGTATCATAAACCATTGGCGTTAACAACGGGAAAATCATTTTACTAAAGTAGTTTTCTACTTTATCTTGTTCCTCTTTTGTTAACTCGTTTACTTTAGAAATCTTGAATCCATTGTCTTCAAATTGTGGAGCCAATTCTTTTTGAATAAGCTCAAACTGCATTTTGGTAAACTCATGAATATCTAAAAATAATTTCTCTTTAAACTGATCTTCACGTAAACCCGAGTAATCTAACCTACGCTTACCAAAATCAATATAATTATATAATGAACCAATTCTAATCATGAAAAATTCGTCAAAATTGGATGCCGTAATTGCTAAAAACTTTAATCGTTCGAAAACGGTTCTCGACGACATTTGTGCTTGAGCCAATACTCTATAATTAAATTGAAGCCAACTAAGGTCTCTACTTATGTAGTTACTACTATTTATTAATGCGGATATTTTATCGTGATTGACCATTTTTTAGCGTGATGTATTTTAAAGAGTGAATATGGGTGATTTCTATGTCAAAAATACAATTTATATTTATTTATAATAGTCAGTAAACAGAAGAATTTTCAGATTATTTATACAGACTAGGTATTTGATTTGTAATTTGTGAGCAAATTTAAACTACAAGCGATGAAAAAAATATTACTATTTCTATTTTTCATTTTACAAATTGGTATTTGTATCGGTCAAAAATCAACCCTAATATTACCTTATACAGCAGAAGAGGAATCTTTGTGTGATAATTATTTTTATTACAACAATAAGATGGCCATTGCTGCAATAGAAGAAGTCTATAAATACAATGCGTATAGAGTAATTGATACCAAAGCACCAATGCAAGAAATAAAAGCAAAAAATGCTTGTAGTCTATCCAATAACGAGATACGACAAATGTTACTTGGTGGGTGGCAAAACACATACGTAGAGGTAGCTTACAAACTCCATAAAACTACCAAAGGAAATTACATGGATTTATATCTTTTTTATAAAGATGCTGCTACGCATAAAGCCTTAGTAACTTTCAAGAAAACATCAACAAAGCGTTATTCTTCGGATATTAAATCATTTACTAACGAGATTTTCGAAGCACATTTCAATACTTTTATTAAAGAATGTAGTTGGGCAAAATCAAACGGTAAAGAAACTGACCTATCTACTTTATTAATACCTTCTATTGCACCTCCTAATGCATCAAAAAAACATGCAAAACCAGTAAAGCAACCAAAAGAAAGTAAAGCAGAAGAAATAAAGGTAGCTACTGTTGTAACAGAAACATTTCCACTAAGCGATGTGGATCAGAATATACCAAAAAACACAAGAGTAAATGAAAACGCTGTGGCAGTAGTAATTGGTAACAGAACGTATAGAAATGCAGATGTTCCTGAAGTAAAATATGCCATTAATGATGCCCTAATTGTAAAACAATACCTTATCTCTACTTTAGGATTTAAAGAAGGGAATATCATTTTTAAAGAAGATGCTACACAAGCAGATTTTAATGCAATATTTGGTATTAATGGCAATCCAAAAGGTAAACTTTACAATTATGTAAAGCCAAATGTTTCTGATGTTTATATTTTCTATTCTGGGCATGGCGCTCCCAATCCAGAAACAAATAAAGGCTATTTTGTACCTGTAGATACAGACCCCTCTTTAATACAATTTAATGGGTACTCTCTAGCTACATTTTATGAGAACCTTGGCGCTGTACCCTACAAAAACCTGACAGTAATTATTGATGCTTGTTTTAGTGGTGCCTCTGAAGGCGGAATGTTATTAAAAAGTATATCGCCTGTTTTTATTAAGACAGAAAATAAAGTTTTAAAAGATGAAAATGCAGTTGTTTTAACATCTGCAGCATCAGAGCAAGTTTCTTCTTGGTACAACGAGAAGTACCATTCTCTATTTACTTATTATTACTTAAAAGGAATACAAGGAGCGGCAGATAAAAATAATGATGGTATTGTTGATGTAAAAGAAATGAAAGCCTATTTAACCGATAATGTTACTTATATGGCTAGACGTTTAAATAACAGAGAACAAACTCCTGAAATTATAGGAAGTGAAGAGATTCGACTTAATTAGTGGCAATTTTGCATTTTTAAGGAAATACTTTTGATATTCTCATAATCCCTACCCAATTTTGAAGAATATTTAATTATCAACTGTCTATACAAGCATGGGCGTGACTTGTATAGTCTATTTAGTGAGCGATGAGACAAAAATTACTAAGAGACGGTGCTAATGAACTTAGCTATGAAATCCGTGGTATTGTAAAAAAAGCTGATAAACTGAAAACGTTAGGTCAGAAAATTTATTGGGAGAACATCGGTGATCCGATCCAAAAAAATGCAGAGATGCCTAAATGGATGCGTGATATTATTGCCGGTCTTCTAAATGAAAATGGCTCTTTTGGCTATTGTCATTCTAAAGGCGTTCTAGAAACAAGAGAATTCCTTGCAGATAAAACGAATGCTTTAAATGGTACTCAGATTACTGCAGAAGATATTCTTTTCTTTAATGGATTAGGAGATGCAATTTCTAAGTTGTATCAATTTTTATTACCAACATCTAGAATAATTGGCCCCTCTCCTGCTTATTCTACACACTCATCTGCAGAAGCCGCCCACGCCAACACTACGCCATTAACATACAAACTCGATCCGGAAAACCATTGGTATCCAGATATGGACGATTTGTATCTTCAGATAAAATATAATCCAAACATTGTAGGCATCTTGATTATCAATCCTGATAACCCTACTGGTATGGTTTATCCTACAGAAATTTTAGAACGCTTTGTAGAAATAGCAAAAGAATTTAATCTGTTTTTAGTATCGGATGAAATCTACTCTAATGTAACTTACAATGGTGCTAAAGCTCATATGTTGGCAGAATACATTGATGATGTTCCTGGAATTGCACTTAAAGGTATCTCTAAAGAGTTTCCTTGGCCGGGTTCAAGATGTGGGTGGATGGAATATTATAATAGAAAAAATGATATTCAATTTGATGCACTATGTCAGACGCTAGATAATGCTAAAATGATTGAGGTATGTTCTACAAAGTTGCCACAAATGGCAATTCCAAGAATTATGTCTGATAAGCGTTACTTACCTTATAGAGAAGAAGCCAACAAAGCAATTGGCCGTAGAGCTGAAATAATTGCTAATTTATTAGGCGATTTACCTCAGCTTACGTTTAATAAAACATACGGTGCCTTTTACAATACTATCATCTTTAAAAAAGGGGTATTAAAAGAAGGGCAAAAATTACAAATTAATAATCCTGAAGTTGCAGAAATGCTTTCTACATGGATAGAAGAAGATATGCCTCTTGATAAACGCTTTGTATATTATTTACTGGCATCAAAAGGAGTATGTGTAGTACCAATTTCATCATTCTGTTCTGAACTCCAAGGATTTAGAGTTACATTACTAGAAGAAAATGAGGAATTGCTAGAAGAAACTTTTACACACATCCGAGAGGCTGTGCTCGAATATTGTAACTAATAAAAGTTCTCGACTTTATTTAGATGACTATCCACTATCGAATTTTCGGTAGTGGATTTTTTTATGAACAAATCATTAACCTGTTTAAGATTAACCTTTGTTTAATCAACAACAAAACTCACAGTGTATTTTTAAAAACTTTTGAGATGTATAATCAAAATTTACAGAATAAAAATACTAAATATTAAAAAATACACACATTAAATTCTAAAACACTCTTACTAAAAAAATATACAACTGTAATCGTTCATTCAAATTAAAGTAACATTCAACCTCTACTTTTGCAGCGTAAAATAACAAACAAAAGCATTAATCTTATCTAAAGATTAAAACCAATTTTTAAAACTTTCAACCAATTATGAAATCAGTTTATTACCTAATTATTATGGTATTCTTGTGCGGAATACCCCTTACACATTACGCTCAAAATAATGGTAGTATTGAAGGGAAGGTAACAGACCCTTCTGGCGATGCATTACCTTATGCACAGGTTACCTTAGAGAACACAGCCTTTGGTGTAGTAACTGATGCTGACGGTTACTACTCTATTAAAAATGTTCCGTATGGAGAGTATATTATCTCGGCCTATTACTTAGGGTTTGATAAAGAGAATGTGTCAATTTCATTACAGTCTCCCACCTTTAAATTGCAGATAAAAATGCAATCAGACATTACAGAATTGGATGGCGTAACCGTCTATGGTGAGTATACAAAAGGACAGGCTAAATCTTTAAACGAACAAAAAAATGCCATTGGTATTAAAAATATTGTATCGTCAGAACAGTTTTCTACAATGCCCGATAGAAATGGTGCAGAAGCATTACAAAGAATACCTGGTATTTCTATTGTGAGAAACAGAGGAGAAGGCCAAAATATTCAGATTAGAGGTATGGCATCGGAGTACAATCAAGTACAAATGAATGGAACGCCAATGCCCGGCGGAGAAGAAAGCAGAGGTGCCGCTTTAGATTTTATGTCAGCAGATATCATGGAATCTATAGAAATAAAGAAAACACTAACACCAGATATGGATGGTGGTGCAATTGGTGGTGCTGTCAACTTTTCTTTAAAAGATGCTCCTTCAGAATTATCTATTAAAGGGGTAACAAGTGGCGGTAAAAACTTCCATGCAGATCCTTTTAACGATGGTTGGGGATTAGGCCAACAAAACCATAGTTTATACATAGGTAACCGCTTCTTTAATGATAAACTTGGCGTATTTGCTACAGGTAGTTATTACCAAACAAATAGAGGTACCGTATTGGCAGAATATACATTAAATGATGACGATCAACTTACAAGAAAACGTTGGAATGATTACGATGTTAGAAGAGTACGTTACGGATATAATGTAGGGATGGACTATAAGTTTAATCAAAACCATACTATTAGAGCATCTTATAATTCTAACTATTTTAATGATGACAGAAGAAGAGGTAGAACCAATTTTAATTTCAAATATGATGATACTACTCCAGATGCTTCTATAAGTGATTTTTCTGAAGATCGAGAAACACAAACCCGAGCAAAACGAACAGTAATGGATATGTATGGTATTGGTGGAGACCATACTTTTAAAAATGGTATCACTTTAGATTATAAAGCTACTCATATTGTTACTACCGTTGATGAACCCGATGGAACTCAATATTACTTTACAAGAAATGTTGGTGTAGACAATATAAATGGCATGGACCCTTGGGGGTTAGATGGAACAATGAAAATTGACCCTGATAATTTACTCGAAATGGATAAACCTGTACGTTTAGATACCAAAGAGAACAGAGAAATTGATAACTCTTTTGTGATTAATGCCTCTTTACCTTTTAAATTTTTAGGAGAACAATCTACCTTATCTTCTGGGTATAAGCTTTGGCATAAAGACAAAACCAATACGGCAAGCAGATATATGCAACAAAACAACGCCCCAATTTATTTACAAACAGGGTCGTTCTACAGAAGGGATTTAAGGTTTACTGATAATGAATATAGTAACCTACCTTTAGATGCTCCTACGGAAGTTTATAGTATTAGAAATCAAAATTACCAAGCAGACGAGATGATAAATGCTGCTTATTTAATGGCTGATTTACAATGGACATCAAAGTTCAATACTTTAATTGGTGCTAGGGTGGAACACACAAAAAATGGCTATAGTTTTGATGAATACAACGAAGACAATGGTGATTACATTCGTACTTTATCTGATAACTCTGATTATATAAATGTGCTTCCTTCTATAAATGCAGTTTATAGATTTGATGAGAGAACATCTTTAAAAGCAGCTGTTGCACAAGGTTTAAGTAGACCCTCTTTTACATCTTTAATACCAAGAGAGGTGATAGACGATGAGAATTATACAATTGGTTTAAGTAATCCAGATTTAAAGCCTGTGACATCTACTAATTTCGATTTTATTTTTGAGCATTACACTTCAAACATGGGGTATTTTACTTTTGGCATGTTTGCAAAATTCTTAGAAAATCAGATTTATACTTCAAAAAACATAGAGGAAAGAAACGGGCAACTTTGGGAAATTTCTAAGCCAGAAAATGGTGGTAGTTCTCATTTATATGGATTTGAAGTAGCTTATAATAAAAACTTAAAAGACTTAAATATCCCAATGCTTAAATGGGTAAACATTATGGCTAACTATACTTTCACACTCTCAGAACAAGAGTTAGAAGATGGGAGAACAGTTGTAATGGGAAACAGCCCAAGAGATATGGCCAATGTGATATTAACATACGATAATCCTAAAAATGGATTTATGATTGCCCTTGCCGGTAACTACAGAGGGCCATTACTAATTAGTGTGGCAGATAGAGAAGACCGAGATGTTTATTTTAATTCTCAGTTTCATTTAGACTTATCAGCGAGTTACCAAATTAACTCTGCCTTTACTGTCTTTACACAAATGAATAACCTTACTAATCAAATGGAAATAGAAACATACGGTAACCCAATTGATCAACCAATACTTCATCAAACAGAACAATACGGGCCAACAGTTACAGTAGGTTTAAAGTTTGAATTATAATCCCTTATCAAATATGAAATTCTTCTTATCATTAATTCTAATTACTGTTGCAATAAATGATTTAGTTGCACAGTCTACCTCAACAGTTAAAATATTTGATGCTCCGCATGCAAGACAAGCAGTATGTGCCGATAGTAGTTTCTTTTATGTGATTGATAATACCACTATTATTAAAAGAGACAGAGAAGAGGGCTTAGAAATTAAAAGTTGGTCTGATGATAGATTACACCATTTAAATAGTGGTTTTATAAAAGACTCTTTACTGTATTGTGCACATTCTAACTACCCTCAAATACCAATGCACAGCTCAATAGAAATTTGGAACACAACTACCTTAGAACATATTGGAACCCATAGTTTTGGTATTGAGAATGGGTCTTGCACTTGGATTGTAGAGCAAGATGATTTCTACTATGTCATGTTTGCACATTATAATAATGAAGGTAAAAAACAGAAAAATAGAGATGTATCATGGACTCAATTAATTAAATATGATAAAGAATGGAGAAGAGTTGCGGGTTGGGTTCTCCCAAAAGAATTAGTTGAAAAAGTTTCACCTTACAGTATCTCTGGAGGAATCCTATTAGAAGATGGAAGACTGCTCTGTACACATCATCATTTTAAAGAATTGTACATTCTGTCTTTTCCAAAAATGGGAAGTGAGTTAATCCATGAAGCGACAATTTCTACAGAAATAAGAGGGCAAGGTATCTATTTAGATACTGATGGATATTTATGGGGAATTGATAAAAAAGAGAGAAAAGTTATTCAAACAGTATTGCCACAACTCCTATAAAAAAACAAAAGGCTATTACAAGAGTGTATTCTTGTAATAGCCTTTACTATATAAGTATTGATTAAAAATTAGTTTAATCTCTTTTCTAATTTTCTATCAATAGCATCTTTATTTTCTACTTTACCAAAAGGTAAATTAACACCAAAACGCATATTTGCTGTCTTTGCTTTATCCCATTGTAAACCTGCTGTAAGTAAGTTGTCTGAAACAACATACATTTGAAAACCAGGAAAACCAAAAGAAACCAATGCTCCTACATTTGCATAACTACCCTTGTCCATTGTATAGCTTAATCCCAAGCCAAAGAACTTACCAAATTGCTTATCAATAGATAAAGTTAAAGATGGATAATATTCTCCTTCATAAAATGTTTGCGAGAATAATGCACCTGCTGTAGAGTGTTCCCAAACCTCGTAAGTAGCTGCCAAGTTTATTGTAGTTGGCAAAGTTGTATTTTTGCTATCTGATCCATCAGTTGGCTTAAAAACTAACGAATCTGAGAATGTAGGAAAACTATCATCAGTTTCACCATTTAAGATGTCAGATGGGTCCATTCCTGAATACGAAAGATCTGCCAAAGAAGCATTATAACTGTACTTTCTATCATCTTGCCAAAAAATAGCACCTAAGTTTCTTACAGAGGCTTCAAAAGTTAACTTTTCATCGTACTGATAAACTGCACCTAAATCTACAGCAAAACCAACATTAGAAAATTCTGAAAGTGAATTTAAAGGCTCTTCATCATCAATCTCAATCTGTCCGTCAGCATCAACAATATTTCCAAGTCCATTTGCATCTATATCAACATCTCCAGAAATTGTTATTGGCATGTTTGCTCCTTCACCTTGTAATAAAGAACCGTTAATTTGTGCTTTAACGTTGTAAGTTCCAAACATTAATTTCATTCTAGCACCCACTACAAGTTTATCATTTACTTTATAGTTACCACCTAAAGAAACATCGTAGAATGCATACACATTCGCAATAGAACTGAAGTCTTGAGTTTTACCTAAAGTCCCCTCTTGAGCAGGTCCTCTTAAAATGGTACTGAATAATTCTTTAGAATAAGTAAGGTGTTCATAAGTAGATACATTTGCTGTAAGGTTAACACCAAATCTATCTTTCTGAAAATAAATACCAAACAGTTCTGATGATATAGAAGAATACTGCTCGTTTGTTTTATCCAGCTTATTTAAAAAACCATCAATATCAAGGTACGTTTTGTTATTCTCCTGATAAGTTACATCGTTATAATTAAATTGGTTATACACAGTTGCAGAAATATTAGTAACTGGAAAAGATACAGACCATTTATATTCAGACTTTTTTGCAGGGTTGTATTGAATAGCTTGTGGTACACTATTCATAAAGTAAAGTGTATTAACTTGTTGTGCAAAACTACTCTTGTTGCTTATAAACAAAACAGCAGTAGTTACGAGTATATATTTTAATAATTTCATATTAGTTTCTTTACAAATTGAAGAGGTAGTTATTATTCAGAGTCAGGGTCGATTGTTGCATTAAGTAATAATCCCATTTCTAAAGTCATGGTCTGACTATCCAAAATTAATACAGGATCTAGGGTAGAGTTTGTTGTATTTGCATCTGCTTCTAAGCCAAAAGCGATATCAATATAACCTGCATTTAAAATTGCCTGAACTTGCTCTTGTGTAAGACTTGTTTCTAAATAGTTTTCAGTCTCTTGTGCATTCTCTCCATTTTCATCTGTAGTAGCTGCTTCTATCAATGAGTTACCTAGTTGACCACCATTAATTGGAATAATAGCCGTTACCGATCCATTTTCAGAAGTTTTAGTAGTAAGAATCATAGAACCACTAATTGGGATTCTATTGTTTACTTGTGTTCTTAGTGTAGCAACATTAATATCTTGAATTTCTGCAGAGAAATCCAAATCTATAGAAGAACCACTATTGTATGTCATTCCTGTAAATCCGATATGCAATGGTAATCTTGTAGTAAATACTGCCTCTACATTATCTTCATTACTAAAGAAAATTTCTGATCCAGCAGGTACATCGTAACTTGCTTGGCCACCAAACTGAATTTGTGTTGGTCTTGCACTTAGAATTGCTCCTGCATCACACATAAATTTTGATGTAAGTGTAGGATCATCAAAATCTGTTGCTGGAGACACATCAATTTCTTGAGAACATCCAACTGCATTATCTGCATCATTTTTATTAGAGTTAAACGAAACAGGAATAGTAGAATTGTCCGTAATTGCAATCATTCCACCTGTTGGCCCTGTACCTAAATCTAAATTAACGCTTGCTCCAATTGGATTATTAAATTGAAAACTTATTGTTGGGTCTGCAAATGCAATATCTGCTCCTGCAGGAAAAATATCACTTAAATAATCTGTGTCTATTCTTTCATTTGGAATATCGAAAGATGCATCACTTAAACCTGTTGGGAATAATAACTTCAATCTATCTGTAGCATTCGATCTCGATAACCCAATACTTGATAATGAACCTGAAGCTGTTCCTGAACCATCAACCAATGTAAGCGTTAATGTTGGAGTTTGCGCCATATCAAATTCAATAGAAGCTAGGTCTATGGCTGTTCTAATGTCAGCACCTGCAGAACTTGCTAAGATTGTATTTGTTTCGGTAAGTGTTGTACTAGTACCGTTTCTTAAAACATTTGATAAGGTCATAGTGAACTGATCACCTGCATTACCAGAGTATTCTACAATCATATTACCTTCTTCAAACCTTAAGTAAGAAACAGAGGCAATATCATTTTGTAATTCAACACAATAATCGGCTCCTGCACAATTTGCTGTGTTTGTTGTAAAACCTAAGCTAACCCCTCCTGCTGGAAATGGAACACTTACTCCTGTAATTGGGTTTGGAAAATCGATACTAAAAAAATCATCAGTATTTGTACTACCAAATGCCTGAACAATATCTTCTGTAGTCGCTACTTCCATTGTGTCTGCAAAAGCAAAGAAGATTGTATCGTTCTCTACAATTACATTTGAGTTGTCTACATCTTGTTGTGATAATAGTTGTTTAAACCCGATATCTCCATTTAGAACTGGTATACCAACAGCATAATTTTCTATTGGAGGAATTATAATATCATCTAACGTTGGTCCACACGATAATAGAGATGAAGATAACAGCGCAAAAGAGAAATACTTTCGCAGATAAAGATTCTTGAAATTCATAATAAATAGTTTTATTTTTTGTCAGTCTGAAAACATTCAACTTTCTATCACAATAATCGGGTAATCAATTACTGTTAATTGAAGTTAATACAATATTTGAAGCTGAGTTAGTTTTTATTAAAATACTACAATTTTGTAATAAATACTTACAACATTATTTTTAAGAATATTAATATTGATATTTATATCTTTAATGTAAGATTTAAACAAATCTAATAAGATTTACTAAAACAACAACGTATAAAATGCTTAATGCAAAAGATTACTATAGTTACATCACAAAAACTTTAACAGATGATTCTTTTTCTAACTTGCAAAAACACCATCGAATTAAAGACTTATTAGAATGGCTATGCAAAGAGCAAACCAAACAAGAGAAAATCTTACTTTCAAGCCTGTTTGCGAGGATTGCATATATTGGGCAAAAGCTAAAATTACCACAACATTTAATTTGGCGATTACAAAAAGTTCGAATAAATGATCGGCTTTCTAGGAAATCTACAAAATTCATATCTATTAATGATGTGCATTTTGCTATGCGTGGTGTTGCAGAAGCAGTAAAACTTATCTATAACTTTCCAATACCTAAAGAACTTGACAAAACCCTACCTCCATTACCCACAATTGAAGAGTCTAAAAAGCAAAAAGAAAACTTTGTTGAGGAGTTAAGAGTAGAGGTAATTAAAATTGATAAAAGTAATAAAATACTATTTTGCATTGAAGATGATGACGCTGAAAGTGAAGCACCAATTCAAGTAAAATATGGCGTACATAATTTAAATGACATGTACGATGTAATGATGGATAACTTATGGGAAGGCGTACAATTACACCTTCTGAATGCTCGTTTGGATGATGATGACGCACTCATTCCATTGCATTTTGTAGTAGAGCCTGACTACCTTCTTGATGTAACTGCAGTAGCAGAATCTTTTACCATGAACGGCAGTATTCCATTAACTCACCTTCTAAAAAAGTTTACATCTGCTCCTTCTAGTACTCCAATGATGCTAGGAAATGTAGCCAATTATTTTTTAGATGAAATCATTCATTCTGAGAACACTAATGAACTTTCTTTTTTAGATGTATTTACCAAAACATTTAAAGCCAATCCATTAGAATATATCACCTTACCCGAGCTACAAACAAAAGAAGGTTTTAAAAAATTTATGGCTGATGCTGAGTTCCAGTTCAAAAACATTATTAATACTGTTAATGATAACTTCTCTCAGCAAAACATAGATAAAGACGGGTGTAACATAGAACCATCTTTCTATTCTCCTAAGTATGGTTTACAAGGTCGTCTTGACCTACTACACATCAATAAAGATCAATCTGAATTTAGGATAGTTGAATTAAAATCTGGTAAACCTCCACAGGCTGGGTTTAATAATGCGGGTTTATGGAAAAACCATGCGGCACAAACTTTAATGTACCAAATGATTTTAACAGATGCCTACAATACAGATAAACAGAATATCTACCCAATGATATTCTATTCTAAAGCCATTCAATCTCCACTCCGATACGATACCTACACCAATACAATGGAGCAAGCTATTATCTTATCGAGAAACCAAATTGTAATAAATGAATTAATGCTTGCCAAAGCAGATACATTACAAGATGTTGGTAATGTATTACGACAAATAAATGAAGTAGCCTTTGCTAGTGCAGCTCCTTTTACAAAAACAGATGTCAATAAATTTATTGCAGGCGTACGTGCTTTATCTCAACTTGAACGTGCATACCTTTTCTCGTTCGTGAGTTTTATTGCAAAAGAACATCAATTGGCAAAAGTTGGAGATACCATTTTTAATCAAGGTGTTGCTTCTTTATGGTTAGATGACTTTGGAGCAAAAAAAGATAGTTTTAAAATATTCTTCGATCTAGAAGTTTATTCAAATCAAACAAACGAAAACACTCCTGAATTAATCTTCACTAGAACAAATACAGAAAATGCTTTCGTTAATTTTAGAGTTGGTGATATTGTTACAATCTACCCTAGAGAAAATAGCGAATCTATTGCTACAAAAGGACAGATTAATAAGGGTACAATTACCCAAATGTCAAAAGATAAAGTACACGTTCAGTTAAGACACAAACAGCGTAATGCTGAAGTTTTTGATGCAGATACAAAATGGGCTTTAGAAGGTGATTTTATGGAAGCCTCTTTTAATGCTATGTACAGAGGGCTTTTCAATTTTATCACTTGGCACAATAAAGAGAAAAAAGATATTCTTCTTGGTTTAAAACCACCTACTCAGCCAGAGAAAATGTTTACGCATGAAGAAGTGCTGACATTGGCTCAAGATAAAAACTTAAATAAAGTAGAGTTAAATACACTTTCAAAAGCATTATCTGCAGAAGATTATTGTCTTGTTGTAGGTCCTCCTGGCACAGGAAAAACATCTAGAATGCTAAAAAATCTAGCACATATTCTTTATAAAACAGACCCCACTAGAAATATACTTTTTATTGCTTACACCAATAGAGCTGTTGATGAAATATGTGAAGCATTAGACGAAGCAATTGAACACCCTACTGATGATGGAAGAAAATTTCTACGTATTGGTTCTGAACATTCTTGCTCTCCACAGTGGCGTAATAATTTAATGAATAAAATGGCAGAAGAAGCCAATAATAGAAATTCATTAAAAAAAGGAATTGAACAACATAGAATTGTAGTGACTACTTTAGCAAGTATTTCTGGTAGATCGTCTTTATTTAGATTGAAAGATTTTGACATGGCTGTTATAGATGAAGCTTCTCAAATTTTAGAACCTCAATTAATGGATTTACTTACAAGAGTGAATCGCTTTATTCTAATTGGTGATCAAAAACAATTACCTGCCATCACTCAGCAAGATGAAGCCTTGTCTCAAATTTCTTTTAACGGTTTAGAAGAAATAAATCTAACCGATAGAAGAACTGCTTACTTTGAAAGAATATATAGCCTTTGCCAAAAAAATGATTGGAATTGGGCTTTTGATATGCTAAAAAATCAAGGGCGAATGCACCAGCAGTTAGGCAATTTTGCCAATGAGCATTTTTACCAAGGAAACTTAACAACCGTTCCTTTACCATGGCAGAGTGATGATCTTAAATGGGATATCAGTTCCCATTATAATTCGCTAGAAAAATTACTTTCAGAAAAGAGGTTACTATTCTTCCCTACGCAAACAATGAGTACAGAAACTTCTGACAAGATAAACATGGAAGAAGCTCGTAAAATTGCAGCAGTGGCCATTGCAACAAAAAATAGATATATAGAGCAAAAAGGAGAGTTTGATATTGATAAAACTTTAGGAATAATTGCCCCATATAGAAATCAAATAGCCGCCATCCGACAGGCATTAGAAGAAGCGGGAATGGAAGAAGCTAATCAATTAAGTATAGACACTGTAGAGAGGTATCAAGGAAGTCAAAGAGAGGTTATTTTAATCTCTTTCTGCGCAAATACGCCTTTCCAGATGTTAGGAATGCTATCTTTAACAGAAGATGGAAGTGTTGATAGGAAACTAAATGTTGCTATTACAAGAGCAAAACAACAAATGATATTTTTTGGCTCACCAACGATACTTTCAAGATCTGCTATTCATGATAAATTAATGGATTGGATTAAAGAACAAAATGGTTGGATAGAAAATGATACTTCCCTATTTTCATGATAGAATTAGATAAAAGTATTAAAAAGAGGAACATTAAATGTACTCAATGTTGATATGAAAGATTTTGATGAGCATTGCGAATGTGCAAGAGATAACTTCTGTAACTTTGTACAAAACAATAAGAAATATACCACAGATGAAGCTAATTATTTAATAGAACACAGCCTTGGAAGAGGTGTTTCTAAAATATTTCGAGTTGGTTATGTATTAATTGTTTGGAGCTTTGTAGCTGTTTGGATAGATAATTTATTAATTCCTGGAGCAATTGGTTATTCTATTTTCCATGGAAAAATTAGTTGGGCAACGGCTACACCTATTTTCTTTTTAGTTGGTAATGCTACCTTAAAAGCTCTGTTTATTAAATGGAGAATGGGTAAAAAAATTAGCGTTTTTGGTGCCTACTTAAGTGCCGTTCCTTATATTGGATTTGCTTTTTTACTCAAAACACAATTTAAAACAGATAAACTACTTTATGTAGCTGCTAAAGATTACTTTTTATATCAAAAAACGGTTGTAAAAAACGCAGTAAGAGGTTTTTTAGGAATGAAAGAAGTAGCTTAATTATCCTTGTAAAAAAGACAATCCATCTACTACATCTGTACTTAATTCTCCAAGTGTAGTTTCTGATAACATATCATTTAACCCTGCTCTAACCGACTTAAATTTATTGTGCATTGGACATGGGCGCTCCTCAGAACATTCGTGAAAACCAAGACCGCACCCTGTCATTAGTGTATCTCCATCTATTGCTTTCACAATAGTATATAATGTGGTCTCTTTCTGCTCATCAGAAATAGAGAACCCTCCTTTTGGCCCCTTATTAGATTGTATTAAACCTAACTTTGTGAGTTGTTGTAATATTTTAGCTACAAAAGGCTCTGGAGTATCTGTATCTTTTGAAATTTCTTTAACACCAATTCTGCACCCTTCCTGACTCTTTTTTGTAATTAAAATCATGGCACGGATACCATATGTACACGCTTTTGAAAACATCTTTTCTATAAATTATCCTACTAATACACAATTCAGAATACAAATATACGGAGTAAAATTTTAGAATGATTATAAATAAATAATAAAAGACCTTTTTATCTTTTATTATTTTTACTATGTTTGTGCAAGACAAAAAAAATTAACACAAATACTAATATCATGAATTTTGAAACACAAAACACAGTAGGAAGCGTAGTAGCAAAAGACCTTAGATTTGCAGATGTTTTTAAGAAAAATGGCATCGATTTTTGTTGTGGCGGAGGAGCTACTATAGAAGCAGCTTGCGAAGGTAAAAATATTGATCCTAAAGAAATTTTACGTCAAATTGAAGAGATGGAGGCTACTAACTCTAAAGTAGTAGGTATTGATTTTAATACTTTCCCACTAGACTTACTGGTTGATTACATAGAAAAAACACACCATAGATATATTCGTGAAAATGTACCTCTAATTATACAGTATGTAGATAAAGTTGCTTCAGTTCATGGTGATCGTCACCCAGAATTAGTAGAAGTTAGAGATTTGTTTCACGGTTGTGCTACAGAAATTACTAACCATTTAGCTAAAGAAGAAAACATCTTGTTCCCTTATATTAAGCAATTGGTAGAAGCAGATCTTAGTGGTTCACAAATTTCAATGGCTCCATTTGGATCAGTTAAAAATCCAATTGCCATGATGATAGAAGAACATGAAGGTGAAGGTGCTAGGTTTGAAAAAATATCAACCTTAACCAATAATTACACTGCACCAGAAGATGCTTGTATGACGTATAGAGTAACATTTGATAAATTGAAAGATTTTGAAGAAGATTTACATAACCATGTTCATTTAGAAAATAACATCTTATTTTTAAGAGCTGCTGAATTAGAAAATAGATTAGTTAAATAATTGCTACTTGATTAAACCTTAATGTAATCAAGTAAGTAAACAACATATACAGTGCTGCATCTAAAATTCCACTCCAGTAATACATGAGTAAATTAGGTAAAAGTATATACAAGAAAGTACAAAAATGGCATAAATACATTGGTATTTCTATATCAATTGTACTTGTATGGATGAGTATTTCGGGAATACTCCTTAACCACCCTAATTTAATAGCAGGAGTTGGTGTTAATCAAAATTTTATTCCAGACGATTACCTTCCTCAAAATTGGAACAGAGGAGGAATTTTAGATGCAGTTCATATTGGCTCTGACACTATTTTTTTGGCAGGGAAACAAGGTATTTGGAAAAGCATCAATAAAGGAAAGTCATTTTCTTCTGCTATGAATAACGGTTTTCCTGAAGAAATTTTCTATCAAAAAACAAACGACTTACTTTACTTAAAACATGAAAACTCTTTATTTGCTGCCACTTTTGGTGGAGTTTATAAGCTAAATTTATTAAACAATAAATGGTGCTATATTCCTACAAAATCATCTAATAAAGAACAATTTGTAAAACTCCTAAAAGTAAAAAATAACCTATTTGCTGTAAGTCAATCCGGAATATATTTATATAATAATTCAACATTACTACCTCAAAACCTTTTAAAAGACAAGCGAACTACAATGAATTTAATTCAATTTACGTTTGCCTTACACAGTGGTTGGTTATGGGGTACTACTGGTAGAGTTATTTACGATTTTGTAGCACTTATATTGATTTTCCTTTCTATTACTTCACTGTACATTACATTTAGAAAGAAGGTAAAAATTGAAGATAAGACAAAGAGAAAAAAGAGAAATAACCGACTAGGTTTTATGATTAAATACCATACTCAAATTGGAGTTTGGACTTCTTTAATTCTCCTTATTATTGGAGGTACAGGTTTATTTATGCGTCCTCCCCTTTTGGTAGCTCTTGTTGGTGGTAAAGTTCCATTAAAGTACATACCCTCTTCTATTAATTATAACCCTTGGTATCATACTATAAGGAATGCTTTATATGATAAAAAAACAGATAGGATAGTTTTTGATACAACCGAAGGTATATACGAAGGAAATAGTAATTTAGAATCCTCTTTTACTAAAACTGATTGGGATGTAAATATTTTTGTGATGGGGGCAACAGTATTTGAGCCTCTAGCGAATGGCCATTTTTTAATAGGTTCTTTCTATGGTCTTTTTGATTACCAACGAGGAGATAATTTTAGTATTGATGTAATTACCAATCTTAAAACACCTAAATATTCATCTTTACAAAGACCCAGTGATTATATGGTAATGTCTCATTTTTCACATCCAGATAGCACCAATTACATTACCACTTTTCAACAAGGCTTACTGGCTTTAAATCAACCTAAGCATAACAGCTATTATGCTGTCCCTCATCAATTAATTGAAAATTATAGAATGCCTTTATGGAATTATATGTTTGAATTACATAATGGCCGATTATTTCACTTTTTTATGAACAAGTGGGGTATTTTATTCATTCCTTTAATCAGTCTATTATTTATAATACTAACAATTAGTGGAGTATATGAATATGGCTACAGGAAAAAATCTAAAATCAAGAAGTTTTTCAAAAAGCATTAAGCAAAAAAAACAATAACTTAAAAAGTTATTGTTTTCTAATCTTATCTATTTACTACTACCTAAAATATTTTTAAACTGCTACAGCTCTAGGTTTAATTAATACCTCTTTCGCTGTTTTTGTTCTTTTCCATCTTTTATGCGACCATAACCAACATTCTGGTTGTGCCATAATATCTCTTTCCAAAAGCCTAACATGCTTTTCTGTAATATCTCCAAAATTAGTTGCCTTTGGTTTATCTTCAATAAGTTCGATATCAATTGTAAATTGACCTCTACTCGTTTTACCTAATTTTAAATACAATACCACCATATCTAATCTCTTAGAAATTATTTCTGGACCATAAAATACAGCAGTTTCTTGGTGTAAAAACTCCGTCCATACCACTTTTTTAGTGAACGTTGGTGATTGATCTGCTGCAAAAATTAATGCTTTTTTCTCGTCCTTAAATCCAGTACCTAAATAACTATTTACCTCTTGTTTAGGTAATAATTCCATTCCGCAGATACCTCTAGATTTCTTAATTTGATTATTTACATGTTCATTCTTCAATGGAGAATATATGCAGACAACTTGTTGGTCTATAAAAGAATTAATTGCTGCAGCTACGTATTCCCAATTACTATAATGACCAGCAACTAATGCTAAGTTTCTGTCTTTATATTTTTCTAAAATACTGATATCTCCAATAGTACATCTCTCAAATAATTCCTTTTTAGAAATAGTTAAGAGCTTAATATTTTCTACAAGAAAATCTGTGAAATGTCGGTAAAAGCCTCTTTCAATTTTTAGAAGTTCTTCTTCAGATTTATCTGCGAAAGAGTTTTTTAAATTAGCCCTTACTACCTTTACTCTATACCCAATTACACGATATACTATAAAATTCAATATATCTGATATAAAGTACAGTACTGAGAATGGTAAATAGGAAATCGGTTTTACAAATATTGTAAATAAGAAGCGAGTCATGATGATTGAAATAGTTAATTATACAATTTTTTTATAATGCAAATATTATTTTTTTTGACTTAATTTAAAAGTACCTTTTGCAACAATAAAGTATTTATTTAAAACTTCATTTAATTCTGCTATTTGGTACTCGCCAATAATTTGATTGTTCACTACATCCCCTGTTACATAAGACATAAATGGATCGTTTTCGGATAAATTAATAAAAATTTGATTCTTCGCTTTAAAAGCATATCCAACCATATTTGTATCCTTAAATGTTTTTTCTACTTTATAGTCATTCAATTCTCCTGATACTTGAATAGAATAGCCAACTATTAGATTACCTTTCAGGTCAATATATACTTTAGTATTTTTATCTGTATGTCCTTCATATTTTACTACACCTTCTGGTTCTGGGTGAGTAACATCTAGCGTACAGCTAGTTAGAAACATAAATAGGACTGATATAGAGAGTAATATATTTTTCATTCTGTGTTTATTTAATACAAAAACAAGACAGAGAAACAGCAGTAATGAACAATTATATAAACATTCCTTAACGTTTAAACATAAAAAAACACCCTATTGAAAACAATAGAGTGTTCTTTTAATTTATTTCTCTAAATTTTAGTATCTAATCATACCTTGGTATGTTTTACTTTGGCTATTTGGCTTAAGTATACCACGCATTTTTAACTGACTAGAACTAAATACACCATCTATTCTACAGTTTGCATAGTTACCAACACCATCAAGATCATAAGTAACCTTAGCTGTTAAGGTTGGTCCCATTATATTAAAAGATACATACGTTCTTTTAGATTTTTCATCAAACCTAACTTTCCAATCTGATATTTTACCATCAACGGTAATACCACCAACACCATTATATCCTACAAGACTTGCAGAACCAATTTGAACAACTCCAACATCGCCAGATACTTTAATAAAGTTGATATTAGATTGTACGTTTACAGTTCTACCTCTTCGGTCGTAAAGTTGATTTGCTTCAAGCACAAATTGTTGGCTATCTATAGCAGTAACAGCTTGTTCATGAATTATTTTTTCATAAGCTTCTTGCTCAGCTTTCTTTTGTTCTTTTGCCTTACGCTTTTCTTCTTTTTTTAAAGCCTTTTGTTCCTTTTTTGTTAAAGTTGTTTCTTGTGCAATTGCAGTTGTTAAAGTAAAACCAAATAACAATGTTATTGCAAATGTGATCTTTCTAATTATAGACGTATTCATAATATTATCAGTTTTATTTCGTATCAGTGTTTTGTTTAATATTATACGAGATTGATTACTAAATGGTGTTAATTAAGTACTAAAATAATCAAAAAATGCTCTGATTGTTTTAAAATTTATTGTTTTTCATAATAAAAAGAGATAGGGTATAAAAAAAGTCATACCATTTAAATGATATGACTCTTGTAAAAATAGAAACACTTAATTATGCATCAAGCAATAATTTTAACGTTTCTACTGCCTTCGCTTTATTTTTTTCTGGCTGAGAACCCTCTTCTACTTCTACAGTAACTAAAAAATCAGCTACTTTTGCTGCAATACCTTTTACATTTTCTTCAGGTAAATTCATTCCTTGAAGCATTGCAAAAGCAGACTGCATCATTGCAGCTATTTGATTTTCATCTTCTGTTGTATTAATAGCATTTGCAAACTGCATTGCAATCATATTTTCATCCATATCAGTATTTTGAATAAATGGGTAATAATTTATTTTTTGACAAAATTAATCAAATTATAGGATAAAAAAATAAGAGGACATTAAAACATATCCTCTTACTTTAATAATGCACTTTTCTGTTATTTAAGATTTACAATAACTTCTTGGTATTCCTCTACCAAATTGCATTCTATTTTCTTCGTTAGTGTATATGTATACACCATCTTTTAAACGCATTTTCCCTCCTACTCTAAAATAAGCAGACTCTTTGTCTAACTTAATAAACCTTTCTTCTTTAATATCAACACCGTCTATAGCATATGTATAAACAGCTTTTATTAAGTCATCTTGTATGGTACCTACTAAGGTTCCTGCAAAATGATCTTTTTCAGATGGAGACCAATCAAATGTTCCGGTTACTGTTGTTCCTTTTATATCAAGATGTAAAATCATCTGATCAAAAAAGTTTATCAACTGACCATTTGTTCCTTTTACAGGCTTTCCAGAAATCACTTTCTCAAAACAAAGAGTGTGTTTATTCATAGAACTAGCCCTTTTTCCACAAGAATTAAGAATAAAAACTGTGGGTAGTATTAAAAGGAAGTAGAATATTCTTCTACTATTCATACACAAATTAATTCGTTAAACATCTAGTAATTAACCTTTTAAAACGGGCCATTACTAAAAAACTGATTTCAAAAGTAGAAGAAACTTTTTGTTTCACCTATTTCATTAAGTTAAAAGATGTTTACAAAAAAGTGTCATTTACAATTCATTAATTTCTGCTACTACAAATGTACTGCCCCCAATAAATACTAAATCTTTATCTTTTGCTCGTTTTTTTGCTTTAAGTATAGCAGTATTAATATCAGGTTCACACTCTCCTTTTAAGCCGAGTTTTTGTGCTTCTTCTGTTAATACTTCTGCAGACAAACCTCTTGGCACATTAGGCTTACAGAAAAAATAGTACGCATTTTTAGGCAGCTTGCTTATCATGCTAGGTAAATCTTTTTCTTGTACCACTCCCAATACCATAAATAACTTATCAAATTCTTGTTCTTGAAGCTGCTCTAATACAAATCGCCAGCCATCTTCATTATGGCCAACATCTGTAATTACCAAAGGCTTATGTTGTAAAATTTGCCATCTTCCTTTTAAGCCTGACAATGCTACAACATCTTTTAAACCTTTTTTGATCGCCTCTTTAGAAATAGAAAATGTTCCTTTTTTATTTAATTGATCAATTAACATTAAAACGCCAAGTACATTATGTTTTTGGTAGTTTCCTTTTACACCTATTTCAACATCAGTACAGTATTCTTCATTATTTTTAAGTATCGAGTTTCCTTTCCAACTTAAATGATTCTCTGCAAAAAATAAAGGTGCTTTTTTCTCTAATGCCACTTCTGTAAATACAGGCGTTGTTTCTGTCTGTTTTTGACTAATAACAACTGGTGTCTCTTCTTTAATAATACCTGCCTTTTCTTTACTAATCAAACGCAATGTATTCCCGAGCATATCCATATGATCTAATCCAATATTCGTAATTAAACAAGCCTCTGGATTAATAATATTTGTAGAATCTAAGCGTCCACCTAAACCTACTTCAATTACAGCAATATCAACTTCTTGCTCAGCAAAATGCTCAAATGCCATTGCTACTGTTAACTCAAAAAAAGAGGGGTGAATTTGTTCAATTGCTGGTTTAACTTTTTCTGTAAAAGCAACAACTTCACCTTCAGAAATTTCTTGACCATTAATACGTACTCTCTCTGTAAAGCTTTTTAGGTGAGGCGAAGTATATAAACCTACCTTGTAACCTGCAGCTTGTAATATTGCAGATAACATATGAGACGAACTACCTTTTCCGTTTGTGCCTGCAACATGAATTGATTTAAATTTCTTTTCAGGATTACCCAAAAAGTTGCATAAAGCTATGGTATTCGATAGGTCTTTTTTAAATGCAGATTTCCCGTCTCTTTGAAACATAGGGAGCTGAGAATATAAAAAATCTAATGTCTCTTGATATGTCATTTCTTATTTTAATCAATTTTGAACATGCAAATAGCAGTAATTGATTAAAAATCACAAACAATACTCTTTAACATCTTGCCTTCTTTTTCTTTTTCCCAATTCTATCCATGTTTTTCACTTTTAGAATATACTCTTCTGCTAAAGGTACCTTACAACTTGTATCACCCATAAAAACATCTACTTTACCTACTTCTCTTGCAATAGAAAGTGCTTTTTCTGTATAATCTATCAAATAACAACCTACAGCAATCAAGAAACCATTCATGGTATACCTTACTCTGTTCTTTGCCTTATGAATGTTCTTTTCAATTACATTTAATAGCTCATCTATATCTGCATAATTCAACTCTTCATCAGTAATTATGGCTACACAGTTTGCTAATGTAGACCAACCTGAACTGCTAATATTTTCTTGATCTGAGATGATCCATTGCCTACCCATTTCCCATCCAAAGTTGCTTTCTGCTGCTACTGTTGCTACTGTATACTCACTTAGTAGATACCAATTGGCTAGTTCTGCCCATTCTTGAAGTTCCTCTTTTGATAATGCTTTGGGTTTACAGATTAGCCCTGCCAAATACATTGCATCAGAATTACCTGTATGATAAAGCGTTAAAGCGAGTTCGTGATCTATTTTAGTTTTCTTCTTTATTTTTTTAAGGTCACCTACTTTTACACCAAACAAAGGTTCGTTAGCTCCGTGTTTAAGGTAAATTGATTTTGTTCCTTCATTTCCAAAATCATATAGTTCATTGAGTACTTCGTCTTTTGTCATAATTTCCTTTGAGTTATTCTGGAGGTTATGTTAGCAACTTGACAGATCAAAAATTTAATTTACTTACGGTAGTTTCACTTTCAAATCCATCATAGAAAACAGATTCCCTTCGTAAGCCACTTTCTGAGCCTTAATCAAATTTCTTAATCTAAAATAAATAAAAGTATCTGATATTCTTTGATCAATAGAAGAAAGTGTTTGCCCTACCACACGCCCAGATGGTTGGAAGCTTGTTGTTACAAAAGACAATAAATGGTCGTCATAAAATGTGATTGGAACTTCTATGATTTCACCATTTTCTAAGATTCGTAATGGCTGTTTACCTAATTTGTTCCAGTTATTAATTAAGCTTTTCCTTTTACCTTCAGAAATAAGTTTCCATTTCCCCCAAATTTGAGGAAATAGGATTGGGTTTACCTCTGCTACATTTTTGTATTCAGCATCAATAGTGGCAACTTCAGCAACATATATATCTTTAAATCTTGAAAAATTAGCAACAAAACGAAGTAATAACTCTTCTGCTACATTTTCTCCTTTCCAAACAACAATAGAAGAATACTCATTTAAGTCAGAAAAATAATTTGGATGAACAAACTTAGATATGTAAAAATCTCTTGTTGGGTCATCAAACTCTAAATACTCTTTATAGAATGTAGTTCTGTTTTCTGTAAATAAGGAATTTAAATCTGGCGAAAGTGGTCCGACTGTTAACTCATTATGCAGACAAATTATTTTATGATCAGAAATACCTTGCTGTAAGAAAAAATATTTCAATGCTCCCCTTTCAGGGTCTGATAAACAAATATGATACATTACTTTAATGCTTTATATATTGCGTATTCGTCTTGTTCTACGGTTGTAACTTGAACTCTCTTTTTATGTGGTAGTAATGGAGCTTCTATCCCACTACCAAACGCAGCGCTCGATGAAGTAAAAACATGTGCTTCATCCCATAGTTTTCTATCAATAAATTCTTTAAGGATTGTACTTCCACCTTCTACAATAATTGAATGAATGCCTTTAGAAAATAGATCAACAAGCATATCTTCTAAAAAAGTTTCTTTATTCAAAGGAATAAAAGCAAGGTTTTCTTTCTCCTCATCAAATTCTGATGTATAACAAATTGTTCTAATAGAATTATCAAACAGTTTTAGATTATCATCAAGTTTTTTAGACCTATCAATAACAACCCTTAGCGGATCTTTACCTGCCCAAGCTCTTACATTTAAAGCAGGGTCATCATATTTAGCTGTATTTGTTCCCACTAAAATGGCATCTTCTTCAGCTCTCATTTTATGTACCAATTGACGAGAAAGAGGATTACTGATCCATTTAGAATCAAAATTCTCTCTTGCTACAAAACCATCTGATGTTTGGGCATATTTAAGCAATACAAAAGGTTTTTTCTCTGTCATTGCTTTAAAGAAGCGTTTATTAACCTCTAGTCCCTCGTTTTCTAAAATTCGGGTAGCTACTTTGATACCTGCATCTTCTAATCTTTTAATCCCTCTACCAGCAACAAGTGGGTTAGGATCTAAATTACAAACAATAACTTTTTTGAAGTTGTGTTTAACCAAAAGATCTGCACATGGAGGTGTTTTACCATAATGGCTACAAGGTTCTAAGGTTACATATATTTCTGCTTCAGACAATAACGGTAGGTTCTCCTTACTTACTGAAGCTACAGCATTTACTTCGGCATGAGGTTGCCCATATTTTTGATGGTAGCCCTCTCCAATAATTTGATCATTATGTACAATAACAGCCCCTACCATTGGATTAGGACTTACATTACCTTTACCTAATGTTGCTAGTTGCAACGCCCTCTTCATATACTTCTCTTCCATAGAACTTGATTTGGTCATGAAGCGAAGTTACTCAATCATCATTTTACAGTAAAACGATGCGTCTTATTTTTTCCTGCTTTCGTTTTAATATTTACAATATATATTCCTTTTTGAAGAGAATGAACGTCTAAAGTTTGAAACCGTTCTAAAGAAGCTGTTCGTCTTACCTCAACACCTATAAGATTGTAGATAGATATTTGTGTAAGCTCATCTAAATCGTCTAAAACTACATCAAGAGAAAGTGTATTTGATGTTGGGTTTGGATACAAATTAAAATCAAATAATTCTGTTGATTGGTTTTCAAAAGACAATACATACGTATATTCAAACTGTCCATCAAAATCTACTTGACGTAAACGGTAATAGTTGTATTTCTCTTTGTTAGATGCATTAATTTTAAAACTATAATCAAGAGCTATATTAGAATTACCAGCCCCTTTTACTTCGGCAATTTTACTATAATAAGTACCTTCTTTTGACGCTTCAACTTCAAACCTATCATTATTAATTTCTGAAGCTGTACTCCAAAATAAAGTAAGTGCTGCATCTTCTAATTTACCATAAAATGAGGTAAGCTCAACAGGTAGATCATGTACAGAGTTATCTCCCCCAACTGCAAACGGACTAAAACTTGTTGCTACGGCACTTATATATCCAGTACCTCCACTTCCTGCATGTGTTGCAGAACCATCGTCAACTGTACCATAAGATTCCCAATGACCTTCAGCTGTATTGTAATGCATTAAATGTATACTTTTTATATTATCTGCAGTTGATGTATTTACACCTGATCCAGAATGATATGGAATCAAAACAGTAAATTTACCATTGGTAGAACTGCTCCCTGAAACACTTACATCAAAATATTCTGAAGCTGATACTCCAATATCCGTTAAATCTGGATCTATATCTTTATCTGAGTGTTCACCCAAATTATAGATACCTGTAATTGTAAAATTATCAGAATAACCTCCCGTGTTTTGTGCTCCTACAGCTCGTAAATTAGTACCATCTCCTATTGGTAATATAACGCACCCCGTAACACTACTCTCTCTTATAATACTTAAAGACCCTAATATATGAGAGCCGTTACTTCCTCCAGAAGACGATGCTGCTGGAGTTGAGTTATTAGTCATACCTGAAATTGTAGCATCAGATAACAATATCATGCTATTACTATTTGTAATAATATCTCCAGTAGTTAATGTAAGCGTTCCCTCCATTTGTAATCGACTACCTAAAGTAATATCATGGGAAGAAGCCATTGATAGATCATTTACGATAGAAGTTGATGGATCATAAATAGTTAATGTACCTGCTGCGTTTGAAGAAAGCTCGATTGAACCTACATTTCCAGATACTGTACCAGGGTTAATAGTCGTGTTTGTACCAAGGTCACCATCTACAGTCAGTATATTTTTACCTGTATTAATTGTGAAAGATTCTCCGGTTCCTGCAAAGAAATTGGAGATAGATCTATCAGTAGTTAAAGTATATGAACCGTTGTTTGCTACTAAATAACTGAGTAATTCGCCTGAAGTATTAGCTCCACTAACACCTGTTTTTGAAAAAGTATCAATTCCGCCTGAAACAAAAATTAAACCCGTATGGTTTATTTGCATAGATGAATTTGAAAATAAAACCTTTGCTCCCGAAAAGCAATGCAAATTATTAACTATTAAAGTTGAATTTCCAGATGCGAAATTCACATTACCCCCAATATTAAATTCGCTTCCTATTTGAAGTGTGCCTATCTCTCCTCCTTGATTAAAATTACCTAATACATATAAAACAGCTATTTCTATAGCTGTATTCGGAAAAGTTATTGTATGTCCCGAAAGAATTACAAAAGTATCTTCACTTTCATCATAAGAAGCAAAATCAATTACCGACCCTACCTCACCGGATACAGTTGACCAAGTAGTTTCAGCAAAATTCCCACTTGTTCCAGAATAATATGTAGTAGCATGTAGATTTGAAAAAATAGAGGTAATTAGGTAAAGTGAAAGTATTAAGAAAATTTTCATAGTAGTATTAGGTTATATTAGGTGGCTTTATCTATAATTTAGTCATAAAATTCATCTCTTCTATTTTAAAACATGTAAGAAAAAAAGTGTATTTAAATAGGCTTTAGTTAATAAAAACATTGGTTTGTATAAATTATTATCTCTTTTGTAGATTAGTTGGTACTTTCGTTATGATAATGATTAATTTTCGAACGTGACATTCAAAATAAAAATGAATCTTTAGCACTATGAACCCGTCAATTCTTTCCACTCTAAAAGTAAATAATGATTATTCTGATAAAGACAGAGTTTTTGATTATATACTTAAAAACAATACTATCATTACTTCTAGAAATGGATTAAAAAAAGCATTTAAAAAAGGACGGATTCTTTTAAATGATACGATATTGAATGGCGCAGAATGGTGTGCCGCTGGAGATATTTATCAAATTTTTGGTGAAGAAGAAAAAGTACCTAAAATTTTTGAACTATCATTAAATGTATTGTATGAAGATGATGATTGTGCTGTAATTTATAAACCTGCTGGTTTTTCTGTCAGTGGAAATCAATTTAGAACAATAGAGAATGCACTTCTTTACAATATTAAACCAAGTGATTTAATTGATAAAATGCCGTGGCCTAAACCTTGCCATAGACTTGACGCTCCAACTTCTGGCGTTTTGTTAATTGCTAAAACACGTTTGGCTAGAGTTGCTTTTGGACAACAGTTTGAAAACAAAACTATTAAAAAGAAATACCATGCTGTTGTAATGGGAAAACTACATGCTGATGAAGGTGATATTAGAACACCCATTGAAAATAAGGAGTCACACAGTTCTTATAAAGTAATAGAAACCGTTGCTTCTTTACGTAGTGAACAATTATCTATCGTAGAATTAACCCCACATACAGGACGAACACATCAACTTAGAATACACATGGCTAGTTTAGGAACTCCGATTGTTGGTGATAAACTATATGGAATTGAAGGAAATACATTAGAAGGAAAAGGGTTATTTCTCTCTTCTGTAGAAATTACTTTTAAACACCCTAGAACTTTAGCTTTTAAAACAATAAAAGCTCCTCAACCAGAAAAGTTTGAGAAGCTTTTAATAAGAGAGACTAAAATGTGGAATAAATTCCGTTCTTAGTTTACTCTTTTAATACCATATCGATGCACATAACCGCTGCCAAAATGAGTAACCTTAATCGGTTATCTTGCGGTACCTCTGGGTTAATTTCTAATGCATAATTGTCTGCAGTAGTAAAAAACTCTTTTGCAATACCAGCAAAATGTTTACTTACATGAGCAAACTCAAAATCATCTTTTACAAATCTGAAATCCCAACTTGTCCATTTTCCTTTAAGCATACAAAGCGACACCCCGTTAGGGTCTATTACCTCAAATTTACCGCCTATAGAGAATAGTTTTTGCTTAAATGTACCTACAAGCTGATCGTGTTCATCAAAAACTTCTACATCCGACAAAAAAATTGAGATACCTCTTTTCACCGTTAGTATTTTTTCTCCAGTAGCCGATTTAATTTCAATATTAAAAGGCGTCATTCGTTTGTAGTCTGTAAAACGAAGCAACTTAGTAATAAAACCTAGATTGTCTTCACGACATTCCATCATGATCTCATCAGTTTCTGGATCGTGGATGTCGTAGTTGTTGGCAGCTTTAAACATACCAACATGCTCTTTTACAAAAAATACGTTATGATTTAATAAGGGATGCATAGCTAAAAATTAGTTTTACAGTTTAGTTTTTCTATTATCGTTTCCAAAACATCTCGTTTTACCAGATGTCCTCCTTCAAACGATACAAATTCTGTGCTACATGGTAAACTTTGCAAGAGTTCTTTTTGTCTGGTGATATCAATCATTTTAGCAAATGGATCTTGAGTTCCCAAAACCACAAATAAATTAGATTTTGCTGATAAGAATTTAAAATCATCTTCTGTAAACTCAGACGGTAAATCTGCTGCCCACATAATCAGATTATCTACCTTTGGCTGAGCATCTTTTAACCATCTAAGTAATGTTGCTCCACCTTGTGAAAAAGCAAAAAAGTTTAATTTAACCTCCTTTTTATCAGCTTTCATTAACCTATTGTAAAAGACTTCGTCAATGTATCTTTTTTGATGAAGAATATCTACCTCACGTTCTAATTTTGTCATCCAAGAAGCTCCTACTTTCTTGTAGCTACTGTCTAAATAAAACTTTGAAAGTCCTTGTAAAGCAACCACATGGTTCTTAGATAAATCTAAAACATCAAAACGTCTGATAAAATGTTCTGCTAATTGACCATAACCATGAAAAACGAACCATAATGATTCCATTTCTGACGTTAGTGTATTATTTGTTAGAAAAGGAGTATCAAATTTTATAGAAACCCATTCTTTTGTAGACGACATATAAACTATTTTTTGAAGTTGGTTTGTTCTATACAAAAAAAGGCACTGCGCAGAAATTCTTTGCAGTACCTTACTTTATTTTTTTACGACTTAATGTAAAGCCTTTTTTGTTTTGGCTAATTCTTCCTCTTTCAGCACACGCCTTAAGATTTTTCCTACGGCAGATTTTGGTAATTCTGTACGGAACTCATAATGCCTTGGTACTTTGTACCCTGCCAAGTTCTCTTTACAGAAGCTCTTTAACTGCTCTTGAGTTAGATGCTGATCTTTCTTTACAATAAAACATTTTACTGCTTCTGTAGATTTTTCATCAGGTACACCAATTACGGCACATTCATCTACGCCTTCATGCATTACTAAAACATCTTCTACTTCGTTAGGGTAAACATTAAAGCCAGAGACTAAAACCATATCTTTTTTACGGTCTACAATTTTAAAATAACCATGATGGTCCATTGTTGCAATATCTCCAGTTCTTAACCACCCATTTGGGAAGAACGTATCTTCAGTATCTTGTGGTCTGTTCCAGTAGCCTTTCATTACCTGAGGACCATTAACACAAAGCTCTCCAGTATCACCAATAGGTACTTCTTGTCCATCTGCATCTAAAACTTTTACATCTGTAGAAGGGTAAGGTAACCCGATAGTACCAATTTTGGGATTATCTAATCTATGTACACATACTACAGGAGATGTTTCTGTTAATCCATATCCCTCTGCTAAAGTACATTTTGTAATTTCCTCCCAACGTTTTGCTACAGCTTGCTGAACTGCCATACCGCCACCAATGGTCACTTTTAACTTTGAGAAATCAAGATCTGCAAATTTATTATGATTCAGCATACCATTAAAGAGTGTATTTACACCCGTCATGATCGAGAACTTGTATTTACTTATCTCGTTGATAAAGGCATCCATATCACGAGGGTTAGTAATTAATAAATTGTGAGCACCAATCTTCATCATCGTCATACAATTTACTGTTAAAGCAAAAATATGATATAAAGGAAGCGCTGTAACTACTAATTCTTCTCCTTCTTTTAAAACTCCTTGTAACCAAGCATTTGATTGTTCTAGGTTAGCAACAATATTTCTGTGCGTTAGAATTGCTCCTTTTGCAACACCTGTTGTACCTCCTGTATATTGTAAAAAAGCGTGATCTTCTCCTGTTAAGATTGGTCTAACATATGTAGACGTAGCTCCTTTTTTTAATGCTGCTTTAAACTTCACTGCCTTAGGTAAACTATAAGCAGGTACCATTTTCTTAACATACTTTACTACAGAGTTTACAATCAAGTTTTTAGGAAACGTTAGTAAGTCGCCTATTTCTGTAGTAATTATATTTTTTATAGATGGAGCTTTTGGTAAAATATGCTGTAATTTATCGGCAAAGTTGGCCATAATCACAACAGTTTTTACACTAGCATCAGTAAACTGATGTAGCATTTCTCTTTCAGTATAAAGCGGGTTAGTATTCACTACTACCATGCCTGCACGAATTGCTCCAATCATTGCAATAGGGTATTGCAATACATTTGGCATCTGAATAGCAATTCTGTCCCCTCTATCCATACCGCATGAGTCTTGTAAATAAGCTGCAAAACGTTCCGAAGCTAAATCAACCTCTTTATAAGTTAATTTACCACCCATACATTCATAAGCTACCTTATCAGAGAATTTCTTAAACGATTCTTCAAAAAGAGCTATTAACGATTGGTAGTTGTCAGGGTTTATTTCCTGAGGAGTAAAATCAGCGTAGTGTTTATACCAAGGTCGCTTTTGTTCCATCTTTAATTTATGTTTTTTTTAATAAGACAGATTATAGGTAAATCTGTCTGCCAATTAGTAGTAAGTACCCAAACTAAATTATATTTACCATTCTTAGTCTTTAGTTTATTTTACTATTAACGCGTTTAATAGTAACGTAAACCCAGAAAACAAATGTTATCTATTTATAAATCATTTTAGACTGAGTACCAAAAGAGAATATTTCGAAACTACTTCTAACATATAAAAATATAAATTTACAGTTAGAAATATAAAAAAAATTGAGTGTGTTTATAATAAATAACACAAGCGTAACTACCGCTTATATTAAGTTTCCAATATACACTTATGAAATAATATGTCAAAAAAAATAAATGAAAAATCATTCACAAATAACTTTTTAAGTAAAAAAGCATCTTTTTTAGTAACTTTTCGTGTTAAATATATATAGGTATATATTATCTATAGTGTCAAATAAAAAATTAAACATGCTAGTAGATCGATTTAAAGACATATTAAAAGCAACCATAAACGATCAGATTGATAAAAATCCGTTATTTGAGAACCTCTTTAAAAATGAAGATGGTTTTGATGCTGAGTGGAAAAAGTATTACGATGAGATAAAAAATTCCACATACTCATACAAAGAGGAATCTTCTTATCAAGGCTATTCTGGTCAACAACAATCTTATCAGCAACAACCACAGAAAAAAACCAAAGAACAAGAATATTATAGTGCTTTGGAAGTAAAACCTGGTGATGATTTTCCAACTATAAAGAAATCTTATAGAAAATTGGTTAAATTATACCATCCAGACCTGTATGCTGGGGATAAGAAGAAACAAGAAATGGCTCAGAAGGTAACTTTAGAAATAAACGAAGCCTATAACTTCTTTGAAAAAACTTTAAAATAGAAATTAATAACAAAAATATACGAACATGTTTGGATGGCTAAAAAGACTTTTTGGAATTGCAGAATCAGAAGCTCATTCTGTTTTAGATAAATTAGAAAATCCAATAAAGCAGACGGAACAAGGGATAAGAGATTTAAAAGGTGACTTATCAAAATCTATGCAAGGACTTGCAGAGGTTAAAGCGTTAACTATTAGAGAAAAGAAAGAATTTGAATCGAATAATAGAAACGCGAAAGAGTTTGAACAGAAAGCTATGTTGCTTGTACAAAGAGCATCACAAGGGCAATTAGACTCTGACGAAGCAGATAGATTAGCTACTCAGGCTTTAGAAAGAAAACAACAATATGCACAAAGAGCAGGTGCAAATCAGAAAAATATTGATAATTATTCTGGTATGCTAACTAAAATGGAGCAAAATGTTCAACAGCTTAAATCTCAAATTGGCAGTTGGGAAAATGAGTTAAAAACATTACGTGCTCGTGCTACAGTAAGTGATGCATCTGCAAAATTAAATAAGCAATTATCTAATGTTGATTCTTCTACAACATTGGCTCGTTTAGAAAAAATGAAGCAAAAAGTTGAAGAAAAAGAAGCTTTGGCAGAATCTTATGGTCAAATAGCAGATCTAAATCAGCAAACACCAGAAAATGAGATTGACAAAGCTTTAGGAATAGCTCCTGGTGGTAATGTTTCTATTGGGGCATCTGATGAGTTAGCTAAATTAAAAGCTCGTTTGTCTGAAGGTACTTCAACTGATAATACAAGTTCTGCTTCTAGTGCAAATGATACTTCTTCGTCAGCTAGTGGCGAACCATCAGAACTAGATAAGTTAAAAGAACAATTGAAAAACAAATAATCAAACCTGATTAATATTTGTACTTTTCTAATAAAGCCCTTTTCATTATTAATTTAATGGAAAGGGCTTTTGTATTTTCTTAATAAAGAATTGGAATAAATAGAAGTACAGAAGAAAAATTATAACGATGGGCACTTTATTTTATTGTTGATTGTTATCTTGAAGTACACCAACCTAGAACCTATATGAAAAAACTCTTACTCATTATTCTATCATCATTGTCTATTACATTTGCTTACGGTCAGCACCATGTTGTTGTTACTGATATAAATGAGGCATATGATTTTTATCAGACTTCTCATGAAGGTGCTGAAACGGCTTTACACTTTATTAGTGAATGCTTCGATTGTCAAACAATGGATTGTATGAAAGAAAATGTTGGCCTTGCTAAGAACGAAGCAGAAGCTGCTATGAGAAATGCTCATTTTGCAAAAGATGAAACTCACAATGCAAAATCTCAAGCATCGTTAATATGTGAAGTTGCAAGTAACCAAACTTTTGATGCACATGGTTCATTTCATGATGCTAAAAGAATTTTTGATATCGCATCAACAACTCTTTCTACTGCACATTACTCAGACGATATAGATGAGATGCATAACCATCTTAATGATGCAATAGATCATATTCAAGAGGCTATTCTACATTTAAATGATGGTGTTGATGGTCTTAATGGAGCTTTGGGCGAATTAGAAATTTGTAAGAATTAATTTTAACTGAAATAGTAAATACAAAACAGGCTATACTAATTAAAGTATAGCCTGTTTTTTTATATTGCTGTTTTCTTTTTCCTTACACTCACCGTACTTTGATTATAAACGGTTGCATCTTTATGTACACTTTCTGTAAGCCAAACGTTACCACCAATAATAGAATTGGCACCAATAACGGTTTCGCCACCTAGAACTGTAGTCCCTGAATAGATAATTACATTATCCTCAATTGTTGGGTGCCTTTTTTTAGTAGCCATATCTTTACTTACACTCAAAGCACCTAATGTAACACCTTGGTATAATTTAACGTGGTCTCCAATATCTGTTGTTTCTCCAACAACAATACCCGTTCCATGATCTATACAAAAATATTCTCCAATATTAGCTCCAGGGTGTATATCTATTCCTGTTTTACTATGTGCGTATTCAGAAAATAACCTTGGTACAATAGGTACTTCACAATTGTACAACTGATGTGCAAGTCTGTAAACATAGATGGCGTAAAAGCCAGGATAAGCAAGTATAACCTCTTCAATATGCTTTGCTGCTGGATCTCCATCAAAAATTGCTTGAGCATCTTTCATTAATTTGATGTGTACTTCTGGAAGTGCATCAAAAAAGCTTTCTGTAGCTCTAGAGCATCCAATATCAAACTGATCTCTTATTGGAAGAAATAACTCTTGCATTTTGCCTTTTAAACGTAATAAAGCAAGTTCTGCAGCATAATGTCCTTGTTCAACTCCTGAAACAACAGGAAATAAAAATCGGAACATATCATCTATAAACTCATCAGACTTCTGTTTTGAAGGCATCTGAAACATACACTTATTCGCATTTATCTGAGCAATGATATCCTTATCTACTTCTTCCATTCTTCTTCATTTTAGGATTCCAATAGTTAATTGATAGTACAATATTAATTATAATTCTTAAATAATTAAGGATTAGTTGCCCATACTGTTACTTCTGGAATAAACCCTCTATCATCAAGTTCCAAACTACTTACAATGGTATGTGCAATTTCTGTAGCTGTAAGCTTTTTAACTTCTTCTGGTTTTTCTTCTCTGCTTTCTGTGCCAAAAGCTGTAACTACTTCACTTGGGTTTATTAATGAAACTCTAATGTTGTACTTTCTTAATTCGGCTTGCCAACATTGTGTTAACCCTCTTAAGGCAAATTTAGAGGCTACATATACAGAACCAAAAGCAAAACCTTTAGCAGCTGCAGTAGAACCAATATTAATTATATTACCAGACCCTTGTTCTTGAAAATAAGGTAAAATACATTTTGTTAATTCTGCTAATCCAAAAACATTTACATCAAACACTCTTTGAAAAGAAGATAGAGATACATCTTCCAATTCAGCAAATTCGCCAATACCTGCATTATTAATAAGTACATCAATTCCACCATCTAATGCTTTAACACAAGCAAGTGCACTTTCATGAATAGTATCGTGTTTTGCTATATCAAAAAGTAATGGAATTGCTCCAATCTCTTCTGCAACTTTTAATAATTTTTCTTCAGATCTACCTGTAATAACTACTTTTGCTCCTTTAGCTATTAAAAGTTTAGCTGTCTGTTTACCAATACCCGAGCTTCCTCCAGTAATTAAAATTCTTTTGTTTTGTAAATCCATGTTTTTCTATTTTATAATTTTAGCTATATGAATTTACAAAAAAAGGAAAGGGATAATCCCTTTCCTTCAAATAATATTTTTAAAGTACCTATTTCACTCAAGAATAGCTACAAAGTTTACTTTTATACAAACCTTTCGTCAAGGCTATAAAGTTCAGGAAATTTTGCTGTAGGATTATTAGTTTTATACACTGAAGTAATATATTTCATATCCTCTTCAAAATTACCTGTAGGCTCAAAAACTTCATACACTCCTGCAGTTTTCTTCTTATAATCAAGGTAAGCTAACGCAATAGGAACTTTAGATTGAACGGCAACATAATAAAAACCTGATTTCCATTCCTTTCTAAGTGATCTCGAACCTTCCGGAGGCATCACTAAAGCCAGTTTATCATTTTCCTTAAAAAGATTACTTATAGCATCAACCATACTTATCTTTTTCTCTCTTTTATTAATTGGTCTTCTATCTATACCAATTGCACCCATAGGTTTAATAGCAATACTTAACGGAAAACGAATCCATTCTTTTTTAATTGCAAACCTCAATTTTACATTAATCTTTCGCATTGCAGCAACCATGTAAACTGCATCCCAGTTTGTAGTATGAGGTGCTGCTAAGAAAACACTTCTCTCTAATTTATCTACTGGAACATGATCTACTTTAAGCGACCAACCATTAAAATTAAATAAGAAACGAAAAATTAATCTAATCATAGATGTTATATTAGAAACCTCCTAAGAGATTATGATGCTAAAAAAGATATTGTGTAGTACAACAAAATTAACAACATCTACTTTGATAACTTTGTGACAAAAACAGTTATTTATTTTCTTTAAAGATTGTTAACTGTCTAATAAATCACGTAAAGCTACAGAAGCTACCGTTAGACCAAACACTGCTGGCATATAAGAAATTGTACCAATAGTAGAGCGTTTATGCTTTACTCCTTTAACTTCTTCAACTTTATTTTTGTCGATTACTTCTGGTGAGAATACAACTTTTATTTTTCGTCTGTATCTCTGAGTACCTACCATTTTTCTCACTTTTTTGGCTAGTAAGCAATTGTAAGTATCTCTAAGTCTAGCTACTTGAGTTTGTGTAGGATCCATTCTTCCGCCAGCTCCCATAGAACTTACAACCTTAATTTTTTTATCTATACATGTAGTAAGCAATGTTACTTTAGGTGTTAATGTATCAATACATTCTACTACATAATCATAGTTATGTTCATCTAAAAGCGTTGAAATATTATCTCCATCAAGATAAATTTGTTTTGTTTCTAATTGTACATATGGGTTAATGTCTTTAATCCTATCGCCAATCACTTTAACTTTAGACATATTTTCTGTACTAACTAAAGCTGCAATTTGTCTATTTCTGTTACTTACATCAACAACATCGCCATCTACAATTGTAATTTTCCCTACGCCTGCTCTTGCAATTGCTTCTGCGGCAAAGCCACCAACACCACCAACACCCACTATTAATACGTGTTTATTTCCTAACTTTTCAATACCTTCTTGCCCAATAAGTAGCTCTGTTCTTTCCTGCCAGTGTCCCATATTTGTGTGTAAATTTAAATTCTAGGTGCGAATTTAAAGAAGTTGATTTAGTTTGGGAAATAACTGTTTTGCTATTTTAAGTTTTTGTTGCTGAATTGATGACATTTCTTCATTAAAAGTTGTACAGACAAACTTATAAACCTCTTCTATTAAAAGATTATCATCATCATCTGTTTCAAATAGAACTTTTGATTTATCTGCTGATTGGTATGCTTCGATCAATTTTGGTCTTTTGTACATTAATGCTTTTCCAAACGATAAATAACAACCACTTTTTATCAGTTGGTTAGCTGTTTCTTTATTACCTTGATACCCATGAATAACCCAAGGTTGATAACATTTACATTGTTTTCTTAAAGCCAATAGATCAGAATATGCCTTAACGCAATGGATAATCATTGGTTTTTTAAACTCTTCTGATACTTCTATTTGAGCATTAAACACCTCTTTCTGTAATTCTATATCAGTTTTAATAGCACGGTCTAAACCAGCTTCACCAACTGCATCCAAAGTAGAAATTTTGCTTTTTAATTTATCAAGATAATCTGTAATGGACACCTCTTCGATATACCACGGATGGATACCCGCACTGTTTAACTGAGATTTTAAAAGCATGAAATTATTCTGAAGTAAATGATTATATACTCCAATAACATTTGGATTTATACTTTTATGGTGAGTGTGTGCATCAAAATAAATAAACATAAAAAAAACCTTCTAATTTAATCTGATTCAGAATTAAATTAGAAGGTAAATATATTTTTAAGATACTCCCTTATAAAGTTGTATCAAATGCTGTCAATTTGTGGAATTCTTTTACACGTGCTTGAACATCAGCATCTGTAATTTCTAATAAACGTTCTGTACCAAATTTCTCAACACAGAAAGAAGCCAATGCTGATCCGTAAATCACCGCTTTTTTCATGTTTTCGAAAGAGATATCATCTGTTTTTGCTAAGTAACCAATAAAGCCACCTGCAAAAGTATCTCCTGCTCCTGTTGGATCAAATACTTCTTCTAATGGTAACGCTGGTGCAGAGAAAACCTCATCTTTATGGAATAATAAAGCACCGTGTTCACCTTTCTTGATGATTAAGTACTTTGGTCCCATTGCCATAATTTTCTTTGCTGCCTTTCTTAATGAATACTCACCAGATAACTGACGTGCTTCTTCATCGTTGATAGATAATAAATCTACCATTGAGATAGTTTTCATTAAATCGTCAAAAGCAATGTCCATCCAAAAGTTCATTGTATCCATAACAATTAACTTTGGCTTTTGCGTTAAACGCTCAATTACTGTACTTTGAACTTGAGGAGAAAGGTTTCCTAACATTACGTACTCTGAACCTTGATAGCTTGCAGGTACAATAGGGTCAAAGTTTTCTAATACATTAAGTTCTGTAACCAATGTATCACGAGAGTTCATATCGTTATGGTACTTACCAGCCCAAAAGAAAGTTTTTTCATTTTCTTTAATTTGTAAGCCTTCAGTATCAACTCCCTGATCTTCTAAAGTTTTGATATACTCTTTTGGAAAATCATCCCCTACTACTGCTACAACTCGAACAGGTTTTGTAAAGAATGATGAAGCGATAGAGATATAAGTACCTGCTCCGCCAATTATTTTATCTGTTTTTCCAAAAGGTGTTTCAATAGCATCAAATGCTACAGAACCTACTGTTAATAAACTCATGTAATTATTTTTAATTATTCTCTTTCATAAGAAGAAGACAAAAATAATTAAAATTAACTGTTAAATGGAAAGATTGTAAAATATCATTAAGATAAAAGAGGAATAATACTAGAGTTTTTGGAAAGGAGCACCAACTTCACATAGATATTTCAATTCTTCTATAAGTTCTCTCATTTCCTTTATGCTCTCGTCTGCTTCTGCTTCAGAATTTACTCCATCTTCATTAAGAACTAATAAAATTATGAGACAATTATAATTGACATCCAAAAATTCTAACATCTCATCAGAGGATGCAACTATTGTTTCACAATCAGAATTTTCTATTGCATCTCCAACTATTTCAACATACGTTTCAAACTTATTCTTAACTACTTCTTCATCACATGAATTGATATTAGTCTCTTCTTTATCACATGCTGAAAATAATAATAAGGATAGTACACAGTACGGAAAAAAATATAGTTGTAAAAACTTACTCATATTATTATATACTATTATTCTATTAAGTAGACAAACGAAAACATCAAACGAACAAAAAAATAATAGAATTTTAGACAGTAGATTATCATTAATTATAGCAAAGATACTCAATTAATGTGTTGAATAAAATGTGTTTTAAAATTCTCTTATTATTATTCATCCATCTCTACACCTTTAAGTGTATTTAGTCCAAAAAAGTGCCTTTAATAGTTCATTTACTAGCTATAAGTCTAAAATGTGCTATTTATTTAGAAAATTGTAATAGTAACTTAATGCAATATTAAACACATTTGTACAACACGTATATAGAACTGTCGGATGTATCATTTTATATAAGTGACTTAGTTTTACGTTAAGTACACTTCTTAAATAAAAATAGCACCTCAATTTTATTCTATATAACGATTTGAAATGAAGAAAATTACTTTTTAAGACTACAGAATTATAAACTAATTTAAAGTGAAACGAATTATTAAACTGACAGCCCTACTACTACTTATAAATTTGAATGTTTGGGCACAAAATACAGCAGAAAAACCTAATATTATCTGGATAATGGCAGAAGATATAGGTCATGATTTTGCTTGTTATGGAATGGAAGCTGTTAAGACTCCTAACTTTGATAAACTAGCAGAAGATGGTACAATTTATTACAATGCTTTTGGTACTGCCACTATCTGTTCTACCAACCGATCTGCAATGATGATTGGAACACATCAGTTAAAAACGAACACGATGCACCATAGGAGTAATAGAAATGTAGAACTACAAGATCCTTTTAAACCATTTACTTACTGGTTAAAAAAAGAAGGATATACTACAATTCTTGGACATCATGGTGTACAAGCTAAAGGTAGAAAAACAGATTGTAATTTTAAATATACTCCTATTGGGACTTGGGAAGAGAACAGAGGCCTTTTTGATAAACATGACCGTTTTGAAAAAGCTGATGAACCTTTCTTTGCACAAATTCAATTAAATGTGACGCATCGCGGTGGATGGTGGAACAATGTTCGAAACAAATCGGAACATCCTGTTTCTGTAGACGATGTTGTACTTCCTCCATATTATGCAGATACTCCAGAAATTCGTTTAGACTGGGCTAAATACTTAGATCAAATTGAGTATGCAGATAATGAAATGGGTATGATTGTCCAAGAATTGAAGGAGAAAAACATGTTAGATAACACTATTATTGTTGTTATTGGTGATAACGGAAGATGTAATTTAAGAGGTAAAGGGTATTTACAAGATCCTGCTATCCGTATTCCTTTAATTGTAAAATGGGCTAAAGATTTTGATCATGAAGATGAAAGTGATCAAATTATTGCTTCTACAGATATTACAGCAACAATTTTAGATCTTGCAGGTGCAGAATTACCAGAATATTTAACAGGTAGATCTTTCATTAGAAGTGATTTTGACCGCCAATCTGTATACTCTTATAGAGGGCTATGGGATGAAGTTATGGAAGATATGTATGCTGTTTCTGATACACGTTACAGATATGTAAAAAATAATAAACCAGAACTTCCTTACGATGCTCACCAAGCTTATTTAGAGTTTTACCGTCCGGCTGTTCATGTAATGAGAACCTTAAATGAAGAGGGAAAGCTAAATGATTATCAAAAGATATTTTTTGAAGACCATAAACCTGTAGAAGAATTCTATGATCTTAAAAATGATCCTTATGAGCTAAATAACTTAGCAGGTAATCCTGAGTATAAAAAACTCATCAAAAAGTACCGTAAAGAAGCAGAGAAATATACAAAAGAAATGGTTTCTGAAGAGGATACTTATGAGCCAGTTACTGCATATGCTGTTGAGGTGTATCAATATGTAAAAAATGAATTCCCAGAGGCTTATAAAAGAATGCAAGCTGGTGAAGAAATTGGCTTTGGTAAATTCAATAAGAAATATAAAGCTGCTCAGGCAAAAGAGAAAGGCTCAAAATAATTGATCATGAAAGTATTTAAGTTTTTACCTCTTATAGGAATTAGCCTTTTGTGCTTGTCATTTAAAAGTATTTCTGATAAACCAAAAGAAGGCAAAAAACCCAATATCGTACTTATCCTGGCTGATGATATGGGGTTTGGTGACCTTGGAATTACAGGATCAACAGAAATTAAAACACCTAATATTGATGCTCTTGGAGAAAAAGGTGTCTTTTTTAATCAAGGGTATGTTTCTTCTCCAGTTTGTAGTCCGTCTAGAGCGGGGTTATTAACGGGTAGAAATCAGGTTACTTTTGGTTATGATAACAACCTACCAAAAAACCTTTCCTACACAGATGGTTTACCTACTGAAATAAAAACAATTCCAGAATACTTAAAGCCTTTAGGTTATACCTCTGGAATAATTGGCAAATGGCATCTTGGTGACGGAGAAGAGCATCATCCTAAAAATCGTTTTGATGAATATTGGTCGTTCCCATATGGAGGACATAATTATTTTAAAAATGGTAAAGCAACTAAAAAAGCACAAAAAGCATATGCTTCTGCATTAGAATCTAATTATAAAACACCTCAAGAAATCACTTATTTAACAGATGATATTGGTGATGAATGTGCTGACTTTATTAAAAGACATAAAGACGAACCGTTCTTTTTATATGCCTCTTTTAATGCTCCACATGCTCCGTTACAGGCTTTAGAAGAAGACATTGCCTTATACAATCATATTAAAGACCCTAAAAGAAGAACATACGCAGCTATGGTTCATCGTTTAGATTTAAATGTAGCCAAAATTATTGCTATGTTAGAAAAGCATAATCTTGATGACAACACCATAATTGTGTTTTTAAGTGACAACGGTGGTCCTATTGGAAATGGGTCGTTAAATGCTCCGTATTCAGGTAAGAAAGGTACTTTACTAGAAGGTGGAATTCATGTTCCTTTTATGATGAAATGGAGTAAACATATTCCAGAAAACATTAGATATGAACAAACAATTTCTTCTTTAGATCTTGCTGCTACATTTGTTACTGCTGCAGGTGGTAAAGTAAATGATGTATTGGATGGTGTTGATCTTGTACCTTACGTAAACGGAGAAAATAAAGAAGCTCCTCATCAGCAAATGACCTGGAAATTTACAGTAAGTAGATCTATAAGAGATGGTAATTGGAAATTAGTAACTATTCCGAACCACTTACCTATGTTGTTCGATTTATCAAAAGATATCTCTGAACAAAATGATTTACTTTTTAAAGAAAAAGAAAAGGCAGAAAAAATGATTAAGCAATTAGGAAATTGGGAAGTAGCATTACCTAATCCTAGTTACTTTGAAGAAAATAAATACAAGGCGTTGCAACAAAAAGATTACTATAAAAAGTATCAATTAAAGCAACCGTCTACTTTATAGCTTAGAATAATAAACATACTTGGAAAGGAATATGAGTTATCATGTTCCTTTTTTTATACCCAATATTTCAAAAAAGCCTCCCTTTACTAGCAGAAAATTTACCTACAATAGCAGATTTCCATATTTTTTATGCGATAAAAAATATCAAATTAGAAATATGCTACTAATTTTAATTATTGTTTTTAATTTGAAACTCAGTAAACAGCATTTTTTAAAAAGAATAGGCTATCCATTGATAAGTCTATTTTACTATTCGATTTTTTTCCAAATAAGATTATTTAATCAGCATGAATACTAACATAAATATCAAATTCATTTTTTTACTCATCGCTACAATACTAAGTAGTTTACTATTTGGTCAGCAAAAAGAATTACCAAAGTTTGAGAACATAAAATTCCCACAAGCATCAAATGGGCAATTAATCATTTCTGATATTATTCAAGATCAAAATGGTTATACGTGGTTTGGTACTACAATAGGTATTTTTAGGTACGATGGTTTTGAGATGAAGGAATACAAAATGTTTAGTAATCCTAATCAACCTATAAAAAGAGTTACATCCATGGCTATTGATAATAACAATACACTATGGATTAGCACAAACATTGGTGTGTTTTACTACTCGCCTACTAAAGATGTTATTCAGAAATCTGATATTAATGACATCGGTTTTATTCATCACCTTAATTACACAAGAGAGGGGGATCTACTTATTGGAGGCATAAATGGCTTACTGATTTATAACATCGAAAATAAAACATCTGAGACATTTACACACGTAAAAGGAGTAGATAAAACATTGTCTGCAAATTTAGTAAGATGTACTTACCTTGATACTAAAGGAAACTTATGGGTAGGAACTGAAAATAAATTGAATAGAATTGATGCTAAAACGAAAGAAATAAAAAAATATAAACTCATTGATAAGAACCACGGAGATCTTATTAAAAACAATTACATTCTGTCAATCTTACCTTTTGATGAAAATGATGACGAAACATTAATTGTTGGTACAGAAACAGGGTTATGCAAATTCAATACAACCACAGAAGAATATCAATTGTATAACCAAAAAAACAGCAATCTATCTAACCCTGTAATTAAAACAATTTGTAGAATAAACGAAGATGAAATTTGGTTAGGAACAGACAGAGGTTTAACAATTTGGAACACAAAAACCGATAATTTCAATTCCTTTTTTCATAATAGTAAATTAAAGTACTCTATCAATAATAATATTGTTACTCAGATAATAAAAGGGCAAAAAAATAATATTTGGATAGGTACAGAAAATGGGGCTAGTAAAGTTTATCTCAAACCTTCGTTTTTACATTTTAATAAAACCCCTACTGGTAACACTCAATTAGAAAGTGATTTAGATATAAACGATATCAAAATTGCAAAAAATAATGACATGTGGATAACAACCAACAATGGCCTTGTTAAATACAGTAGTAAAACAGATTCATATAAAACGTTTAGTTACCCTTCAATACTTCACACAAAAACAAGAAGTACGCTAATAAAAGATAATGGTGAAGTCTGGATCACTTCTCTTGGTGGTTTAAATATTTATAATGAAAAAACAGATTCTTTTGAAAAATATGTTGCCGGATCTAAAAATGTAAAAGGGTTAGATACTAACTATTTAAATTTTATACAAGAAGATGAAACTGGAGATATCTGGATTACTTCCTACCTTGGTTTATTAAACGTAAAAGAACTAAAAAACAAAACCTTAGAATTTACAAACATCACTAAGAATTTAGGTAATAAGCCTATAGATACTTATTATTCTACTTCTCCTATTATAGTTTACGACAAAAGATTATGGGCTGGTAATGGAAGAGGAGTTGCTGTGCTTAATAGTAGTAGAGGTAGGTTCCAGCCTATTCATTTTGAAAACCAAAAAAGTTATAATTATCATAATCCGAAATTTGCAATTGGAGATTCATCGTTATGGTTAGCAGATAATAAGGCTCTCTATAAAATGGATAAAAGGAAACCTAAATGGGTGTCGTATTTCACAGAAAATATAAAGGCAGTACAAATTACTAAAAAACAGATTTGGGTAGCGACAGCACATACGCTTTATGCATTAGATCGAAAAACAAAAAAGTTACATAAATTCACTCAAGACGATACGGGTATTGACGTGTACAAAGAAGGTTCTGCAAAGGATAGTAATGGAAATATTTATTTTGCAGGTATGACTGGTTTTGTATCATTTAACCCTAATGAAGTTGTTTTTAATGATGATATAAGTGTTGTACATCTTACTGGTTTGCAAATTAAAGATATTGATGTTATACCAAATATGGGGCTTCAAGACACTCCTATTTTAACAAAAGATATTAATGATACAGATAAGATTGTATTAGATTATGCCAACAATTCATTTTCCCTTAAATTTTCTACCATAGATTACAAAAACAATAATTCTTCTAAATTCTTTTATAAGCTAGAAGGTATTGATGATGATTGGGAAAGCATTAGTAAAATTCATCATAGTGCTACTTACAAAAAGCTAAGTCCTGGTACTTATATATTTAAAATTAGAGCTTCTAAAAGGTATCAAGATCAAGCCAATAAAATCTTAAAAATAGTAATTAAATCACCTTGGTGGGCTAGTACTACTGCTATAATTGCATATATCGCTTTTCTTATTCTTGCTATTTTCTTATTAAGAAAATTAATGATGGGACAAATGAAAATTCAAAATCAACTTGAATTAGAAAAATATAAGAGGGAAGAAAATGATCAATTAACACAGCAAAAAATCACCTTTTTCACCAACGTATCTCACGAACTTCGAACTCCTCTTACGTTAATTAAGAGCCCATTAGAGTTTATGATTTCTGAAGAAGATGACCCTAAGAAACTGACCATGCTTACCCGCATGAAAAATAACAGTGATAGATTAGGTCGTTTGGTAAATCAGGTTCTTGATTTAAGAAAAATTGAACAAGGTGGAGAAACATTAAATACTCACCAATATGATATTGTACAATTTGTACAATCTATTCAAGATCACTTTGAAGAAGCCTCGCTAAAAAGAGGGTTACAAGTTAAATTTACAGCTCCTTTTGAACATTATATTCAAGAAATTGATGTTACAAAAATGGAAAAAGTGATTTACAATTTGTACTCAAATGCTATAAAGTTCACGCCAGATGATGGTAAAATCGAAACTACTATTGGGATAACAGATCAAGATTATTCAGAAAATGTACAAGACCATATTTTTATAAAAGTTGCAAATACAGGCCAAGGGATTCCTAAAGAGTACCTCACAAAAATATTTGATCGTTTTGTAAATGTGCAGCTACCAAATTACAACGGACAAAAAGGTACGGGTATTGGCTTAGCTTTGGTTAGAGATTACGTTACACTTCATAATGGGCAAGTAACTGTTGAGAGTGTAGAAAATGAATGGACTACATTTACAATCTTTTTGCCAATACAAGAATTGAAATCTGTAAATAAAAATGAAATTGAAGACCATGTTGTAGTTTCTGAAGTTGAAATAGACAGCATTGTCCCATCTCAAAAAGAAGAAAGTTTACATTTAGAAGAGGGATATGATGATAAGGAGGAAGAAACAACTATTGAAGATAGTAGACCTACTTTACTTATTGTTGAAGACGATGTAGATATGCAGGCTTTTCTAGTTGAATTATTTGAAGATGAATACCATATTTTAAGAGCAAATAATGGTGCTGACGGATGGAAATTAGCAAAATCTAAGTTACCTACAATCATTATTTCTGACTGGATGATGCCTAAAATGAATGGCGCTAAAATGACGGAGAAAATTAAATCTGATTTAAGAACAAGTCATATTCCTACAATTCTACTAACGGCAAAAAGTGGCATTGATAGTAAAATGGAAGGGATTGAAATGGGTGCTGATGAATATATTGAAAAACCTTTTAATGTAGATTACCTTAAACTAAGAGTACGTAAACTTATTGAACAGCGTACAATGTTAAGGGAAAATGTAAAGAAAGAAGCTATTATTAAACCAGACGAAGTTACCATCAACTCTATTGATGAAAATTTCTTAACTGAAGTGATTGATATTATTGAGAGAAAGATAGACAACCATGAGTTTACTGTAAAAGAACTTTGTGAGGAAGTTGGTTTAAGTCATTCTAATTTACTGAAGAAAATTAAATCACTTACGGGACAGACTGTCAATGAATTTATTCGCGAATACAGGCTTAAAAGAGCTGCTCAGTTACTTAGAGATAGCTCATATAATATCTCTGATGTAATGTACATGGTTGGTTTCAACCACCCGTCGTACTTTACCAAAATGTTTAAAGAGATGTTTAAATCAACTCCTAAAGAATATAGAACTAAGAATAAAGAAGCAGTAAATAGCTGATAGTTTACTAAAGTACTTCGTCATTAAATAACAAAAGAGATACAAAATTAATTTCATATCTCTTTTGGGTTATGGGGGAATTTAGTCGTTATGCAGCACTATCATTATTCTAAGTATATAAACTTAAAAAAGTTACTATTAACAATGTAATACCGCCACATAATGTTGCATAAATAAGAGCTTCAATTCTTCTGCTCTGTTTTACTTTAGTTTTCATTATAATGTTATTGATATTTATACATCAAATATCAAAAAATAACACATTCTTCTTTATCATAAAACTTGATTAGTTTAGCACATTTACTGTTACATCAAGGTATTCTTTTGAATAGAAGCTTTAAATATCACTTTTATCAGAAATTACTTTCAATTCAATTTCGTAATGATATTCCTTTGCCTCTGCATAATATTTTTTCATTAATTCTTGACCGCAAGAACCATTTCCTAAACCTCCATGAATAAAGTCTATATTTAGTGTATTAAAATTTTCTTCTTCTAATTCCCACGTACTCCATGCATTCGATAAATCATCAGTGGTGTATCGTCTTAACGAATAATTAATTGGTGTATTTCCAGAGATTTTAATTCCTTCTTTTTTATCATTAATTACATTCACCCAACGTATATCAGACCTGTTACCGTTTTCCTGAGGTTTAGCATAATTGACAAATTGTTCATCTATTCCAGCTGTATAAATACCCATTTGCATACCGGTAAATCTATCTACATACGAAGACCCTGGTCCTCTGCCGTACCATGTTGTTGTTGTTAACGATTTTGGCACATGTATTTCATACCCTATCCTTGGTAAAGTTTTAGGTGCTTTTCCTTTAAATAAAACAGGGATAATATCAACTGCTAAGTTTAAAGTTCCCTCCTCACCTAAAGTAATTTTTTCAATTGTATAGAAAGAGAAACGTGCCATTGGGGATTTATGCATCTTTTTTACCTCAATTATATTATGTTCTAACGTTACATTTTGTACTTTGGTAAGCATATTATTTAACCCTGCCTTCATCCATTCTTCTATAGATTTTTTATCATTATCAATACTAGCTCTCCAAAATGACAGTGCAAATTGTCCTTCCAAATAATTCCTGCCGTCCTTTTCTAAAGTAATAACTTCTCCTTTACGCTTATCAAATACTAATTTAGTACCACCTACTTCTAATATAATTTGTTGCGGTGTATTCTTATTTTTAATTGATGATGCACCAGCAAGTTCGCCATTATTGAAGGCATAGTTTTGAATAATTTTTTCAGCATAAGCAACTTCAAAGCCTTTATCCGCCCAAGCAGTTTTTGTTTTAGTCTTTGCGGATAATTGAAGTACATATTCCGTTCCTTCAACCAGATCAATTGATAGATTTGACAGCTCAAATTCCTTTTGTTCACCAGCAGGAATGTTTACTTTTAATGTACCTGATTTAACCGATTGTCCTTCTTTATATAAAGACCAACTAAATGCATAATCTGATAAATTATTGTAGATAAAATTGTTGCTAATTGTTACAACATCACCATTAAATGCAAAACCAACATTCTGAAAAATACGTTTTACTTCAACGCTTTTAGGAGTTGGAGATAAATCCGACATAAAAATACCATTCATACAGAAATTATAATCAGTACTCATATCATGACCAAAGTCTCCTCCTACTGCCCAATAATAATCTGTTCCTGGTTTTAGAGCTTCTTTATTAGCTAATTTAGGGTTATCTAATGCTGCACCCCACTTTCCATCTGTAGACTTTGTAATACCCTGGTCAACAAAATCCCAAATGCACCCCCCAATTAATGCCGGATACTTTTCAAAAACTTCTTGATACTCTGCAAAATTTCCCATTGCATTTCCCATACCATGTGCATACTCGTTTAATAAATACGGTCTATCCAATCCTTTTCTAGCAATTTTCTCCACATCTTCTACCGCCATATATCTACCCCATTTCTTTTTAAGATAAGGGAAACCACCACCAAAAGAGTCGAAAGCCCAAGGTGCTGTAGCAAAATGGTAATTTGTTGGTCGAGTAGTATCTATTGCTTTAGTAGCTTTTTGCATTGCCACCATATTTACACCATTTCCAGCTTCATTGCCAAAAGACCACATAATTACACTTGCATGGTTTTTATCTCGTTCAACAACAGCTTCAATTCTTTCTACATGTTGCTTCTCCCATTTTGGGTTATTTGCCAATGTTTCATCAGGTTTGTAACCCATACCGTGAGATTCCACATTTGCTTCATCAATTACGAATAACCCAAACTGATCACATAGTTGGTAGAAATACGGACTTGCTGGGTAATGAGATGTTCTTACCGTATTAATATTTGTTTGTTTTAAACGAAGAATTGTCTGCTGTATACGTTCCTTTGGTAGATATTTACCATGAATTGGGTCGTGTTCTACCACATTAATTCCTTTAATTAAAAAAGGTCTTCCATTTAAAACAATTTCTTGTTTATTAGAAATAGTAATCTCTCTTACTCCAATTTTAGCTGTCACTATATCTACTTCTTTACCCTCTTTTAATAGTGCTAAATGTAGATTATATAAGTAAGGAGTTTCTGTAGACCATAATTTTGGTTTCTTTAATAGGTTTGAAAAGTCGACTGTACTTTCTTTAGAAGATAAATCAATTGATTTAGTTCCTTTTGAAACAATTTTACTTCCATCTTTTAAAGAATATGCTAAAGAATAATTACCATCTGACTTAGGTAATAAGTTAAGCACCTCAATATTTAATTTTAATTCTGCTGACTTCTCAGATACCTTTTGTGTTACTGCAAAGAAATCTCTGATATGTACTTTAGAGCGATCAATTAAAAATACATCTCTAAAAATACCACTCATTCTCCAACCGTCTTGGTCTTCTAAATAAGATCCATCACTCCATCTAATTACTTCTAACCTTAGTGTGTTCTTACCAGCTTTTAAATATTTAGTGATATCAAATTCAGCAGGCGACCAACTATCTTGGCTATATCCTACTTTCTGATCATTCACCCATAAGTAGAAAGCAGAAGAAACACTTTCAAAACGAACGTAATATTCTTTACTATCAATTTTATTAACTGAAAATTCTCTCTGATAAATCCCTACTGAATTACCATTCTCTGCTTTTATATAAGGAGGGTTTGCATCAAAAGGATATGTGATATTTGTATAAATTGGAGTTCCAAAACCATGCATTTGCCAAGCGGATGGCACTGGTATTTTTTCCCAATTATTAGGTTTGGCATTTGATGGAACTTCAGAAATATCTGTATAATAAGCAAAGTCCCATATTCCATTTAGTAATGTTACATTCTCTGCCTTATCATCAAAATACAAAGTTGCATGTGGCTGTTCTTTGTTAATCTGAGTTATTTGTTCGTTTTCCCAGTCATTACTTTGTGCAGATGCACTAAGGCTCAACATTATTAGTAATAAGGAAGTAATTAATTTATTCATTTCAATCAAAAAATTTATAGTACGCTTAAAAAAGATGTTACACCACTTACACCCTTTATATCAAAAATAGGTTTATTTCTGTAATATCATTAACACTAATCCATGCAAAATTTATCCTTTTCAGACTTATAAAAAAAATGTGCTATTACATTCTACAAATAAAGTCTTTCTCCGTAAAAAAACGGCTTTAATGTACTTATTTTAAGGTATTACCATCATTCAATAAAACATACCGTTTATGCAAATATTAAATTTTGTGCTATATATTTTACTATAATAAATAGCGAAAACCGTATTCGAGGTAAAAAAAACCTCTATCAACTAAATGATAGAGGCATTATGTCATGAAGTTAGTTAAATAGTCACGTAGTAAAATTGTGAGTCACACATAACCTTGAAATGCAAGGCATACACATTATTAATTCTGTTTAATTCGCTATAATTTCTTTAAGCCACACATCAGCTTTTTTTCTACTATACTTGTTCTTTTTGTTATTACAAATGTACAGTACAATGGTTTTCATCTATATCTCATAATCGTTTAATAATAATACAAATATTAAAAGGCCGCTTTAAATACTATTAAAGGCTATTTTTAAAACATATTTTTAGCTCAAAAACGTTTTTATGATATAAAAAAAATAAACCTGTTGAATATTTAACTTTTCTTAATTGCTGTAAAACAGATGTGTCAAAGGCACTTTTCTATCTTTATAACGGTTTCTATTGTAGAATATCAAACTAAAATTGAAATCAAACCGTTTAATAGGTTTCAAACATAACTACACGAGAATATGACTAATTTTATCAAGTACAATTTTATCATTCTTATAGCAGCACTATTTTCTAGCTGTGCCACTTCAAAACAACCTACAGCTAATCATAAAACGATGGTTATTGGTGCACAACAAGTAGACTGCACTGGAGTAGGTCCTCAAAAATGTTATCAAGTAAAAGAAGGAGATGCTACGGAATGGAGTAATTTCTACGGGGCTATTGAAGGCTTTGATTATAACGAGGGGACAGAATATGTTGTTGAAGTAGCGGTATCTAATGTGGAAAACCCACCTGCAGATGCATCTTCTTTAAAATATAAACTTGTGAAAATCTTGAAAGAAACAGAAAAACCTTTTGTAAAAATAAATGGTACGTGGGTAATCTCTACTTTAAACGGAGAGGTGACTGACCCAATGAAAACATATATTATTTTTGACACCAATAAAAACAGCATTTTTGGTTTTGCAGGTTGTAACGGCTTAAACGGACAAATGGAATATGACGAGGAGAAAAACACTTATAAAGGTGGTCCTTTTATGTCTACAATGATGTTCTGTGAAGAAGTTGCAGAAAACGAAAGAGCGTTAGGTAAGATTCTAGAAAAATTTAATAAAATTGCAGTCGAAGGTGATGTAATCACTATTTCTTTAGATGATGAAGTTCTTTTAACAGCAAAAAAAGGTGTAAATCATCAAAAAATTTATAAAAATTGGAAAGTATCTTTCATTAATGGTGTAGATGATTTAGGTGAAACAGCACCTTCTATATTCATAAACAACCGTGGTGAAGTAAATGGCAACGGTGGTTGTAACAACTTTAAAGGTGCTATTCAATTAGATGCTTTTTCTAACAATGTAAAAATTGGTCCTTTAGCGGCAACTAGAATGATGTGTCCTAATGGTGACGTTGAAAGTACTTTCTTTGCACAAATAGACAAAGTAGATAATTACAAAATTGAAAATGGAGAACTTCAACTTTTTGCTGGTGATCAACTAGTAATAAAAGCAAAAAAATAAGTTCAGTTTAATAGTAAAACAAGAAAGCCACTCCTCTATTATTTAGAGAAGTGGCTTTCTTATTTATAAAATAATCTTGATTATTAATCAGATAGTAATTCTACTTAGCGTATTTCTAGAAGAATACAATATTTACGGGTTGAGGAACTTCTAATTCACTAGAGTAAGTTAACATTCCTGTTTTTCTATCTCTTTTAAGAACAACCACATTATTAGAAACCTGATTAGCTACAACTATAAAATCTTCTTTAGGAGAGAAAGAAAAATCTCTAGGTGAATCTCCATGTACTTTAGCAAAACCAATATTTGTAAGTAATCCCGACCCCTTTTCTATTTTATACATTGCAATACTATTATGCCCTCTATTTGATGCATATAAATACTTCCCATCTTTAGAAACTTTAATTGCAGCACAAGTATTTTTACCTTCAAAAGATTTTGGCAAAGTAGAAATTTCACCTGCCATTGCATACGCATCTTCTGTAACCTGATTAAAAATTGAAATAGTACAAGTCAATTCATTTAAAACATACATTACCTTTTTATCATTAGAAAAATTAACGTGTCTTGGTCCTGAACCTTTTGCAACCTCTACTGTTGTTTTTTCTGATAACTTACCATCTTCAACACCATAAATATGTACTTTGTCAGTGCCTAAATCAACCGTAAAAACTTCTTTTTGCTTTGCATCAAAATGAGCAAAATGTGCGTGAGCTGCTTCCTGACGCTGTTTATTAGGTCCATTACCTTCGTATTGAATAACCTGATGATGCGGCTCTAATAAACCATCTTTAATTTGGAAAACACCTACATTACCTCCAGAATAGTTTGCAACAAATACAGTATTATTTTCATCAAGAGATACATAACAAGGGTGTGCCCCTCCTGAAGGAACTTTATTTACAAAAGTTAGATTACCTGTAGATTTATCAACAGTAAACAAACTAACCTCTCCATCTTTATTTTTTGCTTTGGGATCTGATGTTTCATTAACTGCAACAACATATTTATGGTCTTTAGAAAAAGCTACATAAGAAGGTTCTTCAGATTTAGCAGCCAAATTGATTAACGAAACCGTTCCTTTTTTTGCATCTAAATTTAGATGGTAAATACCTTCAGAAGTTGTCTTTGTGTAAGTACCAACATAAAAATCTTGCGCATTTACTACCATTGTAAATAAAAAAGATAATAGCGTTAAAATTATATACTTCATATTGTCTGTTATTTATATTTGTGTCGAAAATACAAATTTAGAATTACAATCTTATCCTTTTAGTATGAAAGTAAAAATAACGATAGAATATTGTACGCTCTGCCAATGGACGCCAAGAGCTGTATGGATGCAACAAGAATTGCTATATACTTTTAACGAACAAATTGAAGAAATTGCACTTCGCCCTACAAATGGAGGTGTATTCAAAATTTCTGTCGATGATCAATTAGTATGGGATAGAAAAGAAGATGGCTTCCCTGAACCAAAAGCTGTTAAACAAAAAATTAGAAATAAAATTGATCCTGAACGCTCGTTAGGTCATTCTGATAAATAAACTTTAGAAATCAGCATTTGTTAACAGACCAAAACAAAACTGCCTATAAATAACAGGAACCTGTCTTAGGATTGAATAAATCAAAAACTCAATTCTCATGAAAAACTTATTAATTCTATTATTCTTATCGCTTTCTTTCTTCTCTTGCTCTGATAAAGAAGAACCACAACCTATTGTAAAAGAAGTTGTTAAAGCAAACAATACAAAAGATAATACTGTTGATATAGTAAAAAAAGAGAAAGCTACTGAAGATACATCAAAGACTAAAAAAGAAGAGTCTAAAAAAACACCAACATCTACTCAAACGTCTATATCAAACAAGAAAAAAGTTACTCATAGTTCTGGTAAATCGATCTTTATTGATCCTCTTTTAAAGATTTCAGCTAGTGAGCTTGATCGTTATTTTATTATTAAAAATAGTATTTCTAAGTTGATGAAAGAACATAGCGATTATAATTCTAAATGGAAATTAGCATTAAAAAAATCTAAAGATATCACAAAAGAAATAAGTGAATTAAAAGCTAAAAAAGCCTCTCAAAGTGAAATCGATGCTAAATATGAAGCGTTTAAAAAAGAAACAGTTAATATATTTAGAAATGCATCAAAAACTGGAAACTTAAGTAGAGCAATAGATAAAGCACAAAAAGATTTAGATGGAATTATTATCACATATTCTATTACAGAATAAGTAGATAGATTAGAATATACATTAAGCTACTTCATCAGTATATGGTGGGGTAGCTTTTTTGTTTACTACTGATACACAAGTGGTAATCTTCAAACTTCCCTTTGTTAACACATCAAAATAGTATTAGCAAACAACAGATTTTGTATGTCTTAAAGACGAATAAAACAAAAACTCAATTCTCATGAAAAATTTATTAATTCTACTACTTGCCTCTTTTTCATTCTTTTCTTGCTCTGATAAGGAAGATCCACAACCTACTATTAAAGAGGTAGTTAAGAAAAACAATAAAAAAGATACTACTGTTGATCTAGCTAAAAAAGAGAAAGCTACTGGAGATACGTCAAAAACTAAAAAAGAAGAGTCTAAAAAAACACCAACATCTACTCAAACATCTATTTCAAATAAGAAAAAAGTTACTCATAGTTCTGGTAAATCAATTTTTATTGATCCTCTTTTAAAGATTTCAGCTAGTGAGCTAGACCATTATTTTACGTTAAAAAATAGTATTGCTAAGTTGGTAAAAGAACACGACGGTTTTAATTCTAAATCAAAATTAGCAAAAGAAAACGCTAAAGTTATTAATAAAGAACTGATTGAATTAAGAGCAAAAAAAGCCCCAAAAATTGATATTGATGCTAAGGTTAAAGAGTATAAACAAGAGGTAAATAATATGATTAATTATGCTTCGAAAACAGGATATTTAAAAAGAAGAATATATAAAGCACAAAAAGATTTAGATGGAATTATAACCACATATTCTATTACAGAATAAGTAGATAGATAAGAATATACATTAAGCTACTTCATCAATATATGGTGGGTAGCTTTTTTGTTTACTACTGATACACAAGTGGTAATCTTCACACTTCCCTTTGTTAACACATCAAAATAGTATTGGCTAAGTGTAGAGATGATATGTCTTAAAGACGAATAAAACAAAAACTCAATTCTCATGAAAAATTTATTAATTCTACTTTTAGCTTCATTTTCTTTATTCTCTTGTTCAGATAAAAAAGACCCTGAACCTATTGTTAAAGAAGTTGTTAAAACAACAAAAAAAGATAATTCTACAGATAAAGTAGAAGTTAAAAAAGCATCTAAAAAAAATACATCATCAACATCTAAATCAAGTAAGGAAAAAGTTACAGTTCCTACTCCAGTAGCTACACCTGCTCCTGTTCCATCATCAAATACTTCTTCAAAAAAGAAGAAACATACATCTTCAGATGGTAAAGTACTATTTACAGAGTCTAGCTTTATAATTACTCAAAATGATATAGATAAGTATTTCAAAATCAAAAAAGAGTTGGAGAATTTGATAAATGAGCATAAGATTATATCGACTGAATTCTTAGCTTCTTCAACTAAATCAAAAGCACTTAATCAAGAAGTAATAGAGCTTAAAAAGAATAATGCTCCAATAAGTGAGATCAATACAAAAAAAGCTGAAGTACTTAGTAATCATAAAAAGACTTTAAATATTGCAATAAAGAAGACAAATAAAGAAGCTGAAATTAGATCTAAGAGAATAGATTTAAGTGAGCTAGTGAAGATGTTTAACATCACAGAATAATAAACTACTCTTTAATTTTGAGTTATTTGAATAAAGACTATTTCATATATATATGAAGTAGTCTTTTTGTGTTTTAGAAGGTAGAATAAATAGAAATATGCATCGAATAAGAAAAACATTATTATAATTGAATAAAAATTCATTATTTGTCAACTCATTAAATAAATAGTGAATATGATACATCCTATGAATAGAAGAGGGTTTTCTCAGCCACATTATGATGCCATCATTATTGGAGGAGGAATTACCGGTGCTGCTATTGCTTATGAACTAAGTTGTAAAGGTGCTATTGTTGCTTTGGTAGAAAAAGGTGACTTTGGTGGAGGTACTTCTGCCGCTACTTCTAAACTTATTCATGGAGGATTACGCTATTTAAAAAATTTAGAACTAGGTCTTGTTAGAGAATCTCTCAAAGAGCGTTTACGTTTATCTAATATTGCACCAAATTTTGTCCGCCCCATTCCATTTATGCTTCCACTTTATTCTTATAAAGATAAGTGGCTCCTTAAAGCTGGAATGGAAATGTACGACTACCTTTCTTTTGACAAAAAAGACACACTTTTAAAAGAAAATGCCCTTGAGAATTATGACTATTACAGTGCTAAAAAAACATTAATTAGAGAGCAAGATATACGTAAAGAGGGGTTATTAGGAAGTTATATCTATCACGATTGCCAAAATGCCAATGCAGAAAGACTTACATTAAGTTTTATAAAATCTGCAATGCAATACAATACAGAAGTCGCAAATTATGCAAAAGTTGAAGACTTTATTATTAAAGATGGAAGAGTTAAAGGTATTATAGGTCGTGATCTTATTAACGATACTCCCATTAAACTTTTAGCAAAAGTGGTTATTAACTGTGGAGGTGCTTGGGCAAACGATATTCTACAATTTAAAAATGCACCAAAAACAGACAAAGCGACTTTACGTTCAGAAGGTATTCATATTGTAACCAAAGCAATTGGTGGACAACATGCTATTGCTTTAGTTACCCCTAAAGGAAGGCATGTTATGGTACTCCCTTGGAGAGGACATTCTATAATTGGAACTACAGACAAACCATATACTGGAGAAGTTGACGATTGGAAAGTAAGCAAAGAAAGTATAGAAGAATTAATAGAAGAAATAAATGCTTGTTACGGTGATGGTCAACTTTCTTATAAAGATGTCTGTTATTATTATGGCGGTTTACGTCCATTGGTAGATCATCAAACAGAAAATACATACGATCAATCCCGCAAGCATGAAGTTATAAATCACACGGCAGACGGATACCCTGGATTGTATACTGTTGAAGGAGGAAAATACACCACTTCTAGGCACTTAGCTGAGATTGTAAGTGCTAAACTTTCATCAGAAATCACTTTAGAAAATGACCGTCAAAAAACAGCAAAAATTCCATTATTTGGGTGTAAAATCACCAATTTACACCAATATCATGAATATTTAAAACTTCAATTCCCTTACCTATCTCAACACATGTTATGGACATTTATAGGTATGTATGGAGAGGAATCTGAAAGTATTTTAAAGCGCTTTGTAAATGAAGAGCATAATCCTACATTACTAAATGCAGATGGGGAAATTATAACACAAGTATACCATGCTATTGAAAATGAAATGGCATTTACCTTAGAAGATATATTTTTAAGAAGAACAGGTTTAGGCACTTTAGGAAAACCTAATACTGTTTTAATTGATATGGTCTCAGTAATTTTACAAGAAAAATTAGGGTATTCTGATCTAGTAATCACGCAGCAAATAGAAAACCTACTTACACACTACCAACTTCTTGAGGAAGATTAATATTTTTTGAAATGAAATCAAAATTAAAAAACACATACAGACAAGTCTTGCGCTGGGGAAACCCACACTACGAAGAAAAATTAAATGAGCAAGGCAAAAAAACTATTCAAGAGTTAGTAGGAATACCTATTACCGAGGTTAACCTTCCTACATTTCTACCTGGTGAAAAAGAAATTACACTAGAAAAACCTATTGGGCTACCACCTAAATATGTTTTAGAATTTACAGATATTGTTGGTGCAGAAAATATAAAAACATCTGATTTTGATAGGGTAAAACACTCTGCAGGAAAGTTTTATGGTGAATTAATGCAACTACGCCAAGAACAAGTACTTACACCTCCTGATTTAATTATCACTCCTATTGATGAAGCACAAATAGAGACAATTTTACAGCGTTGCCAACAATGGAAAATTCCTGTAGTGCCTCAAGGGTTACGCTCTTCTGTTACAAAAGGAGTTGGTTTGCCAGATGGCGGAATTGCCTTAGATCTAACTGCTCATTTAAATCAGATTATTAGTTTTGATGAAGTAAGTCAAACCGTTACAGCACAGTCTGGAATTACAGGTCCATCGTTAGAAAAGTTTCTAAATAGTAAAGGATATACTTGTGGGCATTTCCCTCAATCTTTTGAATTTTCTACGCTTGGTGGTTGGGTAGCTGCTAAAGGTGCAGGCCAATGTTCTACTGGTTATGGTAAAATTGAAGATATGGTTTTGAGTCTAAAAGCATATACTCCATCTGGAATTATTCAGAATGAAACCTATCCAAAGTCTGCCCAAGGTTTTGATATTATGCCTTTATTTATTGGTTCTGAGGGTACACTTGGTGTAATTACTCAAGTAACAATGAAAGTGAGAAAACTTAATGTCAAAAACCGTAGAAATGCCTGTATTATCTTCAAGGATTTTGAAAATGCTGCTGCGGCAATGCGTGCATGTATTCAAGGCCAATTTGGGTTACCTCACCTTTTCAGAATTTCTGATCATGAAGAAACAGAAGTAGCTTTTAGAATGAAAGGTTTTGAAGGTTCTTTTTCTGATAAAGCACTAAAAGCTTTGGGGTATAAACCTAATAACAGGTCTTTAATGTTTATTTCTGTTGAAGGTGATAGTGATTATACTTCTTTTGTAGTTGATAAAATAAAAGTAACTGCTAAGAAATTTGGTGGTAGAAGTATTGGTAGTAAACCTACCAGAAAATGGTTAGACCAACGTTATCATTCTGCTTACATGAGAGAGCCTTTGATGGACTTAGGGCTAATGACTGATACCATAGAAACAGCTGCTATGTGGTATGATATTGAAAAACTTTGGAAAAATGTACGAACATATATAAAAGCAAGACCCAATACAGTTTGTATGTGCCATATCTCTCATGTATATGAAAATGGAGCAAACCTGTATTTCACTTTTATTACACCAACGGACAAATCGGCACCATCAGAAGATTATAAAACATTCCATTCTGGATTAGTAGATACCATTTTAGCAAACAAAGGCTCACTTTCTCATCATCATGGAATTGGTAGAGCTCTTGCACCTTGGATGAAAGATAAATTAGGCGAACGTTCTTTCGAATTAATGAAAAGTATTAAAAAAGATTTAGACCCTAATGGTGTGATGAATCCAGGTGCTTTATTCGATTAAATTTTCAGTCCATGATTTTATCTATTGATGCGGGAACGCAATCCATCCGAGCTTCGATTATTGATAAAAAAGGAAATATTTGTGCCTTAGTTAAGACACCTATTACTCCTTATTTTTCTCATAAAGCAGGATGGGCAGAACAAAATCCTGCTTACTATTGGGACGTATTCTGTACAACTACACAACAACTTTTTAACGAAAATACTTCTTTAAAAGAGCAATTACTAGGGATAACCGTTACCACACAGAGAGGAACGGTTATTAATGTAGACAAAGAAGGCAACCCCTTGCGCCCTGCAATTTTATGGCTCGACCAAAGGAAAGCAAAGGTAGAAGCTTTCCCCAATTGGTGGTTAAGAACTGCCATGAAAGGTATTGGCATTTACAGTATTGTAGAACATGCAATAACAGAATCTGAAGCCAATTGGATCCGCCAAAACGAAGCAGATATTTGGAATAAAACGCATAAATTTTTATTCTTATCTGGCTACTTTCATTATCAACTAACTAACCGCTTTATTGAAACAAAAGGTAATATGGTGGGTTACGTACCTTTTGATCATAAAACGGGAGATTGGGCTTCAAAAAGGGATGTTAAAAGTAAAATGTTTCCTATAGCACTCAATAAATTACCAGAATTGATTGATGTAGGAGAAGTAATTGGGAATATAACTGAAAAAGCTGCAAAAGAAACAGGCATACCTGTACAGTTACCCGTAATTTCTACAGCTTCAGATAAAGCGTGTGAATTGTTAGGTACGGGAACTTATACATCTAATGTAGGGTGCTTGAGTTTTGGGACAACAGCAACTTTCTCTACTAATATCAAAAAATATAAAGAGATTATCCCCTATTTCCCTCCATATACCAGTGCTATAAAAGGGTGTTTTAATACTGAAATAATGGTTTATAGAGGCTATTGGATGGTTAGCTGGTTTAAAAAAGAATTTGGAAGTAGAGAGGTTTTACAAGCTGAAGAACTTGGTATTGCAGCTGAATCAATTTTTGATGAAATGATCAAGGATATTCCTGCCGGTGCAATGGGACTAACACTTCAACCTTTTTGGTCGCCAGGAATTAAATCACCAGGAAAAGAAGCAAAAGGAAGTATTATTGGTTTTGGTGATGTACATACCAAAGCTCATATTTATAAAGCAATTTTAGAAGGTATTGGATATGCTTTAAGAAATGGAGCTGAGCAGACTCAAGAAAAAACAGGAAATAAAATTACTGAATTAAGAATTTCTGGAGGAGGTTCTCAAAGTGATGAAGCCATGCAGCTTACTGCTAATATTTTTAACCTACCAACACACCGTCCGCATACCTTCGAAACTTCTGCTTTAGGGGCTGCTATGTTAGGGTTTATAGGACTGGGTTTACATACTTATGAAAGTGCCATAAAAGAAATGACACATATAAAAAAGACGTTCTACCCTAATAAAAAAGAAGTAGCAATTTATGATCAATTGTACAAAGATGTCTACCTACAAATGTACCCTCGTTTAAAACCTATCTACGAAAAAATTCAAAAAATTACAGGCTATCCTAAAATCTAGTTCTAATATACGTTGCTCTTTTATATCTTCGCCTTATGAGTATCAAAGTAGAGAATTTGACAAAAGTGTACGGTGAACAAAAAGCCGTTAATAATATCAGTTTTGAAGCAAAGCCAGGAGAGATTTTAGGTTTTCTAGGACCAAACGGTGCAGGAAAATCTACAACAATGAAAATTGCTACCTGTTATGTTCCTCCTACAGAAGGAACAATTAAAATTTGCGACTATGATGTTGTCGAAAACCCTATCGAGGTACGTAAAATGGTAGGGTATTTACCAGAACACAATCCTCTTTATTTAGATATGTATGTCAGAGAATATTTAGAATATTCAGCTGCTATATACAATATAAAAGGGCAGAAAAGAAAGCAACGTGTAGACGAGATGATTGAGCTTACTGGTCTTACTCGTGAACGCAAAAAGAAAATTGGAGCTTTATCAAAAGGGTATAGACAGCGTGTTGGCCTTGCTCAAGCTTTAATACACGATCCTGAAGTGCTTATTCTAGATGAACCTACTACAGGTCTCGATCCCATTCAATTAGAAGATATTCGTGCTTTAATAAAAAAAGTAAGTCAGAATAAAACTGTTATGCTTTCTACGCACATAATGCAAGAAGTACAAATACTTTGCGACCGTGTTGTTATTATTAGAAAAGGTGATTTAGTTGCCGACGATAAAGTAGAAAACTTACGTCATTATGGAGCAAAAACAGCACTAAACCTTAAATTTGAATCGCCTACTTCTGCTGCTTTTTTATCAAGTATTGAAGGTGTAGAAAAAATTGAAATTATAGACCCTGCCAACGTTCTTGTTTACTATGCCAACGATTTAGATTTAAGAGGTGATATTTTCAGAAAATCAGCAACTGAAAATCAAGCCATTATAGAAATGAATATGCAGATTCAATCTATGGAAGAAATCTTTACACAGTTAGCTCAAGGTTAATAAAACACACTCTCTACTTGATAACATAATTTAAAAAATGAGTGTCAATGTTAGCGAATAACAATAAATGAATTTGTCTTCATTTTAGCCACTACCGTTTCATAAATCAAACATTAACACTGATTTATGAAAAAGCTACAATACTTATTTCTATTTCTAAGTCTAATTTTATTATCTGTAATTTCCAATACTATTCATGCTAAAATTAGTAATGATATAGTTATTCCTGTTGGAGATTCTCAACTCCTACCTTCTTTAGATGTTAGTGGGAGAACTCATTATATTATCCAAGGTACTTTAACTATTAATGGAGATGTTAACGTAACAGGTAACGGACAAATTACTGTTGATGGCGGTGAGTTAATTATTTATGGCAACCTAAAAGCTGCCGGAAATGGAGTTGTACTTGTAGATGGCGGTGATCTATATGTTGATCGTATAATTAAGCCTGGTAATGGAGAAGTTACAACAATTAACGGAGGTGAAATACACCATACTTCAGATCTTCCTGTAGAATTAATTAGTTATAATATTGAAGTTGATAAAAATAAAAATGTAGATATTTATTGGGAAACCGCTCAAGAAATAAATAATAGTCATTTTATTATTGAAAAATCTTATGATAGAAAAAATTATGTTTTTGTTGATTCTGTTGGCGGACACGGAAATACGAACAGTAATGTTTATTATGAAAGTAGTGACCGATTAGAGAACAATAAAACAACCTATTATAGACTTACACAATTTGATTTTGATGGTAAATCTGAAGCTTGGATACAAAGTGTTGCAGGTACTAATAACGATATTAGCTTTAATATCTATCCTAATCCAACATCTGAATATTTAAGAGTTCAAACTACTATAAATGATAAAGAACTAATGGAGTTTTACCTTGTAAATGCTAGTAACGGTAGTAGACATAAACTAAATAATACTTCTATTTCTTATGCAACACAAACCTTTGATCTTACTCATTTAGCAAATGGTATATACATCATAGAAATTACAAAAGGAAATCAAGTGATTTATCAAGATAAAATCATTAAAATATAAGTACTTCGATTCATTAAAATTTAAGAGCACCTTTCTTTTTGGAAGGTGTTTTTTTATTGTCACTCAAAAAGTGTGAATAAAAGGAAATAGAATTCAACAGATCTTAATACTTCTGCCTGTTCAATTAGGTTACCTGTCTATAAAAGACAAGAACTAAATTTCTGTTTCTATGAAAAATTTACACCTATCAAATAGTCGCTTTAAAATATTCACTTTAATTAGTCTAGTCTCATTTTTAATGATAAATGTGGATGGGTTTTCTGAAGATGTAAATTTCAGTTTTGCTAATACCAAATATTCAAAGAATGTAAAATTTCATTATATACAGAAACACTATAAACTTGATGAATACCAAGATTTTGTTAGATATACATTTCCTCAAAAAATAGGCGAATTCTTAATTGAAACAAAAGAAGAAACACAACAAGATTATACTTTTATTATAGGTAAAGTAAAAATCTTAAGTGGAAAAAGTTTAACTATTAAAAAAGGACATACTTTAGTTATATATGGTAAATTAACAGCTCTTCCAGGTTCTACATTAATTAATGAGGGCAATTTAGTTATAAGAGGTTCTTTATTTATTGGTGATCAAGTTACAGCAGGTCAAGAGTCATATATTGTAAATTTCCAAAATAAGCCAAATGCAAACTTATATATCACTCAAGGGCTAGTAGGTCAGCATGTTCATGGTTCTACAATAGCAGGAAATATTGCTGTAATACAAAATGTAATGTACCATTTCCATTTAAATGAAAATACTATCAATCCAAAAGGTGGAGTATTTTATTATAGAAATAATGATTTTAGTGCTAAAGCTAATGAAGGAACGGAAGTTATAATGAAACTGGATAGTAAGAATAGAGCTAGCAAAAAATATAGTAGAGGGGAAAAAAAAATAGATAAAGAAGATAAAGAAAAAGATAGAAATCATAATAAAATTACAAATCTACCTTACAAAGAATACTTTAAGAAAATCTGTAATAAAAATCCTATAAAAAAAGAAAGTTTACTAAAACTTCAACCCTACCTAACAAAACAATTTAAAGACCTCCCAGTAGAACTCTCAAGCTTCTCTTGTACTCAAGAAGAATCTTTTACAGCTATCAAATGGGCTACTGCTCAAGAAATTAATAACAGTCACTTTACAATTGAAAAGTCTTATGATAAAAAGAATTTTGAAAAAATTGATGAAGTTGAAGGGCAAGGTAATTCGAATACAGTAAAGCAATACAAAATTAATGTTCCCATAGATAATAAAAATAGAACCGTTTATTACAGGTTAACACAATTTGATTTTGATGGAAAATCAGAATCGTGGATTCAAGCCGTAATGAGCAATGAAGATACTAAAGTAGATGTGAGTGTTTACCCTAATCCTACTACGGACTTTCTTAAAGTAGAAACAAATTCTACTGATGATACTCCAATGGATTACTATTTAATTAACACAAGTACAGGTGCTAAAACGAAATTAACGAGTAGTTCATCTCAATATACTTCTCAAAAATTTGATGTATCTGGCTTATCTCAAGGGATATATATATTGGAAATCATTCAAGGCAATAAGCGTATTTATCAGAATAAAGTGATTAAGAAGTAAATAAAACACAACAGAATTCAACAGATCTTAATGCTGCTGTCTACAGAATTTGGCTAGCTGTCTACAAGATATAATAACTAAAAATCTGATTCTATGAAAAGTTTTTCACATAATTATAATAGCTTCAAAATAGTCACTTTAATTAGTTTTTTAATGCTAATTACCTTAGGTAATGATAGTATAGCTCAAAAAGGTACCATTAAAAAAACATTAAATAGACAAACACTTCCAACGGATACTTTTCGTTTTAAGTATGTATATAAAAATATAACTGAATATCAAGTTTTTGATCGATACAAACCAAATAATGACAAAGGTTTTCTTGTAAAAGGAACATTTAAAGCTGGTGAAGGTTTAAAAGATGGAAAACCATTTAATAGGAAAAAATACACAGGTATTTATAGTAATGTAACTATCAAATCAGGTAGCACATTACATATTCCAGTTGGACAAACTTTATTAATACAAGGAAATGTGTATTTAAAAACTGAAGGAACTCTAAAAAATGAAGGACGTTTAGTTATTATAGAAGGAAACCTTTTTATAGGTAATTATAGCGAAAATTCAATATTAGGACATCAAGATCATACAAACTTTATAAATACAGGAGATTTATATGTACAAGGTAACTTAATTGGTCAACATCCCCATGGTTGTACTTTTAAAGGAAATATAGCAATTGAAGAAAATGTTGCTTTCCATTTTCATAAACACAAATCTCCATCAGAAGCTAATTTTTATTTTAATGAAGTAAAAGATAAATTTGAAAAAGTTAAAATTCACGATCCTCAAAAACATGTAATGTCAGCTCAATTAAGTAAAGGAAAAAAACATGCAGGGTTAGGCCAAAATATACCTCTACAAAAATTAAAACCTTACCTTGGTTTGGACCTCCCAGTAGAACTCTCAAGCTTCTCTTGTACTCAAGAAGAGTCTTTTACAGCTATCAAATGGACCACTGCTCAAGAAATTAATAACAGTCACTTTACTATTGAGAAATCTTATGATAAAAAGAATTTTGAAAAAATTGATGAAGTTGAAGGGCAAGGTAATTCGAATACAGTAAAGCAATACAAAATTGATGTTCCCACAGATAAAAACAGAACCGTTTATTACAGGTTAACACAATTTGATTTTGATGGAAAATCAGAATCGTGGATTCAAGCCGTAATGAGCGATGAAGATACTAAAGTAGATGTGAGTGTTTACCCTAATCCTACTACGGACTTTCTTAAAGTAGAAACAAACTCTATTGATGATACTCCAATGGATTACTATTTAATTAACACAAGTACAGGTGTTAAAACGAAATTAACGAGTAGTTCATCTCAATATTCATCTCAAAAATTTGATGTATCTGGCTTATCTCAAGGAGTGTATGTATTAGAAGTTCTACAAGGAAATAAGCGCATTTATCAGAAAAAAATTATAAAGAATTAGATTTATACTATAGATAATATAGAACAGACAATTAGTTAGTAAGCGCCTCATTTTTAATGGGGTGCTTATTTTTTCATCCATTAATAAATCTAAATAAAACTGACATTCAATGAGCTATAGCTGTCATAAAACCAAATAAATCTAATTACTATTTCTATGTTAAACACCTCAACCTCTCTAGACATTTACTGTAATTTAAAAACTGCTTTCAAGGTAATGGCAACAGTCGTAATGTTCTCGTTAGCTTTTACAACTAAGGCACAAAATGTTCACGAACATATAAAAGTATATGGTAAAGCTCATAGCAAAAAAATATACACTGTTAAGCACAATTTAGAAACTTCTAATGGAGAAGAGTATAAAAAAGGCATTGGACATGTGGTGTATATAAATGGAAAAGTTAGAGTACCTGCCAATAAAAAAATTGTTATTCAGGCTACAGATACATTAGTAGTTTATGGTAACCTAACATTGTTCGAAAATAGTGCTTTAATTAACTATGGAAATTTAGTTATTAAAGGGAATCTTATTTTGGGAACTCCTGAACATAACGTTGAAGCTATACAGTTTTTAAATGATAAAAACGCAAATTTAATTGTAGAAGGTAACCTAATTGGGCCCCACCCAGAAGATGTTCATTTAAATGGTAAGATTGCTGTATGTGGTAATGTAGACTTTAATTTTCATTTATATGGAATCCACAAAAATGAAATGAGAAATAATAAGGTGTTTTACTACCAATCAAACATAAATGGATTGGCTGAAGGTGGAAATAAAGATTTAAAAATTAGTAAGTTGAAACACCATAAAAACGAAGGAACTCATTTTATAGAAATTGATAAAAAAGTAGATATCACAGAACGTAATTTAAGTAACCTATTCTATTACTTATCAGAAGAAACATACTCTCGAGTAATGCCGCTTATTCTTTCAAAAATCTCATCATTGAAATAATCATACATGAAAAACATCTACTTCTCTCTTCTTCTCATTACAACATTATTTGGATGTCAGAAAAATGAAGAGTTTGCTATTTCAAAAACTGAAAAATTGGAGGCTAAAACAGATAATCCAATAGGAATTACATATAGAGTTCCCGTTGTTTTTCATTACGTAGCGTTTGATAATAATAAACTACCTTCTAAAAAAGAACTAGAAAGTATCGTTCAACTTATCAATATTAATTTTCAATTCCAGAATGCAAATAGATTCACAATAGTAGATCAATTTGTAGATATTTCTGCAAATCCAAATATTGAATTTTACCTTGCTACCGAAAAAGAAAATCAGCAAAAAGGATTTGTTTCAATAAAAACAAAATACCCTAAAGTTAGCGAAAGAAGTATTTCTAAAGATCTTATTAGAACGGTAAAGGAGTTTGAAAGTAAAAAAATAAAGACAGACGGAAGGAAGTTTCTAAACATTATTATTACTGATCTCCCACACCTAACAAGCGGATTAGTTGTAGCAGATAATGATCAGAAAGATCAAAATAAAGTTACACTGCCACCTCCATATGACCGTATATCTTTACAAGGCGAAACGTTTGATCGTTCCTCTTTATTAAGTGGAATTTTTCTAGATCACAAGAGTTTTAATACAGATAGGTTAAGCATTGAAATTATTACCCACGAGATTGGCCATTGGTTGGGTTTAAAACACATTTTTGGTATGACTTCGTTGCCTTTTAATGAAAGAGATAATTTGATTGTTCTCAATCATGTAAGTAGAACGCCACAACAAAATAAATACTTTATTGCACTCCATGATGATGGCATTGACGACACCCCTTGGACTCATATAATTTCTGATAATTTAAATGTTGAGGTAAATGGAAAAATTATCAATTCTCAAAATTATATGAACTACACAAAAAAATTAGAAAGAGTGATGTTCACAAAAGGACAAGTTGAAAAAATGAGAAAAACACTAGAAGATTGGTTATAATTTTCCTTTTCACTTCATAAAAAAAGAGAGATGCAACTTAAAAATGCATCTCTCTTTTTGTTATAAATCCTTTTATGGTTTATTCCTCATTTGCTAGATCCCAAATATTTAGATAGCTCAACTTTGTAATTTCAGTTGCCTTATCCATCATTATTTTATCAGCATGATCAGATACTTGGTGGTAATCTTCGTGCCCTCCTGTATGGTACCAAAAATAAGGAACATAAGCGTTATCAAAGTTCACATTATCAGAACCTCCTGCTTCACCTTGTTTAGTTTTACCATCAAACATTTCTAGATCAATATTGTATTGTTTTATATTATTTTGATTTAGCTCCCACGTTGATGGATTTTCTGCATTATAAATAAAACTAACTTGATTGTCTTTACTATGCCAATCGCCTCTTCTACCAATCATATCAAAATTTAAATACATAGAAATATGAGACGCATTTTCAAACTTTCTGAGAAAATGCTTAGAACCATGCAACCCTTTCTCCTCTGCCGTCCAAGATGCAAACAACATTGTCTTTTTAGGTTTTACTCCAGTAGCTTTAACAGCCTTTGCAATACCTAAAATTGCTGCTACACCAGATGCGTTATCATCTGCACCATTCCACACATAGCCATCTCTCTTTCCTAGATGATCATAATGTGCACCAATCAATACTAAACTATCTGCTTCCTCTCCAGATACCTTAGCAAGTACATTTCTTACTCTCACTCTTTTTGCTAAACTTCTTGCATCAAAAGCGGCTTTAGATGCTTCTAGCTTAACCACAATAGATTTACCATTTTCTAAATTTTGTGTATAATTAGCAACTTCTGCTGGCGTTATTAAAGAAGACATTAAATATTGCCCTCCCATAAATACAGGAGCTATTTTGCTCACTTCACTTACAGGACTATACAAACGAGTTTCGTAAAAAGAAGACAGAGGCTGATCTCCTTCATAATATTTTCTATTATCTCTAAAAGGAAAATTACTTGATGTAGTTGGCAAGCTTGCTTCAGGATCAATTTCTATAATTGCCAAAGCTCCATATTGTTCTGCTAATCTCTCTTTTTCTTTATGTAACTGCTTAGCAGGTAAATCTTTTACTGATTCCCCTAATTGTCCTTTAGATGGCTTTCCTTTAAGGCGAACCCAAACTTTACCTTCTACTTTCTTTTTAGCGAAATCGTTATAATTTAATGAATCAATTGATAAGCCATATCCCACAAATACTAATGCTCCTTTACCTTTTACAGAACTAGGTGACGCTTTTACTTCAAAGTCTGTGTGGTTAGCAAAAGTAAATTCTTGCCCTTTAGAAGTAACTGATAAAAATTGCTTTTCGGCAGCTTTATATTCAAGAACATCAAAATGTTGGAAATAGGTTGGTTTACCATTTATACTATCACCTGCAGGCTCTAAACCCATAAACTCAAACATACTTGCAATATATTCTGCAGCTCTGTATGCACCTGGGTGACCTGCTTCTCTACCTTCCATCCAATCAGAAGACAAGTAATTAATTGTAGCACTAATAGTCCCTTCATCAATTGCCTCAAGGCCTTTTTCTTTTGGTGATTGTGCAAAAATTGAAGTAGTAAAAGCGAAAGCTAAAACGGTTAGATAAATGTGTGAAATTTTCATATTTATGGTAAATAGGTCAATAAATTTATAGGTAGGTTGCTGAATTTCGAAATTCGTGTTTATTAAAAAGATAAAGAAATATAAATCGTTAATAATGAAGAACTGATGATCAAGATCAGATTAAAAAGTGCAAGTAATAAATCTGTTATTTTTAGCCATATGAACTAAATGTATTACTTGCTCTTGAAACATTGAAACATTTGGGTTTGAGGTATAAAATTGATACTTCCCATTGTTATCAAAAACTAGGTTTTCTTTTTTAATTATTCTTTTGATTTGCCTCACCACAGCAGGAGCAGGATCAATTAATTTTACCTCACTACCAACAATTTCTTGAATATCATTTTTTAAGAAAGGATAATGTGTGCACCCTAATACTATATGATCTACATTATGAGTTATCATTTCTACCAATAAACCTGCTAACACTTTATGTGAGGTCGGCGTTCCTATTAGCTGATTTTCTACAAGATCTACCATCCCTTTTCCGGCCTGTATAATAACGTTTACACCTTTTGCATACTTTTCTTTAGTCTCGTTAAAAAGACGACCAGAAAATGTTCCTTCTGTAGCTAAAACTCCAACAGCTTTGGTGGATGAAGCCAACGCTGCCGTTTTTATTGCTGGTTCCATACCAACAAACGGAATTGTATATTTATTTCTAAGAAATTCAATAGCTGCGGCCGTAGCAGTATTACAAGCTACAACAATTATTTTGGCTCCTTTAGCTATTAAAAATGCAGTTATTTTATCTGCCCTATCTATTAATTCATCATGAGATTTCTCACCATAAGGGCAATACTCCTGATCTGCAAAATACAACAAAGGCAAAGTAGGTGCTTCTTCCTGAAAAGCGCTCCAAACTGATAATCCTCCAACACCTGAATCAAAGAACCCAATCATTATTTTTGTGCTTTTTTACGCGGATCATTTGCATCAAAGAAATGCCAAGAAACTAATAAGTTTTGCACATTCTTAGGGTCAATTTCTGTAACTTCTTTTGTTTTAGGAAGATAAGCAAACACCTTATTATCAAACGGGTATATATTTACTTCTGTATTGTAAGCAGTTACTAAGTCTTCCATCTTAATCTGACAAAAAGGACGAAATTTCGAAACGGTATCTTCTACAAAAGAGGCTCTGTTCTCAATGTACAATGCCTGTATTCTTGGTAAAGAAGTTACATATTGATATACCGCTGCAGAATCTAATGCAGTAATACCTTTTACATTATAAAAAGGATCTTTAAATGTGATATCAATATTGTTCTCTGGATTATTGTTGTATACAACAGACCACTTTTTTAACGTTCTCCAAGAAGTTCTAAAAAGTGTCTTATCTCTCCAAGTTGATGAAGAAGGAGTGAAAATCTCTTCGATTGCCACAAACTGCCCTGGTATTTCAATAGAATATACTTGCCCTTGTTTCTTTCCATAAGATACGGCATCACTTTCCGAAGCAATTGTACCCGTAAATATTGGAGCGCCGGCTATGTAGATCACAACTTCTTTCCCTGCAGTAGGCATTGCTTCTTTTTCTTCAATAGTTTGAACTTTTTGAAGTGCTTGAAACAACATTCCCATTTTTCTAGGTGCCACATCAATTGTACCATCCATTATCCATCTACCATCATCTTCTTTCACAATTTCATGTCCGTCAATTACAAACTTTGATAACTGTGATAGATCCTCTAGATTAAAAAATGCTTCTCCATTTGTTTTTGTACTGGCAGAGAAATTAAAAAAAGAGAAACCTATTGCCAATACAAGCAATAGATTAACTCCAATAAGAATCTTTATTTTATTCGTCATTTCGGCGATTAATTTTCTTCATTTGATTTCACATTCGCCTTAATAGACAATGTTTTTTCCGCATTCTTAGGATCGTTTGTTACAATAGATATTGTTTTCGTTACCTCTCTATTGTAATTACCAGCACTAAAAGTAACATCTAGTTTAGTACTTTCTCCTGGTGCCAATTGCGTTTTTTGAGGTTTGGTAGCTGTACAGCCACAAGATGCTTTCACTTTACGAATTATAAGCTCTGCTGTACCATTATTTGTAATTGTGAAAGAACCTTTTTCTTTATCAAGTGCTTTCATTATACCAAAATCAATGACATCTTTATCGAAAGAAACTTCTGGCTGAGTACCACTATTTTCAACTTCAGAGAAATCTTCTTTGATATGACTACTAATGTTAATTCGCTTTCTTGGCGTATTCATATCATTAGTAGGCAATTGAAAATATTCAAATAAATAGCCGTAGTCATTCTTCATTGCTGCATCATAACTAATGAACAGCGTTACCGTATCTTTTGGAGATAATTTATCTGCTGAACCCCAAACTTTAATGTACTCAGGTACTTTTACCTCATCAAACTTTAATTTTATAGGTAGGTCACCTTGGTTGTAAATTATTGTTGACAAGGTATCTTTTTCAGTAGTTAGAATATTCCCAAATACAACATGCGTTGTTTTAAACCTTAAATTACCGACTTCCATTGGGTACCAATCTTTAGGTCCTTTAGGCCTTGGTTTAACATTACCCTTAATGGTTAATAATAAAACTTGTGGAGTACCATTGGTTCTCACAGAAATTGTTTTAGTAAAAGGTCCTGGTCTATTTTTAGTACTGTAACTCACCTGAATGAAACCTTTTTCTTTTACGGCAACTGGGTCTGTAGACCAATTAGGAGTTGTACAGCCACAACTTGCTTTTACACTCGTAAGAATTAATGATTTATTCCCTTGGTTTGTAAAGTCAAAGATTACATCTGCATCTCCATCTATTTCATTGATATCACCAAAATCATGTACCGTTTTCTCAAATACTATTTTAGACTGGGCATAAGTATTTAATGATAACATTGAGTAACAAAGGAAAATCAAAAAAGGATATATTATATTATTTTTCATTATTATTAAAATTAAGGCTCTCTAATTATTTACAAAAATAAAAAGAACATTTATATACTGATAATCATTTTTTCCCGTTATGATTATAAGATGTAAAAATTTGAATACTTTAATAAGTAGAATCAAGCAATTTATAAACGATTACAATACTTATTTCACTGCAAATAACTTGTATATTCCTTAATAATCTATTTGATTCTTAATTTTTTACAAAAAAAATAGTATAATTGAAATAACATTTTCTATTTAAACAATATTAATGTGAAAGTTTAAGCACTAAAAACATTAATAGATTAGAGATTTTTTTAACGAATAAACGCAATCGGCCTGTAGAATTATGGCGTACATGGAGCATTTTAGCGTAAAAACTTTCAAGCAGCAATTATCTGCCAAGAAAATTTCTTTGGCATTTCAAGGCATCTTTTCTCAAGATGTACTTGCACTAATTGGTAAAAGTTTACGTAACACTCCCGATAGTAGGGTTATAGCAAAGCGACTATTTGCAATTGTCATTGAAATGGCACAAAATATTCACCATTATTCTGCAGAAAAACAATACTCTGAGAAAGATGGAAGAGATATTGGCGTGGGAATTGTAGCTGTTGCTGAAGATGATCAACATTATGTGATTACTTCTGGAAACTGTATAGATAAACACGAAGTACCTCCATTGATTGAAAGAGCTAACTATATCAACGGATTAGACGCTGATAAACTAAAAGCTTTTTACAGAGAGCAAAGGAAAATGCCTCAGCGTGAAGGTAAACCTGGTGCAAACCTCGGTTTTATTGATATGGTTAGAAAGTCTGGTAATCCAATCGAAATTAACATAAAAGATTACGACGATACTAGATCATTTTTTATATTATCAGTTAGAGTTAACAAAGAACTATAAACGTATTTAAGCATGGAAAACTTCCATATTGACGGATCTACCTATATACCAAGAATAGACTTCAATGCTGAAACAGGAGTTTTAGAATTAGAAGGTGAATCATACCACGAATATACTACTGAGTTTTTTGGCCCAATCTTTAGCTGGCTAGAAGATTTTTTAGAGCAAGCTGGTAGAGAAGTAACAATGAACTTTAAAATGTCGTATTTTAATACGTCATCTTCTAGAAGATTTTTAGAGATTCTTACTTTACTAGAAGAATATCAGAACGACAAAGAAGGTAAAGTTACTGTTAACTGGTACTACGAAGAAAACGACGTAGATATGCTAGAAAGTGGTGAAGAGTATGCTGATGATGTTGAACTTACTTTCAACCTTATTGCTTATTAATAAGTACCAATTTTAAAAATATTATAATTAGGCTCTTGCATTTATACATAATGTAAGAGCCTTTTTTATTGTGCTCTAGGATGAAATTCAGTAACCACTTGTTGTAAATACTCTTTATTTAAATGGGTATAAATTTCTGTAGTTGTAATAGATTCATGCCCTAACATTTCCTGTACAGCTCGTAAATCTGCACCACCTTCTACCATATGAGAAGCAAAAGAATGTCTAAACGTATGTGGACTAATATTTTTCTTTAAACCAATTTGGGCTGCTAAACGCTTTATAATTGTAAAAATCATAACCCGAGTTAATATGGCCCCTCTTCTATTTAAAAATAATATATTTTCAGAACCTTTCTTTATTGTCCTTGTTCCTCTATCATCATTAAGGTAGTTACTTACTTGCTTCATGCCTTCTTCTCCAATGGGCACAAACCTTTCTTTATTACCTTTACCAACCACCTTTATAAACCCTTCCTCAAAGAACAGCCCATCTAGTGTAAGATTTATTAATTCTGATACACGTAACCCACAACCATAGAGTACTTCCAAAATTGCTTGGTTTCTACGCCCCTCATAGGTTGTTAAATCAATAGCATCAATTAACTGATCTATCTCTTCAATCTCTAATGTGTCTGGTAACTTTTGAGGTAACCGAGGTGATTCTAATAATTCCACCGGATTATTTTCTGTCTGATCACTTTCGTTTAAAAATTGATAGAAAGATTTAATACCCGATAAAATTCTTGCTTGAGACCTAGTAGATAAATGAAATTCTTGATCCAAGTATTTTATGAATAATAGGACTTCATCTTGTGTGAGTGTTTCTGGTACAATATCACTTTCTAAAAGCTCAAGGTACTCTACTAGTTTATTCACATCTCTGATGTATGCTTCTATTGTATTCTTAGACATACCTCTTTCCAGCCTAAGATACATAGCGTAATCCTTAATGGTTATTTTCCAATTCATAAATCGCCTCCATCCATTTTAGACCAACGCTCTCTCATTTTTTGCTTCTCCCATTCTCTCCTGAGTGCTAAACGAGCTAATGCATCAGCAATATCCGTCATATTACCTTGTGCAAAAGCTTCTTTTACTAAATCTTCCTTAACATCAATACGGTACAAACCATTCATTAATTTTGATGTATCGTTACGCAGCAAATATTCAAAATACTCCGATAATTTATCTGCAGCATCTCCAAAAGTTTGAGGCTTATACGTTTCTTCTATCTCAAAACGTTCCGTTAATCTATTCCATGCTTCTAAATACATATTGAAATTTACGCTATGAAAAAGAAAAAACATCGACTTTTATAAAAAATCGATGTTTTTTCTTTTCGTGATAATTAATAATTATGACCAATCTTCTATGGCTTCGATCACTTCTACTAATCCATCAAATGTATTTACACCAACAGCTACTTCAGAACCACCTTTTAGGGCAATTCCTTCTGGTTTAGCTGTTTCTAGTAATGTGTTTACAGAGTCTTCGTTAAAACCTCCAGCTATAAAAACTTTATATTCTTCTGTTAATGAATGAATTTTATTCAGTAATTCGTCTGATAAATCTTCAGCAAATTCTAACAAGAAATAATCAACCTGATGATCTAAAAGAGACATTTGTTGTTCTGCTTCATCAATATCAGTAACTGCAATTTTATAAATAAGTGGTTTAGTACTTTTTGATAAATCATTTATTAATGCTGCATTATCTGTAATAACTACGTCGATAGCTTCGTAATCATCAAAGTTAATCTCAGCAGATTCATATACCTCTCCAACAAATTTAATTCCTGCTAACCATCCTGCAATTTCTTTAAATTTATCAGGAGAAACATAACGTTTGTGAGAGGCCTCAATAGGGAAACCAATCATTTCAACGCCCATCCCTGCACAATATCTTCCATCTCCTAAATTATCAACATCAGATACGAATACACGAGTTTTTAGTGCCATCTTATTTTTATTCTTGAGGAAAGTCCTCTTTTGTTTCAATAATTACTTTTCTACTACAAAGGTTGCAAAATAGATTGAAACCAAAAAGAGTAAAAAGTAGTTTGTCAAGTGTAGATACACAATGTATCTTTACAAAAGTAAAAAACTCTTATTTTTAGAGGGTTCTTTAAGGGTATTTTCTATAAATTATGATAAAGAAATTAAACTGCTAGTCTTAAACACCTTGTTGTTGGTTTCTTATAAGTAGATTATACTAAAATTTTAATTACACACTCAAAATTAAAAACACATGGCAGTAATTGATGCAAACGATAGCAACTTCGAAGAGTTATTAAAGTCTAACGATAAAGTTGTTGTAAAATATTTTGCAGGATGGTGTGGCAGCTGTAGATTATTTAAACCTAAATACAAGCGTTTAGCTAACGATGAACGTTTTGAAGGAATTGCATTTTTAGATATTGACGCAGAAGAGAGCCCAAATGCTAGAGCTTTAGCAGGAGTAAACAATTTACCTTTCTTTGCCATTTTTAAAGATGGGAAATTAGTAGAAGGTGGACCAATGTCTAAAGAAGATGCAGTTGTTGAATTAATAGAAAAATTGAAATAATGAAAATACCTATTATAAAAAAACTTGTAGAGAATTACTCACTACAAGATTTACAAGCTGCAGAAGAAGCATTATCTGAAGAGCAAACTCCAGCAATAGAAATTGGAGGCGATGACGAAGGTGAGCAACTTACACATGCATTTGCTGCTGTTTGGATAAAAGAAAAAGTTGAAGCCGGGGAAGACTTTAAAGTTGCTCTAAGAGCATATACTTCTATGGTTAGAGGATCAATTTCATAATTAATCTGTGAAATTAATTACTTACTGATTGATAAAATTGTACCTTTATCAATCAGTAAGTAACAAATTTCTAAAAAATACGATATGTCACTAAAATTTCTCGAATCGTTAGAACAAACAATTAAAGATAGACACGATAATCCATCTGATTCTTCTTATACAAGTAGTTTGTTTGCTAAGGGCATTAATAAAGTTGCTCAAAAGGTAGGAGAAGAAGCCGTTGAAGTAGTTATTGAAGCTAAAGATGATAACGAAGAGTTATTCTTAAACGAAGCTGCTGATTTACTTTACCACTATATTGTACTATTACGTGCAAAAGGTTACAGTTTAGAAGATGTGACTAAAATTTTAGAAGAACGCCACAAGTAAATTATAAAGTATGATTGTTTTTCTTTATATTAATTTTATCAAGTAATAATTTCAAAACAATTACCTCTGATACAGATTAACTTAATACATAGAAAACATTTATACCTACCCAGTAACCATCATGAAAACCTTAGAGTCATTATCATTCCAAAATATCGTGATGATAGAAGATTATCTAGAAGGTAAACTTTCTCATCTCGACAATCAGCGTTTTTTACGTAACCTTACTTTAGACGAAGAACTAAGGCAAGACTTTGATTTGGTTTTGGAGATGAGTACAGACATGGTGAGATGGTCTTTAGATAAGAAAAGAAGAGTGCGTTTAGCATTTTCAACACGCCATTATGGTACAATAATTAACCCTACAAAAGGTAATATTGCTAAAGATTTAGTTGCCTACGGTACAGCAACAATTGCGGCTGCAGGTTTATTAGTTTTTGTAAGTGGCTTGTTTGTATTTTTTGCTTCTTAACTAAAATAGAAATACAACAAAAAAGGCTACCCTCTGAAAAGGTAGCCTTTTTTCGAAAACGAAAAATTATATATCTGATTATTAGCGTAATGTCTTTCTTGAAGTAGAAATTGATAGCTCAACAAATCAGTATCTTAATGTTGATGTCACAAAGCTAATCAAACGAAATATAATTTAAAAGCGAAAATTCGCAAAAAGCACAGTATTTCACAAAAAGTGTCCTACTTTTGCAATTATTACCTTATTTCAAGTTTACGAGTCAGTTTTGAACTTGTAACTTGGAAGCAGTATCTTTAGATACACACGAACAGAAATTAAGTAACCAAGTCCGCCAAAGTATATATACCAGTGATATTAGAAGAAAATATTCGCCTCATTTTTGGATTAAAAGTCAGAATGCACAGACAAGAGAAAGAATTATCTTTGTCTGAATTAGCTAAAAAAGCTGAGATGTCTGTCTCTTATATAAACGAGATAGAAAAAGGAAAGAAATATCCTAAACGTAATAAAATTACAGCTCTTGCTTCTGCATTAAATGTTACTTATGATGAACTTGTTTCATTAAAGATTTCAAAAAAATTAGGTGCAATTTCAAAACTGTTAAACTCAAATATACTTCAAGAACTTCCCTTAGATGTTTTTGGCTTGGAACCTAGAAATTTGTTAGAGCTAATGTCAGATGCTCCTTCAAAACTTTCTGCTTTTATAAATACAATTGTAGAAATTTCTAGAAACTATAATTTAACTGTAGAGAATTTCTACTTTTCTGTTTTAAGGTCTTATCAAGAAATTCATGATAACTATTTTGAAGAAATTGAAATAGCTGCCAAAGAATTTAGAACAAACGTTCTTACATCAGACGAAACTTTAGAAGTACAATTAGAACGTTATCTTAAAGGAACTTGTAATTATACAATTGATGAAGAAGAATTATCAGAACATCAAGCATTAGAAACTTTTCGTTCAATTTTAAGAATTGGTACAGATGGAGCCCCTACTCTTCTTATCAATAAAAAATTAAATGAAAGAAGGCGTACATTCATTTATGCAAGAGAAGCGGCCTTCCAAGTACTCAAATTATCTGAACGTTCAAATACTTATTCTTGGATGCAGGTAAAATCGTTCGACATGCTATTTAACGATTACATGGCTACTTATTTTGCTGGTGCTGTTCTTGTTCCTGAAGAAGAATTAATACAAGATATAGATGCAATAATTAATAGTAATAGCTTCTCTAGTGAGCATTTTATTGATTTAATTTTAAAACATAATACTTCTCCAGAAACATTTATGTATAGAATGATGAGTATCTTACCTAAGCATTTTGGCTTAAATAAGATCTTCTTCTTACGTCTTGATCATAAACCAGGAGAAAACAGATATTCTTTAACAAAAGAATTGCATTTAGATGGTCTTCATAGTCCTCACGGCACTGTTTTGAGTGAACATTATTGCCGTAGATGGATATCTCTTAAAATCTTTGAAGATTTAGTAAAAACAAGAGAAGAAGGCTCTACAAATAAATATTTATGTGATGCCCAGGTTTCTAAATATATCACCTCCGGAAAAGAGTACTTCTGTATTAGTGTAGCCCGTGCATTACCGTTAGTTGACGAAACAATTGATACAAGTATAACTATTGGCTTTTTAATGGACGACAACTTTAAACAGAAGTCTAAATTATGGCAATCTGAAAAAGTTCGTATGGAATTTGTAAACGAAACTTGTGAAAGATGTCCTTCTACAGACTGTTCTGTGAGAGCATCAGAAGCAGTTGTTTTACAAAAAGAGCAAAAAGAGAAAGAAAGAATGGTTGCTTTAGAGTCTCTTTTAGGAAAAGGTGTTGTATCTTAGAAAAACTTTTATTTTATAGATTAAGGTGAACATTTGACTGACAATTACCTAAATAAAAAATTAATATTCTCCCTGTTTTTTTTCTGTATATCGTTGCTTGGATATACTCAAGAAGAAAAACCGGATCATTATGCGTTTAATTTCAAAAACACTTCTTATCATGATGCTATTGCATTAATATCTGAGAAGTGTAGTCTGAATTTTATTTATAGTGATGATAACCTCCCTATTGTCAAAAAAGTAAATTTTGAAAGCGAAAATGCTACCGTTGACGATGTTCTAAAAACAATGTTTAAAGGGAAGTTTCTTGATTATAAAATCATAGGATCTGATGTAATTATTGTAGTTAAAAGAATACCTCTTGATTCTAAAGAAGGTAGGTTATTAACTAGATATCCTATCAATGGATTTATTAGAGATATCACATCTAATGAAACCGTTATTGGGGCAACTATATATTTAGAAGATCTAGAAATTGGTACTGTAAGTAACTTCGATGGATTTTATTCTATTTCCGTTCCAAAAGGAAAATATTTAATAAAAATTAAATCGCTTGGTTTTCAAGAGTTGGACACACTAATTGATGTAACAAATGCCACAAACCTTTCGGTATCTTTAGATGTTCTTAATACCAAATTAAGAGAAGTTGTTATTCTTTCTAGTAACTCAGAACTTTATGAGGGTAACTTAAAACTAAGTAATATTACTGCTGTAAGCCCTGAAGTAACCAATGAACTTCCGATGGTATTAGGACAAAGTGATATTATCAAATCATTACAATTAATGCCAGGGTTTAAAAGCCCAAACGAAGGCAGTAGTGAATTATCTGTTAGAGGTGGTGCTACAGATCAAAATTTATTCTTAATAGATAATGTACCTATTTATAATGCTACACACAGTTTAGGTTTTTATTCTATCTTCAACACATCAAGTATAAAAAACGTAAACACCTACAAAGGTGGTATACCCGCTCAATATGGAGGGCGTGCATCGTCTGTTGTTGATGTACATTTAAAAGAAGGAAATAGCCAACGTTTTCGAGTTTCTGGTGGTGTTGGTACTATATCTGCCAACTTAACACTAGAAGGACCTATAAAAAAGGATAAGGCCTCTTTTATTATTTCTGGCAGAAGACCTTATACAGACTTATTACAAATCGGTCAAGACAACGATATTAATACAATTCTTTTTTATGATGTAAGCTCTAAATTTAAATACCAAATTAACCAAAACAATACTTTAACTGCTTCTTCTTATTTTAGTAGAGACCGCCTTTCATTTCAAAATATTTCATCTAGTGAATGGGGAAATAATACTGGAAATATATCTTGGTCATCTCTCCTATCACCAAGAACATATAGCGACTTAACATTATGGTATACAATTTACGATGTATCTAACATTGTTAACTCAGTTCCAGAAACAAGTTATAGAACAACTTATCAGTTAAACGATTATGGTATAAAGTATGGTATTGAGCAATATTTTTCTCCATTTATTACATTAAAAGCTGGTATTGAAACTGTTGCTCATGTTTACAATCAAGGAAGTATTACACCTTATGAAGATGTATCGATTATTACTCCAACAGAGCCTCAAAAGGTTAGAGCATTAGAATCTTCTGCTTATATGGATTATGAATGGAATATAAATAACAAATTAAAAATTGGTTTAGGAGTTAGATATTCTCGTTTTGACAATATTGAAAATGAAAGAGAATATATTTATGATGTTGACCCCTATGAAAGCGAAGCCAAATCGATTACAAGCCAGGTAATTGATACTGTTTACAATAGCTCCATTAAATTCGATAACAATTACCAAACATTAGACCCTAGGTTATCTCTTAGTGTTGCTATGGCTAAAAATCAATCATTTCGTGTTTCTTTTGACCGAATGACTCAATATTCTCAAGAACTATCTCTATCTAATTTACCAAGTAATTCTGGTGTTTGGATTCCATCTGACAAGTATATAGCTCCTTTGATAAATAACCAGATATCTATGGGCTACTTAATAGATTTCAAAGATAAGAAGTATGATTTTTCTATAGATTCTTATTACAAAACTTCTCATAACGTTTTAGAATTTAAACCTAATGGTAGGTATGTAGTTACGGATCAAATTGAAACAGATGTAATTTCTGGAGAAGGAAGGAGCTACGGTATTGAATCAATTTTCAGGAAAAGAAAGGGGAAATTAACAGGGTCTTTAGCTTATACTTATAGTTTCTCTTTTAATATGTTTGATGACATTAATAATGCAACTTGGTATCCAACAAATCAAGATCAAAGACATGTTTTTAATGTACTTACATCGTTCCAAATTACCCCACAACTACAGTTTTCTGCAGTGTGGAATTATGCTTCTGGACGTCCATATACTGCTCCGATTGGTAAATATTATAAAGATGGATTTTTAATTCCATTATATGGCGATAAAAATAGTTCAAGGCTTCCTAGCACGCATCATTTAGATATCTCACTTACTTTCTATCGAATGATGACCAAAGGAAAGAAAAACGAAAGTAGTTTTAACTTCTCTATTTATAATATCTACGCTAGGAAAAATACGTATTCCTATATTTTTCGTTCCAGTCAATCAAACCCAGAAGAATTAGAAGCTGTAAAAGTCTATTTATTTAGTATCTTACCTTCGTTTAGTTATAATTTCAAATTTTAAGGAAATGAACAAGTATTTTATTTTTTACATACTATTCCTTGTTACATTTTATGCTTGTGAAGAACCTATTGTATTAAAATTACCAGATGGGGATCCAAGAACTACTATAGATGCTAATGTATCTACTAGTGAGTTTACATCAAGAGTAATACTTTCAAAAAGTTTATCTTTTAATACAAATGAACTTTTCCCATCAATAGAAAATGCCTCTATTGTTCTTGACAAACAAAATTCTTCCGAAAGTTTTAATTTCACCTGGTTTAGAACCAATGGTACAGGATCTATTTACACTGCTCCTTCTGATATGAAATTAGTAAGTGGAGATACATACGATTTTTTTGTTTATCTACCGGGAGATTTATCTGAAGAAGATACTATTTACCAAGCCGAAATGAAAATGCCTAGTAAGGTCTTGATTGATTCTATTCGTTTTGTAAAAAAAGACAACTCACCTACAGATTATTTATTACGCATATATTTTACTGATCCAGAAAAAGTTAGGAACTTTTATAGTTGGAGAGTTAGTAGGAAATCAAAAGGTGAATTTAGAGAGCTGAATACATCAAAAATACCTTTATTTAGTGATATTGGTGTAGATGGCAAATCAGTACATATAGAATATACACAGACCTCATTTTTACTTCAAGATACACTTCAAGTTCATTTTAAATCTATCCAAGATAAAACCTACGAGTATTATGTTACACTAAATAATATCATTGATGTATCTGGAACAAACAACACCGTTGAGAACCCTCCATCAAATTTTATTAGTAGTGCTGGCGACCTGTCTCATGGCTTCTTTTCATTAGAAAGTGTTGAAGATTCAGACGAATTAGTTGTGCTAGATTCTTTATTGTAAGTGTAAGCGCTAAATCAAAAATTATTTTATACTATTTACCATTTCTTTTTTCTTTGCATTAATCCATTTTGAAGAAAATTTCTGTCCTAGTTTATAGAGTTTAAAACCTAGCCTAATTAAATATGGAGATAAATATTCTTGAATCTTCCTCCTCAAAGAGACTGAAATACTTGCAAAACCTAAAGAAATAATTGATTGTACTACGTCAGCTATATCAATTGCATAAATTAAAACACATGCATTTATAAATACTACTAGTGCATCGGATAATGCATTCCAAAAAGACTGATTAGTTTGTAATTGGAAAAAACAATATTCAACTTCATACCAATGCCTTCTTAATGCTCTTTTTAATTTACTCGCATTAAGTATTAATACAGTATCTGAAAGGTCTGGAATGTAATTTATTATATCCGCATCAAGTTGAATTATTGTTTTTAACTGATGTTCTGAACCATCTACCAATATTAACGGTGTAATCACTTCTATTCCACCATCTCTAAACGTTTTTATTAATAGTTCAGCAGAGGTTTTAGCTGTATAAAGCTCTTTCAATTTATTTCTAAATGATGCTTCGCTAATCATACTAAGCTTGTTTATTTCCTCCAAATACAGAAGAAAATGCCTTACCAGTTAAATCTGATATCACTTTAAAGAATGAACTCCAATGTGAAGTTGCTTCATTTGTAGAAGATTGATGAAAATTCATCACCATGTCTCTTAAAGTATCAGGTAATTTAACAAACTTGGGTGTTAAATAAGAAGTGATATCACCATCTATTTGAACAACTGTTTGTAACAAAACTTGCTGTGTACCTAATTCCCAGGCTTTTCTAATTTGAGTAATTTGCTCAGAATCAAAATCTAAAGGCTGAACCGTGTTCATCTCATGTAAAAGGATGTCATTATTCCATTTAATAGACCCCATTTGAGAAGGATATGGATCATATTCACCAATATTATCCGGTGCCTTAAACTCGTTATCATAACCAGCTAACCCTTGATGCTCATCAATTTTCATCTTAGTACGTTCTAACTTGAACATACCTATAAAATTTGAGCTTTGTCTTTCAATTCTATAAAGCAGTTGAATGCGTTCCTTTAACTGCACCAACTGTTCTTCCGTTTGCATTTTTGGTAACAGACTTTCGTAATATTGCTTACCTTGATGCGCTGCTCTCTTCACCTCATAAAAAGAGTATTCTCCTGCTCCCTTAAAACGTAATAAAAACTTTGGCTTTCCCGATCCATCTTTAGATGGAGGGTTACCTTTTGCTATTTCACATACCCCGTACTCTACTAATGTTTGTTTGTACCTTTCAATAATATCTCTAAGTGCCATACGTTTGTTTACAGGCATTTTTGCTCCTGTCGTATTCTCTTTTAAAATAGTATTGACTTCTAGCGTTAATAGTTCACTAGCTAATGATTTTAAGGATTGCTCCATAAGTTGTGTCTTGGTTAGTTAAGATAAAATGATCTCCTTGTTTTTATGAACTTGGTTCTTCTTTCTTATCAGAACCATCTGCAGGTGAATCAAAGTCTATTGCAGGAGCCTCAGTATCTACTTTAGCAGCTGTTGCTGAAGGATCAAAAGCTGTGTTTTCAAATGTTTCTGCTGCAGAAGTTTCTCCAGCTACAATTGAAGGATCAAAAGAATCTGAAGAATTTAGTACAGGTTGAACAGAAGTTGTACCTACAGCAGCTGTAGAGAAGTTACTATTTTCTGGAACTTCAACAGCTTTTGTCTGATTATAAAGCTCAAATAGACTATAAACTGCTTTAATATTATCAGCAATAATTTTGTGTCCGTGTGCTTCTTTTTGAGCATGGTACTCTCTAACCCATGCATAACGATCTTGAATTAAATCATTACTTACATAAGAAGTGATATCTCCTTTTAAAAGGTGAATTTCACTATTCATTATTTTAAAATCCGACTTCCCTTTTGGTACTACTTTATTTTCATCTCCTTCTAATTTAAAGTCGCCCACTACAGTTTTAATTTCTAGTGTAACTAGATTATTAATATAATCCTCTATGTTATTTACAAAATTTGCGAAGAAACCTGTTTTCTCTTGATCAGACATAATAAGTTTTGCTAAGGGTTTACTATTATTTCGAATAAAATGTATATATAAAATTGCCTTAAAACATTGAATTTTCCAAAAGACTTCTAATAATCTAGTTATTTAGGAAATACTCACAATTAAAATCAAAATTGGTGTATTATATTTGTTCTTTAAATTTCATACTCGAGTTGGGTAAGGATAAAAAATTGTCTCATAGATACACTCATGGCTAAAGTCACTAAAGTATTAGATAAAGAATTTGTTCCTTTTATTGGTAAAGAGCAAATAGCAGAACGTAATCGTCAATTAGGAGCTGAAATTACTAAAGAATATCAAGGTAAAGATGTTCTTATGATTAGCGTTTTGAATGGTTCTTTCATGTTCGCATCAGACTTAGTAAAAGAAATTGATCTTCCTATGGATCTATCTTTTGTAAAATATGCATCTTACGAGGGTACTGAAAGTACTGGTAAAGTAAAACAATTGATTGGCTTTAATGCTCAAGCTGTTAAAGATAAACACATTGTAATTATTGAAGATATTGTTGATACAGGACGTACAATGCAAGCTTTAATAAAAGACCTTGAGGTTATGGAACCTGCTTCTGTAAAAGTAGTTTCTTTATTATTTAAGCCTGAGGCATTAAAAATACCAATGACTATTGATTATGTTGGATTTGAAATTGATCCAAAATTTGTTGTAGGTTACGGATTAGATTACGATGGATTTGGTCGTAATATTCCAGAAATTTTAGTTTTAAAAGATATCTAAGCAATTAGATCTTATTATATTTAGAAGGCTATTTCATGATAACATGAGGTAGCCTTTTTTAATACGTTAATTATCAAACACTTGCATTTCATCTATTCTATTTCTATTTTTGAAAAGTAAAAAACTACTCTCTTTTAAAAGCTAAACTAATTGCCTTATGAATTTAAAAATTAATGTTCCAAAATTACCAAAACAACAAATAGCCATATTACTACTATTACTATTAGTTGCGTCAGTTATAGCAGTATGTCTTACAAGTAATTCTATTATTTATCTTTCTCCCTATGAACAAGGTATAGCATTTGGTAAAATGTTTGGTAAAAACATGAAAGTCCTCTTAAATTTTGTAATTGTTTACTACTTATATAAAAGTATAAAGAGTAAATTATAAGTATACAAAAAGGGATATTCACAACAATGAATATCCCTTTTCTATTTTTTGAAAAACTAAATATTATTTTTTCTTAGCTTTTTTCTTTGCTTTCTTTCTGACTGCCTTACTCTTGATTTTCTTATACTCTTCTTTGTCGTGGGCAATCTCTTTCATTACTGTTTTCCAATCCGTAGATTTTTGTTCAGAGAAGCCAACAATATTTGCATAATCTCCTCTAGCTATTTCTACAACAGCAATCTTTTTATCCATAAACTCTTCAATTTCTTGAAGGAGTTCTTTTTCACCATCAGAACAGAATGATATTGCATCACCTTTTTCTACTCCTCTACCAGTACGTCCAACACGGTGTACATAGTTTTCAGGAACATCAGGCATATCATAATTAATTACGTATTGTACATTTGGGATATCAATACCTCTAGCAGAAACATCTGTAGCAATAAGTATTTTTACTTCTCCTGTTTTATACAAACGCATTGCTTCTGCACGCTCTTTTTGATCTTTTCCACCATGGATAGTAACTGTTTTCAAGTCTACTCTTTCCATAGCTTTAAATACACGTTCAGCACGTACTTGGGTACGAACAAAAACTAGTATTTTTTCATCTGGATGTTCTTTTGCAATTTTCTCTAAAAAGAAACGCTTATCGTCCATATCAACAAAACCAACGCCATGTCTAACATTTTTAGAGACGGGATCTTTTGGTGAAATTTGAATACGAATTGCATTTCTAACCAATGAATAAGCTAATTTTTTAATTGCCTCATCAATAGTTGCTGAGAAAAATAGTGTTTGACGGTATTTAGGAAGTAGTCGAATTACATCTTTGATATCTTTCAAAAATCCCTTTTCCAACATATGGTCAGCCTCATCTAAAACTAGAATTTCTGTTTTACTCAAATCAACATGACCTTGATGGTTTAAATCAAACATTCTACCAGGTGTAGCTATCAATATATCTACGCCATCGTTTAATTGCTTAATCTGAGACTCTTGTTCAACTCCACCATAAATACAAAGAATATTTAGCTTTGTATATTGCCCCAAAGATTTAAACACCTCTGTTATTTGAATAGCCAACTCACGGGTAGGTGCCATAACAAGGCAACGAATATTTTTTTTATTCTTTCCTTTATAAGGTTTCTTCAACAACGTTTCCATTATCGGAATAGCAAACGCTGCTGTTTTACCAGTACCTGTTTGCGCAATAGCCAAAACATCTTCTCCTTTTAAAATAGGAGGAATAGATTTAAACTGAATATCTGTAGGTTTTTTAAACCCTTTTTCTGCTAAGCTTTTCTTTAAACTTACAGAGATATTATACTTTTCAAACTTCATAGTTCTTTCGCATCTTTGGAGACAAAATTAAAATTCTCCGTCTTCCAAAATTTCTTTTACCCTGCCAACTTCTCCAGTTTCTAAACGCACTTTGATACCGTGAGGGTGGTTAGGAGATTTTGTAAGTATTTTTTCTACAAAACCTTCTGTAAGATCTCCTGTACGTTGATCTTCTTTTAAGACGATATTTACATGACCGCCTATTTTGATATTACTTCTTTTCTTTCCGTCCATAATTATTTTGAAGGCATGATTTCAACTCCTTCACCATCAAAATCTTCTTCTTCTTTTGTTGGTTCACGAACTTCGATAATTTCTCCATCAAAAAACAGATTTTTACCTGCTAAATCATGATTTAAATCCATAGTAACATCTTTTTTACCAATACTAGTAATCAAGCCATCATATACATCGCCATCTTGATCTGCAACAGAAAGAATATGTCCTATCTGTAACATCGCTTCTTCTTCTTCTTTATCAGCAAATCCAAAAGCATTTTTATCTACTTTTACATTTCTGTAATCTTCAACTACTTGTCCATAAGCATCATTTGCTTGGAGCGCTAATTGAAACTTGTCTCCTTCTTTCTTACCTAATAGAGCAGCCTCAAACTTAGGTAAAACACCACCTGCACCTACAAAGAATAAAAATGGATCTTCTTTTGGTGCTTCTTCGATAAACTTGCCATTTGCATCATTTTCGTACAATCGGTACGTCATAGAAACAACAAGTCCATTTGTAATTTTTAATTCTCCCATGTTATTCAACTTTTAATCAGAAAAAGAATTCCCTTTCTAACAAATAGATTCATAAGAAAAACAAAGCTCCCCTCCAATAAATTCATCGGTAGAAAGCTTTGTTATTATATTATTTGATGTATTCGATTTACTATAAATCTAAACCTTCGATGCCATCTGCATTTTCTGCATTAATAGCTTCTTCTAGTTCTTCTTTAGTAGCATCTCTTACGTCAAGAATTTCTCCTGTAAAATATAAGTTCACACCAGCTAATGGGTGGTTAAAGTCCATTACTACATGGTCTTCATGTACTTCTTTTACTTCACCTTCCATTGGCATTTCATCAGGACCTACCATTGGTAAAACGTTACCAACTTGTAATAATTGGTCTTGTTCAACTTTATCTTCAATATTAAAAACTTCCTTAGGAATCTTAATAACTGCTTGCTCTTGAGTTTCTCCGTAAGCATCATCTTTAGAAATTCCAAAAGAGAATTTATATCCTGCTTCTTTTCCTTCTAATTGTGCTTCAAACTCAGGAAGAACGTCCATATGTCCGAATAAAAAGTCAAATGCTTCTTCTTTTTCTACGTGTTGTAAAAGTTCACCTTCCGCATTTTCGCTCGTCAATTTATATACTAAAGTGACTACTTTATCTTTTGTTGCTTTCATTATCATTGTAATTTTTTACAAATGTACACAGAATAAAACTGTTAACGTACTGAAAATGAATTTGAGAAACGTTTATTGTGAAGATTTTTTAGATTATTCAAAAGAAAAAGTGATACTCTTTAAGTGCATCACTTGTTCTTGGGTGGGTAAGGAATTAATTTCTTTGATTGATGAACAAATATAACCATTCGTTTATTACCTTTTCAATACCTACTTTTAGGTAAATTACACTAATTCAATAACCTATTTTATTTTTTTTGATTAAAATTGGTTACAAACTGCAGTATCAACTCTTTACTAAGATATATACATTCTATTTTTACTTACAGACTATGGCTATTATAAGATTACTTATTATCCTTTCCTTGCTTTTTACATCTTGTACACAAAAAGTGGAAGATAATCTCACCGAAATTATTGAAGATGTGGAAGATGACCTCGTTATAGAAGATTCTGTTACCAATGAAAACGAAGAAGACGTTGTTATTCATTCCAATCCAAATATTTTATTAGTACTCATTGATGACATTGGAAAAGATGCATTAAGCACCTATTCTGAAGGGGTAACCTATGCAAATACGCCTACACTAGATTCTATCGCTAATTCTGGTTTAATATTTAATAATATGTGGGTAAACCCTGCTTGTTCACCAACAAGAGCCTCTTTAATTACAGGTAAATACCCTTCAAATAATGGTGTAATGGCAGTAAGTGAGGTATTATCATCGTCAGAAACAAGTCTTCATCAATATATAAGAAACAATACGAATGATACATATAGTACTGCATTAATTGGAAAATGGCACTTATCTGGTTTAAGAAATATGGAGAGCCCTTTAAACTATGGGGTAGGTTATTATTCTGGAACGATGGAAGGGGGAACAAGTAGTTATTATGACTGGGAATTATCTGATGGCGAAACAACAACTGCTATGGAAGATACATATATTACATCTATGTTTACAGATATAGCTATTGATTGGATTGATGAACAAGAACAACCGTGGTTTCTATGGCTTGCCTACACTGCTCCTCATACTCCATTTCACGTTCCGCCAACTAATTTGCATTATCAAGGTACATTAACTGATAATCAAAGTACAATAGACGCAAATCCCCTTCCTTATTATTTAGCAAGTATAGAAGCATTAGATACAGAGCTTTCGAGGTTATTGGCTTCTGTGCCAGATCTTGAAAATACAGTAATAATTATACTAGGAGATAATGGTGTAGATACTAAAGTTGTTCAAACTCCTTATCAACAAGGTCAAGTAAAAGGCAGTTTGCATGAAGGTGGAATTAACACTCCATTTTTCATTTCAGGTCCTTCTATAAGAATTGGCACTGACAACGGAATGCATAACGTTACAGACCTCTTCACAACTATTGGAAACATAGCAGGCGTATCAACAACATCCATTCATGATAGTCAATCATTTTATCAGAACCTTATAAATGATTCTCCTTCAGGAAGAAGCTTTAATTATTCTGAAACTACAAATGGTTATACTGTTTTTGATGGTACACATAAATACATGCTCACAGAACAAGGAAATGAAAAATTCTTTGATTTATCTGATGACCCTTATGAAAGTATAAATTACATAAGGAGAACAATGACTACAGAACAAACAACAGCAAAAAATAAATTAATAGCTATTGGTGACTCCATCAAAAATGCCAATAGTCAATTTTAAAAATATATACACTAATTCAATTTATTACTTGATAAACTTAACTTTCATACTAAAAAAGCTCAGCTAATTTATTTTAGTTGAGCTTTCTTTTTTTATGTATTAATCGTTCTTCGAATACTTCCATCTTTTATGTGACCATAACCAATTTGATGGTGCTATTTTAATGTTATCTTCTAAAAGAGATGCAAACTTATTTAATATCTGATGTGTTCCTTTTTGATATCTATTTCCATCAAAAACAGGTATTATTTCTATATCATAATATCCTCTTTTTTGTCTTGTAATTTTAGAGTAAACCACAGGGAAGTTCATATATTCAGTGATCTTTTCAGGTCCAGCAAAAAAGGCACTTTCTCTACCAAAAAAATCTACCCATTCTTTCTTTTTATCATATCCTGGTGGAGATTGATCTGCTACTAGTCCAAAGAAAAACATATCTCCTTTCTTCTTTCGAATCAAAATCTCTCTCATTGTGTTTGCCATCGGAACAGGATAACCACCAAACCTTGCACGAATTTCTTGCATCATTTTCTCAGAAAATTCACTGGCTAAAGGTTTATAAACAGCACCAATAGGAATGTTTAAATGAGAAGCAATACCTGCTAATTGCCATTCCCAATTACAAATATGACCTGTCAATAATATTAAGGGTTGTTCTTTATCAATATAACTTTTAAGTAACTCTAAATTTTTAATACGCACTCTTTTCTTCATGTCTGTTACAGACATTGTCATACTTTTAATTGTTTCTAAACCAACATCGGCTAAATTTCTATAGAATTTTTTCTGTATGACGTATTTTTCTAAAAGTGATTTTTCAGGAAAACAGATACTTAAATTTTCCATTATAACACTTCTTCTGTAACGCATAAAAGTACCCATTACAAAAGCAATACAATTTGATAATAGATATACTAAAGGAAAGGGGAGCCTTGAGATAAATCGAATAAAAAACATAAAATAGTTTAACAGAATAAAAACGAAAATCAAATACCTTTTAGGGGTAGTGATCTTAGAAATTACTATCAAAATTACAAAAAAGCAACTATTTTATGTATTGAAATTTACTATCTAATGGGATTTATACTACTTCTTTAGTAGCTACAATTCTTATTCTTTTATAATCTGCAAACCACTCATTATCAATAAACAAATCTTCTCTTAATGATTCTTGTACTTCTTCCAAAATTAAATCTACATCCGTTTCCAAAACTCCAATAAGAAAGTTTTTACCAAACATTTTAAGTAAATCTTTTATACCACTTTCTGTATCTTCTAATTTTGTTGGTCTATCAAAATGCTCTGCAAAAGTAACTTTAAAACCCACTTTTTCTAACGCTAAACTGTATTCACCTATTGAAGGGAAAAACCATTGTTCAAACTCAGATTGGTCTATATAACCATACTTCAACAATATTTTTTTGAGTGCTTTTTCTATTTTTTCAATGTTACCTTTTCCTCCAAATTCTACTACAATTCTACCTCCTTCTTTTAAATTGGAGTACATAGATTGAATACAGAAATGATAATCTTTAATCCAATGTAGAGTAGCATTTGAGAAAATTGCATCAAATTTTTGATAAAATTTAAAAGCAGTTGCATCTTTTTGATAAAAATTAATTGAAGGGTAATTTTGTTTTGCCTGCTCTATCATTTCGATCGAAGAATCTATGCCTATTACTTCTTTTACAGATTTACTGATCAAATTGGTAAGCTGACCAGATCCACAGCCTAAGTCTAAGATTCTTTCTTCTTGTTTGGGTTGAAGTAAACGAACTACATCTTCACCATAATCGAAAACAAATGCATGTTTGCTCTCAAATAATGAGGTATCCCAGTTATCAATGTTAGTCATTAGTAGCAATAATAATTATTTAATTAGTCGTTATTTAAAATAGATAGAGCAAAATAAATAACATTATGTAAACGTGCAACTAATAGTGTTTTAAGTTAAACTTTAGTTGGTTCCCAAGCATAATAATTATGTTCATTATCAAGCTGAAAACCTGTTCTTGGATAAAGATTATTTCCTATTTCATTTACTTTTTCCGTTTCTAATATTAAGCCTGCTGAATTGGTTGCTACAGCATGTTTTTTAGCTTCGTTAATTAGTAAAAGAGAACACCCATTACCTCTTGCTGTTTCCTCTACATAAAGATCATTAAGTAACCACAAACGTTGTAACCTAGTAGACGAAAAAAGTGGATACAGTTGTACAAAACCAACCATTTTATGGCTAGTATCTTCAACAATAAAAATTACCGATTCATTATTTTCTAATCGGTTTTTAATAAACTCCTCAGCTCCCTTTAAATTACTTTTTTGTTGATAAAAAATTCTATATTGATCAAAAAGGAGAGCAATTTTTTTATAATCTTCCGAAGATGCTATTCTGCTTTGCATATCTATTAAAACTGTCCTTTGCGTTCAATTGCTTTCTTAATATGAGCAATATGATGGCAACCGTGCCATGCATAAATTCCAATATTTTCTTTTAAAGATGTGTGTTTTTGATTTTCAGGGTGAAAGAATGCTCTATTTAATTCTTCAGATGATAAACCTTCCAATAAGCGAATCCATCTTTTATGTAAATAAGTAAGAAAATTTAAAGCATCTGACACGTCTTCATCATTACTATCATGTAATTCAGCCCAACGGTCTTCATAGTAAGGTCGAATAGCCGGAGTATCTTCTGTAAGAGCTAATTTAAAACGCATATAGCTATTCATGTGGCTATCGGCACAATGATGTACAACTTGTTTAATAGTCCACCCACCAGGTCTGTATTTATAATTCAATTCTTGTTCAGATAAACCATTCACTATTTTAATAAGACGTTGGGGAAATATCTTAATCTCGTGTATCCAAAGTTGGAGTTGGTTGTCTGAAATATTTGATGGTAGTTGAAATTCTCCAATAGGGAATTTTAATTCCTGTTCTGTTGATACTAGTTTTTCCATTATTGAACTGATAAATTAATTAATTTTTACTTTTGCCAAAAGTGCAGTAATGTTAGTTGTGTCTTTATCAATTGACTTGTAATGCTGAAGCACTTGCGTTGCTAATTCTTCGGCTTCGTCCATCCTACCTAATTTGTAATATAAATGAGCTTTAGTGTCAATAAAGTCATAAGAGTTATTTATGGATATACCATAATCAACCCATTTTAAGGCAGTACTCAATTGAGACGCATTTTCTGAGTTTTCATAGAAATACCATGCCCAATCATTACATTTTTGAATAATATCACTATTTTTTATAATTTTTACATGAGAAAAATTCTCATCAACCATCATAAAAGCCTTATCAGTATCTCCTATTGACAAGTAATACCTTGGAGCATAAATAAAATTATTTTGAAGTGCCAATTCCTTAGGAAAGTATTTAGTAATTGTTGCTAGATATTCTTCATAATTGGCTTGCCCTTTATTTTTTATAGCCAATGACAATGTATTTTTTGCAATTTGATTGTAAATTTTAATTAACTCATTGGCGTCTATTCTTGATGAAATTTCTGATTGGTTCTCTATGAAAAACTTAAAAGCAATAGACGTTACTGTAGAATTATACAAAGTCTGACTTACTACTGTAATTACATCTTGATTAGAAAGTGCTTCCTTATTTAATAAAGAGATAAACTTTTCGCACGCATAATAATCTGGCTTTCTAATGCTAATGGTAGCTATGCAATAATTTAAATATTCCTCTACAGACAAATCTTTGCCAGATTTAAACTTGGTTTCTAATGTAAAAAGTTGGCTTGTTGGATTTAAAGCAGCTTCTCCTATTTGATTAAAAACTTTGGGTGGAACTTTACCATATGCCATATGTACTGCATGCCCATTCGCATAAAAATACACATGAGCAGGAAAAGATCGAATATTATAATCCTGAATAAATTGACGCCCCAAATCACTTTCAGCATCTACAGATAAATTAATAAAATGTCCGTTATAAAATTCACTTACTTGCTCATCTTTAAAAATACTTTCATTAAGTTCTCCGCAAGATGTACACCAATCAGATACAATATTTACATAAATATTTTTATCTGTCAATTTTGCATTCTCAATTGCTTTATTCCAATTAATATCAGAGAAAACAATTCCTTGTCCATAGATAGAATTTCCTATTAATAGGATACATGATAGTAAAATACTTTGCTTAGTCATAGATCGAGAGTATAGAATTGCATCAAAGAATTTTCTTAATCTGCAATTGATGTTGTAGTAATTTGCTCTATATTAAATACATATAATTAGCTGTAATTTACAATAATTCTGATAAGTCTGTCAATGTCTGTTATATATCTCTGCTTTTTTGCATCTTTTTTTGAACTTCCGATTACCTTTGTAGCGAACACTTAAATACAAATACAGTGACGTTTGAAGAATTAAAACTGAGCAATTTTTTACAAAATGCAATTCGTGATATTGAGTACGTTAATGTTACTCCTATTCAAGAAGAAGCATTCCCTGTTATTGCTTCAGGTAAAGATATGATTGGTATTGCGCAAACAGGTACAGGTAAAACAATGGCTTACCTATTGCCAATACTTCAAAATTTAAAATTCTCTAAGCAGGATGACCCCCGAATTTTAATCGTGGTTCCTACTAGAGAGTTAGTAGCACAAGTTGTAGATGAAATTACCGTTTTATCTAAATACTTATCTATTAGAACTATTGGTGTTTATGGAGGTACAAACATTAATACACAAAAACAAAAAATTCATGAAGGTGTAGACATTGTAGTCGGTACACCTGGTAGAGTTTATGATTTAGCACTTTCTGGTGTGTTGAAATTTAAAACAATACAGAAATTTGTTATTGATGAAGTTGACGAAATGTTAGATCTAGGTTTTAGACCTCAACTAACAAGAATGATGGATTTACTCCCTCCACGCCGACAAAATATTATGTTTTCAGCAACGCTTACTAAAGATGTTGAAGAAATAATAACTACTTTCTTTAATAAACCAGAGAAGGTTGAAATTGCTCGAACGGGTACTCCAGCTGAAAAGGTAATACAACGTGCATACCACGTTCCTAACTTTTTTACAAAAGTAAATATGTTAGAACACCTTTTAGCAAATGAACCTGACATGGAGAAAGTGTTGATTTTTGTAAGAAATAAAAAACTTGCAGATAGATTACACGAAACTATTGATAAAAAATATCCTGAACAAACGGGAATTATCCACTCTAACAAATCTCAGAACTTTAGATTTAGAGCAATTGAAAATTTTGAAAAAGGTACTTCAAAGATTTTAGTAGCTACAGATATTATTGCACGTGGTTTAGACATCAAGGGTATCACTCATATTATAAATTTTGATACTCCTGAAGTTCCTGAAGAATATATTCACCGTATAGGTAGAACAGGTAGAGCTGATGAAAAAGGTATTGCTATCACTTTTATTAATGAAGCAGAGCAGGAATACCAAATGATGATAGAGGAATTAATGAATAATCCTATTCCTTTAGAGCAAATGCCTGAAGAAGTTCCTATATCTACTATTTTTTCTGAAGAAGAAAAACCTAAATTATCTGATAAAAATTACCTTCAAACCAAAAAGGTTAATAATGATGATGGTGGTGGTGCTTTCCATGTAAAAGTTGGAATTAATAACCCAGAAAATCAGACTAAGAAAGTACATAGGGGACCTAAGAAAACAAAACCTGTAAATAGAGGTCGTTTAAAACGAAAATTCCGTAAGAAATAAATAACAAAAAAGGTCTTAGAAATTACTCTAAGACCTTTTTTGATTTACTATACCTCTTCTTCTAAAGTTGAAATCATTTCTTTGATTTCTTTCAACTGTTTTCCGTAAATTATATTAATCCCATTTTTTAAAAATTTTGGTGCTACTTTAGTTGTTCCCCAAAATATTAGCGATAACATTACAATTGATATCATTATCCTTTTTAATGAACCTTCCGTTATTTCAAAGAAATCAGTCCAATGTCCCCCTTTATCTTCAACACCAATTTTAAAACCAAAAAAATAGCCTAAAATTAAAGAATAAGGTGCTATTACAAAAATGATTATTTTTATCTGCTGTTCATTACTTTTATAGATGTATTTATCTACTCTTTTTAAGTACTCTAAAGTATTCAAGTTATCAAATGATTTTATTACTTGAAGCCTCCTAACAGAGTCAATAAAATAAAATAAAAATGGTAAAATAAATGCAACATAAACTGTCAAATTACCTTCAAATAAAATAACGCAAACACCTATAATCATACAGATTACTCCTGAAAAAAACCAATCTATCTTTGTTTTAGTTACAATTGTATCAACAATATTCAACGATTTTTTACGGTTCGCTTTTGCCGCTTCATCCACAGGTTTCAAGTTTGGAGTAGATTGATGTCCTGTACTCCAAACATCTTTTAAATCAAACTCTTCCATACTATACTTTCTTTTAATTGTTGTTTTATTCTGTTGATTTTAACACCAACATTACTCATAGAAATACCTATAATTTCTGCTATTTCTTGGTAACTTTTATCTTCTAAATACAAGACGATTATGGCACGATCTGCTTTTTTCAATTGTCTAATTCCCATATATAAGGTATTTAACCTTTCTTGGGCTTCTGTATCTTCTAAATCAGAATGATGATCAAAACTTTCATTAATTTCTACAGTATCTACTTCTCTTTTTTCTGATTTTATAATCGAAAGACAAGTATTTAATGTCACTCTATATACCCATGTAGATAATTTAGATTGATGATTATAGGCTTCTTTTGATTTCCAAAGTTGTAAACACACCTCTTGAAAATAATCATCAAATTCTAATTTTGAATGGGTATAAGCTCGACAAATTTTATAGATAATCGCTTTATTACTTTCGATATATTCCTCGTAAAATTCTATCGACATAAATGATTGGTTTTAGAATAATGCTTATTGAATTACTTATTTCATCGATATAAATTTGTCATCAATAAAAATATAGCAATGGATTTTGAAAGCTCCTCCAAGACGTATTTTAATCGTTTCTCTTTCTCCTTTACTGTTGATTAAATGTCCTGATAAAGCTGACTGATACAGTCCGAATGTACGATCTTGTAATTCATCATTCACAAACAGAAATTCTCCATTAAACCAAGTATTAACAACCTTGATTTCTGAGGTTTGATATGTTATTGTCCATTCACTTTTCATAGTATTAGTTAGTTTGAGATTTTAGTTCTGTATTTAAAAATGACATAAAAATAATTAACCTAGTTTCTATAACACGGTCAAAATTCTTTCTTTCTGATGCCAACGGAGAAATCAGTTTTTCTTGAGATGTAATTTTAACCTGACCGTTATACGATAGCTCAATATCAATAAAAGTATTTGCTGCTAACAATTTCTCATATTTTGATGAAAAAATAAAAGAAGAGCCTGTAAAGAGCAAGCGATAAGAAGTTAAACCATTTGAGTAAATAAGTAAACCGTACTTTTTAGCAATGGTATTCACTAAATCTCTAAATTCTAATACACCCAATGATGAATCAACTATTTCAGACTTTTTTGAATTATAAATAAATGCAGATGAGATATTTTGTAAGATATTCATAATAGTTAGATCAAGTAATTTAAAAGCTGAAGAGTAAGTTGACGTCAAATACTTTTCTTTAAACTGTTTGATTAGTTAATAGACATAACGATGATTTTCTTACAAAAAAGAGAAAATAAAATTCACAGATAATCACAAACATTTAAAAATCAACACATTAAAAACAAAAAAAACCATAACCTTTTACAGTTATGGTTTTCAATATTAATATTCTTTAAAAGTTAATCCCAAAGATATTCTTTCGTATAAGGGCTTCCTCCAGATGTAAAAGGATCTCCATCAGAGAAACGATATTTCTCGTTTAATCTAGAAATTTCTCTCAGATCCCAAGGAGTTAAAGCAATAGATAAAGAATCTAAATTTTGTTTTAATCTCTCTTCATGAACAGATTTAGGGATCGCTACAGTTTCTCTACGGTTGGCCCATGCTAACATTATTTGAGCTGGTGTAGCGTTATGTTTCTCAGCAATTTCAATAAGCAATTCATTCTCTAATAAAACAGGAGGGTGAACTCCATCTTTTACAGCCAAACTATCTTTAGTTCCTAAGGGAGAATAAGCTGTTAAAATTATATTGTGTACATCTGCATATTCCATCATTGTTCTTTGCTGGTTTAACGGATGCATTTCTATCTGATTAATTACAGGCTGGATTCTAGCATTAGTAAGAATTGTTTCTAAATTTCTGATACTAAAATTCGACACTCCTATTGATAACACTTTACCCTCATCAACTAACTTCTCCATAGCACCCCACGTTTCTAAAATTGGAGCCTCTTCTGCAGTAAGAAACTCTTCTCTTTTTTGTGTAAAAGTGATGCCCGGTTTGTAAGCAACAGGCCAATGAATTAGATAAAGGTCTAAATAATTTAATTTAAGATCTTCTAATGTTTTATTTAATGCTTTAGGAACATCTGCCGCTAAATGTGCATCATTCCATAACTTAGAAGTGATAAATAAATCTTCTCTATTTACAATTCCTTCACCTATACATTCTTTAATTGCACTTCCTACTTCTGGTTCATTACCATAAATAGAAGCACAATCAATATGTCTATATCCTAACTGAATAGCTTTTTTTACGGCTTCATAAACTTCACCTGGCTTAGATTTCCAAGTTCCAAGACCAATACTTGGAATTTCTTTACCGTTATTTAATTTTAAAGATTTGCTGCTCATGATTAATAGTTTTACGTGTGGCTTTTCTATGAATATACAATTATACATCCGTTAAAAAAACAGTCTTGAAGATTAATTTCAGAGATTTAAATAATCTTAATTTAGATCCAATAAATAACTGATTGATTGTCAGTAATTCAAAAACCTTATTATATTTACTTCTCTCAAAAAATCTATCAACAGACTTTATTATTAAATATATAGAACTCTATGTCAAATTTAATCATCGAAAATCTAACTAAAACCTATCCTAATGGAGTGAAAGCTCTTGATAACTTATCACTAGAAATTAACAGTGGAATGTTTGGCCTTTTAGGTCCTAATGGTGCAGGTAAATCATCACTAATGCGTACGCTTGCAACATTACAAGTACCAGACAATGGTACTATTACTTTAAATGGAACGGACATTATTAATGAACCAGAACAATTAAGAAGGGTTTTAGGTTATTTACCTCAAGAATTTGGTGTGTACCCCAAAATTACCGCAGAAGATTTACTAGATCATATGGCTATTTTAAAAGGAATAACCAATAAAAAAGAAAGAACTGAAACTGTAAACTACTTACTTCAAAAAGTAAATTTATACGAAAAAAGAAAGAAGGCTGTTAAAAGTTTTTCTGGAGGTATGAAGCAACGTATAGGCATTGCTCAAGCATTAATTGGAGATCCTAAACTAATAATCGTTGATGAGCCTACAGCTGGGTTAGATCCTGGTGAAAGAAATCGTTTTCACAATTTACTTGCTGATGTTGGAGAAAATGTAATTGTTATATTATCAACGCATATTGTTGAAGATGTTCGAGAACTATGTACTGATATGGCAATTATGAACCAAGGTAAAATTATGTACAAAGGTTCTCCTGAAAATGTACTTAGTGAACTAGATGGCCTTGTTTGGCAAAAAACAATTGCAAGAAAAGATATTGACGAGTATGTGAATAATTTTAAGGTTATTTCTAACAAAATGGTTAGTGGTAAAACAGTAATTCATGTTTTAAGTTCAAGTTCTCCAGCTGAAGGTTTTACACAAGTTGAACCAGATTTGGAAGATGTATTTTTCGCTAAAACTTCTGCAAACTTCCTTTCTGAATAAAAACTAACTTATCATGTTTAAAGAATTTTTCTCTCGAGAAGTCAAGACTGCTTTAAAGCAGCCTATGGTTTATATATTTATGCTTCTGATGTTATTATTGGCATTTGGAGCAGTATCAACAGATAGTGTAGTTATTGGGGGGGCCATTGGTAATGTAAAGCGTAATGCTTCAGATATCGTACTTACTTTTTCATTTATCTTATCAATATTTGGCCTTTTAATAGCAACTGCATTTTTTAATAATGCCGCTTTAAGAGATTATAGTAATCATTTCAACGAAATTCTCTTCAGTACACCAATCAAAAAACGTGATTACTTTTTCGGTAGGTTTCTAGGAGCATTACTTTTATCTACTTTACCATTTATAGGTATTTATTTAGGAATTACTTTAGGTACATTTATAGCCCCTCCATTAGATTGGATTGATGCAGAACGTATGGGACCTGTGCCTTTACATGCTTTTATAAATAGCTATATAATGGTTATTATTCCTAATATGTTTTTCTCTGGATCTATCATATTTTTTCTTGCTACTAAATTTAAAAACACTACTGTATCGTTTGTTGGTGCAATGATAATTATAATAGGTTACATAGCCTCTTTAACATTAGCAAGTGATATTGAAAACGAACAAATAGGTGCACTAGTAGATGTATTTGGCATTAACGTCTATGCTATTGAAAGTAAGTACTATACTGCTCTAGAAAAGAATACTTTAGTACCTAGTTTCTATAGTATTTTAGGTCTAAACCGTTTAATATGGGTTGTTCTTGGTTTAATCGTAACTGCAGTTTCATATTCTACTTTTAGTTTTGCAGAAGGAAAAAGTAATGTCAAAAAGGAAAAGAAAGTAAAAAAATCTACCAAAGAATTCCAAAAACCAGCTTCTATTACGAAGTTTTCTCAACATACCGATTGGATTCAATTTAAAAGTTTCATTTCTATCTACTCGAAGACAATAAGGAAAAGTACAACATTCAAAACATTAATTATTTTCAGTGTTTTATTGCTGTGTATGAATTTGTACCAAGGTTACGAATATTTTGGATTACAATCCTACCCTGTGACCTATAAAATAATGGATTCAATTAGTGCAGCATCTCAGCTATTCATTATAATCATTATTGTATTCTATAGTGGAGAATTAATATGGCAAGATAGAGAAGTACATTTAAATGAAGTAATAGATTCGTCTCCACATACTACGTTCTCTTCATTAATAGCTAAGGTATTTTCTATTGGCTATGTACTTACAATATTATATACTGTTCTTCTTTTAATAGGTATTCTTTTTCAGTTACTGAATGGATATACAAATATTAAAATTGATGTATACATCATTGATTTCCTCATTACAATTTTCCCTAGTTTTATTACTACCTCCAGTCTAATGCTATTAATTCATGTATTGGTAAATAACAAATACATTGGTTATGCTGTTTGTGTACTTTTCTTATTTGTAGTAGATATCATTTTAAATGCTTTAGATGTAAGTTCTGTAATGTTATCTTTTGGTAGTTCTATTAATGTTCAGTATTCTGATATGAATAGCTTTGGACCTGGTTTAATTGCTAATTTATGGCTTAATGCATATTGGCTTAGTTTCAGTATTCTATTACTCTTAATTGCAGGATTATTATACAATAGAGGAACAGAACTTTCTTTATTGAAAAGAATTCAAAACGCATCAAAAAATTTAGATGTCAATTATATTGGAGCGCTGTCTTTCTTTTCTGTAATTTGGGCTATTATTGCAGGTGTTATTTACTACAATACTCAAGTATTAAATACTTACGAAACTAGTGACCAAATAGAAGAGAATAGAGCTTATTACGAGAAAGAATTTAAACAATATGAAAACGTTCCTCAGCCTAAGCTTACGGATGTAGTATTTAATGTAAATATCTTTCCAAAAGAACGTAATGTTTATACTGTTTCTAACCTAACTTTCCAAAATAAAACTTCTGTTGCCATAGATACATTATTCTATACCTTAAATGATAAATGGGATACTGAATTTATTATTCCAAATGGAAAAGATGTTTTTTATGATGAACGAACAGGTTTTAAGAAGATCGCATTAAGTAAAAGTTTACAACCAAATGATATTTTAAAAATGACTATTAAGTCTAATTATATCACAAAAGGTTTTGAAAACAGTAGAGGGAATACATCTATAATTGAAAATGGAACCTTTATCAATAATGGAGATATACTTCCAAATTTTGGTTATGTAGCAAATGCTGAACTTAATGATAAATACAAAAGAAAAGAATATGATTTAGCACCAAAAGAAAGAGTTCCTGCCTTAAATGATAATTGTGGTCCCGAATGTGATATCAATTACTTAACCAATGGAACATCTGATTGGGTTAATATTGAAACAAATATTTCTACTTCATCAGACCAAATTGCTATAGCTCCTGGTTCATTAGTGAAAGAATGGAAAAAAGATAATAGAAACTTTTTTACATATAAAGTAGATCATGTTTCTCAAGCATTCGTATCATTTACATCTGCGAGATTCGAAGTAGCTAGAAAAAAATGGAAAGGGATAGATATTGAAATCTATTATGACGCACAACACAGTGTAAATATTGACAAAATGTTATCTGCTGTAGAAAGATCTTTAGATTATTACATTAAAAACTTTGGGCCTTATTATCATAAACAAGCTCGTGTGATAGAATTTCCAAGATATGCTACTTTTGCTCAAGCATTTCCAGGTACCATGCCTTATTCTGAAGCTTTTGGTTTTATTGTAAACCTAGAAGATGAAGAAGGAAATAATGTAATTGATGCTGTAATTGCTCACGAAATGGCACATCAATGGTGGGCACATCAAGAAGTAGGTGCTAATGTTCAAGGTGGTACTATGCTAACGGAAAGCTTTTCTGAGTATGCCGCTTTAATGGTAATGAAACAAACTTCTACTCCTATAAAAATGAAAGAGTTTTTGAAGTATGATTTAAACCTTTACTTAAGAGGTCGTAGTGGAGAAACTAAAAAAGAACTACCATTATATAAAGTAGAAAATCAACAATATATTCATTACGGAAAAGGAAGCGTAATTTTGTATGCTTTGCAAGATTATATTGGAGAAGACAGCGTGAATGCTGCTCTTTCTAGCTTCTTAGAAGAGTTTAGGTATAAAGAACCTCCTTATCCAACTTCTAATGATTTCCTCAGACATTTATCAACTAGAGTACCAGATTCATTAAATTACTTAATTGATGATTGGTTTAAAGAAATTACGTTATACGATTATCGCTTAAAAGAAACTTCTTTAACCGAAGTTGAGGATAGTACTTACAAAGTTCAATTAACAATTGAAGCAAGAAAAATTAAGGCAGATTCTATCGGTAATGAAACTGACGCTCCTTTAAATGAGTGGGTAGATATTGGTTTTTTCTCTGATAACGAAGAAAAAGAACTATTCCATACAGAACGTATAAATATTGATCAAAAATCTGGTGTCTATGAATTTACTTTAGACCAATTACCTGTAAAAGCAGGAGTTGACCCTAAGCGTCTACTAATTGAAAGAGTTTATGATGATAATATCAAAAAAATAGACAAATAGAATATTTGAAGGGAATAATTGAGATTATCTAAGAGAGAATAATCTAATAACGAAAAAAGTGAATGTTTTACTCTAATTTAGTGTAATCATTCACTTTTTTATATTTCAATTTCATGAAAATAACAGCTCTAATCTTTTCTTTATTATTTTTTGCACTTCCTAGTTATGCTCAAGAAGAAGAGCATAGTACAAAAAAGGTCCATGGAAGAGAAGAGGCTCACGGTAAATTAAAACACCATAGAATAGCTCTTATTTGGGCACATGGTTATGTACCGAAAGCAATCGACAATAAAGACCAAACAGTAATAATACCTGTAATTGGTTTAGATTATGAATATTGGTTCTCTCATAAATTTGCAGTAGGTATTTCTAATGATATTGAATTGACCAATTATGTTATTGAAAATCATGATGGTGAAGAATTAGAAAGAGAATATAGCTATGTTGGTGCTGTAATGGGTATTTTTGAGGTAGCTCCTTTATGGGTAGTGGCTGTTGGCCCTGGTGTTGAAATTGAAAAAAATCAGAATTTCTTTGTCGCTAAACTCAATATAGAAAGAGAATTTCCTATTGCTGGTGTAGGTTGGGATGTTACTCCTATGTTTAGTTATGAACTTAAAACAAGTAGCGGTCATGGAATTTATGACGCCTTCAATCTAGGCATTGGAATTGGTAAAAGATTCTAATTTTTGCACTACGAATTATATATAAAAAGGTGATCAATTTTATTAATTAATCACCTTTTTATTGTTTCTTAATTGCTTTAATTTAGAAGTTTACTTGCATCTGTAATCTTAGTAAATTTCCAGCTTGATCGTTATAAGGATTTTGAGAATCAACATAAGTTCTATTTGCGATTGTATACATTGCTACAAATTCAAATGCTCTATTTGGTTGCCACTCTACACCTATCTCAACATCATTTACATTATAACTTCTTGCATCTAATTCAAATTTCTTCCCTCCATCATAATAAATGTACCTAACAAATGGGAAAAATTGATGATGCGTATAATCTATTTTTGCGTACAACATTGCATAACCACCATGTAACTCTTTAGTTTTTACCATATTGGTTGGCACATCATATTCAGGTCCTTTACCATAATTATATTCTGCCTGAAAACCAATTGGCTGAGGATACCAAACAAACGTTGCTCCTAATCTAGCATCATCAAAATTTTGACCTGCTGCATATACAATTTCTTTCTCTCCATTACCGTTTGTAATCTCTGCTTCTAATCCTTCAGAGGTATTAGGTAAAACATATTGCCCTGTATAACCATGAATAGATAATTCCATTATTTGGTCGTTGGCAAACTGAAAAGGCCATGAAGCTCTAGCTACAACATGTAAATTTTCATTTAAATCTGATGTGTTTATACCTTGTCCGTTATATGCACCTAAAGCAAACGTACCATAATTCCCACTATGCTTTAAATTATTTCTTTTCATGTACTCATATATCTTTCTCACCTTTTGAGGCGTATGATACATTACTGCCATTAAATCACGTTCGTTAGGTAAAGCAGAGTTTATAGCATCTGTACGATCTAGAGGGATACGGAATTGAGAAGATTGCATATTTTCGAAGCCAAAAGGAACTTTACTCTGCCCAACTCTTAACCAAGTAGATTTATGATGATCGAAATATAAATCCATATAAGCATCTCTTAAAGTAGGCGAGCCTGCAAAATCTGCTTGCATATACACATAAACATTGTCAAGTAGCCAACCACTTACTTTTAAACGTACTCTTCGGAGAGAGATACCTTTATCAGCTCCCCAGTTTTTATCCATTTGTGGAACTTCTAAATCGGGGTTAGTTTCGAATAAGCCATTATATCTCGCTTGAATATAACCACTTACTTTAATTCTATCGGTCCAACTTTTAGGTAAAGATTTTTGTATTAACCCCTCACCATCTTGCTCAGGCTTAAATCCAAGTGAATCTATTTTAATTTCTTCAAAACTATCTTGTGCATGCACACTTACAGAAAATAAAAGTGTTACTAATAATAGTTTAACTGACAGTCTAACTGTACGTTCCATTTTAATTAAATATAGTCGTATATGATAATATGTTTGCAATGTTAGAGGTTTTATCAAAAAATAGTTTCATCAAAATAATAAGTTAACATAGAGTTAATATTACAGATAAATTATATTCACATTGATCTATAAATAACACATCAATGTTACAAGAGTATTTAATCCAAGAACGCACTTATCTATTTAAGTAAGGGATTAGCAGCAGATCTTTTATAAAAAAAACCTTAAATCACAAGTTAGTTATATAAACACAAATATTGTATTACATTTATATCAACCACAATTAAAGAGTATTTATATTTAGATAATATATTATTAACATTTGATTAAAATAATATATCATTTTTATTATTTAATGTAAATTTAAAATTAACACATGAAGAAAACTCAAGTTTAAATCAAATAACGAAACACTAATGAAACACTAGACTTCAACATGAATAAATTATAAACTAAGAATTATGCTTATTATCCTTAATGAGAAGTGTATAACCTTACATATACATAAAAAAAGAGGTTATCATTATTTTACTAATGATAACCTCCACCTGATGTCTATATTCTATAATTAGAGCTACTAATTATGCTTTTACTTCTACTCTAGGAGCACCTTGTAAGATCGCTTTGTCTTCTAGTCCTTCTTCAAATTTCTTGAAGTTTTCAACAAACTTGTTCGCTAATTTAGCAGCAGTTTCATCGTATCCTTCAAAACCTCCTGCTTTCCAAGATGCTTTTGCATCTAAAGCTTCAGTAGGTACACCTTCAACCTGAGTTGGAACTTGAACACCAAATACTGGGTGTTCTACAAACTCAACATTATCTAACTTTCCTTCTAAAGCTGCTGTAATCATTGCTCTAGTATACTTCAATTTAGTTCTACCAACTTTATCAGAAGGGCCATTAGACCAACCTGTATTGATTAACCAAATATTAGTGTTATGCTCCGTCATTTTTTCACCTAGTTTCATTGCATAAACTGATGGATGAAGAGGCATGAAAGGAGCTCCAAAACAAGCAGAGAATGTAGGAGTTGGCTCTGTAATACCAGCCTCAGTACCTGCTACTTTTGCTGTGTAACCAGACATAAAGTGATACATTGCTTGCTCCTTAGTTAACTTAGAGATGGCCGGTAATACACCGTATGCATCACAAGTTAAGAAGAAAATATTACGAGGGTGAGTTTCTGATACAGATGGAATCTTAGCATTTTCGATATGATCGATTGGATAAGATACACGAGTGTTCTCTGTTACAGTCACGTTTGCGTAGTCAACTACTGCAGTTCCAGGGAAGAAACGAGTATTTTCTAATGTTGCACCAAACTTAATAGCATCCCAAATTTCTGGCTCATTCTCTCTTGATAAGTCAATTGTTTTTGCATAACAACCACCTTCAAAGTTATAAATACCATTATCTGACCAACCGTGTTCGTCATCACCAATTAGATTTCTCTTAGGATCTGCAGATAAAGTTGTTTTACCAGTACCTGATAAGCCAAAGAATACAGCAGAATCTCCATCTACTCCTTCGTTAGCAGAACAGTGCATTGGTAGAACGTTTTGATCTACTAATAACGCGTTAAGTACAGAGAAAATACCTTTTTTAATTTCACCAGTGTAACGAGATCCACCTACTAAAGCGGCTTTTTCTCCAAAATTTAATATTGAGAAGTTCCCCTGACGTGTTCCATCAATTTCTGGATTAGCGTTGTATTCAGGAGCTTGTAAAACTACATAGTCAGGCTCTCCAAATACAGCCAATTCTTCTGCTGTTGGTACAATAAACATGTTGTTCACAAAGTGTGATACAGATGCTAAAGGAGTTACAACTCTTACTTTAATACGGTAAGCAGGATCTGCTCCAGCGTATACATTATTTACATATAATTTTTGGTTGTCTAATAAGTAATCTACCATCTTATTAGCTAACCCGTTGAATTTGTCTTGTGGAAATGGCTTATTGATGTTACCCCACCATACTTTGTCGGTAGTGTACTCATCTTTTACGATAAAACGGTCTTGAGGAGAACGACCAGTGAACTTACCTGTATCGCACATGATAGCACCTGTCGAGTTTAATACACCCTCACCGTTGTTAATTGCTTCTGCTACTAGCTCAGCAACTGATAAATCTTTGTTTACTCTTTTTGATTGTGATAAAAGTTTACCCGCTAATTTGTGTGTTTCTGTCATCATTGTGTTGTTTTAATTGCTTTTACATTATGTGTTTATTGGAATAATACAATAAAATACAAGTGTACCCTACAGTAATTCAATAGTAATTAATGTCCGTTTATTGGTTGTGTTGTTGGCCATTGATTACGTTACAATAGTACGTGTATTTTAAAAGTGTCTAAATGACTTTTGTCAACAAGTTTTAAAAACTATATCACCATTAGTCAATGACTTTAAATGCTTGGACATTAAAACATTGAAATACAAATAGTTAACTTTTATTTGATTAATAATAATTATTGAGATATTTAAATTACGACTATATTTTTACTAAATATTTAACTATAAAATTTGAATTGATCTTCAAATGTAAAAACTACGTTTATAAATACAAAAGAAAAAATAGAAAAATAATCAATACTCTTCAAAAAAGTCAATTTTTAATCTTATTAAATAATAAATATCATTATTAGGAGGTGATTTTGATTTAATAGTGACAGATACAAATAATTTCTCTTAAAAATTTAAATGAATGCCTTAAATAGTAGATATTGAAGGTGTATTCATAAAAGGCATATCAACATAAATATATATAATGCATAGTAATCTAGATATAAACGTAAGTTCTGAAGTAGGTACACTTAGAAGATTAATAATTCATAGTCCTGATGAGGGTATTGGTAAAGTTATTCCTACTAAGGCACAAGAATGGTTATTTGAAGATATTATTCATTTAGAAACCATGCGTAAAAAAGAATATGATTTATATCTTAAGATCTTGTTATATTTTTTAGATTATGAAAAAATACATTCTCAAATTCATCAAATAGATCAACCAAGTGCCGAAAGACATTTCTATAAACCAGATAAAAAGAAGTACTTTAATTCGGATAAAGTAATAGAGCCGCAAGCATTATTAGCTTCAATTTTAGAAAACTCCAATCTAAAATTAAGAATGATTGCTTCTGTTTGTGCTCACGAAGGAACATCGTATCTACTACAAGATGAATTAATGGAGCTAGAACCTTCTGTATTGGCTCGAACAATGATTTCTGGAATATTACCTGACAAAAGAATGATCTTCCCTCCTATACCAAACCTTATCTTTACAAGGGATATTGGTATTACTGTGAATGATCATATATTACTGAATAAGCCGAAGAAGAAAGCTAGAACAAGGGAATCGATTTTAATGAAGTACATCTTCTTTAATCATCCTATGTTTAAAGACTACACAGATAAAATTATTGAGATCACTGACCCTGAAGATTTCTTCTTGTTAGATGAAGAAGAACAGAATAAAAAAATAGTCACTCTAGAAGGCGGAGATGTAATGACTGTTGCACCTAATCACCTCTTGGTTGGTGTAAGTGAGAGAACTTCTATACATGCTGCTAGTAAAGTTGTACATGAAATGCACAGAAGAGATATTGTGGAGAAAGTAACTATTGTTAAAATTCCGGCAAAAAGAGCTTACATGCATATTGACACTACTTTTACTCAAGTAAAAAGAAACTTATGGGTATTGTTTGGTTCTTTCTCTAAAGAAGGTCTTAAAAAAGAAAAAGGAGATTTCATTTCTTCACTTGGTGGGCAAAAAAGTGAAAACGAATTAGAAATTTTACAATATGTAAAAGGCCAGAGTTATGACAATCCTATTAAATTTGATTACTTAGAAGATCTATTAAATGATATCAGTCTTAACGACCTTCATTCTACCACCCCTACTCGTTTTATTTATTCTGGTGATAATCAGTTCCCATTTGGTAGACGAGAGCAATGGACGGACTCATGTAATGTACTTGCACTAAAAGAAGGTGTAGTGATTGGTTACGATAGAAACGATAAAACTGCAGAGGGCTTTAAAAAGCAAGGTATTGATATTATTAAAGCTGAAGACCTTCTTAATGCGTTTAAGAATGAAGAAAAATTACCTGCTGATATTAAAGACACATTGATTTTGCTTCCATCTGCAGAATTATCTAGAGCCAGAGGTGGATCACATTGTATGAGTATGCCTATTAAGAGAGACCCTATTTATTAGGGGCTTTCAATTCTTTCAGTAGATAAAAAATATTTACAATAGCAATAAAGCCATTTGATATAACCACAGGCCAAGCATCTAATAAATAGCCATATAACACGAAAGTAAAACAGCCTAATGTATTTACTAATCGTAATTTATTTACATTCTTAAGAGAGAATGAAATCATTAAAAGGGCCGATGCTAAGTAGCCTATATATTCAGTATTAATTTCCATTTCTTAAAATTTAGTTAGAATTATAATTTAGATAACAAACATGAAAAACTTAAAATTATTAATCTCAATTATCGGTATTTTCATATCAATTAATGCATATTCACAAACTGAAGTATATGATCCGAGTGCTGATGCTAAAGCAGCTATTAAAGAAGCTGTATCCTTAGCAAAAAAGTCAAATAAACATGTTTTCGTAAAGGTTGGTGGTAATTGGTGTGGCTGGTGTAAGCTATATGCAAAATTTACACATCAAGACGAGGAAATTATGAAAGTGATGAACGATAATTACGTTACTGTTCTTGTAAACTGGAGTAAAGAAAACAAAAATGAAGAAACCATGGAATACTTAGGAAACCCTCAACGCTTTGGTTTTCCTGTATTTGTTATCTTAGATAGTAGTGGTAAAGTAATTCATATCCAAAATTCCGGCAATCTTGAAAGTGGAAAAGGCTATGATAAAAATAAGGTGATGCAATTTATTAACGGCTGGACTCCTACCGCTGTAAACCCTGCCACTTATAAATAGTATGAAAAGAATTTTACAGTTTTTACTGCCATTTACTTTATTATTTTTAATAGCAATTTTTATCAACGCTTGCCAACCAATCGAATCATACCCTCTAAAAACCGGTTATATGGAATTTAATTGGGATGGATGTAATACATTAACGGCAAAAGTAACTGTACTTGATAGGTACCCTATGGAACCTCCTATATACGGGGCTACAAAATTGTTTACAAGAGCAAGTGACACAGTAATGGTAAGTAAAATTGAATTTAAATATAGAGGTACTTGTACGATAGAACCTTATAAAAACCCAGAGACATTTCCTTATGCTAGTGTTAAACAGACATTCACTGTAAACAGCAATTCAATATCTCATCCACAATTATGGGATACTTTCGATCCTAATAATTAAAGGTGTTCTAGAATAAAATTAAATCGTTTCAGACCTAACAACTATATTAATATTTAGTTGTTAGGTTTTTTATTTCTTATATACTTTCACCAAAAGTCAAAAGGTTACTATCAGGATCTAAAATAGCAAATTCTTTTTGTCCCCAAGGTTTTATCTCTAATAATCCATTAGGATGAATAGGCGTATTTTGGTCTATTAATAATTGATAAAAACCATCAATATCATCAACCCTAATATAAACTTGCCCATAATTCTCTTTTGGTTCCAATTCTATAAATTCAAAAAAATGAATTTCAATTTGATCCTTCTCAATCATCAAGTATCCTTGATAATCAATTGTACCTAATTCCTTAAATCCTAGTTTATCTATATAGAATGACTTTGTACTTTCTTTATCACGCATTGGTAATTTGGGAATACTACTTTTAAGCATAGTTTATATTTTTTATAATAAGTCTTCCAACTCTAAATTTCACTAATAACAATGAACTTAAAATTGAAGATACAGTAGATAACAATCTACACAAGTTAAATTAATTGTAAATTATACAAGTATTTAAATTATTTAAACAACTGTTAATTGACGGTTTTATCACTTTAATTTTAAGTTTTTTTTTATAAGTTGCTTTTTCAAAACAAGTGAACTACAACAAATTAACTTATTCAAGAAAGTGTTAACTAAATATTTTTATCCATTTCTATCAATCCTTTGCTTACTTTCTTTCGATACACTTGCTGTTGAAGGAGAAGATAAGAAAAAAGGACATGACAAAAGCGTTATTGAAGGAGAGCATCATGAAAATCACTTCGAAGTAGAAGTCTCTTATAACAGTGCTGCTCACTTTGAATTCACGAGTTCTGTATACTTTGCTCACTTAACTAAGTTCCAAGGTACAGTAGAATTTACGGGACACCATTTTGCTGGATGTTTTGTAAGAGAGATTCCATTAGGACACTCAAAATTTGGAACATTTGTAGGATTAGGTTCTACATTTGGTTTTGAAAAAGAAGACGAACATTCTACTTCTTCCGCACCACATGTAGAAGAGGTTGCTACGCATTCTAAAGATTGGGAAGGAAGCATTATTTTCCAATCAGGTATGGCTTATTCTGTTGATAAACATTGGAGTACTGGCTTTACATTATCTCCAGGTGTTGACATAGAAACACGTAAACCGAACTTTGGAATGACACTTGATTTGGTTTTTGGGTTTTAAAAAATCATAAAATACTTAATTAAATCAAACGTTTAGTTCGAAATTAAACATAATAGATATACTTGCGTAAAAGTAGATAACAAAATACAAAAGCTATTTAATCAGAATCTACAATCACTCACAGTATCAATTATGTTATATATTCTAAATACACGTTTCTTATTTACTTTAGGCTTAGTAGGGTTATCTTCTTTATTGTTTGCACAAGAAGATACTCATGTTTATGTAGAAGGAGATAAAGATTTTACAAAAGATGACCATGCTACTGAAATTCATACAGAAACAAATTCAGAAGTTGAGCATGCTGAAATTCATAAAGAAGAGGAGCATCATCATAAATATGAGTTAGAAATCTCTTATAATAATAGTGGTCATTACGAATTTACCGGATCTATATATTTTGCTCACCTCACAAAATTTCAAGGTACAGTAGAATTTACAGGTAAACATTTTGCAAGTGTTATTGTTAGAGAAATCCCAATTGGCCACTCAAGATGGGGTACTTTTGTTGGAGTTGGTGGTACTTTTGGTTTTCATGATCATGAAGTTCCTACAGATGAATATTTTGATTTTGAGCCTGAAGAAGCGCCTCATCCAGATGACTATAGTACTTCTGACATGGATCAATCTCATAGAGAATGGGGAGGTTCTGTTATTGTTCAAACTGGTATAGCTTACTCTCTTAATAGCCATTGGAGTACAGGTTTTACTTTATCACCTGGTATTGATGTCCAATCTGGAGAGCCTACATTTGGAGCTACTGTAGACGTTGTTTTTGGTTTCTAAATTGCATAAAATAGTACTTAAACTAAATAAAGTAATTAGTTTATTAAATGATAGCTGAATAATAAGTTTATTCATTGCACAAAAAAAGGATTGATTTCTATTAAAATCAATCCTTTTTTTGTTTTGCAGTTCTATTTTCTAGTTACTTGCTTCAGTAAGATCGCTAGCTAATTGCTCTTCTTGTCTTAATCTGCATTTATACATTTCACCCGATGTATTTAAATAAGAGACATGTACTAAAACATCTCCGTTTATTTTAAAATAAACATTGGTCATTTGATTTGTAATAATCGTTTCATACAATTCTACAGTTCTAATACCTGATTTAAATTGTGCTACAAGGTCTTCTGATTCTGTATGATATAGAAAAATACTCTTCTTGTCTTTAAAGAGACCTACGTAATCTTCTAGCAGGAGTTCTGCTCCTTTTCCAGAAAAAACATTTCCTTTTATTTCATTTAAGTGGGTTTCTGTAATTTTTTCTACTTCTACAGCATAAGCACTATTAGAGTATGCGAAAAGGAAAGCTACAGTAATTAAACTAGCTACAGTTTTCATGATTTTAAGCTTGTTAGGTAAAGATATTATTAAGTTTATACTATTAAGTGCAAAAGGGTAAACAAACACCTAATTTTCTTTCTCATTTATAATAAATGCAACCTACAATAGCCTAATCTATTTTGTTTCAAAAAACTGTTATCATACTTAAACATTAATTTACATTAACGTATTAAGTGCCTATTTAATTTTTTCTTTTAATCTTTCTACAACGTGAAATACCGCAGGACAAGTAATTGTATTTCTTGCATGTAATGCAGGACGTTGGTTAAAACCTTTATTTTGGGTTAATGGATATTCTTTACATGCTTTTGGTCGTACATCGTAAATAGAACACTCATTATTATCTTCTAAGAAAGGACATGGTTGACGGTTCATTACATAATCACCATCACTATCCACACTCATATATTCTGATAGTACCTCTGTTTCTTTTATTCGTAAGTGTTTTGCAATTCTACGTACATCAGTAGCAGTAACTACTGGACTAATTGTTTTACAACAGTTTGCACACGATAGACAATCAAATGTTTCAAATACTTTTTCGTCTGTATCGTTAACAATTTGATCAATCAGTTTTCCTTTTTTTGTTTTCTTCAAACGCTTTAGAAAAACCTCTGTCTCCTTTAATTTTAATTTGGCATTTAATTGCCAATCTTCGTAGATATCCATCATTCAATTATAACTGGTACGCGTACATTTTTTTATTTTTAAAACAGTAAAGCCTGTTTTGAGAATCGTTAAATAGAATTGCTTCTACATTAGTTATAGGAAGTTCTAAAAATCTTGTTTTCACTCCATACAACTCTTTAAAATGAATTTCTTTTCCATTCTCTAACCAATACATTTCTTTGGCAGTTAACCCTATTAGGGTAGCTCCTTTTACATCGTATGGCATAGAGAGAATATTCCCCAATAGATCAAAAGTATAAACTCCTTTTATTTCATCAAGAACATATAAATTATTCTGAAACTCTTTCATCCAAATAGGGTTCCAATCGTTTCCGTTTATCAAGCGTTCCAATTCTACATTAATAGATAAACTTTCTGTGCTTGGGTAATACTTCTTCATCCGAAATGCAGGCTGATCATATAACCAAATACCTCCGTCTGTTGCATTTGTTGCCACAGAAGCATACTCAATAAGTTCTGGAGAAAAGATATATTCTGATTGAACTGTTAATTGCAGTCCTAATATTCTTATTGCTTGCCAATCTGGAGAGAATAGTACAGTATTTAGCATTGCCCAAGCATCTATTTGTACTTCTGCTGCAGCCTGAGGCGAGTACCATTTTTCTTTAGTAGTATTTACCCATTGAGCAACATTACCTTGATGGTCTACAACGTAAATTTTTCCATTCCGGTCTATATCTACCGTAGCAATCTCTCCTACTTCCACTTCAAACTCTAGCGTTTGTGCAGGTACTAAAAAAGGTAATACTAAAAATAGATTACTTAAAAGTAAGAAGTTCCAATTTTTCCCCATCAAAAGTAGCGTATGTATCATAAGAAAGCCATTCTCCAGTGTTAATGTACTTTCCTCCATTGTCAAGGTCGAGTTCTAGAGGCAAGTGTCTATGTCCAAAGATATAATAATCTCTGTATTCTTCTGCCTGTTTTTCTTGACAATATTGCCATAACCACTCATTTTCTTTACCATGAAACTCGTGTTCTTTCTCTGCTCCTGCTGCACGGCTATGCTTAGACCAATTTTGGGCAATTCCCATTCCTATTGTAGGATGTAAAAAACCAAATAACCACTGGCAAGCCTTGTTAGCAAAAACCTTCTTTAAAAATTTATACGTGTTATCTCCAGGGCCTAAACCATCACCATGTCCAATATGAAACTTTTTACCATTGAGTTCTATATCTATAGGCTCTCTGATAATAGGTACACCCAATTCCTTTTCAAAGTAATCAAACATCCACATATCATGATTACCCGTAAAAAGAGTAATCTTAATACCTTTATCTACTAATTCTGAGAGCTTCCCTTGAAAACGAAGGAACCCTTTAGGGATAGCAAAACGATACTCAAACCAAAAGTCAAAAATGTCACCCAACAAATAAATATGTTCTGCATCTTCAGCAGCCATATCCAACCAACGACAAATTTTCTTTTCTCTTTTTAAACTTTCTTCATAAGAAGGTGTTCCGAGATGAAAATCTGATGCAAAGTAAATCTTCTTAGACATATAATATTTAACGATTGCTCTTTTTAATTAATCAGGTATCCATACAACCTATGGACTACAAAAATAAGATTTTAAAAATAAAAAAACCGACAATCTGTGATAGAATGTCGGTCTTGTATTTTTTGGCGAAGCCAAGATAAAAAGATTAGTATCTTCTTTCTCTAACTTTCGCAGCCTTACCGTAGCGGCCACGTAAGTAGAATAATCTTGCTCTTCTTACTTTACCTCTTCTCAATACTTCGATCTTGTCGACGCTTGGTGAGTTTAATGGGAATATACGCTCAACGCCAATTCCGTTAGAGATCTTACGTACAGTAAAAGTTTCTCCCAAGCTACCTTTATTACGGCGTTGGATTACAGTACCTTGGAACTTTTGAATACGCTCCTTGCTACCTTCGATAATTTTTACGTATACTTCGATAGTATCTCCTGCGCCGAAAGCGGGATGTTTCTCCATGTTGGATGAAAAATCCTTTTCAACTTTTTTGATTAAATCCATTGTGTGATAAATTTATCGTACAAAATTTTAGATTTGCAAATGTAGACATAATAACTTGATAAAGAAATCTTTTATTTAAAAAATAAGCCTTTTACATCCTGATTTACTATTATTAAAAGTTTTCCCTCTCAAAGCTTATTATTTTACTACCAAATGAAAGGAAATAACACAAACCTATCTTTGGGGTAATCTACAAACTTTTTGATATACCAATTGTAATGATCTCTAGCTCTAGGCATTAAATTAGCTAATGTCCAAATTAAAAAACTCAAACTTGCTACACTTGGAGCAATGCATAAAAAGCCTACCCATTCTATTATCTCTCCAAATAAGTTTGGTGAACATATTTTTTTAAAAAGGAATTTATTTGGAATCACATAATGTGTTTCTCCTGGTTTTCTTAAACCTAAAAGTATATTATCTGCTTTTATATTGATATACATTCCAATACTAAAAAGTAAAATACCGAGATACATCAAATAATCTGATTGAAACACCCAATCGTGACCTAAAAAATAACCATTCAATGTGCCGTTAATTGAATTAAAAAATATAGCCGATCCCATAATAATCACGGGCATCTTTTTCTTTTTATTGGGCATTCGAAATGGAAAAATAAAAGTCCTATTTATATAATGCACAGTCCAAGCTATCATACCAATTAATGCTTGTATAGACACCGTAAACACACCATCATTTGCTATATAAAATCCAATCCACAACCCTAATGGCGATATTATTTCCATCCAAAACCACCCCCAAGAATTTGCTATCATGGGGCCCCAATCAGCTCGTGTATGTCTACCAAAAGGAGCTGTAACTTTCCCAAAAAACAAAACACAAAAAGTAATTAATGCTATAATAATCCATAGCCATCCTATATTCTCAAATGTTTGTTGTTGCGTTACCATAAAGTATAATTAATTATGATTATTGTTTGTGTAAAGGAACAAAACGAAGTTTATTAATTCTAATGAATATCACTATCTTGCACAATTACCACTCCCTTTTACAATTAAATATACAATTGTCGCTTTGGTACCTGAAATAAAAACAAAAGAGCAATTTGAGACGCTTTTTAAAGTTCAATATCCAAAACTCTGTTCATATGCCAATAGCATATTAAATGATATTCAAGCAAGTGAAGATATTATTCAAGATCTTTTATTTAAGCTTTGGGAATCACGTAATTCACTAGAAATTACAACTTCTATAGAAGCATATCTTACTAGATCTGTAAAAAATAAAGCGCTAAATGTATTAAGACATACTGAGGTTAAAGATCAGTACAAAAACTACAACGAAGAATTAATTAATGAGGCTTCTTCTAATGAACTCTTACTATTGGAAGCAAAGGAATTAGATCAAAAAATTCGTAATAGCATAGATACTATGCCTACTAAAAGAAAAGAAATATTTCTTTTAAGTAGGTTTGATGGTTTAAAATATGCTGAAATATCTAAACAATTAAATATCAGTATTAAAACTGTTGAAAATCAGATGTCAAGCGCTCTTAAATATTTAAGAAAAGAGCTGACAGGTTTTCTTACGTTACTGATTATTTTTTTTATTAAAAATTTTTAGTCATTCCATAGGGGTTAATTCATTTCTAAGTGTCCTTTAAATAATGATGGATAAGAATAAACATATAGACGATAATTTACTTTCTCGATTTTTATTGAAAGAAACATCAGAAGAAGAAAATCAAGAAGTAAATAGTTGGTTAGCACAATCAGAGAAAAATCAAGAAGATTTCGATTCCTTTAAAAAGGCGTGGGCGCTTTCTGGTACTGTACATCCAAAACCTGTTAATATTGATGTTGACGCTGCATGGGATAAAATGTCTAGGCGAATTGACGCATCATCTAACGATAAAAAATTAATTCAGTTTCACCCTTTCTATAAATATACAGCAGCAGTTGCCGCACTGATTGTTATTGTTTTTGGTATACGATTTTATACAAATCAACAAAGTAACTCTAATGAGATTGTCCAAAAATATGTTACAGTAGATGTACCAAAAGTAGAAAAATTGATAGATGGATCTAAAGTTACTATAAATAAGAATTCTTCACTTTCTCTACAAAATTTTGATACTTCGAGAGAAATGACACTAAAAGGTGAAGCCTATTTTGAGGTTGCACATAATAAAGACAAGCCATTTATTGTACATACTCAGAAAGGTGACATTACTGTATTAGGAACTAAATTTAATGTAAAAGAAGCTGACGGTAAATTAGAAGTGACGGTTACAGAAGGCTTAGTAAAATTAGCCTCTTTAACTAATAAAGATGACTTTGTTTTACTAAAGGCAAACACAAAAGGAGAGATAACTACTTCTTCTCCAATTAAAGAAGAAAATACTGATGTAAATAGTTTATTCTGGGTAAATAAAAAGTTATCATTTAAAGATATTGAATTGACTACTTTAATTAAAACTGTAGAAGATAACTATGGAGTGAAAATTACGATCAAAAATGAAAAATTGTATCATAAGAAAGTAACTACATCTTTTGAGAATGATTCTATTACAGACATTTTGCAAGTCTTGGAAGCTACACTTGATTTAAAAGTAGAAAAGGTAGGAGAAAAAACATATTCTATTGAGTAAATGATTAAATCAGTTTCCTTTATTTTATTAATCGTTATTCTATCAAATTCATATTTATTTGCCAATAATAATAACGATTTATTAAGTCGGATTATAACCATTAATGTAAAAAACAAGAGACTTGATACCACTTTACAACTTATTGGTAAAGAAAGTGGTTTTTCGTTTTCTTATAATTCTTCTATACTGGATTTAACTAAAAATGTAAGTATCAAGAAGCAAAATGTTACAGTAAATAATTTATTAAATGAGCTATTAGGTAGTCACTATGAGTTTAAGCAAATAGGGAATTCTCATGTAATTATTAGAGAAGCATTAACGCTTACAATTAAACCAATAGAACAGAAAAAAAGACTTTCTAAAACGGAAGTTAACCACTTAAAAAGTGATGCTGAAATACAAGGTCGGGTTATAGATCAAAAAACAGGTAAAGGCATTGAATATGTTGTTGTTTATGATGAAAGTGAAAAAGTATTATCACTTACTGATAGTTTAGGATATTATTCATTAAAAACCTCTGTAGAGAGACTGCAAAAAGGGGTCTTTTTTAGAGGATTGGGCTACTATGATACAATGGTTCAACTATCGCCAAAAAATGATAATGCAACTACTCGGTTTGATGTGGTACTTACACCAAACAATAATAATACGTTACCTGTTACAACTGATTTAGCAATTCAACAGGAAAAAGTGCATCAGCTTAAATTTATACAAAACTTTATTCCTGAAGAAGCCAATATCATTTCTAATAATATTGAATATACTGCTACTAGAGGATTCCAATTTACGCTCATCCCATTTATTAGTAATAATAATTTCTTAGGAGGTAGTTATACCAATAAATTTTCTATAAATGTATTTTTAGGATATTCTGCAGGGGTTAATAATGGACTAGAAGTTGGTGGTTTCGTTAATATTAATAGAAACAATATGAAAGGTGTCCAAATTGCTGGTATAAGTAATATTGTTGGAAAAGATGTGCACGGAGTTCAAACTGGAGGGATTATCAATTATGATATGGGAAGTGTAGATGGACTTCAAGTTGGTGGTATTATTAACGTTGTTGAAGACTCTTTAGTAGGCGTTCAAATTGGAGGTATTAATAATAACGTTAGAGAGAATGTGAGAGGATTACAAATTGGCGGAATTATAAATACCACTAGAACAGATATAAAAGGAGTACAAATTGGTGGAATATATAATTACAGTAAGAAGGTATATGGAGCTCAAATTGGTGGAATACTCAATACCACTCAAAAAACGGTAAATGGGCTACAACTAGCAGGAATAAGTAGTTATACAAAAGATTTAAAAGGATGGCAAGTTTCAGGAATTACAAATACTGTGAGTGCCACTAATAAAGGAGTACAATTATCTGGTATTTATAACTATTCAAAAACCCAAAAAGGTGTTCAAATAGGGCTAATAAATACAGCAAAAGAAGTGGATGGCGGTATTGCAATTGGCTTGTTTACTTATTATAAAAATGGATATCATGCTGTTGCTTACTCTATAAACGAATATGGTTTTTTAAATGGAACGTTTTACTCTGGTACAAAGCAGCTCTATAACTATTATAGAATTGGTGCTCAGTTAAAAGAAAATTACAATTTTGGTGTTGGCTTTGGTTCTTTTCTGTTTAAAAGATTAGTACTCGAAGTTGGTCTAGAAAATATATTTGATCTTAAGCAAGAAGATATTAGTAGTCAGTTTATAAAATTAAATATGCTGTATGTACAACCAATTTTAAAAAAATTATCTATAACAATTGGACCGTCGTTTAATGTAAATTATTCGGCAACACCTAATGAGTTTACTCCTCCCCCCTCTTTTTATCATCAAAAATTGAACGATAACAGTACGTACTGGATCTCTGGAAGTATAGGAATTCGTTATAATTGGTGAAATTTTAAAGATTGAGTAGGGGTTTAATTACTTTTATGTGTCTATATAAGTAGAAAGAGATAATACACTACATTGTAGGCAACTAAATTGGTATAACTATAAAAAATACTAAAACTGTTATCTTTTTTTTATCATTTGCGTATCAAACAATAAACAACTTAATAATTATGAGTTCAGTACATTTACAAAAAGATAATAACTATCAAAAATGTTTTGATGTTGCAGTAAAAAACGCACTCCAATTTGAAAAAGAGGAGTTTAAAAAAAACTACAACTCGCTAAAAAAGCGAATGAAAAAGATTTAATAAATCTATAAGTATTAAGTCACCTTTTTTAGAAATTAATTTTTCAAAAAAGGTGTTTTTTTATATAAAAATCTTATAACTAACCTGTTGTAAGTTCATAATTCAAACTAAATTTTTATTAATCATGATTATTAAACTACAAATTAAAACACTTCTATTATTTGCACTAAGTATGTTATTCTTTGGTTGTAGCGAAGAAGCAAAAGGACCGATTGAAGGACAAGAAATTACAACAGATTCATTTGAAGGTGTAGAATTAAAAGTAGCTGGTAATGTTGAAATAGTCTATGGAGAACAACAATCTGTTCGAGTAGAAGCACAACAAAATGTGCTTGATAACTTAACTACAAATGTTAGAAATAATGTAATGGAAATTGATTTATCAAAAAGTATGAGTAACTATACTCTTAATGTATACATTACAACCCCTCTTTTAAATGTAGCAAATGTATCTGGGTCTGGGACTATTAAATTTGAAAATCCAAAATCAGAAAACTTATCAATTGCTTTGTCTGGAAGTGGAAGTATTGAAGGGAAAAATTTAGAAACTGTATCACGAGTAATTAATATTGCTACAAGTGGTTCTGGTAAAATTGTGTTATCAGAAATACAAACAAGTTCAATTACAACAATGCTATCGGGATCAGGAAGTATTGAATTATCAGGGTCTACAGTTAGTATAATCGATCAAAAATCTGGGTCGGGTAATCTTGAAGGATTTAATTTAACAACTGAAAATGCTAATATTACTATATCAGGATCTGGAAATACATCGATTACTTGTACTACAAAACTTGATGTTGGCATTGCTGGAAGTGGAAGTGTTTTTTATAAAGGAACTCCAGAAGTTAATGCAGCGATCTCTGGCTCTGGTAGAGTAGAATCTGCTAATTAAGTAGAGAATAGCAAATTAATATTTCTATTAGAATATTGGTTTTGTACTTATTAGGCTATCATCATAAAATGGTGATAGCTTTTTTATATCTCAAATTCTCCATTTTCAATCCACTTGTAAACATCTTGTAAACTTTCTTGAATTGGTGTTGGTAAGTACCCTAGTTTATCAACAGCTTTTTGATGAGAAATAGGATTTTCGGACTCTAAAAGAGTATCCATCGCATAACTATTTGTTGGAAGTGGATTTTTCAGAAAGTTATCCACAATATCAGTCGCTTTAGCTAAAATTACCATCCCAAATGTTGATAACTTTATGGGTGACACCATTTTATTTGCAGTTGTACCGTATAATTTGGCTATTGCTGGAATGGAATAATATGTATTGCCTAGTATAAACTTCCCTTCTATCTCTTTACGGGCTGCAATGATACAACATTTTGCGATATCTTTTACGTCAATAATATCAAATCCTCCAGAAGTTAACATTGGAAGTCGATAAGAATGTAATAGTTTAAAAAGTTGATTGAAACCGTTGAAGTACAGATCTCCACCACCAATAATAGAAGTAGGATTTAGGATGGTAATTTTAATATCTTTTTGATCAGATAGATAGCGTTCCATTTCAGCTTTAGAAAAGTCATAACTTTTGTTTTCATCAACTACTAATTTTGCTGTCTCATCAAATACTTTAGTACGAGAAGGTACCTCCATACTATGAATAGAACTAATAAAAATAAAATGCTTTACTCCTGCTTTCTTTGCTTCTTCAAATAATAATTTTGATTGATGGTAATTCACTTTTAAAACATCATCATTCTTTCCATATCTAGGGTAAACAATACCTGCACTATGAATAACCGTTGTTGCAGATCGAACCAAATCTTGTAATGCCGTTGTGTTTCCTAAATCTCCTACTATTTGATCTACCTCCTGTAATCTATTCGTTTGTTTACGTACTAACACTTTATGTGGCATATTCTCTTTTAATAAAAACTTATGGAGAACATAACCAACGTGTCCGGTAGCGCCTGTTAGTGCAATCATTATTAATCTACTTTCTTACTTGCTACAATCATTACTTTTGGAGACATGCCGTAGTGTTTTTTAAAAGCATCAGAGAATTTTGAAAGCCCTTTAAAACCCAATTCTTGAGACACCTCTGTTACAGACATATTCTTATTTACAAGCATATTTCTTGCTTCATCCATTCGAATATGATTAAAAAACTGATAAACAGGTTTTCCAAATTCTGCCTTAAAATCTCTAATTAATTTTGAACGACTAATACCGAATTCTTTGCATATTTCTTCTAAACTTGGTGCATGAGATAAATCCTTTGTAATAAACGTTTTCACCTCAAACATTCTTTCTGTATCTAAAAGGCTTAACATTTTAACGTCTTCTACTTTTCTATGAGCAAAAAGCTCAAAAATATCGCCCAAAATAGACATTGTTTGTCCATAAATTATAGACTTTCTAGAAACAGCATTTGAAGGTATAGAAAACATTTTATCTAAAGCTGTTATTATTGAATAGTTAAATGGTTCAAAGAATACCCAAGGATCGTCATTATCAAAAAGGGCTTTTAAATCAGAATACTGATCTTCTAACAAGCTAAATAACAAAGATTTTTTTATTAGAAATGTTACCCACTGGGAGTTCATTTCGTCCATACCATAATTAATTATTGGCCTCTTAAGATTAGAGATAATTATACCTCTTTTTCTACCAGGTCCAAATAACTGTATGTTCTCATCAGATTCATAAATATGTGTAATATCACCTTCTCTGAGCATCATGACATAAATAAAATCACTATCCTTTCTAGGCAAATGTCTTACACCAAGCTCCTTCTTAACTATACAATCATGAATAACTATTTTAAGCCCTTCAAATTGAGTATAAAATGAATAGTCTACCTCACCATATTCGGAACTTCCATACATTCTATTACCATCGTAATCTATTTTTAAAAAATCTGCTAATTGTTCTGGGAAAGATATATCTAATGTATGGTCTACATTAACAATTTTTTCTTCGTCTAGTATCATAAAATATTTGGTAGTACTTAAAATAGATGTATAAAAAACATGGGAATAATTCTTACTATTGCAAATATAGAAAGTGAAAGCAATCATTTCATGAAAATAAGCATCAAAACTAATAATCTCTTAACAAAAACTTTTCGAACAATAGATAACTTCTTTAATATGTAAAATGCTAAAACTATTTAATAAGATAATTATTCTTCATTACTAGTTTTTTTTACACTAAATGCTTCAGTATTTTCCTTATTAACAACTTTAGACCTCATCAGTTGCTTATCATTAAAACACCTATATATATTACTAACTATACTAAAATAATTATCTGTTTCTTTATCTTCATTTTTATAGTAATATGGCTTAATTGAAATACAGTTATCATGTTCGAAAATTTTATTTAATAAAATTCGATCTGAAAGACCACATGAATGTCCCAAAATTATAACTTGATATAAATCTCGTTCTATAAATGTTTCGAATTTTTGGTAATTAGAAGTATTTAAGTAGTTTATAGATTTAACATTCTTCAAGAAATCTTCACTTCCTTCATGCTCTATCTCTTTAAATTTTGGATCCATTTCATCTCCATATCCAAAAATTATAGGATTGTTGTTATCTGTCAATGTTCCATGAATATTTATAAGATTAATCTTTCCATCAGAAAAATATGATTTTATAATATCTGTATAGTTAAAGTTCAATATTAATAAATCTCCTTCCTCAGTAGATTTAAACCCTTCTTTTATTATTTTTTTTCTAATACCTCTTTTATCAATAAAGGTTTTTTGATAACCTTCTGATTCACTAAAATCAATTTCATATTGTACATCTACTAATAAGTCTAAAATTTTTGATGAAAAGTTATTCAATTTAACTTCTGAATTATGTAGTATATTATTTATTACATTGTTCTTTTTAAAAGAGAAAGTACGAAGTAAATCTAATAAGTATTTTGATAGAAGATCCTCAATTTCCTTAAACTCTATATTTAACTTTTCTATTTTACTTTGCTGCTTATTATCAGAACCAAAACATTTTTTTAATTCAGAATAATAAGTAGCCTCTATATCTACCCAATTCTCAGAATTTTTAGAAAGAATTAATTCTAAGAATTTATTATGAAAGATAATTAAAGGTTGATATCTAATTTTACTCTGCTTAAAATAAGCAAAAACCTTGTCTGTAAATGATTTAAAATTTTCATTTTTTTTAGTAAAAAAAGATGTATTATCGATACTAAAATGTGGGTACTTTTTTTGTTTTTTTTGATATGCATTAAAATCTTTTTTTATCTCTTCAAGTATCTTTTCTTCGTTAAAAATAGATTTTAAAAAGTCTTTATATCCAGTTTTTAACCCATGTGCTAAGTCAAAGCCATTGCCTATTAGTATTATTCTATTCATCTTAATCAAGTTTGTTATTAGTAAATTCAATTTATATAATAATTATCACTTCTCTTCAATCTTGGAGATATCTATCATATTTATATCAAGATTATAGAAAAGCAACTATTAGATAAATAAGTAATACCCCTATTACAGACATGATTAAAGATTATTTCAACTAAATTTTAATTAGTTGAAATATTTTTCACCACTTTTACTTTACGTTTTAAAATAACAATTTGATGAAAGACGAGAAAGTAATTTTATTCCAGAAAATTCAGAAAGGGAAACCTAAAAAGAATCCGAAAAACATTCAAGATCACCTTACTTCTTTGTGGGCTGCAGTTCATAAAAAAAAGAATAGAAATAAAAGAATAACAGAGGAATTAAAAAGGATGAAAATTGCTTATGAAAAGCATTTAGAAACACCTCAACTCTCTCGTTTTAAAGAATTATATGCTTTATTAGAACGTTTAATTTTTCTTGGTAAAGGTGCTAAGATGACCACAAAGCAACATGAAGTCTATCAATTAATATTAAACCACTTTATGGTAGAAGGTGTCCAATCTCCATTTCTAGATACACTTGGTTTTAGAGAATTAATACCTAATTACACAATGGCTCAAGAGAAAAAAACTAAGAAGAAGAGCCGTAAAAAACAAAGAGAAGAACGTAAACTTGAAATAATTGAGCAACTAAAGTTTAAATCCAAACTCACAGAAATTGAAAAATATTTCTCGGTAGAAGAATGGAACCAAATGATTGATAACCCGGCCAAAGTTGATGTTTTATATAATAAGATACTTGGACCAATAGTACTATTAAAACAACAAGAACACTATCAAAAACAAGCTTTTGATGAACACGAAGCCAAAGAAAAAATACATGATAAAAATACTTCTTCTACTTCAATTAGCGGTACTTCTGTAAATAGTTTGTATAAACAATTAGCTAAAAAACTTCATCCAGACTTAACCCAAAATGAAGAAGATAAAGTACGACGTACAGCTTTAATGAGTGAGGTTACAACAGCTAAAGAGAAAAAAGATATTTTTACACTGTTAGAAATCTATGGTCAAAATTTTGATGATTCCAGTATCAGCTTCAAAGAAGACGAATCTGAAAAATTAAAAACTATGCTAGAAAAACAATTAGAAGAGTTAGATATAGAAAAAGACGAGCTAATTGGTGGACCGATGGAACAATATATCTATACGCTTTTTACTGGTAAATCTGGTAGTGGTATTGATAGAGAAGGTCGTCATTTGGCTGCTCAAGAAAAGAGTAAACAAGAAAATTACACTAAAATATTACATTCTTTAAACGATGAAGTTGATTTAAAGAATTTCTTACAACAATGGGTATAATAATAATTACTTTTATAGTATGAGTTGGATTGAGATAATTGCTGTTGTATTTAGTGTGATGTACACAGTATTAGCAATAAAAGAAAATATTTGGTGTTGGGCAGCTGCTGTAGTATCCGTGTCTTTGTACATGTACTTATGCATTGATGCTAAATTATATGCAGAAACAGGCTTACAAGTATTCTATTTCTGTATGAATATTTTTGGCTTTTGGCAGTGGAAATATGGTAAAAATAATCACGAGTTACCTCTTTCTGAACTATCCTTTAATAAACATCTAATAGCTATTGGTTTGGCTTCAGTTTTAGTGTTTATGTTAGGTTATTTTCTTTCGGAGAATACAGATGCATCTTTGCCTTACTTAGATTCCTTCACTACTATTTTTAGTATAATGGCTACGTTTATGGTGGCCAGAAAAATTGTTTCTAATTGGGCTTATTGGGTTATAATTGATGCCGTATCAATTTACCTCTACTATACAAAAGGTTTTGAACTAACTGCTGGGTTATTCTTAGCATACACGCTACTTGCTGCTTGGGGATTATTTAAATGGAGAAAAGAATACAGCTATGCAAAAAGTATATAAAATATTAATAACAGGACCTGAATCTACAGGAAAAAGTACGCTCTGTAAAGCACTTGCAGAGAAATATGATACACAATGGATTAAAGAATATGCAAGAGAGTATATAGATCAGGTAGATAGAAAATATGTGTATAGCGATTTAAAAATAATTGCTCAAAAACAATCCGATTTTCAAGAAAAAGCAATTTTACTAGCCAATACATTTTTGTTTTGCGACACAGGCTTAGAGGTTTTAAAGATATGGTCTGAAAACAGCTTCCAAAAATGTGATCAATGGATATTAGACAACCTTTCTAATCAAAAGTTTGATTTAGTATTACTTACTGATATTGATACTCCTTGGCAATTTGATGAACAAAGAGAACACCCCAAACCCGAACAAAGAAGCTATTTTATCGATTTATATAAAAAAGAATTGACCGAAATCTATGGAGGATATCATCTTATTCAAGGTAATGAAGAAGAACGATTAGAGGCCGCTATTAAATATATTGAGACCTTAATAATTAAATAAATATTCTTGGTAAGTAGTTTCTCCAAAGATGATATTCATGATTACTCTACTGTTACCCAAGGTAGATAAATCCATACTTGACATAGAATTATATCTAGCCAAAAAAGTATTCGTGTATAATAGGTCCTCATCTAAATTATAAAATTCTAAAGTAAAATTATCTGATAAAACTTGTGTTGTTTTTATATTTAGTTTTCCTCTCTTCACGTTTAAAGTAAATGATTTATTCGCATTAGAATAATTGTTACTAATTACTGATACTTTCTTTCTAGACGATAATCTAACTTTCTTGTTAATTTTCATTCCCTCCAAATTGACTTCTAATAAATACTCTCCTTCCTCAAAAGCAGAAAAATCAATCTCTTCTCTCAGATTTTCATTTACGTCTATTGTTTTTGAAGATATAAATTCGTTCTCATGAGATTTAATACTATAAGACGCATTTTTCCCTGTATAATTATTTAAAGCTAAAGTAACAACCGATTTTTTTGAAGTGAAGTAGATCTTAGATGCAATAGAAACAGTAGAGAAATAAAGTACCGAAAATAAAATAAGAAAAATTGAAGATGAGATTTTTGTCGAAAGCATAACGTCGATGGTTTAGTTTAATAATAAACACCAAAACTAACTACTTGATTCTTCTTTTATTATGTATTACAACATATCAAGAGTAATTTTATGGCATAAAAAAAACTGCCAAAAGACAGTTTTTTTTATTATTAGTGTATTAAAAATATAAAGCTATTTTAAATAACACTATTATTTTCTAAATATTTATAATACTCGTTTTTAGAACGTCACTGCAATATTTCCATAGAAATTAACAGGAGCTGTCACTAAATATTTATTTGTATTATTATCCCAAGCATCAACATATCCATAATTATAATACGATGCATTAGTTAGGTTATTACCCAAAACAGATACTTGAAGATTTTTATTAATGATATATGACACACGTGCATTTAACAAAAAGTATCCATCAATTGTATTCTCATTAGCATTATCGATATAAGATTCACTTTGAAAACGCAATGTTGTTCCAATTTCAAATTTACCTTGGTGATACACTATGTCTTGGTTAATGATCCACTCTGGCGTTAGTATATGATGAAACTTCACATCTTGGTCTTCCACTTGAGTATAATTATAAGAAGTGGTGTTTCTTAAATCCCAATTTGGGTGAATCGCATATTTGGCATCCAACTCTACACCTGTTCTAAAACTACTTTCTACATTTCCTGTAATAGGCAAACCATTTGGTCCTAATGGTCCTTGAAGAATATATTCATTCTCAAAATCCATATAGAAACCATTCAACTCAACATTCCAACGTCCTTTATTAAAACGAACTCCAAGTTCTTGATCAACAACATACTCTGGTTCTGTACCGCCTAATAAAGCAGCTCCAGTAGAATCTGCTAGTAAATTATCATTAGCGCCAAACATATCTGTTCTTGTTGGTTCACGTCCCGTTCTACCAATACTATAATATAAAGAAGTAGATGCCGATGCGTTGTAGGTTACCCCTCCTTTAGGATTAAAGAAATTCCATTCTAACTTATCAAAAGGAACATCTCCATCGTAATCAAAAGATGCATATCTATATTGTAAATCAGCAAATAAATAAAATTTACCTATTGAGTACATCGCTTTAGTAAATACACTTGCTTCATTTTTATATCCAGTATTAGTATAGAATAATGAAGGATCATAATTATTAGTACCATTATGGTCTCTTGCATAAAAATCTGCTAAAACACCCGTGGTCCATTGTAAATTCTCTACCTCATAAGTATAGTTTGTAAAGAACCCTGCAAAATTAGATTCTAAAGCATAATTAAGTAAAGAGTCAGGGTCAGAATCATACCCAAGTGGATTGTAATCATAATTACCTTTTACATAACTATAAAATACACTCGTATTTAGCGTAGAACGATCGCTTAAACTCCATTTGTGAGACAACTGAGAGAAAGATTGTGTAAAATTATCCCTTTCATTAATATTTGCATTGGTCTGAGGATCAATATCTATTTGCTCTTGACTTACTCCTGCCCACGCTAAACCATTTTGCTGATTTCCAACAAAAGTAGTAAACCTTAAATCATATTTTTCTTTAAATAAACCTGCACTTACAAACCCAGATGTTGATCTATTATCTGCATTATATTTGTAATTATCAGATCCCAAAGTAGAAATTCTCGCATATATTGCTTTATCATTTTTAACTCCTGAATTATATTCAGCAGCTAATCTGTAAGAATTAAAAGAACCATAACCAGCCTCAACTTTAGCATACTTAGGTTCATATAAATTTATAGAAGAGAATTGTAAACTACCACCATAAGAGGCTGTTCCATTTTTTGTTGTTCCCACTCCTCTTTGAATCTGAATTGAACTCACAGAATTTAGAAAATCTCCAAAGTTTGCAAAATAAAACCCTTGATCTTCTGGTTCATTTAAAGGTACTCCATCTAACGTAATATTTATTCTTGATTGGTCTATACCTCGTAACCTAAAATAAGTATACCCTTGCATACCACCGGCATCAGAATAAACAGTCATAGATGGACTTTCACTTAATAAAAAAGAAGGTTCTTGACCTACATTCTTAAACGATATATCACTCACTAATAGATCCTCATAAGTAACAGGTGTATTTTGAGTAGCTAAAAAAGAAGATGAAATAACGATCTCACTTAAAGCTGTAACACTATCTTCGTCAAACATACTTTTTTGTTCTTGACTAAAAGCAGTTGAAGACAAAAATATTAAAAGAGTGAGTAGTTGTACTTGAATAAATTTCATTAGACAATTAAAAAGTTAAATTAGCCACAAACTTAAAATAAGTTAATGTACTTCTCTCTTAATGACTTTAAATAGTGATGTAATTTTATGAAAACACACAAAAAAAAGGCAGAATAGTATGTTGAAAATAACTATTCTGCCTTAAAAATTAAATCTAGAACTTCTTAGAAAGAGTAAGTTTCTTCCATCCTAGCTTTAATAATATCGTTACCTAAATTTCCTACACTCCCTTCATGGGTATGATTTACAGAACGTTCAGGGTTGTATTCTCCTTTCTCTATTCCCTCGCCTACAATTACATAAGCTTCTCTAAATGGAATACCTTTTAGAACGAGTTTATTTACTTCTTCTACAGAGAATAAGTAATCATAAATTGGAGCTTCTAAAAGATCTTTAGTAGGTTCCATTTTCTCGAACATCAACTTTGTCATCTCCAAGCAATCATTCAACATTTCAATTGCAGGAAGTAGAATTTCCTTGATTTGTTGTAAATCTCTATGGTAACCTACAGGAAGATTACTTAAAATTGACATAATTTGTGTTGGAAGAGATGTAATTTGGTTACACTTCGCTCTAGTTAATTCCAATACATCAGGGTTCTTTTTATGAGGCATAATACTAGAACCTGTGGTAAACTCATTAGGGAATTTTATAAAGCCAAAATTACCACCTGCATACATACAACCATCCATAGATAGTTTAGCTACTGTAGCCGCAACAGAAGCCATAGCATTTGCTACATGGTATTCTGTTTTACCTCGTCCCATTTGTGCATATACCACGTTAACTGCCATTGCTTGGAAATCCATCAACTCTGTAGTACGTGTTCTGTTTAATGGAAAAGATGAACCATAACCTGCTGCAGATCCTAGTGGGTTTCTATCCGTGATATCGTAAGCTGCTTTAAGCATTACCATATCATCTACAAGAGATTCTGCGTAAGCACCCAACCATAAACCAAATGAAGAGGGCATGGCTACTTGCATGTGCGTATAACCTGGCATCAAATAGCCCTTAAATTCTTCCGATTTCTCAATTAATGTATCAAAAAGTGCTTTTGTATTATCTGCTAAATTTTTGATAGCATCACGCAAGTATAATTTTAAATCTAAAAGCACTTGATCATTTCTAGAACGACCTGAATGTAGACGTTTTCCAACATCACCATAACGTTGCGTTAAAAGCATCTCTACTTGTGAATGAACATCTTCAACACCATCTTCGATCACGAAATCACCTTTCTCAATTTCTTCGTAAATTTCTTGAAGACCTTTTAACAAAGTATCTTTATCTTCAACAGTCAATAAGCCAACTTCTGCCAACATTGTAGCATGTGCCATTGATCCTTTTACATCGTAAGGAGCTAATAATATATCTAATTCTCTATCTTTTCCGACAGTAAATTTATCTACTTTTTCGTTAACTGTATACGATGATTTTTGCCAAAGTTTCATATCTATATTCTATTATTTTATTCTTCTATTCAAGGCTTGTAACTGCTACATTAATTTTGCAGCATCTTCCAATATGCGAATGTAATCATTTATACCGTTTGCTATCTCATCCAAACCAATATATTCATTTGCGGTATGTGATCTAGCAGAATCACCGGGTCCTAATTTTAAACTAGGTATAGGCATTAATGCTTGATCTGATAAAGTTGGAGAGCCATATGCTTCTTTGTTCATGGCCAAACCTGCTTTAACAACTGGGTGATCTAATGGCGCTCCAGATGGATTTAATCGAGTTGATCTCGGTGTCACTGTAGAACCCACATGTTCTTTAATTACCTCTAATGTCTCTAAATTAGAATAAGCATCTGTTGTACGAACATCTACTACATATATACATTCTGACGGTACTACATTGTGTTGAGTACCTGATTGAATTACTGTAACAGACATTTTTACTGGGCCCAAAGTTTTTGATTCTTTTGGGAACGAGAATGATCTAAACCAATTAATATCGTCAAGTGCTTTGTATAATGCGTTTACACCTTCATTTCTTGCCGCATGACCTGATTCTCCATGTGCTGTACAATCTAAAACCATCAATCCTTTTTCAGCTACAGCCAACTGCATTAAAGTAGGTTCACCAACAATTGCAAAATCAATTTTAGGTAAATGTTGCCAAACATCTGCAATACCTTCTTTACCAGACACTTCTTCTTCTGCAGAAGCACAAACAACTAAATTAAAAGGTAGGTTTGCTTGGGCATGAAAATATAAAAACGTAGCTATTAAACTTACCAAAGGTCCACCAGCATCATTACTACCTAAGCCATATAATTTCCCATCTTCAACTTCAGGGTTAAAAGGATCTTTAGTCCAATCTTTATTTGGTTTTACAGTATCAATGTGCGAATTCAATAAAAATGTAGGCTTACTTTCATCAAAATGAATATTCTTAGCCCATAAGTTTCTTTTATATTGATGTACTTCAACGCCATTATCAACAAAAAACTGCTTTACTATGGCAGCTACTGCATCTTCCTCTCTACTTAATGATTTTGTAGCAATCATGTTTTTCAATAAGGCAATGGCTTTATCTGTAAGTTCTTGATGTTTCATTTGTTTCTATTTTGCCGTAAAATTAACTACTTATTTCTTCAAAAAGAAAATGCATGTTATCAGTTTCCTGGCAACATGCATTTATTAATAGTCAAATTACGGATGAGTTATGCGCCTATTATCTTTGTTCCTATAGGTGTATTTGCTAATACCCCTTCTACTTTGCCTAACCATACTTCAGCAACAGAAGCATCGATGGCATCAAATGCATTTTTTAGTTTAGGTAACATTCCATCTGCTACAATTCCTTCTTCTTTAAATTGAGCAAATTTTGTAGGATTTAGAACAGGTACAAGAGAATTGTCATCATTTACATCTAACAATACGCCTGCTTTCTCAAAACAATAACGAAGAGAAACTTCATGTCCTGCTTTACCCAATGCAACAGCAACAGCTTGTGCCATTGTATCTGCATTTGTATTAAATAATTGTCCTTTACCATCGTGAGTTAAAGGAGCAATTACAGGTGTTATATTCTGTTCAGCAAAATTAATAATTGGTGCTGCATTGGCTTTTCTAACATCACCAACAAAACCATAATCAATTTCCCAACCAGTACGTTTATCTGCTTCAATAATATTAGCGTCAGCACCTGTCAGTCCTATTGCATTACAACCTTTGGCCTGTAATTGAGCAATAATTCTTTTATTTACTAACCCACCATATACCATGGTCACAACTTCTAAAGTTTCCGCATCTGTAACACGTCTGCCATCTACCATTTTTGGTTCAATTCCCAAACGTTGTGCCATTGCGGTAGCTAATTTACCACCACCATGCACTAATACTTTTGCTCCTTCTAGCTGAGAAAATTGCTCTAAGAATGAGGCTAATGCTGCTTCATCATTAATAACATTTCCGCCAACTTTTATGACTGATATTTTCATATTAAAAAACACAAAGGCATCCTTAAAAGAATGCCTTTTGTAAATTATTTATTCTCTAAAATTGTTTTTAAAACGGCTGCTGCTGCAAAAGTTCTGTTATTTGCTTCTGCAATAATTAATGAGTTATCGCTATCTAAAACTCCATCACTTGCAACCACATTTCTACGAATTGGAAGACAGTGCATAAACTTACCATTGTTCGTTAATGCCATTTTTTCTTCAGTTACTTCCCATGAAGTATCCTTACAAACAACTTTACCGTATTCAGTAGTTGATGACCAGTTCTTAGCATAAACAAAATCAGCATCTTTTAATGCCTCATCTTGATTATTTGTAAATTTAGCATCTCCTGTAAATTCAGGATCTAAATCATACCCTTCTGGTGCCGCAATCACTAATTCAACATCATCTGCCGCATTCATCCATTCAGCAAAAGAATTTGGAACAGCCTGAGGTAATGCTCTTGGATGAGGTGCCCATGTTAAAACAACTTTCTTCTTTGGTTTATCAGAGTTCTCTCTAATTGTTACCAAATCTGCTAAAGATTGCAACGGGTGACGTGTTGCAGACTCTAAACTTACGATTGGAGAGTGAGAATACTTTACAAAGTCTTTCATCACTGCATCTGCATAATCGTCTTCCTTATTTTGTAGGTTAGGGAACGAACGCACACCGATAATATCACAATATTGGCTAATAACAGCTGCAGCATCTTTTAAATGCTCTGCCTTATCACCATCCATTATAACACCATCTTGTGTTTCAATTTTCCAACCTTCTTTATCAATATTCATTACCATCACATCCATTCCTAAATGGCGTGCGGCACGTTGTGTACTTAATCTTGTTCTTAAACTAGGATTGAAAAAAATCAAACCAAGCATTTTATTTTTCCCTACATCACCAAAAGCAACAGGGTTCGCTTTAATCTCTAAGGCTGTTTTTACGAGTTCATCTAAATTTTGAACATCGTTTACCGATAAAAATTTATCCATGATCTTATTGTGCTAATTCTTTAGTAACTGCATTAAAAGCATCTACAAAAAGTTGTGCTTGTTCTTGTGTTAATGTTAAAGGTGGTAGCAATCTAATTGTATTTTTATTAGATGATGCACCTGTGAATATTTTATGATCAAAAAGTAATTGCTTACGCATTGGTGCAACTGCTTCGTTCATTTCAATACCTAACATTAATCCTTTACCTCTGATTTCTTTAATTGATGGATTATCCTTCAACTGTTCAACTATCCATTCACCCAAAACAACTGATTTTTCAATCAAGTTCTCTTTTGCTAAAACATCAAGAACAGCAATACCAGCAGCACATGCTAAATGATTACCACCAAAAGTTGTCCCTAACATTCCGTAAGAAGCTTCAAACTTTGGAGAAATAAATACACCTCCAATTGGGAAACCATTACCCATACCTTTAGCCATTGTTACAACATCTGGAGTAACATTGTACCATTGGTGTGCAAAGAAACGTCCGCTTCTTCCGTAGCCTGACTGAATTTCATCAGCAATAAAAACAGCATTTGTTTCATCACAAAGTGTTCTTATTGTTTGCATAAATTCTTCTGTTGGCTCATAAATACCTCCAATACCTTGGATACCTTCAATAATTACGGCGCAGATTTCACTTTCAGAAAATGCCTTTTTCAGAGCATTAACATCATTAAAAGGAAGAATTAATGTATCGTGTACCGCATTTACAGGGGCAACGATATTTGGGTTATCCGTAGTAGCTACAGCTAACGATGTTCTACCATGAAAACCTTTAGAGAAAGAAATAATCTTTGTTTTCTTGTTATAAAAAGAGGCTAATTTAAATGCATTCTCATTGGCTTCTGCTCCTGAGTTACATAAAAATAAATTCCAATCGTGGTAACAAGATGCCTCTCCTAGCTTCTCTGCCAACTCCTTCTGTAGTGGGTTTTGAATACTATTTGAGTAGAATACCAAGTTATCTAATTGATCACTTAGTTTTTGTTTATAATGAGGATGAGAATGACCAATAGAAATCACAGCATGACCTCCATATAAATCTAAATATTTCTCATCATTTTTATCGTAAATCCATACATCCTCTCCCTTTACAGGTTCTATATTGAATAGAGGATATACATCAAATAAATTTGCCATCTTCTGATTAATTTAAGCTGTAAAGTGATTTAAAATGCCATTGGTTTTAAATTCAATCCTAACTTTTCGTCAAGACCAAAAATTAAGTTCATGTTCTGAACTGCTTGCCCAACTGCTCCTTTTAAAAGATTATCAATTGCAGAAGTTACTAGAAGAGTATCATCATGTTTTTCAATGCTGATAAACCCTCTATTTGTATTTACCACCAATTTTAAATCAAGTGCTCCATCTATTACATGTGTAAATGCGGCATCACCGTAATAATCTTTAAATAATTTTACAGCTTCTTCCTGTGATAAATCAGATTTTAAATAACAAGAAGCCAGAATTCCTCTTGTGAAATTCCCTCTATAAGGAATAAAGTTAATCTTATGATTAAATCCATCTTGCAATTGATTCATCGTCTGACCAATCTCTAAAAGATGTTGATGGTTGAAAGCTTTATAATGCGAGATATTGCTTGTTCTCCAAGTAAATGCTGTACTTGCCATTAATTTCACACCTGCTCCTGTAGAACCTGTAATTGCACTAATGTGTACTTCATCATTTAATTTTTGAGCTGCTGCTAGGGGTAACAATGCTATTTGTATAGCCGTTGCAAAACAACCAGGATTTGCAATATTTTTAGCAGATTTAATTGCTTCTCTCTGTAATTCTGGTAAACCATAAATAAACTCACGGTCACCAATTTTCATTGATCTATCTTGAACAATTCCTTCGCCTAATCTAAAATCTTGACTAAGGTCAATAATCACAGTTTCTGCAGGAAATGTATTGTCTTCTAAAAACTTAACAGACTCACCATGTCCTAAACACAAGAAAACAACTTCAGCCTGTCCTATTTCACCAGTAAAAACTAAATCAGTTTCACCAAATAAATCTTTATGAGAATTGTATACAGGTTTTCCTACCTGGCTACGGCTATGAACATATGCAATTTCAACTTCAGGGTGGTTAATTAATACTCTTAATAATTCTCCGCCAGTCATGCCAGCACCACCGATGATTCCTACTTTCATTATCTTGTTTGTTTTAAAAATTAGCGAGTTTGTTGTTTTAAAAAAGGATGTAGGACTTTTCCTACACCCTTAGTTTTTTACCAATTCAATTTATCAGGTTTAATATCTATTCAGAAACCTTCTCTTCGGCAGCTTCTTTTACTTTACCGAAGATCATGTTTTGATTTGCTAAGATTGTTGCAAAACCACGAGCATCTTCACCAGTCCAAGCATTGTTCATTTCACCATAAGCTCCAAATGTGCTGTTCATCAAATCATATTTAGACTCAATTCCCTCTAATTCAAATCTGTAAGGGTGTAATGTTACAAATACTTCACCTGTTACGTGATCTTGTGTATCTGCTAAGAACTTCTCGATATTACGCATTACAGGATCAATCCATTGTCCTTCGTGCGTTAACATACCATAGTAGTTACCTAATTGCTCTTTCCAATACAATTGCCATTTCGTCAATGTATGTTTTTCTAATAAGTGATGAGCTTTAATTGTTAATACAGGTGCAGCAGCTTCAAAACCAACTCTACCTTTAATACCAATAATAGTATCACCAACATGGATATCTCTTCCGATACCGAAAGGAGAAGCAATTTTATTTAATTCTTGAATTGCCTGAACTGGCTTGTCAAAAATCTTTCCATCAATACCTACTAATTCTCCCTTCTCGAAAGTTAAACTCAGTTTTTTGGGAATTGTTTCAGTTACCTGTGTAGGGAAAGCTTCTTCTGGTAATGTATTACGAGAACCTAAAGTTTCTTTTCCTCCAACAGAAGTACCCCATAAACCTTGATTAATAGAGTACATTGATTTAGACCAATCTCCATCAACACCTTTAGCAATTAAGTAATCAATCTCATCTTGACGTGATAATTGATTATCTCTGATCGGTGTGATAATTTCAGCCTCAGGGCAGATAATTTTAAAAGCCATATCAAAACGGATTTGGTCGTTACCAGCACCCGTAGATCCATGAGCAATACTATCTGCATCAATTTTTTTTGCATATTCTGCAATTGCTAAAGCTTGGAATACACGCTCTGCACTTACAGATAATGGATAAGTATTGTATCTTAAAGCATTTCCGAACACCAAGTATTTTACACATTGGTCGTAAAATGTTTCTGTCTGATCTAATGTAATATGAGAAGCTACACCTAATTTGTAAGCTTTTTCCTCAATTTCTTTCAACTCTTCGTCCGAGAAACCTCCTGTCTGAACGATAGCGGTATGCACTTCTAACCCTCTTTCTTCTGATAGATACTTTACACAATAAGTTGTATCTAATCCACCACTAAAGGCCAAAACCACTTTATTACTCATCTTACTAAATATTTGTATTGTTAATTTCTTTGTCGTTACTCTACTCCAGTATCAACTGTTGATTTGTATCTCGGATCTTTTGGATCGAAAATCATTCCCGTACATAAGCAATGCTTACGTTCCGTACGTTGCAGAATATCATAATTCACACAACTCTGACAACCTTTCCAAAATTGTTCATCATCTGTCAATTCAGAAAATGTAACAGGTCTATACCCTAGCTCACTATTAATTCTCATAACAGGTAAACTTGTAGTTAAACCAAATAATTTTGCATCAGGGTATTTCTTTCTAGAAAGTTGAAAAGCTTTCTTCTTAATTGCTTTTGCTAAACCTGTACCTCTAAATTTAGGATTCACTATTAAACCTGAATTGGCTACATATTTATTATGTCCCCAAGATTCAATATAACAAAACCCTGCAAAAGTACCATCGTCAGCAATTGCAATAACTCCTTTACCTTCTACAAATTTATTTTCTATATAATCAATGCTTCTTTTTGCAATACCAGTACCTCTGGCTTTTGCTGATTCTTCGATCTGAGAACAGATATCCTTCGCATATTCTCTATGCTCATTAATGTCTGCCTCAATAATTGAAAAACTCGATATATGCTGCATTTCTTGAATTAAATTCTTTACTGTCATTTCTAAAACTCTTAAGGAGTAAGTAAATCAGTGAGATTTTTTCTACGCCTCTTTTATAAAGGTACGTTGTTTTTTTATTTAAAATTTAAAACAACTTTTAATGAGAAATATTATCGGCGTTTACGATTATCAATTGAATACATACCGCCAAAAACTTCCCTCTCTAAAACAGGAAATTCTGATAAAATCAGTGGTTCGCTATGTATATTTTTGTTTATCATTATCATAAATTGATAATCAAATGTAGGGCTATAACTATGATAAATTCAAGTAAACCAACGTTTTATTAGCACTTTTTTAAAAAATAAATTCTACTGATGAAATATTTTAAATACACTGTGTTAAATTTTGAACACTACTATTTATCGTGTTAAATTTTGAACACTTTCATAAAATCTTAAAACTTATAGAAAAGGAATTTTGTTGTAAAAAAGCACTTTAAAATCGACTTAAAATTGGATATTTTTCTTAAAAAATATTCTGCAACCGATCCCAAATCTTAATCATGAGTAACACTATTGTTTATTAAAAGAATAGTATAGAACTTAATGGAAATAAATTATTTTTAATCCGATTGTTTATATGGCAACAAGAAAACATACTCAATTAATAGGCTCCTTACTTTTAGGTGTTTCTATTGCTTTTTCTTCCTGTAATTCTACACCAAAAGCAGATGGTCATAATGATTTTGACACATCTACTTATGAAAATTATCCTGCTTTTACAGGTGATTTAGGAGTTACATATTCTAAGCAAGCAACAGCATTTAAAATATGGTCTCCTACTGCTACCAAAGTAGTTATAAATCTATATGAAGATGATCTTAAAGGAAAACCTTATCAGGTAACTGAAATGGAACCTACTGAAAAAGGAACATGGAGTAGTTCTATTAAAGGTGATTTATTTGGTAAGTATTACACATTTCAAGTAACTGTCGGTGACAAACAACTTGATGAAACTCCAGGTATTTATGCTACTGCTGTTGGTGTAAATGGTAAGAGGGGGCAAGTTATTGATTTAACAACAACAAATCCTAACGGATGGGCTAACGATAAGCGCCCTGAGCTAAAAGAGCTTACAGATGCAATTTTGTATGAAATTCACGTACGTGATATTACTATAGCAGAAAATTCTGGTGCAAAAAATAAAGGAAAATTCTTAGGCTTAACAGAAGTTGGAACTGTTAGTGACAAAGGATTAAAAACAGGAATAGATCACATTGAAGAGCTAGGTGTTACTCACGTGCACTTACTACCTTCTTTTGATTATCATACTATTGACGAATCTAAATTAGATCAAGCACAATACAATTGGGGTTACGATCCTCAAAACTATAACGTTCCAGAAGGGTCTTATTCAACAGATCCATCAAATGGCGGTGTAAGAATTAAGGAATTCAAAGAAATGGTTTCTGCTTTCCATAAAAAAGGAATAAGAGTAGTACTAGATGTTGTATATAACCACACTTTCTCTGGAGACGAGTCAAATTTCTCTTTAGAAGTTCCAGGATATTATTACAGACAAAATAATGAAGGAAGCTATTCAAATGCTTCTGCTTGTGGTAATGAAACGGCTTCTGAAAGAGCAATGGCTCGTAAATATATTGTTGAATCTGTTTTATATTGGGCTAAAGAATATCATTTAGATGGTTTCAGGTTTGATCTTATGGGTATTCATGATGTTGAGACAATGAATATTCTTGCTAAAAGATTAAAAGAAGAAGTTGATCCGAGTATATTAATTTATGGTGAAGGGTGGAATGCCGGTGATTCTCCTTTACCTGAAGCTAAAAGAGCTATTAAAGCAAATACTCCTAAATTAGTGGGCGTCGCAGCCTTCTCTGATGATATCCGTGATGGTTTAAAAGGTAGTGTTTTCTATGATGATAATATTGGCTTTGTACAAGGTGCTGATGGTTTAACTGAAACAATTAAATTTGGTATAGTTGCATCAACTCAACATCCTCAAGTTGATTATAAAGCCGTCAATTACTCTAAAGCTCCTTGGGCACCTGATCCTTCACAAACAATTAGCTATGTATCTTGTCATGATAATCACACATTATTTGATAAGTTAAAGGTATCTCAGCCTAAAGCTTCAGATAGTGAACTAAAGAAGATGCATAAACTTACAAGTGCTGTTATCCTTACGTCTCAAGGTATTCCATTTATACATTCTGGAGCTGAGATGTTAAGAACAAAAGGAGGAGAACATAACTCTTATAACAAACCTGATGCAATTAATAAGTTAAACTGGGATTGGAAGTTTGAGAATAAAGACATTTTTGAGTATTACCAAGGTTTAATAGAACTAAGAAAAGCTCATCCTGCATTTAGAATGACATCGACAGAAATGATTCAAAAGCATTTAAAATTTATTGATTTTAAAGATCAACACATGGTCGGCTATATAATCAATGGAAATGCAAATGGAGATTCTGCTGAATCAATTGCCGTAATATTTAATGCCAACAAATCAGCAAAAAACATTTCTAAGTTTTTACCTAAAGGGAAATGGAAAGTATTAGTTGATGGGAATAAGGCTTCTGTAAAAGGATTAAAAACAACTTCATCAATTACTATCGGTGGCGTATCAGCTTTAGTACTTAGTAAATAAGTTAGTTTATCTTCTAAAATTAGACAAAACAGGCTCATTCTGATTAAGAATGAGCCTGTTTTACTTTATAATAACTATTAGAATTTAGCTTGTATTACAATATCAAAGACTGAATAAAATGACTTAGAATTGAATTTTAAATCAGGTTAAAACAAGGCTACAAAACTAATGTTTGAATAAGCTTCTTGTCATTCCTTCTATTAATCTCTAATTATGGATCTATTAGCCAATAATACGTTTCATTAAGTAATCTCTTCTAAGCAAGAATAAGAAACTATAGTAAGTATTATACCTTTCCAAAGAAATAAGCAACACAAGTATAATTAGTAGACATAAAAACTTAGCTATAAAAAAAGGTCAAACACTTTCGCATTTGACCTTTCTTGGTAATTGAAGAGGCTTACATACCAGAAATACGTAATTTCTTGTTTGAAGCGTAATTCACTTTCAATGCGTTAGCATCTCTAAGTTTCTGACGTACATCAGATATTACACCCATTTTAGCATCTCTATCAATTTTAAGTGACATAGTGATTTTATCACCATCTTCACCTAATTTGTCTTTTTCCTGAATCACGTGTTGTACGATTTGATCTGGTTCGATCAATACGTCGTTCACCTGAATACGAGGCTCAGTACCAAACTTTTTAGTATCAGTTGGTTCACCTATGTAGATATAAGAAACCAATGATTTTTTTTCAAGCTTTGTTAACTCAGATGCTTGAGGTAACGAGTTCTTCACTAATAACTCAGACTCACGAAAAGTCGTCGAAATCATAAAGAAGAACAAAAGCATGAAAATAATGTCTGGCAATGCAGAAGTAGGAATATCCTGCTTCGTTTTTGTTTTTTTCTTAAACGTTGCCATAAGGTCAATGTATTTAAGCAAACGTCACTTATAAATAGTGACGTTTTAATTAGACCAATTATTTTATCTCAGAAGGTTCAGCATCCGATACTTTGTAAGGGATAGCTTTACGAGCTCTTGTAAGCTTTTCTTTCTGATCAGGATTTTCTTTATCCAATGCTTGATAATCTTCTAAAGGAATTTTCAAATACATTGCACGCATTTCTGCGTAAGCGTATTTTAATTCATCAATAACTGAAATGTACATCTCATAAGAAGTACCACGGTCAGATTTCAATGAAATAATTGCCTTTGCTGGAGATTCAGACATATCCTTATTCTTACCATTGTTAAGAACGAATTCTTTAACCATAGTACGAAGTTGAGGAAGGTCAACTTGCTCTTCTTGTGCTAACATCATGTCTTTTGAATTGACAAGGATATTAAACACGTTACGAGTTTTAACCTTTACATCTACGTCTTCAGCTTTTGGAGGTAACATTACAGTTACACCTTTATCAGATGCAATAGTTGTTGCCACCAAGAAGAAGATCAATAAAAGGAAGGCAATATCAGCCATTGCCCCACCATTAATTTCTGGTGTTTCTTTTTTCTTCTTCTGTATCATAATTATCCTAAGCTTTTAACAAATCTTGAAATAATATCAAAAACTACAGCGACAAGTGCTATTCCGAATAAGTAGTAAGTCAAATTCAATACACCACCAATTTTTTGTGATAATACTTCATTAACTCCAAACTCGTTTAACTCTCTAGCCGTAACTGCGCTATCAGCACTAGAATAACCGATAAAATACAACACTCCAATTACGCCGATGGTAACCAATACTGCAACTGCTGCTTTAGGATCCATTGCGATAGACACAAGGAAACCAATAACTGTAGCAACTAATGCAATAACGATTAATACACCTGTGAATGGTAGCAAGTATTCTGTAAATATAGCTTCACCGTTCATAACTTGTAATTTTTCAAATTTTACAATAACTATTTACTCTGTGTAAATAGAAACTACTTATTTAGTAGCTAATTCGTTTTTTACAAGGATGTCGATTAAAGAAACAGAAGCTTCTTCCATTTCTAAAACAATACCATCGATTGTAGAAACACAGTAGTTGTAGAATACTTGAAGAATCACACCTACGATAAGACCTGCTACAGTAGTAAGAAGGGCAACTTTAATACCACCTGCTACTAATGAAGGAGAGATATCACCTGCTGCTTCGATTGCATCGAATGCACCAATCATACCAATTACCGTACCCATGAAACCTAACATTGGTGCCATAGCAATAAACAATGAGATCCAAGGTAAACCTTTTTCTAATTTACCCATTTCAACTGAACCGTAAGCAACAACTGATTTCTCAACCATTTCAATACCTTCAGATGCTCTCATCAAACCTTGTGTAAAGATTGATGCTACAGGACCACGAGTAGCTTTAGTTACTTCTAATGCTGCTTCTGCACCACCTGAAGTTAAAGCCTCGTCAACTTTAGATAAAAGTTTTTTAGTGTTTGTAGTAGAAAGGCTTAACGTGATAACACGCTCAATAGCAATTGCCAAACCTAAGATCAATGTAAGCAATACAGCTCCCATGAACTCCCAACCACCTTCAATAAACTTTTGTTTCACTGCTTGAGTGAAAGATAATTCTTCAACTTGTGCAACTTCATCAGAAGACACTTCTTGAACTGCTGCAGATGATTCTTCAGCTACTTGCTCAGTAGCTTCTTCTGTTGTTTCATCTTGCGCATACGACTGTGCAGTACCTAAAGTAAGTGCACAGAAAAACATCAATAATGCGAATACTCTTTTCATAACTCTCTAACGTTCAGATTGTAGTTTAAAATAAAACAAACTACTTTCCGATGCTGTAATAATAAATTTGTTTGACTATCATCCGTAATCGTTGAGCAAGTTAGCATTAATCTTTTAATTAATACTTTTTTTGATAGTTTTTAACGACTACTGATCCGCAAAGAAATATATAATTATACTCATAAACAAATAGATAATATATTTATAAATGCATAAATCACACTAATAAACCTATATAATGTTAGATTAAGTTAAATTAAACACTCAACTCACCCTTCAAAGGTATACCAATCAACTTTTTAACGTTTTCGACATCTTTATACTTTGTTAACAAACACATTAACTTAGTAACGGCTGCTTCAGTGGTCATATCCTTGCCACTTAGCACTCCAATGCTATTAAGTTTTGCACTTGTTGCATAATGACCTTGCATTACCATACCTCCGGTACACTGTGATATATTAACAATTACAACTCCTCTTTTTACTGTTTTTTCTAACAATTCTATAAACCAAGAAGAGGTTGGAACATTACCAGAACCATACGTTTCTAGAACTACCCCTCTCAATTTTTCATTATTTAACATTTGATTGATAAAATCTTTCGACATTCCAGGAAAAATCTTCAATAATAAAACGTTAGAATCAAACTTTTTCATCGACCTAACAGGTGAATTAATGGGGTCTTTCCAAAAAGTATCACGTTTGTATTCAATAAAAATCCCTGCTTCTGCTAAAGATGGATAGTTATACGAACGAAATGCCGTAAAATTGAAGTTCTGAGATTTTTTAGCTCTATTTCCTCTTAATAGTTTACTGTTAAAACAGATACAAACTTCTTGGACTAGCATTTCTCCATTATCATCTCTTTGGGATGCAATTTCTAACGAGGACATTAAGTTCTCTCGTGCATCTGTTCTTTTAGCACCAATAGGCAACTGAGAACCTGTTAAGATAACGGGCTTGTGTACTCCATCAAGCATAAAACTTAAAGCTGAAGCAGTATAAGCCATTGTATCTGTTCCATGTAATATCACAAACCCATCAAAATCTTCGTAAAAATCTTCGATTAAGTTTCCTAATTGAACCCAATGATCTGTAGTTATATCAGAAGAATCTATCAAAGGATCTAATGATATCACAGTTAATTCAAAATCAAAAGCCCTTAATTCTGGTACAGCATCTATAATTTTTTCAAAATCAAAAGGAATTAAACTACCATTTTCAGGATGTGAATCCATACCAATAGTTCCTCCAGTATAAATAATTAAAATTGAAGTCTCGGAAGTTTTAGGACCAGTTGAATTTATATTAACGGTCTTATAGTAAGTTCGATTGGTCATAATAATTGAATGGGTCTATTTTCTTAAGTAATTCTCTATATCAAACAGGTCGTAGGCATTATTATCAGTAATTTCTTCTACTTCTGCACCACTGATACCTTTAAAATCTGCAACTTTATCACATACAAAACTTGTGTATGCAGGTTCATTTCTTTTTCCTCTATAAGGTTTTGGGGCTAAATATGGGCTATCTGTTTCTAATACTATATGCTTTAGGTCAACATGAGGGATCACTTTGTCTAACCCTCCATTTTTAAAGGTTGCCACCCCACCAATACCAATTTTAAAATTGATATCAAATAAACGCTTTGCATCATCTAAGCTACCTGTAAAACAATGAAGCACCCCAAAAAGAGCATCGTCAGATAATTCTTCTAATAAGTTTAATGTTTCTGGCATTGCATCTCTTGCATGTATCACTAAAGGTAGATGATGCTTTTTTGCTAAATCAGCTTGAATTTTAAAAGCTTCTATTTGTTGCTCCTGAAAAGTTTTATCCCAATAAAGGTCTAATCCCATCTCACCAACACCTATAAACTTTCTCTTATTTAACCAATCTTCTACTATATAAAGTTCTTTTTCAAAATCTTTTTCAACGTGGCATGGATGTAGCCCCATCATAGATAAACATTGTTGCGGGTATTTTTCTTCTAGTTCTAGCATACGATCTATTGATGTATGATCTATATTTGGCATAAGAATATGCTTTAGACCATTATCAAAAGCTGATTCTAAAACATTGTCTATATCTTCTTTGAATTTGTCTGAGTATATATGGGCGTGTGTATCTATCATTTTTTATTAATTTTAAATTTGAAACAACACGCAAATCTAACAGCTTAAAACAAATAGCTTACGAAGAGCAAATCGAATTTTTTCAACAGGTATTACCTAAATCAATAATTATAACTAATATTGAATTTAAAAATTGAGTAATTCATATAATTCTATGAGATTGAATACAAAATATATAAAAATTACCGCTGCCATTTTATTTATTGGTTTTATATCTTTTAGCTTCAAAACAGAGCAAGATCCACCAATTAAATCCGATATTTCATTCGAAAAAGGGGAAACCTTAACATATGTAGCAGGATATTCTGTTTTTGAAGCAGGAGAAGCTGTAGTTCATCTTGATAAAAAATTACATCAAGTAAATGGAGAGGAGACCTATAAAGTAAATGTTACAGGAAGAAGTATAGGTATGTTTGGAATGACAATGAAAATTAGAGATTTATGGCAAAGTTATTTCAGTACTTCTACTTTGTACCCTGTTCAGTTCAATAGAGATATTATAGAAGGTGGATATACACTTGAAGAAACAATTAATTTTGATCAAGTGAATGGAAAAGCAGATACAGAGTGGAAAAAGAAAGATAAAAAAGAAATTCATAAAGAACATTATGAAATGCCTCCACACACACATGATGTTATTTCTGGATATTACTACTTAAGAACACTTGATTATGACCAAATGACTAAAGGTGATACTATTTCACTTAATTCTTTTTGGGAAAATAAAGCGTATGATTTTGACATTGTGTATTTAGGTGTAGAAAAAGTATATACCAAGTTTGGTAGAATTGAATCTTACGTGATGTCTCCAATTATGCCAGAAAATCAATTATTCTCTGGTACGCATCCAATTAAATTTTGGGTTTCAAAAGATATCAATAGAATTCCTTTAAAAATACAAGCAGAACTTATTGTAGGCTCTGTTAATGTAGATTTAGTGAGATATAAAGGGCTTAAACAAAAGCTCAAAAAATCTAAATAAAAAAATGCCAAGTCAATATTTTTGAATTACTGACTTGGCATTTAATATATACAGATTACACTTTATAAATTTTGCTTTATTTCTAAAGCTAGTTCATAAGGTGTTTTTTTATTTGCTTGAATTGTTATTTGAGCCTTTTCATAAAAAGGTAAACGATTCACTCTTTTCTCTTGAATAGCTGTAAGAATATCTTCTCTATTTTCTTGAGCTAATAAGGGTCTTGTTCCTTGTTGTTCCCAAACTCTATCAGCTAAATCTTCTTCAGATACATCTACAAAAAAAGTTTTCCCTTGAACATTCAATTGTTCTATATTATCAAAAAAGCAAGGTGTTCCTCCTCCTGTAGCTATAATAGCATTGTTTGGAGTAAAAGAGAGCATAACTTCTCTCTCTATTTTTCTGAAGTAATCTTCTCCAGACTCTGCAAAAATTTTTGGTATTGATTTTCTTTCTTTTTTTTCGATTTCTAAATCAAGATCAAAATAAGGCAAGTCTAATACTTCTGATAATTCTTTTGCCAAAGTAGATTTACCACTTCCAGGCATTCCTATTAAATAGATGCGCATACTTATATCTTTATTGAATCCTCACTTTAGGATCTATTACTGCATATAAAATATCAACAAAGATATTTACCAATACGAAACCAAAAGCAATAAGAATTGTAGCTCCCATTACAACTGGTAAATCTAAATATTCGACAGCTTGTATTGTTTTAAAGCCAAGCCCTTTCCACTTAAAAATGTATTCTATAAAAAATGCTCCAGCCATCATTGTTGCCATCCAACCAGATACTGCTGTAATTACTGGGTTTAATGCATTTCTTAATGTATGCATAAATATTACACGTATAAAACTTGCTCCTTTCGCTTTTGCAGTTCTTATATAATCCTGAGACATTACATCTAACATTGAACTTCTTGTCAATTGAATAATAATTGCTAGAGGTCTTGTTGCTAAAGTAATTGAAGGTAGAATTAAATTTTCTAGATGTAACTGCCTACCATAAAGCGGATCATTCATCCACAATGAACCTGTCATATTTAAGTGAGTAAAATCTGCTAAATAATAACCAAATGTAATGGCCATTAAAATTGCAAGAACAAATGAAGGCATCGAAATAAAAATAACAGACCCACTTACAATTGCATGATCTATTTTAGTACCATAGTTCACCGCTGCAGCCATTCCTAATAATACCCCAACAGTTGTAGCTATAATTATTGCTGTTAATGACAGCCAAAGTGTTCCTGGTAAACTTTCTATTAGAATAGTATCGACCCTTTTATTTGTCTGAAAAGATTTCCGCAAGTAAGGGTACTTGACTACAAGCACAGAACTTCCAATAGAAAAAAGAGCGTAGTAATCGTATTTCTTTTTTGCTTTTGGAGTATCTTTTTCTATTGAAATAGGTGATAAATCAGCTAGATACCTTATATATTGAATGGATAAAGGCTGATCCAACCCTAATTCTTTTCTAATTAATTCTCTAGTTTCTAAATCAGCATGCTGCCCCGACATTAAATCAACAGGGTTACCAGGTAAAGTATGAAACAGTAAAAACACAACGGTTATTACTCCCCATATTACCAAAAAACCATACATTAATCTATTAATTATAAATTGTAGCACGCGATATTAAATTATAAAAGTGTAGTTATATCTTGAGTTGTAGGAGTGTCATTATAATGCCACTTTCCTAAAATAGTTCCATCTTTTACTAGCATAACACCTGGGTTAGACCTAATCATGGCCTTTAAAACTGTTGCATCTGCATAATAATACGGAATAGAAAGGTGAACTCTTTCTGTAAATGCTCTAAAGTCAGTAGCGTCACTAGTTATTGTAATGCTCTGAACTTCTTTTTCGCTTAGTTCGTTAACCAAACTAATGATTGGTTGTATTGTTTCATCCTCAATTTCAGAAACATTTTGTACAATTACCAATAACCTTGTTCCTTTTATGGTAAGGTCAGTAAAATCTTGTCCTTCTTCGTTCGAAATATAATAATCTGGAATTAAAGGCTCACACTCTTCTGCGTTTACAATTTCCATCTTCTTAAATTTCCAAGATGGATCAGTTGGGTAAGAATCAAACTCTTGCACTACGCCGTCTTTTTCCATAAAAAACAAATTCTGACAAGGCGCCTGAGGTTTCATCATTTCACCTATGTTAGCTCCCACTTTATATGGTCTAAAATCAATTGGTGGTAAATGCCTGATAGCATATGTACATGTTCCAAAAGAGAATAGTGTTACCACTAATATTGTAATTGTCTTCCAAGCTTTTGTTGTTTCCTTTTTAGGTACAGAATAACCGGTAAACTGCATTGGTCTTTCCTTTGGAAGAAGTATCATTGAAAACACCAATAAAACAAGAAGAACTACATCTTTTGTAAAAGACCCCCAAGGTGAAAATTTATATGCATCTCCAAAGCAGCCACAATCTGTCACTTTGTTAAAGTAAGCAGAATAGAATGTTAAGAAACCGAAGAATATTAGAAGAGCTAAAGTCGCTTTTAAAGAAATTTTTTGTCTAAATCCGATAACTAATGCAACACCTAATATTACCTCAAATGATGAAAACAAAACAGACAACCATAAAGAATATGGAACTAATACTAAGAAGAATGATTCAAGAAATCCTAAGACTCCCGCAAAATCATCTGCAAAGACATGAAAATATTCTTCAAATTTTATGGCTGTTCCCATAGGGTCGTCTATCTTAACAAACCCAGAAATAATAAATACTAAACCAACAACTATGGCTAATATTCTCTGTAAAGTTTTCATTAATCTTATTTATTAGTAATAAATGTCTGTTAGTATTATTTAATTATTCTGCCACAAATCCAGATAAGATTAAAGCAAAAATTGAATAATTAATCATGTCTTGATAATTAGCATCTACACCTTCAGAAACAATTGTTTTCCCATCATTCCCTTCAATTTGTTTTACTCTAAGTAATTTCATTAAAATGATATCAGTAATACTAGACACACGCATCATTCTCCAAGCTTCACCATAATCATGGTTTTTATCAAACATTAATTGCGTAGTTTCATTTGCATGTTTATCGTATTGTAACATTACCTCTTCAGGAGTTAAATCCATTCGGTCATCATTTCTCAATTCTAATTGAGTTAATGCCATCAAGCAATAATTAATTATAGCAATAAACTCGCCTAAAACATCTTCATCTATCTTCTGCGCTCCTTTTTCTTGAATAGAACGAATACGCATTGCTTTTATATATATCTGATCAGTGATTGATGGTAGGCGTAAAATCCTCCATGCAGTACCGTAATCAATTGTTTTCTTCTCAAATAGAGCTCTACACTTTTCTATTACCGCTCTAAACTCTTTTTCTGTCTTTTCTGCTTGTGTCATCTTCTTACTTTCCTTTGTTACTGATTTTTTTCAGCTAACTTTGATGTAAAGTTAGAGTATAGACGTCGAACCTCAAACTAAATGATTAATCCATATTCTTTTTCCTTGAAAATAAAAGGAAAATTATTCGATTTAAATAGCACAAAGGTAATGGGGATCATTAATGCCACCCCAGATTCATTTTATAATAACAGCAGAAAAGTTTATGTTGATGATGCAGTCCTTCAAGCTGAAACAATGCTGAATGAAGGAGCTCATATTTTAGATATAGGTGGATATTCGTCTAGACCTGGTGCTGAACACGTAAAAGAAGAAGAAGAATTAAATAGGGTTCTGCCAATAATAGAAGCCATAAAAACCAAGTTTCCAGAAGCTATAATTTCAATAGATACTTTTAGAAGTAATGTTGCAAAAAATGCAAATTATTTTGGAGCTGATATTATCAATGATATCTCTGGTGGAAATTTAGATGAAAGAATGTTTGATACCGTAAAAGAATTAAATATTCCATATATCATGATGCACATGCGAGGTACTCCTCAAACAATGAAAAACCTAACAGAATATCCAGAAGGTGTTACATTTGAAGTAATGAAATATTTTGCTGAAAAAGCACAAGAATTTCTATCTGATGGTACTTCTGATATAATCATTGATCCTGGTTTTGGTTTTGCTAAAACTATTGAGCAAAATTATGAACTACTTCATAATCTACATTTACTTAAAGAATTAAACTTACCTATATTAGTAGGTGTCTCAAGAAAATCAATGATTACAAAAAAATTAGGGATTACATCTAATGAGGCTCTAAATGGAACGTCCGTATTAAATACTCTTGCAATTTTAAAGGGTGCACACATTTTAAGAGTACATGATGTTAAACCTGCAGTAGAATGTGTAAAACTTATACAATAAACTGTTTCATTTTAAAATAAAGGATATATTTTTGTAATAAGATACTTTCATCTTAGATTGTACATTATAATCACATCTCGAACAGCAATTAAATGTTATTATTTAGCGTCGGTTTTTTAGAAATTAATTTCGTTGACGTGCTCGATATCCTTCTGGTGTCGGTCTTGCTGTTCCATCTATACAAATTAATTAAGGGAAGTGTTGCTTTAAAAATCTTTGTTGGTGGGTTATCTATTTACCTCACTTACTTAGTTGTGAAAGCAACTGACATGGAATTGCTTTCTGAAATACTAAGTCAATTTATTGATGTTGGTGTAATTGCAGCAATTATTCTGTTCCAACAAGAAATTAGAAAATTTCTTTTAATTATTGGTAAATCAACTGATTTTAAAAATTTTCCATTATTTCAATTATTTAGAGGAAAAGGTAAAGATTACGAAATTAATTTGGATATCCCCTCTATCATTGACGCAATGAAAGATATGAGTGGAACAAATACAGGTGCTTTAATTGTAATTTCAAAAGACAGTGATTTACAATTTTATGCTGAAACTGGTGATTTTGTAGATGCAAAAATTTCAAAACGTTTATTACTTTCCATTTTCTTTAAAAATTCTCCAATGCACGATGGCGCTTGTCTAATTTGTGACAATAGAATTCAAGCAGCTAGATGTATTTTACCTGTTTCTGAAAACCCGAATATTCCTGCAACAATGGGGTTACGACATAGAGCTGGCATTGGTATGACTGAAAACACGAATGCAATTGTATTGATTGTTTCAGAAGAAACTGGTCAGATGTCTTATATTCAAGGAGGCGTAATTGATCACAATCTTTCATCTATAGAATTACGTACAAAGATTCGTTCATACATGCAAGACGGACAAGAAGAAAATAATACAACTACACCTCAAAAATCAGCTGTGTAAGTTTCTTTCCTTAACACCATTTTTTCTGTAAACTTCTTACTTGACAAGTATGTTATTAGAGTATTAAATAGTCTATTACACAACTACCATTTAAGATGAAAAGCATTTTAAAAATATTAATACTAACCTTAGCTATTGGATTAAGCTCATTTACCCTCAATAACGATCCAAATACTTTTATGTCAAAAGGATTGACTAATCTGTCAAGTGAAAATTACCTTAAGGCAATTGGTGATTTTACGATGGCAATTAGTATTCAAGATAACTTAGGTGAAGCCTACTACCATAGAGCCATTTGTAAAGATCTTTTAGGTAAAAAAGAAGGATATATTAATTCTGAATTATGCCTAGACTTAATTGAAGCTATAAAATATGATCATTTTGAAGCAATAGAAAAATTATATGAATTAGGCAGGATTGAATGCTATATGTTTAAAAGTGCTGCTCTCACACCAGACAAAGCATACTGTATAGACATTTCTTCTCAAAATTACAGCTCAATACCTAACGAATTTAGTGAATTTTCAAATTTAATTTCAATTAGTGCATCTTCTAATAAGATCAAAACTCTTGGTACTTTATACAATAGCTGTCCTTATATTATTTCATTAGATTTAGGACAAAATGACATTTCAATTATACCATCAGAAATAACTAAATTTAAATACTTATACAACCTTAACCTTAGTAATAATAATTTATCAAGGTTGCCTAAAGAAATAGTAAAGTTAGAACATTTATCCTTCTTGAATTTAAGAGGAAACCAACTAGAAGAATTACCAAAAAACATAGATAATCTGAAATCTTTAAAAGTTCTTGATTTATCATTAAATAGAATTCAAAAACTACCTAAAAATTTAGAAAATCTAAAAAATTTAGAAACACTTGTACTTGCAGGCAACCCATTGCAAGACGCTGATGTAAAAACATTAAGACTATTATTACCTAATACTCATATTATTTATGACATGTAAAAAAAGGGCTATTGCATTAAGCAATAGCCCTTTTCTATATCTCTTTAATTGATTCTATTTGTTTCCTGAAAATTCAGAAACATATAAATCAATTGTTCTTCCTAAACGAATTCTTGGATATTTACCAGAAGCCGCATTAACTTCTGCAACAGGAGATTGTCTGATAACAACGCCTGGAACTGTATCGTATTCTATATATTGAACTCTGCCTTTCCCAAGACCTTGCCCAAACAATACAAATTCAGCATCCCCTTCAGTCATACCCACTACATTAGGCACCTCAATAGTAGCATTACCCATACCATCACCTACTACTAAATCAATATTAGTACCTTTCAATACTTTAAAACCTCTTTTAAGTTCTGCCTTAGAAATCCATCTTCCTTTATAGCGTACTTTTAATACGTTATTTACAAATCTATCTGGTTTTCTATCTACAGTTCCTACCTTCATTCCTAAATTCTTTAAACGAACAACTGCATTTTTTAAAGAACCATCAATTAAATCAGGTAACTCAATAGATGCAGGTTCCGAAGGATTTACAGTTAAATAAATCTTTCTATTATCCTTTACCTTTTCTCCAGATACAGGAGTTTGAGATAAAACTGTCAAGTAAGGAAGGTCTGGATTATAATTCACCGCAGATGAATCAAATATTTGGTATCTCAATCCAGAAGACTCTAATCGTTTTTTTGCATCTTCAATAGACAAACTATCAATGTCTGGTACTGTAACAGTTTCAGCATGATTGGTTGATATTGGTAAGTAAACTTGAAAAAAGATCAGTAGTAAGAATAAACTTACTATAACCATCAACCCTATATTAATTAAAAGTGCTGATGGAGTATCTCCAAAGATTAATTGTTTAATTTTTGTTTTATCCATAATGAATTAGCTAAGAGTAGCTTCTGTTCGTTTTATTCCGTAATCTAAAATACTATCAATAAAGTCAAAAGGCTTGTAACCATTAATTGCCGCTTGATGGAAAATACACGTTGCAGGCGTCATACCAGGTAAAGAGTTTACCTCAATAATAATTGTCTCTACACGTTTTTCTTCTCTCCAAATTCGCACAAAAGCATCAATTCTGCAATACCCCTGAACATTAAGTTCTTTAGCCACTTTTTCTAGGTCCTTACGAACTGCAGCAGATATCCATTTTTGCTCCTGACTATCCGTAGAAAAACGAGGAGGTGTGATATTTTGTCCTTCCCCTGCCAAGAATTTTTCTTCAAGAGACAGAATTTCACCACTAGCTAATGCTTCTGAAGGTTCAAAAATCTCATATGATCGAGAACCGTCATCATGCCACTTTGTAAGCATTCCTCCAGTAATTTCTAAAAAGTGATCTGCTCCATTTGGGCTAATCAATTCTTCGATCAAAATACGTTGTTTAGAAGGAAACTCTTCGTTTTTATCAAGGTTTAATTTATTTCTCAACCCTTCATTCACTTCTTCTTCTATTCTAAAAATAGCTTCAGCAAAATCCTCTAATTGTTCACGCTTTTTAATCATCATTACAGCAGAACTACATCCATCATCAGATGGTTTTGCAATAATAGGGTAAGTGAAATCTTTCTCTACCGCATCTATTGCTCCTTTTTTATCTTTCTGCCAATCTGCTTTTTCAAGCAACATATGTTCAGCAACAAAAATACCGCTCTTTTTAAGTATTTCTGTTGTTAGGTATTTATCAATAGTAATTTCCGAACTATCAACATCTGAGCCGTTATATGGAATATGTCTTTTATTTAAATGCTTTTGTACAGCACCATCTTCACCTGGTCTACCATGTAAAGCAATAAAAACTGCATCTACTCTATTTTTCAATAGGTCATAATCAAGAGGCTTAGGATCAAAACAAGCCCCTGCTGCATATTTAGCTGTAATTGGTTTTGCTTTTTCAATTGCCTCTGTTAATACAGGATGCTTTTCTCCTGATAATGCCTGGTCTATTTTTAATTTAATATCATCAGCATTATCCTTAAGCATAATGTTAACTGGTAATTCAAATAACTTATGCTCTTCTGCAGTTCCCGTTAAGAAAATAGGAATAGCTTCATATTTATGCGATGAGGCTAATTTTTCAAAAATATTTCTTCCACTTTCTACAGAAATATGTCTCTCAGAAGAATATCCTCCCATTATTACTCCAACTCTAAGCACTTGATGCTCTGTAGTACTTGAAGCATTAATTTGATGATCTAGCTTTGTTAAAAGTGGTTTGGTTACTACTGTATTCTTTCCAGATCTTATTCTACATGCTAATGACGTACGAATAATAAATGTTAGAAATTGAGATGGATTTAAACCTATCTCAGCTGCTTGATGGAAGAAGAAAGAAGACGGCATCATTCCCGAAGTGGTATTCGGATCGTTTAATAATACTGTTCCATCTGCAGTTACAAAACCATCAATTCTTGCGTAAACATCAAATTGTAACTTTGAATACAGATTCTCACAATCTTTTTGAATCTCTCTTGTTTTCTCAATTGGAAGATCGATTGGTGTTACCTTTCTACTCATTCCTGGCAGGTATTTCGATCTATAATCAAATACACCTTCATTCCCTCTCACTATTTCTGTAGGAGGCAATGCTAATGGAATACCGTTTTCATCTTCAATAACAATACAAGAAAATTCTCTTCCTTGAACATGCTCTTCAATCAACAAACGCTCTTCTGCATCTAAAGATTGATAGCTTATTAGATCTTGTTTCTTTTCTACAAGCTGAAGATCAAGATGTTCTAAAAGTTCTTTTGGATTATAAATAATATGACCTTCTTGACCATTTACATATACTGGTAAACCTATTCCCAAACGAACATCTGCAAAATCATGAACAAAACGAATTTTATCTTCAGCTGATAAATTGATCCAATCTGATGACTTTACTTCTTCAATAAATAAAGACTTTTTAGCTGCAGCAACAAAAGCAGATAAACTATCTTCTTTTACAATACTAACACCCAAAGATGATCCTTGCCTTGGTGCCTTTACAACTAAAGGCATACCCAATTTCTTTTTCAAGCTAGAAAAAGTAGATGCTACCTTATCGTCTGTTAGATCTTGAGCACTAATAACATCATAATCTGGTGTTGTAAGCTGTAGATCAGTAAATAATTTCTTTTGGGTAATTTTATCAATACCTATTGCAGAAGATAACACCCCTGCTCCTGAGTAAGGAATACCATACCATTCTAAAATACCTTGCAAATTCCCATCTTCACCAAAAGGTCCGTGAAGTGCCAAAAATGCAAAATCAAAAAGATCTGCAAACTGGTTAGGATTAATTTTTTCTCCAACAGCACTAGCCATTTCCGTAGCTTGAGCTTCTGTAAGCTTACCCAATGACTCCACATACATTTGAAAACCTTGTAAATTTTCTGGAATGCTTTGTACGGGCGGATAAAAATCTCTAACCGTTCCTTTATATACATATGACCACTCCAAGTGAATGAAGTTGCCTAAACTATCAACAAAAATCGGTACAGGCTCGAACAAATGTTTGTCTAAATTATCGTAGACAGTTCTACCTCCCGCAAAGGAGATTTCACGCTCTCGTGAAATACCTCCAAAAAATATCCCTACTTTTATCATGACCCGCAAATTTAGCAAAAAGGTATTAGGTTTTTACTATCTATTTAATGGATTATTTTCTTTTTAATAACTGATACACCAACTGCGTCATTCCTTTGCTCTGATATCGTTAAATACAGTAGTTATCAGCACCTTCAAAGAAATTTATTACTTAAAAATGAATAACAATTGGAAACAATTGATAAATGTAGCATTTTGCCTCGAATAAATTAAATATTTACTAGAATGACTATAAACAATACTCACCTATTACTACTATCTACTTTATTTTCTATCACCTTTCTGTCCTCTTGCCAAAAGACAATTGAAAATAAAATTTCAAAAAATGACGATCTACATTTAGATGTCTTTTTCGATAGTGTTTTTTTATCAGATTTAAATAAAAGCCCTGAATCTTTAACCTATAGAGGTGATAAATTCCAAAATGATGAATGGGATGATTACTCTGAAAGTGCATTTTATAAAACTTTTAGAGATAAAGAACATGCTTTAAATGAATCTAAAAAATTCAACACTCTTAACTTTTCACCAAGTAGAGCTTTAAGTTTAAAATTATTTCAGGATGAATTAAAATTAAATCTTGATGGAGAACGCTACCATATGTATGAGTATACTTTTAATCAAATGTTTGGTGCTCAAAGCGAATCTGCTTCATTTCTAATCGGTTTTCATCAAATTGATTCTAAAAAAGATGCAGAAGCCTATATAGAAAGAATAAAAAAAGTACCTGAATTAATGCAACAAAAAATTGCTAAATCTGAAATGGCAAGTGAAGTTGGTTTTAGGTTACCTAAATTTTTATTCCCAAAAGTTTTAGATGATTGTGAGAATTTACTTAAAGGAAGTCCATTAGATAAATCAACAACTCTTCATCCTTTAGTTAGTGATTTCAATAATAAGTTAAGTGCATTAAAATTACCTTCTAACGAAGAAGAACAATTAAAAAAAGATATGCATCATGCTATGGTGTATTACTACGGGCCTACATATAGAAAACTCATTCATTACCTTAAAAAAGAAGAGCAACTTTCTAATAATGATGCAGGTGTATGGCGCTTAAAAGATGGCGATGAATACTATGCTTTTTGCTTAAAGAAAATTACTTCTACCGATCTTACGGCTACACAAATTCATGATTTAGGTTTAAAAGAAGTAGAAAGAATACATAATGAGATGAAAATTATTAAAGAAAAAGTTGGCTTTGAAGGAGACTTACAAGCCTTTTTTCAGTACATGAAATCATCTCCTCAATTCTACTATGCAAATACAACGGAAGGTAAACAAGAATACCTACTTAAAGCAACTTCAGTTATTGATAACATGAAAGGTCGTTTAGACGAACTCTTCATTACTAAACCAAAAGCTGAAATTATTGTAAAAAGAGTAGAAGAATTTAGAGAAGCAACAGCTGGAAAAGCTTTTTATAATAAACCTGCTAAAGATGGGTCAAGACCTGGATATTATTATGCAAACCTTTATGATATGAAAGGGATGCCTAAATATGAAATGGAAGCATTAGCTTATCATGAAGGAATACCGGGACACCACATGCAATTAGCTTTAACACAAGAATTATCAGATCTTCCAGAATTTAGAAAATCTGGTGAATACACTGCTTACATAGAAGGATGGGGTTTATACGCTGAGTTCATTCCTAAAGAATTAGGCTTTTATAATGATCCATATTCTGACTTTGGCCGTTTATCTATGGAGCTCTGGAGGTCGTGTCGTCTTGTAGTAGATACAGGGATTCATGATAGAAAATGGACAAGAGAAGAAGGTATTTCTTATTACACTTCTAATACTCCTGCTGCTTATGGACAATGCGAAAAAATGGTTGACAGACACATTGTAATGCCTGGGCAAGCAACTGCTTATAAAATTGGAATGGATAAAATTTTAGCTCTTAGAGAAAAAGCTAAAGCTACACTCGGTAGTCAATTTGATATTAGACAATTCCATGAGGTAGTATTAAGTAACGGACCAATTCCATTATCAACTTTAGAATATCTTGTTGATAATTATATTCATAAGAATAATCAGATACTATAATTTTAATAGTATTATTCAACATAAAAGCTATTAATTTTTAGCGGAAGCAAAAAACTGTCTTATTTTTGATATACTCATTATCTAAATAAGACAGTTTTACTTTATCACATATAACTTGAAATCTAAATCAACCCTATTCTTGCTTATTTTTTTGAGCAGTACTACTTTTCTATTTGGACAAAATACACCAAAGATTTTATCTGGTTTAACTGACTATATAGAAACCATATCAGATAAAAATTCTTTTCCAGATCAATATCATTTTGATTATGCTTATAAAGTCACGCATAATCATAGTAATGATAGTATAGAAAACTTTATTATTTACTCAGCTGAAAAAGGAAATTATTTTGCTTTATCAAAAGATCTTTCTGATACCGAATTAATGGTTTTTGATCTTTCTAAAAATTACTTAATTACTTTTTGTTCAATAGATAATAATCAATATGCTATTTCTGGGCCTTTGTCGTTCTTTGATCAATTTAAGGTTGATCAAAAAGTCTATAATTTCACAAAAAACTTAGAGAAAGGGAAAGACAAAAAAAAGATAAAACATATTAGTTATACATCTTCTTATAAAGGTGTTATTACTGAAATAGACATTACAAACGAGAAAAAATTTAAAAATAATGGATTTAAAAAAGGATTTTGGATGATAATTCAAGAATCTAATTCAACACCAACACCACTAATTGAAAAAGGTAGTATTTTAGAAATCCGAACAAAAACCTCTAAAAACCAATCAAAAGCTAGTATTAATGAGGTTATTAAATTGGATAAAAATATTATTCTTTCAAATTATAAATTGATTGATTTTGGTGCTTTAGAGCAAGTTAAAAAAGACTCTTTATAAGAACGTTTTACTACTTAACATCAACAATGATAGTTTATTTACTAACCATACTCTTATTTATACTCTTCCTTATTGTAGGAACCGCTATTTATTCGGTTTACCTCCCTGTTTCTGCAAATTTCGACACAAAAATTGCAGCATCCGTACCTGCAAGTGCTCAAGAACTAGAAAAGCATGTAAGAGCACTTTGCTCTACTACTGGTTTTAGAAATTACACCAATAAAGTAGCTCAAGCAGAAGCTGTGGATTATATACAACAGAGTTTCGAATCATTCGGTTATCAAACACACATTCAAGAATTTTTAGCCTCTGGAGAACCATATAAAAATATTATTGCTTTTTATGGTGATCCAAAAAAAGACAGGATAGTTGTTGGTGCTCATTATGATGCTTTTGGCGAACAACACGGTGCTGACGATAATGCAAGCGGAATTGCAGGCGTTTTAGAAATTGCTCGACTGTTAAATGTATTGCAACCAAAATTAAACTACTGCATTGAACTTGTTGCCTATGCTAATGAGGAACGTCCTTTTTTCACTACAAAAGACATGGGAAGTTATGTACATGCAAAAACAAATATTGATAATAATGTACATACAGTTTTAATGGTTTGTTTAGAGATGATTGGATATTTTGACGAAAAGGAAGGCACTCAAGATTACCCTATCAAGGCGTTAAACAATTTATATCCAAAATCTGCAGATTTTATTGCTTTGGTGGGCAACCTTAAAAACCACTCTGCTGTAATGAAATTTAAAACTGATATGAAAAAATCAGCAAATATAGGTACATACTCAATAAATGCACCTTCTAGTATTAAAGGACTCGCTAATTCCGACCACAGAAACTATTGGCAGTTTGGACAGAATGCTATTATGGTCACTGATACATCATATTTTAGAAACCCTAATTACCACCAACTTTCTGATTCCCCAGAAAGTTTAGATTACAAAAAAACTGAAGAAGTAATTAGGGGTACTTATTATGCAATCACACAATATTAATTAACAATTAAAATGTCTTACTTAATAAAATACAAAAGTGACTTTCAAGTCATAGAGTTCAATGAATCTACTAATACTGTAAAATCATCTTGGAATACTCCTATTAATCTATCTGAAAAATTGTACAGAGAAGAATTAAATCAATATTTTAAAATGATAGAAGAATATTCTCCAAGTTTAATTCTTGTTGATGCAATAAAAGCATACTACAACATACATCCAGACACTCAGGAATGGATTAATCAACGTAATATAGAAATTCATCAAAAGATTAATTTAAGAAGAATGGCATGGGTTGTATCTTCCGATTTATTTTCTCAAGTCTCTTTTGAGCAAGCACTAGATGATGTCAACTCTAACAACATCTTTAAATTGCAATATTTTGACAATGTTGAAGAAGCTGAAAATTGGCTTAATAAAAACTTGGATTAATTATATTTAATATTTACATTTATTACACGTTGTTAATATTTACACTATAACTACTATATAAACGAACCCTAATGAAGCATTTTTTATTATACTCTTTTGTTACTTTAACTATCGCATTATTGTCTTGTACAAAAGTGCACAAAACAAGTCCAGACGTGATAACTGTAGATGACGATTTACGAAAAAGAGAATCGACATTTTATGGCTTTAAGATGAAAAAATTGGATGGCTCAGTTTTAGACTTCCAAACGCTTAAAGGCAAAAAAATATTTATTGTAAATACTGCATCAAAATGTGGTTTTACCCCTCAATATGAGCAGTTAGAAAAACTTCATCAAAAATATGGTGAAAATTTAATAATACTAGGTTTCCCTTGTAACCAATTTGGAAAACAAGAACCAGGTACAAGCGAAGAAATTGCATCATTCTGTAAACTTAACTATGGAGTTACTTTTACAATGATGGAAAAAGTAAATGTGAAAAAAGGAGATGATCAATCTCCTCTTTACAGATGGCTAACAGATCCTTCTGAAAATGGTTGGAATGATGAAGCTCCTTCTTGGAACTTCTGTAAGTATTACATAAACGAAAAAGGAGAATTAAAAGACTTCTTTAACAGTAATATTAAACCACTTGATGAGGAAGTGATTAAAGCTATCTCAAAATAACACTACTATTTATACCCACTTTAGGCCTCCTTGATTAAACATTAAGGAGGTTTTTTTTATTATATTGAAAAATGGATAAAAATTTCTGGAAGAATAAGTACCAAACGCAAAGTACGGGTTGGGATTTAGGAACGATAAGTACACCGCTAAAAGAATATATTGATCAACTGAAAGATAAAGAGCTAAAAATATTAATTCCAGGAGCAGGTAATGCCTATGAAATAGAATACCTCTGGAATGCTGGCTTTAAAAACATTTATGCATTAGATATTAGTGAAGAGCCCTTACTTAATTTAAAAGAAAGATGTCCCGAAATACCTTCAGACCAATTAATCTGTGAGGACTTCTTTAATTTAAACCCTTCATTAAAATTTGATTTAATTATTGAACAAACTTTCTTTTGTGCACTTAATCCTTCACTAAGAAAACAATATGCAGTACAAATGCAGCGTTTACTAAAAGACGGAGGCAAATTATCAGGATTACTTTTTATTTTTCCTCTTACAGAAAGTGGCCCACCTTTTGGAGGGTCTAAAGAAGAATATTTAAATTACTTCACTCCATATTTCACAGTAAAGACAATGGAAAGTTGTAACAATAGTATTCCTCCAAGAGATGGAAATGAGTTATTCTTCATTCTCGAAAAAAAATAATATTAATAAGAGCATTTGTAGTTCAAACAGCATGAATAAACAAATAGGCATTAAAGTACTTTGGCTAGATCAATACGCTAAACTGAAAGAAGAAAATCAGAAATTAAAAACAGATCTAGATAATGCTTTAGAATATTGCAACGCACTTTTAGAAGATAAGGAAAGTTATAATTTTGACGAAGTAGAAGGGAAACCACTACTACAGGCTGTCAATGCATTAAGAATCCAAAGAAAAGAACTCAAAATCATAGAAAATGAAAGAGAGTGGGTATCTGAAGGACTTTCTAAATTTGTAGATATATTGAGAGCTTCTCAGGATAACCTAGAAGATCTCTGTGATCAAATCATCAATAATCTAGTTTCGTATTTAGGTATTACTCAAGGTGGACTTTTTGTTGTTGATGAGAATATAGAAGATCGTAAGGAGTTGATATTAATTTCAGCATATGCTTACGAAAGAAAGAAATACATCAATAGATCAATTAAGCCTAGAGAAGGATTAGTAGGTCAGGTTTTCATAGAAAAAAAACCAATGTACCTTAAAGAAATACCTGATCAATATGTAAATATATCAAGTGGACTAGGTAAAGCAAAACCAACCAATTTGTTCATTGCTCCAATGATGATGAATGAAGAAGTTTATGGTATTATTGAACTTGCTTCACTAAATGAAATGCCAGAATTCCAAAGAGAATTTATTCTTAAACTTGGAGAATCTATAGCATCTACAATTGCTGCAACAAGAAATGCTGCAAGAATGAAAATTTTATTAGAAGATTCTCAAATTCAGGCAGAGCAAATGAGAGCACAAGAAGAAGAAATGCGTCAGAACGTAGAGGAACTTCAAGCTACTCAAGAAGAAATGCACAGGAAACAAAAAGAGCTCGAAAATACGAACTCAAAAATGAAAAATAATGAAGCCGTTCTACAGAAAGCATTTGATAAAATGAGAACTGCAGACGAAAATCATAAAATCAAATTCTCAGAATTAGAAGTTACAATCAATCAAAAAGAAGATGAGATTTCTAAACTTTTAGAAGAAATTGAGTTAAAAAATCAAGAAATTGAAAAATTAAGGGGTCAACTTTAGAAATTAATTCTAAACAAAGCATAGGTTATTGCAAGAAGTTGTAATAACCTATTATTTTTGCCGAGGGAAAATATGCCTAAATTTTAAGGCTTCCCATTTTTAAATTAAGAATCAAATAAAAAAGATCGAACATTGTTCGATTGGCAAAAATAGCGATATATGAAAATCTCCTTAAATTGGCTAAAAGGCCTAATTGATATAGAGGATAAAACACCTCAGGAAATTGATGAACTATTAACTAGCTCAGGACTTGAAGTTGAAGGTCTTGATGAAGTTGAAGAAATAAAAGGCGGACTTAAAGGACTTGTAATTGGAGAGGTGTTAGAATGTGAACAACACGCCAATGCAGATAAATTAAGAGTTACTAAAGTTGACATAGGAACAGAAGAACCTGTACAAATTGTATGTGGTGCTCCAAATGTTGCCAAAGGTCAGAAAGTAATTGTTGCAACTATTGGTACAGAACTTTATCCATCACCAACGGAGAGTTTCAAAATCAAAAAAGGAAAAATCCGTGGGGAAGTTTCTATGGGTATGATTTGTGCCGAAGACGAAATTGGTCTTGGTCAATCTCATGATGGCATTATGGTATTAGATACTGATGCTGCTAACGGAACACCTGCTGCTCAATATTTCAAATTAGAAAACGATTATATTTTAGAGATTGGTCTAACACCTAACCGTGTAGATGGATCATCTCATTATGGTGCTGCACGTGATTTAAAAGTATTACTTGATCGCAAAATAAAACAAGTTACTAAAGAAGATATTTTAGATTCTTTTAAAGTAGATAACACTTCTGCTGCGGTAACTGTAAACGTAGAGAGTACAGAAGCTTGCCCAAGATATTCTGGTATTACAATTTCTAACATTAAAGTAGGCGAATCTCCAAAATGGATTAAACAACGTTTAACTGCAATTGGTTTAGCACCTATCAATAATGTTGTAGATATTACAAATTATGTTTTACATGAATTAGGCCAACCTCTTCATGCCTTTGACCTAAGTAAAGTAACTGGTAACGAAATCAACGTTCGCTTTGCTAAAGAAGGTAGTGAATTCGTTACTCTAGATGAAGAAAAACGTACATTAAAAAGTAACGACCTAATGATCGCAAACGCATCTGAAAATATGTGTATTGCTGGTGTATTTGGTGGTCTTGATTCTGGTGTTTCTAACGAAACAACAAGTGTTTTCTTAGAAAGTGCTTATTTCCACCCAGACTTTGTTCGTAAAACGTCTCAACAACACAGTATTAAAACAGACTCTTCATTCCGTTTTGAAAGAGGTTGTGATCCTAATATGTGTATTACTGCATTGAAATATGCTGCTGCACTAATTAAAGAATATGCTGGTGGTGAAATCTCTTCTGAAATAGTTGATATTTACCCTACTCCTATTGAGAATTTTGTTATTGATGTAAAATTCAAAAACGTTGATCGTTTAATCGGTCAATCAATTCCTCAAGATAAAGTAATTTCAATTCTAGAAGGGTTAGAAATTTCAATCTTAGAAAGAACAGAAGATACTATTAAAGTTTCTGTTCCTCCTTACCGTGTAGATGTTCAAAGAGAAGCAGATATTATTGAAGAAATTCTTAGAATTTATGGATTCAACAATGTTGATCTAAGCGAATCTCTATCTGCTGGTTTCTTAGCAAACTTCCCTAAAAAAGATAAGAATATCTTACAAACTAAGGTTACAGAAATGCTTGCAGGAAGTGGTTGTCATGAAATAATGACCAATTCACTAACATCAAGCAAGTACTCTGAAGCTGTTGCTGATATTGATAGCGATAAAGATGTTAAGATTTTAAATATACTAAGTGCAGATCTAGACGTAATGCGTCAGTCTATGTTATTTAGTGGTTTAGAAGTTATTAACCATAACATCAGACGTCAACAAAAAAATATCAATGTTTTTGAATTTGGTAAGACGTATCATAAAAAAGAAAATGGTTATAAGGAAAATGAACACTTAGCTGTATTTGTTTCTGGAACTTCTTCTGAAGAATCTTGGATACGTAAAGCAGTTGCTTCAGACTTCCATACGATTTCTTCTTTAGTAGAGCGAATCTTAGATCGTTTAAATATTCAGGGAGTATCTCAGGAATATATTTCTAACGATACTATTGCTTATGGATTAACATATACTGCAAGAAAGCAAGTTATTGCAACTGTAGGTATGGTATCTCCAAAAACAGCAAAATTAGCAGGAGTAAAACAAGACGTTTTCTATGCTGACATTGATTGGACAGCATTAGTTAAAATGTATAACGCTGATTACAAATTCAAAGAAATCCCTAAGTTCCCAGAAGTAAGAAGAGACCTTTCTATTGTATTAGATAGCAAAGCAACATTTGCTTCTATAAAAGAGATTGCTCAGAAAACGGAACGAAAATTATTGAAGAAAATCAATGTTTTTGATGTATACGAAGGTAAACACTTATCTACAGGCTTAAAGTCATATTCTGTAAGTTTCATTTTGCAAGATGAAAACAAAACGTTAAATGACAAGTCTATCGATAAATGTATGTCATCTCTGATTAAAGCTTTTGAAAATCAATTGAAAGCTGTAATCCGTAAATAATCAATGATATTTATATACCACTCATAGCAAGACTATGAGTGGTACTTATTTTTTTAATTAGAATAACATGTCCACTATCATCCCCACACTAAACGAGGAATTGAAACAACTTTTTGAAAAGGTTTCAACCCTAACTTCATTGTATGAAAAATCTCAATCGAAACTTAAACAATTACAAGACGAAAAGATTGTTTTCGAAGATCAAATAGACACTACAATTGAAATTCAAGAATACAGTGATAAGCTACAAGAACTCATTAATAAAGGGGATGAACAGATCAATCAATTACTAACTGATAAATCTAGCTTGCAAACCGAGAGAGATGAAGCACAGAAGTTATCCGAAGGACAACAAAGTGTAATACAGTTTTTAAATCAAGATATTGATCAACTAAGAAAAACATTAGAAGAAAAAGATGAAACGATTGATATTTTCAATCAACAAAAGAGAGAATCTATAAAAGAGGTTCAAAAATTAAAAAATGAAATAAGAGATCTTCATGCTCATGTTAAGAGTTTGGAGAATTTTGAAAATGAAAAGAAAGAGCTAATTGCTCAAAAGGAAGAACTAAAAGTAGAGGTTGATCTCTTAAATGAAGAAGTTGGTCGACTTTCTAAGCAATAGAGTAGCTTTTTTTCTGTTGAAAAGTGTAAAATTCCATAATTTAAATTACTTTTATTTGTTAGAAGGGAATTTTACTTGAATCGTTCGAAAAAACGTTTTAATACATATATTCACATTAAGATAATTTCGGTCTAAATTATTAGACGAATAACCAAAAAACTTGTAGAAATTAACATGGGATTAAGATCCAGCAAAGAAAGTATTCAGTTAAATCTTTGTGGCAAATCGTATAATTTAAAAGCCACAACGTCTGAAGCACATTTACTTCGAAAAGCTGCAGAACGTCTAAACGAAATTTTAGACGATAAGCGACAACACCTTAACGGTGCTGATCTTAAAGACCTACTTGTTATTACTGCATTTGATTTTGTAGTAAATTCTTTAAAAGACGAAAGAGAGCTGAAAGAATCTACTGATAGTGTGAAAGCATTAAACAAACAACTCGAAGAAATTCTAAACGAGAATTAAAAGTTGATCATTGTAGTTCCCTAATACTATATATATTATTCAACAAGTAGTCACTGAACTACGCACAGACATCTGTACGTACAAATGGAACCGAACATAATTTTAGCTGCCGTAGTCTGCTTACTAGTAGGTATAGCAATCGGTAGATTTTTATTAGCTAGAGTCTTAAAAGGGATGGAAACATCTGCTATAGACAAAGCAAATAATATACTTGAAGACGCTAAGAAAGAAGCCGAAAGTATAAAGAGAACAAAGTTGATTGAATCAAAAGAAAAATTCTTGAAAGCAAAACAAGATTTTGATTCTGAAACTGCAAAAAGAAAAAATCAGCTTAATGTAAACGAGAACAAATTAAAGCAATTTGAAAACCGTTTAAAGCAACAAGAAGCAAAGCAAAAACAAAAAGAAGCTGTATTAGCAAAGCAAGTCGAATCTTTCAAAAAGAAAGATAAAGAAATGGAACAACGTTTTGAAGAACTTGCTATTCAAAAAGAGTTTACTTTTAAAGCAAAAGCTGAAGCTGAAAATTTACGCCTTAAACAAGTTGAACAACTTGAAAAAGTTGCCAACTTAAAAGCTGAAGAAGCTAGAGAGCAATTAGTTGAAGCACTGAAAGATGAAGCCAAAACAAAAGCTTCTATGCATATTAAAAATATCATGGAAGAGGCTAAAATGACAGCAACTAAAGAAGCTCGTAAAACTGTTATTACTACTATACAAAGAACTGCTGCTGAACAAGCAATAGAAAATTGTGTATCAGTATTTAACCTTGAAAGTGATGAACTTAAAGGTAAAATTATTGGTAGAGAAGGACGTAATATTAGAGCTCTTGAAGCTAGTACAGGTGTAGAAATTATTGTTGATGACACTCCTGAAGCAATCATTATTTCTGGTTTTGACCCTGTAAGAAGAGAAATTGCAAGAGTTTCACTTCATAGATTAGTGGCAGATGGACGTATCCACCCTGCTCGAATTGAAGAAGTTGTTGCTAAAACGCGTAAAAACATTGAGGACGAAATTATCGAAATCGGTGAAAGAACTGTTATTGACTTAGGTATTCATGGTTTACACCCTGAACTTATTAAGTTAATTGGTAGAATGAGATTCCGTTCTTCTTACGGACAGAACTTGCTACAGCACTCAAGAGAGGTATCTAACTTAGCAAGTACTTTGGCTTCTGAACTTGGATTAAATTCTAAAGTTGCTAAACGTGCTGGTTTACTACACGATATTGGTAAAGTTTGGCCAGAAGAACCTGAAGTTCCTCACGCAATTTTAGGTATGAACTTAGCTCAAAAATACGGAGAAAGTCCTGAAGTTTGTAATGCTATTGGTGCTCACCACGATGAAATTGAGATGACTTCATTAATCTCTCCTATCGTTCAAGCATGCGATGCTATCAGTGGTTCTAGACCTGGTGCTAGACGTGAAATGATGGAATCATACATACAACGTCTTAAAGAACTTGAGGGCTTAGCTATGGACTTTAAAGGAGTTCATAAATGCTATGCAATCCAAGCTGGTAGAGAATTACGTGTAATGGTAGATGCTGAGAAAGTTCCTGATACTGATGCTGGTCAATTATCATTTGACATTGCAAATAAAATCGAAACTGAAATGCAATACCCTGGACAAATTAAAGTAACGGTTATCCGCGAAACAAGATCTGTTCACTTTGCGAAGTAATCAAGATTTAATAAAACATATAGAGGTTGGCTATTCAATTAGTCAACCTTTTTTTTTATCTTAAAAATAAAAATGATAGAAAAAAGTAGATGTACTTGGTGTATTGGTAATCCTTTAGATGAAGAATACCATGATAATGAATGGGGTGTACCTCTCCATGATGATCAAAGGTTATTTGAGATGTTAAGTTTAGAAGGAATGCAAGCAGGATTAAGTTGGAATACTGTATTAAAAAAAAGAGCTCATTATAATAAAGTATTCGAGAATTTTGATCCTAAATTAGTTTCCCAATATAAACAGGAAAAAATAGATGAATTATTAGGAGACCCAGGAATTATAAGAAATAAGCTAAAAGTAAATTCAATAATAAATAATGCTAAGCTCTTCTTAAAAGTACAAGAAGAGTTCGGATCTTTTGACAAATATATTTGGCAATTTACGGGCTATAAAACGTTACAAGGCAAAAGAAAACTAGATAGCGAAGTTCCAGCTACTTCAGATGAGAGCGATTTAATGAGTAAGGACCTCAAAAAAAGAGGATTCAAATTTGTCGGAAGCACCATTTGTTATGCTTATATGCAAGGTATTGGAATGGTAAACGATCATACTATAGCTTGTTATAGATACTCAGAATTATCATAAATTATATATATAACTCTACTCTTCTTCAATATGAAACCCTTCATAAAAACCTTTCTGTTCTTCTTATTTTTAATTTCGACACCACTATTTGCACAAAACTCTAAAAGTGACTCAACGAAAAAAGAGAAAAATCTTCAATTTATTGGTATTCCCAATGTAGCAAATAATAAAGTATTTGGATGGGGTGGAGGAGCCAATGTTGGAGCGTTTTATAAGTTAAATAAAGCAGATTCAATTTCCCCTCCATCTATGTCATTTATACAAGGAATGTACTTCCAAAACGAAACTTGGTGGTTGGCTTTATTACAAGAGAATTATTACAAGCAAGATAAATTCAGAAGCAGGGTTTTATTATTTACTACTAATGTAAATTTTCAATTTTATACAGATGAGTTACTTCCACAACTCCCTTCAACTGTTGTTCCTTATTCTACAAAAACATCCTCTATTCAAGCTAGCTTTTCTACTAAAATTTTTAAAGACGCCTTCCTAGGACCGATCTATACTTATGGCAAAAATAATTTTTCTTTTGATAGTGATGCATTAAATAAACTACTTGAATTAAGAAATGTGGGTGAGTTTACTACTTCTGGAATTGGTTTAACGTTTGATTATGATTCTAGAGATAATATTTTCTCTACATCAAAAGGAATGTACTTTAACTTATACTCTTTAAGTTATTTTGATGCAATTGGTTCTGATGCAGACTTTACAGGTCTATATGGAGAATACTCATACTTCTATTCGATCAAAAAAAACATGATATTAGCATCTAAAGCTAACATTGCTGCTCTTTTTGGAGATGTCCCTTTTATTGAAGAAAATGTAATGGGCTTTGGAGGTACAAGGTTTCAAGACCTTAGAGGATATAATAAAGGGCAGTTTAGAGGGAATCAGATGTATATGGTTCAAACTGAACTAAGATGGAGATTTTATAAAAACTGGGGTGCCAATTTCTATTGTGGTATGGGTACTGTTTTTACTGCAGAGCAGAATGTTCCTTTCCTTCCAGCTGGAGGGCTTGGCTTAAGGTATAAAGCCTCTAAACAATATAACATTAATGTTGGTATAGATGCAGCATGGGGTAAAGACGATAATGGTATTTACTTCCTTATTGGTGAAGCCTTTTAATATTCAATAGTAAAAGGTAGTACAATCTTTTGTTCAACAGGTTTTCCATTCTGTTGTGCAACCATCCATTTTGGTGATTTAACTAAAAGATCGCTCACAGTTTTGTCTACTTCTTTGTCTACCCCTTTTAAAATTGAAACATTACTTATTTTACCGTATTTATTTACAATAAATTCTACAAATACTTTTCCTGTATTTCCATTTGTAGTAGTGTTCTTCATTGTATAAGATGAATGGAACCAATGGAAAAATTCACCCATCCCTCCTGGGTATGTTGCCGATACTTCTGCCATCACATACTCTGTTTCTTCGCTATTATCTTTTGAAAGATCTGAATTGATTTCATCTTCTAATAGCATTTTTAGTTCTTCACCATTCATCTTTAACTCATTACTCATAGAGAATTGAAACATTGTATTAACCTCTTCAAGAGCAAGTGTATTGAATCCTAAATGATGATGAGACAGTGCTCTAATGTATTGTATTTCAGCAGTAGACCTTGGTAGCAAGGCTATAATTTCATCAGTTTTAACTAATGCTTTATCAAATTCTTTTTTCTCTAATAATTCATACGCATAATCGATATAATCTTTCGATGTTTCTTCGGGAGAATATTGAGCAAAGCTTTGAAGTGAAAATAGTGAAAGTACTATATAGTAAAATGTTAGTTTCATTAAACTGATGGTTTAATAGTTGAATTGTTGCTTAATTAATAACTCGAAATCTTAACAGATTATTGTTTTACAGTTAGTAATAACATAATTATATTTTAGAATTCAAATAAGATAATCTTAGAGGTGCATCAAATTTTTCTATTGCGTATCTTAAAGTTGTCCTAGCCATGTGTTTATAATGTGCCTTTAAAAACATTTCCTCTGCAGTCTGATCCCTTTTCCCTATTTCTTTTAACATCCAACCTGTTGCTTTATGCATTAAGTCGTGCTTATGTTCCAAAAAATGCTCACACAAACGAAAAGTAATATCAAAACTATCTCTTTTAATAAAGTAATATGTAGCCACTACGCTTACTCTTTCTGTCCAAAGATGAGAAGATTTAGACAAATCATAAAGTATACTAGCATCAGCCTTTCCTTCGTAAATATATCTACCTAATAATTTGTAAGCAGAACAGTCTACCAAATCCCAATTATTGATATAGTTTAAATGCGTTAAATATAATGATATAATATTCTCTTGAGATATAGGTGAATTCTTTTTTTCAAAGTGATGAATCATCATAAAAAGAGCACACATTCTCATTTCATGTATATCATTTTTCAATAAAATCACTAATTCATGATATAGAATTGATAAATAATTCGCTTTTGCTACTTTTCTAATATCAGGAACAGATACACCTAAAAAAACATCACCTTCTCCATATCCACCTTCAAAAGCTTGAAAAAATAAATACGATTTTTCTCTTTTCCTTTCGTTACTGTAACTCGAAAGCTCTTGATAAATCAAACTTTCACTATTATTCTTCATTTGTTATTCTTTCCTCCAATTTAATCTATAAGACAGTCCCCCTTCTACAAACCAAGTATCAATAACTTTTGTATTATTAAAACCACCATAAATATCAAACATTAAATTATTCGTAACTAAGTAAGAAAAACCAGCATCAAAACCAGGGCGGAAATAATTTAAATTTCCATACATTTCAACAAATGCTCCAACTTTATCAGTTACTGCAAAAGCAAAATTTAAAGTAGCTGGTACATAATATCCTTCTATACCTAAATCATCTGTTCCAGAACTCTCTCCAGGAAGTACCAAACCGTAATTCATAGTTACACTTAACCATGATTTTAATTGATGATAGGAAGCCATATTATATACCATTCCTACATTTTTCCTTTCATAATCTTTCCCTACTAATTTAGTAATTAAACGCCCTTGAAAAGCAAGAGAAGGAACCCAACCATTATTCTCTAAGAGTTGATACTTAAACCCTAATTGTACATTACTTAAACCTTGTGCAAACAAAGAATCTTTAGCTCCAACATCACCTCGAATACTTCTCCAATTAACTAATGCTTCAAAATCAAAAGTTTCTGTGATTCCTAATCTAAAAAAGGTTGTACTTAATTGTGATTTTTTAGGTGTACTATCCGAATCTTCATTTGAAAAATTAAAGCCCGTTTGTACCTGAACAACTTTCCTACCTAAAGTAGTAGCTGTAAAAGACTGCCCGGGTCTATCACTTGATATCGTTTCAGAGAATTGAGCTTTTACATTTATACTAAAAAATATAAAAGTAATTAAGATGTAAATAGATAATCTCATATATGTTTATTTTAATAAGATTAAGAAGTTACAATTTTAGTCGTTCTTTCAGAATTTCATCAACAATAAACACAAAAAAATCCTTGCTCTTTTATATTAAAAGAACAAGGATTGAATATATATCCTACTTATTACTTTCGTAATAAGAAGTTACTATTAACCAGTAGCTCTAAGTGCTGATGCAATTGCATTAATTGACGTCAACAATTGGAATAATACTGCTTCTACATCTTCTGGATTAGACTTTTCATCAGCCTTCATTTTTCTCCATTTCTTCAACAATCTAATTTGTGTTTTATGAAGTGGATTTAATGCTTCTGCTCTGATAAAGCTAGAATAATAATGGTTGCTTCTTCTTTCTGCAAAAGAAGTTTTTAAGATGCTATCCATCATTTTTCTTGTTCTAGCAAGTTCAGAAGTTAACTTTTCTAAGATATCTTCACGAACGTCTTTATCTTTCACCATTGCAGCATACTCTTTCATAACAGACTCGTCTGTTGCTTCTAGAGAGGTATCTACGTTAGTAAATACGTATCTGATTAATGGATCAGTTTGCATCAATTCTTTCAACTTAGCAAAATCTGCAGGACGTTCTTTAGATAATTTCTCTAAAGTATAACCTACACCGTACCAAGATGTCATATTGAAACGAGCTTGGCTCCAGCTAAATACCCAAGGAATAGCTCTTAAATCTGCAAGAGTTCTTCTACCTGTTCTACGAGCAGGACGAGAACCAATTCTACTTGACTCAATTGCATCAATTGGAGTAGCTTCACCATAGAAAGTGATAAAATTAGGATCCTCTAATAGAGAAGCATAAAAATCTCTACTTTCATGTGCCATCCAAGCAACCACATCTTCAATAGGGTGTTTCCCTTTAGAACCTAAAATGTCTGAAGTTGTATTTGCAACTGTACCCGCAAGTAACAGTTCCATATTATAACTTGCGTTCATTTTATTGGCATATTTCTGCTCAATTGTCTCACCTTGTTCAGTTAAACGCATGTTTCCGTTTACACCGCCATGAGGTAGAGATTGGATAAACCAGTGAGCTGGACCAGCACCACGAGAAATAGTACCACCTTTACCATGGAAGAAGTTGATTGCAATATCTCTATTTTCTCCAACTTCAGCCAATCTTGATTCCGCATGGTGTAATGACCATTGAGAAGCTAAGATACCACCATCTTTATTACTATCAGAGTAACCTACCATTACCATCTGCGTTAAACGTTTCTCTCCGTTTAATGTTTTTTGGTATTCTAAGCTACGACGTGTAATTGGATGATCTAAGAAACTTTGCATTACTTGTGGACTTACCTCAAGATCTTCAATAGTTTCGAATAATGGCACTACAGGTAATTTACAAACTAAACCTTCTGGTGTTTGCTCCATTAAACCTGCTTCTCTTGCAAGAAGATATACTGCTACTAGATCTGACACAGAACGAGTCATTGAGATAATCAATGCACCGATACCTGAAGAACCGTAGTTTTTGATATATTTAGCTAATACTCTATAAGTAGAGATTACAGCATTTGCTTCGTTAGGAAGTTGAACTGAAGGGTGAGTAAAAGGTCTGTTAGACAATAACTCATTATTCATGAATGCAACTCTCTTTTCTTCAGACCACGTTAAGAAACTTTCTCCGTCTAAAGACGCTGCCGTCAATAATTGAGAGATAGCTTTATCATGGAATGCACTGTTTTGACGTACATCTAAACGTGCTAAGTGGAAACCAAAAGTATCTAATACTCTTAATGCATCATTCACATAAGAATACGCTAATCTTTTAGCACCAAATTCTATTAAAGTAGCTTGTAAAAGTTCTAAGTCAGATTTTAACTCTTCAGAGAATCTGTATCTGAATTCACTTTCTTGAAGCTCAACAGCATGCTCTCTTTTAACTTCTACAGGTAATTTAGCAAGACAAAGGTTAACGAATTGTCTGAATGCTTCACCAACATTTCTGTCTAAAGCATCTTGACCTCTTTCCCCTAATTCTTCAGCCATTGAATTGATACGAGCTTTTAATGCTTCTGGAGCATTCTCGATATCACAAGAAACTGAAAGTTTTTTAACTAAATTAAATAATGATCTTCTAACTAAAACGAAAGCATTTAATCTTAAAACTCCTAATGTTTCGTCAGTAATTTCATGAGTTACCAATGGATGACCATCACGGTCACCACCTACCCAGTTACCAAAAGATACACGAGGACGACTATCAACTTTTCTAATAAGATCTTTATTAAAGCCAACTTCTCCCCAAGCTTGTTGGAAACGTTGATCTAAAATTGGAAGAACTTCTGGGAATACATTTGTTAAGTAGTGAATAGCATTTCTTCTTTCAGATGCTACGTCAGGTTTCTCAACAAAAATTTCTCCTGTTCTCCATAAAGTATCTAATATTAATTTAATTTTTGCATTGATAGAACGTTGTTCAATACCTGTATACATAGAGTTTTCTCTTTGTACAAGTAATAAATATAATGTTCTATGGTGCTCTAATACTGTAGATCTTTTTGCCTCAGTAGGGTGAGCTGTTAAAACAGGCTCAACTGTTACTTGAGGTAATAGTGCTGCAATATCTCTTTCAGAATACCCTTTATCTTTAAGATTTTGAAGGCGTTCTCCCCAAAGACCTTTTACTGAAGCTAATCCATTATCGTTTTCTTTTGTTCTACGAGCTTGGACTGCTCCATTTACTTCTACCATATTCAATAACTGAAATACGATAGAGTATAATTGCATATATTTTTCGTCGAATTTTTTTAATTCGGGAGTTGATTCATTAATCCAAGGAATAGCATTCGCCATCTCCTCTTCACCATTCTCCATTAAAACTTCGTATAAACACTCTAGTAAAAACTCTAAGTCTTTGTACGGTTTCCCTAAATGTTTCTTGACAACTTCAAGAGCACTCAGTGGTGTTACTGTTTCTTTTGACATTGCTAATAAATAAAATTATATATATGAGATAATTTGTAATAAATGATAAAACGTGATTGAATTGCAAGATTAGTTAAAAATTTCGTAACAAAAGTAGACATTTATCATCATTAATTAATATTAATCAGCGGAAATAATGATTTAAATTACAATTCCTGCCTTACCTTCGTCACGTTTTTGTTTGCGTTCTGTCTTACTAAAACGATTAATTATTAGTCTATTTGACCTATCATAATTAAGATAATTCCAAAACCAATTCACAAAAACAATAGATTTATTCTGCATTCCAATTAATGACATGATGTGTACAAACATCCAAATAAACCATGCAAATGCTCCAGAACTTTTAAAGTTTCCAACTTCAACCACAGCTTTATTTTTACCAACGGTTGCCATGCTCCCTTTGTTTATATATTTAAAGGTTTTTAAGTCTTTATCTTTTAAAATGCTCTTTATATTCTTACCTAAGTTTGTTGCTTGTTGGATTGCAACTGGTGCTACCATTGGATGCCCGTGCGGATATTCTTCTTGCTCCATAGATGCTACATCTCCAATAGCAAATACATTTTCAGTACCTATTACTTTGTTGTAATCATCTACCTTTATTCTATTACCACGTTCCGTTATTTTATCAATATCAATACCTTTAGGAGAGTTACCTTCCACACCGGCAGACCATATTAAATTCTTTGTAAAGATCTCTCCATCAGCACCATTCTTAACTGTAAGTGCTACTTTACCATCATAATCTTTTACTAAAGTATGTTTATGTAATTGTACACCTAGTTTAATTAAATACTTTTCTGCATCAACAGATGACTTCTTTGATAATGCTTGTAATACACGATCTCCTGCATCTACCAAATGAACCGTCATTCTACGAACATCCAATTCGGGATAATCTACAGGAAGAACATATCTTTTTAACTCTGATAATGCCCCTGCCAGCTCAACACCAGTCGGACCTCCACCAACGATAACGAATGTCATGTAGGCTTCTCGAAGTTTTAAATCATTAGTTTGGAGTGCCTTTTCAAAGTTTTGTAATAAAAAACTTCTAAACTGAAGTGATTGAACCACAGTTTTTAAAGGCATACTATGATATCTAATATTCTCATTTCCAAAAAAGTTAGTTCTTGATCCTGAAGCAACAACGAGATAATCATACTTTAAACTACCAATATCTGTAATTACTTCATTTTTAGAAGTATCAATTTCTTTGACCACAGCGAGTCTAAAGAAAAAATTTTTAAAACCATGGAATAATTTTCTAATTGGAAAAGATATAGAATCGGGTTCTAAGCCAGCCGTTGCTACTTGATAAAGTAATGGTTGAAAAGTATGATAATTATTTCTATCAAGAAGTACAGTTTGTACATCTACTTTTTTAAGTTGTTTTACGAGTTCTAACCCTCCAAATCCACCACCAACAATAACTACTCTGGGAACTTGAGGCTCTGGTACATCTAAATGTTTCTCCATGATTATCTATTAATAGTTCGTACTAAAATTTCATCTATACAGGATTGTAATAGACACACACTAAAATAATAGCTTATTGATGATTAACATAGTAAACCTGTCATATTTTTCACCAAAAAAAAAGGAAACAACTACTGTCATTTCCTTTTTCTTTTATTATCTCTTTCGGCCTTTAAAACCTTCTTTTTTTTCTCTTCGTTCAGCTTTTTCTTTTTTATCTTTCTTTTTCTTTTTATCAATTCCAGATAAGTATTTCAACTGAATCATTTCGTCCTCACCTAAATATCTCCATTTACCTCTTGGAAGATCTTTTTTAGTTAAACCAGCTAATACTGTTCTATCTAAAACATCAACTTGATACCCAAAGTGTTCAAAAATTCTACGAACAATTCTGTTTTTACCAGAATGTAGTTCAATACCAATTTCTCGTCGGTCATCATCGTTCACAGACAATCCATCTATGTACGGAGAGCCATCTTCTAATTCAAATTTAGGATCTCTTAGTTTCTCTTCATCTTCCTCTTTAAAAGGACGATTTAATTCTACACGATAAATTTTTTGAGTATTACTTGATGGGTGAGCTACTTTTGTAGCAAACTCTCCATCATTTGTAAATAACAAAAGACCTGTGGTATTTCTATCTAATCGACCAACTGGATAAATACGCTCCTCACAAGCATTCTTTACCAATTGCATCACTGTTTTTCTTTCTTGAGGATCCTTAGTTGTAGTAATAAAACCTTTTGGTTTGTTTAAAAGAACATATACATAACGTTCTCTCTTAAGTAGCTTACCACCGTGTTCAACTTTATCGTTTGCTTGAACCTTGTATCCCATTTCTGTTACTACCTTTCCATTAATTTTGATTTTTCCATCAGCAATCAATTGATCGGCTTCTCTACGAGAACAAACACCAGAATTAGAAATATATCTATTTAAACGGATATCTGAAGATTTCACCTTTACTGGCTCATCAGATTCTTCTTTTAATTTCTTAGCTACTGATATTACTTTTTTGATATCATAGACAGGTTTTTTACTTGTCTTATCGTGAGGACTGTACGATGTAGAAACAATTTTTTGATTTTTCTTTTGTTTGTCCTTTTCCTCATTTCTTTTAAAAGATCTTTTCGGTCCAGAACTTCTTTCAGAAGAGAAGCTATCACTTTTAGGTTTCTCTTTGATAAACTTCTTAAAAGGATTTAAGTTTTTCCCTTTTTTCGGAGTGTGCTTTTTCATCTAATGTAATTAGAAAGTACAACATGCTGCCAACACGGCAGTAATTATCTCATGATATAACATGAAACTTAATGTACAAAGTTCGTGAACTTTATCTTATAGATCATCAAAATATTGAAAACAAAACCAAAGAGTTAGTCTAATTCTTCAATTTTTGCTTGAACTTCTACTAAAACATTAGAAACTACCTCTTTAAAAAGGTTTAATTTTTCCTGATGAGCAGTAGCACTGTGTACATCACCTTCTTCTAAAAACAATAATAACTCCTCTAATTGCTTATGTTTTAAATAAGCAATACTTGATTTTAACTTGTGGGCTTTCTTTCCTAAATCAATAAGTTGATTGGCATTTAGAAGGTCTTGCATTTCATTAGGATAACTCATCAAATTTTTTTCAATAACCATTAATACGGATACTAAAAATTCTTCATCACCATCTGATACATCATATAAGCCTGAAAAATCTACATTTTCTATCATTTCTAATTGTTAAGTGGGTTAGTTATATATGCAAAGTTAATCTTTTGAAAACAGATTCGTTTGAGCTGCTGTTTCAGCTGTTTTATCAGCAAATTCCTTACCTAAGTATTTGTCTATACCAAAATGGGCAAGATATAGCAATGGGGTCATTACTAAAGCTATAAAAAACTTATAAATATAATTAATGATTGCTACGGCAATTACCTGATCAAAAGACCAATTACCAAAAACATAAAAAGCTACTCCTAGTACCACAAAGCTGTCTACTAATTGAGATATAAGTGTTGATCCTGTTGCTCTTAACCATATATTTTTACTTCCTGTAAGTCGTCTTAACCACTGAAAAGTGTGTGCATCTAAAAATTGACCTATTAAGAATGCGATCAAAGACCCAATAATAATTCCTAAACCTTGTGTGAATATTTTATCAAAAGCCTCTTCTATATTAAAAGGATTTCCATTGCTATCTACGGCGTTTATATCTAACCAAAATTGAGCTGGAGGTAAATCCGTTACAAATAGTACAACCATAAACACATAGGTAATTAAACCTGCTGTAATAAATGATATTTTCTTTACTCCACTCTTACCAAAATACTCATTTATAATATCTGTAGTAATAAACACTACAGGCCAAATTACTACACCTGCAGTAAGGTTAAAATCTAAAGTAAACCCCTCAAAAATTGAAATTTGAGCAGGTTGTAAACTCAAAAAAGTTTCTAAAGAAAATATCTTAGGTCCGATTAATTCAGCTACAATAGCATTTGTAAGGAAGATTGCACATAATGCTACATATAAAGTCTGTCTCTTTTGTTCGTTGATGAAATCTTGATCTTTCATTTACTTATTTTAGTTGCTTCTTTTACTAGTTAGTGCTTAAATATTATACCAATTCAGTTAATATAAATAAGAATACACAGTAATGTTTTATTATTGTAAAAAGAATTTAAGATTATGATATCATTTTATCCTGGACCTAGTAAGACGGATGAGAATTTAGGTGAATATTTATCTGAAGCAGCCTCTTCTGGTATTTTATCTTGTAACCATAGAAGTCCATCTTTCATGAAATTAATGAAGGACTGTATTAAGGTTATCAAACAAAAGTTAGAAATACCGAAAAACTACGAGGTGTTTTTTACTTCTAGTGCTACAGAATGTTGGGAAATAACTGCACAATCCTTTCCTAGAAATTCATTCCTACATGTATATAATGGTGCTTTTGGAGAAAAATGGTTTTCATATAATTCAAAAATAAATAAAGCTGTTAAAGGGTTGTCTTATCCAATCCATAGAAGTATTAGTTTACATCAATTAGATAGAATTGGAGCCAAAACAAAAGATGTAATTTGTATAACAAGTTGTGAAACGTCTAATACAACGAAAGTACATCAGAAAACCATTCGAAAGATAAAGAACCGTTACCCAGAATCTTTATTATTTATAGATGCTACAAGCTCTATGTCAGGGATAACTCTTGATTGGATATCTGGAGATATTTGGTATGCTTCTGTACAAAAATGTTTTGGTCTTCCTCCAGGGCTTGCTGTAATGGTATGTTCTCCAAAAGCAATTGAAAAAGCGAGTAAAGACGACTTCCATTATAATTCTTTACAGAGTATCTATCAAAATACTCAAAAGTTTCAGACTACACATACCCCAAATTCATTAGGAATTTATCTTCTATATAAATCTTTATCAAATAAGATGGGTATAAAAGCCGAGCAAGAAAAAGTACGCAAAAGAATGAAAAACCTAGTTAAGCAATTAAAACTATTAGGTTATGATTTTGTTGTTCCTACAAAAAAAGTGCAATCTGAAACAGTGATTGGTATTAAATGTAAAGCCGAGTTACTCCCTATTATTAAAGAGAAAGCTAAACAGCAAGGAATTACTTTAGGGAATGGATATGGTAAATGGAAGTTAAATTCTTTTAGAATTGCTAATTTCCCTGCACACTCAGATTCCGACTTTGAAAAGTTGTTAATATTTTTAAAAAGTGAAGATTTCAATAAAAAGCGCTAGAATTAGAGCCGAAATAATACAATTTATTGTTAAAACCGTTAAATTTGCACTTAATGACAGACACTATATTTATTTTAGTGTTTGATTGTGTTCGTAAGATTTATTTCTATACAATTATTTTAACCGTTCTTTACAATCTGTTTTTTGTATTAGAACAAATCTAGTTGTAATTTCGGGCGCTGAATAAAATATGATTTGGATTATTCGTAGCATTAAATTCGTATTTAGATGGTAAATATTTTAGGATCATTAGGCGCAGGATGGGTATCATTCCTATTTATTGTGTCTTTCCTAGCGTTAGTACAACTTTTCCGTTTTGTGATAAACAAAACTGGAGGTGATATTATTGCTGGTAAGAAAAAAGGACAGGAATCTAATATTCTTGTAAAAAAGTACAACGATGTAGACGTTTCAAAATATTCTACATTGTTTAGTTTAATTGGACTTTCATTCTCATTGTTATTTGTATTAGTAGCATTAGAATTTCCTACTTATGAAGATCAAACATTAATGGACTTAGGTTCAGTTGATTTTAATGAAGAAGAAATGGTTGAAGTGCCAATTACTCAACAACAACCACCTCCACCACCAAAAGTAACTGCTCCAGTTATTGTAGAGGTACCGGATGAAGAAGAAATCGAAGATGAGATCGAAATCGAAATTCCTGAAGAATTTGATGAAGAGACTGTAATCGAAGAAGCTCCTGAAGTTGAAGAGGAAGTTGAAGAAGCTGTCGAAGAAATTTTCGAGATAGTGGAAGATCCTGCAGGTTTCCCAGGTGGTATGGGTAAATTCTACAAGTGGGTAGGTAAAAACATGAAATATCCATCACAAGCAAAACGTATGGGTGTTGAAGGTAAAGTATACGTTCAATTCGTTGTAGACAAAGACGGTACACTTACAGACGTAAAAGTTGTTCGTGGTATTGGTGCTGGTTGTGACGAAGCTGCGATCAAAGTTTTACAAAAAGCTCCTAAATGGAAGCCTGGTAAACAACGTGGTCGTCCAGTAAAACAAAGAATGGTATTACCAATTTCATTCAAATTGGGTTAATCTATACTTTATATATAAAAGGACCGATGTCAATAAAAGGCATCGGTTTTTTTATTTCTAATAGTTCCTTCCTTATTAACTAAACTTTCAAATGCGTTTACTAAGCATTATTTTATTTGTATGTCTTTCTTCATTCGGGTTTTCCCAAAACCATTACGATGTTGATGAAGATTATTTATTTCCAATTCAACCTGGTAAAAGAAATTATTTTGCTGGTTCTATGGGAGAATTACGTACAACTCATTTCCACGGAGGTTTAGATATTAAAACTAACGGTATTGAAGGTCTACCAGTTTATGCCGCTGCAAGTGGTTATATCATCAGATTAAAAGTTTCAACATCAGGTTATGGACGTTGTATTTATATAATGCATTCTAACGGACAAACATCTGTTTATGCCCATTTACAAAAATTCAAACCAGAATTAGAAGAATATATTCTTGCTCAACAATACAAAAATAAATCTTTTGAAATAAATTTAGAAAATCTCTCAAAAGACCTGTTTAAAGTTGAAAAGGGTGAAATTATCGCCTACTCCGGAAATACAGGATCATCCTCTGCACCCCACCTTCATTTTGAGATAAGAGATATAGACGAACGCCCTTTAAACCCTATTGAATTTGGCTTCTCTGAAGTTATTGACAACCTCCCTCCAACAGTTAGAAGTATTCGTCTAAAACCATTAACAATAAGTAGTAGAGTACAAGGAGAATACAAAACTGTAAATAAAACTACTATTGGTAAGAAAGGGAGATATACGATAAATACTCCATTCTATGCAAAAGGAGATGTAGGTATTGAAATAGACACTTATGATAGAGCTGATGGAACGTACAATAAATATGGCATTAATAAAATAAAGGTTTATACCAACGATTCTCTTATTTACGAACATATTATTGACCGGATTCCATTTGATATGTCTGCCAATATTAACACATTTACAGACTATCATTCTTTTTTAGATCATAAAAAGAGGTATCAACGTTTGTATTTTTATGATAGTAATCACCTTCCAATTTATCCTGATAGTACTCTAAATGGTTTTTTATCAGTTAAAGAAGGAAAAATAAAAAATATTTTAATTGAATTATGGGATAGTTTTGATAATAAATCAACTACTACATTTAAAATAATAGGAAAAAACACAGCCCCTTTAACTAAAGGAGCTACTCCTAAACTAACTATTGATGATAATATTATGCTTGTTCCTTTAAAAGGAAAAAGTAATGAAGTAGCAGATTTCAAATTCTTGAAATATGGAATTCCATTATTAGATCAACAAGTTAAACCTGCCTACAAGAAAGGGAAATATAATATCTATTTATGGGATTTAAGGAATGGTTTACCAGAGATTTGCACCACAACGACAGATACTTTAACTACAAACCTTAAACATGTTATTCCATTTGGAGTTGAGTTTACTTATTTTGACCCTATAGCAACTTTTCATTTTCAAGAAAACACACTTTTTGATACACTCTATCTACAAGCTATAGAGACTCCTAAAGTACTTCATATAGAAAATTATTACACTCCTTTACACGCTCCTGTATTTATTAATTATAAGGTAAAAGATAGTAAATTAATTTCCTCTAACCATTTTATGTATAGAAGAGACAAAGATGGAGATTTAGAATTTATTGGTGGAACTTGGGATGGTAGTGCTATTAACTTTAAAACAAAAAGACTAGGTACTTTCGAAATTCACCCAGAAGTAACTGCACCTGTTATAACACCATTAAAGCAATGGAATACTAACCAATTACGTTTTAATGTGGAAGATGACGAATCTGGAATTGCAAACTACTATGCCACGCTAAATGGTCAGTTTATATTATTAGAATATGATGCAAAAAAAGATTTTATTCAGACTCGATTACAACACAAATCTGATCGATTAAAAGGAGAATTTAAAATGATTATTGAAGATCGAGCAGGTAATATTAGTGAGTACTCAAAAGTTTTTAAATAGACATCTATAAACCTACTTTGGTAACCTAGTTAAAGTTAATGCACTTGCTAGAAAGAAGCATAAAGCACCAATAAATGTATTGATTAAGGCAAAATTAGATACCCACTTTGGAAGTGCTGTTGGAAAATATATTGACGCAAAAGCTGATATAAGAAAAGTTAAACAACCTAAGAAGTTTATCCATACACCATTAAATTCATTGTTTTTACTATCGAATACAAAATTGATATCATTCAATAAATAAATTGCTGAGATCATAAAAAAGATCGAACCAACCATATTAGGTGTCCAAACTAAAATATCTGACTGTTGCCAAGTAAGATTAAATGTCGCATCAAATGTATTAAAATTGAAAAGAATGGTACCTAACCACTGGCTCAAAGCTGCTTTATATCCTAAATTTTGAGGTCGATAAACTAATAAACGCCAAGGTTGTCCTTTTTGATTACTGGAATCTAATAGTTGTAAAAACGCTGCAGAGGTAAAAGGTATAGAGCCTATAAAATAAGTAATATTGAGGAGTGACGAATTTGGGTTTGGTAATAAAAACCCAATAGAAGCATTCATAAATAAAGATGCTCCGATCATAAAAAGGACTGACATCCAGAGTACCATTTTTCTGGATGTCAGTTCATGAAAATGAATATGCATTTTTCAATCGTTTTTTTTTAGTGAGCAAAACTTCCTCCTTCAGTACGTTTTTCTCTAACGCCTCTTGAAATAAAGTCTTCTGCTGCATTTTTAATATCATCTAGAAGCATTTCTCCCATATCACTATTAAAACCTTCTCTAATTACAATTCTAAGAACTGCCTTATCTTCAATTTCAGCTGGCATAGTATAAGCAGGAACCAACCACCCTCTTTCTCTTAATTTACTTGACATATCGTAAACAGAGAAATTAGCACCTGGAAGAACACTAAAGGCAAATACTGGAATCGTACTGCCATCACTTAATAATTCAAAGTGACCGAGTTCTTTTATACCGCTAGATAATCGCATAGCTATATCACGTAATTCTGTCATTACTTGTGTGTATCCATCACGCCCTAAACGTATAAAATTATAATACTGTCCAACAATTTGATTACCAGGTCTAGAGAAATTTAATGTAAATGTTGGCATATCTCCACCAAGATAATTCACATGGAAAATAAGATCTTCTGGTAATTCTGATTTATCTCTCCAAACTACCCAACCCACACCTGGGTAAACTAAACCATATTTATGCCCTGACGCATTAATAGATTTCACTAAAGGTAATCTGAAATCCCATTTTAAATCAGGATGTATAAATGGAGCTACAAAACCTCCACTTGCTGCATCTATATGTAAAGGGGTTTCAAAACCTTTTTCTTTATTATTTTTTACCATTGCGTCATGGATCGACTCAATTGGTTCAAACTCACCTGTAAATGTTGTACCTAAAATTGCAACAACACCTATTGTATTTTCATCAATAACGTCAACAACTTCATCGGCAGTAATTACATATTTGCCTTCTTTCATTGGAATATATCTAGGTTCTACATCCCAATACCTACAAAATTTCTCCCAAACAACTTGCACATTAGTACCAAGAACTAAATTTGGGTTTTCTGTAGATTTTCCAGCAGCTCTTTGACGATCTCTCCATTTTCTTTTAAATGCCATTCCAGCAAGCATTACAGCCTCACTAGAACCTATTGCCGAAGAACCTGTTGTTTCTTCCTCTTCAGGAGCATTAAATAATCTAGATATAATATTGATGCATCTCTCTTCTAACATTGCTGTCTGAGGATATTCATCTTTATCAATCATATTTTTATCAAATGTTTCAGCCATTAACTTTTCTGCTTCTGGCTCCATCCAAGTAGTAACAAAAGTAGCAAGGTTTAATCGGGCATTCCCATCTAACATTAATTCATTATGTATGATATTATAAGCTTCTCCTGCATCCATTTCACCTTCAGGCAATTCGTATTTTGGTACGCTTACGTTATTTCTAATAGAGCGAATATTATTATGTTTTGCTGTAGGATCAGTAATTTTCTTTTTAGTAATCATAATGAATTATGTTTTTTATATAATGTTAAGGTTAATAACGGAGGTTGTTAAAAAAGGTTTCAATGTTACCTAATTGTTTCTCAATTATAGATTTGAGAATAAATAAAAAGGAGAGAATAATGGGTTAATAAATTATTTGATTGAAAAAACAAGATTAATATTTAGCATCAACAGACTCAATAATCTCATCTATTAAAGAAAATTCTAATAGATGTTTACCTGCTAAACCATCAGTTAGTGCATAACTATTACCAGAGATCCCTTTAACCACACCATGGTAACTTTGTCCATTTTTAAGTATTATATCTATTGACTTACCAATAAAACTAGTAGCCTCTGAAGCTATCTGAGTACCAAAATATCTTTTATTTGTTTTTCGCATTTTCAAAATTTAAATGATTAACTCTTTGCTCGAAGATAAATAAAATACTCTAGACTAAAAGAGAATAAAGCCTTAGATATATTGCTTTAAGGTTATAATTACGATAAGTATTTAAAAAAGACTATTTACATTTCTTTATTTTTTTTCAATAAAAATGTCAGTACTCGTAAGGAGGTACGTCTAATTGATAACTTTTTAAAAAAAACTAATTATTAAATAAAATGAAAAACATTCTAACACTCTTAATCTTACTTGTTTCTTCTTCATTATTATTTGCTCAAGAAGAAGCTACTCCAAAGAAAAAGTATGTATATGTTGATGGTTCTGCACAAATAGGTGCTGATTTTGTAGGCTCCCTCGCTTATGGTCATTCTTGGGGAATTGGTAAAAAAAGAAACTTTATTTTAGGTACAGGCCTTCGTTTTTCTGGGTTTACAAGTGGTAGTAAGGAGTTTTACTCTGCTCCTCCTGAATATTTCGGCAATGCAAGCACACAAGATACTGTCACTATTAATTCACCAAGTCAGATGAACCTTGCATTATATTTTTCTGTTAGCTACTTGTATAAGGGTAAATTTGAAATAGGAATGAATATCGATGTTGTTGGTTATACATTCGGACCAGATCACGATGCTGTTTATACTGGTGATGGAATAGATCAAAATACAACGGTTTCATCAAATAATGTTTCTGCTTTATTAATTGGTGCAAATGATATTGGAATGCTAAAATCAGAGTTTTATGCTCAATATCATTTCAATAAAAAATGGTCTGCCCGTTTAGGGTTTGCTAGTACTTTTACAGAATACTCAACTCCTACAGAGTTACAAGAAGGAAATAAAAGATACAGAGGTATAAGCAATGGTCTGATTGTAGGAGCTAGATACAACCTAAAATAAAATTACATTATGATTAAAAAGATAGCCCTTTATCTCATACTTTTTTTATTTACTACACTCCCCTTAGTTACTGCTCAAAGTATAGATCAAACACTTTCTACAGTCAATTTTTCTATCAGTAATTTTAAGGTGAATACGGTAGATGGAGCTTTTAAAAAGATGGATGGGGAAATTAATTTTAATGCAGAAAATCTAAATTCATCAAATTTTAATGTTTGTATATCTGCAGCATCAATATTTACAGATAACGAAAAAAGAGATGAGCATTTAAGAAATGAAGACTTTTTTGATGTTAAAAAGTTTCCTACAATATGTTTTATTTCTAATGACATTCGAAAAACTGATAACGGCTATGAAAGTAATGGTAAGCTTACTTTACATGGCATTACAAAAGTCGTAACTATTGATTTTAATAAAGATAAAAACTCATTTACAGGTCAGTTAAATATTAACAGGCTTGACTTTAACCTTGGTGAGGACACTGGTACTTTTACAGTGGGTAACGAGGTAGAAATAGAAATTAAATGTGTGTTAAAGGAATAATAATTAAGTTCCATATCAATCAAAAAAGGTCACCAATTTTATTAGTGACCTTCTTTTTTACACAAAAAATTACTTCAAATTAATATCAGCAATACTTTTTATTCTATTTCTTTCTAAGAAAGCATCGATTGTTTCGAAATGCTCTATTACTCTTTGCTCTTTAAATTCGAATACTTTTTCTGATAATCCCTGTAAGAAATCTCTATCGTGAGAAACTAATATTAATGTTCCATCATAAGCTTTTAATGCTTCTTTTAAAACATCTTTTGATTTAAGGTCTAAGTGGTTTGTAGGTTCATCAAGAATAAGCAAATTGATAGGCTCTAAAAGTAATTTCACCATAGCCAAGCGTGTTTTCTCTCCTCCAGACAGAACACTAACTTTTTTATCAACATCATCTCCTTGGAACATAAAGCCACCAAGTATATTATTAATTTGCTTTCTGATATCTCCTTTTGCTACTTCATCTACAGTTTGGAAAATCGTTAAAGACTCGTCTAAAAGAGACGCTTGATTTTGTGCAAAGTAACCAACACTTACATTATGGCCCAGTTCGCATTTACCATCTACATCAATCTCATTTAAAATTGCCTTAATCATGGTCGATTTTCCTTCGCCATTTCTACCAACAAAAGATACTTTTTCTCCTTTTCTAATAGAAAGGCTGGCATCTTTAAATACTACTTGCTCTTCGTACTTTTTTGTTACCTCAGAAACTGTAACTGGAAACTCACCCGAACGAGGAGCTGGAGGAAAACGAAGCTTTAATGCAGATGTATCTATCTCATCAATTTCTATAATATCTAACTTTTCAAGCATTCTTTCTCTAGATGATACTTGATTTGTTTTAGAATATGTTCCTTTAAAACGTTCAATGAAAGCTCTATTATCAGCAATCATTTTTTGTTGTTCGTTATATGCTTTTACTTGATGTGCTCTACGGTCTTCGCGTAATTCTAAATACTTAGAATAGTTTGCTTTATAATCGTAGATACGTCCCATTGTTACTTCAATAGTACGGTTAGTAATATTATCAATAAATGCCCTATCGTGAGAGATAACCATTACGGCATTGGCTTTATTTACTAAAAAGTCTTCTAACCAAATTACAGATTCAATATCAATATGGTTGGTAGGCTCATCTAATAAAATTAGATCAGGCTTTTGTAAAAGTATTTTGGCTAACTCTATACGCATTCTCCAACCACCACTAAACTCACTTGTTTGGCGTTGAAAATCTTCTTGTTTAAAGCCTAAACCTTTTAATGCTTTTTCTACTTCTGCATCGTAATTTACTTCTTCTAAAGCGTAGAATTTCTCACCTAAATCAGTTACTTTTTCAATAATGCCCATGTACTCGGCACTTTCGTAATCTGTTCTAGTTTCTAATGCTTTATTGAGTTCTTCCATCTCATCTCGCATTTGGAAGATCTGCTTAAAAGCTTTAGCCGTTTCTTCAAAAACAGTACAATCATCTTCAGTTAATAAATGCTGAGGCAAGTAAGCAATTACCGCATCTTTTGGTGCAGATACTTTACCTGTAGTAGGTTTTTGAACACCTGCTACTATTTTCATTAAAGTTGATTTACCCGCTCCATTTTTACCCATTAAGGCAATTTTATCTGTCGGGTTTACCACAAAAGAAACGCCACTAAAAAGTGTTGCTCCACTAAATTCTACTCCTAAATTATCAACTGATATCATATGCTTTTTTATTTGAAGGTACAAAGCTACAAAAAATTGTAGAAGCACTATAGGTTTGCTGTACAGAGTTATATTTTATTATACTACCAACTTGGTTCTTCCATCAGTTTATTTCTATCTTACGAAAAAATAATAACCTTTATATATCAACCTATGGAAACAAAAAATAAAGTATTTATCGCTACTAGTATAGATGGATTTATCGCCGATAAAAACGGTGGAATTGATTGGTTAAATGAAACGCCAAATCCTACAGGTGACGATATGGGCTACAACGATTTTAATAAAACAGTTGATGCCTTGATAATGGGTAAAAATACTTTTGAAACAGTACTTGGCTTTGGGATAGATTGGCCCTACTCTAAGCCTGTATTTGTATTAAGTACTACTTTAAAAGAAGTTCCAAAAGGCTATGAAGATAAAGTGTTTATTGTAAATGGAACATTAAATGAAGTACTCGATACAATTCATCAAAAAGGGTTTAAAAACCTCTATTTAGATGGAGGTAAAACTATACAGAGTTTTCTTAAAGAAGATTTAGTAGACGATTTATGCCTTACAACAATCCCTGTTTTACTGGGAGAGGGAATACCATTATTTACGTCTATGAATAAAAGACAAGATTTTGAACTTGTTGAAAGTAAAGTTTACCTAGGCCAAATTGTACAATCGCATTTTAAAAGAAAAAGAAACTAATAATGGCTGAAAGAAGATTAGTGAAAGAAGAAGAACTAATATTAGCCAACCACTTATTACAGTTGGCTGGTGAAAACGCTTCTGATTTTGATTTACCAACAATGGTAGATGAATATGAAGGAGGAAAAATGGGAAGTATAAACTTTACCCCTCCAGAAAAAGCAGCTTACGGTGGCGATATTGTTCAAGTTGTTTATAATGATAGTGATGAAGTTCCTGTAGTAATTACATTAACTAAAAATATAAATAATGAGATTTTAGATATGGATTTCTGGAAAAAAGATTTCTCTAAATTATTGCAATATCCAACTCCAGATAAAGTTGCTATTGCTGATAAAAACGGTTTTATCTAAATAGAAACAGCTATGAAATAACTTAATCATAGCTGTTTTTTTATACTTTATTAATTAGCTTTGTTTTTAATTATAATTCACTAAAAATTAGCTAATTACTCTCATGCGCTACGCTATTAAATATCTTTTACTTTGCTTTTTATTCTTTAACTGTTCGCCAGAACAGAAAAGTGAAGCATTATCTTCAAAAATTGAAGGTACTTGGAAACTAATATCCGCAAAAACAATTGTGGGTAAAGACACCACTGTTAAGGATTTCACAAAAGATATTGATGGTATAAAAATTATCGGAAAGAGTCATTTTTCATTCTTTCAACACGATAAATTGAAAGGTGAAGGTGATAATGCTAAATTTTCTGCAGGAGCAGGTATTTACAAACTCGATGGTAACAAATACACAGAACACCTAGAATATTGCACCGGTAGAAAATGGGAGGACAATACATTTGAATTTACTTTAGAAATTCAAAATGATAGTTTGTATCAAATAGGTAGAGAAAAAATACCTGAGTTGAATGTTGATAGAATTATTATTGAAAAGTATGTTCTTATCTCTACAGAAACAACTCAAAATCAAATCTAATTTATCTTTAGAAATCTCCTTTGTTTTAATAGTGAATAACTAAGAAATGAAGGAGATTTTATTTTACCTTTTGTATCTTAAGTAAAGAATTATAATTAAATTAATAATTGCTTACTACATTTTCTTATTATTGATTCAATACCTAATGCATTTCTTCTACCATGAAAAGACTACTACCTGTTTTACAATTCATTCTTTTTTTGTGTTTAACCAACATAACCCTGGCCCAAAATACATTTAGACCTTTACTCGAAAATTTCTATTCTTCTCAGGAATGGGAAAACCCTAATAATTGGCAAAAAGTAAGTGGAAATGCTTCTCACAAATATCCACAGAATGACGACCATATTACCTTTACAGAAGGAGGACAATATAAAATTACGACCTTAGGTATACACCTCAATTTAGATGATATATCTACTGCTCTTACCTTCGAAAATAGTAGAAATAATGCTCACTATATTATCGGTATAAATGGAAATGCTACTATCAATTTTGGAACGTTCAATCCTAAAACTCAAATAACAGTACTAGGTACTTTAACTTCTAAAACAAGCCTTTTATTAAAAGGGAATAAAAGTACAGTTACTGTCTCTGGAAACTTAATCATTAATGAAGATTTCACTTTACAAAACAGTAATAATCTAATTTCTATACATAAAGGAGGTAACCTTTCTGTTGAAGGAAACTTTTATGCTGCAAACGGAGGCGGATCTACTTATTCTATAGATGGAACTTTAACCATTAAAGAAACCTTAGAAATTAATGGAAAAGAGCAGTTCACTGTTCTTGAAAATGGGAGTTTATTAGTAGGTAAAACATTAGATTCTAAAAGTGGTGGAGGTGCTATTTTCATTATTCATGGAAATTTGAATGTAGAAGGAAATTATTCTATTAACGGAAATGAAAAAGTAACTTTAATAGAAGGGAGTAATACAGTTTATGGCAGTAATATCATCTCTAAAAATGGTGGTGGAGGTAACTTTACCATAGGTGGTAATATGTTGGTAAAAGAAACCTTTGATATATTTGGAGGCGAAACAATAGACCTTCAAAAAACTGGGCAATTAGAAGTTAGAGGAGATATTATTCTTTCTTGTAACAATAGCTTAAAAATTCAGAATCAAGGTAATTTTATATTTAATACTAACGAAAACAGTTGCATAATTAGAGATGCGAAATGTTACGAATCTTCTAAAAATTATCAGCTCTGTGAAAAGATAAATAATTCTGAAGATCTACCTGTTGAGTTATCCTATTTTGTTGGTCAAAAAGCTGAAAATGGAAACTTATTAATATGGAAAACACTATCAGAAATAAATTGCGATTATTTCTCTATAGAGTATTCTAACGACAATAAAATGTGGCAATTCCTTGATACACTACATGGAGCAGGAAATATTAATACCCCTGTAAATTATGAATATTTAGATACACTTTCTTCAGGTGATTATTACCGCTTGTTGCAATTTGACTTTGATAATAGCTCTACTGTATATGGACCTGTCGTTTTTAAAAATGAAAATGACGATTTAACTATTAAAACATATCCTACGGTAGTAAAACAAGGAGGATTAATTCGTTTAGAAGTAAGAGGTACCATAGATAAATCCAAACTAACAATACAATTAATAAGTAGTAATGCAAAAATAGTTAAGGAGGTATTTATCACTGCTGATATCGTTGATGGATATGTTGCAAGCTTCAAAATACCTTACAGTATAGAAAATGGGATCTATATACTAAAAGTCTTCCACGGATATCATCAGCGTATCAATAGAGTTATTATAAACTAAATTGTTTTAACACTGAAAAACAACACATTACACAATAAAATGTCCGATTTAAACACCATTATCCATAAAATTCCACCTTTAAAATTTTGAAAAGTACGAACGTTTAAAATTCCACTTATTAGTAATAAATCTCCACTCTTTCAGAAAAGTAAAAAGATAAATTTGAGTCATCAAAATTAGCCAATACTATCTATTACAGTTATGAAAGAAATGAAAGATTTACTGCAACTATCTTCTACTTTTACACTCTGTGTTAAATACATCTTCTGCCTTATCCTATTTATTGTAAATATTTCAGAAGCTCAAATACCTAGTGGTTTCCAATGGGAACAAGAATTTTTAGTAGACTTTGGAAATGTTACTCAAAGTAGTGGTAACTGGAACAATATCACTTTAGATAATACCCCGCAAACAATAAGTAACTCTTCAGGTACAGCATCCTTATATAGTTTAGAAATGACTGAAGGTTTTTTTGGGAATAATGGAGCCTTATCAGATGCTAGTCTATCTATCGGTTTAGGTAATTTAGCAGAAAATACCGCTACATCAGATTATGTTTACTCAGGCATTTCCAATGGTGTAGAAATCATTTTCTCAAACCTAGATCCTGATAAATATTATAGACTCAATATTTTTGCTACGAGAGATGCATCAGATACTAGAACAACAGAATTTACATTTTCTGGCGCTACATCTTCAGTAGGTTCTTTACAGACTTCTGGAGCAGGAATTGGTGGTTCTTCACATACAGATGGTAATTTATCACTTTATAATACAGATGCTATTCAACCAGATGCTTCAGGAAATATTACATTAGCAGGAAAATACACTACAGGAGTTTTTACATATTTAGGTGCAGCTCGTTTAGTGGAGTATTCTGCAATCTCCCCTTCATCTTCATTTTTAATTGATTTTGGAACTACTGAAATTGTTGGAACCGACGCCAATGGAAATACATGGAATACATCCAACTATTCAAATGATCCAATAAATAATTTATTAAAATCAGACGGTTCATCAACTACTTACCAGATGAATGTTACAAGTGGTTGGGGCTTAGGCTCTACTTCTGGCTTAAGTGATGCATCTTTAGGAAATGATCTAGCTGAATTAGGCATTAACAATGCAACCTCTGATTATGCTATTAGAACCTCCGGAGATATCACTATAGATTTCACCAATTTAGACACTTCTAAAGCATATCGTTTTAAAATATTCGGATCAAGAAATGTAGCTGCAGATAATAGTACAGAAATAACAATTAGTGGAGCTTCTAGTACAAATGGTCAATTTCAGTCTTCGTCTACATCTACTATTGGAACAACAGGGTATTTAAATGGGAATCTTGATGTTTATACTACAGATTACATTTTTCCTGATAATGGAAATACAATTACATTAACTGCTGCAATTGTAAGTGGACAAATCAATATTAATGCTATAAAATTAGAAGAATATAGTGCTGAAACATCTGAACAAGATTTCCTTGTTGATTTTGGAGATTTAGAAGAAACATCTAGCCCAGATGTCAACAATAATTATTGGAACAATATCACTCTACTTCAAAAAAATATTACATTAACTTCTACTGAAAATGTTTCTACATCAATTGGTCTTGATTATAACAGAGGTGGTTTTGGTGTAGATGGAGGAATGGCAGACGCAACACTTTCTAGTGGAATTAGTAGTTTAGCTATTAATTCTGCAACAACAGATTATGCCTATGCTGCTGCTGGTGTTTCGGATTATGTGGAAGTAGAAGTAAATAATTTAGATGTAAATAAAGGCTATAGGTTTAATATCTTCGCTACACGTTCTTCAATTAATCAAGACCGTATAACGGAGTATACAATAGTTGGAGCAAATACTTCTGTTGGACAACTTCAAACTTCAGGAACCTCATTAGGAACAGTTGGACATGTTTATGGAAACTTAGGTCTGTACTCATCAAGTTTAGTTTATCCTAATAACGAAGGAAAAATTACAATTACAGCAACAAGGGCTGCAGGTGATTTTTGTTACATTGGTGATATTAGAATTGAAGAATTCTCTAAAAATCCTATTTCAGAAGCTCTTTTATATATTCCACAAGACGAAGATTTCGCATTTTTCAATCTACCTGTATCTCTTATAAATTTTGATGTATCGCTAAAACAACAAAATGCATTATTAGAATGGAGCACAGCTTCTGAGACAAATAATGATTATTTCTTAGTGGAACATTCTACTGATGGTAGAAATTGGGAAAATGTTACTCAAATACATGGTGCTGGTAATTCAAACATACAAATTGATTATAGTTACCTTGATGAGCATCTTACAAAAGGCAAGCACTATTACAGGTTAACACAAGTGGATTTTGATGGAAAAAGCGAAACTTTTGCGATTAAATTCGTTCAAGTTGGGGTGATAAATCAAAATAATTTACGTGTAAATTGTTACCCTAATCCTATTCAACAAGAAGGAGTTATCAACATTTCTTTGCAACAAAAAAATGAAAATGATATTTATTTATCACTTATCAACATTAACGGAGTTCAAGTACAGAAAGAACGATTATCTCCTTCTCCAGCACCAATAAAATGGCATTTAAACAGTACTCAAAAAGGAATATATTTTCTCAAAATTTCAGTCGGGTCAAAACAGGTGATTAAAAAAATTAGCATTCAATAAATATCAAAATGTAGCTAACTGTACAAATTTAGTCTTTGCACATTCATTAAACTGATATACTATAACATCTATTTCTTTTCAATAGTTTTTTTTCAACACCTTAGCTGAGTATACAAAAGCGTACCCTTTACATTTTATTTAAAATAATAAAGTATAAAGATGTACAAAAGAGTGCAGCACTAACAAAATTGAAATGAACTATTGTCTTAACAATGCAAGTTGTTATAGACTTACTATGAATTATTATTCTAATGAAAAGAACAAATACTATCTACACAATTACGCTATTTTTAGTACTTATTAGCGGAATTTTTCAGCACAGTAATGCACAAGTAGAAGCTGATTTCTATGAGGAAAAGATAAATAATGTCAACATAACAGTAGATTTAGTAGCTGATTATGGCGTAAATAACTCAGATACAAAAGATGACAGTCCGTTACTTCAAAAAGCAATTGATGATATTACTAACGCAGGTAAAAGAGGTAAAATCTTTCTTAAAAAAGGAACCTATTACCTCAGTAATATTGAATTGAAATCTAATATACACTTAGTAATAGAAGAAAATGCTGTTATTATTCCGCAAGATCCTGGAAATGACAAAAACTACAAAGTATTTACTTTTGGAGGTAATAGAGCTACTGTTGGAAGTATAAGTATAAGAAGTACTAACAAAAAGTTTATTGTTGATTTAAGTAAAGTGAGAAACCCTAACATTGCCGTTATTACACTCCTAAATGTGGATAACTTTTACATTTCTGGCATGAAAGTAATTGACAATGATACTAAATTTTCTGCAATAACTTTTGGGTATTCTGCTTTTGAAAACAACTACTACAAGCCTAGAAATGGAGTAGTAAAAAACTGTCATATTAGTAATGCACATTATGGATATGGACTTGTTCAGTCACAAGCGGCAAAAAATGTTTTCTTCAAAAATATTAGTGGCTCTGGTGGCGTTACTTTACGTTTAGAGACTGGTTACAGCAAAATGAATGAGTTGCAAGTGGGTGGTAACTTTGATATCTACGGTAAAAAAATATCTTCTAAAAATGGAAATGCTACAGTAATGATTTCCCCTCATGCTATTAAGAATGGACATGTAGAAATAGATGATATAACTGCTGTGAATTCTGGTTTTGCTGTTAGAATTGGTAATGGATACACCACAAAAGAACAAGCTGCTTTAGGCTTAAAACCAGGATATTTTGCAAGTACATCTAAGGTTACAAATATAAAAGCAACATATGGTGAAACAGCACAGGTTAAATCCAAACACTTTAAATACATGCCTTGTGCAGAAAGAGCTTTAATAGCCAATGATTTTAACCCAGATGGAGAATCTTATACTGCACCTGCAATTGCTCCTGTATTAAATGCTGCAGAAGGCAGCGGTCAAGGGTATTATAATGTAACTATTCAAAATGTTAGTGGAAGTGGCTTTAAGAATTTATCTAAAAATATTCTTTTGGAAAAAGATAGTGATACATGTACAGGAACTAGTAATACTAGAATTAAAAATGAAGAAACTGTAGTCGACCAAATAACTGTTTACCCTAATCCATCAAAAGGTAAAGTCTACATTAAAAACTTAGGCGATAATACTATTAACTCTGTTGTTATTAGAAATAGTAACGGACAAATAATAGAACAAGCAGTTCATTCGACTTCACTAATAGATTTATCGAAGTATAATTCGGGTATTTATTTTATCCGAATTAATAACGAAACACACAAAGTTATAATTGAGTAATAAAAAAATGCTTCATCAGTTTTTAAATTGATGAAGCATTTTTTAATCTTCTATGTATAATTTTTTGATTCTAACGAGTGGACCAGGACATTGTGTTTCATGACAATTAACACATTGTGCCACCGTTTGATTATAATACTTTATCTGTCCTTCTAAAGGTATACTGTCCAATTTATTGGTATGTGATAGAAACCTATTGGCCATCGTTTTATACAATTCCGATGTATTTTTTCCACTTTCTGTAGGTACGGCACTTAAAATATGATTTACATCAAGTGGCATTAATTTAATAGATTTTCCTTTTAAGATAGTCTCCTTTTGCTCTTCCATTCTATCAGAAGCATTACGCATTAACCAGGCTAATTCAGACCCTCCATTAGGATATTGTACACATATTACTTCTTTACTTTGTGTTTGTTCATTTTCACAGCCAAAAAGCAATAAAGTATAAGACATTAGTAGTAAAAATCGAAGTCTCATATTATAATTGCTCTACAACAGCAACGCCATTCGCCATAAATGTATATTTCACTTCTGGGTTTGTAATTTTAGCTACCTCTTCTGGTGTTTTACCCGCATCTTCAGCATAATGCTTCAAAGTAGCAACATCAATCACTTCTTTTTTAGCTACACCTTCTAAAATTACATCTTTACCTTCTGAATCCATTGGTACAAAAAACTTGTAATCTTTAAATTTCACAAATAGTTCTGTTCCATCTTCCATCGGCATTGTTAACCAACATCCTTTTTTCTGACAAACACCATCAATTTGCCCTTTTACTTTTATAGCAATTGTATCTCTACTCGCTAATTGTGTTATTATAGTTTTTGATGCTACAGCATTTTCAATATCAAAAGATGCTCCATACATAGAAACTTCTTTTTTTTCTGAACAGGAGATAAAAAGAATGCAAAGTAAGATTGTTGATAATAATTTCATGTTAAATAATAGTTGATTAGTATTAGTAACAAAACTATTTATTCTAGTATTATAAATACCTACCCACTCCATTTTTTTTATCAAAATTCAATAAACCATCTTCAATTAAATGTGCTTTTGTGTTTGTAGCCACAAGTACATACTTCGTCTTTCAGAATAAAACAGACCTAATGTATTTTTAAATGCAAAAAATATAAGTGACCTTCCCATTAAAGAAATAACAATTTAAAAAAAGGCAATACACTTTTTGGTGATTACTCGTATTGCAAAAATTAACAACGAATGAAACGTATTGAAAGATTACTTAACACAAAAAAAGCACTATCATTTTTGGTAGTATTACTGTGCTCAACAACTTCTATTTTTGCTCAAAAAGAAGCGAATTTTTACAATGACAAGAGTAAAGAAGTCAGTAAAAAAGTTGATTTAGTAAAGGACTATCGAACAAATAATTCTGATAAAAATGACGATAGTCCAAAATTACAAAAAGCAATAAATGACATGACATCTTTGAAACAAGGTGGTGAAATATTTATTCCAAAAGGTACATATTACTTTAAAAATATTGAACTAAAATCTAATGTTCATTTAGTTATTGATGAACACGCTACAATTATACCTACTCCAACAAATGATAATAAAAACTATAAAGTCTTTTTATTTGGAGGAAAGAAAGGAACTATAAAAAATGTAAGTATCCGTAGTACGAAAAACATGTTTATAGTTGATTTACAAAATGTAGTGAATAAAAATGTTGCCGTAATAACATTAACCAATGTTGAAAACTTTTTAATTACAGGCATTAAAGTATTGGATAATAACACAAGATTTTCTGCTATCACTTTAGGCTTTGCTGAATACAAAAACCAGTACTATAAGCCAACAAATGGTATAATTAAAAACTGTACAATTACTAAGGCACATTATGGCTACGGGCTTGTTCAGTCTCAAGCATCAGAACATGTATACTACGAAAACTTGAGCGGAGAAGGGGGCGTAACATTGCGTCTAGAAACAGGTTATAAGAAAATGAACAAGCTGAAAGTTGGTGGTAATTTTGATGTTTATGCAAAAAATATTTCTTCTAGAAATGCAAATGCTACCTTAATGATCTCTCCTCATACCATACCAAATGGCTATTTTGAGGTTGATGGTGTTACTGCTATTAATTCTGGTTTTGCTGTAAGAATTGGAAAAGGATATACAACAAAAGATCAGAAAAAAGCAGGTTTAACCCCTGGAACATATGATAATAAATCGAAAATTTCGAATGTAAAAGCTACTTATGGTAAAACAGCACAAGTTAAGAGCAAGCATTTTAAATACATGCCTTGCAAAGAGAGAGTATTAATCGCTTCATCATTTAATCCCGACGGAGAAAGTTATACAGCACCTTCTATCTCTCCTATTGTAAATGCTGCTAAAGGAAGCGGTGCTGGTTATTTTAATGTGGAAATTACGAATGTTTCAGGAACAGGCTTTTTAAATTTAGATAAAGACATTTTAATAGAATCAGATGCTATTAAAACATGCCCTGATGGTAACAAAATGAAATAATTACTAGCAATTAAAAAGGTATTGAAATCATGATAAATGACATCATTCATAAAAATATTGAATGATGTTATTTATTTATTTTTAGTTTTCACTTTTCCGCTTTTATATAATTCCAAAGCACTATTTATTAACAGTTCTATAGTCTCTAAAGGGAGATCTTTTTCTGGATTAACACTAAACGATTTCATCAATTTTCTATCTTTCTGTTCTAACTCTGGATGATGTAATAGCAACCCTTCATGAAATAGTAAATAAGGCCACTTCGTTTTTTTATCAATACTAATAAAACAAAAGTTTTTCCCTTTATAAGTAAAGCTTGGGATCCCCCACTTAATAGCATGAATAACCTCATTATCTTGTCTCATAATAATTTCTTTCAAAGCTAAAATACAGCCTTGTATTGGTTCCTCTTTAGATAAGTAATAGTGATCTGAATTGTCCATTATAATTAGTTTTAAATAACCTTAAATACTCAAACAAATGTAAACAAACATTCGTATAATTAACCTATATAAAATCATAATTTCAACTAACAAAAAACGGAAATGAAAAACACAGAAAAACTATACGAAACTCTTGGTGAACTACTATATGCGATAGCTAAAGCCGATGGATTAATTCAAGATGAGGAAAGAGATGCTTTAAATGAGCTTCTAAAAAATCACTCTTGGGCATCAGAAATTAGGTGGTCTTTTAATTACGAAGAAAATCAAAATGCTACTGTAGAAGAGACCTATAACAAGGTTATTAATTATTGCCACAGTTATGGGCCTACAGCAGAATATGAAGAGTTTATTGATGCCATGAAATTTATTGCGAATGCCTCCAATGGAATTGACGAAGATGAATCTAAGATTATCAACTCTTTTTCTAAGGATTTAATTGAAAGGTTTCAAAGAGATTTAAATCTTCAAACAATTTAGAATCACAGTAAGTAATAACTCTCTTATATTTAATTAAAAAAGTATAAGAGAGTTTTTTTATACCCTCTACTTTTTGTCAATGATAAAAACAGTATTACGTCTTTAAAATAAATATTTTTACTTGTATATTTGTAGACCACAAACCTAATTAATCTCAAAAAAATGTAATACTAAATTCTTTCCATATCAATAGAAATCAATATCACTTTGATATTCCTAATTTTTAATACACAAGAAAGAATACACATGCTTAGTATACAAGAACTCTCCTATTTACATCCCAATAAAGATGTATTATTTCAGCATTTAAATTGCACTATAAATACATCAGCAAAAGTTGCTTTAATTGGTAATAATGGTAGTGGAAAATCTACCCTTTTAAAAATAATTTCTGGGGAATTACTTCCATCAAGTGGAACGTTAAAAGTAGAAAATCTGCCCTATTACGTTCCTCAAATATTCGGACAATTCAACCATCTTACAATTGCTCAATCACTAAAAATAGAGAATAAATTAAATGCCTTATCTCAAATTTTAAATGGAGATATATCTGAAGAAAATTATGCTATTTTAAACGATGATTGGACAATAGAAGAACGCTGTAAAGAGGCGTTAGAATATTGGCAATTATTTGATTTAGATTTATCGCAAAAATTATCTTCACTTAGTGGTGGCCAAAAAACTAAAGTTTTCCTTGCTGGTATTTTAATTCATCAACCCTCATTTTTCATTCTTGACGAGCCCAGTAATCACATGGATAGTACTGGTAGAAAACTACTCTACACTTTTATCGAAAAAAGTAAAAGTACAATTATTGTGGTAAGTCATGATCGAAAATTACTCAATTTAATTGATACAACTTATGAACTTTCTCCAAGTGGAATTTCTATTTATGGAGGAAATTATGATTTTTATAAATCACAAAAAGAAATAGAAAAAAATGCCTTAAATTCTAGTATTCAGAATACAGAAAAGGCACTTCGAAAAGCCAAAGAGAAAGAACGAGAAACAAGAGAAAGAAAAGAAAAAGTTGATGCTAGAGGCAAAAAGAAACAAATCAAATCTGGAGTACCAAAAGTAATGATGAATAAAATGAAGAATGATGCTGAAAATAGTTCTTCAAAACTTAGCGGTGTACATCAAGACAAGATTGGTGGTATATCAAAAGATTTACACGCTTTAAGAAGTAATGTTTCTAGTATCGATAAAATGAAATTTGGTTTTAATAAATCCACATTACATAAAGGTAAATTGATTTTTAATGCTATAAATATCAATATAAAATATAATAAAAAGTACCTCTGGAAAGAGGATTTAACAATAGAAATAAATAGTGGAGAACGTATTGCTATAAAAGGAAATAATGGAACAGGAAAAACTACTTTAATTAAATTAATTTTAGGTAGCCTTAGTCCTGAGAATGGAACATTTAAAAGAGCTGAAAATAAGTCAGTATATATAGATCAAGATTATTCCTTAATAGATTCTTCACTCACTGTTTATGAGCAAGTACAAAAACACAATTCATCCGCCTTATTGGAACATGAGGTTAAGGTTAGATTGAATAGGTTCTTATTTCCTAAAGAAGAATGGGATAAACCATGTAGTGCACTAAGCGGAGGAGAAAGAATGCGATTAATGTTATGTTGTTTAACCGTTAATACGACTTCTCCTGATATAATTATACTCGATGAACCTACCAATAATCTTGACATTCAGAATATAGAAATTTTAACTGCTGCTATTCTCGAATATCAAGGAACATTATTGGTGGTTTCACATGACGATTACTTTTTAGAAAAAATTAATATTGAACGTACTATTGAATTGAAGTAATCTTTATTTATTTCAATACTTTATACTCTGATAACCTTACAGTTAAAAAATATCACAACAAAAAACACATTATTTTTTGTCAACTAAGTCAACTTCTTTGTCTTTATAGCAGAAGAAGAAGTTTGTTATAAGCTTTAAGTTATAGTAACAGAAAATTTTAGTTATGGAACACCTTTACATTAATAATGTAAAGGTGTTTTTGTATAGAAAGAATTGTTTAAAACCTGTATTTTTTTTGAAATAATGAATGCTTTAGCCTATACTTAACATACTTTTTAAAAACAGTTACCAACCCAACTTTTTCTACTTTTTGATTATGGATTTTATTAGAAATTATTTTAATGCGATCTCTCCTATTTCTACAGAAACATGGCTAGAAATTGCACCTTTGTTTGAAAAAAGGGAGCTACAGAAAAATGATTTCTTTATTAAAGAACACATAAAAGCAACAGAAATAGGTTTCTTAGAAAAGGGATGTGTAAGAGCTTTTTTTACAAATAAAGAAGCGAAAGAATACAATAAACAATTTTTTATTGCTCCCTCTTTAATTGGTGCATATACCTCTCTATTAACTGGAAAAATTAATAAAATCCCTCAACAAGCGCTCACTGAATGTACTCTTTGGGTAGTTAATTTTAAAGCTTTAGAAAAGCGATACAGTCAATACCATGACCTAGAACGTTTAGGTAGAAAAATAGCAGAATATTATTTCTTAGAAAAAGAAGAAAAAGAATTAGAAATGGCTTTAAAAGATGCTACACAGAGGTATTTAATTTTTAGTAAAAAATTCCCAAATTTAGATCAGAAAATACCTCAATATCATATAGCATCTTATCTTGGAATTTCTGCTACACAGCTAAGTCGTTTAAGAAATAAGCTTTCAAAAAATATAAAATAGATCTATTTATTTACCTATGTAAACGAGTTTAAAAAGCACATGTCTCAACTTTGTCTTATACTTTTAAAACACAACTATTATGAGACATCAAATTTATAAAATCACGTTTGCATTATTTATCAACTTTCTTTTTCAAGCTTGTGCATTACATCCAGCTGCTTGGCAACCACCTACTAAACCAATACTAGAGCATCAATATTCTTTGAATAATAAATTACAATCGGCAACAAAAATCAAACTTAACGGATGGTATGGCCCAGAAGATATTATCTTTGATGCTGCAGGAAATTTATACTGTGGTGTGCATAAAGCAACAGATGATTTTAGTGATGGGAAAATTCTTAAAATTACTCCTCAAAATAATGTAGAAGTATATTATAACGCAGGAAGCTGGGTAGCTGGCTTACACTTTGATGCTGATAGTAATTTAATAGCATTAAGTCATAAAGAAGGTTTAATACGTATTACAGCTGATAAAAAAGTAACAATACTTGCAACAAAAGATGAAAAAGAAAGACCTTTTTTAATTCCAAATGGATTAGATATAGCAAAAGATAGTACTATATATTTCTCTAATACCTCCCATTCATCTACTTATACAATTCCCTACGGAAGACAACTAATTTTAGAAATAAAACCCAATGGAGGACTCTATAAATACAATCCTAAAACAGCACAAATTACAACCTTAATTGATGGTACTTATTTTGGAAATGGTGTAGTACTTTCTAAAAATGAAGACTTTATATTAATGACAGAAACTACAAAATATCGAATTCTTAAATATTGGTTGAAAGGTTCAAAAGCTGGAGAAACGGAAATATTAATTGATAATCTTCCTGGTTTTCCGAACGGAATCTCGATACGTGAAGATGGTAGTTTTTGGGTAGGTTTTACTACAAAAAGAAATGATGCTTTAGATGGAATACAAGCACATAAAGGCATGAAAAAATTAGTCTACTCTTTACCTGAATTTCTGCAACCAAAACAAGAATTGTTCGGTATAATTCTCAATATTTCTGAAGAAGGAAAAGTACTTTCTGCACTTTATGATACAACTGGTAAAATAATTCCAGAAGCAGGAGCTGTTAAAGAATATAATAATGCCTTGTATATTGGCGGTGACATTATAGAGTACATTGGAAAATATCAATTAGATAAAAATAAATTTTTCTAGAAAAAATAGTTTGAAGAAATATGAAGACAATAGAAATACCTCATCATGAATTAAAAGAGTTTTTTATCCAACAATTAAGACAAAAGACTCTTTTAACAAAAGCGTTTAATGGTATTACTATCGGCATACTTATAATTTTCTGTATAATGATTGGGTATAGTTTTCTACAATTATTCCTATCAAATGCCAACCCCGAATTTTCTTTATTTATGATAGGTTTGGGTTTACTCTGTATTCCTTTTCTTATTATTATTCATGAGTTAATTCATGGTATAGCCTATAAAATTTGTGGGGCAAAAAATGTATATTATGGTCATGAAATTAAAAAGTTTCTGTTCTATGCAGCATCAGATAACCATATAGTTACGGGCAAACAGTTAGCTTTTATAGCACTCCTCCCTCTTTTTGTAATTGGAGTAATTTTGCTTGGTTTAATGGTAATTGATACGACACATTTAAATGCTTATTTATCACTCTTCTGTTTTCATATTATTAGTTGTGGTGGTGATATAGCTGCAGTTAATTTCCTACTTCTTCATGGAATTGATAATATAGCTACTAAAGATGTTAAACAAACAAGCATGACTTATTATTACATCTCGTAATATCTGATTATATTCCGTAGAAAATAGTTCTCTTCTCACCTATAATAAATTCGACATGAATATTCTAATAACAGGTAGTACAGATGGTATTGGCAAAATAGCAGCTATAAAATTAGCTCAAGAGGGGTTCCACATTTATTTACATGGTAGAAATCCAGAAAAACTAGCTGCTACAATTGCAGAGGTTAAAAGAGAAACAAAAAATGAAAATATATCTGGTTTTATTGCCGATCTATCTGATTTAGAAGCTGTTAAAAACATGGCTAATGAAGTACAAAAAACTGTTCCTATTCTAGATGTTTTAATCAACAATGCTGGAGTTTTTAAAAGTGCTACAACACATAATAGTCAAGGTCTGGATTTACGTTTTACGGTAAACTTTCTTGCTCCTTATTTATTAACGCAAGAATTACTACCTGTACTTAAAAAAAGTAATACACCAAGAGTTATTAACCTTAGTTCTGCAGCTCAGTCTCCTATAAATTTAGATACGCTACTTGGTAAAAATAACCAATCAGAAAATGACACCTACGCACAAAGTAAACTTGCTTTAACAATGTGGAGTTTTCATTTAGCGGCACAAGAAAAAGATATTATTACCATTGCTGTAAATCCAGGTTCACTACTAAATACCAATATGGTAAAAGAAGCTTACGGGCACCATTGGTCTTCTGCAGAGAAAGGGGGTAATGTTTTATATCAGCTAGCTATAGGAGAAGAATATAGTAAACACTCTGGAGATTATTTTGATAATGATAAAGGTGAAGAAATTGGTATTTTTGGTAAAGCTCACGAAGATGCATACAACACCTATAAAATAGAAAGCTTGTTAGAAACCACTAAAGGTATACTAAATAAATAATGGTATCCTATTGTTATTTTAATCAATAAAACTCTGATGTTAAGGATGATAAATAAATGATTTCACTTCATTTATTTTTTGTAAATTCGTTAGTAGATTTGATCTATTTATATAACCTTTTACGGTTTTAAATTACTACTTTTCATCAAAAAAAAATAAGATGACAATCAAAACATCTTCCGAATTAGACGGAATGAAAAAGATTAGTGAGGTCGTTGCATTAACATTAAAATCTATGATTTCTTACACTAAAGTAGGAATGACTACTAAAGAAATTGATGAATATGGTGCTACAATATTAAAAAAATATGGAGCTAAATCTGCTCCTTACGAAACATATAAATTTCCTGGGTATACATGCATTAGTGTTAATAATGAAGCCGCACACGGTATCCCTTCTGATAAAAGAATACTTAAAGAAGGTGATTTAATTAACATTGATGTATCAGCAGAACTCAATGGTTTTTGGTCAGATAATGGCTGTTCTTTTGTATTAGGAGAAGATATTCATAACCACCAACCTCTTGTAGACGCTTCTAAAGAGATTCTACGCAAAGCTATTTTTAGTGTAAAAGGTGGAGTTAGAGTTGCTGATATTGGCCATATTATTGAAAAGGAAGCCAAAAAGAAAGGACTTACTGTAATTAAAAACCTTGCAGGACATGGTGTTGGTAGAAGTTTACATGAAGCACCTGAAGAAATTTTAAACTACAGGGTATCTAGTAATAGAGAAAGGTTTAAAAAGAATGCTACTGTAGCAATAGAAACCTTTATTTCTACTAAATCTACTTTTGCAGTTGAACAGGCTGATGGGTGGACTTTAAAAGGTAGTCGAGGTGGTTTTGTTACACAACATGAACACACAATACTTGTTACAGATGCTGCTCCAATTATTCTTACTGAAGGAAATGGTGTTTGGGACTAAAAAATAGAAATCCTCTGCTGTAAAAAGTAGAGGATTTTTTTGACTGTTTTGACTAAGTAATAAATCGTACTATTTCATAAAACTAACATAAAAAATATACTATGAAATCAATGACTTGTAAACAATTAGGAGGTGCTTGTAACAAAGTATTTACAGCAGATACTTTCGAGGAAATAGCAGCATTAAGTAAACAACACGGCATGGAAATGTATCAACAAAAAGATACAGATCATTTAAAGGCTATGGAAAAAATTCAAGCATTAATGGCTACTCCAGAAAAAATGAAAGAATGGTTTACTGCAAAACAAGAAGAGTTTAATGCTTTACCTAATATTTAATTTCATAATAAATTTGTCTACCTGTCAGTAGTATAAAAATAATAGTAAAGTACAGTGCATCATTTATAAGGAGTTTACTAACTTTGTTGTTACTAAAAAACAAACAATAATGTTATTCCAATTGTTTAGGAATTAAAATTATTAAAACTCACTTATTTCACTCAAATGTACTCTATTAACACTATTGAAGAACAGATTTCTCCACTAAGAAAAGAACTTCAGGAACATCATTTATATCAAAAATTAAATTGTATTGATGATATAAAAGTATTTATGGAAAACCATGTCTATGCAGTATGGGATTTCATGTCACTTTTAAAAGCTCTTCAACTTGAATTAACATGCACTCAACTACCTTGGGTACCTTCTGAACATCCTGTATTAGCAAGGTTTATTAATGAAATTGTACATGGAGAAGAAAGTGATGTAAACGAAGTAGGTGAACCTAAAAGTCATTTCGAAATGTACTTAGATGCCATGGATCAAATGGGAGCTAATACTACTTCTATTCTATCATTCATACAAAAAATTCAAGCAGGAGAAGATGTTCAAAGTGCTTTAAATACTATTGCTCCAATTACTGCTGTTAAAGAGTTTGTAAACTTTACTTTTAAAGTGATAAAAACAGGAAAAACTCACCTAATTGCTTCTGCATTTACTTTTGGTAGAGAAGATGTAATTCCAGATATGTTTATAGAAATTCTTAAAAATGCGGATGCTGAAAATACAAAATACAATAAGTTAAAGTATTATCTAGAAAGACATATTGAATTAGACGGTGATGAACACGGCCCTCTTTCGTTACAAATGATTTCAGAGCTGTGTGGTTCAGATGCTAATAAATGGGCTGAAACGTTAGAAGTTGCAAAAGAAGCATTACAACAAAGAATTAAATTATGGAATGGAATTGAAGAGTCGATAAACACTCTACAGTTCCAAACTGTTTAAGTCATTCACTACTAAGGCAATGATTTAATTAAGCAACATTCAATTAAACGGATGTTGCTTTTTTATGTCTAATTATAAAATGGATTTGTATTTAAATTCTCTAAAAAGTAAACAATCAAGATTAAATAGTAAACCAATTAGGAATTAGTTATTTGTACTACTAATTTACATTATAAATTAAATATAGAATACATTTTATGCTTCTTACTAACGAGCCAAAATATATAGTTGGAATTGGTGCTTCTGCAGGTGGTTTAGAAGCTATCAAATCTTTCTTTGAAAGCTATAATACTAAACTTGGCATATCCTTTATCATAATTCAACACCTCTCTCAGTCGCATAAAAGTTTAATGCCAGAGTTGTTGACAAAGAATACCCAGCTTCCTATTATTGAAGTAAACAAAACAACAGAAATTGTTGCTGATCATATATACATAATAAACAACCATTCTACTCTTACAATATCAAATAAAAATTTGATTACGCTTGAACGTTTGAAAGAAGAAAAAAGTTTATCTTTTCCTATAAACACCTTCCTTTCTAGTCTGGCAGAAGAGTATAAAAATAAAGCAATAGGTATAATATTATCTGGTACTGGTAGTGATGGTACTATAGGTATTCAGACAATTAAAGAAAATGGAGGTACTACTTTTGTTCAACACCCAAGTTCTGCAAAATTTAATGGAATGCCATTTTCTGCTATAAAAGCAACTAATATAGATTTTATTGTTAGTGTAGAAGAAATGGTTTTTATTCTCTCAGATCTTGTAAAAGGAGAGAATGATAAACTTGTAAACTATTACCATAAAATTGATAATATACTTGAGCTTGTTGTAAAAAATGAAAATATAAATTTTAATCATTACAAGCCTCAGACCTTATATAGAAGGATATTAAAAATGATGGAGTACAATAATTTGACTTCCATTAAAGAATATTTCTTCATGCTCGAAAACTCTCCAGAAGAATTAAAAAAACTAGCACAAAGCTTTTTAATAGGGGTAACTAGTTTTTTTAGAGATCCTGAAGAATGGGAATATTTAGATAGAAAGATACTACCAAAAGTAATATCAAAAGATGTTATACGCGTTTGGTCTATTGGCTGTAGTTCTGGTAACGAAGCCTATACCATTGCAATGCTTATTTTAGAAAAAGTTGAAAAAAGCAAACAACTTAAAGAGATCAAAATATTTGCAACAGACCTTAACGAACAGGCTATTCAAAAGGCTTCTGAAGGTATATTTAGTAAAGAAGAAATTGAATCTGTACCTGCACAATTTAGAAGGAAATATTTTGAAAGAAGAGAGAACAGTTATCAAATAATAGAAGCCGTAAGAAGCTGTATTACGTTTGTTAGACATGATATCTTATCTACTCCTCCTTTCCTAAATATTGATCTAGTAATTTGTAGAAATGTACTCATTTATTTAAAACCTAAGGTGCAAAAACAGATATTAAATACCATGAAATTCTCTTTGAATGTAGATGGTTATTTATTTCTAGGACCTTCAGAAAAGAATTTTTCAGATAAGTATTTAAAAGAAGAAAATCCCAAACATAAATTTTTTAAGTTAACTGACAAGTTTAGAACTTTTGAGATGGAACAACTACCAAATATAAATACAAAAATAAATAGCTCTAGCCTTAAAGAAACAAAATTAAATCAAAGCATTGCTCCTATTACAGATAATTTAGAAAGGCAAGTTATAGAATACCTCTGCCAGCCAATTCTAGTAGTAAACGAGAAAGAACAAATTATTTTTACTTCTGATGAAGTAGGTAAATATTTAAAGTTCCCTAAACGAGAACTGATCTTAAAAGAAATTTTTGAGTTAGATGTTTATATTGATATAGTTAGAACTATAAAAAAAGTAAAAGACGATAACCAAAATAGAAAATTAAGTAATTTAAAATTACTAAGTAATAAAAAGATAGCCGTTGAAATTATTATCAGACACCTCTCTTCTCCTACACAAGAAGACCTTTATATTCTTGAGTTTTTTGAAGGAGAAGAAAGATTTGACGATAATATTATTGAGCAGGATAATACCATCAGCAACCTTAAAAGTGAAATCAAACACCTGCATCAAGAATTAAAAGTAGCGTATAAAAAAATTGATAAGATTAATGAAAATTATCAGATCAATAACGAAGAATTAATGTCTTCAAATGAAGAACTTCAATCTAGTAATGAAGAGCTACAATCTGTAAACGAAGAGTTATATACCGTTAATCAAGAATACAAAGATAAACTAGAAGAGATCTCCGTTCTTAATGATGACTTCTTAAACCTTTTTCGTTCTGCAGGTATTGCTAGTTTATACCTTGATAAAGATTTTAGTATAAGAAGAATTGCACCGAATGCAACAGACTTTTTTGGAATAGAAAAAGAAGACATTGGGCGTAATATTATGCAATTCAACACATTCTTTGAGATCGAAGAAGGACTTTTATCAATTATAGAAAAGGCGATAAAAGTAAATAAGATTCAAGAGCATGAAATTAAAACGCTTCAAGGCAAAGAGTTTTTACTTAGGGTATCTCCTTTAGGTGAAAATAAAAATCATAATGATGGAATTATTTTATCATTCATTCCAATAAGTGATTTTAAACCTGTAAGAAAATTAAAAAACAAAAATAAAGAGCTCTCTAAAATAGTTCAATCTTCTAACTTCATATACAATCATCTTAACTTAAATCCTTGGACTTGGGATATAGAAAGTAATACTTTTGATTTTAATGAAGTCACTAAAAAGATATTCAATTTTGATAATTATGATGTCTTTTTATGGAGGTATATCGAGCAGTTATTATCTTCTGACAGTAGAGATAGCTTTACTCAGAATATTAATAATAGTTTGAAGTATGGTATCCCGTTTCAAAGTATTCTTCATATTGATCAAAAATATTATGCTTTTGCATGCATTGCGAAGAAAGATCAAAATGGAAAAATTAAAAGCCTTTTTGGTACTATTAAAGATATCACTGAAAGTTACTCTTTAAAAAGAACACTTAAAGAGGTTACTGCTACTTATCACGGAATTACCGATTTAAACCAGTTTGGTACACTTAAAATTGAGAACAACAACGATAGTGTAATTAAATTAAATGATACTCTTGTTAATTGGTTAGAGATTCAGCCTCAGCAAAATTCTATTCCAATTAGAGATTTTATGAAGTTTATTCATAAAGAGGATATTGAACTATTTAGTAATCTATTTAAACAAAAGAATAAAGATTTTAACCTTACGCTAAGATGTATTTCTAATGAAGGAAAAACGCTTTTTTTAAATCTCATTGGTCTGAGAATACAACGAGATTATAAGTTTTTATGTATTGTTTTTGATAATACTTACAATAAATCTCTTGAGATGCAATGGAAAGAAACCGTTGCATTAGCAGAAAAAACGGCACAAACTTTAGCAGTGCAGAACGAACAATTAGAGAGCTATACATATATTGCTTCACATAATATTCGCTCTCCATTATCTAATTTATTAGCCCTTATGGAGCTTTATCAGAACGAGAAAGATCATAAAGAAAAAGATAACTTCTTAAAACTTTTTGAAAAAGCACTTAAACAATTAGAAACTACCGTTAATAATTTAACGGATGCAATTAAAGTACAACAAAAAACAAAACTTGAAAGAAAGAAAATTGTAGTAAAAGAAGAGTTAATGAAAGTATTGGATATACTTTCTGGGCAAATTAATAAATATGGTGTCATCGTCAGTTTAGAAATTGAACGTAACCTATCTATTAATTATCCTGAGGAGTATTTAAAAAGTATTTTCCTAAATCTTATTAGTAATGCTATCAAATATAAATCACCTGATAGAATACCAAAAATTGAAATAGAAGCATATCATGAAAATGATACCGTAACCATCTTAATTAAAGACAATGGTTTAGGGATTGACCTCGAAAAATATGGACATCGTATTTTTGGGATGAACCAAACATTTCATCAAAATGAAGATGCTAGAGGTTTAGGTTTATTTCTCACCAAAACTCAAATTGAAGCAACGGGTGGAAATATTTCTATATCTTCAGTAGTTAAGCAAGGAACAACATTTACTATTAAATTACATACACAATAATGATTTCATCTTATATCTATTCAAGTAAATCAGAAATGAGCTTTGATTCTAAAGCATTACATCAATTACAAGCACTAGCTCAAAAAGAAAATAAAAAGCACAATATAACTGGGTATTTAACCTATAAAAACGATCATTTTATTCAATATATAGAAGGTCCTGAAAGTGCTATTGAGCAACTTATCACTAACCTTAAGAAAGACAATAGACATCAAATAGTAAAATCTTATGCACTTCCTATCAAAGGTAATAGAGTATTTAAAAGTTGGAACATGCGTTATATTGAATACAATGATCTTGTAGAAATTGGCTTCCACGAATTATTAGAAACAGTCTTTTTTACTGTTAATAATAAACTATTTTCTGATGAAGAAATTTCTAATAAAATAGAGCGGATGTTAAATAAAATATCTATCTCACTAGATAACATTGTAAATTAAACATTACTTGTTTCTATTTCTGATAGTAATGCTAGGGTAGACAATACCTTTTGTTTCGATAATGGTTTTTCTATATAAGAACATACTTTGGGGTGGTCATTTGCTTTCTGTTTGTCTTGAGGGTTTACACTAGAACTTAAAATAAAAATCTTAAAATGATCTACTATCCCTCTATTTTCTAGTTCGTCTAGTACTTGCCAGCCGTCTAAACCTGGCATGTTCAAATCTAGAAATAAAATATTCTGTTTCTCTATTTTAAGTGTTTCTACTGATTCAAAAAAATGATCTCCACTTCTATAAAATAGCTTTTTGTAACTTTTAACCTCTTCTAGAGCATTTGAGATAATTTTAAAAATTTCAATAGCTAATAGATCATCATCGATAAAGATTAGTTGTTTCATAGATAAAGTAAGAAAGGTATGGTAAGTAAGATTAATAGTTATAAGGGTTATTAAATATACATTTTTTTTAGAGGCTTAAAAAGAAATTTCAAGTCTATTTTTCTAAATTAAAAACTTTTATTCCTTGATAATCAATACATATTAAAAAGATTAGTATGCGATACGATTAATCAAACTTAGTTGTTAAGTGATAAATTCTTTTTTTTGAAGTACAATAAATAAAGGAATTTCAATTAAACAGAATTATTTTTTATGAAGCATATAATAAACTGTGTATAGTATGTTAGATATAATCACCTCATTTATTAAAGGTCTATTCTCTAGCAGTCTACAGACAAAACAACTAAATAACGACCCTAGAGCAATTAAATTATCAACTTCTTCTGCTACAAGAAGACTGGTAATTCCTGATATCCATGGTTGCCCAAAAACATTACAAGGCTTACTAAATCAAATCGATTTAAAGAAAACGGATTACCTCTTTTTTCTAGGAGATTACATTGATAAAGGAGTGGATAGTAAAGGTGTATTAGATAGTATAATTAGCCTAATTAATAATGGTTATAGTATTTATCCTTTAAGAGGAAATCATGAAGATGAACTTATTGAAACAATTGAGATTAAAGATAAAATACTTAGTTACCACGCTGGTAATAACCTTGAACCGCTTTTAAAAGATGAGTATAGGTTACTTAATGAATACGAGGATTTTTTATTTCAACTGCCTTATTATTATGAATTAGAGGATTACTTTCTTGTTCATGCTGGATTTAACTTTAAAGCAAAAGAACCCTTTAAAGATTTTGATGAAATGTTATGGGTAAGGAGTTTCCCTAATAGTTTAGCACTTTTAAAGGAGAAAAAATTAATTCATGGGCATACACCTACTCCTATTGAAGATATATTTAAAATGATAAAGGAAGAGCAACGAATATGTTTAGATGCTGGTGCTGTATTTAATAATATAGAAGGTTTAGGAGAGTTATTATGTTTGGACTTAGATTCTTTAAAAGTATATAGGCAACGTAATTTAGACAAAAAGCCTAGCTAAAAACTATTTATTAAAACGATAATAAGACAAAAAACCTCCCTTACTTTAACCAGAAGTGAGGGAGGTTTTTATATGTCTAAAAGGTACTTAAATAAAAGTATATTTAAGCTTCTACTTCTTCGTAATCACTTACAGGAATACAAGAACAGATAAGGTTTCTATCACCAAAAGCACTGTCTATTCTACGTACTGCTGGCCAGAACTTATTTGCTTGTACATAAGGAAGTGGGTATACTGCTTTCTGTCTAGAATATGGTAAATCCCATTCTTCTGTAATTGTCATGCCTTGCGTGTGAGGTGCGTTTTTCAACACATTGTTCACAGCATCTGCCTTACCGTCAATTACTTCTTGAACTTCCTTACGGATCTCAATCATTGCATCACAGAATTGATCTAGCTCTGCTTTAGATTCAGACTCTGTAGGCTCAATCATTAATGTACCTGGTACTGGGAACGATACTGTTGGCGCATGATAACCGTAGTCCATCAAACGTTTTGCAATATCTTCTACCTCAATTCCTGCAGGTTTAAACTGACGACAATCCACAATCATTTCATGTGCATTACGTCCATTTGTACCCACATAAAGTACTGGATAATGTTCTTTTAACCTGTACTGCATGTAGTTTGCATTTAAGATTGCTGTTTTAGTAGCATTCGTTAAACCTTCACCACCCATCATAGCAATGTATGCATAAGAGATAGGTAAAATACTTGCAGAACCCCAAGGAGCAGCAGATACAGCAGAAGAAGCTTTAGCTCCTACGTTATTATCTATTACCGAGTGACCAGGTAAATATGGAGCCAAATCAGCTACTACGCCAATAGGACCAACACCAGGACCACCTCCACCATGAGGGATACAGAATGTTTTGTGTAAATTCAAGTGACAAACGTCTGCACCAATGTTTGCAGGAGATGTTAATCCTACTTGTGCATTCATGTTTGCACCATCCATATAAACACGTCCACCGTTATCGTGGATAATCTGACAAATCTCAATAATAGACTCTTCAAATACACCGTGTGTAGATGGGTAAGTTACCATTAACGAAGATAAGTCATTAGAATATTGCTCTGCTTTAGCCTTAAGATCAGCAACATCAATATTCCCCATATCATCACACTTAACAATAACCACTTTCATACCTGCCATTACTGCAGATGCTGGGTTTGTACCGTGTGCCGAAGATGGAATTAAAGAGATATGACGGTGACCTTGACCATTTGCTTCGTGGTAAGCACGGATCGTTAATAGACCTGCATATTCACCATTTGCTCCAGAGTTTGGTTGTAACGACATTGCGTCAAAACCTGTGATTTCACATAACCACGCCTCTAGATCTTTAAATATTTCTTGATATCCTTGTGCTTGTTCCTTTGGTGCAAATGGGTGCATTTGTCCAAATTCTGGCCACGTTACAGGAATCATTTCAGCTGTTGCATTCAACTTCATTGTACAAGATCCTAAAGAAATCATTGAATGAACCAATGATAAATCTTTGTTCTCAAGACGTTTTAAGTAACGTAACATTTCGTGTTCTGCATGGTACTGACTAAACACTGGGTGTGTTAAAAACTCAGTAGTTCTTTGTAACGATGACGGAACAGAAACAGCAATATCTTGTGCAAGAGCTTCTACGTCAATTGCTAAATTAAGACCTAGTGCATCTTGGAAGATGTCTACTAAATCAGCAATATGAGAAACGTCTGTAGTTTGGTTCATAGACAAACCAATACATCCATCCTCAAAGTAACGGAAGTTTGCTAAACGCTCTTCTGCAAGTAACTTAATTGCTTTTGCCTGAAGAGGTGTTGTTTTTATTTTAACAGTATCGAAGTAATCTTTATTTACTACTTCTAAACCTAATTGTTCTACTGAAGTAACCAATAAATTGGCCATTCCGTGTGTACGGCGAGCAATTGTTTTCAATCCTTCAGGACCGTGATACACTGCATAAGCAGAAGCCATAACACCTAATAATACTTGTGCTGTACAAATATTAGAAGTTGCACGTTCACGCTTAATATGTTGCTCACGAGTCTGTAAAGCCATTCTGTATGCCTCATTACCGTCTCTATCTTTCGATACTCCGATAATACGACCTGGAATTTGACGTTTGTATGCATCTCTTGTCGCAAGGAAACCTGCATGAGGTCCACCGTAGCCCATAGGAACACCAAAACGTTGTGCAGAACCCACCACTGCATCAGCATCCATTTCTCCTGGCTCTTTCAACATTGTTAATGCTAAAAGGTCTGAAGCCATACCTACTAATACACCGTTTTCGTGAGCAGTAGCAATAAAATCAGTATAATCTGAAATTGCACCGTTCGTATCTGGGTATTGTACAAGAACACCAAATAGCTTCTCATCTGTAAGATCTAACTCGGCTACATCACCAATAACAAGCTCAACACCAATTGGCGTACAGCGTGTTTTTATTAAATCTAGTGTCTGAGGGTGCACAGAATCTGCTGCAAAGAATTTATTTGCAACTTTCTTTTTAGCACCTTTTCTAGCTCCATGGAACATATGAACTACCTCTCCTGCTGCAGTTGCTTCATCTAATAAAGAAGCATTTGCTAGTTCCATACCTGTAAGGTCTGTTACCATAGTTTGGAAGTTCAAAAGCATTTCTAAACGCCCTTGTGCAATCTCTGCTTGGTACGGTGTGTATGCCGTATACCAGCCCGGATTTTCTAAGATATTTCTTAAAATTACTGGGGGTGTAATTGTGTTGTAATACCCCATACCAATATAAGAACGGTAGATTTTGTTCTTTTCTGCAACAGTTCTAAACTGACGCAAAAATTGGTATTCAGTTAATGGTTGAGGAAGGTTTAATTCCTTTTTTAGACGAATTTTTTCAGGAACAGTTTGAGCAATTAACTCATTAATATCTGCGACTCCTAAAGCAGTTAGCATTTCTTCAATTTGAGTATTGTTGGGCGCATTGTGCCTTGCCTCAAATCGCTCGAAGTTGTTTAAATCAATCTTCATCGACTACGGTTGTGTTGTGGTATTTAACATACTGTATTGCAGGTTAAAAGAAGATGTGGTAAATTGTCCCCGCAGCTTCCCTGTCAATAACACGGCAAATATAGTTAACTTTAGTTACGAAATAAACTTACAGCTACTGATGAAAAGAATTTTACTGACAATTTTTCTTTTTATTTCATATTTTATAACACTTGCCCAAAATCTTAACCCAGAGAATGGCATATTGTTTCCAGAAGGTGAAATAAACCGAGTCGATATCACAATGAGTCAAAGTGATTTGGACTTTTTGTTAGCACCCGGAAATGAGGAAAATAGAGACTATAAAGAGTGTATCTTCGAATTTGAAAACTCGATGCTTTCAGATTCTCTACATAATGTAGGCATCCGTTTAAGAGGTAATACTTCTCGCTATGCTCCAAAAAAATCTTTTAAAATCTCATTTAATAAATTTGAGAAAGGAAGAACTTTCCATGAGCAGAAAAAATTTAACCTACGTGCTGAACATAATGACCCTACCCTATCAAGAGAAAAATCTTTATTAATGTTTTTTAGAGATGAAGATATTCCTGCAGCAAGATCTAGTCATGTTCAACTTTATATTAATGGAGATTATTATGGTTTATATCTCAACACAGAACAAATTGATGATTTATTTCTAGAAAATCGCTTTGGCGATGACAGTGGTAAATTATACAAAGCAAGTTATGGTGCTGATATGGTAAACGACCCAAACCTCTACATGAATGATGATATTTATGAACTTGAAGAAGGTGACGACGACGATAGAGATGAATTAGCTAGTTTTCTTGATAGCCTAAATATTTTAAATGATAACGCACTAAGTGAGTATCTAAATAGGAATTTTGATGTCGACAAATTCATCAAAACATTAGCTATTGAACAACTTTCAGGACATTGGGATAACAATTCTTACAACAAGAATAATTTCTATATCTATTGGAATGAAACTACTAACCTTTGGACCTACATCCCTTATGATTTGGACAATACATACGGCATTGATTGGGTGGATAAAGATTGGGGAACAAGAGATATTAATAATTGGCCAAAAGAAGATGAAGCTAGACCTTTATCAAAAAAGATTTTAGCCAATGCTACATACAATAATCAATACAATAGTTACTTAGCTAATTTTATAGATTCAACTTTTAATAGTGCTGATTTGGATCCTTATTTTGAGGATCAACAAAGTCTATTAAGAGCTGCCGTTGCTGCAGATACATGGTATACAAAGAATTATGGATGGACAGTAACAGATTATGATGAATCATTTGTTACTTCTATTGGAGGACATGTTGATTATGGCATTCAAGAATACATAAATACAAGAGTCCGTTCTGCTAAAGAGCAAATCATTATTACAGATTTAGGTGATGAATATTTAAATTCTGAAATCAAGATTTACCCTAATCCTGCAAGCCACCATATGATTATAGAACTAAAAGAAGTTCCTTATAAAAGATGTCTAATTTCTTTGACCAATCTTAATGGACAGACCATTAAAAGGTGGAATAAGAAAGCAGGTAATGTTCTTGATTTACGTATAGATAATGTACATCAAGGTACGTATGTACTTTCCATAGAAATTGAAAATAAACAAAAAAGCTGGATAAAAATACCAAGTAAAAAAGTGGTTATTTTATAAATTTAGTATTTCATTTTATAAAGAAGGGTTCAAGTTTTTGCAGTAGCAAAGCTTGAACCTTTCTATTTTCAGAAATACTGGTAGTTAAACTCTTCAAATAAATCAAAATACTTGTAAAATAGTTACTTTATAGAGAAATTAGATAGATATTAAAAACTTCTCTTAATGGCGATTAATACTCCAACAAAATAATCTTTTATAACCTATACTTTTACTGTGTAACAATTGAGTAATTCTTAATTGTATTTATATTGTTGAATTAACAATAAACTATTTTATAAATTTTACTCTGTTTATTATTTTTTTCCATTAATATCAAGAAGCTGTTCATATTATAACTTAAAATAAACCTTCAAACATGAAACAAAAATCACTACTGATTTTGTCGTTAGTATTTATGCTTTTTTCTTCAGCATATGCTCAAGACAATATTAATCGAGAAATTTTACCTATTGTAGAACCCGAAGCAAAAACATATACAGAACTTGATGCTCGAAATACAACACCACCAAAACGTTTTGAAGTAAAAGCACCAAAAGAAGCTCCAAACGTAGTTATTGTTTTAATAGATGACTTAGGAATGGGAGCAACTTCTGCTTTTGGTGGTCCTATTAACACACCAACAATGGATAGGTTATCAAATGGTGGTTTGAGATATAATAATTTCAATACTACGTCTTTGTGTTCTCCTACAAGAATGGCTATTAAAACAGGTAGAAACCATCATACTTGTAATACAGGTTCTATTATGGAAACTTCTACTGCATACCCAGGTAATACAGGTTCATTGCCTGCAAGTGTTGCTCCATTGGCAGAAACAATGAGATTAAATGGATACAGTACTGCTGCTTTTGGTAAGTGGCATGAAACTGCTGCTTGGGAAACAAGTGTTTCAGGTCCTTTTGACCGTTGGCCTACACGCCAAGGATTTGATAAATTCTATGGCTTTATTGGTGGTGAAACTGACCAATGGGCTCCTCTTATTTTTGATGGTGTTAAAAAAGTAAACCCTCCTAAAGAAGAGAATTATCACTTTACTACAGACATGACCAATCAGGCAATTAACTGGGTAAAGGCACAACAATCTATGACACCAGATAAACCCTTCTTTGTATACTTTTCTACAGGTGCGGTACACGCTCCTCACCATGTTTCTAAAGAATGGTCTGATAAGTATAAAGGACAGTTTGATAAAGGGTGGGATGTTATTAGAGAAGAAACTGTAGCTAAAATGAAAGCCAACGGTATTATTCCTAAAAACACAAATTTAGGACCTAAGCCAGAAGCTATTAAAGACTGGAAGAAATTAACAGATAACGAGAGAAAATTATTTGCTCGTCAGGCTGAAGTATTTTCTGGATTTGTTGAAATGACAGATTATGAAATTGGTCGTTTAGTTGATGCTATTGATGAAATTGGAGAACTAGACAATACTATTATTGTATTTGTAGCTGGTGATAACGGAACAAGTGCTGAAGGCGGCATGGTAGGTATGTACAACGAAATGACTTACTTTAATTTTGTAGAAGAAAAAGTTGAAGACCTAATTCCTTTGATGGATGATTGGGGTTTACCAAATACATTCCCTCATATGGCTGCAGGATGGGCCGTTGCATTTGATGCTCCTTTTACTTGGACTAAACAAATAGCATCTGACTTTGGAGGTACAAGAACTGGTATGATTGTTCATTATCCAGACCAAGTAAAACAAGGCGATGGTATTAGAGGTCAGTTTACACATGCAATTGATATTGCTCCAACTATTTTAGAAGTGGCAGGATTACCAGAACCTAAGGTTGTAAATGGTGTTCCTCAAACGCCAATTGAAGGTACAAGTTTTGTGTATTCTTTTGATGATGCTAATGCTCCAGAAAGACATGTAATTCAGTATTTCGAACTCTTTGGTAACCGTGCTCTTTATTATGATGGCTGGTTTGCAAGAACTATCCACAGAGCTCCTTGGGAAATGACTGACTTTGGTCCTCTTGAAGAAGATAAATGGGATTTATATAACGTTCGCGATGATTTCAGTTTAACGAAAAACTTAGCCGCTAAGTACCCTGAAAAGTTAGAAGAAATGAAGGGACTTTTTATGGCAGAAGCAGAAAAATATCATGTACTTCCAATTGATGACCGTGTTGTAGAAAGAACTAACCCTGCAATTGCTGGCCGTCCTGATATTATGGGTGGAAGAACTACTTTAAAACTTTATGAAGGAATGGAAGGTATGATGGAAAATACTTTCATTAATATTAAAAACCGTTCTTTTACAATCGACGCGGAAATTGTTGTTCCTGAAAGTGGTGCTAACGGTGTTATTTTAACACAAGGTGGCCGTTTTGGTGGATGGAGTTTATACATGAAAAACGACGTTCCTGAGTTTACTTATAATTTCTTAGGTTTAGAAAGATATGTAATTACTACAGATGCTAAACTAGCACCAGGTAAACATAAAGTAAGTTTTGCTTTTAACTATGATGGTGGCGGAAACGGTAAAGGTGGAGATGCTACTATTGAAGTTTCTGATGGCTCTAAAGGAAAAGGTAGAATTGAAAGAACGCAACCTAATATGTTCTCTGCTGATGAAACTGCTGATGTTGGTTTAGATAATCAAACACCAGTAGCAGAAGGTATTGGATATGGACCTGAAGAAACTACGTTTACAGGTAAAATTGATAAAGTGATCATCGAAATCAAGTAATTTTTCATCAATTTGATTAGTTTAATCTTAGACATTAGTTTAAGGCTGAAACGCAAAAAAGTATACTCTTTAAAAATGAGTATACTTTTTTGTTTATAAACTAATTTGGTAAAAAATGAGCACCCAATTTTAATCGAATACTCATTTTCATTATTGCTAAATAAAAGCAATTATTTATTTTTTGATTAGCCCTAACTCAATAAGTCTTTCTGTAAGAAATTCTCCAGCAGTTGTATCTTCATACAATTTTGGTTGAGCATCAGTAATACAGTTTTCTAAAGCATTTAATGGCATTTCACTAATCGGATGCATAAAAAATGGAATAGAATATCTTGAAGTACCCCATAACTCTTTTGGAGGATTAACTACTCTATGTATTGTAGATTTTAATCTATTATTAGAGTGTCTAGAAAGCATATCTCCAACATTAATTACTAATTCACCTTCTCCAGCAATAGCATCAATCCATTCTCCATCATGATTTTGAACTTGTAACCCCTTACCTTCTGCACCCATCAACAAAGTAATAAGATTAATGTCTCCATGAGCTGCAGCTCTAACTGCATCTTTTGGTTCAGATTTGATTGGAGGGTAATGAATAGGTCTTAAAATTGAATTACCATTCTTGATAAATTTATCAAAATATTGTTCTTCAAGATCTAGAAAAAGTGCCAAAGCTCTTAATACATAAATACCTGTTTTTTCTAATGCCTGATAAGCTTCTTTACCAACAGCATTAAATTTAGGAAGTTCTTCAACAATTACATTATCTGGATATTGTTCTTCCAATTTAGGATTATCTTCAACATATTGGCCAAAATGCCAAAACTCTTTCAAATCTCCTTTTTTAAAACCTTTTGCGGTCTCTTTACCAAATGAAACGTAACCTCTTTGTCCTCCAATTCCTTCAATTTCGTACTTTGATTTTGTTTCTACTGGAAGCTCGAAAAAATTCTTAATTTCACTGTAAAGCTCATTAGTAAGCATAGAATCAAGGAAATGTCCTTTTAGAGATACAAATCCGATATCTTCATAAGCAGTACCAATTTCTTTTACGAATTTTTGCTTTCGGTTTGGGTCGTCTGATAAAAAATCTGACAAATCTACACTAGGTATATTTTGCATAGTAATTATGGATAATATGTGATAATGGCCGAAATTAAGTAAAAACAATAAAAAGTCATCATTACTTTAAACGTATTGCATTTTGTTAAATATTGTTAGAAATAATTTCATGTTAACACAATAGAATTTTGGTTAATACTTCACCTCATCAATACATTAAATTATTGTACATAGTAAAAGAAGTAAAGAGCTAAACCTATATAAATTGTTATTCTCAGTTACATCCAATATATTATAACCTCAATACATTATCCTAAAGAAACCAACTATCTATGAAAACAACTCTACTATCTATTTTTTTAACTATTTACTGTGGAATAACATTTTGTCAACAACTATCTCAACTACCAAAAATTAGAAATTTTCAGAAGAATGAATACAAAGCACTTCCTCAAAGTTGGGCTATTGTTCAGGACAATAAAGGAATTATTTATTTTGGTAATAACGATGGTTTACTTCAGTTTGATGGTGAAAATTGGACTATCTATCCCCTTCCTAATAAAAGTATTGTTCGTTCTATTCTTTTTAAAAATGATACTATATACGTTGGTGGGCAAGGTGAAATTGGTTACTTCTCTTTAAAAGGAGACAACACGCTTATTTATCACTCGCTATCTAATCAACTACATAAAATTGATTTTGAAGATGTTTGGAATATTGTAGAAGATAAAGATGGAGGTGTGGTTTTTCATTCTCAACAAAATGACTATCAATACAAAGGCAATGTACTCACAAAAATTCCTCATCATGAAGGAGAGTACTTATTTAGGGTTAAGCATTTACTTATTTCATCAGAAGACCACCTATTAAAAGAGTTTAATTTTGATGTTCCTATCCGTAGTATTCAAGTAAACAGTGATGGGCATTTCCTACTATTTTCAAGAGATAAAGGAATTTACCTTTACAACCATAAAGAAATTAAAAAATGGCATAATAAAACATTACAGGTAATCCAAAAAGCGGGTATCTATTCCGTTATTCCATTATCTACATCTGGAAATGTTAAGCATTATGCCATTGGGTCTGTTAAAAATGGAGTCTTTATTATTAATGAAAATGGAAAAATTGTATCACATTATAACAAAGAAAATGGATTAGCAAATAACACTGTACTTGCTATGTATCAAGACAGAGACAACGAACTTTGGTGTGGTTTAGATAATGGTATTTCTAAGATAGATCTATTTTCTCCAGTCAGTTATTACTCTGATAATATTAACTTCAATCCATCCGTTTATAGTGCTCAATTTTATAAATCAAATTATTATATCGGTACAAATCAAGGGGTATTTAAAAGAAGTAAAAAAGGTATTAATCACAGTAAAGTAAAAGGAATTGAAGAGCAAATTTGGAAAATTTTCATTTGGAATGAGCAGCTTTATGTTGCACATAATCATGGTTTATCAATTTTAAAAAATGATATTTTTCAACCTATTTTTACTTTAGAAGGTGTATGGGATGGACAGATTTTACTTTCTAATACTAATTATCTATTAATTGGTACATACAAAGGCTTTAGGCTAGTAGATAAAAAGCATAATGTATCTGATATAATAGAAGGTTTAGATGTTACTGCTAGAATTTTTGTTCAACTAGATAATCATGAAATTTGGATGTCTCATGGGTATAAAGGTGTGTATAAGTGCATTTTATCTCAGGATCAAAAATCTTTTTCTACAGTAGAATTTTACAATAGTTCAAATGGTTTACCATCATCTATTTTTAATAATGTTTTTAAAGTAAAAGATGAACTTTTTGTAGGTGCTCTACATGGAATTTTCACATACAACAATGATAGAAACAAGTTTGAAATAACAAATGATATCAACGGAATTAACTCTACAGATACCACTCATATCAAATACCTAAAGATGGATAACTCTGAAAGGTTATGGATGCTTTCTAATTTAAATTTCACAATTTCTAATAATGAAGATAATCTTGTACTCAATAACTTTATAGGCAATTTTGTAGCTGGTTTTGAATTTGTAAAAGAACAAAGCAAAAACGAGTTTATTATTGGTTTAGAAGAAGGTTATGCCGTGCTATCAATTGATAGTTATAAAAAACCTATATTACCTTTAGAAACACTAATTTCTACTATTCAAGTGGGTGATAAAACTGAGCATTTAAGAACGAGCTCAAAAGAAAGAAGAACCACAAAAATTCCATTTGATAAAAATCAAATCACATTTAATTTTACAAACCCTTATTATAAAAATTTAGACTATAATCAGTACAGGTATTATTTAAAAGGATTTGAAAAAGATTGGTCGGAATGGTCTACAAAAAATGCAAAAACATACTCTTTTTTAAATGAAGGGAAATATAGTTTTTTGGTTCAAAGCAGAAACGTGAATAATGCTCTATCTAATATTACAACTTATAGTTTCGAAATTACACCTCCTTGGTACAGGTCTACTTTTGCTTATATATTATATCTAATTGCTTTTGTTTCTTTTTTCTTATTTACTATCCTTTTCTTAAAACACAGGGCAAAAAGAGAAAAAAGGTATTTAATGCTAAAACAAACCAACGATATGCATGAGTTAGAATATAAGCTCATGAAAGAAGTTACTAGTTCCCAAGAAGAAATTGTAAAGCTAAAAAATGAAAAACTAAAAACAGAAATCAATAGTAAAAACGAAGAACTTGCAGCTGTAACTATGGCTATCATGCAAAAAAACCAAGGTCTACAATCTATAAAAGAGAAATTACAAGATAAATACAACACCTCTAAGGATAGAGATATTAGACAAATAATAAAGAAAATTGATGAAGCAACAGATGTTGAAAATGATTGGGATGAATTTAGTATTCGCTTTGACCAAGTATACGATAATTTCTTTGAGAAATTAAAATCAAAATACCCGGCACTTACCCATAGGGATATTCAAATTTGTGCTTACCTAAAAATGAAGCTGACAAGTAAAGAAATTGCAAATACACTTAACATTACAGTTAGGAGTGTGGAGCAAAGTAGATACCGTTTAAGAAAAAAAATGAACCTATCACATGAAGAGAATTTGCTAGATAAGATTCTTTCAATTTAATAAGCCGTCAACCCTAGTTATCAAACATCGCTAAGTGAATTACTTAAACACTTTAAGTTAGCTTCTACTATAAAAACTAATTCCAAATAATACTTCCATTGAACACTTTAAGTATTTAAGTGTGTAGTAGTGGTTCAACTCCAATAAATAACTTAAACAACACACAAACAGTAATTTATATATTTCCCCATGAAATAGTGTGAGGTAAAATAGAGTTGTATTGTGTGGTAAAGTAGAGGTGTTATTCTTTAAAAGAGTCCTATTTACACCTAATATTGTCATATCAGTTTATGAGGACACTCAAACTACTATCGCTATAAAACTTAACACAGAAAGTATGAAAACTAGATTACTACTATGGAGCTTTATTATAAGCTCTCTATTCTATTTTGACACACACGCACAAATTGTCCCTGTCGGTCAGGGCAGTTACACTACAACATTTCCAGGTCCTGCTGTGCAAGGGCGAAGAGAACAACCTAGAGGTTTAGGGTTTGGTACAAAAGCGACCCCTAAAGTATCTAGCAATTTGGATGGCATTCCAGTACCTACAAATGATTGGTGGTCTACCCTACTTTGGACTACCTACAATAGTTCGTCACATGGATGGGGGTTTTATGCTTATCCTTTATCTTACCGTTCTAAGCCAGATGGCTTGGCTATTGAATACACAATTCCTATTTCGAGTGAACGAAATAACAAACAACCGATGTCTGAGGTTGCTCCGATTATTATAGGCGTTGAAGGACTTGGTACTTCAGAATCTTTGGTAGATAATTTCTCTGATTGGACAGTTACTGCAGCTTGGTTTGAAGGAAATCATAATTTTAAGGCAACAATTGGTATGGCAATGCCTTTTACGTACTTCGAAAAATCTCCGTCTGAAGTAGCTTCTGTTAAACTAAATTTCCCTTCTCCTGTTACAATTCAAGGTAATATTTTAATTATTGAAGAGAACTACAATGGAGCAGATTATGCAGTTTATGGACCTGAGGGTACTACTTGGACTAAAGTTGGTAATTCATATACTTCAAATTTGAATGGTAAAACCTATTGGAGTATTGCACACTTACCAGAAGATATTGATATCCAAACTGCAGTAAATGAGCTAAAACAATATGCTTATGTATTCCCAAAAAACACAACTGTAAATTGGCAATACAATGACGCAACTGCTACCATGACCACAAACTTTAATGTTGAAGTGGATGTAAAAGAGGGTTTAAATAATCAATTTTTATTAGGTCTACTTCCTCATCAATGGGGTAATCTACCAACTGGAGCACCTGCATTGCATTCGTATTCTTATCCTTCTGTAAGAGGAGAAATTAAATCTATGGTAGCAAATAGCTATACAATAGATCATAAATTTCAAGGTATACTTCCAACGTTACCTAATTTAGGAAAATACAGTGATTCTTACTCTCAATCGGAACTTTATAAAATGGTTGACGATGTAAGTGGTGGATCTTTAGCAACATGGACAGACTCTTACAACGATGGTAAAAAGATGAATCGTTTGGCACAATTGGCTCATATTGCTGATCAATTAGGAAACGAAACAGCAAAAGAAAAATTAGTTACTACAGTAAAAGAAAGAATAGAAGATTGGTTATCAGCGGAGAGTGATGAGACTGATTTTATCATGTATTATGATGAAGATTGGAAAGCATTATTGGGTTTCCCTGCCGGTCATGGTCAAGATTATAATTTAAATGATCATCATTTTCATTGGGGTTATTTTATTCACATGGCTGCAATGATTGAACAATACGAGCCAGGTTGGGCAGATCAATGGGGTGAAATGGTCAACCTTTTAGTAAGAGATGCTTCAGCTTATGATCATAACGATGAAATGTTTCCTTATCTAAGAAATTTCAGTCCATATGCAGGGCACTGCTGGGCAAATGGTTCTAGTACTGATCCAAATGGTAATGATCAAGAATCTAGTTCAGAAAGTATGCAATTTCACTCTGCTCTTATTCACTGGGGAGAAGTTACAGGTAATAAAGAAATTCGTGATTTAGGTATCTACCTTTACACTACAGAACTTTCTGCTATCGAAGAATATTGGTGGGATGTAAACGACAGAACTTTCCAACCAGAATTAGGTTACGAAGCTGTTTCTAGAATTTGGGGAGCTGGTTATGATGCCGAAACTTTCTGGACTCTTGATATTGGTCCTATGTGGGGAATCAATTTCTTGCCTATCCATGGAGGATCTTTATATTTGGGTTACAGACCTGAACTGGTACAAACATTATGGGATGACATTACCGCCAACACAGGCATTTTAAATAGAGAGCAAAACCCTAATATTTGGTACGATATCTATTGGATGTATCTTTCTTTTGTTGACCCAGAAAAAGCATTAGGTTATTTTGAAGGATATCAAGATTATTCTATTGAATTTGGTGAATCTAAGGCACATACTTATTATTGGTTACACAATATGGTGGCATTAGGGCAAGTAGATGTTTCCATTACAGCCAATCACCCTATTGCAAGTGTATTTGATAAAAATGGCGACAAAACGTATGTTGCTCATAACTATTCAAACCAAACAATAATGGTTACTTATTCTGATGGAACACTTTTGGAAGTACCAGCAAGATCTACAGCTACAAGCAAAGATGTTCCTTTAGATGTTGCCATCACAAACCCTTTTAATGGTCAAAAATTTCCTACAGACACCAACATTACTTTAAATGCAACTGTAGAAAGAGGTACACCAGATAAAGTAGAGTTCTATGATGGAGAAACATTATTAGGAACAACAACTTCACCTCCTTATTCTATCACTCTTCCAAGTGTTCAAGATTACGTTTACAACTATAATGTAAGAGCATATATTGGAAATGAATACAAACAATCTAAATATGCATCGGTACAAGTAGGATTAGGTATTCCACAAGATCCTTATGCAGCTTCTCCTGCAACTATTCCTGGTACTTTATTTTCTGGTCAGTACGATCAAGGTGGGCAAAATGTAGCTTATTACGATGTTTCTCCATATAATGAAGGAGATGCCAGAACAGACGAATATGTTGATGTTTCTGTCTCTCAATCTGAAGGTCTTTCTGTTGGGTGGATTGATAAAAATGAATGGTTAGAATACACTATTAATGCTACACAAACAGGTATGTATGATGTAGAATTTAAAGTAGCTTCAGGTCTTTCTGAAGGAGGTGGACCATTACACTTAGAGGTTGATGAAGTTCCTTTAGGTACACCTGCTGCAATTAATTATACAGGTGATTGGGGAGCATGGCAAAGTGTAGAAATTAAAGATATTCCTATTACTCAAGGAGAACACATTATACGTTTAGTTGCAGATGGTGGAGGGTTCAATTTAGGTAGGTTTACCTTTACTAGAATAGGAGAAATTACAGATCAAGAAGCTCCTACAACTCCAGAAAACTTAACTGTTACAAATAAAGGAGTAGATTACTTAACTATCGCATGGGATGCTGCTACAGATAATATTGGTATTAGTGGTTATCAATTATCGTTAAATGGAGCTGTTGTTACAACAGTTAATAACTTAAACTATACATTTAATGGCTTAACTGATGCTACTAATTACACTATTTCTGTGGTTGCTATCGACAATACTAACAATACATCTATCGCTTCTACACTAACGGAGACTACACTTCCAATCATCTTAGATGAAGAACCTCCAACTGAGATTTCAAGATTAGCGATAGAAAATGTTGATGTGGCTACTTTGTCACTTTCTTGGAGCCCTGCCACCGATAATATTGGCGTAGTTGGCTATCAAGTATTTTCAAACGGTAATTTATTAGCACAAACTAATGATACCTTAGTTTCACTATTAAACCTATCTCCATCAACAAACTATGTTTTAGAAGTAATCGCATTAGATGCATCAGGAAATACATCTGCAGCCGTTTCTGTTACTGTTACTACTTTAGATGATGTATTGGCTCCAGAATTCACTTCAGCTATTACTTTACAAGAAGCAACGCAAGAAACTTTAACTATCAGTTGGGCTGCAGCTTCTGATAACGTTGGTGTTGCTGGATATGAAATTTACCTTGATGGTGTTTTTCATGGCAGCACAGTTGATTTAAATTATTCATTTAGTGGGTTATTAGCAGAAACTACTTATGCTATAGAAATTTTAGCATCCGATTTCCAAGGTAATGTTTCAACTCCTTTAACGAATACATTCTCTACAAATCCATTGCAAGTTGTTTGTACAGGAGGTTCTGATAATAATGATTACACTTATGAGGTTTCTAATGAAGACAGTAATCCCACAATAACATTTATTCCAAGTAGAACAGGAGTTGGATCTACAACAGTTTTACTTTACTACAAAGTAAACAATGGAGGTTTAGGAGGATATATTGTCTCTGCAAACTCACCATATACCATTAACGCAAATGCAGATGATACTATTGAGTTTTATTACACTTATAGTGTTCCTGAAGGCGGTGAACGTAATACGGCTGCTACACCTCATACAGTAACTATTGGCGAATGTGGTGGTAGTTCTGGAGGAGGGAATGATATCCAAGCTCCTACCTCTCCCTTAAATTTATTGGCAAGTAATATTACAACAAATTCGGCTTCTATTACATGGAGTGCTTCTACTGATAATATTGGTGTTGTTGGGTATGATATTGTTGTAAATGGTAGTATCAGTTCTACTACAGGTACCCAAACTACTCTAAATGAGTTGACTGAAAACACCGTCTACACTGTAAATGTAATTGCTAAAGATATTGCAGGAAATACATCTGTAGCAGCTTCTACAACCTTTACAACATTAGAAAACTCTACAGGTGGAGAAACAGGAAATTGCAGTGGGAATGATGCTAATGGAGATTATACTTATGAATTAAGTAATGTAAATGGTAAAACGGCAATCACTTTTATTCCAAGTAGATCTGGTGTAGCCAATTCAACACTAATTGTATATTATGCAGGTAGTGCTGGTGCTGGACACCCTGGGTATTTCTTTACAACAAATACAGCACATCCTACAACTATAGATGCTGGAGATGATATTCATTTCTATTTTACATACAATGTTCCTGAAGGTGGAGAACGAAATACTGCTGCGACGCCTCATTTAGAAAACATATCAAATTGTAACAACAATGGTGGTGGAAATGAAGGTGATACTGAAGTTCCATCGAGTCCGTCTAATTTAAGTGCTACTGCGGTAACTACATCCTCTTTTACGATCTCATGGAGTGCTTCTTCTGATAACATTGGCGTTGTTGGTTATGACATTTATTTAGATAATGTATTTACATCATCAACTACTTCCACATCTTATAGCTTCTCTCAGTTAGTTGATAATACAACTTATTCTATAAAAATAGTAGCAAAAGATGCAGCAGGAAATACAAATGAAAATGCAATTTCTATAACTACAAATGCAGATAACTCTAACGGAGGAAATTATACTTGTGATGGTGATGCAGGCTTTACAACAGCTAGTACAGTAGATTATTATTACACAGTAGCCTATGAAGGGAATAATGTAATTATAGGTTTTGAACCTCAAAGAAATGGCGTTGGCTCTTCTACAAGATTATTAATTATAAATGGTGCAGGATATCATATGGACAATGATGGTGATGGTACTTATTCTTATACTGTTCAAAATACTTCATCAGTTGATTTCTATTTTGTTTATAACGTACCAGAAGGTGGAGAAAGAAATGGAAGTACGGCTATGCATACTTGTTCATCTAGTGGTAGTCGTTATATCACATTAGAAGATGACTTAAAGGATCTTTCTTTATCAATTTATCCTAACCCAGCTCAGCATCAATTACACTTAGATTTCACAAGTACTGTTGAAGATGAAGACTTCGAAATTAGAATTATCAACTTAGGTAACGGGCAAGTCAAAGAGATGGTAAAAAGTACAAGTTTGTCTAACACTTTTAATGTAAGTGATTATTCATCTGGGATTTATTTGATTGAAATTACATCAGCGCATTATTATTCAACTAAAAAATGGATCAAACAGTAAATAAATAGTAGTTCAAGCTAAAAACTAACTTTTCTCAAAAGGTGTCCTCTTAATTGAGGACACCACTTAAAAACAAAATCACAAAAAAGAATTGACTTAAATAAGTCCTGGGTACATACACCCTTTATTTTAAATATATCTATTGTTCTATCGCTATTAAACACAAAAGCAACTAAAATGAAAAATCTATTTTACAATTTTACAACACTCATTATATTATTTTTGAGTGGTCATAATTATGCACAAGATGCATTTCCAGTGGTCATCGAAAACCCTTCTGAATATAGCAACGACGAACTCTATGTTGCCATTGTTGGAGAAGACCTTTCTGGAGTTCCAGGTGTACATGTTTGGGTTGATATGAAAACAGGTGAACAATACCCAATGAATAAATCATATAACACAATGCCTGGTCCCGTTTATGGAGGAAATAGAAACCCGGATCAAACGGCTTTGTATGCAGATGTATTTACTAAATTAAGTGATATTCAAGATCAAACGGTACTATTAAATCCAATTCAAGGGTGTAGAATATTTATTTCTGTTGGCGAACCACTCTATTTGTTTTTCCATGGTGCAACAGGTGATCCTTCAGGTTACTCATCTCCGAACCATACAGACCCTACAGATCCTAACAAAGGAATTCCTTACGAAATCATAGAGTTAACCTATAACCAATATGGTTTCTTTGGTAATCCTACAAGAGTAGATTCTTACAAAATTCCAATTGGGATGGAGTTATTTGGGCATGATGGTTACCAAAAGAAAGTTGGTGAAGTAGCAACGCACGAGGCCATTGTAGAGAAGTTTTTAGCTACTGCTCCTCAAGAATTCTTAGGCTGTGTGAACCCAAGTACAGGTGAGATTACAGCTCCGTCTAAAACAAAAGAATTTGCCGATGGTACAATTGGAACATTACCAGATGTTGGTCCATATGTAGACTATATGAAACCTTATATTGATCAGATTTGGGAAAAATATGCACAGGAAGATTTAATTTTTGACTCTGGTGATGCTGGAGTTTGGCAAGGTAGAGTTAATGGGGGCGCTTTAGAGTTACATAGTATTTCTACTGCTTTTGAAGGACGATCTGGTATTGTGGTTAGAAAGCCTACCACACAAGAAGTTTTTGAAGGGAAAGGAGTTCTTGATAATGTTGTTCAAGATCACACCACCGATTTATTAGTACAAGCTCAATTATGTGCTGCTATTAACAGGCATGTTGTTGATGTTTCTACTCCAAATGTAGGGTTACAAGATTGGTCTAAAGAGGAAGATTATTACCAAGAATTTCCTTATAACTTTTATGCTGCATTTTGGCACGATAGATCAATTAGTTTAGATGGTTTGTCTTATGGTTTTGCTTACGATGATGTATGGAATTATTCACCATCTGTACATACTCCATCTCCATCACTTTTAAAAATTAGTTTTGGCGGGTATTTAAATGCTACATCAGATACTTTAACTTCTATAGTCATTAATAATGCAATAGATTCTCTAAACCTCAATGAGGTACATGATTATGCTATCGATGCCTTTAACCAAAATAATGAAGCTATGACTATCTATGCTACTTGGTCTTCTACTGGAGGTACAATCGAAAATAATGGAGCCTTTTCTGCTTCAGAAGAAGGTGTATATACAATTACTGCATCAAAAGATGGTGTTCAAAATTCAACAAATGTAGTTGTGTATTACGACAGTACAAATGTTATTATTCCAGATGACGGCATTTGTAGTGGTACACCTGTAAATAATGATTACACTTACAAAATTGAAGAAGCAGGTGCTACTTATACAATCACATTATTACCAAATAGAGAAGGAGTTGCAAGTCAGACAGCCATCTTATTTTATGGTGTAAATACTACTTCTGGATTAAGTGGAAATTTAGTTCAAGCAAATGTGCCCTATGATATCATTGCATCTGAGGGAGATCAATTAAATTTTTACTACACTTACAATGTTCCAGAAGGAGGTGAAAGAAATACAGCAGATGATATCCACAGTGTAACTTTAGGAGCTTGTTCATCTGTAATTATCGACCCTCCTTTTACTTTAGAAACGCCAGTAGCAAATGTTACCTCCATTACGCAAAACACTGCTAATTTAAACTGGACAGATGTAAATGCTGAGACTTATCAAGTGGTTTTAAATGGTAGCATTGTAGCTACAACAACAGCTTTAAGTTATACTTTCAATAACTTGACTTCTTCTACCAATTATGCTGTAGAAGTAATTGCATCGGCAAATGGAGAAAGCAAAAGTGCTTCAGTAAGTTTTTCAACGGTAGAAGATGAAGTTGTTCCTCCGACATCAAATTGTAATGGAGTTGCAGTAAACGGTGACTATGCTTATGAAATATCAAACGATGCTGAAAATCCAACATTAACTTTTATACCTGGTAGAAATGGTGTTGGTAATAACATTATCATTTTATATTACAGTACATCATCATTAGGAAACAAAGGAGGAAATATTATTACACCAAATACACCTTATCAGTTAACTGCAAATATTAACGACCAAGTAGATTTCTATTTTACATATTCAGTTCCTGAAGGTGGTGAAAGAAATAGTGCAGCAACACCACATCAATTTGAAGTTGGCAGCTGTGGTCCCGTAATTCCAGATACGGAAGCTCCAAGTGCAGTAACTAATCTTCAAAGTACAAATGTTACGCATAACTCGTTTACATTAAGTTGGAATCCTTCTACAGATAATAGAGGTGTAGAAGGTTACAATATTGCTATGAATGGTATTACTATTACCACTTCTGCAACGTCATTTACTTTTGAAGACTTAAGTCCGCTCACTAGTTATGCTGTTTCTGTACAAGCAAAAGATGTCTCTGGTCTATTTTCTGTTGCTACAATCCATAATGTAACAACTTTAGTAGAGCCTGAAATTCCAGAAAGCGAGTTTACATGTGAGGGAGATGCTGGCTTTACAACAGCTGGTACTGTAGATTATTTTTATACTGTTGCATACGAAGGAAATAATGTAATTATCGGTTTTGAACCTCAAAGAAATGGCGTTGGCTCTTCTACAAGATTACTAATTGTAAATGGTGCAGGATATCATATGGACAACGATGGTGATGGTACTTATTCTTATACTGTTCAAAATACTTCATCAGTCGATTTCTATTTTGTCTATAACGTACCAGAAGGCGGAGAGAGAAATGGAAGTACGCAAAGACACATTTGTAATTCTTCTAATGCACGTGTACAAACATTAAATTTAGAGAATGAAATTGCTTTAAATGTGTACCCAAACCCTTCAGATCATTTTGTAAATATCAGTATTGATTCTGATAATGAAGTGGCATTACAATTACTAAACACAAATGGGAGTGTTTTAATAAATGACACTTTTAATAGAAAAACTCAATTAGATATTTCTACACTTCCAAAAGGAATGTATTTGATAAATATTCAAAATTCTACTTTCAATAAAACATTGAAATGGATAAAAAAATAGTGTGTGAGTGTGTATACTTTAACGCAAGCTGATTAATTATAAAGCCTGAGGTAATTTACCTTGGGCTTTATATTTTTTAAATTAAAAATTTACTTAAGAATTATTAAATGTCAGCTACGCTTTGTTCAATTGTCTTAACTCAAAATAAGTATCTTTTACATTAAAAAATAAGCCATAAGTACAAGATTACAAACCTACTTAAAAAAAATGTTCTATTAATCGCTTGTAATTTTATAATTTTTATGGTAATTTATTTAGTATATAACCCTGTTAATCAGCTTGAATAATGAAATATATTAACTGCCACGAAACATCAACTGTATTAGAATTTTTAATATATAACTACAAAGAAGAGTATTTGATTGCTAAATTTAAACAAGGAGCTACTAAAGAAGATTTGAAACATTATAAAAATATTTCTTTAGACCAGTTTAATGCTATTGAAAGTAGTGCTCACAAAGGAAAGACATTAATATCTGTACTTCGACAAAATAAAAAAAGAGGAAGCTTTTTTGAAACTATAAAAAGTACATTAAGCTTTTAATTACATTGTATAAATACTAAAAATCCTAAGATAAAATACCTTAGGATTTCTTTTTTAGTGTCAAATTGTTAATAAAAATAGGCACGTTTACACGTTTCTTATATTGGGTATTTCTTAATGTTGTCCTACATAAAATTCTACTGTTTTCTTAGTTTCATTGCCTAAATTATCTGTAGCAACAACTTTAATTTTATAATGTTGATCTTTCTTTAAATGCTCTTTCTCTGAGATATCTAAATTACTTCCACTAGAGTACAATTGCATGGCCGCCCCGTTAATAGAGTACCTAATTTCTTTAGTACCTACATGTGCATCTGTAGCTCCTAAATATAATTTTGTAAACGATGGGTAAATATCAAATTCTCCGTGTTTACCAATTGGCTCAATACTCATGTTATAATGAATTTCAGGACCGTCATTATCTACAAAGAACTTTTCTTCTACTGGAGCTTCTTCGTTGTTTACATTATCAATACTTCTATAATGTAATGTTTGGTCACCAAGTTCCTTTACGGTAAAAGCCCCACTATACTCTTTTTCATCTCCTGCATTTAGCGTAAAAAAAGTATCTTTTACTTTAGAATGGCTATCATTTGCCATTAACCTGATCTGTGTTTTTGATGTAATGAAAAGAGTGTCTCTATGCTCAAACTTATTACCTATATACATCAATGATGTTGTGGGAGAAATATTATCCATAAACAGTGTTTCTGTTCCTTCTACTGTTTTCTCTACTGCCTGGTTATTTACATTATCAGACGCTTTATACATGATTGTATGTTTCCCTAATTCACTTTTTAATGTAAAAGGGGTTCCTGTATAAGGTGTATAATTATTTCCTCTATTTGTACTATAAAAAACATTCTTTACGCCTGCTTTATTATCTGAAGTAGCAATTGAGAATGTTGTTCTTGAAGATACATAACGTGTAGAGCCAATAACATATTGATCTCCTATAATTTCATGCGAGGTTTCTGGAGCAATCTTATCTAAGTAAAAAGTAATTGTTTTTTCTACTTCTTCGTTATCTACTAAATCAAATGCTTTGTAATGTATTGTATGCTCTCCATCTTTTAAATTATTTAATGTTATGGGTTGGTATGTAAATTCTTCGAATGCACTATTATCATAACTAAACTCTATGTGATCTAAACCCGACATGGCATCTTCACTAGATAATCTTAATGTTGTATTAGGAGAGAGTATATTTTCATTATACACTAAACCTTTCCAAGTATACGAAGACTCTGGTGCTGTTAAATCAATTTTAAACGTAGATGTTCTCACCTCTTCTGGATTTCCTACATGATCTGCTGAATAATAATATACTATATGTTGTCCTTCTGTTTCTAAATTCATAGAAGAAGTATACTCATGAAAATTTTCACCATCTAAGGAATAAAAAATTTTATCTACTCCTGAATATTTATCAGTTGCTTCAAGATGCATTAGTAAGTTTTTTCCATAAAAAGCTTCTACTCCATTATCAAATAATCGAGTACCATCAAAAGATATTTTGGATACTGGTGCTTTGCTATCTGCAATTACTTCGTATTTAACTTCCCTTTTAGGCATTAAATACTCTTTTGAGTTTGGGTCTACAGCCCATTTCGAACGAATATAATTAGGTCCTTCTGTATCTAAATAAAGACCATCTGTTGGTGTTACTTCTTCAGATTCGTTTAATGAATAAGAAACAGAACCTTCTTCTTTAGATGTAGTAAAATTTAAATATAACGGTAAGCTTTTATTAATATATGTACCTGAGTTATCTACATAAACAGATTTGGTATGATGTAACCTTTCTGGAGAATTGTTAGACGCTAATAATACTTCTGGTTCTTCTATTTGTACTAATTCTGTATTTAATTTTTGTGGCGACTGCCCATATATATTGTATGATGATAATAGACCTATTGTTAAGGGTAATAATAGTAGGTATTTCATAGTTTTTGGTAAAATTAGGTTTTGGTAATGTTAGTTAATAATACTCCTTTTCTACTTAAATAGTTACAGCAGTCTCTAAAAACAAACGTTATAACTTTACATCAAATAATTGATCTAAATGATAGAAAATCACTTTAATATACTTTAAAGCAATGTAAAAATTAATATTTACTCAATTTATTACATCAATAAAAAAAGTGATTTTTTTAACTTTAGCATCAAAAAAATCACTTAATAATCTAATTTTTATAAATATGTAATTATTCTTTTTTCATAAGATCTAGGCTTTAATTCTGCTAGATTGTTATCCAAACGTTTCTCTCTAGAATAGCGTAAAATCCAATTTCCGTGCTTATCAAAATTGATATATTCGTAAGCAACTAAACTATTCTCATATTTACTTTTTGTTATTTGTTTTAATGCTAAACCCTTAGCATCATATTCAAAATCTAAACGTTCTTTTGTAGTACCGTTAGGGAGTTTCGTTTCATCTAAGATTTTATTACCCATTTTATCATATGCAAAGTTTACTTCTCCTTCTATTTCCCCAATACTATTAAAGTAAGTTTGTTTTATCTCTCTTCCTAAATTATCATTTTCTACTATCAACTTAGACTCTAACTTCCCTTTACTATCCATTACTTTCATTTCAATAAAATAGCCATTACTATCGTATATAGAATACCTAGTTTGTGACATTTCACCACCTTGTCCAAAAATTATGGCTTTCGTAATATCACCTCTATCATTGGTCTCATATTTATAACGACGAACCACTTTATTATCCCAAAAATTTAATTCTTCAATAAGATTTCCTTTATCATCATATTTTCTGGTAAATGTATTTGTATACCCTCCTTTAGATACTATAATATTTCCATTTTTATCAAAAATTTCTTCTGTATAAGATGCTTGAGGCCCTTTTACAATTTCCCCGTTTTTACTCTCTGCAATATAATTTAGCGTTACAACCGCCTTAATTTCACCGTTTAATTTCAATTCTTTTAGATCTGAATTTAATTTCTCAGTAGAAGTTGAACATGCAAAAAATAGAGATAAAATAAATAGACTTAGCGTGTTTTTCATAGTATATAAAATGATTAGTATTAGTTATATAAATTACAAAAAATTAAGGTAGAATCAATCCCAATCTTCTAATTTAGAAGTCCTTTTTTTCTTTAGATTTTGAATACGATTTCTAAGATGAATTAACACTGATGAAAATGATGAAAATGATGAAGGTACATTTTTTATACCCTCGGAATTTAGTGCCTTAAATAATTCTTGGTGTTTTTTTAAAGCTTTTTCATCGCCTACCTCTTTGGCTTGTTGTGTAATACTCACTTGCTGTTCTTGAGTATGTAAAAGCCAATTATAAACCCTTTGTAAGTACAAATAAGGATTTTTACTTCTCGACTTTTGAAGAGCTTTTTTAAAAGCATAACCTTCAGATAATAAGTACATCCTCCTTTTTTCTTTCATTCTAAACAGTAATATTCGCAGTAGTCTAAATAATCTTTTATAGACTATCAGAAAAATAACAACCGCTAGTAGTTGATATTTATGCTCTACAATAAACTCTATAATTTGTTCTTTTAAAGGTACTTTAGGTGTATCATCTGTAGCTATTGACGGTTGTAAAGCAGCAAGACTATCAGCAATTGAACCTACTATTCCTAAATTAGAAGAGGTATCTACATGGATTTTCATAGCCTTTGATCTAACCGTTTTATATTTCCCTGTAAATGGGTTAAAATATGTTATTTCTGATCCAGGCATTTCATAATCTCCTGCTTTGGTAAATAAATAAGAATATTTCTCTGTTCTTGTACTTTTTAAGGTCTCTTTCTTATTATCAATTTGCTGATCTGTAAGGTTAGAGTTTAAATACCTTTTAGCATAAGTTACACTATCAATAGCAATACTCGGAATAAAATTAGCAATAGTCTTAAAGCCTGTTACGGTTACAGTTCGTTCTAAAACATCGCCTACTTTTAAATTTTTAAAATCTTTGTTCCAATAATCATTTAAATAAGCTGAATTTGCTACAAAAGCAGGCTTATCTGATGCTGGTAAACTTCGTACATGTATCACTTTAGAAGATGTTCTTAAAGTAGTTGGTTTTCCTTCAAAATCTCCTTTAGGTGGAATAAAAGCAGTCATTTCTAATTCAGGAAATTCCAACTCCCCAACTTTATAAGGAAAAACTAAATAGTAATAAGTAATCATGGCATAGCTATGGTTATTTATTATTTCATTTCCTGCTACTGAATTGGTAAAAGGTATAATAAATGCACCATTTACTTTAAGTTCACCAAACTCTAATCCATCGGTAAACCAAGTTGGAGAATACACCTTAATAGTCGCTTTTATAGGTTGTTGCTCAAATGCATAAGTTCTATTTAATGATACAGTTGCAAAAGGCTTTTGTCCATAAGTACACAAAGCAAAAACGAGTAAACTACAGAGAAGTACTATTTTTTTTACCATGCTTTTTTCGGGTTTTTAACCTGTGGGTAATACTTTTTCTTTTGTAGAATAAACTTCTTTCTCAAAAACTCACTTGGGTCGGCATTCGTTTTTTCCATTACCATAGAAGCCGCACTTACCTGATTCATTCTATCTTTCTTTTTCTTATTCTCGTCGGGCCAATCCTGTTCTTTATATTTCCTTTTTTTAGGATCTACTACCTTTTCTTTTTCTGCATCAGCACGTTTAGCGTTCTTTTTATCATAGTCATGGTCAGATAACTTTCTTTCTTTATCTGTTAAAGCTTTTACTGCTTGAGAAACGTCTTTTTCACTTTCTTGAGATGCTTCTGTTTTCCCTTTATTCTTTTCTAATTCAATTTTTACTTTAGCCAAGCTCTCTTTTGCTTGTGTTAAATTTGCATCTCTTTCTAAAGCCACCCTAAAAGCACTTTGTGCCATTTCGTAGTTACCTAACTCAACAAACATTAACCCTAAATTATATTGAGAAATAGCCGTACTATCCATTTCATAAACCGCTGCTGCTGCCTCAAAGTCTCCACTTTTATAAAATGCAAAAGCCTTATTCGAATAAGTTGTATAAAGCTGAGCTGCATTGGCATAATTTCCTTTATTTGCTTCTTGCTGTGCTTGGTAGTCTTTTGTATACCACCAATCTGGATGATCACGCTCTATTCCGCAAGAGGATAAGAATATTAAAAGTATCAAACCCCAGTTGACCATCCACCCTTTTCTAAACCAAAAAAGTCCAAAAATAATAATTGGATAGATAAAGTAAATCCCATCATCTCTCCAATCATCTTCTTTCTTGTCTGCATCTGTCTTGATCACCATATGCTTTTTAATATGACTAGCCAATGCGTCCACATCACTATTGTCTAATGTGAGTGGAATAACTTTTATTCTTTCTTGCTGATCTAATCTTTTGAGAAGCGATCGATCTGCTTTGGATAAAATAGATTTACCTTTAAACTTTAATTCTCTTCTTGAATTGTATGGGCTAGGAACAAAACCACCATTAAAAGAACTTGCCACCCATACTTGTACAAAACCTTTTGATGTATTTCGATATTTTTCTATTTGTTGTGCTTGAGCTTCTGTTACTTCGTCTGTAATAATAATTAAAGTTGGTGGAGCAACTTCTTTTTGAGTTAAAGTATCAATATAGTTTAGCATTAACTCATAATTAGTTCCTTTTACAGGCATAATTCTAGGCTTAACTGTAGTCATGTATGGTACCATCACTTTCTTATCTAGCGATGGTGGAAAAATTACATGAGGAGTTCCTGCAAATACGAGTAATCCTACTTTTGTATTCAATTTTTCTGCAAATAAATCACGCACCTTTAACTTCGCCCTTTCTAATCTATTGGGAGAAACATCTTTTGTCATCATACTCTGTGATAAATCAAGTGCGATCCAAACCACAGATTTATTAAGTATTGAGGGTAGTTTTTTCTGCTTAAATGTAGGACCTGATGCACCAATAATCATTAATGACAAAAGAAAAAACATTAATATAGCAGGTAGATTGGCCTTCTTATTTTTCTGATTTAAAATGACTATTTTTCTTAATTCCTTACGAATTAATCCTTTCCAAGACTCTGTCCGTCTTTTGTTATAAATGTATTGTACCAAAAAAAGAACTAACGGTACAAAGAACCATAACATCAGCGGTCTCAAGAAATGAAACTGGTTGATATATGTAATTATCTGTTCGTTATTCATTCTTATTTGACTTAATAAGTGTGAGAATATTTAAGGAAAAAACCAGTAAACAAGCCAATGTTATTGCTGCAATTATAGGATAGTAATACAATAAAACTTCAGGCTTTAAAGTTGTAGATTCGTATTTAATTGGCTCTAATTTATCAAGAGCTTCATAAGCATTCCTAAGTTCTTTTGCATCCATCGCTCTAAAGTATTCACCCCCTGTAGAGTGTGCTATATACTTCATTGTTTTCTCGTCTATCTTATCTTTTCCTGTAGGGTCTCCTATACCTAATGTATAAATTTTTATACTATCTTTCTTTGCTACAGCTGCTGCATCTAAAGGGTTTGTTCCTCTGCCACTATCTACACCGTCTGTTAGTAATAAAATTACTTTTTCTTTAGTAGTATCCGCTTCAAAAACTTTCATACTGTAGCCAATTGCATCACCAATACCTGTCATTTGACCTGCCATACCTACTTCTGCGTCATTCAACATAAATGTTACTGCATTAAGGTCTTCTGTTAAAGGTGCTTGTAAATAAGGGTGTGTTGCAAAAAGTACTAATCCCATTCTATCACTTTTTCTACCACTAATAAAAGTGGTCATTAATTCTTGTACAGCATGCCATCTAGTTTTACGTTGGTCACCTACAACCCAGTCTTTATTGTTCATACTAAAAGACATATCAGCAGTAATTAAAAAACTTCTAGCTGTTTTGATTTTCTTTTCTGGTTTACCTACAAATTTTGGTCCTGCTGCTCCTAATAGAATACAGCAGTAAATAAGAAATAGCATGAACCATTGAGGCAAATTTTTCTTTGTTATTTTTGACTTTTTCCTTGGGTGAATACCTGATATAGTTACTGCTCTTTTAAAAGAAGGAAAAACCAATGCAGACGTTACCTGGCGCATTGAAGGTATTAACCAATAGACCAAAGGGATAAGAAGCACAAAAGCCAATACCCAGATATTGGTCCATTCAAAGTGCATGTTTTCGTATCCAAACTTCGGCATACTTATAATAGTTTTTATATTTTGATTCGAGTTCTATTTTTTTCTTGGGAGATGAAAAGATAAGTTGATTCACTTCTAAAAAATCTGTATCATTTAAATCATTTTTTTTGATCTTTTTATCGAGGTAATGTTTCCAATCCAATTGCATCAATTGTTTTACTTTTTGATCTCTAAAAGCCGTAAATGCTGTTCTCCTCAAGATTTTATCAATCGCAAAAACATTTTCAGATGTTGGTACTTTATTATCTATTTTATACAATAACAAAAGTGCTTCTCCCCTATACTTGTTCTTTTCTTTGTAACGCCAAATTGCTATAAAGAGAATAGCTAAAAGGAGTACTATAATACATAATACAACTGTCCACCCAATTGCATCAAAAGTAAACGCAATAGGTGCTGGTGGTATTACCGTTCCTATATTATTTTCTGTATTGATCATTAAGCAATTCTTTTACTTGGGTTCTTATTGGTGTTATAGTATCAAACTGAATTAATGGTATTCTATAATTTACCAATCTCTTTTCTACTTCCTGATAAACAGACTTATAATTATCTTCAAAGGCAATTTGTTTTTCTTTAGAAACTTCCCAATCAATCTGAACATGTGTATCTGTTAAAGGCATTCTTTGTTTGGGTAATTTTTCATCTAAAGGATCATAAATATGTGTTACAATCACATTGTTACTTTGTGCCAACGTTCCTAGTCTTTCAATTCCAATTTCGTCTAAAAGGGTTGCATCTGTAATTACATTTATAATGTAATCATGTGTGGCTATCTGAAGCATCTGAAATAAAGCTTCATTTATTTTATCACTTTTGGTATTCTTTTTTACTTTTTGACTAATCAATGCATGGTTTAATTGTAAACTTTCCTCAAGTAAAGCCTGAAAAAGTGTTTTACTTCGTGATGGGCGAAACATTAATGTTTTCTCATCATTATATATTATCCCTCCAAATCTGTCGCCCATTTTTAAAGCTCTAAACCCATGAATAGCCATCATTTGAATAGCAATATTTGCTTTTAATTGATGTGATGAACCAAACAACATGGCTAAACTTTGATCAAGAATTACCATTTGAGGTCGTTCTTTTTCTTCGCTAAAAACCTTAGTATGTGTTTCTCTTGTCCGGGCAGTCACTTTCCAATCAATGTTTCTGATATCATCGCCCATTACATACTTTCGAACTTCAGAAAAGTCTAATCCTCTTCCTCTAAGCATAGAAGCATGCCTACCAGATAATAATCCAGCTACTCTCTGATGCTTAAAAAATTCAGTTCCCTCTGTAATCCCTTCTAGTTCTAAAAGGTCTTGAATACTAATATGTAAATCTGAAGATGACATTAAGCAATGGGTACTATTTTTAATAATTCAGTAACTATATCGTCCGATGATTTTCTATCTGCACTTGCTTGATATGTTAAGGCAATTCTGTGTCTTAATATTCTATGAGCAATTTCTCGAACATCATCAGTGTCAACATAATCTTTCCCTTTCATTAAAGCTAGGCATCTAGCTGCTTTATCAAGTGCTATACTTCCTCTAGGGCTTGCTCCAATACTAATATATTTAGATAAACCTGATGTGTAATTATCTGGAAACCTTGAAGCATCTATTAAACGAACTATGTATTTAGTTATGGCTTCAGAAACCTCTATATCATTTAATTTATCTCTACATTCAAAGATAAATTTGGGGTCAAGCTTTTTTTGTGATTTAGCATCTGATGACTTTTTTTGCTCTCTCCTCACTAGTTTTAGCATTTCTTCTTCGCTATCCTTATTCAGATAAGTAATTTCTACTTTCATCATAAATCTATCTAGCTGAGCTTCTGGTAATGGGTATGTTCCTTCTTGCTCTACAGGGTTTTGAGTAGCAATTACCATAAATAAAGGATCCATTTTATAGGTTTTCCCTGCCACTGTCACTTGATGTTCTTCCATTGCTTCTAATAAAGCTGATTGCACTTTAGCTGGGGCACGGTTTATTTCATCTGCAAGTACCAAATTTGTAAAAATAGGACCTTGTTTAAACTGAAAAGCTTCTTTGCCTTCTGGGTTATAAATTTCTGTACCTGTAATATCAGAGGGTAATAAATCTGGAGTAAATTGTACACGGTTCATATTAATATCCATAACATTACTAAGTGCATTAACGGCTCTTGTTTTGGCTAAGCCTGGCAAGCCCTCCAATAAAATATTACCTTCAGTAATCAGTCCAATAACTAAGGATTGCACCAATTCTTCTTGACCGATAATTTGAGCATTAATTCTATCTTCAAGGTCTTTAATTATATCAATCATTTTATAAATTTATTACTTAAAGTGCTCCAACAAATTGAGGGCGTTGTTCTGATAATTGCATCACCAATTCAACCATTACTTTTTTCTCTTTCTTCGTCGTCAATCTATGTTTTAATACATAGGTAGTTCCTCCTAATTGTTTAGAAGATACCACTTCAATTTTTTTTATGTCATCGGTTTTCAAACAGGTTATTCCATTATATTCTTTCCCTTCTTCCTTTCCACACCAATATTTATCAATAAATGATTTCAGGGCTTTTGTATCGTCAGAAAATTTCTCTGCGCCAATAAAGTAATAAGATACTTTAGTGTAATTTTTTTTATTCAAGGCTGTAGTAAAATCATTAATATAATCTACTAATTGAGTTGGTGCTCCTTCAACTTCTACAGTATTCGGCATTTTCAAAAATGCAGGGGAACTAGATGTTTCTGCACTATGCTGTTGTTTTGGTGTTGTTTGTGTTGTGTTATCTAGTGATTGAAGACTTGAGGTAGGCGTCATTAAGTAGGCTTGTGCATTTACTACTGATAATGAAAATATCAATAGAAATGTTATATAAAAGTATCTCTTCATAATGTGATAGTAAGTTTAGAATAGTATAGAAAAATCAGGAAATAAATATTATTACTTATTCCCTGATTTATAATTGGTAAATCCTTTATTTATTTTTTATTCCTGGTCCAGTTGATTCTCCTGGTCCAATACCAAAGTTTTTATACACCATTTCTGATGCTCCATCCATTGTAAATGATCCAGGACGTTGAGATGGTGGGTATTCTTTATATGATTCGATATGTTCTAATACAACATCGTTACCTCCATAAAAAACAAAAGGGTGATTGATAAACCATGTCCAGTAATTATTAGAATTATGATCGGCTCTTTCAAACGGATCTCTTCTTAAATTAAAGATTTTTGGCATTCTCAACCATGTAAATGGCTCCGACCAAAGTTCCATTGTTTTTCCTCTCTGTTCGGCATAAACAATTTTCCATGCTGTAGACATTTCTGCATCAGAAACTTTTGGAGTACCGTCTGTTCCTCCACCTGCCATGAAGGTTGAGTTACCTGTTACATAATTTCTTTGCTCATAACGTAAAGCTACAATTTGAGCATCTGCATTATTATAAATAAAGTGATTACGTGGCGATTGAGACACTTCTCCCTTTAAATATGGAAGCATGTTATAACCATCTAAATGTACTTTAAACGATTTGCCATTGGCTTTATAACCACCTTTCATCAACTTCTCTTTAATATCTGGTTCGCCTGCAGCAGCAGCTAAAGTAGGCAACCAATCTAAGTGAGAAATTAGACCATTTTTAACTTCACCTGCTTTAAATTTACCAGGCCAACGAATAAACGTAGGAACTCTATACGCTCCTTCCCAGTTGGTTTCTTTTTCTGAACGGAAATGCGTGATTGCACCATCTGGCCATGCATTAAAGTGAGGTCCATTATCTGTACCGTAGATAACAATTGTATTTTCTGTCAACCCTTTTTCCTCTAAATAATCTAGCATATCTCCAACGTGTCCATCATGCTCCATCATTCCATCGTTATAAAAACCTTGTCCAGAAATACCTCTAGATTCTTTTTTAACGTGAGTGATAAAGTGCATTCTCGATGAATTCCACCAAACGAAGAAAGGTTTGTCTTGAGCTACAGCCTTATCAATAAATTTCTTTGCTCTAACATTTACATCATCGTCAATTGTTTTCATTCTTTCAATTGTCAATGGACCTGTATCTTTTACTGGGCCATCTGATGTACAATCAAGAACTCCCCTAGGACCAAATTTCTTTAAAAAATCTGCATCTTTTGGGTAGTCAGCATCTTCTGGCTCTTGCATCGCATTCAAGTGATATAAGAATCCATAAAACTCATCAAAACCGTGCTTTGTTGGTAAACTTTCGTCACTATCTCCTAAATGATTTTTACCAAATTGTCCTGTAACGTACCCTTGATTTTTTAGTACTTCAGCCAGGGTAATATCATCTGCTTTTTGCCCTTGAGGAGCTTTAGGTAACCCTACTTTTGTCATACCTGTACGTAAACCACATTGACCAGTAATAAATGATGATCTACCAGCTGTACAAGATTGTTCGCCATAGTAATCAGTAAAGGCAATCCCTTCATTTGCTACTCTATCAATGCCAGGAGTTTTGTAGCCCATTAAACCCCTATTCCAATAACTTATATTATATAGGCCAATGTCATCACCCCACATCACAATAATGTTAGGCTTTTTTCCCTTTTTACCTTGTGCTGTTAATTCCATTGGTAAAACCATTGAAATACACATAAAGGCGAGAAATAAATTTCTTGATACTTTTTCCCTCATTTTTAAAAAGATTAGTTTTTGAGAATTAATAGATTGAATAAATAATTAAAAGATTAATTGAGTTATTATTATATGTAAGTTAACAGAGAATTTGAATTTCATTTCATTTGTCCGCTCATTATACAATTCTTTCTATCGTTAATACTAGAAATAAATTTCATTAAAATTGCCACTACTAACTATCTAAAAATTGTGTATATTTATTTAGAGAGATTACACTATTTCAATCCAAAACTTATTGATTAACAACTCGAACACTGTAATCCAACTCATTAAACTATTGCACTTCTTTTTATAGAAAATAAACATGACCAAGAATAAGCAACTCTTAGTATTAACACTTTTACTTTTTATTTCTGGCATTACCGCTTTAATTTTCCAAACATTGTGGGTAAAACAATTAGGAATAGTTATAGGAGTCGACATCTATTCTACATCTATTGTTATTAGTGGCTTCTTTACCGGGTTAGGAGTAGGAAATTATTATTTAGGCAAGTACATTGAAAGGTCTAGTAACCCTTTAAAAGTTTATTTCAACCTAGAAATATTAACAGCAATATCTAGTGCTGTTATTAGCCTTCTGTTGTTTTATACAGAGAGCACATATGTTCAAATTGAAGCTGTTATTGGAAAGTTAGCCTACATTATCCCTTGGTTACTTATTGCACTACCAGCCTTCTTTATGAGTGGTACTTTTTTAGCACTTATTAAATATTACAATCCTTCTAAAAACAAATCGGGGAAAAGTATTGGTTATTTATATGGAGCAAATACTGCAGGAGCAATTCTTGGGGCTTTAAGTACTCCATTTATTGTCATTCCTATATTTGGTGTTGTGGGTGCAGGTTTATTTACCGCGTGTATAAACCTGTTACTAGGAGCATATGTTTATTTTTTCATGTTAAATAAAGATACTCCTCTTTCTACAGATACTTCTAAAAACTCTAAAAATAGTGGTTTTCACATTGGATACATACTTTATGGAATAACTGGTTTTATTGGTATCTCACAAGAAATCTTATGGGGTCAAATTATCGTACAATTCCAAAATACACGTACATATGCTTTTGCTACAATGTTGGCTATTTATTTATTAGGACTAGCACTAGGTAATCTAATAATGGGTAAATATGTTGATAAGATTAAAAACCTATGGAAGACATTTGGTTTACTTACTTTCGGAAGCATTTTTTGTACACTATTTTCTATTGGTATTCTTGGTAGTTGGACTTTAGAGTACCAAGTTGAATTTGGAAATTCTATATATGATTTATACTCTAGTAAAGGTGCTATGATGATGGGACGTTTTCTGTTTATTAGTAGCTTCTTTATTTTAATTCCTACCACTTTTATGGGAGCAATTTTCCCAGTTATTACCCAACTTGTTAGTAAAGGAAATCACCTTTCTGAAGTAAGTGGAAAATTACTGGCATGGAATACCATTGGTGGTGTACTTGGTAGTTTAGTTACAGGGTTTATTCTATTTCCTACTTTAGGAGTCATTTATACTTTATTTCTTTTATTAGCACTCTCAATTGGTGTTTCATTCGCGGCATTCTATCAAACATCTTCGACAAAAAAATATGCTCCTTCTTTTGCATTAGGTCTACTTTTTATCGCCTTCATACCAAATACAAAATTTATCGATTTACTATTAGAAAAAGAGACAGGTGATATTGTATACTTCAAAGAAGGTATTGGTAATACAGTAGCAGTAATTGAACAAGGCGAAGGGGATAGAATATTTAGACGGTTGTACATTCAAGGTGTTTCTAATACTGGAGATGTGTTCCCATCTTTAAGATATATGCGTCTGCAATCTTTTATTCCGCTTATTACATTTAACGGAAAACCAAAGTCTGCACTAGTTGTAGGGTTAGGTACAGGAATTACAGCAGGAGCTCTATTAAAATTTCCAGAATTAGAAGAAAGGGCGGTTGTAGAATTATTACCTGAAGTAGTGGAAGCTACGAATAAGTTTGTAGGAAATTATCAATTAGCACAAGATGAAAATATAAATATTTTTGTTGATGATGGGCGACACAAATTAATGAAAGAAACACGGACGTATGATTTAATTACATTAGAACCACCACCTCCAACTGCAGTAGGTGTTAACAATCTATATAGTAAAGATTTTTACGAGTTGTGTAGGTCAAGATTAACCACAAATGGAATGATGGCACAATGGTGGCCAATTACAACACAGACCGTTGCAGCATCAGAATCTCTAGTTAAGGCTATATTAGAAGTTTTTCCGTATGCTAATTTATGGACCACAGAGATGCACGAAATGTTAATTATTGGTTCTATGCAACCTCTTACATTAGATTTAGAGTTAATCAGAAAAAGGTTAGCCTACCCAGATGTAAAAAAAGCTCTTAATGAAGTTGGTATACACAACGAAGCGCAGTTTTTAAGTACATACGTTATGGGGAGAGGTGGTTTACATGTTTTTAGTAGAAACGCTGAACCAGTATCAGATAATCACCCAATATTAGAATATGATGGATGGGTTAACAAATCTATTCTTACAGAAATTCTTCCTCAATTATTAGATGCTCAAGAAAATATTCCAAATCTTTCCGAAGGATTAAAAAATGAAGTTGATTATGAACGGGAAAACCTTCATCGTTTTTATTATGCAGGCATGGCAAGTTATGTAGGTAGAAGAGATGTTTGGTCTATGTTACTCACAGATCTGTACAAATACGACGATAAAAATGCCTATTACAATTGGTATGACCCTAAATAAATTAGAGTTACTTTATTGTATTTTTTATAGTTAATATACCATCTGATAAAAGTATATTTTAAATACATTTTATTTGATACAAAAAATCTGTTTGGTCTAATTTTTACATAAAGACCAAACAGATTTTTTAATTTAAGTGATAGGAAATTATTACTCTCCAGTTTTTTTAGAACCACCAGGTCCTACTGGACCAACTTCATAACTCATTTCTTTAAGCTGACTCATCTTCCAAGAACCAGGCTTTTGTGAAGCTGGGTACTCTTTGAATGTCATTGCATACTCTTTCATATGAGCCATAGCACTATACATGTACGGAATCTGATTGATATACCAATCCATATATGTATTCGAATCGTAATCAGCACGCTCAAAAGGATCCATTTTTAAATCAAATGCCTTAGGCATACGTAACCAAGTAAAAGGCTCTAACCAAAGCTCACCACCTTTACCACGCTGTTCTCCAAATACCCATTTTAAAGACATTTTTTGCATTTTACCTTCAATATCCTGTCGGACAGCAACTGGTTCTGCTTCAGATGTATGATATATAAACCATTTACGTGGTGAATCTTCTACTTTACCTTGTAGGTATGGCAGCATGTTATAACCATCTAAATGAATTTTAAAACTTTTTCCATTGGCTTCATATCCTCCTTTAAGTAATTTTTCTTTTATATCAGTATCACCAGCAGCAGCAACTAGTGTAGGAAGCCAATCTAAATGTGAAATCATTCCTTGAATTTTCTTACCTCCTGAAATTCCACCATCTGTCCATCTAATCATGAAAGGAACACGATAAGCTCCTTCATATTGTGTTTCTTTTTCCATACGAAATGGAGAAATTGCACCATCAGGCCACGAGTTGGTTTGTGGACCGTTATCAGTACCATAAATTACTATTGTATTATCTGCAATACCTTTCTCATCTAAATAATCTAATAATTGACCTACATGGTTAGAATGTTCAACCATTCCGTCATTGTAAAATCCTCTTCCTGAAAGACCATTTGATTCTTCTTTGATATGTGTTCTAAAATGCATTTTTGCAGCATTCCACCATACAAAGAATGGTTTATCTTGATCTATTGCCTTATCCATAAATGCAATAGAACGTTTTGTAATATCATCATCTATAGTTTTAATACGTTCCACTGTTAATGGACCTGTATCTTTAACTGGACCATCAGAGGTACAATCTAAAACACCTCTAGGTCCAAATTTCTTTAAAAACTCAGGATCTTTTGGATAGTTAGGGTACTCTGGTTCCTCCATTGCATTAAGGTGATAAAGAAATCCATAAAATTCATCAAACCCATGTTTAGTCGGTAATGTAGCATCTGCATCACCTAAATGATTTTTACCATATTGAGCAGTTATATACCCTTGGTTTTTAAGAACCTCAGCTATTGTGATATCATCATCGGCTTGCCCTTGAGGAAAACCAGGCATTCCTACTTTTGTCATTCCTGTTCTTAAACCTGATTGACCTGTAATGAAAGATGATCTACCTGCTGTACATGATTGCTCTCCGTAGTAATCAGTGAAAAGTACACCTTCGTCTGCAATTCTATCAATACCTGGAGTAGTATATCCCATCTGACCATTAGAATAAGCACTGATATTCCATAGTCCGATATCATCACCCCAAATAATTAAGATATTTGGTTTCTTGCTTGACGATTTATCTTTTTTCTTTTTTTGTGCAAGAGAATCTTCACAAAAAATCAGACTTACAAGAAATGCAAGTAAGATGTTAATAGATAGTTTTTTAGACATTGTTTTTTAATTAATTTAAAGAATAACTAAGCATTAGTTATTACAATGAGTTATTGGGTGTTTTGATAATGAAAAGATTGTTTTAATAAGTTTATCTATAATTCCGAACTACCCAAACTATTCTTTTTTTAATTATATCTTTTAATAATTTTATCTTACCCTTTTGGAGTAAATTTCTTTTGTAGAGATACTTGTTTGAGATAAGTAATTGATAAAAATTATCGAATTTCTGAAAATTAGCGTAACCTTTTATAAACTTCTATCGTAATAAATAATAAAAACCGACTACACGGTCAGTCATTTAATTTAAATATGGATAAAAAAGAACAAATAATAGAAGTTGCCACTAAACTCTTTGCTAAGAAAGGGTTTGAAAACACCTCAATATCAGAAGTATGTGAAACAGCAGGAGTTTCTAAAGGACTTATTTTCCATCATTTCAAATCAAAAAATGGCTTACTAAGGGAAATTTTTTCTAGAACAACAAATGATATAAAAAAGAATAATTTAACCCATAAAGCAGAGAATCCATATCAAATACTCTCTCTTTTATTGAACTCTTTTTTTGAACAACTCAAAAAAGATAGTACTTTCTTACAGTTGAATGTTAGTGTAATATCACAACCAACAACAAGAGAAATTGTAAAAGATTTGATAGACGAAAGAGCTGCTTTAATTTTTGAATCAACAAAAAAAATATTTAATGAAATCGACCCAATAAATTCAACGATAAGAAGTTACATGTTCATTGCAGAACTTGATGGCATTGCCTTAAACTACTTATCCATTTTTAATGATTTCCCAATAGAGGAAATCAAATCAGAATTAATAAAAAAATATATACAGCAATGAATTTTATTCAAACAGAAAACATAAATTTAATAAGTCAATATCGATCAGAACTATATAATCAATTTACAGGTACTTTAGACGGGATGTGGCAAGATCTTTATATTGCTTCTGCAACTCCCTTTTTAATAGAAATTGATAGTAATACAGTAGGGTACTGTTGTATTGACGATAACAAAAGTCTACTTCAGCTATTTTTGAAAGATGAGGCTAAATACTTAATGGAAGCAGTTATAAGTACATTGATTACTAAAGAATTAATTACTTTTGCAAGCTTAAGTAGTATCGATCCCATCTCCTTTAATACAGCATTAAGTTTATCAAAAAGTAATAAAATAAATACTTTTTGTTTCCAATATGCAGGTAGTCCGTTAATCAAAAATTCAGCATTCGAAATCACGAATGCCACAGTTAAAGATGCAGATACAATGCGTGCATTTTTAAAAAACAACGCTGGCTTTGATGACACATTCGGTTATACTGATAACCTTATCAATAGAAAAGAATTATACATAGCAAAAGAAGGAGATAATATTATTGCATCTGGAGAATGTAGAATTAGTGATACTCAAAAAGATGTAGCAGACCTTGGTGTAATTGTAAATACAGAATACCGTAAAAAAGGTTTAGGTGCAAAAATGCTTAATGCATTAGCACAAAAAGCTGTAGAACTAAATAAACAACCTGTTTGTTCTACTACTTACGATAATATTGCTTCTAAAAAAGCTATTGAAAAAGCCGGTTTCTATAACTCATTTATCATTTTTGATATGAGTTTTATCTCATAAAATTATTAGAAATAATGACAAATATTGAATTAGGTTTTACAGAACTACTCAGTCAATACCAACAATCAGAAGGTTTAGATGGTTTTGAAGTAGGGCGTGTAATCTTAGAACATAAAGATAGATATATCATTAAAACTCCTACTCAAGAATTTGATGCAGAATTAATGGGGAATTTGCGTTTTATGGCAGAAAGTAAATACGATTTACCCGCTGTAGGAGACTGGGTTGCTTTTTCTGAATTTGATGAAGGTAAAGCATTAATTCATGAAGTTTACCCTCGCTCATCTATTATTGAAAGACAGGCTGTTGGAAAAGTAGGGCAGATACAGATTATTGCAGCTAATATTGATTTTGGATTGATAGTTCAATCTGTTAATCGAGACTTTAATCTAAATAGGTTAGAACGCTATTTAACAATTTGCCATGCTTCTAAAGTTGAACCTGTTATTGTGTTAAGCAAAATTGATTTAATAGATGAAGATACTTTGCTTACCATCAAAAATCAGATTAATGAACGTATTAATGACGTGGCAGTTGTAACTGTAAGTAGCCAAACAAAAGGATATGATGAATTAAATACTTTTCTCAAAAAAGGTAAAACATACTGTTTATTAGGTTCTTCGGGTGTTGGTAAATCAACCCTGATTAATCATATCTCTGGAAAATCTGTGATGAAAACAGGCAATATTAGTAGCGCTGTGAACAAAGGGAAACATGTTACTACTCATAGAGAATTGATTGTACTTGATAAAGGTATTTTAATTGATAACCCAGGTATGCGAGAAATTGGAATAACTGACGCATCTGGAGGTTTAGAAGTTACTTTTGAAACGATCTTAAGTTATGCTGAAAATTGTAAATACAGTGATTGTACACATGTACATGAAAAAGGTTGTGCAGTTTTAGAAGCATTAGATAATGGAGAAATTGATGAAGGTGCTTATGCAAATTTCCGAAAAATGGAGAAAGAAAAAGAGCATTTTGAATCAGATACTTTAGAACGAAAGAAGAAAGATAAAAATTTAGGGAAATTGATAAAAAGTGCCGTAAAACAGCGTAAAAATCAAAAATTCTAAATTATTATAATCCTATATTTTAGTCTCATCTAAGTTAGTTTAGGTGAGACTTTTTAATTTTCAACTGAAAGTATTTCAAATTACCTTATATTTATATATATCACATTTAACACCCTTATTAATCCAGAAAAAATGTCAAATAACCATTCATCAACTTCTAATTATTACGAAGTATATGGTAGTAAAATACATGTCTTAGAATATGGAAAAGGAGAAGGAAATCCTATTTTATTTCTACATGGCAATCCCTCAAACAGTTTTCTATGGCGAAATATCACTCCATATTTAGAAGGTACAGGCCATCATATTATTGTTCCTGATTTAATTGGAATGGGTAAGTCTGATAAGCCATCAATTGATTATACTTTTATGGAACAATATGCGTATCTAGAAAAGCTTATTGAAACCATGAACCTAAAAAATATTATTCTAGTATTGCATGACTGGGGATCGGGGTTAGGATTTAATTACTTTGCTAATCATTCTAAAAATGTAAAAGCAATTGCATTTATGGAAGGTATTATTCAAGATATTGGTACGTTCTTTCCTAAAGAAAACATTGATTTCTTTAATAAGTTAAGAGGCCCAAACGGTTGGAAAATGATTGCTGAAGATAATATGTTCTTAAATGATGTATTACCAACTTGGGTAGCTAGAGATTTAACAACCGAAGAATTGGCTGCTTACAAAGAACCTTTTCAAACTGTTGAAAGTAGGAAACCTATATGGAAGTTTGTTTCTCAAGTTCCCTTAAATGGAAAACCAGAATTGACAGCTTCAATTGTAAAAAATTACAGAGAAAAGCTGGCTGAATCATCCCTACCTAAACTCTTTTTATATGCAGAACCTGGTGCATTCATGCCTAAGCCTGTAAGAGATTGGATAATTGAAAATATTCCGAATTTAGAAGTAGTAAATATTGGGAAAGGAGTCCATTTTATTCAAGAAGACAACCCTGAATTAATTGGTAAAAAAATAAAAGAATTTGTTCTAAAATTAGATAAATAAATCTTACAAAAAGAAGAAAGACGTTGTATTCATCAAAATGTGAATACAACGTCTTTTTGATTTAGAATTGCTCTTCTTTTTTGAAAATTGAACGTACATACTCTGGAAGAGACCCCGAAAGGTTATCAACAAATAATGCTCTATCAGGCTTATTGCTATGATAAATAATATTATCTCTTTTATTGTAAAATAAAAACTCGGGGCTATGTGTTCGAATTGTCAATTCATGTTCTTTGTTATTTGCGTCTTTATAGCTGAAGAAATATTTATAAACTCTTCTATCGTTGATTTCCATTGATGTCATTTCATTTCTGAAATAACAACCATCAGTTAATACGCCATGCTCAATGATGTCTAATTTTCTTCTACCAAAAAACACATTGATTGAGAACCATATTAGACCAATAATAAACGGAATTAAATAGAAGAATATTAAACTATTTGTATTACTCATCCCCGCAATTCTATTCACTTCTGGCTTGTCAATGTTGTATTCAATTTTCACTTTATCACCTACTTCTATACCATAGCCTGCATTATAAGACGACCAATAATAACTTATTCCATCTAGCCCAAATTCATAATCATATCTATAGATATATTCATCATTTACTATTGAGGACGTTTGATAAACATCTAAAATAACTCCAGAACCTATTGCTGTATTTGAGGATAAGTATATGTATTCGTCAAAATCAATATGATTAAAACTGTAGAGTGCAGTGCCACAACCAATAGTAAATACTATAGCAGAAAGTAGCCCTTGAGTACCATTTGTCAATACCCTTAACTTCTTTATTAGAGAGAGTTTCATGTTGTATAATTAAGATTGAAGTTATTTAGTTTAAAAATATAGTCTCATTTTCACTTGAACTTCGTGAAAAATCATTATTCTCACAAATAATCAATTACTATAATTATTAGTTATATTAATAAAAAGATTAAAAAAAACTATCTCATTATATGTCAAATAACACGTTTACTAAAGATTTACAATATTGGAAATTCTGCTCTTATGGTTTTTTAAAAAACCTTCAATTTTTTGATGCTTTTCTATTACTATTTTTAGTACAACATGGTTTATCATATACTCAAGTTGGTTTTTTATATGCTCTAAGGAAACTCGTATCTTTCTTTTTAGAAATTCCTACAGGTATTTTAGCTGATCAGATGGGTAGAAAACAATCTCTTATTTTAGGTTTTATGGCATATATATGCTCGTTCCTAATGATGTATTTCTTACCTCAGTTTCATTTTCTAATTATCGCTTTCTGCCTTTATGGGCTAGGAGAAACATTAAGGAGTGGAACACATAAAGCCATGATTATGTCTTATTTAGAGATAAAGGGATGGTTAAATTACAAAACTGATTATTATGGCCACACAAGAGGTTGGTCGCAAAGAGGTTCTGCTGTTTCTGCTTTACTTGCAGGAGCTATGGTTTACTTTTCAGGGAACATTGATAATGTTTTTATTTTCTCTACAATTCCATTTATTATCAATACTATAAACTTAGTAACCTACCCTAGTGAACTAAATAAAGGTAAGCGAAAGAAAAAAGGAGGTAATAGCTTTATTAAAGACTTATGGTCTGTTTTACAAACACCACATCTTATTAAAATTATTACAAATTCGAGTACGCATTCTTCTTTTTTAAACGCAATTAAAGATTTTATACAACCAATTATTGGAGCTTTTGCACTTACACTACCTTTTTTAACTAAAGGAACTCATGAACAAAAAATAGGACTTACTGTAGGTGTTACCTATACGATAATCTATATTTTCACAACTATTGCTAGTGTAAACTCTGCAAAATTTGGTGAACTCTTTACTAGTAAAGATAAACCTATAATTATAACGCTATACTTAGGATTGTTCTGTGGATTAATAACAGGTTTATTTTATATAGAAAATTATTTATTAATTTCTATTGTATTCTTTACGTTGATTTACATTATAGAAAACATCAGAAAACCAATGCTAACAGGTTATATATCTGATGACTGTCCAACTTCTATGCTTGCGACAATTTTATCTGTTCAATCATTTGTAACAACTATTGTTACGGCTACACTAAGTTTTGTATTTGGTGTTTTATCAGATCATTATGGAATTGGTATTGCACTTATTATTTTATCAGTTGGGATTATTATTACAATTTCACTAATCCAATTTATAGTTAAAAGCAACACTATAAAGGCGCGTGAATGAGAATGATTTTAATGAGACTAAAAAGCTTCTCCAATGCTAAAATAAATCCCTTTATCTTCTTTTCCCCAAGCAGCATCAATACCAATATTTATGTTACGTTTAGGTATAGCTAGATATCTAATTCCTAAGCCTATTGTTGGAAGAATACCATTTTCTTCAATCATATCACTATCGTCTCCTACAATAGATACCGACCCGAAAGTTACTATACCCCATTTATTATAAAAATTATACCTCCACTCTGCTTGTAATGAATACATTTGTTTTCCCCTATATCTTCCATTCGTATATCCCCTAGGTTCATTATGTTTAGTTCCAGACATTCCTACAATTGCTTGTTCTTCAAAAGGAACATCATTAACCCCAATCTTAGAATAAAATTTACTTGCCAAAATATGCTTTTTAGATTTACCCACACTTACATAATGACTCATATTAAGCTCAAGAATTTCAAAATTATTATCACTCCCTATTTTATTTCTAAAAGCACTTACCTTTAAATCGACAACAAAACCTTTACTAGGTTTTAAAATATTGTTCCGTGTATCGTAAGCCATCATGAAACCAAGTCCATGATATTTAGCCTCTCTTGAATAAGTCGGCAAAGCTTCATTTAAAGAATTATCTTGTTTAAATTCGGTATAAAATGAAGAATATTTACCATAGATTCCTGCATAAAAATCACCTGTTACTTTCCTTAAAAAATCATATTCTAAATAACCTATAGAAGTAGAGTATTGAATAAAGGCTCCGTTATTATTTTCAAAAGGTAACTCTTGATAATACTGAAAGTTCCAATTAGATTTTACCCCAATAAATTTAAACCAATAATCATTATTATGTAAAAATCCTTCTTGTATTACTGCACCAACCCATGTATTATTTTCAGAATAAAAACCATGTGCTAAAGTTAATGACGGTTTCGATAAAGAATCGGAAGAGTTCATTAAATAAAAAACACCTGCTGTAAGAGCAAATCCAAAACCTTGTACATCATTATAAGATGGCTGTGGTAATGCTACAAAGTCTACCTTTCTTTTTTGAGTGTTTAATAAAGTATCATCTTCCTGACCTAAACACGTTAATGTTAAGGTTAAGAAGAAGATTGTAAATTTTATTTTCATTTTATTCTTGTTTGCTTATTTATCAATAGATTACTTTAAATTATGCTTACCCAAAATCATCAACTTTAATATCCTCTTTCCCTACATTCAGAGTTGTTAGTGTAGTTGATAATTCCTTAACAAACTTTCTTGTTCCAATTAGGTAATATTGGAAGTCGGTAAACACTGGAATCGTTGCTTTCAATAATGCCTTATCTATTCTTTTTTCTTGAGAAGTAATTACTGGAACATAGTTAAAATTGGGGTTGTTATTTTCTAATAATTGAAGATGATAAGCAGCTGCATCTTCAAATCTATTTGAATAAATAAGGTAAATTGTTTTTTGAGGAGATGTAATCTTTAACTCTTTCAAAATAGGTAGTATAGGAGTGATCCCTATACCTGCTACAAGAAAAACAATTCCTTTTGATGTAGGAGCAACAGAAAATTGTCCCATCGGGCCAAAAACTCTACTTTTATCTCCTATTTCTAATGCTTTTACAGATTGTTTATAACTACTATCGCTATAACGCATAGCAAAACGGAGTACATTTTCTGAGGGATGAGAAACCAAAGACAACGCTCTATGGGGAATGTCTATTTCAGAATATTTTGGGTTTAATAATTCTAAAATAGCATACTGACCTACTTTATAATCAAAATCTTTAGGCCTAGAATAAACAAGTTCAAGAGTATTTTTAGCTATTTCTATTTTTCTTAGTAATTCTAATGTATTTCCAGAATCAATTAATGATAAATCAGACTGTTTTACTTTTACTTTTTTATCAACTTTTAAAGCACATAAAAAACCACTTATTATCGCACCTGTAAAACCTCCTCCTGGAAATGTCCATGCTCCTGCAAAATATAAATTCTTAATTGGAGAGGTAAATGGTGTTCTTCCCATACCTGCTTGCTCTGGAGTTTGAGCAAAACCGTAAGGTGTTCCTTCTGGGTTAGAAGTAAAACGTTGAATAGTTTTAGCTGTACCTACTTCATAATAATCTATTTCGGCTTTAATTCCAGGAATATGTTCTTCTAACCTATCAAATAAAGTATGTGCTACTTCCTCTTTCTTTGCTTGATATTCCTCTGCAGATAAGTGTTCCCAATCTATATAATAGTCAGCAGAACATATAGCACCAAATGATTTTCCTTTTGGTGCTAAGCCTGCATCAATTTGGCTATAATCTACAAATACAAAGTTTTTATCCTTCCATTCTCCATGGCAATTTGCATGAATATCTTTTATAGAATTTACATTCTTTCCAGTTATAAATGTAGAATAATGTTTATTACCTATATCTTTAATTTCTTTTTTAAACCCAATATAAATGCTTAATAAAGAACAGGCTGTTTTTAGTTTATCAACTTTTTTTCCAAGTTTATCACTTTCCCCTCTAGGTAAAAGTTTTTTAACTAGTGGTATTGCTGCATTAGCAATTACCGATTGGCCATATAATGTGATTTTCTTAGAAGAATTAAACGAATCAACATAAGATACTCCTTTACAAATCCCATTATCAGTAATTATTTCTGTTACCGATTTTCCTAATAATACCTGCCCTCCGTTACTTTCTATTACTTCTACTAAATAGTTTGATAATTTTTGAGAACCTCCTTTAATAAAATGTCCACCACCCTTAATATATCCTGCTTGAGCTGTTGCAAAATAGATCATAGACATTGTATATGGATCATCATGATAGTAAACTAAATTAGCTTGAAGTATAATTTTTAACTCTTCATCAGTAAATAAATAATCTAACCATTCACCAACAGTTTTTCTTGATGCCTTGAATATGTTTGGAAACAAAACCGGTACGAAAGGTTTAGATAGATTTTGTTTCCATTTATCGGTAGGAAAAGCAGCAATTTCAGAAAGCACCCCCTCTAATAATGCAATAAATTTAGTAATCGCTTCAGTTTCTTTTGGAAATCGATCAATTAATGCCTCCATCGTTTCAGTTATTCCATGAGGGTGAACAAAATCTGTTTTTGTTGTTTTTAAACGGAACAATTCGGGTACTTGAATAAAGTCTATATGCTTATCAATTTCAAGAAATTTAAAAATATCTAATTTTGCATCGTGCTCACATAAACCATCCATTTCATGTAAGCCAACTTCCATTACAAATTCTTTTCTCTTAAAAGTTGTTGCACAACCACCCGGAATATAATGCTTTTCTAAAAGAACAACTTTATTCCCTTTTTTTGCTAAAGTGGCTCCAGCTACTAAACCGCCTAAACCACCTCCAATAATTATTGTATCAAAATTCCTCATTATAATTTGCATTTTGTAAATGATATGATGCAAACATAAATGGAGATTTACTGGTTAAATACGTAAAAGTTGTAGATGGGATTCTGTTATAAGAATGGGCTTTATTTTGCTATCAATGGGCCTTTTTGTGATAAACGGGACTAGTTCTATATATAAATGGCAATTAATTCTTTTGAAAAGCTTCTAGATACAGGAATAGAAAAATCTAAATTTGAGATATGAAGTTCATAATTTCTTGCATTACCAGAAACCTTTGTTACAAATTTAAAATTAGCAATGTAAGAACGATGACAATTATGTATTTCTGCAATATCCGAAAGTTGTTGAGCTGCTTTTTTTAAAGAGAATCTTATTACATCTCTCTCCACATTATTGTTTTGTATAGAGTATACTTCTAAATAATTACCTTCTGATTTTATACATAACAAACCTTGTAATTGCACTGATACTTTTTGATTTCCTTCTCCAATAGTTACTTCTTCAACTTCTTCAGTTAATTCCTCTTGAAGATGGTTACTAAGATTATTGTTAATAGTTTCAGCCTGTTTCTCTTTACCTTCTCGCAAGAGTCGTTCTAAAAATAATACTAAAATAACAGTAGGAAACACCCCTACTGATAAGGTAATAAAAAAGAAATCAAATAGGGAATGATTTATTGTTGGAGCTACTTCGCTTATTACTATTGTAAAGTACCAATTAAAAATACTAATTACACATAATTGAAATAAGATAAAGGTCAATGTTTTTAAAACAGTCCATCTATCTACATTAAATTGTTTAGGTAAAAGTTGAGGTAATAAAAATAAAAAAACTACTAGAACAAAGAAGGTTATTAATCCATATCCAAAAATATATTCAGGTTGTTTTACAGCCACCCTTTCTATTTGAAAAGGCCTAAAAACAAATAAAAAAACAGTAACAAAAAGACCAAATGAAATAGCAGTCCACAGCTTATGCTTTGTTTTATGAAGAAATGGAAATGGGGCGTTTAGTAGTTTTAAATTCATTCTTTAGTAATGTAAACTTCCTTCTTATTAATTCTATCAAAGATAAAAAGTACATTATTTAAAACACTCATATTATTTAATTAAAAAAATAAAAAAGAGAGCAGGAATACCTACTCTCTTCTTTAAATGATTCTACAATTAACAATCTTAATATTCTAATCGTATTTCTACCTTTACTTCATTTCCAACAACATAACTTATGGTACCTCCTCCAATTGTATAATCTTCTAAGGATACCTTAAAATCACTTTCTAAATAATGTTTCCCATCTTTATCTAAAGTCTTAAATGAGATAGTTTGTTCTTTGGTTATCCCTTTAATTGAGATTGAAAATAAGCCTTCAAAGTGATTTTCTTCTACAGCTTTAATCGTTATACTTGATATAAGTATTTCAGGAAATTCACTACTATCAAACCATTCTTTCGCTTGTAAATGAGTATCTCTTTTTTCATCAGATGTATTAATATCAGAGATAGATACTTTACCATATATTTTTGAAGTTTTAAGGTGTTCAGGATCAAATTGAATATTGTAATCAACTTTATCAAAACTTCCTTCTACATTCCAAAAAAACTTTGATATAGAAAACTGTACTTCTGCTTTTTCATTTTCTTGAGCAAGCCCCGTAATTCTAAAACCAAAGATTAATAAGAGTGTGGCAATAATAATTTGTTTCATGCTTGAATAGATTAATAATTAACTTGATAGCACAAATTTATGGAGTCTCAGCTTCTCAAAATTGTATAAATCGGAAAACAATTATCAAAAAAAAGCTACCTATTTTTAATCAATAGATAGCTTGTAATTAGAAGGTTATATAACCTTAAAAAGGCAATACTCTTGCTACTTCTTTCTTATATTTTTGAAACGATTCAGGCCTGTTTTTCATCATCTGCTTATCTTTTAACGGAATTGATGCAAACATAAACATCATCCACATACCCACTGAACCTAAAACGGTATACCAAGGAGCTGCATAAGCTGTACCCATCATGGCAACGCCAAACCAAAACATCATCTCTCCCAAATAATTAGGATTTCTTGATTTAGCCCAAATTCCCGTTCTTAAAATATCGTCTTTTTTCTTATTAGGTCTTAACCTAAATTTAGCAAGTTCATTGTCCGCTAAATATTCAAAAATAGTCCCTACAAAAGCTGTTGCTGCTCCTAAATAAAACAACCATCCAATTTCTAAAATACCTGCTTCATAAACCCATTGAAGTCCCCACATACTAGCAAAAACTATTAATGTTGGATATAAATGAATGGCTAAGAAATTTATAGGTTGAAAGAATGCCTTAAACTGATGTCTGAAACTTACATATCTAAAATCTTCGTGCTCCCATCCAGACCAACCTCTTGCCCAACTTAATGTAAGTCGCCAAGACCATAAACTAACTACAATAGCACATATCCATTGAGGTGCTGACCAATCTGCTCCATCGAATAGATAAAAATATTGAAGAATAAAATAGAATGGAATAACGCTCCAATACGCATCATATACACTGCTATTTTTCTTAATTACAGAAAACATATACGTTACCACTGTCATTGCTAAATCTGCATATAACATACGTAATACTAGCGGTTTCTCTTTAAAATATTGAAAAGCAGAATAACCACCTACAGCCACTATAAAATAAATGACTGTAATTTCTAGAAGAGCAATTTGTTTCTTATTCATGAGATTGTTGTTAGTTTATAATGATCTAAAGGTTGATAGGTTGACGAAAGCCAAGGCAATGCTTTTAATTGATCTGTTGGTACTGCACGCACTACTTTTGCGAAAAATGTGACTAACCCTTTTGCATGTTTGTCCTCATCGTGTGTTGGTACTATCACTTTAGGTTGTATCTGATCAAAAAGCGTTTTTACTCCATCTATTCCTGGCGAAACAACCCCACCTAAAAAGAAAGGAAGCTTATATAAATTAAAAGGTGTAATTAATAGTTTACAATCACTTACTCCCGCAAGTTGGTCTTTATGTTTTTGATCTAAAGAAAAACCATGAGTTGCGAAATAAACACTCTCTTTACCATCATCTAAAACAAAGCAATCATAAATGGGATCTATAGCTCTGCGTGTTGGTAAAAAATGTATATCAACCTCTTTTATGGTAATTTTATTTACTTTTTTATCTAAAGGAAGAAATGCTGTTTGAGGTAATATTTTTTGTACGTCTTTTGCAATGCTTCTTGGACCAATAATTACTTTTGGCTGAAGTTTAAGTAAAGTTTCCTTATGAAAATGATCTGGATATTTCTGTGTGATTAATACAGCATCATAACTCGGTACATTATCAAATGCCAACGGTGGAGTTCGATGCCACTGCATGTTAAACCAAGAGAAGAAGTCTATTTCTGTTCCTTGAAGCCAAGGATCAACTAATAATTTTATGGTATCAAACTCAATAAACCAAGAATTGTCCATATTGAGTCGTTGTAAGTTTATCATTTTAATAGAGAGAAAGAAAGCTATAATTTAACTCTAATATAAACCTTAAAAATCACTTGTTGTTTAAACTTTATTAATTATTATTTGAGTTTTTTTTTAGCGAAAGTAAAGTAATCAAAACTCAGGGGAAAACGCAAACATAATTCCGTACTTACGTGATGCATTTTCTTGATAGGTAGCTCTATAGATAAACATTACTTTTACCATTCTAAATATATTCTCAACTCCTCCACCAACTTCTACATAAGGTGTAGAAGGATCTAAACTTCCAAAAGAAGTACTGTTCTCATCCCATGGATTTACATTGGCTGTTTGATTTGCATCAGAAACACTTCCCCATAAAATATTAGAAAGAACAAACGTTTTGGCATTCCACTTCTTTAATAATGGGAGTCTATTAAGTACTAAACCCTCAAAATGATGAAATACTCTGATACTAGCATATTGATCGCTCATAAACTCTCCAAAACCCATAAGGTTATAACTAGAGCCACTGTAGATATAGCGTAGATTATTTCCTCTATGTACAAATAAGAGTGGAAAAGGCACTGTAGAAGGTGTCCAACCAGAAGATATTCCATAATCTAACCTACCAATTGTACCTAATTTAAAACGGTGACTTAAATTAAATTCTACTTTATGATAGCTATCTGTTGCCCCTAAAACACTTGGTAACCCACGTTGATAACTCAAAGAAATTGTTGGTAACTTTCCGTTTGCTGCAACATATCTATTTAGATGTCTACTAGAAACATACCGTTTACCAAAATCAAAAATTATTGATCCTCCTATTTCTGCAGTTGTTATATTAGAAAATGCGAGAGTATCTGTTAATTCTGTTGCAAAATAGTTTTCGTCTTTATAGGTAAATTGCCCTCTAAGTTGAATTCCCTCACTTATATATGTACCTGCAATAAGTTTAGCTTCATCTAAATAATAAGGGTTAGAGTATGTACCCCAAGCTTGAGAAATCCATAAATAAGGATCTTGACCTGGATAGGTAATTCCAGCTCCTAGCCTCTGTAAAGAATGTTGTGCTCTTGCATATAAAAATGTCCATGTATCGTGGTTAAGAATATACTTTGCCATTGCTCCCCACTTCCATTCTTGGTCGTTTGTACCATATGCAACATACCCTCCACCAATTAAATTCTTATTCCATTGTGTGTTTGTTAAACCTCCTACCTGAATTCTATGTTCTTCTACATTATTTTGTGCATATAAAACAGTTAATGGTCCGAAATCAAATCCTCCCATCCTATAATATCCTGTAACCGCTATGTCTGCTATTTTTGCTGCAGATTTAACAGTGGGCATTTGCTTTACAGTATCAATCATTGCAAAAGTAGTGGTATCTACTTCTTCAAAATTTATGGTAGAATCTTGTGTAATAAAGGTATTTTCAGTTTCAATATCTACTAAAAATTTCTGCCAGTTTTCTTTCAATTTCCCTCCTACCCACAATTTTATATTCTGTTGGTAAGGAAACCATATTTGAGTAGTATCTAAAGGAGCCATTTTCTGCTCAACTGTAATACTATCAATAAAATTTAAGGGTGATTTCCGACCTATTTCGGCATATACTTTTTTAATAGCAAATCCCTTTTCCTCATCAGTTATCCAAATAGTACCACCAAAAGTTTGGTCATTCTCTCTTCGAGGTATGTAATTGATTTTATAGCACCAATCTTTATCTATTTTTTCGTAGGTAACTAATTCAAAATCATAGAAGTTTTTAAAACTAGGATTTAATGGCGATGCAAAATCATACCTTAAAAACCGTAACCAATGCTGATAAAAATTTACAGTAGTCTTCTCATTATCTAACCCTTCTTTAAATTGGTTTTCAAACTCAGGTCCTAAAAAAGCTTCTTTGTAATAAAATTGATCCCTATCTTCTGCTCTTCCTTTCGCATTGTAACTCACTTTCTGTTCAGAATGAGACACGTACATTGGAATAAGAGGTTTTCCGTTATCATCTTTTTTAAGAGAATCTATTGCCTCCATTCTTTTAATTGCAGAGGCGATTAATTTACGTTCAGTAAACTCCTTATTTATATCTGCTAAAAAAATGTTTGTGCGCATTTTAGATTGGTACTGAAAATCTTCTTGACCTTGAAAATTATGCGTATCAGCGTTTTTCATTGCCAACCTGATAATTTCCCAAGCTGGATTTTCGTATCCTCTTCTTCCTACAACTACTTCTTCTAATTGATGTGCAGCTTTATCGAGGTAGATCAAAGATTCTTTTCTATCTAGTGTATCTAACTTTATCAGTTTGGAAGCATATCCTAAACAAGAAATTTCTAGAGTAACTGTATCAGACGATATACTTATTATAAACTTCCCTTTTTCATCAGTAGAAGTTCCATCACCGCTACTTAATAAAGTAAGGTGTGCAAAACCAACAGGACGTAATGATGAACTATCAATAACCTTCCCGGCCCATTGTATTTCTTGTGCATTACCAATTAATACACTACATGTAAGCAGTAATGATAATAATGTGGTTCTAAAAAATTGGTTTAAACTTAAATCTAGTGAACTAATAACTTCTATTATTTAGTTGAATTCTTAATCAATTGAGCGTAAAATCTTATCGCATTATTAAACTCTTCTACACCTATTCTTTCATTCGTTCCATGAAACGTTTTTAAATTCTTTTTATTTAAATGAAAAGGGCAAAAACGATATACATTTGATGAAATCTCTGTAAAATATCGAGAGTCTGATGCGGCAATCATGATATATGGTGATATAACAATATCTCCAAAAATTTGTTTGATTGATTTATCTAAAGTGATGTAATTAGGAGAATTTACATCAGAAACTATTGCTGCTTCTGATTTATTCAAAATACGTAAATGTACCTTATCATCGTTTATAGATTCTTTGATATACTCATATACATAATCAATACTTTCTCCAGGAAGTATTCTAATATTTAAAACTGCTTTTGCATGAGTTGGTAATACATTATTCTTTGCTCCACCTTGAATGATGGTTGGTGCAACAGTAGTACGTACCAAAGCATTTGATGAGGGCGATTTTTCATAAACACTCATCAAAACAGGTTCTAATAAGTCTGCATTAGAAAACACAATCTCAAAACCTAACGGCATTTCTGGGCCAACATAATCAATAAAGTTTCTTAGTGGAGGGGAGATATAAGATGGAAATGGATTTTTTTTAATATTTGTAATCGCTTTACTAATTACGTCAATTGCTGTTTCTGGCTTTGGCATAGAAGCATGACCTCCTTCTATTTTTGTTGATAGTTCTAACGTTAAATATCCTTTTTCTGTAGTACCAATTAAAGCAACATCTTGCGACATTCCAGGTACTAACCCTTGCGTTATATATCCACCTTCATCTAAAACAAACTCAGCTTCTACTCCTTTTTGTTTTAAATAATGTGCTACTTGACTTGCCCCATTTACTCCCATCACTTCTTCATCATGACCAAAAGATAGATAGATAGTGCGCTCTGGTTTAAACCCAGATATAATAAGGTTTTCTACTGCTTCGCAAATACCAATTACACCAACTTTATCATCAATAGCACCTCTACCCCATATTAACCCATCTTTTATTACACCTCCAAAAGGATCTTCTTTCCATTCAAATTTATTTTCTTCTGGAACGGGAACCACATCATAATGCGACATTAAAATGATCGGTTTTAAACTGGGGTTACTTCCTTTCCATTCAATAAGCATTGTAAACCTACCAAACAGATGGTGTGTAGTTGTTTTAAAAGAATTTGGGTAAGTTTCTTTTAGAAAGGCTAAAAACTGAAAAAATGAAGCTGAATCTAACGCAGCTGGATCATCATAAGAAATTGTTTTAATCTTAATCGCTTCTGATAAATGTTTAGCAGCATCTTTATTTACATGTGCCTTAGGTATTATTTCTACCTTAGACTGCTTTGATGAAAACAGTGCTAAATTGCTAAAAATATAAATGCTCGCAATAACAAGAGTACCTAAGATAATACCAATCAGACGTTTCATAAATAAGATTTGATGAGATGTTTTTCAGTTCTAATAATTTAAATTAGTCAGTCTGTTAATCTCCTCCAAAAACCTACCCACTTTTTATGCCTCTACTGTAAAAATATGTTGCCTATGTTCATATTTATACGAAATAGTTAAACCACTTACTTTACATATTTTATGTACTAATGCTAATCCTAAACCTAAAGATTGAGAAGATGAATTTCCTTTTATAAAACGTTTAAACAGTTGATCTTCTGGAATAGTTAGTGGTGCACCATAATTACTAATTGAAAAAGAGACTTCTGTCGTCTTTATTTTAATGGGACCCTCATTAGATCCATACCTAATTGCATTCTTAAGTAGATTCTTTAAAATGATATCAAAAAGGTACGGATCGATAGTTAAAGTATGAGTGAAAAGTAAATTCTTTTCTATTGATAAGGATTTCAAGCTAGCCAATTCTTCTATGGCTTCTACTTGTTTATTTATTTCTGCTTCGGTTTTGATTTCTTGTATATCGGTAAACTCTCCATTCTCAATCTTTGTGATTAAGTTAAGTGTTGTCCCCAATCTAGAAAGGTGATTTGCTTCGTCGTAAATAGTTTTAATCACACGGGCATCTTTTTCTTCAAGTTCCTCAGAGATCATTAGTGTTTCTGCCTTATTTCTAATAATTGCTAAAGGTGTTTGTATCTCGTGTGCAATATCTTCTGTATACTCTTTTAGATGATTATAATCTGCATCAATCCTCTTCACCATATTTGTAAATAGATTTTGCATTTCAACAAATTCAGAAGTAGATGTTTCTACTTTTTCAATCTTATCTGCAGAACCTACTTTAAAGCGTTGCATTTGCTCTAGAATTCGTCTAAAAGATTGTAAGAAGTAACCAGAAAGAAGATAGTTAAATGTTACTGTTAGAATAATTAAAACGATAAATGAGGGAACGACATATTCAAAAATATCATCTCTAAAATAATAATAATTTTGAACCTCTCTATCCATTTCTATTCTATAAATTTTGCCATTGGCTTCTATTAAAGAAATTCTTTTTCTATGGATAAGATTACGCTCAATATCTTCATGAAATACTGTTATATCTTCATTTACAGGGTATTCTGTCTTCTTACAACGTTTAGAAACTTCTTTGATTTTTGTAATATTATGACCTATGATAGAGTCTGGAGACATACCTTCTTCTAGTAGATACTTTGCTTTTTTCTCTAACCAGCCAAAACGCCTATTCAGATCTGAGTCAATAAACTCATCGGCTTCTCTTGTTAAGAATTTTGCATTAAACAAAAAGACAACCAATGTAAATATTAAATAGAAAAACGTAATTCTTGATAGTAAATTAAATGTCTTCTTGTTACTCATAATTATAGAGAAGTGGAAAACTTATATCCCATGCCATAAACAGATTTTATTCTATCTACACCACCAGATTTCTGAAGTTTTTTTCGTAAGTTTTTTATGTGAGAATAAATAAAGTCAAAGCTATCGGCTTGGTCAACATGGTCGCCCCACAAATGCTCTGCAATATTCTCTTTTGTAAGCATTTTATCTTTATTATAAAGGAAGTAGATCAATAAATCATACTCCTTTTTAGTGAGTTCTAAGGGAATATTATTGACAGAAACATTTTTAGATAAAATATCTACTTTCAATTCCTTGATTATAATATCATTACTCCCTTTAAATTTTTTTCTTCTGAAAAGAGAACGAACTCTAGCTATTAATTCTGCCATATGAAATGGCTTTGTAATGTAGTCGTCAGCACCAAGATCTAGCCCAAGTACCTTATCGTCTATACTATCTCTAGCAGTAACGATAAGGACTCCAGCATTTGGATCAACTTGTTTGATTAGTTTGACAATATCCAAACCATTACCATCTGGTAAACCTAGATCTACCACTAAGATATCGTATTCATAAACACCAATTTTATCCCTAGCCTCTTCGAGTGTACTTACCCACTCAATGCTAATTTTCTGGTCTTTAAATGCAGATATTACCCCTTCTGATAATGCTTCATTGTCTTCTATCAACAATAATTTCATCCACTTATATTTTATTCAATAATTTTGATAGTAATAGATTTTTAGAAATCCATTCCACCACCATCACCACCTCTACGAGATGGCTTAAAGTTATTCAATCTATACGTTAAAGTTGCAGTAACTACATGAGGATATCTAAAATCTTCAGTATAATTATTAAAACCTATACCTTCTGAGTAACTTTTTCTTCTTGCAGTACCAAGAACATCGTTCATAGAAACTGTAAGTGATAATTTTCTTTTCAATAAGCTCTGCTTTACAGCTGCAGTCATCATAAAGTAACCTTCATTTCTACCCTGAGCCGTCACTGTTTCACCAGTATATCTATTATTTACTTGAATAGAAGTCCCTTTTCCTAACTTAAATGTATTGTTAAAACGACTACTCCAGTTTAAACTCTGACGATCAAAGCTTTCTCCTTCTAACTCTCCCTCTACTCTGTAATCATATAGGTTACCCATTATATCCATGGTCCACCAAGTAAATGGTTGGAAATTTAAAGAAAGTTCTAGTCCTAATGCATAATCAGTACCTACATTTTCATAGGTATGTAATATTACTCCTTCTTCATACACACTTTGTACACGTTCAATCTTATTGTGAGTCATTCGGTAATAAGAATCTAAAGATACAGTTGCTTTATCTCCTAGATTTTTTAGGTATCCAAAATCAAAAGAATCAATATTTTCAGGTAATAAAGCAGGGTTACCTCGTCTTACGTTAAAGGCATCTTGCCAAGTTACAAATGGCTCTAAATAATACCCCCTAGGACGTTCAATTCTGCGAGAATAGCTCAACATTAATTGATCGTCCTTAGGAAGATTATAAGATAAGTGAATTGTTGGAAAAATGTTCCATTGGTCAACAGGAAAGTCTTCTTCTTGTCCTTTTAAGTTAATGTTTCTCCCTGTGTACTCCGCTCTTAAACCACCTTGGTAGCCAAATTTTCCAATTCTACCAGCGTAAGTACCATAAAGAGAATGAATAGTTTGGGTGTATTGAGTTGTAAAACTAAAGTCAGGTGCAAAAATATAATCTCCAGTAGCCACATCATAATTGTAAACTTCATTTACATCTTCACTTTTATTCAAGCGTGTTTGCCACCCTGCCTCTATTTTGTCAGTTGCTCCAATTGGTAAAGTATAATCTATTTTGGCTCTTAATCTTCCACCCGGTCCAATTTCTGTAGAACGTTGCCCACTTGAAGGTGTTTCTGCCACATTTCCATTACTATCTTTTTGGTATAATTCGTTTTTAGAACTCTCTGTCATATCACGTCCGCCATAATCTACTTGAGCATCAAGAACGTGTCCTTTTTTAGCAAATTTATGTTGATAGTTTAAGTTTGCAGAATAATACAATCCGCCTCTTTCCCAATATTCGCTACTAATGTATCTATTTTCATTTATCGGGTTTTCACCACCACCAATTCTTTGATACTCATAAAAATCAGCATCCATTCCTCCATACATTTTAAAGTCACCTATTCTACCAGAAAATTTGATGAAATCATTATCCGAAATAGCATATTCAACCCCACCTTGAATACCAGCAACTTCAAAAGTACGCTCTCTATCTCCTTCAGAAATTACATAAGAAGCTGTATCATTTGAATTTGTAATTCGTTCAGATTTATAAGAGCCAGGCCCTGGACGTTTATTGTAGTTTGCTCCGATGTAATAATTCCACTTCTTCTTTTTAAAGTTAAGCAGGAAATCAGCACCTACACGGCCATACATACCACCATTTACATTAAAAACGCCATTAACACCTTCTAGCTTATTCTTTTTAGTAATAATATTAATAATACCGGCAGTACCATCTGGATCATATTTTGCAGAAGGGTTCGTTATTAATTCAATATTTTCAATAGTACTTGCAGGAATTTGTTGTAGAGCTTCAGAAGCATCTAATACAGATGGTCTACCATCAATTAAAACTGTAAATCCTGAAGACCCTCTTAAACTTACATTTCCATCTCCATCTACAGAAACAGAAGGTAAATTCTCTAAAATATCAACAGCCGTACCAGACATAGATGCAAACTGAGTTCCCACGTTTACTATCTTTTTATCAATATCATACTGAATAGAATTTTTTGTTCCTACAACCTCAACAGCATCTAATACCTCAGCATCAGTAGAAAGTACTACATTTCCTAAATTCTTAGAAGATGATGTTTTAGATATCTCTACGTCATCAATAACAGTTTTCTGAAATCCTATAAAAGTAATTTCAACAGTATATAGACCTTCTGGAATATTTTTAATTTGAAACACACCTTCAGCAGAAGTAATTGTACCGCCAATTAATTTTCGAGATACTTTTTCAAATACACTTACTGTGGCATATTCTACTATCTGATTTGTCTCAGATTCTGTCACTTTTCCAGAAATTGACCCTTGTTTTAAAGGGTCGTTTGCAAATACAGATGTAAAAAGAACGAAAGAAAGTATTGAAAAAATGAATGCTATTTTTTTATTCATAAACAGATGAGGTTAATAAGTTCATTACAAACGTAGTATTCAAATCTGTTTGAAATTTGGAGAAATCTGAATTATGGAAAAATAGTATCAAAAGATAGCAAGAGACTTCGTTCTTTTTTGTGGGATATGGAATAACTAAGAATAAGAATTGAAAAAGATTGATAATAAATAGCTAATCTTTCTTTCAATTATCTATATTTGCAATCGCAATACTTATCAAGAAAGGCAGAGGGACTGGGCCCTATAACGTCTTGGCAACCTGCGCTCTCCATAGCAAGGTGCTAATTCCCAACTCGAAGGTGTTCGAGAAAAGATGAGTTTATCTCCTAAAATGACAAAAAGAGGCATTTTCATGTCCTCATGCTAATCAAATAAGTAATGCCTTTTAATTATTAAACTAATTGGACATTTATTGATTTTGATATTTAGAATTTTACTCTTTTGTAGCTTATTAACTTTAACAAGTTGCTTTGAACTAAATGAAAAGTTACAAATAATGAAAGATAACAAAGGAGATTACTCTTTTATGTTTGATTTCAGTGAAAGTAAAGAGCTTTTAAATATTATTTCAACATATAGAAATGATGAAGGGCAACACATCTTTTCTGTCAATAAGTTTAATAGACCATTACAATTAATTACTGATGATCTAAATGCTATTCCTGGTATTTATGACTGTAAAGCAACTTTAGACTCGGTTGATTGGAAAATGGGCATACGTTTCGCTTTTGTTGATATTGCAGCTTTAAACTCTGCTCTATCTAAAATTGACGGTCAGAAAGAAATAGAATACCTCAAAATTCGCAAAAGAAAAGCACAATGGAAACAGAATATTAACTGGAAACAACTGATCACATCTCATTTACCAACCTCTTCTAAATCTCAGGAGACCATGATAAATGCGATTGATTCAGCCTCTTATTCTTACCATTGGTATTTAAATAGAGAAATTAAGACGATTAAGTCTTATGAAATAAATCGCCTTGGTTCTTCTGAGGTCGAATATATAGGTAAGATTCCAGATGCCAAGACAAGTGCTTACATCACACAATGGAACATTAAGTTTAAATAAGATTACGAATTTTATATAATATGACATATTTATTTACATCAGAATCCGTTTCTGAAGGACACCCAGATAAAATTGCAGATCAAATTTCTGATGCAATATTAGACGCAATGCTTACTCAAGATCCTAAATCTAGAGTTGCATGCGAAACTATGGTTACTACAGGTTTAGCAGTGATTGCTGGAGAAGTAACTACAAAAGCATATGTTGAAATTCCTGATGTTGTTAGAGATACTATCAATAAAATAGGATACGATAAAGAAGACTATTCTTTTGCTGCTCACTCATGTGGTGTACAAGTAGCTTTACATAGTCAATCACCTGATATTGCTCAAGGTGTAAATGTTGGCGAAGGTGTAGATAAAGAACAAGGTGCTGGCGACCAAGGAATGATGTTTGGTTATGCTACAAAAGAGACAGAAGAGTACATGCCAATGGCACTAGCTTTCTCTCATAGCCTTGTAAAAAGATTAGCGGAAATACGTAAGAATCATACTGATTTAATTGGTTACTTACGTCCTGATGCTAAAGCTCAGGTTACTATTGAATATAACGAAGATAATACTCCAAAAAGAGTACATACTATTGTTGTTTCTACACAACATGATGAATTCCCTGGTGTATCTGATGATGTAGCTTTAGGTCAAATTGCTACAGATATTAAAGAGCATGTAATTAATAAAGTTATTCCTGCAGAATTAATAGATGCTGATACAATCTTCCACATTAACCCTACTGGTAAATTTGTTATTGGTGGTCCTCATGGCGACGCTGGGTTAACTGGTCGTAAAATAATTGTTGATACTTACGGTGGTAAAGGTGCTCATGGTGGTGGTGCTTTTTCTGGTAAAGACCCTTCTAAAGTAGATAGATCTGCAGCTTATGCATCAAGACATATTGCTAAAAACCTTGTTGCTGCAGGTGTAGCCGACGAAGCATTAGTACAAGTTGCATATGCAATTGGTGTTTCTGAGCCTGTTTCGTTAAACGTAACAACTTACGGAACAAGTAAAGTTGATATGACCGATGCTGAAATCAGTAAAGAAATTGAGAAAATATTTGACATGCGTCCTAGTGCAATTGTAAAAAGATTAGGTTTAACTAACCCAATCTTCTTACCTACTGCTGCTTACGGTCACATGGGTCAAGCTCCATATACTAAAGAAGTGGAAATCAACTCTACAGAAGTTTCTGAAAATAACGGTAAGAAAGTAAGTACTACTGTTACAGAGAAAAAAGAAGTTGAATTCTTTACTTGGGAAAAATTAGACTATGTAGATAAAATCAAATCTGCATTTAAAATTTAATTTTTTTTAAGTGAAAATTATTTTTTCTGAATCCTTGTTGGTAGTTTCACCAACAAGGATTTTTTTTTAACTATGCATATCATCAAAACAACCCTTCTTTTTCTACTAATAGTAATGACCAATTCATTTTGTATTGGGCAGCACTCTTTTACTGATTCTCTTTCAGAAGTCAGTCATAATAAGGGACGAAAAACCGTGGGCCTTGTCTTAAGTGGTGGTGGTGCTAAAGGAATAGCTCACGTTGGAGTAATAAAAGTATTAGAAGAGAACGGTATACCTATTGATTATATCGCTGGTACATCAATGGGGGCAATAGTAGGTGGTTTCTATGCCGCCGGATATACAACAGATGAGTTAGAAGCATTTTTAAGGGACCCTCAATTTCAAGTTTGGGTATCAGGGCAAATTGATCCAGCAGATGAATATTACTTCGGTAAACAGGATAAAGGTGCTGAGTGGGTTAATTTTAATATTGAACTCGATTCAAATTATGATGTTTCTTGGGATCCAACAATCGTAAAAGATGCTTCATTAAATTTTGCATTGTCTGCAAGACTCTACAAGGCATCTTATGAATCACATTATAATTTTGATAGTCTTCAGATTCCATTTAGATGTATAGGCAGTGACATCTTTGAACGAAAGGCGGTTACTATAAAGTCTGGATCTGTAGAAAGAGCAATGAGAGCATCTATGGCTGTACCTCTTGCTTTTAGACCTGTTAAAATTGATGGTAAATACCTATTCGATGGAGGTGTTTACAACAATATCCCTGTCGATGTTATGAAAGAAGACTTCAACCCCGATATGGTTATTGCTGTAAATTTAGGGGCTCATGACATGATTGAAGAGTACCCGTATGAGAATGATGATATAATGGTAAAAGGTAATGTACTTAAATACATTATCATGAATAATACCTACCCAGAAGAAATTGACTCATTAAAAGATGTCTATCTAGGCGTACCTGTTGATGCTTTTTCTTCTGCTGATTTTACTCCTGTTGATACACTAATGAGCATTGGGTACAATTATGCACAATCTCAAATTGAATTCATTAAAGAAAAATACGGAGACAACCCAAGAGTTGAACCAAAAAAATCAGAATTCAAAAAATTATATGACCCTACAGTAGAAGATATTTCTTTTGTTGAATTAAGTGATGACTTAAACTTTGGGCAACGTGTTTTTGTAAGAAACATTATTAAACCAAATAGAAGAAAAGATACTTCAATAGAACATCTTTTGGAACGATATAATATGCTTATATCAAATAATTATTTTAGTGATATTGATGCCTATTTCTATTATGATACTTTAGATTATAAACCTCGATTACATATTGATGTGACTCCTAATAAAAAAATTAGGGTAGGTGTAGGTGGTAATATCGCTTCAAGAAATATCGGTCAAGCTTATTTAAATGCTCAACTAAGTGTATTTAGGAAATCATTAAAAACGATTAGAGTAAATGCATTTGCAGGGGCATTTTATAGTTCTATTAAAGCAGAAGTTGAAACAATGTATGCAAAGGCACTGCCTTTCTCTATAGGCGGAGAATACATTTTAAATAGGTGGAATTATGGTAATGCAGGCGAATTAATTTTTGAACCTAGAGAGCGATTAGATGTATACAGAGCAGATAATTATGCTGGTATCAAAGCAAGTACAGCTACCGGCAGAAAATCTAAAGTTACAATGTTTGGTGGCTATTTCTGGAACACAGACAAATATGATCAAGTAGTATATTTAGAGAATGATTCTAATGATATTTCATTACCTATTGATATTATTGGAGAAGAGCAGCTTTCAGGTTGGACTTTTGGTGCTACATGGGAAATGAATAGTTTAAATAACCCTACTTTTCCAACTACCGGAAAACGCCTAAAAGCTTCTGCAAAAGCTATTTTAAGTGACAATAAATTTAAAATTTATGTAGGTACCCCAATAACAAGTGATTTTTATAATCCTTGGGAAATGATTCAGGTACAATATGAACAATACTTTCCCTTTAAGTTTTTTACTTTAGGTATAAGAGGTCATGCTGTTGCTTCAAACTATCAGAATTCTATTACAAAATCTACTTCTCTAGCAAACGCACCTGCATATTATCCATTGTTTGATTCCAGATCTCTATTTACAGAGGGATTTAAAGGGCCAAACTTTATAGCAGGAGGTGCTAAAATCATCAAAAATATAGTTGGAGAAAGTGTACGGTTACAGCTAGAAGGTCATTTCTTTTCATCTAATGTATCTTATGAAAGTAATAATAGCGTTGACGTAACCGTTGTAAAACATGATTTCTTTGATAAAGATTATATGGACTATGCTCTTTCTGGATCCTTAATTTATAGTAGTCCAATAGGACCAATAAGTTGCTCTGTAAGCCATTATAATGAAGAAGATTATAACTATATGTTTTTACTAAATATTGGTTTCCTTCTCTACAATAAAAAAATTCTTGAAGAATAAGCTATCAGTGTTAATAATTTTCAGAATAAATAATAAAGGCAGTAAAAGAAATAAATTCTCTTACTGCCTTTACTGTCATATAAACAATAGTATCTAAGATCTACTTAACATCTGAGATCTATGACTATCTAGTTTGATAAACGTAAATAATAATAGTGTAAATGCCCAAAGAGACGATCCTCCATAACTAAAGAATGGTAAGGGAATACCAATTACTGGAAATATTCCTATCGTCATTCCCATATTAATCATAAAGTGAATAAAGAAAATACAGGCGGCGCTGTAACCGTACACCCTAGCAAATCTAGATTTCTGCCTTTCTGCCAAAATGATTAACCTAATAATAAGAGCAGCAAATAACCCTATCGTTACAAGGCTGCCTATCCAACCATGCTCTTCTCCAATAGTACAAAAAATAAAATCGGTACTTTGCTCAGGAACAAAGTTAAACTTAGTTTGAGTACCTTCTAAGAACCCTTTTCCTACTAATCCTCCAGAACCAATAGCAATTTTAGATTGTGTTACTTGATAACCAACACCTAAAGGATCAATATTTGGGTTTACTAAAACTTCTATTCTTTTTCTTTGATGGGGGCGCATTACATCATACATAATGTAGTCAATTCCTTCTGTAAATAAGAAAGAGACCACACCAATTGTAGTGACTAATAAAATGAGAGATTTATTTTTCTTTTTATAAACAATATATGATATACATAACACCACTAATAAGCCTAGAGATATCATTATTATAGTCTCAGAAAGTACCAAAGCCATTATAAATAAGAATATTGCCCATAGTCCTAATGTCATAATCCAATCTGGCAATCCCTCTCTATAAAGCATAAGAATAAAGGCACTAAAAACCATTGCAGAACCAGTATCTTTTTGCAGCATAACTAATGCAGTAGGTAAACCGATAATTGCTAAGGCTGCCAATAGACCCGAAGGCTTATCAATTTTAACTGTTGGATTATCTATATACCTTGCTAAGGCTAATGCCAATGCATATTTTGCAAATTCTGAGGGTTGAATACGTATAAAGCCTATTTTAAACCAAGATGTATTACCTCCTGCAGAGTGTCCTATAATTAAAACCCCTAACAAGGCAATTAATGTAACACCAAATATTGGGTAAGCGAATGTATTAAAGAACTTAAAATCAATTAGCATGATAGAGGTTGCAATAATTGCAGCACCACCAATCCACATTAACTGTTTTCCAGAATTTAAGCTTAAAGAAAAAATACTTGTTGGAGCATCAGGTTGATAAACCGCCGCATATATATTTAACCATCCAACAATAACCATTGTGATGTATAAAAAAACGGTAAGCCAATCGACGTTCTTTTTTGTAGTATCCTGACGCATATTTATTTTACTCCTAAATAGGATCTTTATCAATCAAAAAATGAATGCTAAAGTTCCTCAAAGTTTTGAACAAAAAAAAGTCCTCAGAACTAAGTTTTCAATTCTGAGGACTTTATATTTAGTTAATTAACTTTTAGTTTTGAAGCATCTTCAAAATTGTAGTTAATTTTCTTTTTAATTCTCTTCTATTAACAATCATATCCACAAAGCCTTGCTCTTGTAAGAACTCAGCACTCTGGAAACCTTTAGGTAAATCTTTACCGATTGTTTCACGAATTACACGAGGACCTGCAAAACCAATTAATGCACCAGGTTCAGCAATATTTAAATCGCCTAGCATAGCATACGATGCTGTAACACCACCTGTTGTTGGATCTGTTAATAAACTGATGTAAGGTAAACCTGCTTCATCAAGTAATGCTAATTTAGCAGAAGTTTTTGCCATTTGCATTAATGAGAAACCTGCTTCCATCATACGTGCACCACCAGATTTAGAGATCATTAGGAAGGGCATTTTATTAGCCAATGCGTGATCAATACCTCTAGCAATTTTCTCACCTACAACAGAACCCATAGAACCACCAATAAAGCTAAAGTCCATACAGCTTATAACTAAGTCTAAGCCGTTTACTTTACCTACTGCTGTTCTACAAGCATCTTTTAGGTCTGTCTTTTTCTGACTAGCAGCAATACGATCTTCATAAGTTTTGCTATCCTTAAAACTTAAAGGATTTCCTGAAGTCATATTTGCATCTAATTCTTCGAATTTATTTTGATCAAAAATGATTTCAAAATATTCTTTTGAACCAATTCTGACATGAAATTCATCATCAGGGCATACGTAGGCATTCTCACGTAACTCCTGCATATGTATGATCTTGCCTTGGTTTGTTTTATACCAAAGACCGTCTGGTGAATCTTTCTTTTCACTGGTAGGGGTTTGTATCCCCTGTTCCTTTCTTTTGAACCAAGCCATAGGAAACTTCTATACTGTGTGTAGAAATAAAAATCTATGTACACACTAAATGTACATTTGGATCGTAAAGATATTCATAAACATAAGACAACAAAAGTCTATTAGTATGTTAGCATACTTTTTTTTCTATTTTTTTCTATTTTTTCGGCTTTAACCTCTACTGTTACATGTATATAGGCCATTTTTGCAAAAGCCTAAATAATTATAAATATTCACAAATAAGATTCGCTTTTTTATCAAATTAATATTTTAACTGATAATTATAGGTAAATTAATATTACTAAAGTCACCAAAATCGGACTACCATAATCGATATACTTGTTGTATATTTGTGCTGCAAATTTGCATAAGTAGTTTATGCATGCTATCACAAATTATTCAAAATAATATTATGTCTTTTAACATTAACGACATTAAACCAGGTGTTATCACTGGTGAGGACGTAGAGAAAGTATATCAGTATGCTCTTGAAAAAGGTTTTGCACTTCCTGCAGTAAACTGTGTTGGTTCTAACTCAGTAAACGCTGTAATGGAAACTGCTGCTAAATTAAAAGCTCCAGTTATTATTCAATTCTCTAACGGTGGTGCTTCATTCTATGCTGGTAAAGGCATTAAAGGTGAAGGTCAAGCTGCTGCAATCGCTGGTGCAATCGCTGGTGCAAAGCATGTTCATGAATTAGCTGAAGCTTATGGTGCTCGTGTAATCTTAAACACTGACCACTGTGCTAAAAAATTACTTCCTTGGATCGACGGTTTATTAGACGCGTCTGAAGAGTACATGAAAGAAAAAGGTAAGCCTTTATTCTCATCTCATATGATTGACCTTTCTGAGGAGCCAATCGAAGAGAACATGGAAATTTCTGGAAAATACTTCGAGCGTATGGCTAAATTAGGTCAAACTCTTGAGATCGAATTAGGTATCACTGGTGGTGAAGAAGATGGTGTTGACAACTCTGACGTTGATCCTTCTCGTCTTTACACTCAACCTTCTGAAGTTGATTACGCTTATGAAAAATTAGGTGCAATTGATCACAAATTCTTAGTAGCTGCAGCTTTCGGTAACGTTCACGGTGTATATAAGCCAGGTAACGTGAAGTTAACTCCATCTATCTTAGATGATTCTCAAAAATATATCGTTGAGAAGCATGGTACTGAATCTAAAAAACCTGTGAAATTTGTATTCCACGGTGGTTCAGGATCATCTTTAGAAGAAATTCGTGAAGGTATTTCTTATGGTGTTATCAAAATGAACATCGATACAGATACTCAATGGGCTACTTGGGATGGTATCCGTGGATACGATGCTAAATACCATGATTATTTACAAGGTCAAATCGGTAACCCAGAAGGTGCTGATGAGCCTAACAAAAAATATTATGATCCTCGTAAATGGTTACGTGTATCTGAAGAGTCTATGATTACTCGTTTAGAGAAAGCATTTGAAGACTTGAATGATGTAAACATCTTCGAAGACTAATCTTTGATTATTTCTGATTTAATTATCAGTAAATATAAAAAAGGGTTCTAGATTAATTTCTAGAACCCTTTTTGCTATTCAAATGATGGCTACCTATATTTCATAATCAGGCATTTTCCATTTTCCAAATAGCTTTTTAATATTTTTCTTTAAGAAACCAGAAGCTTCATAGGCTAATTTTGGTTCTTGCAATGGTCTTGGGTCAATTTTTTCAAAATGGTTTGAAATAGCTTCTGAATTCTGATATTTATCAAAAAATATTTTCAATACAGTTCTATATTCCTTAAAATTCCAATAATGATATATAAAAGGCTTTATCAGTTCAAAAGCTCTATCTTTTTGGTTAGAAAAAATAACTGAAAAGGCAAATTGTTCAGAAACATGCGTTTGCCTGTTTTTATGAATACTGTCAGAAAATAATAATACCTGATCTAATAGCTCTTTATCAGATTTTTTAAAGCCCAATACTCCAGCGTTATACATTGTTTGTTTCAATGGAAAATCACCTTTTTCCTTAAATCGGACTTTTAAATATTTTGTTAGTTTTTTATGAACAATATTTTTTTTATTCTCTACAATAACACCTTCATCATCGTGCATAAGTAAGATATTGTTATTTATTTTCTCAAAAATAACATCCGAATTTTCAGTAAAAATTGTATCTGTATCTAGATAAAGAAGGTTAAAGTCTTGCTCAAAAGTCGAACTATTTAAATAATCAAGAAGAACTTTTATTTTAACTCTATGAATAAATAAATATTCTCCTTTCCACTTTACAAGCTGCTCATGGGTAATTTTCCTAAAATCATATTCATACTTTTTAGGTAATCGTTGTTCTAAATAACTTACACTATCTGTGTAAATTACAATTAGATCGACTGTATTGTCATATTTCGACAAGGAATGAATTGACATTATACATTCATTCAGAATTTCTTCCATTCCATAAGCCTGATATATGATTATATTTCTCATATAAAATAATTTTGTCCATAAAAAAACAAACTACTTCAAAATAGAAATAGTTTGTCTTTTAATATATTTTATCTTGAATTATTTATCAAGAATTTGATCTAATCTGTTTCCTTTTGCTCTTATTACCATATCTGCAATTGTTAAAGCAGACATTGCTTCTACAATCGGAACTGCTCTTGGAACTACACATGGATCGTGTCGTCCTTTTCCAGATACTGTAGCTTCATTCCCGTCCTTATCAATAGAATCCTGATCTACCATAATTGTAGCAACAGGTTTAAATGCAGTACGGAAGTAAATATCTTCACCGTTCGATATTCCACCTTGAATACCTCCTGATAAGTTCGTTTTTGTTCTAATTTTCCCAGCATCATCAGCATAGAAAGCATCATTATGTGTAGAACCTCTTAATTTAGTTCCCGCAAAACCACTACCATATTCAAAGCCCTTACAAGCATTGATACTTAGCATTGCTTTACCTAATTCTGCATTTAAACGATCAAAAACAGGCTCACCTAAACCAGCAGGTACACCTGAAATAACACAAGATACTATACCTCCAATGGTATCTCTATCTTTTCTTACTTGATCAATTAATTCTATCATTGCATCTGCCTTTTCAGCATCTGGACAACGAACTATATTTTTTTCTACTTCTGCAAAATCTAAAGTAGAATAATCGTCAGATACTTTTATATCTCCTACTTCAGAAACATAAGCATTAAACTTTATTCCTAAACTATTTAAAAACTGTTTTGCTACAGCTCCGCCTGCAACTCTTGCTGCAGTTTCTCTTGCAGAACTTCTTCCTCCACCTCTATAATCTCTATTACCATATTTTGCATGGTAAGTATAATCAGCATGAGAAGGTCTGAATACATCTTTAATATGAGAATAATCTTTACTTCTTTGATCTTGATTCCAAATTAGTAATCCAATAGGTGTCCCAGTTGTAACTCCTTCAAAAACTCCTGAAAGAACTTCTACAGAATCTGCTTCTTTTCTTTGTGTTGTAATTTTTGATTGACCTGGTTTACGTCTATCCAATTCATTTTGAATTTCCTCAAGGTCAAATTGTACGCCCGCAGGACAACCATCTATTGTTACACCGATCGCTCTGCCATGAGATTCGCCAAAAGTTGTGATTCGAAATGCTTTTCCAAATGTATTCATCGCCTTACTTTGATAGTTCTACTAATAAAAAATGCTTTTTTTTCCTTATTATTTTAAAAGAAACACACTTTCAACCCCGAAGTTATGATAAAATTATAATTGATTACAGTTTCCTAACTATCTTCAAGTTATATTTGTGAGGTTTTTCACTAAAAACTAGAAAAATATGGAATACAGCTTCTTTATTTATGATCAAATTATAAATATTAAGTTAAAAGGAGATTATTTAGGATTACCTAAAGAAAAAATTTTAATTCGAGATGCAAAAATTTTCACGAAGTCTGGTAATATTGATTTTGTAGTGGATGCATCAGAGGTTAATCACATGAACAGTGGTGGGTTAAGTATGCTTGTGCGATTGTATACTGACATTTCTCAACATAATGGAAAAATGTTAATAATTTCACCGCCAGAACAGCTAACAAAGTTGTTAAAGATCACGAAACTAGATAAGGTATTCCAAACAGTAACTAGACGTGGAGAAGCAATGCAATTACTAAGGTTAAACCGTAGTTAATTGTATTATTTATTATTGAAAATTAATACAGGACTATAATATAATTCTATTAAGAATGGATATTCTTTTAGGTATGCAGTGGGGAGATGAAGGAAAAGGCAAAGTTGTCGATGTCCTTGCTCCAAAGTATGATGTTGTTGCACGTTTCCAAGGTGGACCCAACGCAGGACATACTTTAGAATTCGATGGTAAGAAGTTTGTACTTCACCAAATTCCTTCAGGTGTTTTCCAAGAGGGGACAGCTAATATTATTGGTAATGGTGTAGTACTTGACATTCGTATTTTCCGCGAAGAAATTGAGAAATTAGAAGCAGCTGGTTTTTCAATTAGAGAAAAAATACTACTTTCTAAGAAAACACACTTAATTATTCCTACTCATAGATTGCTTGACGCTGCCTATGAAAAGAGTAAAGGTGATCAGAAAATTGGTTCTACTTTAAAAGGAATTGGACCTACTTACCAAGATAAGTCTGCACGTGTAGGTTTAAGAACTGGTGATTTGTTTGCTGAAAACTTCCAAGAAAAGTACGACGCATTAAAAGCTAAACACATTGAAATCTTAAACTTCTATAAGTTCGATTTCACTGAGCAATTACCTGCAATGGAAGAAGAATTCTTTAGTGCTATTGAGTTCTTAAAGAAACTTACTTTCGTAAATAGCGAATACTTTGTAAACGATGCTTTAAAAGCTGGGAAAAAAGTATTAGCTGAAGGTGCTCAAGGTTCTTTACTTGATGTAGATTTTGGTTCATATCCATTTGTAACAAGTTCTACTACTTTTGCTGCAGGTGCTTCTACTGGTTTAGGTGTTGCTCCAAATGCACAAAAGAATATCTTTGGTATCTTTAAAGCTTACTGTACTCGTGTAGGTTCAGGTCCTTTCCCAACAGAACTTTTTGATCAAGTTGGAGAAGACTTACAAAACTTAGGTCACGAATTTGGTGCTACTACAGGTCGTCAAAGAAGATGTGGTTGGTTAGATCTTCCTATCTTAAAATATGCGGTGATGCTTAACGGTGCTACTGAATTATTTATGATGAAGGCAGATGTAATGAATACTTTCAAAGAGATCAAAATCTGTACTGAATATGTTCTAAAAGACGGTACTACAACAACTGAAGTACCTTACGATTTAGAAGATATTAAAGAGCCAGTTTATACTACTTTAAAAGGATGGAATCAAGAAGTGGATGTAAAACTTCCATTTGAACAACTTCCTACAGAGCTTTTAGAGTATGTAAAATTCATTGAAGATTACATTGGTGTTCCTATCACAATGGTTTCTATGGGACCAGACAGAGAGGAAACTATTATGAAGTAATAGACTTACTTCTATATATAAAAGTGAGTCACTTCTTTAAGAGGTGACTCACTTTTTTTATTTATTTACTAAACTTATCAAGTATATTATTTGTTATATATACCCGTTGATCTTAATACTAAACCTAATTATCATGGAAAATATAGAATTAGACAAAATCATTCAATGCTTTAAAACTTTTAAAGAGTCTCAAGTCATATTTACATCTTCTGAAGGTGAAATTGTGGTTCCTAGATCAGAAGATGAAGCATTTTTATTAAGTGAAAAAGGACATACTGCTATCTTTAGAGACGATTATTCTAAAGATTTAGGATTTGATGGACTAGGCCTTTTTTACTAAATATTTTTATTGACTATTGTTGCAGATGCTTGTGCAGTTGGATAAACAACAAGGTCTGCAATATTCACATGACGTTTTCTTGATACCATAAAATAGATAATATCAGCAATATCTTCTGCATATAAAGGGTCGTAACCTTTATAAACATTCTCTGCCTTTTCTTTATCTCCCTTAAAACGAACTTCAGAGAATTCAGTATTCACTAATCCCGGATGAACAGCTCCAACTCTAATTCCAAATTCATTAAGATCATAGCGCATAGCTTCATTTAAAGCATTTACAGCAAATTTTGATGCGTTATAAACATTTCCGTTTGGATAAACATCTTTTCCCGCAATTGAACCAATATTTATAATATGCCCCGCCTTACGTTCTTTCATCTGATTGATAATAACTTTAGAGACATATAATAATCCTTTTACGTTAATATCAATCATTGCATCCCAATCATCAACATCTCCATCTTGGATAGGTGATAGGCCATGTGCATTACCAGCATTATTTACTAGAATGTCTATTACTTTAAACTCTTCTGGTAAAGAATCTATTTTAGTAAACACTGCTTCCTTATCTCTTACATCAAAAGATAAAGTATGTACATTAACCTTTTCTTTAAGTTCTTTTTTTAATTGATCTAATCGGTCTTGTCTTCTTCCGCAAAGAATTAAATCAATACCATTTTCTGCAAATAATTCTGCGGTGGCTTTTCCTATTCCAGAAGTTGCTCCTGTTATTAATGCTGTTTTACTCATTTATATTTATTTTTTTAAAACACATAAACGACATTTCCATACAACTTTCTTCTGTTTGATTAGGGGGTATGAATAAATGATCAATATGTGAATTGAATTGGAATTGTAATGATTTATACTTTTTTTCAAAAAGCTTAATTAGGTGATCTTCTCTCATATCCCACTGATGCGTAATTAAGAGTAAAAAGCCATTATTTTGTAAGTTGTTCTCAATGGAATTAAATAACTGACTTTCCTTTTCTAGATCTTCTTGCTGACAATGTATTACAGCATCTAAAAGTATAATTTGATAAGACTGACTAATCTCATATTCAAATATATCTGCTACCTCTGTAGCTATATTAGCATAGGTATTTTTAATTATAGATATTCCTTCTGCAGAATAATCTACAGCAGTTACTTTAAAACCTATTTCTGCTGCAATTAATGCTGTTCTTCCTTGTCCTGCTCCTAGATCTAATAAGTTTTTTTTTGATTGAATATTCTTTAAGAAATGAATCAATTCAGGGTAAGGTTTTCCAAATGCATTAGGTGATTTATAAAAGGTATTCCAACCTTCGACCTTATTAATTTCCAAAATTTATTTCAGTATGATCTCCTAAATTTAAACTCTGTGCTATTCCTTTAAGTGTTGAATCATGCCCGACCAAAGAGTTTTTCAATAATAAATCTTTAAGGTCTGTATAAGCACCAATTATTGAATTTTGAAGATTACAATTATCAATAATAGCATCTTCTCCAATTACTACATTAGGTCCAATAATTGAATTCTTAATGATTGTGTTTTTACCAATCTTTACCGGTTGGATAAGAATAGAGTTTTTACATTTCACATCATCAGGCGTTGTGACTTGGAATCCAGGACGACCTAATAATGTTGCATTAGCTTCTAATAAAGATCTTTTTGCTCCACAGTCATACCAATTTCCTACCTCTTGAACATCAAAATGAGCTCCTTTTTCCACCATTCTTTGAATTGCCCCTGTAATAACAATTTCATTCTGAGATGTAATATTATTCTCGATCACCCAATCAAGACATTCAATAAAAGTAGGAACATCAACTATTTTATAAATACCCACCAAACCTAAATTAGATTTTGGTATGGTTGGCCTCTCTACAAACTTCTTTACTTTATTACCTTCTATTACTTCTGCCACTCCTACTTTACCAGGATTATCAACTTTCTGAATACCAACCACAGAATTTGGATTTGCCAACATCTTCTTTGCATCAAAGTTTACAATTGAATCTCCTAGGCAAACAACAACTTCTTTTTCATTTTTAAATAACTCATGGGCAACAAATACTGCATGAGCAGAGCCTTCTCTAGGTATTTGTACTACAAAATTAAATTGAATTTTTGTATCTTTGTAATTATCTAGAATGAAAGATTCTATTCTTGCTCCCATATAACCTATTACAATTATAAAGTCATCAAAACCTGCATCGATAAATATATCTATAATATGAGCGATAACAGGTTTTCCCGCAACTGGTAATAGGGCTTTTGGTTGGGTGTTTGTTAGAGGTCTTAAATTAGAACCTCTACCCGCAACTGGAATAACTACTTTCATTTTCTTATAATATAAAGTGAATGTTCAAATATAATCTACATTTAAGAACTCTCACGAAATTTTAAACCAATTAATTCGATTTTTAATCGAATATAATCACTACTAAATAATTCAGCTTACTAATATAGCTAATAGTAAACCTATTTTTAATTCTTACACATAGTCTTAAATTCAATAAAATGAAAAACGCAGTAATTTATATTTCTGTTATCGCATTTTTACTAACATCTTGTTCTAGCGATGGCAAGAAATCAGAATCGACAAAAGCAGAAAAAGTAACAAAAGAAGAATGGAAAGTTGCTTCTTCTATGTTTGGAGTGTTACCTAAAACAGCACCAAACCCTGACAACCCATTAAATGATTCTAAAATCGAACTTGGGAAACTTCTTTATTTTGATACTCGTCTTTCTAACGAAGGAAATATTAGTTGTAACTCATGCCATGATTTAGCAACTTTTGGTGTCGATAATAAACCTACATCTCCAGGTGACACAGGTGAATTTGGAGAAAGAAACTCACCTACAGTTTATAATGCAGCACTACAATTTACCCAATTTTGGGATGGAAGAGCTAAAGATGTTGAAGAACAAGCAATTGGACCTATTTTAAATCCTATTGAACATGCAATGCCACATGAAAAAGCAGTAATTGATAGATTACAAGAAGTAGCTGAGTATGCTAAATTATTTAAGAAAGCATTTCCAGATCAAAAAAATCCGGTGACTTATCAAAATGTTGGAAATGCAATTGGTGCTTTTGAAAGAACATTATTATTTCCTTCTAGATTTGATAGGTTTTTAGCACAAGAGAGCAATGTTTATTTACTATCTGCAAAAGAAGCACAAGGACTTAGAGATTTTCAAGAAGCTGGGTGTGTTACTTGTCATTCAGGAAATATGCTAGGTGGAAATATGTTTCAAAAATTTGGCTTATATGGTGATTATTGGGATTTAACAGGTTCTACAAGACAAGATGAAGGTAGAAAAGATGCTACAGGAAAAGATAGTGATAAATATTTCTTTAAAGTACCTACCCTAAGAAATGTATCTAAAACTGCCCCTTATTTTCATGATGGCTCAGTTGCAAAACTTGAAGATGCAGTTAAGATTATGGCCAAATTACAATCAAACAAAGATATCACAGATGAACAAGCTTCGAACATAACTGCTTTTTTAGGTACTCTTACTTCTAAAATACCTGAAGAAATAACAAAAGCACCTGTTTTACCTTAATCATATACTAAACTATAAAAGCTCTATTTGATAGGTTCAAATAGAGCTTTTATTTTTATTATAATAAGTTGTGTTTAAAATGCTTCTCTTATCCCAAAATACCATATAAACCCATCTTTACTATAGGTTGTATCTAATCTTATATTAATTCTTTCATAAGGTAAAATAGCATACCGTACACCAACACCAACAACGGGAAGCCATTCAGCATCGGTAAAGTCATTGTAGTAACCAAAAACTTTACCATTCCCTAAAAGTCCCATAAACCTTAATCTATTATCCAATAAAGGAGTAGTCCATCTATATTCAATTTCAATGTTTAAAGCATTTTTATCAACTCTTCTTCCTGATTGGTACCCTCTTTGAACATCTCCATTAACTCTACCATAATATGAGAAATTAGCAACTTCTGGATTTCCTGCTAGCAAATTTGCATAGACTTTTGCCGCTATAACGTGTCTAGAATTTTTATTGATAGACCAAAAACCCATTATTTTAATTAGGTTAGCAAAATATGCATTTGATTTTCCTCCAGAATTAAAATATTGATAGCCGGTATAACTCAAAAAATAGCCTTTGTAAGGGTAATTTACATTATCTCTGGTATCAAAATCCATTTTATAAGCTACTCCATTATTTCCAGAACTTCCTGTTAATCCATTTGCTTGTACTAAAGTATCAGCTCTTGATGTATTTCCTTCAAAATCAATCTTTTTATAATTATACCCTAAACCCATGTATAATTTATTATATACTCTTCTCATTAAATATGAGTCAAACTGAAATACAATTTGTTTAGCATCTGCTGTAGTAATATTAGTGGTATCAACATCTAGAGTATTATCATAAACATTATATACAGAAATATCTTTATTTAATCCACCGCCTCCTGCACGAACACGGATTCTCCAAGTATCTTCTTTTAAATACAGTTCATTATTAAAACCTGCAATATAAGATTTGTTTGTAGTGTACATTCCATAAAAAGATGTCATGGAAACTGGAGATATTGTATCACCTTTAGAAGGGTAATAAGTTAACATTGGAGCTACGAAAAGACCAAACTTTATTGAAGGATCGTACATAGGTCCTGGTACTACTCTAAGTTTAACACCTTTCCGTTCCTCAACAGTATTAAACTTTGTCATCTCTTTTTTCTCACTCTTCTTTTTTTCAGTTTGAGCAATAACAGAATTCTGAGAAAACAAAACTAAAAGGAATAAGAATAGGTAAGGAGAGTATTTTTGAAAGCGCATAGATTTTTATTTAGCGTGCAATATTAAAATAATGAATATCCCCTAAAAGAAAAAGGGAAGGTACCTTTTAAAGTACCTTCCCTTTTATATGAAATAAATTATCAGAGTATAATAATATTATTTATCCTCATTGGTCATATTTATAGGCTGTCCAGTTGTTTCTAAAACTGACCACCATAAAGAACCATCAACATCTATTTTCTTTCTTGAAGCAGTTGCTACAGGAATAGGTAAATAAGTGAATTGGTTATGCCAACGTCCAACAACAAAATCAGTAAGACCTGCCATTGCACCATGTACTGCATTCAAAGCTAAATCATTACAGAATACACTATCCGCAGGGATAGCAACTTCTGAACGAATAATATATGATGGATCAATATATTTTACTGTAGCCTCGATACCTTCACCTGTAAAGAATTTACCGATCTCATCCTTAAGGAATACACCAATATCTTTATGCTTTACATTTCCTGATTTATCTTTTACTTCGCTACCCTCATCAAAAAGGTGTTGACCAGCGCCTTCTGCTACTACTACAAGTGCATGATGACGATCTACAACTCTTGATTTTAATGCTGCTAAAAATCCTTTTTCACCGTGAAGGTCAAATTTAGATTCTGGTACCAACACAAAGTTTACATCTGGCATTGCTAAAGCTGCATTTGCTGCAATAAAACCTGAGTCTCTACCCATTAATTTTACAATTGCAACACCATTATATGCACCTGTCGCTTCATTATGAGCATCTCTTACTACAGCTGCTGCCGTTGTAAAAGCTGTGTCAAAACCAAATGTTTTGGTCATATAATTAACATCGTTGTCAATAGTTTTAGGGATACCTGCTGTAACGATTTTTAAACCTCTACGTTTAATTTCCTCGTTAATTACGTGGTTACCAGCTAAAGTACCATCACCTCCAATAGTAAATAATATATTGATGTTTTCTCTTTCAAGAGCATCTACCATTGCAGAGATATCTTGACGACCTCTTGATGAACCTAAAATTGTTCCACCAAATAAGTGAATATCTTTAACAACCTCTGGAGTTAATTTAATCATTTCATGGCCATACTCAGGAATGAACCCTTGGTAACCATACTGAATACCCCAAATGTTTCTTACTTTATATCTGTAGTATAATCCATTAACTAATCCACGAATTACATTATTAATTCCAGGACATAAACCACCACAAGTTACAATTGCAGCTTTAGTTTTAGATGGATCAAAATAAATTTCTTTTCTAGCGCCTGCTTTTAAGAATGATATTGGTTCTTCACCAGATTCCATATTAGCTTTATATGCTTCTATAGATGGATCATAAATAATCCTTCTTGAATCGTCAATAAATTCTTTGTCTGGAGCTTCTTCGGCGTAGTTTTTAAAAATCGGAGATAATAACGTGGCTTTACCTAATCTATTAACCTCAAAATCTGATCTTTTCAAGTCGTTCATGAGATAATTTTTCTTTTTATATATTTCAAGTTTGAAAACACGAATAACAGTATTTTAAATCTAAAAAAGGATGACAAAAGTAACCCTATTTAAATGGATCTTCATTTCATGCAACCTTTAAGGTTAAAGCATGTCTTTAAAGCATAATACTATTAATTTCACACAATATTTAGTTTGTTAATTGTTGTTATTCAACATTAATAAAAATATTGACACACAAAATTACAATAAAAAATGAATTATAAATTTATTATTAGTACTCTTCTTCTACTTTTTACAACTTTTCTTTATGCTCAAGAAGAAACAACGAGGAGTTTAGATAATTTCAAAAAAATAAAAATAAGCGGGTCTTTCGATGTTGAAATATCTCATAGTAACGAAAACACTGTGACTATAATAGCACACGGAAAAACTAAAACAACAGATATCATTACAGAAATTACAAATGGGAAATTAAGTATTTACCCACGTAAAGGTGTTCGAAATGTAAATGCTGATATCATTATTACTTATACTGAAAAATTATCTGGAATAGGTTTTTCAGGTTCTTCAGATATTAGATCAAAAGGTTTATTAGAAACTGATGATATTGGTATTGCTGGCAGTGGATCTGGATCTTTTAAAGGAGAAATAAATGCCAACTCTATTGAAACATCTCTAAGCGGATCTGGAGAATTATATCTTAAAGGCAATGCAAATAACTTATCTATTTCTGTGAGTGGTTCTGCTGATATTGACACTAAAGAACTTGAAGCAAAAATTGTTACGATCTCTGTTAGTGGCTCTGGGGACGTAGATTGTTTTGCTACAGAAGAAATTACTGCTAGAGTTTCTGGTTCTGGAGATATTAGATATAAAGGTCAACCATCTCGCACAAAAATTAAAGTGAGTGGATCTGGTGATATAGAACAAATCAATTAATGATCGACATAATACAAAAAAATAGCCCATTAATCAAAGTAAATGATTAATGGGCTATTTTTATTTCCCTAACAATCTAGCTCCACTCATTGTTGTTCCTAACATACCTATTAAAACCACAGAAATTGAACTTAACGGCATCAGTATTGCAGCAATTAAAGGTGATAAATTTCCTTGAACAGCGTAGGACAACCCAAGTATGTTATATAGGAATGATATCACAAACCCAACATAAACCATTACTGTGGCTGCTTTTGAAAAACGTAAATACATGGCTAATTTCTTCACTTTATTTGCTGCCAAAATTCCATCACAAGCTGGAGAAAATTGATGGGCATCTTCTGCCACTGCAATACCAATATTAGCTTGTTTTAAAGCTCCGGCATCATTTAATCCATCACCAATCATTAATACCTTGTCTCCTTTTTCTTGGTTTTTACTAATAAAATTCATCTTATCTTGAGGTGATTGCTCAAAATGCATTGTTGTTCCATTAGGAAAAATTTGTTCTAATTTTTTTCGTTCAGAAGAATTATCACCAGATAATAATGAAATCTTGTAGCCTTTTGTATTTAGTTTGTACATAAGTTTATCAATATCCTTTCTCAAAGATTGAGCTAAGGTAAACCTACCTAACACTTTATTATCAATACAAACATAAGAAACCGTCTGAAAAGTTTTTTCCATACTATTGTCTGCATTTACAAAAGAGGCTTTTCCGAGTTTAATTAATTTACCATTAATTATTCCCTCAATGCCAGAAGCTTCTACTTCTTTAAAGTTTTCTACATCTATCTTTTTATCAAATGATACTAAAGATTGAGCTATTCTACTACTTACTGGATGAGTAGATTGAGATGTAACGGCATAAATAAGTGCTTTATCTTGTTCAGAAAGTTCTTCGCCTTCAAAATTTATAGCTTGTTCTTTTGCTGAAGTTATAGTTCCTGTTTTATCAAATACTAAATGATTAATCGACGACATTTTCTCTACAGCCTCAGTATCTTTAGGAAAAAGGCCAAACCTTGCCATTATTCTCATTGAATTACCCAAAGCAAATGGAGCATTTAATGCTAAAGCACACGGACAAGCAATAATCAATACTGATGTAAATGTATTAACTGCATGAGTAGCTCCATCTACAGACCACCAATAACCTCCAGCAATACATGCTACTAATAAAATTATGAGTGTAAACCATTTAGAAATAATATTAGTTTTGGTCTGAAGAAATGCTTTTGTATCCTCCTCCTGAAAAGTTTGTTCATTCCATAATCGAGTTAAATAACTTTGAGAAACTTCTTTTGTTGTTTCAACTTCAATAACTCCCCCCATTTGTTTTCCTCCAGCATATAATCCATCACCTGATAATTTCTTAATAGGTTTAGATTCTCCTGTAACAAAAGAGTAGTCAATTTCACCAACTCCTTTTTTTAAGATAGCATCTGCAGGTATTAATTCACCATTTTTTATAATCAATGTATCGTGAACAGCTAATTTAGAAAGAGGTATATTTTCTTGTACTCCTTTTACAATTCGAGTAACTGCTATTGGAAAATAAGATTTATAATCACGCTCAAAAGATATATTATCAAAAGTTTTTTGTTGGAACCACTTCCCTATCAACAAGAGAAAAATTAAAGCACCCAAAGAATCAAGGTAACCAGCTCCTGTTTCTGTAAAAATTTCATATAAACTTCTAAACATTAGTGCCATAATACCCAAAGATATAGGTACATCAATATTTACACCCCAATGTCTAATTGCATTCCAGGCAGAAGTTAAGTAATCTCTTGCTCCATAAAAGAAAACTGGAATACTTAATAAAATATTTAAGTATCCGAATAACTCAATAAAACTCTGGTCTTCTACAGTAATACCTAAATATTCTGGAAACGAAAGCATCATGATATTTCCAAAGCAGAAACCAACAACACCAAACTTTATATAAAAAGATTTTTCTTGCTCACGCGACGCTTCTTTTTTCTTATTTTTTTCTAAATCTTCTAAATTAATTAATGGTTCATACCCAAGATTAATCAAAAGTTCTACTAATGCTCTTAGCGTTAATTTACTCTCCGAAAAAGTAATATAGATTTCTCTTTTTAAGAAATTGACTTTAGCTTCATGAACCCCACCATGTAAAGCAGGTAACTTTTCTAAAAGCCAAATACATGATGAACAATGAATTTGAGGCAAATAAAAACTTAACTTAGATACACCACCATCTGTAAAATCAATTAATTTTCTACGGATAGTTTCATCGTCTAAATAGGCTAGCTTATCTTTTTGAGACCTTCCTTTTTGACGAACGCCAGGCTGATTATTTAATTTATAGTAATCGGATAAATCATTTTCTTGTAAAAGTTCATATACCATATGACAACCATTACAACAGAATGATTTTTCTTCTTCATTTTTTATTATTTCATCCTTGCAGTCCTCTCCACAATGATAACAAGTTTCTAAATGTTTGTCTGAGTTCATGTCTAATTTGATCTGAGGTTTATGCAATTTCGTTAGCAATTCTGAATTCTCTACTGATATCTATCAATTGTATGAGGATATTGACAAATAAAAACTAAAATTGTAACAAATTAGATAAATAGAATATTCATTTCATGAAAATACACATCGGTACTGGAGCAAAACAAATGCTTGCAGCTGCATTTGTAATGACCTCAATGCAGTTAATAGTAAAATCAATTCCACAAATTCCACCTCAAGAAGTTGTATTTTTTAGAGCACTCACTTCTCTTGTTATCAGTTATATTACATTGAAAAAAGCGGGAGTTTATTTATGGGGAAACAACAAGAAATTACTTTTTTTAAGAGGTTTTTTTGGTACAGTTTCTTTAATATTAGTTTTTGCTAGTTTTCAAAATCTACCTTTAGCTACTGCTGTAGTATTACAAAATTTAGCACCATTATTTACTGCTATTTTCGCAATGCTATTTTTAAAACAACCTTTAAAGCCTATACAGTTTTTATTTATGGGGCTAAGTATAATAGGGGTTGTACTTATAAAAGGTTTTGATCCCAGAGTTGACCCTGCTTTTCTAACAATTGCAATTCTTGGAGCAATTGGGTCTGCTGCTGCATATACTGTTATTGGTAAATTAAAGGGTTTAGAAAACCCTGTAGTGGTAGTTTTTTACTTCCCTTTTGTGGCTGTTCCAATTACGGGTTTATGGACTTATTTTGAATGGGTTACTCCACAAGGGATCACTTGGGTTGCTTTAATTTCTATAGGTATCCTTTCTCAAATTGGCCAAATATTACTTACAAAGGCTTATCAATCTGACGATGATGCCGCAACTGTATCGAGTATGAATTATACTAGTGTAATTTATGGAGCTTTGTTTGGGATGTATTTCTTTGGTGAATTTTTCTCTTTAGAAGTTATTTTAGGTATGCTACTTGTAATTGCAGGAACAATATTAAACCTGATTTACAAATCATATATTGGAAAAAAAGATGCATAAAAAAAACCTCATTGTTGAAACAATGAGGTTCTAAATATTTTATTAGAGCAATTACTCTGAATCTTCATCTGAAGACTTATTTGAAGAGTTAAGTTTTACTCCTCTTCTTAAATAAGCAGGAATATCACGAAGGTCTTTCATATCCTCGCTAGTAATATCCTTCACAGATTCAAACTTTTTATAACTACTTAAATGTTGATCTTCTTCAGACTCTTTTGGAGTTGGAATTTCTGCTGGTGCATCAGATTTCTCCTCTTTACCTACATACTCATCATTTAAAGAATAGATTACTTTTTTAGGAGTATCATCAACTTTTTCGACTTTTTCCAGGGGAGCCGCCGAAGTTTCAACTTTTTCAGGTACTTCTACCTTTTCTGTTTTTACTTCCGCAACAGGAGTTACCTCCTTTACCTCTGAGATTGGTTTAGGAGCATTGACTTGCGTTTTAATTCTTTGTGAACCACCTAAACTTGACTCCCCTTTGCTAAAAAAATTTTCAGCCGGTTTGTCATTTTCATCTTCTTCAAAGCCTGTTGCAATAACAGTAACACTAATTGCATCACCAAGCGACTCATCTTTAGCCACACCAAAAATAACTTCGGCTTCTTGACCCGCACGTTCTTGAATGTAACTAGTTACTTGCTCAAGTTCGCTCATGTCTAAATCATCATAATCGCTTACAACAAGACTTAATAAGATATATTTCGCATTAGTAATATCTGTATTATTCAATAATGGAGATGCTATTGCAGATTCAGTCGCACGGATTGCACGGTCTTCACCAGATTCAATAGATGATCCCATTACGGCAGTTCCTGCATCACGCATTACAGTATTAACATCTTCAAAATCGACGTTAATGTATGCATCTACAGTAATGATTTCAGCAATTGATTTTGCAGCTCTTGCTAATACATTATCAGCTTGTGCAAATGCTTCTCTCATTGAAGAACGGCCATATACTTCTTTCAATTTCTCGTTTAGAATTACAAGAACTGTATCACAGTGTTCTTTTAATTCTTCGATACCTTGAAGAGCTCTTCTTTCTTTTGGTTTTCCTTCAAACCTGAATGGCATAGTTACTATACCTACAGTAAGGATATTTAAGCTACGTGCAATTTCGGCAATTACAGGTGCAGCACCTGTACCTGTTCCTCCACCCATACCAGCAGTAATGAAAACCATTTTTGTACCATTTGAAAGGTACTGCTTGATTTCCTCTTTAGTTTCTAGTGCAGATTCTCTACCTACTTCAGGTTTTGCACCAGCTCCTAAACCACTAGTCAATTCCAAACCTAATTGAATTTTGTAAGGTACAGGACTTGATTCTAAGGCTTGTTTATCTGTATTTGCGATAAAGAAATCCACATCATGAATTCCCAATTCGTACATGTGGCGTACGGCATTTCCACCGCCCCCTCCTACACCAATCACCTTAATGATTTTATTAGCAGCAGGGTTGCTAGACATGTCAAACTCGTAGCTCGTCTCAGTCATAGACTTAAAAAATTTATTTTTCAATCAATCAATATTGATTGGTTACGTATTTCTAAAATATTATGCTAAAATAATAGCATTATTTGAAAGATTATAAATAATATGGTACAATCTTTTACATCTTTCTTAAATTATAAATTAAAATAAGAAAAATTTAAGTGAATCGCTAAACGTATTAGAATAATACTATTTAATCTTTATAATCTTCTGTATCATCATAATCATCAATTAGCAGGTCTTTTGCCTTTTGAAGAAAATCTGAAAATATATTTTTGCCTCTTGCAGGTGAAGTGTCAGCAACTTTAATTCTATCAGAAGTTGGTTCTTTAGGAACTGAATCTCCTGTAGTAGGCTGTTGGTAAATACTTCTAGGTCTATCCAACTCTCTTTGATCTAACGCCTTAAAACCAGCTAATGCTAAGCCTAAAGCTGTAGAGAATTTTGGATCTTTTACTCTTTCAGATCTATCACTTTTACCTAAAAAAGCAGTCGGATAACCAATACGAGTATCTAAACCTATTTTGTATTCAAACAGATGTTGAATATTCTTTAATTTTGATCCACCACCTGTAAGTACTAAACCTCCAGCAAGTTTATCAAAATAACCAGAATCTGCTAGTTCTGCTTTTACAAGGTCAATAATTTCTTCCATTCTTGCTTCAATAATATAAGCAAGGTTTCTAATTGATATTTCTTTTGGTGTTCTATTATTAATACCAGGAATCTCAACAACTTCAGTATCTTTGGTATCTACAGCCATAGATTGTCCAAAATTTACTTTCAAGAGTTCTGCTTGGTGTTGCATAACTGCACACCCTTGTTTAATATCAGAAGTGATAATATCACCACCAAAAGGAATTACCGCTGTGTGACGAATTATTCCATCATAGAAGATTGCTATATCTGTAGTACCTCCTCCAATATCAATAATTGTTACACCTGCTTCTTTTTCTTCTTCAGTTAGAACAGCCATACTCGACGCCAATGGCTCAAGCATCATTTGATCACACTCCAAATTACTTCTTTCAATACACTTTTTTATGTTTCGAATAGAATTACTATTTGCAGTTACAATATGAAAATCAGCTTCTAACTTAACCCCTGCCATTCCAACAGGATCTTTAATTTTTTCTTCGCTATCTACAGTGTAGTGCAAAGGTAAAACGTGTATAATTTCTGTACCTGGCTCTGTAATCACACGGTACATATCATTTGTCAATCTATCCACATCTGTTACAGAAATTTCATCCTCTTGATGTGGTAATGTTATACTACCGTGTTGGCGGAAACTTTTAATATGCTTACCCGCAACACCAACATTAACTACATTAATTTCAATCTGAGAATCGTTTTCTGCTTCAGTTATTGCCTGATCAATTGCTTCGGTTGTTTTAGCAATGTTACTAACAGTACCATCCCTCACCCCTTCAGATGTTGCATGACCTAGACCTAATATTTCCAATTGATTATATTCATTCATTCGCCCTACCACAGCACAAACTTTGGTTGTACCTATATCAAGCCCTACTATAATCTTTTCTTCTTGCATATTCAAATTGAATTTTTGATGAGTAACAAGTGGGTTTCTTTGTTTGTAGAATTTATCACTAAATTCATAAAGTTGATTAAAAAGTCAAAATTTCTGATAATGTTATCAAAAAAGCAAATAAATCAAATTGATTTTTACTTAATTACAAACTATTTGACCTTCATACTGTAATTTAATTTTATTGTATACATTCCATCCTTTTGAGGAAACGATTGTATTGTAATAAACTTTTAACTTACCCAATTTCTGATTAAAATCAATTGGGTACCCAAATTCAATTCTTTCTTTCCCTATCTGAGGAAATGCTGTAATTGTCATATCAGGTTGTAAATCCAATTGAGTAATCTGTGCATTCCAAAATCTATCGTTTGCCAACTTATTTACAAAATACAATAAATTTCGACCATACACGGTCTCTTTCCAATATTTTTCATCTAATAATCTATCTGCACCTCTACCAGTTATCAAAACAACTCTCGCTGCATACTTTTTAGATAATCCTATCAGTTTTCCTTCTTTATTAATGTATGTTGATTTCCCAGAAGCTGAAACCACTCTAGCTATAGGTCTATCTTGTTCAATATCGATTACTAAATTATCTTTAAGATCTTTAGAAACCTCCGCTTTTCTTACAAACTGAATATCATTTAACGACTGTTCAATATCCTTAATAGAAATTGCATCAATCTCTTTTCTATCCAAATTCATTTTAGAAATTGCATCCTTAATTTCTGTATCTTCTACAAATCTAGGTGCATCATAATTCGTTACGTTAATAACAACTTCTCCGGTGTTATTAAATTTATTCTTATTGGCAATGGTATAAAGAATTGTAAAAGCTATTATTACTAATAAAACTACAACTCCTGTTATGCCTTTTTGGGATTGAAATTGTTTGTAAAATTTATTTTTCTCCATATTAAGAGTAAATTGAAGCTATTTCTTTTATAAAACGATCAATATTACCAGCTCCAACAGTTGCTACAACTCGGTTGTCTAGTCGTTTTACTTGATTTATCAAATCATCATCCAAGACAATTCGTTTATTATCATGTGTAATCTTGCCTAAAAGCATTTCAGAGTTTACACCTTCAACAAATTCTTCTCTAGCAGGGTATAAAGGTAAAAGCCATACTTCATCTGCCAATGATAAGCTTTCGCCAAATTCATCTGCAAAATCAGCTGTACGAGAATATAAATGAGGTTGAAAAATTACAGTAATTTTATCTTTAGGATATAATGCCTTTAAAGACTTTATAAAGGTAGTAATTTCTGTAGGATGATGTGCATAATCATCTACATAAACTTTATCTTTCGTTTCTACCCATTTTTCAAAACGTCTCTTTACTCCTTTATATGATTCAATTGCTTGTTTTATTTCTATTTCAGATAGCCCAACTTCTAACGCAATAGACATTGCTAATAATGCATTTTCAACATTATGAAAACCGGGCATTTGTAGTCCTATATTTAAAATAGTTCTACCATCTCCAAAGTTTGCATCAAAATAAAACTTAGCATTTTCAACTCTTAAATTTTCTGCATAAATATCTCCTTTATTTATACCATATTTTTTTGAATTTGAAGGATTTTGTCCTCTCAGCTTAGAAATACTATTTTCTAAATAGAGTTTACCATTTTCCGGAAGTTTATTAATAAACTCCTGGAATGATGAAAATACAGCTTCTTCATCTCCATAAATATCTAAATGATCTGCCTCACAACTTGTCACTCCAATAATATTCGGAGATAATTGGAGAAAAGAACGGTCAAATTCATCTGCTTCTACAACTACAATATGATCATCCTTTTTACTATCTCCCAATAGCATATTTGTACCATAATTAGTAGAAATACCACCAAGAAAAGCTGAACAATTTCTATTGTTTGCTTCTAAAAGATGTGATAACATAGATGAAGTTGTTGTTTTACCATGCGTACCTGCAATACCAATTGTAAAACTTGTAGAAGTTATTATACCTAACACTTCTGCACGTTTTTTAATAGTAAATCCCTCTTCTCTCAAAAAGTTCATTCCTCTATGTATTTTAGGTATAGCTGGAGTAAAAACTACTAGAACATCATTTTTTGGTAATGTTAGTAGTTCTTTTGGTAAAGCCTCAACAGCATCATCAAAAATTATTTCTATACCTTCTTCTTGTAACTGAGCAGTTAAATCAGTTGGTGTTTTATCGTATCCAACTACTTTTGTCCCATTTGCATTAAACCAACGAGCTAAAGCGCTCATTCCAATCCCTCCAATTCCTAAAAAATATATATAAGCAGGTAACATTTTATAGTTCTTTTAGTTCATTCGTTTGTAATGTGCTTCTGCAGCAGAAATAATATTTTGAGCGATATCTTTTGCTGCATTTGGCTTTGCTAATTTCAGAATCTGAGTACTCAATTCGTTTCTTTTAGCATCATCATTAGCTAAAGATAGTATCTCATTAATCAATATTTCTCTTGCTTCAATATCTTTTACAAGAACTGCTGCATCTACATTTACTAATGCATTTGCATTTTTAGTTTGATGATCTTCAGCAACGTTTGGAGAAGGCACCAAAATAGTTGGTAAACCTGCTAAACACAATTCTGAAATAGATAAAGCTCCTGCTCTTGCTACTACAATATCTGAGATTGCATACACACTCGCCATGTCCTTTACAAAAGGAACAACATGTAGACCTTCTTTCTCTCTATTTCCAAATAACTGATTATACTTTTCAAAATAGTATTTTCCAGTTTGCCAAATTACTTGAATATTTTGATCTAGTAGTTTTTGTACTCCATTTGCCATACTTTCGTTTAAAGTAAGAGCACCTAAACTACCTCCAAATATAAAAGCCACCTTTCTATCATTAGAAAATCCCCATTGCTTAAGACCTTCTTCTTTTTTGTCTGCTAGATCTGTAATATCTTGTCTTACAGGATTTCCTGTAAATTCAATTAAATCTTTAGGGAAATAATATTCCATATCTGGATAAGCAACACATATTTTACTTGCTCGCCCACCCAATATTTTATTTGTTAAACCAGCGTATCCATTCTGTTCTTGAATAATGGTTGGAACTCTACGCGACTGTGCTCTCCACATAATTGGACCACTTGCGTAACCTCCAACACCTACAACAGCATTTGGTTTAAAATCACTGACAATCGATCCTGCTTTTAATAAACTCTTAATAAGTTTAATTGGAAACGATAAATTTTCTAGTGTCAGTCTACGTTGAATACCACTAATTGGCAACCCTATTATTTTGTAACCAGCTTCTGGAACTTTTTCCATTTCCATTCTCCCTTCTGCACCAACAAATAATATTTCTATTTCATTATTGATTTCTTTAATTGCATTCGCTATTGCAATTGCAGGATATATATGACCACCCGTTCCGCCGCCACTAATGATTACTTTTAAATTCATAGTTTCTGATCCAGAAAATTTCATTTGTTTACCTACTCAAAACTAATACTTGATTAAGTACACAAATCATTAAATACAGTAAAAGTATCCCTTTTGAGGATACTTTTACAAAAATAGGATTATTTTATAAACAGTTCGACTTTATTGTGATGTAGACGAATCTTTACCTCTTAATATTACAAAAGAGCCTTTTATATTCACCTTTTCATCACTTTCATTCAGTCTATAATTTACGAGTTCACCTTGATAATAATAATTACCAGGTTCTACTTCATTTCCATTTCTATCTTTACCATCCCAATTAATTTCAATATCTCCATTGTTATCTTCAGAATCATATACATATATTACTTGCCCCCATCTATTAATAACAGAAAATCTGATACTTTTTGTAAATCTTGGACACCTCATTGGTATTAAAGTATCATTAAATCCATCATTATTTGGGCTAAAAGCATTTGGCATTTCATAAAACACACAATTATCTTGCTCTATAATGTTACTCAATTCACTTTCATTTCCAGAATCATCAACTGCAGTAACTGCATAAACACCAGCTACATATTCTCTATCAATCATATCATAAAGAATAGTTGATGTTAATGGTTTTCCTGCGGGATGTTCAAAAGTGTCATAGGGAGTTCCAAAATCAGATTTTCGAGAAATTTTTCTTGGTGAGAAGTAAACATTATATCTAACAATATCATCATCACAACTACCTGATAAATCATTTAACCATGATAATTTAACAGTAAATCTATCTTTCTCACAACTTAAACTTCCGTCAGTAGAAGGTCCTGAAACACAACTATCCATCAACACTCCACTCTCATAATTTTTCAATGTCAAAACAGGAGGACAAGGAGGTATTGTATCTAATAGTTCTACAGTAATTTCTTGTGTTCTATTTACCAATGGCTCTGGTAAAAAAGGAACCTCAAAAGATCCATAAGTTGAAACATAGTAAGAGTACAACTTTTTATCATCAAGAGGTATAGAATTTCCTCTATCTGTATATCTTAATCCATTTTGATTAACAAAAACACTATCATAAAGAGAATAACTTGGTTCATCACCTTCTATCTTTCTATATATATAATGATATACTCCAATAGTATCAGGCCCAATTATTACAGAATCTGGAGTCAAATTCCACGGAACGTTACCATTCCAAGTAAGATCTACAAAATCTAATCCTGCATCTGCTTTTAATCTAATATTGGTTGCAATATAAGTAGTATCAGTTGGTAAATTATTTTCTAATAATTCAATTCTATATTGATACTGTGTTTCTTCTGTATTCAATAAGTTATCAACATAAGATGTATCTTGATTTGATTGAGGCGAACCGTTTAATTTCACATAATCGCCATCTTCAAGAAGCTCATCACCCTCGGCTCTATAAATATTATAAGTAACCGTATTTATATTTGCTACATCTAAAGGAACAGTCCATTTCAAATTTATTCTTCCATCATCTGTTCCTGTTTGATCTACATCTACATTAACTATATATTGTGAATCAGGAATAAAAGCACAAGCCTCTAAAGATGCTATACTTTCTCCACCCCCAGGAGGTGAAAAAGTAGCATAAATTCTATAACAATAATTTGCACCTTGACTTACAGTTCTGTCTGTAAAAGTTGTTTCGGTAGCATCTACTTTACCAACATATTGATATCCTGTCCAAGATGGCAACCCCGTTTCACAAACAGGATTAAAATCTAAAGAACCTATTTTTCTATAGATATATATTTCATCTGCTCCCGAACAATTATAAGCATCCCATGAAAGCGATACTTTTGTATCATTTTTAGCTAATTCAGCTGAAGTTGATGGAGTTGCCTGCAGGTTTTCAGGGGCTGCTCCAATAACAGTCACATTCCAGTTTTCTAATGTACCTAATTGAGTATTTCCCGCTTGAGGTTTATCTTTTGCTTCAAATGTAATTTTATATGGTTGTTGCCTTACATCAGTACATTTTGGACTCCAACTAAATTGTCCTGTAGCATTTTGCTGATTAGAACCAGTAATTGTTACATTAAAATTCATATCTGAATAAGGAACAATCTTTACTTCATCACTCTTTTGTGCTATTTCCAATTCGATTGGATGTGGTCCCCAATCAATTGTTGAATCTGGATTATAACAAGGTGCTTGATCTTGATCATAAGCCAATATTGTTTTAAATAAATCAGAACCTACAACAACACAAGTATCATTTTGAGGTTCAATAATTGGTCTCAAGTTTAATGGGTCAGTAATAATAACTTGCATATCCCTATTTACAGCACCAATCTTAATACCATCTCTCCATTCTTCTACAAAAAAGGCAACATTATATTCACCAGGTAAAAAAGGTGTATCCCATATTAAGTCTCCTGTTATTTCATCAATATAAAACAAAGCAGGTTGTGCACATTGTTCAGTAAATTTAGACCACTCTTCATTTGGATCATCTGGGAATCTATAGTTTTGAACTGGCGTATCTTTACCTTGTAAACAAACTGTTAATCTATAAGACAAACTATCTCCATCAACATCATAAGCACCAGCATTATGGATAAATCTCTGCCCAACAGCACCTTTAATTACTGGCGGTATCAATAAAAATGGAGAGCTATTCAACCCTAATACTGGGTTAATCATAAATTCAGATTGAATAAAAAATGGAGTTTCAGATGAAATTTCCATATTCCTTACACCAGGATTTCTATTCCTCTCAAAATAACTCACTTTAAACTTCCCTGAAGAAGGGAAAGTGTGTCTTGTAGTGTATTGAATAATTTCTGTCTCTCCATCTTCAGTAAAACCTAAAGATCTAGGAGATACACTCACAGATTCTGTTCCATCACCAAAATCTACTAGGCCTTCACCAGCTTGAACACCAGTTACATCTCTATATAGAATTACTGTTGCTTCATATTCTAATGAAACATCATTTGTTCTTCTTAAAGTTAAATCACCTGCACGAATGTGAGTTGCCAAAGATTGCAAAGGGCTAAGTATACTTATGAACAATAGTGCTAACAAGTAGCTAATTTGCTTATATGTTTGTCTTTTCATACTAATAATATGAGGAGTATCTTTTCAGGTTCAGTCTTGATTCTCTAATTTAGTTATTTAATATACAATTTTTAACCGTCATAAGTCAACGATTACCACTGAATTGTTTCGGTTATTTTTTTTTCATCAAACAACCAGCTCACTTTATCTTCATTACAAGTTAAATGTACCATATTTCTTTGGTCATTATGCACTGCCAATAAAACAGTATTTTTAACTTCTAAAGTTTTAATTTTTTTAATTTTAGTAACTTCCATGTAGACCCAAATTGCTTGAATATCATGTTTCGGATCAGTTTCTCTACCTACCCACTGTAATTTTACGTCTTTCTCGTTCACTTTAAATTTGATATGTTTCTGGAAATATTTAGCTAACCACAAATCGCTATCTTTATGTTCTTTATCTGTATATAAATGAAGTTTAGGGCCACCCATTAACTCAATTCCATCTTCTAAATCATCTATAAATACTTTTTGAGCAACTTCAATACTTTTTGATTCAGAATTATAATTTACTTCACTTACACTTAAATGAATAGGGTGTGCAAATACTGATGAAATAAGAAGTAAAATAAGAATAAAGGGCAACATCGAATATTTCATTCTAAAATGGCTTAGGTCTAAAAAAATTACAAGAATAAATGCATTATAACATTTAATATTTTTATTTTTGATATATAGTTTGTAGCTTTTTAAATGTTCTTTACATGAACTATAAAATCTAAATTATACTACATAATTCTATAATCCATCTGAAACTATAATTACAAATGGGAAAAAAAATACTAGTAGCTGAAGATAGTTCAGTTATACAAAATATCACTAGAAAAGTACTTCAATTTCAAAACTACGAAATTATTTCTGTTAAAAATGGTCAGCAAGTACTTGACAAATTAGAAAAAACTGATTTTGACGCTATTCTACTCGACATTAACATGCCTGTTATGGACGGCATGGAATGTGCTCAAAAAATTAGAGCTTTAGACGACACATCTAAAAATAGTGTACCTATTGTTGCAATAACTGGAAATGCAAAGAATTATAGCATGGACGACTTTAAAGCAGTAGGAATTAATGAATACCTACCAAAGCCATTAAATTTTGATAATTTGGTTAACGTTGTAAACAAAGTAACTAATAACTAATATTAGCGTTAAACTATTCCAAAATTTTCAACTGAATAAGTTACATTGCAATGTAACTTATTCAGTTTTTTTTATGTCAGTTAAAAAGACCAACTTAAAGCCAACTAAAGGGCTCCAAGTAAAATTAGAAGATCTATTTGCAGAAACAGATTTTAACCTTAGGTACGAAAAAGGGAGTTTTAAATCTGGATATTGTCTAATTAAAAATGCTAAAGTGGCTATTATAAATAAATATTATAGTCAAGAAGGTAAGATTCAATCCATGATTGATATCCTAAAAGAAATTGACGTTGATATATCACAACTTAGTGAGAAAAACATTACACTTTACGAAACTGTTACTGCAGAAGATTTTTCTATATAGTAGCAAATATGATTTAAAATGGAAATTACTTTTTTAGGAACTGGTACATCTCAAGGCGTTCCAATTATTGGTTGTGATTGCGAAGTTTGTAGATCTATGGATTATAGAGATAAACGACTCCGTACATCAATTCATATCAAAACTGATGATGATCAAAGTATAATTATTGATTCTGGACCAGATTTTAGACAACAAGTATTGCGCGAAAATATTCGACAACTTGATGGTTTAATCTTCACGCATCAACATAAAGATCATACAGCTGGAATGGATGATATTAGAGGTTTCTATTTTTTAAATAATATGAAACCAATAGAACTTTATGGCACTACTTCAGTTTTCGAACAATTAAAACAAGAATACAGTTACATTTTTGCAGAGAATAAATACCCTGGAGTTCCCTCTGTCAATCTAAATGAGATAGAAAAAAATAAACCTTTTAATATAGGAAAAACAACAATTGAACCTGTACAGGTATGGCACTATAAACTTCCTGTGATGGGTTTCAAAATTAATAAGTTCGCTTACATTACTGACGTAAATAAAATTGATACTGACCAACTAGAGAAGTTAAAAGGACTTGATGTATTAATAATTGATGCATTACAACGAACACAACATATCTCTCATTTCACATTAGATCAAGCTGTTGAATTATGTAATAATTTACAACCTAAAACAGCTTATTTAACCCACATGGGACATAAAATTGGATTTCATAGTGACCTGGAAAAGGAATTACCTGATTACATAAAACCTGCTTTTGATGGATTAGTTCTCAGTATATAAAAAAAGGTATTCACTGTTTAAACAATGAATACCTTTTTTAGTGATATCTTATATCTTAACGACTTGGAAGTTCTGCAATGATAGTTTCGCCTCCACGTGTTTTTTGTTCAATATTTACATTAATCTTTGTATCTAAAGGAAGGTAAATATCAATTCTAGAACCAAATTTAATAAAACCAAATTCTTCACCTTGGTTTACACTATCACCTTCTTTTACATACCATCTAATTCTCCTTGCTAATGCACCTGCAATCTGACGATATAATACTTGAACACCATTTTTGTTTTCGGTTACAAAAGTTGTCCTTTCATTATCTGTACTAGATTTTGGATGCCAAGCTACTAAAAATTTACCTGGATGGTATTTAAAGTATTTAATAATACCTGAAATTGGGTTCTTACTTAAATGAACATTTAAAGGAGACATAAAGATTGAAATCTGTATTCTCTTGTCGTTAAAATATTCAGACTCTTCTGTTTCTTCAATTACAACTACTTTTCCATCCGCAGGAGCAATAACAAGATTGTCACCTTGAGGAATTGATCGTCTTGGATTTCTGAAAAATTGAAGTATTAAAAGAAATAAAATTACACTTACCGTTAATGCTACGCCATGCCAAATACCGAATTCTGGCATATAGTAATAAAGTGGTGCGTTTAGGGCTGCTAAAACGACCAATAAACCGATTAACAACGAATGCCCTTCTTTATGTATAGTCATGAATATGTTTAATATGAACTAATTACCCTCCACTTAAATTCCGTTATTTCTTGAACAGGAATAACTATAAATAATATGGTGAGATAAAATAAATCATACAAAGGTAATACTTCTATTTAAAATAACATTTAAAATCAATCAAAAATTCTAGTGTCCAGCTCCAATAATTCTTAATCTCTTTCTATTTCGTTTCTCTTTTTTCTGTATTCTATCTTGTTCCCTTGATGATTTAGTCTTTTTCTTTTTAGATTTTTCTACTTGTCCTCTATGTACATCACCATATTTCTGGTTTTGACGATAATTATAAGTATTACCTCTCACTCTTGCACCACCTAAAATCGCATGTGCATGTTCTTGTTGAACGCTACAGCTACTTATTGGACAAAGAGGTTTTCTTTGTTTAATAGTATACGCTACTTTTGCTTCAACAGAAAACCTAGAAACAAAAGCAGATGTTGACGAAGGAGTAGTTGTATAAGAAGGCTCATTAATATATGATAGATTTTCTATACTATGACCTCCAGAAAAATCCATATTTGCAATTGCCGAAATACTAATTCTATCTGTTACATACTTAGTATACCCAACACCTAAAGTTAGCCCAAAACCAGAGCTTCCATTAATATTTACAGTAGTATCTTGAACAACAATAGACGAACTATCTGCAAAAGTAAGATTCCCAGGCTTTACTTTCATACCATGATATACAGGAGCTACTCTTACAAAAAAGCTTTCTTGAACATACGGCAAGAAATCATTTCGGAAGAATTTTAAAATATAAAAATCTCCATAAATAGAAATATCGCTAAACGCTAATTGTACTTTGTCTGCTGACTGATTCTCAGATGAAGTATTTTTTGCTGAAAATGAAGAGTATCCATAACGCAAACCTACAGATATACCATCTTTCACAAGGTAATCTGTAGAAAGGTTATATCCCCAACCCCAAGATAAATTTGAATAATTTGGTCCTAAAGCATCATTCCAAGGAGATGCAATCATATTTTCAGATTGAAAACCAACACCCACTTTCCATTTTGCATACTGTGCCCAACCTACTTGTGAAAGTAGCAATAGGAGAAGAAGGGTACTTATTTTTTTATAGAGTAAATGAGTCATCTGAAAAGGACTTCAATAAATATTTAAAGCTTGTTTATGCTAATGCAACTACTGTGCAAATTTTATAACAAAAAGACAAATATAAGAGATGTATTGTCAATTTATCTAAAAAATAAAAAAAGAGCCTCCGAAATTCAGAAACTCTTTCCTTCTTAAACTAAACTAACAAACAAACTTTCAACTAATTTATTTTTTTAGTAAAGTCATTTTAATGTTTTATGATGCCTGTAGATAATCTACATTATCAGACACAAAATGCATATCTCCAACTACTTCTTTTACTAAAGGAGCAGGAGCCTCTTTACTTATAATTTCTATATATTCATTTTCCGTTAGTGTATTACCTTTTTCTCTTGTTGATGAAAATAATTCATAAACTCTTGATTCTACATATTGTTTAAAAACGTCTTTCATTAATTTTAATAAATCGACATTTTTAGAACCTTGATTCAAAGTAACATCATAAACAGGAGATGTTTCAGAGATCATTGTGATGTTTAATTCACCTGTTAAATCTGAATTTGATTTAGGATCTTGAAATTTGAAGTTATATTTGATAATCATATAGGTTATTATTTGATGGATACACTTGGTTATGCGTTAACAACATCTAACGGCATTGCAAACAACACATTTAAATAAGTTTAAACAAGATTTAACTCCATAACATTAAAATAATCCAATTTTTTCTTGGTTAAAATCTATATGTTAACGAATTGTGAATAAAATATTAACGAATATGATTAATCATATTTATATACAAAGTGATTACATTCAATAACATCATATAAATATCTATCAAAATATGAATTGATAATAAAAAAAGAGCCCGTAAAAATTACGAGCTCTTTTCTAACTAAACTAACAAACAAACTTCCAACTAATTTTTTAATTCTATAGTAAATAGTATTTCTGGGTTATAATATTTTTAATTCTAAGAAGCAGATTTCATAAATGCTCCCTCAGAAATTATTGACAATTCAACTAATGTATCATGGATATCTTCTACTGATAACTCATCAGATAATACACTAATATAATCCGAAATATCTGCTGATATTCCTTCTTCTCTAAATTTTAAAAATGTCTCAAAAATCCTTGTTTCAGTATACTGAGACATGCCTAACTGCAACAATGCTTCTCTTTCTGATGCTGAAATAAATTCTCCTTTTGCATCAATAGAGAACTTAAATAAATTGTTCTTTTTCGTAACTTTTAAAAATACTGAAAAGAAAATATCCGAATTCTTCAATTCACCTTCTAATGCAATTTTGTAGAAATTAGTCATAACAATTTACTTTAAGTATTAAACAATTATTAAATTGTAATCAATTCGTTCTGTTTTGATTACATCTGCAAATAATTGTAAATATTTTAATTGTACAATAGTAAGAGGCGTAAAAAGTACATTTTATTAGAATTGTTATATGATTTACTTCATATCATTATATTATGAATAATTAAAAAGTACAAAAAACAATACATAAGGTGAACTATTATCTATTTTTCTAATTAGTTCCAAAATTATATTCTGCAGTATCAATCATTCTTAAAATTATCACACTATTTAAATACAAATACAAAATAGGAGTTATTTTATTTCTTCCTTTTTAATAACTCATCTTTAATAATACTATCTATACATTCTTCTAGAGAAATATTTTTTTTATTCTTCCGTAGCTGTAAAAATTTTTCATAAATAATAGAGAGTAATTCATTTGAATCAATGAACTCTAAATTTATTTCTTTAAACTTTACAGAAGAATAAGCTATAATTTTAGAAAGGTACTGAGGCTCTGGTTCAGTAAATAAAGGTGAGGTAAAGTTGGTAGTCATGATATAAAAAATTATGAGGTAGTAAAGAATACACAAGAAAGTCTTATTATACAAATACGGTATTTTTTAAGAAATAAAAAAAGAACCTGTAAAAATTACAGGTTCTTTTCACTAAAACTAAACTAACAAACAAACTTCCAACTAATCGAATATTTTTAAAAACTGAGATTTAATCAGTTTGTATTTTCTTGGTAAATCAACATTTTTTGTTGTTGATATTTCTAAACAAGTATAAATTTTACACTTAAACAAATTTTCATTCAAACTTATTTACATTTCCCTTAATTATTATATTATAGATGTACACAATACTACTTTTTTAAAAATTCTTGATAAACGTAACCAATTTCATTTCTACAATTCACTTTCAACCAACCTTCTTTTATTTCTGTAATTTCAACAGTTTCATTATTATTTAATCCATTATTAACTAATTTCTCAGAAGATAAATTGGGTTTTTCTCTAATATTCAAATGTCCATTTTTTAATTTCACTTTACCCACACAACCATTTTTAGTAATATATTTATCAGATACCCATCCAGATAATCCAATTGTTTGTACCTCTACCCATTCATTTAGAAGACCTTTTACTATAATTTCTTCATTATCTTCTAATGTTTTAATTATACTTTCACTAGTAGATGGTCCTTTTCTAAGGTTTAATTTTGATTTTACATTGACGAATGCATGATCTCCAACTTTTAGAGGTGAAAGCATATTTTCTACTTCAAGAGTTAAGTCATCTTCAAATAGCAGTTTCTCTTCTTTATGTTTCGATGTAATTTCAATTTCGAATTCAGAACATAAGTTCAATAATTCATCCATGGTCTTTCTAGACCTAAGAATATCTAAAATGCCATCTTTTTTTATGTGTTTACGCTTTGTTTTTAATTCAATATCAGCATAACCTTTACCAACAAGAATACAACCTCTAGTATCCGTAAAGAAGTTTCCTGAATGGATTAAAATACCAGTTCTTCCTTCTACCTCTTTTCCATTTTTTTGCTGAATATGAAAAGCTCTATTTGCATAGGCTCCAAAATCTCTAAAAACAGCTTTATATATACCTTCAGGAATACACGAGATACGGTTTTTATTTTCCTTCCATGGTAACTCTAGAGTGTCACATGAAAAAACTTCAATTCCACTATCATCAGTAATTGTTAGTTTACCTAGAGTTTCTGCGAATTGGTATTGATTTCTAAAAAGTAAAGCTTTCATTAATGTCGAAGTAATAAATAATTCAAATTCATAACAATATATCCAACGTTACAGTTTATGGATAAATTAGTGTTTTTTACTACTTATAATATACAACTAATTGAAAAACAATACACATAGAATAGCATAGAGATATTTTTTTTAGCATATTCGCGATTATATTTTTTTATAGTAAAATCTATACAACTAAACTACAGGAACAGGATGAAAGTACTCATTCTTGGCTCGGGAGGCAGAGAACACACACTAGCGTGGAAAATTGCCCAAAGCGACAAGCTAACAAAACTATATGCAGCACCAGGTAACGCAGGTACTGCAGAGGTCGCACAAAACATCAGTATTTCGGTTACTGATTTCCCTAAACTTGGACAATTTGTTCAAGAAGAAGAGATCGACATGTTAATTGTTGGTCCCGAAGCTCCACTTGTAGAAGGAGTTGCTGATTATTTTGCAGAAAACGAGAAATTATCTCATGTTAAAGTAATTGGACCTAAAAAAGCAGGAGCACTATTAGAAGGAAGTAAAGATTATTCTAAAAAGTTTATGGTTCGCCATAATATTCCTGCAGGTGCATCTAAAACATTTACATTAGAAACTTTAGAAAGCGGATATGCATTCTTAGAAATGCAGAAGCCTCCTTACGTTTTAAAAGCAGATGGATTAGCAGCAGGTAAAGGAGTTTTAATCATTAACTCTTTAGAAGAAGCTAAAAACAGCCTTAAAGAAATGCTAAGCGGACAATTTGGTGAAGCATCAAAATCTGTTCTTGTTGAGCAATTTTTAGATGGTATCGAATTATCTGTTTTTGTAATCACTGATGGTAAAAACTATGTTACATTACCTGAAGCAAAAGATTACAAAAGAATTGGCGAAGGTGATACTGGTTTAAATACTGGTGGAATGGGAGCTGTTTCTCCGGTTCCTTTTGCTGATGCTGCATTTATGGCAGAAATTGATAAAACAATTGTAAAACCTACAATAGATGGTCTTGCTAAAGATGGCATCGATTATGTTGGTTTTATCTTCTTTGGATTGATTAAGGTAGATGGCAAACCTTTTGTAATTGAATACAATGCAAGAATGGGTGATCCGGAAACAGAAGTAGTTATTCCTAGAGTAAAAAGTGACCTTCTAGAAATTCTTGATTTAGCAGGACAAGGTAAACTTGATCAAGCCAAAATTGAATTTGAAGATTGTGTTACAAGTACCGTTATGTTAGTTTCTGGTGGCTACCCTGAAAAATATCAAAACGGAAAAGAAATTACTAAAGTTAATAATGTAGAGGATGTATATCCTTTCCATGCAGGTACTACATTTAGTGAACTTGGAGAAGTAATCACTAATGGTGGTAGAGTAATGGCATTAACAGGTAAAGGAGCAACAATGAAAGAAGCATTAGCTAAATCTTTTGCTGCTGCAGAAACTGTTCAGTTCGACAAGAAATATTATCGTAAAGATATTGGCTTCGATTTATAAGTCATTTCAAGAATAAAAAAATGGTCACCTCTAATAATACTATTATATCGAGGTGACTTTTTAATTATAAATTAATATGAAAAAGATCGGTGTTTTAGGTGGAGGTCAATTAGGAAGAATGATGATTCAATCTTCTATGAACCTAAATATTCATGTTAAAACATTGGATGCAGATCCAAATGCTCCATGTAAAGCAATGGCGCATGAATTTGTTCAAGGCTCTCTCAATGACTATGATACAGTCATGAATTTTGCGAAAGATATTGATGTTTTAACCATCGAAATCGAAAACGTAAATGCAGATGCATTAATTGATATAGAAAAACAAGGAACTACTGTTTATCCTAAGCCACATCATATTCAATTAATTCAAGATAAACGTATTCAGAAACAGTTTTACGCTGATAATAATATCCCTACCTCTCCTTTTGTATTAGTAGATTCAAAAGAAGATCTAGAAAAACATAAAAACCTATTACCTGCAGTAATGAAAATAGGTAAAGGTGGTTATGATGGTAGAGGTGTTCAGGTAATGAAAACTGAAAACGATTTTTCTAAAGGGTTTGATGGACCATCTGTTTTTGAAAAAATGGTTGATATTGATAAAGAAATATCAATTATTGCAGCAAGAAGCCCTAAAGGAGAAATTAAAACTTTCCCTGCCGTGGAAATTGTTTATCATGAAAGTAACCTTGTAGATTACCTACTTTCTCCAGCTAATATCAGTGAAGAGATAGAAAATAAAGCGAAAGAAATTTCTATAGATTTATTAAATAAGTTAGACTATGTCGGCTTATTAGCTATTGAATTTTTTGTTGATAAAGAAGGTAATGTTATTGTAAATGAAGTAGCTCCTAGAACGCATAACAGTGGACATCAGACAATTGAAGGTAATATTACTTCTCAGTTTGAACAACATGTTAGAGCTATTTTAGATTTCCCTTTAGGAGATACAAAAAGACGTAGTCCTTCTGCTATGGTAAATGTTCTTGGAGAAAAAGGATATACAGGAGAAGCTATTTATAAAGGAATTGATGAAATTCTTCAACTCTCAGGTGTTTACATTCATCTCTACGAAAAACACATTACAAAGCCCGAACGAAAAATGGGGCATATTACAATAATTGCTGATAACAAAGAAGAGCTTTTAAAAAAAGTAGAACTTGTTAAAAAGCATTTTAAAGTGATAGCATAATGATATTAAAGGAATTACATTACTAGATAGTGTAATTCCTTTTTTATTGGCATGACTTTCGACTTATTGATACTAACTAATCTTAAATACCTTTTTATCCAATAAGGTATAACTGTGTACATCGAAATTATTTGAGTTTTATGTCAAAAAAATTCTTAACTATCTTATTTTATATATTTCCACTTTTCAGTTTTTCTCAAACAATTTATCCCGTCTGTAAAGATGGAAAATGGGGAGGAACCTCTGGAAAAGAAATTATTATACCGGTAGTGTATCAGTTTATTACTCCTCTTGCTAATGGTAGTTATTTTAGAGTAGGTCAAGAAAATAAAATTGGAATTGTTGATACTACAGGAAAACCAATTTTACCAATTGAATACGATAGAGTTGAATTTATAAAAGATGATATTTTTGTAGGATGGAGTACTACAGATTGTTTTTTAATTGATAATAAAAATACTCATTTAAGTAAATCTTATTCCAGCTTAGCTCCTTTTAAACACTCAATAAAAAGTTATTCTAATGGATATATAGGAATAATTGATTTCAAGGGAAAAGAAATCATACCTCCAAAATTTGATGATATTGTTTCAACAGAGACTTCTATTTTTATTACATCAAAAAATAAACTTAAAGGATTCTTAAATAATGATTTTGAAGAACAGGTTGTTCCTGATTATCAAAAAATTGATATTATTGCCCCTAATCTTATCCTTGCAACTATTAAAGATAGTCCGGCATTAGATTATATTGTAATTGATTCTATTGGAACAATTACTTCTAAAAAAACATTTAATTCTTTAAAAGATTTCAAAAGGTTTCAAACTCAGAATATACTAAATCACCAATGTTTAGACGTAAAGAATGGAAACTTTAAAACACCTCAATGGGTAAATGTTTTAAATAATTATTACCTAGTTGCACCTACAGGAAAAGTCCTCTTAAATGGTTTATCCTTCTTCTACATTAAAGAAAACAATTCTAAAAATATTGTTATTGGCAGAAGAGAAGAAAAAAATGGTGCACTCAATTATTATTTAATCGATCAAAAAAAAGGTACTATACTCTTCAAGGATCATTTTAAAGACATTGTTTTAGAAGATTTTTCACATAGTAATTGGGCAAGAATAAGTATTGACACATTATGGGATAATTTAATCAATATTAATGGAGCTATAAAAAGACAAATTACTGATGAAGCCAACTCTTATTCTATAGAAACTATTGGTAATTTTTATGACAATGTAGCTTATTTTAAAAGTAAAGATGGATTCTATGGATTTATTGATGAAAATGCTGAAATAGTTACAAAACCTATCTATGCTTTAGCTTCTGATTTTAATAATGGGTATGCAATAGTTAAAAAGTTTGACAAGTTTGGCCTTATTTATACTGATGGAACTATTCAAATACCAATTGAATACGATGGTATTGGTTATAATAAAGGTGGATGGCTTAAAATTAAAAAAGGAGAAGGAAGTATTGGGAAATGGGGTATTATTGATATTACTGGTAAAGATATTATACCAACTATTTATGATGAAATTCAAATTGATGCAACAGGTGCTAACATAAAATCAAAGGGGAAATGGGGACGTTACAGTAAAACAAATAAATGGAACTTTACTCCTAAATTAAATGTGAATATCTTAGAACCATTTGAAAATGGAATTGCCAAGATCAAACGAAAACCAATCATCGATCCAATTGATCGAAAAACAATAACTGGTTATAAATATGTAGGGTATATAAAAGAGAATGGAACGGTTCTTATCCCTCCTGTCTATACAAGTATTATTGGTTTTGAAAGAGCTTGGAAAGAAAAAGAAGGATTGGCTCTAATAGAAAAAAGAAATAGCTCAGGCTTTGTAAACTATAATGGAGAAATTGCTTTACAACCTGAATATATACAAAGTAGTGGTTTTCCAGAAGTATGGACTATTCATAAAGGAATAGCTAAAGCAAGAACTATTGAAGGAAAGCAAATTTTTATTGATTATAACGGCAAAGAAGTTATTCAACCAGAATTTGATTTTATTGCAGATAACTTTCAAGAAGTTTGGATGGACAGTTCTGGCGTTGCTATTGCACAACTAGATAACAAAAAAGGACTAATAGATTATGAAGGTAAAAGAGTATGCCCATTAATTTATGATCAAATATTTGCAATGAATGACAAACAATTTGTAGCAAAAAAAGATAATAAATGGGGTTTAATTAATTATAAAGGAGATACTCTCATTACCTTTAAATATGATAACTCAGCACCTATCCATCAATCTCAGTATATCAAATTTATAAAAGATTCAACTCTTGAATATACAATTACTCAGAATGGAAAATGGGAATTAAGTAAAGGCGAATCCATTACAACTCATCCTAACAAGATGGAAAAAATGAATACATCCAAATTGACAAACTATAAATTCCATTTTATCGGAAACGATTATGCTATAGTCTCGAAAAAAGGTGGTTCAAAACTTCAAGGTGTAATTAATGAAAAGGGGAAAGTAATAGTAAAACTTAATTTCAAAAAAATAAAACCATTTGAAAACGGTTTAGCAGTAGCTCAAAAAAATGGAAAAACAGCAAAAGACCGTAAATATGGTTTTATTAATAAAAATGGAAAATGGGTTATTGCTCCAACTTATAATATAGCTAAAAGTTTTAATGATGGAATTGCTGCTGTATGTATCAAAAGTAAATGGGGATATATAAATCAAAAAGGTGAATTAATTATCCCGATTCAATACAATAGTGCTTCAAGCTTTAAAGGTAAATATGCTACTGTAAATACATCATCTATTATTAATAATAAAGGAGAAGTTTTAGGTAAACTTTCTGATGGAGAAGAATTATTTTTGAGTGATGCAGCTGGATGTATAATTAAAGGTATTGGGTATATGCAACATACATCACACTCTGGAGTTGCACTTTACTCTAAAAAGTTTGATGAAGTTACTCCTTTTAATACTGCCGGAATTGCTTTTGTAAAAACAGGAGAAGTATGGGAACTAACAAGAAAAATAAATGACACTTCTATCAAAAAGAGATTTTCAAGACTTCAGATGGAAATTTATTTGAAAAAATACGGTCCTCACAGAAAAGTAGTCTCACTCACTGGAGATGTAGCCAAAGACTTAGAATTTGAAAAAGTAAATAATGGAACTTGGAGAATGATTGGGAAAGATGGACAACCTCTTAATTCAATAAGCTTCAAAAAAGTAAATTACAATCAAGAAGTATTCAATGTTACAACCTCAACATTAGAACATATAATTGATAAAAAGAATCAAATAGTAAACGATAGTTACTTTCTTGGTACACTAAAAGCTACAAATAATAAAGTGATTTTGTTTGCTCCAGGAAATACACTATTAGCTCATTAAAGCAAAAAAAATATTTTGAATATAATAAAATGGGCAAGCCAATAATTAATTGGTTTGCCCATTTCTTTATTAATAACTATTTCATTAATGATTTTCTAAAAGTGAAAATGCAGTACTAACACCTTTAGACGTTAACTCTGCATGTGTTTTATTAAATTCTTTATGTACTCCATCTAAAAGGCCATCATTTTCCATTAAAGATGCCAATACTTCAATTTCGTCTCTGGTTGTACAAAGTCCTAAATTTTTGGCTACTTCTTCAAGGCATTCCCCTGAATGTAGACAGATACCCATTAAGAGTTTTGATTGTTTGATTTCAATTGACATAATAAAATTAAGTTTATCAGTTGTTATTTGTTGGTCTTTGAGTTTTGTATACGTAATAGTATATATATCAGGTTTTTAATATTAGATTACTTTAAGTATTTAATAATATTATTAATTATTTTTAACTGTTATCAAAAAAAACTCCCCAATGTAATAATTTACAAAGGGGAGTTTTTTTGATTATTAATTTATCTAGAGTTATTACTTAAAAATTAAGCTACTCCTTCTATTAATAAGCGAGCTTCTTCATTTCCTCTTGGAGATAAATAAGCAATTGTTTCTTTTGTTGTTCTCTGAACTTTCTCAACCAAGCCTTCCATTTCAAATTTTGAAACTAAAGCATTTAATTCTTGGCTATTAATGTTAATTCCTAAGTTTCTAGCAATTGCTTGCATAGACTCACCTGTGTTAAGGCACATTCCCATAAGGAATTTCGAAAATTTCACTTCGTTTGACATATACTTGGATATAAGGTTATTAATTATATAGTTAATGGTCAGATAATTAAATCATGGTTTAAAGTGAGATAATTATCGTTTGTTTTGTGTTATTAATTCAATAACATAAATATCTATCCTCGAAACCGGTTTCGCAAAAAAAACGTGTTAATTATTTGTAAACATATAAGAGTATGAATTACAATTAATTACATTTTTCAACAATAGTTACTAATAAGAGGGGTATAAAGTTATAATAGTATAATAGTTCTGTTATCTTTGCACGTTCATAAAAATTTATCATGAGTAGTATCCGTAATATCGCTATCATCGCTCACGTCGATCATGGCAAAACAACACTAGTAGATAAAATGCTACACGCGGCAGAATTGTTCCGCGACAATCAAGAAGCAGGAGAGTTGATTCTTGACAACAACGACCTTGAGCGTGAAAGAGGAATTACAATTCTTTCTAAGAACGTTTCTATTAACTACAAGGGAGTTAAAATCAACATCATCGATACTCCTGGTCACGCCGATTTCGGTGGTGAAGTTGAGCGTGTATTGAAAATGGCTGATAGTGTATTTCTTTTAGTAGATGCATTTGAAGGTCCTATGCCTCAAACACGTTTTGTTCTAGGTAAAGCATTATCGCTAGGTTTGAAGCCAATTGTGGTTATCAACAAAGTTGATAAGCCGAACTGTCGTCCTGACGAAGTACACGATCAAGTTTTTGATTTATTCTTCAACTTGGATGCTACTGAAGAGCAATTGGAATTCCCAACTTTCTACGGTTCATCTAAAATGGGTTGGATGAGTGACGACTGGAAAAACCAAACTGACTCTATCGTTCCTTTATTGGATGGTATTGTTGATTTAGTTCCTGAAGCACCATCTCCAGAAGGTGATCCTCAATTACAGATTACTTCTTTAGATTTCTCAAGCTTCGTTGGTCGTATTGCGATCGGACGTTTAGTAAGAGGTACGCTACAAGAAGGTACTTTCGTTGGTCTTGCAAAAGCTGACGGTTCTGTAAAGAAAGTACGTATCAAAGAGCTTCAAACTTTTGAAGGTCTTGGACGTAAGAAAGTAAAAGAAGTTAAAGCTGGTGATTTGTGTGCAATTGTTGGTATCGACGATTTCGAAATCGGTGATACAGTAACAACTGTTGAAAACCCAGATCCACTTCCTCGTATGGCTATCGAAGAGCCTACAATGAGTATGTTGTTTATGATTAACAACTCACCATTCTTTGGTAAAGAAGGTAAGTTTGTTACTTCTAGACACTTACGTGACCGTTTATACAAAGAAACTGAAAAGAACTTAGCGCTACGTGTAGAAGCAACTGATTCTGAAGACAGATTTATTGTATATGGTCGTGGTATTCTTCACTTGGCTGTATTGATTGAAACTATGCGTCGCGAAGGCTACGAATTACAAGTAGGTCAACCTCAAGTACTTTACAAAGAAATTGATGGAGTGAAAAACGAACCAATCGAATCATTGGTTATTGACGTTCCTGAAGCTGTTTCTGGTAAAGCAATTGAATTAGCTACGCAGAGAAAAGGTGAATTATTAATCATGGAGCCTAAAGGCGATATGCAACACCTTGAATTCCAAATTCCTTCTCGTGGTATTATTGGTTTAAGAAATAATATCTTAACTGCAACTGCAGGTGAAGCTATTATGACTCACCGTTTTAAAGAGTATGCTCCTTACAAAGGTGATATTGCTACTAAAAACAATGGTGCAATCATTTCTGACCAAACAGGTACTCCAACTGCTTACTCTCTTGATAAACTTCAAGACAGAGGTACTTTCTTTGTTGATCCTAATGAGGAAATCTACGAAGGTCAAGTTGTTGGTGAATTCAACCGTCCAATGGATTTAAGAGTAAATATTGTTAGAGGTAAGAAATTGACAAACATGCGTGCGTCAGGTTCTGATGATAACTCTAAAATTGCTCCTAAACGTTTATTCTCTTTAGAAGAATGTATGGAATATATCCGTGAGGATGAATTAGTTGAGGTAACTCCTGAAAACATCCGTATGCGTAAAATCAAGTTGAAGTAATTTCAACCTGATAAAAATATTAAACTACTTGGGTGAAAACTCAAGTAGTTTTTTTATATCTAATTTTATTTAAATACTAAAACCTAATGGAAGAGATTATTATTAATTGGGCACAAAGTCATAGTTCAATTCAATTTGATGAATTTCTTAACTTCATTACTCATCAAACATTTAACATTTGCTTTATTATCTTAATCTGTTTTGCTGTAAGATTATATTTTCATCAAAACCCTCAAAATAAAATCAATTTTCTAAGGCTGATATTAGTTTTTGGTACTTCTGCTGTAATTGGATTATTAATAAAACATTCCTTTTTTAGATTAAGACCATGTTATGCATTAACATCAGTACTCCAAAAAACTGATGGAGCTACTTCCTCTTTTCCTTCAGGACACACCACATTATCTTTTGCCATTTTCTTTTCTTGCGTATATGCAAAGGAGAAATTAGCAACTATACTACCTTTATTCCTATTTGCAAGTCTTGTTGGCTATTCAAGGATTGCTTTAGGTGTCCATTATCCAACAGATATTCTTGCAGGTATTACACTTAGTTTTGTAGTTACAATTCTTATTAATTCACTTCTACCCTCTTTATTAAAAAATAAACTAGTCTATAAACTCATCTATTGATGAATAAATCGAATTATTTCTTATACATTAAACTTTGATTTTTATCCAGATTACCATAATCAAACGAATTATTTGAGTTGGTAATTGTAGAGATTAAAAATAAAAAAGAGATTAATATAAAACCCATTGTAATCATTTGCTTTTTCATAATTCTATTTTATTAAAAGTTAGATAATTCATCTTCAATCATTACTACTACACAAAAACCAAAAAATGTAAATAATGAAAGATCTATTAAGCTTTCTATAATTTTATGATCTGTATTTCTACTTAATACCTTATTTACGCTCTTTTTAAAAATTGTTTTCATTTTATGCTCTCTTTGATTCAATAAGTAATATCAAATTCAAAGAAATGTCACCACAGAACAAAAAAATAAGGTTACTATAAAATAACCTTATCATTTAAAATATATAAATCAGCGTATTTTTTTAATCAATTTGCTTTCTTTATAAAACTGATGAATAAATAGATAAATTAAAATTGATAACTGTAAACTTATCATTAATCCATTTTTCAAAATTAAATGAGGGTCAGCTATTATTAATACTACAGAGTAAAAAATTACTACTCCGATAGACAATACAAGTGCTAAATTTTCTTTTTTTATCGATACAATAGCAAAAATAAAGTAAGAGATACTTAGCATTGCAGCACTTATAATCTCTTTGTTTGTAGCTTTATTCTGGATTAATAATAAATTTACTATTCCCAACCCTATAAAAACCAACTTTGAAAGTTTCTTTTTTCTCATTTTCAATTTGAATTATTTATCTAATTAATGCTTTTGTATTTGTTACATTATTACCATCATAAATTGATATAAAATATAATCCAGATGGGACTTCTTGCATCTCATGTAGAGCAATATTTGCATATTGATCACTTACTATTTCACTTAATTCTAATACAATTTGTCCTTGTTGATTTGCTACAACCACATCAACTTTATCACCTACTTTTAAGCCATTTACTCTAACCTCAACCTCTTGTCCTGTCATTAAATAATTAGGAAGAAGTTTTGCTTCTAGATGATCTTTTTTTTCTACTAAAACAGATAACTGCGATAATTCTTCTTCTAAACCTGCAACATCCATTTTTGATAACCTGTAATGATAAGTCTCATTCTTTAATTCACTATCTACATAAGAATATTCTTGTTCATCAACTCCTAAAGATATTACTTGAGCAACATCTTCCCATTCTAATCCATTTATAGAACGTTCAATTATATATACAACAGCCTCTTCTTCCTCTTTAACTCCCCATATTAACAAGGCCTGATTACCTTCTACAGTTGCTTCAAAATAAGACATACCGTATGGTTCTTGAACGCCTAATTCTAACATTACTATAGTTAATATTTGCTCTTCTTTTATCTGACTACCCTCTAATGGCAATTGCTCAAAAGGTAAGGTAGACACTCCATTAATATTTACTGAATTTTCTCCTTTTAAATAAATAGAAGATGATTCTACCATAAATGCACTCCCCTTACCAATTATATCACCTGAAACAGCTAAAAAAGCATTCTGTTCTAAGTCAATTAATACATCACTACCATTTACAATTAAATTACCTTTTACTAATACTAAAGTATTTTCATCTATTAAAAAGATCACATTTTCGTCCAAAATTAGATCACCTTCAATAACAACATAGCCTTCTCCTTCTTGAGTATTGCCTGTAAATTCCACATCAACAGTTTCAGTTCCATTTTGTTGGATTTTTACATCACCAAAACTCCTTTTTGCATTACCATAATATCCTTCTCCATTAATAATAGTAGAATGCATTATTAAACTATCAATAGCTTCTTCTGATTGTGCATTGGAGGAAACAGCAATTAGTGAAAAGAAAATAGAAATGATAGAAATTATATAGATTTGTTTCATTTTAATAGGTATTGAATTTTAATAATACATTTTAGAAAAAGAGTGCATCTAAATACTAGTACTTCCCCATAGTTTTAAACAACTTCTCTCTAGTTCAATTATTAATATCGTTTCACTACTTTTTGTCACTAAAAGCAACACATCTATTAACTTTTATTGAGATAAATATGAATATTTATTTTTCGTAATGTATTTTTGTAATCACATAACAAGTGAACGACGATTATTTAAACCTGTTTATAATTCCTATGCTTACAAAGCTTTTCTATACTATATTCCTATTTGTCCTTTTTCTTAGTTCTCAGAGTTATGGTCAATATTTAGAAGATGATAATTATAAGTATCAGAACACACTAAAAGTCTTAAGCCAAATTTGTAAAGTGAAAGGTGATAATCGAATATTACCTCTCCTAAAAATGTCAACCCAAAAAGATAATGTTGCAAAATATTACCCTGGAGATAACCAGCATGTTATCTATTTAGATGAAACTGTTTATGACTTATGTAGTACTATTGGATCAGATTCATTGGATGCTCTAGCCTGTATAATTGGACATGAATTAGGACATTATTATGAAGAACATTTGAAAAGTTTTGGTTTTAATGCGAAAGAAATAAAAGATGTTCCTTCTAAAAAGAAAGTAGATATTGAGAAAAAAGCAGATAAATTTGGGCTTTTTTATGGTGCTGTTGCTGGTTATAATACACCTTTAAACTTTCCTATAATTCTTAGATTAATATATAAAGAGTACAATAGGACTGAAACTATAAAGGGATACCCTAGCCTTGAAGAAAGAGAGAGTATAATTAATGATGCCATTAAAGAAACCGACGAACTAATTAATGTTTATAGAACTGCACAGAATTTATACGCCATAAATCATTTTGAATCTGCATATAATTGCATGAATTACTTAATGAATTACTACCCTAGTAAATTAATACATAACAACCTCGGAATATGCCAGTTAAGTCTCTATTTAGATAAAATTACTGATGCATCTATTTACCCATATATTTACCCATTTGAGTTTGATGTACGCATTAAAAGAATTGAAGAAGTCAATAAATTAACTTCTAGATCGCAAGATTTCACTATGATTGATGAAGCTATAACACATTTTAAACAAGCCATTCTTATTGACCCATACTATGAAGTTGCTTATATTAATCTTGCTTGCGCTTATTCAATAAGAGGTAATCAAGATGCTGCAAGTGGTACTATAAATGAATTAGAACAATTCCTTAATAACGAAGGAAAACAGCTTACAGAAAATGCTTATTTAATAAGAGGTATAAGTAAAGCCTTAAATGGAAATACGACTGTTGCTGCTGAAAACTTTGAAAATATTAGTGATAATTCTGATATTAATATTCTAAATAAAAGAATTCTTGAGGCAGAAATTAACCATGAATCTACTTACTTCGATGATTTTAAAAGATGGGTGAATTCCTATTTCGATGAAGAAATAGAAAGTAACCTTACTGAAATCTCTATCAATAAAGATCTTGAGGTAATAAAAAACCAGCTTCCTATAAATTTATCCTTAACAAATGAGTTTAAAGAAATTGATCTAGGAAACTGGTCAACGTTGTATTACTTAGAAAGTAAAGACTTTGTTCAAATTATATATCAAGGACATTCCGAAGAAGTCAAAATGATTATTGCTTTTGACAACTACAAAAATTCTACTGAAAAAGGAATTAAGGTTAACTCAACTTTCGCTGAAGTTACAGATGCAAATCATTATGGTTACCCTTCATTTAGATGGAATAATTCGCCTCAAGCAATCATTACTTATCAGCACGGAAACATTGGGTTTATTCTTGAAAACGACCATGTAGTAAATTGGTTTACATGGTATGTTGGCAGGTAATTACTTCAATGGTTGAGGTGTTTCAGTATAATCGATAAGATAATCTCTATCATTAAAATAAAGTAAAAAAGAGGGTGTCGACACGGGGTCAAACGAAAGTTTAGCTTTAGGAAAATCCTTACTATCCTTACCCACAAAAAGCTGTAATTTTTTACCTTGTAAATTATAATATCCTTTTTTAGACTCATCCTGAACAATCTCAATTGTAATATTGGGATCATTATCTCCTGCAAAACCTAAACTTTCAGTATCGCTTTTCACTTCGATAGAATAACTATTTATTACTACAGGAGAAGATGTTGAAACATCATTTTTAAAGAACACTACGGTTGCTAAAATAAAAATACAAACAGAAGCAGCTACAGCAATTATTTTCGGATTAAATACTCTAAAACTTACTTCTTTTACCTCTTCTTTTTCTTGAGGCTTTTCTACTTTAAAAGTAGTTTGAACAGGAACAGCTTCTTTAGTAGACCCTTCGTGTTTATTTTCAAATTGAGTTAATTGTTCTTTTAATGCCTCTCTTCGAACTTTAGCTACAATTTGTTCTTGTGCTTTTACTTCAAATTTGAAATCTTCATCTTCTTTCAGCTTATTTTCTACGTAAGCAGACAATTCCGGTGTTAAATCATTCGATAGATAAGCATCTATTAAATTTGTCTTGTTTGGATAATTGGACTCTTCAAAAGCCTTAAGCTTTTTTACAAATTCATTTCTCTTTACAATTTCAATAAGATGTATTTGAGCAAGAACTTCTTTCTCAAACGTCTCATCATCCTTTCGACGATTGTCAAAAGCTTCTTTCTCTTCTACAGATAAAGTACCTTCCAAATAGGCATCTATATAAGTAGTCAACTCGTTGTTTTCCATATTATAACCCTTTAGATTTGAGCACTACTACAGCTTCTTTTCTTGCCTTCTCCATACATTTATTTAATTGAGAAGTAGCAGATCTTGCATTCATAAAACCTAATTGTTCTGCAATTTCATTCATAGACAATTTGATTTTAGAATATTTTGAGTTGATTAATTCTTGACATTTTTCACCAAGATTTCCCAAAATTGATGTCAAATCATCATACAATTCGTATTGTTCCTCATCAAAGCTTACACTATCATCAATTAGTGTGTTATCGTGCTCTAACGTATCATTCTTACCTTTTGTATTTCTAATCTGAACTCTCCACTGATTATAGGCAAGGGTATATAAATAATTTCTTAAGTTGGAATCCTCTCTCACTTTCCCTCTTAGAATATTGTTATGTAAATCAATAATTACATTCTGAAAAATCTCTTTCCCAGCTTCTTCATCACCTCCATTCTTTTTGATTAAATTGACAATCATTGCTTGAAAATTGACATATAAATATGACCAAGCCGTTTCTTTATTATCTTTTAAATCATCTAATAATGATTGTAATGAAGTATTGTATTCTTGATGCACCATGTTAAACAGAAAAATGATTAATAATATACTTCAATAATACAAAATATACTTAAAATACCCTACCTAAAACTGTATAGTATCTATTAATATCATGAAACAAAAAATGTCACCTTCCTTTTAAAAGAAAGATGACATTTACTTATTTATTTACATCTAGATTTAGTCTTCAGAATTAATAATTCTTCGTTGTCTATTTCTAGTTGATTCTTTTCTTGATTGTTCAATTTCCCTTTTCTTTTCAACAGAACAAGGGTAATCAAATAAGCAGTATTGTTTAATTTGCTCTACAACTACTTGAGGAACCATATTTTCCCAATCTGCATCTCCTTTTTTGATTAACTCAAGAACGTTATCCGAAATAATATTTAAGTTTTTAGGATCACAATCTTTCAAATCCTCAATTTTATTATTATCAACCATAGATTGGAATAATGCTTTCTGAGAATCTGCTAGATTAATACTATCACTAGTTAGTAACTCATTAGGATTTAATGATTCTCTATCTAATGAAGGGTAAACGTAAAGTTTAATATTTCTTCCGAATAAGAAACCAAAAGCTTCTAAAATACCTCCTTTAAGATGCTGATAATAATCTGGATTAAAGATATATTCTAAGTTATATCTACCAACAGCTACTCCTATTTTCTTACCTCTAGTAAATCTAGAAAGGTAATTAGTTAAGCGGTAATATTCTTGATACTTCGATATCATAACTGTGTACCCTAAAGAACACAACATATCTACACGATCTAAGAAATCTGTTTCATCTTTCTTTCTATCTTCAGAAATTCTAAGGTTTTCTAAAGTAAGCTCAGAAACTGTTACTATATTATTTTCATCTACATCTGGATCATTCTTAAAGTGTTCATAAGAACGCTCCATCATATCGATATTTACTTTCGTAATTGGTCTAAATCTACCTCTTAATACAAGAATATTCTTTTTGTATAAGAAATCTTGAGGTAAAGCAACTTGGCCATCAGGTCCAAACATCGTTGTTTTTGCTAAACCGTTCTTAACCAATAATAAACTTAATAATCGGTTATCCACATCCAAGAAATCAGGTCCACTTACACGAACAAAATTGACAATAATTTTATGGATACTCAAACCGTCCATTAATGAGCTTAAAAACTCATCTACATTATTAGTTTGATAAAAACATGCATGAATAAGATTAACACCTAAAATACCAATTGTCTCTTGTTGTAAAAGAGGATCATTATCTTTTAATTCTACATGTAGAACACATTCATTTGGAATAGAATTAGGGCGAGTTTGAAAACGAAGTCCTAACCAACCATGTCCTTGATTTGTTCTATTAAAATTTAATTGTTCAATTGTATCTGCAAACGCAAAAAAGCACGTTTCATCTTTTCTTTTAGGTAAACGCTCTCCAAGAAGTCCGAACTCCTTTTTAAGCATCCTTTCTACCCTACTTTGACAAACGTACCTTCCTCCAGGCTCAGGCCCATAAATAGCATCTGAAAAAGACATATCGTAAGCCGATATTGTTTTTGCTATTGTTCCTGATGCTGCACCCGCCTTAAAAAAATTTGCAGCAACCTCTTGGCCTGCTCCAATTTCGGCTAAAGACCCATATATTGTTGGGTCTAAATTAATCTTAAGTGCTTTTTCTTTGGTTGTCAACGTGTTGAACCCCATGATAAATTAAAGAAATTCTTTTATAATGTGTTTAAAATATATGTCTATAAGTTTACAACTACCTGTTACGCAAAATTGATATACTTTTAAATTATAGCTACTAATTTTTACATGTATATAAGATGAATTTAGATAGTGTAATGTGGTTTCAAGTTTCCTTGAAAAAGTTTTTATGTACTCTGCAAATGTAGATGTTTACTTTATAATTTCTACAGTTTTATTAGATTACTCTTATTAATAATGTACAATTCACACTAATTAATAAAATATGTACATAAATTGTAAACTATTTAGTATTACAACTGCTTCTATTTAGAAACCTCCATGTAGTTTTCGGATAATCCATTCAGAAAAAAGTAATATAAACATCAAGCCCAAAATCCACATATTTGAACCTAATTCTTTATATTTTTCTTCAGCATGAATTCTCTGACTTGCTTTATTTGTGGCCAATAAATCAGATAAGCCACTCAGCTCGTCTGCATTATAATACATCCCTCCAGACTTATCAGCAACCCCACGTAGTAAAGAGAAATTTGCAGTTGGGTTAAGAGCTTCTAATGCCATTTCTTTAACAGCAAAACTTCCAGTAGAATACTCTTTCTTTCCATCAATCTCTGTTGATGCTACAAAAGAATAAACCCCTTCAGCCAAGTCAGATAAATGATATTTAAAATATGGTGCAGAATTTAAGTACGTAAAGGATGTCGTTTCTCCTTTTTCATTTTTAACTACTAAATCTATGGTATGCCCATAAATTGATTCATAAATATCATTATAAACTTCAGTTTCTATCACTACATCTTCAATATCAGAATATTCTGAATTTGTTGTATTTACTCTAAACCTACGTTTATCTGTTTTTGTTGACAAGTATTGAACAACTTTACTTATTAATTCATCAGTTGCTTGCTCATCAGATTGTAAAAAACTTTCTTGTAAACGCCACTTCCATAAACCAGTTCCTACTAGTACTGCAGATTTCACACCTCCAGTTTCACCTAAAATAAGTAAAGGTTTAGAAGTTTTCACTGCTCCTATTTGTTGATATATTAATGCTGTTCCTGATTTCAGTTTATATTCACCAAAAGGAACCTCGATAGGCGACATTTTTTCTATCAGTTGTTTTTTATCTGATGGAAAAGTAAAGAAAGAAAACTTATCATCGAAAGCTGCTGTAACTTTATCTTTCTGACCTCTATATCCTTCAATGCTTAATAAAGAATTCATTTTATTAAATGCATTGATATCCGTTCTGTCTCCTACTATATACCAAAAAGGTATCTGCTTTTTAGCCAAATCCTTAAGTAAAAGAGCTGCTTTACGTTTTACGTTAGGGTATTCATGTAAAATCACTAAATCATACTTAGAGTTTTTATCATATCCCTTACCATTTTTAAGTTTAATTCCTGGAATATATACGTGTAATTCGTAGTTTTTATTACTTTCTATACCTGCTCGTATTGCTTTAATATCTGGGTGAGGTGCATTTGCTACTAAAAGAATTTTTTCTTTCCCTTCAATCACCTCAATATAAATTGATTTCGTGTTGTTTTCTGTAGAGAATTCCCCATCTAATGCCTTTGCACTTACTGTAAATTTTTGATACCCCTTTTTCTTGGCATCAACAGTAAACTTAACTTGCTCAAATCCTTTTTCGCTATTTATTTTATATCGCTTTTTAGCAATCTTTCTTCCTCTAGAAGACAAAGTAACTTCTACCTCTTTCCCCATAAACCCCTCATTTACTATTTCTGCTATTACAGGAAATTTATTACCTAAATAAGCTATTTTATTAGCATAAACTTCTTTTACTTGTAAATCAATCTGTGGGATTGTGTCTCCAATTCCTACCGTATAAATTGGCACTACAGATGGCACAAATAAAGGCGAAAATCCTTGGTTAAAAATACCATCAGTCACTAATGCTATTCCCGCTAGGTTTTCATGTTCGTTTACTTCTTCTAATTTTTGAATTGATTTACTTATGTTAGTCACCTTATAATCAAATTCTAAAGATGCTAAATCATTTTCTTCAATTTTATCACCTGCAAGGTTATAGAATTTTGTATCGTAACCTTCTTCTTTTATTCTATCTGCCGTATTAACTAATGATTCTAAAAGATTATTTAAATTCTCTTTAGTAACAGTAGCCTTCATCGACTCAGAATTGTCTATCACAAAAGAAATAATAGGTTTTTCAAAATATCTTTCAATACTTTTAAACATAGGGTCTAAGAGTAAAAATACTACTACAGAAAGCACTGAAAATCTCAATAGAATTAGTATCCTATTTATAGATATAGACCAAACCTGTTTCTTTGTATAAAAAAAATAAGTAGCTAAAGCACAACTAAGGATGCCAAAAAACATCCACCACCAAGAGTATTCTATATAAAGTCCGTTCATGGATATATTGAAGTATTTCTAATTAGTTATCACATCATTTATTAAAAATGATAAGAGGCTAAGGTTAAAATAGAAGCATTCACGCTAACTATAGTGTTACATTACTAAAAGTTAAACGCTACAAAGAAGTAAAGCAATTAAATAGGCTATTAATTTTAGTATTATAATAGAAAGTTACAATTCATTGATATCTTTTGATACTTCTAAAACATTTTCTTTCACTTTCTCTAAAAGTAGTTTACCACCTCCTACAAACGACGGGGGCAAATTATACATACCACTTATAGCATATTCCTGCACAATACTATTTGTTGAATTTAATTGATAATAAAATTTCACAACAACTGAATATGCATTTGTTTTACGCATCATTACTCTAGAAAACTCTTTACAAGATCTATAGCTCATTTTATTTGGATAATAAACTACTCCTCCTATTTCTAGCTCTCCGTAATTATCAAGAATTTTTTGTTGGTATTCGTTCTCTACTTCCAATGGGTGGATTATTTCCTCAGAAAAAATAAATGATGGAGCCATTGTCGTTCCCTCAGCTTTATAGCTTTTAGGCTTCACTTCTGTAATAGTATAAGACGGAAATGTTCTCTTTAAAAAAGGAATGCAAAGCAATAATGAGTCGCTAAAAAAAGTAATTGGTTTATCTATAAAATAAACTGAACGGGATAACATTTTGTATTCTCCTATTGCAAAATCTGAAGTAACAAAAGTATCAAAACATGGTTTATCATCAGAAAATTTTGCTGTTGTAGGTGTTATAGGTTTACCATTTTCAGTATATAATGCTCCATATACAAAAATGGACTTATCGTGAGTTTCATCAATTGAAAGAGAAAAATCAATAGTTGTTTTCTCTTTAATAATCACATCTTGCCCCCAACTAACAAATGATGATGCAACTATTATTAGGGATATAAATAGCTTTTTCAATAAAGTATTATTCCATGTTTTTCATGATCAGTAATATCGATCTTGTAATGTAAGTAACTATAAAAGCTACAATCATTCCTTGAAAGAAATAACCTGATTGAGGTTCTTCTTGAATTACATACATGATTCCGAAAAATACAGGTATATAGCCTATCACAAAGAATAGGAAGAATTTTGCCTCGCGTTTGATTGTTTTTAAGCTCATTATTTCTTTTTCTTGGTAGTTGATTTAGAAGAAGCCGCAGCATCTTTTTTTTGCTCTTCCATCTTTTTTACATATTGAATACCTAAAAAGCAAGCTCCAGAAAGCATAAATAGCCAATAACTACTTGGTATTCCATAATAAAAAGATTGGTGTACCCCAATAATGAAAAAGGCAGCACCAAGTGCCACCAATAATGTAATTTTCATATTTTTTACTCTGCTTATTCTACAAAAACAGAACCTTCAATATCTAAAATTTCGTACTCTTCAGGGTTATTTTGATTTGCTCTCATACCCTTACCTGTTACAATTTCATCTTCAGTAGTAATCTTCACTCGATCATCAGTGAAAATATCACCATTTTCTTTATTGAAATGTAGCGTATCTGTTTCTAATTTCTGTCCTTTTTTATAGTCATCAAGCACTACATTACCATAAACAGTATAAAGTGTGCTATCTGCCGTATAAATTGCACTATCTGCAACTAAATGAGATGATTCAGAAAGATCTTCTTCATCAAAAGTAACAATATCAATTCCTTCAGGATAACGCTCGTTACCATTTTTGTAACGCATTTGTACTTTTGCCTTTAATCTATTCTTAGGAATAGCATCTTCTGTATGGACCGTTTCAATATTAAAAGCAGTAAAATCGGGAGTTTCTGTTCCCATTACTATTTCTCTTGCTTCTCTTTTCGTACGTGTCTTAGAACCACATGAAAATAGGGTTACTGATACGATTGCTAAAATTAATATTTTCTTTATCATTGTCTGTCTTTGATTTATGTCTAAACGCTTGACTTTACAAAAATATACATAAGATTTATCTTTACGTGTAGATTAACAGTATTTTAGTTTTTCTACTAGTTTCTTCTATCAATTGTGTGTATTTCTGCTGTTTTTTGGAACGATGTGATTAAAATAAATTTCTGTATATCCGAATTGTAGAACATTGTCACTTCATTTTCATTTCGTATCGGCTTCTCCAAATAAGGCTTTCCATTAATATAAAATAGATACGTTTTACGATTCGAAGGGAAAGTAATTGCTACAATTTCAGCATCAATACCAAAATCAAAATACTGAGCAATTGCTTCTGATTCTTCTTTAAAACGATGATTGAAAAGTACTTTTCCTGCTCTATCACGGATGGTAACTTTACCTTGAATTTGTTCCATAATTACCCAAGATCTACCTTTCGCTTCATCTTTCAATAAATCAAAAGATCTTCCGTAAGCACGATCTCCAAATTTATCTCTTCTTAATACTTCTCCTCTACCATTTACTTCAATAACATCACCAATACTAGTTAAGAATGTTATTGTCGATCTTTCTAATGTCGCGTCTTCAGTTATAAATAATTGAGGAGAAACTTCTTCTTTAAAAAGCATAGGAAATCCATTTACATATTCACCTAACTCTGTAAAAACAATAAGTTTACCTAACTCAGATAAGGTAACTACATAGTTCTTACCATTTGCTTCGAAACTATGAGGTGGTAAAACTAAACGTTCTAAAGTTTTTTGAGGTAACCAATTTCCTTTTAAATTCCCTTTTCTATCTAAGCCATAAATATTTCCTAAAGTATCTGTAGCTAAGATAATACCGTCTGTATCTTGTAATAACTCAGAACTACCTTTTACTCTCCAAGGCAACCAATTTGTAAACTCTACTTGAGAATAAAATGGTAATTGAATAGGATAACCAGATAAATAAACTCCATTTTTATCAATTTGTAATACCTGATTGTTCTGACTAATAAATAGTGAAGGAACAGAATTATTTGTCCATACTAAAACTGGTTTAGCATGAATAATTGAATCAAATTCATGATAATATATAGTATCACCAGTAAAAGAATAGCCTTCTAGAACATTTTCTTTGTCGATTAAGACCATTCCTTTTTCCTCTCCATATAAGTTTTTATAAATTAATGGAGGCATCTGAAGATTATCACCCATAGTTTTAGATAAAATCTTTTGAGATGATTTTGGTTTATCTTCGCGCAATTTCCCACTAAATAAGCCCGCAATTTCAAACCTATCTTTTGATAAAGACCAAACTTGAAAATTAAGGCTTAAAATCAATTGTCTATGCTTTTCTAAATAAGATTTATACGTGTTTGAAAGACTATGAAGAATACCAGCCCAAGAAGATTCTGCATTAAAAACAACACTTGCTTCTGATGGTGTATTCACTAACTTATTAATTAATACTTGGTACCTCTTCTGAGTTGTCCATCTTCGTTTAGCAAGCCAATCGTCGAGCCATTGAGTTAAAGTTGGTAAGTCTCCGCCTGTTATCACAAAATTATTTAACCTTAATAAATAGGTTGCTTGATGTTGTTCTGAAAAGCTTTTACCTCCAATTACTCTCGTTAAATTTGCAATCGGAAATCTATATATTGTAAAACCATGACGGCCTATCAATTTTACTTTTTCAGAATTCTCATATTCATAGTCTTTTCTAAGTTGATTGATTGTTTCATCAAATTGCATTTCATCTTTTAATTGGAAAAAATACAAATGTTCCCATTTCCCACCATCAACATTTGTAATAGTAGTTTGAACAATATCTCCATTTAACTCATTTATAAATGCCTCTGAATTGAAGCCCTTTTCTTTAAAAGTTTGAATTAAATTATCTGTAGTCTCTTTTTCCTCTTGAGAATCGAAATTAATTGCATGATCTACAAATTCTTGAATCTTAGAAGTATTCCAACGTCTATAAAAAGCGATATCGTCTACCATAAATTTATAAACTTCATCTTTACTATTTGATAAAGATGAAAAAACCGCATTTTGGAAAGAATCTTTTGGCAATGAATTATAGTTTTGAATACGAACCTCATTCGGTCTTTCTACAGTACTTTTTACCATCATACCATTAGAAAACTCTTCTAAAGATGGAAATGGATGCTCCGTACCAAGATCTGTCATTCTTTTAAACCAGTGAACTACAGAAGAAGGTCGAATCCAAACATTCACACCATCAGGCAATTGATTACCAGTAGATACTTTTGAGAGTTTTGTGTTTAAATTACCAAAGTAATAATCATCATAAAATTTCTCACCATTGTTTCGAATTGCTTCCTCAATCCATAAAGCATCAGTAGAAGCCACTAAGAAGTTTCTAATTTTTGAAACGCTAAGTAATTGCTTCCCTAGTTTATATTCATGTACATCAACCCCTTTATATTGTCTTGTATACGATTTGTCTTTTAATGCGGTAAGCTGTGAAAATGGATCTAAATAAACCCTTTCATCCATTGGAATATAAATAGACCAAGAGAATGGCTTACTACCTGTAGAGTTTACAGAGATATAAACTTTTCCTTTTACACCAAGAAATTGATTTTGAATTGCAGAATCGGCAATAACTAAAAGACTATCTAAAGTTTTAAATGCGGTAGTTCCACCGTCCAGAACTTTAATAGCAGTAACTAACTCAGAAGAATCTAAAACTGAAATTGTTTGCTTAGGGGTTGTGGTTTCAATTAAAGCAATTGATTCACTTGCTACAACATGCCAAATATCTGTCTCATAAGATTTTTTTCTAGTAAGATCTAAGAAATAAAACCCTATAAAAAAGAATATTAATGCTAAAAATTGCGTAATCGCGAGCTTTTGCTTGATTGATAAATTGATAAGACTCTTTGCGTTTAGTTTGATAAAAAATACTTCTCAGAAGAATCAAACCATAAAGTAAAGTGCTAATTAACCTTTACTTTTTATATTCATTTGGTCTAATAATTCTTCTAGGATTCTATTGTATAACGCATCAGATGCTGTTCTTTTAGTTACAGCTTTTGTAGCATGAACAACAGTACTGTGATCACGTCCACCAAACTGGTTACCAATAGATTTTAGGGGTTCTTTTGTATATTCTTTAGAGAAATACATAGCGATCTGACGGGCCTGTGCAATATCTTTTTTACGTGTTTTAGATTTTAATTCATCTACTGATATACTGAAATATTCAGAAACTATTTGTTGAATAAATTCAATAGTAATTTCTTTTTCAGTATTACGCACGATATTTAATAATGCATTTTTTGCCATATCTAAATCAACTTCTCTTTGCATAAGAGAGGCATTGGCAACAAGAGAAACTAATGTACCTTCTAATTCTCTAATATTAGAATCTATATTATAAGATAAATACTCAACTACATCATCTGGTACATTTACACCTTCCGACATAAGTTTTTGTTTTACAATCGCTACCCTTGTTTCAAAATCAGGTTTTTGAATATCAGCTGTTAATCCCCACTTAAAACGAGATAATAATCTATCTGTTAGTCCCTCTAAACTACGAGGAGGTCTATCAGAAGTCATGATTATCTGCTTTCCATTTTGATGAAGGCGATTAAATATATGGAAGAAGTTTTCTTGAGTTTTCTCCTTTTTTGCTAAAAACTGTATATCATCAACAATTAATACATCTACTTGTAAATAGTAATTTGTAAACTGTTGAACATTATTATTTCTTAGTGCTTCAATAAATTGTGTTGTAAATTGCTCTGAAGAAACATACAACACAAACTTACTAGGGTCTGATCTTTTTACTTCGTTACCCACTGCTTGAGCTAAGTGGGTTTTACCTAAACCTACACCGCCATAAACCACTAATGGGTTAAATGCTGTAGCCCCTGGTTTTCTTGCAATTGCAATACCTGCAGATCTCGCTAATCTATTGCAATCTCCTTCAATAAATGTTTCAAAAACATAAGTTGGATTTAAATACGATTCTCTATAGCTACTTTCTTGAGCATTAGGAACTCTGAAGTGATCTACAAAGTCGTCCGATTTATTCATATTAGGAATAGGACGCTCCTCTGCTCTAGGTTTTTGCTGAGATGAACGGTATTGTGGAGGCTGCTGAGATTGACTCTTGCGATATTGAGGAGGGTTTTGGTAATTATTACTTTGTGTAGCACCAAAACGATCCTGGTTATTTTCTTGTGGAGAAACAGGCCTTTGATTTGGAGGCATCTGGGGCTGCGACGAAGGTTGTTGTTGCTGCTGTTGATTATTCCAATTCTGAGCTTGTTGTTCTCTTTGTTGCTGTTGTTGTTGCCTTTGAAAGAAATCAGGATAAGAGTTATTATTTCTATTCTCCTGATTAAATTGGTTGTTATATCCATCTGCACCAAACTCATTACCTTGGTTATCATTCTGAGAAGGAAAACCTTGATTAGTAGATTGAGGATGTGAAGGTGGTGTATTAGGTGGAACCTGAGGCTTTTGTTGTTCTGGAAACTGAGGTTCTTGGTTTTGTTGTGAAGGCTGTTGCTGCCCCATTCCTCTACCATGATCATTTCCAGTATTTTGTTGAGGATGATTTTGTTGCTGACTCTGAGGGTTAGGAGAAAAATCTCCATTATTACCTAAGTTGCCATATTGATCATACCCTTGATTTTGAGGTTGTTGCTGTTGCCCTCTTTGAACAGTAAAAGGTGCATTTTTAGGTCTTCTAGTCATCATTATAGAATATTCTAGTTTTCCAGTTGGTCCTAATACTGCATCAATTGCTTTTTTAAGTACGTGCACATAATACTCTTCAAGCCATTCGTAGAAAAAAGGGCTTGGTACTGCAATTGTTAAGACATTATTTTCCAGTTTAACGGGTTTTATTGGAACAAACCACGTATGAAAGCTCTGTGCTGAGATTTCACCCTTAATTATATCAAGGCATTCACGCCAAACTGTTGAACAATCTTTAATCATTAATAACAACCAGTATTTTCCGATTTTCTAGAAATGCAAAATATCTTATAAAGATACTCAATTCTTTGCGCTAAAGTAAATAATTGTACAGTAATAGGAGAAGTTAGTAACATTAATTAATGATTTAAATAATATTCGGTTTCTTCTTTAGCTCCTGTACCTTCTTATAAACAAAAGGACAAAAAAAGGCCCAAACCTATTAATAATAGGTTTGAACCTTTTGCAACTTTGTTAGATTAACAAAATTACTATTCAGCAGTTGGAACTACTGAAATGAAAGATCTTCCCAATCTAGATTTCTTGAACTGTACAGTTCCGTCAACTAGTGCGAAAATTGTGTGATCTTTTCCCATACCTACGTTTTGACCAGGGTGGTGCTGAGTACCACGCTGTCTAACTAGGATGTTACCAGCTTTAGCAGCTGATCCTCCGAAAATTTTCACACCAAGTCGTTTACTTTCCGACTCTCTACCGTTTCTTGAGCTACCCGCTCCTTTCTTGTGTGCCATGTTTTTTTATCGTTAGGAATTTCGATTTCTAAAATCAATTAGTTAGAGATACCTTCGATAAGAACCTTTGTGAAGTGTTGTCTATGACCGTTCTTCACTCTGTATCCTTTTCTTCTCTTTTTCTTAAAGACGATAACTTTTTCGCCTTTTACGTGAGCAAGTACCTTACCTGTCACTTTTGCACCTTCTACAGTTGGTGCACCTACTGATACATTGTCAGCGTTATCTACTAGAAGGACTTTTTCAAATTCTACTGCAGCACCCTCTTCAGAGTCTAATTTGTGCGTGTAGATATATTTATTTTCTTCTACTTTGAATTGCTGACCTGCTATTTCTACAATTGCGTACATTGTGTCTTCGATATTTTTTTCCCTCGAAATGCCTGCAAATGTAACCTTATTAATTCACATAGACAAGTATTTAGGTATTAAAACATTGATATTAAATCCTTAAAGAGTCTAAACAAGCCATTTTCACTATCATTTGATATGTTTTTTTTATACGTAAACAATTCTTAAGAATATTTTACCAAAATAAATGAATACTAACTTCTTTAATTAAAGCTATATTCAAAGGTTTGTGATGGATATCAAAAAAGTTCAAAAAATTAGAACTACTTATCGTTTAATAATTTCGTATAATTGTATTCAACCTAATTTATTGAAGGAATAAAATAAAGAATATTTTTGCAACTCATTGCGAAAGTCTAAGAGATTACATTTACTAGAAATATTACAAATGGAAGATAATAAAGAAACAGATAACAAAAATAATATTACCGACGAGTTTGATAAGGTTAAAGAAAAAGATCAAAAGAAAAAACGATTTCAATTAATAAGAAGAGATAACTTTGGTAATGTCCTTTTTTTAAAAAGAATGTTAATTGGAACATTAGCAGCACTTACTTACCCTCGATTAAAATTACATAACAATCTAGAAGTAAAAGGTATGGAAGTGCTCAAGAATCTTCCAAATAATAATGTTCTATTTATATCTAATCACCAAACATATTATACAGATGTAATTTCCTTTTATCATATTTTCTCAAGTGCTAAATGGGGATTTAAAAAAGGTGTTGCCAATTTACCTGTATATATGCTTAACCCAAGAGTAAATCTTTATTACGTTGCAGCTGAAGAAACAATGAAACAAAGCGGCATAATTCCAAAGATTTTCTCTCTAGCTGGAGCTGTTACAGTTAAACGTTCATGGAGAGCTCAAGGGAAAGATGTGAAAAGAGGTGCAGATATTAATGCTCCTTTAAAAATAAAAAAAGCTTTAGATCAAGGTTGGTTAGTCACTTTCCCTCAAGGTACTACAAGTCCATATGCCCCTGTAAGAAAGGGAACGGGTAACATAATTAAGAGTTACAACCCTATTGTTGTTCCAATAGAAATTGATGGGTTCAGAAGGGCTTTTGATAAAAAAGGACTTTTCTTTAAAAAGAGAGGTACCAAATTAAAAGTTCATATTAAAGATCCTATTCAATTTGCACCAGATGCAAGTGTTGATGAAATAGTAAAAACAATTACAAATGCTATTGGTCAAAATCCTGAGGATAAACCAAAATTTGATTAATAAAACCACTTTAACATTCATTTAAAAAAAAGAGATAAACTTTGCATCTTAAAAGTTTATCTCTTTTTTTTGTAGTTACTTATATAATACTGTGTATGAAAGTGACTAGTCAAGCAAACTAAAAATCGAACCTCTCTTTACTCTATTTTGTTACTATAACACAATAGTTATGTATTATAAAACGTTAATACTATAATTGATTTCCATATATTACCTACAATAATGTCAATACTCCTGCAACGGTTTTTTTACATTTCATCTTTAATTCTACTTACTCAAGTTAGTGCTTCAGCATTTAATATATCTCCTCCTTCATTTTGGGATGGTGTCTTATTAGCAAGTAAATCTGAAACATCAATAACTGCCTTCGTTGATAAAACAGAAGATATTGATGCCCTAACAATTGTAGCTAATGTTGATGGTAAGACGATTACACATCCTGTAAAACTTTATGGAAGATCATTAACTATTGAAACTTCAGGAGATCTTAATGGCTTTATAATGGTTAAAAAATTAGGGTTTGTTGTTGCATCTACAAAACTTTCGGAAATCGTTTCTACAGAACAGCATTACCTTTTAGCAAGAGTTGCAGTAATGAAATCTATGGATAAGAAAATTGGATATCAGTTTTCTAGTCGCTCTTATAAAACTTTAGATAAAGCACCTACAGAAGCTAAAAAAAGAGTTAATAGCGATATTCTAGCATCGAATAGTGCAAACCAAGGATTTACATTAAAAGAAGAAAGAAAACCCATAAATGCAAAACCTAGAAAAAATGACTATGTATACACTCCTTCCACAGAAATTGTAGAGGAAAAAGAAGTTGAAGAAGATACCAGTGAAAAATTAAACATAACAAATAGTAGAAGTAATGTGGCTATAAAAGCGGCATCAAACAGTTTGCTTTTTGAGGGTGTAATACATCATGCTATTCACCCTAAATATTTAAAGAAACAGAAATCTATTAGTTTAACCACAAAAAAAGATGCTAAAGAATTCGATCAAGAGTATGATGTGATAACTGACAATAATAGTTGGCTCTTATTAGAACATAAAAGACGATCAGAAACATATTCTTTTGATGGGGAATATATAATTAAGTTAGATAAAAAGTATTTTGATATTAAATACACTAACAAAGAAGAAATTGATAGATATCTTGTAAGAAATCATATTTCAATAAAACCCTATAACAAAAAGTTGCTGGGTATTTATTTTGAAAACCACGAGATTACCGCTTTAAAATCTACAAGTACTTATACAATAAGTCGATACAATAATAATACACTAAAAATAAAAACAGGAAATATCACCTATACTATATTTTCTGATGAAAAATTATTAGTTATTCGTGAAAATGAAACTCAATTACATAAGCTAAATAAAAGGATATTTAATCAAAAAGAGCGTTTTTACTACACCGATTGATTGTATTTGTATAAAAAAATGAACTTATTTAATTATTTATATTAAATTTAACTAAATTAACAACTTTATTTTTTGGTCATATTTTTTAGCCTAGGAAAAATAAAATAACTACTACTAAATAAAACAATGAAAAATAACTTCTCAGGAGATAGTGTTAAGCATAATCTAAAGTACTTATTTCTCCTTTTTTCTATACCAACGATTCTTGGTATATGTTCTTTTTCTATCTTTTCTAGAGATTGGAATGGAATCCTATTAATAACTAAACAAGGAGACGAGTATCTTGCTTTTATAGATAAACTAGAAAGTACAGAAGATATTACAATCGTGTCTTACATAAATAACAATAGAAACGAATATGCTATTAATTCTTTAAGTGATGTTATTCATTTAAAATTTAATAAGTCAGATGATGGGTATATTGCTGTAAAAAAAGGCAAACAGATTGTTTCTTCAGTAAGATTAAATCATATCCAAGACATGAACACCAAGCAATTTAATAGTCGTGTTCAAAAAGCTAAAGACTCTGCTCCTGTAAAACAACAAGAAGTTGTTTTTGTAGAACCAGAACCTAAAAAAGATCAAATAAAAGTAGTAACTGTTGTAGAAGAGGAAATTACGGTTACCGAAGTTCCTGATGAAAAAATTGAAGAAGAAAAAGTTAAAGAAGAAAAAGCTACCGCATTAGCAGGTATTTCTACTTATGAAACATTCTTGGTCTATAATCATTATAAACACAGTGTAAAAAATGTAGAAGATATAAAATCTAGAGATGATCTTTCTAAAGAGATCGTTAAAGAAGCTACTCTTCTAGAAGAATCTTATGAAATAGAAAATGATTACTATTCTTGGTTACATTTAAAAGATAAAAAGAAAGGTGATCATTTTGCTTTTGACGGAGAATACCTTTTTGAAATAGATCCAAAATACTTTGAATTAAAACATTCAGATAAGCACCTTCTAAAAGTATATAGAGATGAGCATGATATTCGTGTTAAACCTCATAATAAAAAATGGATGGGTATATATTATCAAGATATCTTAGTTTCGGAATTTAAATCAGCTAATGGTTATGAATTCTCTAAACTAGATGAAGATAACTTCATGATTAATATCGAAAAACATGTTTATAAAGTAAACTGTAGTAGAACATACATTACTATAAGAAAGGATGGCAAAATAATTGAACAATTCAATACAAATTCTTTCAAAAAAGAACCTGCTCCAGTTTTTCCTGCAAATTAATTATAGTACTTATTTAAGTATCTATTGCAATAACGAATAAAGCCGGTACTCATATTATTATGGGTACCGGCTTTATTGTATTTTAAGGTTTCTACTCCATTATAAAAAATGCTCCATTACTATCAAAAAACAGTTTATTTTTAATGTAAACCTCAAAACAAATACCGACCAGTTGGTATGTGTTAGTAATTATAATATATTTGACTATCAAAGAATAAAAATTCAAGATGTCAAATAGTACAAAAGAGCATATTATTGAAGTCGCACTTCAATTATTTAAGGCAAAAGGAATGAATAACATTTCTTTAAATGATGTCGTTAAAGCATCTTCAGTTTCTAAAGGAGCGCTTTATCATCATTTTAAAAATAAAGATGAATTATTAATTGCGTGCCTTTTGTCTTTTTGGAAAAACCAATCAGAAACATGGATAGAAGTACCTTTTGAGGAAATGTCATTACTCGACGTTATAAATCTTCTTAAAGTGGAGACTGCAAATTCTATTGAGAACTTTACAAGTGATCATGATAATTCATTCGAATTTTATATCACGACCTTATTTTCTGTTCGAAAATATCCTCAAATTCAAGAATTTAGTAAAGGCTTTTTTAATCACTTTAAAAATGGTATTGAAAAAGTGATTAAAAACGATCAAGAAGCAGGTGTAATAAAGAAAGAAATTATTCCTTCCGATTTAGCACAACTAATTATTGCTACAGGAGAAGGATTAGGAGTATTATCTTTTGCACAAATCTATGATACACCAAATGAAATTTTTAATAACGTATATAACCAAATTTATAAATCAGTAACCTATTAATCAGATGAAAAAAATTCCTATAATCCTTAGTGTTATTTTTTGTTTTATAACCTCTCTTACTTATGGACAAAATGCATCAGAAATCATAGAAAAGATGCAAGATCATCAAAGAGGAAAAAGTAGTTATACAAATATGACTATGAAAGTTGTTCGACCAGATTGGACTAGAACAATGAATATGAAATCTTGGTCTTTAGGTGGTGAAGATTACTTTTTAGTATTAATTACATCTCCTGCAAAAGATAAAGGATCAGCTTCTTTAAAGAGATTAAAAGAGATGTGGAGTTGGACACCTAGTATAGAACGTACTATTAAAATATCTCCATCAATGATGTCTCAAGCTTGGATGGGATCTGATTTTACTAATGATGATCTGATGAAAGGGTCTTCTGTAGTAAATGACTACAGCCATAAGTTATTAGGCAAAGAGACTGTAAATGGTTTAGAATGCTATAAAATAGAAATGATTCCTCATGAAGATGCAGCTGTTGTATGGGGTAAGGTATTAGTTTGGGTGACTACTGATGGTATTTATAATCAGATAAAAGTAGAAAACTATGATGAGGACATGTACTTAGTGAATACGCTAAATCAATATGATGTTAAAGAATTAGGTGGACGAATGATCCCTACTCGTCAAGAAATGGTTCCTGCAGATGAAGAAGGTAAAAAAACGGTAATGATCTTGAACGATGCAAAGTTTAATCAAAAGATTTCTCCAAACTTCTTCACGCAACAAAACATGAAACGTGTTAGATAACACTAAAATCACAATAAAATGATTACAAAAATAGCATGGCGAAATTTATGGAGAAGCAAGAGAAGAACGATTACTAGTATCTCTTCTATCTTTTTCGCCGTCATACTTGCAATACTCATGAGGTCATTGCAAGAAGGGTCTTATGGTCAGATGATTGATACTGCTGCAAGATTTTATATGGGATATGGTCAGGTGCATAAAAAAGGTTTTTGGGAGGATAAATCAATTAATAATTTGATGACTGACTCTAAAAAAACACGAGATCAAATCCTTTCAGAAAAAAATGTAAAAGGTGTTTTTGGTAGGTTAGAAACTTATGGAATGGCTGCTACAGATTCTCTTACAAAAGGAGTTATGATTGTAGGAACTGAACCAGAAGGTGAAAATCAACTTAGTAATCTATCTAGTAAGATTGTTAAAGGAAAATTTATCAATAACAATAGTAAAGGTATTCTTATTGGCGAAGGATTGTCAAACTATTTAGGCCTAACTGTTAATGATACATTAGCTATTTTAGGTCAAGGGTACCATGGGGCTACAGCTGCAGAATTATACAAGATTGATGGTATTATTAAGCACCCAAATCCTCAAATGAACAATCAGGTTGTCTACATGTCATTACCGACTGTTCAATATTTTGTTTCTGCTCCTAATATGCTTAACGCTTATATTTTAAATGTAAACGACAATCAAAAAATTGAGCAAACAGTTGCTGGTATTCGTAAAAAATTATCAGGAGAAGATTTTGAAGTTATGAGTTGGGCAGAGCTCTCTCCAGAAATGGTTAACCTTATAAATACGGATAGAGAAGGCGGAAAATTAATGATTTATATACTCTACATCGTTATCGCTTTTGGTATTTTTAGTACTATTTTAATGATGACAATTGAAAGAGAAAGAGAATTTGGTATTCTCATAGCTGTAGGTATGGTTAAAAGAAAAATCTACAGTATGCTACTTCAAGAATCACTTTTTATTGGTTTAATAGGTATTGCTACTTCAATTTTAGCTGGTTTCCCTATTTTATTATATATGGAAAACCATCCTATTGCTATTACAGGAGCAAAAGGAGATGCAATGGCAAAAATGGGAATGGAACCCTTACTTAGATTTACTGCTAGTTTTGATATTATTTGGCCTCAAGCACTCTTAATGGCTTTCATTATGGTGATCTGTACTATTTATCCAATCTACTATATATCAAAATTAAAAACAGTTGAAGCAATTCACTCTTAAACATTAAATACAATGATGATTACAAAAATATCTTGGCGAAATGTTTGGAGAAACAAAATGAGAAGTGGCATTCTCATCGCCTCAATTGCGGTAGGTTTATTAGGTGGTATTTTTACAATGGCCCTAATAAATGGCATGATGGAGTCTAAGATTCAAGAATCTTTGATTACAGAGTTAGCACATGTTCAAATTCATAAAAATGGCTTTGAAGTTAATAATAGTTTTAGCGATTCTATAAGAAATTTTCAAGCAATAGTAAAAGTAGCAGAGAGTGATTCTTTAACAAAAGGATGCTCTCCTAGAGTTGTTGTACAAGGCATGGCCTCTTCTGCCAACGATAGTCAAGGGATAAAAATTATAGGCATAAACCCTACGAAAGAAGTTACAGTTACAGATTTACCAAAATTCTTAATTAAAGGAGATTACTTTAAAGGGAAAAGAAAAAATCAGATTGTAATAGGTGAAGAGCTTGCTAAAAAACTGAAAGTAAAAATCCGTTCTAAAATTGTTATTGCTTATATGGGGCCTGACAAAGAAATGGTAAACACTGCTTATAGAGTGGCTGGTATTTTTGCTACTAGTTCTCCAGATTTTGATAAGGGTGTTGTTTTTACCCAATCAAAAGATATGTGGAAAAACGCAGGCCAAGAATTTATTCATGAAATTGCCTTAACATCAATCGATGGTGGTTCTTCTCCAGAAGGGTTAAGAGATCATTTAGAAAGTGACATTCATAATAAACAATTAAATATTCAGACTTGGAGGCAAATTGTTCCAGAATTAAGTGCTCTTGCTGAAACTGGAAATACAAATAGTTATATTATTTTAGGTATCATCTTATTTGCCTTAGGGTTTGGTATCTTAAATTCTATGACGATGGCAATATGGGAAAGATCAAGAGAACTTGGTGTTTTAATGGCTGTAGGTTTAGAAAGATCTAAGGTATTTCTGATGATTGTTCTAGAAACAATTTACCTTTCTTTAATAGGTAGTAGTATTGGAGGTCTTACTTCTATTGCATTAATAGCCTATTACGGAAAACATGGTTTAAAGTATTCTGAAAGTACAATTGCTGGGTTTAGTAATATCGTTTACCCTATTCTTTCGGCAGAATCATTCATACCATTATTCTTTATGGTATTATTTACAGCTATTGTAGCTGCATTACCTCCTGCTTTTAAAGCCATTAAGTTAAACCCTGCCGAGGCAGTTAGATACAAAGGATAATAGCATTGGCCATTTATTCCTTTTCAAATTCTAAATAATAAAGAGATGATAGAAATTAAAGACTTAGTCAAAACATATAACGAAAATACAATTCCTGTACATGCCTTAAACCATGTAAACCTGGAAATTAAAGAAGGTGAATTTACAGCTGTTGTTGGTCCTTCCGGATGTGGCAAAACAACTTTTCTTAATATTTTAGGAGGATTAGATAAGCCAACATCAGGTAATATTTTTATTGATGGAACAAACCTACATGACCGTTCTTCTTCTGAAATGATTACTTACAGAAGAGATAATATTGGCTTTGTTTTTCAAGATTACTCTTTGATGCCAGTACTTACTGCAGAGGAGAATGTTGAATTTATTATGGAGCTTCAAGGACGTTCTAAAAAGGAAAGAAAAGCCCGTTCTCAAGAACTATTAAATGCAGTTGGTATTGCAGATAAAGGCAATCAATTTCCTACTAAATTATCAGGAGGTCAGCAACAAAGAGTTGCTGTTGCTAGAGCGTTAGCTTCTAAACCAAAACTCATTTTGGCAGATGAGCCTACGGCAAACTTAGATTCTAAAGCCACTTCTGATCTATTGGATATTATGAGGCACCTTAATGAAAAAGAAAATATCACTTTTGTTATTGCCACTCATGATCAACGTGTAATGGACAGAGCAAAACGTGTTATCCAATTTGATGACGGTAAAATCATTGATGCAAAATAATTCTAGAAGGGCGTAGTTCATCGCTACGCCTTATTTTTTCTATCTACATGAATAAGCAATTACTCCTCCTCCTTTCATTACTTTCATTATCTATTTTCAGTTATGCACAAGAAGATAATGAAGAAGAAAAAACATCTAAGTTTAAAGAGAACTTTGTTGTGTCAGGCTATTTAAAGTATATGCAGACAATAAACCTGCCTAAAGATTTAGACGATGAATGGTATATCGATAATTTATTCCATAATCGTTTAAACTTTAAATATTATGCATCAGATAAAATTACACTTGCATTAGAGGGCAGAAACAGAATGCTTTACGGAGCTAGTCCTCAATATATCCCAAATTATGATCAAGAATTTGCCTCTCAAGAACAATACGCATTCAACATGTCTTACAACTGGGCAGCTGGTAATTCTTATGTTATTAATTCTCAAATTGATCGTTTTTACTTTGATTATTCTGCCGGAGATTGGCAAGTGAGAGTAGGTAGACAACGTATTAATTGGGGTGTTTCTATGGTATGGAATCCGAATGATTTATTTAATACCTATTCGTTTTTTGATTTTGATTACGAAGAGCGACCAGGTGCAGATGCCATTTTAATAAGAAACTATCTTGGTCCTATGAGTTCTATCGAAGTAGTTTTCTCTCCATCTAATGAGTTTGAATACTACAATGCTGCTGCATTATTTAAGACTAACTTATGGCAATACGATTTCCAATTTCTAGCAGGTTATGTTAGAGAAAATTATAACCTTGGTTGGGGTTGGGAAGGTCAAATAGGAGGAGCTGGTTTTAAAGGAGAAGGCACCTATTTTTACCCAGACTATTCTGGTGAAGACCCGTCTGTTGTAATGGATATTTCGTTAGATTATACATTCACAAACTCCATTTATTTACACACAGAAACTATTTATAATAGTGCAGGAGCTACCTCTCCTATTGGTGCAATTGATCCAACTTTCCAGCTTACGCCTAAAACATTAAGTTTATCACGATTTGCATTTTTTAATGAGATCCAATACCAATTAACTCCACTCACAAGATTAGGCGTTAATAGCATTGTAAACAGTAATGATAAATCTTATTATATAGGAGGCAATGCAACTACATCTTTAAGTGATAATTTTGAAATTCTTGTATTCGGAATGTTCTTCTTTGGAGATGAAGATTCTCAATATGGAGATGGTGGTTCACAGATAAATTGGCGTCTTAAGTGGAGCTTCTGATTGATAAGTTAAATTTATTTTACTTACTTGAAAAGTAAACTTCATTAATTAAATCAAGTACTCTAATGACTAATTTGCTATCAAAAATTAAAGCTAAATTTCCTTCTTATACATCCACTGGTACAATACTATTTTCTTCGTTTTTTATTTTAACCTCTTCATTACTTACTATAGATTTTTTTCTTCCTAAACAATTTGATATTGCTTATGTATATGATGTTGAATTTTCTGGTAATGATGGAATATTGGTTCGTTCAGACAATACAGCAAATTTTGTAATAGAATCCAATCAGGTGTTATTAGATGACATAGGTGTTGAGCTTTATGTATATAAAACGCCAATTTTTGGCAGAATAGATCCAATAGTTTCAAAAAGTGATCATACCACATTTAATGTTTGCTATAACTTAAGAAGTACATATTTCATTCCATGCCTGTTAACACTACTCTTGTCTGTATTAATGATTTACATTAAACCTTCTAAAGGTGAGGATATTTCTTTTCAAGGGATTTTAGGAGCCATAATTATTATACTTCAAATTGTAATAATAATGCTCAATTTTAATGCTTTACTTCTACTAGGCACTTAGATAAGGTGAATTACAATTCAAAGTACCGTTTCTACAATTCAAATTTAATTACAACAACTTACAGGAAGTGAACGACAATGCGTATTAGTTTTATCGTATATTAATAGTATAAAAAATAAAATTATTATGCCTACAATATTTTCAAATAGATCTCCAAAATATCAATTCCTACTTAGGTTAACAATTGTCTATTTAATTCAATTATTTATAAAAGCTTTCGATCATAGCTTTGGAGGAGTATTTCCACTGACAATAAGAGGAGCTTCATTTACCATTATATTCACCTCTTATTGGTTACTATGTTGGTATTTTGCAGAATTTATTCAAAAGAAAGTAGCGACTTTTAAAACTCCTTTCGAAATCATTGTTCATTTTCTAAATGGCTTTTTTGTAGGTATTTCCTCAAATATTATTTATATGTTGGGCGATACCTATATATTTAATAATGGGCATCTTTGGGTAGATATTAGGTTTTATAATCCTGAATTAGTAACAGGGCTCACCATTTTTTATATGCTGATCTATATTGTTTATAGGAATGTAGATAAAGAAATGACAATCAAAGAGAATCAAATCAACATTGAAACTATAGAGAAAGAAATGTTTAAGTCTCAATATATGGCTTTAAAAGCACAGATTGAACCACATTTCCTATTTAATAGCCTTAGTGTTTTATCAAGCTTGGTACATACAGATCAAAAATTAGCATCTGATTTTATCATTAAGTTATCAAAGACTTTACGATATATTATTGAGCAAAATAAACGAGTAACTGTTCCTTTAGAAGAAGAGCTTAAAATTGTTGAAGATTACTTCTTCTTATTAAAAACCAGATTTGGTGATAGTATTCAATTGAATATCAATCTTTCTGATGATTTATTACAAACCACTATTTTACCTCCGGCTAGCATCCAAATATTAATAGAAAACGCTGTTAAACACAACAAATTTTCGATAAAGAAGCCTTTAGTGATAGACATCATTTCTGACGGTAATATTATTCAGGTTTGTAGTACTTATGACAAAAAAGAGCTCGACGAAAACTCTACAGGAATGGGGCTATCAAACATCAATAAAAGGTATCAATTGATAGCAAATCAAAATATTACCATCGAAAAAAATAAGACTTTTTTTATAGTTAGTTTACCAGCCTTATCTCAAATCAATCATGAAGATTTTAATCATTGAGGATGAACTTCCTACAGCCAATTACTTAGAAACGTTGATTCTTCAATACAACAGCTCATTTGAAATTGTAGCAAAACTTTCATCTGTAGAAGACAGTATAGATTGGTTTAAAACAAATATACAGCCCGATCTAATATTTCAAGATATTTCTTTAAGTGACGGTAACTGTTTCGAAATTTACAAACAAGTAATGGTGCAAAGTCCGTTAATTTTCACAACTGCATATAGTGAATATGCACTAGAATCTTTTCAACTTAATAGTATAGATTACATTGTAAAACCATACGATTTTGAAGATATTAAAAGAGTTTTAAATAAATTTTCTCTTTATAGTAACTTATTTATTACTTCTTCTCCTTCTTCGATGAATGAAATACAAGAAAATAACGAGAAGAAAATCAAAAAGCGGTTTTTAGTTTCCATTGGAGAGCAATTAAAAACAGTAAATACAGAAGAAATAGCTTTTATTAGATTTGATGAAGGACTCACATTTCTACACCTTTATGATGGTAAAAAATATCCAATAGATAAAAGTATTTCAACACTTGAATCTCAGTTAGCTACTTCTCATTTTTTCAGGATTAACCGAAAATATATAATTAAAATTGATGCTATAAAAAAAATAAACACTTGGTTTAATTCAAGATTACAAATTGAAACAGACCCACCTACTCCAGAGGAACTTATAGTGAGTAGGGAAAGAGTAAAAGCATTTAAAGATTGGTTAGACAGCTAATTGATTGTATTAGTCACATGGAAATTTTCATGTGACTTTTTGTTTTTAAACACCTCTAAAATAATACTGTAATTACCTGGAAATTATTTAATAAAATATCTATCATTGATCCTTTAATTATCAGGTAGTTTTTTGATTACAATTCAGAAGCAAATTTCTACAATTCAATTTAAAAAATAACAACTGAACATAAATAGCATTCTTAGGGCACTACACTTGGCGTATAAATAAAATGTCGAAAGGATAAAAAGTAACAAACTTTTAAAAGAAAAAACAACGTGTTCATCTCTTGTCTTTTAAAACTTGATACCATGAAACCTTCATTTAATATTTATTTATAATTCACATTTCAAAACTTATGAAAAAGTCAATTTTATTTATCGTCTTCAATTTTATGTTCATTTCTTCAGCATTATTTGCTCAAGACAAAACAATTAACATTGGTGTAAAAGGTAGTGTAGGTATGTCAGGGTTCTCAAACAATCTAGGACTCTCTTCAGATACAAGACAATCTTGGGAAGGTGGTCTAATGTTAAGAGCTAACATACCAAATTTACCAATCTATGTTCAAACAGAACTTCTGTATACAAATACTGGAGGAACATTTGAATTTGATAATGCATCTCAAGATCTAGTGCTTAACAAAGTTGAAGTTCCAATTCTTTTAGGTGGAAAAATGGCTATTGGTAATATAACAGCTAGAGCATACGGTGGTATAGTTGCACAACAAATTGTCAAAGATAATTTCAGCGATATTAGTAGTGATTTAAATGCTAATGAGTTTAGCTGGGGATGGCAAGTTGGTTTAGGTGTAGACATCAAAAAGTTTACTGTAGATGCTAAATATCAACAAAGTGCTAATCTTGTTACAAACCCAGGTGTTGATCTACAATCACAACAGTTTATTGTAAGTGTAGGTTACTTTATCTGGTAAGACCTACTTTTCATGATAAACACTAAATAACTTCAGTAGTTTAAAATAATCAGCCACACTATTCTAAGTGATATAGTGTGGCTGTTTTATTAATTATCAATAAACTAATTCTCGGTTCTTTTTTTTCTGTTTTTTCACTACTTTTTTGGTGCTTATATACATCCAAAATCCTAATGAGCTTACTATAAAATTACCAAGAGCAAATAATAACAATATTGTATCTCTTACCCCTTTTCCTAAAAAGTCTAGTAGATGATATTTATGAAAATAGGCAAATATAAAACCAGAGAAAGCCGCTTTATCATCAATTATTGCACCTACAAAACCTGAAGTTGTGTCTATATACCATCGAGGATTTCCATCATAAGAAAATTGAACTTTTTGTACTGGCAATAGCTTATTTATAAAACCATATTCATTTTCAAATCTTTTGATTTCAGCAACACTTTTTACAGCAATTAGTCCACTAAATTGTTTTGCTAAACTCACTGCATAAATGCTATCTCCGCCTATTAGTTCTGAACCCGAAAAAACATCAAAATATTTTTTTATAATATCACGACCTTGTTTATAATGAAATTGACAATAGACCTTTCCTTCTATTCTAACAGGTTGATGGTTCATCCTGTTTTTATCAATCATATTAGTATTAAAAGTCATTTCATCAATAGTAAAAGTAGTTTCTGATGCAAAAATTGCTTTATCTATTGCTGTATATTTTGGTAGCATATGCATAAAAGCACTCATTGCAAAAAGTAACAATGTAAAAGACAAACCAATACCCAATATTCTATGCAAACGTCTTTGCCAAGGCACTCTTGATTTATTTTGACGTATATACGTTTTTCTAAACTTAGTATAAACCAAAATACCTGTTACTCCTGCAAAAAAAGTAATGAGCACAAAAACACTTAGAATTACTAACCGAAACGTTTGATTAAAATCTAAGAATGTCCAACTATGTGCGTATAGAAAAAATGTTTGAAAGGCACTTCTGATAGAGTTAGTGGCATACGTCATTTTATCAGAATTTACATCAATAAATACCCTTAAACCATCCATTCTCCTGTATTGAACTTTATAAACAGGTAGTATTCTTGCAATCTTTACATACTCATTAGAAAATGATTCTTGAGTAGTAATAGATCGGATTTTACTAGCATCTTCATCTGAATACAACCCTGCCAAATAAGAAGCATATTGTATATCTCCATCTTTTAATCTATCTCCATTTGTGGCATTTATATAAATATTATTACCTGCTATTTTAAACTGATAATAAAGCGATGAATCATAATTAATAAACCGATAAGATTGTATTGTAGCCCAATTATTCCGCACCATTATTTCGGCTACAGACAATATCGTTTTATCTGTATTTTTTATATTCTGATTTACAATTATACGTTGGTTGACTTTAGGTTTTAAGTTGGACATTAAAGGATGCATTACACCACTTAATGTCCATGCTAGAAGTGGAAAAAGTGCAACTAAACTCAATTTCCTATGTATTTTATATAAACTCATACTCTTTTATTTTTGACTTAAAGTATAACCTACCCCAAACTGAAAAGTACGTGGCGAACCTAAAGAATAATTTTCTCCCCAAGCAGATTTAGACACTCTAGAAGCATACAATTCATCTGTTAAATTCATGACATTTACCCATGTATCAAAACCTTTAAACTGGTAACCAAAACGTAAGTTTAAAAGGTGATATCCCTCGTATTTTTTTGTGTTCTGATTATCCATATAATAGGCACTCACTTTCTGAAACTCTACCGAAGTTCTAAACCCTTTTAAAAATTCTGGTTTAAAAGTTAATTCCATATTCGCAATCCAATTGGGAGCATTCGCCATTGTGTTTCCAGAAAAATCTTCTTTACCTGTATCAAACTGATCAAATGTATGGCTTGCATAGGTCCCCCCTATTCTTACAAAAACCTGAGAAATTGGCTTCAAATGTAAAGCAGCTTCTACTCCTTCATGCCTTGTAGACCCTGCATTTTCATTGAGATAAGATCCGTCATCTTGTACTACTGAGATTATTTCATTTTCACCTCTCATGTAATAGTATGCTGTTTCAACATAGCCTAATCCTTTAGGTAAAGAATACCAAGTACCTGCTTCGTAGTTTGTGTAATAAGAAGGTTCTAACGATGGCACTTTAACTCCTCTATATAATTCCGAAACTTGAGGAGGCATAAAACCTACACTATAATTTGCATAAAACCCTAAATTATTTTGCATTGTATAAGTAGCTCCAAGTCTAGGTGTTATTGCATTAAAATAATTAATAGAATTTGGTGCACCCGAAAAAGCAGTTTCTTCTAAATTATTACTGTAATCGTACTTAAAATGATCTGAACGAATACCTGCTGTTATAAATAGTCTATCTATTGGATTTACCTCTACTTGTGCATACAAGCCTGTGTTTAATAAATTAGTTTGGTAATCTGTCAAAACAGAATCTGTGGTAGAATAGCCTATATACTTTCCTCTTTCATCTCTATCAACATCAATATAATTTGCCCAAAAAGTTGTAGGACTATAATCAATACTTGCACCAATTCTAATTGTTGTATTAATTGATGGTATTTTTTGATTATGTTGAACTACTGTACCATAACTCTGAAAAGAGCTCTCGTTAACTTCTCCTTTTGCACTATTCGGGTTAGTCCAATCATTTTTAATTCTATAACTAGGAATCTGCCCCATTTTATTCTTTCTGTAAAAAACTTTCGCTGTGGTCTCACTATTCTTATTCCATGTTTTATCAATAGTTAGCGTAGATCTCCATAATTCTATTTCTCTTTTTGTGAAGTTATGAAGTGAAGTAAAATCTTTATCATAAAATGAGGTACTATCCAATGAAGATCCCATATCAGAATAATATTTCATATAAGTTGTCTTCGATGAAAATTTTAAACTTTCTGTCAACTTATAACTTACTATTGCCGAAATAATTGATTTATTAAAATCACTATGGTCCAAATAACCATTTTCTCTTTTTGCAGAATAACCTCCAACACTAACACCTAATTTCCCATTATCTGTTGAGCTTTCTACATTAGCATCAATTCTTCTATATCCATAAGAATCTCCTCTTAATTGTACTTTTGCCATTGGAACAACAGAAGGTTTTCTTGTAATAACATTGACCGCACCTCCAATTGCTTCCGATCCATATAAAGCAGATGCAGGACCTCTAATCACTTCAATATTCTGAGCCATTGTCATGTTCATCTCATTTAAAGCATTATGATTAAAAATACCTGTTGGACGAATAGGTAGGCCATCTTCTAAATAAAGAAATAGACTTTTTGTAGATAAAGGTTGACGAATAGCCATCATGTGTTGCTCACTACCTAAATCTGCCATTAAAACACCTGGCACTTTATTTATCACTTGTTCTAAAGATTGAGGTTTAGCCTCTTCTAACATTGTTGTTCCAATAGATGTAATTGCCATTGGAGCTTCTTCCCTTTTTTGAGCCGCTCTGCTCGCAGAAACTACTACTTGATTTAAAACATAATCATCTTGTTTTAATGTAATCATTGATTTTAAATCATTTGCTACACATGAAAAAGTGGTATAGCCAAGCATTTTAATTTCTATAATATCTAAAGCGTTTGCAGTTAGACTATAATTTCCACTCTTATCAGAAACTGTATAGGTACTTGTTGTTTGATTAATTATTATAGCTCCAACTAATGGATCTTTTGATAAATCATCTTTTATATTTCCTGAAAAATTTAAAATTTGGGCATGAAGAGAAGTTATGCTCAATACTAGAAAAAGAGCATTTAATATATGCGTTTTCATTAACATTTATAATTTAGACATAACGAGGAGCTAACACTTTTGAAAACGCTTTTTTAAACCGTATCAATAGCCTAGAAACCTTATTATTTTATAACTAAAAAAGAAAAGGGTGTAACGACTTAGAGGTATAAATAAAATACCTAAAATTAAGGCTGATATGAAAATTTAGACATACCAATACTTTAACCATGAAAATGGTAATTCGTCGTAATTTAAAGTGTAATTACACTATAGGAGGATGGAAGATTGTAAAGATGTAGTTATCGTCCACTTCATCGTCTATTAATACTGGTAATTGATTAATAGCACCTTGTAAACTCTCTTTTGAAAACATAAAGATTGAAAGTGAAAGTGGTTCTGCAACTACTTCTTTTAATGTGTTTTCATTGTTGCTACTTGATTCTGAAGTAGCAGCATTAGCCAATTTTGACTTTAATTGACAGCGCCCTCCACAAACCTGCGGAAGGTCTGTTCTGTTTTTGTTCACGCACAATACATTCGCATAAAAATCTTGACGTAGCTTATAATCCATCATTACTAATGGTCCATAAATGGTCTGCATAAATACGAGTGTTGCGAGAAAAAATGTAACTGATATGTTCAGTCTGTTCATCATTTAAAAGTGCTGATTTTGAGAGCAGCACAAATATACAAATGCTTTTTAAAAGACACACTTATTGGATATTTTATTTTTTGTAATGCTTTAAGGAACCTATTCTCAGTTATTCCTTTTTAACCATTCAATACTTTCTTTAATACTCTCTAAAGGTTGGTCAGAATGATCCTGTTCAACAAAGCAGTATTTCACTCCTTGTTTAGCAGCTTGCTTTACTATTTTATTTATATCAATAATGCCATTTCCTAAAGTTACAAACTGATCATTGGTAATAGATTGGTGTAAATAATTAGTGGTTGATTTTATATTTTTAAGATGAATTAAGTCTACTCGACTATCTAACTTTCTCATCATTTTTAAAGGGTCATATCCTGCCGCTCGTAACCAAAAAATATCCAATTCAAACTTAACAAATGAAGGGTCTAACCTATTTTCTAAAATCTCAAAAGGTGTTATATTATCCTCTTCAATAAATTCAAATTGATGATTATGATAAGAAAGTGTTATACCTGCAGACTTACATTTTTCACCTGCAATATTCAACGCTTCTGCCCACTTTTTAAAGTGTTCTACAGAACGTTCTTCCTCAAATAAATAACCAAATGTAAGGTTAGATAATCCATTTTCATGTGCTAATTCTAGTAAAGCATCAAAATTATTAATGCCTTCTATTTTTCTAATCCCTTTCTTATTGGCTAACTCCCAATTATTAGTAAGGTACGTCCACTGAAAAAAGGAACTTTTAATAGCTAAATTATTGGCTGATGCTTTCTCTTTTAAGTCCATTACTTGAGGAATGTTCATTCCTTCTAACTGTTTGTAACCCAAATTATTTAATAACCTGAGTACTTTATCTGGATTTTCTATAATTTCATTACGAATGGTCCACAATTGTAAACCAATGGTTTCTAAATACTTTGAAGAAGAAATATCCATAGAAAATAGAGTGTTTGGAAGAAGTGTTGCTCCTAAAGTAGAAGTTAGTGCTTGTTTTAAGAATGTACGTCGAGAATTCATTTCAGTAACCATTTTAGTTTAGCATAAATATAAAATGAATTCTCTTTAATGCAGAATAATATTAAAATAGCACAACCCCAACAAGAGCACTAACTGCTATTAATGCTATTGGGTGTACTTTCTTCTCGAAGAATTTGATAATAACAGCTGCTATTATGCATAATACAATACTACCCCAATGTACTTCAGAAAAATCTACACTAAAAAAGGTACTCTCTGCAATTTTCCATCCTGCAAATAAAATCAATGCTATGGTTACAGGTTTAATTCCAAAGAAAAATGCCTGCTTATATTTATTATGTTTTATCTTTTTTAAAATTTCAGATAAAGCTACTATACAAACCACAGAAGGAGTTGCTAAACCTGATGTTGCAAACAAGCCTCCTATTAATGCTCCTGTTCTACCACCAACTTCCATACCTACATCATTCCCAACATATGTTGCAGAATTTACCGCAATTGCACCTGGGGTCATCTGTGCTAATGATAATACATCAAAAAACTGATCAGGTGTCATCCAACCTTGTTTCTGAAATTCTACCACAAATAAAGGTACCATTGCTAAACCGCCGCCAAAACTAAAAAAGCCAATTTTGCAGAACACTAAAAATAAATCGAAATATTCTTGTATCGCTTCTACTGTAAATGCTTCCATATTATTTTAATAAATCTTTTATACGTTTAGGAAAAAACACATAGAGACTTAATCCCATTAATGCTCCAACAATTATTAATAAAATAGGGTGTAAATGAAAAGCAAAAAGCAGAACACAAGCAATTAAGAATATTCCTAAACCGTATTTATCTGTTACACTACCTTTAAACATTTTCCATACTGAATGTCCAATTAAAGCAACAATACAAGCTCTTGCTCCCATAAATGCTTTTTGTGCAATAGGGTGATCAAAACTATGAGAAAACAAGTGATAAATTATTGTAATAACAAGGTATGAAGGTGCAATAACCCCTGCAGTTGTCATTAAACCGCCAAGAAAACCCTTTTCTCTATAACCCACAAAAGTAGCTGCATTTATAGCAATTGTACCGGGCGTCATTTGGGCGATCGACATTATTTCAAGTAACTCATCTGCCGTTAGCCATTTCTTATTATCAATAAGTTCTTTTTCTAAAAGAGGAACCATTGCGTAGCCTCCTCCAAAAGTAAAAAGTCCTATTTTGAAAAAGCTGTAAAATAATTCGAAGTAGATCATATGTTCAATAATCAGATCATAATTTTTAGTAGTTGTGCAATATTAAGCTTCTTCATCAAAAAATAAGATGATGCACACTCCTAATTAATAACTATTGAGTTAAAATATTGATAAATCTGTCTCAGTTGTAAATTCTTCTAAGAATCTCATCCCCATATAAGAATTTCCTTTTTTATTGAGACGTGGACTCCAAACAGCTATACTCAAGCCTCTTGGCAAAATAGCTGCTATTCCACCTCCAACACCTGATTTACCCGACAAACCTACTCTAAATGCAAACTCTCCAGATTCGTCATAAAATCCACAAGACAGCATTATTGCATTCATACGTTTCACCTGACTTTTAGATAGTGTAATTCCGTTATACAAAAATGGCTTATCTTGGTTAGCAAAAGCATTAAAAGCTTGGGCCAGTTCTTTACAAGTAAGTGACAATGAACATTGATGGTAATAAAAATCGAGTACTTCATCTACATCATTCTGAATATTACCAAATGACTTTAACATATTAATGTGTGCTGCATTTCGATACCCAGTTATCTTTTCAGAATTAGCTACTTTTAGATCGTAATCAATAGTATCCTCTCCTGCCAAAGATCTTACATAATTTAAAAAATCTTGTTTTGGGTTCTTTAAATAGGTTACAAGAATATCAGCAATTACAATAGCACCTGGATTTATAAATGGGTTTCTCGGAATTCCTTTTTCATATTCCAACTGAACAATAGAATTGAACGCTGTTCCAGATGGTTCTACTCCCACTCTTTTCCATAATGATGGTCCTAATATTGACAAGGCAATTGAAAGTGAAAATACTTTGGAAATACTCTGAATTGAAAACTTTTCTATAGCATCTCCATAAGCATACCCTTCTCCATCATTGGTCTGTAAATAAACACCTAATTTCTTAGGTGAAACTTTAGCTAACTCTGGAATATAACTAGCAACTGTTCCAAAATCTTCTTCGAACAACAATTGATTGTATATATTTTTTAAAATCTTCTGATAATCTCTATTGGAGTGCATATAATTAATATTAATGTTAACAATTGAATTTGTTAACAATTTGATTATGGCTATTACTAAGAAATAATGGTCTTATAATTAAGTCATAAATAACAGAAACGTACTATTGATTTATAACATAATGTGGAAATATTTATTAATTTGCTTAAATATTACATGTATTACGTGTCTAAAATCAAAATAAACAGTGTCAAATTACATTTAATTAGTACTCCTTTCTCAATTGAAAACATCTAATAATTAACTAATAATGACGTACAAATCTATCATCTCATCTGTTCTTGTAACAGGTGCTATGCTATTAGGTGGGTGTAAAACATCCCCATCTAGCGACTCAGAATTCCCTTACGAATTCGTAAAAAACGATCCTCTAAAAACTAGAATCTACACATTAGACAATGGTTTAAAGGTTTACCTTTCTGAATACAAAGATGCACCCCGTATTCAAACATACATTGCGGTAAAAGCCGGAGGTAAAAATGACCCTGCAACATCTACTGGCTTAGCCCACTATTTGGAACACATCATGTTTAAAGGTACTTCTCACTTTGGTACATTAGATTGGAACAAAGAGAAAGTATATTTAGATAGTATTGAACACATGTTCAATCACTATAAAACACTTACAGACGCTGATGAGCGTACTGAGTATTACAAAAAAATTGATCAGGTATCAAACGATGCATCGAAATTAGCTATTGCCAATGAGTACGATAGAATGATTGGGATGATTGGTGCTACGGGAACAAACGCCTATACAACAGAAGACAGAACTGTGTATGTGAACAATATTCCTGCTAATGAACTAAACCGTTGGTTAGAAATTGAATCAGATCGTTTTAAAGAAATTGTTCCTCGTTTATTCCATACTGAATTAGAGGCGGTTTACGAAGAGAAAAACAGATCTTTAGATTCAGATCAGAGCAAAGTATTTGACGCAATGTTTGCTGCTATGTTCCCTAATCACCCTTATGGAACACAAACTGTAATTGGTACGATAGATGATTTAAAAAATCCATCTATTACAGAAATTAAGAAGTATTTTAATCAATTTTATAGACCAAATAACGTTGCCATCTGTTTAAGTGGAGATTTAGACCCAGACAAAACAATTGCAATGATTAATAAGTACTTCGGAAGCTGGAAACCTGGTAATATTCCTGAGTTTATATATAAAGAAGAAGCTCCTATTACAAAGCCAATCGTAAAAGAGGTATTTGGACCTCAAACTGCAATGGTTTTTATGGGATATAGAATGCCTGGTTTAAAAACTGATTCAAGAGATTTACTCAAAGAGCAACTTTGTGATATGATCTTAGCAAACAGTAGTGCAGGTTTAATTGACCTTGATTTAAATCAGCAACAAAAAGTACTAAATGCTAGTAGTTTTGTGTATCCTTTTAACGATTATACAATTCATACGCTATATGCAATTCCAAGAAATGGCCAAACTTTAGAAGAAGCACAAGCTTTACTTCTAGAAGAAATTGAAAAATTGAAAAAAGGTGATTTCGAAGATTGGTTAATTGAAGCTATCGTAAATGATTTCAAAAAATCCGAAATCAAAAAGTTAGAAAGTAACGATGCTAGAGCTGATCAGTTTGTTCAAGCATTCTCTAGAAATATTAAGTGGGAAAACTACATTGATAATATTGATGTAATGCAATCTATCACTAAAGAAGAAATTGTTGCTTTTGCTAATGACAGATATAAAGAAAACTATGTAGTAGTTTACAAACGTAACGGAGAAGACCCTAATAAATTAAAAGTAGACAAGCCTTCGATTACTAAAGTAGAATTAAACAGAGGAAAAGAATCTGAGTTCTTCAAGAAAATTGCTGCAGAAAAGGTTAATCCATTAACGCCACTTTTCTTAGATTATAACAAGGATATTGAAGAGTCTAAAATGAACAGTAATATTACTGTACGTTACAAAAAGAATGTAGAAAATGACTTGTTTGAGTTATACTATATCATAAACATTGGTAAAGACACAGACCCTACATTAAGCTCTGCCATTCAATACTTAGAATATCTTGGTACTGATAAAATGACTTCTGCAGAAATTAAGCAAGAGTTTTATAAACTTGGTGCTGGTTTTAGTGTAAATACATCAAGTGACCAAGTGTATGTCTCTTTAAATGGCCTTACTGAGAATATGGTTCCTGCAATGAAACTTTTTGAAGACTTATTGAACAATGCTCAAGCTGATGAAGGTGTTCTTCAGAATATGGTGGCAATTGAAGAAAAGTCTAGACAAGACACTCAGAAGAATAAAGGCGCAATCTTATTCAACGGCTTAATGAACTATGGTTTATATGGAAATAACAATCCGCTAACAAATGGTTTATCAAACAAAGAATTAGAGCTTATTAAATCGAATGAACTAATTGATAGAATTCATGATTTAACTAAAACAGAACACCGCATTTTATATTATGGACCTGAATCTTTAAATAAAGTTGTAAGTACGTTAAATACTGAGCATAAAGTTCCTGCTTCTTTAAAACCAGTCCCAAAGAAGAAAGAATTCTTTATAAAAGATATAAAACAACCTAAAGTATACTGGACTCACTATGATATGGTACAAGCAGAAGTTATTTTCCTTGCTAAAGGAGAAAAATATGATCCTAAAAGGATTGCTGCAGCGACTTTATTTAACGAATACTTTGGTGGTAGTATGAATGCTATTGTATTCCAAGAAATGAGAGAAGCTCAAGGTTTAGCTTATTCTGTATTTAGTCAATATGGCGTTGCTTCTGAAAAAGGTAAATCAGATTATACACTTGCTTACATTGGTACTCAATCAGATAAACTGACAGAGGCTATGGCAGGAATGAAGGGTCTTTTAGAAAACCCTCCTAAGAATGAACAATCTTTTGAGGCTGCTAAAAAAGCAATCTTAAGTAAATTGGAAAGTGAGCGTATTACAAAAAGTGCCGTTTTATTTAATTATGAATCTGCTCTTAAAAAAGGAAATGATCACGATATTCGTAAAGATGTTTATGAGGCTTTAAAACCAATGACTGTAGATGATGTTATGAAATTCCATTCAGATTTCATCAAAGGGAAAAACTACAATGTTTGTGTAGTTGGTGATAAAGATAAATTAGATATGAAAACTCTTGCTAAATACGGTAAAGTACAAGAATTATCATTGAACGATTTATTTGGCTTCGACAACAAACCAAGAATACATAAAGACCAATAACAGAACAATATTATTGGCAAAAAGAGAGTTTCTATTATTGAGACTCTCTTTTTTTTGTGCTCAATTTTTATTCGATCAACATTTATATTTGAATATGTTATCAAATAACAATACCTTTAAAGTATAATTCTATATAATCCAATATATGAAAATCAACAAAATACTACTTACGTTAATTTGTATTGGCTTTTTTTATATTCCTCTAATTAAAGCAGACAATCCTTCTACACTTCCAACATCCTTCAATTTAATGGGATCTAAAGTGGAGGTAACACCTAGCGGTATGGCTAAAATTATGGAAAAATATAATAGCCTTACCAGATCTAAAAAGCATTACGACCAACTTCTTGAACGTTGTAATACGTATTTTCCATACATCCAAAGAGAGCTTCTTGCAAGAGGTGTTCCTGGAGACTTTAAATTTTTAGCTTTACAAGAATCTTTACTGGATGGTAGTGCTATTTCTAATGCTACACCTCCAGCAGTTGGTTTTTGGCAGTTTAAAGATTTCACAGCTGAAGAAAGAGGTATGAAAATCTCTAGAACAGTAGATGAACGTAAAAACGTAGTTTCTGCTAGTATTGGAGCTGCAGATTATCTTTCTAAAAACCATTATTACCTTGGTAACTGGTTTTATGCAATGATATCTTATCATGATGGATTAGGTGGAGCTAAAAAGTACATCAGCCAGAATAAGTTAAACTATTATTCTAAAGTAGTAATTGATGGCAATACACACCCATACGTACTACACTATTTAGCACACTATTTTGCATTTAAAGACAATATAGGGCAAGACGCACAACACGAAGTACTTATTGAATTCCCTTGTAATGGTTATTCTTTAAATGAGGTAGCTAAATTTACAGGTCAGCCAGTAGAGACATTAAAGCAAAATAATATATGGTTAACTAGTTCATATATTCCAGAAGATAAAGTTTATTCTGTAATGATTGAGGCTAAGCCTACTGAGATCAATCAGATGGTAGCAAAACTTTCTCCATATGCCAAGCCAAAGAAAACACGTGCTGCTCGTTCTATTTTCCAATTCTATGCGGATAGTATTAAAGATGGATACCCATTTGTATTACCAATAGAAGACGAAAGCAAAACAGCTAAATTTGATTTTGCTCGTGTAAATGGTGTAAAAGCTGTAATTCTTCATGAAGAGATGACACAGAAAGAGCTTTCAAAAGCTTTAGATGGTGTATCTAAAGGTATGATTAAGAAATATAACTACATTAAAGGTAAAGATATGCTGATGAAAGACAGACATTATTACCTAGCACCGCTTCCTAAAACAATTCCTGTATCTTATCATATTTTAGAAGAAGGAGAAACATTAACTTTCTTATCAGTTAAATATGGTATAGACAGAAAATCTTTATTGATACTAAATGATGTCAAAAAAGATACTGATATTAAAGTCGGCGATAAAGTGTATTTCAATTAGAAATTAACACTACATCGACTAAATAGAAAAAAGCTATTCAAACATAAGTTTGGATAGCTTTTTTTCAATGAAGGTTATCTATTCTTCATATTGACAGTAAGATTTTTCCGCTTTTGTACTTCTAAATGGGCAAGTATCAATTTGTCAAGGTAGTTATCCTTTTGCGGCTTCATTGAAGAGTCTTGAGTTTTTGACAATGACTTCTTCATGCTTTAATTATTTGTTATTAACCTTTTTACGCTGTGTAATGCAAACTAAACTATAATTTTTAATTAAGCAATTCAAAATTTAATAATCATAAAAAAATCAGTACAACGTAACTAGATTACGTTGTACTGATAGATAATTGTGGTAAGTATAGAGATTTGTGCTTTATACTTATCCGCAAAAAAGCCACTTTTGATAAGAGTGGCTTTTTGCAATTTTATTCAAAACGATTATCAAAACGATTAATCAATGCGTCAACTTCTTCCTGAGAACCAAATTCTAGATATAATGATTTAGTTTGATCAAATAATAATTGAGACTTTGGTGATACACCTTCATGTTCATACCATTGAGATAACCTTCTGAGAGACACCAAACACTTTAAATCATTTACAGTAGATGTCATAAAATCTTTAGCTTTAATATATAAGTCATCAGATTTATCAATTTCATCTATAAACCACCTCATCTCGGCCTCTATAAAATACACCCACCCTTGAAAGATATTAGGAGAATACCCTGCCCAATATTTAAACCTATCTAAAATTCGTCTAATTGCTTCCAATACATTTTCTTCCGATTCTTTATTTCGAACGAGATGAATCACTTTTAAAAGTAATAACATTGGATGAAGAAGATTTCCTTCATATAAAGATGGCTCCTTGTCTAGGATCATTAATACTTTTTCTAGACTTGATTTCTCAGTTAGGCTTTTTAGTTGAAGTAATTCTAAAACACTTCTTACCTGGGGTAACATTTCAATATCTTCTAAAGTCAATGATAATTTATTATTGACTTTTGAGAAAGCTTCCTCAAAATTGTGTCCACTAAAGACATACAGTTGAAAAAGTCTTGTTATTGCTTTATTTACAAATGCTGTATCTTCTGGGTCGTCCAAAAGGTAAGCTTCTTCAATAACAGTGATAGATTGCTCTGTTTTTTCAGTCCAGGTCATTATATCAAAAGCATAATCAGATAGAAAGCGTCTAATTAACCATTTGTCTTTTGATTTTTTTATTTCAGCAATTGCATATTCTGCTAAATCCTTGGCTTCTTGAATATTTTCATATCGACATATCATATACTTTGCATAAGCTAAGCAAGCAAAAGCGGTAACTTCAGATTTTCCATTTTCTATAGAGAAATTAATCATCTCTAATACTATCCACTTATACTTTTCCCAATCTGATATTCTAGAAAACAATGCTATTGGGGCCAATAATTTTAAGTAGTAATTTTCATCATCTAAAGAAATTTCTTCTAAATTTTTCAATCTATCAGGTAATGTAGCCTCACCTACATTTTCTAACAATCTTAATTTTTGGAGCGAAAGAGATCTATGTAAATTACCCACATCAGAAGGTATCTCAAAAGAGAATTCTGGAAGGTAAAGTTCTAAGAATTCATAGTATGTATCTAGAGTATCGTATTGAGGTAAAATCGAGAAATAATCAAATAATCTATTTGATTTGAACGCTAAGTTTTCTTCTCCTTCTATTTTATCGATAAGTACCGTTTGTTCAGATATAAACTGATCTATACTGAGAGTTCTGATTCGATTTCTATCAATTAGGTATTCTGTGTTTGTCACAACAATATAAGTCTTAGAATAAAAAGTAAAGTATCAATGTAATTTAATTATGATATAGAAAATAGAAGAATTTTTGAATTATATTCTAAAAATAATATACTTCAAACCTCCTATTATCTATTTGCTTTTAAATCTTCCACCGGATTTTTAAAAGCTGCTTTGATAACGTGATAACTAACAGTAACTAAAGTTAATAATAAAGTTACGCCACCACTAAATATATAAACTCCAATACCTATAGTAATTGTTTTAGGAAAGTTCTCTAACCATAAACGCATCCCTAAATAAGATATTGGCCAAGCAATTAAACAAGCACTACCAATAAGAATAAAAAACTCTTTAGAAATAAAGAGCATAGCTTCTAAATTTTCCATGCCTAGTGCTTTTCTTATGGCTATTTCTTTGTTTTTCTGAACAGTAATAAAAGATGCTAACCCAAATAAACCAAGGTTCGCAATAATCACCCCAATAATTGAAAAGATCAAAGAAACCTTTGCTAGGCGCTCTTCCTTTTTATATGAGGCTTCTACTTTATCTTGTAAAAAGAATGAATCCATTAAACGATAAGGAATTATTTTTGTCCATTTTGCTAACATAAAAGGTTTTACTTGTTCCCAAGATTTATCACTGCTTAAACGTATAGCCATATATTTTGTAAGATAGCTTCTTGCCGACTCCCAATTATTCACATCAATAATAAAAGGACCTATTTCTTTGTGTATCGGTTCGTAATGGAAATCTTTTAGTACACCTATTATCTGTTCCTTTCCGTTTTCGCTATAAATACCTAAGCCGATAGCATCTTTCGGGTGATCGAGCCCGAGATGTTTTACCATCGCTTCATTTATAAGGATTTCATGAATACTTGCTTTCTTTTCTTCTGAAAAATGATGACCTGCTACTAATTGTAAGTTAAATACATTTTCAAAATCATCTCTTACTTTTAAAGCAGAGTAAAATGTTGAAGAAGTTCTCACATCTCCTTTATTTATAGAAAAAGGATAATTTTGAACCCAAACACCTAAAACTTCATCAATTCCAGTCACAGATTCGACTCCATCTATCTCTAAAAATTGCTCTTTTAATTTATCAAATTTATAAGGTGAGTATCTCACCTCTCCTAATGGTATAACCACTATATTTTCTGTATTAAATCCTAGATAGGCTTTCTTCATTAAATTAAGCTGCTGCTTAGAAACATACGTACTAAACAAAAGAAATATTGCAATTACAAATTGAACTATTACACTCCATTTTCTGAATTTCTTTTGTTTCCTACCCATTGTCCTGGTTACATTCAATCCTTCTAAAGGGCGAACACCAGACAAATAATACATAGGATAAAAGCTCGCTAATGCTCCAACAAAAACACCACTTCCACCAACAAAAAATATTAAAGATTGATTTTCTAAATCTCTGAATAGCAACTTTTCATCTCCTAAAATTTGATAGATATGAGGAAATAAAATCTCCATAAATATCAATGCTCCAAACATGGAACAAACACTTAAAATACCTGCTTCTATTAAAAATTGAACAATTAATTCACTTTGGTCTGCTCCTATTGCTTTTCTTATTCCTACCTCTCTAATTCTAGTAGAGTATCGTACTGCCGACAGATTCATAAAATTGATAGCAGCAATAATCAAAACCATTAATGCAATTGCAGAGAAAATATAGATATACATATAATCTCCATTAGGAGACATCTCAAAATCTAAATCAGAATAAAGGTGTATTTCTCTTATTGGCTGTAAATACAATTGAACATAATCTCTAATAAAATCTGGAAACTTACTACCATCCTGAAATAAGACTTCAAAATCAGCTTCTAACTCTTCTGGTTTTACACCTTTTTTTAATAAAATATACGTCCAACAAGGGTTCCATACCCATTCATTATTATGAATAATGTCTTTGTTAGTTATAGATAAAGTTGAAAATGAGATAAGTTGGTCAAAGTTTAAATGCGTCGGCAAATTAGTTTTATCAACTACACCTGTAACAGTAAGGTAATATTTGTTCTCATAAAGTATTTTCTTTCCTAAAGGGTTCTCATTACCAAAATACTTTTGAGCAATTTTTGTGGTAATTATTATCGATTGAGGTTCAGATAGAGCTGTTCTTTTATTTCCTAAAATCATAGGAAAATCAAATACTTTAAAGAAATCAGAATCCGTAAAATATAAATTTTTCTCATTGTATTGTTTACCATTCACAAACAACATATGAGAGTATGTCTGATCGTTAAAAAAACGAACACTTCTTTCTATGTAATTAGGATAAAGATCTTTAATTGTTGGTCCTAGAGGAATTGGTACACTTGCAGAGCGTTCTCCGATATCTTGAGAATCAATTACCTCAACTACACGGTATGTTCTTTTAGGATCTATATGAAAGTCATCATAAGATAATTCATTTTTTACAATCAGAAATAATAACGAAAAGAAGGCAATACCCATCGACATTCCTAGAACGTTAACGAGAGAATATAAACCATGCTTTTTTAGGTTTCTGATTCCTATAATGATATAATTTCTTAACACTATTTTCCTTTGTGTAAATTTTCAGTGACTATCTGTCCGTCAAAAAGATTGATTATTCTACTAGCATAATCTGATGCCGCGGTAGAGTGAGTTACCATTAAAATGGTAGTACCTAATTCATTTAGTGCCGTCAGTATATCCATTACTTCTCTACCTCTTTCAGAATCTAGATTACCTGTTGGTTCATCAGCAAGTATAAGTCTTGGTCTTGATACAACTGCTCTAGCAACCGCTACACGTTGTTGTAATCCCCCTGATATTTGAGAAGGGAATGCTTTTTTCTTATGAGACAATTGTAATCTGTCCATAATTTTTTCAACCCGAAATTTTCTTTCATTTGGAGAAACGTGTTGATAAATTAATGGTAATTCTATATTCTCAAATATGGTAAGGTCATCAATCAAGTTAAAGCTTTGGAAAACAAACCCAATATTTTCTCTTCTTAGCTGAGCTCTTTTTTTTGATGACAATTTATGAACTGGTTCATTTTGGAAAAGCACTTCTCCATTAGAAGGAATATCCAATAAACCTGCAATGTTAAGGAGCGTTGATTTCCCACACCCAGAAGGTCCCATAATACACACAAACTCCCCTTCATGTATAGTTAAAGATACATGATTAAGTGCTAGTGTTTCACTATCATCATTGTGGTATGACTTATTTATATTTTTAAATTGAATTAACGGTTCCATTATATGTATTATGGTTATTAACTAATAATGTGCAACAACCATTCATTTTTTCTTGATTTAATCAGAATCAACCTATTAACAATAAGTTAGCATAAATAAAATGTTCACTAATGAACTGACCGTTCATATAGATATACTGTATTAAACTGTTATTCTATTTTATTCTTTTAAGTTGGATGAACATAAATCGGAAAATGTTTCTTATCTATATATATGAAAATTCCTATAACCCAATTTTAATTAACCACCCTAATATGTTGACTTTTAAATTACTTATAGAAAACCAGAAGCAAGTCTATCAAATCATAGAAAAATACAATTTTAGAGTAATTGACTACAGACCACATTATGAGATAGAATTTTTTGCAAAAAGTTATCAAGATTTTAACAAAACCTATTTTGATATAACAAATCAATTGCAAAAGATGAATATCAACTATATACTTTCGGATCATTTATTTGTTCCCAACCCTAATAAAAAAGGAGCTTAGTATTTTACTAAACTCCTCTTATTTAACAAAGCTCCACTTATGGGGCTTTTATTTTATAACTGACATTTCTGTACATTCATTTTTATACAAATACTTAAGTATAATAAGTATAGCATCATCTTGATCTTTAGATGATTTCAATTTTTCTACTCTCTTTAAGTCAGAATCTACTGTCCAGATATCTTTCTTATCTGCCCATTCAAAAATTACACCTTGAACACTAAAGTAAGTTTTACCACCGATTACACGCTGATAAACATTATTTAGTTTATTTTCGAAACGATCGCCTTTTGGAGCACCTACTTTTGCAATTACACTACCTGTGTTCGCATTTTTATAAATTTCGCAGTAACATACTCCTTGAAATTTCTGAACTTCGATATCAATTACATTTAATTCTAAAACATACCATTTTCCTTTTTTCTTTATAAAAATGGCATTAATTGATTCAAAACCTTTAGATAGTACTTTATTTGATGTACTATTTACTAATTCATAATCTAAGTCAAAATCAACTACTGCAGTTTTACCTTGAATTCTTGTTGATTTTATATTCACTGTAGACTCTCTTTGCACATTTTGATTGTACTGATTAATAAAGATTGCTCTATAATCACCTTTTCTCATCATGTTGCGCTTTCTAGTGCCATCCACTTCTATTCTTGTAATACTAATTATTACATCTGGACGATAGTGACTCATCATTTCTTCAATTCCTTCTTCAGTTAAAGAAGCTGAATTAATTTTAACCGTATTCTTGATTAAGTTTTCTAATTGCTTTTTATCATTATCATTTTGAGCAAATGATAGGCTTGTAGTAAATACAAATAGTAAAAGCAGAGAAATGTTCTTTAAGTAATTCATAGTAATTGTTTTTTTATTTGAACGATTGATTAATAAACGAGTGTGTTATAAATAAAGTTGCTTTAACAAATAATTAATTTAATCAGTAAAATAGTGAACATAGTATTAGTTTCAATCAAAAAGTATATAAATACTTAATAATAAGACTATTAAAAATCTCAGGTTATTAAAAATAATATAAAGCTCGGGTTATTTAATGAATGAATAAAATTATTTAAAAGATTTCAGTTATCAAATATAGAGAAATAGATGATTTTTTAGAACTTTAAATATTCTATTATTACCAAAGTGATTCATTAGTATATGAAAGTCTGTATTGCCGAGAAACCTAGTGTAGGTAGAGAAATAGCAAAAATATTAGGTGCCAATCAAAAAAAGAATGGGTACTACGAAGGAAATGGTTATCAGATTACATGGACCTTTGGTCATTTATGTACCTTAAAAGAACCTCACGATTATGATCCTTCCCTCAAAAGATGGGATTTAGTTACCTTACCTATTGTACCAATTAAATTTGCTATTAAACTAATAAATAATAGTGGATCTAAGGAGCAATTTAAAGTTATAGAAAGCCTAGTAAAAAATGCTACTGAAGTAATAAATTGTGGTGATGCTGGCCAAGAAGGAGAATTAATACAACGTTGGGTTTTACACCAAGCTAAATGCAACGTTCCTGTTAAGCGCCTTTGGATTTCCTCTTTAACAGAAGAAGCTATTAGAAATGGTTTTAATAATCTACAAAGTGAAAATGAGTTTGACTTATTATATGCAGCAGGAAGTGCACGTGCAATTGGAGATTGGTTATTAGGTATAAATGCTACAAGATTATATACTATTAAATTTGGTGGTTATAAACAGTTACTTTCTATAGGTAGAGTACAGACACCTACTCTTGCACTAATTGCTAATAGGTATTTAGAAATAGAAAACTTTAAAAGTGAAAAATATTGGGAATTAAAGACAAAATATAGGAATATAAATTTTAATGCTACTAAAGGTAAATACCAAAAAGAAGAAGATATAAAGCGCGATATTGAATTAATAAAGAATAAACCTTTTGAAATTGTATCCTTCAAAAGAAAAGAAGGTATTGAAACATCTCCATATTTATTTGATTTAACTTCTTTACAAGTAGAATGTAATAAGAAGTTCAGTTTTTCTGCTGAACAAACACTTAAATTAGCTCAAAGTCTTTATGAAAAGAAGTTCCTTACTTACCCTCGTGTAGATACTACTTATTTACCTAATAATCTGTATCCAGAAGTTGGCCCGACATTAAAAGCACTATCTAAATTCTCTAATGAGACTGCTCCTTTATTTGGGAAACCATTTAAGAAATCTAAAAAAGTTTTTAATGATCAGAAAGTTACAGATCACCATGCAATTATTCCTACTAAAATAACTGCAAGAGGTATGACCGAATCTGAATCTGCCGTTTATGATTTAGTTGCTCTACGTTTTATAGCTGCATTTTATCCAGAATGTAAAGTTGCTAAAACAGAAGTTCTTGGAAAAGTAGAATCTATTGACTTTAAAACGAATGGTAGAGAAGTTCTTGATCCGGGTTGGCGTGTTTTATTTAAAAAAGATGAAGAAGAAGAAAAAAAGAGGAAAAAGAAAAAAGGGGAGGAAGACGAACAAACATTACCTACTTTTCAGCAAGGAGAAATGGGAGAGCACACTCCTTCTATTTTTAATAAAGAAACAAAACCTCCTAAGTTATATACAGAAGCTACCCTTTTACGAGCAATGGAAACTGCTGGTAAAAATATAGATGATGAGGAATTGAGAAAAGCAATGAAGGAAAATGGTATTGGTAGACCTTCTACGAGAGCAAATATTATTGAAACATTGTTTCGAAGAAAATACATCGAAAAGCAAAGAAAAAATTTAGTACCTACACAAGCTGGCTTAAGCTTAGTTGCTACAATACAGAATGATTTACTCAAATCAGCAGAACTAACAGGTATTTGGGAAAAGAAACTTCGTCAAATAGAAGATGGAGATTATGATATCAATCTTTTTATGAATGAAATAAAAGAGATGGTAACAGAAGTTGTTCAGAATGTAAAATCTATTCGATCAAACTTTAAAATTGAAACACCAACCAAATCTCTTAAGGTTACTCCATCTAAAAAAGTAAAACCAAAACCAACAGAACAAGATTTAACCTGTCCTAAATGTAAAAAGCATAATGTAGTAAAAGGAAATAATGCTTATGGCTGCTTAGGTTGGAAAGACAAAAGCTGTGACTTTTTAATAAAATTTGATTTTGAGGGTAAAAAATTAACAGATAAACAAATTCAGTCCTTAATCATAAAAGGTAGAACTCCAGAAATAAAAGGATTTAAAATTAATGGTGTTACTAAAAAAGGTGTACTTATTCTTAATAATTCATCAAAAATTATCTTTAATGAGTTAGAAGAACAACCATTAATGTGTCCGAAATGCCAAAAAGGTCAAATTTTAGAAGGAAAAACTGCTTTTGGGTGTGGAAATTGGAAAAATGGGTGTGATTTTAAGGTGCCTTTTGAAGTTTTTGGTAAAAAAATCACAAAAACTCAATTAAAATCACTCATTCAGAAAGGAACTACCCAAAAAATGAAGGGATTTACATCAAAAAGCACTGATTTCACTGAAGGAAGGTTAAAATTAAACCCAGACTTCTCAATTTCAATAATAAATTAATTCCAAAGGGTTATTTTAAAACCTAAAATCAATATTTTTTTATTTTTTCATTACATATTCCATAAAAAAACACCCTGTTTTTTAAAAATACTCTATTTTTTAAGGTAAATAGGGTTATTTTTCGTGTTAAGATTTGCAAATAAGGAATTAGAGCCATAGAATTGTATCAGAAATCAAGGGAAACAAACTTTAAGAAGTTTCTTAAACGCTGTCTACCTTAATAGATGTGAGTGATCCGTTTAACTTCGGTCCAAAAGATCTTTGTTAAACGGATATATCACACATAACTAGAAATTTTGACACTATCTATAATTTAATTTTCAACTGCGATGTTCTCATCTATTCACCTAATCGCCGATGCTACATTGGCTACGACAGAAGCAGTAACACAAGCTGTTACAGCAGAACAACTTCAAACAATTAGTCTAACAACAAGCAACGTTTGGATGCTAGTATGTACAATGCTAGTTTTTATTATGGCACTTGGTTTTGCATGTGTTGAAGCGGGTTTTACCCAAGCTAAAAACACTGTAAACATCTTGTTCAAAAACTCTGTTGATTTAAGTGTAGGAATTATTTCTTATGCATGGTTTGGTTTCAACCTTATGTACCCAGGAGAGTTTAATGGTATTTTTGGATTTAAAGAATGGGGTATTCAACTACCTACAGATTACACATCACTAGGTTATGCAGGTGGTGCTTACACGTACTGGACTGACTTCTTATTCCAAGCAATGTTTGCTGCAACATGTGCAACAATTGTTTCTGGAGCAGTAGCAGAAAGAATCAAAATTACTTCTTATTTTATTTTCACATTCTTCTTAGTAGGACTTATCTACCCTGTTTTAGGTTCATGGCACTGGGGTGGCGGATGGTTATCTCAAATGGGATTCTATGACTTCGCTGGTTCAACTGTAGTTCACTCAGTAGGTGGATGGGCAGCCTTAGCAGGTATTATTGCAATCGGACCACGTATTGGTAAATATGTTAACGGTAAAGTAGTTGACAAGCCAGGTTCTTCAGTTCCTTTAGCTGTAATTGGTGTATTCTTGTTATGGTTCGGATGGTTCGGGTTCAACGGTGGATCTGTATTATCAGCAGATGCTGAATCTATCTCATTAGTATTAGTTACTACAACTTTAGCTGCAGCAGCAGGAGCAATCGGCGGATGGGTCGGTGGATACATCTTGTTTAAACGTTACGATTTAGGAATGGTATTAAACGGTATCCTTGCAGGTTTAGTAGGTATTACAGCAGGTGCAGATAAAATGTCACCTAACGAAGCAATCTTAATTGGTCTTTTCTGTGGTATTATCGTTGTATTCTCTGCAGTAACAATGGACAAATTCAAATTAGATGATTGTGTAGGAGCTGTTTCAGTTCACTTAACTTGTGGTATCGTTGGTACTTTAGCAGTAGGTGTACTAGGAGAGTTAGCTAGCTGGTCACAATTTGTAACACAATTAACAGGTGTTGCTGCATATGGTGCTGTTGCATTCTCTGCTTCATTAGCAATATTCTACGGATTAAAATTCACAGTTGGTGTAAGAGTTTCAGAAGAACACGAATCTGAAGGACTTGATAGCCATGAGCACGGTATCCGTGGTTATACTATCACTTACGATAACTAGTAAATATTAGGGAGAGTTTAAAAACTCTCCCTTAAAATAAAAGCCAGCTTAATAGCTTTAATATTTAGCAAACAATTATCATTTCTTCAAAACTATCGCTAGAAGAAATTATTCCAACTAAGTACTTCATGTGTGCGAAGTAACTATTAATTATTCACCTCTATAATTTTCTAAAATGAAAACTAAATTTTTCTCTTTCATTGCACCTTTAATGGTTGCAGGTTCAATGGCATTTGCTCAAGATTCAGCAGAAACTACAGAAGTAGTAATCGCAGAAGAAACTGTTGAAGCAACAGAAGAAGAAGTAACAGAATCAAACAAACTTGCTATATCAGGTTCAGTTGATTTATATTATAACTATGATTTTTCAGGACAAGACGTTCCAAACATCGGAACTTCTTTTAACGATACACAAAATTCTATCGCTTTAGGTATGGCTAACGTGATTTTATCACAGTCATTAGGTAAAGCTTCGTTTGTAGCTGATTTATCATTCGGTACTAGATCAAACAACTCTATTCCAGACGCTCAATTTCATATTCAAAACTTATATGCATCTTACCAATTAACTGAAAAGTTATCGGCAACTGCAGGTTTCATGGGTACTTTCGTAGGTTATGAAGTAATTTCTCCAACAGGAAACTTCAACTACTCTACTTCTTACTTATTCTCTAACGGTCCTTTCCAAAATGCTGGACTTAAGTTTGACTATGCTGTATCTGAAAAGTTTGCAGTTATGTTAGGTATATTTACAAACGAATGGGATACTTACTCTGCAGCTCCTAACTTAGGAATGAGCGGTATTGGTGCACAAATTTACTATGCTCCAGTAGAAGGTCTTGATTTATACTTTAACGGTTTTAACTCTTCAACAAGATCAGTTGTTGATTTAACTGCTGGTTACCAAGCATCAGATGCATTGTATATTGGTTTAAATGCTGCATGGGCTGACAAGAAAGAAGGATATGATGGAGCTACAGATGCTTACAAATCAGTTGATCAATTATACACAGGTGTTGCTACTTACTTACAGTACGGTTTCTCAGAAACATTTGCTTTAGGTCTTCGTTACGAATATTTCAAAGACAATGCTAAAGTAAATGAGTTAGACGGTTCTTCTGTTGATAACTTCACTGCAGTAAATGCTTTCACATTATCTGGTAACATTGCTTTAGGACCATTAATGGTAATTCCTGAATTAAGAATGGATACTTCAGATATGGATATCTTCTTAGATAGCGATGCAAAAGCTACAAGCTCAGCTACTCAAGGTACTTTAGCAGTAGTTTACGCATTCTAATCTAAACTTTACTTACCAAAAAGTACAAGTATAATAAGAGCCAATACAAATCCTGTATTGGCTCTTATCTTTAATAAAAAAGGGCTTTTTTTGAAAAAATCATTAATTTAAATCCATTTAGGTAAAAATTTACCCACAAAATGTGAAAATCCTTGATTTTTTTAAAAAACAGACTCATATTTACAGAGTAAACAAATTATAACAACTTCAGCTAACGAACAACTGTCTTATAAACCTTATTAAAATGGGTATTTAAAATAGAGTTCTAGCTATCGTTTTTTTTAATCTCACATTACAATGACAAATCTTCGTTTTAACGCCGTAGAGGTCGCTTCAGCTAGAAGTGCGAAAACTGTGGAAACTCCATCAAACAGAATTTCTGATTATTTTGGAGAAGACTGTTTCGGTCTTCCACAAATGAAAGCTCACCTTGCTCCTGGTATTTACAAAAAAGTAGAATCAGCAGTAAAACATGGTACTAAGATTGATGAAGCTACTGCTGATGCAGTTGCAACATCTGTAGCTACTTGGGCAATCTCAAAAGGAGCAACTCACCACACTCACTGGTTCCAACCATTAACTGGGTCTTCTGCGGAGAAACATGATTCATTCTTCGATTACACTAAAGGAATTGAAACTTTTAAAGGATCTACTCTAGTTCAACAAGAGCCAGATGCTTCTTCTTTCCCGAACGGTGGTATTCGTGCTACTAACCAAGCTCGTGGTTATACTGGTTGGGATCCAAGTTCTCCAATCTTTATCGTAGACAAAACTTTATGTATCCCTACTGTATTCGTATCGTTTACAGGTGATACTTTAGATTATAAAACACCATTGTTAAAAGCTCAAGAAGCAATTAACAAAGCTACTATCGATGTATGTCAATATTTCGAAGAAGGTGTTACAAGTATTTCTGCTTCATTAGGTTGTGAGCAAGAATATTTCTTAGTAGACAAAGCATTTTATGTTGCACGTCCTGACCTTTACATTACTGGTCGTACGTTATTTGGTGCTAAGCCTCCACACGGTCAGCAATTAGACGATCACTACTTTGGTTCTATTGCACCGCGTGTAAACGCATTTATGAAAGACTTCGAATACCAATGTCATAAATTGGGAATTCCTATTACTACTCGTCATAACGAAGTAGCACCAGGTCAATTCGAAGCTGCTCCTTTATATGAAGAAATCAACACTGGTGTTGATCACAACCTTCTTATGATGGACATTATGGAGAAAGTTGCAGGAGAGCATAACTTTGCTGTACTTCTTCACGAAAAGCCTTTCGCAGGATTAAACGGTTCAGGTAAGCACAACAACTGGTCGTTAATTACAAACAAAGGACGTAACTTATTTGATCCAGAAGGTTCTCTTTACTTCTTAACTTTCTTAGTGAACACTGTAAAAGCTGTTCATAAGTATGCTGACTTACTACGTGCATCTATTGCATCTGCTGGTAACGATCACCGTTTAGGAGCAAATGAAGCACCTCCTGCAATCATGTCTGTATTCTTAGGTTCTTCTCTAACTGCATTTTTAGATGAAGTTGCTAAAACAGGTAAACTAGTATTCAACGAAGGTGATGATCAATATATTGAATTAGGTCTTGATAAGATTCCTGGTTTAAAATTAGATACTACGGACCGTAACCGTACTTCTCCTTTTGCATTCACTGGTAACAAGTTTGAATTCCGTGCTGTAGGTTCTACTCAGAACACTGCAACTCCAATGACGGTATTAAACTTAATCGTTGCTGAGCAATTAACTAACTTCAAAGAGTCTGTTGATGCTGCAATTGCTGGTGGAAAAGATAAAGAAGCTGCAATCAGAGACGTATTAGTACAATACATCAAAGAATCTGAAGCTATCCGTTTTGAAGGTGATGGTTACTCTCAAGAATGGGTAGAAGAAGCTGAATCAAGAGGTCTTTCTAACGTTAAAGATACTCCTCGTGCTTTAGATTTCTTCATCTCTAAAGAGGCTAAGGAAATCTTTGCTAAGCAAGGTGTATTTACTGAAAGAGAAATTGAAGCTCGTCATGATGTTTGGTCTGAGATCTACTCAACTAAAATTGATATCGAGTCGAAAACAATGGAAGAGCTTGTATTAAACAAAGTACTTCCTGCATCAGCTAGCTATGTTGCTAAATTATCTGACTCTGCAGTAAAATTAAAAGATCTTGGTCTTGATGCTTCATCAATTATTACTACTATTGAAGAAGTTACAGGTTTCATGAAAACAGCAAAAGAAGGTGTAGCTGCAATGGTATTAGAGCGTGATAGAGTTCTTGCTATTGAAGATACAAATGCTCAAGCTGTTGAATTCTGTGATAGCATTAAAGCTAAATACTTCGACACTATCCGTGAAGCAGTAGATCGTTTAGAATTATTCGTTGATGACGCTGAATGGCCATTACCGAAATATTCTGAAATGTTATTAATAAAATAATAAGAAGAAATTCTTATAATGTGGGATGTTTATACAGCCTCATGGTTCTTTTTAGAATCATGAGGCCCCATTTTTCTCACTGAATATTAGCGGATTAAATAATAAATTCATTTTATATGAAATAATTATTGGATTATTACAATTAATCCTACATATTTGCACCGCAATAAAACGGCGATCGTAGCTCAGTTGGTTAGAGCACTGGTTTGTGGTTCCAGGGGTCGTGGGTTCGATTCCCATCGTTCGCCCAAATGCTTAAAACACTTCTAAGAAATTAGAAGTGTTTTTTTATGCTCTTTTATTCCCCCTTGTTTATCAACCAATCTCTAATAATTGGAAAATGATCTGTAACAGCTTCTTTTGCTGTACAAATATTTATATGATCATAATCTTTTGCATGACCTGTTTCCTTAGCTAAGTAAATAAATTTATCTTTTTTATTTCCTACCTCTTTCATTAATCGAATTACATCATACTTATGCCCTAAATAGTACTCTCGTTTACCTGTAAGATATAAAGTAGGAGGAATATGAGATGCTCGTTTAAATGCATTTAAATAATTAAAATTATCAGATGGATCAACCCAATTGTCTAAATCAAATACCCACTTTTTACAATCTTCATAAACTCCTTTAGGTTCATTCTCTTGACCAATTCTCATTTCCTTAGCAGGAAAATATCCAAATATTTTTGTTGCTAAACCTGCCACATATCTCCAAATAAAATCAACTTCAAACCTTTTCTTAAAGGTCTTTAGTGAAATACTTCTTTTAGTTGCAAAGAAGCACATAGATGCAATATTTAATTCTGGATGACGTGCTAAATGGGCTAATGTCCATACTCCACCCCATGAATGTGCAATGATATGAATTGAAATTCCTTCAGGATAGTACTGCTTGATTTCTGTAATTATTGCTGGTATTTCTTCTTCTATAGCATCAATTTGACGTGATTTACTATTTCTTGATACTAAAGGTCTACTTTTACCTCTACCTCTAAAATCAGGTACAAATACATCAAAACCTTGAGCCGCTAAATAGGGAGCAATGCCTTTGTCATTTAAAGAATAAAAAATTCGCCCTCCTTCTATACTACCATGTACCATTAAAATAGCTTCTTTAGGGGTAGAAGGAATATATCTTTTTACATATAGTTGATCTTCCCCAACCGCAATGTATTTATCTTCTGATGTGAATTGTTTATCAATAGTTGTATTCATGGTGTTTATTTATAAGTGAGTAGTCATTCAATTTATGCAAAAATTGATAAATTATTAAATTTGATTCATTCTAAATAAGCAATAGTTATAAAAATTAATATTGGTGTGTTACCTTTACTAATCAATAATCAGTCTAAATAAAACTCAGTACGAGTAGATGAATAATAAAACAAACACGATCAGTATAGACGCTTTAGCTATTGGTTCTTATGGAATCATTAAAGAGTTCCATGATAAAGTGGTAGGGAGTCGTTTAATTGATCTTGGATTATTTCCTGGTAAAAAAATTAAAGTACTTAGAAAAGCTCCATTTGGAGGTGCTTTATATATTAAATCTGGTCAACAGTCGTTTGCATTAGGGCTTACTGAAGCAAAAACTGTATTTGCTACTCCTGAGGTAATTTAATATGAATAACGACAAACTTAAAATTGCTTTATTAGGTAATCCTAATGTAGGTAAATCGTGTATATTTAACCAACTAACTGGCTTACGCCAAAAAGTTGGAAATTTTCCGGGTGTAACTGTAGATAAAAAGATAGGTACTGCTATATTATCGGATAATCAGAAAGCTACAATTATTGACTTTCCTGGTACTTATAGCCTCTATCCTACCTCATCTGATGAAAGAGTAGTTTTAAATACATTTGCTGATCCTACTTCTGAAGATTACCCAGATGTAATTATTTATATTGCTGATATAACTAACCTTGAACGTCACCTTTTACTCTTAACTCAAGTTAAAGACCTTGGCTTACCCATTGTTCTTGTTTTAAACATGAGTGATATAGCAGAAAAAAAAGGATTAGTTACGGATTCGGATAAACTTTCTAAAGTACTCAAAGTACCTATTGTTACTGTTAATGGTAGAAGTGGAGAAGGTATTGACAATTTAAAAACAGGTATTCTTAGTGTTGTTGATAATAATAACATTGAAAATATTATCACATATAAGCCAAAACAAGCTGAAGAAGTTTGTATTCAAGAAATTAAAGCACTTAACAGCTCTTTATCAGATTATCAAGCATCATTATGGGCACATCATTTTAATGAATTACCTTTTATAGATAACAGTTTAAAAGCTTCCATTAAAAGTATTGTCAATAAAAATGATTATGCAGATATGCGTTTTCAAATTGATGAGACTTTACAACGATTTAATTTTATCACTCCACTAATTCAAAGTGCAGTAAAGGAAACTTTACCAAAAGAGAATTTTAGTTTGACGGATAAAATTGATGCAATTGTAACACATAAATACTTCGGGCCTTTAATATTTGTTGCCATTTTACTTTTAGTATTTCAATCAATATTTTCATGGGCATCAGGTCCTATGGACTTAATTGATGAAGGAATGGCAAGTTTAGGTGAATATCTAAAAGCTGTACTACCTGAAGGATGGTTTACAGACCTTATTTTAGATGGAGTAATTGCTGGACTTGGTGGTGTTCTTGTTTTTGTACCTCAAATTACCATCTTATTCTTTTTGATCTCATTAATGGAAGAATCTGGATATATGTCTAGAGCCGTCTATATGTTTGATAAAATAATGATGAAGTTCGGTATGAATGGTAGAAGTATTATCGCATTAATTTCAGGTGGTGCCTGTGCTATTCCTGCTGTGATGTCTACTAGAACTATTGGTAATTGGAAAGAAAGAATGATTACAATAATGGTTACTCCATTAATTTCTTGTTCTGCTCGAATTCCTGTCTATGCTATCTTAGTTGCTTTTGCAGTTCCTGACCAAACTATTGGAGGTATTTTTAACCTACAAGGTTTAACTTTTATGGGATTGTATGTATTGGGTGTTGTAGCTACCTTACTTGCTGGACTTGTATTTAAAAAGATATTAAAAGCTGATGCTCCTACATTTTTAGCAATGGAATTACCTTCTTATAAGATGCCACATTGGAAAAATGTTGCTTTAACGGTTGGAGAAAAAGTAAATACATTTGTTACAGAAGCAGGCAAAGTGATTATTATTGTTTCTATTGCACTATGGGCGTTAGCTACATACGGTCCTGGAGATAATATTGAAAAAGCAGAAGTTTTAGCTAAGGAAGAAGCTATGAACCTTAATTTAAATACAACACAAACTGAAGATTTAGTCGCATCAAAACAACTAGAAGCTAGTTATGTTGGTATCTTAGGAAAAGGAATTGAACCACTATTTAGACCTTTAGGGTTTGATTGGAAGATAAGTATTGCATTAGTTACTTCGTTTGCTGCAAGAGAGGTATTTGTTGGTACAATGGCTACAATTTATAGTGTAGGTTCTTCTCAAGAAGAAATAGCACCATTACGTAAACAAATGGCTGCAGCAGTCAACCCTACAACTGGTGAACATGAATTTACTAGAGCTACAGCCTTTTCACTAATGGTTTTCTATGTATTTGCAATGCAATGTATGTCTACGCTAGCAGTGGTAAAGAGAGAAACTAAAAGTTGGAAATGGCCAGCTATTCAATTTGCTTATATGAGTGCATTAGCATATATCGGTAGCCTTATTACCTATCATATTTTCTTATAAGTCACTCCTTTTTTATACAAAAACAGCCCGTTTTCTAATAGAAGAAAACGGGCTGTTTTTGTATCTCAATTGTAGAATTATTCCATTACAGCATGTCCGAAAAGCACGCTATATTGTTTACACCAAATCAATAGATATTTATTTTTTGAATAATCTATTCCTTCTGGTAACGAATAAGTTTGTGTTCCAGATACAGCCTGTAAACGCCCCAAATCAATAAAGCCATTTCCATTAAGGTCTTGAGCTAAATAAACATATAAATCAGGACCATTATCAGACATAAAATCGGAGTTAAGAATTACCGATAAGTCTTTTATTGTAGCAGAGCCCGATGTGGGATGAGCACCATTTTCAAAGTTACCCATTAAGTCGGCCATTACCTCGTCTTCATCTTCGTCTGTGTTGGTTGAATCAGAATTAGAATCCATATCATCGTCCATGTCAGAAGTTAGAGTAGATAAATCTAAAGGTTCTGGTTCTGGATTGTTATTACAGTTAGAAAATAAGAGACAAATAAGTAGAGAATAAGCTAATAATTTCATGTAGTTAATATTTTGTTATTATTTAGAGTATTGAAATATAATACATTATACTAAAGCAAAACAAATTATGAACTTACCAATTTATCAAATTGATGCATTTACATCAGATGTATTCAAAGGAAACCCTGCCGCTGTCATCCCTTTAACATCTTGGATAGATGAAAATATAATGCAAGCAATTGCAATGGAAAACAACTTATCCGAAACTGTATTTTTCAAGAAAGAGAAAGATTATTATTCAATTAGATGGTTTACTCCAGAAACAGAAATTCGTCTTTGTGGACATGCAACTTTAGCTACTGCTCATTATTTATTTAAACATGAAAATTTAGCATCTAAAACTATAAAATTTCACTCTCACTTAAGTGGTGATTTGTCTGTGGAGAAAAATGAAAAAGGTTATACTTTAAATTTTCCTAGTCAGAAACCTATCGATTTTTCTAAGCCAGAATATTTAGAGAGTGCATTAGGTTGTGAGATCAATTACTGTTTAAAAAATGGTATGTTTATTCTTTGCGAAGTAACAAATGAAAAAACATTACTTGATTTAACTCCTGATTTTTCATTAATCAATACTAAAAACCCTGAATTAGGAATAATTGTTACTTCAAAAAGTAGCCAAGAAAATGTAGATTTTGTCTCTAGATTTTTTCACCCTGGTATTGGTATAAATGAAGATCCTGTAACAGGTTCGGCACATACCGTTTTAATTCCCTATTGGGCAGAAAAACTAAATAAAAAAGAAATGATTGCAAAACAACTTTCAAAAAGAGGCGGTGAACTTCATTGTGTTTTGCTAGAAGATAAAGTTTTGATTTCAGGAAATGCAGTCACCTATCTAAAAGGTGAAATCTATGTATAAAAAACTCCCGTATCTTAAAATAGAAATGATACGGGAATTTTCTTTATTGAACATTAAAAATGTAATGCTACTTCCTTCAAAAAGGACTTTCTTTTTTCCTTCTTTCCTGAGGTTGTGTAAGGTGAATTAAGCCATTTTACATTCTTAATACCTACACCTTTTAAAGTGGCATTTATAAAAACTTTTTGGATTGAATTCCCTTTAAAGAATTTAATATACCAAGTAGGAGCTTCTGAAGTTGTGATCACTTTAGATGAAGTGATATTGATTAACTGTCCTTCCAAGCCAGTTTTTGTCTCAACGTAAGAGAAGTTTTTCAACATCACTTTATCTATAAACCCTTTCAAGATAGCAGGTACATCATACCACCAAATTGGAAATATAAAGACTAATTCATTTGTTTCTTTCAACATTTTCTGATATTGAATCACCTGTTTATCTGTCGTTTCTCCTTTACTATATAAAGCTAGGTCTTCTTCTCTTAATACAGGATCAAAATTATCTTTATTCAAATCAATCACCTGATATTCTTTTTTTTGCTCTTCTAACTTTGTTATTACAGTATCAAAAATTGCTTTATTAAAGCTTCCATGCCACGGGTGGGCTAATATTATTGTTGTCTTCATAATTCTTTCTTGTTATGAAAGCAAAGCTAGGTAGGTTTTACCTTCTGTTATAGGACAAATGTCTAAAAAGTGACTTTACTTCTAATTCTACTCAAATGCCTTTGTGTTATTCTTAGATAGGAAGAAAGGTATTTTAATGGAATTTTTTGTAAAAGCTCTGGATAATTATTCACTAAATCTTTATAACGGTTTTCAGCGAATTCTTTTTGTAAAGAAAATATTCTTTCTTCCATTAGAAAATAAGCTTGATCAGCCATTTTCTTAGTGAAAACTAACCAATTCATATTTTCCTCAGTTAATTTTATAAAGTCTTCTTTCTGAAAAACTAAGATTTCTACATCTGTAATTGCATGAATATTTTCTTATGTTGGACGTCCTGTTAAAAAGGAAGAATAAACATTCATAAATGTTTCTTGAAAACTAAAACAATAAGTTACCTCCTCTCCCTTTCCTGAAAAAAATAGTTCCTAAATATACCAGAAAGAATTAGTGCTCCTTTTGTACAAACTTCTCCTTCACGTATGAAATAATCACCTTTTTTTAATCTGACAACTTTAAGAATGGATACAAAATCTTCAATTTCTGAAGTGGTAAAAGGAACAATTTCAGTCAACCTTTCATGAACGCTATTAAATATCTTCTGATCCATATCCCAATAAATATTAATTCAGCCTTTCTTCAATCTGATTTAGATGTCTTTCTGTATGATAAACAATAAAGTTTAACCAATCCATAACAGTCATATCTCCTAATATAAAATGACTATAAATACGGTTATCATTCACCAATTTATTGGACTCAATATCTTGTATCACCAACATTCTTTGAGCATCAAAAGAATCTAGAAAAGCATTTAAATTATCAAATGTTCCTTGAGGGGATAAAAAACTTGGAGAAGGGTATTTCTTCTTTTTATCATCAACAAGAATATTTTTTATTTTTTCTTCTCCGATTATCTCAGAGCTTTTATTTTTTTGGGGTGAATCTCTTGATAGAACACCTAAAATCGCTCTATCTGTCAAATAAATATGCTCTAGAATCTCTAAAATAGACCACTTACCTTCTGTTTTTTCGTCTAATTTCGCTTGAGGTAATTCTTTAGAATATAAAAGGACTTTGTTTGTATTTTCTTTTAAATTTATAATATACTGATTCATGTTTTATTTATTATCAATAGTTTGCTTCACTTAAAACATTAAGGTTTTCTTAATATTTTCTCCATCTTTTTCCCTTTTGCTAATTCATCCACAAGTTTATCTAAATATCTCACTTGCTGGGTAAGAGGATTTTCAATTTCTTGTACTTTATAACCACAGATTGACCCTGTAATAAGACTAGTTCCTGGATTTAAAGTAGCCGCTTTAAAAAAGTCTTTAAAAGTAGATTCTGCATCAATATGTTTTTTTATTTCTACAATATTAAAACCTGTCAACCATTCTAATACTTCATGAAGTTCGTCTAATGTTCTTCCTTTCTTTTCCACTTTAGTTACATAATGTGGGTATATCGAAGTAAAAGTCATTTCTGCTATTCTTTTGTCTTGTTCGGCTGTTGATTTCATAAGGTTATAGTCAATAATAAATTTCTACAAAAAACTAATTAGTAAACACACGTAATAACACAAAGCTTGTACAGTATTATGATTGAGTTTCTCCAACCTTGGTATATACTTCTTGCCAAAGAGTGATCAAATCATTCTCATCAAACTTTAACAAAAGCATTGTTTCAAAATTATCTATTGAATGATCGTTTCTAACTATTGTAGCATTCATGACTGCAACAACACGATCAGAGCTGCAAATATATTCTTGTACATCATAATTAATGGAATGAATATTAGATTTAAAATGCGTTAGAAACTCTAAATAGCGCTCATAATCTACTTTATATTCTCTTCCATTTACTTTAACAATAAATGATGGAGCAAAGCATTGAGCAATATCAGCTTTTGTTATATGTGTAGAGGATAGTAAATGCCTTTGATTCCATTTTAATATTTTTTTCGCTAAATGTTCTTTATTTTTCATCATACTCTACATGATATGGATATAATTTTAAGTCTTTGGTAAGATACTTAAAATTAACAACTCAAACCTCATGAATACCCTCAAGTTAAGACTCTTTAAAATTTGTTTAATAGATGAAGTATCCATAGTAGTAATGTTTAAAAAAATCAGATTTTGATAGTTTAAAGTTATTTGTTTGATATCAAACTTTTTAGTTTAACCGTATAATATCAAAAAATTAAATTAAAAAAATGAAAAATATAATATTTCTATTTATCATTCCTCTTGTTATTTCAAGCTGTTCTAATTCTTCTCAACAAGAAAATCTTAAAAGTTGGAATAATATCAATTCTAAAAAAGAAATAGTTCAATTTGTCAATAACATTACAAACCCCAATAGTGATCAGTTTATTCCTATAAAAGACAGAATTGCTGTATTTGACAATGATGGTACTTTATGGAGTGAAAAACCTTTATATAGTCATTTCTATGGTGTTTTTGCTAGAGTAGAAGAAAGAATAAAAGAAGACCCTACTTTAGCTCAAAAAGAGCCGTTCAAAAGTTTACATCAATTTATTATTACTAAAGATATTAAGAACCTTGGTTACTTTATGAACCAACTAGAAAAAGGTGAGTTTAACCCAATTGTTGGTGAATTAATGGGTGCTCCTTATGATGGTATGACGGTTACTGAATTTAATGAATGGAATAAAAAATTCTTTAAAACTTGGAAAAACCCTATAAAAAATAAGACCATTAATGAGTTGACCTATTTACCTATGAAGGAACTCATTACTTACTTACAAAAAAATGATTTTAAGGTATATATTTTCACTGCAGACGAAGGTGATTTCTTAAAGTTATTTTCTGAAGATTTATATAATATTCCTGCTAAAAATGTATTTGGTTCTTCTACTGCTTTAAAATACAAAAATGGTCAGCTTTATAGAACTTCAAAAGGTAGATATGTTGACAATTGGGGTAATAAAGCTGCATTAATTCATCAAACAATTGGTAAGAAACCAATTTTTGCTGCTGGTAATTCCAATGGCGATTTTGAAATGCTAGAATATGTAAATAATCAATCCAAACCTCATATGAGTTTGCTTATCCATCATACAGATGAACAAAGGGAATTCAAGTATGATAAGCATACAGAAAAGGTTCTTCCTTATGCTAAAAAGCATAATTATAATATCATAGATATGAAGAAAGATTGGTCAAAAATTTATTAATCAAAATTGAAAAAGGTTTTCCTTAATAGTAATTATGGAAGGCCTTTTTTGGTACTATCAAGATTTAGGTTTGAAAATAGTAGGTTTGGTTCATGAAAAACTTATTTTCATTTTATGAATTCATCTCAAATCCATACTATAAAAGACATTGTTAATCTGTATAAGAACACTTATCAAGCACAAAAAATTAGTGAAACGCACTTTATTGTAGATAATAAAAAAGCTAAAGGGCACATCTTTCCGATAGAGTTAGAAAAAGGGCTTTTTGCTTTTGTCATGAATATCAAATTCAATGATGAGATTCATGTTATTTATCAATATGATGAAATAGAAAACTATCATTTCAGAGGAGGGGTATTTTTATCACAAAACTTCTCAAATATCACTAAGGATAAGTTTTTTAAAAAGAAAGAAAACTTTAATGACAATGGTTTTTATATAAGTAGTGTAGCATCAAACATAAATCATAAGATTCAAAAAGGAAACGAAGGTTTCCGTATTTTTTATTTCTTTTCTAAAGAAGTAGTTGAAAAATACGTGAACAATGATGTAAAAAATTACTTTTTTAAGAATAATTCATTTTATAATTTTTTTGATGGGTTCAAAGATCTACCTCTCTATAAGAATATTTTAAAAGAACTTTTCTCCTACCCTGAAGCAAGAAGAGAAACTGCTCTTAAAATGCACGCTCATAGTTCATTTTTAATGATGCTCAACAATTTATCATCTATGTTTGAAAGTCATAAATATGATTTATCCGCATTTCATGTCGACCCTAACCTTTTGGAAACTTTACACCAGGTAAAAGACGAAATTCTTCTTGATTTTTCTACAAAGCCCAACATAGAGGAAATTAGCAAAAGACATGGTATTCATCTCAATAAGTTTGAAGAAGCATTTCAAGCTGTTTTTGGCTTTACTATTTATAATTTTTACCTCAATAAAAGAATTGAATTTGCAGAACATTTACTTGTCAGTGAGCATTATTCAATAAAAGAAATAGCTTATGATTTAGGCTTTTCTGATACTCCACATTTCTCAAGATCATTTAAAAAACAATTTTCAAAAACACCAAGTCAATACCTCAAAGAATATAAATATAGAAAATAAGCTGTAGGATTATACAACAAGAAAATATTTTGTTTCAATTTAAACAATTTTTGATTCTCTACTTTTGTGATATCAAAAAAAAAAATTGAAAAAATTATGAAAAAAGTTCTTACTGTTTCAATCCTATTATTAGTTTCATTATTAAGTTATTCTCAAGATACAAATAGCAAGCAAGAGATGTCGATCAAGGCATTAAACCCAACTGCTAAAATTTATAAATTGATATTTATGAATAACACCAACTTAGGACCTCAAAATACCAATACAATGTATGTTTGTCCTTTAATTCCCATCAATATTTCTAAAAAAATAAAGATGATCAATTTCGCTATGATTCCAATTGATACTCGAAAATCAACAGATGGAAGTATCACAGAAACATCATTAGGTAACATTCAATACTCTGCTGGTTTTATGCCTATGAAACCAATAAAAATTGGTGGTGGAGTATTTTCTCCTAGTGTTGGCCCTGCTATTCAATTAAATAGTAATACTTATAAAGAATTACATTATGATACTGATGATAGTTGGAATGTTGGTGTTAGCGTATCTGGTGCATTTAAGAAAAAAGGATTTTTAGGAGTTGTTTCTTATACTCCAACATGGGGAGTTGGTGGTGCAAAACAAGATTATACAACTCTACAATATATTATGAATTACTCATTTAAATCAGGTACAGGTATTAACATGTCTCCATTGCTTGTTAAAAATGAAGGATTTGCTGGTGACCAAAAATGGATTGTTCCCGTTGGGATTGGTGTTTCACAAATTGTTAAAACAAAAACTGCGATCTTTAATTTTGCCGTAAGCTGTTACTATAATGCCGTTAGACCTGTTGAAATGGCTGATAATAAGCTACAACTGCAAGTTAAATTTTATATTATGCTTCCTTCTAAAAAATAAGATGAAACTAATGATATTGAACTTTGTTAATAAAAAACAAAAAAGTGTAGACTTTCATCATCAAAAATAAGTGACCTATTACTTAAATTTACGTAGAAATTTCTCAGTTAAATTGAATTATGGAAAATAAATCGCTTGTCAGAAAATATAATGTCCCAGGTCCAAGATACACTAGTTATCCAACTGTACCCTTTTGGGACAATGATCCAACAATAGAAGAATGGTGTCAGCATGTTTCAGATGCTTTCAAAACAAGTAATTCTAAAGATGGTATCAGTGTTTATATCCACCTTCCATATTGCGAGAAATTATGTACTTTTTGTGGTTGTAATAAAAGAATTACTATCAATCACAGTGTTGAAGATTCTTATATTGATGCTTTATTAAAAGAATGGCAAATGTACATTGCTGTTTTTGGAGAAGAACGTCCACGTATAAAAGAAATTCACCTTGGTGGCGGTACTCCTACTTTCTTCAGCCCCGAAAATCTTCAGCGTTTAATTAATGGCATTTTCACATCTGCTGATAAGTGTGAAGATGCTGAATTAGGATTTGAGGCCAACCCTGTCAATACAACAGATGAACACCTTAAAGCGTTATTTGATGTTGGATTTACAAGATTGAGTTTAGGTATTCAAGACTTTGATCCAATTGTACAAAAAGCTATTAATCGTGTACAATCTTTTGAGCAAGTTGAACATGTTACTAATAAAGCAAGAGAGATCGGTTACACTTCTATCAACTTTGATTTAGTATTTGGTTTACCTTTCCAGAAGCTAGCGTGCGTTAAAGAAACAATTGAGAAATCTAATTCTTTACGCCCTGATCGTATCGCTTATTATTCTTATGCTCATGTACCTTGGACTGCTCCTGGTCAAAGAGGCTTCTCTGATGACGATTTACCATCGAATGATGAAAAAAGAGCCTTATATGAAGTAGGTAAAGAGATGTTTGAAGAAGCCGGATATGTTGAAATTGGTATGGATCACTTTGCTTTACCAACAGATGCATTAGCTATTGCTGCCGATAATAAAGTATTGCATAGAAACTTTATGGGGTATGCTCCTACTTATACAAAACTGATGGTCGGTTTAGGTTGCTCATCAATCTCTGATTCATGGACTGCATTTGCACAAAACCTTAAAAAAGTAGAAGAGTATAAAAAAACCGTAAATGAAGGGAAATTACCTATTTATAGAGGACATATTCTTTCTGAAGAAGATTTATTGGTAAGAAAACACATTCTCAATGTTATGTGCCATTTTGAAACTTCTTGGGATGAGGAAACTTCACAGTTGCCTTTATTCAAAACATTAGCAGAAAAACTTGAAGAAATGATCAATGATGGCCTCGTTCTATTGGGTGAAAATCATCTAGAAGTAACAGAAAAAGGGCGTCCTTTTGTAAGAAATATCTGTATGACTTTAGATGCAAGAATGCTTGTTGCGAAGCCTCAATCAAGAATATTCTCATCTACTATTTAGAAGAAATAATAGATGATTTTAAAACTCTAGTCTGCAATGTTAGGCTAGAGTTTTTTTTTATATTTTTTCTAAAACCATAAGAAGTTCGCTTAGCATCATTGCTGTTGCTCCCCAAACAGTATGTCCATCAACATCAAAAGCAGGAGTTTTATAATCCATACCACTTTTAAGTTTAAAAATATGCTCTTTGTGGTTATCAATATTTTGAATATGATCTACATGAGTTTCTACAACTTTATCTACTTCATAATCATCCAAAGTATAATCAAAGACCTCTTTATATCTTGCTACAACTGGTAAAACGTGCATATTAGAAGGTGGAATATATAAATCTGATAACGTCCCAATAACATCGGCTCTATCAACTGTAATTCCTATTTCCTCATGGCACTCTCTTAATGCTGTATATATTAAATCTTCATCTGTATCATCGTATTTTCCGCCAGGAAAAGCCATCTGACCACTATGCACTCCATCATAAGAAGGACGTTGTATTAATGGAAAAACCCATGTATCACCTACTTCTTTTAATAAAATAAGTACAGCTGCTTTGCGTGCATCTTCTGGAACTTTTAATGGTGTAATATCCTGTCTATGTTGAGACGACATTTTTTTATGAGCTGATCTACCTGGCTTATCTAATTTTAATACTTCTTCTAACTTTTGATCCCAGTTAGTGACCACTCCTTTTGAATATTTCATTTTGTAATTTCTTTGATAGCAAATCTGAAAAATAAATTTCTAATTTAAAGAATTTAAGTTACTACATTTTAATCTATTAAATCAAAAGAAAACTTTAAAGTCTGTATTATAAACGAAACACATAAAGCTTATGTTTACCATTTTCTATATTTTAAATTAAGGTCACTCCTTTGTTATTTAATAGATTTTAAACATAAAAAAAGCCTCTTATTACATAATAATAAGAGGCCAATTCTATTAGAGAATAAGTAATTATTTAAGCTCTAAAATATAAGCAGTCTTGGCTGGAACTGATATTGATTTAGTTACATCAACAGACTTACCTGTCAATACATCTTTACCAGATTTAAACCCGCTAAGAACTTCTTTAAAACGTTTTACATCAAAAGTTTGTGCTTTTTCATTGTTATTAATTACAACAAATACAGTTTGTTCTTTTGTATAACGAGCATACACATAAACTTCATTAAAAGGTACCCAATGTTTTAATTTACCTTCAGCAATTGCCGAAGACGTTCTTCTCCATTGTAGTATCGTTCTCATGTAATTAAAGTAATCATTTTCCTGTTTAGTTCTACCTTTAGCTGTAAACGCATCACGCTTATCGCCAGGCCATCCACCAGGAAAATCTTCTCTTAAATCACCATGATCACCACCTTTAGACATCAAAATTTCTGTACCGTAGAAAATTTGAGGAATACCACGTGTAGTTAATAAGAAAGATGTTGCTAATTTCATGTTAGGTAAGTTTTTACCAAATACGCCATACGCTCTATCTACATCGTGATTGTCTAAAAATATTTTATTTTGAATAGCATTGTCATATAAGAAATCCTCTGTAAGTGTTTTGTATAATTCTGTAACACTCCAGTGGTTTCTCCAAGTTCTATTTACAGCATCCCAAACTGGAAAATCAGAAACAGATTTTAAAGTAGAAACAAAACCATCACGGTTATTACCACCAGCTTTCCAATACGATTCCCATGTTGCACCTGGTAACCACGTTTCTCCTACAATATAAAAGTCTGGATATTCATTTAATACATATGATACCCACTCAGACATCATTTCTTTTTTGTTGTATGGATATGTATCCATTCGAATACCATCAATACCTGCATATTCTATCCAGAATACACTTGCTTGCATTAAATATTTTGCTAAATATGGGTTATCTTGATTAAGGTCTGGCATGTGTGTATCAAACCAACCATCAGACATGATTTTCTTATCGTAATCAGATGCATTTGGATCAGATAGTGCCTCACCTTTATAATTTGTTTTTGTAAACTCATCCCACTGGTGAATCCAATCTTTTGCTGGTAAATCCTGCATCCATTTATGGCCATTACCAATATGGTTAAACACTAAATCCATAACAACCTTCATCTTTTTGCTATGTGCTTGAGTGACCATATTTTTGTAATCAGCATTTGTACCGTGGCGTCCGTCTGCTTTATAAAAATTTGTAATTGCGTAACCATGGTAAGACCATTCAGGTTGGTTATTTTCCAAGAAAGGAGTTAACCAAACAGTTGTTACACCAAGGTCATTTAAATAATCTAATTTAGAAGTCACACCAGCAATATCGCCACCATGTCTACCACCTCTAAAAGAACGATCTGCTTTTTGAGATAAATCATCTTGAGAGTCATTACTAACATCTCCGTTAGCAAATCTATCTGGCATAATTAAGTACATTACATCTTTAGCTGTAAGTCCTTGGGCCTTTATATCTTTGTTTCTTGCTTTAAGTTCAAAATCATAAGATAATTTACCTGCTTTAGAAGTAAATGTAATTGGATATTTACCTGGTTTAACCCCTGCAATATTCAAATCTAAAAATAAGTAATTAGGATTATCTTGTGTATTTAAACTAGAAATCGTTAATCCTCCTTCTACATTAACTGTAGATGATGCAATATTCTCACCATGAATAACCAATAAAACTGTTTCAGATTTCATACCTGCCCACCAGTATGCTGGCTCTACGTTGTCTAGTTTTACAACGTCTGCAGGTTTAGCTGTAGTGATCTTTGCTTCAGTAGGTAAAGTAGATTTTTGTCCTTCTTGTGGAGCGCAGCTGATTCCTAAAAAGAGAATAGAAATTACAGCCAAGCTAGACTTTAAAATGTTCATAAATATATTGTCGTTTAACATTTTCATACGTTGCAAACATAACTTTATTAATCATCATTTAAAAACAAGCACAAACTTCAACCGTTTGCATTAGATTAAATTTAAAAGTTTTCTACTATTTTTAGATTATAAGCATATTGCAATTGCTAACTTGCTATGTCAAAACGAAAAACTTCTTCATGAAAAAGACATCATATATATTCTTTTTATATCTACAAATAGTTCTTTTATCCTTTTCATTAAACGGACTTTGTCAAGAAGATAACATCCCTGTGAATACATGGCGATCTCATCTAAATTATAGTAATGCTATTTCTGTTGCAATTGCAGATAATGAAGTATTCTGTGCTTCTAATAATGCTTTATTCTCATACGAAAAAGCTTCTGGTATTATTTCTACAATATCGAAAGAAGATGGATTGAGCGATTCCGACATCCTTACATTAGGTTATGCAAGTCCATCAGACCAATTAATTGTACTCTATAAAAACGGAAATATTGATTTTATATCAGAAACTGATATAGTAAACATGCGTACGGTACTTAATTCTAATTACCCAAATAAAGAATTTTATGGGTTGAGAATGGACAAACAATTCATGTATATATGTGCTAGTTTTGGTATTGTAAAAATTAACACTGAAAACTATATTATTGAAGAAACCTATGATTTTATTGGTGAAAATGGTACCGAAAATGCCGTTTATGATATCTCTCTTTCTTCAGACTCACTTTATATTGCATCTGCAGAAGGTATTAAAAGTGTTGCCGATAACGAAAATACAAACAAGCAAGACTTTTCTAATTGGAAGCTAATTCTTCCTATTAAAAACGCTACTAAATCAATTTTATATACAGATAATGGTATTTATTATACTGACGATAATTTAAATCAGTTAATAAAATTTGAAAATAATACTTCTAGTTCAATCTTTTCTTTTGGTTCTGAAACAGCTTACAAATTAGATTTTTGGGGTGAAGATATTGTTTTACCAATTTCAACATCACTCAAAATTATTGACCCATCTGACAATGTAAGCACATGGGCAGACCCTAAATCTCCCAGTCCAAGACAAATTCTTGATGATGAAGATGGAAAAGCTTGGATTGCAGACAATATTAATGGTTTAATTAGTGTATCAGAAAATGCACAAGAAATTGAAGGTTACGCTCCCTCTGGACCATTATATCCAACAGCTTATCAAATAATAAATGCAGGTAAACTAATTGCTATCACGCCAGCAGAAAATAATAATGTTCAAGTAGGTTCATTTTCAATCTTTAAAGATGGCCAATGGAAAAATTTCACTTCTTTAGAAAGAACAGGAAGTATATCAATTCAAAATACAGCCCCATTATATGGAATAGCCTATAATGAGTTTGAAAATAAAATCTACTTTGCATCGGATGGGGATGGCTTATTAGTTTATAATATTACTGATGAATCTACGGAACTAATAAAGAAAGAGCTCCTTGTTGATGGAAATTCAGAAGCACATATCAAGAGTTTATCATTTGATCAATACGGAAACCTTTGGACATCGTCTCCTGGATGGGTACATTATAGAAACGCTGAAGGTGAATGGCAACATGCTAGAGATAGTAAATTATCTTCTGGTGCAATATCCACTCAAAACTCATTGCAAAATGATACTTGGTTTGTACTACCGAATAACAGATTACTGGTTTTTAAAGACAATAGTTCACGATATATAAATACAGACCAAACCAATGGAGGTTTACCAAGTGCTACAGTTTATACTTTAGATTTAGACAGAGTTGGCAGTATGTGGATTGGTACAGAAGATGGTGCTGCAGAATATTATGGAATATCTCCGGTAGAAGCTGGTAATTTCGCAGTTTCTCTTCCTAGATACGATGGCTACCCTTTATTAAGAGGAGAAAAAGTACAAACAATTACTACCGACGGGGGAAATAGAAAATGGATTGGTACAGGTCGTGGTTTATGGCTATTCAGTAAAGATGGAGGTACATTATATGATTACTTTACTGTAGAAAACTCATCATTATTATCTGATAATATAACTTCTTTAGCAGTTCAACCTGAAAGTGGGGAAGTTTTTATTGCCTCTGACAATGGCATTGTTTCTTACAGATCTGACGCTACTGACGCGACTTCTCAATTTAAAGATGTAAAGATATTTCCAAGTCCCGTAAGACCTAATTACCAAGGTGTACTTACCATAACAGGGTTAGCAAAAGATGCGAGTGTAAAAATTACCGATTCAGCTGGTAATTTAGTTTGGGATGGTCAAGCTTTTGGTGGTGGGGTATCTTGGAATCTAAGATTAAACGATAATCAAAGACCAAGTTCTGGTGTGTACTTTGTATTTGCTACTGATTTTGATGGTAATGAAAAGTATGCAGGCAAATTTGCTGTAATTAGATAATGACCTTTAAGCTAAAAACTAAAAAATCCTCATTGAATTTAATCAATGAGGATTTTTTTTAACCAGCTTTTCCACAAGAAACAAAATCTTGATCTGTAACTTCCAGACTATTTATATCTAGAATAAATGGCGGTATTATTGAAATAACAAGGCCATCACATGCTATTATCTTTGTTCCACTTGCTTTAAGAAACATATCTCCTTCCTTAGCTTCTGATGTAGGGTAATAGCTCCACATCCCTCTTATATATTCATTTGTAGAAGGAATATACCCCTCAAATGTTAGGTCTGAATGGTATATGTACAACGTGTTACCATCAGGTGATAATAAAACTTGGTCAAAATTTCCTCCTTTTGGTTCAATATCATTTGATGAACAAGAAAAAAACAACGCTGATGTTAATAAAAATAGTAAAAATGCTTTCATGATTATCTGTTTAATACAAAACAAATAAAGTGATAAATCACTACATATATTAGCAAAAAAAGTTAAAGAGTTTCAAGGGTTGTGTATTTTACAAGAATTTATCAAAACAAAGCATAATAAGACTTTAATGACTGATTATAAAACCATTATATCTCAGTTAAAAAGAATAATTTTAACCTTATTACTATAAGAAGTATATTTATTAAAAATAGATATTTCCCATTTTTTCAAAAAATCAATATGAGTAAAAAAGTACGAATGTGTTACCCGTATTTAAAAGAAACGAGTTTTAAATGCGATTTTGAAATAGAGACAGATTCATTAGCAAGTCACATTGGGTACGCCTATTCAAAAGCATCAAAATACCCTGAAATGATCAAAGAGTTAACATGGCTTTGCGAGATGGCATATCATGTAAATGGATCAATCAGAGGGAAATTAGCTGTTACTGATAATGATATCACAAAAGCTATTGCAATTCATGATAAATACCAAGAGTTGGTTAGAGAAGAAACAAAAATGTTCAGTTTACCAATTGGTTGCGAATTAGCTGGAATATTAAACTTATGCCGTTCAAAGAGTAAAAATTCTACTAGATGGGCATACAAAATACAAAAGTTTGAAGATGTAAAGGTAGACAAGTTAGTTACGGACCTTCTAAATACTTTTGCAGACATATTTTTTGTCATGTCAGTTTATGCCAATAAAATGGAAGATATTCCTACTATTGAATTTGTATCTAAAAGCTACGACGTTCGCTTTTTTGATTAAGCTTTTACCTTGAGAAAAATTATTCATATTGATATGGACGCTTTCTTTGCTTCAATTGAACAAAGAGATTTCCCTCATTTAAGAGGTAAACCTGTTGCTGTTGGTGGAAGTAGAGAAAGGGGAGTTGTGGCTGCTGCAAGCTACGAGGCTAGAAAGTTTGGCGTTAAATCTGCCATGCCTTCTGCTTTAGCTTATAGAAAATGTCCGCAAATTATTTTTACACGACCTCGTTTTCATGTATACAAGGATGTATCGGTACAGATCAAAAAGATTTTTTATGAATATACAGATTTAGTTGAACCCCTTTCTTTAGATGAGGCTTATTTAGATGTAACTGAAAATAAAAAAGGAATTCAATCTGCAACTCAAATTGCTTTAGAAATCAGACAAAAAATTAATGATAAACTAAATTTGAATGCGAGTGCAGGTATTTCTTATAATAAGTTCTTAGCAAAAACTGCTTCTGATATTAATAAACCTAATGGACAAGCAATCATTTTACCCGAAGAAGCTGAAGCATTTTTAGAGCAATTACCAATAGAACGTTTTTATGGAATTGGTAATGTAACCGCAGACAAAATGAAAAAGCTAGGTATATATAAAGGTAAAGATTTAAAAAGTTGGCCAATTGAACATCTTAATGACACATTTGGAAGTACTGGAAAATACTACTTTCACATTGTTAGGGGAATTGATAATAGAAAAGTAAAAGCACATAGAGAAAGAAAATCTATAGGTGCAGAACGCACTTTTTCTAAAGATATTGCTGATGTACAAAAAATGAGGGAGCACCTATTAAAAATTGCAGATATACTTTGGGAAAGAATATTAAAGTCTAGTAAAAGTGGTAAAACTATTACTGTTAAGATTAAACAACACGATTTTGAGATGCATACAAAAAGTCGTACTTATGAGAACCTCATAAAAAATAAATCGTTTTTAATAAAAGAGGCTTTAACACTCTTAGAGGAGCTAAATCCTCAAACATTTAATGTAAGGTTACTCGGTATCAGTATTAGTAACTTAGGAGAACCTGGAACTGAAAATGAATCTGAACAACTAAAGTTGTTCTAAACTAAAAAATAACTTGCAAGTGCAAACGCAAGGAAGTAGCCTAGTAATAAGCCTACTAAAATACCTAAACCAAAGGTATTATTACCTGAAACAATTCTTTTTATATAATGAATCATGAAATCTATAGTTCAGAGATGGAAGTTTATATTTACGTATGTTAACGTAAAACTAATCATTAATATTTATTTAAAAAAGTTTAAATTTATTTATAAATGAAATTAAATGACCGAGTTTGTAAATTTACTTTGTTAAGTAATTAATTATTTGACAACTACCATTTTGTTTAACACAAAACAAAGTTAATATTTTTTCACAAAAAAATTAGTACTAACAAAAAAACGTCAATAAAAATACTTTAAATATGACTAAAAAACTCTTTGTAATAACTCTATTTTTCTTATTATCTATTACTAGCTATAGCCAAAACTTAGTAGGACCATGGACTGGAACATTAACCGTTCAAACAGGTAAAATTGATATAATATTTCACATTACTCATAATGGTCAAATATTCCAAGGGAAAATGGATGTACCCGTACAAAACTTAAAAGGTATACCAATACATGAAGTAAAATACCAAGAACCATTTATCACCATTAACTTACCCAATTTAGGTATTAAATATACTGGTCATGTTTTAGATGATGAACATATAGAAGGTAAGTTTGAACAAGGTGGCTTTTCGTTTCCGATGACACTTTATAAAGATCTTGAAATAGAAACTCCATTAAAAAAGCCACAAGAACCACTTCCTCCATTTCCTTATGTTTCTAAAAACATAAAATTTAAAAATGAAAAAGCTAATATTCTTTTAGCTGGAACTTTTACTAGACCTATAGATGTAAAAAAGTATCCAGCTGTTATTCTTATTTCCGGAAGTGGACCACAAGATAGAAATCAAGAAATTCTTGGGCATAAATCGTTCTTATTATTGGCTGATGAATTGACTAAAAAAGGTGTAGCAGTATTACGTTTTGATGATAGAGGTACTGGAGAATCTAGTGGTAACTTTAATTCAGCATCTACATTAGATTTTTCAACAGATGTAGAAGCTGCTTATGAATACTTATTATCAAGAAAGGATGTTGATCCTACTAAGATTGGTTTATTAGGACATAGCGAAGGTGGTACAATTGCTGGAATTGTAGCAAGTGAGAATAAAGCTATTGATTTTGTTGTGTTAATGGCTTCGCCTGGTTTAAGAGGAAAAGAATTGATGCTTCATCAGAAAGCATTAATTGAGAAAAAAGGTGGTGTTCCAGATAATATAATTGAACGAAATCAAAAGATTTTTAGTGAAGCATATTCAATAGTAATAAATAATGAACAACCATTGTTTGATAAATTAGCAGATTATTTACAACATCAATTTGATCATCAATTAAATGATCAACAAATAAATAACCTCGCTAAAACATTCTCCTCTAATTGGATGAAAGAGTTTATTAAACTTGACCCAGCTACTTATTTTTCTAAAGTTACTTGTCCAGTTTTGGCTTTAAATGGCACTAAAGACGTTCAAGTTATTGCTAAAGAAAATTTGGATGCAATTTACAATGCTCTGACAGAGGCGGGGAATACAGCTATTGACATTGAAGAAATTGAAGGCATAAATCACTTATTTCAAGAATGTGAAACAGGTTTACCAAACGAATATGGAGAAATTGAACAAACTTTATCTCCTGTTCTACTAGAAAAAGTAACCACTTGGATTACATCAAAAACAAAATAAGTCTATCTACATAGAAAGTGCTGTAATGGCACTTTCTTTATCAAGATGTAATTGTTCGATAAGCATTTCTACTCCATCAAATTTCATCTCAGGTCTTATTCTCTTAATAAATTCTAGCCTCACTTCTGCACCATAAATATCTTCGTTAAAATCAAAGATATTTACTTCTACTGTTTTCTTAATACCTTCTGTAACTGTGGGTCTGTTACCAATATTAAGCATACCTTTATATTTAACACCTTTAAAGTAGAGGTGTACAGCATAGACTCCTTGATGGGGAAGTAATTTAAAGCTATCTTTTAATTGAATATTTGCTGTAGGAAACCCTATTTTTCTACCAATTTTATTACCATCAACCACTATCCCTTCTAAAGAATAATGATAACCTAAGTATTTTTCTGCAGTAAATAGATCACCTTCTTCTATTAATGCTGCTCTTATAGCTGTTGAACTTACTGCTGCATTTTCTATTTCTTGTTTGGTTATTTCTTCAACTTCGAACCCAAATTCTGCTTGGTGCTCTTTTAAATAATCAAACCCTCCTTCTCTATTTCTACCAAAGCGATGATCGTATCCAATCACTAATTTGGTCGTATTAATTTTATCAATAAGTATATTTTTCACAAATTCCATTGATGTGAGGTGAGAAAACTCCTTATTGAACTCAATAACAATTAAATGATCAATACCCTCCTGTTCAAGTAGAGCTATTTTTTCATCTAAGTTGGTTAATAATTTAAGTGATTTATTCGCAATTTCGGGTTGTAAGACAAACCTAGGATGTGGCCAAAAGGTAATCAAAACCGTTTCTGAATTATCTTCTCTAGCCGTTTTTCTTAGGTGTGCAAGAATTTGTTGGTGTCCATAATGTACTCCATCAAATGTTCCACTTGTAACTGTTGCTCTTTTAAGAGGCGTAAAATTGTCTATTCCGTAATGTACTTTCATCAACTAAAAATAAATTTCTATTCGAAAGTTATTCAAAAAAATATAGTAAAGAAAAAGAGTTACGAAATTGCTTCATAACTCCTTTATATAATGCTATTTAGAATTCTCTTCTTCCTCTTGGTTACTTCGCCATTCTCGAATTACCTCAATCCATTCTTCTACAGATTTGGCATCTTTGACATCGTATTCACCAATTTTAGTTCTACGCAAACCACTCATGTATGCACCAACACCTAAGGCATCACCAAAGTCTTTAACAAAGCTTCTTACATAAGTTCCTTTAGAACAAACCATTCTAAATTGAATTTTAGGGAAGTCGATTTTTGTAATTTCTAATTCACTAATTTCTACTTCTCTAGGGTCGATCTTTACTTCTTTCCCTTTACGAGCATGTTTATATACACGAACTCCATTCACTTTTATAGCTGAGTGCATTGGAGGAACTTGCATTATTTTACCCGTAAACTGAGGTAATAAATCTAGAATATTTTGTTCTGTGATATGAGAAATATCTACTTGATTCTCTACTTCTGTCTCCAAGTCATAAGAAGCAGTAGTAGCACCAATTACCATTTCTCCTTCATATTCCTTTATTTTACCCTGAATTTGGTCTATCGTCTTTGTACTTTTCCCTGTACACAAAATCAATAAACCTGTAGCCAAAGGATCTAAAGTACCGGCATGCCCTACTTTTTTCACCTTCATTTCCCAACGCAACTTTTTCACTACACCAAAAGAAGTCCATTCCAATGGTTTATCTACCAACACCGTCTCGCCGGCTACAAAATCAAAATCTTGCATACGTTTAAAAATCAAATGCTATTTAAAGCACAATATTTAATTTATTAATGTATATATAATTGCTATTGAACCTACTACTGCACACCAAATAGAGAACCACATTAGTTTTGCTTTCTTTACTAATGAAATCATCCATGTACAAGCCACAATACCTGTTACAAATGCTGTTATAAAACCAACAGTCATTGGTACTACTTCAAAAGAAGATGAAAAAGCACCATCTAAAATATCTTTTGCAATTTTTCCAAATATCAATGGAACAACCATTAAAAAAGAAAAACGAGCAGATTTAGATCTGTCAATTCCTAATAAAACTGATGTTGAAATTGTAGCTCCAGATCTTGAAATACCAGGAAGGATAGCAATAGCTTGTGCAATACCAATAATGATTGCTTCTTTATAGCCTACATTCTTTTCTGTATTCTTAGCTTTATCTGCAAGAATAAGGAGAATTGCAGTTAATAATAACATACATCCTACCAGAAGAACAGCACCCCCAAAGAATTTTTCTATTTGATCATTCAAGAAAACTCCTACTAGTGCAGCAGGTATCATTGAAAGTACAATTTTTAAAGAAAATTGAGTTTCTTCGTTCCATTTAAACTGAAACAGTCCCTTTAATATTTCTAGAATATCTTTTCTAAAAACAACAACTGTAGATAATGCTGTTGCAAAATGAAGTACGACAGTCATCATCATACTCTCCTCTGCCATACTAGTGTCTCCTAAAATAGCTTTTGCTAGTTCTAAGTGTCCACTACTACTAACAGGTAAAAATTCTGTCAATCCTTGGACAATACCAAGAACGATAGCCTCAAAAATGCTCATTTGATAGTATAAAAATTGTTAGGTTTAGTTGTTTTAGCTTTTTGGGCTTTGCTCAGAACTGCTCCCTTGAGGTTTTAATAAAATAGCATAGAAATTAACACCAAAACCAGCCATTGTTACAATTGGTCCAACTGTTAAACCTAATGCTCCAAAACCCATAGGTGCACTTTCTAAAGACATGATAAAGAAGCCTAAAGCAATCATACAAATACCGATTAGCATCCACATGTAATTCTTTTTTCCAAAGGCCAAATGTTCTTTTTTATTGCTCATTTTGTAATATCTTTATTTATTTGATCTGCAATTTAATAGTCTCTGAACACTTTATTGCAAAAACTTTTAAGTATAAAGAGAAATAGAGTGTTAACTACGTTAAATTCTCTGAAAATGGAGCCGGTTCTATTAAAACTACACTCTCCTTATCTACTACAACAAGTCCAGCGGGGTCTCCTTTTCTTTTTCTTACAAACTTTTTAGGCGTGTAAATAACAGGGCAAAGTGTATCTGTTTTTCTTTGAGAATAATATGCCGCAATAGAAGCCGCTTTTTCTATAACATTAATAGGAAAAGTAGGCTGCTTAGATTTCCATTTTACAACTACATGAGAACCTGCAACATCTCTAGCGTGTAACCAAAGATCTCTTTTATGTGCAAATCTTTGAGTTAATAAATCATTGTTTACAGCATTTTTCCCAACCCAGATTTCAAACCCTTTATATTCAAATTTTCTAAACGGAAAAACAGGCTCATTTTTTTGTAATTTTTGTAACCCATTGTTCTTAATATATTTCCTAATCTCTCTAACCATTTCTAGGTCATTTAATGCATCACGGTGAGTCTGAAGACGTTTCATTTCTTCTTCTTTTTCGTTGATGTTTTCTTCGAGATTTCTTACTTCTAATTTTTGGTTTTTAGCCTTCCTATAATAAGTTTCAGCATTCTTTTGAGGTGTTTGAAATTCATTTAATTTGATTACGATATCTTTATCAGTATAAAAATCAAATAATGTAATTTTTTTAGTTCTTGCTGGAATAGCATGTAAATTTGCCATTATAATATTGGCAATTTCCTCAAAGCGTGCACTTTCTGTCAATTCTTCAAAACGTGCATAATTTTTCTTGAGGTAACTTCTAGATTGTTTTAATCTTTTATCAATTTCTCGTAATAAAGGTCCTCTTTCTTGCTCTACAAAAAAGCGTTTTGAGAACCTATAGAAAAATTCATTGGCAGCCTCAATAGCATTATCTGTTTCAAAAAGTGTTGTACCTTGTTCAAAAAGTAGAAAGTGTACTTGCTCATTTTCTTCGACAGTATAATACTTGGGGTTTTCTAATTTTGAGATCATTGATGAAAGCATACCCCATTGCTGTTCCTTATCTGCATCTTCCCAGCCATTTTTTACTAAATAGGCTAATGCTTCTTTTCCCAAAGTTGGGAATGTACCTCGTAATCCATTTTCAAAAAAGCCTTCCTTTGTCTGATCTAAAGAACGGTCTAATTGAGAAACATCCATATTCTGATCTTCAATATGTCGTTTCTGAAAAATTGTGACTACCTCACCTTCATGAATCAAAAGAATATTAGAACGGTTACCATACATTTTAAATAAGATTCCCCAGTTATTGGTAAGCTTAATTAAAAAAGCACGTTCATTTTTATATTGGATAATATCTTCAACTTCCTCATCAATCGCTTCCTTAAAAAGGTCAATACTGTTTACCTTCTTTCTTTGATAATCCAAAGGAAAAGTAAGCAAATTAAAATTTGGAATTAAAGACGCACGTATCCACTGTTCTCGACCACCTTTATAGAAACCGATCATCAATTCATCTTTGGATTGACTAAAACAAGCCCCCAAAGTCATCCCTACTAAATGTTCTTTTAAAGAACCACTCAGTTGTCTTAAAAAGTAATAGTTGTTGAACATAATATATTTTTTTTCAGAACTACGAAGATACATTGTCCGTTCTACATATCCACTTTAAATCTAAAGATGCTCTCTATGTTTTATATCTTTTTTTAATTCTTTCTTTTTTTGCTTTGGTGTAATGTATTTTAAAGTTGATAAATCGGGTTGACCAGCATCAATCCAACAAGAATACCATAAACAAGCTAACCTATAAATAGATTTTTCCATTCTACTTTCTACCATATCACCAACTGCCTGATGATATAACTTTATATATTGATCTGTAGGTTGGTATTGCAAAGAAGCTCCGCGTCTGGAAACAACAGTTTTTCCTTTATTTGGCAATAATTTAGAAATACGCTTTTCTTCTGCTAAAACAATAGGAACTAAACTATGCGATTCGTTCATAATTGCCCAAGTTGTATCTAAAGTATTATCGATATACATAACATCATCTAATAAAAAACTATAATACCCTGCATAGTGCTCTGGTAATGTAGATTCCCAAAAAGCATGGATACCAATTTGATTTGTTAATTGACCATTGTAATTATGTGTTGTATGCAAAGGAACATGTAAATCTGCAATATAATGCCCCATTTCTCCTGCATATTTAATAATTCGGTAAGCATCTTTTTCTTCAAAAGCTTTCCGTAAAAGATGTGTATACATAACAAGATTCCATGGAGCTAAGCCATGTGCTAAAAGTGAATCTTCTGAGAAAGTAAGTAATGCTTCATCATAATCAATTGCATTTTCTAATAGTTGATTCCCATACATTTCAACATCAATGTAATGGCGAACCCCTTCATTTTTTATAAGTCTTCTTCTTTGATCTGGCCTAATTCCACCTTGTTTAATCTTATCTATATGATCTTTAAACAAAATGAAAATTTCATTTGGGAGTAAATATATAGCCTCTTCATTGATTTTTTGATGCGCAAAGAAGCCCCAGAAGGAAAATAAGTAAACAAAATTCAACATAATTAGACAATCGTTAAACAAAAACATAAGTAACTCATTTACAAGCAAATAGCGTGCTACCACATTATAAAAACAATAGTATTAAAAGTATTTTGTTTAACTTATTTATAAAATAATTAAACAAAACATTGACATTAATCTTTTATCATCCTACATTTGTTATAACAAAAGAGTAAAAAGTTAAACAAAATATAAACACTTATTATTATGACAGCGGTAGAATTTAATTACAATTTGCAACACTTGATCCCTGCTTTAGAGCCGTTTGCTTACAAACTGACTAAAGACTCAGCAAACGCAAAAGATCTTATTCAAGAAACTATGTTGAAAGCATTCTCTAACAAAGAGAAATTTATGGTTGGTACTAATATGAAGGCATGGGTTTTTACTATAATGAGAAACACTTTCTTAACTAATTACCAAAAAAGCGCTCGCCAAAAAACATTTATTGATACCTCAGAAAACTTACACTTTATAAATAGTACGAATGTTAAGCAAGAAAATAGTGCTTATGGAAACTTTGCTATGAATGATATTCAGAAAGCAATTGAAGAATTAGACGATGCCTACAGCGAACCATTCATGATGTATTTCAGAGGATTTAAATACCATGAAATTTCAGATCGTTTAAGTATTCCTATTGGAACAGTAAAAAATAGAATTTTTCTTGCTAGAAAAGAATTGAAAGAAGTGTTATCAATGTACGCTAACTAATTACTTGACATTGGTTAATTGAAATACACAAACAAATTCTGACATAGTTCGCATTACATTCTTTTTGATGTAAATTTGCGATATGATTCAAGAAAAGATATATAATATAGGTACATATATGTTTAGTGGAGCAATGAAGTTTGCCTCTTTGCTAAACCCAAAAGCAAAATTATTTGTAGATGGAAGACACCAATTATTATCAAAAATTCAAGCTGATTTTAAAAATAACAATCAGAAAACTGCATGGTTTCACTGTGCATCATTAGGAGAATTTGAACAGGGCCGACCTGTAATTGAAGCCTTCAAAGTACAATTTCCGGCGTACAAAATTGTACTTACTTTTTTTTCCCCTAGTGGATATACTGTTCAGCATAATTATGAACATGCAGATTATATTTACTACCTCCCTCTAGATACTAAAAGTAATGCAGAGTTGTTTGTGAAAACAATCAACCCACAGATTGCATTTTTCGTAAAATACGAGTTTTGGCATAACTACCTTGTTGCATTAAAAAGTATAGAAGCCAAAATAATTTCCTTCTCAACTATATTCCGAGCTGATCAAGCTTTCTTTAAAAATAATGGAGGTTTTCAGCAAAATATGCTAAAGCAATTCGATTATTTTTTCACTCAAGATAAAAATTCCTACGATCTACTTTCATCCATCAATATTGATAATAAAATAATTGCTGGAGATACACGTTTTGATAGAGTTGCTCAAATTTGTGCTTCTCCAAAGCAAATTCCTATAGCTAAGAAATTTTCAGAAAATGCAACTGTTCTTGTTGTTGGCAGTAGTTGGCCAAGAGACATTTCAGCTTTAAGCCTTGTTGCAAGTAAACTTCCTGAATTAAAAATTATAGTTGCTCCTCACGAAATTTCTGATAAAAAAATAGATTTTATTACTTCTACATTTTCTGCTAGAGACAGTATTCGTTTTTCTGAAGCTACCGAAAATAATGTTACTGATAAAAACTTACTCATAATTGATAATGTAGGAATGTTATCATCACTATATCAATTTGCAGATTTTGCCTACGTAGGAGGTGCTTTTGGAGAGGGACTTCATAATATTCTTGAACCTGCAACTTTTGGAATCCCTGTTGTTATTGGTAAAGAATATGATAAATTTATTGAGGCCGTTCAATTGGTAGAAAGAGAAGGAACCTTTTCAATTACAGACGCAAACAGCTGTTTATCAATAATTAAAAAACTATTAATTGACACAACCTTCAGAGAAAAAACTGGTCTTATCACCCAAGACTTTGTAAAAGAAAACCTAGGCAGTACAGATAAAATAATAACTTATTGCAAAGAGTTACTTTAATAATTTCATATTTATAGAGTAGTTTTACTTATTATATAAAATATTAAACCGATTTTAGTATTTTAGTTACAAAGAACAATACTGACCTTTAAGAATACTGATGAAGAAAAAAAAGAACTCTGGGAAGAAAAAAAACACTTCAAAAACATCTGCGGTTGATTTAAAAGTTGGATTAATCACTAAATCAACTGGTTTGTGGTATGAAGTTGAAAATACAGAAACTCATCAGACTTATAAAGGAAGACTTCGTGGTAAATTAAAATTAAAAGGTATGAAAGTCACTAACCCTATTGCTGTTGGCGATTTGGTTAACTATGCCTTAGAAGATGAAGTTGAAAATACAGTTATCATTCACGACATTCTTGATCGAAAAAATATTATCCTTCGCCAATCAACAAGAAAAAAATGGCATGGGCATATTATTGCATCTAATATAGATCAAGCAATATTAATAGCAACCTTAGCATTACCTAAAACTTCTTTAGGATTTATAGATAGATTTTTAGTAGCTGCTGAATCATATAATGTCCCCACTTATATTGTATTCAACAAAGATGATTTATTAGAAGATGAAGACAGAGCATATTTAGATGAATTGCGTGCTGTCTATGAACCTCTAGGATATAAATGTCTGCGTTTATCAGCTTTAGAAGATGAAAATCTTGACGAAATCAAAGAAGTGATTAATGGTAAAATCTCTTTATTAGTTGGACATTCTGGTGTTGGAAAGTCAACTTTATTAAACAAGTTGGCATCAAATGTGCAACAAAGAACTGATGAAATCTCTTTGTTTGCTAACAAAGGGAAACATACGACTACTTTTGCCGAAATGTTCGAATTAACTGAACATAACGGTCATTTAATTGATACTCCAGGTATTAAAGAACTGGGTATTATGGGAATTGATGAAAATGAAATTGGACATTTTTTCCCTGAAATAAGAGATGTGATACAAGAGTGTAAGTACAATAACTGTACACATACACATGAACCTCAATGTAAAGTCAGAGAACTTGTGGATGAGGGTGAAATAGCTACTTCTAGGTATTTAAGTTACTTAAGTATGCTAGAAAGTGATGATAATCGGAAATAAATTGTATTTTTAGATTGTTATCATGCACTAACTATCCTATTGGTTACTGATTTTTCGATTTACGACAAAGACTTATGAGAGAAATACTCGTTGAAAAAATTATTACTACAGAATCTACGCTTGTAGAGTTTTTAATCTATGACCGTCAGACTACTGAACTTCAAGTTGCTTATAAAAGAGGCAAACATTCAGGCAAAATAAGGAAATATAAAGATTTCCCTGCCGATTCATTTGATATGATTATTACAAGTAAGTCTCAAGGAAGAGCTCTCCTAAGAGAATTAAAAAGGTATAAACATGAAGAAAAGACATTTTTTAGCTTCTTTAAAAATCTATTTTCTTCAGATAAAAAAGTCCCTTATTAATTATAACTGAAGACCGAGGATCGTTATATCATCAATTTGATCTGCTTCTGAACTCCAAACATTTAAATAGTTCTCTAGCCATTTACGCTGTTCCAACATATCGTTAGAACTACCTGCTTCTATTAATAATTTTCTAAATTTAGCGATTCCCATTCGCTTTTCTTGATTATTAAATTGATCATAATAACCATTTGTGGTTAGATAAATGCTAACACCCTTTGGTAGAGTAAAATTGTGTACTTCAAAACCTTTTACTTTTACATGAGCAGGCTCATTTCCTATTCCTCTTCGTGTTCCTTTTATTTCAATAAGTTGATTATCAATAAAATAAAATAAAGGTCTACGTGCACCAGAGTAGCTAATCTCAAATTCGTCTTCATTTTTAAATACTCTTAAAATTAGCATATCAATCCCAATTAATGCTGGATTTTCTTTTGCTTTTTCCTTTAGTTTAATATCTAATTCCTCTAATACATAATCTGTTTTAGTATTCTTATTATCGACAATTTCACCAAGTAAATCTATACCAATTAGTGACTGGATTGCACCTGGAATTCCATGACCAATACAATCTGCTACAACGATATAGGAGATATTTCCATCGAAAGTTTTTTCCCAATAAAAATCACCAGATACAATTTCTTTAGGTTTATATAAAAGGAATGAATTGGTGTAAAACGAATTAATTTTTTCTGTTGAAGGCAAAACAACTGATTGTAAATCTCGAGCATAAATCAAACGACTATTCATTTCTTGCTTTTGATAATTCAGTTTATCATTTACTTTTTTAAATCTATCAACTTGCTTTTTAAGTATAGATTCTCGGCCAGACAATATTTTATTTTGCGCTTCAATTTGTTGTGTTCTTTCTTTTACAACACCTTCTAATATTTCTTTATCGTATTGAACCTTTTCATCATAAAGTTTAAATGACACGAATCCAATGCCTAATAAAATTGAAAATATGCTAAGTATTCCATACCATGTTCTATACCATGCTTCGGTTACTAAGAAAGAAAAAGTTGCAGATTTACTCCATGTATACTCTCCTATTTGTTTTGCTCGAATATATATAGTGTAATCTCCCTTTTTCAACCCTGATACAATAATTTTATTATTCCAACCAATATCCTTCCACTCTCCATCATTGTATTTAAACTGATACGAAATTAAATTACCAGGAAAAGCTAAACTAGCAAACTTCAATTCTAAGTAAGATGCTATTGAGATTTCTGGTGTTGCTGAGAGTCGGAATTTACCAATAGAGTTACCTATATAAGTAAAAACAGGGGTTGGTGTTTTTTTAATTGATACCTTTTTATTTGACAGACCAATACCAGCTGCAGTACCTGCCCAAATAGCACCATAATTATCTAAAAGGATAGTTCTATAACTCATGGTTTTACTTGGTAAGCCAGAAAGTTCATCAAATATTAAAAATGAATCCCAATCTTTTACCCTAATCAGACCATTTGAGTTTGTCAACCAAATCACATTAGAAGATCTGTAATCATTAATAACTCCTTTTACATCTCCTAAATTTAAATGTTCAATTGTCTTTGTTCTTAAAGAATCTTTACCAAAATAAGCCAACCCAAAATTGGTAGCTAGAATTGGACCTTCATCTATAAAAACAAAATCGTTTACACTTAAAGATATATTTCTAACAATAGAAATTGGTTTACTTAGGTTCTCAAAGTTATCAGAAGCAACATTGTATTTAAAGAAATAATTTCCATCCTTACTACCTCCTAAAAACAATCTACCTTCTTGAAATTTCAGAACATTAATTTTACTTGTTATCCCCTCTTCTCTACCATAAGAAATTACTTTCTCTAAATTTTGCAGTTTAAATACTCCACCATGGTCTTGAACATACCACAGGTCACCCATTTCATTATAAGCGATAGAATAAATTGCACCACCGTAATTTGAACAGTCAATCTTTCGCTTTAAGTTTCCTTTTTCATCATAAATAAGGAATAAGCCAATATTGGTTGTTAGCCAATATTCATCTTCTATATGGGCTACTTTTAATACAATTCCATATTCAGATGATATTTCCCATTTATCAATTAATGCGTGATTAGATGTTGAACAAAAGAACAAACTTCTACCGTCAGAAAATAACACTGTATTATTATCTTGAACAATTGTCTGAATATATTGGTAGACATCCTTTTCAAATGCTGCTTTAAAATATTGTTCTTTTAAATAAATCAGACCATTATCTGTAGATAACCAAAGACCAGATGATTCATCCTTAAACACAGATGATATCACTTTTTGTTCTACATTTTCTACTTTAGAATGATGATATTTCCCTTTATTATCAATTGCAATTTTATATAAACCATTATTCCATGTTCCTGCAAACCATTCATTTTCAGTATTAACAACTACATAAGAAGGAGCAATATCATCAATGATAATTTTTTGAGATAACACCTCTTTACCAGATTTATCTAAAGTTATTTCAGTTACTCCAGATTGAGTCGAAACAATCATTTTCTTCTGATAAAAGAAAGCGTGGTTTATTCTATCACTCTGCGTAATCAATTGAATTTCATTAAATGCATTTTCTTTCTTTGAAAATTTATACAAATATCCAGCTTCAGAGAATGCGTATAACCCTAGAACAGGGTCTTCTAATAATGAAAATGATCTTTGAAAATTAGTTGGTAAATCTTTTTCGTAAAATTTATATCGTGCTATTTGGTTTAAAGCGGTATCAAGACATACAATAGAGTGATTATCACAAATCCATATTTTTTGATCTTTGGTTTCATAAATAGATTTTGGGTACCAAAGTAATGTATCAGAAGCATAGGTATCTCCTTTTAAAATAGTTTCTACTTGAGGTTGATTATCAATCATATTAACCTTAACAACACCTAAATCTGTAGATGCAAGTAAAACTCCTTTAGATGTTTTAAAAATCTTTTTTACATAAAGACTTGGCAAGCCTTCTGTCACTTGTAAGAAGTTAGATCCGTCAAAACGTATCAAACCTTTATCTGTAGCAGACCATACAAAACCTAAACTATCTTTATCAACTGATTTAACTAAAGAATTTTGCATTCCAGACAGTTCATTGTAAACAACTTCATGCCATTGTGCATAGGAGAATTCAGAAATAAGTAGAAGGAAAAGAAAAATAATATTTTTAAGGTGATAAATAATTTTATTCATCATTATTAATTGGTGAAAATTAAATTAAACCTTTTCTAAAAAAACTTTAAGTACTCATTTTTAATAGTTGATATAACAAGAAGTTACATCAATAAAAGGTGGATCAAAGGGCTATTGTATTTAGAATTTAGTTAATGATTTTATCTTTTCACAATAAATACAAAACTAAGTCCTAATAAATTACGCTATTACTTTTTATCATGTAAATAAATACTAGAAATGCAATATTGATTTTGATAAATTCCATTGCTTTCTTTGTATAAATTAAAAATAACAATCGATTAGTGTTTAGCAATCAATTTAATAATTAACAACCAAAATTATAAATTAACACTAAAGTTAACCTATATTGTTTTAATTCCTTAAATAACAATTAGTTACACACTATATTATATAATTTAAATACTTGTTGTTAGTTTATAAATACAAGTGTAAATTATTGGCTGTTCACAACATAAAATGTATTAATAATTAAATTAATACAATATAACATTTCTGATAAAATGATGACTTATAAATTTTCTCTGGACGACAAATTCCTTGAAAAGTACAAAAACACAAAACCACCATTTGGATTTAATGGTCTAGGTGAATTGGTATACATGCGTACCTATTCTAGACTTAAAGATGATGGTACTAATGAAGTTTGGTGGGAAACTGTTAGACGTGTAGTAGAAGGTACTTATACTATCCAGAAAAATCACATCTTAAAATACCAATTAGGATGGGATGATGGTAAAGCTCAAGTTTCTGCTCAAGAAATGTTCGACCGTATGTTTAACATGAAATTCTTACCTCCTGGACGTGGTCTTTGGGCAATGGGTTCTGAGTTAACAACAAAGAGAAATTTATTTGCAGCACTTAATAACTGTTCTTTTGTAAGTACAGAAACTATGGCTAATGATCCTACAAAACCTTTTGAGTTTTTAATGGATATGTCAATGTTAGGTGTTGGTGTTGGCTTTGATACAAAAGGAGCTGGTACTGTTGTCATTTATCAACCAAATAATGAAGATAAAGTTAGATATGTAATTCCTGATAGCAGAGAAGGATGGGTAAATAGTACAGGAATGCTATTAGACTCTTACTTCCACAAAGGTAGAGTAAACGTAGAATTCGATTACTCTAAAATTAGAGAAGCAGGTTTACCTATTAAAGGATTTGGAGGTATTGCATCTGGAGCTGCTCCACTTTTAAAACTTCACGATCAAATTAGATCAATGTTTGAAGGCAGACCTGAAGACGCTACTATTACTGTAACAGACATTGTCGACATTATGAATATGATCGGGTGTTGTGTTGTTGCCGGTAATGTTAGACGTTCTGCTGAAATTGTTTTTGGTGAAGCAGATGATGAGGAATACTTAAAATTAAAAGACTACCGTTGGAACCCTGAAACACAACAGATGGAAGGGTCTTCAGCACATAGATCTGAATACGGGTGGTCATCTAATAATTCAGTATTCTCTACTGTAGGTATGGATTACAAAAATGTTGCTGCACAATCTGCTGTAAATGGAGAACCTGGCTACATTTGGTTAGATAATATGAAAAAGTTCGGTCGTATGGGAGACGCACCGGATCATAAAGATAGCAGAGCAATGGGTACTAACCCTTGTGCTGAACAAACATTAGAATCTTATGAGCTTTGCTGCTTAGTAGAAACATTCCCTACTAGAGCTACAAGCAAAGAAGATTACTTAAGAACTTTAAAGTTTGCGTACTTATATGCCAAAACAGTAACGCTTACAAACACACACTGGCCAGAAACAAACCGTGTATTATTAAGAAATAGAAGAATTGGTACTTCTATGTCTGGTATTGCTCAATTTGTTGAAAATAATGGTTTAGATACATTTAGAGAATGGTGTGACGAAGGGTACCAAACAATTCAGAATTGGGATACTATTTATGCTGAATGGCTATGTGTTACTCCATCAGTAAAAACTACTTCTGTAAAGCCAAGTGGTACTGTTTCTTTACTACCAGGTGTTACTCCAGGTATGCACTATCCAGAAAGTAATCATTACATCAGACGTATTCGCTTATCGAAGAAATCTCCTCTGATAGAAAAGTGTATAGCTGCAAACTATCATGTAGAACCTTCTGTTGCCGAATCTGACACAATGGTTGTTTCAATCCCAGTAGAAATTTCTAATGTAAGAACTGTAAACCAAGTTAGTATTTGGGAACAAGTACATCTAGCTGCATTCTTACAACGTTATTGGGCAGATAATCAAGTTTCTGTTACAGTTACATTTAAGAAAGATGAAGCCACTCAGATTGAACCAATCTTAAATTACTTCCAATATCACCTGAAGTCAATCAGTTTCTTACCTAAATTAGAATTAGGTAATACTGTTTACCCTCAGATGCCATACGAAGAAATTTCAGTTGAGAAGTATAAAGAGCTAGCCGCTCATATTAAGCCTCTTAACTTTAATGATTTAGGGCAAGGACAAGATGTAGAAGCTGAAAAATTCTGTGATGGCGATCATTGCCAGTTATAATTGAATTATAAACTCTTAGGTAAAGAGATACCCAAGTGTCTAAAATATAATAGCCATCGATCATTTATTTGATTGATGGCTTTTTTAATGCTTTTTAAAAAAATGTAAATAATTAGATCTGTTTTTAAATTAGATCAAAGTATAGGTTTCTTATAAATTGGTATTGGAATAAATCTACTCAAAATACCATAACAAATTACTCCTAAAACTCCTCCAGTTGCATCTGCTATAAAATCCCAAAAATCACCTTCTCTACTATCCAATAAATTAGCTTGCAAAATTTCAGTAATAATTCCCCAACTAAAAACGATAGTTAAAACAGTTATTATTATAAGCCTCTTATTTTGTTTCATAAAACTTACTCCACACAAAGAGAACATCAAACAAGCAGTAAAGATCCCAAAGATTCCAAAGTGTCCAATCTTATCTCCAAAAGGTAGATTTAATAAAAAACTATCTCCTTCAACAGGGTTTTTAGTCAGTAATAACTTTATAGTTATAAAAAACCAGAGAATAGTAGGCACTAACCAGGCAATATCCTTTAGTATTTCATTCTTGTTGTCTATTTTCGTCATGATATTATAAAAATGATTTTTCAAGAAGCAAAAATATGCGTTCCATCCCATTATTCCTTACAATCATCTTGTGTTTTCTAACAATAAATTCTTCGTTCGCTAAGAAGAAGAAAAAAATTAAAGGAAAAGATGAAGTCGTTTATATAGAAACCTCTTTTGGTGAAATCATCATCTTATTATTTGATGAAACACCAGAGCATAAAAAAAATTTCCTGAGACTAGCAAAAGATGACTTTTATAATGGAACAACTTTCCATAGAGTATTAAAAGATTTTATGATTCAAGGAGGTGATCCAAATACTAGAAGCGGTAATGATAGTTCTAGAATTGGAATTGGTAACCCAGGCTATACTATCAATAGCGAATTTGTAGAAGGCTTAAACCATGACTATGGAATGATTGGTGCAGCAAGACAAAATGATGAGATCAATCCAAGTAAATCTTCTAGTGGTTCTCAGTTTTATATTGTTGAAGCAAAAGAAGGAGCCCACCATTTAGATGGGAATTACACTGTGTTTGGATATGTAGTGGAAGGCATGGATATTGTTGAAAAAATTGCAGAAACTGACATTAATGCTGACGGAAAGCCTCTTGATAGAATAGAAATAAACATAAAAGTTGTTAAAGAAAAGAAAAGAGATTTAGCCAAAAAGTACGAATTAAGAATTATTTAGAGGATTATGGCGAAAAAATACACTTATTCTTGATTCCGTAACATGTTTTAGGTTAATGGAATTATTTTTTATGCAAAATCTAATTAAATTTGCCTTGGTCAAAAATGGGTCTCGTTAATAATGTATTAGAGTTTATGAATTGTTCATTAGATCCTTTGACAGAAATAGTATTTAGTTCGCAGCAACATTACAACAAACTCACAGAAGAAAAATGACAAAGACAAAGATACTAACCATTTTAATGGTACCGGTAGTACTGATATTGGCATGGGCATTATATCATAGTGTATTTGACACAATCAGAGAAAGTAAAGAAATTAAAAAATCGGAAGCAATTGTTACTAAACAATTAAAAATGATCCGTGATGCTGAAACAGCTTACCTTTCAAGATACAAGAAATATACTGCATCTTGGGATACGTTAGCTATGTTCATCGATGAGGACACCATTTATAACGTACAAAAGAAAGAGATTATCACTCCTCGTACTAAGAATGACCCATTGTACTATACTCGTACTGATTCAGTTCGTATTGAGTTTGATACAATTGGAGCAACTCAAGTAAGAGAGAAAATCTTCCCTGGTCAAAAATTTGACGCTAAGAAGTTAAAATATATCTCTGGTAAAAACGGAAAAGAATTTGAACTTTCTGTAGATAAAAAGAAGAAAGGTAACGCAAATGTTGCTTTTATTGAAGTAGTAGACAGATTCCCACGTGATCCACAACGTAAAGAATCTAATGCATCTCCTACTAGAAGACTTCTTAAGTTTGGTTCATTATTTGAAGCAACTACTGCAGGTAACTGGGAATAATATTGGAAGATCTGCTATTTGAATCAGTCAGATACTCCGTACATTCAAACAGCTTTGATGTTTCTCGACTTGCTGACTACAGCTTGCATTTGAGGGTACATCAAAGCTGTCTTGCTATAGGAGTATATGACCCTGAAAACAACGAGTGCTTGGCACTTGAATCGTATGGTTACGAAACTGCAATGAATACCACTGCACTTATCGTAAACTTGCACAACATTGTGCAAAAACATTCATTTCTGAATGCTGCTTTTTGGAAGAACGTTAATATCATATCTGCTCTTCCTTCATTTGCTTTTATCCCATCAGAAGTTGAGGATGAAAACAATGATGAAACTATCTTATCATTAACATCTAAATTTAGTAGTAAGAAAGATAAAATCTTTAAAAACACTACAGATTTAAATGCGTCTATCATTTTTGCTTTACCTCAAGAATTAGAAAATTGGTTCTTTGAGATGTACAGTAATTCTAACCTATCATTTTCTCATAGTATGGAAAGCTTTATTCCAGAAACATTTGAGTTTGATAGCAACTCCTTACATTGTTATTTAGATAACGATATGCTCTATCTAACAAAATGTAATGAAAAAAAGCAGGTTATTTTTGCCAATTCATTTAAGTACAAAACAGAGCAAGACTTATTGTACTATGTGCTTTTTGTTATTGATGAGTTAAAAGGAACTCCTCAAGACACTACTTTAACAATTTGGGGTGAAGTAAAATCTGATAATTCAGCTATTACTACACTTCGTAAATTTATTGGTAAAGTAAATACAGGAAAGAAACCTAAAGATATGCTTTATGCATACCAATTTGATCAAGATCCTCATGAACATGCTGCTGTTGATATAATTGGCAATATGAAATTAAACCGATGAAAAGAATAGCCTTTTTCCCTGGAACATTCGACCCTTTTACAAAAGGTCATGAAGATATAGCAATCCGTGGCACTCAATTATTTGACGAAGTCATTATTGGTATAGGACATAATTCTAAGAAAAAGCGATTTTTTCCTGCTGAAAAAATGAAGGAATTAATTGAGCTTCATTTTGAAAATAACCCCCAAGTAAAAGTAATTTTATATCAAGGATTAACAGCTAAAGTTGCTAAAGACCTTGGAGCGTGTGTTTTGTTAAGAGGATTAAGAAACACAACGGATTTTGAATACGAAAACAGTATTGCCCAAGCAAACAGATATGTAAACGGTATTGATACAGTTTTTATTTACACATCTCCAGAATACTCTCATTTAAGTTCTTCTATTATAAGAGAATTGCATAAATTTGGGCATGATGTAGGTGAATTTGTCCCTTTTCACCTCAAAGAAGGGATTTAACTTTTTAAATGCTAAATTGCATTGAGGCTAGTTTGCCTCACCCTATCATTAGATAGTTTTAAATATATATATATGGGATGTCAATCGTGTTCAACGGTTGCGTGTGGAGTACCTACAGGATGTGGCAGTAATGGAGACTGTGGTTCTGGCGGCTGTAGCAAATTAAATTCATTTGATTGGCTCGGTGATATGGATTTACCCTCATCGCAACGTTTTAATATAGTAGAAATAAAATTTAAAGGTGGAAGAAAAGGCTATTTTAAAAATGACCAACACTTCGAACTTTATACAGGTGATCCATTAGTAGTTGATACTGGAAATGGACATCATATTGGGCATGTGAGTTTACAAGGTGACCTTGTACGCTTACAAATGATAAAAAAAGGTATTGATGAAGAAGATGATCTTTTACAAATTCTTCGTCACGCAACACCTAAAGACCTAGAGAAGTTAGCTATGGTAAAAAATAGGGAAATTCCAACCCTTTACCGTACTCGTGAAATTATTCAGGAGCTTGAGCTACAAATGAAACTTTCGGATGTAGATTTCCAAGCAGACAACTCTAAAGCTACTTTTTACTATTCTGCAGATGACAGAGTCGATTTTCGTCAACTTATCAAAGTCTTAGCTAGCGAGTTTAAGATTAGAGTTGAAATGCGACAAATTAGCTTGCGTCAAGAAGCTAGTAGATTAGGTGGTATTGGTTCTTGTGGTAGAGAACTTTGTTGTTCTACCTGGTTAACTGAGTTTAAAAGTGTATCTACTTCTGCTGCTCGTTATCAAAATTTATCTTTAAACCCAAGTAAGTTATCTGGTCAATGTGGACGATTAAAGTGTTGTCTTAACTATGAACTCGAAACTTATATAGATGCTTTAGTTGATATCCCAATGTTGGATAGAAACTTAAAGACCAAAAAAGGTGATGCTCAACTACAAAAAGTTGATATTTTCCGTAAACGTATGTGGTTTAGCTTCCAAGGCGAAACAACATGGCATGTAATCTCGACAGAGCGTGTTAATGAAGTGACGCAAATGAATGCTAAAGGTAAATATCCTGAAACTTTAGAAGAAGATCAAGTTGATAAATCTGCAATGTTACAAGAACAAAAACTTAGTAGCATTTTAGATAAACAACCTCTTCCTCAGAAAAAGCAAAAAGGACGTAGAAAGCCTGATGACAAATTCAAAAAAGGACCTGATAACAAAAAATCAGATCACCAAAAAAAGCCATCAAGGAAAAAGCCTAATAACGGACCTTCGAATTTTAAAAAGAGAGTAAGTCCGAATAAACAAGGACGCAACTCTAATAATCAGAATGAAGGAAACTCTCCTTCAAATGATACTAATCAGAAGCAAAACGTTCCTAATAATAAAGGGAATAACTCGCCTCAGAATAGACAGAATCAAAAAAGGGAAGAAGGTGGTAAAAAACCATCAAGACCTCCTTTTAGAGGAAATAGAAACAAAAGAAGAAGACCTGATAATTCTAATAATGAATAATTTTTTGTCTTTAAAGATATACAAAGCACTCCTTTTATTAGGAGTTGCTTTTTTAGGTTTTGCATGTAATTCATCAATTGTAAATGAAGAATATGTAGATTATGAGGAAGGGATGTGGCCTGCCGACTCTGTATCTTCATTTACTTTTGAAGTTGAAGATGCCAAACCGTATAATATTTATGCTTTGATTAGAAACACAACAGAGTATCCTTTTCAAAATATTTATATTAAATATAGTCTTACTAAAGTTGATTCACTTCAACCAGACACTCTGATTAATAACAAAATGTCTGACTTTCAACTTTTTGAAGTCAAAACAGGAAAACCTTTTGGACACATAGAAAATTCAACAGGGTTTAGTAGTACAGGTGCTGTATTTGTGCATCCGCTTTTATTACGAAAAAAATCTCATTTTCCTTCAAAAGGAACATATAAAATTGATATTAAACATTATATGAGGCCTGATACTTTAGAAGGTATAATTGGTGTTGGTTATCGATTAGAACATGTTGAATAAAAAATACCTCAGTGAAATTTAAATCACTGAGGTATTTTTTTTAATAAGGACTATTAGCCTCAAACATATTTTTATATTTTTCTTGCCTTCTTAATACATGCTCAATAGACTCTGTTACAATCTCACCCATATTCTCACATTTTAAGAACCTTGAACTTTTATAATGTTCTGAAAGATCACTACGAAGTGTAATAACGTTCTCTCTAGGTGCGATAATATCTTTTCGCATGGTTTTCAGAATATCTTTTGCTCTATGCCTAAAACCCATTACTCTACTCGCAATCATAAAACGTTCTTCAGCTTGATATTGACGAACTGATTCCCATGAAATTTTACCCATCATTAATTTTAAAATTGCATTATTCTGACGGTAAAATTGAGGCATATAAATATTCCTTCTTCCCTCATAGCTTTGTTGATCAAAATCGATAGGTCTAATTCTATAGTTGATTTCATCAAAATCTGGCACCATTAAAACAACCCAATTAGAAGAGTGCATATCACCTAAAAGCTGAACAAAACACCTTTCATTAAATTTTACAAATTCTTTTGTTAAACGGGTCTTATTCTGATGACCATCTTCTAAATAATGATTAATAAAAGAATCTCCCGGAATACCTGGTATATGCTCTTCTATTAATGTTTGCTCTGTAACAAGGTAGCTTACTTTGTTTGGAGATAAAATATCTTCTAATTCTAATCCATAAATACGAGAAGCATCTGCAACCTTAACATAGAAGTAATCAAAGTTGTCATTAATTCTATTTACAACTCTTACACGAAATGGTTTAGTGTTTCCGTATGTACACATATCAACACGGTCTATAAAGAGGTGCTCCATTACATTAAGGTTACCATCGGCTCTTAAAGTAGCATATAATGTCTTTAATGTAGAATAGATTTGCTCCATATCATCCTGTGCATAAAACACAGTTACCCATAAAGTATCATCTCCATTAGAATCATATAATGGAATTGCTGTATTGAATCTACAAAGATCTTCGTACTTGATGGAAACAGGAGATATTCTATCGTACTGATCTAAAAAATATTCTAAAGGTTCTGTTACAGGGTACGGAACTTTCTTTTTACTAATTAATGCCATAGTCTATATTATGAATCTTTTACTTAAGAATTCATTATTCTTAATAAATGCTCTGAAATGGATATCTAGTAAATTTAATCAAATTACTACGGATTGAAACATAACTTCTATCACTTTATCAATTCAGTAAGCTAAAACTATCTTAATAGTTTCATTTTTAAAACAACAAACTTTGTTAGTTCATTCTCAGCAATGCATCTTTACATCTCATTAAATTAAATTCTGAATGTCAAACGTTTCCTATGAGGTTATTGACATGGATGAAAAAGAATATAGAAATCATCCTGCTCTTGCCAATACAGATATAAAAAATGCACAACTTCTGTTACTCGGTCAGCAACCGCATACACCTAAAAAAGCTTTAAGAGAAGGTACAATGCTACATTCTGCCATTCTTGAACCACATGATTGGGTTGAAATGAGTAAAAAAGTTCCAGTTGCACAAGCAAATAGAATTGGACGAATTGCTGCTACGGCTAGAAATTATCCTCTACTTAAAGAAATGTTAGCACACCCAAATGTACAAATTGAAAAATGTGTATTTTGGAAAGATCCAATAACAGGGTTAGACTGTAAAGCAAAACCAGATTTATTTATTGAAGGTGAAGTTGTTGTTGATTTAAAAACGACAGCAAGAAGTATGAAAGAAGCCTTTGAGAAACAAGTTTTATCGAGAGATTTTGACAGGCAGATTGCTTTCTATAACATTCCTATCCAAGCACCACTTACTAGGGTAATTGGCATTAGTAAAACATCTAAGGGAAGGTTGTTTAGACTTGAATGGGAAAAGGATGATCCTTACTTATCAAATGGTAAGCTTAAGGCTGATATTATGCTAAAAAAACTTGCTGAAGATGAGCAATTATTAAAAAAAGCTCTTCTTCTCAGAAAATAAAGTAAAGGCTTCGTGATTTAATATTACGAAGCCTTTATCATATCTTAAGGATAGAAAATTTATGAATATAATCCTTCGATTACATGATCATATCTCTCATTAATTACCTTTCTTTTTAATTTTAATGTAGGTGTTACTTCTCCTGAATCAATTGACCAAACGTGATCTATTAAAGCAAACTTTTTCACCTTTTCCCATTGAGCAAATTGTTTATTCGCTTTCTGTATTTCCTGATCCATTTTCTCAATCACTTTTGTATTTTTAATGATTTCCGAATCAGAAGTATACTCAATGTTATGAAGATTACACCATTCTTTTAATCCATCAAAATTTGGAACTATTAATGCCGATGGAAATTTCCGGTTATTACCAATCACTGCAGCTTGCTCTATAAAATAAGATTCTTTGATTTTATTTTCAACCAATTGAGGTGCTACATATTTACCTCCAGAAGTCTTAAACATTTCTTTCTTTCGGTCTGTAATTTTTAAGAACTTACCTTCTACAAATTCGCCAATATCACCTGTATGGAACCAACCATCTTTTATTACTTCTTCTGTTTTTTCTGGAGCTTTATAATACCCCATCATTACATTTGGCCCTTTTGCTAAAATTTCACCATCTTCAGCAATCTTAACTTCTACTCCATCTAATAAAGGACCAACAGTTCCTACCATCATATTTTCGTTATTTGCTCTATTTACAGCAATAACTGGAGATGTTTCAGTTAAACCGTAGCCTTCGCACAACTTAATCCCTGCAGACCAAAACACCCTTGCTAAACGTGGTTGTAGAGCTGCAGCTCCAATATTGATAGCCTTTACGTTACCTCCTAAGGCGTCTCTCCATTTAGAAAAAACTAACTTATTTGCTAGTTCAAGTTGAGAGTTATATATAAATCCTTGTTCTTTTCTTGGTTCATACCTTAAACCTAGATTTAATGCCCAAAAGAAAATACCTTTTTTTGCTCCACCAGCATCTAACCCTTTTGCAATGATTTTATCATATATTTTTTCTAACAAACGAGGAACAGTATTAAATACATCCGGTTTTACTTCTTGTAGATTTGCTCCAATTGTTTCCATACTTTCTGCATAATAAACAGAAACACCGTATTGTAGAAAATAATAAAAACCAGTTCTTTCAAAAATATGGCATAACGGTAAAAAGCTCAATGCTTTTGATTTACCTTTCTCAATAGGACATATAGATGAAACTGCAATTGCATTAGAAACTACATTCTGATGAGAAAGCATCACTCCTTTTGGTCTTCCTGTAGTTCCTGAAGTATAGATAATTGTAAGTAAGTCTTCAGGCTTTACCTCTGCCATAGCATTCACTACTTTATCTCTACTTTTCCCTTTACCTAAAAGCTCTATTTCTGTCCAATGAGGTGCATTATCAACTTTATCAAAAGTGAAAATCTTTTCTACTTTTTCAACACTTTTAGCTGCTTCAGTAGATTTACTGTACAAGTCGCTATCTCCAACAAAAATATATTTAGCATCAGAATGATCAAAAATATAACTATAATCTGATACTGTAATTGTAGGATAAATTGGCACTACAATTACACCTATTTGCTGACAAGCAAGATCTATAAAATTCCACTCTGGCCTATTTGATGAAATTATAGCAACTTTGTCTCCTTTTTTAACACCAAAAATTAATAAACCGACACTTAAGTTATTTACAATTTCTATAACATCATCGGTAGAGAATTTTTTCCATTGCCCATTTACTTTATAAGCAAGGCTATCATTTTTAGGGAAGTTTTCTTTCTGTACATACAGAAAATCAAAAGTTCGTGTTGGTTTCATACGTAAATTAAAGTGAGTATAATTGAATTAGATATATTTCATTAAAAATAAAGAAAGAGCTATATTAAGTAGCTATTCGTCGAATATAATTTTAATAAATTGACATAGTTTATCATATTGCAAAAGCCAGCACCCTATTTAAACTTCTTCATTAGTGATTTATGAATAATAAAGGTCTAAATATATTATACTTCTTTTGTGTTTTATGTTCTTTTTTATGCTTGCCCAAATATGTGTCAGCACAAATTGAAGATAGATGCACTAACAAAGTAATTTATGTTAAACTAAAAAGCAAAAATTACGAAACCTTACAACCGTGGTCAAAAACTTTTTTAGCTGATAGAGATTTCCCTGCTAAAATGGTTTCTCCAAAATCTTATCAACACCTAATTCCTGAAAAAGATAATACCTTAAATTATATTTCTTTATTTAGAGCAGAGGCTCCAGATATACTACAAATAGATTTAAATGATAACCAAGAAGCCTGTGTTCTAATTCATAAAATTGAAGAACACCCACTAGTAGAGTATGTTGAAATTGCTCCTAATTATGCAGATGACTTAGTAGAATACACTCCCAATGACCCATTAATTGCAAATCAATTTGCTATTGATATTCATAATATGGAAGCTGCTTGGGAAATAGAAAAAGGAAGTAGTGATATTGTAATTGGCATTTCTGATTCTGGTTTTGAAATTTGGCATGAAGATCTGTTTAATAACATAAAAACAAATGATGCCGAGCTAAATGGCTTCCCGAATGTAGATGATGATAACAACGGTTACATTGATGATGTGTATGGTTATAACTTTAGAAGTAATGATACAACATTAACAGGAACTAGTCATGGTATACAAGTTTCTGGAGCAGCTGCAGCGGTTACTGATAACAACATAGGAGTTGCAGGTATGGGTTTTAATTCAAATTTTATTCCTATTGTTCGAGGTTCAGGATTAGAAGGAATAGTTTACCTTGCAGAACGTGGTGTAGATATAATTAATATGTCATGGGGTAGTCCTAGTGATCCAGATGATGATAAATCCGTTGCTTTTCAAGAAATAATTAATCACTATACAGAAAACTATAATGTTCTTTTTATTGCAGCAGCAGGAAATAACGACCACAATGAGATACCAACTGATTATTATCCTGCTTCCTATGAAAATGTATTATCAGTTACTGCTGTAAATGAAAACAAAGTCAGTATCAAAAATGATAATTCGAAATATACAAGGAGTTATAAAATTCAAGTAGCTGCGAACGCAAATTCACAAACAACTAATAGTAATAATAGTTATAGGCACTCTGAAGGTACTTCTATTTCTTCACCAATTGTAGCAGGTATTGCTGCTTTAGTAAGATCTCGATACCCTGAACTCTCTGCCATTCAAGTAGCAGAACTATTAAGGTACACCTCAGATTCAACATTTTATGCAATTAGCAACAATGATGAAGATGCTTATAAAATTGGTTTTGGTGTGATAGATGCATTCAAAGCTGTTACAGAAAAAGATAACGTTCATGTTGTACGAGCACAAAACCCTAGATGGAGTAAATATGGAACTTCTGACATCTCAGTTTTACCAGGTGATACTTTGGCTATATGGTTTGATTTCAAAAATATACTCAATGGAAATTCGCCAAATTTAATTGCATCAATTTCTAGCTATGATACGGCCTTTATACCTATTCCTGGGGAAGTAACCCATTCATTAGGACAAATGTCTGAAGGACAAATAAAAAATAATTCAAATGCTCCTTTTCTTTTTAAAATATCACCACAAGCTATTCAAATTAAAAACCTTCATTTCAGAGTGACTTTAGAAGACATAAGTACTGGTTCTTATGAGTATCGAGATTGGCAAAACTTAGAACTAAATATTATTTTAGGAGTGAAAATTGATTCCAATTATATAAAATATCTCTTTAGACCAAACGGTACATGGGGTGTTAACCATGGGTTTGATTATAACAACAGGCATGGATGTTATGCTTTAACAAGACAATCCGGGTTTATCATTGCAACTGATAATGAACTGTCAGATGCTACTTATATTGATATTAATACAAATACTAGAAAAACGGATTTTGTAGGTACTTCACCATTAGTTAAAAACACTAATAACTCTAAAGATGTAAATTACCCTATTACAACTTTTGAAGGTACTTTAATAGACGAAAACTCAGCAAACCCTGTTGGAGTTAATATAAAACAAAAGCTTTATGGTTCTAATAGTAGTAATGTAAATAGAGCTGTATTTACAGAGTTAGAAATTACCAATACTTCTAACCAAACATTTAATAATCTTTATAGTGGCTTATTTGTTGATTGGGTAATGAATTATGCTTCTGGAGATACGCTTCAAAATCAAATTGATTCTGCTATGATTACCTATGATGCTGTGAATCAGGTTGCAATTATAGAGAAGACTGATAAATCAAAATGTGCAGCCGTTAAATTATTAAATACTGGCAATGTTAATTTTCAAGCAATTGATAATTTAAATTCAGCAAACAGTATTATCGATATAACTGATGGATTTTCTGATTATGAAAAAATTCAAGCAGTATCTTCTCAGATTGGGACAACTACAATTGGATCTAAAACTCAATTAGCAAATGTTTCATCAGTAATTGCGTATACCATTAATGATTTAAAAATTAATGAAACAGCAAGAGTAGGCTTCTTAATTGTTGCTGCTGATACACTACCACAACTTCTTCAACAATTAGATAGTGTCGAGCAATATTGCGAATATTGGTTAAAAAGTCCATCTCCTGTTATTGATTATCAAGTAGCCAATGAAGGAGAGAATGTTACTATTGCAACAGATAATTATGATGCACTCGCATTGTATAAAGAAGAAAATGGACAAAAAGTACTTAAAGAAACAGGAAGATCTTTTGAGGTATTAATTGATAGTATATCATATTATTATGTACAATCTCAAGGTAGGTATGTTTACAATGGAGACCTTGTTCAATTAACAGGAAGAGCAATTCCACCATTAAGTATTGATTCACCTCAGTTAGTTTGTAAAAATACTACTGTTATGATTTCCCCTGAAGGATGTACAAATTATAATTTTTATAGAGATCATTTTTTAACAGAGTTATTATACACCGGACCGTTTTTATCAATTCCTAACATACAAAGAGATACTTCATTTTATATAAAATGTGCAGAAGTAGCTAGCGAAACAAATTTTGTTCATTTAGAAGTTAAAGTTGATTCTGTTGTTACTGATTATGATTTATCAAGTTCTACTTCTTACATAGATGGAACTGTCAATGCCTCTTTCAATCAAACAGATAAGGTAGTATCATGGCTGTGGCATTTAAATAATGAACAATATGGTGAACAAAATGACGAGAACATTTCTATCACTTTTGATCAGCAAGGAACTCATTCTTTACGCTTATTTGCTACAAATAATGCAGGTTGTACATATATTATTTCAAAAGAAATTGAAGTTTCTCTTGTCAATAGTTCAAACTCAATGGTCTATACTTTGGAGAATAGTGTTCTTTTTCCTAATCCGATTACTGACGGTAAAGTGAACCTTGCTGTAAGTAAACAGATTGGAAATATGAATTTTGAAATTCTTCGAATAAACGGACAAACTATTAAGAAAAACTTATCCTATATTATAATCGGGAATATTTATACTATTTATTTACCTTCTGGTTTAAAACCGAACACCTACTTATTAAGTGGTTCTTCTACCTCAGGATCTATGGTTTGGAAAGTAATTGTTCGTTAATACATACAAAGGATTGTCAATAAGTTTACCTTAAGGGATTTATTTCTACCCTATATATGTAATAGTTACTAAAACAATGCATTACATTTGCATGAACTAATCGAATTAGAACGAAAAAAAGAATATGCGAAAGTTTTTAGGAATTATTCCTGCTCGCTATGGATCGTCTAGGTTGGAAGGAAAACCATTGGCAGATATTTGTGGCAAGCCAATGATTCAACACGTTTACGAACGTGCTATTCAAGCAATAGACGATGTGTATATTGCAACAGACGACATTCGAATTATAGAAGTAGTAGAAGCCTTTGGTGGAAAAGTTGTCATGACTTCTCCGACACACACAAATGGTACTACACGCTGTTTAGAGGCACTTGAGCTTATAAATAAAGAAACAAATAAAGGCTTTGATACTGTTGTAAATATTCAAGGAGACGAACCTCTTCTTGAACCTGTTACACTCACACAGCTAATTAATAGTTTTGATGATACTACTGAGTTTGCAACATTAGTAACCCCAGTAATTCATGCACAAGATCTAGAAAATGACAGTGAAGTTTTTGTTACTCTAGATCATAATAAAGATGCTTTATATTTTAGTAGAGCTGTGATTCCAACCGTTCGAGGAGTTGAACGCAAAGATTGGATGAAACATACTACTTTTTATAAACACCTAGGCTTATATGCCTACACTAAAAAAGCTTTATCACTGTTCGCTACTTTAGAGCCTACAACTTTAGAGAAACTAGAATCGTTAGAGCAGTTACGATGGATCGAACATGGTTATAAAATTAAGGTTGGTGTTACAGAACATGACAGTATTCCTGTTGATACCAAAGAAGATTTGGAGCGTGTAAGAAATATTATGCAAGAGTTAGTCTAATATTTACAAATAGCTAACGTTAATCATTGGTCGTTCTAGCAAAAATAAACTAAATTGCGCATCGTTGGAGAAACTGTCTCTTTTTGACATCCCCCCAATACAAAAGCAATAAAATACAGATGAGTAAAAACATTGTAAAAGTTGGTGACATTAATTGTGGCGCTGACGAATTGTTCCTGATCTCTGGACCTTGTGTAATCGAGGACGAGAGCATCATGATGAAAACAGCTGAAAAATTGAAAGAAGTAACGGAAAGATTAAATATTCCGATGATTTATAAAGCTTCTTTTCAAAAAGATAACAGATCTTCTGTAGACTTCTATAGAGGTCCTGGTATCGATGAAGGTTTACGTATCATGCAAAAGGTAAAAGATGAATTCGGATTCTCTTTAGTTTCTGACATTCACTACCCAGATCAGATTAAACCTGCTGCTGAAGTTTTAGATATTCTTCAAATTCCAGCTTACTTATGTATGCAAACTGACTTAGTTGTTGGTTCTGCTGAAACAGGTAAAGTTGTAAATATAAAACACGGTCAGTTCTTAGCTCCTGAGAACATGATTAAACCAGCTCAAAAAGTTGAATCAACTGGTAACAAAAATATCATATTAACAGAAAGAGGTTACTCTTTTGGTTACAATGATTTAATTGTTGACCCTCGTTCTTTCTACGAAATGAGACAAACTGGATACCCTGTCGTATTCGACGTAACTCATTCTATCCGTAAATACGGAATTCCTTCTGCGGATCCTACAGGTGGAGCACGTCAATACTTACCTACATTAGCTCGTGCTGGTGTGGCAGCAGGTATCGATGGTTTATTTATCGAAACACACCCTTGCCCTTCAGAAGCACTTTGCGATGCGGCAAGTCAATTAGATGTAAATCAATTAGAAGAGTTCATGAAACCGCTAATCGAGTTACATAATATCGAAGTTAGTTACCGTAACAAGTAATCCACTTCATCCTTAATAAGTACCAAATAATAGAAAATATATACTTAATAGTATGGAATTATATTTAGATTCTGCAGAGATCAATGAGATCAAAAATGGTTTTGAACAAGCACCGTTCATGACTGGTTTAACAACTACTCCAACATTCATGGCTCGTCATGGTATCACAGATATCGACGGAACTATTGTTGAGTTGTCTAAAATTGTACCTATTCTTCAAATCGAAGCTTTAGGAGACACTGCAGAAGAAATCGTTGCAGAAGCAAAACGTCAAGAAGCTTTAGGCTTAAGCCGTGAAACTACAGTTTATAAGATTCCTGTTTCTTTAGTAGGTCTTAAAGCATGTAGCATGCTTGTAAAAGAAGGTTTCAAAGTAAACGTTCACTTGGTATATACTTTACAACAAGCATATATGGCTATGCAAGCTGGAGCAACTTATGTTTGTCCTCTTGTTGGTCGTTTACAAGATCAAGGTCACGATGCTTTAGGTTTAGTAGAGCAATGTGTTGAAGCTGTAGAATACTATGGATACGATACAAAAATTATGTTCTCATCTGTACGTACAATGCAACACGTTCGTGATGCTGTAAGTATTGGTGTTCACACAATTACTGTACCTTGGAAAATCATGACTCAATTGACTGAAAACCACTTCACAAAAATTGGTACAGATCAATTCGTTAATGATACTCGTTTAATGACAGTTAAAGTTGGTGAGGCTATCTCTACTAACAACCCTACTGTTACAGCAGATGCTACTGTTGCTGAATGTCTTGTTAACATGACAACAAACGCAACTGGTGCTACTACTGTTGTAGACGCTAACGGTGCTGCTATTGGTATCTTTACTGATGGTGATTTACGTCGTTTAGTATCTGAAAAAGGTGGTGATGTTGTAAACACTAAAGTTGGTGATTTAGGATTAACTGCTCCTATTTCTATCGATGCTAACGAATTATTATTTGTTGCTTCGAACTTAATCAAAGAAAAGAAAGTTGACGAACTGGTTGTTACTCAAAACGGTAAAGTAATCGGTATGTTAGACGTTCAAGATATGATGAAATTCTAATTTCACTCTAATGAGAGAAGAATTATTCAAAGAAGGAGGAGGCGTGTTTGTAACACCCTCCTCTTCTCTTTTACAGCAATTACAAAACATCAAAGGTTTAATTTTTGACTGGGATGGTGTTTTTAATGGTGGTGTAAAAGGAGGACCAATGCCAAGTCCATTTAGTGAGGTTGACTCTATGGGTGTAAACATGCTTCGATTTGGTTATTTCTTAGAAAACGGAGAAATCCCATTTACAGCAATTGTAACGGGAGAATTTAATGAAGCAGCTTTTAAATGGGCTAAAAGAGAACATTTTGATGCTGTTTTATACTTAGTAAAAGATAAAGTAAAAGTATTGCCTTTAGTTGACAATATGTCTGGTATAAAAGCCGAAGAAATACTTTTTACATTCGATGATATTTTAGATATCTCTTTAGCAAAAGAAGTAGGTGCACGTTTTATGGTAGGTAGAACTGGTAGCCCTTTATTTACAGAATATTGTAGAATGAATGGGTATGCAGATTACATAACAGGAAACGCTGGTTCTAATAATGCAGTGAGAGAAGTGTCTGAAGTTGTGCTTTGTTTACTAGACCGCTTTGATGAAACAATCGATAAGCGTGTTGCTTTTGATGGTGCTTATGCTACTTACATCAAAAAACGTAATGAAATACCTACAAAGTATTTCAAAAACGAAGGCAGTGAATTTATCCCAAGTGATCCTTTGTAAGGATTGATTAATTGGTAAAAAAGAGTTGAAATTAAGTTTCAGCTCTTTTTTTTAATACTTTTTTCAGTAAAAGCACATTATTATTATGGATTCATCAAAAAAATAAGTGATTAAAAGAAAATTTATCACTTTCTATTTGCTAAACGGCTTCTATAAAAATAACTTTGCCCTGTGTAATCGTTTCAAACAAACTTAAAAATTCAAGCCTTTGAAAGTTATTGATCGTCTAAATCTAGCAGCTGAAGAGAAAAAAACATTGTTCTCTTTCGAACTTCTTCCCCCAGTAAGAGGGAAAAGTATTCAATCATTATTTGATGCTATTGATCCACTAATGGAGTTCAAACCTGCATTTGTGGACGTTACATACCACCGAGAGGAATATGTATATAAAGAACTTCCAAACGGATTATTTGAAAAATCAATTCAACGTCACCGTCCAGGAACTGTAGCTGTTTGTGCTGCAATTATGCATAAATACAATGTAGATACAGTACCTCATATTATTTGTGGAGGATTCTCTAAAGAAGAAACTGAAAATATCCTTATTGAATTAAATTTCTTAGGAATAGAAAACATTCTTGCTTTAAGAGGTGATGCTGCAAAAGGTGAAGCGGCCTTTACACCTCACCCTGAAGGATATGCTTATGCATCTGAATTAGTTGAACATATTCAGTGCATGAACGAAGGGGAATTTAAATATGCAGATGATAATGGATTTAAAGGTGGATTTAGTATTGGTGTAGCAGGGTACCCGGAAAAGCACATGGATGCTTCTAACTTAGATACTGATATTCAATATCTTAAGAAAAAAGTTGAATTAGGTGCTGATTATATTGTAACACAGATGTTCTTTGATAATCAAAAATATTTTGATTTTGTAGAGAGATGTCGAGCTGCTGGAATTACAGTCCCTATCCTTCCTGGTATTAAGCCGCTTACTACTAAAAAACAATTGACTTTATTGCCAAGTATCTTTAAACTTGATTTCCCTCAAGATTTATATGATGCCGCTCAGAAATGCAAAAACAATAAAGAAGTAAGAGAATTAGGTATCGAATGGGGTATCCAACAATCTAAGGAATTAATTGAATATGGTGTTCCTGGAATGCATTTCTACTCAATGGGTAGATCTACTTCTGTAAAAGATATTGCCGAAGCGATCTTCTAGATCAAGCTTTTTATATATATTGCTGCAACAATTAGCTTAATGTTAGTTGTTGCAGTTTTTTTATACCAAAATTATGGGAGTTTTTAGTCTTTGTCTTTTAACCTTACTTGTCTATTTACATTATCAAAATGTAAACAATAGAACTACACACTTTTCTAAAATTTATTTTACAGCCTTACTGATAAAATTTACACTTGGTGTTGGGGTTGGGCTTTTATATACATTCTATTATTCTGGAGGCGATACTTTTTCTCTTTTTAATGATGGCATTATTCTAAGTAAAATTGCAAAAACTGATTTCTCCGCTTATCTCAATTTTATAACATCAAAAGCTTATCGTTATCCTGAAGTGATAATGCAACAACTAACAAAAAGTAATGCTTCAAGTACGTATTTTGGAATAATACTTAGCTTTTTAGCTTTACTTACTGGGGAAAATTATTGGATAAGTAGCTTATATATTAGTTTTTTTGCCTTTACAGGAATATGGAAATTGATATCAGAACTTTATTTAATCTATCCTAAATCAAAATATAGTTTATTTCTTACATTTTTTCTCATTCCCTCTTTTAGCTTTTGGAGTTCAGGAATCTTAAAAGAAAGCTTAGCAATTGGTTGTATCTGCTGGGTGATTGGTTATGGTTTTGACATAATTAGAAAAGGAAAAATAAACTTTAGTTCTGTTATTATTCCTTTGTTCTGCCTTTTAATTCTCTTAAAAATCAAATTCTATTACTTCGCTGGTGTAATCACTTTCTTACCTTTATTCTACATAGCCTATATTTTCAATAAGAACAATTACCCTTACAAATCAAGATATATCTTTATTCTTATGTTCCTTATTGTGAGTTTAATTAATATTCTTCCACAAATCCATTATCATTTAGATTTCAATCGACTACCTAATACTATCTACTTAAATTATCAAAAACTATATCAGGCTAGTGATATAAGTAACGCAATTCATTTTCCTAACCTAAAACCCACATGGACTAGCATTATTCAATCAACACCTAAAGCACTATTCACGTCATTTACTTATCCCTCGTTTGCGTCAATAAATAATATATTTACCGCAATTGTTTGTTTTGAGAATTACCTACTAATTCTTTGTGGTTTGATTAGCTTAACTATATTTCTTAAATCAAAAGTTTATTCAAAAAAGCCATACCTCTTGTGGATGTTAATCTTAGTACTACTTTATTGTTCAATAATGATTGCTCTCATCACTTTAAGCAGTCCAAACTTAGGTTCATTAAACAGGTATAAAATTGGTGCTTCGGTTTTCTTATTCTACTTATCATTTATGCAAATAGAAATTTTCTTAAGAGATAAAAGCCTACTGAAATAATTGTTCGTCTAAATAGATTTCAGCCATCATACATCTTGTTCCTCCTCCACAAACACTCTCTATAGTATTTATTGATGAGTGAATAAACTTTACAGAATCTTTCATAATGGATTTCTGTTCATCTGTAAAAGCATTAAATGCTTTAGTAGACATTGTAATATATTTCTGATTATCTAAACTAGTTACTTCTAAAATGTTACACGTAAACTTGCGTAGCTGTTCAAAAGATACATCAATAATCTTCTTTCCATTTTCCTTAAAAGAAGACCATAATACCTCTTTCTGTTTTTCATCTTTAATTGTATCTCCACAGATAACTACAAAATCAGTCGCGATGGACAACATCACATTAGTATGATAAATTGGCATTTCATTTTCATCTACTGCATCAAATAATATTGGTGTGTAACCCAACTCTTTCACATGTGCTTTAAAAAGTGACACATTAGTTCTTTTAGATAAACATGCATAAGCTACTTTATTCACTCTATCAAAAATAATACTTCCTGTTCCTTCTAAAAATTCATCTTTTTCTTCATAAGAAGAGAGGTCTGATACAGAAGATACATGAAAACACATTTGTAATAACTCAATTATATCTGCTCGTTTTTCTGGTCTTCTATTTACTGGTTTTAAAGGATATAAATAGACGGCTCCATTTGAATGTGTAGAAAACCAATTATTAGGAAACTGACTATCGGGTTTAGCAGGTAAAGGAGTATCATCTACTACAGTTATATCAATATTATGTTCTCTTAATACAGATACATAACTATCAAATTCATTCAATGCATTATCAACATCTTCAGAATTAGTGTTTTGTATTAACGAATCTTGAAATTCATTATCTAAAGCAGTCTCTTTATTATATCCAAAAGAAGCTGGACGAACCATTAATATATGCTTAGATGAGTTATTCATGAACCTAAATTTATAGTTGTAATGTGTTGATAATATTGAAGTTTCACTCTAAATAAAGCTAAATAAAAATATTTTTGATATTTTTTTCATTTTTTATCAAAAAAAAGTGGATTAAGTGTAAGTAGCGACACTTAACTAACAGAAAAGATGATTTTGCTCACTTTTCAGAATTAATAAACAGGATGAACTTACACTTAATAAATAAAAATGCAATAAGTGTATTCAGTACAAAATAATAAAGCATTAAGTGTTAAAATACACTTACAAAATTTTATGTATTTTTATTTTGACAGAATAAAATAATCCACCACCTTTGTAATGTACTAAGGAAAACGATAACATAATTTTATTAACTCTCACAAGATCATGAAAAAATTAAATCTATTAATCATTGCATTACTAACATTTTGTTCATTAACAATAGCTTCAGAAATTTATTTACCATTTAACGGTATTTCTTATTTCTTTAAAGCATCTGAAGATGGAACTTCAGCAACGTTAATGTTCGACAATTTAGAAGGCGAAGAAATTAACTTTACTGTAGATAATGCCGAAGGAACGACGTTCATGGCAAAAACAATTGTTACTACTGGTAAAGTAAAAGAAGATATAAATTTTAAAAGTTTACCGGAAGGTCAATATACTTTTAAAATGACTTTTGAAGATAAGGTTATGATGAGAAAATTCTTTGTAACTCCGCAGAAAACTGCAGTTATGATGAACTATCAATTAACTTCTTCAAATCAAAAATTCAAGATTTCTGTAGAAGAAGAAAACTTGGTTTTGATTATAGGAAACGATGTAAAAGGATTTATCAAAGTACGTTTAACAGATGAACAAGGTGATGATATCTATCATTCGAAGTTTGTTGCAGGAGCAAAAAATGTAAAACGTTTTGATTTATCTACGCTACCATCAGGTAATTATAATGCTGAGATGGAAATTGACGGCGTAACTTACAAAGATTCATTTTCAATTTTATAAAAATTATATCTCTAGGAGATATATCAAGATATAAGTAATAATTCATTTCATTTCATACTTTATTGGAGAGGCTAGTACTACAGGTGCTAGCCTCTTTTTTTGTTCATTTTTTATATTTTGATACATCAATTCATATAGTTTTAGTACTTTGTATTTAAACTACTAGTACTAACATTTTTTTGCTATGAAATTAACTACTCTATCTTTTATAACTGTCTTCTTTTGTCTGTTTCCAATTTTATTAAATGCACAGTCTAATTTTAAATTTGATTCTTATCAAACCAAAGAAGGTTTAATTCACAATCATGTATTATCAATTTATCAAGATAGCAGAGATCTACTGTGGGTAGGTACATATGGCGGTGTACAAATTTATGATGGACATGAATTCCATAACTTTAATACTGTTGGAAAAGAGAAAGCTAATATTTTATCGCATACTACCGTTCAATGTATTTTTGAGGATGCAAACAATAATATGTGGTTTGGTACAGAACATGGTCTGAACAAATACGAAGTTGAAACTGGCAAAACTACTACATTTTTTAAAGATAATAACGGCCTTAGTAGTGATAATATAAGATCAATTATTCAAGACGATTCTGTTTTATGGATTGGTACCTACAATGGTGGTTTGGTAAAATATGATGAGAATGCTCAAAAATTTACTTCTTTTAATACGATCAATCCTTATAAGGATAAAGTTTCAGGGCGCTTTATCAACACTATGTATCTTGATAGCCAACGTCAACTCTGGATAGGTACAGAAAATGAAGGAATAAGTGTTTTAGATGTAAAGTCACAAAAAAGTATTATTCAATACGATCAAATATTAAAAAAATTAAGTAAGAGTACTATCAATTGTATTTTTGAAGATAGTAATAATGATATCTGGATAGGTACTTGGGGGAATGGACTCTACAGGTACAACCAGAAAAAGAATGAACTAAAACAGTTTAATCATCAAATTGATAAAACTAATTCCATAAGTGGAAATATTATTAAGGCAATAGTACAAAGAGAAAATGATAAACTTTGGATAAGTACTTATGGAAATGGCATTAATATTTTAGATTTAAATACACTTCATTTTACACAAGTAGAAATGAATGATGTAGATGAAAATAACTACGACTATATCTGGACAAGTTTTAGTGCTAATGATAATAGTTTATGGTTTGGATCTTTTGGATATGGACTTTTTAAATTGAACTCTCTAAAAAACACATTCAGATATCAGAAAATTGGTGCATATGATAATGAAATAAGAGTTTCATCAATGACCAAAGTAAATGATGATAAATTTATATTGGGCACCTATTCTAAAGGCCTGTATCTCTACAATAAAAAAGATAAGAAATTCACAAAATACAATATCGGAAAATCACTAAAAGTAATTTCAGCCGTTTATTTAGATTCAAAAAATACTTTATGGGTAAGTACCGACTCCACTTTATTTAATTATTCTTTAGAAAAGAAAAAACTTATAGAATATAAACATGATGCAGAAAATAATACTGCATTACCTAAAGGAGTCATCTCCACTATTGCAGAAGACGAAAAGGGAAATATTTGGCTTAGTTATTCTAAAGAAAAAATTGCTTGTATACCTGCTTTAGAAGCTGACTACTCAAAAGATGTCATGTCTGGAGAAAACTTATTTGATGGAAAGTATTTAGAATTACACGGTGCTATAAATTATTTTGGTTTCGATAAAAGGAACTTACTGTGGGTGGGTACATCAGATCAATTAGTAGCGATAAATACATCAACTTTTGAGGTCAATAGATTACCAATTAATGTAGCATCAGATATGAAAGAAGATCACTTTGGAAATATTTGGGTAGGAACAAACGGTGATGGTTTGTATAAAATTGATCGAAATAAAAGAATTCTAAAACATTACGGATACGAAGAAGGACTTTATTGTTTAGATATTCAAACCTTACAAATTGATAAAAGAGCTAGAGTTTGGGTAGGTACATCCTGTGGGTTTTCTGTTTTAAACACAGAAACTGATTTAGTAGCTAATTTTTCTCAAGATTATGGATTAAAAAACTACAGTATTAATCTTCACCTTTCTGCAGCTATAGATAATGGAGAGTTTATCTTTGCAGGAAATAATGGTATTAATACTTTTAACCCAAACCTTATTAGCAAAAACTTTAAACCTTCTAAAATATACCTAACAGATGTTCGAGTAGATAACAAATCTATTGCTTATGAGAATTCAATGGATACTTTAAGTAATATCCCCTCACTTTTATCAACCGTTGATACTATTTTCTTAGCTGATAATCAGAGTATTTTAACTGTAAAATTTGCTGCTATAAATTACGATTTTCCTCTTACCATTCAGTACGCCTATAAACTAGAAGGATACAATAATAAATGGATAGAAACAGATGGAAAAAGTAGAAGTGCAACTTTTAGTAAACTTCCAATTGGTACTTATACATTAAAAATAAAAAGCAGCCCCAATAAAGGAAGTTGGAGTGATGCTGTAAAAGAAATTACCATAGTTGTTGAAGGTAGCTTTTTTGATACCCTACTGTTTAAAGCTCTTCTTGGTTTAATAGGGTTAATTATTTTTAGCTACTTACTTTTCTTAATTTTTAAAAGGAAAGAGCTAAGATCAATTGTAGAAGAAAAAAGAAAAGCAGTCCAAGATCTACACGAAGAAAATCAATTGATTCAATTTAAAAATGAACAATTAAATGCTAACATTTTGGAGTACAATCAGAGAATTAATGAGATGTCTACAAAGTATTCTGCTTTAAAAGAACATCTTAATCATATGTATCAGAATATTGTAGATATCACTACACAGAGTAACAATACTGAATTCCAATCATCAGAATTAAATGAGCTAAAAAACAACCTTAATTCTATGAACAACGATACCATTTTTGATAATGTTTTAGAATTAGAGACAGATACTTTTTTAACTGATTTTGCAAAGAATTATCCACAACTTACTTCTACAGATTTAAGGATTTGTTCGTTAGTAAGATTGAATAAAACAAACAAAGAAATCGCCCAAATATTAAATATCACCTTAGGTAGCCTAGAACAAAGTAGGTATCGCATTCGAAAAAAAATGAAGTTAGAAAAGCAAGTTAATCTAAATGACCTTATACTCAGATTTTAAATAAACAATTGATTTACAAACTATTAAAACAATTGATAAGCATTTGTAGAGTAAACTATAAGTGATTGTCGAGTACTATTTTTTCTTCTTGAATAGCGTATTAATTACAATTGTAGTGATCTAAATAATTTTTTAACTAACTACGCTATGTTTGAAATGAATATTACTAAAAATTTACTCTCTTTACTATTACTTCTGCTTATTGGTAATTCTACCTTTGCACAAAAAGGGGAAGTACTTTGGAGAGAAGACTTCAATGAAATCAACCCTGACATTTGGCAATTCGAAACTGGAAACGGCAATTGGGGATGGGGAAATGGAGAGCTCGAATTTTATAAACAAGAAAATACGAGTATTCAAGAAATTCCAAATGAAACAAACAACAATGCTCTAGTAATAGAAGCAAAAAAAGAAAACGAAGGTGGATTTGAATATACTTCTTCTCGATTAAAAAGTATAAATGGACTAGCTGTTCGTTACGGTTTAATTGAGGTTAGAATGAGAGTTCCAGATTTAGGTAATGGTCTTTGGCCTGCTTTCTGGATGATGGGTACAGACCAAGAACAATGGCCTTTACGTGGTGAAATTGACATCATGGAAATGGGACATAAATTAGAAGATAGAGAAAGGCATGGAGAAGAAAGTGCCGATATAAATAGCTTTGTTGGATCTAATATAATTTTATACTCTAAAGATGCCTGTAGCGAGGGGAACCCAACTTGTGCTGGGAGTGCTGCTTACGATGTAAACTACGCAAACCCATATGTTGCCACTACCTCAATGGCAGATCGTTTTGTAATTTATAGAATGTATTGGAGTGCTGAAGAAATTAGAATTACTATAGAAGATAATGGCACAGAATACGATCTTTTTGCTGGCCCTTTTGGATTGCAAGAAGGTACAGATACAGAAGTATTTCAAAAACCATTTTTCTTTTTAATGAACATGGCTGTAGGAGGTACTTTTACAGATGCTCTCTCAACATCTACATTAAATATTACTACTCCTGCTAAAATGTGGGTAGATTATATCAGTGTTTCCAAATGGAATAATCAAGGAGAAATATTTACAGGAGAAATACCTAAACCTCAAGTTTCACTTACCTCTCCTACTTCTAATACTATAGAAAATACAAGTTCTGTTATTTTAGAAGCTGAAGCTACTTCTAGTTTAGGGAATATTACTAAAGTAGAATTCTTTATGGGTGATTCTCTTTTAGGACAAGATCTTTCTGCTCCATATTCTGTTGAATGGAATAACCTTACTGCAGGAGATTATTCAATTACAGTAAAAGCTACCGACAATAAAGGTGTTACTCAAACAACTGCTCCCACTATTTTTAATGTAAGTGATTTATCTGGAGAAGGAGATATTATTTGGGAAGATAACTTTACATCTATAGATAGAAATACATGGAAATTTGAAATTGGAAACGGTACTTGGGGTTGGGGAAATGGAGAATTAGAATTCTACACAGAAAATAACACTAGTATTAAAGAAATTCCTGAAGAACCAGGTAACACTGCAATTGTAATTACTGCAAAAGAAGAAAACGCTGGAGGCTTTAATTACACTTCTTCTCGTTTAGTAAGTGAAAATGGCGTTGCTGTAAAGTATGGTGTTATAGAAGTAAGAATGAAAGTCCCTGATCTTGGTAATGCACTTTGGCCTGCATTCTGGATGATGGGGACAGATGCTCAATCTTGGCCTTTAAGAGGTGAGATTGACATTATGGAAATGGGACATAAATTAGAAGAAAGAGAACGCCAAGGACATGCTGATGCTCCAATTAATAGCTATGTAGGTTCTAATATTATACTTTACTCAGAGGCGGCTTGTAGTGAAGGAAATCCTACTTGTGCTGGTAGTGCTGCTTATGATGTAGACTACAGTAAACCATATGTAACATCTACTACACTTGCCAATAAATTCGTAAAATACAAAATGTATTGGAGCCCATCTTCTATAAGAATAACAATTGTAGAGGATAACATAGAATATGATTTATTCGAAAGTCCGTTCGGATTAGAAAGTGGTACAGATACAGAAGCATTTCAAAAACCTTTCTTCTTTTTAATGAACATGGCTGTTGGTGGTAATTTTACTGATGCCGCTACAAATAGTGATGTAAACTTTGATGCTCCTGCAGAAATGTGGATTGATTATATCAAAGTGTCTAAATGGAACGGCAGAGGAGAAGTGTTTAAAGGTAGAATGGGCGGTAAAACTGGTAAATTTGCTGTTTTTACAAACGACGATGAAATCAATAACGGACTTACTGTTGGTGTAGATGCAAATGTTTATGTTTGGGAAAACTCTTTAGTAGAAGGTACTTCAGAACCGTTTGAAGGGGCAAATGCTCTAGCTTGGGAAAATACAACAAATGCTTGGTTTGGAGGTGGAATTGCTACTTTAGAACCTCAAGATATGTCAGATTATCAAAATGGTTCATTAAAATTTCATGCAAAAATACCAGAGGGTTTAGGATTTAAAGTTGGAATAATTTCGAAAACAAACGAAAGTTGGATCACATTCCCTGCAAATCAAAATAAATATGGTTTAATTAGAAATGAAGAATGGACTGAAATAGTTATCCCAATCAATGATTTCGGGTGGTTAGACCTCACTCAAGTAGAATATCTTTTTGCGATTACTGCAGAAGATGGTTCTGAAGGAAATTATGACTTTGCTTTTGATAATATTTATTGGGATGATACTCCTGTAACGTCACTTCCTCCTAAAGTAAGTATACTCTCTCCGTCAAATAATCAAGTACTTTCAGATATATCTAGCTTATCATTATCAAGCTCCGCATATGATTTAGATGGAGAAGTTGTATCAGTTACTTATTTTGTAAATGATTCAATAATTGGTGTAGCTAACTCATCTCCATTTACTATTTCTTGGAACGATATTCCAACAGGTGAACACACTATTATTGCAAAAGCAGAAGATAACAGTGGAGTATCTTCCATCTCTACTCCTATCACTTTTGTAGTAACTGATTCTAATGAAGGGATTGGAGAAGTTATTTGGGAAGATAATTTTGATACAATTGACAAAACTACTTGGCAGTTCGAAACAGGAAACGGCAACTGGGGTTGGGGTAATGGCGAATTAGAGTACTATACAGAAAAGAACTCTACTATTAAAGAGGTACCTAATGAAAATGGTAATAAAGCAATTGTAATTACTGCCCAAAACGATAATATCAGAGGGTTTGGTTTCTCTTCTTCTCGCCTTAAAACACAAGATAAATTAGCTATAAAATATGGTGTTGTAGAAGCAAGAATACAAGTTCCAGATTTAGAAGGTGGCTTATGGCCTGCATTCTGGATGCTAGGAACTGGATCACAAGGTTGGCCAAGTATTGGAGAATTAGATATTATGGAAATGGGGCATAACCCTGCCTACAGGTTGAAACATTTAGAAGATAGTACAATCACTCCTGATGTAAATAATTATACTGCAGCAAATATTATTTGGAAATCTTCTGCTGCTTGTAGTGATGATAATCCTACCTGTGCAGCCAACGGAACGTGGTTTAAAGGCTCGGCTACTCCTTATGTTTCTGAAACATCAATGGCAAATAGATTTGTAACCTATAGAATGTATTGGTCGCCAAAAGAAATAAGGTATACAATTATAGATAATGGTCAAGAATATGATTTACTCCCTGCTCCTTTTAATATAGAAAGTGGAGACGGACTAGAAGCATTTCATAAACCATTTTACTTCTTAATGAATTTAGCTGTAGGTGGTTTATTTCCAGATATTTTAAATAAAGAGGGTATTACTGCTGATATGCCTTCTGAAATGTGGATAGACTATGTAAAAGTTTCAAAATGGAATGGTGTAGGAAAGGTTATTCGCAATACCGTTTCTAACAAAAAAGAAGGTCTATTTGGTGTATTTACAGACAATACTGCCATTGATAGTAAATTAGAAATTGGTGTAGACACAGATGTTTTTGTTTGGGAAAACACTTTAAAAGGAGGGACGACTCCACCTTATCAAGGTACAAATGTAATTGCTTGGGAAACAAACCAACCTAATTGGTGGTTTGGTGCTGGTATTACTTGTAGAGATTTTATTAATCTTTCTGACAAACGAAAAGGTAGCTTAAAATTTAAAATCAAAATACCCGCAGATGTTGGTTTTAAGATTGGAGTTGAAACTACAGACACTCAATATTGGGTAGATTTTAAAGCAAATGAAGAAAGTTATGGCTTAACAAGAAATGGAGAATGGGGAGAAGCAATAATTCCTATTAGTGATTTCAACGGTATAAATCTAGAAAAAGTAACGTCTCCATTCCTTATCCTTTCTGGTGAAGGTGGTACAGCAACTACTTTCGAAATGGCTGTTGATGATATTGTTTGGGATCCAAGCTCATTTCCTTCAGAAGCACCAACAGTACAAATAACAAGTCCTACAAATGGTATTGAATTAGAAAATCCATCAACATTATCAATTACTGCCAACGCAGAAGATATTGATGGAACAATCCAGAGAGTAGAATTCTACTACGGTCCTAAATTAATTGGTATTGCAACAGAAGCTCCTTATGTAATTCAATGGAATAACATTAAAGAAGGAGATCACGTAATATCTGCCAAAGCAATTGATAATACTAACCTTAGTAGTACATCTACTATTCAAGTTTCTGTAATTGGAGAAGGTATTGGTGAAGTAATCTGGAGAGAAGATTTTAATACTATTGATCCTGCTGTATGGGGTTTTGAAATAGGAAATGGAAATTGGGGCTGGGGTAATGGTGAATTAGAATATTACCGAGAAGAAAATGCTTCTATCGAACAAGTACCAAATGAGGTTGGTAATTCTGCTTTAGTCATTGAAGCCAAGAAAGAAGACTTTGGAGGTAAATCATATACGTCTTCTAGAATGCTTACTAAAGATAAAATTGCAGTAAAGTACGGTGTTGTAGAGATCAGAATGAGAACACCTAATATTGAAGGTGGCTTATGGCCTGCTGCTTGGTTATTAGGAACAGGTCCAGGAACATGGCCTAGTATTGGTGAAATTGATATGATGGAAATGGGCCAAAATTTTGACGATAGAGCAAGACAAAATTTCCCCTATGCAGAAGCAAACAATTATGTAGCTTCAAATATAATTTGGTATTCAGACCAAGCATTATCACCACAAAATCCAACAGGGGCAGCAAGTGCAGCATGGGATCCAAATTACGCAAACCCGTATGTTGCAGATAGTACTCTACAAGATCGTTTTGTTACTTATAGAATGTATTGGTCATCTAGTTCAATTAAATTATCTATTGTAGACGACTCTGTTGAACATTTTATGTTTGAGCAACCGCATTACTTTTCAGAAGAAACAGCTACATTCCAAAAACCATTTTATTTCTTATTAAATATGGCTGTTGGTGGTGTATTTACAGATGCTCATGCAGAAGATCAAATTTGGGCTACCTTACCTGCTAAAATGTATGTGGATTACATTCAAGTATCGAAATGGAATGGTGAAGGTGAAATTGTAACAGGAGCATCTTCAAATATTGCAGCTGAAGGTCGTTTTGGAGTATTTACAGACGAAACTGCTGTTAATAACAAAGTTACTCCAGGCCTAGATGCTGATATTTATTTATGGAACAATTTAGCTCCTTCATCAATTACTCCATTCGAAGGTAACAATGCTATTTCATGGGTTAACCAAGTTGGTGCTACATGGTATGGTGGCGGAGTTCATGCTAGAGAAACATGGGATTTATCAAACTATAAAGACGGCTACATTAAATTCAACATGAAATTACCTACAGACGTAGGCATAAGAGTTGGTTTTACAAGTACATCTGCAGAATATTGGGTACCAATTCAACCCAACGAAAAAAATTACGGATTAGAAAGAACAGGAGATTGGGAAGAAGTAATTATCCCAGTAAGTGCATTTAATGTTGAAGATCTATCACAAATAAATGCTCCATTTCTAATTTCTTCTTTAGATCCTTTAAAAGATTCCATTTATAGTTTTGCATTCGATAATATGTATTGGGAATCTGCTACAATTACCTCTCCTATCGTAGATATTACTATTTCTCAACCAGAAAATACTATCGCATATTTAAAAGGTGATAATCTACAAATTTCATCAAATGTATATTCTCCCAACTCAATAATAGAGAAAGTTGAATATTATTTAAACGATGAAAAAATAGGAGAAGTAGCAGATGCTCCTTATGCATTTACTTTAGAAAACATTGGTTATGGAGACTATTCTATTTCAGCCAAAGTATTTGATGCCAATGGTGTTGGAATATCAACTAAAAAAGAAATTTCTATAGTAGAAAAAGGAATTTACTTTGCATTACCATCTATCGCATTTACATCAATAGAAAACGATCAAATTTTCTCTGAAGGTGAAACTATCGTTTTACAAGTAGATGCAACATCAGAAAATGGCCTTATTGAAAAAGTAGAATATTATGATGGGCAGACCTTAATTGGTACATCAACTATAGCTCCTTTTACATTCTTGTGGGAAAACCCTGCATTGGGAAGTCATGCATTAACAGCAAAAGTGTTTGATTCGATAACAAATGCCACCTCTTCTACTATTGTTATTAATGTAGAAGAAAACAATTGTACTCCCACTAATATTGCAACAGGAAAAAATATTACTCAATCGAGTACAGAAGGATACCTAAATGCTGATTTTGCTATTGATGGCGATCCCACAACTCGATCATCAACAAATTTCAGTATTCCTCAATGGATAAAAATTGATTTAAAAAGATCATATGATATTGAAGCTGTTAAACTAGTTTGGGAAAGAGCCAATGCAGATACTTATTATATATTAATGTCTGATCAAGACACTGACCCTGATCCATCTACATGGACTATTATTAGTGATCAAAGTGGACTTGAAGACCAAGCAAGAACAGATTCTTTAATTAACCTTGCTGGTAGCGGTAGATATATAGCAATGTACGCTACAAGTAAACAACATCCTTATGGTATCTCTTTATATGAATTTGAAATTTATCCAACCTGTGAAAGTGGAAAAAACAATACCCCAACTCCTGTCATTAACTTTACCCAAAGTGGTTCGAGTTATCAATTTGATGCCTCTTTATCTACTGATATTGATGGAGATCTATTAACCTACCAATGGAATTTTGGTGATGGCACAACAAGTACTGCTGAAAAACCACTTCATAACTACTATCAAAATGGAGAGTATTCTGTTTCACTTAGAGTCAATGATGGGTTTACAGAAGAAAGTACATCAATTATAGTAGATGTAAACACTATAAATACAGATGTCTGTACATTTTATAGTAATAATGGGGATTTCACTGTTGAGGTTGAAAAACAAGATAACCCTACAATCACATTTATTCCTACTTCTTTATTAGGGAGTTCTGATTGGGTTATCATTACTACTTTTGTTGATGGAAACATTACAGGAGGTTTTTACATGGAGAAAGAAGGTGAAAATTTCACATATACATTGCCTAGAAACCTTGGAGAAAACGTAGTATTCTATTTCACTTACCAACATAATGGTGTTGGGCAAAAAGACACTACTAATGATAAGGTTGAAATAACTATTGGAGGATGTGGTAATAATACGCGCAATAACTTGGAGCAAAATACTATGGAAAATGAAGTACTACTTTATCCAAATCCATCAAAAGGTACTTTTGAAATGAAAATGACAGACTTAACTGCAAATCAGAATGTCTATATTCGAGTAATTAATATTTCTGGTACCGAAGTATATGCTAAAGAAACCCAGACAAATGTTTTAGGTGAACTCAATGAACGTATTGATTTATCAGAAGCATTAAACACAGGCATGTACCAATTAATAATTATTGGTCATGACTTTTCTGAGTCAGTTTCTATACTTATAAAGTAAAAACGGTTTTTAAAAGGTTTAAGCAGGTAAAAGAGACTTTCTGATAGTTTCTATTCCCTTATTACTATTATTGAATACAGATGAATGGTATTTAGACCTACTAATTAGGTTTAAATACCATTCTTTTGTTTTAACGCTAACTCTTTATTTTATAGATTTTTAGCTCAAATACTTTAACCCAATATTAACAGAAAATGAATTCATCTTCATTAACAAAATTAACTCCTTTAAGTGTTAATACAGACACTTATAAAATATAACTATCATCAAACCATTTTACTTAAATTATAATACAAGGATCAAAATACACTTATAGAATATAATGTAATTAAGTGTATTCAGTACAAAATAATATTTATTAAAAACACATATTACACTTATATTATTTTACTTGAAATCATTTTGACGAAATAAAAAAATACCACACCTTTGTAATGTTCAAAAGAGAAATAAAAAACAAAATAAAAATATTACAATGAAAAATTTAACAATCTTATTTGCCGCTTTATTATTATCATTCAATACGTTTGCTGCAGAATTATACTTACCATTTAACGGTATTTCATATTTCTTCAAAAGTTCTGAAAATGGAACATCAGCAACATTAACATTAGCAAATTTAGAAGGAGAGGAAGTTAATTTCTCTATAGAAAATAAAGAAGGCAAAGTTTATATGACTAAAACAGTTATTGCTTCTGGTAAAGTTAGTGAAGACATTAATTTTAAAAGTTTACCAGAAGGTCAATACAGCTTTAAGTTAAAATTTGAAGATAAAATGATGGTTAGAGAATTTTTTGTTACTCCGTCTAAAACTGCGGTAATGAAAAACTTCCAATTAGCATCTTCTGATCAAAAATTTAAAATGTCAGTTTCAGGCGAAAACTTAAACTTAATCATCGGTAATGATGTTCAAGGATTTGTGAAAGTTCGTTTAAAATCTGATGACGGAAATGTATTCTACAACGGTAAATTCGTTGCTGGTGCTAAAAACATCAAACGTTTTGACCTATCAACTCTTCCTACTGGTACTTATGTTGCCGAAATGGAACTTGATGGTGTTGTTTACTCAGATTCATTCTCTGTATTATAAGAAATTACAATAAGTAATAATTCATTTCATTTCATACTTGGAGAGGTTATCACAGAAGTGGTAACCTCTTTTTTTATTTTATTTTTTTGAGACTCTCCCTATATTTACTTCACAAAATCTAACTCAATTGCTTAACGATGGAAACTATTTACAACAATCAGATTGTAGGTTTAAGTATTAAAAACCTTGCAGAAGAAGACCGCCCAAGAGAAAAACTCTTAACAAAAGGACGTCAATCTTTAAGTAACGCAGAACTAATTGCTATTTTACTTGGTTCTGGTACGCCAAAATTATCAGCTATTCAAGTAGGTCAACTTCTATTAAATGAAGTGGATAATAATTTAGATAATCTCGCAAAATTATCTATTAAACAACTCAAACAAATTAAAGGTATTGGCGATGCCAAAGCCGTAACTATAACTGCTGCATTAGAGTTAGGAAGAAGACGCAAAGAGACAGAAAAGCCTATCAAACCAAAAATTGGTTGTTCTAAAGATATTTACAACCTACTATCTCCTCACCTACTTGATTTAAATCATGAAGAGCTTTGGGTAATATTATTAAGTAGATCAAATAATATAATTGGAACAGAAAAAATAAGTATGGGTGGTAGAGCTGGAACAGTTGCTGATCCTAAAATCATCTTTCAGAGAGCACTCGAAAAAGGTGCTTGCTCAATTATTTTATCTCATAATCACCCTTCAGGGCAAGTAAAGCCTAGTCAAGCAGATATATCACTTACAAAAAAGATTAAAGAAGCAGGTAAGTTTCTTGAAATGCCACTGTTAGATCATTTAATATTTGGCAACGAACAGTATTTTAGTTTTGCTGACGAAGGGATTTTATGATAATTCCTATGTTTTATGTATTTTCAATATAAATTTCACTTGCTGTCTTTAATACGTAAATGATAACTATGTACAAATTAACCCTTCTATCGTTTCTTCTTGGCTTATTTCCTTTAATCACTTTTGCTGTGGATGGAGAAAGTTTTATCAACATTAAACCACAAATGGAACGTTTTACATCTATAGATCAATGGGAAAACCCTAATAATTGGTCGCCTAAAATGGTTCCGAATGAAGAAACACTTATAATAGTAAAAAATAAATCATTTATTATTGATTTCAATTTAAAACATGACAAACAAATAGTAGGTGCTATTGATGTTTCTCATGGTGGTGAGTTAGTGATTACAAATAGAGGCAATCTTTTTATTACCAACTCACTAACTATTGGCCCTAAAAGTACTTTAGTAGTAGAAGGTCAGTTAACAGTACAAGAAGCGACAATTCAATGTACAGAAGCAGAATTTACAGTTGATCAAATTGGTGCTATAGATGCACATGAACTCACTATTAAAATAGAAGATTATGCTGCCACTATAAATGGACATATATCTACAACATATCTAACTATTCACTTTTTAGATAAAAATGGACAATTACAGATTGGTGATGAAGCTGAAATTCATGTACAAAGTGAAACTGTAGTAAAAAATAGATATCAAGATAATATACTCGGTGATGTTAGAAAGATTACGACCTCTGGTTGTTCAGGCAATAAATTGTTTTGCAATCTTGTAACTGCCTATCATTTAAAGCTACCAACAATTGTAGATTTCTTTGATATTGAAATTGAAAATGGACATGCGTTTGCTTATTGGGAAACATCAATAGAAAGAGATTTAAGTCACTTTGTAATAGAGAAATCGCACGATGGAATTGATTTTGAAGAAATTGGAAAAGTACAAGCAAGTGGAAACTCTCATGAAGTAGTACCTTATGATCATAAAGATGTTGCATTTACTGAAACCAAAGATACTTTTTACAGACTAAGAACAATTCAGCAGTCAGGTGAAGAATATATTTGGTGTCGTCATTTAAAAGCCAACGAAAATGACAAAGAAGAATATGGGTTAGTAAAAATCAATCCTAACCCTACAAATTATAAACTGGCTCTTGATTTAGAAGGAGAATCATTTAAAGACTTTGATATAAAACTACATCATACAGAAAATGAGTCTGTTTGGGATATCATGCCTGAGTTTGAAGAAAACCAAGCATTATTTGATATTCATCACTACCCAGCCGGAACTTATATTCTTAAAGTAAAAATGAAAGACCTTCTGGTCTATTCTGGTAATGTGATTATACATGCCACTAATAGTAGAGGGAATATAAAGAACAGCCAAGCTATTATTTTAGAGGAGGATTAATTTTAATAACTTTAAACAACTTCAACGGATCACTTTACGATACGTTTTAATAAATAGATGTAATTTTTGATATAATTTCACATATTACACTACGATTTTAACTACTTAACTTATTTTTATGAATACTACGAAAATATATATATTATTATTTTTCGGATTTCTATTCAGTAGTAACCTATTTGCTACTAGTCTACATATAAGACGTGGAGAAACAAAAATTATAAATGGAGACCTTACTGTAAATAGAGGAGAAAGTATTACTGTAGATCCAGGAGGAGTTTTAATTGTAAAAGGTTCTGTTAAACTAAATGGCTATGTAACTACGATTGCAAGACATGGCCCTCCTAGCTTTAATCCAAGATATATCTATATTCGAAATAATGGAGATATTGTAGTTGAAAAAAATGTTGCAATAAATAATGCAGTTAACTACACAGCAGGGTTACATGCTAGTTTATCTATTTTAGGAGAAAGAGTTAATGCTGCCGGAACATATGCAGGACGACATGGTCATGTCACTGGAACAAATAAAATTGAAGGGCATCCTGGAACTCATAATTATGTAGGTCCAAACCTTCACATGAATGGAATGGCTCAAGAATTCTTTGGTGGCGGTGGTGGTTATGGTGGACACACTACAGCCATGACTAAAAATAATATTGATCAAATTCCATCTCATGTAAAAGATCTTATTCTACAACATTTCCCTAATTCATTAGCTGCCACTAATTTACCTATAGAATTATCATCATTTAATGTGGTAATTGATGGAAATGCTGTTATTGCTTCTTGGGTTACAGCTCAAGAAATAAACACTAAAAGTTTCACGGTTGAAAAATCAGCGGATGGTAGAAATTTTGAGGTCATAGAAGAAAATATTGAAGCTGCAGGTAATTCAGAAGAAGAATTAGAATATGAGATAACAGATATGGGGCATAATACTTCTGCAACAGTTTATTATAGACTAACCGAATATGATCTAGATGGTAAATCTGAATCTTGGATAAAAGAAGTACATCTTAAAAATGAAGCTTCATCTCATGTAATTAGTGTTTATCCAGATCCTGCAGATAGTAATTTTAATGTTGTTTTAAACCTTATACAAGGAGATAAAGCAACTTATGAATTAGTACAAGCGGAATCTGGAAAAATGATTTCTTTAGAGAACAAAGAAGAGTTTGATAATGGCAAAGCTGAATTTAATGTTAGTCATTTAAACGAAGGTATTTATGTTTTACTTGTTAAAATAAACGGTAAACCTGCATATAATAAAGAGTTGATAATTAAACATTAATAATCAACTTCAAAAAAATAAAAAAGGCTGATTTCTTTATTGGAAATCAGCCTTTTTTATTTGTCTTGTCTCGTAATTCTAAAATAATAGCCCTAAAGATATATCAAAAGAACCCATAGACTTATCACTTTTCGGAATTCCTAGTTGCTCAAAACCAACTTGACCAGCTCCAATATAACTAAATTGAAGATTTAAAATTGCAAATTTTAATCCGGCTGCAATCTTATAACCAAAATTCCACTCATCAACTAAAGGATCCGATGAGACCGAATTAATAACTGTACTATTGTAAACTCTAACTCCTCCTAAACCCACACCTGCATAAGGTTTTAGAGTACCTGTAAGAATATAGTAACGGTACTGCAGCATTACTGGCATTAAAAGCCAGGCTTCTGCTAATGCATCGTTACCACTAGCCATTAAATCTATTTGTCCGAGTATAGTAACTTCAGAATGATCTGTTATTCCTGCTCCAATCTCAGCATATATGTTAAAACCAACATCAGAGTATTCACTTAAATCTCCTGTTCCAGATGATAACCCGCCACCTAAACCGAAGCGAACTTGAGCATTAGATATTAATGAAAATGAGAATAAAAAAAAGATTGATAATATAAGGTTTTTCATGATTGAGAAGGTTTTTTAAAATAAAAGCCCAAGAGTCATATCCATTGAACCGAGCGTATATTCTTGGTATTTACCTGCATTAAGGTAATTTAATTGTAGATTAAAAATTGACAAACCGACGCCTACACCTACTTTATATCCAAAACTCCAGAAATCATCAATTACTTGTGGGTCTCCACCAGGGTTAAGAGGATCAGCTTTTAAATAATATGATTTTACTCCACCAATACCACCTTGTACATATGGTTTAAACATTGATTCACCATCTTTTGGTAAAATATAATAACGTCCTACAGCCATAACTGGAATTTGATACCAAGCTTGAGCCAAAGAAACATCTAATGGAAGTGCTACAAAGCCATTTACCTGACCACTTAAAACAGCAACCATGTTTTCGTTAAAATCATAGCTCAATTCAACATAAGCACTATATCCAGCACTCGAAAATGGAGATATATCACCAACGCCAGCAGAACCACCTCCACCTATACCAAAATGCACTTGAGCAGTAGCAAAATGTGTGAAAAGAAAAAGGGAGATAAGTAATAGAAATTGTTTCATCATTTTTAATAGATTCTTTTATAAAGAGGTGTTGAAGTCAAGAACTAAATAGTAAGCTTAAAAATATACTTCAATGTTAAATTGAAGTACTATACAAATTAACAGGATTTGATTAAAAAGAAAAGAGGTTGTCTCAAAACTGAAACAACCTCCTTAAACTACTGATATATTTTTTACTAATCTGATGATTTCGGCACCAAACTTAAGAATTCCTTTCTAGTAGCTTCTTCTTTAAATTTACCACTAAAGTGAGAAGTTACTGTTGCACTGTAGGTATCTTCAATGCCTCGCATAGATACACACAAGTGTTTTGCATCAATAAGAACAGCAACATCTTCAGTACCTAAGGTTTTCTTTAAATCTTCTGCAATTTGCACTGTTAAACGTTCTTGAACCTGAGGGCGCTTGGCATAATGCTGAACAATTCTATTGATTTTAGAGAGACCAATAACTTGTCCATTAGAAATATAAGCTACATGAGCCATTCCAATAATTGGCACAAAATGATGTTCGCAATTTGAGTAGAAATGAATGTTCTTCTCAATAAGCATTTCATCATACTTATATTTATTATCAAAAAGTTTGATATCAGGCCTATTTTCAGGGTTTAAACCACTAAAAATTTCCTTCACATACATTTTGGCAACTCTTTTCGGAGTTCCTTTCAAGCTATCATCATTAAGATCTAAGCCTAAAATATCCATTATTTCTTTAAAGTGACCTGAAATCTTTTCAACTTTCTCGTCATCAGAAAGATCAAAGGCTCCCTCTCTCATAGGCGTATCGTAAGATGTTCCTACATGATTATCACCTATTTCATCTATATCTTCTTCAATATGAACCTTCACTCCATTAGATTGATGGACAACCTTAGATTGAAGGGTATTCCACGAAGTTTCGTTCTGTTTCATATAAAATAACTTTTAGGTCAAACTTACTTTCCAATTGATCTCTCAAGATCTGCCATATTACCACGCAGATATTTTCTGCAGTTGGGTTTAGGCCTTTGAACTCATCAACCTCTTCGTTTAAATTTTTATGATCCAATCTATCTAATACATGTTCTTTCATGATATCCTTAAGGATTTTCATATCTATAACATATCCAGTGATTGGATCAATCTCTCCTGTAACTTTTACATAGAGATCATAATTGTGTCCATGATAATACGGGTTATTACACTTTCCAAATATCTTTGTATTCTCTTCTGGAGACAATGCTGAGTTATGTAGACGATGAGCCGCATTAAAATGTGCTTTTCTTGATACTGTTACTTTCATTAAATAATGGTAAGCGCCGTAAATTAGGGTGTTACACTGAAAAACTCGTACCAAAGAGTATCACAAAGTTACAATAGTATATTTATTATCTATAAACATTCTAAAATACTTTACGATCATTATGAACAAACGATGTTTAAACAGCAATTAATAAAAATTATCACTCAAGATAATACATTCTTTAACTTTTCTTCAATCAATAAACTTCAAATAATATAAATTGTTTTTAATTCGAATTAATTAGTTGGTATTTTTGATTATCAATTGAATAAAAAATTATGACAATAACACAACTTGAATATATCGTTGCAGTAGATCAGTATCAAAACTTTTCTATTGCTGCAGAAAAATGTAATGTAACTCAGCCTACATTAAGTATGCAAATTAAAAAGTTAGAGGATATTCTTGATGTGGTGATTTTTGATAGAGGTAAACAACCAATTATCCCTACAGAAATTGGGAAGAAAATTATTGAACAGGGTAAGGTAATATTATCAGAAGCAAAAAAAGTAAATGATATAATATTACAACATAAAGGTGAAATTAATGGTGAATTGAAGGTGGGTATAATTCCTACTTTAGCACCTTATTTACTTCCTCTTTTTGCTGGTAGCATTTCTAAAAAATACCCTAATTTACAATTAACAGTTAAGGAGTTACAAACTGAAGAAATTATTCAGCATTTACATAAAGATCTTATTGATGTAGGGCTATTAGTAACTCCAATTAATGAAAAAGGGATTACTGAACGTCCATTATTTTATGAGGAAATCTTAGTTTATACCAACCCAGAATATAAATTTGAGAAACAACTTGAGGTAAGTTTAGCAGATTTAACCTCTCCTGATATCTGGCTTTTGAGTGCTGGTCATTGTTTTAGAGATCAAATGATAAATCTATGTTCTTACCAAAGTAAAAATAAGATGAATTCTAATTTACCAATCTCTTATGAAAGCGGTTCCTTAGAAACATTAATCCGTTTAGTTGACAAAGAAGGTGGTTTTACCTTATTACCTGAGTTGGCTGTTGATGAACTTTCTGAAGACGCTCAAGAACATATTAGAACATTTACAGAAGAAAGACCAATGAGGGAAGTAAGTATTGTACACGCAAGAAATTTTGCCAAAGCAAGCTTAATTGATGCTTTATCAAAAACTATTCAAGAATGTGTACCAAAAGAATTACTCACAAGAGACAGGGGAAATGTAGTTGAATGGAGGTAATTACGTCAATTATCTCTTTTTTTCAATCAAAAGAAAATTATCGCTAAAAAGCATTAAAGATAGATTGTAAAGGTAGTTATCATATATAAAATTGAAGTGCTTCTGGCACTTTCAACTAATTTAATAGTCACCGTTATTTATCATATTAATTTCTTCCAACTCCTCTAAACGAGCTTCATGTTCATCCACCCATTTGGTTAAGTTATACTCTTCTTCGGGGTATAATTCATGATATGGAACATATTCACTTCCCATAGCACTAAATTTCTCTGTAAAGTACACTTCTATTTGTCCAAAGTTTAAACTAATATTTTCTGTCCAAACAGCATAGTCATTTTTTGTATATGCTTGTTGGGCAATTTTTCTTTCTATTTTGGCCTGTTCTAATTCTTGCTGATATCCTTGATCTTGATTCATTAAATCATTTTTAAGAATTTCATAAAGCTGATATTCATCTGGAGTAATATCAAAAAGGTCTTTTCCAAAATATCTACTCCACAAATATTCATCAGTGGGGTTTTGCTTTAATTGCGACCAAATACGTGGTTTAACTAGAGGATCTTCAAGTAGTTCTTCATCATCATAATATTGTGCATAAGAAACACTTGTAGAAAAAACCCATAGGGTAATTAATACACTGATTTTCAGCACTATTTTAAAAAATGATAGCATAAATAAAATAATCAAAAAGGCTTGTAATAAAGCGTCATACACTTACTATAACTATAAATACAACGTAATAGTTGATCCATAATTTTAATGTAAGTATAAAAAATGAAAAAATGATGCCAAATATTTTAATTGTACTATTTCTTTTACTAAAATAAAATATACTTTCTTACAACTGTCTTATTCATACATTAATAGTATATTTGTAATTCACATAGGCTAATCAAATCTAGATCGTAAACACTACTAACATTAACTTATCACGTTTTTAATTGGAAATTATGACGGCTAAATTAAACATTGACAAAAGATATCTACAGAGATTAGATAGCCAACTTCAAGGAACTTTACATTATGATGATGTAATGCGTACTCTTTATTCTACAGATGCTTCTGCATATAGAGAGCTTCCCCTTGCTGTCGCTTTTCCTAAAAATGATAGCGATTTAAAGACACTTATAGAATTTGCAGATAAGCACAATACATCTCTAATACCAAGAACTGCTGGTACATCTTTAGCAGGACAGGTTGTAGGAAATGGTATTGTTGTCGATGTTTCTCGCACATTCACAAAAATATTAGAAGTTAATAAAGAAGAAAGTTGGGTCAGAGTTCAACCTGGTGTTGTTCGTGACGAACTTAATAAACACATTGCTAGTGAAGGGTTGTTTTTTGGACCCGAAACATCAACTGCTAATAGAGCAATGGTTGGTGGTATGGTTGGTAACAACTCATGCGGTTCTAACTCTGTACAATATGGGTCTACTAGAGATCATTTATTAGAAATAAAAGGTTTTTTAAGTGATGGTTCTGAAGTGACTTTTAAAGATGTTACTCCAGAAGAATTTGAAGAAAAAACAAAGCTGAACACTTTAGAGGGGCAACTTTATAAAGAGGTAAAAGAAATGCTTTTACCAGAAGAAGTAAGAAAAGAAATTGCTAAAGAGTTTCCTAAACCTTCTATTCCAAGAAGAAATACTGGATATGCTATTGATCTTCTTGCATTAATGCAGCCATTTAACCCAAATGGTAAACCATTTAACTTCTGTGAATTAATTGCAGGTTCTGAAGGTACTTTAATCTTTATGACTGAAATTAAATTACATTGTAACCCTACTCCACCCCAATTTAAAGGTGTTTTATGTGCTCAATTTGATTCTATTGATGCTGCATTAAAAGCCAATTTAGTATCTTTAAAGTTTGATCCTACTGCTGTAGAATTAATGGATAAATATATCCTTGATTGTACAAAAAATAGTATTGAACACCGTCAAAATAGATTTTTCTTAAACGGAGACCCTGCAGCTGTATTAGTCACAGAAATTGCTCGTGATTCTGAAGAAGAAATGCGTAAAGTTGCTAAAGAGCTAGAAGATGCTTACAAGGCACAAGGAATGGGTAACTTCTACAAACTAGTAGAAGGTGGAGATGTAAAACGTGTTTGGGATTTGCGAAAAGCGGGTCTTGGTTTACTATCTAATGTACCTGGTGATCCAAAAGCAGCACCTGTAATTGAAGATACTGCAGTAGATGTAGAGGATTTACCCGAATACATTGCAGAGTTTAACGAAATTCTAAAACAAAGGAACCTTACATGTGTACATTATGCACATGCAGGATCTGGAGAACTTCACTTACGTCCAATTCTTGATTTAAAGACAGAAGAGGGCAATAAAATGTTCAAAACAATTGCAGAGGACATTGCTAAACTTGTAAAGAAATTTAATGGTTCTTTAAGTGGTGAGCATGGTGACGGACGTTTACGTGGAGAATTTATTGAATCTATGATTGGAACGAAGAACTTTAAACTTGTTGAACAGGTGAAACGTTCTTGGGATAGTAAAAATATATTCAACCCTAATAAGATTGTTGATACACCGCCAATGAACGAAAGTTTACGTTTTATGCCTGGTATAGAAACTCCAGATATTAAAACAACTTTTGACTTTAGCGATGCACATGGCGTATTAAGAGCAGCTGAGTTTTGTAATGGTGCTGGTGCGTGTAGAAAAACCGAAGTGACTGGTGGTACAATGTGCCCTAGTTATATGGCTACACGTAACGAGAAAAACACTACTCGTGCAAGAGCAAATATATTAAGGGAATATTTACGTGCTCCTTACAAGATCAATAATTTTAATCATAAAGAAATTTATGAAGTGATGGACCTTTGCCTTTCTTGTAAAGGGTGTAAATCTGAATGTCCATCAAATGTAGATATTGCAAAACTTAAGGCAGAGTTCCTTCAACAATATTACGAAGCAAACGGGGCACCAATGAGAGCTAAAATGATTGCTTATTTCCCTCGTTTAACGCAAATAGCAGCAGCAACACCTTCATTATTTAATTTTGCTATTAGTAATCCATTAACTGGTAGTATTTTTAAATCAATTACAGGGTTTGCACAAGAAAGAGATGTTCCTAAAATTCATAAGCACACTTTCAAAAGTTGGTTAAAGAAAAGAACTCCAAAAGCTGCTCAAAAAGGTACAGTATATATCTTCTGCGATGAATTTACCAACTTCAATGATACACCTCTTGGCTTAAAAACTATTGAGTTATTAGAAGCTTTAGGCTACGAAGTACTTTGGAAACCTCACGTAGAAAGTGGAAGAACTTTCCTTTCTAAAGGATTTGTAAAAGAAGCAAAAGATTTAGCATGTACTAATGTAGATATGCTAAAAGATTATATCAGCGAAGAAACTCCTCTTATTGGTATTGAACCATCTACAATCATGGCATTTAGAGATGAATATCCTGATCTGGTACACGCCCACCAAAAAGAGGATGCTCGTAATCTAGCTGATAATGCTCTAATGATTGATGAGTTTATTGCAAGAGAAGTGAAAGCAGGAAATATTTCTTCTGATCAATTTACTGAAGAGGAAAAATTAATTAAACTTCATACTCACTGCCAACAAAAAGCTACGGGTACTCAAGTTACAGGTAAGCAAATGTTAGGTTTACCTAAGAACTATAAAGTTCAAATTATTCCTTCGGGATGTTGCGGTATGGCAGGTTCGTTTGGATATGAAAAAGAACACTATAAAGTTTCTATGGATGTTGGAGAATTAGTATTATTCCCAACAATTCGAAAACAACCAAGTGATGTAATTATTGCAGCAGCAGGTACAAGCTGTAGACATCAAATTAAAGATGGAACAGAGCGAGAAGCACTTCACCCTGTTGAAATCTTACTAGATGCTTTGAAATAAAATATAGCATACGGTTTTATAAAATTAGCGACTTCTATTTAATAGGAGTCGCTTTTATTTTGTCAAAACATAAGTAAGGTTTAATCATAACCGATAAAGACCAAATAATGCCTTATTCTATGGAATATAGTTATTTACAGTATTCAATTCTTTAAATAATACTATAAACCTACAATAAATACCATGTAATAAATTTTCATTTTTCACATTTAAATATGTTTACTGAAAAAACATTAACAACCTGTTTATATGAGTTAATATATAATGTGATGCTCCGTATCAATATTTAGTTTTACAATTCATAATTGAATTCAAGTTGTATTGATGCAAAAAAAAGAAAAAAACATATTAATTACTGGTGCAAAAAGTATTATTGGTCAAGAAGTAATGCGTTACCTTTCTAGAGACTATTCTCACCAAATTATTGAAGGTGGAAGACAAGAGAGTAGTGCAGAAAAACACGAATACCGTTATCTTGATTTAAATGATGTGAATACTTTTTCAAGTGCTTTAAAAAATATTGATACTGTTTTTTTAGTTTTTCCTCGTGCAATTAAATCTGTAAAGAATACTTTTATTACTTTTCTAGATGTCTGTAAAAAAGAACATGTAAAGGAGATTATATTTTGTTCAATTAAAAAATCAAATTTTAGTTTTTTTGTTCCTCACAATAAGGTAGAGAGTTTAATAAAAAAAAGTGGGTTAAAATATACAATTGTTGCTCCTTCTTATTTTATGCAAAACTTAACTACTTTTTTCTTAGATGATATTAAAAGCAATCAGTGTGTTGCTATTCCAGGGTATAGCAGTAAAATTAATTGGATAGACGCAAGAAATGTTGGTTATGTAATTACCAAAATTCTTCATGATATGACCAATTATGAAAACTCTACAATGGAACTAACAGGGGATGAAAATAAAGATTTTATGGAAGTTTGTGCAAAACTAACAGCCGTTTTATCAAGAGATATAGAGATCCAACCAAACACAAAATTATTTATTAAATCTCTAAAAGAGAAAGGGTTAACATCTAGTGAAATAAACAAATTACTTATTTTTCATTTTGCTGAAAGCTTCAGTAAAAGTAAAACGAATATTAATAATAACTACGAAAAAATAGCCAATAAAAAACCGACACGGTTGCATGAGTTTATCATGCGTCACATATCGGATTTATCGTGTTCTAAATCTCCGCAGTTAACATTAATCTAAGGTTGAAGATCACAAAAATGAAACTTTGAATTGATTTCATTCCCTTCTGCATCTTTGTAATTATATTCTCTTATAATCTTATCACCAATCTTAAAGTCTATTGGTTGATTAAAAATTGGACCATCAAACACAAAAGTATGGAATTCACCATTTTCACCACAGGGGTCAATTCCCTCAGGTAAATCATTTAAAAAGTCCATATCTAAAACTCTTCCAATAAATTTCTCACCCATTGTATCGTTAACTGCAACTGTTACAGCCTTAAAACCTGCATTAACAAAATCCTTATACAATTGTAACGTATTTCCTCCCCAAAGTGGAAATTGACATTTTAGGCCGACTTCAGCCATTTTATCTTCTCTATATTTCCTTAAGTCTTCTAAAAAGATATCCCCAAGAATTAAATCTTCAATTCCTTTATCAACAAAAGGTTTTAAATGATTTGCCAATTCTCTATCATATGTTTCCATACCAACATCTTCTGCCAAATACATTTTATACAAAGGTAAATTAATAGACTTTGCTTGTTTATCTAGTAGTGCTTCTTGCACACCATGCATACTAATACGTTTGTATTCTTCAGAAAGTGAAGTAAATAAACCAACAACTTCCCATTCTTTTATTGCTTTAAACAGCGCAAATGAAGAATCTTTACCTCCACTCCATTGAAATAATGCCTTTTTCATTTTCTAATCAATTATTTTTTTTACTTTTGAAGTATAATTCAAGGTAATTTATGAAAAGCATCCTACATATCGCCCCTAGATATATCATCTTATTACGATGTTGTTGATACTCAGTATCAAAACTTGCATAACTTCTGTGCAAGGATAATTACCCCCTGTAAAATCAATTTTTGAATTCTTTTTTATCGGTAAAAGTCGAAGGAAGTTCTCTGTATTTGTCTCAGAGAATATTTGCATCTTTGTGCTTTCCGCTAAAATCCATATAAATATTGCGAACATGCAACTAGATTTAAGAAAACAACTGAAAGTTTATAACACACTTTCTGGAAAGAAAGAGCTTTTTGAACCTATCAACCCTCCATTTGTTGGAATGTACGTTTGTGGGCCTACAGTTTATGGCGATGCGCATTTAGGGCATTCTAGACCTGCTATAACTTTTGATGTTATTTTTAGATACTTAAAACACCAAGATTTTAAGGTGCGTTATGTTCGTAATATCACAGATGTTGGGCATTTAGTTGGAGATGCAGACGAAGGAGAAGATAAAATTGCGAAAAAAGCAAAATTAGAGCAAATCGAACCTATGGAAGTGGTGCAATTCTATACAGATAGATACCACAAAGATATGGCTGCTTTAAATGTACTTCCTCCAAGTATTGAACCTCGTGCAACTGGCCATATTATTGAGCAAATAGAAATGATCGAAAAGATTATTGAAGCTGGATATGGTTACGAATCTAACGGGTCGGTGTATTTTGATGTAGTTAAATACAACGAAGACAAACCTTATGGTATTCTTTCTGGTAGAAAACTAGAAGATATGCTAGAGGGAACACGTGATTTAGATGGTGGAAGTGATAAGAAAAACCATGTAGATTTTGCTTTATGGAAAAAGGCTGAACCTCAACACATCATGCGTTGGAATTCTCCTTGGTCTGTTGGTTTTCCTGGATGGCACCTTGAATGTTCTGCAATGTCTGCAAAATATTTAGGCAATCAATTTGATATACATGGTGGTGGAATGGATTTAAAATTCCCTCATCACGAAGCAGAAATTGCTCAATCTGAAGCATGTAATCATGTTGCTCCTGCAAAATATTGGTTACACAATAATTTAATTACCATCAACGGTCAGAAGATGGGTAAATCATTGGGTAACTTTATTACACTAGAAGAGTTATTTGCTGGAAACCACGAGTTATTAGAAGAAGCTTACAGTCCTATGACAATCCGTTTCTTTGTTTTGCAAGCTCAATACAGAAGTACGATAGATTTTTCTAATGAAGCTCTTCAGGCTGCTCGTAAAGGCTACCGTAAGGTGATGAATGGTTTACGTTTAGCGAAGAGTATGCAGTATGATGCAGACGAAAATGTAGCGGTAAATCAGAAGCAAGAAAAGAATATTGAAAGTATCATCAATTCTATTTATAGAGGTATGAATGATGATTTCAATACTGCAGTTGCAATGGCAGGTATTTTCAACTTATTAAAGAAAATAAATGCTGTACATACTGGTAATATTCCTGCTGCACAATTAGGAGAAAAAGCATTCAATGATATGCTCTCTACCTATATCACTTTTATTGAGGATGTATTGGGATTAAAGGAAGAAACACCTGATCAGTTTTTTACTGCTTTAGACTATATTTTAAAAGATTACAGTGTAGCAAAAGATACACGTGATTACGATAAAGTTGATGCAATTCGTGCTCAATTAAAAGAGATGGGAGTTGTTGTAAAAGATACTAAATCAGGTATTGAATGGGCTTATGATGAAGTCTAAACTGTTCTAAGTTATTTATATAGATTGCCTCTGATTTAATAATAAAATCAGAGGCTTTTTTATGTTCTTATTTTTTTCTTCCAATGATTACAATCGAATCATCTTTATCAAATTCTTTGTATTTTTCTAATTTCAAAACTTCAAAATAAGGTGTGTAAATTTCTAATAAGCGTTTTTCGTCTTGATAGTTCACATACATCCCTTTAAAGTTTTCATCACCTTCTCCATACCAATAAGAGTGACAAACTACTCCTCCATCATTTAAAAGTACTGCCTGCCTTTCTACAGACATTTCGATTTCTTTATCTGTCAGATGTTGTAATACTTTGTTGGCATATATTCCATCAAAATTTATTGCTGTTTTTAATGTAATGGCATCTAATTCTAAAAACTCACCTTCAGGGAATTTTTCCTTTAAATGATGAAGAAACTCTTTCGAAAAATCAGAACCAATTGTTTTAAAAGATACATTTAAAATACTCCAATCAGTACCTGGACCAGAACCAATTTCTAAAACTGCATCTCCTTTTTTAAGCACATTTTCAAACAGTCTGATTAAATTTTCACTATTTACATCCTTTGCCATCTGGATATACTCTTTAACAGATTGTTCTGTATGATAATATTCTCCCATTATTTTATTTCCATTCTTTCTTTAAAAGTGCAAAAATAATATCGTCTACCCACTCTCCTTTAAAGAATAAGCTTTGTATATGATGTGCCTCTTTTCTCATTCCTAATTTCTCCATTAATTTAAGAGAATCAACATTAGCTGGATCTACAGAAGCCGTTATTCTATGTTTGTTTAATTCCTTAAAAAGGAAATCAAATAGTACCGTTAAAGCTTCTTTTGCAAAACCTTTTCTTTGTTCATCTTTTGACAAAGTAATTCCTATCTCTACCTGTTCATTATCTATAAAATGAACGCCAATATCACCTATTAAATTATCTTCTCCTTTTTTACAAATCCCCAATTGAAACCACGTACCTATTTTATTAAAGTCAGTTGGTAATCTTAATATAAGCTGTTCTGCTTCTTTAAGAACCACAGGAACGAAGCTTTGGTATTTGTTAGCTTCAGTATCAGATCTATACGAGAAAAAATCTGGTGCATCATTTAAATCAATTGACCTTAATAGTAAACGGTTGGTCTCTAATTTCATTTTTGTAAAATTGACTTGATTAATACCTTAAAAGTAGGAAGAACATCTTCTTTAAACCAAGCATTTTTTTTCATCCAAATATTATTTCTTGGCGATGGATGAGGCAGTACAAAGAATTTAGGAAGATATTCTGCATAATTTTTAACTGTCACCGTGAGATTCTTTTTCGATATACCTTTCAAATAATAATCCTGAGCATATTTACCTACAAGTAATATAAGCTCTACATTAGTTAATAAAGGTAGAATTTCTGTATGCCATTTTGGGGCACATTCTTTTCTTGGAGGTAGATCACCAGATTTACCCGTACCCGGAAAACAAAACCCCATTGGTAAAATAGCTATCGTTTCTTTATCATAAAATTCTTCATTGGTCACCCCCATCCATTTTCTAAGGTTTTCGCCACTCTTATCATCCCAAGGAATTCCCGTTCTATCTACAACAGCTCCAGGTGCCTGTCCTACAATAATAATTTTACATTTTGGATGAAATGAAAATACAGGGTGCGGAGGATTTGGAATTTTACCAACACAAATCTCACATTTTTTTATTTCTTGAGTTAGTGTATCCATTATTTCAAAAGAATAAAAATGATAGTAATAACTGCAGGTACTCCTTGAACAAAAAAGATTTTTTTATCAACAGAATAGGCTCCATAAATCCCAGCTACGGTTACACAACTTAAAAAGAATAAAGCTACATTATCTGCCCATTCTGATGAAGAAATTAGAAGTGACCAAATTAAACCCGCTGCCAAAAAACCATTATACAACCCTTGATTGGCTGCCATCTCTTTAGTACTAGAAAAAAGCTCTTTAGGGAATTTATTGAAAACTTTCCTCCCTTTTGTTTCCCAAGCAAACATCTCAAAATAAAGAAAATAAAGATGTAAAAGAGCGACAATAACAATTAGAATAGAAATAATAATTTGCATAATAGTTTTATTGATTGATAAATGATTTTGTAAGATAAATCAAAAGATTGGTATATGAGAAAATCGGTTTATAAAAGAATATTTTCAATAATCCCATAACACTACCAATAATGAATAAACACTCATTTAATTACCTAATTAGCAAAAAGTTCCAAATAATTTACCATCCTACAAGAAAAACCTACATCAACTAAATATTAGTTATTAAAACAATTTGAAAGTAAAATTAGTTTACGTTTATTTGCATTTAATAAAGATTCTTCTTCATAATTGGTGTAAACAGTAATATAATTCAAACCTAATTCCCCAATATTACGTGACCCAAGGAAGAAATTAAACTTCTTGTATTCTTAAACATTCTATACAGGCTTTAAATATTACATCATGCATAAATTCTTTACATTACTTCTATTTATTTTTACTAATAATATATATGCCCAATTTTGTTCTCCTACTACACAAGATGATGTAGAAAAAACAATTACTATTACATCTGATTGTAGTCTTAATGGATTGGTGGAGTATTCTGTATTATCTGGATATGACTTAATAATAAACAACAATATTACATTAGAAATTAAAACTACAGGTAATGTCGATAACTATGTACAAATTAATGGAAATATAACTTTAAATGAAGGAGCTAGCTTAACTATTGAAAGTGAAGCATTTTTCATTATTAATGGTAATTTAAGTTTAAGTGGAAATAATAATATCACTATCGGTGGAGGAGGTAATTTTAAATCTGCATATTTAATTGTTACTGGTGATTTTGCTAGTAATGGAGTAGGATCTTCATTAGTAGTAGCAAATAAAGGTACTATTTATGCAGGGTCAACATCAGGACTAGGAACACCTAGTGTTTCAACTGGATCTCACGATGGCATATATATTGAAGGTGATGACGATCTAGGAATTGAAGATCATAGAGATTTTATTTTGGCAAATTCTGTAGCAGATAGAGTCTCAGATCTCCCAGTAGAACTAATTTCTTTCGAAGCAACTGTAAATCCAAACAACACAACACTTACATGGTCTACAGCCTCAGAGCAAAATGCATCTCATTTTGATGTAATGCGTTCTAATGACAAAAGAAATTGGGAGGTATTAGCAACTTTAGATGCTGCAGGTAATTCTAATGTAAAAAGAGATTATAAATTTGTAGACAACGATTTATTAACGGCTGTCACTTACTATAAATTAGTACAGGTTGATTTTGATGAAGCTTACGAAGAATTTGGTCCTTTAACTGTTTATCCTAATGGAGTAGAGAAATCATTAACTGCCAATATATTTCCTAATCCATCAGCAGATGGTTCAAAAATACAACTAGATGGTTTATCTTTAGGTAATAGTATTCAACTAAGTGTAATTGATAAATCTGGCAGAATGATCTTTCAAGATACAATTCAAGATTCTCCAGAAAGTTTATTATATAATTTAGAAACAAGAACAACTTTATACCCTGGTAATTATTTAATAGTTATTCAATCAGGGAATGAAAAAATTGTCAAAAGATATATTCAACAGTAAATGTAATATTGAATACATTTCTAATGATCACCTTACCAAAAAAGTAAGGTGATTTTTTTTGTTTAAATTAAAATACAACTTAATCTTTCTTAATACTTACATTTGCTGATTAAGTTCATTACTAATGATCATAAGAAATGCTGAACTTTGTAAGTTCAGAAGAGGATATAGAATAAATGGAGTTTACAGCAATAGATTTTGAAACGGCACATGGTGCTAGATGGAGTATTTGCCAAGTGGGTATTGTACGTGTAAAGAATGGTGTTATTATAGATAGGTACGAGTCTTTAATTCGCCCACCAGATAATAGGTACCATGCTTTTAATACTACAATTCATGGAATTACGGCAGAAATGACGGCTAATGCTCCTAGTTTGTTTGATATCTGGGATGAAATGAAACCCTATATTGAAGGTCAACTTATTGTTGCTCATAATGCTGGTTTTGATGTTTCGGCATTAGAACAGACATTAGAACTCTATGATCTTGATATCCCCTCTTTTGAATACGATTGTACTTATAAACTTACAGGTGCCGCTTTAGATGATATTTGCTATACCTATGGTTGGGAATTAAAACACCACGATGCACTTGCTGATGCAGAAGCATGTGCTAAAATGTATATAGAGTTATTATCCGAAAAGCAGCTTCCTGTTTTTGAAAAAAATCCATTTAAAAAGAAGAAAAAAACTGCTCCGTACCGCACTCAACTATCTGGTGAAATATTAAGACCTGATTTTGATAATGCAGATCCTGATAGTCCTTTTTATAGACAAAAAGTGGTTATTACTGGTGTTTTTGATACTTGGGAGAGATTAGAATTAGCTACCATATTAAAAGGTTTAGGTGCTAAAATAAATACAAACATTTCTGGTCAAACTAATTTAGTAATGGTTGGAGAAGACCCCGGACCAAGTAAATTACAGAAAGTAAGAACCTTAAATCAACAAGGAAAAGATATTCAAATCCTTAAAGAGCAAGAATTAAAAGAAATACTTTCTATCGTAAATTCTTAAAGCTACTCCCTTATGAACTTTACATTATACACATTTATAAAAAACATTATAAAGCACATCTATACTAATCTTGTATTTTATAAAGTTGAAAAAAACGGTTGGGAAAATATTCCAAAAGATAAACCACTCATTTTTGCAGTTACACACCCACTAATGCACATGGATGCTGTAGTAATGGGAACAACTTTTACAAGACCGCTTCATTTTCTAACAAAGTCTACCGTTTTTAATACTCCATTTAAAAAATGGTTTTTTGGTAAATTAAACATGATCCCTGTTGTTCGAAAACAAGACGGTCCACAAGGTGAAGGTTTTTCTAATAAAAGTATGTTTGCTAGCTGTGTAAAAACATTAGAAAAAAATCAATGTCTTTTAATTTTCACAGAAGGAACGAGTATCTGGGAACGTAAATTACGCCCTTTAAAATCTGGAACTGCCCGTATTGGTTTCGAAGCAGAAGACAGTAACAATTTTAATTTGGGTGTTCATATAGTACCTGTAGCTTTAAATTATACCCATGCAACACAATTACTACCTAGCGTATCTATAGATATCGCACCTGCAATATGTGTTAAAGATTACCAAGAAGAATATAAAGAGAACCCCAATAAAGCAACAAAAAAAGTAACAAGTATTATTAAAGAACGTCTGTTAGAAAGGTATTTTACGCTTAATGATTTAGAAGAAGAAGATAATCTAAAAAGTGCATTAGTAATGCTAAACGAAGAACCTACAAATGGATGGGGTAGAAAAAAATCATTAAAAAAATACTTCGAAAATTTAAGAAAAGGAGTAGAAATTATAAACACCTCTAGTAAAAGTTCAATTCAAAATATCAACACTAAACTCACCAAATACAATGCTCTTTTAAAAAGCTATAAAATAGATGATCAAAGTCTTTGGAAAGCAGCTTCTGGAAATAAAAACGCAGTTCTATTTACATTAAAGTTTATATTTGCTTTAACTGTTTATCCTATTTATATAATAAGTTGGTTAATCAATTATACACCTTATAAACTATCTAAGTATTTAGGACAAAAATCTTCTGATGAAATAGAAGTATGGGGGGCAAACATGATTACCTTATTTGGTATATTTTATCCCATATTTTATGGTATATATATCTTTATTTTAAATCAGTTTTTAGCAATTAATGGTATAACTAATTTCTGTATATTCTTGGTATTTCCAATACTAACATATCTTTCCTTCTTTATGTATCAATTTTATAAAAAAGTAGCTTCAGATAGCAGAGTCTTTTTTTTATCAGCTTTTAATAAAGAGAAATACAACAAATTAGTTTCACTAAGAACAAGTATAGTTACTAACCTAGAAAATTTAATAAATGAGCACAAGTAATAAAAAGCCATATAAACTAGGTTTAGTTTTATCTGGTGGAGGGGCAAAAGGTTTAGCACATATTGGTGTTCTATTCTACCTAAAAGAGCTAGGCATTATTCCAGATGCAGTTGCAGGTACAAGCGCAGGATCTATTGTCGGTTCTATGTATGCTTATGGAACTCCACTTACTGAGATTCAAGACTTTTTTATAAAAACAGATTTATTTAATTGGAAAAAAAGAGCTTTTTTTAAGCCTCATATGACTTTTAAAGGAATTATTAATCCTAAATCTTTAAAAGACGACTTTAAAACTATAATAAAGAAAGATGACTTTGATGCTTGTGAGAAAGATCTTTTTGTAGTTGCTACAGATATGCAAAATGCAGAAGAAAAAATCTTTAGTACAGGTTCTATTGTAGATGCCGTTCTTGCGTCTTCAGCTTATCCTTTTGTATTTTCTCCAATGGAAATAGATGATATTATCTATAGTGATGGTGGAATTCTAAACCACTTTCCCCTTGATGTTATTAGAAATAAATGCGAAAAAGTTATTGGTGTTTATGTATCGCCTATTAGAACTTATGATAAAAGTGAATTAAATAGCGTTCAAAAAGTAGCTTTAAGAGCTTTATCTTTAAAAGGAGACAAAGAGGAGTTACATAAATTAAATGACTGTGACATAGCGATTTTCCCACAAGATTTAATTAATTTTAATACTTTCGATACACACCCAGATAAATTGAGCGAAATTGTTGATGTTGGTTACGAAGAAACAGCCAAACATCATGATGCTTTACTAAAATTACGTGAAGAGCTGAATGAGCTATAGTGTGTAAAAGAAACTCTTTTAATACTTTCCTATTGCTGTCTTATGTGGAACCGCTTTAAACAAATTATCAACTCTAATAAGCATTCTTCTCCAATTGTGGATTTGAATAGTAGTTTACATGAGTTAAAGACACAAAAATCTTTAACAGTTAGCTATCACTTAAAAGCAAAAAACCAGTGTAAACAATTAGAAGAAAAAAGTGAAACTATTAATAAGCACATCCTAAAAAATGATTTTGATATAAAAGCACAACTAGAGCAAAACAGCCGAGGTAAAGCAATGCAATTGAATGAGTATGGCAACTCCTTAAAATCTGAAATAATAAAGTACAAGGATATTATTGAGCAATTAGAAACTGAAATATTACAGTTTGCTTGTGACATTTCTACTCTTGATTTTCAAATTGAAGCGATCTCAGCTAAGATTATTCAAATTAAAGGACACCCACAAGAAAAAGATTTTGATGTAAAAGAATTTCTTGAAGAATTAAGTCATAAACTTCTAGATAATAAGATTTATGAAGAAAATGATCTACTCGAAATGGAAATAAATCAGATGCTAGATACGTCTATTGCAAAAGATAACTCTTCTAGTAAAATTACAAATTTCTTTAAAGAAAAAAGCTCTACTATTGAAGAACAAACAAACAATAATCTGATAGATAATTTTTTCAATAAAAAAGAAAAGACAGATAATGATCAGAAAATTGATGATTTTTTTAATAAAAAATAAACTGAACTTCTATATTTATAGGTAAGTAAAATATCAATAACGACATATTACTTATCTAAAACTTTAGAAACGGATAAAATAATAAGTTGCTCTTTAATACATTGAAAATTTTCTTGGCTTTAACTACAACTTTAATCCAAATTATTCGTTGATTAAACAGACTTAATTAACTTCTATTCACGAGCGTATATGAGTATTTCCTTAAAAAAAGGTGGAAGATTCAATCTTTCTAAAGACGATGGAAACCTTGATAAAATAATGGTTGGCCTTGGTTGGGATATGGTACCTGGCAACACTGTAGACCTTGATGCTTCAGTTTTTATGATTGATGCAACTGGAAAATTACCTGCAGATGAATTCTTTGTTTTCTTTAATAACTTAAAATCACCTGATAATAGCATTGAGCATACTGGTGATAATAGAACTGGAAAAGGTGAAGGAGATGATGAAATGATCCTTGCCCATTTATCTAATATATCTGATGCTGTAACAGAACTTGTTTTTGTTGCATCTATACACAATGCTGATGTTTTAAGACATCACTTTGGTATGTTATCAAATGCTTATATTAGAATTGTAGATATTGATACACAAAGAGAAATTATCCGTTATAATTTAGACGATGATAACTTTAAAAGTGTAACAGATATGGAATTTGGCCGTCTTATCAGAAATGGAAAAGAATGGAACTTTGTTGCTTCTGGCATTGGATCTAAAATTGGATTACAAGGTTACGTTGATAAATATGCTTAAACTTAAGCACACTATTGTTCTCTAATAAATTAGCACATAGAAAAATATCATTGCAAGTATGAATACATCACTAACAAAAAAGTCCGGAATATCACTCTCTAAAGGAAGTAAAATTTCTTTGATGAAGAAAGATGGCAATAAGTTAGATTTTTTAAGAGTAGGCGTAAATTGGGGAGCTATACAGGGTAAAGCTTTATTTGGTTTAATAAACCATAAAGTAAATGTTGATTTAGATGCTAGTATAAGTGCATTCGATAAAGAAATGAATGAAATTTATACTGTTTATTACAACGAGTTAACCTCTCCTGATGGTGCTGTTACACATACAGGTGATGACCTAGAAGGTGATGATGGCGAAGATGATGGTTTAGATAATGAAACAATTCAAATTCATCTTGATGAAGTACAGCCTGATATAGATCAAATATTTTTATACCTTAACTCTTACAAAAAACAGGACTTTGCTACAATTCCTTTTTCAGAAGTAAGAATGTATACTAAAAACGAGATACTGGCGACATTTAACTTATCATCTGATCAAGAATTTGCTGGATATGTATCCATGATTATGGGAAGGTTATATAAATTAGATGGAAATTGGAAATTCGAAGCACTAGGAGAACCAATTAGATCAAGAGATATTGAAGGTACAATCAAATACCTTCAAATAAAATATAGTTAATACTATAAAAAAGAGCGTTGATATCTAAATCAACGCTCTTTTTATTTTAGCTTAATCCTTCAATATTCCCGTCAATAAACTTTATTTTATTGGCTTGTGGTACACGTGGTAAACCTGGCATTCGCATAATACTCCCTGCCCTAGCTACAATAAAACCAGCTCCATTGTTGATTAATAAATCTTCAAAATGGATATGAAATCCACCATTTGGTGCACCAAGTATTTTAGCATCGTCTGTAAATGAACTTTGAGTTTTTGCAATACAAACGGGTAAATTATCCATCCCGTATTTTTCAATACGCTTCAATTTCTTTAAAGCCTTATTATCTAATTTTATGCCATCTGCTCTATAAATCTTCTTCGCAATTTTATCTAATTTATTGTAAATAGAATCATCTAGTTCATAAGTAAATTGTAATGGTCCAGAAGGTTTTGTATCAATTAAATCTATTACTTTCTGAGCTAAATCAACTGCACCTTTCCCCCCTTTGGCAAAGCTATCATTTATGGCAAATTCTACATCACGTTCTTTACACCAAGATGCTACAAATTCCATTTCTTCATCCGTATCAAAAGAATACTGATTAAAAGTAACTAAAACCGTTTGCCCAAAACCTTTCATATTTTCTATATGACGTTCTAGATTAAGCATACCTTTCTTTAAACCAACTAAATTTGGCGATTTTATATCTTCTAGTGCAACACCTCCATGTAATTTTAATGCTTGTGATGTTGCTACAATTACAGTTAAGTCAGGTTTTAAGCTAGCATTTCTACACTTAATATTAAAAAACTTTTCAGCACCTAAGTCAGCACCAAAACCAGCCTCTGTAATAGTATACTCTGCATGTTGCATGGCCATTTTAGTAGCTAAAACAGAATTACAACCATGTGCAATATTTGCAAAAGGCCCTCCATGTATAAACGCAGGGGAATTCTCTGTAGTTTGAACTAAGTTAGGGTGAATAGCATCTTTCAAAAGTACAGCCATTGCTCCCTGGATATCCAAATCTTTTACATAAACAGGATCGTTATTATGATCATAGCCTAAGTAAATGTTACCAATTCGATCCTCTAAATCTTCTTTTGATTCTGCTAAACATAAAATAGCCATTAGTTCCGATGCAGGAGTAATATCAAAACCGGCCTCAGCCACATCTCCATTTCCAATACCACCTAATCCTGTAACAATTTGTCTTAATGTTCTATCATTTACATCAAGAACTCTCCTCCAATTAATTGATTTTAACTGCTTGCCAGAAGCTCTTTCAAAGTGTTGATGATTATCTACTAATGCAGAAATCATATTATTGGCAGAGGTTACCGCATGAAAATCACCTGTAAAATGAAGATTAATATCTTCCATTGGTAAAACTTGTGCATGACCGCCACCTGCTGCTCCTCCTTTCATACCAAAACAAACACCTAATGAGGGTTCTCTTAAAGCAGGAATAGCATTTTTACCCAATTTTTGTAAGCCAAGAGCTAAACCCACAGATGTTGTTGTTTTTCCAATACCTGCTCTTGTTGGTGTAATAGCTGTAACTAGTATTAGCTTTTTCTTTTTGATCTCTTCTTGGTTTATTACCTCATAAGGTACTTTAGCCATATAGTGTCCGTAAGGAATGATGTTTTCATCAGCAATGCCAATTCCGTTACCAACTTCTATAATTTTTTTTAAGATTGTTGATCGTGCTATTTCAATATCTGATTTCATAATGGTTAGTAAGATTAATTTATGATTGATATAAGGTGTTTTGATTCGCAGTGAAAATAATAGATATTAGTTGTTTAATCGATGCTATTTATCACCAATTAAATAACAATTAACATGTTAGACAATTCTCTTCTAATTTTTATAAAAAAACAACGAATAGCGTATATCACTTTAAACAGGCCAGAAAAAAGAAATGCCCTAAATGCTGATTTAGTTGCTGAACTATCAAACGTTTTAAGTGAAATCGAAAATGACGAAGAAGTAAGTGCTGTTGTATTAAAAGGTGCAGGAAAAGCCTTTTGTGCTGGTGCCGATTTACAGTACATACAAAATCTTCAGAATTTCTCTTTTGATGAAAATGTAAACGACTCTAATGCATTAAAAGAATTATTTTATAAAATATACACTTTCCCGAAAGTAATTATTGCTAGTGTACATGGTGCCGCTATTGCTGGAGGATGTGGATTAGCTACTTTATGTGATTTTTCTTTTGCTGCTAACAATACGAAATTTTGTTATTCCGAAGTAAAAATTGGCTTTATACCTGCAATTGTTAGCATTTTTTTAGCTAGAAAAATTGGAGAGGGAAAAGCAAAACAATTATTACTTTCTGCGCAAACCATAACAGCTGATAAAGCATTAGAATATGGATTGATAAACGGAACTACAACCGAAGCTAATTTAGATGAAGAAGTAGAAAGTTTTGCTTTTAAATTAATTTCAGAAACTTCTTTGGAGGCAAAAATGAACACAAAGAAATTATTAAACTCTACTTGGCATTTACCAATTGAAGAGGCATTAGATATTGCTGTACAAGAAAATGCTAAAGCAAGAGAATCAGCAGATTGTAAAAAAGGTATTTCTTCTTTTTTAAATAAAGAAAAAATCTCTTGGTAAGAAAAAAGGAGATCATAGTTAGTTACTATGATCTCCTTTTTATTTATATGTAGTAAAGTCTTACTCAGGCTTTCCAGTTGGTGCCGTTTCTTGCGCTTCAGCTTCTTCAGAAACTTCTTCTTTTACTACTTCCTCCGTTTCTGTCAAAACAACAGTCGTATCGTTAGCAACTTCTTCAGTTACTGTTTCTACAACTTCTACTACTTCAACAACTTTTTCTTCTACTACTTCTTCCTCTTGTTGTTTGGCCTCTTGAGCACATGCGATAAATGAACATGCTACAATGTTTGCAATGATTAAGTGTTTAATTTTCATAATTAAAATGATAGTTAAGTTAGATTGAAAATTTAGATTAGTTGAATCAAAAATTATTTATCAAGTTTGCTTAATGATAAAAAAATAGAAACTCTGTTTTCAGTCGAGATTTATTTTATGTGTAAATTAAACAACTAATCTTTCTTCGATAAGAACAATTATTTATCCTAAAATTTAAATTTTATCGTGTAAACATTGTTAGAGATATTTTTTGTTTAAAAACACTCACTTTTTTAATAATATTTAACGAATATACATGGACTCACTAACTCAAGTTGTTTTAGGTGCATCTGTAGGAGAAGCTGTTTTAGGTAAAAAAATAGGAATTAAGGCAGCCATATTTGGTGCAATAGCAGGAACAATTCCAGACTTAGATACCTTAGCATCTCCATTCTTAGATACCGTTGGAGAATTAACTTTCCATAGAAGTGTTACCCATTCATTTTTATTCTGTTTTTTAGCTGCACCAATTTTTGGATATCTATGTCATAAAATATTTGGTAAACAAAAAGACACATTTAAAGAATGGACACTACTATTCTTTTTAGGGTTTATTACTCATTCATTACTAGATACATGTACTACTTGGGGAACTCAATTAATGTGGCCATTTACTCCTTATGGCTTTGCTACATATACTGTATTTGTAGTAGACCCACATTATACCCTGCCATTTATGGTGTTACTTATTATAGCGTTATGTAAACCTAAAGACAGTAAAATTAGACAACAATTAAATTATATAGGGTTAGGAATTAGTACAGCCTATCTTTTACTAGGTTTTGTTCTTCAGAATAAAGCTAATAATGTTTTTGAAACCAATTTGAAAGAACAAGGAATTACGTATCAAAATTATATCACAAAACCCACACCATTAAATATTTGGCTTTGGGCAACAAGCGTACAAACTGACTCTAGTTATTACACTGGTTTTTATTCTGTTTTTGACCAAGATAAAAAAGTTACTTTTTCTGTTACTCCAAAAAACCATCAACTCTTAGATAAATTACCACCATCTACTAAAACAGATAAATTACTTTATGTTACCAAAGGTTTCTATACTGTAGAAAACCATGGCAATAGTATTTGGATAAACGATCTACGTTTCGGAACATTTGATGGATGGCAAGGAAAAGGTAAAGGAAGAACGGTATTTGTTTACCATTTAACCCCACAAAAAGATGGTTCTATTGATTATGAACAGAAAAGCTATCGTTTTAAACCTTCTAAAGAATACATGGTCGCTTATCTAAAAAGAGTTTTTGGACATAAAGAAAATGTAGTTTTGTAACAATAAGCCAATTTGTCAGTTATTCTATTTTAGTATAATAGTTGTTTGAACAATAATTATGTCAAATTAATTAATTTACAAACATGAATAGCAAAGCATTAATCATTCTTGGGTTTGTATTGGTTGTAATTACCTCAATAGACCTTTATGCCTTTAAAGGTATTCGATTAATTACAGAAAATATTTCTCCAATTTACAGACAAGTAACCACAGGAATTTATTGGTTATTTAATAGTATTGTCTACTTATCTTTAATATGGACCGTTTTTAACTTAGATAAGTTTAGGCTACCTGAATACACAAATATTTTCTTTAGTATTAGTGCATTACTCTTAATGTCTATTGCTACAAAATTGGTCTTTAATATCTTCCACGGAGCGGATGATCTAGCTTATTTAGGAAGTAAAGTTATACACTTTTTCCAAAACGGAAATAAAGTTAACCCTAGTGGAGATACAATTAGTAGAGCCAAATTTCTAACTTTTGTTGGGGCTGGACTAGCAACAATTCCATTAGGTGCATTTGCATATGGCTACACAAAAGGTAGATTTAATTTTAGAGTGATAAGAAAAAACCTATCATTCAAAAATTTACCAAAAGCATTTGATGGATTTAAAATAATCCAAATATCAGATATTCATATTGGCAGTTTTCCTAAAGGACATGAATCTGTTGCTAAAGCTGTAGAGATGATTAATAGTAGGAATCCTGACATTATTGTCTTCACAGGTGACCTAGTTAATAACTTTGCTTCTGAAACAGATGGTTGGATTGATGTTTTTAAGAATTTGAAAGCAAAGCATGGAATGTACTCAATTCTAGGTAATCATGATTATGGAGACTATGTACAATGGAATTCTGCTACAGAAAAAATTCAAAACCTTGATGCTGTAAAAAAAGCTAATAGAGATATTGGTTTCGATTTACTATTGAATGAGAACAGAGCAATCGAAATTAATGGAGACAAAATAGGCATTGTAGGTGTAGAAAATTGGGGTTTAAAGCCTTTTCCACAACTTGGTGATATTGATAAAGCTAACCAAGGGCTGGATAATGTTCCCTTTAAAATTCTGCTGTCTCATGATCCTTCACATTGGGATGAAAAAGTTACCGATCATAAAGACATGGATTTAATGCTAGCAGGCCATACTCATGGAATGCAATTTGGAATAGAAATTCCTGGAATAAAATGGAGTCCTGTTCAATATAAATACCCTAGATGGGCTGGCCTTTACGAAAAAGAAAATCAAAAATTATATGTAAATAGAGGATTTGGTTATCATGCCTATGCAGGAAGAATTGGTATGGATCCAGAGATTACAGAAATAATATTAAAAAGTTAATCATAAACGGATAGTTACAAAAAGTAACTATCCGTTTATATTTTAAAAGGCTTTTCCAACACCTACACTAATAGACCAAGCATCATAACCTTCTTTTATATCATAAAATACTCCCAAAGGAATTGCCCAACCTTGCTGACCTATTGGAAATGCATATTCTGTACCCAATCTAAAAATACCAAGGTTATGGTCTTTTTCTAATTCTACCCCTCCACCCATAAATACATTCCAATTAGGAATAAGAGTATAAGTTGCTACTAGAGCAAGTACTAAAGCATTTTCTCGTTTTAATGGTTCATCATGAGGAATAATATACTCACCTACTTCAAAGTCTGCCATAATCCCTACTTCCCATTTTGGGAGAAACCTGTATAAATAATCAATACCAAAACCGGGTACAAAATGTCCTTTATGATCTAAATTATCTACACCTGCTCCTTTCGGGATATAGGTATTTGCATTAGTAATTGAAATAAAGTGTTTTGGCTCTTTTTTTTCTTGAGCTGAAATAGTTTGAATAAAAAATAAGAGTAAAGAGAAAATTAATAAAGATTTGTACATAAAGTTAAAGAGAGATTAGTAATCAAAAATTTATAAAAAAATATAGTTCACCTTATTGAAGATCGCATGAAAACAGCATAAATAAAAAGAGTAATTGATAATTTTATAGAATCTTTTTGATTAAACAATCGATAATAAACGAAAACAACAACTACTATCATTAAAAGTTACATAATCAATCTATTAACTTGAGGCGATTTATGTAAACAAACTTCCCTTCATATGGATTCTATTTCAGGAAAAACAAAATATCTTCTTGGTGTTCAACATGTATTAGCCATGTTTGGAGCAACCGTATTGGTCCCCTTTTTAACAGGTTTAAGCCCTGTAATTGCACTATTTACAGCAGGTTGCGGCACATTAATATTTCATCAAGTAACAAAGAAAATTGTTCCTGTTTTTTTAGGCTCTTCATTTGCCTTTATTGGTGCTATTAGCCTTGTTTTAAAACAAGAAGGACTTGCTGAAGTAAAAGCTGGTATCATTGGAGCCGGTTTAGTTTATGTCTTGATGGCATTTATAATCAAAAAATTTGGAGTTAAAGGAGTACAATCTTTTTTTCCTCCAATCGTAATTGGTCCAACGATTATGGTCATTGGTTTACGTTTAAGTCCAATTGCACTACAAATGGCTGGATATAATGATGGAACTTTTGATACCCAAAGTTTAATTATAGCATTATCAGTAATTATAACTATGGTTATTTCCTCTATGGTTAATCATTCATTTTTTAAATTGATGCCTATTTTAATAGCTGTAACCGTAGGTTATTTACTTGCAGCAATATTAGGTGTAGTAGATTACACTGCGATAAAAAATGCTCATTGGTTTGGTTTTACTGGAGACACCCTTGATCAAGTCTTAACACTTCCACACTTCTCGTGGTCGGGTTTCTTTGCCATTGCTCCAATTGCTCTTGTTGTTTTTATTGAACATATAGGTGATATAACAACGAATGGAGCCGTTGTAGGAAAAGATTTCTTTAAGAACCCAGGAATACACAGAACAATGCTTGGCGATGGATTAGCTACAATTTTTGCTGGTTGCATAGGCGGACCTGCTAACACTACATACGGAGAAAATACAGGCGTTTTGGCTGTAACAAAAGTTTATGATCCTTCTGTAATTCGAATAGCAGCAGTATTTGCTATACTCCTTAGCTTTATAGGTAAAGTTGGTGCCATATTACAAACTATACCAGTTCCTGTAATGGGTGGTATTTCTATAATTCTTTTCGGAATGATTGCAGCTGTAGGCGTTAGAACATTAATTTCTGCAAAATTAGATTTTGGACATTCAAGAAATTTAATAATTGCTGCCTTAATATTTGTATTAGGAATAGGTATAAAAGATGTAGCAATTTGGAATAACATTTCCGTTTCTGGTTTAACAATAGCTGCGTTAGTAGGTGTTCTACTAAACAAAATATTACCAAAAGATATTTAATCAATAACTAAAATCCATCATTACACTTTTTGTAGTTAATAATGGATTTTTCTACAAAAGTCACAAAAGCAACAGCGATTCATTTCAAATTAACTAACAGTTATACTTCTTTTCAGTATATTTAGATATTCTCATTACTAACTTATTTATCATGTTACGACTTACTATTGTCCTATTATTTTGTATAATAGGCTCATTAAACGCACAAGATGTTGGCTACTACCATGTAATTACTGTAAATGAATTTAGTAGCTATTCTGCATTTTCAAGTTCTCCACCACCTCATATAACTGGGCATGGAGTTAAAAGTGATTCTTTGTCTCGCAGTAATTTAGTATTTGATTACTATGAAGCAGATAATGAATACTATGCTATAGAAAGCTGGGCAGATTACTACTATTGGCTTTCAAAAAAATACAAAGTCTTATTTAGCAAGCCAGAAATGTTTGAGCACTTCTATAAAGCAAAAGATAATATCTCCATGATAAAATATCTTTCGTATAACTTTTCTGTTTGGCATTTTCCATCAGCAATTAGAATAGAACCTCATATTGAATTATCTGATAGCGAAAATCGTTTTTCATTGTCAAATCATATTATTAAAAATGAAACTGACCTTGAATATATGCTTAAACAGATAGAAGCAAAACAAGAAAAGTACGCATCTAAAGATTAGAATAAAAATAGAGTAGGATGTATACATCACAGTTATATTCTACTCTAAAAATGACTAAAAAAGAAAAAAGACTTAATAGAAAAATTCCATTAAGTCTCCAAAAAAACTGTATAAACTATTATAATTAATCTTTTTTTGTGAAATGAAGTAACATTATTGTATCACCAGAAATGTACTCCAAAACATATGTATTTTCTTTCTTATTGATAACTTGAAAAGTAATTTGTTCTTTAGAACCTTTCACTTTAGTATCAATAATTAATTTCTCTTGAGTTAAATCAAAAGTATATTTACCCTTTCTCTTTCCCTCTGGTCCTATCTGAATAAATTTCCCGTCTTTATCAAAAATTTGATATTGTGCTGATCCAAACATTTCATCTCCAGAAATTGTTCTTCCTTCATTTAAATAATCAACAACTTCTAAATGCCATTTTCCTGTAAATCCAGTACCATCTTCTAACGGTTCTGAAGCAGATGCTACATTTGAAACTAGAAAAGTGATAAATAAGGCAATTAATGTTAAATACTTTTTCATAATATTTTTGGGGATAAAAAGGGATAAGACGATCAATATTTTAAGACACTTATTGTTTTCCTCTAATTATTTAATTTTTAGAGTATGAGACCATTCTTTTTTAAGTGAGTTCTCTTTATATCTTTTATCGTGATAAGCATCATCTTTAACATTTAAATCTACAGTAAACTCTGTAAGGTCTTTTCCTGCTCTACCTTTTGTTACTGTAAACTCTACCTCAAATGCATATTTATGGTAACCATTACTCATACCTAAATCATGTGTTAAGACTTTATATGAAGTATGCTGATAGATAGATGTATTCTTTGACGTTCTTCTGCTTCTTTGGTCATATTTAACTAAGTCTGTTGGCTGTTCAAAAGCCGAAGTGCTTAATCTTATATATTCAAAAGATCTTACAGACTCAATAGTACCTTTAACTGTATAAGTACCTTTTTCTTTTAATTCTGTAGGAAGTTTTTTCTCATTTTCAATCTTAATAATTAAAGGTTCTTTTGTAACAGTTACCTTTTGTTTAACTGTTGTTTTTTGATGATCTATTGTATATGCAACAAATTTATAATCATAAGAACCCTTCTTTAAAGGTGCGTAACCTTTAAATCTATATGTTCCAAATGAACCAAAAATACTATTTTTATAACCTACTCTACTTGGGTTAGGAATTTCGTTTGAATTAGGTTCAAAATTAATACTACTAAGTCCAAAATCTGAAATTGTAGATGCTTCTACATCAAATTCTAAAACTGATAATGGTGTAACTTTAAATTCTTTAGGAGCATTTTTAATTCTTACATTCGGTCCAAAAAAGTCATTTTCTTCATCTTTTGAACATGAACTGAAAAATACAACTACTATTGATAATAATAATATGGAATAATTTCTTAGTGTTTTCATGAGAGCGTTAATTTTTTCTGTTATTAAATTCACTATCATGACAAACACTTATAGAATGTGAACAATGTTAATTACAATTATTCACACTCTTTTTTCAAATTTCTAAAATTTATATACTTTCAATTTTGGATCATTTAATCTAATTCTAATCCACTTTTCTATTTTTTCTAAATATGCAGGTCGTTGTTCATCTTTAACAGTATCAGAGAGTTTAACTAATAAAACTGGGTGTTTTTTAACTCCTAAAGAATCACCTTTAAATTCCTGTAATTGTATACTTGTTATTGCATATTTTTCAATTTCAGGATATTGAAATTTTAGTTCTTTATTTAACTGTTGAATGGGGTATGGATCCTTCTTAGAAGCATTCAAATTATAAATTCGTTTTTCGAGTAATTTTATTTTTAGATCCTTATCCCGAATAACCTCATCATTTTTTGTATAAATATCTCTCAATAATTTTGAATGTAAATCATTGCTATACTCTGCGAACTTTTTATCAATATCAGCTCCAGATCCATCTTCTTGATGTATCCTCACAATAGTCTTCTTTGTTAAAGGAAAATACTCACCAGCTTTAGCATTTAAACCATAACGAGCCAACATCTCATTTAAGAAAATGATTTTATTCTCATCAATATTCTTCCCCATATAATACAAATCAATTGTTGACAATGAATCTGTATAAATTATCTTTTGCGTAAGTAATTCACTTCCTTGAAAAACCGTATTGTCGTTTATGAAATTATCTACAGCAATCTTAAAACGAGTTTCCTGTATCATCTTCATAAAAATGACACCACTTGGCATCACTACTATAGTTAAAAATATAATAAGTAAAGATCTATAACGACGATACTTACTTCTATCAATAAACTTTTTAATTGGAAAGCGTAAGTACTTTACAACAATATAGGTGGATAGCGTAATAAAAACAGAGTTAATAAAGAAGAGATAAAATGCACCAAAAAAGTACTTATATGTTCCTGTTGCTAAACCAAAACCAGCAGTACATAAAGGAGGCATAAGTGCTGTAGCAATTGCAACCCCTGGAATTACATTGCTTTTCTCTTTTCTAGAGCCTGCAATAATTCCAGAGAAACCGCCAAACATAGCAACAAAAACATCTAAAATTGTTGGCTTAGTACGAGCCAAAATCTCCGACTGTTCTATTGTTATAGGTGATATAGAAAAATATAAAGTTGATGTAACTAGACTAATAACTACTGCTATTGCAATATTCTTTAAAGCTCTGCGCATCATATCCACATCGTGAATACCAATGGCTGTTCCAATACCTAAAATTGGTCCCATTAATGGCGATATTAACATGGCTCCAATTATTACTGCAGGTGAGTTAGAATTTAGACCAATTGAGGCAATTAAAATTGAAAAGATTAAGATCCACGCTGCATGACCTTTAAATGTCATATCTTTCTTTATTCCTTCAATAGTTGCTTCTGGGTCAGATCCTTCTCTGATACTTAAGGTATCAACTGCTAATTTTTTAAAGGATTGTATAAACCCTGAAAAATTACTATCACTCATATTTTTTATTAAATAATTATTTGTTTTACACTAGTTTACAATGTAAATTCTAAAACGCTTATAACTTAAGTATTATAAACTTAAGAAACACATCAATTTAAACACATTCCTCCCTGTAACGTAAAAAACTTATGTCTAGTAAAGAAATTATTAAAACATATTCAAATAACGACATTGAGATTGTTTGGCAACCTAATAAATGTATTCACTCAACAAAATGTTTTCAAGCACTACCAAGTGTATTTGACCCTACTAAAAGACCTTGGGTGTCTATAAATGCAGCACCAACTGCAGATATTATTCTTACTGTAAAAAACTGTCCTTCGGGAGCTCTGTCATTAAAAACAGAGGATAAAGATGATGCTCCTGAAATTGAAAATGATATTCAAGTTACTGTTTTAAAAGATGGGCCTATTTTAATAAAAGGAAGCATTACTTTAACAGCTAAAGGTAATTCTGAAAGCTTAGGAAATAAACAAATTGCTTTGTGTAGATGTGGGCATTCTGCAAATAAACCATACTGCGATGGACAACATGCAAAAAACGGTTTCAAAGCTGATTAGACCCCGACAACTACCTTATGTTAACAAAACGAATAACATTATTCACTCGTCTTTTTTCTCAACTAAGAAAGACGAGTATTAACATTTGTTCAATTAAAGGATTTAATCTATATTTGCACTCTGATTAAGCTTAGATTAACCCAAATAAATTTTATATCAACAAACTTCAGTAGTACTGTCGATTCTATTTAGAATTTGAATAAAATTTATAGGTCCTAAAAGCTATCAAATTCATTCGATCATTACAGACTAATATATAAACCTTTTATGGCCAATATCAAAAGCCTATCTTTAGAAAATTTCCGTGTCTTTAAAGAACGTACTACATTTAATTTTTCACCAATTAATGTATTAACGGGTACAAACAGTAGTGGTAAAAGTTCATTATTTAAAGCTCTTTTATTATTACAAGACAATGGTACTAAAAATAGATTGGAAGAACTCGATTTTAGAGGTCCTTACCATAATTTAGGTAATATAGATAAAGCTCGTAATCACGATACTGACCCTGAAAAGCCAATTACATTTACATTAGAATTTGCTCCTCAGCCAGGTATTGCTCCTTTTAAACGTTTTGAGTTAGGGCAAAGAGATATTTCTATTGCTTTTACAGACTTAAAAGACATCAATAGTTTTTCAGACTTAATGAAAGTACCTAATTGGAAAAATTGGATGTACTTTTTAAGAGGAGTCTTAATTAATAGGTCTCAAGACATGATCCGTCATGTACAAAAATTAACGAAAGAAGGTGAGATCGAAAATAAGCCAATTATTAAAGCAATACTTCATAAGTTACTTCATATCGCATTTGAAGAAAGAATTTCTGTAGAAAATATCGAAAAGCTGTTTAAGCAAGCTTCAAATGTAGTGGTAAAACTTAAGGAGTTGGATATACCTGTAGAGGATCATTTAAAAATCCCCGCAGATATAAATAAAGCTTTTTTTGTTGATTTAATCAAAAGAGCGTGGTACGAGAAACATCGAGAACACGAGCTTAGAGGTATTAAAAAATTAGAACATCTAACTGAAGCTAAACCTTCTCCCACAAGAGATGAAAAGGCTACAAAAAAACATAACGAGCGTTGGGCTAAAGTTATCCGTAAAAATGATATTACTGAGGTAGAACAATTACGTTCAGCTTTGGTTTCGTGGTTAGAAATGGATATACCAATGTCTTCTTTAGTGCGTGACATCTTAAATATCAGTTCTAAAGAAATTATTTTTTCTTTTAAACCAATTGGCGTAAATACTACAGAGCGTTTAATTCTTGAACTATCATATGATAGTAAAGAGGGTAAATTATGCAATATTGGTTTATCATACAGAGAACGTTTTACAAATAAAAGAAAGCTACTTTACACCCCTTTAAGTAATGGTAGTTTGCATTATGTAGGTAGCGAAAATGGTAATAGTTACTTATTAGCTGCAGGACATAGAGGCGATTATATTAAAACGGATGGTGAGATTCCTGTTTTCACTAGTTTCTTTGATATCAACAATTTATACGAATATGGTGCAGGGATGGACTTAGACACACCGCTAACTAAATTCTTTAGTGTTGATAATAATAAGCTTTCAAAGGTAACTGGTATAAAAGAAGAAGAAAAACTAAATGTTCTTTCTGAACTTATACATAAAAAATTGATGCTACTATTAGGTTCTCGTCTTAATGCATTTATGACGGAGCATCAACCAAAAGTCAAAAAGATTAATCCTTTCAAAAAAGAAAACCTTAAACAACTTCTTGCAGAACGTGAAGAAGATGGAAGCGGATTTAAAATTGCATCAATTGGTTTCCTTTTAAGAGATTTACCACTTCTAGACAACAACGATAGAAAAATTCTTGACACTCAAGAAGCTGTAAATTCTTTAGATAGTTTAGATCACCTTCCTGAATTACCTCTTTCTAGCGAAGAATTTCATAACCTTTTTACAATAGATATTGATAGCGTTTTTGCTGATGGTTTTGTAAAGATGATTGAAGAAGGTGTACAAGGCATTAAACATATTTTTAAATCTTGTGGAAAACTATTCAACTTTGGTCTTTTAGAAGCACAAAGAGGTAGTACAAAACGCATTCTTTTACACACAGAGGGTACTGTTTTAAGTACATTACTTTTTGATTTTGCTAAAAATGCAGATCAAAAAGCAAGAGACTTTGTAAGGTTTTGGATTCAAGAATTTGAAATTGGATACGATATACACATCAATTCTGTAAAAGGAATTGCATCAGATGTAATCATTACAGATAGAAAAGGACATGAATTAGATTTAGCCGATTTAGGTTATGGAATATCTCAATTACTACCTATTCTTCTAAAAATTGCTTTAGATGAACATCGTTCTTTATTAATTGAAGAACCTGAAACAAATCTTCATCCTAAAATGCAATCTAAGTTGGCAGATTTAATTATTGATGCCTCACAAAGATATCAGACTAATTTCTTGATAGAAACTCACTCTGAATACCTGATTAGAAAATTACAATATTGGACGGCTAAACGTAAAATCACGCCGTACGAATCTACAATATATTACCTATATAACCCCGAGAGAGTACCAGAAGGGAAACCTCAAGTAGCTCTATTAAATATCTTAAAAGATGGAGAGCTAGACAACGAGTTTGGAGAAGGATTCTTTGATGAAGCGGATAATATTGCTATCGAATTATTCCACTTGAAACAACAATAAATTAGGCTACTTAAATAACGATTATCATGGAACGAATTACCACTTACGCAAATATAAATTCACTTACTTCCTTTTTTACAAAACGTCCATCTTTAGAGGATGAATTGGACGATATGGACTGGAGCCGTTCTTGGATGGATTTCTATTCATTCTTGAATAAACAAGCAGATTTACGCTTAGATGTAGATCCTACTCAATTGTCAATGATGAGTAAAACAAACCCTTACATTAAAAAGATGCTAAAGAATGCATCTTCTGGAGGGTCATCATTACGTTGTGAAAAAGAAGCATTTGATCAATTAGATGTAGTTAGTAAAACGACAATGCCACAAACAATGTTTTTCCTTGATAAAAGCAATCAAGAATGTGAAGACATTGAAACAAAATATGGCATAATTACATTAAACCCAAACCGCATTAAATCGAAAGCTGGGTTTATGTTTAATTGGTCTTTATACAATGTAACTAAAGATAGAGGAGCTGTAAAACGCTTCGAAAAATGGAGTCAATTAGAACGCTTCCGCCACCCACATAACTCAATGGTAATTATTGACAACTACTTATTGAAAGACTTGGGAGAAATGGAAGAAAACTTGATTCCTATGTTAGATGCTTTAATGCCTGAAAAGCTTGAAGTAACTTTCCAATTAACGTTAATTTCTGTCGATTTGCGAGATAAACCTGCCTCGATGAAAAAGTACATTGAATGGGAATTAAAAAATAAATTAAAAAGACCTTACAATATTGAAGTCTGCGTAATAAAGACTGAAAGTAACAAAAACCACGATAGAAATATTTTCACAAATTATCTTTGGATGCACTCAGGACATTCCTTCACCTATTTAAGAAGACAACAAATTAGTAAAAACACCAATTTGATGCTCTTTCCTATCTTCTATCAACAAAAAGATTTCCAATCTTATTATGATGAGATCCCTGGTTCTACAGAAAGTAAAAGTTCTGTATGGGGTGCAGTAAACCAAAGATTAAGAGAAGCAAGGTATATTATAAAAACAGCTAGCAATGACTATAATGGAATTGGTGGCGAACTTAAAAACTCTATTCTGGTAGGTAATAAAACTGCATAATTTCTATATTTGTTCACTATTTACACCAAGCTGAACTATTTATGGAAAAAATTAATTATCACAACAAACGTTTTAGAGCTATTTCTAATTCTGAAAATGGAGAAGTAGATACTGAAACGTTCTTTCATTACCGACAGGGCGGTGATGTTATTTGGGCAACTTACCATGGTACCAATATTAAAATGGGTACAATTACAGGTATTGTAAAAGAAGATAGCTCTTTAGTATTTACATATCAACATGTAAATCTAAATGATGAAATCATGACAGGTAAGTGTATTTCTACTCCTAAAATTGAAGACGGAAGAATTATTCTTTCAGAAAACTGGGAATGGACTTGTAAAGATCATTCTAAAGGAGAATCTATTGTAGCAGAATTAGTCCAAAAAGATAATTTTGCACCTATGTTTTAAGAACATTTTATGGATCATAAACAAAAACTATGGTACTATAAATGAATTCGATGTATAATTGGTTCTCTTTTTAGAGTTTATTGTGTTAATTAGCATAAGCAAAAAAAAGGTGATCAATCTCATCGATTGAGAAAAATCATCCGCTCAAATTTTGAAACAATTTATTTAACAATAAAACATTACTAAAATGGCATTCGAGTTACCTCAACTTCCTTACGCTTATGACGCATTAGAGCCACATTTTGATGCTCGCACAATGGAAATTCACCACTCAAAGCATCATGCTGCATATACAGCAAAATTAAATGCTGCTGTTGAGGGTACTGCTGACGCTGGGAAATCTATCGAAGAATTATTATCTGCTGATACACTTTCTGGTGCTGTAAGAAATAACGGTGGTGGTTACTATAACCATAACTTATTCTGGACAATCCTTTCTCCAAACGGTGGAGGTGCTCCTACAGGAGATTTAGCTGCTGCTATCGACGCTGCTTTTGGTTCTTTCGATGCTTTCAAAGAAACATTTGCTAACGCTGCTGCAACTCGTTTCGGGTCTGGCTGGGCATGGTTATGTGTTAAAGATGGTGCTCTTTCTGTTTGCTCAACTGCAAACCAAGATAACCCATTAATGAAAGGTGAGTGCGGTGGAACACCAATCTTAGGTCTTGACGTTTGGGAACATGCATATTACTTAAACTACCAAAACCGTCGCCCTGATTACATCTCTGCATTCTGGAGTGTTGTAAACTGGGACGAAGTAGCAAAACGTTTTGCTGCTGCTAAGTAGTTTATAACTATACAATAGACATAAGTCTAAATGTAAAAACCTTGAAAGGATTCATTCTTTCAAGGTTTTTTTATTAAATGAGTAAAAAAGCTCCCTTATTTCTAAAGTAGCTTTCTAAAAATTCTTTAATGATCTCTATTTTGAAGATAGATGCCAAATTCTTTCAACAATTGCTTTCTGTCATCTGGAACATCTAATTTTTGTAAAGCAGTAAATCCTTTATCAAAATATTCATTTGATTTAGAAGTAGCCATTTCTTTTATACCTAATCTATTATAGATAGAAGTAACAGCCTTTACCTTTTTAACTTTATCAAATTCTTTTACTTCTAACCATTTTAGAAGTTCCGCTTCATCTTCTCCTTCAGCTTGTTTTAAAGCCTTGATAAGCATTAATGTTTTCTTATTAGAAATAATATCTCCACCAACTTGCTTACCAAACTTATCTTGATCAGCATATACATCTAGGATATCATCTTTAAGCTGAAAACCAAGTCCTACATTAACTCCAAACTCTTCTACAACTTTAGATTGTTCTTCAGATGCTCCGCCAATTAAAGCTCCCAACCTTAATGCAAAACCTATCAATACAGCTGTTTTAAGACGTATCATTTCTATATATTCTTCTTCAGAAACAATTGCTCGTTCTTCAAAGTCCATATCAAATTGTTGTCCTTCACAAACTTCAGTAGCACATTTATTAAATAATGAAATAGCAGGTCTTAACACATTATCTTCCACTTTCATAATGTAGTCGTATGCTTTTACAAACATCACATCGCCTGATAAGATAGCAATATTAGGATTCCACTTTTCATGTACAGTCATCTGACCTCTACGAAGTGGAGCATCGTCCATAATATCATCGTGCATTAGAGTGAAATTATGAAAAACTTCTACACCTATTGCAGGTTCTACAGCTTTTTTATAATCATCATTAAATAAATAACAACCTAATAACGTTAACGCAGGACGTAACCTTTTACCACCTAATGATAATATATAACGTAAAGGAGCATATAAATTTTCTGGAGCATCACCGTATGCTCTTTTTTCTAATTCTTTAGCAAGTAATTCCCCTGCCTCTTTTAAATTAAATTGTGCCATATATAATTTAGGTTATTGCTCCCAGCGTCTACTACCAATAGATAATTTGGCTAAGCTAAGTGCAATAATTATTAAACTGCAAAAATATAATATATCTCGAGAGTCTATTAACCCTCTACTTAAAGATCTATAATGAAAATCTACTCCCCATAAGCCAATAGCATATGCTTGATCACTTAATGCAGGAATAGCTGCCACAGAGGATATACCATCATAACAAACAAAACAAAGTGCTACTGCTATAATAAAAGAAACTATCTGACTTGAAGTAACTGAAGAAGCAAAAGTACCAATTGCGGCAAAACCACCAGAAAGAAGAATTAAACCAATGTAAGAACCTACAACAGCTGCTGTATCAATATTTCCTTTAGGAGCACCTAAATTATAAATTGAAAAGTAGTAAATAACTGTTGGAATTAATGCTAATATTGCTGTTACCCATGCTGCAAAAAACTTCCCACTAACAATCTGAAAATCAGTTAATGGTCGAGTAAATAATAATTCTAAAGTTCCTGTTTTTTTCTCTTCTGCTAAACCACGCATAGTTATAGCTGGTAAAAGGAACATAAAAACATAAGGTGCAACATTAAATAAGGCATCTAAAGAAGCATAACTACCTTCTAATATACTTGTTTGTGGAAAAACCCAAACAAATAATCCCATCATTATTAAAAAGATAGCGACTACTAAATACCCTAAAATTGCACTAAAGAAACTATTAATTTCTCGTTTAAATATTTGCCACATAAGTTAAAAAAGTAATGCTTTTATTAATAAGGTGTTGCTCCTTGAAATACTGATGATAAATCAGTTGGTAACAAATTACCACGGAACTTCACTTCAATATTTTCTGTTTGAGACCTTACTGATGCATCCGCCCAGTTATCTGCCCCATTTAAGTTTATTCTTACTGCAGCCTGCATCATAGAACCTTGTACATTAAAGCTCATGTTTACACCACCATGTTCATTTTCTTTTAACTCTAGATCAGTAATTTTACCATCTAATGTAATTCCTCCAACACCGTTATAACCAACTATACCTTCAAAACCCAATTGTACAACACAAACGTCTCCATTAAGTTTAATAAAATTGATAGAATTTGTTACTTGAGCAACATTTCCATATCTATCATATACTTGGTTGGCCTGTAAAACAAACTTTTGATCTTTCATTGCCTGTTTAGACATTTCAAAACGAGCTGTTTCTTCTGCTTTGGCCTGTTGTTTAGCTAATTGCTTTGCCTTTTTTCTTTCCTCTTTCGCTTTTTTCTTTGCTAGCTTCCTCTGCTCCTTTTCTGTCAAAGGTTTTTCTTGTTCATCTTGTGCATTTACTTGTCCTGCAAAAGCAATAAGTAAAGTAAATACGAATATTTTAAATAAATTATGTTTCATAGTTCTTGTTAGATTTAGTATTGATAATGTTCGGGAACTTAAAAAATAAGCTATACTATATAATTTAGATACTTAATAAGTGCTACTTTTCTTTAAAAAGTACAGGCAAATATACGCAATCATTACACGTATTGAAGATTTAAGTTTATTTTTTATAATTGATTATTAACTTTACTATAAATAATTCATTCGATTAAATAAACCCAATATGAAAAATAATAGAGAACATGTTTTAAAAGTTGCTACAAAATTAATTTCTGAAAGAGGATTTGATGGAGCATCTACAAGAGAAATTGCCCAAAGAGCTAAAGTGAGCCAAGGAATGATAAATTATTATTTTGGTTCAAAAGAAGCACTTCTTAAAGAAATCATTTCTGATTTTTCGAAACAAATTAATACCGTTGTAACAGAACTAAAACACTCAGAAAAAGAAGGTTTAGATTTTTTAAAAAGTGCATTACTGAAATTCTTTAAGGTCTCTTTCGAAAATAGAGACTTATCGAGAATTATGAATGTTGAAGAAACAATGGACCTTAGAGATGAAGTGATCTCTCAAAATGATGAGGTTTCTAAAATTGTGAGTGATCTATTTATTTCAAATATTTTAGATGGTAAAGCTAAAGGTATTTACAATGAAGATTGTGATGAAGAACTTGTTGTGACTTTCTTAGTAAATGCTCTGAATGATTACATTATAAGATCTGAAAGAATAATTATCAAACAACCTATAAAGGGCGTCTCTGCTTATTCAGATCATCATCAAAAAAGAGTATTAGAATTTAGTTATAGCTATTTAGAAAAAATGTTACTCCCATAATTACAACTACAATTTCTACTATTTTATAAAAATTTGGTATCAATGGAAAATCAACAGAACAATAAAAAAGCAAAAGTTATTTCTAAAAGTTGGCTAATAAGAATAACTCGATTATCAGATATAATTTTTGCAACGTCAATGACAATGTTGCTTTTAGCAATTGATCTACCTGAGGTTAAAGCAATAGAAAGTAATAAACAGCTTTTAACTGCGTTAAGTAAGCAACTACCTATTTTAGGTATTTTCCTTTCAACTTTTGTTTTGTTAGCGGTTTATTGGTTAAAACACACAACCACAACACGATTAATGAAAGGAGCCGATACACTTTATATGTGGTTAGACCTAATCCTGTTGGCTTTTGTAGCATTATTACCATTTTCTAATGGTTTAGCTACTGCTTTTCCAGACTACTTTATTTCCATAGCAATATATGGTATTAATGTTTTTATAATTGGTAGTTGTTCTTTCTTTGCCTGGAGACACGCAAGTAAAAATAACCTACTACTTAAAGAAGAAATGGATAAAAAAGAAGCTGAAGTTATAAGTAGCGAAAGCTGGATGGAACCCGTATTAGCTATAGTTTCTATTATAACAGGTTATTTTTATATTGATTATGCTCAACTTCCGTTTATTTTAGTACCAATTATCTATGGTCTACAAACCAAATGGAAAGAGAAAAAAAATAGAGCACGTTAATTGCTCTACAATTTAGGGTACTTTTTAAATAAATTGTACCTGTACGTCACTTACAAACGCAAACATCAATGGCAGCACAAGTCATTTCTATTAGTAACCATAAAGGTGGTGTAGGTAAAACTACATCTGTTGTAAATCTTGGTGCAGGACTGCATCAGTTAGGTAAACGTGTCTTGATGATAGACATGGACCCTCAAGCAAATTTAAGTCAATCTCTTGGTGTTTTTGAACCTGAGAAATCTGTATATACTATGCTTAGAGGCTTCTGTAAAATAGAAGATGCTATGCAAGAATTAGAACTAGACCTTCAATTAATTCCTTCTGAACTAGATTTATCTGGAGCAGAATTAGAATTAAGTATGGAAGCTGGTAGAGAATTTATTCTTAAAGATCATATTAATAAAGTAAAAGATAATTTTGACTTTATTTTAATAGATTGCCCTCCAAGTTTGGGTTTACTTACTATTAATGCATTCACTGCTTCTAATCAAGTATTCTTTCCTTTACAAGCTCAATTTTTAGCTACTCAAGGTTTAAAAAAATTACTCGAGGTTATTGAAAAAGTACAGCAGCGCTTAAACCAAGATCTTGAAGTTGGTGGTGTATTTATTACTCAGTTCGATAAAAGAAAAATATTAAATAGAAACGTAAAAGATGCTATTGAGAAGCACTTTGGCGATAAACTTTTTAAAACAGTAATAAGAGAAAATGTAGCTCTAGCTGAAGCACCTTCAAGACAAACAAACATCTTTAAATACAATCCTAAGAGTAATGGAGCGTTAGATTATTGGGGACTAGCACAAGAAGTACTAGATAGAACCACTGTTAACGCCTAACTCTAAATAACTATCATCATGGCAAAAAAAAGTTTTTCAGGAGGATTAGATTCACTATTAGGAGGAGCACCAATAGGTAATAATAAACCATCTACTCCAGCATCCACTACTCAATCTGTAATTCCTAAAAAAGAGAATATACAACCAAGTCCTGTGCAAAAGAATGACGCAATAGATACCTTTTCTTTATTGCCTGTTACCTTCCAAGACAAAATAACAGCACTTTCAAATAAAGAAGGTCGCTCTAGAGAAGAAATAATTAAGGAGGCAATTGGTTTCTATCTAGATTTTCAAGTAGATTTATAGAATAAACCTACAAGCCAAAACCCTTATGAAGCATACGCTATTATTTTTAATCACATTTTTATTTTGTTTAAGTAATTCTTATGCTCAAAATATTGGTTTTGTTCCCTCAACATCAATTGTTGTAGAAAACGGAAATCAAGAATTAAAAAATGCATGGTCTGGAGGGTTAAATGCTGTTCAACTCTTTAATATTGATTTAAATCTAAATGGCAATAATGATCTCGTTATTTTTGATAGGTCTACGAGAAAAATTTATACCTACTTATGGAGTTCAACCTCACAAGAGTGGTTATATTCCCCTCAATATGAAGATGCTTTCCCAAGTGATATCCGTTTTTGGATTCAAATTCAAGACATTAATGGAAATGGCCACAAAGATTTAATCATTGGAAGAGAAGATGGAATTTACCTCCACACTAACTCTTCAGACGATCAATTATCTTTCAATAAAACACCCGTTCAATTACAATCCACTACTTTTTCTGGAGCCCCAACACCATTGGTATGCTCTTTATTAGATACACCCGCCATCTCAGATGTTAATGGAGACGGTTTATTAGACTTTATAACTTTTGTTCCGGGATTAGGAGGTACAATTGAGTACCATGAAAACATTGGTGGCAACTCTGATACACCCTCCTTTAAAAAGAAAAGTAATAATTGGGGCGATTTTCAAGAATGTGGTGATTGTGCCACATATATCTTTGGAGATGAAACCTGTGGATCAAATGGTAGAATTATGCACTTAGGTTCTGCTATTAGCTTTGAAGATATAAATGGCAGTGGCCTTAAAGACCTTTTGATTGGTGAGATGAATTGTAGTAATTTAGTTTCACTTCCAAATAAAGGTAACGAATCAACAGCTCTTTTTAATGAAAGTATTTCTAACTTTCCTACCTCACACCCTGTAAATTTCCCACTCTTCCCTGCCTCTTTCTTTGTTGATATCAATAATGATGGGCAAAATGATATGGTTGTAGGCGCTAACCTAACATCTAATGAAGGTGATCTAACAAATTTCAGTAATAGTATCTGGTTATATAAAAATACTGGCACTTCATCTGCTCCTGTTTGGACATTTATACAAGAAAACTTTCTACAATCTGCAGCAATTGATTTAGGAGAACGTTCCAAACCTTTTGCCTATGATGTGAATAAAGATGGGTTAGATGACCTCTTGGTTGGCTATAGAGGAACATTTAATAGTAATAATGAAATGATGGGCGGAGGTATTGCTTATTTCCAAAACATAGGCACCGAAAATGTTCCTAAGTTTAAACTTATCGATTTAGACTATTATTCTATTACTAACTGGGGAATGATTGATATAAATCCTCAAATAGTAGACCTTACAGGAAACGGTAGCGAAGATTTAGTAATAAGTGCAAGAAAACCAAATAGTAATAAGGCAGGTGTTTATCTATTTCCAGCTAATGGCCTTTCATTTGACACTGATAACCCTACTTTAATTTTTGAACACAGACCTGAAGAAAACACTTATTTATATGATATAGATAATGACGGCAAAACCGACATTTTATTAGGTACATTTGGTGGTGAACTTCAGTTTTATAAACAAAACGAAAAATTAGATTTTGTACTAGAAGAAAATGAATTTAAAGGTATTAATGATAACCTACTTCGTAAATACCCTTCTGCATTTATCACTGATTTTGATAAAGACGGTACATTAGATCTTTTAGTATGGGATGACAGTGGTACTCCAAGAGTTTGGAGAGATTATAAAAATGACAACTCTACTTTCCAGAGTAAAGCATTTTATAACGAAACAAGCAACTCATTTACAGATAGAACATATGGGAACAAACTAAGTAGCACAATAATAAACAACTTTCTAATTACTGGTTCTGAAGGAGGAGGACTCTATTTAGCAACTATTGATACGCACGAAGCACCAACTGCTATTGCAGATGAAATCAGCACATCTACCTTACATTTAAAGGTATATCCTAACCCTACATCTTCAGATTTTATTATAGAAAACAATAACAACTCAACATTACAATTAAATGTAATGTCTATTAATGGAAATATTATTTTAGAAGACAGTATAACATCCCATAGCAATCTAAAGGTGTCAACTCAAAAATGGGTAAAAGGAATTTATCTACTTCAATTTACAGATGTCTATACATCTACATTAATTACCAAAAAGATAATTGTAAAATAGATTATACTATGAACAACACCTATTTGATCGAAGCAAATAAGCTACATCAAATTTTAGAATACCTCTAAAAGTTCGTAAGTAAACATCAGAAACTGCATCTGTTGAACCTTCACTTTTAATCAATTGTAGTAATTGATCCTTAGGTAAATCTTCTACTTCTTCTTCTGATTGCATTCCTTGTGCATTAATCAGAACATCAGCTATAGATAAGCTTAAATCTTTGTCTTTTTTTGATAATTCTATCATTGGATTATTAATTAACCTAACTTCTATCTTGAACAATATGTTTACGTAATATCCATAAAACAGCAGGTAAATTATCATATACTTGCTCTTGAACTTCAATTATTTCTAGAATTTTCCCATCGACATATTTATCGACAAAAAACTCTTTAGGAGGCTCATATAGTGCATCTACTATTTCATAAAAATCTTCCTCATCAGTTTCTCCTTTACCATTTAAATAGGCTGCATTAGCAATTTTCTTTGCTAAAATTTCTGCATTCTTATTATCATATCCATAGTAGGATGAATACAGAACAAACTCTAAAATTTCAGCAATAGGTTCTCTTTCTACAGGTAACTTCTGAGCAAATTTTCTTAATGCACTCATGAAATCCAATAAATCAATTGTAACCAAATCATCATCAACTTTAACAGGAAACATCATAGACATTGCAAACCTTGTTTCTTGCATTAAGATGCTATTCTCCTCTTCGTCAAAGTATAAACGTATAAATATTTGTGTCGGATCACCTTTTTCTTGGAACTCTTCAATTCCCTCAATTGCTTCCCACATTGCTCCAATAACACGAGATCCATCTTTAAATATTCTGGGTATTCTTAAAAACTTAACCCTCTTATTATTAAGATATTCCTCTAAAGTAATCTTTGCCGTTGTCATTTTGTTCTCTTAAATACGTTGGTTCATTTGTCAAAAAATTCTCCGTATAATCCTATTGTAATTATCGAAAAACTTAAGTGATTTGATTAAAATCTAATATAATATAGTAATTACTTTTGGAAAAGTACAAATACAAAGAGGTAATCCTACCACTTTATGTAATAAAGTAAAAGAATTACCTCAAATTATAATTTCAATACTATTATTTTTGTCTTACAAACTTTCTAACCTACTGTTTGTTCATTGTTAGATCTACCTGAATTTTATCCCAAGAAAAATGCAAATAGTAGGTATCTTTTTCTAAAGGTGTATCTACCCAAATCTTAAAACTTTCTACAGAAGAATCTAAATTTTTTACTGTTTCAGCAACTTCTAAAACATCAAATTTAGGATCTCTACTTGCCTTACCTCCAAACTGAACACCCCAATCATTAATCTTAGAATTAAAGATTACTTGCCAATGGTCTGACTCAGGAACAGTCCATAACGTATATTCTCCTGCAGGTAATATTTTACCATTAATTTTTAAATCTACATTTGTTGTAATTGTTGTTGGTTCATTAGCTCCAGTTCTCCAAACATGACCATAAGGTACTAAGTTACCAAAAATGACTCTTCCTTTCTTAAAAGGTGAACAATACACAAGGTTAATTTCTGTAGTTCCAAAAGCATAATTTTCTTCTATTTTAGGACTATGTTTTTTTGTTTCTTTTATCATAAAATATTGACCAGCATAAATTAATAAAATCAATGCTATTACAACACCTATAAATATTTTAAAAGCTTTTCTCATTAGATTGGATGTTTAGTATTTAGTTATAAACTACACATTAACAAAAATCATACATTAATTGCAAAGTAATTTTCAACAACTTCTTCAGCTGTTTCCATAGCCCCATGAACTGTTGCTACATGTCCGTTAGTATGACATGCTTCCCCTATAAAGAATATTTTATTATTGATTGGCTCTTTCAAAGCTGCTCTATGTTCATTCGCATTTTTAGTAGCAAAAGAATAAGTTCCACAAGTATATTGTTGTTTACTCCAATCCTGCCCAAAATGACTCTTATATAATGACATGACTTGATGTTTAGGATACATTTCATCAAGTTCATTAATTAAAATTTCAGCTAATTCATCATCATTTAATTGGTTAAACTCTTCAGAGGCATCACCCATTAAAAATGCTACAATATGATTAGGGTGAGAAGGTCTAATTAAATACATTGGACACTTTTCACCTCCAATTATTTCCACAGTATCTTCTTCCCAAAACGGTGAATCAAATTCTATAAATAACTTTCGCCCTTTACCAAAACCTAAAGTTTCTATAGCTGTCTGCTTATTTTGAGGTAGAGCCGGTGTAAAGTTAATTTTCCCTTCTTTTAATGCTCCTAAAGATGCTGTAATAATCACTTTATCAAAAGTATGAACAGTTCCATCGTGTAAAAGTAATTGTACACTATCCTCTAAATAATTGACATCTACAACAGCAGAAGAAGTGAAAATATTACTTTTTAATTTCTTCACGAAAAAATCTATAGCATCACTATATTTCCCCCAACTAAAATAGTTTCTATCTCCCGATGACCACCTCCATTCATCTTCTCCTAATGAAAATGCATGAGCTTTCTCAGCATCTGTACTATATTCACTTAAAAAACCTCTTATAATATGACGTACATGTGCGTTATAAAGTCCTTTTTGTTTTAATACCTGAAGAACAGTTCCATCATATGTTTCTTGATCTATATTTTCAAAATAATTAAATATATCTTGTACTATTGGTGGTAAATCATGTAACTCTTCAGTATCGGTTAGGCGTTTATTAAACCATACAAATTCATCACCAACAATAGGTTCTAATTTTTGTCCTAAGTGAGTTAACATTTCATGGATCACAGCAGATTTTCCATGAATTTCTGCAGCTCCTAATTCAATAAATTGATGTTCGTGTAATTGTTTTGTATATACCCTACCACCTAACCTATCGGTTGCTTCGAATAATTGAACACTATAATTTCTTTCTTTTAGAATTGATGCTGCATACAATCCAGCTATTCCTCCTCCTATTATTGCTACTTTCATATTTTATCTGATTTAATTGATGAACTGAAATTAGTAAAACTAGTAGTATAAAAAAACTTGATTAATTGTATCCTTCACTAGAATATCTCGTATATTCAGAAGTACATCCATAAAAAAATTAAAATAATATGATTACAATTAACACATCTCTTGGAGCACAAGTGCTTGGCTTTACAGTTGAAGGTGAAATAGATAGAGAAGGGATTAACCAATTTTATGATGCATTAGCTCAAAAAGCAGAAGCAGGTAAAGTTAAGCTTCTTGGAGAAATAAAAAATATTAACGGAATAGACAGTTTCAAAAGTTTTTTTGATGCTATTCAGAAAAAAATTAAAGCCACTCAGGTTGTCGAAAAATATGCAATTATAGGTGATATGGATTGGCTTAAAAATATTTCTGGCATAGCTGACTTTATCTTCCCTAATATTCCTATTAAATATTTTAGTTCAGAAAACCGTGACAATGCTTTAATTTGGTTACTACAAAAAGAAGAAGCGTTTGTTCCTGGAATCAAAAAAATTGAAACAGACTCTGAAGATAATTATTTGGCGTATAAATTAACAGGTAAAATTACTCCACAGGAATATGTAGCAATTGACAATGAATTCTTTCAACAAATCAATTCTAATAAACCATTAAACTTATATCTAGAATTTGCAGGTTTTGAAGGTTATTCTTCTATTGCCTCTGCATGGGATGATTTTAAAACGGGTATAAAATATTACAGCAAAATAAATAAAATTGCCATTATTGGTACAAGTGACTGGATGGATATTTTAACGCGTGTCGGTGATGTTTTAACTCCAGGAATCAATATAGAGTACTTCTCTATAGATGATAAAGATAGAGCTACCACATGGCTTAATATTAAATAAACAAAGTGACATCCTTTTAAAATAAAAGAATGTCACTTAAAAAAGTAAGATTACACTAATTGGAACTATAAGTTGATAATAAGGTTAGTTTAATAATTGAATTGGTATCTAATAGTACACTATTAATTGCCGATAAGAAAAATAGGTGAACACTAAAGTAAATTACTTATCGGCTGATGTTTTGTATTAAAATGAAATAAATTTATAGTAATACTCTTTTTATTACATTACAAATATAGCAGGTGCCTTTTACTAAAATTATGATGATATACAGCAACCTAGCTCTTTTTAAACAGAAATAAACCTGCGAAAAAACAGGTTTTATTTTCGATGAAAATTAAGAATATCAACAACAAAAAACACCTACTATAGGGTTGGAATATCCAGCTCTATAGTAGGTGTTTTTCTTAAATTTATTGTGGTTTAACTATAGTAATTTTTAGGCAAAAAAAGAACGGCCTCCAACCGGAAGCCGCACTTACCACATACTAACCATAAATGGTTTTAAACCATATATAAACACATATAAACATAAATTCTTTTTAATACTTGTGTAGTAGACTAAGCCACTTTTACAAGTTGAAGTAATTTCTCAAGGTGTTCGTCTTCAACAGTTTGTAAAGTATCTGCCATTTTAACGAACTCTTGATAAGCAAGTTCTAACGCATCATGGTCTAATGTATGACCTAATTTTTGAATACGATAGAAAAGTGCTGCTCTACCACTTCTTGCAGTTAAAACAATCGAAGATTGTGATACACCTACTTCTGCAGGGTCAATAATCTCATAGTTATCTCTGCTTTTAATTACACCATCTTGGTGTATTCCAGATGAATGTGAGAATGCATTATCACCTACAATTGCTTTGTTAGGTTGGATAGGCATACGCATAGTATCTGATACTAAACGGCTAATTTCATAAATCTTTTGAGTATGAATTGCAGTATCAAAATTCAACATATTATGCTTTCTCATTGCCATTACTACTTCTTCCATAGAAGTATTACCAGCACGCTCACCAATACCATTAACAGTACATTCAATTTGGCGAGCACCATTACTTACACCTGCTAAAGAGTTAGCAGTAGCCATACCTAAATCGTTATGACAGTGTGTTGAAATAATAGCTTTATCTATATTTTTTACGTTTTCCTTTAAAAATCTGATTTTAGCACCATATTCCTCGGGAATACAATATCCTGTTGTATCAGGAATGTTTACTACTGTAGCTCCTGCTGCAATTACAGATTCTATAACCTTAGCTAAATACACATTATCAGTTCTTCCTGCATCTTCTGCATAAAACTCAACATCTTCAACAAATGTTTTCGCTAATTTTACAGCCGCAACTCCTCTTTCGATTACTTGATCTCTATCAAGTCTCAATTTTGTGAATATATGCTGATCTGAAGTACCAATACCCGTATGGATTCTTGGTTTTTTAGCAGGCTTTAAAGCTTCTGCAGCTACTTCAATATCTTTTTTAACGGCTCTTGTTAAACCGCAAACAGTCGTATTTTGTATTACCCTTGCAATTTGGTTCACAGCTTCAAAGTCACCAGGGCTTGAAATTGGAAAACCAGCTTCTATAATATCAACGCCTAGATTTTCGAGGGCACGTGCAATTACTAGCTTTTCAGCGGTGTCTAAACGGCAACCAGGTACCTGTTCTCCATCTCGTAATGTTGTGTCGAAAATAAATACTTTATCGTTCATAGGCTTAAACACTTATTTAAAAGTGTGTCTGTTATATCTTAGAAATAATTACAATTATTATTATCGTTATGATATTGCTAATGTAAAAGGTGATAAAAAGCATCAAAAACTAAAAAAATAACATTTTACGATGTTTAATTATCATTTAACTACAATAGAATGTAAATTTGATCATTCATAAGCATTATAAACGTTTATAATAAATACGATGCCTAAAGAAAGATCAAATCATCTTTATCAACTGATTAAGTCGATGTCAAGAAGTGAGAAGCGCTATTTTAAGCTTGTTTCTAATGAAACCAATACAAATGCGTCTAAGAAATTCATGCTCTTATTTGACTTAATAGACAAACAAGAGGTATTTGATGAAGATACTTTATTAGCTTCAACCAAAGAATTAAAGCCTGCTCAATTCTCTAATTTAAAAGCTCATTTATATAAGAGAATATTGCAAGCCTTAAGGCAGTTCCATTTAACTAAAATGGAAGATGCTGAAATTCGAGAAATGATTGACCATTCTGAACTTTTATACAATAGAGGGCTATATGATCAATGTGCTGATATTCTAAGAAAATCAAAGAAAAAAGCACAAAAGAGTGATCACCTTGAGCTTTTATTAGAAATCTTGCGTTGGGAAAAAAGTTTATTAGCACACACACTAGACAGACACAACCAAAGAAGGGTAAATAAATTAATCCAAGAAGTACAAGACGTAAACGATAGAATTAATCATATCAATACTTTCTCGAATATTTCTGCTCGGTTAAATGCTTTCTATCTAAAAGTAGGTTATGTAAAATCTCAAAAAGATTTAAACCAAGCATTAAAACTAGTAGACCACAATATTCTATCTATAGACGAAAATAAATTATCTATAAATGAAAAGCTTTCTTTATATGATCTCTATGTAGGCTTCTATTATTTTACACATAATGTAGAGAAAGGATATGAATACGCTCTAAAGTATTTGGCTGTTTTTGAGAATGATAACGACATCATTCACAATAAGTTAGACCTTTATATTAATGCTATAAACAATGTATTAATTGGACAATACAAATTGAATAAATATAAAGATTTTGTAAACACAAAGTCTCTATTCCGCAAAATTCGATTAATGAATAAAGTTGATTTAAGTGAGAACATTAAAATGAAATTGCTTAAATACTCTTACATTCATGAGTTTAACCGCTTGTTTATGTTAGGTGACTTTACGGGTGGTGTTCAAAGGTTAAATGCACTTTTAAATAATATAGAGTTCTTTATTTCTAAAATTAATAAGCACTCTCGCCTAATTCTTTATTACAAAATAGCATGCTTGTATTTTGGTGCAGACGATTTTCGTTTATCATCAAAATGGCTAAATAGAATTATTAATTCTGATGCTCTAGAAATGGATGTTAGAGAAGACGTTCACGTTTTTGCTAGAATTGTAAATCTTATTTGTCATTATGAAATGGGGAATACTGATTTAGTAGATTACTATGTCAAATCTACCTACCGTTTTATGTTGAGAAAAGACAATCTTTTCAAGTTTCAGAAATATATTATGGGTTTCTTGAAAAAGTTATCTAGAAACATGAATGAGCAAGAACTCATGAAAGCATTTAAGCAATTAAGAGATCTATTAATACCTTTAGAAGATGATCAGTTTGAGAAATATCCATTCATGTATTTTGATATAATTTCTTGGCTTGAAGGTAAAATTGAGAAAAAGACTGTTCAAGAAATCATCCAATCAAAAGCAAAAATTACTCTTGGAGATGAATATCCTAATTAAACGCTATAAATTCTAAGATTTACGGCAACTATATGATATCATTTTCGTGTAAATTAGAATATACATTAACCTTTATTTTAACGAATAAAGTAACTATCATAAATAATTATCTAGATGTCAAAATTAATTGTACCAAAACGCTATGTTGAGTACTTACCCTACTCACTAGCTATCAAACTAAAAGAACTACCAGAGAAAGCACAGTATGAGTTTATTACAGAATTTCGATCCTGTAAACGTTCAACTCTTATAATGTATCTTGCTCACTTTTTTCCAGTTCCATTTTCACTTGGCTATGCCGGTAAATGGTTTCAGCAATTTCTATTTTGGATTTCTGGAGGAGGGTTTGGTATCTGGTGGCTCGTAATGTTATTCACTATTCCGAGTGATATGGTTGACTTTAATCGTAGAGTTGCTGTAGAGGTATTTAAAGATATTGCCGAGAAGTATAAAATTGATATTACTCCTCCTCGACCTCAAAAAGCTCAGGCTATACGAACACCAAAAACATTAAATATTCCTGAGTTTGATCCAACTCAAGCAACAATTGATCACTTAAAACCTGGTTTTCTATTTGATTTAAACGGAACAACTTGGCAGGTAATTTCTGAGTATCAATTTGATGTAGATAACGAATCTAGCCAAAGGCAATTTAGATGTATTGCAGATCTTGAAGAGCAAGTTCTTTCTTTTACGAATGAAGGATTATTTAAAAAAGTAGAATGGAAAGCAAAAACAAATATCTATCAAGTAGATCCAGAAATAGAAAAGAAAATTCAGCAATTTGGAACGCCTCCTAATATTCTATATTTTAAAGGGCATCGATTCTATAAAGATGTTACTAAAAAGGGACATAAATTTGATATGGCCGAAGGGGATATTATTACAGCAGAACATACAATAGTGTGGAATTATTTAAATGAAGAACGAGATGTATTACTTCAATTAGAAAAAAATAACCATGCTAAACTTTCTGCTTTTTATGGTAAAGCTATTGATGAGAATTCTATAACTGAGATATTACCTCATCAGATTTCATAATTAAAAAGGGTTGAAATGATTTAGTTCATTTCAACCCTTTTCTATTAAATTCTCGTTCGTATTTCTTCCATGAGTAACTCACATTCACCAGATAAAAGTTCGTACTTCTCGGGTAAAGCTGTTACATTTCTTTCTTCTTTTGCCATCTTCTCCATTTCTAACACTAAGTCTTTAATGGACTGAATAGCTAAAAAGTTAACAGATGACTTGAAGTTATGTAACCTCTTATAAGCATATTTCCAATCTTCCGCCTGAATACTCTCTGTAATTTCATTGAGTTGTTCTGGGGCATCGATTAAAAAACGCTCCATCATTTCTGTAATTAATGTATTATCCCCTCCTGTAAAAGTCTCTAGGTAAGATAAATCAACTCTTGTTTTCTCCATTGCTGTGTGTGATTCACAATTACATAAATTATGAATTGGCTAAAGTAGTTAATATTGATCCATTTCTTTTAAGTAACGATAGATAGTTACCTTTCCAACATCTAATTTTTTTGCGACAGAAGCAACATTATCATCATATCTTTTTAGAAATCTACGGATTATTTCAAAATTATATTCTTTCAATGTCATTTCTTTTGATAATATTGATTCTACATCAGAAGATCCTGTTAATTGAATATCATCTGCAGTAATTACATTATCATCGCACATTACTGCGGCCAGCTCTATAATTGCTTTAAGTTCTCTAATATTTCCAGGAAAATGATAGTCTAATAATTTATAATTCGCCTCAGGTGAAATTTGAATTTTATCAATTGCATTTTCCTTACTAAATTGTTTTAACAAATGCTTTGCCAATAAGATCACATCGTTATCTCTCTCCCTTAAAGGAGGCAAATAAATGGGTAAACCTAGTAATCTATAGTATAAATCTTCTCTGAAACGATGTTCTTTCATTTCTTTAGAGAGATCTCTGTGTGTTGCTGTTATTATACGAACGTCTAATTTTACAATACTACTTCCTCCAATCCTTACTACTTCTCGTTCTTGAATAACACGCAGTAATTTAGCCTGAAGACTGATGTCCATTTCTCCTATTTCATCAAGAAAAATAGTACCTCCATTTGCTTCTTCAAACTTTCCAACACGCTTTGCAATTGCACCTGTAAAAGCTCCTTTTTCATGGCCAAAAAGTTCACTTTCTAGCAATGGAGTCGGAATTGCAGCAATGTTTACAGCTATAAAAGGTTTGTTCTGTCTGGTAGAATTGTAATGAATTGCTTTTGCTATTACTTCTTTACCTGTTCCGGTCTCTCCAGTAATAGATACAGTAATATTATTATTTACTGTTTTATGCAACATTGTAAATACTTTTTTCATCGATTTACTGTTTCCAATAATCGACTTATCAAACTCGTACTTACTTGATAATTCTTGTCTTAAAGTGGCAACCTCTACTTCTAAAGATTGCCTCGTTTTTATCTTGTTAAGTGCATTCAACAAGCGTTCTCTTATGTCTTCTTCTTTTGTTATGTAATCATACACACCGTATTTAAACAAAGTTACAGCGGTTTGTACATCTGTTTGTCCAGAAATTACAATTACAGGGACGTTTGGAAGTCGAGCAGATATTTTCTGAATTACCTCTTCTCCGGTCATATCAGGTAAAGAATAATCGACCGTAATTACAGAAGGTTTTTCATTTTCTAATGCAAGTAATAACTGTTTTCCTTCTGTGAACATCACTACTTCATGTTCGTCATCCATAGACAAAATGTAGTAGAGCATTTTAGAGAAAACGGGGCTATCTTCTAATGCAAAAATTTTAAAACTTTCTTGAGGGTTCATCTATGACTGTTTTAGTTACAGTATTTTGCTAATGCTGCAGAAGCTTCTGTGTAGCCTAAAGATTCAGACATTGCTAGCATTTTACATACTTTTTCATCTGCTTTACCTACTTTTCCACTTAAGCTAAGTGCTTTATAATAATATGCTTCTCCATAGTTTGGGTCTAATGCAATTGCTTTATCTAAAGAAGCAATAGCTAGGTCAAATTGTTTTGACAACATCAATATTCTAGCTTTATGTAAAAAGATACGCTTATCTGATCCATTTGCCAAATCAATTGCTTTATCAAAATCTTGAACAGAAGCAGTAAAACCTTCTACTTCAGCATTTGCTAATCCTCTATTTAAATAAATATCATAAATAGTAGCATCTAATTGAATGGCTTGTGTGTAATCAATAACAGCACCTTTATTATCATTCTGAAAACGTTTTACATTTCCTCTATTATAATAGAATCTATAAGCATTTGGAACGTCTTCTTCTGTCTCTACATAAATTTCTATTGCTTTGGTAAAATCACTATTTGCTTTACTATATTCTTGTAAAGCCATTTGAGCATACCCTCTAGAATTGTAGGCATCCATATTATTTGCGTCTTCCTTTATTGCTGCATCAAATAATGAAATTGCCTCCTTAAATTTATTGACTGATAACTTTTTCTTGCCTTGGTTTGTAAGATCTTCTGAAGATGGACCGCAAGATGTAAATACTAACATTATAAAAAAGATTAGTAGGTTTGTCGTCTGTTTAATGTTCATTTTACAAAAGTAGAAAATTTTATCTTCTTAAGTACTAACACAAATGTTATCCTCTTTTTTAATACTATCTTTTTACTTGATAAAATTTATAGAGTTTAGCTAATGGAATATGAAATCTTGCCGCTAATACAATACATTTATCAATTAAACTTAAAGCATTATTTCTATTTAATAGACTAGCAAACCCTTTTGAAGTATAAAAATTTTCAGTAAAAAAAGCCATACGCATATGGTATTTAATAGACCTATTTAAAGCCTGATTCTCTTTCTTTGTTTTATTTAATTCTCTGGCTTTTATACAAATTTTTAATGTAGATCTCAGAAGAGCGTTACCTCTAACTTTATAAAAATGTTTTGATAAAGACGAAGGCACATCACGTTTTAGTGTAGTTAGAGTATCATAAAAAGCAACTTTATACTTTCTAGAAAGTCTTATCCAAATATCATAATCTTCATAAGCGAGAGACTCATCATAGCCTCCAAGCTCTTTTAAATGTAAACCTCTAAATGTAATTGTTGGTGCGGGAAATAAAGGTGGATTTTGTAATATTCTCTCGTATAAATCACCTGATTTAATTGGAAATAACAATTCTCCATTCATATTTCGATTATAAAAACTATCTTTTGTTCTATTCCCTTTGGTATCTATGTTTCCCGCATCAGAAAAAATCGCCCCAAAATCTGTAGTTAAGGATTCAAAAAAAGTAACATCATCTTGTACTCTATTTGGTAATAAAACATCATCTAAAGCAAAATCAATAATGTATTTACCATTCGCTTTTTCTAAACCCTTATTAAATGCTTTACAATTTCCAATGTTATCAGTTAATTTAAGAAATGTAGAAGTTAAATTGTATTTTTGCAGAGAGGACTTAATTTTACCTACAGATTGATCTTTACTAGCATCATCTATAATAATAATTTCTATATTGTAATAAGTCTGTTTGGCGATAGAACCAATTGCGTCGTCAATAAAGTTTTCATGGTTATAACTCAAACAAATTACTGTCACTAAGGGCGTATTTGACATATATGTATTTTTTAAAAAAATCTAGTACATCAAAAAAAGTAAGCATTAATTTTCTAATGCTATTTCTTTTATTCTCTATTTCGGTACAAGCTCAGTTTACAAATTTAAAATTTAGTACCAAATCTCCATACAAAACCATTGTTTCTCACATTGGCTATCTCAACCCATCTTCTGGTGTGTACAACCCAGAAGTTGCTGCTAAAACTCTTGGCGGAGATGATTATACTATTGAGCAAAAAATAGGTTTAGCCATTAAGCTAAAACAAATTTACGATAAACATGGTAATTTAGACTTAGACGATATTTCTAATAGAAGAAATTACAGAAATGAAGATGGTGACTATATCTATACCATTTTTGAAGATATTCCTGAAATTTATTTAATTAGAGAAGATGCAAATTGGGTGTATTCGCCTAAATCTGTAAGGGAAATTAATACTGTATTCAGAAGATATTACCCTGCCGCTTTACCACCTAGAAAACCAAAACCTGACAAGTCTAAACCAGATTCTATCCAAATTACTCAAACAGATTCTTCTGGAAAAACGGTTACTATTAATAAACCTGCTCCACCAAAACAGAAACCTGTTATAAAAGTATCTGTCCCTAAATTTGATTTAAGTTCACCTAAAGCAACAGTCACAACATTTTTTGCTTTTCAACAAGACGATAATTACCATCCAGAAATAGCAGCAAAAGCGCTAGAATCTGTAACAGTATCTTTAGAAGATAGAATTGCTTTAGCCATGAAGTTAAAACAAATCTATGATGGAATGGGACTTTGGATTGAAATAGAAGAAATTCCTGAAGATAAAAACTTTAGAGATACTCTAAGACACAACAAAGAAATTTATGTTTTAGATAAACAACTTCCTGATTTTTATTTAGAAAAATATAAAAACAAATGGATGTTCTCAGAATCTAGTATTCTATTAATTGAGAACAAACATAGACAAGTATTTCCTATTGGAACAGAAGGGCTAGAATCCGTAGGTAGCATTTTAAGAAAACCTTTAGGAGCTTATGCTAGAGATGAAGTTTTAGGACTTGAACTTTGGCAAATTACCAGTATTACAATTATGGTAATTAGTGCTTGGCTAATAATAATACTTGTATCTAACTTAGTTCTTTGGCTACTCAGCTGGGTGCCGAACAGTAAGAATGAAAGGCAGTATGCAAGAGGTATGTTACGTTCTGCAATGATTGTAATAATCTGTTATTATTATAAACTGATATCACCAAGTTTAGAACTTTCAATACATGAGTTACAATTTTTAATTACTGGCTTAAAAGTCTATAGTATATTCCAAGTTGTTCGCTTTTTCTATAATTTAATAGATTTATGGGTTGCTTTCTGGCTTAAAAAAGCAAATGAAAAAGAAGATCAAATTCAAAGAGGATTTGCTCCATTTTTTGGAATGTCAGCTAAATTATTCATCATAATTATTGGCTTAGTATTTACTGTAAGTGCATTAGGTTTTGATATTACAGGCTTACTTACTGGTTTATCAATTGGTGGTGTTGCTGTTGCCTTAGCTGCTCAGGATACTATTAGAAACCTTTTTGGGTCGATAATGATTTTTATGGACCGACCTTTTATTATTGGTGATTGGGTTAAAGCTGATGGAGTAAGTGGATCAGTAGAACAAATTGGTCTTCGTTCAACAAGAATCAGAACTTTCGAAAACTCAGTAGTTTCTATTCCAAATAGTAGAATGGCAGATTTTACTATTGATAATATGGGGATGCGTATTTTTAGAAGGTACAAAACAACACTCCGTGTAAGTTATGATACAAAACCTGACCAGTTAGATGAATTTGTTGACCGTTTAAAGGAATTAATACGTAATCACCCCCACACTCGTAAAGACTTTTATGTAGTAAATCTAAATAATATCGGGCTTTACTCGTATGATATATTATTCTACATCTTCTTTGAAGCTCCAACATGGGGCGACGAATTACATTTTAGACATGAAATTATTCGTAGTGTAATAAAAACAGCGAATGAATTAGATGTAGAATTTGCAATACCACCTGCAGGCTTAGATTATATGCTAGGCCATGAAACTGAGCAAAAGAAATCAAAGAAAAAACAAAATAATAAACCATTTGGGTTTATGTAAAAAATAGAAATATGAATAAAGTAACTAAAATACTCTTTCTCTCTCTACTTTTTATTTACATAAACAATAACGAAAGTAAAGGGCAAGACCCTATGAAAATTGACTTTCAATTGCAAAGTTTTGGCCTTGAAGAAGACTATATAATTACAAAAGAGTCACTTTATGGAAAAGTGATTTTTATAATTTTTGCAGCATCATGGGATATCAATTTTTCTAATGAGGTTCAAAAGGTAAAAGAACTACAAAGGCAATTCTATGATAAAAATGATATTGAATTTCTTTATGTAGTAGGTGATATAAAAGAACAATGGTTAGCATTTAAAGATAAGAATGGATTAAAAGGAAAAAATGTTCATTTACCTCTTGTCTACCCAAAATGTAAAAGTTGTTTCGTTTCCGAACACTTTAATCAAAAAGAAATTCCGGGGTATTATATTATATCTAAACAAGGTAAGTTACTTGGAGGTGGTAGTCAATTACCAAGCCCTCTTACAGATGATACTATCCATCGTTTATTGACAGGAGCAAAAGCTTTTAAAATTAAATAAATCGCAAACAGTTGATTATCAACTATTAAATTAACTACTATGGAATCTTGGGTTCTTATACCACTGATGGCATTATCTATTCCAATTATTGCAATTCTGACAAGTGCAAGAAATAAAAATGGAAAAAGTAATACTAAGAAAATTGAAAATGACCTCAAACAACTACAGATTGAGAATTTAGAATTGAAACAACGCCTAGAAAATATTGAAACTATTGTTGCTGAACCTGATTGGCAGATAGATAAAACACTTAATTCTGGGATTAATAATGAAAACAACCGTTTGAAATAACAAATTTGAACTTAAATCGTACACTCGACACTTTTTGCGTTCAAATTCGAACACTCTGAAAAAACACCAAAAACCATAAATCACACTATATCAACAACTTAAGTTAATAGGATATATTTTGGCACATTGGGAATGTATAACAATGAAAAATTCATGAGTGATTTATCACTACATGTAAAGATAAAGTTTAAATAATTGAATTGGTTGGAAAAGGCAAATATCGAATGATGTTTGCTTTTTTTTTATACTTTACATTTTAGTAAATTATAAATAGAGAGAATACTCCTTTTATTACTTTAACTATAGGACTATATAATTATTTAAGAAGTACTCATTAAATTAAAAGGTATTCACTCAATAAGTTACCAATTGCGTAAAAAGTTAATTAGTTTTCCATAGCGAAAAATATAATAAAGTATGACGCTTTGAGAATAATTTAGGTTATTCTTTATAAGACAAAGTACACCATATTAATATAAAGAAATAAGATAATGTCAAAAGTATTTATTCTAAACCAAGAGGCAAATGTTGCTTCTAATTATTTAAATGAACTAAGAGACCCAAGTATTCAAACTGACAGAGCTAGATTTAGAAGAAATTTAGAACGTATAGGTGAATTATTAAGTTTTGAAATCAGTAAAACATTAGATTATCAAGATGCTGATATTACAACACCACTAGGAGTTGCTAAATCTAGAGTAATTACTGATAAATTGGTTGTTACAACAATATTACGTGCTGGTCTTCCAATGTATGAAGGTGTACTAAATATTTTTGATCATGCTGATAGCGGCTTTGTTGCTTCTTATAGATCAAGCACTGGAGAAGATGAAGTAGAAATAAACATGGAATATGTTGCTTCTGGAAACCTAGATGGTAAAATTGTTATTCTTGCTGATCCTATGTTAGCTACAGGAAAATCATTATTGCTAGCTTTAGAAGGTCTACTAAAAAATGGAACACCTAAGCATGTTCACATAATGGCTGCAATTGCAAGTCAAGATGGTGTAGACTACGTAAAAAATAATATACCTGTAGAAGCTAGTATATGGCTTGGAGCTGTTGATGCTGAACTCAATTCAAAATCTTATATTATTCCTGGTTTAGGTGATGCTGGAGATTTATGCTTTGGCGAAAAACTCTAAAGATATTTTTTTATCTACTCTTCTAACTACTCTACTCTGAAAACACTAACAATTACGTGTTAGTAAAACTTACATTATGGAAAATAAACTCATAATCAACATTCTTGAGCTGATTGGTGGTTTGGTTGTATTAATTGGTGGTGGCGAACTCCTTGTAAAAGGAGCGACCAACATGGCTTTACGACTTAAAATACCAGCTATAATTGTTGGCTTAACAATAGTTGCTTTTGGTACTTCAGCCCCAGAACTTTTTATAAGTCTTCAATCTGCATTAGATGGAAATGCAGATTTGGCAATTGGTAATGTGGTTGGATCTAATATCTGTAACTTAGGTATGGTATTAGGAATAACAGCTATTATTTATCCTATAAAAGTAAGCGATACTACATTAAAGTTTGATTGGCCTGTAGCAATGGGAGCATCAGTAGTATTATTTCTTATTACTTTTGATTCCGTTATTTCATTCGATGAAGGGCTCGTTCTGTTTTTATTATTAATAACTTATTTATTGATTTTATTTAAAAGGACAAAATCTGACATCAAATTACAAGCTACAGCAGAAGAAGAATTTCAGTTAGACGAAGAGGAAGATGGTAACAATACAATTTTAACTTGGGCAAAAGATGTTGCCTATATCATTACAGGTATCATTGCTTTAAAATTTGGTGCCGAGTGGTTTATTGATGGAGCTAAATCTATCTGCTTAGTACAATTAGAATTGGATGAAAGAATAGTAGGTATCTTAGTCCTTGCTTTAGGTACAAGTTTACCAGAGTTGGTTACTTCTGCAGTTGCAGCATTTAAAAAGGAAACTGATTTAGCATTAGGTAATTTAATGGGATCAAACATATTTAATATCTTATCAATTTTAGGTATTACAAGTATGGTAACTCCTATCAATATTAGTGACACGATACATAATTATGATATGGTGTGGATGTTAGGCATCACATTTCTGACTATACCATTAATGTTTTTAGGTAAGGATCTAAACAGATGGGAGGGTGCATTATTATTATCTGTTTATTGTTATTACATCTATTCAATATTTTAAAAAAAGAGCCAATATACTACACAAAGTATTGGCTCTTTTTACAACTAATTTTTACGGCTTTTAAAAGATCAGTAGTAAAATACATTAGGTTGAGAAGTTATCAATATTAGATATTCTGATAAAAAGTATGTAATGCGGTTAACTTCTTTATATTTGTATGTTTAAATCAAACTGATTTATATTATTTTTTAATAGAAAATGAGATAGATATGGTGAAACGTCTTGGAGAATATTTACTCTTTTTACACAAGATGTTCTCAAATAGAGAATCTTTTAGTACATATTTTCGATTATTTTTTCAAGAGTGTATAAGTATAGGTATCAATTCCATTTTTTTAATTGGGTTTGTATCTCTTTTTGTAGGAGCTGTAATTGCTTTACAAATGGCTTATAATATTGTTAGTCCGCTACTTCCAAAGTATATTATCGGCTTAGCTACTAGAGAAATGATGATTCTTGAAATGGCTCCAACACTTTCTGCAATTGTTTTTGCTGGAAAAGTTGGTTCACAAATTTCAGGAGGAATAGGTACTATGCGTATTACCGAGCAAATTGACGCATTAGAGGTAATGGGTATCAACTCAGCCTCTTACTTAGTTTTACCTAAGATACTAGCAGGAATGATTATGCTACCATTTTTATGTATCATGGCCGGTTCCCTTGGAATTTGGGGAGGTTGGTTAGCTACAATTTTTGGAAACTTATCTCCTACTGAAGATTATATATACGGTATTCAGAATACTTTTATACCCTTCGAAATATGGTTCGCAATAATTAAATCTTTCGTTTTTGGATTTATAGTTACTTCAATTTCTGCTTTTAAAGGATATAACGTGAAAGGCGGAGCACTTGAAGTTGGTTTAGCTAGTACAGAAGCAGTTACAACTTCTTGTATTGCTATTTTAGCTGCCGATTTTATACTTGCAGATACTTTATTGAGCTAAACTATGATTGAAGTTAAAAATATCCGTAAATCCTTTCAAGGTAAAATTGTACTTAATGATATAAGTGCAACTTTTGAAAAAGGAAGAACAAACATGATTATTGGCGCTAGTGGTACAGGTAAAAGTGTATTATTAAAAACCATAGTAGGTCTATTTAGCCCAGATAGTGGTTCTGTTTTGTATGATGGTAGAGAATTTCATTCTTCCACACATCAAATGCAAAAACAAATAAGAAGAGAGATTGGTATGCTATTTCAAGGTAGTGCACTTTTTGACTCTATGACAGTTGCTGAAAATGTTAGGTTTCCGTTAAATATACATTCAGATTTATCCGAAAGTGAAAAAGACGATAAAGTCAATTTTTACTTAAAAAGGGTTGGTTTAGAAAATGCGGCAAATAAAATGCCTTCCGAAATTAGTGGAGGTATGCAAAAACGTGTAGGTATTGCAAGAGCTATTGTAATGAACTCTCAATATTTATTCTGTGATGAGCCCAATTCAGGTTTGGATCCACAAACTGCTTGGATGATAGATCAATTGATACATGAAATTACTTTAGAATACAACTTAACTACTGTTATTGTGTCTCATGATATGAACTCTGTAATGGAAATAGGGGAATATATCATGTTCATGTTTGAAGGTAATAAAGTTTGGGAAGGCAATAAGGATACAATTCTTGATGCAGAACCAAAAGCGTTAAAAGATTTCTTGTTTTCAAATAAACTTGTGAGAACATTTAAAGGAATGCAATAACATTTTTCTTGAAAAGAATACTATAAGGTGCTCAAATGAGTGCCTTTTTTTTATTCTTTTCTGTAAAATCACTTAAAAAATTAACATAGATCAATAGAATTAACCATCTAATTATCAACAACTTAACTATAAACAGTCATTAACTAAGAAATATAACTTATGTTCAACCTTAAACATAAGGTGCCGTTATATATTCCTGTAGCCACAAAATGGCAATCAATTTAATAATTTATACTACTATATTATAACTATGAAAAATTTAAAAAATATTCTATTTACAGCTATCTTTTTATGTCTTGCAACTTTAGGGTTTGCTCAAGAATCTCAATCTTCTTCAGAAGAATATTATAAAGGAAAAGGTCAATTGAATGTTGGTTTAGGAGTTGGCTTTAATAATGGAAGTACCGGTATTATGGCTGACTATGAGTTTATGAACTTAGGACAAGATTTTACATTAGCAGCTGCTGTGTCTTACTATGGATGGTCTTCTTCTTATGCAAAGTATAGTACTATTGGTTTAGGGGTGAGATTTAGATGGTATGCTGATAGAGTTTTAGGTATTACAAATAAGAAATGGGACGTTTTTGCATCTGGAGATGTTGGTTTTGGTATATCTAGTACAAACTATAATGATGGTTATGAAAACCATGGAGGAAATAATGTATCGCCTATTTATTGGGGAATTGGTATTGGTGGTAAATACCATATTAATGATAAAATTGGCTTACATGCAATCATAGGTACAGGAGCTCAATTTGGTGTTACTTTTGGTTTATAATACAGAAAATTAAATCCGTAAGATCCACCTAAGGCGTATTGCTTTAGGTGGATCTTTTTATATTAAAAAACCTTTTTATTCCTAAACTATCACTACTAACTTAACTATGTATATTGTTATAATTATAAAATAAATTTCTGTAGCCTCCAATATCACTTTATTAAACAAAGTCAATTATATTGCGTCGCAATTATTTTTACTACTTAACAAACAAGTAATGTTTAACAAAGGATTCACTATCAAAAGTATTTCTATCTTAGGAATAATGCTAATTAGTTCTTTAGCTTTTGCACAAAAGCCTAAGTACAACAAAAAATCAAATAACTACTCAAACAGTTCAGCTTTCTATATTAATACTGGAGTTGGTTTTAGTGGACATGGAGTACCTTTCTATATTGGTTTTGACTACAATGATGTTCACCCCGATATCTCTTTAGGTGGTTCATTTGGTATTCGTAATTGGAGTAGAGCACATAAAGATCATTACCATGATTATAGATCGTGGAATATTTCTTTTAATGGTAACTACCATTTTAATCGTATTATGAATATTCCTAATAATTTTGATTTCTACGCTGGCCTTAATATTGGTTATTACAATTATAAAGAGAAAGATGACCATTTTCATGATGAATGGGCTTATTACAATTCTGGAATGGGTATCGGTTTACAAATTGGTGGTAGATGGTTTATAACAGACGTTATTGGCTTAAACTTGCAATTTGGAGGTGGATCACAATATACAGGTGGTAATTTTGGAGTAACATTTAGATTGTAACAACCTAATAGACAAGACACTCTATGAATATGGTTAATTTTTATTAAAATAAATATATGTTAAATCTTAGATATTATGTATGTTTGTATTACTAATAAAAAATAACTCAACCTTTCATAATGAAAAATCTATTCAATCTAATCTTAACTTTAGGATTTATTTTCTTAACGTCTTCTGCTTTTGCTCAAACATCTAAAGGTGGTGGTGCAAATTATCAAGGACCTAAAACGTTAAACGTTGGTTTAACTTCCGGATTTGGTAAATACTTAGGCGTTCAAGCAGACTACGAGATTGCTAAATTAGGGCAAGACTTTACAGTAGGTGCTTCTGTAGCATTTCAATCATGGTCAAGTGGAGAAAATTCTAATGGAGATACTTCTTTTGCAATTGGTGCTCGTTTTAGATGGTATGCAGACAGAGTGTTAAACATCACTCACCCTAAATGGGATGTATTTGCTAATGGTGATATCGGATTCAACATTAATGGACCTAACGGTTTATGGTGGGGTGTTGGTATCGGTGGTAAATTCCACATCAGCGAATCATTCGGTTTACAAGCAATTATTGGTTCTGGTGCACAACTTGGTGTTACTTTCCAATTCTAGTAAAAAATTACTTTAGTAAAAAAGCATATTCATTATTAAATGGGTATGCTTTTTTTTATTTAAAATATGTAGTTGTACAGTTTCAAGAAAAAATTTTGAAGTAATAAGATTATTTTATTATTAATCATTAACATACGTAAGTTCATTGTATATTAATTGAGTAAAACCATTAATTAATCCTTAACTACGTTTATTTATGAAGACAAAAATTAACTATATCTTATTTCTTTTAATGCTTATAGGAGCTTCTCTTTCTTCCTATGGGCAAAATGATGACAACAAAAAAAGTGGTGGAGGAAAAAGTGCTGGCAGTGGTAATTATGCAGGTGTCAACAATCTTAATTTAGGATTAGTAACCTATTGGAGTCACAGTGGTTCTCTTGCTTTCCAAGCCGATTATGAGTTTAACCTTGCAAGAGATTTTACTGTTGGACCTTCCGTTAGTTATTCTTCATGGAAGAATAATAATTACAACTACTACAACATTGGTCTAGGAGCACGTTTTAGATGGTATGCAGATAGAGTACTAAATATTACTCACCCAAAATGGGATGTATTTGCTAATGGCGATATTGGATTTAATATAAATGGCAATAACGTTCCTGACGGTCAGAATGCAACAAGTTATTCTGCATTATGGCTAGGGATTGGTATAGGTGGTAAATTCCACTTTAACGAAAAAATTGGTTTACAACTTATTATTGGTAGTGGTGCTCAAATTGGTATCCACTTCGGATTATAAGAACTATTCAATAATTAATACTCTTATTCAGTCAACTTATTTTTATGAGTTGACTGTTTTTTTATAATACTTTACCACTTAACATTAACTAAACTACTTGTCTGAAGTATAAATTTGTCTGTTTTTAATTTTAAAATAGAAATATGACTAAGAAACTATTCAGATATACAGTACTACTGTCCCTAGGATTACTGTATTCGGTTCATTTAAATGCACAAGATACAAGCAATAAAAAATCTACAAATACTACATCTCAAACTTCTTCAAAAAGTGGTGGTGCTAATTATTCTTCAGGTCACGCATGGTATTTAAATGCTGGTTTTGGATTTAGTAATCATGGAATTCCCTTTTACCTTGGAGCAGAATATAATGGGCTGCATCCTGATATTTCTGTTGGTGGTGTATTTTCATTTCACAATAAATGGGATGATAAAAACCATAACGCCTGGACGCTATCTGCATTAGGTAACTATCATTTTAATAGATTATTAAATCTAACATCTGAATGGGATGTATATGCCGGTGCTAATGTTGGCTTCTACGGCTACAGTAATAACAGTACTGGCTTCGGCGGAGGTATTCAAGTTGGTGGTAGATGGTTTATTAATGACTTTATAGGTCTAAACTTACAATTTGGAGGAGGCACCGTTTCTGGTGGGCAATTTGGTGTTACCTTTAGATTATAAAAATAATATTAGTAATACAAGAAAAGCGGCGTCATAACATGAGCCGCTTTTTCTATTTTAAGTGTAATATTCTTATCCCCTAAGACATACTACTTATCTTTTATATATTTAATAATTTATTACTTACTTTGGATGACTAAATAATAAACAATTCCCTATTTACTTCTAACTAGCAACCTTTAGATAACCTGTAAGGTTTGTCACATGAAAACTTTGATGTATCTCTTCTTGCATCCATCCTTTTACTCTAACAGTATAAGATCTTTCTGCATAACCCTTAAGAATTTTAACTCCTATTGGCTTTAATACTAATAAAGTATCATTTCCATTTTCAGATATTAAAGTAGCAAGGGTCTTGTTTCCTTCATGTCTTACATCACTTAAAATTCCTTTTAGTATTGTTCTCATGCGTCTAATAATTGATTATCTTGATGATTCAAATATAAACACTTTAATGTTTAAATAAAAGTCATTGTTGAATTTTTGATCAAAAAAAAGGTGAAGACAAAAAAAAACTCTACCATTTCTGCTAGAGTTTTCATTCACTATTTAATAAGTGATCTATTTCTTTTTTTGGAAAGCTGGACAATCTTCAACATTAAAGATTCTTACTAAACCATTAACTAGTTCTTCTGTAGTAAAATTAGTAGTACCATTACTAACTTGAGTTTCTAAAAGCTGTAACACTTGGTTTACATAACCTTCTGCAATACCTGCTACAGTTACTCTAGCCTCTTCTGATAATTGTTTTTTAAACCTATCAAGTTCACCGTCCACAAAATTCATAAATAATTTACGTACTTCTTCTTTTGCATCTGATACAGAAGAAGCAATACGCTTTCTATGATAAGGGCAAAACCCTTCTAAAGCTTTTTTATCTTGTTGGAGCAACAAATTTTTTATAGAAGATTCTAGACGCTGCATAATTTAATTAGGTGCATTTTTCCTCAATAGCAAAAGTAAGAATTTTTATTTTTTTTACACTAACAAAAACGACTTTTTATCTAAATCAACGTAAATAGAGTGTTAAATACAGTCACTTTATTAATTAACTAAACTATAATTTAACTTAAAAGAACTAATTATTCAATACAATTGTTTAAATAAGTTGCATTAAGTCATCAACTTTTATTGGAGCTGATTTTATAAAACCTTCTGCAAATTGAGCATTTACTCTTTGTCCATACTCTCTTGCTCTTGCTTCTAAAAACTGCATAAACTGAGGAGTAGAAATAAATGTTTGAGGTTCGCCGGGAGCTGCATCTGCATTTTCTCCAACAAAGAACTGAGAACCAAATGCTTTTATCGCTTCCACTTTAGTTTCCCATTCTGAGGTAACATCCACAACAAAATCTGGCATTAAGAAATTGGATTGTATCATATGAAATACATTCTTTGGTCGCCAAGGTTCTTGTTCTATACCATTTTCAATAGTGATAATTTTTCTTAAACCACTCATAAAACAAGCATCCAATACTAACCTTGCTCCTTTACCATGATCTGGGTGCCTATCCTCTGGTGCGTTCGTTATTATTAATTCAGGCTGATATTTTCGAATTATTCTAGAAACTTCTTTTTGATGTTCTGCATCATTTTTAAAGAAGAAATCCGCAAACCCTAAGTTATCACGTACAGCCAATCCCATTATTTTAGAAGCATTTTCGGCCTCTTCCATTCTTAGTTCGGGTGTTCCTCTTGTGCCCATTTCACCTTTAGTAAGATCAACTACTCCAACCTTTTTACCTTGTTGAATAGCTTTAATGAGTGTACCAGAACAGCTTAATTCAGCATCATCTGGATGTGCACAAATAACTAATATATCTAATTTCATTTGTATATGTTTTTTTAACTTGAGTGATCTGCAATTATTACCCACTGTCCATCAACCTTTTTCCAAATTAAGGAAAAGTGGCCTTCTAAGTTTCCTGCTTCTCTAGTTAGGTGCCATTTGCCTATAACCATAGCAACATTATCAGCCAAGATCTCTTTCTTAAGTATTGTGAACTTTAGTTTCCCCATTGCTTTTTGATCTGGGTAACCTTTAATGTAGTTCTTTAAAGTCGAATCCCATTCTTTTGTAACACCACTTTTTCCAATAAAAAGTAAGCTATCAGAATGTAGGTAACCATTCATAAAACCTTCTAAATCTGCTGTATTCCATGCAGCTTCTTGGGTAAGTAATATTGCCTCAATGTCTGCCAAATTTTGAGTGTCAGAGTTAGGTCTAGAACAACTGAATAGAACAGATAGTAAAGTAATCAGTAAATATTTTAACATGATAATGATATAATCTAAAAAGAGACGTAAATGTTTATCTACGTCTCTTTTGTACTTAATCTTCGTCTTCCTCTGTATCAGAAGCTTCTCCGAATTTTTCAGCCCAGTCTCCACCTTGATTCATCCAAAGCTGATTATAAGCAAAGGAATGATGATTTGGATAAATTTTATAAAACTTATCAGATACTAGTTCAAAGATTTTAAGTTTTAATTCTTCGATACCTTCTTCTTTAGCCGCTGATATAAAAATACTATTATTGTCTTTGGCTAAATAACTCTCTTTCCATTCTGCTAATGTTGCAGGAGGGTGATCCTCGAACGGAGGATATTCTTTATCAACAAAATTATCTACTTTATTAAATACCAACAAAGTAGGTTTATCAGTAGCTTTAATTTCTACTAATGTTTTGTTTACTACGTCTACATGTTCTTCAAAAGACTCATGAGATACATCTACAACATGTATTAATATATCTGCTTCAACAATCTCATCTAAAGTAGATTTAAAACTTTCTATAAGAGTTGTAGGTAACTTTCGAATAAAACCTACAGTATCTGTCATTAAGAAAGGAACATTGTTCATTGTAATCTTCCTTACTGTTGAATCTACTGTTGCAAAGAGTTTATTTTCTGCAAAAACGTCTGCTTTACTCAGTCGTTTCATAATTGTTGATTTACCTACATTGGTATACCCAACAAGTGCTACACGAACTTGCTTATCACGTCCTTTTCTTCTTAAATCCGATTGTGTTTCAATCTTCTTTAACTTCTTACGTAATAAACTGATTTTATCACGAATAATACGCTTATCCGTTTCTAGTTCTGTTTCACCAGGACCTTTCATACCTACTCCACCTCTTTGTCTCGAGTGGTGCGTCCATAGGTTCGTAAGTCGAGGTAACATATATTGATATTGAGCAAGCTCTACCTGAGTAATCGCCTGAGATGATTTTGCTCTCATGGCAAATATTTGAAGAATTAATAATGATCTATCAATAATCATTAAATCTTCTACTTCTCTATCTAAGTTTCTTGCGTGTGCAGACGAAAGGTCATCATCAAAGATAATGGTATCAATTCCCTCTGCTTGTACAAAAGTTAGAATTTCTTCTAGCTTTCCTTTACCCACAAACGTCTTTTTATCTGGCGTATCTAAACGTTGAATAAACGTTTTAACTGTTTCTATACCTAAAGTACTTGCTAAAAAAGCCAATTCGTCTAAATACTCCTGTGCTTTCTCTACAGTTTGATCTTTAAGTGCAAGCCCAATCAAGACTGCTCTTGGGGCTTTATTATCTTTAGTATGGTGAAATTCTTTTTTCAAAAACGTATCCTGTTTATGTTTTAGCTTTTTCAATGCTGAATCAATTCAGACAGCGTTTTATCAAATGCTAAAATCGTTTAAACAAATTTAATGTATTTATTGAATGATATGAAATTAATTCATCCCCAATAAATTTTCTAAATGATGTTCATTGATTCCATGAATCTTTTTAATCTCATTAATCTGAGCAAGAACATCTTCTTTAGGCGTATCTCGTACCTCATCTTGTACACCAACAACTAAAACATTCTTTGGAGTATGTTCCGTTGTGATAAACTCAAAAACTTTAGTTTTATAACCATAAGCTTCCATAATTAACGCACGAATACCATCAGTAAGTAATTCTGCTTGGCGTTCTTTTAAAATACCAAATTGAGTAATTTTACTTAAGCTATCTTCTGGATTAATCTGCTTTCTAATTTGTTTATGGCAACATGGTGCACAAACAATTACTTTAGATTGTGCTTTAATTCCTCTATAAATTGCATCATCCGTAGCTGTATCACATGCATGAAGTGCAATTAATAAATCAATACCTGGCAGAGCTACATCTTTAATGGTACCTTCTTTAAAGTCTAAGCCTTCAAAATCAGATTTTTCTGCAATACCATTACACTTTTCAACTAATTCTTTACGCATTTCAACCCCAGTTACATGAGGCTTCTGTTTTACAACATTTGTAAGATAATCGTACAATGCAAAAGTTAGATAACCTTTTCCGGCTCCCATATCAACTACATTGTAATTTTCAGAAAAGTCTACATTCTTTAAAATACCATCAATAATCTCAACATATTTATTCAGCTGACGGTACTTATCTTGCATGCTATTTTTTACTTTGAACTCTTTTGTAGTCACCCCAAGTTCTTGTAAATAAACATTATCTTTTGTTCCTATTATTCTGTTCTTTTGCTTATCGTGTTGCAATTTTGGCTTCTCCTTAGAAGTCGCCTTCTTTACACGTAATTTTGCAGAATTGGTAGGAGAAATTATTAAATGATAATCAGCTTCTAATGTATATAAATCTGCATTAAAGAAATCATTCTCTAGATATTTCATTACCTTTTCAACCACCTCTGCTACTGGATAATTTTTGGTAATATCTTTTGTTGGATATCTATAAAGACAAGATAAATGCAAACCTTTCTTCAGTTCTACCAACTTACCATTGATTGAACGTAATTCGTTTTCTTTTACACGCTTATTTGATAATGTAATTCTAACAAAAGAGTTATTTGCTAAACTATCTTTAAGGTGTTGTTCAAATTTATCTACGTTGATGAGACTCATATACTTTAAATCATTCGTTATAAGGAAGATATTCCTAAATCGATGCAAAATTAATCAATTCATTTCCTTTTATATAGATGATTTGAACAATAGCTCTTAATAATGAGTGTTTTTATTGAATTATAAATGATAAATGGGTTTTCTTATTGTTTTCAATTAAAACTATATGATACATTCCTTGTTGTAAAGTATTTTTATTGATTGGTATTTTATCACTTTCCAAAATACCTTCTGATATAAGTGTTGCTTTTGAGTCGTAAATCAAGAATTTAATAACTGACACAGGTGTTTTTGATATTTTTAAATACTCTATTTTTAATGAAGGATCAGAACCTATCAAATATATCTGTTTTAATAAAGTTGTTTCTAAACTAGTTACTACTGGTTCCACAACTATAATATTAGACCATTCTGTTTTCTCTTGATCAGCTATTAATCCTTTTACTCTTATATAACGTTTATTGTCAGCGTCTATAATTAAATTGAATGCACCAGATTGATGATACTCCTCAAAACTAAAGGTTGATTTACTGAAAGAAGAATCTTCACAAATTGCAATTTTAAGGGAATCATATAAAATATCTGTGCTATATGAAATCTGGTAAGTATTTTCGGTAAATGCATCTAATTGTATTGATATTTCATCTTTAATAGTTTCCGTTTCTCCTTCAGCTTCTTCTTCTACCTCTTCTATAGCCAATGTATTCACATTAAAATATGTAGATAATTGCTTCTCGTTATTTTTATAAACTGTTGAAACTCTAATTGAATATACTGTACTATCAAGTAATTCTGTAAGATTATAAGTGGTTGAATTCGTATTTAAGGAATATACAGAATCAGCTGATAAAACATCTATTTGATACAACTCAGCATCTTTTATCTTATCCCAACTTAACATAATAGCATTTGTTGTTACTGCATCTATTTGAACAACTGGGTTTTGGTAGGTTATTCTTGGGGCATAAAAATGCATAATCTCACCCCATTCAGAATATTTATTTATAGAGTTATAAACTGCCCTTCCATAAATACTATAATTAGTCTCTAACAAAGGTACCGCTAACTTATGTTCTCCGTGTTTAGAAAAATTAATAGTATCAGAATCTTGTGTAAACTCATTTTTTATTATAAACTCATAATTAGAACATCCATATACTTTATTTAATAGGAGATAAATCTTATTTTCTTTTTCTAAAATAGAATAATTTGGAACATTCAATTTGAGCTCACCACTCACATCAAAATTTATTTTATCATAAAAATCATCATTAATTATCGTTATTTTTTGATTAGTAGTTGCTAATAATTCAGGTAATATAATTTTAGCCTTACTCGTATTTATTTTATCAAAATTTATAGAGTCACCATTTAATAAAATAGCTTTCACTAAATCCAAGTTCTGGATATTTAACTCTAAAATTGAATCACCCTGAAAAACCTCTGATACATTGTTAATCATAAATGGATAATGTAGTAGTTTTTCATTAGTTTGATAATTTATTTCTTTATTATGAATTTTAATATTTAAGCCTATTAATGAGTCTGTATTAGGTATTAACTCATTTATTTCTGTTAGACTTAATCTATAAAAGTAAAATTTCAGTCCTTCATTCCATACCATCTTATACTTTGATACTAAGAAATTAGAACTTTGATCTGCTACATTATATTTATTCTTATATCCTTGAAGATTAAAATAAATATATGGGTCTTCTTCTAATTTTGATGATTCAAAAATTATATCAATTTCACCTGATAATACCCTTTGAAGATCAGTATCCGTTTTTGATAACCTTATCTTTTCTTTTATATTATTTTGATTAATATAAAATGACTTCCAATCAGAAAATAATGAATTGACATACCTAGCTCTAAATTTATATTCAACATTAGGATTTAAGTCATATAGCTGTATTCTATTACTTGATGATAATATATTATATATCAATTTATCATTTTCAAATACTTCAATTATTTTATTTCTAGCCTTATCAGTTTCTTCAAAAAACAATTCTACTAAAGTTGAATATTCATATACTTTATCAATTATAGGAGGAGTTGCTGTTGTTAATATTTTTTTTCTTTCTCCATCAGCACCGTTTAAAAGACTTACAGAATAAGAATACTCATAATCCTCTAATAATTCATCAAAAAGTATTTTATTATCACTAGTAATTAATGAATCTAAAACGCCAAAATTATCATAAATAATTACTTCAAATTGATCAGTACTAAATATCTTTTCCCATTCTATTAAAATCGAATTTTGCGTACTTTGTTGATTTATTATTTTCGGTGGTCTTCTCAAAGACTTAATATTAGCTTCCCAACCTAAACCATTACTTGAGTAATCACTTTCAAAATAAAACTTTAACTGTCCAGTAGAATCGTTGCTTATTATTTGGTGCATAAGTTGATCTCTTGAATTACCTGTAAGAACCCCTAATAATTGATCTTGACCATTATATATTTTTAAAAAGTCATATCCATTCTCAAAATAAAAATCTATGGGCTGAAAAGTAACAACATAATGTTCATTAAGAGGCTTTACTACTTGAAGTATTGACTGGTTATTCTGATAATGACCATTTATGCCATTAGGATCTGTATAAGTAAATTGCTCTTGTTTGATTGTGTCTGTTGACATATTTATAATTGCAGAATTTAAAGTTCTCGTTTCTTTAAATTCAGACCATTCAGAATCATCCGACCTTACTCTTATTTTATAATTTGTATCATTTTCTAAGTCAACAACTTCAAATACATTTTCACTTACGGAGAATGAATGTATTAAATTATTTTCTTGATATACTTCTAAATGAAAATCAGTTTTTGGTGATACCCAACTAGTAATAAATGATTGATCTGTGTTATCTGAAATATAATTTAATAAAGGAGCTTCAGATTTTGTCGAAAATTCTTTCTCCCGAGAAAATGCATACCCTTCTTTTCTTATTTTAATCTTATAAATAGATTCTTTATCTAATTGATCTATCACAATAGTTGAATCAGTAGTGTTAAATGCGTAAAATTTATTTTTTGCAACATTTTGCACTTCTAAAAAATATTTTTCTTTATTCTTGTTTTTCCATTCAATTTCAACTGACTTTGATGTAATTTCAGCAATTTCAAATTGCTGATTTTCATTTTTAATAGCTGAAAAAAGAGTCAACGAGATACCTTCATATTGTTTTGATGAATTAGTATAAAAATATAAGTAAGCACTAGAAGAGCTTGTAAAAAAAGTTTTTCCTTTATCTAAATCACCTGTTAAAAAGTAGTCTAATGTATTGCTTGAAAACTCTGGTGAATTGTATACTACTAAATAATCTTTATAATTTTGAAGTTGACAATAGTTTACTTTCATACCTATAACGAGAGAATCATTCTCTAAATGAATAGAATATTTATCTTTTAGATTATTTGAATACACCTCTCCAAAATCACTTGCATCTGTTAAAGTTATAGGTGTTGATAAATTTAGTGTACCCCCATCAATTATTTTATGCGATGAATCAGTTTCTGAGGTTATAAAAGAACTTATGATTGAATAATTATTATCTGAGTAACGTTTACCTTTTAAAAAGTAAATCGTATTTGGTTCTAAATCAAGAATTGTTTTGTCTTTTTCATTGAATGTATAAATATGTTCATTTCCATTATTATCCCACATTAATACCTCTTTCCAAGATCTAGAATCATTAGATTCTAAAACAACACTTGATTTAGTGATTTTTTGGGGAGTTAAAGTTAAATTAGATGCCCCTTTAATTTCAATCTCTAGATCTTTACATGCTCCATACCCAGATGTTTCACATTCATAAGGTATACTATTGTACTGCATAACAATACGCATTCTATAACTACCATCAAGAACATTTTCTTTAATTTTAAAGTTTTTTTCAATAGCTCCTTTTGTTGGTTTTACAGAAAATATAAACTCATTATTATCATTAAAGTCACCATCATTATTATAGTCAATATATACACTCCATGCTTCATAAAATGAATTTAGATTATAAAATCCTGGTACTAATTTTAAAGAATAATCAGCTCCAAATTTCAATAGAATTGTTTCGGCATTTGAATAATTATAATTAGTAGGTTGATCTGTTTGTATAACTTTCCCATTTACTATAACACGATCTATCCACTCTGAAGAAGCATCGAGTTGTGGTGTACAATACTCTTTAGTAGACTGAGCATTAATGTTAGTCCATCCAAATAAGAATAATGCAACAATAGTAGTTAAGTGGTAGATAGTCATTTGGGTAAAAATAGATTTAACAATTTATATTATTGAAAATACAACTATCTAATTTTAAACCCCAAAATATCCTTTTAAATCAAAATTTTTAATTGAAAAAGCAATAAAAAAGGAGAGCATTTTTATGCTCTCCTTCTTAAAAAAATTATTATATATTTAAATAACTATTTAACAATTAACTTTTTAACCTTTACTTCTTTATTGAAAACAGCCTTTATAAAATAAATTCCAGAAGGTAAACTTGATGTTTTTAATAATGTAGAATTTGTTTTATTACTATCAATTGTAGTTGATTGTAATACTAAACCATTATTATTTATTAAATAAACACCTACAATACCTTCCCAATTATATAAATCTACTTTTGTGTCTTTATTATAAGAGGGGTTAGGGTAAATATTTACAATTTTATTTTCTACTGATTCATCTTCAGATAAATTTAATTGAACTTTTATAGGCCCATGTATCTCTATACTTCCATCAAAATCTTCTTGAACTAATCTATAATATGATATACCCATATATGGATTAGTATCTACAAATTGATATGCTATCTCTACAAAAGAATTACCATTACCTTTTACAAAAGCAACTTCTTCATAATTTCTGCCATCAATAGATCTTTCAATATAGAAGCCATCATTATTTACTTCTGAAAGTGTTTTCCAATCAAGTATAACTCTTCCTTTATTTATAGATGCTGTAAATTGACTCAATTCTACAGGTAATTCTTCATCTTCTGAAATAGATCCTACAGTAACGATATTATCACTGTTTGAAGGACTTCCTGCAATATTAGTTATTCTTGCATTTGAATTAGCGCCCATTCTTGCTCCTGCATTTACATTATAAGAAAATGTTACAGGTTGAGATTGAATTACTCTATTAGTTGAAACTTGATGTGGTTCATCTGCTTCATCTCCTAAATAACTCCATTCAAGATCACTGTCAGCAGCATTATCTATATCTTGATGAAGAATTCTTAAATCAGCTACATCTGAGATACCATCTAATTTGCCTGTGTAAATAAAATTTAAAGTAGTTGTAAAGTTTTCAGATGCTCTAGCACCATTTCCTCCCACATTAATAGGATTAATTTCCCAATAGCCATTAATTTGATCTTTTACTTTTGTTGGTGTCTCTAAGCTCGCTTTAGAACCGATAAACTGAACTTCCCAAGTAACAAAACCATCGCTAATGTCTTTTGTAAATTTACTTTGAGTATCTTTTTCTTCAAGTTGACCTACTCCAATTGGATGGAACTCTCTTAAAGTACCTATTGGAAAGAAAGTATTTGTTTTATGGTCATCTAAAACAGAGAAGTTTGCTTTACCTATTATATATGAATTCATATCGCTTAATACTGCATCTGGAGCATAAGATATTGTTCCAATATGATGTAAAAAGCCATTTTTAGAATCTACTATACCATCAATTAAATCTAAATCTTTTACAAAAAGATTTTTCTCTAAAACAACAGCAGCACCATTTACTTCTGATTCAACAAAATTATTATTAACAATTAATTCTCTTAATACACTACTTGATGGTATTTCTGCATTAATCGTTTGTTGAATATTTTCACCAGTGAATTTAAAAGTAAATGTATCCGGTGATAGGTCTACTCCTGTTTCAATATCAACATCTTTCTTAAATTCGATGATTCTAGGTGAATTACTATTATCAAAAGCTATAATTTTGGCACCTTCTTTTGCTATAAATTCACCTTTAACTAATAGATTGGTACCACCTGCTAATGCTAAATATCCATCCTTTTCAATTGTCACTTTTGAAGTTACTACCGAAACGTTTTGACCAATATCTCCGATGACTAAAGTAGAATACTCTTTAATTGTAATTCCACCATCTCCAACTTCAACATTAGATTTTAATTGGTAAACAGGGTAAGATTGAATATCAACAAATGTTCCTGAACCAGGAGGTACTTCTTCAGAACCAATAGGTGCACTAGTTGTAAACCCATAAATTCCAGAAACAGTATTATCAATGGCTTTAATAGAAATAAGTTCTGAAGATGAAATATTTGTAATTTCAGAAGCAATTCTATTCTCATCTAATAATTCTCCCTCAATATCCATTATAATACTTCCTTTTTCTTTTTGAAGGAAGTTTACCCAATTGTCGTCTAACATTTCTGGTGTTCTCATTACTAAAACACCATCACCAGAAACTTTACCTACAATTGAACGTGTAACATCGGTTTTCGAATCATCTTTTTTAACTATCAATTGGGCATCACTATAATTTGCGTTTTCACCTTGAATAGTTAAATCTGAAAGGTCTACTTCCAAATCTAATACAAGCTTTGTTCCTCGTCTAATAAGAACAATCGCTCCTCCATCAGGGTATATACCGTCTGGAGCAGATTCAAAGTTTGCTCCTCCATTTGTTGATAAAGACCAAGAAGAAGCTGTACTCCAGTTTTGTTCATCTGAACCATCGTTAGGTACATTAATAGTTAATATTCGATTTCTTGAACGATAAATTGGAACATCTACTACTATATCATCTTCATCGCCTATAACAATAAGTGCAGCAAAATTTTCACTTTCATCATACCCTTCAAATGTGTCGTCAATTTCTATAAAAGCTATATTGTTGTCTTCATCTACTTCATCAATTGTTTGGTGATAAAAAGAATCATTTATGTTTATAGAAGAAATATACTTTGGTTCTTCCAATTCATCTTCAATATCATTTTGATCATAGTGAAAATTCAACTTCACTTTATGACCTGTAATATTTGCTTTATCGATAAGGTTGCCATCCGTTTTCACAAAATCAACATACCATGCATAATTTAATATATCAGTATCTTCAAAAGGTTCTGGGTTACTAATCCATTCACCATCTACATCTTTTACCAATGATCTGTATGCTTTAACAGGTTTTTCGTTCAAAAGCTTAATAGCTATACCAAAAGTACTGGCTGAACTATTTCCTGTAAGGTCAATATCAATCGGTGTGTATTTATTCTCTACACCTAATGGTATTATAAAACTATTATCTGTTTCTCCTGCATTAACTAACTTGATAATACCGCCATCTCTGTTTCTATCCGTTAGTGTGATCATATTTGTACTATTAAAACTGACATCAATGTCATCAGTTCCGTTACTCCCTGAAATGAAAGAATTAGTACCTAAATATATTGTGTTTTCAGCAACAGATAATAGTCCATCTAAAAAGCTTAAGTTTCCATTAATGTAAAGGTTTAAGAATGCCATTTCATTTTCAGGGTCCTTCATTTGAACCCCAAAAGAATTATCAATGGTACAGTTTTCAATTACACCATTATTTGAATACAATACTTGAGACTCATTGCCATTAAACACTAAAGCATTACTTCCAGAAATTTCTGAACCTTCATTTAAAAATAACCCATAAGATAAATATGCATTTTGAATAAGGTTCATATCTGCAGCCTCTTCTAATTCTAAATTACCAAGAATAGATATACCATCATTTCCATTTACATCTTTACCATATTCTACATTAAGAATAGTATTTTCAATATTGACTAATATATTACCAAATGAATATAGACCTTGATCTCCGGATGCTACTTTATTATAGTTTAATAGGTATTGATCTGTTCCTCCTATAAAAGTTGTAGTATAATCAGTACCTAAATAAGTACCACTATTATATATATCAGAAAATAGAGATACATTTCTATCTTTTTGTTCAAAAGTAGCCCCATTGTTTATGTATATATCTCCAACAATAGTTAAGTCATTTGTAGATAAACCAACTTCTCCACTTACAATTTCAATATCTCCAAGTGGTAATGATGCATTGATAATAAAATCTTTACCGGTAATCCCTTCTACTAATATTCTAGATGGACTTGCTAAAGATTTACCTTCAAAGAAATTACTCAATGAAGGTGTATTAGGAGTAAGTAACATACTTACATCATTTACATTAAATGAAGGTGAAGCTTTTACCTTAAAATAATTATTTTCTCCAACTACATAAGTATAATCTAAGGTCAAAGAACCTTCGTCTACAATCTCTAAAATTGCTCTACTATCTAATGCTGAAGGAATATTTTGACCTCCAACCTCAATAATTCCACCACTTTGGTAAATTGTAATTGTTCCTCTATCACTAGATTGTTGTCTTCTTAATTGAGAACCTACATATAACTCTGCACCTTCTTCTAATTTTATTGTTGCATTGCCAGAACTACCATAGCTTAAATAGTTATTACTATTTACATCACCATTATATATTTTTACAATACCCCCATTTTTTATATCAAGAGTACCGTCTAATAAAATACCTCCAGTTAATTCCTCTGTAGAAGATACTTTTAATGTTGTATTCTCTCTAATAATTACTTGAGCATCTGACGATATAAAAAACTCTTCTCCACCAGAGTTTAACTCCAAATCAATAGGCATATCTATTACAGAGGTAGCTGCATCAGTAATTAAATCCAAATTAAAATCAAGAATACCGCTTATTAATTGAAGTGGTTTATCTTCTGTATTTCCTTCCGCATTTTTCATTAAAGAAAAACCTTTCTCAAAGGTAAATTTGGCCGCTGCTTTTTTATTAATTGTTAAATCGTACAACTCAAACTGAACTCTATGAGATACATCACTATGTGTAAGAGATGCATCAGTATCACCATTAAGAATTAAGCTAACACTAGAAACATCTACAGCTGTTGTATCTATATTAGAATCAACTATTGAATATGGATTAGTAACATCAAATCTAGCATTACCAGTTGCTCCAGATTCAGGATCCCAAATTTCATTACCAGCTCCAAAAAGATCAAAATTTGCAATATCACCAATATTTATATTGCCACTTACATATAATTTATGTTGAAGAGGGCTTGTTGTTGCACCTTGTTCTACATAAATATGATTTTGCCCAGAAGGATCTTTACCGCTATATTGAACAGTTCTTATGTCTTTTGTAATAACAGTCCTTGGGTAATCACCTTCCTTAGCAAAAACTAATCCCCCACTATTAAATAGTAAAATTTCGTTTTCTATTTCAAGGTTACCATTTTCTAAATCCCCTCTTAAGTATACTGTGGCATCAAAACGAATATCTAATGTATACGCTTTTAAATCTTCAGTAAAATACCCTGCTCCAGTATTTATTTCTACAATAGGTAGTTGAGGAAGATCGTATATTTCGATTTCAGTTAATCTACCCTCACCATTGTATCCAACATCAGGTCTATTATATATTAATGTAGGATCTCCCTCTTCTCCTACTTTTACCTCTTTGGGTAATTGAAGTTTTAATGTACTTTTTGTATTTGTAGCCCATATACCGAAGTCTCCATTTAACTTTGGTTGATAAAATGCTTCTGCTTTTATTACACCAAAATCTAAATCAAATTCTCCACTACCGCTAACTTTACCAATATTTAAATCACTGCCTTTAATTTCAATTCTACCTCTTCCTTGAACAGTATGTTCAAAACGTAATTCTGCTAACTCAATATTATCTGTTAAATCGGCTACATCTCCTTCAAAAATTGACACAAAACTAAACTTTGAATTAGGTACTGTAGCTACGTCTCCATTACTGAATTGATACTCTTGTGTAGTTCCAAAAATTGCTACATCATCTATTCCTGGTATTTCAATTGCAGCAGAAACAAAACCTGTTGTTTCATCTAAAACAAGCCAATTATTAATATTATCCCATTCATTATTTACTAAATTCCCATCTCCATCAAATTCATTCTGATAAACATATATACCTGGTACTCCATCAAAGGCGTCAGAAGAGCCAACTGTATAATTGGAATTCTCTAAAACGAAAGTACTCGAACCATCATAATTTTTATCAAAAGCAAATAATAAAGTGTTATCATGATAAGAAAGTGGATTGTAATTTTTCCATAACCATTGTAATAAAACGTCTTGTTTAATATCACCACTCGTAATGGTATTATCTCCATCAAAAACAGGAGCACTAAAACCTTCTCTTTGATATTCACTTACTACTGTAGGTACATTATCTCTAATAAATGAATCTCCATCAAGGACTTTACCTGGTACTAAATTTTGTAATTCTACAGCTGTTAGATCATTACCGTCAGTAAATGGATTATTACCATCTCCAAAGTTGTTTTCTAAACCAAAATACCATCTTACTTTTGGTAAAGTTGCAATATCTTCATCAAAATCACTTCTATTAATATTCCAGTATATATTCAATAAATCGTCAGCTCCTGCTTGATTGGTAGTAGGTAATTTTGATAATACTGGTCTCACAGAAATGTAACCATCGTTTGTATTATTAAATTCATCTATTGAAACCCTTGCTGGAGTATAATAATAATTATCATTAGCTTCTATTGCTAATGGAAATAATACAGATAATAATTCACCATCTTTTTTTAATTGTTCAAGTACATTTGTATTCCACTCTCCATTCTCTAAAGTGGGATGAGTATTTGAACCATCATAATCAAAATATTCTTTATATAGATAATAATTCTGGAAAAATGTATTTTCATCAATTTTCAACCTTAATCCTCCACTTGATGCTTTTCCATCTGTAACAAAAAAGTTATTATAATTTTTTTGTTGCCAAATCTCACTTCCCCTTTGAAGATAATTTTTACCAAATCTTGGAACTTTTGCTTCAATACATCCATCAATTGGATTACCAGAATTATCTAAACAAGATATAGAATGCCCTATATTGTACTGTAATTTATCGATTGTTAAAGTATAATTTTTCAATAAAATTGTCCCAGAGAGATATTGAGCTCTTTTGATATATACATCTGAAGTAAATTCTAACTTATTCTCTTCACCGTACAATCTAACATTACCAAAAATAGAATTATTGTTTGTCTGAATAACAATATCTCCTTCTCTAAATTTCAGTAATGCTTCTTCTGCTGAAGTACCTTCAGAACCGTCTGCATTAAATGATTCATCATAAAAACCAATAGTACCATAATTAATAAGATTGGCACCTTCTCTAAACATTCTAATTGAGTAATTTCTATGATCCAAACCTCCTTTCAAAAGCTCAAAATCTCCTTCAAAATCAATTAAGTTAGATTCATTTTGAGTAGTCGCTCCGCCTACTATAGCTTTAGAGAAAGTATCATCAGCAATAAGAGTTACCTTATTCGTATCATTATCTTTATCAATTCTAAAATTTCCAAAAGAAATATTTGAATCTCCAGAATCAATATCTTCTTCAGATAAAGTATAAGCTATCTCTAATTGAGAATCTGAATCTCCAATAAAATTGACCCTATTAATAGAAGAGTTAAACCATTTACTTTCATCAGCTGAAGTATTTCTTAGATTCCCTGTATAAGTAATTGCTTCTTCTTTATTAAGAATCAAGTTTTGCTTAACATATAGGTCTTTATCATTACCATCAAAATATGTATTTAGTTTTATAGATCCATTAATCTGTAAATCTTGAGGTTCTGATGCTACAATAGAACTACCGTTCCAATAAAAAGAAGCTTCATCTAATTTTACTCTACCGTAATTTTTATAACTAGAAGCCTCATCATCTGCTTTTATATAGTGAGTCTCTAAATGATGAAAAGGTGAAGTTGAATTAACTACAAAAACAGGATAATCAGGATTAGCAGCATCAGGATCGAAAGTATTAGGTGTTTCTGGAACAAAAACATTTACTTTACCTCCTTGTACTTTTACATTTTCAGGATTAGCACCTATGTGAATACCCCATCCTGATGTAGCAAAGACATTTAAAACACCTGCATTCTGAATTTCAAATGAGTTATCCTTAAAAGGTAAACTAAGACTATGGAATACACCTAGGTCATCCCCTCCTAAAATAACTGTACCTCCATCTTGAAAATAAGATCCTCTGTGTACAGCATTAGCTGATGCCACGGTTGGCCTAATAAAAGGTGTCTTTAATGTACCTCCTTTTACTTCTATTACAGCCGTTTCTCTAAGAGTAATCCCCATTTGGGTTTCTTGTTTAATATCTACAATTCCACCATCACCAACTGTCAATGTACCTGTTACATAAAACACAAATCCATCTGTCATTATCAACTCTCCACCATGAGATATGTCTAGTCCGTCCATAGCGTTACAGATTTAGACTATTATATATTGATAGCATCGGGTGTAAGCTCGGTGCTATTTTTACTTTTATAAGTTCTCATTTTTATTTCACTTTGCTGATGCATCTCAACAGGTGTCTTCATATAATTACTCCAATGAGGCCTTTCATTATTGTAAATATATACAGATTCTCTAATAAATTTATTCATTAAATCGAGATCATTAATTTTTATTCCTAAAATAAATTCTTGCTTAAGAATTCCGTTTATTCTTTCTGCTACCGCATTTTGATAAGGATCGTAAGATTCCGTCATCGAGCACAATACTTTATTTTCCTGAAGATGTCGTTGATACTCGTGACTACAATATTGTAATCCTCTATCTGAATGGTGTATCATTGGTAAATCAACATAGTTTCTATTTTTCAGTGCTTCTTTTAATGCTGCAATAGCTCCATTTGCATTCAAACTATCTGATACATTTAACCCCATTATTTTCTTAGAATAGGCATCTGTTACTAAGGATAGATACATTGGGTTACTTCGCTCACCTATGTAAGTTATATCAGAAACTAATACTTGTTCAGGTCTATTTATTTCCAAATGCTCAATAAGGTTTTTATGCTTTTTAAACCTGTGATGAGAATTTGTAGTGACATGATATTGTTTTTTAGGCTTGATATCGAGTCGATTAGCCCTCATGATATCAAAAAGCTTATCTCTACCTACATTTAGTAATTGCAATTCAGGAAGAAGTAATTGATATAATTTCCTTGTCCCTATTTTAGTTTGTTTCAAACGAATTCTTTTCACTAAGTCTACTACTTTAGATGCAATACTATTATTCTTTTTTACTTTTCTTTTCGAACGATAATAAATTTGTCGATTTAACCCAAGCAATTCACAAGTCGGTTTGACTCCTATTTTTTCTTCTTTTTTGAATTGGTCAACTGCTTGGGTAAAGACTTTTTTCTAATAGGAATATTAAACTCATCCTCAGCAATATCGATCATCATATCAAAGAAAATTGCTTTTTTATCTGTTACGTAGAGTTGTTTTTCTAAAGAAGCTTTTTGCTTCTCTAATAATAGAACCTTTTGTTCTAGCTCCAATAATTTTTGTTCTGGTGTCTTTCCCATTTTTAAATCAGATTTATTATCCCAATCTAAATTACCATACTTTCTTATCCAAGTACGGATGGTACCATGACCTTGTATTCCATATTTAAGTCTTGCTGCCGTTATACCTATTTCCCCTCGTTCCACTTCATCTACAACTTGTAATTTAAAAGAGTAGCTGTAATCTTTTTGTGTACGTTTAGTGTACTGATATTCTTGATCTTCATTCATAATGTTACGTTTTGTGTAACACTAATTCAGGACGAGACAATTTTACAATAAAAAAGGTCTTGAAGTTTCAAGACCTTTTTTATTTAATCTAAGAATAGATTAATAAGTATACCAACCATATTCTAAATTATCCTTATACTCATTTAATACATCATCATTATTAACAACATTTCCAACATTATCCTTCACCTCAATAGTATTATCTTGTTGCAAAATCATTGTATATACCAATGTATTTGACGAATCATAAATTTCAATCGACTTTTTATAAATATTTATAAAGTCAATAATTACATAATCTAAGTAATTTACTGCTCTAACTAATTCAGGAGTCTCAAAAGTACCTTCGTAAAGTTCAACTCTACTATAACCAAAATCTTCATTGTAAAATCTTTTATCTAAAGAAATATAATTGCTAGATTCATCATAAGTATAGTCACTTAGTTTAAGTCTTACCTCCTTAGATTTATACGTAATGATATAATCTAATAATCCATTTTTTGAATATTCTATTTCATACGTGTCTGAAGAATATGTATACGTATTTTCATATTCTTCTATTAAGTTTAATTGAGGTACTATCTCTTTTAAGAGTAAACTAGCTACTCTTTCTTCCGAATCATATGTATAGTTATAAACAAAACTATTTTCTGTATTTGGAGAAGAACTTGATCTGTTTTTTATTTTATCATTTTCATATTCATAAGAATAAGAACCAAATTCTTCATTATTTTTAAACCTACTTATAGCTATAACTTGATTCTCAGAGTTATATTTTAATTCGAAACTTTCACTTTGTGTTCCTTCTTCAAAAAATGTAGATTCTAATAATGTTGCTTTAGTTAATAATCCTTCTTCATTATACTCATATGACCATTTATTTATACTAATATCTGTGGAGTTCTCACGAGTATATTCTATTTCACTACCAATTATAAATCCATTATTATCATAAGTATATTTAATATTATATTGTATTTGATAATAATCAACTAATGTTTCTCCTTTTACAATTGATGATAAAATTACATTCCCTTCAGAAATATGTTCCACAGTTTGAAAGGAATTTCCAAATTCTCCTATTAAAGAATAATTGATTTCTGAAGAAATTAAATTCCCATTTTCATCTTTATTGTGTGAATAAGACCAAAGATAAAAATCTTCAACTTCACCATCAAAACGAATCTGATTAAAAGAAGTAATGAAATTATCTCTATTAAAAACAGTACCATCTCCTAAATCAATATCTGCACTTTCTTCTACAGGAGATTCTTCTTCCGGAGTTTCAAGTTCAGCATCATTGTCTTGAGGAATTACCTCTTCAGAAGTACATGAAAATAAGAGTGCTATTGACATAAAAGCACTGATAAATAGATTAGAATAATAAGTTCTCATTAAGTTTAAATTTGATTAGTTTTTATAAAAAAAAAAGTATTTGTTAAATAGTTATTAATCAAATGTAATTTTATTAATAACAATACACAAGTATTTAATTAAATTCTCAATCTCTATTGTTAAAACTTATCAATTCCTAATAATAATGCATTATAAAAAAATACAACGCTCTTAATTTTGTTTGATATCAATCTTTTTATTAAAATTGAGCTACTATTTCAACAGGTACTTTTTGTGAAATGAATTTGTTGATGTAACTTATACTACATTGTCTTTTTATGATTGATATGACATCCCAAGAGATTAAACTAAATATATTGCAATACAAAAAACAAATCTATCTATTAGGTTTCCTTCTTTCTTTTTTAGTCCTTCCAGGAATTAGTAATGCGCAATGGCACAATGCTAAACTAAATAGAGACGCTAGAGGTTATGCAGACCCAAACTCAAAATCAGAAGTAGTCAAAAAATTTAAAAAGGATGACTTTGTATTGGCACTTGTCTTAGATAAAGATGCCAAGTATTTAACAGTATGGGATATAGAAACCAATAAAAGAGGATTTGTTAAGTCGAGTGCGATCACAATAAAATCACCTCTAAAACAAGAAGATCTAATAGAATATAAAAGAGGAACAGAAAAACATGAGCACACCAACCTGTTTATTGAGAACACAACATACGATAGTTTAACACTTCAGCTTGGTGATTCTACTTATATATTTGCTCCCTACGAAACCAAAAATATTACACTCAAAGGAACAAGTTATCCTTATTGGGCAATTCAGAAAGAGGCTGTGCCAGATTATGGGTTTATAACATTACCAGATAGTAGTGATTATATGCTTAAAATTATGCAGGAATTTAATGAGGATAAAATGCTCGAAATGGAGCTAACTTTAAATCCTCTCCATGAAGAAAAAGAATACGATATGTATCAAAATATGCGTTTAGATACAGTTGTTATTTCTACGCCTCCAAAAATAGGGTACTCAAAATCTGGTTACGATCAACTTCAAATTACTACGGGAACAAAATCTGTAGATGCGGATCTTCTAAATGATGATCTTAAGAAAGATGCTTGGGTAAATGTTGAGGCAATGGATAAACCCTTAGATCATTATTATGACTACAAAAGGTATATCAACCTTAAATACAATGTAGCTATTGGTATGGACTATATGTTTTTGGGGCAGTCTGCCACTTATGTTAAAGATGGAGAAAGTATAGCCGCAAGTGGCATATACCGTTTTTTTGGTACTTGGGAACCTTTTAGTTCTAAAACAACAGAGGCAGCACTGATTTTTAAATTAGAAAACCGACATAGTATGACCGGTACTGCTCCAAGACAATTAGGTTATGAAGCAGGATCTGCACTAAGTACTGCTAGTTTTAAAGATATGGGATGGGGTTTAACCAACCTCTATTGGCGACAAAGCTTTGATAAAGGAAAATATGCTTATGTTGTTGGAATTATGGACCCAGGAGATTTTATAGATTTGTTTCCGTTATTAAACCCATACAAATTTTACTTAAGCGAAGCATTTTTTAATAACCCTGCCATGGCAATTCCTAATCAAGGGTTTGGTGCTGCAGCATTAATTAAAGATATAATTCCAAATGTGTATTTAGCAGGTGGCTTTCATGATGCCAATGGAGAACCTACTTATTTTATTGCTGATAATTTCCAATCATTTAAAAGGGGAGAGTATTTGTATTGGGTAGAATTAGGTTGGAATACTAAAACATCTTTTTTAGAAGGAGAAAATGTTCACTTTACTTATTGGTACCAAGATGCTAGAACCGACCAAGAAGGAGGATATGTTGCAGAGGCCAGCCAAGGAATTTGTTTTTCTGCTGCAAAATCTTTTAATAAATCTACTACATTTTTTAGAGCTGCCATTTCAGAAGGTGATGGTGCATTAATGCGTTATATGGTAATGGGTGGGTACATGTATAACATTGCAAAATCTGATAATATTGGTATCGGTGTAAATGTAGGAGAGCCATCAGACCCTACTGTAGACGAAAGTCAGTTCGGTTTAGAGATGTTTTATAACATGCAGGTAACAGAACACTTAAATTTCACTCCGGATGTTCAATTAACAGTAAATCCTGTGTATACTCAAGAAAAAGAAGCAGTTGCAGTATTTTCTATGCGTTTTAGGTATGCTTTATAAATAAAAAGGCACAATAAACATCAGAAAATAACTACTTCATATCAAAAAATAACCAAACATTTATGATCGATAAATAATCCGTAACCTTTTCATTAATAAGCTAGTAAACTACTTTAACTTTCAAAAAATAATTGAAAGAAAGGGTTGAAACACAATCTAATTATAATATCAAAATAAAGAAATCATGAAATCATTTGGCTTATTAAAAATCGATCATCACACTGCTGATATTTATACTTTAGGAGGAAAAGAAGAACATAAAATTACTGAAGAAACATTACAAGATCCTAAACATTTACATTGGCATTTACACAATAAAAAAGTGAAAAATGGAACTTCTAAGCCAAACGATACAGCTTATTTTAAAGAAGTTTATAATGATATAAAAGGTTTTGATAGTATAATTGTTGCATCTCACGGAACAGGTAAATCTAATGAGGGAGCTAACTTTATTAAATTCTTAGAACAACACCACAAAGATATAGCGAGTAAAGTTTATGGTACAGTAGCAACTGATGACCATGAAACTGAAGCTCAATTATTAGCAAAAGTAGATTATGACGCATTGCTTGTGCATCTAAAAAAATAATCTATTAATTGCATAAAAATATACGCCAGCCTTTCTATTAAATATGAAGGGTTGGCTTTTTTATGTTTCTGTAATTTTATAACTTATTGTTATGAAAAGAAATGAAAACCTAGTTCCATTATCCCACGAACACCACCACGGTTTATTATTTTGTAGTCGTTTAAAAAAAGCGAAGAATACAGATAAAGAAACCATTGTAAATTATATCAATGATTTTTATACAAATGTTTTAAAGGAACATTTAAATAAAGAAGAAGTTGCTCTACTGCACTTAATAACTGATAAAAATTTAAAAACTCGTTTCTTAAACGATCATCAGGTTATTCATAAAATGGCTGAAAATGTAACTGCTACCCCAGAAGATATATATGATCAAGCATTAGCAATAAGTCAATTTTTAAATAACCACATCAGATTTGAGGAACGTATATTGTTTCCTTGGATAGAAGCACATGCTACAGAAGAACAATTATTTTCTGCTGGTAACGACTTAAATGTTGATGTTGATGAAGTAGAAGCTCATGCATTTGAGCCTGAGTTTTGGGAAGATTAAACACAATATTTTGAGTATAAAAAAACAGCAGTACTTTTTAGAATACTGCTGTTTTTATTTATATCAATTACTATCCTATTGAAGGAATAGCAACTACTTCATCTACATCTGCAGCATAATCTACACCATCAACTTTAAAACCAAATAAGTTGAAGAAGTCATCAGAATAACCTTTCAAATCACCTATTTCATTTAAATTTTCTGTTGTAGCAATTGCCCAAAGTTTATCTACTTCAGCCTGAACATCTTCACGCATTTCCCAATCGTCAATTCTTACACGACCTTTATCGTCTAATTGTAAGTCTGCACCATAAATACGGTCAGCGTATAAACGTTGGATTTGCTCAATACACCCTTCATGGATTCCATCTGCTTTCATAATTTTGTAAAGCAATGATATATATAAAGGAATAACAGGAATTGCAGAAGAAGCTTGTGTTACCAATGCTTTGTTTACAGAAACAATTGCTTTACCGTTAAGATCAGCAGATTTTTCTGTGATCTTGAAAGCTGTAGCTTCTAAATCATCTTTTGCAGCACCAATAGTACCTTTTCTGTAAACTGGTTCTGTTAATTTTGGCCCAATATAAGAATAAGCATATGTTTGGAAGTCTTGTGCTAACACACCTGCTTCTTTCATAGCTGTAATCCACATGTCCCAATCTTCACCACCCATTACTTCAACAGTATTTGCAATATCGTCTTCAGTTGCTGGTTGGATTGTTACTTCAGAAACATTTCCTGTATGGAAATCTACTGTTTTGTTTGTAAATACATCACCAATAGGTTTTAAAACAGACTTATGTCTTTTACCTGTATTTGGGTTTGTTCTTACTGGAGATGCTAAACTATAGATCACTAAATCAACCTGACCTAAGTCTTCTTTGATCATGTCGATAGTTTGTTGCTTAATTTCGTTAGAAAAAGCATCACCGTTAATACTTTTTGCATACAAACCTGCTTTATGAGCTTGTTGCTCAAATGCAGCACTATTGTACCAACCCGGAGAAGCCGGACGACCTGCAGAAGGTGCTTTTTCTAAGAATACACCAATAGTTGATGCGTTGCTACCAAATGCACTTGTAATTCTAGATGCCAAGCCAAAACCTGTAGATGCACCAATTACTAATACTTTTTTTGCACCGTCAATCTCTCCTTTAGATTTAACGTATTCAATCTGATTAATAACATTTTGCTCACATCCTTTAGGGTGAGCTGTTAAACAGATAAAGCCTCTTGTTCTAGGTTCGATAATCATATCTTAAATACTTATTTTGTTCATCCACATTACTGTTTCCGAAACGTCTTAAATAAATGGTTATGTCTTTTTTGAGCGAGCAAAGGTAATAAATTTTAGGATATAAGATTTTAAATCACACATTTTAAGCGTACCAAGACTCAATAAATAACTAAATTTTAAAATTGAATAATTATTCATCAGTTTAATTATTTGCCTCAATTCCAGCTATAACATATTTAATCTCTCCGTAAGAGTATTTACTGCCCAATACTTCTTTTAAACTTTTAAGCGATTTATCTTCAGCATTTTCAACTGCTTTTTCAATCTTATTGCGTTTTACTTTACTCTTTATAATCTCGCTAACCTCAATTTTACCTAAGCCAATACACTTTGCAATATGTGTTTCCACAGCTCCTTCAGAAATACCTCTTTCTCTGGCAATTTCTTCTACTGAATTTCCATTTCTAAAAAGAACATAAGTCTGAATATGCGTTGCAATTTTTCTTTTAGTATCGTTTTTGCCACTTACTCTAACCTTTGCCTTTAAAGGAATATCTTTTCGTTTTTCATTTTTAATTACATAATCAGGCTTATTAATATCTTGTTTCAATAAATCATTACCATCTATATAAGACAGGATCAATTTTTCTGAACGTAACATTCTTTGCCCTTGATTATAAATATGAGACGAAAGTACTTTTAATTCGTTTCTATACCCAATAACACCAGGTTGACCATTTAAACTATCGTGATGATCCATTACCAACTTATGTTTTTCTTTAAGTAATGGGTTAAAATAAGCAATTGCTTTCTCGACTCTTTCTAATAAATGTTTGATGTAGCCATCGTGTTCATCTATAATAATCTGATGCGATTGGTGCATAAAACTCTGCCCTACTTTCTTAATTTTCTGTATCTCATCTAAAAGTTGTTTCGCCCACTTTTTATGCTTTTGCTTTGTCGATAAATTCTCCAGCATATCATAAGAGGTAAGGTGCTCTAATAAATTATCTGTAAGATAACTTAAATCGAAAGCATTCATTAAAGTCTGGTGAATAAAGTTTCTTGCTTCTAATTTTAACTGTGGAGTCAATTCTTCTATTGACTGAGAACTCTGAGTAAATGCACTCAAATTTCTATCTATTGCAATTCCTCTTTCAGAAATTGGTGAGGCTAAAACCAACCCATCTAAAGAAGTTAATCGAGATAGTGCCACATAAGTTTGTCCTGCAGCAAAAGCACGTCCTACATCAATTATTGCTTTCTCGAACGTTAACCCTTGACTTTTATGTACAGTTATTGCCCATGCTAACTTTAATGGGAATTGATGAAACTCTCCAATTAATACTTCTTCAACCTCTTTAGTTACTTTATTGAGAACATATTTTTTATTTTCCCAAGAGTATTTTTCAACACTAAACTCTGGCGTTCCATCATCAAATTCAACATAAATATCTTCGTCTGTTAGTCTGGTAATTTTTCCAATTTTACCATTAAAGTAGCGACTTTCTCCAGAGTAATCATTTTTAATAAACATTACTTGGGCATCAACTTTTAATTTTAAAATTTCCTCATTAGGATATTGACTTTCAGAAAATTCACCTATAACTTTTGCTTGGTATTCGTATTGTTTGCCTTTTATTTCTTTAAGCCAAGACTGGTTTTTCTCGTTGGCTATTTTATTATGTGTAGTTAACTGAATATAGCCATCATCTGTAGATTGTTTAAAATCTGGATTGTAATGGGTATTTAGCACTTTTACATCGTTACTTGTTACTTTGTTTTCCCGTAAATGATTTAAAATATTTACAAAAGTTGGATCAGCTTGTCTGTATACCTTATTTAATTCTACATGTACCATGCTCGTTTCATGAAACACTTTTGCATTAAAGAAATAGCCATTCGGATAATACTTATAGAGGTACTGCCATTCTTCTTGCTTAATTACTGGAGGCAACTGTAACATATCTCCAATAAACAGTACTTGTACACCTCCAAATGGCAAATCTTTTCTTTTACGAACGTTACGTAAAATTAAATCCATTGCATCCAACATATCAGCCCTTAGCATACTCACTTCGTCAATAATCAAAAGCTCCATTCCTTCTAGAATTGCACGCTTTGTAGCCCCCATTTTCATCCCTTTAAATAAAGATTTAGGTGTATTAATATGAGCTACTGTTGTTGCATTTTCATCTAATTCTAAATTCGGATCAGGAATAAAAGAACCAAAAGGAAGCTGAAAAAGTGAGTGTATTGTTACTCCTCCAGCATTTATTGCTGCAATACCTGTTGGTGCTGCAATACACACACTTTTGTGAGTGTTTTCATGAAGAGAACGTAATAAAGTTGTTTTACCAGTACCGGCTTTACCCGTTAAAAAGATATGACAGTTGGTAGTATTTACATATCTTGATACAATATCTTGCAATGAATTTTCCATGAACCGTTAGACTGTTTGGTTTTATTGTTAAGGATAAATGAATGGAGACACAAGTTCTTGAAAAATTAAATAGTGAACAAGTAGAATTTTAAATTTAGCAGAAGGCTTTTAGCTATTTAATTTTTAATTGACAAGCTAAACTTCCGAAGAAAATAGTATTCGTTTTGAAGACACATTTTTTGTACCTTCGGCTCAATATTTAACATTTTGATATTTATAATTCAAATGCTAATTAAAAAAGCTACTAAAACAATTATTATCGGTGGAGGGCTCTCTGGAGTACTAACTGCTTATAGGTTATATCAGAAAGGACAAGAAGCTATTATTCTTGAAGCAAGTGATAGATTAGGAGGCCGAATTAAAACAATACATTCAGAAAATGGGACTCCTTTAGAGATGGGGGCAACTTGGTTCACTTCTCAGCATTTGCAATTAATACAACTTATTAGAGAATTAGGGCTTAAAGGTTTTAAACAATTTTCTAAAGGTCCTTTATTTTTTCAGGCAACACCTACAACACCCCCTCAAAAATTTGAACTCCCCCCTCAAGATCCTAGTTATAGAATTGCAGGTGGAACAGCTCAACTTATCAAAAAAATTAGTCAGCAATTACCAATAGAAAATATCTTACTGAACGAAAAAGTAGAAAGTATAGATTTTACAAATGATGAGGTGTGTATTGTAAAAACAAAACAATATGAATTTACTTGTCAGAAAGTTGTATCTAGTTTACCTCCTGCCCTTTTTACGCAAAGTATAACACTTCTACCAAGTCTAAAAAGTGACATTAAAGCATTATTTGCAGATACACATACCTGGATGCATGATGCTATAAAAGTAGGTATTACCTATCAAAAGGCATTTTGGAAAACCAATAATATGTCTGGAATGTTTTTTAGTAACAATGGTCCTATTGCGGAATTACATGACCATTGCAATGCAAAAGAAAATAGGTTTGCTTTAGTAGGTTTTATCCACCCATCATTTCAAGATTTCTCTAAAGATGAAAGAGAAAAAGTGGTAATTAAACAATTACAAAGTGCTTATGGAGAAGAAGCCAAACATTATTTACAATACAATGAAAATCTTTGGTTAGATAATGAATTGACTTCTGACGGCCAGTATCAGGATCTTGTTCCTCATCAAAATAATGGTGATGTGTTACTTCAAACACCTCTATTCAACAATCGCTTGTTTATTGTAAGTACAGAGTCGTCTCCACATTTTGGCGGATATTTAGAAGGTGCAGTCTATAGAGCAAATACTGTTGCAGAAGAAGTACTCTAATTACAAGAAATACATTTTCCATCAATAGAATAATACTCTACAGAATTGTCGTTATCTCTTGCATTTACTTTACAACAAGCTACAGGAATCCCTGCCCATTTGCCATTTGTAATTACTTCATAGTTAAATGGGACTACTACTTTTCCAGAACCACGATCTAAGCAGCCATATTTGCCGTTCACTCTTACTTTTACTAAACCGCACTCTAGAAATTCAATTTCTTGGAATGCTCTACCGCCAAGAATTTTTCCATCGGGTGAAGTTAATTGCTTAGAATGATCTTTTAAAGTGAGAATAGAGTAGCCATTTTGTGTAAGTTGAATGTGTTTATATTCAATAGGTACTACTAATCTTCCTGCGTAATCAATTACACCTTTAAAATCATTTTTTTGCACAATATAAAAACCACCTTTTGCTGTAAACACTTTGCCGTTTGTCTGCTTATCATAACTATATAAATGAGATAATCCTTTTGATGGGTCTTCAATCACTTTTGCAAAATTATAAGATGGTGTAATTTTCAAACTCGTTTTAGTATATGCAATTGCTTTACTATTTTCTCTCATTCCTTTAAAATAGAGTGCATATTTATAATCAAACCAAGGGCATTTGGGTAAGTTTTCTTTTGCCATAAGATAGAGCTTGTGCAATTCTTCAGTTTTATCAAACTGTATGTACACATTCCAGAGCATTTTATAATTTTCTAGTTTATAAGGGTTTTTCAACATAGCCGCCTTACAACTTCCTTCCATCAATTTATAATCTTTTTGAGCATATGCTATTGATGCAATAAAGAGATCTAAATCAGAAAAATTAGCTCTCATTTGGGAATACATCACTGTAGCTTGTTTGGCTATTTCCATGTTTCCATCTACTCTGTAGGCATATTCTGCATTATTTTTTAAAGCAACCTGATTAAAAGGTGCTAAAAGTAACGCTTGATTAAACAACGCATAAACTTCGGACGATTTCACCCTAAAAACATTAGGATACCTTGTAAAAAGTTTCCCTAATTCTGCATACAAATCTGCATTTGTAGGGTGCAATTCTATTGCAGATAAAAGTAATTGTTGAGCATCTATTAATAATGCAATATCTCTATCCTGCCTATCGTAAAATTCTTCTTTTAGCTTTACATAAGAAAGGTAAGTAGATGTAGAAATATAACTCCCTTTTAATAACTTATTTAAAAGCTTTTCTGCTTCTAATAAATCACCTAAATCTATCAATAAAGCAGCCTTTGTTTCTTCAATACTTATATCTGCTCCTGCTTTTAATGTAGCTTCTTTCAACAAACCCCATGCTTTTTGGTAATAGCCCATCATCTGATACACCTGTGCTTTACCAACATAACCTTTTGCATTTTTAGGGATGATATCAATTATTTCATCATACATTTTTATAGCATCAGCATAGTTTTCTTCTATAATAAAAGTAGTTGCTAACGTACTTTTAGGTGTTGTCCATTTTGGCATTAAACTACTTGCTTTAGCAACACTTTCTTTAGTTTTTGCTAACTCCATTAATTTCTGATTTACAAGTGCAATTCCGTTATATGGATACGCCGCATTGGGTTGCTGCTCAATTATTTTATTAAAAAGTGCTACAGCTTTTGGAAAACTTCTGATATCGTTCCCTATAATAATTTCATAGGCTTCTAAAAACCACTTTCGAGCATATATAACATCTGTAATTAATGGAGTATTGTTATACAAATGGATAGCATAATCTAACTGATAAATGGCTTCTTTAATTTGATTAATAGAAGGTTGAACCGAAGTTCCTAAAATAAAAGGAGTAATAATATTCTGTGCATCTTCTTGCAATGCTATTGCTAAAGTTCCTTTAGCATTTTCTTTTTCTTGCTCACTATAATGCTCTGACTCTTCTATTTTAGAATAAAAATCTTCTGCATAAGGTAACGGAATTGTTAGTTCTGATTGCTCTAATTTAGAAGTACTCATTGCATAAAAACTATTTTGAGTAGCAGCAACTTTCGCATTAGCTCCTAGAGGGTTTTGACCCATTTCTTTTACTGCATAATCTTTACTATTTAGCAATAAAAGTTGTCCTTTATTTCCTAAGATTAAAATATAGTTTTCATCCAGTTTCATTAAACGATTAGGAATATGTCTATTGGGTAATTTTATCTCAGCAACCAATTTCTTTTTTACAACATCAAGTACTTTTACTCCTCTTCCGTTGGGTATAATTAATTGAGTACCCTCTTTTACAAAAACCATTTCTCTAGTTACTTGAACAGGTACTTTCGCTTCCATTACTTTTTCCTTGCTCTTTATATCCCATACGATAAGCTGACCTTCAATGTCTGCAGTCGCAATATAATTTCCATCATTAGTAATCGTAATATTTTGTATAGCGGCTTGTGTTTTAGCAAGTTTTTCTCCTGTTACTGATTCTTTTTTCCATATAAAAATAGTCCCTTTTTCATCACCAGTTGCAATGGTTGCTTCTTTGCTAATTGCCAAAGCACTTATTGATGCTTTATGGTAGTCCGCTTTAGCTATTAGATTATTATTTAAATACCTAGCTATCGTTTTAGAAACTCCTGCAAATGCCCAATACTCTCCATTTCCTGTGAATAACTTAGGAGTATCATAATCAACTTTAAGTTTTGCAACAGAATGAAGAGAATTATCTAAGATTTCAATCGTATTATTTTTAAAACTTATCAACACCTTATTATTAAATGTTGATATGCTTTCTAAATGTTGATAACTTTTTGATGTTGATGAAAATGAAATTGATGTATTCTCTGTTGCCTTAATATATTTAGGAGGAATTAGTCTGTGTTGATCAATAGCTGCTAAAAAAGTACTTAATTCTTCTTTCTGATTTTCTACGGGGTCCGAAGTCGTAGTATTAACAGCTCTGCTCGCTACTTCCATTCCAGATATGTTATAATTATTCTGTCGAGCTAAATCAAGAAGCTTTGCGTCTACTGTCATTAAGATGTCTGCATCATTTCCTTTGTATTGAGGAGACTGTTTTCCTTTTGTTTCTCTACGAACATTACCACGCGTATAATCATAAAGTTCCCCTAAATCAACGGCATTATTTTCATCAATATCTGCTTCACCCATTAATCCTTTCAATAAAAAGTGCGTAAAAGCTCCATGTCCATTTCCCCACTCAATTCCCTCGTAAGAAAGCTGGTTTGGGGCACAAGAAACTAGTTTGTTTGTATTGTTCCAATCGGCAATTAACGATGTTAATGTTTGATCTGATAACCCATCAGTACTTAAAATATGACCTGAACGGCAAGCATCTGTAATCATTAAAACATGAAATTTCTTCATGGCCGTCATCTTACTCACCATTTTTTGTAACATGCTAACATCAATTGAAGTCATCATATAAAAGCTCTTTTCTTCTGGAGAAGAAGCATCATGTGTTAATAAATAAGCATTATCCGTCATGGCATCTACATCACCATGTCCGGCAAAATAAAAAATCAGTTGATCTCCTTCTTTAGCTGTACTCAACTCTTTTCTTATGCTTGTCCAAACTTGAATTGCAGTAGCTTTATTATCTAAAAAAAGATGAATATTAGAAGGGTTGATGTGGGCATGCTGCGTTAAAAAATTGGCAAATGCTTCTGCATCTTTATTCGCATATTTTAATTGTGCTGCCGTTGAAAGGTTCTCATAAGTAGAAACTCCAACAATAATTGCTTTTATATTTTTCTTCTCTTTTTGATCTGCATTTAAAACCAAACCTCTTGATTCTTGTGCAAATGAGGGTAAAATAAGACAGCATAGTAGTGTAAAAAATGTAAAAAATCTCACTGTGGTAGTATTAGTTGGTTGGTCAAAAAGATGTTTTTATAGTACAAGTTATCAAGTTTTAGAACTGAGAACAAATAAGTTAAGTAAATCGCATTTAAATTTATTAATTGTCTATAGTAATTTTCAATTGTCTCACTAGTAATTAACACCTCACACGCAACTTTAAATACTAGCAATAATTATTATTTACTATTTAAAATTTAAACATGAAAAAAATATTAAAACTTCTTTTTCTAATTGGTACCATTATATCTATCTGTGTATTTATTCTTATTGCTTATAGTAGTGGAAAAACACCAAGAATTGATGGTGGTGTGGCTGAGGTTATTCATGTCCCCATCAATAACTCTAAATTATTTACGGTAATTAGAGGAGAAAATGAAAACAACCCTGTTTTATTAATGTTACATGGCGGGCCTGGTACTACAGAATTACCAATGATGAGGTATTTTAATAATTCACTCGAAAATAAATTTACTGTAGTTTATTACGACCAAAGGGGAGCTAGTAATTCTTATACGGATAAAGATAGTAGCACACTAAATCTTAGTCAGATGATAGAAGATACCCACGCTTTAACACTTTACCTTAAAAAGAAATTTAAGAAAGATAAGATCTATATTCTAGGTCATTCATGGGGTTCATATTTGGGCCTTCATACTGTAAAAAAATATCCTGAAGATTACCATGCTTACATTGGTACAGGACAAATTAGCAATCAGTATAAAAGTGAAATGTTAGGTTATCAATATATTATTGCTACTGCTAAAAAGGAAAATGATAAAGAGACTATAAAGGAAATGAATAAAATGGGAAGTCTTCCTAAAGCTCCTGCAAATAAAACACTCGAATGGGTATTTACTCAAAGACAGTACCTTGATAAACTTCATGGTGCTACTTATGAGATGAGCAACTTTGATATGATGCTTTGGCCAATTATTAATTGCAAAGAATACACATTTTCAAATAAAATAGGAATGATGTCTGGAACATTCATCTCTTTAGAACATTTGTTTCCTAATGTTCTAAAAGATAACCTCTTTGAATCTATAAAAAAGGTTGATGTACCCATTTATTTTCTACAAGGGAAACATGATTATGTTACTTCTTTTACTTTAGCAAAAGACTATTTTGATGTAATTGAAGCACCAAAAAAGAAATTCATTATTTTCGAAAACTCAGCACATAACCCTTTATTTGAGGAAGCGGATAAGTTTAATCAGGAAGTAGAAAAAATCTTGTTATAAATCGGAATAAAAAAAGCGTCTCACCCCCAATTAAGGTGAGACGCTTTTTCTATTTAAGTAGCATTATGCAAGTTCTTCTATTTCTAAAATAACACCTGCTTCACTTATATATATAACTTTTTCTTTTTCATCTTGTTTTACTAAAACACCGTAGATAATTACTTCTGCTGTAATTGTTACTTCTGTTTCTGCAATATCAAAGTCTCCTTCTTTTTCTACTGCACTAATAATATTTTCTGGAACTTGGTTTTCATTCAAAGAAAGCTCCGTTTCTATCCAATCTCCATCTTTAGAATATTCTACTTCACAATCTATTCCATGCATTGTAAACTCAGCTTCCCATTCATCGCCTTCTAATTCCCAAACAACATCTTTTGCTTCTGGAAAATGACGGTCTAGATTAGATTGTATCACTACAGAAGGTTGTTTTACTTGGCATGAAGCAAATAATAACGAAGCGATAAGTGCGAAGAAGATTTTTGTAAAATTGATCATTGTTCTATTTTTTTAAAGTTCAATAAGTAATATCCTATCATTAAAAAAGTCACCAAAAAACTTTAAAAAAATAAAGATCTCACGGTCAAAAACTGTGAGATCTCTTCTGTTTATCCTATTTTACTGTGTATTTTTAAATGTAAAATGTCTTGCTAATTCCCCAATTGTTAGACATTTACACTCTTATCTTTTCTATCTCTACACCAAAGGATTACCTTGATTCACATACAGTAATTCCTTTGATGAATAGAAATAGAATAAAGAATTATTTTATATTGACATTTGCCAAACCTTCTGTGTCATCTTGAGAAGCGACATAAAAAGTATTTAAATTTTCTTTGTGATGCACGTGGTAATGGTAAATTTTCTCATTACTATGTTTCGTGATCGTTGAGTGCCCGCCTGAATAATCCAAGTCTACTGGGTAATTATTCGATGAAGCACATTTTTGGCCGTATAAGAAGAACCCATCAGCAATTACACCAATTAAGTTATCGTTATTTTTAGACCAACTTTGAGATTCTAACGGAATATGATCCAATCCTTCATTCTCATTATCATGGTAAATAATTGCTCCATTTAAAGCTATTCCTACAGGACCAAAGCTAGATTCTAATGTAGAACTTACCACATTTGGTTTTGTTGGTACAGTTAGAATTGTATTTACTATTTCTCTAGATTTAGAAGGCTTATCTCCTAATTCCTCGTAAGTATCTTCTTCTTCATTTCCCCAATAATTTCCAGACTCTCCAGCTCCATGGCTTTCAATAATTACTTCGTTTCCATCTAATGAAATTGTAACTATTTTTGGATCAAATTCATCAAATGCTGTTGAAAGCACTCTTTTTGATTTATATATTTTTTTATCTTCTTTAGCTACTGATTTCACTTCAGAAGAGTCATCTCCTTTTGTAGATACACATGATGTTGTGAACCCTATTAATAAAGCAATGACTACTAATTTATTTGCGTAAGTTGATAGTAACGTATTCATAAGAAAAAGTAGAGTTATATAGTATTAATTTACGTATTAAACAGTTTCTAAATAGGTAAAGGAGATGTATTACTATTTGTACTCAACTATTTTTATTTTTTTTATAAAAAGTTCCAAAAAGTTTAAAAAAGGTGCTTTATGGTACTAAAATGAGGAAATTATAGTAAATTGATTTGACTAATTATAAAAACAAACTTCTATTCAATGCGAATTTTACTCTTTCTATTACTAAGTGGTGTATCAATACAACTTTTAGCACAATCTAAAAAAGTAACTATTACCAAAACTCCTGCTTGGGTAAAACAAGTAGATTTCCTTTCACAAGATCAAGACTCCCTTGTAGGTAGTTTCCATTATTTATTATTGAGTTATCAAGAAAATTTAATAAATGATGAATATTACTCTGAAAGAGCAATTAAAATTCTCTCATCAGATGGAGTGCAAGAATTCTCTAACATTCAAGTTAATTTCGATCCGCAATTCCAGAAACTTAGAATTCATCAAGTAAACCTAATTAGGGATGGGAAAGTAATTAATAAATTATCGCTTAAGGATATTTCTGTTTATCAAAGGGAAGAAAACTTAGAAAGAAATATATACGATGGATCGTTAAGTGCAGTGCAAAATCTTACAGATGTTCGTAAAGGTGACATACTTCACTATGCATATTCTAGAAAAGGCCGTAATCCTCTTTATGGTAATAATTATTCTCGACTTTTTTTTCAGCAATACAGTTCTCCTATATCTCGAATGTACAATCTTGTTATTGCTCCAAGTTCTTTAGAAATAAGCACTAAAACATTTAAAGGAGGCAAAGACTTTGATAAAAAGACAATTGGTACTACATCTTACTATACGTATGACGCCCCTGCCCTTGATATTGTTTATTATGAAGATAATGTTCCTTCTTGGTACAACGATCAGGCTTATGTTCAATTCTCTACTTTTAGTAAATGGGGTAGTATTGTAAAATGGGGACTTCCTTTATACAAGTATAAAGATATTACTCATTTAGCACAGAAAATTAAAATCAAGAAGAATACCAAAAGTAATACACTAAAATGGATTCGGTTTGTACAAGATGAAGTACGTTACCTTGGTATGGAACAAGGAATAAATGGATATAAACCACATGCTCCTGCTAAAGTCTTGAATCAAAGATTTGGAGATTGTAAAGATAAATCTTTGCTTTTAATAGCATTACTTAAAACAGAAGGTATTCAAGCTTATCCTGTTTTAGTTCATTCTTATAATGGTCTTAATTTACCTAACCTTCTTCCAAGTATACATAATTTTAACCATTGTGTTGTACAAATAATTATTGATGGTAAAACGTATTATGTAGATCCAACGATGTCTAATCAAGGGGGAGATTTAGAACATATGTACTTCCCGAATTATCATTATGGTTTAGTAATTAAAAATGGAGAATCAGCATTAACTAAATTACCGGAACCTATTATAAGTGAATACCTTTTAAAAGAACTTATTACAATTGACTCTGTTGGTGGCGGTGGCAATTTAGTTTTACGTACAGAATACAAAGGAGGTAAAGCTGATGATATGAGAGACTATTTTACTAGTACACAAAGAAATAAAATTGAAAGAGCTTACGAAGACTTTTATAGTGAGTTATATGAAGGGGTTACAACTTCTAAAGCCATAAAGTTTATTGACAATAATAGATACTCGACTAATACAGTAATTATTGAAGAGTACTATACTGTAAATAATTTTTGGATAACATTAGAAGATACTTCTCAAATTAGATTTTCTACATCACCTATCTTATTAGAATCTTTATTTAACTATCCTTCTATCAACACTAGAAAAATGCCGTACTTTTTAGGTAATAAAATGTCTTACAAACAAGTAACTGATGTAAAATTACCTACAGATTGGACTATTAATGATGAAACTGAAACTATAAATTCTACAGCATTTAATTACACAAATGAACTTGTAAAAGTAGATGATGAAAATTTTACAATTACACACACATATACTCTACTCAAGAACTTTATACCTGCAAAGGATGCAAAACAAGTAATAAAGAAAGCCAACGAAATCAATAATCAGATTAAGTACATGCTTACATATAATACTTCTTTTGATAAAAAAGAAAATAAGCATATTAGTTTGATAGCTGTATTTTTAGGGATTATAATATTTGCTATTGCTGGATATTTTGCCTTACAATTCTATAATCAATTTCAACCTGCTCCTTGGAAATATGCAGAAGATAAACCAATAAGTGGATGGTTGTTTTTACCTGCCTTAGGATTAATAATTAAAGTGCCAGCACAACTATTTGAGATTATCGACTCCAATTATTTCTACGCTTCAATTTGGAATTACGGTACTAAAATTTCTGAAGATATATCTGTACAATTATCTTATTATGGAATCGTATCACTAGAGTTTATTTATAATATCTTTTATTTAACGCTGTGTATTCTAGCTCTTACAGTATTCTTAAAACGAAAAACAAGTACACGATATATTGTTCCTTTTTTATATTTAGTATCTGTAGTTATTCCAGTAATAGACAATATTGCTACTACTCTATTTTTGGGTGACTATTTATCTGTTGATACTACAGATTTTTATAAAGACACTTTCAAGTCTATGATAACTTTCGGTCTATGGGGTTCTTATATTTATTTTAATTCTAATTCAAAAAGTACCTTCTGTAAGGTATAATAATGTACACACGATAGTGTCTTATTATAAGACTTGCAATAAATTAATTTTGAAGTACTATTCTAATCAATTCAGATTGAATAAAAAATTATAACTATTTAAATAAACAGTTTAAACTAATATTTGTAAAAAAAACCAATAATAATAATATCTTTATATACTCAATCAATGCCCAAAGTTGGTTGGATCTATTTTTATTAAGAAACTATCTCTTTAATACGAAATACATAACCTTTTATGAAAAAACTTATTTTATTATTTTCTCTTTCTGCCGCCTTATTCAGTTGTGGTAAAGAGACTGCTCAAAAAGCAGAAAATTCATCATCAAAAAAGCCTAACGTTCTTCTTCTTATTGGAGATGATATTGCCTTTGGTGATTTAGGTACTTATGGATCTGAAATAAAAACTCCTCACTTTGATAAATTAGCCAATAGTGGTGTTCGTTTTACCAATTTTCATGCATCACCAGTATGTTCTGTAACAAGATCTATGTTAATGACTGGCTGTAACAACATTGAGGTTGGTTTAGGTTCTTTTGATTACTCATTTTATCCAGCTTCTAAAGGAAAACCTGGTTATGAAGGGTACCTTACAGAAAATGCTGCAACAATGTCTCAGTTATTTAACGACGAAGGATATGAAGTATTAAAAGTTGGTAAATGGCATTTAGGTGGTGAAGCTGCTGGTGGATACGGACCATTACATTGGGGCTTTACAAAAGAATTTGGTATTCTTAGTGGAGGATCAAATCACTGGAATAACTTAAGAATGACTCCTGTATTTAGTGATCCAGACTATATGCACAAGAAGTTTAAAGAACATTGGACACTTAATGGAGAACATTATGATCGTCCAGATGGTGTGTATTCTGGTGAATTATATACTAAGCAGATGATTGATTTTATTAAAGAATCTCAAAAAGATGGTAAGCCATGGTTCTCTTGGATGGCCTTTACTACTGCTCATTTCCCTATTCAAGCTCCACCAGAATTGGTAGAAAAACATTACAAGTTCTATTTAGAAAAAGGCTACGAAGGTTTAAAGCAATACCGTTATAAACGTTTAAAAGCTAAGGGTCTTATTTCTCATGATGCAAAACCATCTCCTGAAAATGATCTTGTTAAAAAATGGAATCAGTTAAGCCAAAAAGAAAAAGAATATCAAGCAAAAGTTTTTGCTACATATGCTGCAGAAATTGAAGACCAAGACAATAGAATTGGTCAGATTATGGCTTACCTAAAAGAATCTGGTCAGTTAGAAAATACAATGATTGTATATCTATCAGATAACGGTCCTGAAGGTATGGAAGCTGAGAACCCAAATACAGGTAATGCAGAATTTGGAAAATGGATTGCTAATAATTACGATACTTCTTTTGAAGGAATTGGTACAGCTAACTCTAGTAACTACATTGGTACTGCTTGGGCAAATGCAGCAACAGGCGGGTTATCTTGGTGGAAGTGGTTTATTGGAGAAGGTGGAATCCGTGTTCCTATGATTATCGTTCCTCCAGGAGCTGCCGATGGTGGATATGCTAAAGCAGGTGAAATTAGTAATGTAGTAATGTCTGTAAAAGATATACCTATGACAATTTTAGATTATGCAGGTATAAAACATCCTGGTACAACGTATAAAGGTAAAACTGTTGTTAAACCAAGTGGTATTAGCGCTCGTCCTTTCTTAGATGGAAAATCTGATGAAGTACGTTCTGAAAATGATTGGTATGCATTTGAATTATTCGGTAATGCCTACATCATGAAAGGAAATTATAAACTTATCAAAGTACGTACAGGTATGTTTGGTGATGGAGATTGGCATTTATATGATGTTGTAAAAGATCCTTCAGAAAGTACTCCTCTTGAAGGAAGTATGAAAGACAGATATAAAGAAATGCTAGCAATTTATAAACAGTATGAAAAAGATCACCAACTCGTTCAAGTAGACGCAGATTGGAATGCTTTTAAAGCTGCTAGTGAATAAATTAAAAATATTCCCAATATAAAAATGGCTACCCTCATCAGGTAGCCATTTTTATTATCTATAATTTTAATGTAAATCGTAAAGTCTGAAAGGTATTAAAAGCATCTGTATGCATAACATTGGAAGCATCATGCGGTGGAATTAATTCGTGTAGTCCATTTATATAAAAAATGAAAGTATAATTTTTCCCTTTCTCAAAAGTTGATACCGGATATGCTAGTCTGTACCGCTTATCACCTACTTTTGTCATCAGTTTTTTGTTCCCTTTATCGTCTTTATTAAACTCCCCATATAAATACATATTTTTTATTTTATGAGCCCCCACAATTGTTTCATAGAAATAATTTAATAATTGTAACTTTTCTAATTGCCATTCAAAGATTACACTATCTCCTTTTACAGAATACCCTTTAATATTTTCTTTATTTAGAGTTTTAAAAGTATAGTTATAATTATTATCATTTACGTTTTTAGCAATTTTATTAGTCACAACATACGGAGGTGTTACCCACCTATTTTTATTGATGATATATTTAAACTCACCCCAATTTTTAAAAGTAGAGTCTAATGGCAAAGATGTTTTATAAATATCACCTACTTTAGTGAGTTCAAATCTCTTTTGCCACTCCGAAAAACTACCTGTTACTTCTACTAATTCTATTTGTGAAGGGTTAATAATTTTTTCAAAACCTTTTTTTTCATGCGTTGTAGAAACATAATCCTTTGGATCAAAAGTAAAATAAATAGAATCAGCGTCTATGGTATAACCAAGTTGTTCATTTTCATAAAAAAGATACGTTAGCCATATTAAATTGATAAAATAAAACTTAAATTTATCAACTAATTGCATCTTATAATTTTTAGTATTTGATACAAAAGGCGTAATAAAAAGATTCTTGTTTACTATATATCCAAACTGTCCACTCTTTCCTTTAATATCAGATTTTGCTAACCTCAATTCCCATTTATCTCCTATTTTTTTTAAGTTATTCGTTAATTGGAAATTATTAAAATTCCCCACAACATGTACGGAATGAATAGCAACCTCTTCTTTTTTGATTAGGGTATTCTTCCAATCTTCTAAATTGTGCGTATAGGGGTTATCAAAAAAATTAGTATTACTTAAGTCAACAAAATTATTGATCTCGTTTTCATCTAAACTAAAATAAATAGAATCCGCATCAACTTTATAACCTCTAATTGTCGCTTTACTATTATATTTTACAGAATTAAAGTCGTTATTGGAAGGCGAACATCCTAACAACAAAATAAAAATAAGAGGGATGGAGATAAACGTTAATCGTTTCATTTCTTCAGAATAAATTTGCCTTGAGTCAATTGCTCAAAAATTTCTTTCTTTTGGGTTCTACTTACAGTAATTAATTGCTTATCAATTATTATACTGTTGCCTTCTATAGCTTCAACAAAGTCTACGTTTACGACAAACGATTTCTGTACTTTAAGAAATTTATCACTTAATTGTTTTTGAATTTCTTTAAGTGTGAGTAGAGGCAATAAGCTTTCTTTTGTAGTTACTATATTGACATAATTGTTCTGACTTTCGATGTATTTAATATCGTTTAGCCATACTTTTTTAATTTGTTGATCAACTTTTACAAAAATAAAGTCATCTTCAATTTCTTGATCTGAAATAACCAGATTCTCTTTTATTTTTAAACAGCTTTTATAGAAACGATCAAAAGAAATAGGTTTTAATAAATAGTCTAAAGCATCAACCTCATAACTTTCTATGGCATATTCTGTGTATGCTGTTGTGAACACAATTAAAGGAGGATTACTTAATGATTTCACCCAATCAATGCCAGATAAATAAGGCATGTTTATATCACAGAAACAAACATCAATTTTATTTTTGTCTACTATTTCCTGAGCTTCTATTGCACTAGCACAAGTTGCAACCAGTTCTATAAAAGGTACTTGATTAACATACTCTTCTAATCCTTCTCTCGCTAATTCTTCATCGTCTATAATGAGACATTTAATTTTAGAATTCAATTTTTGCATGGTAAGTATTGTCTATTTGTGTAGTTTCAAAAACATAATTTTCTTTTAAAATAAGCGTCATCCTTTTCTGGATATTTTTAAGTCCTATTCCACTATATTTCTTATCCTCAATTGTTTTAACAACGCTATTATCTGTTGAATTTTCTACATGAAAAGATACCTTATTCGCATTCTGAATTAATTCTATTTTAATAAAATTATAGCTATCTGCTTTTTTAGAAACATGCTTAAAAGCGTTTTCAACTAAAGGTAAAAATAACAACGGAGGTACCTGAAATTGCTCATTTTCTAATTCAAAAGACGTAGTAACCGTAACATCACTCCCCTTTCTATGCTTTTCAATACTTATTAAATCGTTTAAATAATCTACTTCTTTTTGTAGTGGTACAAAATTATTTTCACAATCATATAATTGATAACGAAGCATATCACTTAAGTTTAATAAAAGTGCCTGTGCTTCTTTGGGTTTCTTTACAATAAGCCAAAAAATTGTATTAATTGTATTAAACAAAAAGTGTGGGCTAATCTGTCCTTTTAAGAAATTTAATTCGGCTTTTGTTTTCTCAATTTTCAAAGATTGCTGTTCTTTATATTGTCTAAAATAGTCAAAAGTAACTTCAATAATTAACATTGCTATAAAAGGAAAGATTAATTCTTGAAAACTCGAAAAACGGAAAAATGAAAAGGTACTATAAAACTCATAATAGTAACTCAATTTAAACTCCCAAAGAATATAATAGCTAGCCACCATTACCATAATGTAGCCCGTAACTAAAATAAGTAATGCTAATAATAAACTTTTTCTTAATGCTTTTTTAGCACCTTTAATAACTAAAAGAGATCCACCACATTTAATTAGAGTAATAACAGTATTTAAAATAATTAGATGTTCCAGTCCAAGCCATTGAAATTCTGTATAACCTGCTAAATCCTGCCAGAAATAGTAGATAAAAAAGGAGATCAAATAGGTTAGTATAACATAAGTATATACTTTATTGGATTGCATAATAAAAAATTTAAATATCGTTTTTCTACTACTAAATTTAGGAACTAAAATCGGTTATTAATAGCAATTATTGTATGTAACTGATACATAATATTTATCTTTCTCTAAATCTGTTTCAGTAAGATAAAAAGAAGTACTTCCTAACAATTCTCCAGTACTTTTATTTTTGAAAGTAATTGAATGCCCTCCACCATCAAATTCATAATCATGAGTAACCCCATGTGAAAAAGTAACAAGTCCATTTACACTTGCTATACTCTCGATGTGTTTATACCCTGATGAATTATTTAATTCAACTTCAACAATAATTACTTCATTACATACTTTTTCAATTGGTTGTAGGTATACTGTTAAAAAATTTCCTGCTGTTGGTTCTTCTGCCAATTGAATAACCGTTTTCTTTGGCAGTACATTTTCACTACTTGGCATTGTTGAACAAGAGAACATTACCATTGAAGACACTAAAACAATAATTAATTTGACACTAGTTTTCATAACATTTTTCGTTTTTGATTAATTGATAAATCAAATGTCATGATCAAGCTACTGCTATTGAATATTATTTGGTGAAATGCAGAAAACAGCTGACGAAATGAAAAAAGTAGTCTATTTCTTCTTTCGTTTATTAATCATCATCGTCATTTTCGTCCTTGCATTATTATTAGATTCTTCGTAATCATCAATAGTGATTGCAATAACACTATCAGTAAGCTTAGCTATATAGTGTTGCTTTTTTCTATCATTTTCGAATGTTCTTTCAAACTGCACACCATACATTCCTTGTAAATTTGCTATAAAATTTCTGAATTGTTGCCTAGAAACTTTCTCTATATTATGTCCATTAAGACTTGGAACAAACCCAATAGAGCTTATGATATTCTTTTTATTAGTATAGATAAAAATTGTTCCTTCTAGACCTGCCACCGAAGTACGAATCATATCTTTGGAAGATTTGTACTCGTCTCCAATTTTGTAATCAGTAATTGATTGGGCTGATATAGAAATGGAGATAATTGTAAAAAGAAATAGTATAAAATATTTCATGATGAAAAATTGTTAGTCTAATTTTATTTAAAATCGAGAGCTGCAAAATTCTAAGATTGCTTTCTAAAGCTAACAATTTACCCAATTAAATACATGATATTCAAAAAGTTTATTAACTACTATTAAAGTTAATTAAGACTATTATCTTATATGATTTAACTATAAAAAAGGCCTTCTCTTCACATAAATCAAATGGTTTACATGAAAAGAAGGCTGTTAGATATATGTACAAATGTAGACTTTCTAAAACGTCTTCGTCATGTTAGAAGTACATACTATTGTAAACTCATTATTGCCTTTGTTCTCATCGGCAACTTTAGAAACATCAGCTTGTTCTACAAAAGAAATTACACCAGAAGTTAATTTCTTATTGTACTTATTTACATACCACACAGTTCCCTCATGGTTCTTTGAGTGGAAATTGCCATTAAAATGTAAGAACAATTTACCTTTATTTTCTTTCTTTAAACCTTTCACAATAGAGTGACCCATTGTAGCATCTTTAATAGCTTGAGCCGCTACAAAGTTTTTTGCCTGACCAGACATTCCGTGTCCAGACATCATTGCTTCCATTTCTTTGTAAGAAGGTAACTCATAAGGCACTTCTATTGGTAGTGGTGCAATGTATTTTTTCTTTGCCATTTTGCTCAGTTCTTCTAAAGCTGGCAAACCTTTTTTAGATACCATACTCGCATAACGTCTTGGTACATTTGTGGCAATAAATGGAATGTTTTTTTCTTTTGCAAAGTTAACCAAAGGAGCATAATCTGTAGAGTGATTGTCCCATGCTTTCCCATCTTTCATCATGGTTTTCTCTTTAATAAATCCTTGCAAATATTCATCTAAAACCATCTGATTGTCTTTTTCGAACATCTCTGCACCAAAAACAATATTATTGTCTTTTGCTTTTGCTAACGACTGTGCCAATTCAAATTGTAACCAATGAGCAATAGGATTATTATGTAACTCTCCAAAGAAAACTACATCGTAAGAAGATAATGCCTTAGACATTTCTTCGAAAGTGACTTCCTTACCGTCCTTATCAAAAATTTGATAGGCTTTTAATCTTGATTGTGCATTCACAATAAAAGAGGTTAAAATAAATGTGGCTATAAATAAGAAGTGTTTCATGTTTAATTTATTTCGATGGATATCAATCATATAATTAATTGAGATAAAAAATGTTTAATCTAAGCTAGAGCAAAAAGTATAGGAATACAACCATAGACAAAAAAATGTAGAGACCTCTCAATAAAAGATCTCTACACTAGTAAACGACTTTGACTATTTTTGATTTTCCCTATTGTACTGTGTTGTGTGTTACTCTGCGATTAACCTTTGGAATTTAAACTTTGGAAAACCTTTTGTACCATCCTCATCACTATAAAAACCTGTAAATGCAAGCTTGTATAACTTCTGATCTGATGACTCTATGATATAGTATTGATCTGCTACTATTTGAAATGTAAAAGTGGCAAAATCTAATGCTTTCCAGTCTGAACCAATGGCATCCACATCTTCATTTAACGATAATTTAATAGCATCTGCGTAAGTAATGTTATCATACGCTACAAAAATTTGACCTTCTGCTTCAATTTCTTCTTTATTTAAACGGATTGCTTTTACCTCTCCTTTATTAATTAAACCACCTGTCATCATGTAAGGAACTTCTGTTCCAGAACTTGGGTCTAAAGTTTTACCATTATAATAAGCTAAAACAAGGTCCCATCCTTGGCTACCTTCTGCAACATCTTTACCTGTTTCCCATAAATCAAAATGTGTGTATTGTGTATCATTCCAATGGTAGCCTACAGTATCTGCATTTGTAGTTTCAGTAGCTGCATCTAAGTCAACAAAAACCTGACGATTATACGATAGTTTAGTTTTTGCTGGCTGTCCATCATGACCAATCATTTCTACTTCAACATCTGGTGAACTATATAATGAAACTTGAATTTCATGAGATGAAGTATCTTCTGGAACCGAAGGCTCGTTTTTATCTTCTGTACAAGCTGTTATAAATAGAGATGCGATAAAAAGTGTAACTAATTTTTTCATTGTTTTATACGATTAATTGAAGTTTGTCTGTTTATTAAATTTTACTGAGATTGATTTTTAAGGAGATGAAATAAGTTCGTCCCCAAGCAATCATCATACTCGATGCCCCAGAGTGTGCCCCACCTTGCGTAGTGTTTGTTACATTGGTTACATCAAATATATTTTTGATTCCACCCGTTACCGAGTAGCGTTTATTTTTAAAAGTTTTTGTGGTAGAGAAGTTGAGCATATTGTAAGCTTCAACAGTTCCTTCTGTTATTTCGCCCTCTTCTCCAGAAGTCATTAATTGTACTCTGGCCCCTGTATATTTGTAATCTAACCTAGCGGATAAATCAATTGATGGCCAGAAATAAGCAACAGAAGAAACCAGGTCTGTAGAATATCTAAAATTAAAATCTGCTGTATTCTGAAGATCGTAACCTATCCCTGTTAACGTCACTCCTGCATCAATTTTTAATTTATTATTATTGTTATATCCTACTTTAAAAGTACCTCCATGTGTTTTTTTCTGTGCAACATTTGTGTATACATAAGAAACACCGTCTTGCCCTTGTGCTAATTCTATTACATCAAAAAGATGGTTATAAAACCCAGATGCTTCTACCCTTACAACTGCACTTTCTGTTAGTTCAATATTTTTTGATAAGCTACCCGTTAAACTGTAAGACGTTTCTGGAGTAAGGTTTTCATTACCATAAATTTGATGGTTTGTATCGACAAAATCCATGTACATTTCTTTTAAAGACGGTGCTCTAAATCCTTTTGCAAAAGATAATCTCCCTGCCCAAGAACTCGTATCATCGTATTTTAAATGTGCAGAATAAATAAGTGGAGCATCAAAAGCATTGTGATGAAGAAAACGTACTCCTGGCTGAAAAGCCCATCGTTCTGAAATTGAAATATTCATATCTGTCCATACAGCATTTTCCATCATTCCTGAATTGTCTTTTATTTTTGCACCTTGTCCTTGTTCTTCTGTCAACTCATATCCTGCCGTTAATTTCCACCAATCATTTATAGTTTTAGCATAAGATAAACGAGCATTCAAAGTTTGGAAAGCATCTGTTGTGGCATCTCCTTTAGCCGTAGATGTTCCTTCATCTTCTTTTACAAAATACTGTTGTCCTTCTCTGTTATAAGTATTGTATGATAGCATACCTTGGAAAGCATCTCCATTTGCAAATTGCTTATTAAACTGTCCGTAATATGTTATTCTATCCGTTGTAAATTTATCATCAAAAGCTCTGTTTGGAGAGAGGTAATTTCCTAAATAAGTCAGTTCTTCTCTGCCCCATCTTACACCAAACTTAGTATCCCAACCTTTCCATTTGTATCCATAATATGCATCCGCATTGTATTGGTCTTTCGGGTTCCAATTCATTGCTCTAGTAGCATTATCTAAATCAAAACCATTAAATAGCCTTGCTCCTGCACTAGTACCCCATTTATGGTTTTTCTTTGCTCCAGAAACACTCGCATCAGTACTTAATACACCAACAGACTCCGCATATACTTTTGCCTGTGCTGTAATTTTATGGTACTTATTTTCTTTCGTAATTATATTAATTGTTCCTGCCAAAGCATTAGAACCATACACTACAGACATTGGTCCTTCAATCACTTCTATATGATCTATTGCACTAGCATCTAGTTGAGACAAATCAATATTTCCGTCTTGTCTACCCACTACGGGCATACCATCAATTAATATTTTTACATGCTGCCCCTCTAAACCTTGCATCACAATTTTAGTTCCGAGTACACCGTCTTGTGTTAAGTTAATATTGGGTTGAAAACGAAGTGCATCTTGTACAGTTTGTACGCCTTGCTTCTCCAATGTTGCTCCATCAATTACATTAATTTTATAAATAGATTCATCTACTTTTTGAGGAGTAACACTGGCCGTTTTCACTACCTGATCTAACATTAATAAATCTGGTTTTAAAGCTACCTTCTCTGCTGTAGTATTAATAACAAATTTATTGGTTTTGAAACCTGTAAAAGAGACAGAACAAAGAGTATTTTGTTGATAAGGAACATCTACATGTCCTTCTGCATTTGTTGTAAAATACATCTTTTTACCTGTAGTTGATTCTAAACAAACATGTGCTCCAATTAACGGCAAATGTTCTGTTGCATCAATTACATCGATAGACATTTTTTGTGTTTGTGCCATTACCATTGTTGAACACAAAAGTAATAGTACACTAATAAGTTTTTTTGTTTCCATATCCTTTAGACTAAATAGCCACTTTATGGATTTTTTTTCTTGGTATAACAATCTTTTTTCCCTTTGCTTTTTTTACTGTAGAAAGGTCTTTTAAACCATCTAATACACAACCTGTAGGACAGGCCACTCTACACCAAAGCATTGGATATTTTGCTGATATCACTATAAAAGCAATAGCTACATAAAGCCAATAAGACGAGATTTCTGTACTGAAAAGATCTGGAAATAACTCATAGTTACCTAGTTCTTTGTACCCATAAACAAAGCCTCCTACAAGTACAATTGTAAGTACATAGCGTATGTATTCTGCCTGTTTATTAGTGATAAATAATTTCTTAGATTTGAAAGGAGAGTATCTAAGTGTTATCATTTGTGCGGCCCCAAACGGACAGACATAAGAACAATATGCATTCTTTCCCCAAATAGCTGCTAGTAAAGTAAATAAGGCATAAATTGAGAGAAAAAGAGAGACTTCTGTACCCATAAATGGCATTAAGAAAGTGATATACGTAAACGAGCTATTCATGCCAAACCCTATATACGCCATTGTAAAAAGGGATACAAAAAGTCTATTCTTCTTTGTCTTTTTTACCTGTGGAAGCACCGCATAGAGGAATATCCCTGCTATAACAATTGCATGTAAAATCCACCAATACGTTAATTCTGCATCAACATGGAATACATCCACATCAAAAGTATAATATGTTGAAAGTACCTGAGGAGCAGTGGCTGTAAATGCTTCTGTCACGCCTTCTGCCATTGCTCTTGTAGTAATAGTTGCTCCAGAAACAGCATCAATAACATGATCTGTGGAATTCATGTTTAAATTTTGATACTGCTCCAGATAACCACTTCTTAATACCTTTCTCAGGTAACTTTCTGTTTCTTTAGAAGTAATATAAGATACTTCTTCAATGCGTCCGCTTAAAGTAGTTTCTACACCCATGTAAATTGGTCCAGAAAAACCTTGAACTGTATTATGAAGCAAATTTTCGAAATACAGATAACGAAGTTTATTGCCCTCATAGATTTCAGCATAGCAAAGATCTCCTTTCATTTTAACAACAACTTCAGCATCGTCGTCATATTTTTTCTGAAGTCGTTTTGCTATGGCCTCTGCCCACTCTTTATTATGTAGCGATTCTCCCATTCCCGACTCAAAAGAAAGTAAACCAGCTTCTTTGGTTCTCTTTTGTTTTTGAGGTCGAATTAATCCGTATTCGCCTAGAATATAACTTTTACCTTCAGAAATTAAGCCTGCTTCTTTAGTATGCTTTTGTTTAAAAGCAGTTACCAACTTAGGAGCAAAAAACTCATTCTCGATAGTAGAAATATTCGGATGTAATCCCTTTCTCTCCAACGGTCCGTTGTATGCAAAGAAAGCAAATACGCTTAGAACAATCCCTGTGAGCACAGATTTTCTATAATCTATTTTTAGACCTTTACGCATTGTGTTGTGCTATTCTAGTTTTTAGCTACCGTTTTACCAGTCACTTCTGCCACTGTTTCTGCAACAATTTTCACTACCCACTTGTTGATGTTAGCATCAGGAAGAATTGCATCTTGCTTGTAAACAACACGTTTCTGATCTTCTACCATATCTACACCATTCTGAATAATTTCTCCTTGGAAATGTTCGTCATTAGCCACAAGCACAGGTATTACAATTGCTCTTTCTTCTAAATCAAGAATTTGATCAATGGCCTTTTTTGTTGGCTCAGAAGAATACCTTACCAAGTGACCACACCACCCGTAAGAGATAGAACCAATACCTGTTTGTGCTTTTAAATAACGACCAATATCTTCTACCATTTCTTCCCATTGCTGGTTAAATTCCTCATCACCATAAGCAATTAAAGCAACACCTTCATCACCAGAACCATTCGATAATGCTTTTGCTCTACGTGTAATGTTTTTCTTTAATACAGTTGGGAAATCTAATAATGGCGTAACAATTACTCTCGCTTTAGATGTGTATGTTTCTATTCCCTCTTCTTTTAAGCTTGCCTTAACTTTAGGGTCGTTTGCTAATCCTACAATATTAGGAATGTCGTTGCTAGTATGCGATGAGATTGTTAAAAAGATAGGAACAACAATTACTCTATCATATCCTTCTGCATCAAATTTTTTCATCTGAGTAGCAATAGAAGGCTCTGTGTATTCCATAAATGCCGTACGTACTTCAGCAATTTCACCACTTTTCATGATATCTCCTTTCACGTCATCTTCAATATCAGTCAACATTTTTCTCCATCCTTTAGAATGTGAACCATGATTTACCAATAATACTGCAATTTTTTCTTGAGAAGTCGCTGCCGATGTTTCTTTTGTTTCTTGCTTAGTAGTACAAGAAAACATTCCAAAAAGTAGAATAGTCAAAAATATATTAAGTCCGTTTTTCATCTTTTATTTAAATTGATTCTAAATAATAATGAGACAAAAGTAGACGAAATGATTGTAGAAGGTTTATCGAAATCGGAAATGATTTTTACGAAATCAGAAAAAAAGCAAACTAAATGATTTATAAAAAGAGACCTAAAACAATTTAAATAGCTAATTATCAACATAATAACTACATATATTCTAGTATAGGAAATATCGAATTATTTTTAATTAATCTAAATAAAGCTACATTTGTGCAGATATAAATAAAAAACGACTTAATCTATACAGCTATACTAACAAAATGAAAGTAGCATCCTTTTCGCGTACATCTCTTCCTGAATTTATTAGTAAGTATCTTAATTGTACAGATACAACTGAGGAATTTGGCTTAACTACATCTGCCTACGATTGGCAATCAAGATGTGCGTGCGGAGGCATACGTTCTATAGAATTTAAAGGTTGTAGTATTTATAAAGTAAAAGTGAAGTGCTTTACTATTGCTCCTCAAATTATTTCATTCGACCAAAGTAAAAAGTATTTTGTTTTTAATGTTGATGAAAATGAAACTGCCAATTTTTCAATTTTAGGTATAGAGAAAGTACTAGAGAAACAACATTTTGTTATTTACCATCAAATTGATTTAAAGATCGAAATCAATCAAAGTACCAACGGAGAACTTATTATTTTAGAACTTTCTGATGCGTATTTTAATCAAAGTGTTTTTACTTCTTCATTAGAAGAGATGATGAAACCTATTTTTAATCAAAAATCACTTCCGGTAGCAAAATACAATATTAAAGTACAACAGCTTTTGCATGAAATTACAGAAACTCCTAAAAGAGGGCTCTGCCAATTGATGTTCTTAAATGCAAAAATTATTGAAGTACTATCTGAAATAACAGAACTGTTTTCAAAAAAAGAAACTGAAATAACGCATCAATATTCTGAACAAGTTCTTAGTGTGAAACAAGCAATAGATAATAACTTACATGTTCAATATTCTATTCCAGATTTAGCCAAATCTGTGGGTTTAAATACGTCTTATTTAAAAAAATATTTTAAAGATGCCTACAAGGAGACAATTTTTGAATATGCTACAAGAACTAGAATTGAACATGCCAAACAATTACTCACCACTACAAAATTACCTATAAGTACTGTTGCCGAAAAGGTTGGTTACCAACAGAGTGCACATTTTACGTATGCATTTAAAAAAAATACAGGTTTTACTCCCGGAAAGTTCAGACAGCAACAAATAGATTAAAAATCTAAATATAGTGTATTAACCAACTGTTAATGTTTATCACTTTTAGGTTATAATCTCTCTTTATCGATATAGTCCTCTTAAAATTAACTAATTTTACAATTCATTATTTCATATACTTTTGTCGATATACATCAAATAATAATATTAAAGAAAGAGTGTTTAATTACGTATCACTTTAATGTTTTATCAATCTGCAAAATAAAATTTTAATACACCTACAGGTTAGTTCCCTACTTATAATTCCATCCAATCATCTATAATGAAGTTTCACTATTATTTCTTTTTACTCTTTACTCTAATTTTTAATACAACGGTTCTTGCTCAAGAAAATGATAAGGATAAAGAACCCTTCTATATACGCTTAACGGTTGACGAAGATTTATTTCTAGTACAATCTACAGATCAGTTTTATAGTTTTGGAGCAGAAATAAAAGTAGGGTTTAAAGGGCTTGATAATAAGTTTACGCGTTCTTTTTTATTCGCTCAGAAAGAAGGACATAGTTTATTTGATTTTGGTATTGTACATAAAATGTATACTCCAAGAAACTCTCAACTTACGGAAGTAGACTCTTCTGACATTCCATATTGTGGCGTAACCTACCTTTCTTTAACAAGGCAAGCTTTTAACCCATCTAATGGAATAGTTATTAAAACACGTTTAGATGTTGGGTTTGTAGGTGAACTTTCGGGTGCAAAAACTTTCCAAAATGGTTTTCATAATTTAATTGGAAACGGTAGTATTGATGGTTGGGACAATCAAATTGCCAATGGTTTATACCTTAATTATACAGCCGAGGTAATGCATAACTTTATTTCTTCTTTTAAATATTCTGATGTATTTCTTGTAGGAAGAGGTACTGTAGGTACAATGGATATGTCTTTTGAAGGTTCTCTATTTTTACGTTTAGGCATCTTTAATGATTATTTTATTCAAGCCGAACGACCTTACTCTAAGAAAACGAACCTTGATAACTTCTATTCTATTAGAAAAACACGTTACTCAAAAGCAAAGTATGCAGAATCTTTTTGGATCGGTGATGAAGAAGTGAGAAGGTCTGCTATATCTAATTGGGTACATCATCACTTTAAGCCAAACCAGTTCTATGTAAAATTTATTACTGGTGCAGAACTAAATTTATATGATGGAGAGATGTCTGGTAGTCTTATATCTTTTGAATCCTCTCCATATGTAATTCCATATAACATGACTCCAAAATTACTTTACAAGGTATCTATTGGGTTTGTTTTGTCTTATCACTTTGGTTCTTTAGAATACAATTGGGATAGAATTACCTACGATCCTGAAAGTAATTTCCCTCCTTATTATCCTAAATGGGGTAGATTTAATATTAACCTTAACCTTTAGTAAAAAGTGTTTTTTTGATAAAGAAGTTAAAATATGAAATTCTGCAATGATTTTTTGAAAGAGCAACTCTAATTATTGGCGTTTTGTAGAGTATAGTTCATCAAAAAAACAATAATATGAAACGCAATCTAATTACACTTTTTTCTGCTTTAATAGTTATCGTATCAGGAATTTTCTTTCTTTCTAATTGTCAAAATAATACAAACTTAACCTATACAATTAAAGGTAACGTTCAGAAATTCTCTAAAGGTAACTTTACTATAGAAGCTTACAAATATGGTAAAGATACTACCTTATCAATTGGAGAAGTACTTACCGATAGCAGCGGAAACTTTACAATTACTCTAGAAGATAGCTTAAAAAACAACGATGTAATTCTTTTAGAAGCTGCATCAAAAAATAATCCTTTTGTTACGTACTCTACAGTAATTAATAAAAAAGATGCAAAGAAAGCTATTACAGTAAATGCGTTAACTACTGTAACTACATCTGCAGTGTTTGCTCAATTTATAGAAAATGGAAAACTTGCTGGGAAACATAAATTATTGGTCCTTGCATCTGATAATATGGAGAACTTTGTGAATAAAAACACAGGTTCTTGGGGTAAAATTATTCTTAATGGAGACAACTTGACCGAATCTACTACAATGGGTAGAATAAATACCCTTGCAAATATTTTAGTAGCTGTAGATAACGGGAAAATATCTTCAACAACAATAAAAAATACTTTTCTAACTAAAAATGAAAACGCTACAAATACAGTAGATGCTCTTGCTAAGATGTTTAAACACTCTTGGTTTCAAAAAGAACAAATTTTTAAATTATTTACCTCTGTTTATCCAAGAATTAATGATGATTTAAGAGAAGTAGCATTTGTTCCTTATCTAGAACAAACTCCTAATGATTTTGCTTTAATGTTAGAATTTAATGGCGGAGGGGTTTATGCTCCTGGAAAGTTAGTTGTAGATAAAGATAATAATATTTGGAGTGGTCAAAACTGGATGCCGGGTTCTCAATCAAATACTTTGAGAGGTATTGGTGGTGGCTTAGTTAAGCTAGCATCTAACGGAAAAGCACTATCGCCTGCAGTTACAGGTTTTGTTGGTCCTAATATTAACGGTGTAGGTTGGGGTACATATGCTGATAGTTCTAAAGTTTGGTTAAGTAGTTTTACAGGTGGTGTATCTGCTTTTGATTTCAATGGAAAACCAATCAAAACAGAAATTCACGGAAAAGTAGGTAACCTTCATGGTATTTATTCTTCTCCAGTTACACACGATGTTTGGATTTGTGATGCAACTATGAACCAAATGATTGTTTTTAGAGGTGGTAATCCTTTAAAAGGTGAAGTTGTAAAAGTACCTGGTTTAATGTCGCCTTTTAGTGTAGTTGTAGATAGTAAAAACAATGTATGGGTTGGTAACAGCGCCGGTTATTATGTGACAATGTTTAATGGTAATACTCCCTCTAAAACAACTACTTATAGTACAGAAGGAATTTCGGTTAGAGGTTTAGTAATAGACAATAACGATCAAGTTTGGGCAAATAACACTTTTAATTTAGACACTAAAGTACCTCAAGTTGACCCTACAATGACAATAATGGAACAATTCACTTTCTTAGGTAGATTTTCTTCTGAAAAATGGCCTTATGCCACTAAAAAAACTGTTGGATCTGTAGTTCTTTTAAATAAAAACAATCCTACTAAACCCGCTTTAGTAATTCCTAGTAAAGGAAACCAAATCTGTGGTCCTTGGGGAGTATCAGTAGATGGAGCAAATACACTTTGGGATGCTAACTTTTTATCAGGTAGTGTTTTAAGTATTGCTACTAAAGATAATGTAATGCTTGGAATCAAAAAAGGTGAACTTATTCACAACTTTAAAAGTGGAATTATTCAATGTGTAACAGACGTTGTTGTAGACCATGTTGGGAATGTGTGGGTTGCTAACAACTGGGATAACGAACCAAGTGTTGTTGGTTTAAATAACGGCGAAAGAAATTCTACTAAAGGTGGCGGAAAAGGTATAACAGTAATCTATGGTGTTGCTAAACCTCTAAAATAATAAAGATTGATTGTTAATGAAAACGGGCTTCTAGATGATTTTCTAGAAGCCCGTTTTCGTTATCAAAAAGTTAGCTTATTGCACTTTCAAATTTATCTGATTAGACTTTAAACCTTTCCCTTTTACCGTTAAAGTAGCCGAACCTTTTGTATTTTTTGCTTCTACAAGCACTACAAGTTTTCCATTAAAAGTCTTCATTTTTGGTAAATGGAACATCTCTAATGATGTTGCATCTCCATTACAAACAGCTCTAAAATCGGCTGCTCCTTTTACAGAAAAAATAAGTGGGATATTTGCTGTTGGGCATTCTATTCCATTTTTATCTACTACAGAAACAGTAACAAAACTAATATCTTCTCCATTAGCCGTTATTTCAGATCTGTCTGCTTCTAATTTTAAATGATGAGGTTTTCCTGCAGTACGAATTTCTTGTTCAGCAACTATCTTATCATTTTTATCATAAGCAACCACTTTTACAGTTCCTGGCTCGTATTTTACATCCATCCAACGTAACCTATAACGATCAAGTCGTGTAGTCTTATCTTTTATTCTAATTCCTTGACTTTTACCGTTGATGAATAACTCTGCTTTATCATAGTTTGTATATACAAAAACAGGTGTTATTTCTCCTTCTCTTCCTTCCCAATTCCAATGTGGCAAAATATGTAATGTCTCTTCATTAGTATTCCATCTACTTTTGTACAAGTAAAAACGGTCTTTCGGGATACCTGCTAAATCACAAATCCCAAAATAAGAACTCCTAGAAGGCCACTCTTCATTATAAGGTGACGGCTCGCCAAGGTAATCAAAACCTGTCCAAACAAACTCACCTAAAACCCAAGGTTTGTCATCCTGCAAAATAAAATCATCTTCTGGAATATTGGACCAAGGGCAAGCTTCTAAATCATAAGATGAGCTTTGAAAATCAGGATATTTCTTCTTTTTAAATTCCTCTACTGGAAATTTATAAACCCCTCTAGAACTTACCGTAGACGCTGTTTCAGATCCTAAAACAAATCCTTGAGGAAAAACTTCGAAAGCTTCTTCGTATAAATGCGTTCTATAATTAAGTCCTGGAATATCAAGAATAGCCCCAAAACCATTTTCCATAACTGCTTTTACCTGATCCATTCCAACAGTAACTGGACGTGTTGGATCTTCTTTATGAAAAATATCTTGTAACCATTTTGCTCTTTTTACACCGGCAGTTCCCCATTGGTCAGGTACTTCGTTTCCTGCACTCCACATAATAATTGAGGGGTGGTTCTTTGTTGCTCTAACTAAATTCTCAACATCAATTTTGGCCCAATCATCAAAAAATCTATTGTAACCATTTTTTACCTTTGGCTTTTTCCACTCATCAAAACTTTCAGCAATTACCATTAATCCCAACTCATCACAAAGTTCTAATTGTTCTATTGATGGCATGTTATGAGCAGTACGGATGGCATCTGCTCCCATTTCTTTCATCAATACCAATTGTCTTTTTAAAGCCGATCTATTTATAGCAATTCCGATAGGTCCAAGATCATGGTGTAAACAAACTCCTTTAAATTTCCTTTGCTTACCATTTAACTCAAAACCTTTTTCAGAAGTATAAGAGATTGTACGAATACCAAATGTTTTCTTTATCTGATCCGTTGCTACTCCATCTTTATAAGTGGTAGTAATTAATCTGTATAAATTTGGTGTTTCAGGCGACCATAATTTAGGTTGAGGAACAGCCAAAATAGTTTCGAAAGTTGAACCAAATTTATCACTACTCTCTGTTTTAGAAACTGATTTACCTTCTAAAGTAACGATCTCATTCACTACTTTATCTACAGCTCCAATTGTTTTTGTTGATACAATAACTTTCGCATTCTCTTGATCTGCAAAAGGTGTTGAAATAGTTGTTCCCCAACGTTCAACAGCATCTTTATTCTTTACTATTAGCTTTACGTTTCTATAAATTCCAGCTCCAGGATACCATCTAGAAGATTTTGGTTCATTATGTAAACGAACGGATAATGTATTTTCTCCTTCAGTAATAAACTCACCTATATCAAAGTAAAAGTAAGCATAGCCATAAGGATGTTCCCCTACAAATTTACCATTAATATATACTTTAGCTTCACTCATTGCTCCATCAAAATGAAGAATGACTTTCTTATCAAGTGATTGGTTTGAAACATTAAATTTTAACCTATACCAAGCAGTTCCCATATAAGGTAAAGCACCAGTTCTTCCAGATTTTTCAGTAGCTTTCTTTTCACCATCTTGAAGAATTTTAACTCGCTGAATATCATTTTCCTTATTAAAAGGACCTTTAATTGCCCAATCATGAGGTATACTAATTGACTCCCAAGCGGAATCATCAAAATCAACTTCTATTGCTTCTTCAAAATCACCTTTACTAAATTTCCAATTGTTTTTTAAGAGTGTTTCTGTTCTTTGCCCATAAGTGATATTACTTATAAGCAGTAATAATAGGATTAACTTGTTATTCATTTTTTCGTCTTTAAGTATGTATCGCAATATCTCTCATTTCAAAAGAGGATTCTAGCACAAATCATTCATAATCTTGATATAGTATTAAATAGTAACAATATTAAACACTTAGTAGTATAATTTATGCTAATTGAAATACTCTGTCAACTCAAATTGACATTTATTATATCAATGATTGTTTTTTCATAATTATATGTCTAACATTGATAACAGTAAATCGAACTACTCAAAATCGATTTCTTATTTACACCTTAAAAACTAATTAAAAATGTCAACTATTCGCTTGGGCGATGTAGCCCCTAATTTCACTGCACAAACTTCTGAAGGAGAAATTGATTTTCATAACTGGCTAGGAGATAGCTGGGGAATCCTATTCTCTCACCCTGCAGATTATACTCCTGTTTGTACTACAGAACTTGGTACTGTAGCAAAGTATAAAGATGAGTTTGCTAGCAGAAATGTAAAAGTAGCTGCACTTAGTGTAGATGGTTTAGCATCTCATAAAGGATGGATTAAAGACATCAATGAGACGCAAAACACTACTGTTGATTTCCCTATCATAGCAGACGAAGACAGAAAAGTATCAGAATTATATGATATGATTCACCCTAATGCTGATAGCAAACTGACAGTAAGGTCTGTTTTTGTTATTGATCCAGACAAAAAAGTAAAATTAATTATTACTTACCCTGCATCTACAGGTAGAAACTTTAACGAGTTACTAAGAGTAATTGATTCTTTACAGTTAACGGCTTATCATAAAGTTGCCACTCCTGCAAACTGGGAAAATGGTGATGATTGTGTAGTTGTTCCTGCTGTGAAAACTGAAGATATTCCAGGTATTTTCCCTAAAGGATATACAGAAGTAAAGCCTTATTTAAGAATGACGCCTCAGCCGAATCTTAACTAGATTTTCTTTACAAGAATTAAAGCCCTCAATTACTAAAAATAATTGAGGGCTTTAATTTTCTATTTACTTTCTTTAAACTGTGTAGGTGTAACTCCAAAATTAGCCTTAAAATTCTTAGACATATGGTTTACATCTGTATATCCATAATCATATGCTATCTCTGTAAATGCTTTGTCTGTTGTGTAAATTTCTTCTTTTACTTTATTAATTCTAACCGTTTTGTAGAATTGATAAATGGTTTCATTAAATACATGCCTAAATATTTTTTCTAATTTATTTAAATTAATTCCATATTCTAACGCAAGTTCAGACACAACAGGTTTATTCTTAACATCTTCAATAATTACTTTTTTTATCAAGAAAGCTATATCAATTTCATAATCAGAATAGATTCTTTTCTCACCTTTAGTACCTAATGTTCTAATAACGTTTTGAAAAATTAAATTCAACTCCATCATTTTTAATAGGTACCATTCTTCCCTTAAATCTTCATCAAGGGGTTTAGAATTAAAAGCAGTTCTTTTCCATAGCCTTAAGTTGGTATCACCTTCATGAAAAACAAAACTGGCTAACTTCTCCAAAAAAGTATTCGTTTCGTCTCTTAAAATTTCCTTTGTAAAATATATTGTTACCTGTTTAACTTTTTCTCCTTTCTTAAAATGCATATAAATAGATTCTGCATCTTTTAAAATAAAAAAGCCATTAGGAATTGACACCTTAATGTCTTCATTTTTTTTGTTTGTATAAATTAGATTTTCACCAAAAAACTGTGCGGTATAATGAAAATCGTCTATATGAAAAAACTCAATCTTTAGGTCTTCTTTTACCTCCACTTCTACAATAGTAAAATCAGTATAACCATTACTATAATAATGTATATCTCCTACAAGAATATCATTATCAATAACTAAATGGTTTTCAGTTATCAATTCTCCACCTAAGGCTTCTTGGAGCTTAACCAACTGATTAGTAACTGGGTTATTATTTAACTTGATATGCTTACTCATACTATTTTAGATTAAAATATAAGATAAACATTCTCACAGGAATTTACGCATTGCTAACAGGATTTTACGGCTAAAAACTTTTGTCACCCTCTACATTTGTAACATCAAAACAAATTTATAAAACACTAAAAAAAAGAACATTATGAAATCTATTAAAGAACAAGTTACAACTGCAGAGTGGAATACAAGAGTAGAGTTAGCTGCTGCATATAGAGCTTTTTATTATTTAGGATTTGAATTCACAACTTTCGGACACCTTTCAGCGAGAGTACCTGGAGAACCTGATTGTTTATTATTAAATCCATTCGGTTTAACATTCGATGAAATTACTGCTTCATCTTTAATTAAAGTCAGAAAAGATGGAACAATACTTACAGACAATGGATACCAATTAAATAAAGCAGGATGGAATATTCACTCTGGATTAATATTCGGTAATGATTCTATCAATTCGGCAATGCACCTGCATACTGTAGATGGCGTGGCTGTATCTGCAATGAAAGAAGGCGTACTTCCTCTTTGTCAAGACGATATGTTGATACACTCTAACATTGCTTATCATGATTATGAAGGGGTAGTTGTTGATGCTGCTGAAGGACCTAGAATGTTGTCGGATATTGGAGATAAAAAAATATTAATGCTCAGAAACCACGGTACATTATCTGTTGGCGAAACAATTAGTGAAGCATTCTTTTATATGTTCTTCCTTGAAAAATCTTGTAAGATTCAAACACGTGCTCTTGGAAGCCCACAAGGTGTGGTCAATGTAAATGAAGCAATTGTTGATCATGTACCTGAACAGAAAAAAGAGGTTATGGCTGGATTACCTCATGAAGGTAATGACACAGACCCTTACCATACTTTATATGAAGGTTGGTTACGCAGAATGAAACGTGAATATCCTGAATTTGATAACTAAGAAGTAAATAATATTTCCTTAAAACTTATCACCACTGTAGCTAAAAGCTACGGTGGTTGGACAAAAAAAATAACAATGGATATCTCTCTGAACGTAATAATATCTCCTAAATTCAATGAATTAGAAGAAAACACTGACTTTCTATGTAAAAAGAAAAATTGCTGTAAAAAATATAAAAAATCTGGAAAGCATTGTAAAAAATGCCCTAAGCAATAAGTATATAGAATATAAAGTTGAACACAATAAGTGTAATACAAAAAATCCCTCCTTTTCTACATAATAGAAAGGGTGGGATTTCCTTATATATCAATATAAAACGCTAATAAACAGGTAAATAACTATTTTACTCTTACAGGAATTTACGCATTGCTAACAGGATTTTACGGCTAAAAACTTTTGTCACCCTCTACATTTGTAACATCAAAACAAATTTATAAAACACTAAAAAAAAGAACATTATGAAATCTATTAAAGAACAAGTTACAACTGCAGAGTGGAATACAAGAGTAGAGTTAGCTGCTGCATATAGAGCTTTTTATTATTTAGGATTTGAATTCACAACTTTCGGACATCTTTCAGCAAGAGTACCTGGAGAACCTGATTGTTTATTATTAAATCCATTCGGTTTAACATTCGATGAAATTACTGCTTCATCTTTAATTAAAGTCAGAAAAGATGGAACAATACTTACAGACAATGGATACCAATTAAATAAAGCAGGATGGAATATTCACTCTGGATTAATATTCGGTAATGATTCTATCAATTCGGCAATGCACCTGCATACTGTAGATGGCGTGGCTGTATCTGCAATGAAAGAAGGCGTACTTCCTCTTTGTCAAGACGATATGTTGATACACTCTAACATTGCTTATCATGATTATGAAGGTGTAGTTGTTGATGCTGCTGAAGGGCCTAGAATGTTGTCGGATATTGGAGATAAAAAAATATTAATGCTCAGAAACCACGGTACATTATCTGTTGGCGAAACAATTAGTGAAGCATTCTTTTATATGTTCTTCCTTGAAAAATCTTGTAAGATCCAAACACGTGCTCTTGGAAGCCCACAAGGTGTTATCAATGTAAATGAAGCAATTGTTGATCATGTACCTGAACAGAAAAAAGAGGTTATGGCTGGATTACCTCATGAAGGTAATGACACCGACCCTTACCACACTTTATATGAAGGTTGGTTGCGTAGAATGAAACGTGAATATCCTGAATTTGATAACTAAGAAGTAGTCATATTATTTTATAAAAAAAGCATTAGAGTGAATTCCCTAATGCTTTTTTTATGTGATTCCAATGGGTAAAATCCATTAAAATTTTAATAATCAATAATTTATATACTTTCAATTTCATTATTAGAATCATCATCAATGGTAACTTCTTTCCATTGAATTGAGGGAACATGATCTTTAAAATATTTTGATAAATAATAAAGACCCAATCCTGTTACTAATAAAGAACCAATAATTATAATTACATAATTAGTAAAACCACCATATAATTCTGGTCCAGTCAAATTCATTTGATCCTCAGAAATAAAAACCATCATTAAAAATGCACACCCATTGTTTATCATATGGATAATTATACCATAACTAACGCTTTTAGTTTTATAATATACCCATCCAATAAAGCACCCTAAAACCATTGCTGCTATAAATTGCCATGGGTTAAAGTGTATTAAACCAAAGAACATACTAGAATAAAGTATTGCTTTGGTTGGAGAATATCTTTTTAAGAAACTATCTAATATTAATCCTCTAAAAATTAATTCTTCTAAAATTGGAGCCGCAATTACAACAGTTAAGAAATTATAGATATCGTTGTCGCCCATTAATTCTTTAAAAAAAGCAACAAATTCTTCAGGCATAGGAATTAAATCTGCAATTGGCCCTACTAATCCAAATTGTAAACCTAAGGTTACAAAGAATACTATTGGAAGGATTGCTAAATATTCTAACTTAAAATTAAATGATGTTCTTCCTGTTTTTCTCTTTCGAACAGAATAAATAATACCTAAAGGAATACCCATTGAAAATAGATAACTTATAAAGAGTATTAACCCTTTATCTAACACGCCTTCGAGACTTGAAGTAAAGATTGATACGAAAATTGAAACAATAAGAAAAATTCCGACAAAACCCCATACCTGTAAAACTGAGGGGTAAAAAGATGATTGTTTTTGAGACATTATATTAGAAATATTAGTTGTTTGAATAATCAATAGTAATCAAGAAAAGAGTATTACCCAAAGTTAAAATTAAACATTAAGTTTTAATCACTACCCTTAACTACTCTTTACTTCATTAAAAATCAGCACATTCAAACACCATTAATGATTAAATAATCAAAATTTTATATTTTAAAAACAAATTCTATAAAAAACTAAAACACAAAAGTCGTTTGCTATTATTAGTTTCATTCATCTTAATTCTTCAATTAATGGATTATAAAGTAATTAGTAAAGGGCTGCTTGATACCATAAAAAAGCTTGCTCTATTTTGTATCGGATTATATACGCTGTTTTTAATAAAATCAGTTATTATTTATATAGCAATAGCAGGTGTGATTGCACTTATTGCTTACCCTTTAAAATCTTATTTAAAAAGACGATTCAATTTTTCTAATAACAGTGCTCTTCTTGCTGTTGTTGTATTGTTTCTGTTGATTCTCACGGCTTTTTTAAGTCTTTTTATTCCTTTAATAATTCAAGAAGCCAGAGATTTATCACTTATCAATATGGATGAGTTTAAATCGAACATTAACCTAACATTTGATTCATTGAATCAATCTACTTTAAAATATGGGTTAGATTTATCTTCATTAAATTTAGGTGATGTTATACTGAATAAGATTAATAATGCTCCAAAAATATTTAAATCGATTATTAATACTGTAGGTTCTTACAGTGTAGGCGTATTTTCGGTTTGTTTTATAGCTTTTTTCTTTATCAAAGAAAGCGAATTAATTGGAGACTTTTTTATCTCAGTACTTCCTATTGAGAATGAAAAAGAAATAAAATCATCTATCACCAAAATTAAAAAATTATTATCCCGTTACTTCATTGGTTTAAGTATTCAGATATTAATTGTGTTCATTTTATACTTAGTATCTTTAATGGTAATTGGTGTTGGCAACCCATTAGTTATTGCCTTTTTATGTGCCATTCTTAATTTAATTCCTTATGTAGGTCCACTTATCGGGCTAATATTAATGTACGTTTTAGCACTTACAGATAATATTAATATGGATTTCCAAAATGAATTTATTCCACTAATAATAAAAATTTCTGTTGCTTACGGAATCACTCAATTTATTGACAATAATTTCTCTCAACCAATTATTTTCTCTAAAAGTGTCAACTCACATCCACTAGAAATTTTCTTAGTAATTTTCACTTTTGGAGTACTTTTCGGAATTATAGGAATGATAATCGCCGTTCCTCTGTATACTGTAATTAAGGTTATATTAAAAGAGTTTTACCCTAACAACCCAGTGGTAAAAGCATTAACAGAAAACCTTTAATTCCATAGTAAATCTCAAATTATCAAGTAATTGACTCATAAAAAAAACCTCTGTACATGTAGTTAAATATATGCACAGAGGTTTTAATTTTTATAAAAAATTTTGACTTAGTCTTGAATTAATTCAGGTTTTAGATCTCCTAAATTATTACAACCAGAAGTACTCAATATTTCTAAGAACGATTTTAAAGTATTCTCTTGATAATGATAAACTCTTTCACTTTTTAAAGTAGGATCTAAGCCTTTTTGCAATGCTTTATTTTGTGTAGCAATACCTGTTGGACAAGTATCTGTATGGCATCTTAAAGACTGTATACAACCCAATGAGAACATAAACCCTCTAGCACTATTACAAAAATCTGCACCAAAACAAAGTGCTTTAAATAAAGAGAAACCATCCATAACTTTACCAGCATAGATTACTTTAACTTTCTCTTTAATGTTCTTTTCTTTTAATACCTGTACCACAAATTTCAGGGCTTCATCACCTTTCATTCCAATATGATCTGAATACTCTAAAGGGGCTGCTCCTGTTCCACCTTCTGCCGCATCTACAGTAATAAAATCTGGTAAATTATCTTGTGCTATACAAGTTTCAATTAGTTTAATAAATTCTGCTTTAATACCAATGCAAAGTTTAAAACCTACAGGCTTACCTTCTGATAAATCTCTTACTCTTTTTACAAATTTTGGAATATCTGCTACCTCTTTAATTTCAGGGTTTACTGGTGGAGATAATATATTAGTATGTGGTTCTACTAAACGAATTCTTGCAATTTCTTCAGTATTTTTTGCTGCTGGTAATACACCACCATGTCCTGGTTTTGCACCTTGAGAAAGTTTTATTTCAATCATTTTCACTTCTTCCAATGTTCCTTTTTTTACAAAGGCTTCATCATTAAAAGAACCATCATTATTTCTAAAACCAAAATTACCAGTACCTATTTGCAATACTATATCGCCTCCTTGCTGATGAAAAGGTGTTATTCCCCCCTCACCTGTATTATGATAAAACCCTCCTTTTTTTGCTCCATTATTTAAAGCTGTTATTGCATTAGCACTTAACGACCCAAAACTCATTGCAGATATATTTAATAATGCAGCGTTATAAGGTTTTAAACAGTGTGTTCCTCCAACTTTAACTCTTGGTGCCTCAGTCATCTTTTTACCTGGTATAAAAGCATGACCTAACCATTGTACTTTATCAGCATAAAAATCTAGTTCGGTTCCAAAAGGATGAAATTTCTCTTGATTTTCAGACCTCGATTTTATCAAGCTAATTTCATTTTTATTAAAAGGCTTTCCATCCGTATTTCTTTCTATAAAATATTGCTGTAATTCAGGGGCTATCGCTTTAAATATATATCTAAAATGACCTACAATAGGATAATCTCTAAGTATTGCGTTTTTTTTCTGAAAAACATCGTACCAACCAATTATTAAAAGCGTCATTAAAATTGTAATGGCCACTGTCTGATCTGGCAAATAATCATACGCTAAAATAAATATTGGGAATAATATAAAGCTTACGATAATGTAGGTAGTTCTAATCATTTTTAGGATTAATTATTTTTCTTTAGATTGATCTACTTCGAATATACTAGTTTCTTTTTTCTAATATTGAAGTAATTAGTAATACATTCTATTTATTAAATCAGTAATTTAATTTCTGTATGAAAACTTTATGTTACATTTTCTTATTTTTTACTCTTCCAACTTATGCCGCTAAAGTAACATTAAGAGTAGATATGGCAGGTTTTAAAATACATACAGAAGGTATACATTTATCTGGAAATATAAATAACTGGAAACTTAAAGAAACTCAACTTATAAATACAAAAGGTACTATTTATGAAATCACATTAGAAGTAGAACCGAAAAAAACATACGAATATAAATACTTTAATGGGGCAGAATGGAGCACTGGAGAGTATGCTTTTGGACCTTGTGCAAATGGAGGTTTTAGAACTATACAAGTTGATGGAGATTCTATTTTACCTATTGTACCCTATAACGGTTGTACTGAAAAATTTGATTTGAAAGATAAAATAAGAATAGCATGTGTAGGCAATAGTATTACTTATGGGCACGGAATACCCGAACGTTTTGCCAACTGTTATCCCACTCAATTACAACATATGTTAGGTGAAAACTATCTAGTAAATAATTTTGGGAATTCTGGAAGAACTCTCTCTAAAGATGTAAATGATAGTTATTGGAGCACTGCTGCATTTACACAATCTCATACTACATTTCTACCCAATAAAGTAGTCATTATGTTAGGAACAAACGATTCTAAACCTCAGATATGGGATATTAGTAGTCAACATTTTGAAAGTGATTTGAATGCGTTCATTACTTCTTATCAGTCTTTATCAAGTAATCCAGAAATTTACTTAGCCACTCCTCCAATGATCTACCCTAATACTTTTGATATCAGAAACCAGATTGTTGAAAAAGAAATTATACCTATTCTAATCAAGGTAGCCAAAGAAAGAAATATTAAAATTATACCAATCCATGAGGCTACCAAAAATATGAAAAAGGATTTTCCTGATGGTGTACACCCTAATTATAAAGGAGCAACGGTAATTGCAGAGGAAATTTACAAGAAGTTAATACGTGAATGAAACAGTCGGTATAATCAATTTTAAACTAACCTTATCCAACTACAACTTTATCTTGATTCATCATACTTATTACCAAATTGCATTAGCAGACTAGGCTTTCTTTTCTTAAAATTGCAGCTTGGTAAAACACACCTTTATCACAAAACAAGCATATTACTTTATACTTTAAACCTACTTTTTTTGAAAAATTTACTTATTACAATAATTGGTTTTTTGATGCTATCATGCACTTCTCAAAAAACAGAAAAGTGGACTAATTTTAAATCAAAATTTATAGAAGAGTATAATTGTCTCAATATTCCTCCGTTACAGTTAAGTTATCAACAAAATATTAAGGGAATAAAGGATTTAGATTCGATAAATATTCAAAATGCTTTTTTTGTCAACATTAAAGAGCGTTTATCTACTATAGATGTGAATAACTTATCAATAAAAGAACAGTTAGATTATGATTTAATTCAATACGAAACTGATTTAAATCTTGAAAGATTACATTTAGAAAAACAATGGAAAAGTGCTATTGCTGATAGTATTTCTTCTAGAGGATTATCTACTCTAAAAAACGGGAAGGAATGGTATACCTACTTTCTAAAAAAATGGGTTGATAAAGAAGCTACTCCAGATAAAATTTATGCTTTTGGTTTAAAAGAAATTGATAGAGTTAAACGTAATATGAAATCTATTCAAATGCAATCTAGAATGGACAGTAGTACTTTTCAGAAATATATACGTTCACCTCATTTTTATTTTACTGATGTAGATTCAATACAACTTGCTTTTGAAAAGCTTAAAACTGAAATAGGTACAACTGCTTCACTCTATTTTCCTGATGTAGATAAAATCTCTCCTCTCATAATAAAGAAAGGAACTGAAAAGAGGATGGCTATTGCACCTGCGTATTATATGGATACGCAACAGACATTTTATTACAACTACTTTGATACTCCCTATAACAAGCGACAAATTGCTTGGATTTACCTTCATGAAGGAGTCCCTGGGCATCATTACCAAATAGACTTAGAGAAAAAAACGAATAGGACTGCCCTACAAAAGAAATTTGAATATTACGGTTTTATTGAAGGTTATGCCGCATATGTTGAAGAACTAGGAGTTACATTGGGTGCTTATAAAACAATGTATGATGAACTCGGCAAATGGGAATGGGATCTTATAAGATCTGTAAGAGTGAGTATGGATGTTGGCTTAAATTATTACAATTGGACAGATGAAGAAGCCTTATTATTCTGGCAAAAACATATTCCCGGTCAAGATAATATTGCTCAACGTGAAATTGCTAGAATGAAAAGGTGGCCGGCACAAGTGGTTACCTACAAATATGGTGGAAGTAAAATTTTAGAATGGAAAGAAAAAGCAGAGAAAAAAGAGGGATTTTCTTTATTAAACTTTCATGAGAAATTACTCCAATTTGGAAATACTCCTTTTTCCATTTTAGAAAAATATATCGATTTAGAATAGATTAAAATTATAGTATAAAAAAACCTCGTTGGCAATACCAACGAGGTTTCATGAACTTAACTCTCTCAATTTTTTTATCACTTATCTACTAAGCGCATTCATCTAACTTCTGATTATATAAACTACATTAATTGAATTTATGTTTCATATTAAACAAAGTAAATTACTAATAGATGTAAACTATTTGTACTACCCTCTAACCTTTTAATTTATACAATAAGAAGTCTTTAAATTTTATAAAATAGTTCACCTCATTCTCATTTATTTAGATAACTAATACTAACAAACTCATTCAATTACAAGATACTGTCGTTGAGTAAATTAACTTATAACAATTAAAATTAGAAACCATGAAAAAGTTAATTTTATCATCTCTACTGTTTATCACTACACTTTTAACACTTCAAGCACAATCTTTTGAGACTGAAGTAGGAAAGCTCCAATATTTAAAAGATCATAACGCATTTATTTCTGAAACAACAATAGAAGATATAAATAAAGATAACACGGCAGATGTTGCTTATTCTTACTCATACAATGCCAAAAAAGGTATCATGACAATTAATGTGATTAGTAAACCTGAATTTGCAAAATATGCTGAAGTAGCAGCTTCTAAAGCATATATACCATTAATGGAAGAATATGATATTAATTTGTCTGAATGTACCAGAGAAGCATATGATTATGATGTGAAATATGAAGTAACAATCACAATGCCTTTAGATAAGAGTAAAATAAATATTAATCAGGATGATATTTATATCGCAAAATAAATTTTGTAATAAACCATTTAGAGGTGTCAATATTAATTGACGCCTTTTTTTATGTTCCTACATTTAGAATATTATATCGATTTAGAATAGATTAAAATTATAGTATAAAAAAAACCTCGTTGGCAATACCAACGAGGTTTCATGAACTTAACTCTCTCAATTTTTTTATCACTTATCTACTAAGCGCATTCATCTAACTTCTGTTTATATAAACTGCATTAATTGAATTTATGTTTCATATTAAACAAAGTAAATTACTAATAGATGTGAAGTGATAAATCTATCTTAAAGTCAGAGTATGTTCTGTGGTAGTTTTATTCTTATCTTATTTATTAAAGTTATATATTTTAATTTCTTCTTTCTTTCCAAAGTTTCTCCAACCATCTTGATTTTTAAATTGAATCATTACATGTTTATTTTCGAGCTAAACGTTTAATAAGAATGTATATCAATCTTCATCATATTCATAATGACCAAAAAATACTTCCCATTCATCAAAGGTTGGCAATGGCTCAGTAAAACTACTGTCTTTTTTCACGAATAAACCGTCTCTTTGAACCAGAGTATATTTCTCAACTCTTCTCTTATAACCATCCAAGTACGTTACTCTCAAGGTTGTATCATCAACAACTTTTGAAATCATTTCATCACTATCCATACCTGAATAATAGGATATATGCTCTAAATCAATTACCTCTTTTTCCTCATTTAAAGAAATTACCCCATAACCTCCAGTAAATGTTACTACAAATAATGAGGGATTAATTTTTCCAAAGATTCTAATGCTATCTTTATAAACACAATTCCTGAAATAAATTGTGTTTAATAAATCATAATCAGAATTCTCCTTACAAACATTGAAATTAGGAACTCTAATAAAAGTACTCCTCAAAGTTTGCTCCCTTATAGATATTAATGTTCCTTTATCTAAGAATCTAATATCTTGTCCCATTACTTTATTCAAAGGAAAGATAATAAATAACAGTAAGATAAAATGAAGTAATTTTCTATTATTCTTTTTTGTATCATTTACTAAACACATATGCATATTTTATTTGTGTTTTTTTTAAATCTTCCCACCTCCATAAATTATCTTCTCCCTTTTTAGGTTGATAATTTCTGCCTTCTTTATGAATATTTCTAGTATCATATACCTTTTGTTTTCTATACCCACTTTTCCCACTCTCCCTAACTTCCAGTCTTTCACTAACATCTCCGTATGGATCATCTACAATAATACCTTCATCATTGATTTCTTGTAATCGTACGATATGCCCTCTTCCTGAATCAGAAGAAAAGACGGGTAACAGCACTTCCTTTTTTGAGATATTTTTTAAGAGGCTGGTTTTCTTGCTAAATTTTTAATAAGAATGTCTATCAATCCTTATCACGATCATAATGAATATAAAACTTTTCCCATTCCTTAAATGTTGCTATTGGCTCTGTAAAACTACTGTCTTTCTTCACTAGCATACCATCTCTTTGTACAAGGGTATATTTTTCTACTCTTTTTCTATAACCATCTAAATAGGTTACTTTAAATGTAGTATCATTAATCACTCTCGTATATAATTCAAAATAGTCTGGGTCAAGAATATAAGCTATGGATCTTAAATCCACAACTTCATTTCTTTTATTTAATGACATTAATCCATACCCTTCTCCAGCAGAAACAATATATAAAAAAGGATTAACTTCATTAAAAATGATAATACTATCTTTATAAACAAAAGCATTAATATAAAAAGACGTCAACTCCTCTAACTTTGGGCTCCGTTTTGCCAATGGAAAATAAGGAACACGCAAATAAGGTCTGTTTCCCCACTCATCATAATCAAAAGAAAATTTTGTTCCTGCTTTTACTTTAGGAATTTCTTGAGCGATGATTTTATTTAGTGAAGTTAATACTAATATAAAAAATAATAAATTAAGTTTTTTTATGTAATTCTTATTCATTTTTCTAATTACTATATACAATTGCATATTTTATTTGAGTCTTTTTTTAATTTCCCCATTTCCAAAGATTATCTTCTCCTTTTTTAGGTTGATATTTATCAGTAGAATGATGATTACGAGTATCATATCCATTTCTAAGAGATTTAAGTAAATACCCACTTCCACCTTTCTCCCTAACATCCAACCTCTCACTAACATCACCATAAGGGTCATCCACAACTATTCCGTCATCGTTGATTTCCTGTAATCTAACAATATGTCCTCTTCCTGAATCAGAAGAAAAAGCTGATAACAGAACGGCATTTCCTTGTTTGAGGTATTTTTTTAAGATGTAATTTTCTAGCTAAATGTTTGATAAAAATGTAATTCAATCTTCATCATATTCATAATGACCAAAAAATACTTCCCATTCGTCAAAGGTTGGCAATGGCTCAGTAAAACTACTGTCTTTTTTCACGAATAAACCGTCTCTTTGAACCAGAGTATATTTCTCAACTCTTCTCTTATAACCATCCAAGTACGTTACTCTCAAGGTTGTATCATCAACAACTTTAGAGATCATTTCATCGCTATCCATACCTATAACATATGATATATGCTTTAAATCCATGACTTCTTTTTTCTCATTTAATGATAAAGCAACATAACCATCACCAAATCGAATTATATATAAATATGGACTAATTTTACCATTTAGTGTAATACTATCACCACTACCTACACAATATAAATTATAACTGGAATTTATTGATTCATAATTGGCAATAGTCTTACAAACTGGAATTTTTTTCGTATTAAAATGAAAATCTTTCAATGTCTTATCTCTATATAAAATTACAGTCCCTTTTTCAATCAACTGTAAATCCTGACCTTTCAGATCACTTATTTTCATTAAAATAAAAAGCAATAATATCAATTGTACTTTCTTAATATGACCTCTTTTATTTGCTGTATATAAATACATATTTAATTGTTGTTTTCTTAATATTTTCCCATTTCCATAGATTATCTTCTCCCATTTTTGGTTGAAAAGATTTTGAGTTTTTATCATGATCATTTCTAGTATCATAATCTCCCTCTTTAAAATATCCACTTCCACCTTTCTCCCTAACTTCCAACCTCTCACTAACATCTCCGTATGGATCATCTACAATAATACCTTCATCATTGATTTCTTGTAATCGTACGATATGTCCTTTATTTGATTTAGAAGAAAAGACGGATAACAGAACGGCATTTCCTTTTTTGAGATATTTTTTAAGAGGCTGGTTTTCTAGCTAAATGTTTGATAAAAATGTAATTCAATCTTCATCATATTCATAATGACCAAAAAATAACTCCCATTCATCAAATGTTGGCAATGGCTCAGTAAAACTACTGTCTTTTTTTACGAATAAACCGTTTCGTTGGACGAGAGTATATTTCTCAACTCTTCTCTTATAACCATCCAAGTACGTTACTCTCAAAGTTGTATCATCAACAACTTTAGAGATCATTTCATCGCTATCCATACCTATAATATATGATATATGAAGTAAATCCATCACTTCTTTTTTCTCATTTAATGATAAAACCCCATAACCATCACCGAGACCAATAATATATAAGTATGGACTAACTTTACCATATAGTGTAATACTATCAGTACGACCTACACAAAGTGAATTATAGCTAGAATTTATCGATTCATAATTTGAAAGAGTTTTATAAACTGAAATTTTCCTCGTTCTAAATCGAAAATTTTCCAATGTCTTATCAGAATATGAAATTATCATCCCTTTTTCAATCAACTTCAAATCTTGAGCTTTTAGATCACTGATTATCATCAAAATAAAAAATAACAATATAAACTTCATTTTATTAATATGACCACTATTAATTTCCTTTTTATTTGCTGTAAATAAATGCATATTTAATTTTTGTTTTTTTTAATTGATCCCATTTCCAAAGATTATCTTCTCCTATTTTTGGTTGAAAATCATCTGAACTTTTATCATGATTATTTCTTGTATCATATTGATCCACACCTTTTTTTAAATAACCACTTCCATCTTTCTCCCTAACTTCCAACCTTTCACTAACATCTCCGTATGGATCATCTACAATAATACCTTCATCATTGATTTCTTGTAATCGTACGATATGTCCTTTATTTGATTTAGAAGAAAAGACGGATAACAGTACTGCATTTCCTTTTTTGAGATATTCTTTTAAAGGTGTTATCTTTTCTTTTTTTCCTGAATCAATAGCCAAATACTTCGCTTTTACACCAAAACTTTTTGCTAACTTTGTCCATACTGCGGATTGAATTCTAATAGCAAACTCTCCTGTTTTAGTATTTTTACCGTATTTCCAAATTAATCCATTAACACCTTCATTAAATATTTTATTTATATTTTTTTCTTCTAAGAAAATATCCATAATACTTCCTCCATCATCTTTACTTACATCCTCTAACCTTATTATTCCATTTTTTAATAGAGTAGATTGAGTGGTAAATAATTTCAAAAAAAGTGATTGTTTCTTTTCTGAATTACTTGAAAAAACATAAAGAAAAGTTCTTACTGTTGGTAATATACAGTTGTGTATTAGAATTAAGATATCCACCTACAATTACTCTAAAATCTGTTTCGGTAAAAGCATCAATAAAATCTTTAAAAATTTCAGGGCGGTGTTCCCAAGCAAGGCCAAATAAGAGTAATTGAACTTCTTCTTCACATAGAGCATTTACTCTAACAATTTCTAAAAAAGGATACTCATCAACGCCTACAGGTGGTGTTGAAATTGGAGAATATTCTCCTTGATTTTTATAATAGTTAGCTACAATCTCTTCCATCCATAAAAAAGGCTCAGAAAGAGAGATTCCTTGTTCGTTAATTGTTGGCATTAGTAATTAGTTTTTGTACTATTTATGCTACAATATTAGCAAAAAATAATAATAATACTTTGAAAGAAGATTTGATTTTTATTAAAATCAGCTTTTTGAACCTCTCAAAAGAAAATCGCCCCCATGAAGTAAAGGTTCTATAAATTCTTTTAAACTATAAAAGGCTTAAAGTGAAACCCTTAATAAGAGAAAGTTTTTTCTTATTAACTTTTAAAAAGTTATCATTTTAGATAAAAAAGTGCAAACCGCCATAACCATACCGTTTACGCAATTTACACTTTTCTAAACATAATAGTTGAATACCTAGTAGCCCCACCGGGAATCGAACCCAGATCTCAAGCGCCGGAAGCCTACGTACTAATCCGTTGTACTATGGAGCCATTTCAATTATTCTCACGAATATACGCCCTATTGAATACTGAAACAACAAGGATATTTTCTATTTAAGAATAAAAAGATGTATTTTTAATACTCATAATCTTCAATTTTTCTATTAAACCATCTGAATGTCCTCGTTATCAATGAGAATACTTTCAAAACTTATACTCTTACTCTTTTTCTGTATTCTTTCATTATTTAATAATGTTCACGCTCAATGGATTCGTGCTGAGGTAAATCACGATGTTTTTATGCGTGATACTTATGTAAGCGATAGTCATGTAATTATGACATTAAAAAAAGGACATTCGCTTTTAGCACTGCCTATTGGCGGAAATGATGAATATGTTAGAGTTTGGGATTACAACTCTGGTAAAAGAGGTTTCGTTTACGGGCAGTACCTCACATTATATGATTCTTTACAAAGAGTTATTCTAGAAGATACAACCGCAGCTGGAACATTATCAAGAGGTGGCACAACCCTACATCTAGAAAACTTGGATAGTGAAGATGTTAATATAGAAATGGATCAAATCCCCTATGCTCTTCAACCTTATGAAGAAATTACTCTTCGACTAAAAAAAGGATACCATGGTATTTGGGTTAGCAGAGATGGTGCTTTCCCTTTTTGGGGTGGTTTAAATTTAGCTGATAGTGCAGAATATGTACTAAAAGTTGGATCTGAAGAAGAGGTTTTAACTACAGACCTAGAACCTATATTTAGTCGTTCGGATACGGTAAGAATGGAATACCATCATGTTGATACCGTTAATATTACTCCTAAAGTAAAAATTGATACTGCTCGAATTGTAACAAATAAACACCCTCAGGATCTTGAAAGAGCTAAAAGTACAATTGGTATACGTGGTTATATAAAATTGGCTACCATTTATGATTTCAATGGACTTTCTGATGTAGACCGATTTGTTCCTGTTGAAATTCCTGTTGGTGAAAATAGAAATACACAAGATAAAGGTTTTTATATGGGAGCTAGACAATCTAGATTAGGTTTCTCGTCTAATATAAAAGCTAAAAATGGGTACTTAAAAATATATGTTGAAGGTGATTTTGCTGGTGGTTCAACTAGCAAAATGTATTTCCGTTTACGACAGGCCTATGCCGAATATGCTTATCTTACGGTGGGGCAAACATGGACAACCTTCTCGAATTTAGAAGCAATTCCACTTACGGTTGATAGAGAAGGACCTAATAGTTCTATTCTTATTCGTCAAGGTATGATTAGATATGAGAAGAAAGTAGGCAATTCCGATAACGAATTTGGTGTAGCTTTAGAGACCCCAACAGTTACTTTTACAGATTCCGTTGCTGTAGATCAAAGGCAAAAATTCCCGGATATAGCATCTAGATATAAAGTCACTTTTGATAAAGGGCATTATCAAATATCTGGCTTATTTAGACTAATTTCCTATACAGACATTAATACAGATAACGTTAGTAACACACCCGGATATGGTATTATGCTAAGTGGTAAACAATATCTTCAAAGTAAAGATAATATACTCTATTTTCAGGCTGTATACGGTAAAGGTATTAGCAGATATGTTAGAGCATTTAGAAATTACAATATGGATGCTTTTGTAAACACTGCAGACAATAGTATTTTTATTCCTAAAACTGCTGGAGGCTATCTATCATTAGAACATCACTGGTCTAAAAAATTCTTTAGTAATATGACCGGTGGAATCACATGGTTACAAACTGCAGAATGGCAAGCTGAAGATAGTTACCAAAGAAGTTATTATGGTAGTTTAAATTCTTATTGGTTTGCTTTTGATAGAATGCAACTAGGTGCAGGGTATATATATGGTGTTAGAAGAAATAAAAATGGAGAAAGTGGTTATGCTTCTCGTTTACAAATGTATATCCGTTACGACATCTAATTTTTTATTATTTCAATAGCAGCTAACGTTTTTTTTGAATTGCATGAAAAATACATTTAAAGTATTTTTATTTTTTTCCTTATATCTCCTGATATCACAAAGTGCATTCGGACAATGGATGAGAACATCCGTAAATAAAAAGACTGTTTTAAAAGATCATAGAACAACAAATAGCCCTATTCTTTTACACCTTGAAAAAGATAGAGACGTTTTATCCCTGCCACTTAACGAGGAAAATGAGTATATAAGAGTTTGGGATTACCTAACTGGTAAAAGAGGATATGTAAATAAAAAACACCTCACTATTATAGATACCCTAGCCAAGGCAGAATTAAAAGTCCCTCCTGTTGAGCATAAACTACACCGTGATGGTGCTATTCTTAAAATTGAGAATATTGAAGATGATAATGTTATTGTTGAAATAGATAAAATACCTTATAGCATTGCTCCTTATGCCGAAACTAAACTCATATTAAAAAAAGGATATCACGGTTTTTGGGCTTACAGAGATGGTGCCCTACCATTTTGGGGATCTATATTTTTACATGATAGTACAGAGCATATTTTAAAGATTGAAACTACAGCAGAAAAGGATGTTATTATTGCAGATATAGAACCTATTATCCATAGAAAAGACACTGTTGTTGTAGAAAGCCATTTTAAAGATGTAGTGAAATTATTACCTAAAATTAAAATGGATTCATCTAAAATTGTAGATAATACTCACCCTCAAGATTTAGCAAAACCTGTTAATAATGTAGACATTAGGGGTTACATAAAATTAAATGGACTTTATGATTTTAATGGCCTAACAAGTACAGGTGGTTTTGTTCCTTATAAAATTCCTGTAGGAGAAAAAAATGTTGAAAATAGGGGCTTTTATATGGGGGCTAGGCAATCTAGACTCGGTTTCTTTTCTAGAATAAAAACAGATGAAGGGTATATCAAATTCTATGTTGAAGCTGACTTTGCAGGAGGTAGCGTTTCATATGACTATTTTAGGTTAAGACAAGCCTATGTACAATATGGCTATTTAACTGTTGGGCAAACATGGACAACTTTTACAGATCTCTACTCTACTCCTCTTACTGTAGATAATGAGGGTCCGAGTAGTTCTTCGTCTACAAGACAAGGTTTAATACGATTTGAAAAGAAAGTAGGGAATAGTAATAACGAATTTGCTGTAAGTTTAGAAACTCCTACCAAGAATTTTGGCGATACAATTGCCATAGACAGTAGACAACTATTTCCTGATGTTGCATCTCGTTATAAAATTGAATATGCAACCGGACAATTACAATTTGCAGGTTTATTTAGAGTACTTTCTCAACACAATATATTTGATGATGTGATTACAAAAGTAGGATATGGATTGATGGTTAGTGGTAAAAACAGCACAACTAATGAGAAACATAAATTCTATTATCAAGCAATTGGAGGAAGAGGTATCACGCGTTATATTTCAGCATTTTCATCATATAATTTAGATGCTGTTCCCAGCCCTACTAAAGACATCTACATTCCTTTTACTTTAGGTGGGTACATTACATATGAATATTACTTCCACAAAAACTTATTTATTAATTTTGTAACGGGTTTTTCTTGGATTGATAATTCCGCTTGGCAGCCAGGATCAACCTTTGAGAGAAGCTATTATACAAGTGCCAATATGTTTTGGTTTCCTTTTGATAGAATGCGTGTAGGCGGAAGTTTTGTACAAGGAGCACGTGTAAATAAAGATCAGCAAAGAGGTGATGCTTCTAGATTCCAAATGTATATTCGTTATGACATTTAGAGTTTTATATCAAACCTCTCTTTCATTTTTTGTATTCTGAAATCAGGAACATTATGTACTGAAGAACTATTATGTCGGTTTTCAACAATTACTGTTGATACTTCGTAATTGTGCTTTTCTGCTAAAAGAAAATAACTTTTCATTTCCTGCTCAGTAGTAAATGTATTTGATACAATGATCAACTCTTGTGCTCTACCCATACAATAAGCTGTCATCTCCTCACATTGCTTGTGTGCAACAGGAAGTTTTTTAGGATCAAAAAAGTAATTTCCTTCTTTATCAACCATAAAATCATCAGCTTCAATAGAACCGCCTAAAGATGCTGCAAGCGTAGATTTTCCTGCTCCTGGAAGACCTCTCAATAAAATTAATCTCTTCATTTATAAAAATAATAGCTCGATTTATTCAATGTTATCATCAATATGAGTTAAATTTAATGAACGACGAACAAAATACATAAATTTCTCATCACCATGATTCAGCTACAACACATTACTTTTAATAAATTGAGTATCATTGAAAAAGCAGAAATTGTTCAATATTTTTCTGATTTTCTTAGTTCAATATATCAACTTGGTAAAAAATACGAACTCTATAATTATGATGGTACTTATATTCAAGTGAAATATAAAACGAATGATCATTTTGAAAATGAAATTGAGTCGATTTATGAATTGGATCGATTACTTCCTTTCTGCCCTAAAATTGATTGGAAAAAATTATTAAAAAAATAAGTAGTCACCCATAACTAATTAATTATGAATGACTACTTTAAACTTAAAGGTCTTATTTCTTAAAAAATGAAATATTTACTTTGCATTTAATTCTGCAATTTTCACTATCATTTTTGTTGCCTCTACCATTGTAGGAACAGGAACATACTCAAAACGAGAGTGCATATTATGTCCACCTGCAAAGATATTTGGACAAGGTAAACCCATGTATGATAATCTAGCACCATCTGTACCTCCACGAATAGCCTTTACATCAGGTTTAATTTCTAATTCTTTCATAGCTTCTAAAGCCAAATCTACAATATGCATATTAGGAGCTACCTTTTCTTTCATATTGTAATACTGATCTGTGATAGAAAGTTCTATCGTTGCTTTATCGTATTCTTTGGTAAAGTCTTTCACTAAAGATTTTAAATGATCTTTACGTGCTTCAAATAAATCACGATCATGATCCCTAATAATGTACTCTAATTTTGTTTCTTCAACAGAACCATTCATTCCTAAAAGATGGAAAAAACCTTCATAACCAGAAGTAGTTTCTGGTGTTTCGTTATCTGGTAATTTTGTAGCAAATTTTGCCGCAATATTCATCGCATTGACCATTTTACCTAAAGCCGTACCCGGATGAACATTTTGTCCTTTAAACGTAACAACTGCACCTGCAGCATTAAAGTTTTCGTATTCAAACTCACCCATTGGACCTCCATCCATAGTATAAGCCCATTCTGCATCAAACTTTTCTACATCAAAAAGGTCTGCTCCTGCACCAACTTCTTCATCTGGCGTAAAACAAATTCTAATTTTACCATGCTTAATTTCAGGGTGCTGAACAAGGTAATCCATAGCCGTCATAATTTCTGCTACACCTGCCTTATCATCTGCCCCTAAAAGAGTTGTACCGTCGGTAGTAACAACAGTCTGACCTTTATATGCTTTAATTTCCGGGAAATTATCTGTCTTTAAAACGATATCCTCTTCCTTATTTAAAACAAGGTCTTTACCATCGTAATTTTCCCAAACAATTGGTTTTACGTTTGCACCTGTAAAATCAGGAGTTGTGTCTACATGAGCAACAAAACCAATAGTAGGTACTTCTTTATCTACATTAGAAGGTAATGTTGCCATCACATAGCAATTCTCGTCTATAATGACCTCTTCTAATCCAATTTCTTTTAATTCTTCAACTAATAAATTTGATAAATCAAACTGCTTTTTAGTACTAGGTATTTGCTTTAAGCCCGGAACAGATTCTGTATCAATTTTTACATAACGTAAAAATCTTTCTAATAATTTTTCCATTGAATTTATGATTATAATGTTTAATCAAATATACTATTCAAAGCGTTTTTTAGCGACTAAAGTTGCATTCTAATTGTCAACGATAATAAATCTGTAAAAAAAACAGATTTTTTGATTGGTAAAATCATAATTAAACTTGTTCATTACTACTTTTTTGTAACTTGCAGGCTGAATTTATTCTAACAAATTAGAAACACACACCATGAAACTGCTAGAAGGCAAAAACGTTTTGATTACAGGTGCGTCTAAAGGTATTGGGCGTTCAATCGCAATTCGTTGCGCGGAACATGGCGCAAATATAGGTTTTACATACCTTTCAAGCGTTGAAAAAGGAGAAGCATTAGTTGCTGAACTTGAAGCGCTTGGTATTAAAGCTAAGGGTTACCGCTCTGATGCTTCTAAGATGGAAGCTGCTGAGAAATTAGTTAAAGATTTCACAACAGATTTCGGTGCTTTAGATGCTCTAATCAACAACGCTGGTATCACTAGAGATACTCTTTTAATGCGTATGACTGAAGATCAGTTTAATGAAGTAATTAGAGTAAACTTAAACTCTGTTTTCAATATGACTAAAGCTGCTACTAAAACTTTCTTAAAGCAACGTAGCGGTTCTATCATTAATATGAGTTCTGTTGTTGGTGTATATGGTAATGCTGGACAAGCAAACTATGCTGCATCAAAAGCAGGTATTATTGGTTTTACACAATCTGTAGCTAAAGAATTAGCTCCTCGTAACATTCGTTGTAATGCTGTTGCTCCTGGTTTCATTGAAACTGAAATGACAGCTACTTTAGATCAAAAAGTAAAAGACGTATGGTTGGCAGACATTCCTATGAAGAGAGGTGGTAAGCCAGAGGAAGTAGCAGACCTTTGTGTATTCTTAGCTTCTGATATGTCTACATATATCACTAGACAAACTATTCAGTTGACTGGAGCAATGAAGTCATAGTACTTTATTAAACCTTATAGAATATTGAAAGGCTTCTAGAAATAGAGGCCTTTTTCTTTTATAGAGAATTTATCAAAAAAAATGTACTCAAAAAAAAGCCCTAGATTTATTAACCTAGGGCCACTCACTGATTTGGTGTGCGAGTTTTAGTATAAGCTCATTTTTGGGTTATGTTGAGCTTAGTCTAACTATATATCTTATTACTCACAAGATTCACAGTCATCTACGTAAACAACTTCAGTATCAACTTCTTCTGCAGTGTAAGCAGAAACTGTTAACCCATTGTCTAATACGTTGTTGATTGTAACATTATTATGAATATCAAAACCTTTTTTAGCAGAAGTAACTTTTACGTTAAGGAAAGAACCTTTAGCTCCTTCTCTAACTCTAAATGCAGTAGTTTCACCTAAAACACCTTCTACTGTTACATTAGTTACCTTAGCATTAGTGTAAGGCTCTGCTGAGTTATTTTTGCTATTGTTATCAATTTCGAAAGCTTTATCAAATGATCTTGAGTTATCGTGGATTACCCATAAGTTAGTAAGTGAACCTACATAACCGTGTGCCCAGTCAAAAGAATCATCTTCGCAACCTACAGATACTAAGTTTTCACCGTTAACAGTACCACCAAACCACTCAAGGCCATCATCTGTACCTTTAAATGCTTGTAAGTAAGATAACTCAGTTCCTGAACCTACTGCAGAGAATGTGAAACCATTGTGCTCAGACTCATCTCCATATTTGTAACCAGAGAATTCTACTCGTACATAAGATAATACTCCTGAATCATCAGTAACGTTACTTCCTCCATATTTTACACTTGAATCAACTTCTGGAGAAGCTTCTCCATTAGAATCACCATTGTTAATTGGTGCACGACCATTAACTAATAAACCACCCCAAGCACCTGGAGTTTTATCTTTAGCAGTAAAAACAATCATATTGTCTGCTGTTCCTTGAGCATCAATTTTAGCATCTTGCACTACCATTACATAAGAATCTGCAGATTGAGCTTCAATTACTGTACCTGCTGCAATAGTTAACGTTTTTCCTGCTGGTACCTTAACAGCACCTGAAATTGAAACGTTACCTGACCATGATAATTGACTATCTGTAAGTTCTCCTGATGTAAGAGTTAAACCAAACGCTCCTGATACAGAAGTACCTGCATAATCTAAACCTTTAGCCCAAGATGGTAAAGTACCTGCACCAGTACCTGCTCCATTTGCTACAATTTTACTTGCTGCAGTTGCTTTATCTTGTAATCTATCGTTATCAGTACCAGTAGAATCGCCTGGAGTATCACCAATTATATCGTCTATTGGACCTGTAACACTGTCAGAATCGCATGAAAATGTAAATAATCCGATTAATGCTGCGAATGCTACTTGTCTAAATTGCTTTTTCATAATTAAAAGTCGTAAATTTGTCTTAAGAATTAATTTTTAATTTTTAGAAAAGAGAGAGTGGATCGGTTTTTACTCCCTCTTTTTTTTGTTTATTAGAAACTGTACTTGAATCCAAGCTTAGCATCAAGTCCTCTCTTATAAGTTTCAACAACACCAGAAGTTCCGTTTGTAAACTCTTGTTCAAGAGTAATATCAGGATTTAAGATGTTCTTCACTGATAAGTCTAAACTGATTTTTTCACCAATCTTGTTTTTCCAGATAAAGTTTAATGTTCCGTATGATCTTTCGTAGATATCACCAGCTCCTTGAGAACCTGCAGCTACAATACGATCGCCGAATGTGTTATATGTAACAGTAAATGTTGAAGTAACATTATCACTGAAAATATTTGCTTCATGAGAAACATTTGCGTTTACCATATAAGGAGACGCTCCATACATTGCTCTTTGTTGGTTAGTAAACTGACCGTCTGAACCACTTAAATCTGTTTCAGAAGCTAGTAATGTTAAGTTTGCTCCAACATTTGTTCTTTCCATCCAAGAACCACCTGCCTTAAAGATGTTAGACATTCTTTTACTAATTTCTAACTCTACACCAGCTACTTTAGAAGTACCTGCGTTTACATAAGTAAATTCTGTAATTGCAGATGCTTTAGTTACTAATTCAATAGTGTTATCAATTTGCTTAGCAAATACACCTACTGAGAATAACTCTCCTGCGTTAGGGAAGATCTCATATTTAAGGTCAAAGTTTAAAACATCTGAATTTTCTAGATCTGGGTTACCCACTATTTTCTGACCATTTGCGAATGTGAAACGGAAAGGAATTAACTCAGACATCATTGGGCGAATTAACGTTTGTGATACAGCTAAACGGATATTAGATTTTTCATTTACTGTATACTTTAAGCTTAATGATGGTAAGATGTTGTTTGTTTCTTTAACATCTACATTGTTTGGAGCGTTAGGATCTGTTGTTCCTTCATCTTTATAAGTTACTTCTTGGTAACCTTGCTCATATCTTGCTCCAATGTTTGCTTTTAATTTCTCAGGTACTAATTCGTAGCTATAATCTGCATAGAATGCATTTACATTCATCACTGCATTAAATTTAGTATCGTAACGTACAATTGGCTTATAAACTAATGTACCGTCTGCAAAGTTTTGATCTAAATCTGGCTGAGGATTATCAATATCAATTCTTGGAGGAGTACCTTGAATACTTAATGTAGACATCCACCATTCAAAAGTTCTGTCTTTAAAAGATCCATTGTAACCTACCGAGATATTACTTCTGTAAGAGTCATTATACTCATTATAGTTACCTAAACCATATGTTGCACCAACTCTTGCAGACCAAGTATTTTCGTTCATATCACTCCAGAATCTATGAGAATCATCTGGTGCGTTAGCAAAAAGTTTACCTGAAAACTCACCATCTGTGTATTCTAAATCTCTGTAAGTAATCTGACGTCTGTCTGGCTCTTGGCTAGTTGATTTAGAGTAACCTGCACCCCAAGTTAATTTTAAACGATCATTCTCTAAGAATTTATGATCACCTAATAATTGGTGGATATTTACAGTATTTTGAGTGTATGTATTTCTTTCTCTAAAGATTGGCTCTCCTCTACCTAATTCTTCGTGCTTACCTTGAAGGTCTAAAACACTATTCGCAGATTCGTTAATAAAGATATTATTGAAAGAGATGTTGTTCTTGTTATTGATCTTATAGAACATATTTGCCATAGCTGTTGTGTTAGTGCTATAGATATATTCTTTTGAGTCGTAGTTGTTAATTGTAGTTCCTTCTGCTCTGTAAGTTCTTTTTACACCTTCTCTGATTTCATAATCATTATCAAAAGATGCTGACGCTACAAAACCAAAAGCACTTTCGTCTCCAAATTCGTAGTAGTTACCACCTGCAGCACTAAAGCTCATATTAGGACCTGCAGTTTTATATGATGGTGAGAATGAGTTATCATAAGAAGTAGGAACTTCTCTGTTTAACATTTCTGATGGTAATGCTCTTCCATTTCCTGTAAAACCTAAAGCCTCCATATCACCATCGTTAAACGTCTTAAATCCGTTTCCTGTAGCAATAGAGTTATAAGCTCCTGATAAACCTAGAGTAAAGAAACCTTCATCTGGGTAATCTTTAGTTACAATGTTTACAGTTGCTCCTGCAAAATCACCATATAAAGAAGGGTTGAATGTTTTATTGATATCAATGTTTCTTACTACATCTGTAGAGAATAAACCTAAATCAATTACTTTTTTGTTAGGATCTGTAGAAGGAACAGCTAAACCATTTACGGTTGCGTTGTTATATCTATCACCTAAACCTCTTACAAAAAGACCACCTCTTTCTGCTTTTGTAACACCAGTTACATTAGCAACTGCGTCTTCTGCATCAGAAATACCTTTAACTGACATTTCTTCAGCTCCAATTGCTTGAATCATCACATCTGCATTTTGTCTTTCGACCATTAAAGCACCTGCTGATTCTGTATTTGCTTTAGCTACAATTTCTACAGCTTCTAATTCTTGAGCATCTGCTGCTAAAGTAAAATTAACTACTGTTTCTTTGCCAGCTATAACTGTAATTTCTTGTGTTGTTTTTTTGTATCCAATAAAAGATGAAACTAATGTGTAAGTTCCTGGATCTGCATTGAACTGGAAGTTACCGAAAATATCAGTAGAAGCTCCAGTTGTTGTTCCTTGTAAAGAAACACTTGCACCAATAACATCTTCACTGTTATCAGCGTCTTTTACATTACCCTTAACAATACCTTTCTGAGCAAAGGCTGTAAGTGAGATTAAGATGAGTGCGAACGAAATAAATAATTTGTTCATTGCTTTGTTAAATTCTTTTATACTAAAACCGTGTTTACCAAATCACATTGCAAATGTATGGGTTGTATATGTTGTAGTATTTTAGAAATCTTAAACTTGTTGTTAAATAAACCAACTCTAATATTAATGTAATGTTACATGAAATTGTGAAGAGATGTTATAAACAAAATATACAATGATAGGATTAGCTAAATTTTCATTGATTCGATAGATTTGAGTAAACTTTTTAAGAATTCTACCAATGTTAAGAGATTATAAACTGAAAATATTACTACTTTTTCTTGGATGTATCACTTTTAGCTGTTCTGATAACAAAAGCAGCAATTTTCAAAAAAAAGAATTTGATAATAAGAAAAAGGTTGTTCGTAAGATTCCTAAGCTAGATGACACGAATGCATTAAAGGAGTTAGAATGGTATGGTCCAGAAAACCCAGAAACTATAGTTATTATAGAAACAAAGTTTGGGAACATTAAAATGAAACTCTTTAATGCAACAAGTAAACACAGAGCTAGCTTTATTATGTTGGCCAAAAGAGGTTATTTTACAGATGCTCAATTTTATAGAGTTGTTAAAGATTTTATTGCTCAAGGTGGAGATTCTGACGACCCTGATTTTAGAAAGAAAAAACGAGCAATTGGCAAATATCATATTCCTAATGAAATTGATCCAAGACGTTTTTACCATAAAAGAGGAGCGCTATCTGCAGCACGTGCCTACAAAAACAATCCTACAAGACAATCTACTCCTTTTGATTTCTTTATTGTACAAGGCAGAGAGGTTACAGAAGGTGACCTTCTTCAATCTGAAGATGAGAATGGTTTAAAGTATACCGACGAACAAAAAAATACTTACCGTAAAATTGGAGGTGACCCACACCTAGATGGACAACATACTGTTTTTGGTGAAGTAATAGAAGGAATGGATGTTGTTGATAAAATATGTGACTTAGAAACAGATGAAGGGGATTGGCCTTTAGAAGCTATTTATATTAAAGTAAAAGTAATTGAATAAACTAATTCTCTATTAATTATTAATTGATGATGTAGTTATTCTAAAACTATACGTAATTTGTATATATAAGTAGGCAACTATAAGTATTTGATTTATATAGATACTTTACTGCTAGTATTGACAGTTTTTAAAAACGCTTTGTTTTGATTTTAAGTATCGACACCTCTACTACTGTTTGTTCAGTAGCATTACATACATTAGAAGGTCAATTGTTATCCTATTACGAACAACATATTGACAAATCTCATTCCGAATACCTTGCTGTGATGATTCAAAACATTACGGAAAATGCAGGTATTAAAATGTCAGAATTATCTGCAGTAGCTGTTTCCGAAGGCCCTGGTTCTTACACTGGTTTACGTATTGGAGCATCTACAGCAAAAGGTTTATGTTATACATTAGACATACCCTTACTTGGCGTGAGTACATTAAAGTCTATGGCACTTCAGATTTCTTATACAACAGATACTGATGATATCATTTGCCCTATGCTTGATGCCCGTAGAATGGAAGTTTACACCGCATTATATACTAAAAGTATGGAAGAGCTACTTTCTCCACAACCTATGATAATGGACGAAAATAGTCTTTCTGATGTAAAAGAACGTTTGGTTTATTTTGGTAACGGTGCAGAGAAATGCCAAGAATTACTTGAAAATAGACCTAATAAATTAATCAAAAACATTGTTCCTTCTGCTCAATTTATAGGTGAGCTTGCTGTAGAACGGTATAAAGCAGAAGATTTTAAAGATGTTGCTTATTGGGAACCAGAATATTTGAAAGAATTCCAAGCAACAACTCCTAGAAAGAGGTTATAATTCACTTTCTAACCTCTCCAAAAAGGTCTTTACCTTAATTTAAAAAGTATACATTACGGAATGTCTCTATTTGAAGATCAACATAATTTTGCAGAAGTAATTTTGCCGGTACCACTACCTAAAAGTTTCTGTTACAGTATTCCTTTAGGTACAGATGTGGAATTAGCTGTTGGCCATAGAGTACTTGTAGAATTTGGTAATAGAAAAATGTATACTGGTATTGTTTCTGAAATTCATCAAAACAGACCTGAAAAATACGAACCTAAACCCATTTTAGAGGTTCTTGAGGTAGATCCTTCTGTAACAGAAATGCAAATTAAGTTATGGAAATGGGTTGCTGAATATTATATGTGTACTATTGGTGAGGTTATGAATATCGCCTTGCCATCTGGCTTAAAATTAAGTAGTCAATCATATATTCAATTACACCCTAATTTTATAATTGAAGAAAATCTAGAAATTTTAAATGATAAGGAGTTTACTTTATTATCTACTTTAGAGAAAGAGCAGACTATTGCTTATGCACAAGTAAGTAACATTATCCAATTAAAAAGTCCTTATAAAACAATTAAAGATTTAATTGCAAAAGAAGCCATACTGCTAATTGAGCAAATTAAAGAAAAATATAAACCTAAGATGGAGAAACGCCTCCGTCTAACCGAACAATATGCTGAACACCCTGAAGCATTAGATAAACTTTTTGAAACACTTGCTAAAAAAGTAAAACAAGAAGATGCCTTATTAAAATACCTCACTTTAGTTCCTGTACATGAGGACCACATGAGTAATTATCATGGTGTTAGTAAAAAAGAATTTATTAAGGTAGGAAAAGAATTATCTGCAAGTTCTGTGGGTACAATGACCAAGAACAAGATATTTGAAGAGTTTGAAAGACAAATCCCTCGTTTCGAATTATCTATTGCAGATAGAATGCAGCCAACTCCAGAATTATCTGCAGCACAAAAGGAATGTCTCCAAAAAACAATTACGGGCTTAAATGATAAAGGCGTCTGCTTATTACATGGCGTAACAGGTAGTGGTAAAACAGAAGTCTATTTAAAATTGATAAAGAGTGTGATCGAAAATGGATCTCAAGCTTTATTTATGATTCCTGAAATTGCCCTTACAAGTCAGTTAGTGCGTAGGTTAAAAGTTTATTTTGGTGATGTATTGGGTATTTATCACTCTAAATTCTCTGATAACGAACGTGTTGAAACATGGAAAGGTGTACAAGAAGGACAGTTTCAAGTAATTATAGGTACTAGATCTTCTCTGTTTTTACCATTTTCTGATTTAGAATTAATAGTAGTAGATGAAGAACACGATAGCTCTTACAAAGCAAATGATCCTGCACCTAGATATCAAGGAAGAGATGTAGCACTCGTTTTGGCTCATTTACACCACGCTAAAGTAGTTTTAGGTTCAGCAACCCCCTCACTAGAATCGTTTTATCTTGCTGTTAAACAGAAATATGCATATGCAGGTTTAACAGAACGCTATGGGAATGCTCAATTGCCAGAAATTAAAATTATTGATATTAAGGCAATGAGAAAACAGAAAAAGATGAAAGATGATTTTTCTGATGAACTTCTTCAATTAGTACACAAAACTACAGAAGAAGGTAACCAAGCCATATTGTTTCAAAATAGAAGAGGTTATTCTCCGTATGTAAGTTGCGAAACATGTAGCTGGGTACCGTCATGTCCAGATTGTGCTGTAAACCTTACTTATCATATTTATAGAAATGAATTACGTTGCCACTATTGTGGGCATAAAGAACATGTACCTAAAACGTGTGTTTCATGCGGTGGTACATCTTTAAAAACTGTGGGTTTAGGAACTCAGAAAGTAGAAGAAGGACTAAAAACATTTCTTACAGATATTCGTGTAGGTAGGCTTGACCTTGACACAACAAGGAGAAAACACAGTTATGAGCAAATCCTTACTGATTTTGAACAAGGACATATAGATGTTCTTGTTGGTACACAAATGGTTACCAAAGGTTTAGATTTTAATAATGTAAGAGTAGTAGGTATTTTAAATGCCGACAGTTTGATTTTCTTTCCAGATTTTAGAGCACACGAAAGAGCTTTCCAATTGCTTACGCAAGTAAGTGGTAGGGCAGGAAGAAGAGGTGAAGCAGGTACGGTTATATTACAAACTACAATGCCTAAAGAAACACTTTTTGCTAAAGTAGCTCGACACGATTACCGTAATTTCTACCGCAAAGAAATACAAGAACGCCAGCAATACCATTACCCTCCTTTTACAAGACTAATCAAATTAACCATTAGAAGTGAAAAGCAAGAACTCACAAGAGATAGTGCCGAATGGTTGGGTAAAAGATTAGTCAATTGGTTAGGAGCAAAGCGCATTTTAGGCCCTCAAGAACCAGTTATCAATAAAATTAGAAACTATTACCTTTCAGAAATCATGATTAAACTCGAAAGAGAAAACTTTGATTTAAAGAAAGCTAAGAACTACATCCATCATGCTATCCTTAATTTAAAAGAAGAAAAACCTTTTAAACGTGTTTGGGTAAGTATTGATGTAGATCCTAACTAATCTGTTATTGTACATGTACAAAAGCAGCCCAATAATAAGGGTGATTATACTCTTGCTGTAGTGCATCTTTTGCTTTATTTACAGCAGCATCAATATCATCTAACTCAATAAAATATTTATAAAATAAAGTCATAAATTTTTGAGTTGCAGCATCATCAACAGTCCACAAACTAATAATTTGATGCTCAATACCTGCTAACTTAAATGCTCTCTGAAACCCGTACACGCCCTCACTCCTAGTACTTTGTCCTACTCCAGATTGACATGCTGAAATTATTGCCAATTTAGTATCACGTAAATCATAATTAGACAATTCACTCGCCATTAAAATTCCATCATTCTTACCGTTATAACTTTCTCCAGTCTCCCAAAAATAATTTGCTCCAGAAAAAACAATTCCAGCTCTATTCATTGGGTCAGGGTCAGAATAAATCATTTCAGCTCCTTTAAAAGATCCCTCTTTAATATTTTCTTTTTTAATATATGGCGAAAAGTAAGCATGAGAAGCAATATGTAATAGTGGTGTTGGAGCTTTACAGTACTCAATAAATTGATCTTCTGTTGCTGAAGTTCCCGTAAATAAGTCAACTTCTACAGATGAAGAAGTTAGTTCAGTATTTATTAAATCAACTTCTTTTAAAGTTCCATTCAAGTAATTAAAAGTCCCTCCTACCAATTGTATTTGTTCATTTTTACTTGTAGCTGAATTTGATGTCTTTTTATTTTTTACAATTAACCCTCGTTCGTCACCTCTTTCATTAGATAAATCAATTGCTTGATCATCGTAATTCATACCTCCAAATATTGTTGCTTTTCTTTTCGATAAGTTTGTTTTATTGGCTATTTGAGAGGTTTTACTAACTCTGCGTAATTTAAATTCTTTACCAAATCTTTGAGGCGATTCTGCTATATTCACTTTCAAGGCATCAAATGCTAAGCCATGTAAAATACCCGTAGGAGAATAGTAAATTGTTTTTGCTTCATTAAGATAAGGTAGTAGTGGAGTTATTATTAGTTGAGCTATTTTTTCAGAATTCTGATTATAAATAATATCATTAATTTCTTTTTCAGATTGTCTTACATCAGGTTCTATTAACTGTTTTAACTCATCTTCTTTACATAAAGGAATAAACTTTGGTGTTTCTACATCTTTAGTAACAACTAACGCTGCATAATTATTTGGTGCGTAATAAACATATTCTATAGCAACTTCTTTTTCTTTTAAAGCATTGTCTACTTTCTTCCAGCTGATATCATTTTCTTCAATCTTAGAAAAAACTTCTTTTCTAGTTTTTATTGCTAATTCTTTATGCAAACCAAAACTAATATCCCTTAAACTATCTATATCCACATTCTTATTATGGAAAAGGATCTGTTTTCTCACTTGCATCCAATGCTCAAACAAATTTTTATACTCTTTATTTTTACTATCAGCAGCATATTTTCTGATAGCTATTACAGAAGATAAACCTATTTCTTTAGACAGTAATGTATAATTATAAGCAAGTTCTAGTGTTTCTTGTGACGGCATTTTTTCTGCCATCAAATAAATAATATCGCCACATTCTTCAGACAATTTAATTACCTGTTGTTTGTCAAGTTTAGAAGGATTCAGCATAATATTTTTAATTAGGTAATCAAAATAGTTATACTCTTCATTCAGTTTTACCAAATCAATCTGCTCTTGTTTTCCACACTCCAATAATACTTCACTGTATTTCATGAAATAATAAAACTTGAACATTCTTATATATAGAAGAGACGAAATGTCAGAATCTCCCATCTCTGGTAAATTTGCTATTTCCTTTACAGATTGACTGTAAGCCAATTTTATATATTTTTCAATATCTTTAAACTCCTTTTTCTCTTTACTTATTTGCCATAGTGTGTAATATGTACCAGAATTTATTGGTTTATTTTCTTCCTCACTAATGGCTATTAATTCTAAGCAAGCTGTATACGCTTCTGTGTTCTTTTTTAATGAACTTAGCGCTGAAACCTTGATATGCAAAACTGATATATAAAATGGATTACTCTTATTATTTTCATTTAAAAATAGTTCCGATAATTCAAGTGCTTTCTCAAATTCTTCGAGTTGAAGGTATGTTGACATTAACATGACTTCATTATTTAGAAACCCTAATTCTTTTTGCTTCAATTGTACTTCTAGCATTTTCTCAAACTCACCCTGTAACATGTATAAGCTACTCAAGTTTAATAAAAATGCTTGATAGAAATAATTTCCAGTATCATTCGATTCTTCAATTTTATCTATAGATTCATTAATTAACTTTGTAGCTAAGTAATACTGATTAGTGGTGTACATTTTTCCAACTAACATCAATACAGTAGCATAATCTAAAGTTCCTTTTGATAAATGTTCTTGAATAATTTTATCAAAATTTAAAGATTGTGTTTTTGCTGAAGACCAAAAACGTTGAACATCATCATAAAAATCTTTATATCTTTCTTTATCCTCGTTATCTGCTTTTTTGTATAAATATTCTAGCCTTTCTAAATAAGTTGTTCTATAAAAAAAGTTGTCTGCAAGCTTTTGAAGTGGGTTTATTAATGCGTTTTGTTGTGTCTGAATTATATGATAGCAATTTATAATTTTAAAGAGCTCTTCTAGTTCTTGCAAGTTTTCCTTATTATCTATTTTAATATGAAATAAAAATTCTTTAACCTCTTCCAAGTATTTAATTTGAAAAGAATTTATTACTCCATTTTCTTCATATTTAATGAAAAGTGTTAACTGTTGTGCTGTAACACTCTTAATAAAAAAATCTTTTTCATCTACATCGACTAATAGCTTTTCAGACCATTTTTTCTTCCATTCCTTTTCAAACTGACTTTTATAATCAATTCTCAATTTCTCTATACTTTCTCTTTCCTCAAGAATTTCAGATAAAGATTCTCTTAATGACTTAGGTGTATTTTCTACACCTTGACCAACAACTAATTGTATAGTATTTACAACAAGTAAGAAGGAGAAAATATACACAAATTTTATTTTCATGATAGTAATAGAATAGTTTGTTAAAGTTGTTCGTCTTTGATAGCATAATAATATAACCGCAACAAAAATACACTTAAAATCAATACAATAATCATGCAAAGCCAGGTAAGGTTAAACCCAATTTGGGATATAGATTGCATCCCTAAATTATGCCCCACCAAATGAGCAAATGAAAATGAAATGGCATATAAAGCCATATAATCACCTTGATTTTTACCCATTGATCTATTCATTGCTTCTGTATTAGATAAAGGAAACATCAACATTTCTCCAATAGTTAAAAACATCATTCCTACAAATAACAATAAGAGATTGAAGCTAAAAATCAATAGTAAATAACTAATGATTACACACCATATTGCACTCATCATAATATGCATTTTTGATAGTTTTTTCTGTTTTTCTACCCAATGCATTAAGGGCATTTCTAATAAAACAATTACAAAACCATTACTAGAAAGTAGTAAACCAATTGTTGCTTCATCTAAGTTGTGAACATCTTTATAGAATAAAGGCACTGCACTAAAATATTGAATAAATATTACTCCGAATAATGACAACGCAAGAATAAAAATAAGATATGGCTTATCTTTATAAGGTGATTTTTCTATAGAGGATTTCACATCTTCCATAGCTTTTTCTTTCTGGATAGTTTTGGGAATAGTTAAGCTAAAAGCAAAAACTATCATAGCTATTATACAACTTAAACCATCTACCCAAAAGAGTGATGAATAACCCAAATAGGCAATCAGCAAACCTCCAGTAGCAGGTCCGACTGCGAAACCTAAATTAATAGCTAAACGAACTAAAGTGATCGACTTTGTTCTATTTTCTTCTGTACTATATCTATTAACTGCTACAAAAATCGCTGGTCGTATTAGATCTGACAATAAACTAACAAAAAAGAACCCTAAACCAATTGAGATAAATGAATTCATCTCTTTTAAAAAGATTAATCCAATTCCAGATGTCAATAAACTGAAAATAATAACTGGATAGAAACCATATCTATCCGTTAATTTTCCACCTAACCAAGAACCAAATAAAGATCCTACACCAAAAGCAGACATAATCCATCCTATCTCTTTAAAAGAAAAACCTCTATTATCAGACAGATAAATAGATAAAAAAGGGATTACCATTGCTCCAATTCTATTAATAAGAGAAACCAATGCAAGTATCCATATTTCCATCTGAATACCTTGATAAATACCTAAAAAGGAGTTTTTAGAAGACTTTATATTAATCATTTATTTAGTTGTAATGGAAGTTTATTTATGTGTTAGTTTATCTTATTGCTATTGGTTTAGTAAAAAAATAGGCTACCTCATAAAGAAGTAGCCTAAAGCTATAATTTTCAATTACTAACTAAAAATTTATTTTACAATAAACTTCTTTGTTTGAGCTTCTAACTCATTGCTTATTTTCATTAAATACATCCCTTTTTTAAGTAAGTAAACTGGAATTGTAGTTTTCTGACTTTCAACAGGCATTGAGAGAACTTTATTACCATTAATACCATAAATTTCAATTGTTCCGTTTCCGTTAAACAGCTCAGCATTAATATTTACAATGGTATTCGAAGGGTTTGGATATAAAGAAACTTCCTTAAGTTGTAAACTACTTTCTAGAGTTTCACCTTTTTCTACAGAAAGACTAGCAACTCGATTTATACTACTACCACTCGTAATTGTAACCAAGTAATCTTCTACTTCCCCATAAGTAAAGCTTTCGCAAGGAGTTGATGCAGCACCATATTTCATTGCTACTCGCATTCTTGTTGTTCCTAATACAGCTTCTGATGGAATTACTTGAGACGATGATAATAAGTTTTGACTACTAGAAGATCCTTGTACAAATAATTCATTGGCATCATTAAAATCTCCATCTTGATTGTAATCAATCCAAACAGACCAATAGACCGTATACCTTGTATTTCTATAACCTGCACTAAATGAAATTGTTTCTGATGCTCCTCTAGTAATTGTGCCAACGGAAAGAGATGTATAATCTCCATATCCGCCATCTTTTGATGTAGAATTTGATAAACCTCCCACTCTTAGATCATCAATCCAAAAATAAGAATCATTATTTCCTGCTGAAGCACAATAATTTACAGGTGTTATTACTTCTTCTAAGGTTGTAAAAACTACTGCTTCTGAATAATCAGAAGTACTAGAAGTACAGTTCGTAGCAACTCTTACTTCATAAGAAGTATTTGCTGTTAGATCAGTAAACGATGCTGAATTTGTTGATGCAGTATATGTTGACCATGTTCCTCCTGTTTCTTTTAATTGAATAGCATAATTATTACCTGTTGAGACTACATCCCAAGATACGTCTACACTACTTACAGTTAAATTATTAACTGCTAATGTAGTTGGTGCATCACAAACCTCTGGAGTACCTGATGTAATAACTACTTCATAATCTTCTACTTCACCATAACTAAATGATTCACAAACAGTCTGTGTTCCTTCGTACTTCATAGAAACTCTCATTCGTGTAGTAGTTGCTGCTGTACTTGTTGGGATTTTTAGTGTTCCGGTTACTGTAGTTTTAGTCAAACCTCCTGCATCAAAAACTAACTCATCGGCATCTTCAAAATCTCCATCTGCATTCAAATCAATCCAAATTTTCCAATATTCATCATACGATGTACTTGCAAAACCTGGCGCCAATGATACATCATATGAAGTTCCCGCCGCAAGAGTTACAGATTTAGAAGAAGAAAAATTAGTATAGCCTCCATTAGATCCTGTTGTATTCAACATATCACCTACAGCAACACTCGCAATCCATTCATAAGAAGCATCATTTCCTCTAGAAGCACAATAAGCAGATGTTTCTCCATATTGCTCTCCTACACCTACTGCATACCATGCATTTGTAGTCTGAATAACTTCGTTAGAACCTTCTCCATATAAATCTATTGCAGATTGAATTGAGAAAGTACGAGCATTTGCAAAAGTTGATGTTGCTGATAAATAAACTGCTTCTGTACGGTAAGCAATTGCACCTGCTTTATCCATACCAATACCATTTACAGAATAAGCACTACCAATATCATTTGTACTTGATTTTCCTTCTACAAGAATGTAAAACCAATGATTTAAAACACCACTATTGGTATGTACACCACAATAATCGTTACTTCTAGTAGGTGTTCCACAATTTGGATTCCTCCAATTAGTTCCTCCATAAGTATCTGGCTGACCTTCTGATTTTGGGTCTCGCATTGATCGCAATGCTTGATTATTTGTACGTCTTTCTATGTCTTCGCCAATTAACCATTCATCTTTTTCTGGAGCAGCATATGCTTCTACACAAGCTCCCCATATATCAGAAAAACCCTCATTTAAAGCTCCAGATTCTCTTTCATAAACTAAGCCTGCTGTTTTTTCACAGATAGCATGACCTATTTCATGTGCTGCAACATCTAAAGAAGTAAGCGCATCAAAATAAGTTCCGCTACCATCACCATAAGTCATTACAGAACCATTCCAAAATGCATTATCATATGCTTTATCATAATGCACATAACTTTTAATAGCCGCGCCATTACCATCCCAGCTATCTCTATTAAAAGATGTACTGAAATAATCATATGTCATTTGTGCTCCCCAATGAGCATCTAATGCAGCATTATCTTTTTCTGTATTATCCCATTCTGCAGAAGTCCAATTATTATCACTATCCACAAAATCAACAGCGCTATTATAATTAGTACCTGTGTTCATGTCATAGGTTTCTATACCATTCCCTCGAGTATAGTCACGTAGTCTGTAACTACTATTATAAGCATCTGTTTTAGATGTTCTATTGTTAGAATAACGGGTATCAAATGTTCCTTCAGCTTCAGCGTGTTTTATAATTTGATTAATATGAACAATCTCACCATTGGTAGCATCTACATATATATATGCTCTGCTTAGAGGTTCTTCTGCATAAATATCAAATTTATACGCTAATACTGGCTTCATTAATGTTTTTCTATCTTTTGATTCAAAGTTAGGAACAATAACTAATTCACCTGATGGGTAAAATGTTGCTGACTTTCCATCACTCATTTTTAATGCAATTTCCTTTTGGTCAGCCCTTTGCCACATATATTTAGAAGCTCCTACGTTTTTAAGAGCAATAGATAATGCTTCTTCCTCGCTAATACTAGCTTTTACAGAATTGAGTGCAAATGGTTTTACATGATGTACAATTGAAAGAGGATCTTTCTCTTTAAAATTGAGAGTATATCCTCCATACTCAACTTTTACATCTTGATAATACTCTTGAAACCTACGGTGACTAATCCCTAAATTGTCTGTTTTTGTTTCTATTTGCTTAAAACTAGTAGGATTAGTTAGATTCAGTTGTTGCCTTAGAATACTTTCGGCAGATTGAACAGTGATAGATTGGTTTCGAGCGTTGGATTGATCTAATCGGATAATTTCTTGAGCGTGTACACTCAAAGATAGGATTCCAGACAGAATCACTATTGACAATAGTACTTTCATTATTTAGTTAAATTATTGAATTGGAGTTTATGCTCTTTGTATGAGCTTATTTACGTAGTTAGTAATTGAAATGATCATTTAATTATAGCGTTGTACAAATATATTGAAGTTAATTTCACAATTGCAACTTACTGATAACGAGCAAACTGTTGTTAATAAATTTAAATCCATTTAAAATACTATAATCCCAACATTATGCACTCAAAATAAATTATACTAACTATGTTTAAACAAATAAGGCTTTAGAGTATGTTTTTCTTAAAAAAATTAACATTTACAGTTAAATCAACTACATCTATAAGGTCTATCAAAAAACTAGAGATTATACAAGAATTTAATTTTCAAAAAAACACAAAAAAAACACTAGACTGATTTTATCAAACTAGTGTTCTTTTAAATTTCTTACTAAAAAGTCTTACTTATATACCTTTGGTTTATCAATCACCAATAAAATCAGTACTATTTATACCTTTTAAACTGAAAAAAATCAATAAAAAAGAAATACAAGCCTATATTTTAAAAGGCATTTTATATTCTGACAACCTTATTTTTTCTCGATTTCTTCTTTTCTATACTTAATTTGTAAATCCAACATACAAGCTGCACATAAACAATCATCAAATTCTTGACGCATTTTTTGTGTCTCCTCGTAAGTCATTTTTACTTCATAACATTGGCAATGCGTAACGTTACCCACTTTGCATTCGAATGTTTTACCACAACGCTGGCAGTTTTTAATTTCGTGTTCTGGCATAGTCTAAAAAGTTTTATTAGTGACACTTCATTTCTACTTGTTCGGTAGGCTCTTTACCTTCTAATGCTTTAGATGATTCATGGATTTTATATGCTCTCAAAAAGAGTAAACCTCCCATTAATAAAAATAGTATCGGATAAATTTTCCTAACATTATTTCTCACTTTAGTTTCAATAAACTGACCTGCTACGGCTACTGCAAACATCATAGGAATAGTACCTAAACCAAATGCAAACATAAAACCCATACCTTCAAATACATCACCTGTTGATAACGCAGTCATCATGGCCATATAAACTAAACCACAAGGTAAAAATCCATTCAAGATACCAATACTAAAAAAGGTATGCCATTTGGCTTGTCGCATGTGTTTCCCAAGTTGTTTTCTCACAAACTGAAACCATTCACCTAAAAAAGGAACAAGTTTTAATAATCTATCAGGGTTAACTGAGAAAATACCAAAACAAACCATCATTACAGCTAAAAAGAGTGTAAGGTAAACTTGATACCCTACCATCCATGATAATCCTTGCCCAATTAAACCAGCAAAAGCTCCTAATAAACTATATGTAAATGCTCTACCTAAATTATAAGATAGACGATCAAATACTAATCTTGGTCCTGAGGTACTCCCTCCTTGTATAGCTAATGCTATTGGACCACACATTCCTAAACAATGAAAACTGCCCGCGAAACCTAATCCGAGGGCAGTGATATATAATTCGTTCATTTTGATCTAAATCACAAGAGGTTTTTCATAGAAATATTTCTTGTCACCTTCTGCAAAGGACAGTTGTAAAATCCATCTTCCCCTTACTATTCTAGAAACATCTATTTTTTGTTCATTTTCTTTATCCAAAGCTAATTTCACATTAAAATCTAAACGTGAATCAGAAGGTCTAAAAAAACGAATTGAACCATCTACTTTACTTAATTCTGGTGGTAGTATTACATCTACCATTCCATCTTCTTTATTCAAGGCCAATACAGGTACTGTTGAAAGCTCTTTTACATTTTGTTTTTGCTTCAACTTCACTTCATATTGTTGTTCTTCAGAATAATATTCCTTAGATACCATATTTACTGGTACTTGAAACATTTTGATAACCAATGCAATCATTGTAACTCCGAATATGCAAAAAGTTATTACTACAGCCCAACCCCAATTAATCTTCATTTTATTTATTATTTAATTCTCTTCTATTATTTCTTAATAGGCCCCATAAAATTGGTTGTTATTTCATCCAATTCTTTATCACCATTCATTAATTTAATAGTGATTTTATTTTTCATGCCATCAAGATTTTCTGGATCAATATCAATAAAGAAAACACCATCTAAGTGGCCTCCTACTTCTAATTTCATGTCACCTCCAGCTGTTGTTACTTTACCTGCTGGCTCTACCAAAATAACTTTCACGTCATTATAATCAACACTACTTTTATTAACTACCTGTAGAGTATAAAGGTTTCTGATATCTCCATTCTCTGCTTTTTGATATAGCATACCTGGAGCTCTTAAAACAGTTGCTTCTATATCTCCTCTTTTAACCAATGCAAACACAATCCCTACAACCATTACTAATAATACAGCAGTATATGCTTTTATTCTTGTAGTAAATTTAAACGGTTGTCCTTTTTCGATATCGTTGGCAGAAGCAAACCTAATCAGACCTCTTGGCTTTTCAATTTTATCCATTACTTCATCACAAGCATCAATACACGCTGTACAGTTCACACATTCTAATTGTGTACCGTTTCTTATATCAATACCAGTAGGACAAACATGAACACATAGTTTACAGTCTATACAATCTCCTAAAGGTTTTTCTTCTGAGATATTTTTATCGATATCCTGTAAAGTCATTTTTCTTACCTCCTCTTTTGGCTCTTCTTTAGGCGCAGGAGTGATAACTTCTTTAATTTCAGTTTTTTTAATTTCTGGTAATGATGAAGTTGTTTTTTTAGGCTTTCCTACAATTGGTTTAACGTTTGATGAGGCACTACCTCCACATCCACCACAACCACCTGTTGCAGGTTTTCTTGTTTTCTTTAATTTACCTCTTGGCTCACCTCTTACATGATCATAAGAAATAACTATTGAATCTTTATCTAAAAATACGCCTTGTAAACGTCCATAAGGACATACTTGAGTACAAGCCTGTTCTCTAAATTTAGCAAACACATAATAGAATATTCCAGCAAAGGCAATATGTGCTAAAAACACTGGCCAGTTATCTGCAGGCCTATGTGTCATCATTGTTACCAATTCATCTCCTCCTACTATATATCCAATAACCATATTGGCAATAGCCAAAGAAAAAACTATAAAGATGGTATGTTTAGCTCCTTTTTTTAGAATTTTTTCCTGAGTCCATGGAGCATTATCTAATTTTCTTTTCTGATTTGCATCACCTTCAATCCAATATTCTATTCTACGGAAAACCATTTCCATAAATACAGTTTGAGGGCATGTCCAACCACACCAAACCCTACCAAAAACTACAGTAAAGAGCACTATAAATATAATTATAGCAATCATTACTAATACAAATACAAAAAAATCTTGAGGAACAAATAGCCTACCTAAAATCACAAATTTTCTTTCCAAGATATTCAACATGAACATTGGTTGCCCTGCAATTTTAATAAAAGGCCCAGCAAAGAAAAATGCGATTAAAATATATGCTACCCATTTACGAGCATTATAATGTCGACCACTAGGTTTTTTAGGATACAACCATACTCTTTTTCCTTGAGCATCAACTGTTGAAATGGTATCTCTAAATGAGTCTGGGTTTTGTGAACTTAGGTCTTTTCTCATTTTTGTAGATCTCGCTAAAGATCGTTATTGATATATGATGATATGTCAATATGTAATTTAGGAAAAAAGGGTAACCTTTTCAAGATTACCCCTTTTATAAAAGAACAAATTGTCAATTATTTTGCAGCTACTTTATCACCTTGAGGAGCTTTTCCATTTGGAGGATTTGTTCCTTGAATACTCAAAATAAAGCTAGAAAGCTGTTGCATTTGTAATGGTGTCATTTTAGCTTCCCAAGCTAACATACCTTTTGCAGGTACACCATACTTAATTGTTTTAAAAATGCTTGAAACATCACCACCGTGTAACCAGTATTCATCTGTTAGGTTTGGACCTACACCACCTTCACCAGCACCACCGTGACAAGCTTTACAATTTGCTATAAATATTTTTTGACCTTCATCTATACCGCTTTGTTCTGTTAAAACAGTTACGTTAGATTCATCTATAGAATTTGCCATTGTTGCTAAGTACTCTTCTTTTGCAATTTCAGCAGCTTTCACATCGTTATGATATTCTGCAATTGAAACTGGTTCTGCATCAGAATCTTGCCACCAGTGATAAACACCTAGGTAACCAAAAGCAACAACAATACAACCATAGAATAATGCTTTCCACCATGGTGGAAGATCATTATCTAATTCTCTAATTCCATCATAATCGTGGTCCATTATAATTTCAGCTTCTAAAGCAATTGGTTTAGCACCTTGCATCTTCTGCCAGAAGAATTGCCAGCCACCAGATACACCTTCTTTTTCAAAAGCTAAATCTTCTTCTGTTTTTGGTGCAGATTGTAAACTTTCTTTTACAATAAAAAGAAGGCCTAAAGCCACTACCATTATACCAACAAACAGTAAGATTAATATAAATATCAATACATAGACAAGTACATCAAAGTTGTCTATACCATAAATCAACTGATCGGTTTGCGCAAATGCCGAATGCCCTGTGAGGAACATTGCCAGAAGCGCCATTATTTTTCTACTTGCAGATTTCATGATTCTGTTCAATTTGAGAGTCAAAATAGATTAAACTATTATTGATTCGAGTGTTTTTTTGTTACTACTACAGTATAAAAGACCAATGCTAATACTAGGAAGATTAAGAAAAAAACAATGATGGCGAAACCTAACAATGTTACTGCCCACTCACTAGCACTCATCATGTTTAATGAATCTTGTAATGAAGACTCTGCAAATGATGATGTTGCATTCAATAAGATTGCACCGATTGTCAAGACGAAAGACAATAGTGGTTTAGAAAGTTTACTTAAATTCATTTGTGCTGTTATTTTCTGTCTCTTCTTCTAGATCTAATGGTAAACTTGATATTTCAGTAACAGTCTCTCCTTTCATCTTAAAAGCATATAAGCTCCATGTTAAAAAGAAAGTAAAGAAAATAATAAATCCAATTACTGGAAATATATCAATCCCTTCTATAGATCTAAGTACATCTTTATACATAATATGTATTTTATAAAAGCCTCTCTTGGTAAATCACTACCAAGAGAGTGCATTTTTTTATTTTAATGGAACGTCGTTCGCTTTACCAGCATCAACACCTAAGCGTTGTAAGTAAGCAATTAAGGCTACAATTTCTTTACGAGGTGCAGTATCTGCTCCATCGTTAATTAGACTTTCAGTAATCTCTTTTCCTTGTTTATCAAGGTCAGAAACTGCTTTATCTTCATATCCTTCTTCGTATGGTACACCCAAGTTTCTCATTAATGAGATTTGAGCTGGTACATCATCCACAGAAATATCATCTTCTAATAACCATGGGTACGAAGGCATGATAGAACCTGGAGACATTGAACCTGGATCAAGCATATGATTATAATGCCATGAATCTGGGTATTTACCACCAACTCTAGCTAAATCTGGACCTGTACGTTTAGAACCCCATTGGAATGGATGGTCGTAAACAAACTCACCTGATTTAGAATAAGGACCGTATCTTTCTGTTTCAGAACGGAAAGGACGAATCATTTGAGAGTGACATAAATAACATCCTTCACGGATATAAATATCACGTCCTTTTAATTCTAATGGTGTATATGGTTTTACCGTTGAGATAGTTGGTGTATTTTCTTTTACAAAATATGTAGGTAAGAATTCAACTAAACCACCGATAGAAATTGCAATTGTAGATAAGATCGTCATTTGGATAGGGCGAGCCTCAATCCATTCATGCCATCTTTTTACTTTATGAGTACCTTGTAATGGAGGTGCACTTGCTTCTTCATCTCTTAACAAGTTACCAGAAATAGCTGTCATATAATAGTTATATGCTGCTATTAAAGCACCTACTAAGTAGAGTAAACCACCAAATGCTCTTAATGCGTACATTGGAACAATTTGCGTTACTGTTTCTAAAAAGTTAGGGTATTTTAAGAATCCTTCAGGAGTAAATTCTTTCCACATTAATGATTGTACTAAACCAGCCCAATACATTGGAACAACATAGAATACAATACCTAAAGTACCTAACCAGAAGTGAACATTTGCAAGCTTTAATGAGTGTAATTTTGTACGGTAAATTTTTGGAAATAACCAATACAATACACCAAACGTTAAGAAACCATTCCATCCTAAAGCACCTACGTGAACGTGAGCAATTGTCCAGTCAGTATAATGCGTTATTGCATTTACGTTTTTGAAAGATAACATAGGACCTTCAAAAGTAGCCATACCGTAAGCAGTAAGTGCTACAACCATAAATTTCAAGATTGGTTCTGTACGAACTTTATCCCAAGCACCACGAAGTGTCAAAAGACCATTCAACATACCACCCCATGAAGGAGCAATCAACATTACAGAGAAAACTGTACCTAAAGATTGAGCCCAATCTGGAAGAGCTGTATATAATAAATGGTGAGGACCTGCCCAGATATATATAAATATCAACGACCAAAAGTGAATAATAGATAGTCTGTAAGAATAAACTGGTCTATTAGCAGCTTTAGGTACGAAGTAATACATTAAACCTAAATAAGGAGTAGTTAAGAAGAATGCAACTGCATTATGACCATACCACCATTGTACTAATGCATCTTGAACACCTGCAAATACAGAGTAAGAATTAAACAATGATAATGGTAATGATAAACTATTTACAATGTGTAAAACAGCTACAGTAACAAATGTTGCTAGGTAGAACCAAATAGCTACATATAAATGACGCTCACGTCTTTTTACTAGGGTCATGATCATATTAAGACCAAAAACAACCCAAATAACAGCTATAGCAATATCAATTGGCCACTCTAATTCAGCATATTCTTTACCTTGAGTAAATCCTAAAGGTAATGTTATTAATGCTGCAAGAATGATTAATTGCCATCCCCAGAAATGTATTTTACCTAAAAGGTCGCTATACATTCTAGCTTTCACTAAACGTGGAAGTGAATAATAAACTCCGGCAAACATCCCATTACCTACAAATGCAAAAATAACTGCGTTTGTATGAAGAGGTCTAAGTCTACCAAATGTTAACCATGAAATCTCTCCAAGGTTAAAAATAGGGTTTGCTAATTGTAGCGCTATTAGTAGTCCTACGACCATACCGGCTACGCCCCAAAACATTGTTGCAATTGCAAAATTCTTTACAATCACATTGTCGTACGCAAAGTGCTCTAAGTTAGCACTTGTCGTCCCTTTGTGCTGTTGTTCGTTGTCGATCATCTTCTTCGAATAATATTCGGATGCTTGGAGTGTAAGTATCTTCGTACTGATTTGATTTTACAGACCAAATAAAAATGGCTAAGAAAGTCAAAGCTATAATAAGGCTGATTCCGATCAATACAATGATTGCACTCATAAGATATTTTAAATAAAAGAGTTCCAATTAATATTGCACAAAGATAATTCTGATACACCACCTCATTACATGACCGTTGTCATCTTTATGCATTGACTTTTGTCAATAAATCAAAATGCAATGAATATACTAAGGGGCAAGTTTTACCATAGTAAACATGACATAGGTCATGTTGTAATATGCTTTATGCAATACTTATTAAATTTAGAGAGATATTTTCAAAAAAAAGGTGATAAATAACAGGTTAAAGAAGTTTTTTATATTTGCCTATGATTAGATTTTTTGGCGTTGTTATTTTATCATTCGCACTCTTTGCTAGACTTTCTGAAGCTGTAATGCCTCTAGCAATATTTTATTCATTAATAACACCTTTTTTAGGGATATTGTTTTTGGGATGTTTATTATTAGAAATCAAAAATAAACAAAAAGGTTACCTAATTTTCGTTCTTATTTATATTGTCGGTGTTATTTCTATACTTAGTGCTACCCTTCAATATTCCATAACATCAAAAACACAAAAATCATTCAGTATAATGAGTTATAATGTTTCTGTTTTTAATGTTTATGCTTATTTAAACCATGATTACTTAGAATCTCGAAATCTAATGAACTGGATTAAACAAGATAGTACTGATATTTATTGCTTCCAGGAATACTATAACTGCGATACTTTAATGGTAAAGGAAAACCCCGATAAACTATTCACAATAAATAAAAAACTAGGAACACAACAAGGCTATCAAGTATATGCACCTCCCTTTCTAACCAATCATATTGGTGCTACTTTTGGATTAGCTATTTTTTCTAAATTTCCTATAATACATGCAGAGAAAATAGATTTTAAACACCTAGGAGGTTCTACTACTAATGGATTACTCATTGCTGACTTAAAAATACCTAATCAAGATACCTTACGCATTATCAATTGTCATTTACAATCTATTATTCTAGATAATGGTGAACCTATCAAAAATTCTTTTATCGAAAAATGCATTGCTAGTATTCAAAAAATACATAATGGTGCAATTATTAGAAGTAAACAGATTGACTTGTTAACTACCGTGATTAAAAAGAGTCCACACCCTGTAATTGTGTGCGGAGATTTTAATGAATCTTCTTACGGATATGCTTACAATCAGTTGCAAAAACTACTGTCTAATGGTTTTGAATCAAAAGGAACTGGTTTTGGGTTTACGTTAACCACACTTCCTTTTCGGATCGATCAATTATTTTTTGATGATGAAAGATTAAATATTGAGTCTTTTGAGACAAACTACTCACAGACTTACTCTGATCATTATCCAATTTCGGCACGATTATCATTTAAAAATTAAAATATTATTTGTAGTCTTGAACAAAGAAAGGGGTTTGCACCTTTTTCTTTTTACAGATTTGATTTAAACTTAGAAGTATAAACATGAAGAAATCAACCCTTTTGGTCGGTTTAGCACTAGGAACTGCATTATTTTCAGGATGTAGTCACGAGAAAAAAACAGAAAAAAAAGAAGTAATTGTGCAGAAAAAAGTAAATAGTCTTGTTGAATACACTGACTTTACTTTAACAGCCAATACTAGTAACCTGTCTTCTAACCAGAAGAAAATGATTAAAAACATGATCGAGGTTGCAAAAATCATGGACAACATTTTTTGGAAACAAGCATATGGTGACAAGAACTCTCTAATGGAATCTCTTCCAACTAAAGAGCTTAAAAAATATGCTGCAATCAATTATGGCCCTTGGGATAGATTACAAGACAATAAGCCATTTATTGATGGAATTGCTAAAAAGCCTCTTGGTGCTAATTTCTACCCTCAGGATATGACTAAAACTGAGTTTGAAGCATTAAAAAACAGCGATAAGACTAGTTTATATACCGTTATTAGAAGAGATTCTAGAGGAGAATTAAAAGTTATTCCTTACTCAAAAGAATATAAGCATGAGTTAGAAGCAGCAGCTTCTTTACTTTCACAGTCAGCACAATTAGCAAATGACCCTGGTTTAAAAAAATATTTAGATCTTAGAGCAAAAGCACTACTTTCTAACGATTATTTCACTTCAGATTTAGCTTGGATGGATATGAAATCGAATCCAATTGATTTTGTTGTTGGCCCCATAGAAAATTATGAAGATAAATTATTTGGTTATAAAACATCTTTTGAGGCTTATGTTCTAATAAAAGACATGAAATGGTCTAAAAAATTAGAAAAGTACGCATCGTTCTTACCTGAGTTACAAAGTGGATTACCTGTAAATAAGAAATACAAATCTGAGATGCCAGGTACAGATTCTCAATTGAATGCTTATGATGTTGTTTATTATGCCGGAGATTGTAATGCAGGTAGTAAAACAATCGCTATCAACCTTCCAAATGATGAAAGAGTACAAGAACAAAAAGGGTCTCGTCGTCTGCAATTAAAAAATGCAATGAGAGCAAAATTTGATAAGATATTATTACCTATCTCAGATGTTCTTATCGATCCCTCACAACGTAAGTATGTAACTTTTGATGCATTCTTTGCAAATACAATGTTTCATGAAGTAGCACATGGCCTTGGAGTAAAAGAAACGATCAACGGGAAAGGTACAGTAAGAAAAGCACTCAAAGAACATGCATCGGCCTTAGAAGAAGGCAAAGCTGATATTCTTGGCTTATATATGGTTTCTCAGCTAAATAAAAAGGGTGAGCTTGATGGCAATATGAAAGAATATTACACCACTTTCTTAGCAGGAATATTTAGATCTGTACGTTTTGGTGCTGCTTCTGCTCATGGTGTTGCTAATATGATTCGTTTTAACTTCTTTAAGCAATATGGTGCTTTTGAACATGACACCAAAACAGGTTTCTACAAAGTAAACTATGCTAAGATGGAAGAAGCTATGAATGCACTTTCAGGTAAAATTTTACAACTTCAAGGAGATGGTGATTACAACGGAGTTTCTAACTTAGTTAAAGAAATGGGTAGAATTACTCCTGATCTTCAAAAAGACTTAGATAAAATTGATGCTGCTAATATCCCAACAGATGTAGTATTTAATCAAGGAATTAAAGCCTTGGGTATATAAAATAAATTGTAGAGGTACTATTTTTAGGTACCTCTACAATATTTCTATCTCATAATGAATGATATAAAAACAGGAGTTCTATTTTTTCTAGAAAGAATTTGCATTATATCTACATTCAGCGTAATATTGTAATGTCTTAAGAAAACGGACACAAACACGGGCGTAGCTCAGTTGGTAGAGTTACGGTCTCCAAAACCGCAGGTCGTGGGTTCGAATCCTACCGCCCGTGCTATAAACCACAAGTTCTTTAATAGAATTTGTGGTTTTTTGTTTATACTGCATTTTTAAACCCTTCCAATTTCACTTTTAAAAAATGAGATATTTTGCAGAAGTTGCCTACTTAGGAACAAATTACCACGGATGGCAAGTACAGCCTAATGCTAAAACTGTTCAAGGCAGGTTAGATTTTGTGTTATCAAAAATATTGAGAACAGAAATTAATACTATTGGAAGTGGTAGAACAGATACAGGGGTACACTGTTCGCAACAATACGCCATGTTTGATTTTGATGGTGATCTTGAAGGACAAAACCTACTTCATAAAGTCAACTCCTTTTTAGAACATGATATTGTTGTTAAAAGTCTTTGGCTTATGAAAGACGATGCACATGCTCGTTTTGACGCTACAAAGAGAAGTTATAGGTATGATATTACTCTAGAAAAAGACCCCTTCAGAATTGACACAGCTTGGAGCTATTTTAGAAAGCCTGATATCAATAAACTTCAAGCTGCAGCTAAAGTAATAATGGAGTTTGATGATTTTACGGCATTTTCTAAAAAAAGTGAAGATGTAAAAACACATATCTGTGATATTATGCAATGCTATTGGCTAAATGATGGGGTTAATTACACATTCCATATTCAAGCCAATCGATTTTTAAGAGGTATGATCCGAATTATTGTTGGCAACATGATGGAAGTTGGTATGGGTAGAATGTCTTTAGATTACATGAGAGAAACATTACGTTCTATGGATAGACAACGTGCAGCTAAATACCTTGCTCCTGGCAAAGGTTTATTTCTTTCTGAAGTTTTATACCCTGAAGAACTTTTTATCAAAAAAATTGAGCGTTAATACATCAGATAAATCAAAACACATACTCTTACTTTCTACTTTGTAAGTTTATCACAAAATCTGAAGTTCGCTTATTATTTCATAGAATAGATTTTTACATAAATACATAAAAAAACCCTTGATAACGTAAAGTTATCAAGGGTTTTAATATATCTGTAATTTTACTAAGACTATGCCTTGTAGATTACTTTTTTAACTGCTTCTATAGTACGCTCTACATTAGGAAGAATTTCCTCTATTAATGTAGGTGCATATGGAAGTGGTAAATCTTTATTTGTAATTCTAACAACAGGAGAATCTAAATAATCAAATGCATGTAATTGTACTTGATGAGCAATCTCTGATGAGATAGACGCTAAAGGCCAAGCCTCTTCAACTACAACTAAACGGTTTGTTTTCTTTACTGACTTTAAGATACAATCTAAATCGATTGGTCTTACAGTACGTAAATCAATTACTTCACATTCTATACCTTCTTTTGCTAATGTTGCAGCAGCTTCATTTACTACTTTCATCATTTTACCAAAAGAAACTAATGTAACGTCAGCACCTTCTCTTACAAGATCTGCAACACCGATTGGAATAACATACTCACTCTCTGGTACCTCACCCTTATCAGCATACATTACTTCAGATTCCATAAAGATAACAGGATCGTTATCTCTGATAGATGCTTTAAGTAAACCTTTTGCATCTTTAGGATTAGAAGGTACAACAACTTTTAAACCTGGAGTATTTGCATACCAGTTTTCAAAGTTTTGTGAGTGCTGAGCACCTAATTGTCCAGCGTTACCAGTTGGTCCACGGAATACCATTGGAGCAGAATATTGCCCACCTGACATTGAGTGAATTTTTGCTGCACTGTTAATTATTTGGTCAATTGCTACCAACGAGAAGTTGAATGTCATAAATTCAACAATTGGACGTGTACCGTTCATTGCTGCACCAACACCAATACCTGCAAAACCAAGTTCTGCGATAGGAGTATCAATAACTCTATCTGGACCAAATTCGTCCAACATACCTTGAGTTACTTTATATGCACCATTGTATTCGGCTACTTCCTCACCCATGATAAAGACATCTTTGTCACGACGCATTTCTTCTTGCATCGCCTCTCTAAGTGCCTCTCTGAATTGAATTTCTCTCATTACTTATTAAAAGTCTGGCTAATTATATCAGTATTTTCGTTTTCGGATGCCAAGATAGTAAGTTTTCGTCTATTTTTTAAAGGTTCTCTTTATTAATTGCCACTAGATAGTTGATAATTAATAGAAGAACCTTTAGTAACCAATAGAATAGAGTATTTATTATAGTGTTATTTTGTAATTTTTAGAACCTCTCCAAATTGAGATGGAATCCAATTAGATTTTAATTTATGCTTTTTCAACTCTATATCAACAGCTATTTTCAATGCATTATAATTATTTTCTAAAAGTTGACTTTTCTTTTCTGCAGCGTTTTTTTGCATATCCACTCCTTTAATTGTGAACTCTAATTGTCCTTTATCATTTTGTAGTTGTTGAATTTGTAATTGCTGATTCACCGAACTGCTCTTTAATTTCTTTTTCTCTTGAACCAATTGATCTACCTGCTTCTTCAAGTTCATTTCATTTGCTTGATAAGCTTTTATTTGACTCAAAGTAGTTGGATTTTTAGTTGCTGATGACTTTTTTAAATCATCTTTTAACTTCTTATTTTCAGTTAATGCTAAACTATACGCTCCTTTAATTTGGCTTAATTCAGTAGTAAGCTTACCAAGTAGCTGTCCATTAGAAGTCACATTACTTGTTGGCGTTGATGCTACAGGTGATGTCAAAGGAGTAGTAAGTGCCGTTGTTCCTATTGTGGGTACCGTAGAAACAGGGCTTGCTAAAGTTGACTGAACAGCAAGTAAATCATTCAGCTTCTTAAGAGAATCTAAGAGCTCTTTATTTTCAATAGACAATTCATCCATTCTATTTTGAGTAGATAATTTACTAAGAGCCATTAGATGAGATTCGTTTTCAACTTCTTTTTCCTCTTTATCTTTTGAACAAGAAAGTAATGAGATAAACAATGAGAGGGCAATAAAAATCTTTTTCATAGGAAAATAATTATAAAATAAATAAAAATTGTTTGGGTGTCTTTATAGACAATACTTAAACAACTCTACTTACCTTATAGACAATTAGTTATTGTCAATAGACCTTAATAATGGAATAAGATTTAATCCAAAATATAAAATTACATACAAACAAAAAGACCCTTTCAGAATTAACTGAAAGGGTCTTTTTAAAGATTTATATATCTAAAAACTACTTAGTAGCAGCTTTAAAATCTTCGTTATCCCATAAGCTGAAGAACTCAAGGTCCTGAGCAGCTTTAGTTTTCAAATCACCAGAAGCTTTGATTTCTTTGATAGCATCATCAGCTTTTGATTGTCTAGCAGCAACGATAGCAGCACCGTAGTGAGCCCATTCGTTATCTTTAGCATTGATAGACTCAGAGAAAGCTGAAGAAGCTTGAGAGTAATCAGATGCACCAGACTTAGAAGCTTGTAATAGGTAAGCTAAACCTTTGTTGTAAAGAACATCAGAATCGTCTCCAGCAGAAGATAAGTACTGAATAGCACCATCGTAATCGCCTTCTCCGATTGCAACATATCCTTTAACAGCGTTAACTGTTGCAGCTACTTGAGGGTTGCTAGAAGCAGCAGCCTTTTCAATGTCAGCTTGAGCACCAGCAACATCACCTTTTAATAACTTAGCACCTGCAAGGTTAGCATAAGCTTCAGGAAGACTTTCTGACTTAGCAGCAGTCTCAAAGTGAGGAATTGCTTTTTCAACTAATGCCATAGCAGCATCTGCATCTTTAGCTTCTTTTGCTTGAGCAAAGAAAGTTGCACCTAAGTTGTTGTGAGCAATTGCACTGTCGTCTTTACGTACAGCAGCTTCGTAAATTTTTACTTTTGCGTCTAAATCCGAAGATAAGTTCGCAGCGTAAAGTAACTCAGGAGTAGTTAATGAGTCTAAGCCCATTTGACCTTCAGAGATACTTGCAGCACGAGACTGAATCTCAGCATCAGTAAGCTTATCTTTGATCTGTAAGATCTCAGATTTAGCATTACGTAATGGTGGATATACGTAACGGAATAATTTTTTGTAAGAAGCAAGAGACTGTAATTTCAATTGCTTAGATACGAAATCACCAGAACCGTTTACTACTGAAAGAACTTCGTCTTTTTCAGCATCTGTAAATTTATCTGAATCTTTCAAGATTGCTTTGAATGCAGTCCAGTTTTCAACAACTGGCTTAGTTACAAATTGAGGAGCATCTTCCTCAGCAACCTTATATTTTTTCATTAACGATGAGTAGTAAGCTTGAACCGCCTCAGGACGTTTGTTCGCTAACTTTGTATTCGCTTCAGTAGAACCCTCTGGAGAGTGAGAACCTGTAATAGTTACAGTTCTTGTTGGGTTAGCAGCAGATACGTAGTTTGTTAACTCTTTACCTTCTGCACCACGCTTCTCAGAAGAACGTAATACTGATGAACCTTGCATAAAGAAGAAATCTACGTTAGTAGGGATATATTCTTCTGCATTGTTGTAACCGTGATCTGCATAGTTAGCAATGAATGTAGGTTGTACATTCTCCACAGTAGTAATAACACCTTGACCTTGGCCATTAGGCATTGCAGCGAAAGCACCATCGTTACTTTCTTTTACTTTTTCATTTTTTACTTTAGTCGCACGACCTAAGTATTCTAATTGTCCTCTTTTGAACTTATCCTCATAAGCAAAAGCCATGTGCTCGCTTAATGCAGGAGTAGCTTCAGGAGCATCTGCATAATCGTCTCCGTTGAAACTTACCACACCAACTTCGATAGGCTCAGCATCGTTAGGGTTGTATTGTACTACAACGTCATACGTGTAACCTTTCTTTAATAGTTTAGGAGGTAACTTAGTTTCAATATCAAAAACTACAGAGTCACCGTGTAATTCAAGCGGTGAAGGATTTATTGTCATTCCTTGTTCCTCTGCCATCTTGTTTACATCCACATTCGAACAGTTTGTGAAAAACAAGGTGCCTGCAGCAAGAACTGTAGACAATGCACTAGTGTATTTGTTCATAATCGTCATCCAAAATTTATTCTATTCCTAGAAATCGCAATTTACCTGTCAATTGCCAAAATTCATCTTTACAGTACAAATCTTAACTTTTTTTAGAACTTTTAATTAAAAAAAAGAATAGATTGATATAATTTTAGCATTTTAGTCAGCTGAAATTTCAGTTTGCAAAGATATACTATTCATAATTAGGTAAGTGTAAGGCATTATCATTATTTTAAAACATTAACAAATTATAATAAATATGAATACCCTTTTATTTCAAAAATTCATTGAGAAGCAAGCATTTGGAGTTTGTAGTAAGCTTGGAAAAAAGCTTAATATTGCCTCAAACAGTATTCGATTATACTTTATCTATGCTTCCTTATTCACTTTTGGTTCACCTATAATTTTATACTTTTCTTTACACTTTTTTATCAATATTAGAAAGTACATCAGACAATCTCAAAATGTTAGAGAAAAGCTTTTTTAACTCCATTCTTTGAGGTGGTCAAATGTTGTATGTTTCTTTAGAAAGTATTCTTTCACAATCATGTGGTCATATACTACTTTAAAATCAATACGTTTTACTTTCACTTTCTTTCTCTGTTTTATTAAGTAGGGTAAAGTGAGGTAGAAATCCCTATGTGCTTTTAAAATACTCCAAAAGTTTGCCAATTCCATTCTTAATAAGAATCGAATTCCAGCTACACCATCTAATATCATTCTAAAAAAAAGAACCGATAACAATTTAGAAGCTGGTAAATTCTTAAAGAGTAAAAATAAGCCATTTCGAAAGTTGAGGTAGGTCTTTTTAGGGTTTTCTCTACTTAACGTTCCTCCCCCAACATGATAAACTTCTGATGAACAGACTGCCTTAATTTTATGACCAGCACTTTTTAACCTCCAACAAAGGTCTATTTCTTCCATATGAGCAAAAAACTTATCATCTAAGCCTTCAAACTCATGGTATAAATCTGCTCTTATAAATAAGCAGGCTCCCGTAGCCCAAAAAATATCAATTGTAGTATCGTATTGCCCTTTATCTTCTTCTAATGTATGCATTATACGTCCTCGGCAGAACGGATAACCCATATAATCCATGAATCCGCCAGCAGCACCAGCGTGTTCAAAATATTTTTTATCAGAGAAAAGTTTGATTTTTGGCTGGCAAGCGGCAACTTCAGGAGAAGTCTCCATCAATTCTAATAATGGTGTCAACCAGCCTTCTGGCACTTCAATATCAGAATTTAAAAGCACATAATATTTTGCTTTAATTTGATCAAGAGCTTTATTATAACCTCCTGTAAACCCGTAGTTTTTATCAAGAACAATAGTACGTACAGTAGGATGATTATCTTTTAACCAAATTAATGAATCATCTGTTGATCCGTTATCAGCAATAATAACTTCTGCACCATCACTATTATTCAATACTGATGGTAAAAATTCTTTTAAAAACTTTTTACCATTAAAATTGAGTATAACAACAGCTACTTCATTATAAGGTAATTTTTTTGTTGGCTCCATATATGTCAACAAACTTGTCTGATAGTTTATTTGTCTTAAAAAAAGAAATTGACAAGGCGAACCTTGTCAATTTATCTAGCCCATATTTCCAAAATCCATTCCTGGAATATTTGGCATCATTCCCTTAGTTGTTTTCATAAGGCGTTCTTGTCCTTTCTGATCAGCCTCGGCAATTGCTTTATTAACAGCTGCGATAACTAGATCTTGTAACATTTCACGATCTTCTTCTTTACATAATAAAGGATCGATTTCAAGCTTTATAACTTGTTTTTTTGCGTTTGCTGTTGCACGAACCATTCCTCCACCAGCATCTGCTTCTGCTACTACATTCACTAACTCTTCTTGTGCCAGTTTTAATTTTTCTTGAACATCTTTAAGCTGTCCAAACATATTGCTAAAATCCATAATATATCGATTATATGTGAGGTTAAATATAAACACAAACAGCAAAGCACTCTAAGAGTGTCTTTGCTGTTTGCTATTTTATAAAATAAATGGTGATGTAGAACTTCTTAAGCTACTCTTAAGTTTTTTGCATGAGAAGAGCTTTCAAATTTCAATGAGGCATATTCTCTATCTACAACAAATTTATCAATTTTCTCTTCTTTTGATGGGATTTCGTACATTGCATCAAGCATAATTGCTTCTAAAATACTACGTAACCCTCTTGCTCCTAGATCGTATTCCATTGCTTTATCAACAATGTAATCTAATGCATCATCTGTAATTTCTAACTCGATATCCTCCATTGCAAACAATTTTTGATATTGTTTAGTTAATGCGTTCTTCGGTTCTGTTAGAATATTTCTTAGAGCATCCTTATCTAGAGGCTTTAAGTAAGTAACTAAAGGCAAACGACCAATAAGTTCTGGTATAATTCCAAAACGCTTTAAATCTTGTGCTGTTACAAACTCTAATAATTCTTCTTTATCTAATACTGGCTGGTCTTCTTTCTCTCCTGCAAATCCAATAGGACGTGTATTTAATCTAGAAGCGATCATATCTGCAATTCCTGCAAATGCACCACCACAGATAAACAAGATGTTTTCTGTATTTACTGAAATCAATTTTTGCTCTGGGTGTTTACGACCTCCTTGTGGTGGAACGTTAACAATAGAACCTTCTAATAATTTCAATAAAGCTTGCTGTACACCTTCTCCACTTACATCACGAGTGATAGATGGATTATCAGATTTACGAGCAATTTTATCAATTTCATCAATATAAACAATACCACGTTCTGCTTGCTCAACGTTATAGTCTGCAGCTTGTAATAAACGTGTTAAGATTGTCTCTACATCTTCACCAACATACCCTGCCTCTGTAATTACAGTTGCATCTGCTATACAGAATGGTACTTGTAATGCTTTTGCTAATGTTTTAGCCAATAAAGTTTTACCAGTACCTGTATTTCCAGTCATGATAATATTTGATTTTTCAATCACGATATCATCAGGATCTGATTTTTGATTCAGACGTTTATAGTGGTTATATACAGCTACAGATAATACTCTTTTTGCTTTATCTTGACCAATAATATATTCATCAAGATGTTTTTTCATTTCTGCAGGTGTTTTCAGAGCAAATTCAGACGACTCCTCATCTTTTTTACGAGGTTTTCTTTCCTCCATTAAGATTTGGTGTACTTGCTCAATACAGTTATTACATATTTGGGCGTTTTGGCCTGAAACCATTAATTCAACCGTGTCTTTCGGTGCGCCACAAAATGAACAGAAATTACCTTTCATTTATTCTCTCCTTGCCTTTTCTCTCCTAAATGATGAAGAGATCCCTTCTCTTCACAGAAACATCTTAATAATCAAGATGTTTATTCATATAATTAAAGTGCAAGTTACATATTTAATTGCACTTTTATACAATGAGTAAGAGGGAAATGTACAAACACTTCCCTCTTCTAATTATTCATTCACACTATTTGTAAAATTTTAATTTATGATAAGCTTGAATTGTTACCATATAAAAGTTGATACAAACAGAATAATGATTATTTATTACTTATCACCAGGGTTTCTAGTCAATACCTCATCGATTAGACCGTATTCCTTAGCAGCTTGAGCACGCATCCAGTAATCACGATCAGAATCTTGCCATACTTTATCATAAGGCTGACCTGAATGTTTTGCTAGAATCTCATACAATTCTTTCTTTAATTTTTGAATCTCACGAGCTGTGATTTCAATATCTGAAGCTTGACCTTGTGCACCTCCTAATGGTTGGTGGATCATGATTCTTGAATGTGGAAGAGCAGCTCTTTTACCTTCAGCACCACCAGCTAATAATACAGCACCCATAGATGCAGCTAGACCAGTACAGATTGTTGCTACGTCTGGACGTACATATTGCATAGTGTCATACATTCCTAAACCTGCATATACAGAACCACCTGGGCTATTAATGTACATCAAGATATCTTTCTTAGCATCAAGAGATTCTAAAAATAGTAATTGAGCAATCACAATATTTGAAATATTATCATCTACCTGAGTACCCATAAAAATGATTCGGTCAGCAATTAAACGAGAGAACACATCAATTTCTGCAAATCGACGATCACGCTCTTCAATTACTGTACGTGTCATGTTTTCAAAATTACCAATATAACTATCCATGTGAAGGCTTGAGATGCCTTGGTCTTTCATGGCAAATTTCTTGAATTCGTTCTTAAAGTCCATATATTAAAATTTTATGAGTTATCGCTTATTAGTATCGATTTTCTAATAAAAAAAGTTCTATCAGAGGGATTTTTAATGCTTCCCTATACAAATATAAAATAATACCGTTACGAGAGAAGAAAAATCTTTACTGATTACCGTTTTTTTTGAAGTTTTTTCGAAAAAATTTACCTTCTGCCGAAAGCTCTTCCTACTTTAATTGATAAACTCACAAAAATTATCTTTGCATTTCCGTTCCTTTCAATAAAATAATAAGCGTCGTTAAAACTGTTCACAAGTACCGGAAGGTTTGAATCTGTTAATACGGAAGAAAAGTTTTTAGCAAATTCATGAGCTTCTTGATCAAGTCTTACAACTGCATCCGCCTCATTCTTAATAAGCATTGCTTCTCTAAATAAGGTAAGACCAAATTTAAAAAAGTTCTTCTGCCCCTCTTTTCCTAATTTATTAAACTCTTCAGACCACTTTGTGATAATTTCAGTATAGCTTGCCTTAAAACAAGATCTCATCCAAGACTTAAATAATTGTTCACTTTGATCTGGAACATCTGAAGCTATTCGTAATGCTTCTCGAATGTTACCATCAGAAAGGAATGCAACTCTCTTTGCCTTTTCTAGCTCCATATTTTGCTTTACCAAAAATGAGGTCAAATCTTCATCACTTGGAGTTGGAACATATACTTTTTGTGTTCTTGATAAAATAGTTGCAATTAATTTCTCTGCATCATTAGTTACCATAAAAAACAAAGTCTTTTCTGGTGGTTCTTCTAGGATCTTTAATACTGCATTAGCTGCTGGTGCTTGCATTAATTCAGGCATCCAAATCAATACAATTTTATATCCTCCTTGATGTGCTTTGACAGATAGTGCTTTTATAATCTCTCTACTTTCTTGACGAGTAATTATAGCCTGTTTGTTTTCTCCACCGATATGTTCTACCCAGTCAGCTACATTTTTATAAAGTCCATTTTCCTCGTTAATAAACGACCTCCAATCTGGTAAAAACTTTTCTGTTGTAGCTTGATCTCTTTTTGTCACTTTCTTAGTTACTGCGGTTGGCAATACAAAGTGAAGGTCTGGATACATTAATTTTGCTGCATTTCTACATGATCTACATGTACCACAAGCATCTTCAGGAGTAGGATTCTCACAATTTAAATAAGTAGCATAAGCAAGTGCTACACCTAATTGAGCTCCTCCTTCTTTACCTATAAATAATTGAGCATGAGCAATCTTGTTTTGCTGTGCAACTTGGATCAATAATTTTTTAACGTCTGACGCTCCGGGTACTTGTGCAAAAAGCATGAAATTCGGTTTAATTAAAACTTAGACAAAGTTCGATGAATCATTGATTTTTACAAGTATTTCTATCTTTATTTAATCAGTAATTTATTCTAAAGATTATTCACTATTCTTTTGTTCTTACATTAAAAACATATCATAAAAAAAACGTACTCCTTATTTATAAAGAGTACGTTCATGGTATATCTTATTCGTGTGCCAGATGATAAATATTATCAGTATCGTTGGGGTTATACCCTGCTTGTACTGCACTTTTGTAAGACACACAGCTAGTCATTGCCATCATAAATAAGAGTAGTAGCAGTAGTTTGAGATATTTCATAGTGTTATTTTATTAGTGATAATCAGAGCAGAGCGTGACTTCTACTTTCTTAAAATTAACCATTGTTTACATATTTTACAAACTTATCGTAACACATGTGAACCTTAATAGGGTAAGAAAACGAATATACCGGCTTTGTTTGTACCTTTGTAAAAATTGATATAATTCTTAAAACAGATATAAATAGTTCAACATGCGTATAGATATCATATCATGTGTTCCTAAACTTTTAGACAGCCCTTTTTCACACTCTATTTTACAGAGAGCAAATAACAAAGCATTGTCTGAAGTACATGTGCATGACCTAAGAAAGTATGCCAACAATAAGCACAACAGAATAGATGATTATGCTTACGGACATGGTGCAGGTATGGTAATAATGGCTGACCCTATTTTTAATTGCATTAATGATTTAAAAAAGGAACGTGATTACCAAGAAGTAATTTATATGACTCCTGATGGTGAAGTTTTTAATCAACAAATTGCTAATCATCTTTCTATTTCTTGTGAGAACATCATTATTCTATGTGGTCATTATAAAGGAATTGATCAAAGAGTACGTGATGAAATAATTACTAGAGAAATTAGCATTGGAGATTACGTATTGTCTGGTGGAGAACTAGCTGCTGCTATTGTTGCAGATGCTGTCATTCGTCTTTTACCTGGAGTATTAGGTGATGAGACATCAGCTTTAACTGATTCTTTCCAAGATGGCTTATTAGCACCTCCTGTTTACACAAGGCCAAAAGAATGGAAAGGACAAGAAGTTCCTGATATCTTATTATCAGGTCATGAATCTAAAATTGATGAATGGCGTTTAGAAGAATCTGTAAAACGCACTCAGAAACGAAGACCTGACTTATGGGATAGCTATTTAAAAGCTCACCCTGAAGTGAAAGAGACGAAGCAAAGAAAAAAGAAATAATTATTATATGTCTAGTCCGTCCATAGCGTTACAGGTTTAGACTATTATATATTGATAGCATCGGGTGTAGACTCGGTGCTATTTTTACTTTTATAAGTTCTCATTTTTATTTCACTTTGCTGATGCATCTCAACAGGTGTCTTCATATAATTACTCCAATGAGGCCTTTCATTATTGTAAATATATACAGATTCTCTAATAAATTTATTCATTAAATCGAGATCATTAATTTTTATTCCTAAAATAAATTCTTGCTTAAGAATTCCGTTTATTCTTTCTGCTACCGCATTTTGATAAGGATCGTAAGATTCCGTCATCGAGCACAATACTTTATTTTCCTGAAGATGTCGTTGATACTCGTGACTACAATATTGTAATCCTCTATCTGAATGGTGTATCATTGGTAAATCAACATAGTTTCTATTTTTCAGTGCTTCTTTTAATGCTGCAATAGCTCCATTTGCATTCAAACTATCTGATACGTTTAACCCCATTATTTTCTTAGAATAAGCATCTGTTACCAAGGAGAGATACATTGGGTTACTTCGCTCACCTATGTAAGTTATATCAGAAACTAATACTTGTTCAGGTCTATTTATTTCCAAATGCTCAATAAGATTTTTATGCTTTTTAAATCTGTGATGAGAATTTGTAGTGACATGATATTGTTTTTTAGGCTTGATATCGAGTCGATTAGCCCTCATGATATCAAAAAGCTTATCTCTACCTACATTTAGTAATTGCAATTCAGGAAGAAGTAATTGATATAATTTCCTTGTCCCTATTTTAGTTTGCTTCAAACGAATTCTTTTCACTAAGTCTACTACTTTAGATGCAATACTATTATTCTTTTTTACTTTCCTTTTCGAACGATAATAAATTTGTCGATTTAACCCAAGCAATTCACAAGTCGGTTTGACTCCTATTTTTTCTTCTTTTTTGAATTGGTCAACTGCTTGGGTAAAGACTTTTTTCTAATAGGAATATTAAACTCATCCTCAGCAATATCGATCATCATATCAAAGAAAATTGCTTTTTTATCTGTTACGTAGAGTTGTTTTTCTAAAGAAGCTTTTTGCTTCTCTAATAATAGAACCTTTTGTTCTAGCTCCAATAATTTTTGTTCTGGTGTCTTTCCCATTTTTAAATCAGATTTATTATCCCAATCTAAATTACCATACTTTCTTATCCAAGTACGGATGGTACCATGACCTTGTATTCCATATTTAAGTCTTGCTGCTGTTATACCTATTTCCCCTCGTTCCACTTCATCTACAACTTGTAATTTAAAAGAGTAGCTGTAATCTTTTTGCGTACGCTTAGTGTACTGATATTCTTGATCTTCATTCATAATGTTACGTTTTGTGTAACACTAATTCAGGACGAGACAATATAAATAAAAAGGCAATCAAGAAGATCACTTCAAGATTGCCTTTTTTATTTTACTGCTTTACGCAAAGATTAGATCTTGTAAGTCCATCCTTTTGTATCTTCCAATTCTCCTTTTTGGATACCTTGGAATTTAGCTTTTAATTCTAGAGAGAAAGTATAATCCGTTGGTAAATCGTAATCAATACCATCTTCTGCAATTGTAGCAAAAGGGGCAATTGTTACTGCAGTACCAATACCGAATGCTCCACGAAGTTTGCCATTCTTAATTGAAGAAATAACTTCTTCAACAGAAATATGACGTTCTTCTACCTTTTTACCCATGTCTTGTAATAATTCTATTACAGTTAAACGAGTAACAGATCTAAGGATAGTATCCTCTACAGGAATAGTAGGTGCCGTTACAAACGTTCCGTCTATATCAAACATTACGTTCATAGTACCCGACTCCTCAATATATTTATGTTCTTTGGCATCTGTCCAAAGTAATTGATCATAACCTTGTTCTGCAGCTAATTTTGCAGGCAATAAAGATGCAGCATAATTACCTGCTACTTTTGCATAACCTGTTCCACCTGGTGACGTTCTGCTAAATTCCTTTTCTACTTTTACTTTTAATGCTTTAGAGTAATATTTACCCGCTGGAGCTGTAATAATAGCAAAAGTATATGTTTCAGAAGGACGCATTCCTAAGAAATTATCTGTAGCAAACATAAATGGACGGATATACAAAGAGCTATCTTCTGTATCTGGAACCCAATCTCTATCTACTTCAAGTAATTTATGTAAGCCTTGCATAAATATTTCTTCTGGCAATGTAGCCATACAAATACGTTCTGCAGAAACATTCATTCTTCTAGCATTTTCTTCTGGACGAAATACTAAAATTTCATCAGGGTTTTGTGCATTTCTAAAACCTTTAAGTCCTTCAAATATTGCTTGCCCATAATGTAAAGATGATGTTGCTGGTCCTAATTGAAAATTATCATAAGGGACGACTCTCAGATCATGCCATTTTCCATCGCTGTAATCTGCCACAAACATGTGGTCAGCCATAATCTTACCAAATGGGATATTATTAAAATCAACTTCGCTTAAGCGAGAATTTTGCGTTTTCTCAACGCGAATATCTAATGCTAAATCCTTCATAATTTTATCCTAACAATTTTTGCGATGTAAAATGTGTCATAAATATAGATACATTTGTACTATTGAGACGAAAATTTTCAAGATTTGTGAAAGAGTTGCCTACTTTTTTTGATCTTAGATAAGAAATTAACGTAAAATATGAACGAAAATATAATTTATATAGGACTTTGCCTTTTGTTTTCAGCCTTCTTTTCTGCAACAGAAATCGCCTTTGTTTCAGCAAATAGGTTACATATAGAAGTACAAAGAACAAAGGATTCTTTTACAGGAAGATTAATCAATAAATTTTTTGAGAATAAATCTACCTTCATTACTACCATTTTAATCGGAAATACTTCTGCGTTAGTAATGTATGGTATCTTTGTATCAAATGTTCTTGATCCAGTTCTTCAAGCATTTTTTATAAAGCAGCTTCCTACATTAGATAGTAGTACTTTAGAAATTTCAGTATTAATTTCTCAAACTGTATTATCTACTATAGTGGTTTTAATTACAGCAGAGTTTCTTCCAAAAAGCTTAACGATGCTTAACCCAGATGTTTTTCTAAATATTGCAGCACCACCAATGAACGTAATCTACATTGTTATGTATCCGATTACGTGGGTAGTAGAAAAACTTTCTCAGTTTACTATCAGATATTTAATGGGTATTAAAAGTGAAGAAAAAGAAACACCTTTTAACCTCACAGACCTAGGGCAGTACATACAAGAAATTGATATTGCTAGCCAAGATGATGATGATACTGAATCTGAAAGTATAGATAAAAAATTCTTTGAAAATGCTCTAGAATTTAAAGAAGTAAGAGCAAGAGATGTAATGATACCTAGAAAGGAAGTTGTTGCTTTAGATATTGAAGAAGATATTGATGCACTTAAAAAGTTATTTATTGAAAGTGGACATTCTAAAATCCCAATATATAGAGATGATCTTGACAATATTATAGGGTACTGCCATGCAAGACAGCTGTTTAAGAAACCTCAGAAAATAGAAGAAATTATACATGAAATGCCTTCTAAACCTGAAACTGCTGCAGCTGATGAAATGATGGCCTTTATGATGGCTGAACAAAAAAGTATGGTATGTATTATTGATGAGTATGGAGGTACCGCTGGTATTGCCACTTTAGAAGATATTACTGAAGAAATAGTTGGTGAAATTGAAGATGAACATGACGAAGAGGACTTACCCTTCTTTAAAGAAGATGAGAATACTTTCTTACTCACTGCCCGCCATGAAATTGATTTATTAAATGAAAAATACGGTTGGAATATAGAAGAAGAGGGGGAATATGATACTTTAGGGGGGTATATTTTATACCATCACAGGAACATTCCTAGTATTGATGAAGAAATTGATATTGACGGCTACATATTTGATATTGTAACAATGGATGGTGCAAGAATTGATATGGTTAGAGTACATTTCCCTATTGTTGAAGAAGACTAATTAACGTAAACCTGAAGGTTTATATTTAGAAGGAGGTACTCCAAATTGCTTTTTAAAAGTATTAGAAAAATGAGCCATATCTGTAAAGCCATAATCATAAGCTATTTCTTTTATGGCTGATTTTTGTAATTCTATTTCTAATGCAGCTGCCTTTAAACGTTTATATTGATAGTAATTATAGATGGTATAGCCAAAAATAGATTGAAACATTAATTCTAGTTTATTTAGATGAATACCTACTTTTTTACTAATCTTTTCAATAGAAGGTTTTTCTGATAAATCTTTGATGATTTCTCTTTTTATATCAAAAAGTATTGCGACCTCTTTATCACTAATATTTGCATTGACAAAATTTATTTTTGAATTTAAACTAAGCGATTCAATCTCACCTAAAATTAAATAGAATAGTGCTCCCAACTGAAAGTACAACCTATTTTCTAATAAGTGGTAGTTCTGCTTTAAACTCTTTTTTAAGAGAAAATTATAGAATTCTAACTCTTGTATATCATCAAAGTAATGATAAAACTTATCTGAACTAAAGAGTTTTTTAGCTGCATCTTTAGATAGCTTTCTCGAGATAAATTCTTTTGTTACAAAAAATACAACCACTAGGTTATCTACCCCTTTGTTTAAATTACCATCAATCTGGATATGATTTGATGAAGTGTAAATACCGTAATTTCTTTTGCTACTTGTTACTGAATGTTCTTGGTCTGTTTCATTAAATTTAACCAAGTCTCCTGTTGTAAAAACACCAAATATATAATCGTATTCTTTTAACGATCTATAATCTAACTCCAATTTAATGTTCTCTTTTATCTTGTAACGCTGTACTACACAAGCAAGGCCTACTTCTAGTTCAACCTTCTTAATTATGCCTTCACACCTTTCATTATCTATTTCGATTGTTGTATTTGAAACCTCAACTCCGCCATATATTTCTATAAGAGCCGCTGTATATTCTTTAAAGGAATTTATTTTAAACATCAATTATTATTGTTTATAATTAAACTAAAATTAACTGATAAAATAAGATATAAAACACAAAATTAAATTGTAAAATAAATAGCAAAAATATCTTAATTTACGCTTATATTCACTTTAAAAAAAAGTAAAAACTCAATATAACTTATATTATTTTACAACTAAAAAATATTTTGTTACAACTTAAACTAAGTTAAGATAAGTACATTTGTATAATCAATGAATTAACGGAAACATTTTAATTTTTTGATACTAAAATATACTTCAATTTAACATAGAAAAAAATGAAAAAATCATTATTAGTTATTTCAGCATTGCTTATTTCAACTTTTACATTTGCACAAAACAATCCTACTACCAAAAATTCAAAACAGGAAATGTCTGTTGATGCATTAAATCCAACAGCAAAAATTTACAAATTTATATTTATGAATAATACCTCTTTAGGGACTAAAAATACAAATACACTATATATTGAACCTGCTATTCCTGTAAATATTTCTAAGAAAATTAAATTAATAAACTTTGCAATGATACCAATTGATACACGTAGATCTTCTGATGGTAGTGTATCTGAAACATCTTTAGGTAATATTCAATATTCTGCCAATTTTACTCCAATGCACCCCTTTAAAGTGGGAAGTGGAATCTTAGCTCCCCTTTTAGGGCCTGCTGTTATGTTTAACTCTAATACTTACGGCGATTTAAAATCTCCAAATGATGATAGTTGGAATGTAGGTCTTAACATGGGGGCTACTTATAAAAACAAAGGTTTCTTGGCTGTTGCATCTTATTCTCCTACATGGGGTGTAGGAGGAGCAAAAATGGATGTTACAACTGTGCAATATATATTTAACTACTCGTTTAAATCTGGTACAGGTATTAATACTTCTCCATTACTGATGAAAAATGAAGGTTTTGAAGGAGAGCAAAAATGGTTAATTCCTGTAGGAATTGGCGTGTCTCAGATAATAAAAACTAAAAAAGCAATTTTTAATATTGCGGTAAGTGCTTACTATAATGCAGTAAGACCAGATGTTATGGAAGATCAGAAAATGCAAGTACAAGTTAAGTTTTATGTAATGCTTCCATCAAGAAGATAATTAATATAATTTAAGGATAATTTTTAATTTGTGTTAATTTGAATTAACTTGGTAATACAAAAAAATAAACCCTGTACACACAAGCTCTCTCAAATAGTGGCAGGGTTTATTTTTAACTAAATAGAAAGGCCTCACATACACTAAATATGTGAGGCCTTTTTTATTTCCTAAAAGGATTTTTAATTATAAAGCGGCAATAGCAGCTTCGTAATTAGGCTCGTCAACAGTTTCTTTCACTTGTTCAGTGTAAACTACTTTACCTTCTTCGTCTAAAACAACTACTGATCTAGAACATAAACCTGCTAAAGGACCTGTAGTGATTTTTAAACCGTAAGCGTCTTCAAAAGCTGTACTTCTAAATGCAGAACCTGTAATAACAGCATCTAAACCTTCTGCACCACAGAATCTACCAAAAGCAAATGGTAAATCTTTAGATACACAAACAACAACAGTATTTTCTAAACCTGATGCTTTTGCATTAAACGTACGAGTAGACATTGCACAAGTACCTGTATCCACACTTGGAAAGATGTTTAAGATTACTTTTTTACCTTTTAAATCAGATAATGATACTTCTGAAAGGTCTGCTTTTACTAATGTAAAGTCTGGTGCTTGAGAACCTACTGTTGGTAATTCGCCAATAGTTTGAATTGCGTTCCCCTTTAATGTAATTTCTGCCATTTGATTTGGAAGAGTTTAATGATAGTTTATAAATTCGCCTAGAATACTAGACCTAATCACAAGTTAATAGATACAATTAATATGAATCCATCTCAACAAGAAATAATTAATAAAACAGCCAAATTTATAGAAGAAAAGTTTGCAGGTGAAGGTACTGGCCATGATTGGCACCACATTTACCGTGTTTGGAAATCTGCAGAACAAATTGCTAAAACTGAGAACTGTAACGCTTATGTTGTTTCCCTCTCTGCTCTTCTACATGATATCGCAGACCACAAATTTTACAATGGAGATCTATTAGAAGGTAGTAGACAAACAAGAACTTGGTTAGAACAAGCTGGAGCCGATAAAGGTACTATTGATCAAGTAGCTGATATTGTAAAAAGAGTCTCGTTTAAAGGGGCAAATGTTAAAGATGAAATGCCTTCTATAGAAGGACAAGTTGTGCAAGATGCGGATAGGTTAGATGCTATTGGTGCCATTGGAATAGCAAGAGCTTTTGCCTACGGTGGTAGTAAACATCGCTCTCTTTATGAGCCTAAAGAGGTATATGAAATGCATAAAGATTTTGATAGTTATCACAAAAGTGAATCATCTACTGTAGCACACTTCTACGAAAAACTTCTTCTTTTAAAAGATAGAATGCATACAGAAACGGCTAAAAAAATTGCTGATAAACGCCATCAATATATGGAAGGATTTCTAAAACAGTTTTATGGAGAATGGGAGGGTAAACTATAATTTTGATAAAAAATTTAATTTAGGTGTAATAAATTTGACTTGAAGGTTACTAACTATTATGAACACCAAAAGTTAAATAAAATGAACATTACCAAAATTCAAAAAAGAGCTACTGCAGAAGAAAATAAAAAGTTACTTTCTCTGTATTCTAAAATTGAAAATTTACTTACTGCCATTGGTCAAAAGGAGTTACCGGAAAGTGAGATCAGTTCTATAAACGAACAAGTTGATAGTATTAATTCATTTGATGGAAACGATAAAGCACTCATCAAATTATTAAAACGTACCTACTCTACTTTAATTAGTCACTTTGAAACTAAATTTAGCTATACGGGTAAAAACTATTACCGCAATCGTTGGTTAGCTATTGGTATGATGGGCGGTGTTATTATTGGCACACTTACAAACGCAATTAATATCGGTATTGGTTTAAGTATCGGACTGTGTTTAGGAATTGCTTACGGTACTCATTTGGATAAAAAAGCAGCCGAAAATGGTAATCAATTAGCTATAGAAATAAGCGAATATTAGTATTTATTCTATATATGAAGGAATCAAAAATTATCAGTTCTATTTAGAGTCAAATTCTAAATTAGCTAATAATTTTTGATTCCTTATTTTATTATGACTGTACGTACATTAATCATTACTTAAATAACTAATAGCAAGTACTACATAATGTTATTCTTACTAATCAATGTTCTTTAACGTCAATCTAACATTAGATTCTTTTAATGTTGGAGCTGTAGAATCATCAAAAATTGGATCTAAAAAGCATAAACAGTTATAATACCAATCTAAATTCCATAAGTCGAAAACTATATCAACTCTTACAATAGAATCACTGCTATTTTCAACTAACAAGTCACAAATTAAAGTGCTTTCATCAAACCATCCATTCCTTCCTGGGGCATAAGTACTCTCACTACCATTACGATACCTAACATAAACTCTCAAGTTTTCTACAAAGTTAGGTAACAACAAATATGGAGCACCTTCTAGTTGACTTACATAGCTGACTTTAATATTGTTAAAATCATCAGTGGCCTTAATTTTATTCTGAAACCTTGTTGTATACTCCATCACTGGAGGTTCTGACAATGGCGATGAATTAAATGTTGTTACTTGAAGTTCATTTGCTGTTGTTTCTTTAATTGGATTTAAGTTAGATTCTTCGATTATGTTGCAAGAATGTATACAAAGAAGTAGAATAATTGATAGAGCTGGAATTAAAGTTTTCATAAATAAAATTGTAGTTATTAAGTTTAATAATTTTACAGTAAGTGGCATCCTTTTTTAAAGAAATGCTTTTTTGAGACTATCTTCCTAAATAAAACCACCTTAAAAAAATCAGTTATAATAATTCTAATAGAATACTTTTAAAGTAAAAAATATGATTTTTGCAATTCAAATTAATTATCGCTGGTTTTTAAGAGTTTCTGGCTGAAAAGATAGTTTTACGTTTTTGTTTTAAAGGTTTCTCATTTTAAGTAATTATGAAGAAGTTGGTAATAGTTTACAAGAGGTTTTTTGATTCATACAATATTAAATTTTAGTTAGCCTTTTAAACTAAAAAAAACTGTAATAATAGATCTGATTATAGCTGCTTGTAATTGATTAATAGTTGTCTAGACACCTAAATATAAAAGAAAAATAAGTTACTAAATTGTAAATATTTCCAAATAGTGCATATTGTTATTCGCTTAGTTTTTAAAAGTTTAAAACTTAATAATCAAATAATTACATTTTGAATCAGCTTATAAAAAATAGTCGGAATTTAAATTAAACACACTTTTTAGCTATTAATACAAACATGAGTGTTCATTAATAATAAAAATATAAAAGCAACTTTATTGATAGTATCCAATTGATAAATAAGAGACTTAAAAAATAAAATAAAATTCTATTTCTTACTTATAAATAGGCAAAATTACATAAATCAAGAACACGCTATTACTTATAAATAGCGTATTTTTGATTTGTATGAATTCCTACTTTGAGGTAAATGTACCTCGAACATCAAATAATTTCATTGACATAGAAATAGCAGCAGTTTTTACCCATTCTTCATAAGTTTCTTTTGCTTTAATTCTTTCCTTTTGGGTAAAATATCCTTCTTCTATTATTTGCTTTAAATCTGCAACATGAGACCAAATATTTAAACGGTCTTCAAAATCATTTCTATCTCTTGTATAATCTTCTTGAGCATTAATAGAATGTATGTTTTCAAATCCAACTTCTTCCAATAAATGAAGTAAGTCAGAACCTATTGCATTATTCATACCTGCTTCTTTTCTCCAAAGTAAAAATGCTTTATAAAAACGTTGCATAGAAATTGGTGGTTGAGGAACCCACTCTAATCGGTTATGATTATAATCTAAAATAGAAACTTGTCCACCATCTTTTAATAAACTTTTGATTTTTACTAAAGCTTCTTTGGGTGTACTTAACCATTGTAAAACTCTAGCACCCACAATTAAATCAAACTTTTCGTCTGAATAAAAATCAAATAGATCAACTGCTTTTAATGTCAAATTAGGTACATCTCCATAGGCTTGTTTACCATTCTCTATTGCTGATGCTGTTCTATCTATTCCTATCACATGACCTTTATTACCTATAAATTCAGCAATATCTCTAGAAATTGCACCTGTTCCACAGCCAATATCCAATACTTTCATACCTGGCTTTAAAATTGACTTTAAGGTGCGATAGTCATTATCTAAAGTTCTACGATTATAGACTGTATTCGCTTCTTCTGGTCTTTCTACTTTTTTGTTCATGAGTTGAATTTGTTTTTGAATTATAAATTGTGATTCGAAAAACAAATATTTAAATTGAATTATAAATCTACAATAAAAAAGTGATTTATAAGTTGAGAAATTGATAAATAAAAACCACTCCTAAATCACTGAAAAACACCAAAATAGAAGTATAAAAAGATAATTATTCTTTATATAAAGTTCAAAATTATTGTAAAAATAAATACGACTTCTAACTTCACTAAAAGCATTTTTAAATAAAAATCTATTGGAACTGAAGTTTCATTTTTTTGTTGTAACTTATATAAGTTAACCCATCACTAAATATTAATTATATGTCAATTCAATCTAGTTGGAAGTCGTTAGGCTCACATACTATCCCCTCTCCAGAAAAAATAGAAGTTGCACTTAGCAGTCAAGACACAGGCGATGTAAGTACTTATAAAGGTGTTGCTCAACTACCATTTAGTATTCCTAGACTTGCTTTTATTCTAGAAGATATAGAAACTCGTAAAAAATGGGTTTCTAGATTGGCAGATGAAATCCTAATTGCTCAAAATGAAGAAGACTTCTCTTTTGTTACATATGAGCATTACGATATGCAGTGGCCTGTAAGCGATAGAGAATATGTGTTAGAGGGAAAATGGACTATTTTAGAAGATACACCCACTACTGCTGTTAGTTTATTGGTTCATTCTATAGAAAGAGATGAATACCCTTTAAGAAAAGATCGGGTTCGAGGAGATTTAAAAAGATTGTACTATTTATTTGAAAGAGTAAGCACCAATGAAACCAAAATAACAGTAGAAATTCAAGTAGATCCAGAAGGTGATTTACCAAATTTCTTTGTAAATATGATACAAAAGAACTGGCCTCTAAATACACTTACGGCACTCTATAACGAAAGTAAAAAAGGAGAACAAGAACATGATTTACTAAAAAAAGCACTGAATAAGTAAAAGGTTAATTTTTATATTTTACAGATATTTCTTTTGGCGTTACGCCATAATGTTTTTTAAAGATAGATGAAAATTTAGATGTTGATGAAAAACCAACAATTCGTGCCACCTCAATAATAGATTTATGCTCTGTAGAAAGAATAGTATATGCCGTTTCTAACCTAAAGTTTTGATGAAAACGAGGTACCGTAGTTCCAAAAACTACTTTAAAATCTCTTTTTAATTTAGATTCTGATATACCATATTTTTTTGCTAATTCTGGCAGTAAAGGTGTTTTATCAAAAAGTTGCGTAAGTTCTTCTTTTAGGTTAAACATAAGTTTAAGGTCATTTTCATGTAATGATTTATTAAACGAGTTGTCTTCTCTTTTCAACATTCTATCCACAAAAACACCTACCATCTCAATTGTCTTACCAAGAATAATACTTTTCTTAAGGGCAATTGAGGTGTCTTTTTTTAAAGTGAAAATTTTCTCTAACATTAAAATAACTTCAACAGGAGCTATCTCGAAATAAGCCCAGCGCTGTTCAATATCAAAAATTTTAAAAAAGTTATTGTAGATAATAGTAGCATTATTCTCTAAAAAATCTTTTGATATTCTTACAGATAGCCATCTACTTCTTTCGCCCTTCATTCCCTTTATTACCACTGCTCTTTGGGTACTAAACATTGACATACAATTCACTGCATTTTGCAACTTATACTGGGTAGGGTCATTGACATCAAATACTATATTTCCTTTGTATTCAAATCTATAATAAATATACTTCGCGGCTTCATTATTCCCCTCAATATTAATGTCTACATTTTGTTTAAAATAAACATCATGAAGTAATATACCTAACCCTTCAAAGGTGTCTATTTTTTCATAAGAGAGTTCAAGAAAAGGATGATGTACCGTAAGAATATTATTTTCTATAGTACCATTCAATTCTGTTTTCAATTGCTCTAAGACATAATCAACTGAGCCTGTTTGGAAAGAAATAATATTAGAAGTTGTCGTATCCATATTCATTTATTTTACTGAAAGATATACATAAATTGACCTAATTAGTACATTAAAAGCTTATTTTTATACTGATATAAATATTAAATCAATGATTAAACAACTATAATAATATCACTTAAAACACATGAGTTATATATTTTTTGATTTCTAAAAAGAATAGAAACAAGTTATGAATATAAAGAGATGCCGTAAAAAAGTATCTTTTTTTTAATGATAAAATAGGGGTTTCTCACTCGTTCTTCCCTTCTACTTATGAAAGCATTACTTATCATCTTTCATATTCATCAATAAAATTCTTAAGTCATGAAATCTAAATATATACTTCTTCTATTTATCTCAATATTCATTGCTTCTTGTAATTCATCAACAATAGAAAAAGCAGACATTATTTTTACAAATGGAAAAATATATACCGTTAATGATGACCAACCTTGGGCAGAAGCAGTAGGTATAAAAGACAATAAAATTATTTTTGTCGGCTCTTCTACAGACGCTAAAAAGTACATTGGAAAAGCCACTGAAGTAAATAATTTACATGGCAAAATGATGTTACCTGGTTTTGTTAGCGGACACGACCATTTAATCTCATCGAATTGGATGAAAGCTGGAGTGCCTCTTTTTGAAGCTAAATCTAAAGCTGATTATTTAAGAATGATTAAAGATTATGCCGATAAAAATCCTAATGAACCTATTGTTTTTGGATACGGTTGGAATAAAGATGCATATGGTGGATGGCCAACTGCAAAAGACTTAGATGAAGCTGTTCCTGACCGCCCAGCTATGATTTTTGATTTTACAATCCATGATATGTGGTTTAATACAAAAGGGTTAGCTGCAGGTAAAATATCGAAAAACACAAAAGATCCTAACCCTGGGCTTACCTATTGGAGAAGAGATGCCAATGGTGCTCCGGAAGGTGTTGCCGTAGAATTGGCCTGGTTAGATGCTTTTATTACTGCAGGTGCTTGGAACCCATCTAAAATGATGAAAGAAAGCCAAGAATTATTGTACGATAAAGCTGCTTCTTGTGGGTTAACTTCGGTTATTAATCAAGGGCTAATTACTCCAAATATTACCAACTTAAAAGTATATAAAGAAGATATGAAATGGTCTTTTGAGTACTTAGATAAACTAGATAAGGAAGGTAAATTAAAGCTACGTACATTTCAGAATTATGTATATAAAAATAGTAAAGATGATGTCGACCTGTTAATTTCTGAAGCACTTGCTTTAAAAGAAAAATACAATAGCGATCGTTTAAGAATGCATGGTATTAAAGTGCATCCTGAAGGAAATTGGAACTCTAATACTTCTTTAATGCTTGAACCATTTTTAAATACAGGTACAGTTGGAGTTTCTGGAGTAAAAGAAAACCTTCTGTTAGAAATCCATAATAAAGCGAATGACAACGGTTTAGATGTACATGTGCATGTAGATGGTTCTGCTACTACTCGTTTTACAATTAATGCTATCGAAGCTTCTCGTAAAAGAGGAAATACAGCTGCTCGAAATGTACTTCAACATTATTTCTGGACACATCCAGAAGATCATAAACGTGTAGTAGAAATGAATATCCCTGTAAATACAACACCTTTGTTTGGAACTGATTGGCAAGGACAAGCAAAAGATGCTTATAAATTTTTAGGAGAAGAGCGTGTAAATACCTATTTCATGAAATACACTTCTTTATCAAAAGATGGGAGTCATAATGTAAGCATATCTGCAGATGTTCCTAGTTCTCCTGTAGAATTATTAGATCCACTTTTTAACTTAGAAACTGCCGTAACACTACAAGATCCTCAGAACGAAAAATCTCAAGCTTTTCCTCCTACAGAAATTCCATTAGACCTGATTACAGGTATTAAAGCCTTAACAATTTATCCTGCTTGGCAGGCACGTATGGAAGATAAAATTGGTAGTATAGAAGTAGGGAAATATGCCGATTTAGTCGTTCTTGAAGACAATATATTTGAAGTAGGAAAAAGAGATCTTTCAAAAATTAAAGTACATGCTACCATGATGGATGGTAAATTTACTTTCAAAAGACAAAAAGGAGTTTCCGTTAACTACAATCCAAAGCACGAAATAAGTATCCCTTCTCAAATTGGGTGTTGTGAACATGGTAATCATAAGCATTAATATATAATATTTCAGGTCCTATCAATTACTTAGTAATTGATAGGGCTTTTAGTACATATAAATGAAACCTATTTGATTATCAATAAATTAATAGTAATTTTATAACAGAAACTAATACAATTGTTATTTATAGAACAATCTTATCACTAACAAAAACCAGTTAACCTAACTAAAAAAATGGCACACGCAAAATTTAATCTAGCGATAGCTCTATTCTTGGGCTTCCTAATCATTTCATGTACTCCAAAAGAAAATCTAAGCATCGATCAACCTGTTAAACCTCAAGATCTCACCACACAAGTAAAAGACACCTATATTGTATTATTAAAAAACCAGCTATCCAATGCAAGAACCCAAAATGCTCCTGTAGATTTTGCACAACGACAAATTGATATGCGCATTCAAGCAGAAAGCTTTGTAGAAGAATTCGAAATTCCTAAAGCAATGATAGACCGAGTTTATGGAGGGGTAGTAAATGGGTTTACAGTTAAAATTTCTGATCAGAAAACACTAGAAGCTCTTAAAGCTGATGATAGGATTTTTAGTATTGAAAAAGATGAAGTTTTTCTTTTAGACAATACAGAAAATACCATAATTAATAGTGTTTCTACACAAACAACACCTTGGGGAATTACTCGTGTTGGCGGAGCATTAACTTACACAGGTACTAACGTAGCCTATATTATTGATTCAGGTATTGATTTAAACCACCCCGACTTAAATGTTGATGAAACAAAAGGCTATAATATTTTTAAATTTGGAATAGATAGCCGAACACTAGACGATACATTTGGACATGGTACTCACGTTGCTGGTACTGTTGCTGCAATAGATAACAGTATTGGTGTAGTAGGTGTAGCTGCAGGAGCATCTGTTATTCCTGTTAAAGTTGTTACTTACTATGGCGGAGGAACTGCTTCTGGGATAATTGAAGGTGTTAATTTTGTAGGTACAAATGGGCAAAGTGGCGATGTAGCAAATATGAGCCTTGGTATTCCAAGAAATGCATCTTTAGACAGAGCTGTAAAAGTTGCAGCAGCTAAAGGTATCAAATTTATTCTTGCTGCCGGAAATGAATCTCAAAATACAAGTAATGTTTCTCCAGCAGGAGCTGACGGTACCAATGTCTATACAATTTCAGCAATTGATAGTACAGACACTTTCGCCTATTTTTCTAATTTTGGTGCTTCTGTAGATTGGGCTGCTCCTGGTGTTAGTGTTCTGTCTACTACAATAAATGGACAATATGGTCTTAAAAGTGGAACATCGATGGCAGCTCCTCATGCTGCAGGAGTTTTACTTTTAGGTGCTCCTAGAGCTTCTGGCAATGTAAAAAATGATCCAGATAGTACTACTGACGCTATAATAAGTAGATAAAACTTAATACCAGATAACGGTTGTATAAATTATTAAAAGTGATAAGAATGCAAAAGGTTATTCCTTATACAAAAAGGGGTAACCTTTTTTTAATAAAGCAGTTTTTGACCTGTATACTCAACTATTTTTTAACATAAAATAGTTAACAAATGTAATTAATACTATTCTTTAAGTTTCATTCACAAATTGATATATAAATATTAACTTACTTTAGGGATCAATAGACCTATTCATCTAAATAACAACTATTTAAAATCAGAAACTGTATTAATTTCATTTAGAAAAATATAACTATTATTCCGACATATATAAGTAGATAATCATAGGTTATCATCCATTTTTAAATGTAATCTTCATAGCCATATTCAAGGTAAAAATTAGGTATCACCTTGTCATTTTAAAATGATAAATTGACCTATAAGTTATTTTTAATAATACTATGATTTATGTATACCTACTACAATCTAACTTTCAGTAAATAGTATACTAACAGTATACTCTGTTCCATTTTTCTTAAAAGTTTAAACATTGTTTTTATGATAAAACTCTAAGTCAAAAACATTAGGATACACTCTGTCACTATATTTCAAAGTTTTGATAGGGATTTTAATTGGATCAATCTATTCTTTCTTGTGCACAAATACTGTAACCTAAGATAGATTAGACCCAAGTATTTTATAAAACATATCTGCAAACCTGATTTTCATTTATAAGAATGAATTGTAGAGATAAGAGTAACATTTAATAATTCTTGTCAATCAGTTAGCTAAAAACCGAAACAACTAACACTAAGTAATCAAGTCTTTAGGATGCTATTGGCTTGGTTACTTTTCTTAATTTTTTTTATAACTATTTCAAAATAATGACAAAGCTATCTCAGCACTTTATTCTATTTTTACTAATTTATTTTGTGTTTACCTTTTGTGTTTGTGCTCAATCATCTTTGTATGATTTTCTGACACCTTTAAAAATTGAAGCTTTTTATAGATTTGATTTTAAAGATGATAATTCTGATAACACTTTCTACATTAATTCATTTGTTCTACAAATTGGAGCAGATAACAAATCAAAATTTAGTAGCCATGAAAAATTACTTTCTGATGAATTCAATATGAGTTCAAATGTAAGTAAAGATCATTTAAACTATACAATTGATGATAATTCTGCAGCTCCATTAAATCTACAAAGTGAACTTTTTAGAGAGAATGATCAGATTATACATTACAACAGAGTAGGTTTTGATATTTACTCTTATACAGAATCAATTGCTACAATATTAGACTGGAAAATCTCTAACGAGAAAAAAAGGATTGAAGGTTATGTTTGTCAAAAAGCCACTTGTTCTTATGGTAATAAAACCTACGAAGCTTGGTTTACAAAACAAGTTCCAATTGCTGAAGGCCCATACAAATTTAAGGGACTTCCAGGCTTAATCGTCAAACTCTATGACTTAGATAAAGACTATGTTTTTACATTAGTCTATTTAAAAAAATTGGCATCGAATAAACGTATTATTGTAGAAAAATCATATCAAAATTCTACAACTATTAATAAAAACGCCTACCATTCTATTCTTACAAAAAGAATAAAGAACATCTCCCTTAATTTACCTACTGAACTAGGTTGTAATAGATATGGGCTACATAACCATTAACTTAGTGAGTTAACAACTATGCTTCCTAATAAAGGAAATTTATGTATTCCTAACATACATGTTTTTAATTAAAAATACTTTGAAGAGGTTATTAGTTTTTTATAAAAAATTGATCATCCTCTCTCCTCCTATCAAAAAAACACAAAAAGCATATTATTAAACCCACCCTTAACACTAAACACCTCCTTTAATATGTAATCACAAATAAAGGGATTATATTCGCTTTATAAAATTAACAATATCTCGCTATGAGATAATATTACAGTGATATACTATGATATTTACCCTAAATTGTTGTACTGCTTAAAACTTATTTTAATACTAACAAATACTATTTAAAAGTATCTTTTTATCAAAGAAGTTTACGACTTTCAACATTTTGATTAAACGATATTTGGCCTTTCTCTTTTTTTAGAGTGAGGCCTTTTTTAATAAAAGAATTATAAAATATTTTTAGCTAAATCATTTACAACAACAAATACATTACACAGGTGAACTCTATTACTCCGTACATCAACTTTTACGTAATATTATCTCTATAGTACTATAAAAATGGATAATGATCCATTTTATAGCTATGAACATTCAAATAGTATTATGTAAGGTATAGCAAAATCGTTAAGTTATTAACAATTCACTTTTATAATACCTATCAAATACTTTTTTCTATTACATCATTAAACCTTTCTTAAAAACTATTAAAGAACTTCTTCAAATAAGAAAATGTTATGCACTCGTTGGTATTTGTAATAATATCATAATTGACTTAAAACTACTATTTATCCTATTAACTTATTTACCCATTTAAAATGAGAAGCATACTATTTACCCTTAGAACATTTATTCTAACTTCACTTACCCTACTCTATTCTTTGAGTAGCTATGCACAACCAGGTGATTTTGATTGCCAATATGGAAGTCATGGATTTAAACATCCAGAAGGAAAATCACAATTAAACACTGCCTACATTTATACCTCTGGTACTTATGAAGGAAAAATGTTAATGGTTGGTTCTACCTATGAAGGTAGTACAGCTAAATTTGGTATTTGTAGAGTTAATAATGATGGAACTTTAGACACCACATTTGGAACTAATGGATGGACAAAAGCAGATTTCTTTAATTATTATCAACATCCTTATGGAATTGCTGTTAATAGTGAAAATGAGATTTATATTGTTGGTAATGCAGCAACTCCAAGTCCAGGTAAACTCCACGGTGTTATTTTAAAACTTACAGAACATGGTTTAAAAGATACAAGCTTTTCTGGGGATGGTATGGTTTCACACTTATCATCAGGAAGTAGTCATACATATTTTAATGATGTGATTATACAGTCTGATGGAAAAATTGTAGTTGGAGGATCATCTAATGAGAACGATGACAAGATCTTATTTATGAGATTTACTACTACAGGAAGTATAGATACATCTTTTGGTAGTAACGGATCATTAAAAGTAAATGTCTCTCAAGAGGGAACTTTTTCAGAAGGACTTTCAAACATGTGCATGGCTTCTGATGGTGACATTTTAGCTACCGGTGGAGCAAATGTAATATTTGGAAGTAGTAACCAAAATGAAGCTTTTGCTTGTCGAATTACAAGTAATGGAGCTATTGACACATCTTTTGATGGAGATGGAGTTAAAATTATTGATTTAGGTAGTAAATATTCAGCGGGTAAAGGTATTCATGAAGACAGTAACGGTAAAATTTATATTGGCGGTAATAGTAATAACCTACATGCTGACGGTAATGTATATAGAACTATGGCTGCCGTAAGATTAAACGCTGATGGTTCTTATGATACTTCTTTTTCTGATGATGGAATTGATGAAATTTTTGTTGTTGATCCAGACTATGGAACTTATAGTGTAGAAGTACATGGATCTACCTTACAATCTGATGGTAAATTTTTAGTTACAGGTGGTTCTTACGGTACAACTATAGCAAGATGGGATACAGATGGGAATTTAGATACTTCATTTTCTGATGATGGAATTGTATATCAAAGTGGTTTAAATAATGATTGGGGGTATGAAATTTTAGAATATGGAGATCGCCTTTATCAATTTGGATGGTCAGATGATCCTAGTACTGGAGAAACCGACAGAAGATTTGCATTATTTAGACTCTTTAAAGATGATGTTGATATGATGTTTGATGACATCAGTCCAAATAATCCAAGTGCAGCTGTTACAAAATCAGGAAGTACTGTGTCAGTATTATCTGTTACTCCTTTTGTTTGTGGCATTTTAAATCCACTTACTATAAACAGTATGACATTCACTACTGATGGCACTACAGATGTGAGTGATTTAAATAGTGCCTCATTATATTACAGTTCTTCCAACTCTTTAGATGATGCTGTTCTGTATGGTACTCCAATATCTAACCCTAACGGTGAAATGGTATTTACGAGTGACATTGCTTTGGCTAAAGGAGATAATAGTTTTTGGTTAGTATACACATTAAATAATAGTGCTCCAGAAGGAAATATTTTAGATGCTTCTTTTACTAAGTTTTCTTTAAATTCTGTAGAAGAAATACCATCTACAACTACAACTTCAGGTAGTATTACAATACAAAATTTCATCTTTTTAGAAACAATAGGTGATGGATCTTGTACTATTCCTACAGATTGGACTACTGTTGATGAAGACGGTGATGGCCACAATTGGTATGTTACAGATACTAAAAATGATTTTCCACAAGGAGATGTTTCATTAATAACTCCAAAATCAGGTTGTTTGATTGCTAGTGATTCTTATGAAGAAGTTAACTATGGTGAATTAGGACCAAAGAATTGGTTAATTTCAAAACAAATAGACCTTACTAATTTTACTGATGTAGACCTATCCTATTGGTACGCTTCCTATGATAATGATTTTGCACATGAAGAACTTTCAGTTTTAGTATCCACAACTACAAATGACATATCAAGTTTTACGGCTGTTGTACCTGCTTATACAATTCAATCTCATGAATGGACAGAAAAAGTTGTTGATTTATCTGCTTATGATGGGCAATCCATTTATATCGCTTTTAAGCATGAAGAAGGTATTGATGACGGTTATGGATGGGGAGTTGCATTAGACGATATAAAACTTAATGGTACAGAACAGACTCCAAACACTCCCCCAGCAGTTGCTACAAATAATACCCTTACACTTAACGAGGGCGGAGACGGTACTATTACACCTAATTATTTATCAGCCTCTGATGTAGAAGAATCAGGAACAGATTTAACTTTTACTGTTACTACTTCTGCTACTAATGGGCAATTGTACTTAGAAGATAATGACGGTAGAAAAGCCGCTGCTACTTCTATTACACAAACTGATTTAAATAACAATCGAGTGAGCTATACACATGATGGATCAAATACTACTTCAGACCAAGTGATATTTACATTGTCAGATGGGAAAGATGAAATCACTAATGTTACATTTAATATCACGATTACCGCAATAGATGACACCACACCTACGCTGTCAAATAATACAGGAACTTCTTTAGCAGAAGGAGCTACAGCTAATATAAGTAGTACTCAATTATTAGCATCTGATGAAGACTCTGAAGATACATCAATAATATTTGCTATTTCTACCCTGCCAACAAATGGTACTTTATATAAATCAGGTACTCCACTTACTACCCAAAGTACTTTTACAAATACAGAAATAGATCAGCTATCGTATATACATAACCATAGTAATACTACTTCAGATCAGTTTTCATTTACTGTTTCAGATGGTACAAATACATCAACAATACAAAATTTTAGTTTTACTATTACACCTGTAGACGATACCCCTCCCGTAGTAACAAACAATGGAAAAACAATTAATGAAGGAACAACTCATACATTTACAGTAACAGAATTTACAGCAAGTGATGAAGACTCTGACGATGCTACTCTTGTTTTTACAATCAATAGTTTACCTATAAATGGTACCCTAAAATTAAACGGTACACCAGTTACAGTAGCTGCTACTTTTAACAGTAGTAATATCGAAAACCTTACATACGAACATAGCGGTGATGAAACTACAACGGATAGTTTTAATTTTATTGTCTCAGATGGTACAAATACAACATCAGAACAAACCTTTGCTTGGACAATTACTGCCGTTAATGATGCTCCAACAGTTACTGTAAATACAGGTAAAACTCTAAGTCATTCTGCTACACATACTTTTACACTTTCAGAAATTAATGCTTCTGATACAGATAATGATGCTGTAGATTTATATTTAATTATAGATGATGTACTTCCTACTAGGGGTACACTCTATTTAAATGACAATGCACTTACAACGGGTAGTCAAGTAACTTTAGCAGAGATTAATAATGGTGCATTTACTTATTCACCTTCTGATCCATCTGCTACCTCAGATTCTTTTACCTTTACAATTTCTGATGGTACAGATGCAAGTAGTATTGCTATTTTTAATTACTCTATAACCAACCAAGCACCAACTGTATCAATAAATAATAACCAAACAGTACTGGTTAACGATACATATATTTTTACTACACTTGTACTTAATGTTACAGATACAGATGATACAGATAGTAATCTCAAGATTGTGATAGACGATGTTCTTCCTCAATCTGGTACACTTTACTTAAACACTACTCCATTAACAACAGGTAGTGAATTCAGTTTACAAGATTTAATAGATGGAAATATTTCGTATCAAAATAATGGAGCAACAGCTACATCAGATAGTTTTAGTTTCAGAGTATATGATGGAATAAATTATTCTGTAATTACAGTTTTCAATTTTACCATTACTCAAAACGCCCCTCCTTTAGTTACTATTAATACGGGGAAAACAACAACAGAGGGTAGTGAATTTACAATAGACAATACCTTAATTTTTGGTAGCGATGCAGACGATGCTGATTTTGTTTTTATGTTAGCTACTGTTCCTACAAATGGTACATTATACTATCAAGGTACAACTGTAATGGAGGCAGATAATGCATTCTTACAGAGCAGTCTAATTAATGGAGATATCAAGTATGTTCATAATGGAAGTAACACAACTTCTGATAGTTTTAACTTTGTTGTCACCGATTTAAAAGCTGTTTCAGATATTGCTACCTTTAGTATAGTTATAACTCCTGTAGATGATGACACGCCTATTCTTGTAAATAATACAGGAAACACAATTGATGAAGGCGGAAACTATTTATTTACCAGTACAATGTTATCTGCTTCTGATACAGATACTGATGATACTACTTTAACCTATACATTAAATAGTGCCCCTAGTCAAGGTACAATTACTGTTAACGGTACTGCAATAGGTACTAATGGAACATTTACCACTGCTGATATATCAAATGCTATGGTACGTTATACCCACAATGGCAGTAATTCTACTGCCGATAATTTCAATTTTACTGTAACAGATGGCACAAATACTTCAGTAGTAAAAACATTTACCACTACAATTACCCCTGTAGATGATGATGTTCCATATATCACATTAAATACAGGAAATACAATAGATGAAGGCGGAAATTATGCGTTATCATTAGCCATGTTAAATGCTTTAGATAATGATACTGATGCTAGTAGTTTAAACTTCACATTAAGTAGTGTTCCTACTCAAGGTACATTAGCACTAAGTGGAACTCCACTTACAATAGGAAGCACATTCAACCTTTCTCATTTATCAGATTTTATAGTTGTCTATACTCATAACGGAAGTAACTCAACTGCAGATAATTTCAATTTTACCGTAACAGACGGTACAAATACTTCTACAGTTAAAACGTTTACAACTACTATTAATCCAATAGATGATGACCTCCCTTACATTACAGTAAATACAGGTAAAACTATAGATGAAGGTGGCAATTTCACGTTCTCTTCTACTTTACTTGATATAAGTGATAATGATACAGATTTAAGTAGTCTTCTTTACACATTAACCACAATACCTACCAATGGTAATTTAACTTTATCATCAACGATATTATCTGTTGGCGATACATTTACCAGAGCTGATGTTGCTAATTTAATGTATCAGCATGATGACAGTAATACTAGTTCGGACCAGTTAGCTTTTACGCTCACAGATGGAACCAACACCACTGCAGAAATTACTTTTGCCATTTCAATTACATTATTAGATGATGATGCACCAACAATGGTGGTAGAAAATACTTCTCTGTTATTGGAGGGTGCTACCTTAAACTTTAGTTCAGCTGAATTTGATGCAACAGATGGTGAAATTGATAATGCAGCTATTATTGTAACAATAACTAGTTTACCTGTAAATGGTCAGTTAAAAAATAATGGTACTGTAATCGCATTAAACGAAACCTTCTTGTTTGGTGATATTGGAAACATCTCTTACGAGCACGATGATACCAACACAACTTCAGATCAGTTTAGCTTTACTTTAGGCGATGGTATTAATACCACTACAGTATTTACAGAGCAGATTATTATTACCGCAATTGATGATGACGCTCCAGTATTGACCACTAATACAAGCCTTACACTTTTAGAAGGTGATGCTGCGAATATATCAAATAGTAATTTAGTAGCTGAAGATACTGATTCTGATAACAATGGATTAACTTATACTTTACTAAGTAATGTAACAAATGGTCGTTTATCAATAGGTAGAAAAACACTTTCTGCTAATAGTACTTTTACGCAAAACCAGGTAGATGGATCACAAATAAAATACACTCACAATGGTAGTAATACTGTTTTAGACTCAATCAAAATAAAAATTACAGATGGGACACAAACCTCAGCAATAGAAACCTTCTATTTTGTAATTAGTCCTATTGATGATGATGCTCCTATTGTATCAATAAATACAGGAGCAACTATTGATGAGGGAGAATCTATTAATTTATCTACTTCAATTCTTGCTGCTACAGATGTAGATATTGATAATAATAACTTGAAATTCTTTATTGTTGATGGTGTTTCTAACGGTAAGATGAGTAAAGGTAGAAAGAGGTACAATTCAGGCAGCTATTTTACATTAAGTGATATTGCAAGTGGCAGTATTAAATATACACATGATCATAGCAATACCACTGAAGATCATTTTACTTTTTATGTTTCTGACGGTACATTAACTTCTTCTACCCAAAGCTTTATAATTACATTAAATGCTATTGATGATGATGTGCCTGAAATGATAACAATGACCGATTTGTTTTTGCATATTGACAGTACGGATGTTATGATTACGCATGATGATCTTCATTTTTCTGATGATTTATCTAGTTCAGAAATGATTAATTATCAAGTGATTGATGCTCCTGAACATGGTTTACTATACAATATTTCTTTAGGTTCAGAAGTAGATTATTTCTCACAAGATGATATTGACAACAACATTATTCAGTATCAATTAACAAGTGAAGATATCTCTACAGATGAGTTTACTATTATGGTTTCTGATAGTGTAAAGAATACATCGAGCATGTATACTGTAATAATTGATATTATGGCTGAAGATGATTTTACCAATATCTATGCAGGAACAATTAAAGCTCCTAGTAATACTTCAGTGCCTGTATCTAAGCAATTATACCATTCACTTTATTTAGATCAGATTCCAATGGAAACGAATCTTCGTATGCTTACTTCTACTATACACGGTACAATTAGCTACGGAACAGAGGTGTTTACAGATTCAACTAATTTTAGAATTGAGCGTATTCTTACAGATAGTATAATGTATAATGCAAAAGAGGTAGATATTGTTACCTATGACTCAGTATTATTTATAATTGAACATGCACTTACTGATGATAAAATTTATCAAATAAATTTTAAAATTTCTCCAGATGCCAGTGTCACTTCACTTGTTAGTGAATTAAAGGCCAATATTAAGACATACCCTATGCCTTTTGATAATACATTTACTATTGAAAGTGATCTTCTATTTAATCGTTATAGGTTACTGTCTAATACAGGGCATTTAATTACACAAGATGCTTTTGATATGGTTGGCAGAAAAAATATTAATATTGGTACTATTTCTAGTGGAGTCTACCTATTAGAATTGACGACAAAAGAGGGTATCATTCATAAAAAAATAGTGAAGAAATAAATAAAAATCAGTTTTATATGAGTCCTTTATCCAAATGGATAAAGGACTTTTTTATTAAATGGAATGCTGAAAAACTATATTGAACCTATCACAAGCTAAAATTAAACAAAAAAATACCCCCTTCATTTTTCAACAAAGAGGGCTATATGTTTGTAGGTTAGTCATGTATAATTTCTACTTAAAACGTCCCATTCCGGCACCTTCTACGCTATCACCATATCCACCAGCTTTAGTAAATTTCTCATTTAAGATAGCTTGTCTATGTCCCCATGTTCCTTTATTGGCAGGGCCATTTCCATCATCAACAATCCACCCTTTAACTGCATTTTTTGGGTCACTATCTGCTTTCCATCTAGGTCCCATTATTTCTGCAGAACCTTTTTCTTCTTTTTTACTTAATTCAAAACCAATCCATCTTTTAGGATCAGTACTAAAATCACCATGTCCATCTAAAGTTTTTTTACCTGGAGCACTATCAGATCTACCATCTACAGTAGCATAAAATTCCCATTTATCTATTCTATTTACATGAGAAAGATAAAATACACTCCACTTATAACAACCAATTGTAAGTTGTTCATCATAAGTAACATCCTGAGGGTTATGCCCAGTTTTAGAAATTTGATTACTTACTTCTGCATAACTCATTTGGTTTTGAACTAACTTCTTGTTTAAATCAACACCTAAATAATCTTTAAGGTAACTTTCCCAAGCTGCAGCTCCATTTCTATAAGCTTCTCTGGCTTTATTTACTTCTGAAATAAAACCATCTGCCCATTTCTTTTCTTCTGCTGAAATAGAAGATTTATTAATTAAATCGTATAATTCTTGTTTAGTTAATAGCTCAGATCCCTTTGGTGACCCCGGATAATCATAAGCAACAATACCTGTACTAGAAATATGACTTGTTAAACCTGCTATTTTTATTGAGCTATTTTCTTTATTTTCTTTATTTGCTTTACTAACTACTTCTTCAGTACGGAAACCTTCTATGTCTTTTTTAGGTTTTATATCACTTTCTTTATTTTTTGAACATGAAAAGCTAAGGGCAACTAAAGCTGCGAAAAGTATTTTTTTTGTATGCATAATGTTTTTGATTGAAGATGAACGATTGACATATTAAAGACATCTCCCAAATAGAATTAGACATTTTTACCCCTATAATAAGCGTTAATACTAGGTTAGGTTTAACCGTTATGAAATAGTATAAAATCTAAAAAAATATTCCATCAAAAAACAAGAAGAGCGTATCATCAATTACTTAGTAGATGATACGCTCTTCTTCATTTAAATATTTTATTAAGCCAAAGCAAATTCTCTTTCGAACCTACTGTAATCAATTCTTACAGGCTTATTGTTATCATTTAACGCTACAAAAATAAATACGCTTTCCATTACTTTTTCTCTAGTATCAGAAAACATGTCTTCTGCATACATTTCTAACACCACACGTAATTTAATTGGGTCTGCTTTTTCCACCCTGCCAATTACTTCTACAATGCTATTAGGTGCAATTGTCTTTAAAAACTTAATATCTTCCGTTTTTAAAGTAAACATTTTCTGCCTTGTGAACCTCGTGGCTGTTATATAAGCTACTTCGTCCATCCATTTCATAGCTTCTCCGCCAAATAAAGTATTATTGGCGTTCAATGTATTAGGAAAAATCACCTTACATTGCTTTGTCACCGTTCTTCTTATTCTCTCTTCCATAGCTCCTTTAAAAATAGTATGTAAAGTTAAAAACATTGTGAAGGATGTTGACCATTTAAATGAGTAAAGATTCACTTAATTACGATTTCTAAAATTGGGTTAAATAAAAAAAATCCCTGAAATGTAACTAAATACACTTCAGGGATACTAATAAAATTTAACTTAACTACTGAATACTATTTCTTAAGTTCTTTAGCGTAAACCATTACTTTTCTTTGTAAACGGTCTATATTTTCTGTGTTCGTAATATTAATTTCAATTGCCTCCATATAAGCTGAAAATGCTTTTTCTTCGTCACCTAAACGAGCATAATAGTCACCTAATATTTCTAATGTTTTATTATTTCTTTCTACTGTAATTGCATGGTCTATCCATTCTTTTGCTAAAGCTAAATCTCCATTCCAATTAATAGATAATTCAGCTGCTTTAGCGTAAGTTGCCCAATCAGATGAAGTTGTATTTTCTATCATTTCAACTAATTTTTCTGCAGTAGCATTAGATGGCTTTTCAACTGGAGCAGCAGCAAATAATGTAATAGAGAATAAAGTTGCGATTAAAGATGTAATTAGAGTTTTCATAGTAATGTTATGTAATTAATTTGACACTTGTTATTTGTCTATAGTAAATCCATAGTTATGCCAATAAAATACAACCACCTAAATATCAGCTAATTAAGACACAGATATACAATTAATTACATTTACACTTGTTCACTATCGAACACGAGATTTCCATAGTAGTACAGTTTTCGTTCACTTTAGAGCATTAGATATTATCCAGCACGTCTTTAAAGTTTTCACCAGCATTTAAACCAATTTTTTTTCTTAAACGGTATCTAGCTTTTTCTACACCTCTTGTAGAAATATTTAATAGTGTTGCTATTTCTTTGGTAGTCAGTTCTAACTTTAAATAAGCCATTAATTTTAAATAGGTAAGCGTTAAATCTGGGTATTTTTCTTTCGCTCTTTTAAAGAAGTCTTTATGAATTTGGTCAAAATGTTGTTCAAAATATTCCCAATCATCTTCAATCTTAAAGCCTGTATCAATTATTTTTAGTAACCCTCCTACTTCTTTCTTTACTTCTTCATTTTCTATATTATCAGAGAAATTATTTATGTTTGATTTCACCTGATTCATCATTTCATTTTTATTGACCATAAGTAAAGTATTAGACATCAATTTGGTATTATGAAGATCCAATTCGGCTTTTTTCTCTTTTACTTCACTTTCTAGCTGTAGTTTTTCTAATTTAATTTGATCCTGCTCAGACTTAACTCTTTCTAGTTCTACTTCACGTTCTAAGAATTCTTTTTCTCTTTTCATTTTGAGGTACCTTAAACGCCAAAACAACCAAAATAAAAAGAGCACAATTACACCAATTATTATTTTAAATGATCTGGTTTCGTAAAAAGGTGGAAGTATCTTAAATTTTATTGCTTTTGATGGCTGAACAGGCCCCATATTATTTACTCTCACTCGTAAAGTATAATCACCTTGGTCTAAATTGGTAAAAGTAACAGATCGTCCTTTAGGCAAAGTGATCCAATATTTATTAAAACCTTCCAAGTAATATTCAAAAGTCACTTTTTCTGAATAAGCGTAAGTAACGGCAGAAAAGGTAAATGTGAGTACATTCTCTTTTTTAAAGAATTGAAGTTCCTCTTTCATTAAAAGCGGTTTATCTAAAACAACTCTATCGTTAATTGATTTACCCACAGAAATATCCTCATTAAATATTTTTAATCCCGTAAAAATTACATCAATTTTTTCGTGTTGTTCATTTATCTCTTTGGGTGTGAAAAACACTAATCCGTTTACCGTACCTAAGTAGATTTCTCCTGTTGGAGACTTTTCGACTGCTCCGTGAAAAAAAGTATTTTCTATAAGTCCATCACTTTCATCAAATCGAATGATTGTTTCATCCTCCTTCACTTTTGAAAGTCCATTATCTGTAGTAATCCATAAGTTCTGATTGTTATCTTCAATTACCCCTACAATGATATCACTTGATAATCCATCTTTTTTCTTTAGTACACTAAAACTGTCTTTATTTCTATTGTATTGGTACAGTCCTTCTCCAGTTCCTATCCATAAACGGCCTTTAGTATCTTCATGAATAGCATTGATATATCCATTTTTTAATGTAGAATTTTCATCTTCTGGCAAGTAAACTCTCCATCTTTTTTGAACAGGATCATAACAGTTTAAACCGTAAGATGTTCCCATCCAGATCAAGCCATAGCTATCTCTAGTAATTGCTCTAATAAAATTGATAGATAAGTTACTATTTGGATCATGGGATTGTAAAAGCTCTACAGATTTATCTTTTAAATCAAGAATAAGAACACCTCCACCATGTGTTCCAATCCACATTTCTTGGTGTATATCTTCATAAAAACACCGTACATCTCTATCTGGTAATTCTATTCCCCAATCCTTTTCTATATTAATAAATTTATTTTCTTTTGGCTGATAAATGTAGACTCCTTCCAAGTAGGTTCCCATCCAAATCCATCCTCTACTATCTTTATATAAGCTTAGAATTTTATCAGGAACATCACGATTACACAATTGATCTACCACTTGAACTTTCCCTTCTGATAGAACATTTAGTTTTCCGCCATCTGTACCGATCCATAATTTATCTTTATCATAAAGTAATGTTGCTACTTGAGAGTGGCTTAAAGAATATTTTTCTGTTGGATTATATGGAATACTTTTTAATCCTTTTGTGTGGTTTTTAATACTTACTCCTCCTTGATAATGTCCCACCCAGAGGTTTTGTTTTTTATCAATAAATAATGATCTCACCACATTATTAGCTAATACATTGGCTTGGTTTACTTTCTTATCCCAATGTGTACTCTTTCCTGATGCTATATCATAAGTATAAATACCCTGCCCATCTGTGGCAATATATAACTTACCATTACTCTGTTCTAGATCAAAAATAAGTGATGATGTACTTTTAGATGAAGCTGAATAATTTACTTTAGAAAACTGAAATGTTGTGATATCATATTTATATAAACCATCTCCATAAGAAGAAATAAGTAGTGTATTATTACCAATATCTTCGGCATCACTAAATGCAAAAAATGGTTCATATTTATCGTAACCAGTAAACTCATAAACAATTTTATCCATTGTAGAATTAAGAACAACAATTCCTTTCTCATGAGAAAAAATCCATAATTGTCCTCTTTTATCTAAAAATAAATTCTCTATTCTTATTCCAACATCTTTAACTATTCTCTTATTTACAATCGAAAAAAAACTCTTCGTATTCGTATTAAATCCTCTAACACCACCACCGTTTGTTCCTACTATTAAAACTGAATCTGATAATGATAGAATTCTCATTATTGGTACATCATAATTGCTGTACGGACTTTTTGATGGGTATTGTTTGAAGGTATCGTCTTCTATATTAAAAAGATCTAAAGAACTTGCTGTTCCAACCCAAAATTCTTTCTCATTAATATATAAAAGAGAAAGTACTTGATTGTTTGAAAGACCCTTACTCGTTGACTTCGTATAATTTTTAAAAGAATGTGCATCATACCTTGATAATCCATTATCTGTTGCCACCCAAATAAACCCAAAGTCATCCTGACAAAACTGATTTATTGTATTGTGAGGCAAACCATCTTTCATAGAGAGCGTATGAAAAACAGGAAGTTGCCCATACATTTTTAATGAAATTAGAAGTAAGAAGAGTGTTAGTTGTTTCATAGCTGGTAAAATAAATATCGTTAGAATATAGTAGGAGTAAACACTCCAATATAATCATGTTTGCATAAAAAATTGTTAACGCTAAAAGTAACAACTTTAATTTAGTTCTTTCCTAAAAAAATAGAATAAAAAAAACTTCTCTCCTACAGTATAGAAGAGAAGTTCTTTCTGTTAAAATTGATGTGAAATTACTTTACAATCAATTTAATTTTTTGAATACTATCTACATATTCAACTGTAATAATATAAAGCCCTTTATTAAAGACACTTCTTGCTATTTGTGTTTTATTTGATATTGTTTGAGTAGAATAGATAGTTTTACCTTCCAAATCAAATACTCTTACTTGTGCACCTATAGTGTTAGCAGGATGATTAATAAATACATCTTCTTCTGTAACAGGGTTTGGATAAACTACTGTTTCTGTAAAGTTAGAAGTTAAAGACTCGGCAGATGTACGTCCATTAGAAGACGTTCCCATAATCTCTACATGTGCCCAACTTTCTTGTCCTTTAAAAGTAACATAATATTTACCGTCTTGCTTTGCAGGAAGATTATTCATCCATAAATTTGTTACATCTACTCCATTAATTGTAACAGATTGTGCCCCCCAAGAGTTGATATAATCAATATCTTCAGAAGTAACCCAACATTGTTCCTCTACACCATCATAAGAAAAATCTAATGTTATAGGCTGTGAAGTTTCACAACCTCCAGTTTCATCACCTTCTGTCACAGTAATCATTACTGCTGCATTAATTTGTGCGTTACTACTTTGAGCCGTAATTGTTGCTTGTCCTTTTGCAACAGCTACTACTTCTCCTGTTGAACTTACTGTAGCAATTGATGTGTTTGAAGACGACCACGTAATACTTTTATCGGTAGCATTTGCAGGTACTACTTCTGCTGATAATTGAGTTGTAGCATTCACTTTTAAAGTTGTTGCATTCGCTTGAAGATTTAAGCCTGAAACAGCAATATCATTACCACCAACTTTAGAAAAAGAAAACCAATTGATGTTGAAACCTCCAATGTTTGCTTTAATACCAATTTCATATTCACCAGCTGATAAAGCTATTGTATGTTCAACAGTTTCCCAGTTTTGCCATCCACCTGTAGAAGGTATTGCAACTGTACCTAAAACATTTGCACCTGCATTTGTATCAATTTGTAGTTCGTTACCCCCGTTTAAAGAAGCAATTCTATACGATACTTTATAATTGCCAGCTTCAGCTACAGAAATTTTGTAACTCATCCAATCTTCGTCATCAATGTAACCAATGTTAGACCCACCGTTATTATCTAAAGTAGCTTCTACTTGTATTCCAGACATTGCACAAAAATCTTCGCTTTCTATTTGAGCAGGAAGAGCTACAGCAGTACATTCTACAGGTCCGCCCTCTAATGGATTCCAGAAGTTACCTGTAATTGTAAACATGTACAAAGCGTACAACGTAGTGTTAAAATAGCCACTTGGCGATTTATTTACTAAATAGTTATACGCTCCATCTATCTTATCCTGACCTGCTGGTGCATACATATAAGATGTTGCAAATGCTCCAGAGAAAGTTGCACTGTTATTTGTTCCGTAAGATGATCCATCCATATTGTAACCATCTACAATACTTCCTAAGCCACCTTTTGCTTCTGTAAATTGGTAACTTTGATTTATGTAATCACCTGCTTCAGAAACACCGAACCAAGCATAATCTGTTGCCATTCTCCAAGGAGTACGAGCCGCATCGTAATGATATTTTGTTCCACCTTGAAAATATCCACTAGCATCACCAGAAAAAGATCCACCCGAAGTACACCAGTCTGGAACTAATCCATAAGAAGGGTTTAAAGTTGATTTTATGTTAGCTAGTATCTCATAACATTTTGCTACCACTCCATTCCAATAGCCTTGATCGTTAGTATATTCTCCAAATACTCTAAAGTAAGCAGGTGTAAAATAAGATGGGTTAGTAATGTTATCGCCACCCCAACCTGGGCCAGGTCTAGGCACAAGCGTTGAAGAGATTTCTTTGTCTTTAATAATACCAATCATGTCTCTGGCTAAAGCTCCATAATTTAGAGCTCCTCCGCTACCCCAATTTGCTTCTGCAACTATTAGAGCAAAAGCATAATCAAATTCTGCATCGGCAGCACCACCTGTGCATCGGCCATCACCGTAGCCACAATCTGTAGCTACTTCCCAACAACCTTGGATTTTCCAATCCATTACACCATCCGCATTTTTAAAACGGTTATAGTACTTTGTTAGACCATCAAAAACATCTCTGTCTTTTGCATAAGCAGAAAGAAGCATACCGTATGCAATACCTTCAGAAACAGATTGGCTAGGGTTATCGAATCTTACTCTAAATTCTCCTGTTTCGTTACAATACTCTAAATAACCGTTTTTCCAGTTATTATAAGAAGCCATTGCTGCACTGTTGCTTCTTGCACTTGGCATATTACCATGTGGATAGTTTACTGAGTTTAGCGACTGACCAAGTAGTAAATGGCTCGTCAAAATCATAGTAAATAAAAAAATAATTCTTTTCATCATAAAAAATATTTATTAGTGTATTTAGAACACTCAAATATTAGCTATTGGATCTTGAGTTCTATTTTTTTAGGTACGACAACCCTACGACTTCCACTGTTATTGATGTAGACAAAAACTCCCTTCATATAAAAAACATTTCGTTTTCTAAGATGAAGTAAACACCCAACCTGTTTATTTTTAACAAGTTAACTATACGTTAAGAATACTATTTAGAATAAGACAGATAAACGAAAGTAGACTGTTTAATAAACATAGATTTGAAACTAGACTCTGCTGATATCTCAATAATAAAAACCTTACTCAGTGTATTATTTAAACGGTAGTAATGTATTTAAACAAAGAAACTTCTCTCCCACATAGCAGAAGAGAAGTTCTATTCCAATTTACAATACAATAATTATTGCACAACTAATTTTATCTTTTCAACCTTATCTAAATACTGAATAGTAATAATATACAATCCTTTATTGAAGGTCTTTTTATCTATTTTTGTTTCTTCTGATGTGACAATAGAAGAATAAACATTCTTTCCCTCTACATCAAAAATATTTATTTCTGCTCCTAGAGATTCAATAGGATGACTAATATGAACACTACCTGTAGAAATAGGGTTTGGATATACCTTAGAAGAAACCTTATTGAGTTCACTATTCAAACTTTCTCTCTGATTAGAATTACCTGCTCCTTCAATTTCGATATGCGCCCAAGATTCAGCCCCCTTAAAAGTGATGTAATATTTCCCATTCTCTTTTGCAGGAAAGTTATTCACCCAAAGGTTTGTAATATCAACCCCATTAATAGTAACAGATTGCGTACCCCAAGAGTTAATATAATTAATAGTACCAGATACTACCCAACATTGTTCTTCTACACCATCATATGAGAAATTTAAAGTAATTGGTGTTGCACTTTCACAACCTCCTACTATTTCTTCATTTTCCACGGTAATTGTACATAATGCATTCACCTGTGCATTACTACTTTGTGCTGTAATAATAACATTCCCTTCTGCTAATGTAATTACTTCTCCTGTCGAAGAAACAGTAGCAACCGCTGTATTAGAAGACGTCCAAGTCACCGACTTATCAGATGCATTTGCAGGTAAAACAGCTGCTGATAATTGTAATGACTGATTTACTGATAAGTTTGCTGTTGCTTGTGATAAAGATAATCCTGTAACTGCTACAGTCTCACTCGTTGTTTTAGAAAATTGAAGTGCTTTAATGTTAAAACCACCTTTTTCAAATACAAACTTTACTTCTTTAGTACCTGTAGTTACAGACGCTGTTCCGCTTTCTTGAATTGAAAATGCTTCCCATCCTCCTGTGCTACTTACCTGTTTAGTTCCTGTCACATTTACACCGTCAATCTCAATATGATATTCTCCTCCAGTACTATTTGCTGCTAAAGAAGTAGAAATCACGTATTCTCCGCCTTCTGTAAAATTCACGGTATATTTTAACCACTCATTATCCTTTGTCTCTCCAATATAATAGGCACCATTTCCACCAATTTGATAGATATCTACCGCATCGTTTCTAAAAGTCCAATTAACATTCCATATGGCTCCATCTCCATAATCACCAACTGCTCCTTGTTCAAAGTAAGCGTAGCCTTGTTTTCCTAAATCATAATTTACAGCTGTAATATTATCCGAAGGAATGTTTACCATTTCATAAGCCTTAGTTACTGTTGTCCCTACTCCTCTTGTTGTGGCATCAATAACAGAATAATTATATACACAGTTATCTATTCTTGTGTTAGTAGCCCATTGCATTAAAGCAGCTTTTGCATTGGCTACAGATGGTTTTGCTCCTTCACCATTCCAATATTTCAATACATCTTGCATTCCTTGTGGCATATCAACTTTTAATAAACCTTGAATTTGATTTATCTTTTTTAAAGGCCAGAAAGAGTAACCAATATTATTCGAGTTAAGTAATTCAAAATTCTCACTATACCATTGGTTAGAGTTTTCTCCAGTTTCTCCACACCATATAGGCGTATTTGTTGAGTTTCTAAGGTCTATAAATTCTTGGATTGATCCCTGATCTACATCTGACCAATATTTATGAAAAGCATACACCATATTATTATCAAAGGCAGGAGTCAAACCTCTAAAATCATTTGCCCACCAGTTACCTTCTATAAATACAATATGATTACTATCTACTTGTCTTAACTCCCATAAAATAGATGTATAAAGGTCAGATAGCATTTCATTCTGATCGCCTAATTCCCAATTTGTCTCATTTAATAAATCGTAGCCTGCAATCCACTCTTCATCAGCATATCTAGATGCAATTTCTCTCCATAAATGTACTGTTTTTGATCTATTCTCTCCGCTTTCCCATAACGATGGATAGGCTGGATTATAATCTGATATTGGCTGATCCTCACCTTGACCACCTGGAGCTGCATGTAAATCTAAAATTAAATAAACTTGATGTTGCTTACACCAAGCTAACAAATTATCGATAAGGTTATAACCTCTAGAAATAACCGTACTTTGCCCCTCCACAGGTTCCTCTTGAATAGGTAACGTGAATAAATTATAGTGCAATGGCACACGAATACTATTAAAACCCCATTCTTTTATTTGAATAACATCTGCTTCCGTTACCATATTGTCTAACCAAGCATCATAAAATTCTTGTTTGTTTTGTTCGCCAATTACATCAATAATTCCTTGCTCAATTTCCCATTGTGGACCAAAAGGAACTTCCATTATATAGCCTTCTTGTACCATCCAACCATCAAGGTTTATAGCATTTAATAGAATATTAGTTCCATTTCCATCTACAATGTTTTTTCCAGAAGTATGTAAGAAATTATTTTGAGGTTGTACATTTCCTGTAATACTAAACCAATTGATGTTAAACCCACCAATGTTTGCTTTAATACCAATTTCATACTCTCCTTGAGGAAGTGAAATATCATGAGTTATTGTTTGCCAAGTTTGCCATCCACCTGTTGCAGGTACAGTAATAGTACCTAAAACAGTTGCGCCTTTATCTTTGTCAATCTGAATTTCGTTACCTCCATTAGCAGAAGCCACTCTGTAAGATAGCGTATAAGTACCACTTGCAGGTACACTGATATTGTAACTCATCCAATCGTCATCGTCAATATAACCTATATTAAGGTTACCCGATTCGTCTTGTGTTTGCTCGGTTTGTATTCCCGACATTCCACAGTAATTTTCACTCTCAATTTGAGATGGAATTACTATAGTGTTACAGTTATTAATAGTTAGTATTTCTCCTACTACAATCTGGTTTGCAAGTAATAGAAGTAAAATAGAAAGAGCTTGTTTCATAATCTAAAAATTAGTGTTGATAATACACAAATATTCATTAAAGCATCAAAAAAGCCATATTTTTCACTACGACAAACCTACGACAAACCCTCTTTATATGTAAATAAGAGCACTTTTTAGAGATAAATCAGTTTGACAAGATAAAATACAGAGAAAAATTTAAAAATGATTTTCAAAAGAGTTACTCATCTTTTTTTAAAGAAAATATTTATAAAGACAGTTCATTTACTAATATCAAAAAATATATAATTTGTATTTAGCTTAGAAATCAACAAACTTAGCTTAATGAAAAAAAGCTACTGCAAATGATTAAAATTAGAACTTCCTTTACATTATTATTTAGCACTGTAATTCTATTTTTATTAATTATCTTAATCATCTTTTTAAGATTACTTGATAACAGAAAAGAGTTTGGCAGTATGCAATTTCAACGTCAAAATTCTTTTGCATTAAGTGATTATTTAATTGATAGAAATAATGAACTGACTCGGCTTTGTACCAATTCTATTTATAGTAAAAACGAAATATGGCAAGAGACCTATCAAAAGTTTTTAAATTATGATGATCCCGCTTTTCTATTTCTTAAAAGTGATTTTAAAGAAGACAGCCTACAAGCAAAAGGCTTTACTACTCAAGAAATTCAATTGATTAATAATGCCCTTTTACTTTCTAATAAAGCTATTCAGATAGAAAAAAAGGCTTTAGCATTACCTACTCAAGGTACTGCATTGGCTTTACTTCAGCAGACAGAATATTTAGATGCTAAGAACAATGCAAATGCACTTTTACTTTCTTTGGAAAAAACAATAGATTCTCGGACTACAAAAACATGGAACGATAGTAAAGAAGAAGGCTTCACTCTTTTTTATACTTTATTGATACTTTTACTTTTTGTACTGCTGTTTTCTACAGCCTCTTATTACTTAATTAGATTAAGGTTAAAAAGACAAGAACGCATTGACAAAAAGTTTAAAGAAAGCGTAGTCGAATTACAATCTACAAAAGATAATTTAGTAGAAAGTGACCATCGATTTACATTGGCTACCCAAGGAACGGGTATTTTAATTTGGGAATATGATTTAATAAGTAAGCAAATCAATTGGTTTCCTAAAAACAGTAAGCTGTTAGACTTTCCTTCTGAAAAATTGACGCCTTCTATAACATCAATTCAAGAACAAATTCATAAAGGAGATCTCGATCAATTTAATCAACAGTTTAAAAATTGTATTGAAAATGGTAGTGCTATAAGTATTGATGTACGTTGTTATAATGCTATAAAAGAGCTAAAGTGGTATAACTTTAGAAGTGCATCAATAAAAAAAAGCAAACAAATTGTTGGTACTTTTTCTGATATAAACGAGCAAATGAAGCAAGAAGAAAAAGTAATTAACGCTATATTAGAAACAGAGGATAAAGAGAGAAGTAGAATTGCAAGAGATATACATGATAGTCTCCAACAAACCATGTCTACCTCTTTACTTAATCTTGAAAAAGTGCGAGTATCTAATGAAATCTCTGATAGGGAGCTCGTAAATAAATTTGATATTGGCTACAACTACCTGAAAAAAGCCATTCAAGAAAGTAGAACTTTGGCTTATAATCTTATGCCTAAAGTGATCCATCAAAATGGAATTTCTCCAGCAATTCAAGCTCTAATAAGTGCATTAGAAGGATCTACTACTACTCAAATTATTTTTTACGACAATCTTAATGAGGAACGATTAAAACTTTCTGTAGAAATGACTTTATACAGAATTGTACAAGAGAGTATCAATAATGTCATCAAATACTCTGAAGCAGAAAAATGCACTATACAATTATTAAAATATAGCGATTTACTCGTTTTAACTATAGAAGATAATGGTGTTGGGTTTGACTTATCAACAACAAAAAATACCTTTGGCTTAAATAGTTTAAAAACAAGAGCTGAGGCGATTGGAGCTTATCTTCAAATATCATCAGTTAAAAATAAAGGAACCGAAATAGTCTTAGAATTGGCTTTATAATTATGAATACCCCTATAAAAGTACTTTTAGTTGATGATCATAACATGATCCGAGAGGGATTAAAATCTTTCTTAGACAAAGAACATTTTGATATTATCGGCGAAGCAGTGAATGGTGTTGAGGCACTTCTTTTATTAGAAAAACACAAAGTTGATGTTGTAATTACAGACATTATGATGCCTGAAAAAGACGGTATAACATTGTGTAAAGAAATTACGGCACAATATCCTTCTATTCATGTTCTCGCACTTACAATGATGAACGAAAGTTATAACATCAAAAAAATGCTAAATGCAGGTGCTAAAGGATATATTCTTAAAGATTGTACACAAGATGAATTACGAAAGGCCATTACATCTGTAGCCGCTGGAGAAAATTATTACTCTTCTGAGGTTACTTCAATTATTATGCAAGGGCTTTCTTCTCAGCCTGCTGTAAAGAAAAGGGTTTTGACAGAAATACCTTTAACGGAAAGAGAAATGGAGGTTTTACACCTTATTTGTAAGGAATTTTCAAATATAGAAATTGGAGAAAAGTTATTTATTTCTCCGCGAACAGTAGAAACACACAAAAGAAATTTAGTTGAAAAAACAGGTGCTAAAAATGTGGCAGGATTAGTTTTATATGCTATTGAAAGAAATCTATTTACAGACCTTTAAAATCTTCTAAGGGATTCCCGTATTTACAAGAACTCTGCTTTTTACGTACAATTATGGCCTTTAAAACCGCCACCTTTGATTCACATTAGAGGCATATAATTTTCAATCAATAAAGTAAAATTCAGATGAAAAATTTAAGATTAATAGGTAAAATCACAGTGCTATTTTTAACAATAGGCTTTTTCTCATGCAATAATGATAACAACGAATTAGGTCCGATAGAAACTCCAGAACATCCAATTGCAGATCCTGGCCCTGTACAACCTACACCACCGGTTATCAACAATTAAGTTACTTTTACTTAGCTAATTCTAATCCTGTCCTCATGGTTTATCATGAGGACTTTTTTATGTTCCAACTTCTCTTTCTATGTGTTTCCCGTAGTTTTCTAATATGGTTAATTCCCTCTCAAATTTGAGTGGTTGATAGAATAAATTTGCTGTATATCAATTACAAAAAGAATACAACAATATGAAAAATCTATTAATTACTACCGCATTTTGGTGTATATCATTACTCAGTTTTGCACAACAAAAACCAAATATCGTTGTCATCATGACCGATGATGTGGCCCCTCAAGATATCTCTGCTTACCATAGAGGATTAGGTGCCGTTAGTACACCAAATATAGACCAAATAGCAGATGAAGGATTATTAATTAATGATTATTACGCACAACAAAGCTGTACCGCTGGTCGGTCTTCATTTATAACAGGACAATATCCAATTAGAACAGGACTTACTTCGGTTGGACAGCCAGGGTCTAAAATTGGTTTACAAGCAGAAGATGTTACGCTTGCTGAAATGCTAAAAGACCAAGGATATGCCACAGCTCATTTTGGAAAAAGTCATTTAGGAGATAGAAATGAACACCTTCCAACTGCACATGGTTTTGATGAGTTTTATGGTTTCTTATATCATTTAAATATGATGGAAATGCCAGAACAACCAGAGTTTCCAAAAGATAAAGACTTTGTAGGTAGACCAAGAAACGTGATTTACAGTAAAGCAACAACTATTGATGATCCAACTATTGACCCAAGATGGGGCAGAGTAGGTAAAATTACTGTAGAAGATAAAGGCGAGTTAGGTGCATTACGCCAAGAAACATTTGATGATGAAGTTTTAGAAATTTCTCAAAAATGGATGAAAAAGAAACAAAAAGAAGATGCTCCTTTCTTCTTATGGTTTAACCCTTCTAGAATGCACCAAGAAATTTATGTTTCAGAAAAATGGCAAGGTAAAAGTGGGCATAGCACCTATGCTGATGGACTTCTACATTTAGATTACTTGGTTGGTGAGTTATTACAAACGCTAGAAGATATAGGTGAAAAAGAGAATACAATTGTCTTATTTACTTCTGACAATGGAGTAAACCTTGCCCACTGGCCTAGTGCTGGAACGGCATCTTTTAGAGGAGAAAAAGGAACTACTTGGGATGGAGGCTTCCGTGTTCCAATGTTAGTAATGTGGCCTGAACATATACCTGCAGGAAAGTGGAGTGGAGAGTTAATGACATCAGAAGATTGGGTACCAACATTAATGGCTGCCATTGGTGAACCTAACATTAAAGAGGAGCTTCTTGAAGGGAAAAAAATAAATAATAAGGAGTACAAAGTACATCTTGATGGGTACAACCAACTTGATTTAATTACTAAAAATGGGAAATCAAACAGAAGGGAATTCTTCTACTTTGCAGAAAATGATTTACAAGCAATCCGTGTAGACCATTGGAAAATACATTTAGCAATTAAAGATGAATGGCTAAAAAGTGCAGAAAAATTACCTGCTGGTATGATTATCAACTTAAAGCTGGACCCTTACGAACGTACACCAGAAACGCCCGGTCATTTTCTATGGATGAAAGAAAAAACTTGGATACTGCCAACAATTGTTCCTCCATTAAAACAATTTGGTAAAAGCATGAAAGAGTTTCCTCCTCGTCAGAAAGGAACAGGGATTGGGGCTGGAGCCATTATGAATCAGAAATAATAATTATTTGCTATATCAATACTATAAACATCTAGTTTGTATGAAAACAAGAACATTATATACCCTACCGATACTTTTCATTTCACTATTTTTTGGATGTAATACCTCGCAAAATAGTCCAGAAAAAGTATCCGAAAATTTATCCTTAGAAGAACAAGTAATATATCAGCGTGCTTTTGAAGCAATAGTATGGGGAATGCCAGCCACTGCTATTTATAGATTACGTGAAGGTTTTTTAGAGTTACCAGAAGTTGATAATAATGTAATTGTTGCCTACTCAAAACCAGCATTATCAAAACATAAAGCAATTACGGCCAATACAGCAACTCCTTATATTACTGCTTATACCGATTTACGTGAAGGACCTGTGGTATTAGATATTCCTGCAGTAAGCAATAAAGCTAGTTTATATGGTCAAGTTGTAGATGCATGGCAATCAACAATTGCAGGTGTTGGTCCATCAGGAGCTGATAAAGGTAAAGGAGGAAAATACCTTTTTCTACCTCCTAATTATGATGGTGATGTTCCTCAAGGATATTTCGTTGTTCAATCAACAACTTATCGTCTTGCTTTAGTATTTCGATCAATAAGAGGAAAAAATGCTACAGATAAGGATGCCTATGATTATACACAACAAATGAAGATGTATTATTTATCAGAAGGTGAACAACCTACAAAATTTGTTGATGGTATTCCTTTTCCCTTGCAATCATTACCTCGTTATGATTACCATGCACTTGAAGACATTCATGCCATATTTAGTGTTGAACCAGTTTTAGAGAGAGACAAAGTAATGATGGGGATGTTGGCTACAATAGGTATTAAACCAAATAAACCATTTAACCCTGACAAAAAGACAAAGGCAATATTTAATAAAGCTGCTAAAGATGCTTATGATTACATGCACCAATTGGTAAAAAAACATCATGAAGATGGGTTATATTGGGAAGATCGACAATGGAGTTTTGTTATGCGTACAGATGATGCTGATGGATTCGATTTTGTTTCTGATACACAAATTGAAATTGATAAAAGAGCTGCTGCTTGGAGTTTTTTCACCTTATACCCTCAAAAATTAGGGAAGCACCCTGCTACGGTTTATTTAGCTCCAACTGCAGATGCTAACGGTAATACTTTAGAAGCTGGAAAGCTTTACAAAATCAATGTTCCTAAAAATATACCTGCAAAACAGTTTTGGTCCATTACCGTATATGACGATTCAACCTGGGCATTTATTAATAATCCACTTGGACGTTCTGGGCTTGGTCAATTTAATTTACCAGATATGGAAGTAAATCTAGATGGTAGTATTGACATATATGTTGGTCCTGATGCTCCAAAAGGAGTTGTATCAAACTGGATACCAACATCTGGTAAAAAACCATATATCTGGCTAAGGTTATACGGCCCAAAAGATACATTTTGGGAAAAGTCATTTGTTATGCCAGATGTAGAGTTGGTGCAGTAATAATGCTATAGTTTATATATTTTATTTAAAATATAAATTACCACAACTCATTAAAAATAAAGAGATTAATCATATTAATTGATAAACAAAAAGAGCACGACCATTTATTTGATCGTGCTCTTAATTATATATTTAAAATCTGATATATACCGTTGATATTATTTATTATCAACTACTTTTTTTATACCAGGCATAGTCCATGTTTTATTTAAAACCTCTTCTTTTGGCCAATACATTCTGAATGTCAACTCAAAATCTACCCCCTCTTTTGTTGAAGGTAACCAATTCTTTTCATGCCCTTTAGGAGCATCTTTTTGAATATAAATATCTAATGATCCATCTTTATTGTAGACCATATCTTTTTTATCTCCAAGATTGTATCTATCAATTGAATTTTCTACTAAAAATCCAGTTTTATCATACATTGTAATTGACCAAAAGCCTTCTACAGGAGGTAATTTATCTGCAGCAAAATGAAGAATATATTTATTCGAACCATTTAATAAATTGCCGTCAACATCAACTGCCGTATTTGGATAAACTGCATCTTCTCCTAAATTAGCACCAAAACCTATTTTAGTAACATAAGCTCTAAAAGCATAATTAGTACCGTATTTACCTAAACCAGTTGTTGTTACAAACCAACCGTTTTGTAAACTTTCTGCTTTTGGTCTTGCCGTAATTTGTTTAAAAATAGCCTGTGCTTTTGCAGGAATTTCCTGAATTGTAGCTTGCTCTTCAGCTGTAAATTGAGATAAATCAAATGTGCCGCCAGCAGTAATTCCAACTTCTTTAAGTTGTGTAATAAAATCTGTATCTGCTGCTAAAGGAGGGTTAGAAACCATTAATGCCATCATCTTATTAAAATAATCTGTAACATTAAGATTGTCTACAACTTGCATTGGCACAAAATTATTTTCCTCTTTAAAATTTCCTTCTGGAACTTTGTAATTTTTATTATTTCGTTCAGATAATGGACGGACAATTATTTTATTTGCAAAGTTTTTTACTTCTTTTTTACCGTCTTTATCGTCAGTTACTTGAACTCTACCTAATAACCAGTTTAAATTCGTTTCCGATTTAATTATTGTAACATCCTTAGGTAAGTCTCCGGTATAATTTGGCCCAACTAAAACTATATTTAACTCTCCTTGTCCAGTTGTTCTAGAACCTAAAGTAGAAATTACATCTGTATAGGCATTTAAAACAGGAATAAGGTAATATCGTTTTGTTGCTGGAATTTGAATAAATAAGGGTTCTTCAGATAAATCTGCATAAACTATATTATAATATGTATCTAAATTAGGCCTTACAACTCCTTTAAAATCAGCTTTAGGAAAAGGATATAAACATGCCAATTGGTTTATTGGTGCTTTGCCTTTAAAATGATTAGATGTTACAATGTTGGTTGATACCTTAAATGTTTCACCCATTGTCAATAGTGGGTAACCATAAAAATAGGCCTGTGTAAGCAATTCTATTTTCTGATCTACACTTTTATTAGTAGTATGTTGGTTATCCTGAGCCATTGATTTTGTAATAAAACTTGATAAAAGGAGTGTGATTAAAAAGGTTAATTTATTTTTCATAACTGAATCATTATAGTTAAAATCCTTATTTACACTATTATAAAACGATAATATTGAAAAATAAATTATCAGATTATTTTATAAAAACATCAGATTATAACATTAAGTTCTAAACTGCAGTTGGAATTTTTTAGGAGTAATATCAAATTCTTTTTTAAATAAAGATGAAAAATGACTCATACTAGAAAAGCCTAAGTCTGCAGAAATCATAAAGATGGATTTATCTCCCTTCATTAATGCTTTTTTTGCTTGTTCTAAACGTACTTGTTGTTGAAATTGATAAACGGGTAACCCAAATGCTTTTTTAAATTGAGATCTGAGACTACTAACACTAATTCCACATTCTTTTGCTAGAAAATCTATTTCTAACGGTATACCTTCCGTTTCAGAAATCATATACCTGGCCTTCATTAATAATTTAATATTTAATGAATTCCCCTCTTCTTCTTTTATCTTTTCTCTCTGAGATAAACTTTCAATTAATAAATGAAAAATATAGAAGCTACAAGCAAACAATAATTCTTGTTTATAAAGAGAATGTTGAATCTCAAACATTCTATAGAAAGACCCCTTCATTAATGGTGTCATTTCTTCAAAAACAGTATATACTTGTTCTGGGTTACATAAAGATTTTAAAGAAGGTGCTCTTTCTATTAACTTATAAAAGTAGTTATACTCTACTCTTAACATTACAAGTTGGATTCTTCTGTTAACTGATAACTCCCAAGCTAGATTTTCTTTATTATTAGAAAGTAAAACACCATTTAATGCTTCATTAATTCTTCCTCCAAGAAATATACTAGAGGCATCTCCAAAAATTATTGGAAGGTATTTATCTTCATCTTCAAAAATAAAAGGTTCTCCTGTTAGCTTTTGATGCAAAAAGATATCTATTCTAATAAACTTAGTTCTAGAAGTAAGCTCATAAGCCTCTATAAAGCCATTGCCCAATTCATTATCAAACTTAAGAACAGTTTCATCTACCTCACCTTGAAGGGTCTGGTTCCAATAATGTAATAATTTTTCCATTGTATTCTTTTTCTTTGAATAAGATACTCAAATTCAAGGAAAAATTATGAATATATATTTCAGTTATTTATAACTTTTTGATTTAAATATATATACCCCATCCACAGGTTATTTTCTCGTCTGCGATTGTACCTGCTAACAGGAAATTTTTCAGGCTCTTTAAATTGGTTTAAATCAATTGATCCAGAAAATGGAGGAGAATAAAGTATTGTATCTGAATTTTTTATTTTGAGTCGTAATTTTGTTTTAAAATCACCTTTATAAACTGGGATATTAAAATAGGCATACTGATTTGGAATCATAGTATAAAAATAATAACTATTTCCGCACCAACTGTTTACCCAATACTCTATAGGCCGCCAATTTCCATTTTCATCTTGTGCTTCTTGAATAGCCATTGATTCACCATCTTGTAATTCTATATGTAGTAAACTATCAGTCAGGTTCGCTACCCAAACTCTGTATCCTTTTACTATTTGAGGGCCTTTTTTTGTACTTCTCTCAGGATAAATTTGTTTATACACTCCATCCACTAACTCTATATTGGGCAGTCTTAATGTATGCCAGTTATTACAATTATAATTTACAAAAGAAGTAGTATCTACGTAAATAAATGGATGTGTAGAATATACATTCTCAACATAAAATTCTTCATCGTTTTCTAAATTATTTAGACTATCAACTTTGCTAATATACTCTCTCCTTACTTCTTCTTTAAGAAGACTCTCAAAATTATACGACGCAGCCTGCATACCGTTTGCCTCAAAAATAGTTGCTGAAATTGAGTCATTTATTGTAATATTAGGTGGAGAGAAAGGATACTTTAAACGTTCGTTATTTAAAGTACAAGAAATAAAAAATGAACAACTTAATAGTGCATAGATTGTGATTGATTTCATAGTATTTACATGTTAGTAAGGAGGTTATGACATATAAATAAGTTAGGTTATCAATAATTCACTTGGTATTGATTTAACTGATTTAAAGAGAGTTTATCAGTATTTAATAAAGAAAAAGAGTATTAGTCGTCTAAATCAAAAAAAATGATTAACATTTAATGTAAAAAGCCTGACAACTACTACATGTAATTATCAGGCTTTAGATCATTTATAATAAAAAGATTATTATTTCAACCATTTCTTAGCACACCATTTTCTTACAGGTTCATCATAAAACTTAACAGCTACGTAAGCTACAGCAATGGATACGACAAATGTAACAACACCCCAAACTGCAGCTACTTCATAAGATGTTTTACCTGTAGCTACATTATCTACAACCCAAGCTGTAAATACATAAATAAATGCATAATGAGTGATATAAACTGGATAAGATATATCTCCTAAAAACTTGGCTAACTTTCTCGTTTTCTCAGATTTTATATCTCCATTAGCACCTATATACACAAGTAATGGAAATACAATTAAGATTACTAAACCTTCATATAACCCATTTATCCAATTAATGTCTCCACCTAACCTTGGTAAGGCTAAAACTACAAACATGAGGATACTTGATAACAAAAATGCATTTTTAATATAAGTTGGTTTCATTATTCTAGACAATAATAAACCCGATAAAAATGGGTACAACAAACGTGTAAAACCAATACGTAGTTGTTCTGGATCTAAAGACCAACCTCCTGCTACTCCACCTTGAGGTGTTGTTACTGTAAATTGAATTAATGCACAACCCGCTATGAAAGTGAGTAACATTAAAGTCTTGTTAGATAATTTTCTTAATACAAAGGCATATAGTGCATAAGCAATGTACTCAAAGAATAATGTCCAACCAGGACCATTTAATGGATACATTTCTCCCCAACCTCTGATATCTAAAGACTTGCCAACGGGAATCATTGTAAAGCCAATTACCATAACTAAAAGCATTTTAGTTACAGGTGTATTTTCTATAATAGGAAATAATGTTGGCGATGCCTGAAAATAATATGTTGCAGCTCCAAGTATAGAACCAATAATTACCATTGGTTGTAAACGGATTATTCTTCGTTTAAAAAAGCCACCAAGTGTCATTGTATCCCAACGGTTATTATAAGCTATGCCAATTACAAAGCCAGACAATACAAAGAAAAAATCTACTGCTAAATACCCGTGGTTAATGATCTGTTCTTTATGTTTTCCTAAAGCGAAGGCTTCTAAAATATGAAAAGCAACTACAATAATGGCAGCCACACCTCTTAAGCCATCTAAGATTTCGTAATGTTTGTTAGAAGGTTGATTCATGAATTTTGTTAGGTTAATATGATTAAGTTAGTTGCAAAATCTTAAAACATGTCTTTTCTCATATTGTATTTTATTAATTCTACAGTAGACGATATTTTAAGTTTTGCTTTAATATTTCGTTTATGAGACTTAATAGTTTCTTCTGCTATAAACATTTCTTCAGCAATTTGCTTACTAGTAAGTCCCTCACAAATATAATCTAGAACTTGTTCTTCTCTTAATGATAAGACGTTTTCCGTTGCTTTTACTTCTTCAAAATGAGTTTCTATTTTTTCTGAATAAAATTTACGGCCATCCATTATCTTATGTATTGCATTTACAAGGTTCTCTTCAGAGTCATCTTTTAAAATAAACCCTTCAATTCCTAAGCTTTTGATCTTTTTAGTGAAAGAATACTTATTGTGCATAGAAATCATAAGAACACGCAAGTTAGGGTGTTTCATCTTTGCCAACTCTACCAGCTCAATACCATTCATTTCAGGCATTTGGATATCAGAAATTAGCAAATTATACTTAGTAATATCTGTTGCTAAAAACTTTTTAGGCGATCCAAATACATCTACCTTTTTAATTAAAGGAAAGTAGATATTAATCAATTCTATCAATCCTTTTAAGAATAGATTATGATCATCAACAAGAGCAATATTTATATTATTGTTCATCTTTATAAAGGTATTTGAATAAGGATAGCAATCCCTCGTTTAGTATTAATTTTATGAATGCCTGATAGAATTTGAATTCTATATTTTACATTTTGAATTTCTCTATCTATATCTTCTGTACTCGCAAATTTTAGAGTACTATTGTCCAAGTAACTAATTAATAATTTCTCCTTCTCTCGAGATATTTCTAGATCAACTCTAGTTGCTTTAGATATAATTGGCAATACAGTATACATCTCCTGAATAATTCTATAGATATGGTGAAAGTTGGTTTCTGATGTATCTATCTTTCCATCAATATGATGCGTAAATGTATAATGTGTAGACGAAGTAGACATTTTGAGAGCCAATTCTTGTAGTTCATCTAAGAAGTATTCCTTTTCTAAATTAGGAGTGACAAGGTTATGCGATAGCTCTCGAACATTAGATAAGGTATTATCCAATATTGGTTGTATATCATTATCTTGATTTTTCATTTTCATGAACGAAAGATTACCACCAATTCTATCATGAATATCCCTGCCTATTCTATTCCGTTCATTTTCCTGACTATCTACAATCGTTTGTATATGTTTTAACTGATGTTCTTTTTCTATATTCTGTAGTTTTTGATAATTCTTGATGGTATCCAACCATTTCATAATAAGAATATAAATTATAAAGGCACTAATTAAAACAGCATTAAAGTAGCTAATAACATTAGTATAAAAGCTCCTTTTCATAATACCAAAATGAGGTACTGCCACAAACAAAAAGAACGTAACCATTATAAAAATATACAACGATAAAGTGATTTTACTAAATGGCTTTTTCTCTTTTAAAGCAGGAATAATCATATTCAATAGAATTAGATTTGCGTACCACCAACAGTATAAAATTACACCAACAGTTGTTAAGGTATTAATCCAAAAATTATAAGGGTAGAAAAAAGAAACTATATATAATGCTATGAGTAGAATGTTTACATGAAGTATATACGGTAATACTTCTTTATCCTTTTTATCTGTAAGAGAATATTTAAAATATTGGCTAAGACCATATACTCCTACTTGATTTACTATAATTCTTAAAAGATAACTAAAATCTGCACCTCTAAAATCTAAAAGTCCTAAAAAATTACCACTTTCAATCTCAGAAAATAACGAGAAACCTAAAGAGTACAATAGCACTCCAAAGTATGCCTTATCTTTTGTGATAAAACCTAAAACCAACATACCCAATGCTAACAAAATACTTAGTGTTCTAATTATAAGAAACACCTTATCTCTTGTAGTCGATAGTTGTTTATATTCTGTGGTATCATATAGTTTAGCAAAAGTAGAAAGTGCCCCTCCGTAACCATTTATTTCTAAGTAGAGTTCTTTTGTTTCTCCTTCTTTAAAATATAATGGAATCGCATTATCTGTTTTACCCTTTGTTACGGTAGTACTAATATCATATTCTTTTAAATCGTCTGAAATAGAAGAAGATACATATATTTTTCCGTAAGGAATTAATACATAGTTTAAAGAAAAAAGTTTTTCTATTTCTTTATTTGAATAGAATTTTGCCTTAAACCACATTTTTTGATGAAAAATAAAGAAGCTCAAGTTACTATTTGATATAGTTTTCCATTGAACACTAGTATCTGACAGTACTTGTGTAAGGTTAATTTCTTCTTCAGTTTTTTCGAAGAAATAGGCTAAATCGTCATTATTTACAGCATTTACATCATAAATTTGTTGACAAAATGCAAGTTGCACACACGATAAAGTGACAAGGATATACAGTCCTATAATTTTCATTTGTTGTTGTTAGTAAAGTAAGTTTCTATAATAGATTATTAGTAACTGGAATGTTAATTTCCACATACAACCCAGAAGATGAATTAATAGTCATCTCTCCAGTTAAAGCAGTCACCCTTTGTTGTATATTTAATAAACCAATTCCACTTTTATTATTTTTTTCAGACAGTCCTTTGCCATTATCACGATACGTAAGTAGTACATTTTCTTCAGATAACTTAATTTCTAAATGTACTTGTTTGGCAAAGCTATGTTTCACAGCATTCACAAATAATTCTTGAATTATACTATATAAATTTTCTAAATCATCATATTTTAATGGTAGAGAATCTGTATTAGTAGTAAAGTCAAATTTCATGACTGTTGTAGAAAATCTAGAAGTAAGTTGATTTACTTGAATTATCCAATTTTCCTCTTTAAAATTCATCTTTTTTAAAGAATAGGTCATTAATTTAAGTTCATCTAGGGTTTCTTGAAGCACCTCAGAATGTGCTAAAGTTGTCTGTTTTAATTTTGTATCTAAAAGATTTAAATCGTTTGTAATTTTTTTCTGAATTTCTTTCCCAATAGCATTTCTTTCGGCTTCTTGACTATCTAATATTGCTTTCAGGTATTCTTTCTGAAACTTCTCTTCTAATTTAGTTAACCGCTTGTTTTCTGTATTAACGGTATATACTTTCAATAAAACCATACAAACCATTACAACAGAACTTATTATTCCATCAGAATAAAGATAAAATGCAGAAAAGTAATTTTGTGATAACACACCAAAGTAAGGAGTAACCACAAACAGTAGAAAAAAGCTAACAATTAAAAAATAGAAGAAAGTACTTAAATCAAAATTCAGAATTCTTTCTTTATTTATAATCTTATAAGATGCTACGATTATAAAAATTAAGATTAATAGTATGGCTATTGTATATGTTAAACTCACAACCATAGGGTATTGAGAAAACAATAAATAAATGATTTCAATAGCTATAAATACTACATTAAAATATTTACCTACATTTCCTTTTTGTTTACGATCTTCCAAAAACAAAAGGTCTCTCAAAAAATAGAAAAAAGAAACAACGAGTGCATGAGCAGCTACTATTTTAAAGAAATAGCTGATATCTAATCCATTCAAAGAAAATAACCCTAATAAACTGCCTGATTCTACCTCAATAAAAAGAAATGCACCTAATAACGCAATTACAAAGTTGCTATACATCTTATCCTTTAAAGAATAGAAAAGTACACTACCTATCAAAATAAAAACAACAAATACAGTCCTCATTATCAAACCTAGATTTGCATTCACTTTATTTTTGGCTGCTACTACTTCAGATGAAAGAATTTCTGGATTACTAGACGTTAAAGTTCCATACCCATATACTCTATAATAAATTTCTTTTACCTCACCTTTTATAAATTTCAAAGGAATTCCTCTTGCTCGGTGATTATCCGCTACAACTGTACCCATATGTACAACAGACCAATTTTGAGTAACTGATGAGAAAATATACACATCTAAACTAGGCGTCATTTTATAACTAAATGCAAGTACTTTCTCTTGCTCTAAAGAAGACGTTAATGTAAATCTATACCACTTTGCTGTAGAAAAAGGTACTACGGTATATTTATCAAACGGTAATTTATTCCAAGTAAAACTATTTGGGTGTAGATACACATTTGTAGTAGTACTCGAAGTAACTTCTACAAAATCATCAATTAATTCTGATGAAGAAATATCAAAAGAGGGTTGCCCCCAACATAAAGAAAAGGGTAAAAGGATAATTAAAAGTGAAAGTTTCATACAGTACACAATAGTAGTAGCTCAAATTTGTTCAATTGATGTATAGAAAACAAGCATTTTATATATATGCCGACAACAATGTGCATTTTCTGTTATAATTGAACCATTTCCTTATTAATTATATTTACTACTTCAAAAAAAATTAGGCTGTGCAAACTCATTATTTCGAATTACTAGAAATAATCCGATTGTTATTAATATTATATTAAGAATATAAAGAGCTATTCCAATTTTACTTGAAATAACTCTTCTCTATTATTATTAATTCTAGTATCAACTAGTCGTTATCACATTCTAATTCCCATTGATACTGTCCATCATCTTCTCTATCCCAACGGCAATTTCCAGGATCGAAAGGAGGTCTTCCTGTACCATTATCTCTACATTTTAATTCCCATTCATTATCATCATTATCCCATACGTAATCGCATAAAGGGCTTGGAGATTCAGGTCTATCCGGACGTTGTCCTCCAATATTTCTGTTATCATCACATTCTCTTTCCCAATGTTGGTCATCATTATCCCATTCCCAATGGCAACCTTCTGGCAATTGAGTTGTTGGTGGCACATTTGGATTTGTATAACGCCCATTTCCACTTCTGTTTCTGTTATCACATTCTGTTTCCCAATGATGATCATCTGCATCCCATTTCCAATAACAACCTTCACTTAATGGGGTAGTAGGTTTTGGAGGAATCCCATTTTCATTGCTATCGTCATCGTCAAAATTGCAAGAAATAAATAACGCGCTTAATAATGTTGTTATAGTAATTAAGCGAAGTAACGTGAATAGATTTTTCATAACTTTTTTGTTTTTGTTTATGATACAAATATTCACCTTTCATTCTCCTTATAGAAGTAACGCAATGTTACGAGGGGTAACGCGATTTATATAATTTGAGTAACATATGTAGGGTGACACCAAAGGCTCAGTAGTTTTTGGGGGTGCTCTATAAACGAAGGTGTACTTTCTTCTAAAATGGTTTTGAAGCGTGCTCTTTGAGTCTTGGTTTTTGATAACTTACTTAGTAAAAATAAATTGAAGAAATATAAGTGGTCTTCTAATCTTTTAAGCAGCTCATCACTTACTTCTTCTTTTCTTAAAAGTGCTAAAAAGGCTTCAAACGAAATACATGCTGACGGTAACTTATCCGTTACAGACATCACTTGCTCCTTTTTTTGCATAAAGCCTTTTGTGTCTCCAAAATAGCCTAGAAGTAATAATTCTTGGATTTCTGTTTCATAATGCTTCCCCTCTATCGCTAATAATTTCTCGAAAAGCTTTTGTGCATTTTCTTGTTTGCCCTTATAGATTTCACTCCAAATTTTTTCGGCCAAGAAATCTGCCGTTTCCAAGTTATATAACTTAAATAACTCTTCTGCTTTTTCTAAACCATTAGGGAAATTCAATACGTTATACTGATAATCTATATGGTAATATTTTATCAGAATTGATGCAACGAAAGAGCTTTTTGTCTGCCCTAGCACTTTTTCTAACTTCGTGATAAGTTCTCCTATAAACTCCATCCATCCTTTCTCTAAAACTATCTCTTCGAACGCTATAAATGTACTTATCCATTTCAAACTTTCTACCTGATCTATCTCCTTCTCAAGTAGTCCATAAGGACCATCTATTAGTAGTTGCGTAAAAACTATAAGATCATTTAAATTGCTTAATTCTTTAGTAATTGGAAAGCTCTTTTCTAAAATTCCATGTTGGTTTCTGTCTTTTATAATTAAACCTAATTCGTTCTTATTTTTAAATGTAGAAACATAGAAATCTGCATCTAAAGCATCTGTAACTTTAAAGAAGTTTGTTCTTAAAAAGCGAGATGATAATACTTCTTTAAAATAGTTAGATTGCTTTTCTTCATTATTTTCAAAACTATATAAAGGTGAAATATGAAGTTTAGGAAACTCATAGGCAGTTCCTGTTGGTAATACAGTTTTCTTTGCTTTTAAATCAGTTACTTTTTCTGAAATACGGGGCTTATAACTTCCTCTAGGAATTGTAATGACAGCATCTTCTTTTGTTCCTTCTTGCAAATAAAATTTTGATAAAAGAACACGCAACCTCCCTATTTGTACTCTTACTATTGGGTCTAAAGACGGATCGAAATGTTCCTCTCTATCAAACACCTCTAAAGCAATGGTATAAGAAGAAAAATCACTTTCCTCTCCATCATAATATTTAGAAATAAGATAATTAAGGAGTGCTTTAGCTCTAAAAGAAGAGACAAAAACTTCGCTCTCTATTATCTTTTTAAGTGTTTGTTCAATTTGTACCTTTTCCATCTTATATTTTTTAGATAAGGGAAGATAATAAAAATAATACCTACACTTATTCTAAAACAGAAAAAACCTAGTCATATAATACGACTAGGTTTTCCTTCTTTACGTTTCGAATTTCAAACATTAGCAATACGCTAACACCTGATGACTTTTGACCGAAATCGTTAGATCTTTTTAATACCTTTTGTTTCTGCTTTGTCTTTTACTTCAACAATACTAATAGCGTATCCACCACCTGGAGCAGTAAATAATGCTAATTTAGATTTGCTAGAAACAACATATTTTTTAATTTGATATGCTTGAGGATTTGTTTTGAAGTTAGCATCCTTTGCATCAGAATAAACTGTAGCGATATACTTCTTATCTGTATCCAAGAAATCAAACTTAATAGTTGATGTACGTGGAGTTTCATCGTTTGTTTTACCTACAAACCAGCTGCTAGAATCTTTTGCTTTACGAGCATAAGTGATGTAATCACCTGGTTCTGCTTCCAATACTTTAGTGTCGTCCCAATCAATAGCAACGTCTTTAATAAACTGGAAAGCATCCATGTACATTTCGTAATGTTCAGGTAAATCTGCTGCCATTTGTAATGGAGAGTACATTGTAACATACAAAGCCAATTGTCTTGCTAAAGTAGTTCTTACATAAGAAGTTCTACTTGCTTCTAATTTGCTAATATCTGTAACAAAAATACCTGGAGTGTAATCCATTGGTCCACCTATTAATCTAGTAAATGGAAGAATTGTAGTATGGTTTACTGTATTTCCAACAAATGCCTCATACTCTGTTCCTCTTGCAGATTCGTTACCAATTAAGTTAGGATATGTTCTTCCTAAACCTGTAGGGCGAACAGCCTCGTGAGCATTTACCATAATCTTGTACTCTGCTGCTTTTTTAATAGCATATAAGTAGTGATTGTTAATCCATTGTGAGTAATGGTGGTCTCCTCTTGGTAAAATTGGTCCTACATAACCAGATTTTACAGAATTGTAACCATTATCAACCATAAATTGATAAGCACTATCCATGTGGCGTTCGTAGTTTCTAATAGAACCAGACGTTTCATGGTGCATCATCATTTTTACACCTTTGCTTTTTGCGTACTCACGTACTTCATCTACATCAAAATCTGGATAAGGAGTAACAAAATCAAATACATAATCTTTTGATTTACCAAACCAATCTTCCCATCCTTCGTTCCAACCTTCTACAAGAACAGCGTCAAAGCCATGTTCTGCAGCAAAATCAATATAACGTTTTGTATTTTCTGTAGTAGCACCGTGCGTACCGTTTGGTTTCGTTTTCGAATAATCTGTTTTGCCTAACTCTACAGAATAGATATCATTTGTATACGACCAAGAGCTTTTTCCTGTGATCATTTCCCACCAAACACCAACGTATTTAACTGGCTTAATCCAAGATGTATCTTCGTATTCAACAGGTTCGTTAAGGTTTAAAGTAATGCTAGATAATAAGATATCTCCTGCTTCCTTACTTGCTATAACTGTTCTCCAAGGAGTTGTCATTGGTGCTTGTAAATATCCTTTTGCCCCTTGTGCATCTGGCGTTAAATGAGATTCGAAAACTAAGTTTTTGTCATCTAATTCTAAGTGCATACAAGAGTAATCTATTAAAGCAGCCTCATGTAAGTTGATATAAGTACCGTTATCTGTTTTCAGCATTAATGCAGTTTGCACTCCTGTATCAGAAAAAAACGTTTGAGATACATTACCTGTTTGTGCTTTTTCTGATAAACCTCTAATCTCACTTAACTTAGAGATTGTGTAATCATATTCTTGAGAATCATAATCGCCAGGAATCCAATAAGCAGTGTGGTCACCCGTCATAGCAAATTGCGTATGCTCTTCTTTAACTACAAAGTAGATTAAATTTGGTTGCTCTGGAAATTCATAGCGGAAGCCTAAACCGTCATCAAACAATCTAAAACGAACCACCATTATACGGTCTGTTTTTGCTTGCTGAAGTGTAACTTCTAATTCGTTATAATGATTTCTGATTTCTTTAAATTCACCCCAAACTGGCTCCCAAGTTTGGTCAAATGTACTTTCTTCAGTACCGTTTACTTTAAAACCTTCAATAAGGTTTGTGTCATTGATTAATTCAAGACCTAATTTACTTTCTTTAATGATAGGTTCTCCATCAAGTTCTAATTTATATGTAGGAGTTCCATTTGATGTTAACGCAAATTCCATAGTGAAATTTCCACTAGGTGATTTTAGCGTTTGTGCTTGCGTAGATATTGCTAATAATGCAATAAATAAAGTTATGATATTTGTTTTCATGCTATACCGCTTTTGTTTTCATTTCGATAGTACAAACATACGGCAAACAAAAGTGTAGAACTAACACAAGTTGTTAAAAAGTAGTAGAATAATACACTTAAAACACTATATATCAATCAAATAACACACAGCAACAAAGCATAAAAAGTAGTGATATTTTAATAATAAAAATACAAACACAATCACATAACTCTATACAATAGCTTTAAATTTCTTTTAATTTATCTTCAAATTGCTCTCTTTCTACTATTGTATTGTTTCTTGCCTTGGTTCTGTAGTTATATATTGTAGTAATAGAATATCTTAAAAACTCTGCTATCTGAGTGCTTTCATCAATACCTAATCGTACTAATGCAAATACACGAAGTTCTGTATTAAGTAATTCACTTTTCTTTAAAATGATTTTGGCTTCAGGTTGCATCAAATGGTTATAATCTGCTACAAAATTAGGGTATAATTTAAGAAACGATTCGTCAAAATCTTTATAAAAAAGCTTCAATTCTTGATCTACCACTTCTTTAGATTTCAATAGTTTTAAAATATCTTCTTTCGTTCCTTTATTCCCTTTGCGTAATAATTGTTTTCGGTAATCATCCATTTTTCCAATGTACATAGAACACAGTTTTAGGTACCTTGCAATAGATTCTTCTTGTATGTTATTTACACTCTTTAAAGCAAGATTAGCCGAAGCCACTTTATCATTACTTTCTTTTAACTGCTCGTTTAGTAAATGTAATTTGGTATTGGCATCTACTACTTGCTTATTAGATGACTGTAATTTTCCTTTCTGCTTTTGGATAAAAAAGATAGCAAAAAATAAGACCACTGATAGAAGGCTTACAACCGTAATAAAAATCTTCATGTTGGTACGCGTTCTCGTTTGATTCTCTTGATAAGCGTGATCTATTACAGGTAAAATTTCTAACACTTCATATTGTCTTAATTGGGTGTTACTCTCCACGGCATCTTCTAATGCTACTTTTAAATAAGTATTTGCTCTTTGGATTTCGTTAATTTTAAAAAGTGCAAGTGCCAATTCTCTTAATGCTGCATGCTCTTTAATACCGTTCTGAATATCAGATCTTGCAGATAAAATTAAGTAATTAATCTTTTTCTGCTCGTTCCCCATTCTTCCATAAGCATCTGCCAATGCGTAAGCTGTTGGTGCATATACTCTATCTTTTTCTTTTAAGTTGCTCAATAGGCTTTCTAGTACTTCTACCGCTTTTTTATAAGCACCTTTATCTTTTAATAACTCTGCATTTGTTAGTAAATAAGATAGACTTCCTTTTTTGTCTACCCTTAAAATTCCTTCTTCGTAGTATCGCCATTCTTTTTTATATTGATTAGATACGCCAGATGTATTTCTTAAAGATAATAATGTATTATAAAGTTGAGCATTGATAGCATAGTACTCACTTAAAAAATTAGGGCTTAGTTGTTCATCTCTGTAATTGTCTAATATTGCTATTGCTTCATGATACAAGCCTACAAGAATATAGGTTTGAGACAATAGAAGCTCTGATGCAATCAGTTTATTTTTATCGTTTAAAGACTTAGACAATTGATGTACAGACCGTGCATAAGTTAACGCTGAGTCTGAATTATAAGGAAGATACTTCTTTGCTAAAAGTAACATTAATTCGTACTTCACTGCTCCTTTTTTCTCTACTTGCAATTGCTCTTTAAGAATATCTATTTGATTGAGACGTTTTTGGAAATAAGTCTCTCTTTGAGAAAGATAGATATCTAGTTCGGTAAAATCATAGTTATCTTGTGCATACACATTTGTACAAACAGTACTACAACAAACTAAAAATAATACTATTAAGCAGTGGATCTTCATTTTCATTTTCTTCATGTACTTAACAAAAGTACTCATTAATTAGTTAATAACATTTTGTCGTAAAAAAAAGACCTTATTAAGGTCTTATTTATATAGAATTTCAGTTGCTAATCTTCTAATTATATGTATATGTCAATCTCTGTTCATCTGAGACTCAAAATCGTAGTTTTAGTTTTCATAAATTACCTGTAAGTATATCTAAATATACTTACAGGATAATTTAAAATTAGATGAATAATAAGTGCTTGTTCTTTAGTTCTTGTTATACAAGAAGGTTGATTTTTTAGGAAAGAAAATACTCTCTTTCTTAAAATACCTTAGTTATTCATAGTTCATTTTCATACTTAATAGACAGTTACAATTCTAAGGTAAAATTGGATTTATAGCGTACCACAGTAGTATAAATGCGTACCACCTTATAAAATGACGCTAGAACAAGCATAAAAACAGGAAAGAAACACCTTTTACAGTTCTTCTTCCCTATCTATAATTTTATTATTTTTTAAGAATTTTCTTCACATAGATCTGATCTCCTGTACTTACTTTTAATAAATACAACCCAGACTTCAATTGGATATTATCTACAGTAAAACTGTGTCTACCTTTAAGAAGGTTTTCTGTGATTGGCTCCATTACTTCTTGTCCATTTAGGTTAATCATTTGCAGTACTACATTAGTATCAGAAAGTAGTTTTAAAGAAACTGTAAATTTATTCTGAATTTCTGTAGGATAAATTAGTAACTCACTTGCTAAGTCTAAAGTAGTAGTTGTTGTTCTTCCGTTACTAGACTCAGGGTTTGAATTATACCATACTCCATCCATGTACCAACCTTCAGAAGATCTTGTTAAATCTCCTGTTTGATTACCATTTCCATCATGGAATAATACATTTGCTGAAGATACATTTTCGATAGTGTAAGAATACCATCCATTCCCATCTGCAACCATTGCAACACCAGGCCAAGCTGATGAACTTCCATCCGATGCATTCCAGTAATGCATTTTAGGAGTAGACCACGTAGTTTTTAAATGAATAGTTAAACCATCTACCGGAAGTACTACAGGTTCTTGATCGTACCAAACACCCTCTTTGTACCAACCATTTTTATCTCTGCTCATATCTGCCGTCTGACCATTTGTGCCATGGAACAAGATATTACTCGATGTTACATTTTCAGGGAATTGGAATTTATACCATCCATTTTCCATTGACATGCTTACACCCGGCCATGTAGAACTTGCAAAAGCACCTGTTGGTTCAGCACTCCAATGATGGATATACTCGTAACCTTGTGTATAAACTGTAAATCCACCTTGCACTTCTTCTACCACAAAACTTGCACTCACAACTGCCGATGCATTTAATGTGTCATCTTGTGCAAACGCTTTAATCGTCATGCTTTCTGTTACAGTTAACGCTACAGATGTTTGTGCACTTGCAGAAGAAACCGTAGGCGTAGAACCATCCAATGTATAATAAATAGTTGGTGTACTGTCTTTATCATCAGAAGCAGATAATGTTACCGTACCCGAACCTGAGAATGTTGCTCCATTTGGAGAAATAGTAATTGATGGAGCTACTGTATCTGGTGTTGGTGTAGGGTTTGGAATCCATCCGTTATCATACCAAACATCTCCGGCAACACCCATTTCGTCTCCCGTTATTTTTGTAGCACCACAAAGTAAAATCAGGTTAGTTGATGTAGCACCTTCAATAGTGTACTCGTAAAAACCAGGATAATCAGAAGAAACCATCATTGCTTTACCTGGCCATGCAGTAGCATCTACTCCATCGTTCGCCCAAAAATAAATAGATGGGTTTGTACAATCTGTTTTAAAATATACAGTCATTCCTTCTACATCAGGAATTACAGGAATTGTATAAGAAGTTGTCACTTCGTTTGATGTTCCTGCGTTGTTTACTGCTACTGCTTTTAATGTAATTACATCTCCTTCAGCTCCTGTAAATGTAACTGTACTTGTATAAAGTGTACTTGATGTTGTAGGAGCACTTCCGTCTAACGTATAATAAATTACACCATTTTGTGTAGCAGACAATGTAGCTGTATTATTTGCTGTTGATAATGATAATACTGGTGGAGTTTGAGGTTCTGGTTCACAATCTGGACATGTACTATGCCAAGTTGTTCCATCATACCAACCGTTTGATGACCTAGACAAATCATCTGATTTACTTCCTCCGTTATCACTAAATAATAAGTTAACAGATTCTGTAGCCTCAAATACATATTTAAACCATCCATTACCAATATCTTCCATTACTGGACCAGGCCATGCACTTGGCGTTAATGCTCCAACAGGTACTTCAGACCAATAATGTACATTTGCGGCACTCCAATTAGATGGTTTCTTAAAGTAAACTTCTAAACCTTCTACTTCTCCAATTCTATACGATAGTGTAGTTACATCAGAAAGATTTCCATCTGTATCTTTTGCCATCGCTTTAATATCCATATCTTCAGTTACAGCAATCTGAGAAGAATACACCGCACTGTTTTGTGTTGGCAAACTACCATCTGTAGTATAATAAACAGTGTAAGGTCCACCTGCTCCTAAAGTTGCAGAAAGAGAAACATTTACTGGATTATCATAACGTTTTGGCTCTGGAGATGCTGTTACAAATGGTTTACTTGGTCCGCCTTCTCCTGCTTGGAAGAAACCAACACCATTACCACCAATCATACCAGGACCATTTAATACATAAATTGATGCAGAAGCAGACTCAACTGTTGTTGTTAAAGTTCCGTTTGTTACGGCATATTCTTTACCTGTTACAGCATCTCTATACGTACCGTTTGTTAAACCCGAAAAGTTAAAAGTTGCAGCACCATCTTTTGCTAATCCTACTGCTACTTCGCTGTTACCATGTTTACGAACATAACCAACTCCGTTACCACTTGTAGAACCATCCCAACGCCATTCTCCTTTTTGTAAAGCAGGAACAGCAGATCTAATGGCATTTAACTTTTTAATATGCTGATAGATCTTATGACTTGGCGCTTGGTCCATTACATCACCATAATACGCTCTACCAGTTTCGTTAATCGACTTTTTAATTCCTTGAGCATCATGAATATCAGCAAAAGCACCCGACATAAAACGCATTTCTGTTCCATAATATACAATTGGAATACCTCTCCAAGTAAACATGAAATTTAAACATGCAGCAAGGTTTTCGTCTGTTCCTCCGTAACGTTTATTCCAATCGTTGTTTGGCCCAAAATCATGGTTATCTAACCACAATAAGTTAGTAGAAGGATCAGCATATAAATGATCGTAACGATCTGCTGCTTTTACACCCGAAAAGCTTTCTCCATATTCAAATGGGCCATGAAAACTTGCCTCAGCGTAAAAATCAAGTACTGCCATTCCCGATGGTTCTGATGCATTAGTTGCTCCTCTCCAAGTATACCAGTGCGGGTTAATTGCTTCTTCTTGATGTAATTCATGACGTTTTTGTGCCACTTCACCAAAAATAAATAAGTCTGGGTTGATTGCCTTAAATGCATCTAAGAAGTATAAAACATCTTCTTTACTCATATGTTTGATGGTATCCCAACGGAAAGCATCAACACCCATATTAATAAAAGTAGCATAAGCATTTACTAAATACTCTCTAACTTCTGGGCTTGCAGTATTTAAATCTGGTGTATCTCCTGCTAAAGCTCTATTGTATAAGTTTTCTGTATCGTCCCACCCTTGAGCAAAACCATTTCCACTTTGGTGGTACCAATCTGCATCTGTAGTGTTTACATAAGAAATTGTACTTGGCCAATTATATAAGGCTAAATCCTCATTATAAGGTGCTGGCAATGCAGGTATATTCGCTCTACTCCAAATTAAACCATCATCTGGGTTAGGTGTTAAACCATCGTATTCCCAATTTGGATTAGGCTGTAACGGATTACCGTCTTTATCCTGTCCCCAAACTGATGCAGTATCTGTATTGTACTTAATTTCGGCATGTCCTTTTATACCAAAACGACCTGCGTGATTAGTGACAACATCCAAAACAATTTTCATATCACGAGCATGGCACTCATCAATTAAATCTTGAAAAGTTGCCCCTGGTGATTCTAAACGAGGATCTACTTTTGTGAAATCATACGCATGGTAACCATGGTAATCTAAAGGACTCCAGTTTTGTACAATTGGCGTAATCCATATTGCTGTAAAACCTAAGTCTTTGATGTAGTCAAGCTTTTCGATTAACCCCTTAAAATCACCTTTCCAAGTGACATCATTTGGATCTGTAATAGCTGGGTTAACCTCTGGATCTGGATTATAAGACGACCATTCATTTGGTACATTATTTCCTGGATCACCATCAAAGAAACGAGTGGTCATTAAGAAATAGATTGATTCTTCTCTAAAATCTACTTGTGCAAAAAGATTGGAAGACGAGAGTACCAAAAAGGTAATCCACCCTAACAGTAATTTAGTAATTTTCATTTTCATACTTTAATTGAGTACTAGTTGTAATGTTTTGAAGTAAAGGATGATGTTAGTCGTTTAGAGTACGGTGACACAAGAATAGAGAATTCCTTATTTATTGTCGTTCCAACACTTAATTAATAGGTAAACACAAGTAATGGCACGGGTAAGTTTATAAGGCGCTACCTATAAAACAGTAAACATTAGATTGGTCTTAATTAGGTGTACAATGAAACTTTTTCGGAAATCATCATGCTAGGAGTATCGTTTTACTAAGTATAATCATCTAAAAAAGTACACTATGAAAAATCTATTTACTACTATTATTAGTTTTATTCTTATTGCTATTTTAGCCGCTTCTTGTAATAGTAATCAAGACGATGCTCTTTCTACACCAGACCAAAGTCCTGTAGAAGTAAAAGACTTTGCTTTATATTCTTTTGAAGACATTATTAATAGTGGTTTACTTCAAATAGAAAAAGATGAAAAAGGAAATACGGTTGTAAAAATTAATCTTCACTCTCCTGCTACTGAAGATTTATCGGTAGTTGTAAACTCAGGCGAGTTTGGAGAGGCGAATCCTTCTACTTTAATCACTTTAAATAGTATTACAACAGGGGAATCTACATCAGCATCTATAGTGAGTAGTTTTGATAATGGAAGTGCCATTAGCTACGAAGAACTATTAGCATTAGATGCTCATATCATTGTTCAAAATTCAATAAGCCCTATCCACTTTACACAATTAGGGGATGCTCAATTTATTGATAACCAAAAAAGAGAATATGCACTTTCTGGTTCTTTAGAAGGAAATATAAAATTTTTACCAAAAGAAAATGGTATAATGCTTACAGTTGTTCAGTTAAATAAACCTGCTGAGTCAGCAATGAACCCTAGAATTATAAGTGGTTCTGCTTTGGAAGCAAAAGAATCAGAAATTTTAAGTAATCTTCAACCAATTTTAGAAGGTACAACTGTGTCATATACTAATATTGACCAGTTTGCTACACCTTCAGCTATTAAAAATGGGTATTTAAATATTTCTAATAGCAATAAAGAGGTAGTAAGTAAAACAGATATTGGAGGAAATACTTTAACAGGAAATTCAATTAGTTATACACTAATTCATGATAATAACGCTGATATAGTAGGAACATTTACTTTAGAAGAAAGAGAAAATGGTTTTTCTTTAGCTTCTGTAGAAATGACAGGAAAACACACTACAGATCAGGATCTTGATGTTACATTAAGAACTCAAAACTTTGCTACTGGGCAAGGTACAGTTGTAGATTCGTTATTTAAATATAGATACGAAAATGGCATTCAATATAAAGATGTGAGGTATATTAAAAACAATACAGATCAAGAAATCTCTTATACTGAATTACTAAATAATCAATATAATGTTTTTATGGCAACTAGCTCTCACTATTGGGCTAAAGTTGATATTGGAACAGCTGCAAAGACAGTCCAAACAACTGTGATTCAATTAAATGACATTTCAAATGGTTATTCTTTTGGTACTGTAACATTAACAGAAAGAATTGATAAAACAACAGTTGCTGTAGTAAAGTTATATACTAACTCTTCTGTTGGTACAAAAACTTTAAACCTTGATTTATATACTACTAATAATGTAAAACTTGGTGAGCTGTATGCTGAAGGTGGAATGGTAAAAGTATCATCAACTATTTCTGAAACTAGTCAGCTAAATATTTTATCTAATGTTGACGGTATAGGATTAAACTATGCTAGTTTAAATACAGAAAAATTTCATGTAAAAATTACTGATAGATACGATAGTAATAAGATTTACGCAACTGGTAAAAGGTAATTTTAATATCTAAATATTTAAAGACAGGTTCCCCTCATTCGAGAGTAGCCTGTCTTTTTTATTACTATTGTACTTATTTGAAATATTCAGTGATATGAAACACTCCCTATAATTGTATAGATTATTTAATTCCACCAAAAGCACCAAAGCACATATTTTTATGTAAGATTTCCGTTTTTCTAAAACCTACTTTTTTCATCAATTCTAATTGATAGGTCATAGATCTTGGAGAATCTTCTTTATCGATATACGCCAAAACTTTTTGCCTGTACTCCTTCCCACCTATATTTTCTAAATAATCACCATAGCGTTCCCAAGTAAATTTATTGACATCATCTATTTCTTGCGTTATTAAATCTGAGATCATTAAACAGCCTCCTGGTTTTAATAATTGATATAATTTTTGGAATGTAGTTTCCCAATCTTTATTGTCTCTTAAATGGTGTAATACTGCACCTGCCAAAATTATATCAAAACTATTTTCGTTTAAATTTACCTCTCGAATATCTCCTTGAATAGTTTCTACATTGTTATTCGTTTCAGCAGAAACTCTTTCCTCTGCTTTATCTAACATTGGTTTACTTAAATCTACTAAAGTACTATTAAGGTTTGGGATTTTAGTTAACATCTTTAAGCTGTAGTTACCTGCACCGCAACCTACATCTAATACATTTTTAGCATTTGGTACAACTCTTTTGGCTGTTTCTGTTAATAGTTCAAGTGATATTTCTGCATCAATTGTGGCAACCTGTCCTGTTTCTAAATTTGAGAAACGTTCGACATCATTATCAAAGCGTTCTTTAATTTCTGTAACTGTTGATTTGTTCATTTTTACATTGTTTTAATTGTATGTTTCAAATGTATGATGCTTTATTTGACTTTAAAAAGACTTAATTTGTCATCCAATAATACCTTTAAAGTATAGTTATGGAAATAAGACATTTGAAATATTTTTTAGCTGTAGCTGAAGAACTCAACTTTACAAAAGCTGCCAACAAGCTTTTTATTTCTCAACCTCCTTTAAGTAGGCAAATAAAAGAACTTGAAAATGAACTTGGTGCGAAGTTGTTTGAAAGGAATAACAAAAAAGTAGTCTTAACAGAGGCTGGGAAATATTTTAAAGAAGAGGTTATAAATCAATTACAAAACTTGGAATCTGTAGTTTTAAAAACAAAAAAGATTTCAGAAAATGTAAATGGTGAGTACCGAATTGGCTATATAAGTTCCACATTCTCCGACAAAATTGCCCAACTAATAAAATTTCTAATGGGGCAATATCCATTTTTAAAAATCAAGCTGTATGAAGTCTCAACTTCAAAACAAATTGCAGCTTTAGAACAAAATAAATTGGATTTAGGAATTATTAGAGCTCCTTTAGTCTCTACAAAAATCACTTCTAAACTGTGGTTTAAAGATCACTATTCTTTTGTTTACAATAGTACATTAATTGGTAATGTTACTGACTTATCTGATGTGAAAGATAAGGTGTTTGTGTTTTTTAATAAAGATTATGCTCCTATATATTATAATACCCTTGTTGAAATCTGTTCTCAATATGGATTTATTCCTAATATTGTTCATGAATCAAATAACATCAATTCTATAATTCAATTAGTAAAAAATGGATTAGGTGTTTCTATTGTACCATCAAGCTTAAAAAATAGCCATACATCACCTGAATTATCATTTTTAGGTTTAAATAATAATTTTTCAACAGATGTTTTAATCGCTACACCTAAAAATGGAGAGACACAAATTACTAACTCAGCAGTTTCTTTTTTATTAGATTGATAATTGAATTCTAGAACTTTTTCTCTAAGATTAACCAAAAATACTTAAGAAGTAGTAATTGATATAGCCTTGCAACGTATTGATGAAATTACTTCAATAAAAAGTGCATTTGAATTACCAATTTAGGTTTAAAAAAAATAATCTTTTAAAGAGAAAACTTTAACTCTAACACCAACTGCCTTGGTCTTAAATAGAAAAAAGTTTGGTTACTTTGGTAAGCATTCGTATTTGTTTGAGTGTAAGATTGATGGTTTAAAAGATTTTGAGCAATAAATTTTATTTTTATTTTCTTATTAAATTTATATTGATAGGATAGATCCATATAAAGAAATTGATCATCAACAAAAGTATGATTGATCCATTTGTTATTCCATTTCAATAAATGTTTCTTTTTTGAAAACTGAAGTTCACCACCTATAATTTCTTGAGACCAATTCACTTTATTCATCTCTTGATAAGTATTTTCCGAATTATATCTTGTATAGAAAGTTGATAATACTAAACCCTTAATAATAGGGAAATCTATTATTCCTTCATATTGAATAAAGTTATTTTTATTTCTATTATCATCTCCATTCAAAATGACATTTTCTTCACTTTCCCCTACTTCTACACCTCCTTTAATTGTCGTTCTTAAGGCTAAAATAAACCAATCAATGTTTCCTTCCAGTTTTTGACTTATCCCTTGGTTATTCTCATAATCCAAAGTCTTCATCAAAGTGACTCCCTCATTATTTACTTCATAAGCTGAAATCCAATCTTTATTAGTGGTATTGTATTCATAACTGGAGTAAAAATTCATTGAAGCCATTGGGATTTCATAAGACAATTCATTTCTAAAAGTCTGAAGTTTCGTTTGAAGAATTGGTAATTCTTGTTGGTTGGCTGCGTTGTAATTATTAATAATTATCCCACTATACATCTGAGGAAGTTCCAAAAAATTTGTATTGTAAGAATAATGTCCTGACCATTTCACTCCTGCTAAATTATAAGTTATATAAGCATTAGGTTCGAATATTAACTGATGGATTACGCTTTCAGAAATTTGAAATTGATCTTGTAAAATCCTTGTCTGGTAAGACACATTTGGTATAACTGAAAGCAATAACCTCTTATGTTTATATTGAATTGAAGGTGACACTTTAGGTATAATTGCATGATAATATAAATCATTTTGATAATTAAGACCTGAACCTTCTTTATCAGTAAATACGTCTGAGGTCAAAGATTTAAAACTATAATTAAAACTGAATTTTGTATCTAATGTGATATTTTTCCACTTCTTTATAATACTCGTCCCTATAAACGTTTTTAAATGTCTCTGATAAGTTTGTTGCTCTACTTTCTGCAAAGAATCTATCATTGAATTAATCAAAGGTCCTCCTGTAAAGTGAAGTTGTTCAGGTGTATTGGTATACTCTAAATAAGCATTCAACTTATAATATATATTTCCTAGCTTTATAATTTTACTCAATTTATTACCAATATTATAAAACAATCGCTTTGTATTCTGTGGTATGTATTCCTCATTCTGATAAAAACTTGAAACTTCTTCATTTTCTAAAAACTTAAAATGAAAAACATTTTTAAAATAATTTTCATCAGCATTGTGTTCATACGTTAATTTTGTTTTTATATACTTCTTATTAAAAGTAGATTGTTGAAGGTTCTTAATGGCAATTGTATCCTTCGGAACAAAATAAAAAGTATTAGAAGCTAGTTCTTGAAAACGTTTATCATAATAAGCATCTATATTTACTTTTAGGTCTCCCTTTCCAAAACCTGTAATATAGTTGGTTGTCAAAGTATGAGTTTGATGGTCATTATATTCACTCTTTTTGAAGAGATTGTTTTCCATTGGTTGTTTGCCTAATAAAAAAGAGGGGGCGCTTTCTATCAAACCAAATTCCAAATAATCAAACAAATTAATAGCATTAAAAGCTGACAATTCGTCTTTTCCAGAGTTTGTTGAAGAAATCACATTTATAGTCTGATGTTTTTTATTGAAAACCATAGGTGTCACTTTGCCATACCAAATATTAGGTACTCCTACTCCTATTTCAGCATTTCCTGTGACACTTACCCCTTCCTTTAGTACAATATTTATTGCAGGATCTACAGAATGTACTACCTCATTCAACATTTTTACAGGTTGGTGATTTTTCAGAACTTCGACAGAGGCTACAGCATTTTTCGGCAAATTCTTAGAAGTAATGGCATATTGAGCTCCCATTAGGTCTTTCCCTTCTACATAAAACCTATTAATTGCCTTTCCTTGATATTGGATTTTACCATCTTCACTGACTTCTATTCCAGGCATACGTTTTAAGACATCTTCAATAGATTCATCTCCTTCTTTTGAAAACGATGCTACATTATAATTTAATGTATCTCCTTCTTCAGTAATTGGTCTAGTTTTTACTTCTAACTCTTTTAAATATTTATCAGAATGAATCAATTGAAAACGAAGAAAGTTTTCATCTACCAGTATTCTTTTAGAAGATAATTCATACCCAAGTGACCTCGCTACTACTTTTACACTATCTTGATGTACTTTTAATGAGATTTTAAAACTTCCATCACTACTTGATATCCCAAATCCTAAAATAATTTCTTTATCTATCTGATAAGCAATTATTGAGGCTCCATTTATTGGCTTATTAGCCACATTGGTTATCTCTCCTTGAATAATAGATTGGCCAATTAAAATAGATGTATTAAAAAGAAGTAGTATAGTTAATAAGTATTTCATGTATGTTGTTAGAGAGTTTTAAAAAGTAATTACTTTTTATAGTTCTTTTTTTGGATCGTAAAATTTAAAAAAGAGGTTGTCGTAAAGAGAGTATTTCAATTTTAATTTTTTAATATTTTCAGGAGATGTATCTTCTAATTTTGGTAAACTTGAAGACTTTAAAAAAGGGTTTACTTTTTCAATATCATAACCTAATTCTAATTGTTGTCTTTTCTTTTTCATATTTTTGAAGGCCTTCTTGAACCCAACTGATTCAAAAAGTTCTCTACCTGTCACTTTATCTTTCAGCATTATTGTTTTGTCTTCAATCATTTCACCTATACTAAAAGAATGTATATTATTTTTATCATTCAATAAAACTATCAACCCAGGGAGACCTCCAAACAAATAAGGACCATCAGAAACTGGTACCTCAGGAGTAAACCATGCTTCAATTTCATAATTCCCATAAATTGTTGTTGCCAGAAAGCAATTGTATCCTTTTATTATTTTTGATTGATCAGTGATAGTCCAATTTAACTCTCCATAATTTTCTGTAAAAGTACAATTGGCGATATACCCTAAGTTATAGATATATGTAGCTTCTTTAGTTGTATAATCTTTCATAACAGAAAAATTATTGGCATCAGGTTCTTGTAAATCTTTTGTATTTGTAGCTAATATTGAAAATACAGAACTATTCCCATTCAGGTTTCTATTCTCAAAATCATCACTTAAAGCTTTAGATAATAAAAAGTAAGTATAATTATCAAAAATAGAGAAATCATCATTACAAATTAATAAGAATTTATCTTGAAACTTAGTAGTATCTTGATTAAAAGGTTGATATTGATAAGTATAAAAACATTTAAATGTTGAGTAGCCTTTTTCTGTAATCTGTGCTTTTAGTGTAAAAATTGGTAGAAATAATAAGAATATTAGTTTTAATAATTTCATAAATTAAAAAAGTTAAGGTAATTGAAAATCAATTCCACTTGAAGATAAACTCAAATAATGATTCCATTGATTATCTGATATAATTCCACTTTGCAAATAATACCACATTCTAGAGTCAAAAGACATATTTCTGATTCATCTATAGGAAATCGTTGCTAAAAAACGTAAAACCATAAAGGGTAGAAAGGAGAAAAATTTAAGAACTAACTTATTAATGATAATTAATTATTGTATTTTCTCTAGTTTATAAAACTTGAAAAGAAGTAAATGCACTAACTTGAGTTGATATTTCATTACCATTTAATCCTCCTTTATCTAAAATAATCCCTTTATTAAAATTTTGAATAGATTGATACTCAGAATATTTTTCATTTAAGCTTAAAATAAACTCTCCTTCTATTCTACTTGTATCATTTTGCCAAGGTTGAAATGAATGAGTATAATAACAAAGGAGTTTTGCATTTCCTTTTTTAACCTCTTGAGCAGATGTATAACAAAAAGAAAAATATAGAAGCGAAATAATATTTCATAATACAAATTAGTTATTAACAATAAAATTATACTTATCCGTAAAAACAAAAGTACGTATATCTAATGCGCTACACTTCTCTAAGTTAGTGGAAACTAAAAAATTAGAAACCCGTAAAATACAGATTAAAAAAGAGGTCGAGGTAGTCAAAAAATAAATTAGACTGGATTCAAAATAGCTATTAGATTGATAATTGAATTCTAGAACTTTTTCTCTAAGATTAACCAAAAATACTTAAGAAATACTCCCCAAGGATTTAAATCAGGCTTAGGTAATTTACCCTGCCCTAAACGTTTTATTTGAGATTCATACCAGATTATGTTCATTGCCCCATCAATGGCTTTTACTCCTGTTTTTTTAATATCGGTAGTAAAATTTGTTCGGCTTTCGTTCATTATTTCATGTCCAATGGTAGGGTACAGAGCAAATGGGCGGGCAATTCCAATAATATCCAATTGATTAGAACGAATTGCTTCTTTCATTACAGCAGTTGTACGAAATCCACCTGTTAACATTAAAGGAGTAGTTGTTATTTTTCTAGCTTTCTGAATATAATCCATAAAATAGACTTCTCTTTTTATGGTACTTTTCTTTTGTTTACCCATCATTACAGGAGCTTCATAAGTACCTCCTGATATTTCAATTAAATCAATTCCTTCTTTAGAAAGAAGTTTGACTACTTCCATTGATTCTTCTTCTGAAAATCCTCCTTTTTGAAAATCAGCAGAGTTCAATTTAATTCCAATCGGAAAATCTTTTCCTACTTTTGCTCGAATGTTTCTGTAAACTTCAATTACAAAACGGGCTCTATTTTCTAAACTACCACCCCATTTATCTGTTCTAACATTTGCATGTGGCGATAAAAACTGACTTACCAAATAACCGTGTGCTCCATGAATTTGAACACCAGAAAAACCTGCATCTTTTAAAATTATAGAAGTGTTTCCAAATGCCTCAATAATAGCTAAAATTTCATTTTCATCTAAAGCTATAGGTATTTTCTTAGATGTATCTTTTCTTCCTCCTGATTTTAAAGGCACTGCAGAAGGAGCTTTCAATTCGCTATTTATTTGTTCCATAGCCTGCCTTCCTGGATGGTTTATTTGAGCCCATAACTGAGTCTTAGTACCCTCCACACTTTTTGCCCACTCCTGAAGTAATTCAAAATTATTCCGATTCTCAACAACTATATTTCTTGGCTCACCTGTTGCTTTAGAGTCAATCATTATATTCCCTGTAATCAACAAGCCTGCACCACTTTGTGCCCATTTTTTATAGGCCTCTATTAGAATTCGGGTTGGGTTATGCTGCTTGGTAGCTAAGTTTTCACTCATTGCTGATTTGGCAATTCTATTACTTAAAATAGTACCATTTGGCAAAACCATTTCGTTATTTAATATGTTCATGAAGTTGATTGGTTATGGAAGTCTATATTTTTAATATCAATTAAGTATACTTGTAATTAACAATATACAAACTGATTACAAATTAAATGTTATTTATGTTTACCTAGTCTTTAGTAATGAATTTTGGGTGATATCAGTAAAGTAACTTTCTAATTACCAAATAATTAATTTTAGTATTTTTTCTTTAAATTGAATAATACTCCGAAATACCTATAAAAATTAAATTTCACGATATGCAAAACTCATCTAAATATTCATCTATACTATTGCTTGATTCTGGAAACCTACCAATAAATAGTATTATTTATTTTGATAAAGACGGTAACAAAATCAGCATTATGGATAATGTAATTAAAATTTCAGAAAGAGAAAGTGTTGAATATGTAGTTCTAGAAAGTGGTTTAGAAATAGAAATTACGAAAATTTATAGTGTCGATGGAGATATATCACCTCATCACACCGATGATTTTTTCAAGTGTGATTGTGTATAACGCAATCGCTACTTTGATAAGGGGCTGATCACTTCTTTAAATAAGTGTCAACCTCTTAAAGTATTTTCAAATACAGATTATATCTTTTATTACATTGTTGTTGATGCTTCTGTTTTTTGTTTAATGTGATTTAAGACACGTTCATGAATGCTATGTAAAATATAATTTGTCCAAATTCCCCAATAAAATACAGGCTTAATATTTAAAGTATACCAAGTTGTGCCTGATAATTCTGTTTTGTAAGCTGATATAGATTTTAAGTTAAACTCTCCTTTTTTTGAAAGAAAATATCCATTCAAGTGAGGTGGCTGAATCTCCCAAAATGGATTTAACTCATGCATTGGTGTCGGTTGACTTGTTACTGAAAAAGATAGTTTTGTTGGTTTTTCCCATTTTGTAATTGGTTCTACAAAACTACCTGTCGTAAAATTACAGTATCTAATAGCACCAACACCTTCTCCTTTAATTTTTGCATTAATAGGATAAGATATACCTGTTTTAAATAATAACTCTTCTGGTTCAGCAATTGTACCGAATGCAATTACTTCATCCCAAATTTTTTCAATCGGTGCATTTATAACTACAGTTGTAGTGATAGGCGTTAGTATTTGATTTGATTCTTTATTTGAATAATCGAATCCACTAAAAACAAAACCGAGAATTATTAATAATAAGTTGATATTTTTAGGCGTCACTCTATTCATAATCATCATTGCTGAACCAACTCCTATCCATTGACAAATTAAAATCAATGGAGATGTCATTAAAATACATATTAATCCTTCCATTTTGATTAATAGTATAATCATAATAATAACTCCTAAAACTTGTAGAGATAAGAAAAACAATGCTCTTTTCTTTATTTTTTCTCCTGATTTCAAAATTATATATGAAGGGAGAAAACCCATTAGGAAGGGTGAAAAAATGAATACTAGAGCACCATAACTTTCAATAAAATAGATTCCAAATGCTAACAAAAAAATTGTACTTATAGAAGTTACCCCAACTGCTTTTAGTTTAAGTTTGTTCATTTTTTTTCGTATTAATATTATTTACTTATCCCTAAAAACAAAAGCACATATCTTTAATACGTTATACTTCTCTAAACTAGGGTATGATCCTCTTTTATGTACTTGTTGTGGTAAAAGAGAGATGGTTATAATACCTCGATTTACTTCTCAAAGAGCTCCACCAAATCAACAGAATGTAATGGGAAATACTTTATAGTAATACATTTTCACTTCATTTTTTTGCTTATGAAAGTAAGCCTAGAGGCATACACCCTAAGCTTAATGAAAATACTAATTTCTCATTAAGTTTGGGAATCTAATCCTCTTGAAAAAGTAATAAATGAAGAAGATAATGAGATTATCGCTATCTCAAAAAAAATCTTTCATGAAAATGAAAAGTCTATCCTAACTTCCTCCTACAGGAAATGTATTTCAATCAAACAACGCCTTTGTTCAACTAGGTGTTGGGCTATGCTCTTTAGTTGATAAGTTTTCACTCATTGCTGATTTGGCAAAACCATTTCTTTTTCTAATATGTTCATGAGGTTGAATTATATTGACCAGTAAAAATAAAGCTATATAAATATAGAACGTTATAATGTCATTTCTCTTGATTAGTTGATTTTATATTTATCCCGATACTCCTTAGGGCTAATGCCTTCTTTCTTTTTAAATAATCTTGAAAAATAAGGAGGATACTCAAACCCCAAATCATAAGCTACCTCAGCAATCGTTTTATTTGGTTTTAGCAAAATATTCTTAGATTCATCAATCAAATAAAGCTGTAAATGTTCTGTTGATGTTTTCCCTGTCTCTTTTTTTAGTGTATCACTTAAATAACGTTGCGATATAGAAAGGCTATTTGCAATTTGTTCTATACTTGGTATTCCTTTTTCTTCTAGAAACCCAGAATTAAAATAGGTAGATAATTGTTGGTTAAACTGCTCTAACAAATCATTAGATAATTCCTTTCTATTCAAAAACTGTCTTTCATAAAAACGGTTAGCATATTTAAAAAGAGTACTTAACTGTGAAATAATAATGTCTTTACTAAATTCATCTTGGTTGTTTTGATATTCAATATCAATACTTTCTACAATCGACTCTATCTGTTTTTCTTCTTTAGGAGAAAGATGTAATGCTTCGTTGGCTGTGTAAGAAAAGAACCCATATTTTTTTATTTGATGTGCTAACTCTGTTCCTTTCAAAAAATCTTCATGAAAATTAATCGAAAAACCTTTTTGATCATACACAACACTACTGTCCCATTGTAATATTTGTCTAGGTGCTAAGAAAATTAAAGCTCCATTATTGAAGTCATATTTTGTACGTCCATAGTTTAAATCACCTTTAATAATTTTCTTTAAACTGATGGAATAGCATTCGTTTGTAATTGGTGGCGAACTTTCTTTCGGGCATGGTAAAAAGCCTTCTCCATTTGCAAAAAATACACTTAACATTGGATGCTCTGGACTTGGGAGTTCCAAGTAATCTAGATAAGCTGATAACGTTTTGAAATGTTGCATCTTATTTAGTCATTTCTTTTTCTGCAATAAACAATTGTTTTTGATAAGCATCAATTCTAGCTTGAGCAGTTCCATCTACTAATAATATTACCACTAACATTGCTATGGTTGTAATCATACTTGCTCGCCAAATTGGAATATTAACAAATATAAGAACTAATGCACAAGCGATAATGAGTATAGGAATTGCAAGAAAAACAATATTTTCATACTCCTTTAAAGTAGCTTCTGTACGCGTAATTTCTGAAGCTATAAAAGTTGATGGTGATGCGTTATAAGCAATTTCAAATTGTGTTATTCGAGATTTATTTGTGAAAAATAATCCAAAACCTATAGTTAATAATAAAATACCTGCAACAAGTGTAGGAATAATATAAGCTCTTGCCATTTCTGTTTTACCTAATTCCCAAAAACCAAAGCTTCCAACCACAAACAAAACACCAAAAAGAATAAAAAATGGTGTCGAAAAAAGTTCAGATTTTGCCCAATCAGTAGCTGCTTTTAAAATATCCATATCTAATAAATTTAATGATTATCTAAATTATAAATTCCATTGTAAACCAATAGCCTTTTCTGATATTTCCCATAACTTCTTTGCTACGATTTTATCTTTTGCATGTGGTTCTAATTTATGAGCCCCAACTGGCCCAACCCAATTACTTCTACCTGTAGGTCCATAAAAAGCTGTTTGATCTAAATCTTTTTCTGTAGCACACATTAGTTCTGGGTATGCTCCATTTTTAGCAGGTTGTGTCAAAGGAGATAATTTCATTATACCAAATATAATCTTCATTAATAGACTACCACTTGTTGAAATAAGTGAAGTTCTAGAAGAACCTGGATGACAGGCATAAGCTTTAACCTCTTTTTTACCTGCCTTATCTAACCTGTTCTGTAATTCATATATAGACATAATTTGAGCTAATTTACTCTGACTATAAGCATCATTTGCAGTGTAATCTTTATCCCAATTTAAATCATCGAATTTGATGGTCTTTAGCCCCATATCATACCCCATACTACCTACTGTAACTATACGACCCTTAGATTTTTCAATAAGAGGATAAAGTAAAGCTTGTAATGTAAAATGCCCAAAATAATTTACTCCTAACTGACTTTCCCAACCGTCTTCTGTTACTATTTGGTTGGGTACTTGTGCAATTGCACCATTGCATAATAACGCATCAATACGTGTTACTTTCTCAAGTATTTCGGCTGCTGCATTTTTAACTGAAGTTTGTTTTCCTAAGTCAACAGTGATGTACGATACATCAATATTATCTCCAAACTCATTTTTATAAGCCGCTATAGTCTCCTCCGATTTTTGAGGATTACGATTGAGCATCACTACAGTAGCACCTTTTGATAAAAGTATTCTTGCCGCCTCATATCCTGTTCCACTTGTAGCACCTGTTATCAAAAATGTTTTACCTTTTTGTGATTTCATTAATGCTGGTGTCCATCCTTTTTTACCAAATTGATTTTTTAAACTCATAGTATTCTTTCTTTTAATGATAGATCAAAGGTCAGAATAAAGTTATGGAGAGTTGTTATACACTATTTCGAATAACATATACTTTTTGGTAAATAGGGGCATAGGTAGGCATCTCAATTTATATTATTTCATTTTGTATAATTGATCATAAGTATTCAGATCGAGACATTCTCTAGAAAAAGGCTACTCCATTTACTGGAGTAGCCTTTCTAAATTAAAGAATTTATGGAATTACTCTACAGAGTCAAATTCTTCAATATTTTTAAAGCCTTTCAACTCCACTTTTATATCTCTTGTTTTAGCATTTAATTCAAAATCTTCAATTATTTCTAAAACATCAGGATGGATTGAATGGTTTTTTGTAGCATCAACAACCACGTATGCATTGTTCGGTATTTTTTTAAAAGTTCTTAGAATACTTGCCTTATTTAAAAAACTAACATCTTCTGCCAACTGAATAATTATTGGCTCATTATCCTTAAAATTATTAGGATCTAAATGATACGGTATTTTAAAGTTATTCCATAGAATATTAATAATACCAACTGCCATACCTAATCCAATACCTCTTAATAAATCTGTAAATACAATACCTAAAATAGTTACTATAAAAGGCAAGAATAAAGACATATCTTTTTTATAAAGCTGAACAAACTGTTTAGGATTAGTTAATTTATAACCTATTACTAAAAGTATGGCTGCTAAACTTGCTAAGGGAATAAGGTTTAAAACCGATGGTATTATCATTACACAAACCAAAAGTAATATTCCATGAAAAAATGCAGATACTTTAGTTCTACCCCCAGACTGTATATTGGCAGATGAACGTACAATAACTTGTGTTACCGGTAAACCTCCAATTAAACCTGAACATATATTACCAATTCCTTGAGCTATTAATTCTCTATTAGTTGGAGTAACCCTTTTCATTGGGTCTAATTTATCTGTTGCTTCTACAGATAAAAGTGTTTCTAAACTACCAACAACTGCCAAAGTAAAGGCTACTACATATATTTTAGGTTGTGTAAATGCAGTAAAATTTGGGGTAGTAAACTGATTTATAAATTCTGAAACTGATGTTGCTATCGGAATGGTAACTAAATGCTCTGAAGTGATATCTAAAACTGGAATTGAATCAAAAAATAGATTTAACCCAACACCTAAGCTTACAACTACCAACGGCCCAGGAATACTAGATAGAAAAGTTTTCTTGATAAACGGCTTATCCCATGATATCAAAATAATTAAAGACAATACAGTAATAACCATGGCACCTGGAGTCACAGCGTCCCACATATACCATAATTCACTAAATGTATTATGACCATCTACCTGAAAAAAAGAGAAATCACCCTCAGGGTCAACATCATAACCGACTGCATGAGGAATTTGCTTTAAGAAGATTAATAAACCAATACCCGACAGCATTCCTTTTATTACAGAGGAGGGGAAATAATAACCAATCACTCCTGCTTTTACAATACCTAATATTATCTGAATTACACCTGCAATTACTACTGCTAATAGAAAATTTTCGAATGTACCTAAATCATTAATAGCATTAAGAACAATAACAGCCAATCCCGCTGCCGGACCACTAACACCTAATGAAGATCCACTAATTAATGATACTACTATGCCCCCAACTATGCCTGCTATTATGCCAGAAAATAGTGGAGCTCCGGATGCTAATGCAATTCCTAAGCATAAAGGCATTGCTACTAAAAATACGACAATACTTGATGGTAAATCATACCTCAGATTAGATAAAAGGTTTTGTTGCTGTTTCATTATTGTGTTTATTTTATGTTAGTAAACTAAAATAGGAGTTCAACTCAAAGTTTTCGTGTACCATAAAGCACAGAAAACTCATAGCAAAAAGGAGTAATTTAATTAGAAGCTAATACTATATTTAAATTATTAAAGAGTGCTTATTATTTACACTTACAAAATAGTACAATTTACACTTATAATCTATTTAACGAACCTTTATTCATCGATCTGATCACAATAATTAGATATGTTGTAATGTTAAAATATACAAACGTCTTATTTTTAGTTCTAAAAGAGATTTAAAACATAAATAAACTAATAGTCAACAACTTACAACATGTTAAAAGGCTTTAAACATGATATTTACACTACCTACAAATCTATAATCCTTATTTAGCTTCCCAGAAACAGTAATTCTAAATAACTTTTTGATTTGTTAAATGAGTATTTATTATAGTTTTGTAGAATATATAAAACTATAAACATGAAATTTTTATTAACAAAAACAATTAGTGTTGCACTTGGAGTTGGTACTTTACTAGCAACAAGTTGTGGAACACCTGAGCAGAAATCTGATTCCTCTTCAGAAAAAGCACTCGATCTTTCTAACATGAACACATCTGTAAAGCCTGGTGATAATTTTTACGATTATGCCAATGGTGGATGGATGAAAAAAGCTGAAATTCCAGCAGACAGAGGTCGTTGGGGTAGTTTTGATGAACTCCGTGAAAGAAACGAAAAAGCTACTTTAGAGGTGTTAAACGAAGCAATGGCTTCTGGAAACCTTAAAGAAGGTAGCGATCAAATGAAAGCAGTGTATATGTACCAAAGCGGTATGGACTCTGTTACCATCGAAAAGCAAGGTGCAAATCCTATCAAACCTTACTTAAGTAAAATTGATGGAATGAAATCTAAAAAAGACCTTCAAAAAGTTTTAGAAGATTTACATAAAAGCCAAACTTCGGCAATTTTCGGACCTGGTGTATTTCAAGACCTTAAAGACAGTAATAAACAATCTTTATACCTTGGATATGATGGTTTAGGATTACCAAACAAAGATTTTTATACTAAACAAGATTCTGCATCTGTAGAAAAAAGAGCACTATATGTTCAGCATATAGAGAATATGTTCACATTGGTAGGTACTAAAAATGCTAAAAAAGCTGCGAAAGATGTTTTTGATTTTGAAAACACTCTTGCAGAATATAACATGACTCCGGTTGAGGAAAGAGACCCAAGGAGTCAGTACAATCCTGTTACAGTTGCTCAATTGCAAAAAATGACAAAATCTATCAATTGGAAAAGTTACTTACAAAGTATTAATGTTCCTGCTGATACGATTATTGTAAATCACTTACCTTACTTTGAACACCTTGATAACATTTTAGCCAATACATCTTTACAAACAATTAAAGAATATTTAAAATGGCATGTTATTCACGAAAGTGCTCCTTATTTAAGTAGTGATTTTGTAAACGAAAGCTTTGATTTCTATGGCAAAAAAATGCGTGGTTTAGAGGCTAACAGACCTCGTTGGAAACGTGTTCTAGGTACTACAAATGGTACTGTAGGTTTTGCTTTAGGTAAACTTTACGTAGAAAAAGAATTTCCAGAAGAAGCAAAAATTAAAGCAGATAAGATGGTAAATAACATCAAAGAAGCTTTTGCTGGACGTATTAAAAAACTTGACTGGATGAGTGCTGAAACAAAAACAAAAGCACTTGAAAAATTAGCTAGCTTTACGGTTAAGATTGGTTACCCTGACAAATGGGAAACATATGAAAAACTTGAAGTAACAAAAGATAATTACTTCCAAAATATTGTCAACTCAAGTATTTTAGAGTTCAATAAAAACATGGCTGAATTTGGTAAGCCTGTAGATAGAACTAAATGGGGTATGACTCCACAAACTGTAAATGCATATTACAATCCTCTTTATAATGAAATTGTATTCCCTGCCGCAATTCTTCAACCTCCTTTCTATAATTACAAAGCTGACGAAGCTGTAAATTATGGTGGTATTGGTGCAGTAATCGGTCACGAAATCTCACATGGTTTTGATGATTCGGGGCGTAGATTTGATGCACATGGCGAAATGAAAGATTGGTGGACAAAAGAAGATGGCGAAACATTTTCTGGTAAAACTAAGATGGTTGTTGAGCAATACAATGCTTACGAACCAATTGAAGGTTTACACATTAATGGTGAACTTACGCTAGGAGAAAATATTGCTGATATTGGTGGTGTTGCCGTTGCTTATGATGGTTTACAACATTACTTATCTCTACAAAAAGAAAAGCCAGGTATGATCGACGGGTTTACTCAAGAACAACGTTTCTTCTTATCATGGGCTACTATCTGGAGAACTAAATCAAGAGAAGAAGCTTTAAGAAATCAAATCATGACAGACCCTCACTCGCCTGGCCAATACAGAGCGACAGGTCCTTTATCAGATTTTGATCCTTTCTATACAGCATTTAATATACAAGAAACTGATTCTATGTATGTTGCTCCAAAAGAGAGAGCTAAAGTTTGGTAATAAAACAAGACTAAGTTCTTTTCAAATCCAAAAGTCATCATTCCATAAAGTGGGATGATGGCTTTTTTATTATGAAAAAATCCAAATATCAAATCATTACAAAAAAGGTGTATAATCAATGTTATACAATGCACTTTATTAACATAATATAATTTAACACCTATATTTACATTATTAATTAACATAACTATTACAACATGCAAATTTATTCTTCAAAGGCAATAAGAATGATCTTATTGTTTCTATCTATATCTATGTTTTTCTTAAGCTGTAACGAAACTAAAGAAGACGAAATGACTCCTTCTATAGACAACGAAAACATTGAAGTTGGCGATGGATCTATCTTTAACCAATCAAAATTCAAAACCTCTTTTGAACAAAGTTTTATGTCAGATAGTCGATTTCATCTAGATTATACAAACGAAATTGTAGGAGGTGAAATTATTTCAACCGATCTCAATTATAAGAATTATGGATCTTTTGGAGATAAGATTATGACATTTACCCACACATACAACTTAAATGGTGTTATTACTTCTTCAATTAGAGAAAATTTTGAACACAGTGAATCTAACCCTTTAAATCTTGAATTTACTTATAACTCAAATGGTTACATTGAGACAATTACTGAAATTAAGAATAACGAGATTAAAGATATCATTACTCAAAAGTATAACCAGAATGGACAGCTCATTAGTAAAAAGCATGATGCAAAATATGATGAATATGCCAGATTAGAAGAATTTACCTATAATTCAAAAGGACAAGTAACAAAGCTTTATACAACTAGATATAATCCTACTACTTCTGAAGTTACATACAAAGAAGATACATATTCATTCATTGGTGAAAATATGGTAAAAACAGAAATAAGATATAATGGTATGGATAATCATTATGCTAAAGAATATTCTTATGATAATGACGGCAGGATTCTAACTTTAAAATTCTATGTTAATAATGAGCTTGTTAATAACTATAGTTTTAAATACAAAGAAAATATATTTACAGAAACTTATTATAACAGTTATGACCAAAAGGTTCAACGTATAACTGTTTCAGAAAATAGTATTTATAATGAAAAATATCACATTACATATAGATACGATTTTAAAAGAGAGCATATAAATTATGTACTTAAATCTTTTAAAGGGAGTAATGGTAAAATTGAATTTAAGGAAATTTACTATGGTACTGCTGATAATTTAGAATTAGTAGGTAAATCTCAAATTATAGAATATCATAATCCTAGTTTACAAAAAACAAAAGAAAAAGTAATGTCCCCGAATGGTAACACTCTTTATTACATTGAATTTGAGATTATTAAGAATGAAGATTACGGGAATTATTCTATCAATAGTCGCTCATTTTATGATACTTATGGAAATAACGTCAATGAATCTGAAATAAATGAAGAATGGGTTCTCCAGTTAGCACTTGAATCGATACTTTCTCAAAATTAATAAGTTGTAAACATTAATGGTGAACTTACGCTAGGAGAAAATATTGCTGATATTGGTGGTGTTGCCGTTGCTTATGATGGTTTACAACATTACTTATCTCTACAAAAAGAAAAGCCAGGTATGATAGACGGGTTTACTCAAGAACAACGTTTCTTCTTATCATGGGCTACTATCTGGAGAACTAAATCAAGAGAAGAAGCTTTAAGAAATCAAATCATGACAGACCCTCATTCGCCTGGTCAATACAGAGCGACAGGTCCTTTATCAGATTTTGATCCTTTCTATACAGCATTTAATATACAAGAAACTGATTCTATGTATGTTGCTCCAAAAGAGAGAGCTAAAGTTTGGTAATTGATCAAATTTTATTTTATAAAAAACAGGCTATACAAGTTTAGAATTTGTATAGCCTGTTTTTTATCCTTTTATCTATAAAGTAGATGCATAAACATCTTTTATTTCATCTAAATACACTAATCTAATTTCAACTTGATTAAAACCTGCTTCAAGGAACGAATCAGTATGTGCTTCTTTAATAAATTCACAAAATTGTTGGTAAGTGGCTTTACCATCTACTGTAGAACTATACTCATTAAACATTGTCGGTGTCCATCCTAATTGTATTGCAAGTTCCTTTAACTCTACCTCTACATGTACAGTTGAACCTTTATAGGTTGCTTCACCAATAGAAAATTCTTGGTTAAACTTATTCATTAATTCTACCTTAGCAGCATCTTCTGAATTTGAAATAGGCTTATCTTTAGCAAATGCAGTATTAATAAATAAAAATGATATTAATATAGTGAAGAGTTTTATTGAAGTTTTCATTCTATCTTTTTTTAAGTTCATAAGTATTTCAACCTCTTATATCAAAAAGGGAGAAATATCACCTAAAACCCTCACCCTTTATAATAAAAAAGTGATGCTACTATTCATCGTTTGATAAATAATAACATCACTTTATCTTATTAAAAAGCCTCTATCTCTAGTTCAACTTCTTTAATAATTTTTCTGCTACTAACTCAGAAGATGCTGGGTTCTGACCTGTAATTAACAAGCCATCTTCTACAGCATAAGGAGACCAATCATCCCCTTTAGAGTAAATTCCTCCATTTTCTTTTAGCATATCTTCTACTAAGAAAGGAACAATATCAGTTAACTGAACTGCATCTTCTTCAGAGTCTGAAAATCCAGTAACTTTTTTCCCTTTAACCAAAGGAGTTCCATCTTGTGCTTTTGTATCTTTAAAAATTGCAGGAGCATGACAAACTGCAGACACAGGCTTACCTGCATTATAAAACGCTTCTATTAATGCAATTGAATTTTTATCCGTTGCTAAATCCCATAAAGGACCGTGTCCACCCGGATAGAAAACAGCATCATAATCTGCTTCATTAACTGTAGATAATTTTAATGTATTTGCCATTTGAGCAACTGCATCTTTATCTGCTTTAAAACGTTTTGTAGATTCTGTTTGCGATTCTGGTGCATCACTTTTAGGATCGAAAGGAGGTTGACCACCTTTAGGAGATGCTAAAGTAATTTCAACGCCTTTATCTTTTAAGAAATAATATGGAGAAGCAAATTCTTCTATCCAGAAACCTGTTTTTTCGCCAGTGTTTCCTAGTTGATCATGACTTGTTAAAACAAATAAAACCTTTTTTGAATTTCCCATATTTTCTTTTGATTGTGATGAATTATCAGTGCCACATGCTGTAAACAGAAGGGCAGATAAAACACCAATGAATAAATATTTTATATTAAGCATTTATCTATATTTTTTGATAACGCAAAACTCAATAAATTAATTCACTTTAAAAATTGATCTATGATAAGAAAACACTATCCTCTAGCAATCTCTCTTCTAATTCGGCTTAAGCTCTCCGTTGTTATCCCTAAGTAAGAAGCAATATGGTAATTCTTAATATGCTTTTCTATTTGAGCATGCGTTTGCAAAAAATCGTTGTATTTATCCTTCGCTGTTTTTGATAAATTATTAATAATTCTTTTCTGAAAAGCACCAAAACTATGTTCCATCTTTTCTCTAAAAAAACGTTCAACTTTCGGTATCTCATCAAAAATTTCTTGTTGAGCGGCTCTAGTAAATTCTAATACCGTAGTATTTTGTAAACTTTCAATGGTTAAAACCGCCATGCTACTGTCAAAAAAAGCTGTATAATCACTTATCCACCAATCGTGAATAGCAAACTGAACTGTGTGATCTTTCTCATGACTATCAATAAAATAAGACCGCAAACAACCTTCTAAAACATAAAACTGAGATAATGTTAGATCACCTTTAGATAATAGTTCATCTCCTTTTTTAAGTGCTAGTTTAGAACTTCTTTTTTCAATAAATAGAAGTTCTTCTTCTGTAAATTCTAAGTCCTTAAATATTTGTTTAATAGCATCCATACATCGAAAATAACTATTTTAAATGAATTAAAAAGGCCAGATAACTTTCGCTACCCGACCTTAATCTAAGCTACCTTTAAGTAGTGACTACTTATATCTTATTAATCGTTCATTTCTACAGCATGACCAATACCTCTATACAACTCTAGCTCTCCTTCAAGTTCTACGGCAATTACAGTTGCATACTCATCTGCAATATCTTGAGGCGTAAAAATTTGAATAATGCCTGGTATTTCATTCCATGGTGCAGAATCAATTACTTTATAATCTAATTCTTTATCTGAACCTACAACTCTAATTTTCTTCACCTTATTTTTCACACCTTTTAAAGAGGTAAATTCACTTGGTTTCTGAAAATTATATAAGTAGATAATTGTGCGATCTTCTGATAGAGTAGTTGGACCAAAATAATGTCCATATTCCATACCTGCTACCGTACCGTGTACTGCTTCATTGTGTTTGTTAATCCACCTTCCTAAGTCTTCCAATCTCTGTTTTTGCTCTTGTGCAATTTCTCCGTTTGGTTTAGGACCAATATTTAGGAGTAGGTTTCCTCCTTTTGCAATTGTTTCTACAAAAGTCTCTACAATATATTTAGATGATTTATAGTCTTTATCTGATGGAAAATACCCCCAACTTGTGTTCATTGTCATACATAATTCCCAAGGTCTATCAGGTGTCATGATTGGAGGGTCTTGCTCTGGTGTGTTATAATCACCATACTGATTTAAACGAGAGTTTACAATTACATTTGGGTTCCAAGAGAGCAAAGAATCTTTTATTACCCTAGATGGCCATTCATCTGCTTTATGTTCCCAATCTCCATCAAACCAAACTAAATCTGGTGTATAATTATCAAATAGCTCACCCATTTGATTCATATTAAATTTTTGAAAACGTTGCCAAGCAGTTAAATATTTTTCTGTTTTTCCTTGAGGATATAACTTTCGTAATGCTTTTTCATTTCTTGGAAATGTGATAGGGGAATAATCTGGGTGAGACCAATCACATAAAGAGTAATAAACACCTACTTTCATATTCTCTCCTCTCACTGCATTTACAAATGGAGTATATAAATCTCTTCCTGCAGCTGCATGGTCTTTGGCATCTAACTTACTATACTTAGAATCCCATAAGGCAAATCCATCATGATGTTTAGATGTCATGACAACATAATCAGCCCCAATACTTTTAAATAATTTAGCCCAAGCTTTAGGGTCGTACTTATCAGCGGTAAATTTTTCACCTTGCTGCATGTAGTCTTCCCAAGTTATCTTTTGATGATACATCGACCAAGACTCACTAATTCCATTTACGCCATAATATCCCCAATGAATAAAAACACCTAATTTGGCATCTTTGAACCATTCCATTCGTTCATCGGTAGTTTTAGTTTCTTGTGCAAAAACAATAATTGATAATGAAGTAAATAACAGTGCTAGTATAATTCTTTTCATTTAAGTATTTGATTAATTAGGTTTTTATAAGTGTAAATCAAACAAAAATTAAATGAGTAAAAAATGACTTTACATGTTCTATTTGTTAATGATTAATAAATAAAAAAACCATTCCTTAAAAAGAGATGGTTTTGTCTTATTACTAACTTATAAGATTGATATTTATTTTACTATTGATAAACAAATATGGTTGAAACCTTTAGGATACTATTTCAAAAAAAAACATTCTAGTTTCGAAAAACACCACATTATTTCATAACATTATAAACAATCCTATTAGTCATTTTATTTCTTCTATTTTTTTATAAATAGCATAATGTACCTACTTAAAAAGGGCATAAAAAAAGTGATATACTTTTAGTATACCACTTTAGCTCATTTTTAATTTGCTAGTCTTTTAATCTCATTTTTAATTGTTTAGCTAGTACTAATTAAGATTAGCCTAGCACTTTCCTCTCATTTTTAATGGGCTAATTTTAAATGCTCTTGTTGTTGCTTTCTATACTACAAATGTGCTCGTTTTTATTTTAAATTACTTTCAAAAAAGAACATTCTAGTTTCAAAAAACGCCATTAAATACATCCCTATTTTACGTTATTTCTTAGTTGAGAAGGAGTAATATTAAAATGCTTTTTAAATCCATCAGAAAAATGGGCTGTATTGCTAAACCCTAAATCCATAGCTATAGATGTTATTGGTTCTGTAGTATTGCTTACCTTTTGATACGCCTTAACAAAACGTTGTTGCATTATATACTGATGAATAGGCATACCTACTACTTGTTTAAAATTACTTCTTAATTTTGTGGTACTCACGCCATATTTTTTTGTTAATTCATCTATTTTAGGAGGGTTCATTAAGTTTTCTGAAAGCTCTTGCTTGATATTCACTATTACATCATAGTCAGATCGCATCATACTTAATTTATCACTCTCTTTACCTACCTTCATTAGTTCTACTAAAAATAGATAACTCAGTTCTATACTTTTTGAGAGTGTAAAAGCAATTTTTCCATAGTCCGCATCCTTGTACCCAAAAATTTCGTCAATACATTTTTCCATAGATGTATTAATTATTGTAGCAACCAACCAAGGGTCCTTACTTCTAAAAAGAGTATCAAGATGAGAGAACTTATTTTTAGTTAGTTTATCCCACTCCGCAAAAGGTACACGTATAGAAATCCATTTTAATTTTTGATCTTTTTTTAATTCAAATATTATTGGATGATAGGTATTGCAAAGTATTGCCCCTTTTTCATGTTTAGGTCCTAAAGATATATCACCTTCTTTTGTATTAGGTATAGTCAGTTCTGAATCTACAATAAAGCGGGCTAATAATGTTGGTTCTTCGTCTTGTGCTAATTCAATGGTTGCATCATCACTAAAAATTATTTCATTTACAGCAACAGTAATCCCGAATATATCTTGATAGTAAGATACATCCATTTTTACCTCTTTGTCATCTATTTTTAATGTATCATCTGTCCAAGTACCATTAAAATCTTCTGTAAAAGATGCATATAGGTCTCTTAGCGAGTTCCCTTTAAAAGAATATTTTTTCAAGTAGTTTGTTATTTATATCATAAAATGAATTTCTTCAATGTAATTATTATCACATCACCTCTATGTAGAACATTTCCATTCTTTTTACAATATACATCAAGAAAGTCTATGATTAATTATTTTACCTAGTTAGCAAGATTTAATCTTTAAATTATAGTGTATTAAAATGATATAGAAACGAATGTATTTACACTAAAAAAGAGGAAGCTTTAATATAAAAACTTCCTCCTTAAATAATTATTTCATTTTATCTATATAAAAAAATAATGGCTTTAATTTCTCATGTATCCACAACTTTTCTATTCTTATAGATTAATACCCATCATTTTGTTTTAAAGCAGGAAACAAATCTCTCTCTTCTTGAGGGATAGGGAAAAATCCTTTTTTAGCAACATCAAATGTTACGTTATAATCAGTAAGGTTACCCGTTTCTCCTGTCATATTTAGGTTTCCATTTAAATACTTAGAATCCGTAGATTGAGGGAAGTTTGGTGAATCATTAAGTTGCTTTTTATCAACATTTATTTCGTTTGCAACATTACTTAATCCTCTTCTAAGAATATCAAAATAACGATGACCTTCATAAGCTAATTCTACTCTTCTTTCTGTTTGAATATCAGTTAATGTAATTCCTGATTTTGCAGCCAAACCTGCTCTTGTTCTTACCTGATTAAAGTAATTTTCAGCTTTTCCTTGATCAGTACCTAAATTGAGCTCTGCAGCTAATAACAAAATATCAGCTAAACGAATGTAATGGTAGTTTTGGCCATAATTATAATCTGGGTTTACATCTACTTTATTCCATGTATGCGTAGTATATTTAAATGGATGCATACCTGTAAAATTATCATTGATTGAATATAAACCTGTTTGACCTTCTGTAAATTTCTGGTCAATTAAATCTTTTGCAAAAGAAATTGTAGACATCTTTCTTACGTCACCTTTTTCAAAAGCATCTGCCAATTCAATTGAAGGAGGTCCAAAACCCCATCCCGACGATAAAATATCGGAGTTATAATCTCTTGGTCCAGACATTTTACAAACAATATTTCCCTTATCATTAAGACTACCAGAAGGGATTTCGAATAAACTTTCTTTATTGTAATCTCCATTTTGGTTAAAAAGGTCTGCATAATTAGTTGCTAATACGGCACCAGATTCGTTTATAATATGGTCTGCGTATTTAATAATATCAGCTTTAGTTAATGCTTCACCATCTTTAACTGGTAAAACACTCTCGTTATAATAACCAGTATAAAGCATATAGATTTTAACTAATTCTGCTTCTGCTGCAAACTTTGTTAACCTACCCAATTCATTATCAGAAAGGGTTTCTTTCATTAATGGAATTGCTTCTAAAATATCTTTTGCAATCTGAGCATACACTTCTTTAGGAGTAGCTTGTTGGAATGTTTTCCAATTTTCACCATCCACTTGATCGGTATAAAGTAGTATGTTTTCAAAAAACCTAACTAAGGTAAAGTAATAATGTGCTCTTAAAAACAAGGCTTCTCCTTTGTAGTTTTTTTCTTTCTCTGCCTCAGTATCTGTGAAATTAATATTATCGTATTCTGCTAAAAATGTATTTGCTCTTTGAATACCCGCATAATTAATTCTCCACAAATCATAAATTGCTGGGTTTGTAGTCTGAGTTTGGAATCTTTTAATTTCTTTAAATTCCCAAAAATCACCAGTATTTCCTCCACCAGCATAACCATCATCACTTAAAACAATATCTAATGCTCTAAAATCTGCTTTTCCCCAAGCATCATCTCTCATCTTTTCATAAATACCCATTAATGATTGATGTGCCTCTGTTGCATTTTTATAAAAACCATCTTTACTAATTGAATTAGTTGGCTTTATCTCTAAAAAGTTACTACAAGATGAAATAGAAGCAAATAATAATGCTACTAAAACTTTAACTATATTTTTCATTTTATTTGTCTTTAGAAAGTAACATTTAAACCTAATAAGTATGATCTTGCTTGAGGATAAGAACCTCCATCAAATGTTTGCGTACCTACTTCTGGGTCCAAACCTGAGTAATTTGTAAATGTCAATAGGTTATTTCCTGAGACATAAATTCTAGTTTTACTCATTCCTGCTTTTTTACTTATTTTTTGAGGTAGTGTGTATCCAATTTGAAGGTTTTTAAGCCTTAAATAATCAGAACTTTCTACATGAACCATATCATTAAGGTTATTGTAGTTTCTATTTTCATCTTTATAAGTAAACCTTGGGAAGTCGTTTGTACTTCCTTCTTCCGTCCATCTATTTAACCAACGCTTTGGATAGTTTTGTCCTTCAAGGTTATCCATTCTTAATGTTGAATTTACAATATTTGCACCTGCCTGACCTTGCCAGAACATTGCTAAATCCCAATTTTTGTAATTCATTCTAACATTTAAACCATACATCCATTTATGTAATGGCTCACCGATGTATGTTCTATCTTCATCATCAATTTTACCGTCATTATTGATATCTACATATCGGATATCACCTGCTTGAGCATTGGGCTGAATTACATTTCCATCTTTAGTGTATGCATCCACTTCACTTTGGTTTTGGAAAATGCCATTTGTTTTAAAACCATAGATGTAATGCATGGCATAACCTTCTTCGATTCTATTATTTCCTTTTCCTCCAGCTAATCCCTCTCCATTGATATAGCCATCGTCATTATTTAATTCTAATACTTTATTATCATTATAAGAACCACTTGCTGTTATATCAAAGTTAAAGTCACCATTCCTTTTTGAATAAGTTAATGCTAATTCCACACCTTGGTTCTGAACAGTACCTAAATTATAACTAGGGCTAGCTAAACCAATAAAACCTGGAATTTTTAGATCACTCAATAAATCTTTACGCTGTCTAGAATATAGATCAAAAGTAGCGGTAAACATATCGTTTAAGAAACCAACATCTAACCCTAAATCAAACTCTTCCGCAGTTTCCCATTTAAGGTTATCATTAGACATTTTTTGCTCAGCCATACCAGGTGTTAACACATCTCCTCTACCAGTAATATATGGGTTAGTACTTTCTATTTTAGCCATATAACCAAATGCTCCAATGTTTTCATTACCTACTCTACCCCATGAACCACGGAGTTTTAAGAAAGTAAGAACATCGCTATTTTTTAAGAACTCTTCTTGAGTTAAAATCCAACCTGCTTGGAACGATGGGAAGAAACTAAATTTATTATTATCACCAAAGTTAGAAGAACCGTCATATCTACCAGTTGCAGAAAATAGGTATTTCTCTTTATAGTTATAACCAACTTTACCAAAGAAAGAAGCCAATCTATGCTCACCATAATATCCTCCAGAATTTCTTGTTTTTCCTTCAGCTGAATTATCTACCCATGCATAATCCCAACCTAGAATTTTCATGTTTGTTCCGCTTGATGAGTTTCCTCTATTTACACTTCTTCTTGCTGTAGTTCCTACTAAGAAATCTAAATTGTGGTTTCCTAGTTTCTTGTTATATGTCAATACATTCTCCCATTGTAAAACAGTTTCATTTCCAGAAGCTTGATTTATCCATGAGTTATGATCTTGTCTTTGTTCATTCCAATAAACTGGCTCTCCATAAGATCTATTGTACCATCCTTTTATAGTAGTAGCAATATCCGTTTTAAATTTTAAACCTTTAATGCCGGGGGTAATTTCTAAAAATGCATTAGCAATAAATTTATTATCAACATTCTCGTTATTAGCATTATGAATTTTTGCTAATGGATTATATGTTTCATTTAAATTTCTATTAGAAATACCATAATAACGACCATTTAGATTAGCTGGTTTTGGTATTTTAGTTTCATAATCAGAAGCAACAATAGATAAGTCATCTTCAAACACAGGTGTTAAAGGGTCATGCAATAAGGCATCTTGAAAAATACCCCCTACATCACTTTTTTCTTCTCTAGAAAAGGCCATGTTTACACCCATTCTAAAATATTCAGATAATTTTTGAGATGTATTAAGTCTAACTGTATATCTATCAAATTTAGATTTTTCTGGTGCCACAATGCCTTCTTGCCCAAAGTAACTTACAGAAGCTAGGTAAGATGATTTGTCTGTACCTCCAGCAACTTGAACATTATGACTCTGAATTGGTGAACTATGAAATACTTCATCTTGCCAATCTGTATCATTTTTGATATTATTTAATGCATCATTATCGAATGGGATTTGACCTGTATTACCATTTTTTGCTCCTTCATTATGAAACGTCATATATTCATGAGCATTCATTACAGGTGTTTTTCTCCAAGGTTCTTGAATACCATAATAACCATCATAAGAAACTGTAGTTCTACCTTCTTTGCCTTGTTTTGTTGTAACTAAAATAACACCATTTGCACCTCTTGATCCATAGATTGCAGCAGAAGAAGCATCTTTTAGAACTTCCATAGATTCTATATCACTTGGGTTTAAGTATTTAATGTCATCCATTTGAACACCGTCAACTACAAATAATGGATTATTGTGTCCATTAGAACCAGTACCACGTACTCTAATATCAACATCTGCTCCTGGAGAACCAGATTTTGCTGCTACTAACACACCAGGTGTTCTACCTTGAATAGATTGAGCTGCATTTTGAACAGGGGTTTGAGTAATGTCTTCTGATTTAACAGAAGCAATAGCACCTGTAATAACAGATTTTTTTTGTACTTGATAACCGACTACAATCACTTCGTCTAATTGTTCTACATCTTCTTGAAGTGCTACATTGATTACCGATTTAGTACCTATTTGTATAGTTTGTTGAGTAAAACCAATAAATGAAAATATCAACTCAGTTGCATCTTCTGGAACTTCTACTTTGTAGTTTCCCTCATAATCTGTAATAGCTCCAATAGTAGTTCCTTTAATTTTAACGCTTACCCCAGGTAAAGAACCACCACCATCTGCGGCATTTACCTGACCCGAAATAACCCTGTTTTGTGCATAAGAAGAATATGTCAGTAACATAATACACAAAACAAAGAAGAGTCGAAATTCATTCTTTCTTTGTAATTTTTTCATTTCAGTAATAATTTGATGAATAGATTGTTAATTAAGAGTTTATTAAAGTTTTGCTTTGACTTTTAAAACATTTTTTTTGTATGATTAATAGATCAAAAGTAATAGCCAATAAGTGTCAAAAACAACTTTATTAAACAACATTACTTAAAAAAATTATCACTTAAACAAAATAAACAAACAATTGTAAATCAGTTATTTAAAAACAAAATAGTGAGATAAAAATTTATTATTTTGCATTTAAAAATAACCTCTTTAACACTAACAAAAGTTAATAAAAACAACATAAAAACGTTGTATATCCTTTGTATATCTCATTACAATTTCAAACATCTACTAACGTTTTATAACATTCTATATACTCTAAAAAAAAGGAATGGTTTACGAAAATAACTTTACTATTTCACTCTATAAAGAGGTCAAAAAAAATATAACTGAATGTCATTTATTACTGTAAAAAAGCAAGCTATTATAAACCTCTTTTTAGTTAGTCCCTTCTTTAAAACACGTTAATTATATATTCAGGAAAGTAACTATCCTTTTAATATTGTATTTTTATAAAAATTAAAGAGTACCAATAAATGTAAGGGCTCTTATTTCTTACGATTATGACAAATAAATTATTTAATAACCAACTCTTAAGGGGCTGGACTGTTACTAGATTTTTATGGTTAGTCTTGGGCTTGGCCATTTTAATTCCTTCCGTTATGGATAAAGAAATTGTTGGAATTATTCTAGGAGGATACTTTACGGCAATGGGCGTTTTTAAAATAGGTTGTCAATCTAGTACGTCGTGTTGTGGAGGGAATTGTAACACTACACAAAAGGAAGAAAAATAAAAAAGGTTGATTAAAGCTTTTAATGCTCTAATCAACCTCTCTATATATATATTTTCTACATTAAGTAGTAAATAAATTAATGACTAGTTACCAGGGTTACTATAACCAGGATCTACGTCGCTATCTTCACTGTCGCCAGGGTTACCATAATCTGGATCTATATTAGGATCTGCAGGGTTCTCATAACCTGGGTCTATTGGTTCTACTTCATCGTTACTCTCATTACATGAAAATAAAAACATTCCTAATAGCATTGGTATAATAAACTTTTTCATAATTGTAGTATTTTAATATTAGTATTTTTCAATTTAGCATCAGATAATCAACAAGTTAATTTCTGATTACAATCTATATAACGCTATTAAAACAGCTACCGATTTCCGAAAAAAGGTCAGATTATTCCCAAAAAGGACCAAATTGTTAGATATTAACCTTTTTGTATTAAAAAACGACTTTAATTCTCTTTCCTATCTTCCCAATTATCTGTTCTAAAAGGAAAAACTGGTAATCCAGCCACTCCATATAGGTTAGCATTTGAGAAATTTTTAAATGCATATCTAATTGCTACAGGTTTTGCTACATTATCAGACGATACAACCACGGCTACTTTCTTATTATCTATTCTAGCAGTTGCAGGGTAAAACACTTGGTCTTCTCCTGCTACTTCAAAGCCTGTTATTTCTTTACTAAAAGAAGTAATTCCATTAGGGGCATCTTTAAAAGATACTCTTACCTTATTATTATCAATTGAAAACCCTTTAAAAGACGGACCTACCGCATCAATGCCTTCAAAGCCATACTCATTTGTTAAAGCCAATAGTGCTAATCTATCTCCTACTTCTTTTTTTCTTGGAGGATGTATATAACGTATGTCACCCAAATCTACCGTAGATACAATTCCTGTATTTTTAACTTGAGTAGTTATTTTAAACTGATTTTCCCTTAGTCTTGCCGCTTCGTCTCCTCCTTTTTTATAAATAAACGGTGCTATTTCTACTTGATAAAATGGGAAATCACCTTGGTTCCATTCTGCTCTCCAACTATTGATTAATGCAGTTAACACCTCGGTATATTGTGCAGCCTCCATTCTATTCGATTCCCCTTGGTACCATATTACTCCTTTAATAGAATAACCGACTAAAGGGTAAATCATATGATTATAAAATACAGATGGAGTTAGGCCCGTATCTTTTTTAGGAATTAAGGCATTGTCTAATGGTACTTTCTTTTTACTTACTGTAGTTAGTGTTTTTTCACTCATCCAACATTCAGCCTGCGTTGCTCCTCTAGAAGAATTAATTAAACCCACAGGTACATTAATATATTCTGCAATATTTTTTCCAAAGAAATAAGCTACAGCACTAAAATTTCTAGCTGATAAAGATGTTGCTACTTTCCACTCCCCTTCTAAACTATCTTGTGTTTTTATACCATAAGATGGCTTTACTGTAAATAACCGAATATGATTTGGCTTACTTGCTTCTAATATTGCTTGAGCACTTCCTTGAACAGGCTGATTCTTATTACCTTTTAACGGCATTTGCATATTTGATTGACCAGACGCTAACCATACTTCTCCTATTAGTACATCTGATAAGTGTATTTCTGAAGATCCGATAACAGTAACTGTGTAAGGTGTAAAACTACCTTTTGGTGTAGGCAACTCTACTTGCCACTTTCCTTCTTTAGATGTTTTGGTAATAATGTCTTCACCCCAGCTTCCCGAAACTGTAACTTTAGTTTTTGGTTTATCAACTCCCCAAATCTTAACATTAGCTTGTTGTTGTAAAACCATATGATTTGTAAACATACTTCCCACTTTAGTTTGCCCAAAAGAGATAGTTGCTATTAATAATACTAATCCGGTTGATAATAATTTTGCTTTCATTTCAATCTCAATAATTATAAAAAATACGTTCTTTATATAAAGGGATTACTAAAATAGTTACCATGTATTTGATAAAACTATAATGTTCAAAATAGGTCATGAAAAGACTGATTTATATCAATAAAAGACACAATAACAACATTCTAAGATTTTTTAGTGATATATTTAGAAAATAGACTACAGAAAAAGTGAAAGACAAACATCACTTAAATATTTATTTTTTAAAATTTACTTAGTATGAAAAAGTACTTCATTATTTTATTTGCAGTATTGACTACGCTTACTGCTTTCGGACAACAAAAGAAAAATAGCAAACAAAAAAAATCAGCATTTTTTGCGACAGAATTTGCTCAAGAATTTAACTTATCGAAAGAAGTAGAAACAAAAGTCTACGAGATTAAATTATCTCATATGGATGAGGCCCAAGTTGTTTTTAAGGCTAAAAAAAATAACGAAATCACACCAGAAGAAGCAAAAGCTCAAATCAAAGTCATCAACAAAAAGTATAGTAAAATGATTATGACTGAATCTAAAGTCAATCAAAAAGAATACTATGCATTTGTAAAAGAACTTCAACCAAAAATGAAAGATGTAAAATAACTTCATTTTTTATTCGATACACAAGAGAGTGGTTAATTCGTTAGCTACTCTTTTTTATTGCTAACTATTTAAATGTCATAACACTATTCTCTATATAAATCTTTTTGGGTTGATTAACTTTGCCTATAAATAAAAATCAAAAAGTAAGGTTGTACGCTTACAGCTTACCTAAAATATAGATGATATCTTATGGACATCAGTAAAAAATCAAACAGAGATATATTTTTTGAACATCAGGCACAAACATCTCCTTACCCATTAGGTATTGAGATAGATTATGCAAAAGGTGTATATATGTACGATACTAACGGCAAAGCATATATGGATCTAATTTCGGGTATTGCTGTAAATAATTTGGGACATGGACACCCTAATATTATTAAAGCCATTAAAGATCAAGTAGATAAATATTTATTTGTGATGGTTTATGGTGAGATGGTACAGAAACCTCAAATTGACTTAACAAAAAGTCTTTTATCTGTACTACCTAGTACATTAAACAGTACATATTTTGTGAACTCTGGTACAGAAGCTAACGAGGCTGCTTTAAAACTTGCTAAAAGGTATACAGGAAGAACAGAACTAATTAGTTTTAAAAGATCTTACCATGGCAATACACATGGCTCTTTAAGTGTATCTGGAAATGAAGTAAAGAAAAATGCTTTTCGCCCTTTATTACCTGATGTTCGTTTTATTGAATTTAATGTTGAAGCAGATTTACAACAAATTACGGAGCGTACTGCTGGTGTAATTGTTGAGCCCATACAAGGAGATGCAGGTGTAAGAATACCATCAGTAAATTATATGAAGGCACTCCGTAAGCGCTGTGATGAAGTAGGTGCACAGTTAATCTTTGATGAAATTCAGACAGGTTTCGGGCGTACAGGTAAATTCTTTGCATTCGAACATTTTGGTGTAGTTCCTGATATCCTAACTATTGCAAAAGGCATGGCTGGTGGTATGGCAATGGGCTGTTTTATTTCTTCTGCTGATAAAATGAAGGTTTTATCTCATGATCCTATTTTAGGGCATATTACTACATTTGGAGGTCATCCAGTTTGTTGTGCTGCATCTAATGCTGTGATCAATACATTAATTAATGATAAAATTATTGAAGATGTAGAACGTAAAGGGCAACGTATAGAAGATCAATTAAAAGGGCACCCTGCCATTAAAGAAATTAGACGGAAAGGGTTAATGTTTGCCATAGATATGGAAAATTTTGAACTAGTAAATAACGTAGTGACTACTTGTATTGAGAAGGGTGTTATTACATATTGGTTTCTTTCTACACCATATGCATTTAGAATCGCTCCTCCTTTAACCATTTCAGATGATGAAATTGATAAAGCTTGTAAAATTATTTTAGAAGCTATTGATAGTCATATCTAGAAGAAAAAAACAGGAAGTTGACTCATCTACTTCCTGTTTTAACACCTCTAGTTCAAACAATATATTACTTCTGTAATACTCACACAACAACTAATTTCTAATTGGCTTCTAGTATATTATATTCCTCTAATACAGCACCCTGCATTGGAGCGTTAACATCTACAATACCTCTATTTTTTTCTGCTTCATCTTCCATATCAACCCAAACTTGGTAATCGAATTCAGATAAAATAGTACTTATTACTTCTCTATATTCACTTTTCGTTTTACTCTTTAAATCTGCCACTTTGCTTGGTCGGTCTCCATATTTTTGAATATTCTTGATATTTGTAGTAAACTTCGTACTAGCAGCTAAACGCCATTTTGTTTGTTGCTTTTCATCTAATAAAAACCTTTTTCTCATATTGGCCATTTCCTGATCTAAAATAATATTCTGAAAAGCTCTACTCAATTTTTCATCTTGTGTAGAATAGCTATTTGTTAACCAATCTGTTCTTCTAGGACTTTCAACAATCTCTTTATTTGCATTAAGTTTTAGAATAACTGCCTTATTACGTTTTACAAGTACTTTTACTTCTCCTACTTCTAAAGGTGCATAATGCACATTTAGTCCTGCTTTTCCTTCTCCTAAAAAATGACCATTACAATAAATATCAGCAGGAGCTTTTAGTATAGAAATAACCTCAATACTATCGCTTTCTATTAATGGCTTAAACTCTAGAGTTGGTCTTATTTCTACTCCTCCATACCCCATTTGATTAATACTGTACTGCTTATAAGATACTATGGCTATTTCATTCTTAATAGGATCTTCATTATACCATAAATCTTTATAATATTTTAATAAAATACCATAACTAAAACCATGATGTACTTCTGGCGAAATATGTGAACCTATTGAATATTTATTCCAAGAAGATAGGAGTATTAATGATGCGTCTCTTTCAACAGCTTTATTTAATAAATCTCTATATGTAGCCGTTAATTTAAAGCTTTGACTAACTGTATATGTATCTTTAAAGTTTATTTCTTTTGCTTTCTTAGAGTTAGGTCTTATAGTTTTATTAGATATTTTAGAGTACAATTGAGAACCCAAATGATCTGTTATTACTTCTTGAAGAAAGGGTCTATTTCTCTCTTTACATACTTGTCTAACAGGCTCAATATTTCTTGATTGTTGATGAGAGGTAGTAGATACCGCCGGAAAATAATCCAATATCATATTTGTCAAAATTTCATTTTCAGGAAAAGGTGTAGAATACACAAACGCAATCTTCTCTCTAACATTTAAGCGAATATCTTCAAATTCTTGAGCAATATTTTTAATAATACTCGGGTCGTTTAAATAAGAATTAATGTCTTTGGCATTCCATCCTACTTCTGAAATACATTCAGGTCTTAATGTAAAAATCACGACTCTTCCATCAGGCGATTTTAACCAGTAATTTGAATGATCTGTCTTTTCAAACATCTCTAATAAACGATCTGTAGCTACCTTTTTTAAACGAGAAGCAGGAAAGTTTTTCTGCTTATAAAACATTAAATTTAAAGTAAACTTAAAGTCTATATTTCTTTGTTCTGCTACTTTAAAATAGGTCTCTATTATCTTTACAAACTTATCTATATAATGCTTATTTCCATTTATAAAAATAGTAAATTTAAAGCCATCAATACCCATAGATTTAGCTGTTAACATCTCAAATGCTACAGATTCTTCTAAAGACATTGGGTTAAACATTTCCGACACCATTGGGGTATAGGTTTTATATTTCCCTCTCAGTTTATCTAAACCTTTACCTTGTAAATCTTCGTATTTCATTTCAGATAGCAGACCTAAATCTTTACTAAAATTATATACAGGTTGGCATTCAGCCATAACAAGTTTCTTACTAAAAAGAGGTAAATTAAGTTCGCTATTATTAGGTTGAGCAACTATTGTAAATGAGAAAAAAAGAAATAAAAATAAGTGTAGTAGTTTTTTCATTATTCTGTAATTGTGTTATTTAAAAGAAATAGTCATTTATAAAAAACAATGATGCAATCTAGAACTCCTCATTATTTACTATGGATAATATTTTTTCAAAAAAGAACACAAAACAATTTTATGATACTTTTTTATTAGCATAATGAAATTATTAAAGCACAAAAATAGGAAGCTGAAAATATCAACTTCCTATCTTTAAAAATTGAGACTACACTATTAATTGAATAGTCTCTCTAACCTAATTCACACAACAAATACTAGTTTGCTTCCAATACATTATACTCTTCTATAACAGTACCAAGTAAAGGAGCATTAAGGTCTGTAATACCAACATTTTTCTCCGCTTCATCTTCCATATCAATCCAAATTTGGTAATCAAATTCACTTAATATTTTCTCAACGGATGCTCTATATTCCTTTTTCGCTTTTTCTGATAATTGCTTATACTTTTCAGGCTGATCACCGTATTTCTGAATATTTTGAATATTCGTTTTAAACTTTTCATGAGCGGCTAATCGCCATAAAGATTGTTGACTAGCATCAATCAAAAATCTTCTTTTCATATTCTCCATCTCTTTATCTAAAATCAAGTTTTGCATTACACTTAGCATTACGTGATCTTGAGTAGAATAACTATTTGTTTGCCAATCTGTTCTTAATGGTGTTTTTACAATTGGCTTTTCAGTATCAATTTTTAAAATAGTAGAACCACCTCTTTTTACAGTCACTTTTACTGTTCCCATTTTTAAAGGGGCATAGTTTACATTAATACCTGCTTTTCCTGATGCTAAGAAATTTCCATTACAATAAATATCTGCTTCTGAATTTAAAATAGTAATTACTTCTATACTATCAAGTTCTTCATAAGAAGAGTAGTTCATACCTTTTCTTAATTCAATTTGCCCAGCTTCCATAGAAGCTACAGGGTATTGTTTGTAAGAAACCATCGCTGTTTCTTCTACTGAAGCACTTGTTCCTTTTTGCCATATTTTCTTATAGTACTTTAATAAAATCCCATAACTAAAACCATGGTGTACTTCTGGAGAAACTTGAGAGCCCTCATCGTAACAGTTCCAAGAGGATAAACTTATAAAGTCTGCTTCTCTATTAATACTTTCTTCTAATAAATTTCTATATGATGTTGTTAGCTTAATGCCTGGTACTAATAAGAACGTATTTTTGTAGGATATCTTTTTTGATAATGGAGAGTTCTCATTAATTTTTTTGCCAGTTTCTTTTACCATAAGTTGTGACCCTACTAGGTCAGCAAAAACCTCTTGAATATATTCTCTTCCCCTTGATTTACATACTTTTTGTAAAGACGAAATATTTGGTTGGTATACCTGTCCGTAAATATTGGCAGAAACTGCCGGGAAATTATCCAATATTTGATTAGTTATTGCTGGACTTCCAGGGTGTGATGTTTCATAAACAAAAGCTATTCTTTCACCTACTTTTGCTGCTACATCTTTATATGCATCTCCAATCCTTTTCATTTTTGAAGGATCATTGACAAATTGTTTAGGGTCTTTAATTCCCCAAAAATCTTTTATAATAAAATTCGGCTTTTGTGTAAAAAGAATTATTCTTCCATCAGGCGATTTTAACCAATTATCTGATAAATCTGTCGAGCTAAATAATTCCGAAATACGGTAAACTAATAATCTTTGTATTTCATTATCTCTAAATGATTTATTTTTTGCATTAATTAGAGCTAATGAAAATTTAAAATCAATATTTTCTTTTTTTGCTACCTTAAAATAGGCATTAATAACGTGTACAAATTTGTCTATATAATAACGATTACCTGCAACGTAGAATATAAATTTAAATCCATCTATACCCATTTTTTTTGCTGCTCGCATTTCATATTCTACAGACTCTTCTAAAGACATTGGATTTGCCATTTCAGATACCATTGGCGTATAAGTTCTATACCTGCCATTTAAACTATCAAGGTCATCTCCTTGTAGTTTATCGTATTTCATAGCACTTAAAAGCCCTAAATCTTTACTAAAATTATAGAGAGGCTGATTTCTTGCCATTACCATTTTTTTATTAAAAAGAGGTAAGCTTAAATCATCTGTTTGTGCATAAATAGTAGTACTAATACATAAGTGTAAAAACACTAGAGTAAATAATCGTAAAAAATGTTTCATTTTATTTGTTGTGCTAATAATTAGAATTATGGTTTACTTTAATAGTAGTTCACATCATCTCCGGAAGAATTCATTTCAATATAGAACAACATTACAAGAACAATATACTTATTACATATATTCAACAAATTAGTATTTAAACAGGTCAAAAAAGTGCTTATATAAAAAAATAACCTTTAAGAATTTAAATTCTTAAAGGTTATTTTTTTCTTTTAGAGAGTAGCCTAATTTTTTTCAATTTCCCATTGTATCATTTGCTCTTTCAACCATTTCGATGCCTTGTCCCATTTCTTTTTCTTAAGGTCATTATTGATAATTTTAGCTAGAGCTTGCTCTTTTGTTTGGATGTTTTGTGTTGCAGTCATAATCAAAAAAATTAAATAAGTATTTATATTACTCTTGCAATTTAATACTCCTAACACAGAGGTAAGCCTAAAAATTGATCAAAAAATAGCAAAAATTAATTGAGTGCTAAAAAAATGACAATTTGATACTATTTCTGAACTCAGGTGAACAAATATTCAACTTTTAAAATATTTCTCTCACCCTATATTATTCATTTACCCCCTCTAAATGAACCATTTCTCTCAATTCATCATCATTTAAATTACCAATCCAAGTTTCTCCTTCAGCAATAGACATGTCAGAAAGTTCTTTTTTATGTTGAAGCATTACATCAATCTTCTCTTCAATTGTACCTTTACATAACATTCTGTGCACAATAACATTTTTCTTCTGACCAATTCTATATGCTCTATCTGTTGCTTGTGCTTCTACAGCAGGGTTCCACCATAAATCAAAATGTACCACATGGTTTGCTTGGGTAAGATTTAAACCTGTTCCCGCAGCTTTTAATGACAACAGAAAAATGTTTTCAGTACGCATTGTCTGAAACTGATCTACCATCTTATCTCTTTCTTTTCTTGAATTCCCTCCATGTAAAAATAGAGGTTTCTTGTCATATCGCAGTTCAATCCATTTTTGTAATAAAGTACCCATAAATTTATATTGTGTAAATATCAGTACTTTTTCACCTTTTTCTTTCACTTGATCTAAGACTTCAAAAAGACGTTTTACTTTAGTTGAATCTTCGGCAGGTAAGGCAGGATCTTTTAAAAATAATTGAGGATGATTACAGATCTGCTTCAATCCCATCATCATTTTTAAAACTAATCCTTTTTTAGCTTTCCCCTCATTTTCAGCAATTTCTTTCATGGCACTATCTACTAGTTCCTTATAAATAACTGTTTGAGCAGGTGATAAATTTATGTATTGATTTTTCTCAATCTTATCTGGTAAATCAGTAATGATGGATTTATCGGTCTTTAATCTCCTTAAAATAAATGGTTGGGTTATTCTTTTAAAATAATCAAGCACTTCAAAATCTCTTGATTTCTGAATAGGCTGTGCTATTGTTTTAGTAAAATTTGATAGTGTACCTAGATATCCTTTATTTACAAAATCCATCACACTCCAATATTCAGATAATCTATTTTCTACAGGAGTACCACTCATTCCAATATAGGTATCAGCCTTAATACTTTTAATTATTTTGGTTTGCTGAGCACTTGGGTTCTTTATGTTCTGAGCCTCATCAATAACCATTACTGCCCACTTTAATTTCTTCAGTTCTTTTTCTTCTGTTCTTGCTATTCCATACGTTGTTATAAGAACATCAAATTCTTTTTCTAATTTTCTATTACTGCCATGAAATACCGATGCATTTAAACTCGGTGCAAACTTAATTATTTCTTTTTGCCAATTGGTTAGTAAACTAGTTGGTACAGTTACTAACGCTTTTTTCTTACCTAAAACTCCTTCTTCTTTTAGTTTTAATAATAATGTAATTACCTGTAACGTTTTCCCTAACCCCATATCATCTGCAATGAGGCTACCGAAACCAACTTTAGTATTTTTATACATCCATTTAAATCCTTTTTCCTGATAAGGTCTTAAAGTTGCTTTTAATCCTGTAGGTAAAAGTACATTTCTATCTAATGTTAACTCTTTTATATAATCCTTTAGCTCATTTGTAAAGGTTAAACTTTTCCCTTCAATTTCTTCTGAGAAAAGTGCTTGTGTCATCTGATGTGGTTTAAACTTAGGAGGAGTATCTATCTCTTTTAACAATTCTTGAATAGCTTCTTTATCAAAATGTATGTATTCGTTTTTAACTTTTACAATACCTGTTAAGTGAGCATAATTAGCTAAAAATTCTTCTTTTGAAATAGACAAATTTCCAATTACTATATTCCAATTAAATACTAATAACTGTTGAATACCCATAAAACTTTTCTCCCCTTCGTCTGGAATACCCTCAACAGCTGCTCTAATTGATAATGAGGGTTGAATAAGTTTCTTTAAAGCTTTTGGCATTAATAGTGAAATACCTGATAACTCTATTACAGGAAATATTTCGAAAAGAATTGCTACAATTTCTTCTTTATTGTACATTAAAGGCTGCTTACCTTTAGATAAAATATGTGTTTCTAAATCCGGGTATTGTGATGCTATGATCTGCAAATCCTGTAAAACATCATATTTATAATTACTATACGCTGGGTCATTCCAAAAAATTGGTAATGAAATTGGTGCTTCTGTATTGTCTTTTGTTGTAATTACAACTCGTACAAAATAATGTTCCTCTTCTTCTAATAACTGAATAGCTGGTAAAAATTCTCTGTGAGTTATAGAAAATACTTTTAACCAATGCTGAATATTTTGAGGAACTTCTGTTTTACCAACTTGTTGGAAAGAATTGGGTAACCCTTCAAAAAATAGATTAGAAATTTCTTCTTCTGGAGTGATAAACCCTGCCGATAATTTTTCTATTTCATGTTGAATAAAAAGATGGCATAAATTATTTACAACTTCTTGTACAGGTAAGAAACGCATTCCCTCATTCGTCTTTACGATTACTTTATCAAGCTCAATAGCTGCTTCTAACTGTTTGATTAAATCGCTAACAGATTTTTCAAAACTAGCAGGTACCCACTCAATAAAATATACTTCTTCATTCTTTAAAATTCTTGGAACAAATGCTCCTTTTTCCATCAATTGATTACAAAAAATGGAAATTTCTTTTAATTGACGAACAAAAGTGGGCATTTCAACGAGTTCTTCATCAGAAAGAACTTCTATAAGTTCAACTACATCAGAAACAGTTGCTTTTCGTCCATTAAAGAATGAAATGTAACTTTCGTCTTCATACGAAAAACAATCCCACAATTGGAGTTGTAGATCAAGAATTAGATATAACTCCTCAGTATTTTTCAACTTATTTATTAGCACTTCATCTCTTTCCAAACTGACATTACCTTTTATAGCATTTCGTTTCACCTTTACGTAAAGCTTCTGAAGTAATTCTTTAAAATTCGATGAACTAAATAAAGGTGCATCAACTAATAAAGTAAATAAAGATGTGGTTAGAGAAGTTATTTTTGAAAAATCTAATACATTATTTGTAGAGGTAGTAACAGCGCTATTTGCTACATCATTTAGTAATAAATTAATATCTAAAATTGGAGCAGAAGATAAACTTTTAATACCTGTTGCTTTTGCAAGCTCTTCTTTTAAATCTAATCCTTTCCATTCAAATAGTAGAAAAGGATTTTTATCAACTTCTTGCGTAAGTACATAAATTACGGCTGCAAGGTGCTTACAAGGAACGGCCATATCTGGGCAATTACAATGCATTGATAAATCATTCCAAGAAGTAGGAAATAAAGAAATTTGTAAAGATTCTAATACTTCTTTTACAGAGTGGTCCATCTGTCCAGAAAGTAGTTTTACAACCACAAGTTCATTCTCTAATAAATGCTGAACTAGCGTTTCTTTTTCCTTTTTAGTAAAAGGAATCAGTTCAACTTTTTGATTGTACCAATTATGGTAAGAACCCTCTACAATAGCAGTTATTTTAGGAGTAGAATGATCTAATTTTTCTACTGCACCTTTATTTGCATACGTTTTTCCTCTGGGTAATCTATTGCTCCAATCTATATCTGTTAAAGCATTTAACCACTGCTTCCCCCACCATGTTTTACCGTATACAATCCTTGCCATAACTGTTCATTCTAAATTTATTGCAAAGATATTAAGATCGCTTATAAATGCTCTAAAATTAAAAGCAGATTATCTATTTCTATATCTGCAACAGTAGCTTCTGTACCAAAATAAATTGTTGGTAAACCGTATTCTTTTGCTCCTTTAATATCTGTAATGGGATTATCTCCAATCATTATAGAATTTTCTTTTGACGCTCCTGCTTGTTGCAATGCAAAATCAAAAATTTTAGCTGATGGTTTTTTATGTCCGCAAGATTCAGAGGTAACTATTGTAGAAAAATATTGACCGATACCTGTAGTTTCTAGCTTTATAGCTTGTGTAGCATCAAAACCATTTGATAAAATATGCATCGTATAATTTCCTTCTAAAGCAGCTAGTAACTCTCTAGTACCGGGTATTAAATTGGGTTTAGTTGGGCATATTTCTAGGTATTCTTCTCCAATTGTTGGAGGCGTAGTAGTTGGATCTAAACCAATAGTTGTATAAGTCATAGGAAAGCGTCTATCTCTAATTTCTTCTTTTGTGACTTTACTAAAATTATACAGTTCCCATAACTCAAAATTTGCTTTTCTATACGCTGATAAGAAATCTTGAAGAGCTACATTACCATCACCAATATCATATTTATGGAAAAGGTAAGTAAGAGTTTCTTCAGAGTTTTTTTCAAAATCCCATAATGTATGGTCTAAATCAAAAAATATATGTTCGACTGTATCTTTATTCATGCTTATATCTTTATACCTATCACTAATACATCATCTACTTGATCATAAGAACCTTTCCACTCATTAAATGAATTTCTAACAACTTTATATTGTTGTTTTGTATCCATTTCTGCTATTTCATCTAATAAAATTTTAAAATTCTTATGCATTAATTTTTTACCTTTTTTACCTCCAAATTGGTCCTTATACCCATCTGTAGATAAAAATAAAGCATCTCCTTTTTTCACCTTAACTATGGTATCTGTAAAAGAGGTGTTTTTTTCTTCTCCAACAGCTTTTTTAGCTGTATTATAAAGGTTTAAATTATCGTTTTGTTTTAAATATACTTTTGCTCTTGCTCCACTAAATTCAATTTCTTCTCTATCTAAATGATAAGCAACAACAGAAATATCCATCCCATCTTGAATATAATTTGAGAGGTCTTTTAAAAGAGCAATAAACCTATTATTAATTTTATATAATATTTCAGATGGCTTTCTTACACCTTCAATATTAATTATATATTCTAAACTTGCTACACCAAGAACAGATAAAAAGGCTCCAGGTACACCGTGCCCTGTACAATCTGCACAAACCACATATTTAATATTATCAACCTCATATACCCAATAAAAATCTCCTGACACTTGGTCTTTTGGCTTAAAGAATATAAAATGATCACCTAAAAGTTCATTCAATTTATCTTTAGAAGGCAGCATAGATGATTGTAGCCCTTTAGCATAGCGAATACTTTCGTGTAATTTATTATTTGTAGAAGTAAGTTGTTCTTTCTGTACATTCACTACTTCTAATGCTATTGATAAATCGGCATTCTTTTTTTCTATTTCTGCCTTTTGATGTTTAACTATATCTAAACTATCTTCTAATTCTAAATTTAAAATTTTAGATTTTCTAAACGATTTATTGAGGTAACTGATAAGAATTATCAATAAAACTAAACTCAATGACGATATAAATAATAATGTTCTTTGATAGAGTAACAGTTTATCGGTTTGTTCTGCAGCAAGTTTTAAAGCTTTATTTTCTGCTTCTGTTTTTCCCACTTCAAAACCTAAAAGAATATCTGCCACTTCAATACTCGCCTTAATACTATCTGCTTTCTCATCAATTTCTAAAAAACTAGATAGTTGAATATTGGCTTTTCTAAACTGATTTGTTTTTGTATAAATTTCAGCTAAGCCCTTTTTCACTATTGCCTGATCTTTTAAACTTTTTCGTTCTACGGCAACAGCTAATCCTTCCTTATAGAGTTTCTCTGCTTCTCTGTATTTTTTGATCTTGAAATTATAATTTGCTTTTAAAATCAATAATTCTGCTGACCAACTATCAATAGAATTTTTAGTATATAATTGTTGAGCAAGATTAATGTAAGTGCTTGCTGAATCTAATTTATTAACTCCTAAATAACTATCAGCAATATTTATACAAGACTCAAGTAAATGTTTTGGAGTACCGTGTTCTTGTCTAATTAAATAACTCTGCTTAAAATATTTAATCGCCTTATCGAATACTTGCTTATCCTTATAAACAATACCAATATTATTAATAGCGTTAGATTGTCTTTTGGGTTTATCTTCTTCTAAAGCGAGATTATAAGCTTTATTGTAATAACTAATTGCTCTATCATATTGCTTTGTACCCAAAAGAATACTTCCTATTAGGGTATAAATATTACTGAGCTTAGACTTACTCTTAGCTTGAATAGCATATTTCTCTGCCAAAATTAAATTACGCATTGCTGTTTTTTCATACTGCATACTATGATAAATATTACCAAGGTTAGTGTATGTCATACATAATTCATAAGGGGTTCTAGAGGGATCTGTAGCAAGAAGATAATATTTCTGAGCACTGTCATAATTAATATTTAAACCATGATAATAAACACCTAAATAATGAGCAGACTTTCCCGCTCTACTTACATCTTTAATCTGATTAGAAAGACGTAAGGCTTCTTTTGCAAAATAAGCAGCACTATCGCTTCTTTGTTTGTAATGAGAGTAGAATTGTTCCAACTGCTGATCTATAATAACTGTATCGTTTAATACTGTTGTTAAACTATCTGATGGACCAAATAAAAAGAGAAGTACTATAATTGAAACACTCAACTTTATCGACTTTGTAGTTAGGTAATCGAATAACAGATATTCAAATATGGCATTAAGCTATTAAAAGATTTAGGAGATTAACTACATAAAAAGCATTTTCTATGATATATTAACATGTATTATTCCTAATTACATGATAAATATCATTTATGTGTAGGATGGACACTAATTTATTAAGAAGTCTTTTATTACCTTTGCACAAAATTGTAATACCATTGGTCTTCAATTTATAATTCAATAAATACAATATGGCACAAGTAGAAATGGTTCTTCCAGCAATGGGAGAAGGTATTATGGAAGCTACGGTTTTAGAATGGCTTAAAGAAGAAGGTGATTCTATTACGTTAGATGAATCGGTTGTTGAAGTAGCAACGGATAAAGTAGATACTGAAGTACCTGCTACTGTAGAAGGAATAATAAAAAAAATATTAGTTACTAAAGACGATGTTGTGCAGATTGGAGCTGCCATTGCAATTGTTGAAATTGCAGGCGATGATGCTACTGAAGCTGAACCAACAGTAACTACTACAAATAATACAGTAGAAAATGCTGCTGTACCTACAAATAATACAGATAATACAAACGGAATTAGTGCGAAAAGTGGAAATAGATTCTACTCTCCTCTAGTTAGAAATATTGCTAAAAAAGAAGGCATTTCGCAAGAAGTGTTAGATGGTATACCTGGTACAGGCAAAGAAGGACGTGTAACGAAAAAGGATATGTTAGATTTCCTTGAAAATGGCGTTACTACCCCTGTTCAGACAACAACCTCAGTTCAGAAACCTCCTGCTCCTTCTGTTTCTTCGGCTCCTAAAGTAAGTACTCCTCCTCCTGCTGTATCATTAGATAATGGTGATGAGGTTATTGAAATGGATCGTGTACGTAAGATGATTGCAGACAGAATGATCCAATCAAAACAGACAGCACCTCATGTTACTTCTTGTGTAGAAGCTGATATGACAAATGTTGTTTTATGGAGAACAAAGTCTAAAGAAGCATTTAAAAAACAAGAAGGTGCAAATCTTACTTTTATGCCTATCATTATCTCTGCAATTGCCAAAGCAATTAAAGAATACCCAATGATAAACGTACAAGTAGATGGTTCTAATATTATTGTTAAGAAAGATATTAATATTGGTATGGCTGTAGCTATGCCAAATGGTAATTTAATTGTTCCTGTAATTAGAAACGCAGACCGCTTAAGTTTAAGTGGCTTAGCCTTAAAAATTCAGGATCTATCTATAAGAGCTAGAGAAAATAAATTGAAGCCAGAAGAATTGTCTGGTGGAACATATACAGTTTCCAATATTGGTTCTTTTGGTAATACTATTGGTACTCCTATTATTATGCAACCACAAGTGGCTATTATGGCAATTGGTACTATACGTAAAAAACCTGCTGTAATAGAAACGCCACAGGGAGATGTAATTGGTATCAGACAGTTTGCTTACTTCTCTCATTCTTACGACCACAGAGTTGTTGATGGGGCTTTAGGTGGCATGTTTGTTAGAAAAGTAGCTGATATACTTGAACAATGGGATTTAGATTTATCTATCTAACATTTTATATACATAATATTCAAAGGAGAGTCTTTATTTTTAAAGACTCTTTTTTTGTCTTTCTTTTTTTTTGATGAAGTCTAAAATTGAACAGAATACTAAAAATTGTCTATATAAAGCATAGATTATTGAATAGGGTACAAAACCGAACACTTTTTGATAAATTATAAAAAATACCAATTGATTTAATTATATAATTAGTAAATCAATAAATAAAGATGAAAAAATTACAAATACAGTAAGAAAACACTGTTTAAATAGAATAGAGCAAGATTTATAAATCAAGAGCACTTTAAAATCTTTAAACAAACAGAATATTAACCACCAAAAACAAAAATAAACCTTCAATATATTTCGTGTAAACATTTAAAAATAGCATTAAATGAAATATTATTCTGAATAAACACACTCTAAATGTCCGTTTATGAACAACTTGTCCAAATTAGCAACAAATAAAGTGTATAAATATCACTTTAAAAACAAAATAACACACTTAAACAACTAACAGACAGATAGTTAATAAAACATGGCATGTGATTAGTATTACTAGAAATGTAATCAAAATCGAATTTCATTCTTATTATTTAAAAATATACGGTCATGAAAAATTTAAGAAATATCTTCGCAATCACATTAGTTACTTTATTTTCTTTAACAAGCGTATTCGCTTCGGGTACAGATAATGAAGATAACGAAATCACTAAACTTCGTAATAGTGTAGAAAATGCTTCAGCTAATGATTGGACTGTATATGCTGATGCTGCTGAAAGATGTATTGAATTAAAAACTAACTTAAGTGAAGCTTATGTTTGGTTAGATACAGCTTTAGAAATTGCACCAAATGCAAGAAATTACGAATTGAAAGGTGATTACCTAGCCCTTAACGGTGCTAACGATATGGCAATGGAAGCTTACCGTCAATCTATCCTTTTAGGAATGAACGACAGTGATTATGATATTCCTGCTGTACAAAAAAAATTATTGAAACTGTATAATAAGTAATAAATATAATTTCACACGAAATGGTGTTGATGTTAATTCGTCAACACCTTTTTTTATGTCTTTTTTTTAATGGAGTTTAGAAAATAATTTTAATAGAATTTGCTATAAGTTTTAACCTGCACAATTTAATAACATACTATCTATACCTATAATTTTCACATCCAATCAACAGCAATATATTACCATTTAAAAAGATCAAAAATGAACGACTATAACACTATAAACTAGATAATAATGTAAACCGAACACTTTTTATTAAAAACCATTCAAATAGCATAAAAAATTACAATTACAATAATTAAAAAGATGAAAAATAAATATTTTTACACTTTTAATAAAAATACACCTTATTTTTTATCAAATTATTAAAAACAGAAGTGAGATATAAATAATCACACAACGAAATGTATAAAAACCAGTACTAGCAAGACCAATAAAACATATACAAAATTACGCAAAACAATAAAAAAACAGTACAATATTCTTAATAAGTGTAAATAAAAAGAGTAAATCAGAATAATATTTGGATAGATTCTATAAAACATGACCGATTATGAACAATATGTTCAATTATGTAACCCAAACAGCGTTACGATTACACTTAAAACAGTAAAAAACCACAACAAATAATTGATAATCAGCTACTTATATACTATTGGCATTTAATTAGTAATAGTAGAAGTATAAAACATTTAGATAAAAAAACACAAACATATATAATCATGAAATCTTTAAAACAATTCTTCGTAATCGCACTTTTAGCTATCATCACTGCTGCACCTTCTTTTGCTGGTATTCATGACAATGAGGATAACGAAATTAATAAATTACGTGCTACTGTAGAAAATGCTAGTGCAACAGATTGGGCTATCTATGCTGACGCTGCTGATAGATGTATTGAATTAAAGAAAAATTTAAGTGAAGCTTATGTATGGATTGAGAAATCAATCGCAATCAATACTAACTCAGAAAACCTTGAAGTAAAAGGTGATTACCTTGCTTTAAATGGTGCTAAAGACATGGCTATTGATACTTACAACAAAGCAATCTTATCTGGAATGCAGGAAGGAAAAGATATCACTAAGCTTCAAAAGAAAGTATTGAAAATGTCTCGTCGTTAATCGATAGACATACTAACCATAAATACACAAAAAAGACCTTGATCATTTAAATGATCAAGGTCTTTTTATTTATATAAACTTTTATTCCTTACTCCCCTCTAACAGCACTAACAAAACCCTTTATATCTTTTGGTAAATCTGTAGACTGCCCAATCAGTTTTACAAAAGCAGAACCAATAATAGCTCCATTAGAATAAGAAGAGGCTTCTTTAAAAGATTTATTATCTGAAATACCAAAACCAATTAATCTTGGGTTCTTCAATTTCATAGCTTCAATACGTTTAAAGTAGTCTACTTGCTCAGAAGAAATTCCTGTTTTGGCACCTGTTACACTTGCAGAAGATACCATGTAGATAAACCCTTCTGTATTATCATCAATTTCTTTAATACGCTCATCAGAAGTTTGAGGGGAAATCAAGAATGTATTTCTAATGCCATGTGCGTTAAACATTTCTTTTAAGTTCATTTGATATTCAATCATAGGAAGATCTGGAACAATAATTCCATCAATCCCTACGCGCTGAGCATCTTTACAGAACTTTTCTAAACCATATTGCATTATTGGGTTAAAATATCCCATAACAACAACTGGTACATCTACCTCATTTCTAAACCCTTCTAATTGCTCAAACAACTTTTGCATTGTCATTCCATTCTCCAATGCTTGCTCATTACTTTGTTGGATAGTCGGACCATCTGCAACAGGATCCGAGAAAGGTATGCCAATTTCTATTAAATCTGCACCACTATCTTGTAGACTTTTTAAGATTGTTCTTGTATCGTCTAATTTTGGATAGCCTGCTGTAAAATAAATATTTAATACCTCTTCTGGCTTACGCTGAAATAATTCGTCTATTCTATGCATAATTTTGTTTTTTGTTTGTTAACTCCGAAAGTTACACATTCAAATTGAAAGCAAAAACTCATATCTTTTTAATAACTTGCAACGTTTAAAGTTTTAAGGCCAAAATAGGCTTGTTAAACTGATATATACTTTCTAACAAAAAGCATAGAAAATGATAAATTTCTGGAAATACCAAGGTGCAGGTAACGATTTTATTATGATCGATGACCGTAACAATACTTTTAATATTAACGATTTTGAAAAAGTTGCTTTACTATGCCACAGACGTTTTGGTATTGGAGCTGATGGCTTAATTCTTATTCGCTTAAAAGAAGGCTACGATTTTGAAATGGTTTACTTTAATGCTGATGGACATTTAGGAAGTATGTGTGGTAATGGAGGCAGATGTGCTGTTAGGTTTGCCCATACCTTAGGTTTATTTGAGAATAAGACATCGTTCTGGGCTGCTGATGGAGCCCACGAGGCAACCTTAGATGATAAACAACTGGTACATTTATTAATGAACCCTCCTGGTGACATAGAAATTAATAATGATCATTACTTTATGGATACAGGTTCTCCTCATTACGTTCGCTTTGAAAATGACCTTATAAATTTTGATTGCGTTGCTGAAGGTAAAGCTATTAGACATAATGAAAGATTTAATGAGGAAGGTACAAATGTAAACTTTGCTCAAGTAACAGGTAAGCAATCTTTAGATGTAAGAACTTTTGAGAGAGGTGTTGAAGATGAAACGTATGCTTGTGGTACAGGTGTAACAGCTTGTGCTATTGCAGCAAATATTGAACATGATATGCAAAGTCCTATTCAAGTTAAAGTTCTTGGTGGACAATTAGCCGTTGGTTTTACTAAGGTTAGTGATAAAAAATATACAAATATCATATTAACTGGACCTGCAACTCCTGTTTTTAAAGCAGAAATTGAAGGATAATTATATGTATTTTGTCTAGTCCGTCCATAGCGTTACAGATTTAGACTATTATATATTGATAGCATCGGGTGTAGACTCGGTGCTATTTTTACTTTTATAAGTTCTCATTTTTATTTCACTTTGCTGATGCATCTCAACAGGTGTCTTCATATAATTACTCCAATGAGGCCTTTCATTATTGTAAATATATACAGATTCTCTAATAAATTTATTCATTAAATCGAGATCATTAATTTTTATTCCTAAAATAAATTCTTGCTTAAGAATTCCGTTTATTCTTTCTGCTACCGCATTTTGATAAGGATCGTAAGATTCCGTCATCGAGCACAATACTTTATTTTCATGAAGATGTCGTTGATACTCGTGACTACAATATTGTAATCCTCTATCTGAATGGTGTATCATTGGTAAATCAACATAGTTTCTATTTTTCAGTGCTTCTTTTAATGCTGCAATAGCTCCATTTGCATTCAAACTATCTGATACGTTTAACCCCATTATTTTCTTAGAATAAGCATCTGTTACCAAGGAGAGATACATTGGGTTACTTCGCTCACCTATGTAAGTTATATCAGAAACTAATACTTGTTCAGGTCTATTTATTTCCAAATGCTCAATAAGATTTTTATGCTTTTTAAACCTGTGATGAGAATTTGTAGTGACATGATATTGTTTTTTAGGCTTGATATCGAGTCGATTAGCCCTCATGATATCAAAAAGCTTATCTCTACCTACATTTAGTAATTGCAATTCAGGAAGAAGTAATTGATATAATTTCCTTGTCCCTATTTTAGTTTGCTTCAAGCGAATTCTTTTCACTAAGTCTACTACTTTAGATGCAATACTATTATTCTTTTTTACTTTCCTTTTCGAACGATAATAAATTTGTCGATTTAACCCAAGCAATTCACAAGTCGGTTTGACTCCTATTTTTTCTTCTTTTTTGAATTGGTCAACCGCTTGGGTAAAGACTTTTTTCTAATAGGAATATTAAACTCATCCTCAGCAATATCGATCATCATATCAAAGAAAATTGCTTTTTTATCTGTTACGTAGAGTTGTTTTTCTAAAGAAGCTTTTTGTTTCTCTAATAATAGAACCTTTTGTTCTAGCTCCAATAATTTTTGTTCTGGTGTCTTTCCCATTTTTAAATCAGATTTATTATCCCAATCTAAATTACCATACTTTCTTATCCAAGTACGGATGGTACCATGACCTTGTATTCCATATTTAAGTCTTGCTGCCGTTATACCTATTTCCCCTCGTTCCACTTCATCTACAACTTGTAATTTAAAAGAGTAGCTGTAATCTTTTTGTGTACGCTTAGTGTACTGATATTCTTGATCTTCATTCATAATGTTACGTTTTGTGTAACACTAATTCAGGACGAGACATTTGACAGTAGAAAGGCATTGTTCTTAATAGGACAATGCCTTTTTTTTATAAAGTGTCTCACCCTGAGTTAATACTTACATTCAGTATTCAACATTAGGTTGATAGATATTGTCATTTGTTATCAGAGATAAAGTTTGTGTAGTAAGTACCTTAATAGTCAGATAGAACAGAATCATCGTTATATCAAAAAAGAGTAAAACCTATGTTAGAGTTTTAAAACTTTGATTCAGCAGAGCATACAATTTTAAGAATAGAAACGATAAGAATGATCCAACTTTCTAACAGAAATATCATACCTAATTTTAAAGCTCTCAAAACCTTAGCAACTTAGCGAAAATATCAAAATTGAAGATGAAAAATGATCCTTAAAACCAGGGTAACAAAGTCAATTTTTCATTATTGAGTAGTAAATTCTATCTAAAACCTCACAAAATGATTTCTTAAAATAAAGGATATATAAATCAATTTTGAAAAATAAAGAAATACGGCTATTATATTGATGATCTTGATTTTCTTCAACCTTTCTTAAAAGAGGTATTACTTTTGAATATTTTTCTAATCCAATATTAGCTTCAATAAGTAACCAATCTTTATGATCAGAATCAGGTTCTTTTTCTAAAAGAGATATAATCTTATCATATTTTTTATTATTAAGTGCTAAATATGATTTTTCTAGTATATTTTTAGTTTCATTCATACTACCTCTTGTTGAGTAGGAGTAACTAGTAGAATTTATTAATTTTTCATTACTCAGTTGAAATGAATAAAGAAAGAGACTTCCTAATAATAAAAAAGAAGCTGCAATAGAGCCGAATTTTGATAACCCATCATATTTCTTTTCTCTTTGTTTCATATTCATGATTATTCCATCTAACTCTCTTTTTCTATGAGTTATTTGAATTCTTTTTTCTATTTTTTGAATATCCATGTTGTAGTTTAAATTTTATTATTACTCATTAGATACCTAAAATTATTTTTGTAATCAGTGATCTTAAAAAAATTATAAGCACGAAGATATAATTGATAGAAGTTCTTCCTTATCATCCGTTCTGTTTTCAAAACCTTGCTTTAAATATTTAAGACATCGGCTTTTCTTATTTCTAATAGCTTGTTCTGATGAGTATTTATTGACAAAGCGATGTTGAATTTCTGAATAACTTAATTTATCAAAATAGTAATTCTTTAAAATTTTTTGACAGTCTTCTCCAATCCTGGAAAGTAAACTTTCAAAATACCTTTTACTTTCTAAGTCATCTTCATTTCCTAAAGGAACTTCTGATAATAAAGAAGAATGATCAGATACGTCATGTAATTGTGAGTTATATTCAGTTGTTCTGAGCTTTTTATTTTTTTCTATTGTTTTTAACCACATATTCTTAGAAACAGTGACTATGTAGGTTGATATATGTGAGGTCCCTTGAAATTGACCTTCATCAATACTCCATAATACTTTAGCAAAAGCATCTTGAAAAATATCCTCTGCATCTTCCAAAGATCCGTTCATTTTTAAAATGATGTGTTTGACAGTAGGAAAATACTTTTTGTAGATGTATTCAACAGTATACTCATAATTGTTTCTATTTTTTAAGTTAGAAACAATTTTTTCTGAAGTGAGATTATTTTTAAAAATTGATAATAGCATATTTAGAATAGAAATAATTATTGGGATCCTATCATTTTAAGGAAACTTGTTTTTAGCGACGGTTTTACAATAGCTGAAGAGTTTCCATTTAGAACCAAGCTTCCCCAAAACATTGGATTATTATATAATATCTTATTTTCATAAATGAAGTCTTTTTTTGCTTTCTGCAATGCTATATCTTTCTCCCATCCCTCTTTTAAGTAGTTATAAAAACTTGTTATTACACTTAAAGACACCTGATCGTTAACATTCCATTTACCTGCTATAATACTGGGAATTTTTGCATAAGCAAAAGCTCTTTGCAAACTCATATTTCCTTCTCCTTCCAGAAATGCACCATCGGCAGATTTACAGCTACTCAGTATAACTAGCTTCACTGAGGTTAATTTCAAATTTTCAATTTCTGAAAAAGAAATTACGTTTAAGCTTTCTAAAGGGTAAAGTTCAATACAAGACCTTTGAGGAATATTATTAATTTTTGTATGTGTCGCAAAATGTAGAATATCAAAGGATTCATTCATTAACATTCTATGTATATTTTCATAGTTTGCATTCTCATTTATCAATGTCTCATTTCCAATATTGAGAGCTTCCTGCTTAGAATAAGGGAGATTAATATTTGCAAATGGAGCAGCACTAAAAACGTTAAGAGATGAATTAAGGTCACTATTGAAAGTATCACTCACTAAATCATGATGCAAAGAAAAAGAATAACTTACAGCATGATTTTCTACCAAATATTTATTGTTAAATTTTAAAATCTCAAAAGGTAGTTTATTCAAAAGACCACTTTGCGAAATGACAAGTCTTTGATTATTAGTAGTTTTAATCCACTCTGGTAAGAGTACTTTACTTATTTCATTTAAACTTGTCAAAAACTGATTAGGTAAAAAATAGTTACTTTCTTGAATATTTTTAAGAATAGTATTCAGGTTTTCATTTAGCTTATCAGTTCTTGGAATCACTTTAAGATAAAAGTTGGCTTCGTTGTAACTGATACAGTAGATTTTATTGTTATTAAGATGATAAGAAATAAACGATTTATCTAAATAATGCGTTTGAAAAAATGGAATAATTTTTTCTGATGACAAAAGAGATGAATTAGATACTCGGTCTTTCTTCAATAAAAGTAATTCTTCATTATCCAAATACTGTTTAAAGGTAATATTTTTGATTCCTAATGACCTCCTATTTAAAATCGATGATTTTAAATTCTCTATAATTTCTATAGCATCCAATAAGTACTTCTGATCTTTTGTACTTTCATATTGTGCTGTAAAAAAGTCTACCCATTCATCCTGAACATATCTTAACTCTTGAATATGAAATAATTGATCTTCATCTTGGTGCTGATGAGTAATAAATTTTTTAAAAAGCTGATAGCTCTTCCTGTAGTACTTTTCTTTCTGCACCATAGACTTTGCATGTTTACCATAGTAATAATTTTGGATCATGAGTTCATATTTCAAACCATCACTCGTATCACCTTGTATTTTTATACTTTCATCTATGATAGCTTGTGCAGCATCTAAAAACTGTTTTTTATTACTTTCTGAGTAATTACACAGGGTTCTATAAATATTCGCCCCTAATATAGAAATTCTTTGATTGGGTAATTTTTTTGCTTTATGATAATATTCTAATGCTTCATTTAAGTGAAAATTCCGTTTCTTTTTATCAGAAATATCATAATAACAATTTGAAATATTTAAATGTGCTCTCGCTTTAAAAAAGTAGTGATCAAAAATTTCATCTTGACTGTAAAAAAAATCCCCTGAATCATTAAAATATGCTTCATTGTCAATCAAAAATTTTTGATAAAGGGTAATAGCTTTTGTATAAAGCTTGTTTTTTTGTAGAAAGGTACCATAATGATAATGGTGTATTCCCTTGTTTTTTTTGGGGGATGATATTATTGAATTATAAGTAGAATCAACATCTTCTTTATCTCCCAATAAACCTTTCAAATGTAGATTATTTGAAGAAAAAGTATAACTTATTTTTTCATTAGAAAGAATCACATTATTCAATATCTCTTTTGATAATGTATATTCATGTTTTATAGTAAAAATATGTTGCAGGTTATTTAAAATAAAGTGAGCACTTTTGATGGATTTGGTTTTCTTTAAATTAAATAATATTCCCTGTTTATAATAATACTCAGCTGAATCTAACTTTCCCAATTGATAATAATACTTCCCAAGAAGTCCATAAGCATTCAATTGATGAGACCTAAAAGGAATATCCTTTTCAAGTAGTTTAAACGATTTTCTTAAAAAATGAATTCCCTTTTTAAAATCTAACTTTTCTTTACCATAAATATGACCAATCGCATTATAAGCAAAAACTATAAAATCTTTATTTTCTGTTGTTACTGTCAGCTCTAAAAATGTCTCAATAGATTTGTCAAATTCATACCTATAAAACTCCTTAATACCTCTTTGTTTAAGCTCAATATCATTTGCATATCCATTTAATGATGAAAATATTGTAACAAATAATAGAGACCTTAGTAAAATGTTCATTGATTATTGTAAGTAATACTAAATTTTCATATGAACACAATTTATAAAATTGTGAAGTATTTAATAACAATAACAAACAACCGAAGACTTAACAAAACCTAACATTGATTACGCAACCGATTGTTATGTATATTTACTAATACTTTTCGTTTTTTAGGTTGTTACAAAGAATTTTAACGTTCTAAGAATATTATTTTTAAAATAAAAAAAACACCCTTAATATAAAGGTGCCTTTAATAAAAATATAGTATAATTAGATACCCAAATACTCAAAATTTACCTACTTTCTTTTGAACATTATAAATATTTATTTTCAATCACTCATTTTCTTAATTCAATCCACCTTTTGTGTGAAGTTTTCTATTCTTTCTACCTTTAAACTGTCCTCCAAAATCATAATTAAAGGATATTTTATATATCGGCACTTCACCTAAAGTATACGTTCTGTCTTCAAATCCATCACCATATACGGTAGATCCAAATCCACTATTTACAAAATCATCTACTTTTAAAGTTAAGGTACCTCTGTTTTTTAGAATACGTTTCTGAATAGACATTCCAAGAGCATAATTAGTATCTGAAATCACTTGGGCATTATACTGTATACTTGCATACCTTCCTGATAAATTAAATACAAAACCTTTTGGAAGGGTAATACTTGAATTCAACTTACCTGAAAAGTTAAAAGGGCTCTTTTCACCTGGGATAGTATAAGTTTCATCTTGAACATCTAAATAAAATACGTTGATACCTCCATCTATTTTCCACCATTTTACAATCTGATAATTACTTGATAAAGAAAGGCCACCTGTTTTAGTTACTCCTAAATTCTCATAAGAATTAACAGTTATATTTCTTTCATTATCAAAATTGGCAATGCTAGTAATTACATCTGTACTATGTCTGAAATACACACTAGTAGTAAAGCTGAACTTATTTTTATAAAAGCTATGGTCCATACTAATAGAATTTGTGTAAGAAGGTTGTAATTCAGGGTTACCGACTAATATACTGACAGGGTTTATAGCAATTTCAATCGGCAATAACTGTGATATTTTCGGTCTTTGAATTCTTCTACTGTAGCTTAAGCCTAAATTATTATGATCATTAAGTTGTTGACGTAAATGAAGACTTGGGAATAAACTTTTATAATCAATGGTATAATTTTCTTTTCCATCCTCAATAATGTCTGCCGATATATTTACCATTTCTGCTCTTAAACCTGCCTTCATTGAAAACTTACCCAGTTTCAAAGAGTAAGATGAATAAGCTGAGTTAATAGACTCTCTATAATCATAATTATACCCGTTGTTTCCTATTGGATTTTTGATATCCATCAATAGGTTGGCCCCAATTGTTTGACTATGAATACCTACATCAAAAGCTGATTTATCATTTATAGCTTGTGAATAATCCACCTTATAGGCTTGAAAGGTAAAATTACCACCTGTTAGATTTGAATAATCATCGTTAACGTTAGACACTAGATCAAATTCTCCAGTATTCAATGTGATATCTGTTTCTAAACTACCTTTTTTAAATTGCTTTTGATGATTTAAGCTGAAGGTATAACTATCCTCTTTACTACTAAGGTATGATCTATCCAATACGTCATATTCAGATCTTTCTCTGGTCAATACATTTTGAGTTGTCTCGTACTTGTTTTGTTCAAAATAAAAAGTAATCACATTGGTTGAGTCTAAGAAGTAGTCCGTTCCTACTTTAATTTTATGGTACTCACCACGGTTTACCTTGTCTATATCCTGACGTAACACACTATTATTTTCATAATTTGTTCTGTCTAATGTACCATCAAACTCATTTCTATTCGCTCCATAATTACCACTAGCAAAGAAGTTAAACTTTTTCACCCTGTAATTTAGACCTACATAGTTGTTATTCTTCTGACGAGAACCAACTTCTGTATACAAACCTACATTGAAACCTTCCATGGTATTTTTCTTAGTGATAATATTTATGATACCAGATAAACCTTCAGGATCATATTTAGCGGAAGGATTTGTAATCACTTCAATTTTATCAATCGAGCTTGCCGGAAGACTTTGTAATACTTGAGTGATATCCATTTGAGACATTTTTCCGTCAATCAGGATTTTTACATTCGATTCACCTCTTAGGCTAATTTTCCCTTGAGAATCTACACTTATCTCAGGGATTTTATTTAAAAATTCAGAAACAGAATTTCCACTTGCTTGTTCAGGAGTTACATTTACAATATTCTTATCAATAGTTCGCTCAATCATCATTTTATCCCCTTGAATCACAACTTCATCAAGTTGCTTTGTACTTACAGCAAGCTTAACTGTTCCAATATTCAAAGTAGATTTATCAACAACAATCACTTTTTTATACATCTCATAACCAATAAACTGTATTCTCAATTCATAAGTCCCATAATAAACATCTTTAATAGTAAAGTTTCCTTTATCACCTGATAAAACACCTCCTATTATTTTCCCTTGGTTATCCAATACGGATACTGTTGCATAACCAACAGCTTCACTAGTTTGAGCATTTATGATGCCCCCTATAATTTGTCCTTTTTTTTCTGCAGCATGTGAGTCAAAAGATTGCCCGATGAAGAAAAAATTAGAGATCAGAATTAATGATAATTTTATTAAATTCATTTTCTTACATTATATACGTTTACAGTTTATTCAATAGCTTTTGTCTGCTATATTATTTAGATCTGTTTTTTTAAAATTGTAATCAGTCCTTTTTAAAAAATTCATTAGGCTTTTGAAGAAGAGAAAATATTGATAAAATGATAAGAATATAAATTTTCTAAATTCACCATCTCACTTATTATATATTGAGGATAATAAATAAGCTTATTAAAAGTGATGAATTTTGGCACCAAGGCTAATTTTTCTATTTGTATATTCCCCAACTTAAACTGAATGTGCTTAGTGTTATAAAATATGATAAATGGATTAACTTTAAATTTTGCGTTAAGAATGTGATCAGTATCAGATAAAATAAATTGGTCAGATTTTATTATTTCTTCATTTTTAGAAATTCCTGTTTTTGAAACTCTGTCTCATCTGAATTAGTGTTACACAAAACGTAACAATTATGAGTGATCATCAAGAATATCAGTACACTAAGCACGCACAAAAAGATTACAGCTACTCTTTTAAATTACAAGTTGTAGACGAAGTGGAGCGAGGAGAAATAAGTATAACAGCTGCAAGACTTAGATATGATGATCGATTTTGCAGAGGATGAGTTTAATATTCCTATTAGAAAAAAGTCTTTATCCAAGCAGTTGACCAATTCAAAAAAGAAGAAAAAAATAGGCATCAAACTGACTTATGAATTATTTGGGATAGATCAACAAAATTATTATCGTTAGAATAAGAAAGTAAAAATAGCACCAAATCTACACCTGATACTATCAATATATAGTAATCTAAATCTGTACCACTATAGATGGATTATACATAATAACATCATTCTCAAGAAAATCATTTTTATAAATTACAGTTTTCATATTAAATAAATTTGCAGATCAATAAACAAACTCCTAACTTCTATAATCAAGAGGTTTTTAAATGAACATCTTGAAAAAATCAATTTCACTGACCTTAGCAAACCATTGAAACGCAAATTACAAACATGAAGCGTCTTCTTTTATTTATATCAATCGCAAGCATTATTGCTAGTTGTTCTTCTCCTTTAAGTGTTGCAGAAAAACATTTCGAGACAGGAGAATATGAACCTGCAATAAAAAAATATGAGGCTATTGCTGAAAACAATAAATATGCAAAAGAGAAACCTGAAGCATATTATAAAATTGCAGAAGCATATCGCCTTTCAAATCGTATATCCGAAGCTTTACCTTATTACAAAAAGGCAAAAGATAATGGTTACGAAAATATGGATATGTATTTCTATTATGCCTACGGCTTAGAATTACAAGGTGATTATGAGAAAGCTCGAAAACTCTTTAGCAGGTATGCTAAAGAAGGTAGCGATCGTCAATTAATCAGAAGAGCCAAAGATGAAATCAAACAAATTGATTTAGTAGACAGCCTTTCAAAGGTTGTTGACCCATTTATTGATATATCCCTTTGTGAAGCTTTAAGTAGTAACAAATCAGATTATTCTCCGTCATTTTTTAATGGCGATCTAATCTTTACTTCTACTAGAGATTCTGAAGCTGTATATCAAGGAACTGGAGAAGGATATGCCAACTTATACCGCTACACTTTTGATAAAGCTGATAGCTGTAATGGTCAGGTAACGTTTTTTGATAGTCTAATCAATAATCCTAATTTCCATGAAGCATCTGCTACTTTTAGCAGAGATGGTAAGTTTATGATTTTTGCACGTAGCAATACGGGGCATCATAAAGAAGATTATAAAGAAGTAGATTTGTATGAATCTCGTTTTGAAGATGGAAAATGGACTGAACCTACTATTTTAAAATTTAGTAACCCTCAATCTTGGGATGCTTGCCCTGCCCTTTCTGTAAATGGTAAAACACTTTATTTTGCTTCTAACCGAAAAGGTGGTTACGGCGGTATAGATATTTATAGGTCGCAACGTAATGTAAATGGCACTTGGGGTAAACCTAGAAACATGGGGCCTAAAATTAACTCTAGAGGTAATGATATGTTCCCTTATGTTGCTGCAACTGGTAAAATGTATTTTGCTTCCGATGGGCACCCAGGTTTAGGAGGTTTAGATTTATTTGAAGCATCTCGAAAAAATAAAAAAATAAAAATCAAGAATATGGGTAAGCCGTTCAACTCGTCTGCAGATGATTTTGGCTTAGTATTCTTAGAAAAAAGATTTGGTGCATTTACTTCTTCAAGGCAAGTTGGTGATGATAAATTAAATCAAGATCATATTTATTTCTTTTCAGATAAAACACCAATTGATAAACCAATAAATTATTTCTTAGCAGGTAACTCTATTGGTGTCAAAGATACTTCTGAAGTACCTCTTGCAGGTGTTGATGTTATGCTTTTAAAACCTGATGGTTCACTTGTAGAAAAGGTACTTTCTGATGATAAAGGAAGGTACAAGTTTAAAACACAATTGGTAATGGGTGATGATTATATCTTGATTGCCCAAAAGGAGAAATATTTCCAAGATTCTGTTTATTATACAACTGCTGATAAGGAGATTGACCAAGAAGATGTTAAAGACCGACCTGAAAAAATTGTTGATTGGGTATTAGAATCAGAGGTTGATCTTACAAAAGATTTCTATGATGAATTAATTGAAGAAGGTGAAATTACTTTAAACAATATCCTTTATGATTTTGACGATTATAGAATCCGTATTGATGCTGCTAGGGAACTAGACAAACTAGTTACATTGTTAGAACAACACCCTAATATTAGTATTGAACTTGGTTCTCATACAGATGATAGAGGATCTGAAAAATACAATATAAAGCTATCTCAAAAAAGAGCAGAATCTGCTGTAAATTATATTATTAGTAGAGGTATTGAAAAAGATAGAATTGAAGCAAAAGGTTATGGTGAATTACTTCCTGTAATTTTTAATGCAGAAACAGAAGAAGAACATCAAGTGAACCGTAGAACAACGGTAACTTTACTTGATGAAATATAAAAGTTGCATTCGTAAAAAAGTCCTCTTGAAGTAAATTCAAGAGGACTTTTTTTATTCAACATCTTTTGTAGTGCCTTGACTGGCATTTTTTAGCCAAAAACGTTCTGTATCAGCTTTCTTTATTTTAGTTCTAAAAGCATAATAGTCTTTATATCTACTTGCTTCAAATTCTCCTTTATTAGTAATAAATTCTCTTTTATAAAGATAAACAGAAGTTGATACCTTAGTAAAAGATGATCTGTAAGAGCCAAAATCAGAAAGAATCTCTTTTGATGTTGGTAATTCTTCAATTGATGTACCTTCTGGTAAATGAAATTCTATCTCATCAACATCTTTGTAATCATATTTTAACCTAAAAGCCAATTTTCTTGATCTGTATTTTTTAGGTAAACCATAATCTCCATAATAAGGAAATAAGGGAATTAGTTTACCTTCTGATATCTCTTTTCCAAAATCTTTGACCTCTACAACATAAGCTAATGTAGCAGAAGGATCAGGATAAGATTTATCGATATCAATTGACAGGTTTACAAGTTCTGATGTAGTTAAAGCATAACTTCTTAGAAAACGTTCTCTCAATTCTTTATCAGATAATTGTTCCCAATGAGAGAAATTACCAAATTGATACCCTTTCCCTACTAAGTCACCTTCTACAAGTGCCCCTCCATTATTATTTATTTTTACTATTGATTTTCGAGTTTGCAAATTATCATCCACTCCATAAGATGTAGTATTTACTAATTTACTATGTCCTTCCTCAATCAATAATGCTTTTCTATTCCCCGTAAATTTACCTAAATACCCAAAAGGAGTAGTTTGACTAGTACATTCTAACCAAACCGTATCTGCAACAGTTGGTAAACATAAAATTGCATGATTAAATTGAGTACCCACCATTTCAACATCTACTTTTGTCGGGTTTCTACCACCGTAAATTATTGCATACCTACTTTCGACCCCAACCTCTTTAAGTAGGGTGTACATATAATTTGAAAGACCTTTACAGTCTCCATAACTCTTTGTATCTACTTGCAAAGAATTAGCAGGTTTTAAACCACCGATTCCCAGTTGAACACTTATATAACGCACTTTATTTTGAAGATAATTATATACTATCTGTGCTTTTTCTAAGTCTGTTGAAGCATCTTTTGTAAGCTCTTTAATTTCTACTTTGGTTTCATCACTTAAATCCCAAGTTCCTTTATTTAGTGAATAAATATAATCTCCAAACGAGGTCCATGTATCTAACCTTCCTTTTGTTTTTTCATATTCAAAACCATAAGGTTGAACTTCTACACTTGGAAAAAGTTCATACATGGGTAAATGCATTACTTCTGGTTTTAAAATTGGTAAGTTATTTACAGACCAGTTATAAACTTCACGACCATCTTTTTCCGAAAAATCTGCTTTATCTACACCTTTTATTTTCTGTCTAAATTTAAATCCTTTTGGTATGTCAAAAGTATAAGAAGATGACAGTACGTATTGTTTAAAATCAGAAACAGGGTACCACGTAGGATAACTAAAAAGGCCTGAATACTTTTTGGTGTAAGAGTATTCTAATATAACTGGGTATGTTGTTAAAGTAGGGTCTACATACAAAACACGACCATCTGTAACACTTACTGACCCACTGCTTTCTGTACTTCTATCTATAATATCAGTTGATTTAAACTTCTTTGGCTTCTTATATCCACTTTGATAGATGGAACCTTCAAAATCTGTAACACTAGAAGAGTTATCATAAAAGACAACCATTTGTGCCTCATCTTTACCTTCCTTATTTAAAATAACAATCTTCTTAGTAAAAGATAACTCTGCAGACCCTTCATCAAGTATTGTAAAGTGAGTAGCTGAAGAAAGAATCACACTATTTGCCCCTTTAATTAAGTTCGGGTCAATACCATCTAATGATTGAGCATTTAGTTGCCCAATCATTAATAGTAGTATAGCTATTATAAACTGTTTCTTCATCATATTATTGAATTTGAGTAAGTTCTAATGGCATCTTTTGGATTGAGTATGCTTTTTCAAAGAAAGTCTTCAAAATAGTATATTCATCTGTATTAAAAACTAGTCTATTTAATTCAAAGTCAATAAGAAAAGTAAGTAAATTATTATTCTTAACTATCTGATACCTAAACTTGCCACCTTTATTAGGTAATACCATTTGTTGAGGTCTTGGTAAATCCACTACATCAAATCCTTCAGGTAATTCAACCTGAAATGTATATTTTCTATCGATACTATATGGAAGTTCTACAGGGTACAGTCTTTTTTCTTGAGTAAAAGGATTTTCACTTAAGTTTATTAAGAACATTGGATTAAAGATAAATTTATCACCTACTTTTTCAATAACATTTTCTACTTCAAAATTATAGTTCTCAATAGCTTTCTCGTACATATTAGAAGCACCTTGTTTTTCATAGTCAGAAATTGAAAGCCCAATAACATCTTCTTCTAAAGAAGTTAAATATTCTTCTTCATCATTTCCATTCACATCTTCTCTCCAATCAATAGCAGCATATCCTTTATAACTAACTATTTTATTTCCCTCCACACCTAAATCAGGATTTATTTTCATCTTCATTCGAATACTAATATCATCTTTTACAGTTGGATTGATAGCTATAAATTGTCCATTTATATGATCGTTGTTAGACATTAAAACACCTTGATAATTTAATGCTCTTTCAGGGAGAACTCCAAAAGGTGTAGATTTAGAAGTAGCATCTAAAATAATTTTATTTCCATCAATAGAAGCAACAGCCATTACATAAATCAATTGTGATTTTTCTGCTGACCCTCTAACAATTTTACCATATTTTCTAGTACTACCGTACAAAGGAGAAGTAGTTATTCCAACTTTATTTAAGGCACCAATTAATAATAAATTAATATCAACAACATTCCCTTTTTTATCCATATAACTCTTTCTTAATGGACTACTTTTATACCTTCCATAATCACCGTCCCATGTCATACGAGATTGAATTAATGTATAAACTAAAACTGCACGTTCTGTTTTATCTTCTGTTTTAGCCATTATCGCTTCTAATTCATCTTTCATAAAACCAACACTAATAGAAGACGTTCCGTTATAAACAGATCTACGAATATCATCTAAAACTACTGGCCATGATGTTGTATGAGGTTTCATTCCAAAGTCTGATGACTTAAGTTCAATCTTTAACTTAGCTAAGTAATCATAAGGTGATGTTATCAATGGCTCAGGCTTAAATGCTGGAATATTTTCAGCTCTCCACTTTCTAATATTTACTGTCATTGATTGTGACTCAGAATTTACTCGTATTTGTTGAGTAGAAACTTCTGATTTTAATTCTGGTATTTGATAATATCTAGAATTAATCACTTTATATTCAAAGTAATTTAAAGTTCTCATAACAAAACTACTCACAAGAACTGGTATATCTTTTTGAGCAACCCAACTATCAGGAGAATACACATAACTTGATGTCAAAAGGTAAGAGTATTCTATTATTGAGCCCACTTTCACATTAGGTAAATGTATTTTTTTATTTGTTCGTTCTTCTGTCACTTTTTCTACATGAACCATACTTGGTTTGAACTTTTCCTTTACAACTTTACCGTTAACTAAGTTATATACAGCTCCTTTAATAGAACTAATAGATTCTCCATCTCCACTAGATTCGTAAGTTGAAAGCACAATATTTGCTTGATCTAGCCCCTCTTTCTTTAATATTTTTATACGAACGTGCTTTTTAAGTTTATATACAAGTCCGTTTCCTCCTATATCAAACGACATATCTCCAAAATCTCCAATAATTAGAGCATTGGCAGAAGTATCCGCTTCATAAGTAGTCATTTTAAGATTTTCTGTAGAGATTTTCCCAAAGTTCAATTTTTTAGGAAGTGTTTGTGCGTAAGAATGCCCACTTATTACAAAGAATAAGAGCATTAATAATAGTCTGCTTTTTGTATTCATGATTTAGTTATTTTTAGTTTTCATTTTAAGTAATCATAACCACCTTTTCTCCTTATTTCTAGGTAAAAAATAAATTGTTTAACTCTAAAATATACTATCTATCAAAAGTTTGCTTGTTTTTAGTAAAAGTAATATTGTTAGAATTAAGAGTTTATTTTTTGCTAATATTTCTATTCAGTCGAGTAAAAAGTTCTATAATAAATATCGAAAGTTTTTAAGCTAATTTTCTAGTTCTTACATCTTTTGAGGAAGTAAACTCTAGTATTATAAATTACTAGTGAAAGTGTTTTTTATATATATCACTAAAAATATAATAGTTACAAATAACACTATTCTTTTTAAATTTCCGAAGGGATCAATATTTTTCTTTAAGTATTATTATTAATTATTTTCCAATACTCTATAAGTTTGTAATTCACCATAAGGCTTGAATCCTAATTTTTCATATATTGGTTTCCCCATAAGAGAAGCATTTAATACACAATAATTTGATTTATATCTTTTAGCTTCAATTATTAACCTTTCTGTAATACTTTTCCCAATTCCTTTTCCTCTTCCTTCTGGTAATGTCCCTATCATATGCAAGCCTGCATTGTTAGAAGCATCAATAAATATCATTCCGCATCCAAGATATTTATTATTCAACTTGTATAAGAATAGCTTAATTTTATTTGACTGTTCAATAATCTGAGCTATCACTTTCTTGTCTACATAATAACCAAAAGAAGCAGATGCTGTACTTGCAAAACCTTCAATATCATTTTTTGAAGTTACTTCTATAATATTGGGGTTTGCTTTAAGTTTATCAAATTCAGAGCTTAAATTTAAAGCCATATTAAGTTGACCAAATACAAGCTTTAGATTTGTATTTTTATTAAGAGTATTTGGTTTTTCTACTGTTAGTACTGCTGGTAATTTTGCTTCTCTACTTAATTGAATTATTGTAGAAAAACCATCCTCATTAGTATGAATATCAAATATTCTATTGGGCCAATCAGAATCTGTAATTTCTATAGATTTGTAATTTTTACTAATATTTAATTTGTGGAGTGAGTTACCTATTTCTTCCCAAAACTCAAATAAATTATTCGTTATTTCCTTATTCATATTATTCTTTTTTTGAATCTCTTTCTCATTTATGTCCTAATAATAATTTAGAAAAAAATAAGCAGTTAAATATGGAATTACCTAACTGCTTATTTTTATTATTTTATCTAGAAATCGATCTAAGGAAATTTAGGGAAGTCTGAAAAGTCTCTTTTTCTTTTTTCTAAGAATGCATTTCTACCTTCAACAGCCTCGTCTGTACCGTAAGCTAATCGAGTTGCCTCTCCTGCATACACTTGTTGTCCAACTAATCCGTCATCAATTAAATTGAAACCGAACTTAAGCATTTTGATTGCTGTAGGACTTTTAGTCATAATTTCTTGAGCCCAATCATAAGCAACTTGCTCTAGCTCCTCATGTGGTACAACTTTATTCACCATACCCATTTCAAAAGCTTCTTGAGATGAATATTCAGCCCCTAAAAAGAAGATTTCTCTTGCTCTCTTTTGGCCAACTTGACGTGCTAAATATGCTGAACCAAAGCCACCGTCAAAGCTAGCTACATCAGCATCAGTTTGCTTAAATTTACCATGTTCTTTACTTGCAATCGTTAAATCACAAACAACATGTAAACTATGGCCACCACCAACAGCCCATCCTGGAACTACTGCAATAACCACTTTATTCATAAACCTAATCTGACGTTGAACATCAAGAATATTAAATCTATTAATACCGTTTGCACCTTTATACCCAGTAGTTGATCTTACACGTTGATCTCCACCTGAGCAAAATGCCCATCCTCCATCTTTCTCAGAAGGTCCTTCTCCGGTAATTAAAACAACACCTATTTCTTGACTTTCATGGCAAATAATTAACGCTTCCCATAATTCATCAACTGTTTTTGGTGTGAATGCATTACGACATTCAGGTCTATTAAATGCTATTCTTGCAACACCATTCAACGTTTTGAAGGTTATTTCCTCGTATTCTTTTTCTGTTTTCCACTCAAGATTTGCCATTGCTCTATTTTTGTATTTTATGTCTTACAAATGTAAGTACTATCCAATTAATTTCGCTTTATTTTAAGAAGTTTCTTATTCCATAACTTGCTAAAACACCTTCTCCTGTGGCTGCTGCAACTTGAGCTATGGCACCTTCTCTACAATCTCCCGCTGCAAAGATTCCACCTACTGACGTTTCTGCTAAGCCAGTCGTTTTTATAAATCCTCTCTCATCTAAATCAATTAATTCTTTAAAAGGAGTTGTATTTGGTATCAACCCTATAAAAATAAAAACACCATCTGCAGAGATTAACTCTTCTTCATTAGAATCATTATCTCTAACTTTTAATGATTGGAAGGTTTCATTTTCGCTAGCAATAAATTCTATTGGTGTTTTATTTAAGTAGGTAGAAATATTATCAATTGTTTCTAACTTTTCTACGTAAGTTTTTGATGCTGAGAACTCACTTGAGCGATGAACAATTTTAACTGATTTACAAAAACCAGCTAAAAATATACCTTCTTCTAATGCAGAATTTCCTCCTCCTACAACAATAATATCTTTATCTCTATAAAATGCCCCATCGCAGGTAGCACAAAAGTGAATACCTGATCCCACTAATTCTTTCTCATTAGGTATGCCTAATAAACGGTATGTAGAACCTGTAGACAATACAACTGTTTTACTTAAAAAAGTTGTACTCTTTGTTTCTACATTAAATAAATCATCTTTCTTAAGGATAGAAACTACTTCTTCGCCGGTTTTAATCTCTGCTCCATAAGTTTTTGCTTATTCTTCCATTTTATCCATTAATGCTGGGCCTGAAATGGAATTAAAACCTGGGTAGTTTTCTATTTTCTCAGTTAAGAAAGCATTTCCCCCTATATTCTTCTTTTCTAAAATAAGTGTATCAAAACGATCTCTTTGTGCATAAATAGATGTTGTTAAACCTGCTGCACCTCCACCAATAATAATTGTATCAAAAACTTTATGCTCTTTTTCTACATTAATTGATAATAAATCTGTTAAGCTAACATTATCTGGGTTAGTATAAGGAACGTTATCAATTAGAATTGTAGGAATTATTCTTTTACCATTATTGATTTCTTCTACTTTAGCTGTGGCCCATTCATTTTCATCAACATCAATAAATTCAAAATTAATTGCATTGTCTTTCAAAAAGCTTTTTGCTCTTCTACAATCTGGACACCAATCGGCTCCAAACAGCTGTACTCTTCCTACTTCATTTATTCCTAAGACAGCAGAGAGTTCTATATTAGATGGGTTAGTAAATGATTTTCCATTTATAATAACAGTTGGAATTATTCTTTTACCATTATTAATCTGCTCTACTTTTAGAGTAGCTTCTTTATCTAAATCTACATCTATGAATGTATAATCGATATTATTATCATTTAAGAAAGCTTTTGCTCTTCTACAGTCTGGACACCAATCGGCTCCAAACAATTGTATTTTATTCATTTTTTATTTGTTTAAGGGTTAAAAAAATATTTGATATTCTCACTTAAAAATTAATTCTAGTTAAGTTCTTCTTATTCAAGTTAAATTACAAATATTGGAACACGAGTTTATTTAAATACTTTACATCTTGTGAGTTGAGATTAGTATAAAAATTTACTTTTCAAGTCTTATATTTTTAGAATCAAAATAATAACAATTACCTTCATCCTACAATTATGATTGTGAAACTCCTTTTGAGTTTTCAAACATCATGATATAAAATACAATCTCTTCAATTTTAATATTCAAAACTTTATTTGAATTACATAAGTGATAAGATAAATGAAAAAAACTGTTATTATCGGAGCTACACCTAATCCTTCTAGATATGCATTTTTTGCAGCTGAAAGGTTAACTCAAAAAGGTCATGAAATTGTACCTCTAGGTATTAAAAAGGGTACTGTAGCTGGAGTTCCTATAATTAATAATAAACCTAAAATTATAGATGTTGACACTGTAACAATGTATGTTGGTCCTCAAAGACAAGAAGAATGGATAGATTACATTTTATCTCTTAAGCCTAAAAGAATAATATTTAACCCAGGTACAGAAAACCCTATTTTTTATCAAAAAGCAGCTGCAGCAGGAATTTTTACTGAAGAGGCGTGTACTTTAGTTATGCTTTCCTCTCAAACATATTAATTTATGCTTAAAATTGCTTATCACGAACGTTATGGTCATCCTGTAGAAAAAGGACATCGATTCCCTATGGATAAATACCCTTTATTGGTAGAGCAACTTATTTATGAAGGGACGATCACTAATGAAAATTTATTTGAGCCACTACCCGTTTCTGCAGAATTTGTTTTAGCAACGCATACTGAAGAATATTGGAAAAAACTGATAGAACAGACTTTAAGCTATCATGAAGCCAGAAAGATAGGTTTACCCATGTCAGAAGATCTTATTTTAAGAGAATTGATAATAACACAAGGCACTATTGATTGTACTAAATTTGCACTACAATATGGAGTGGCAATGAATATAGCTGGAGGTACACATCATGCCTATACTGACCATGGTGAAGGGTTTTGTATTTTAAATGATTTTGGAGTAGCTGCTAATTACCTGATTAATCAAAAAGGATTTTCTAAAATTCTCATTATTGATTTAGATGTACATCAAGGTAATGGTACAGCTGAAATATTTAAAGACAATCCAAAAGTCTTTACATTTAGTATGCACGGAGCAAATAATTACCCAATGCACAAGGAAAAATCAGATCTAGATATTCCTTTAAATGACAATACTTCTGATTCAGAATATTTGAATGTATTAAATGAACAAATAGATGAATTATTCTCATCAATTGAACCTGAATTTGTGTTTTACTTATCTGGAGTAGATATATTAAAAACTGATAAATTGGGAAAACTTGGTTTAAGTATTCAAGGGTGCAAAGAAAGAGACGAAATAGTTTTTAAAAAATGCTCTTCTTATAACACTCCTGTTGCCGTAAGTATGGGAGGTGGATACTCTAAATCATTAAGATTTATTGTCGAAGCACATGCAAATACATTCCGAGTTGCTAATAATATTTATTTCTAACACTACAATGACGAATATTATTATGATTATTAAATAGAAAATCAGAATATTACAGTTGAATTGAAAAATGGCTCTTTTTGAGTCTATTTATCCTTCAAATTAATTTTTATAAATCTTTTAAATTAAGCCTTCTTGATCATTATCATATATAAGTTAGATTAACAAATTATTAAATTAATAATAATCAGCTTTTATTAGTAATGAATTAAGTTACTTTGCAACTTCAAAAATTATAATTCTTTTTTGAATTTGTAGTATTTTCTTAAGATATGGAATTTGGAATATTTCAGTTACTAGAACTTATAGGTTCACTTGGTCTTTTCATCTACGGGATGAAGGTAATGAGTGAAGGTATTCAGAATGTTGCGGGAGACAAAATGAGAGGAATTCTCTCTGCCATGACTTCGAATAAGTTCGCAGGAGTTTTTACCGGCTTCTTGATAACTACAATCATACAATCTTCTTCGGCAACTACTGTAATGGTAGTAAGTTTTGTAAACGCAGGATTGTTAAACTTAACGCAATCTATTGGTGTTATTATGGGTGCCAATGTTGGTACTACAGTAACTGCTTGGATTATCTCAATTTTAGGCTTTAAGGTGAAAATGGCAAAATTAGCAATGCCAATTATCGCTGTAGCCTTCCCAATGATGTTTTCAAACTCTAAGAAAACAAAAGACTGGGGAAATACTTTAATTGGATTCGCTATCTTATTTATTGGACTAGAAGCATTAAAAAATTCTGTTCCAACATTAAGTCACGATCAATTATCATTCTTAGAATCGTTCCAAAATCTTGGTATTTTTGCTCCTGCTGCATTTGTAATAGTAGGTACATTAATTACAATCATTGTTCAATCGTCTAGTGCTGCAATGGCACTTACATTGGTACTTTGTAACCAAGGTGTAATTCCATTTGATATTGCAGCTGCAATGGTACTTGGTGAAAACATTGGTACTACTATCACAGCAAACCTTGCTGCAATGGTTGGTAATACAAATGCAAAACGATCTGCAAGAGCCCATTTAATATTTAACGTAACGGGAGTTATATGGATGTTATTAATTTATCCATTCTTCTTAGAAGCTGTTAAATACTATGTAGCAAATTACACAGATTTAGGTGCTACAATTGCTCCTGATGGTGCTATTACCCTAGACGCAACGGCAGTTCCTATTGCCTTATCAATATTCCATACCTCATTCAATATCATCAATACATCAGTAATGATCTTCTTTATTGGTTCTATCAGAGATATTGTAATTAAAATGGTTCCAGAGAAAGAAGATCAAGATGATTATAGTCTTGAGTTTATTTCTGACGGTAGACCAATTGCCAACGAAGCAGGAGTTGAGCAAGCTAAAAATGAAATAAAACGCTTCTCTAAGATTATTGCAAAACAAATTAATACATCAAAAAGCTTATTTGGTACTAGTATTGAAAATAAAAAAGTTAGAAAGCAATACATTTCTAAACTTAGAAAAGTAGAAGAAAATACAGATAGAATGGAGCAAGAGGTAAGTATATTCTTATCTAAAATTGCTAGAGATCAACTATTGTCTTCTTCTCAAATTGATGAAGTAAATAACCTAATGAGAGCTGCTCATGAAATTGAACGCATTGGGGATATTTATAAAGGAATCACATTTACTATTGAAAAGCGTTACGACGAAAAGATATGGCTCACAAAAGAACAACAAAAAGATCTTGATGAGTTCCTAGACGTTGTTGAAAACGCCTTCAATACAATGATGAAAAATATTGAGTCTGATAATATTGACTTAGAAGCTGCTATTATTGCTGAAAAAGCAGTAAACCAAAAACGTAAAGAGTTGCGTAGAAAGCACCTTGAACGTTCGGATAGCGATGATGCTTCTACAGGAACAATGTTAGCATACAACGATTTGCTTTCTTCTTTAGAAAGAATTGGTGATCACATTCTGAATATATCAGAAGCCTTTGCAGGTGTGGTTGACTAAAAAAATATAAATCACTGAAATTAAGCCTCTTCTACTACTAGTTGAGGCTTTTTTTTAGTGATTTAACGCTTTTGATATTTCAATACGGCGAATATTGTGTATGTTTGCCATCTTAATAGTAATTGTTTAGAAAATATTTCTCAAAATAGAAGTATATTGAGCTGTTTTCTAAATTAAATTTAACACCTTATTTTCGCAGCAATGGACCAAAATACACTGCTAGATTTCGAGAAACCAATCGCTGAACTCGAAGCGAAACTTGAAGACATGAGAGATCTTGCATCTAAAAACAATGTTGATGTAAGTGCAGCTATAAAAGAACTTGAGGAGAAAATTACTCAGTTGAAAGTAAGTACTTTTGAAAATCTTACACGTTGGCAAAGAGTACAACTGTCTCGTCATGCAGATAGACCATATACTTTAGATTATATCTATCAGATTACAGATGACTTTATTGAACTTCACGGTGATAGAGCATTTGGTGACGATAAAGCAATGGTTGGTGGTTTCGGTAATATTGGAGGCAAATCATTTATGCTGATTGGCCAACAAAAAGGTAGAAATACGAAGCAACGTCAAATGCGTAACTTCGGTATGGCTAACCCAGAAGGTTACAGAAAAGCACTTCGCTTAATGCACCTAGCTGAAAAATTCAGAAAGCCTGTGATTACTTTTATCGATACTCCGGGTGCATTCCCAGGTATTGAGGCAGAAGAAAGAGGGCAAGCAGAAGCTATTGCAAAAAACTTGAAAGAAATGTTCAAGTTAACTGTACCTGTTATCTGTATCGTTATTGGAGAAGGAGCATCAGGTGGAGCACTTGGAATTGCTATCGGTGATTCTGTAATGATGCTTGAAAACACATGGTATTCTGTAATCTCTCCAGAATCTTGCTCTTCAATTTTATGGAGAAGTTGGGATTACAAAGAACAAGCAGCTGAAGCTCTTAAATTAACTGCAAAAGACATGAAATCTTTTGGGTTAATTGATAAAATTATTCCTGAACCACTTGGAGGTGCACATACAAACCCTCAAGAGATGTTCAAAATAATGAAAGAAACAATTCTTTCTGAAGTAGCTGAATTAGAAGCTTTAGACACACTTACGTTAAAAAATAGAAGAATTGAGAAATTCTCTAACATGGGTGTTTTTAATGAGTAAAATTTTACTCTGATATATATTAAGGCATGTGATCTTTATTTAGATTACATGCCTTTTTTATAACCTCAACTTTAATTGTAGCACTAAATCATGTTTATATCGTGATGGCACTAAATTCCATCCTGAACTTATTGTAGACCTATCTTCAAAAGAAGTATATCCCCACCTTCCTGACAAACTATTTCCGTACCCAAATTTGTATTTCGCAAGTAGATATGTTTTCCATCCTTCTCCATAATACGCAGGAAAAGAGAAAGAATACTGAACATTTCTTTCATAAGCATAATGTCTGTTTTCATAATGAGTAGCATTAAATATTGCTATTCTAGACGATAACTGTAATTTATTATTAAACTTATAAACCATATCTTGTGCTAATAAATACCCCCATGAATCATTTTCTAAAAAATACTTCGTCACTTGTAATCGAGGACTTACTAATAAACGTTCATTAATTGTTAATTTTAAGATACTTGCTACTTTTGTCCATTGCTCTTCAACATAATCACTTACTTTATTGTACCTATTCAATAGTTGGTAATTAGCTATTTGCTTAAAACTATACTTCAACGTTAAAACAGTACTTTTATTAAATTTATACGATGAGTTTAATCTAAATTCATAACCTTCATTTCCTGCATCTTGTCTATATTTAGCTGTTGGTGATGAAAATAAATCTATATAAGCGGCAAAATTAAACTGTTTATTTCTATGCCACCTAAAACCAGTATAAAACCCTCTTTCATTATTTGGGTGTCCATTTTCTGATAATGCGTGTCCATAATAACTAATATAATTAGAAGCGTAATTTCTAAACTGTAAAACCCAATCAATGCCTTTGGCTAAACCAATAAAAGCTCCTAGATTAAACGCATTCCCATTAGAATATGAAAAAGCAAACTCACTAAAAACACTAATATTTTGCCAGTGATACCTCGTATCGAAACTATAATTAAGTAATTGATCACCCTTAAAAATTGACATTGAGTCTGTTCTAATGGCAGGTGTAATCCGATCATCAAAATTTATGAAGCCAACATTTACTCCAATATTTAGATTATGGTGATTATATGCTAACCTTGATCCTAAAACAGCTACTCGGCTTCCACCTTTCTTTTCGATTTCGCTATCATTCCTAAAATTTGTTATCGTAGAAAAACGTTTTAGACTATCAATTTGATTTATATTTATACCTTTATTAGAATACAAAACGGTTACACTCATTTTATTTCCAAAAGTGAGTTCTGTAGCTACTCCTCTCATAAAACCACTTTCTGAAACTGAGGTATATGGTCGAATACCATCATTCACTCTTGCTACATTCAAAATAGGATCACCTCCTTTCCCTAAGAAATAGCCTCCACCAAATACTAAACCTTGTCCAGACATCATTTGATAATCACCAATCATTATTTTCTTAAAAGCACCCCTATTATATATCGAAGCATTTGCAGAAATATGATCAATTCCATATTGCAGATTTTTTGGTTCCCAATTCCATGGTTCGCCTTTATCTTGATCAAGAGTTAAAGAAAATGAGTAATCTTGTTTTTTTGCCCACCTAAATCTAGTTTGAAAACCAATTGGAATACCCTTATAAATTGATTGTGAAAACCCTTTACTCAATGGTAAACTAGTAGAACTATTTACTATCAAATAATTAATATCGGGGTTATTCAATCTTGTTTTAAAAGGTTTCAATGTAGACTGAATGACGAAAGTACCTGCTTTTACTCTTTTTATTGTTCTTTTATCCCAGCCATCAATACGTTGTAACTCACTTGTACTACTAAAATATCCATGTTCATCTTTATACTCTTTAAAGCTTTCAACTTCTAAATACGTCAAACTAAATTGCTCTTGTAATTCCCATAATTTAATTCTGTTCAAGTTTTTGGGATGATGAAAAAGAGATACCCAATAATCAATTTCTTCTTTAGAAAAATCATCAAGTTCTTGATCTTCAAATACTAAATTTAGTAGCTCTAAATCTGTTATCGATTTACTTTGAGCTAGTATTCCATTTTTAAATAAAAAAAGCAATACTACTAATAAAAGATATCTCATTTTCTTTTTGCAATTGTATACTCTAAAGAAAATTGATGTGACCACCCAAAAACATCATCAGTAGCGAATGCATAATCAAAAGCCCAATATTTATATATTATGGTTGATCCTAAATAGATATCTACAGGATATAATGCTGTACCTCCTCTTAAAATAATTGATTCATGTAAGGAATATTCTAACCCAAGTTTATAACTTAAGTTGTTATACTTTAATTTGTTTATTTCAGTTACAAAGCGTAATTCATCATCAACTTTATATTCAAAACCTAAAGCAAATAAAGAAGAAATATCAGCTCCAAACTCTCCTGTTTTATAATTATTTTGACCTATATTTTTAAGATTCAATCCAATGGAAAAATAATCTGATAAATGAGCGATCAAATGATAGTGAATTAGTATGGCTGATAAATGATTTAAGTAATTACCACCAATTTGTCTCCATGAAGTTGCTATCCCCATTTCAACAATACCTATTTGATGCCCAATACCAACATTTATATCTTGTTCAGACATTACCTCATCACCAAAGCGTAGAAAAGAAGCAGAAAGAGCAAATTGTTTTAAAGGAAAAACAACAGCAACTCCACCTGTAGAAAGTGATAATTCTTGGAAAGTATAATTATGCCCAATAGCAACACTTGTGTTTTCTAATTGACTAGTTCGACCAATCGCATTTATAGAAGACCATGTATCTGCTGTAAACATAGAAGCATTTCCCATTGCCATAGAGGAAGCTCCAAAATAGAATAAAGTACTCGTAGAATATGGGTCTTGTGCTTGTACATTAGAAAATAGCAAAAGACAAAAGACTAAAAAACAGCATCTTGCTTTAAGAAAAATCATAGTATGAATCGAAAAGAAATCGTTAGTTAATAATTAGTGATAATTTATTTCGTTAAGCATTATCAACTCTAAACTACTGATTTAGGCTTAAATAACATAGGGTAAAAGTAATATTTAAGCACTTTGAAAAGCATTAATCAATAAAAGAATTGAAATATGAGCAGTTTACCATCCATAAATTATATATATTTATAATTATGATGGTATTACTGATAATACCATCAATTACTCGAAAAGTATAAAAACGATTTCTTTTTACAGTTCATGAAGAAAGACACTAAGAATATATTCAAACCATTTTTATTCACCTTATTGTTAGTAGTATATAGTTTTTCCAGCTATGCAAATTATATACTCGTACCTATGGATAAAACACAAACAAATCACCTAAAAGCATACGGGATTACTTATTGGGTTTTACAAAAAGATGTAGAAGCAGAGTGGCTCTTAAATTATAGAGGAGGAAGCTTTCTCTTTAAATATGCACAAAGTTTCGAAAATGAAATGGTTGTGAGAGGGGTAAGTTATGAAGTTATTTCTGATGCCCAAGTTGTTCAGATAAAAAGAGAAATTGAACACCCAGAAGCAAATATGGATATTATGCGTTTGGATGTCCCTCCTAAAATTGCAGTATACTCTCCACCTGCTAAAATGCCTTGGGATGATGCTGTAACTTTAGTTTTGACTTATGCTGAGATACCATATGATGTTGTTTTTGATGATGAAGTAATTGCTGAACTATTGCCAAAATATGATTGGTTACACTTACATCATGAAGATTTCACAGGTCAATATGGTAAGTTCTTTAGAGCCTACGGTAGACAAAAATGGTATATTGATAACCAGAAGAAATTCGAGGCGTCAGCAAAAAAACATGGCTTTAATAAAGTATCTGAGTTAAAACTAGCTGTTGCTAAAAAAATCAGAGAGTTTACAGCTGGTGGAGGATTTCTATTTGCTATGTGCTCTGCAACAGATACTTATGATATTGCTTTATCTGCAGATGGTGTAGATATTTGTGATTTTATGTATGATGGAGATCCTGCAGACCCTAGTGCACAATCAAAACTTGATTACAGCCAAACGTTTGCCTTTAAAGATTTTAAACTTTATATGGATCCTTACAAATATGAATACTCGAATATCGACAATCAATATTATGAAAGAGGACTGACAGAAGGTAATGATTATTTCAAACTATTCTCATTTTCTGCAAAGTGGGACCCTATTCCAACAATGCTTTCTCAAAATCATGAACAGAATATTAAAGGGTTTATGGGGCAAACAACTGCTTTTAAAAAACAGTTAGTTAAATCTGATGTAATTGTACTTGGCGAAACAAGTGAAGCAAATGAAGTAAGATATATTCATGGCTCTTATGGTAAAGGAACATGGACGTTTTATGGAGGACATGATCCAGAAGATTATCAACATTTAGTAGGCGAAGAACCTACTGATTTAAACCTCCATCCAAACTCACCAGGGTATAGACTTATTTTAAATAATATTCTATTTCCTGCTGCTAAAAAGAAAAAGCAAAAGACCTGATCAAAACATGTATTTTTCGACTACAGATTTTTTGACTATTCTTTATTTTCTTTTCTGCGTTCCTCAATTACTTTTTTGGGGAATAATTACTCCATTAAACTTGTGGAAAAAAAAGGTAAAAATTAAATCTTTTCAAAAACCTGTCAGTGTAATAATTGCTGCTAGAAATGAAGAAAATTCACTTCCTAAACTTTTAAAGGCATTAGTTCTTCAAAAATATCATGATTATGAAATAATTGTAATAAATGATAGATCATCTGACAATACTGAAAAAATTATAGATGGTTTTGCTTTAAAATATCCGTCCATAAAAAAAATAAATATTGATACCCTTCCTCATAACAATAGTCCAAAAAAAAATGCTCTAACAAAAGGAATCGAATCAGCGAGCAACAAGTATTTATTATTTACTGATGCAGATTGTTATCCTTCCTCTTCTTTGTGGATTCAAGAGATGTCAAGTCAATTTATATCATCTGATTTGATACTAGGAGTAGGTTTATATACATGTAATGATAAAAGTAATGTAGAAGTATTTACACAATTTGAAACACTTCATACAGCTTTATTGTATACATCACTTTCCAATGTAGGCGTTAACTACATGGGTGTAGGCAGAAATATTGCTTATACAAAACAACTTTGGAAATCTGCAGATGGATTTGAGCAACATAAAACTATTTTAAGTGGAGATGACGACCTCTTTGTAAATCAGGTAGCAAAAAAAGAGCGTACAATAAGTTATTTCTCAAAAAAAGCGATAACTTACTCTAAGCCTCCAATTACTTGGAAAGAGTGGTTTAGGCAAAAAACGAGACATTTAAGTGCCGGATATCATTATAAATTTTCAAATAAATTGATATTAGGTACACTTAGCACTTCTCACATAGCAGTATATTTTATATATTTACTATTGTTACCACTTGAGGTAACAAATTTAATACACCTCTCAATACTATTCTTGATACGTATAATGTTAGTAATTATATGTTTCAAAAAGTTTTCTGCTGTTTTAGGAGAAAAAATTAAGTGGTGGAAAGTACCGATTTTGGACATTATGCTTATTGCATATCAAATTATAATTGGAGTATCCTCTGTGATCTCAAAGCGAAAAACATGGATTTAGACAGACAGTTTTCCCAAAAAGCGCTTGAAGATTTTGACTTAATAGACGAAGCGATTGAAGGTAACGAACAAGCTTACGCAAAGCTTATGGGACGTTATCGTAAATCTGTATATCATACAATTTTAAAAATGGTTAGAAATGTAGATGATGCAGAAGACTTAACAATCGAGGCCTTCGCTAAAGCCTTTAAAAATCTATCAAAATTTAAAAAAGATTACACATTCAGTACGTGGTTATTTAGAATTGCGTCTAATAATGCGATCGATTTTATTAGAAAGAAAAAATTAGAGACTTACTCTATTGATGCCGAAATCACTAATAAAGATGGCGACACAATGAGTATGAATATTCAAGATTCTGGTTTAACACCTCATGAAGAGGCTATTAAAGCACAGAAAATTCAAATTGTACATGAATTTGTAAGTTTGCTTCCTCCTAAATATCAACGTTTAGTAAAACTCAGGTATTTTGAAGAAAAATCTTACGATGAAATTGCTGCTGAACTTGAAGCACCTCTAGGTACAATTAAAGCACAATTACACAGAGCTAGAGAGTTGCTGTATGATTTGGCAAAGAATAGTAAAAACGTACTTTAAGCAAGTATAAAGAACAGCATTGATGTATAAAAAACGCAATGCTGTTTTTTTTATAACACATTGTGTTATTTTTGTATAAATCAGTTTTAATAATAATATATTAAAAATAGATTTTCTACATTTACATTGTAGTCTATTAGAGGTCATCATTTTGACCTTAGCGGTTATTCAAACAAACCAACTATCACAACATGAAATTAGCAATAGTAGGCGCCACAGGTCTTGTAGGCGAACAAATTCTAAAAGTATTAGATGAAAGAAATTTTCACTTTGATGAATTATTATTAGTTGCATCTCCAAGATCTGCAGGTAAAAAATTCTCTTACAAAGGAAAAGAATACACAGTTGTTACACCAGAACAAGCAATTGAGCAAAAACCAGACATTGCTATTTTCTCAGCAGGTGGTGGTACTTCATTAGAATATGCTCCTAAATTTGCAGAAGCTGGTAGTACAGTAATTGATAATTCATCAGCTTGGAGAATGGATCCTTCTAAAAAATTGATCGTTCCTGAAGTAAATGCTAAATCTCTTACTAAAGAAGATAAAATTATTGCAAACCCAAACTGTTCTACAATTCAAATGATTGTAGCAATTGGTCCTTTGCACGAAAAATATACAATTAAAAGAATCGTTGTTTCTACTTATCAATCAGTTACTGGTTCAGGTAAAGCTGCTGTTGATCAATTATTTGATGAAAGAGCAGGTAAAGAAGCAAATATGGTTTACCCTCATCAAATTGATTTAAATGTTCTTCCTCATATCGACGTATTCCAAGATAATGGATATACAAAAGAAGAGATGAAGATGATTAATGAAACAAAGAAAATTTTAGAGGATGACACTGTTAAAGTAACTGCTACTACGGTTCGTATTCCTACTGTAGGCGGTCACTCTGAATCAGTAAACATTGAATTTGAAAAAGAATTTGATGAAGCTGAATTACGTCAGATCTTAGCAGATTCTGAAGGAATCATTGTTCAAGACGATCCTTTAAATAATGTCTATCCTATGCCTCTTACATCACATAACAGAGATGAGACTTTTGTAGGTCGTATCCGTCGTGATGAAACACAAGAGAAAACAGTAAACATGTGGATTGTTGCAGACAACCTACGTAAAGGTGCTGCTACAAATACTGTTCAAATTGCTGAATACCTAGTAGCAAGCGGTTTAGTATAAGCACATCCTATTAATTAATAGATTTTCAAAAAGACTGAAATAATACAGAAGTATTATTTCAGTCTTTTTTTGTTAAAGAAAGTTGAGGAATTTTAAAAAGACATATAACAATTTATCATTCTCATCAAATTAACTACTGTTTGTCAATCATATAACGATTCTTTTGTAGCTTCGTGATTCTATTATAAAAAATTGCTACACCAAGTTTTAATCTATAAATAATTTCAAAATTGGAACAAAATATAAAAAAAGGAAATCCCTTTGCATTAATACCCTTATTAACTTTTTTAGTAAGTTATTTAGCAATCTCAATCATTACAGGTGATTTTTACAAAATGCCTGCAACAGTTGCTTTCCTATTAGCATCAATAGTTGCAGTTGCAATGAATACGAAAGTATCTATTAAAGAAAAAATTAATATCTATGCTAAAGGTATGGGGCATTCTGATATTATGATGATGACTTTAATATTTCTTCTTGCTGGAGCTTTTGGTAAAGTTAGTAACACAATGGGAGCCATAGATTCTACAGTAAATCTTGGTTTAACCTTTTTACCAAGTAATATTCTTATTGCTGGTCTATTTGTCATCGCTTGTTTTATTTCTATATCAGTAGGTACATCTGTAGGAACAATTGTAGCTATTGCTCCAATTGCTGTAAACATTGCCGAAAAAACTGGTATGCCTGTTGGGATAGGCTTAGGTGCTGTTATAGGTGGTGCTATGTTTGGTGATAACCTATCAATGATTTCTGACACTACCATTGCAGCTGCACGAACTCAAGGTGCTGAAATGAAAGATAAGTTTAGAGCAAATATTAAAATTGCACTTCCTGCAGCATTAATCACAATAGCTATTTACTTAGTAACTACAAGTGATATTTCATTAGATTTATCTGGTACTTATGAATATTCTTTTATTAAAGTATTACCCTATATAGTTGTGTTAATAGCTGCCCTTGCCGGCTTGAATGTTTTTATAGTATTAATAGTCGGAACTCTTTTATCTGGAGTTATAGGTATTTACTTAGGAAGTTTTGATATATGGGGACTTATTGCTGCTACATCAGATGGCTTTTTAAGTATGGCAGATACTATAATATTATGCCTTATGATTGGAGGTGTAGTAGCTCTTACTCATTTTAACGGTGGTATTGATTATGTAATATATTCAATCACTAAACGTATAAAAAATGAAAGAGGTGGAGAATTAGGTATTGCACTATTGATTATACTAATTGACATGTGTACTGCTAATAATACAATTGCAATTATAATCGGGGGTCCTATTGCTAAAGAGATTAGTACTAAATATAAAATAGAACCCAAAAGAGCTGCAAGTATACTCGATACATTTTCTTGTTTTACACAAGGTTTAATCCCTTACGGAGCTCAAATTTTAGTAGCTGTAGGTGTTGCAAAAGTCATTACTCCTTTAGGAATTATACAATATTTATATTACCCATTTATCTTAGGAATATGTGCTTTAGCATATATATTTCTAATGAAAAGAGATAAAGGAATTAGTAATTAATTTTTAAAACAATATAAAAATCCCTATTATCAGAATAGTATCTAATAATAGGGATTTTTTTATAAAGATAAATTTATATTGATAATTTCTCCTTCATGAATTTTAATCTCTTTTGTATATGAATTACAATTCATTTCATTTTCTTGATCTAGTAAAGTAATTTCTACTTTATAAGTCCCATTAGATAAATTTTTTATTGTCTCAGTACCCGCTCCTCGATATGAATATTTCTCACCATCAAATACAACTTCAACTGGGTTTAAATATTTCTCATTGTCTAGGATATCCCATTTAAAAATAACAGTTCCTCCATTAATTTCAGGAGAAGATCTAATTGTTACTATACTATTACTAGCTTTAACGGTGGTAGTTTCGTCAATAAAGTTTATACTAATACTTGTAAAGAAGAAACACAATACTCCAAAGGCTACTTTTTGCATTATGTTCATTAGTTATGTAGGTAAAGATTTTTTACTATTTAAGTAAAAACATAAATACAGAAACTAAGCCAATAGAGATTTTGAAAACATAATAAGTATAAACAAAAAAAATCTCAACCTATTAAAAAGATTGAGATCAATTTTACTGTAAAATACAGTTCTATATTATTTTCCTGCTAATGCTTCCGCACCACCAACAATTTCAAGGATTTCATTAGTAATTGCAGCTTGACGAGATCTGTTATAATCTAGTTTCAATGCATTTAGTAATTCACCTGCGTTTTCTGTCGCTTTATCCATTGCTGTCATACGAGCACCATGTTCAGCCGCATTCGAATCAAGCAAGTGTGTATAGAAGTTGATCTTTAAAGTTTTAGGGATCAATTCAGATAGAATTTCTTCTTTATCTGGTTCAAAAATGTAGTCAGCCTCTTGGTTGCTACCATCTGATTCCGTTACAACGTCTAAAGAGAAAGGTAAAAATTGCTTAGAACGAACAATTTGTGTTGCCACATTTTTAAATTCGTTATATACCATTATTACCTTATCAAACTTTCCTGAAATGTAGCCATCCATAGCATATTCAGCTGATTTTCTAGCTTCTTCAAATGTTACATTATGGAAGAAGTCAACAAAGTCACTATTCAATTCAAAATCTCTTCTTTTGAAGTAATCTTGACCTTTAGATCCAATTGCTAATACTTCTACTCTACCTGCCTTATCTAGAGAAGAATATTCTTCTTTGATTAAACGAGTAGCTTCTTTTGTAATGTTTGAGTTAAAAGCTCCAGCTAAACCACGATCGGAAGTAACCGCAATTACAAGAACGCTTTTCACTTCATCATGTGCCTCAACGAATGGGCTAGAAAAGTCGTTACCAAGAGCCGCTGTAACGTTATCAAGTATAGCCTCAAGCTTATTAGCATAAGGTCGCATACCTATTACACGGTCTTGAGCTCTACGCATTTTTGCAGCCGAAACCATTTTCATTGCTTTCGTAATCTGCTGCGTTGAGTTAACAGAGGTGATCCTCTCTTTTACTTCTTTAAGACTAGCCATTTTCTTCTGAGTAATAAAAAGTGAATTAGCAACAGAATATATTTATATAATATATCTGTTGCTAATTTCTATTATAATTATCCCTTGTGGTTTTGAGCAATTTCCTCTCCTACTTTACGTAGAACAGCAATTTGTTCATCACCCCATTTGCCTGAAGCAATTGCTTGCATTGTTTCTGAATACTTAGTTTCTAAAACGTCTAAATATTCAAATTCAAAAGCTTTTACTTTTGTTTCAGCAACTGGATCTAAAATACCATTTGTACCTGCCCAAATGATAGCAACTTGCTTCTCAACAGTGTAAGGGTTAAACTGGAATTGTTTTAGAATTTCAGTGTTCTTACGACCACGGTCGATTGTCAATTTAGTTGCTGCATCTAAATCAGAACCAAATTTAGCGAAAGCCTCTAATTCACGGAATTGAGCTAGATCTAGTTTTAAAGAACCAGATACTTTCTTCATTGGTTTAATTTGAGCGTTACCACCTACACGTGAAACTGAGATACCAACGTTCATTGCTGGACGAATACCTGCATTGAATAAGTTAGTTTCTAAGAATACCTGACCATCTGTAATAGAGATCACGTTTGTAGGAATATATGCTGATACATCACCAGACTGAGTTTCAATAATTGGAAGGGCAGTTAAAGATCCACCACCTTTTACCAAATGCTTGATCGACTCAGGAAGGTCGTTCATATTTTTTGCAATTTCGTCTGATGTGTTTACTCTTGCAGCACGCTCTAATAAACGAGAGTGAAGATAGAATACATCACCAGGATATGCTTCACGTCCTGGAGGACGACGAAGAAGTAATGACACCTCACGATAAGCAACTGCTTGCTTAGAAAGGTCATCATAAACAGCTAAAGCAGGACGTCCAGTATCACGAATGAACTCACCAATAGCAGCACCTGCAAAAGGAGCAAAGTATTGCATTGGAGCTGGGTCTGATGCGTTAGCCGCAACAACTACTGTATATTCCATTGCTCCAGCTTTTTCTAAAGCTTGAACAAGAGATGAAACTGTTGATGCTTTTTGACCAATAGCTACATAAATACAGTATACAGGTTCTCCTTTATCGAAGAACTCTTTTTGGTTGATGATTGCATCAAGACAAACTGCTGTTTTACCTGTTTGACGGTCCCCAATGATTAATTCACGTTGGCCACGTCCAATAGGTGTCATAGAGTCAATAGACTTGATACCTGTTTGCATTGGTTCATCTACTGGCTGACGGTACAATACACCTGGAGCTTTACGCTCGATAGGCATTTCATAAGTCTCACCTTGGATAGGACCTTTGCCATCAATAGGATTACCTAAAGCATCGATAACACGTCCAAACATACCTTCACCTACATTAATAGATGCAATACGTCTTGTACGTTTTACTGTATCACCCTCTTTGATATCTGTGTATTTACCCATAATTACGGCACCTACATTATCTTCTTCGAGGTTCAATACCATACCTACGACACCTGACTCGAACTCGATTAACTCGCCAGCTTCAGCATTAAGCAAGCCATAAATACGAGCAACACCATCACCTACTTCTAAAACAGTTCCCACTTCTTCTAAATCAGAAGAAGCTTTAAAACCTGTAAGCTGTTCTTTCAGGATCGCAGACACTTCATCTGGTCTAACTTGAGCCATTTTGTATCTGGATTTGAATTTTGACTATTCTTTACTAAAAAAAGTATCCTAAACTTCTAAAGGATACTTAAGTTTTTCTAATTACTAAAAGCTACTTTCAATTGTTGCAACTGTGTTTTAACAGAGCAATCCAATTGCATATCGCCAACAGTAAGGATGTAACCACCAATGAGACTAGAATCAACTTTTTCTTCTAGCTCAACTTTTTTACCTGTAGATTTTGTTACTTTATCAAGTAACAATGCTTTTGAATCAGCTGCTAAAGGTGAAGAAGTTACTACAGTAGCTCTTTGGATATTTTTTACAAGATCAAATTCAGCTAAAATAGATTGCATAATCTGTTTTAACGCTGAAGTTCTATTCTTGTCAACAACTAAGTTGAATAACTTCTGTGTCAGTTCACTTACCTTTGCTGAAAAAATCTCTTTAAGGATAGCTGCTTTTTTATCGGCTTTAATAATAGGGCTATTTAGCGCATTTGCTAAATCTCTACTACCGTTGATAGTATCCAAAACTAAATTTGCATCTTCATACAATTTGTCTTGATCTTGTCCCTGTAATGCTACCGATACAAATGCTTTTGCATATCGAGATGCTACTCTAGATTCTGCACTCATGGTTATGATTTATGTACAGTGAGTTCAACTCACGTGTGTATCTTATTAAACTTAGATCTTAGCGCTTTCAACTAACTCTTTTACAAGTTCTTGTTGTGCGGTATCATTAGATAGTTGCTTACGAACTACTTTTTCAGCTATTTCTAGTGAAAGTTCTGCTACAACACCTTTGATGTTTGCTAACGCGTCTCTTTTTTCTGCCTCGATAGAAGCTTTAGCTTCAGTCATGATTCTTGAAGCTTCTGCTTTAGCAGCATCACTTGCTTCATTTACCATTTCATCAGCTCTAACTTTAGCCGCATTGATAATTTCTTCTCTTTCAGCACGAGCAGCATCTTTCATCTTCTCGTTATCAGCCTTAAGTTGTTCAATATCAGCTTTAGCTTGTTCCGCACTCTTAAGCGCGCTATCAATAGAATCTTCTCTATCCTTAAGTGCCTTAGAAATTATCGGAACGATTTTCTTTCCAATAATTAAGAACACTACTAAAAAGAATAAAGTGTTCCAAAATATAAGGCCTATACCTGGAGTTATTATATCCATCTTCGATTATATTTTGCGTTGTGCGTTCTGACGTTTCTTTGTTGGAAGATACCCATCGCCGGGCAAACCCCTTAAGCGATGGATATCCAAACAAAATGTTTCTTCAGTTAGGGATTAACCTAAACCGATCAATAGACATACTACTACTGCGAAAAGTGCAACACCTTCAATCAAGGCTGCTGCGATAATCATTGTAGTTTGTAAGTTACCAGCGATTTCTGGTTGACGAGCGATAGCTTCTACTGCGCTACCACCAATCTTACCAATACCAAGACCTGCACCAAATACTGCAAGACCTGCACCAATCGCAGCACCTAATTGACCTACGTTACCACTTACTTCTAGTAAAATTGAAAGTAATGACATTTGAAATTTTGTTTAAATAGTTTTAAAAAAGAAACGTATATGAAGCTTTCGCTTAGCGCGAATATCATTCATTTTATTGATTACATCACCAAAATTCGAGTTAATTAACTCAAATACAGCTAGTTTAGTAATTCCTAGTGATGTTCAGCAACTGCTGAACTAATAAATAATGCAGAAAGCATTGTGAAAATATATGCTTGTAATACAGCTACAAATATTTCCATAAAATATAATGGAATGATGATGAAAGAGGCTACACCTCCAACCCATGCTGCTTCCAAAATAAACACCAATGACATAAATGATAATAATACAATATGTCCACCAGTAATGTTCGCGAACAAACGAAGCATTAAGGCAATAGGTTTAGTAAAAATACCAATAAGTTCGACTGGAATCATAATCGGTAATAACCATACTGGAACGCCTGGAGTTGCAAAAATATGGCTCCAATAGTTCTTATTAGCACTTAGATTAGTAACTAATAATGTGATTACTGCCATAATCATTGTAAATGATATATTTCCTGAAGAGTTTGCTCCACCTGGTAATAACCCCATAAGGTTATTAATAAGGATAAAGAAGAACAGTGTCAGTAAATAAGGCATAAACTTCTCTGTTTTACTTCCTAAGTTAGGTTTAATCACCTCGTCTCTCATATAAACAATAAGAGGTTCGAAAAATGATTGAACTCCACTTGGTGCTTTACCAGCATTTTTCTTATATCCTTTTGATATTGCACTAAACAATAAAATTAGAATAATTGCTGACATTCCTGTCGAAGCTGCATTCTTTGTTAATGAGAAATCATAAACTTTTCCCTCATCAACTCTAGAAATATGCTCGTGATGCATTTCATAAGTAGCATACTTACCTTTTACAGGTTTGTGATGATAAAATTCGCTTGACGCAAATACATCAACACCTTGCCCAGGTACATATAATATTACGGGTAACGTAATACCATAATGATGTTCGTGACCATGATCATCAGCTACTGTTGCAAACGTCCAATTATGTTCGTCTTTAACGTGATGTAAAATCGTCTCTACTGGATTATACTCTTTGATATGAATCTCTTTAGATTCACCATGACCATCACTCGCAAGTAATGTTTGTGTTGAAAGTGCTGAAAAAAGCACTGCTAGCAATGCTAAGCGTCTGTAAAAAGAATAAAAAATACTTTTCATTATTATAAAATCACTCATTACCTGATTTACCCTGCAATTTAGGAAAGAGACATACAATCTCAAATATTGTATACGCAAAATAAAAAAAGAAGAAACTTAATATGAAAGCTAATTTCTCGTGTTTGTCTGCGTCTGCAAAAATAAAAAACAAAGTAAAAACGGTTAAAGATAGTAAAACCCTTATAAAAACCGTTGCCACATAAAATCCATGAAAAATTTCCCCATCACCAGATAAGGCTCCTAAACATGTAATCTCATACGACATTACCGCTAAAAATGCATTGAATACAATTTCAATATAAATAAAGCGGCCTAAATCTAACCCCATTAACTCTATTATCCATACACCTACTGAAAACAGCATTGATATTTTTAATAGACCTATATAGAAACGTGCTCGTAAACTTCGTTGCATATATTTTTTTCAGCCCAATCAGCCGAATCGATTGCAAACATAATGTAATAGCTTTTAAACGCAAAGCATGTTTTAATCATTTTTCATAAAAACCGTCATCTTTACCTTTTTTTTTAATATTCTGCTCTTTTTTTCGCGAAATTTTCCGCAACCCATTGATAAGGATGAATAATGAAGCAAAAACTCCAAACAAAAGAAAACCAATAGTAAAATAAGGACCATTGGTTTTCAAGTACTCATCAAGGTACTTTCCAATGTAGGCACAAACCAATAATGTGACTATCATTTCAGTACTCACAGAAGAATATTTCAAAAAAGTTGAATACTTTTTTGCGGCTTTTGACGCTTTTTCTGAAAATTCAGATTTATTGTGCTTCTGTTGTTTCATTATCTTCTACCTTTTCAGCTTCTGAAGAATTCTCTGAAGTTGCTAACAAAGGTCTAGATTCGCCCATATGACATTGACCATTAAAGATTGCTCCTGGATCAATTGTAAGCTTTTTAGTAATAATATCACCATGAATAACAGCAGATGCTCTTAAAACTAAATTTTCTGCAACTTCTATTTTTCCATGAATCTCACCCTCAATCTCAGCATTTTGAGCAAAGATATCACCCTCTACTTGTCCTTCACTTCCTAAAAACAATTTAGAATGACAGTGTAAGTTACCAATTAACTTACCATCCATTCTTAAAATACCATGCGTCTCAACGTCACCTTTTAATGTAGTTCCTTGTCCAATAGTATTATTGGTTACATTACTTGGTTGCTGTGTTGGAGCAATTTTATCTTCGTTATTTCCAAATAAACCCATAGTTTCTAAATTTAATTTATATCGTTATAGTAGTACGTTCTATATATGTTTAAGATCATTATTCAAAAGAAATAAAATCCAATGGGTCTACAGGATTACCATTTACCCAAAGTTCAAAATGCAGATGTTGCCCATCCGTCATCTCTCCACTATTCCCAATAATTGCTATAATATCACCAGTTCTTACAGTCTCACCTACTTTTTTAAGTAGAACAGAATTATGTTTATAAAACGATATAACCTGTCCTCTGTGTTGAATACCAATTACATAACCAGAATCTTGAGTCCAAGATGCTAATATTACAGTTCCTTCAGAAATAGCTGTTATTCCTTCATTTCTTTTTGCTAAAACATCTACACCATAATGTCCTTTTCTAATATCAAATTTTTTGGAGAGAACTCCATTTGATACAGGGGGAAAAAAGAATACATCATCATAACTTGCTGTAGTTAATTGCGAAGGTGCAGATTTAAGTTCTAAATCTTCAAATTCACTTCTAAAAAGTGAATCTACAGGATCAATTTTTTTAAGGTCTACTTCAATATTTTCTACTTCTCCTTGTTTTACTATATTGGCTTTAATGTCTTCAGCATCTTCTACTTCACCATCAATAATAGCTTTAATTGACGCCATATATACATCTTTTTCATCTGATGCTACTTGAAGAGAGTCAACTGTTTTTTCCATTTCAATCAGTCTTCTATCTGCCTCTCGGTAAGCTACTCTTGGATCATAGACTTTTGCTAATACTGTTGTAGCAAGAATAAAACTTAAACCGCCTAAAACAGTAAATACAATCCCAAACAACAATAAGATTTTTACATAACTCAATCTATATGCTGCTCGTTCCGCAAATGTTTCTTCATCTCTTACTACGAGAACAAATCTGGTGGTTAGCCACTCTGATAATGTTTTCCCTTGTTTCTTCATGTAATATATTTCTTCTTATGTTTAAGAAGTTAATCGGCGGTAAATTTACAATAAATGCGCATTTTCTTTGCATTTTGTTTGTAACTATTGAATTATTATAACTTTTAGGTGAATAAAAACTGTAAATTAGCTAATTATATATATAAATTTTAGCATAACCGCTAGTCAAAAATGAAGCAAACTTTTCTAAAACATATAAATAAATACTTTTTTAAATCAATATTTCTCACTCTTCTTTTTATAAGTGGAAGTTGTCAATTTTATCATGACACAGCTACGCATTACAATTCTTACTTTTTAGCTAAAGAAGGAATGGATTTATTTGAGCAAGAAATTTTTGATGAAAATGTAGATGATTATAATGATGTACTTTCAATTCTAATTCCTATTGATTCAAATAAAACATTGTCTCACAAAGATCAATTAGATTATATCATCACAAAAGCTTCAAGACCCATCAAGTTTCATAAAACTAGTGATTGGATTGATGAATGCTACCTTTTAGTAGGTTGGGTTAGATTATATGAAGAAGATTATGATAATGCATTAACTACATTTAAATACATCAATGCTAAATTTCCTGACCCGAACAGTAGACATGCTGCTTTGAATGCCTTATTAAGGATGTTTATAGAACTTGATGAAGAAGCCAACATGACTTTGGTTAAAGACATTATAAAACAACAAAAACAACCTTACAATAAATTAAACACAAAAGAGTATCATTTAAACTTAGCACATTACTATAGAAATAAAATCAATTTTAAAAAGTCTATACAACACCTAAGACTTGCTGTTGACTTGGAAGAAAACAAACATAAAAAAGCGCGCTATTATTTCATCTTAGGACAAATGTTTGAAGAAGAAAACAAAATTGATGATGCATACAAAGCTTATTCAAAAGCTGAAAAACTAGCTAAAACTAATGAGCTAGAGTTCCAATCTGACATTAGTGCATATAGTATGCAACCTGTTGATTTTAATGATGAAAAACAGGCTAAGAAGATTCAAAAATACTTTGATAAAAAACTCAAAGATCATAACAATTGGGACAATAGAGATAAAATCTATTATGAAATGGGGCAGTTTGAATTAAGGAAACCAGATTATGATAGAGCACTAAATAAATTTAATGAATCTGTTCAGGTTAGTACATCAAATAAAATTCAAAAAGGTCACTCTTACCTTGAGTCTGGGATAATATATTATGATCAGAAAAAGGATTACATCGCTGCATCTGCATATTATGATAGTGCAATTCAAAATTTTGATGAGTCTGTATATGGTTATGAAGAAATAAAAGAGAAAGCAGAATATTTGAGAGATTTAGCGAAATACATCAAAATAATTAATGATCAAGAGCGTCTTCTTCAATTATATGACATGAACGATGAAGAACGTTCTACTTTTCTAGAAGAAGAATATCAAAAAGAAAAAGATGAAATTATTTTAAGAGCTCAATATGCTAAAGAAAATGAAAAGAGAAAGCAACGTCCTGCTACTGCTGAATCTGCATCTTTTAGTAATAAAGAAACTAAAGAATTTTACTTCTACAATACCACAGCTGTTGCACAAGGAAAAGCTCAATTTCTAAAAAACTGGGGTTCTAGACCTTTAGAAGATAACTGGAGGCGTTCAAATAAAATGGACTTTGCATCAAATGATTCTAACTCTCCTGAACAAGGAAATACTTCTTCAGAAACAAAAGGAAAGAGTCCTAAAAATAATGCGAATAATGACGAAGAGGAAAATGTTGATCTTTTTGCTAATTTGAAATCAGTGGAAGAGAGAAAACAAGAAATCCCAACTTCTGATGAAGAGTTAGTAGGTATTAATAAAAAATTAGCTGATGCTCTTTTTGAATTGGGTAAAGTATATCTATATAAGGTAAAAACTCCTGATAATGCTCTTACAAATTTCCATCGCTTCTTGGATAATTACCCTGAAGATGAGAATGCATATGAGGTTGCATATCTAATCTATGTTATTTGTTTAGATTATGAAGATTGTGATTCTGATGTTGCTAAAAAATATTTAATTGATAACTATCCAGACTGTTTATACTCTAAAGTATTGGTAAACCCTAATTATGTTAAGGAAACAAATGAAAGAGAAAACTACATTAGAGATCTCTACGCTTCTGCCTATAACTTATATTTAAGTGGAAATTATAATGCTTCTGATAAAAAATTAAATGAACTTTTAAACGACTTCCCTCAAAATACATATGAAGAAAAAGGGCGCTTTTTACGTGTTTTGTTAGTAGGAAGAACAACTAAATATTACAAGATCTTTAAGAAATCTTTAGAAGATTACTTAAAAATATATCCTGAAGGGGAATTCTCTACTATTGCAGAAGGCATGTTAAATGAAATAACAGAAAATAGGTTGAAGAATGGTTACATTCCTGGCAGGTATCATGATTTTGAAATCACTATTGATGAATAATATGATTTATTGATTTATAAGTTTAGTTTTGTATTGATTTTTTTGAAATAGATGTTATCAATTGATTGAATAAATCAAACCTTTAAAAATAGATTAACTAAATTGCTGTTTAATTATTAATCTATATTGACATCTTTAAGTTTAAGTACTGAATATTAATAACATATGTATTTAAAAGCCATAAAAGCACTTTGGGTACTTTTTATAGTAGGCATCGTAAGTGCTCTTCTTTTAGGATTTTCTTTAACAAATAACTGGTTTAACCTTTACGGTGAACTCCCCGATCCTAGTATTTTAGAAAACCCTAAGAGTGAATTAGCTTCTGAACTATACTCTGCAGACGGCGTATTATTAGGTAAGTATTTCCGTAAAAACCGTACAAAATCAGAATATGATGATTTATCTCCAAATCTAATTCATGCATTGTATGCATCTGAAGATATTCGTTTTAATGAACATAGCGGAATAGATTTTAGAGCCACATTAGCTGTACCCTATTACCTCTTTAAATATATTGTTTTAGGAGGACAAAAAAGAGGGTCGTCTACAATTACACAACAGTTAGCAAAAAACCTTTTTAAGATTCGTAATGAAGCAAATTTAAAAGGGCGTTTATCTGATGTTAAAGGCGTTAATCTTGTCATCAATAAATTTAAAGAATGGGTAGTAGCTGTAGAGTTAGAAACTTCTTATACTAAAAGAGAAATTTTAACTATGTACCTGAATACTGTGGACTTTGGGTCAAATGCATTTGGTATTCATGTTGCATCAGAAACTTTCTACGGCGTATCTCCAGATCAATTAACAATCCCTCAAGCTGCTACTTTAGTTGGTATTTTACAAGCACCATCTTTTTACAGCCCTAGATATCATCCTGATAGAGCAATTTATGTAAGAAATAAGGTAATCTCTCAGATGGAAAAGTATAATTACATTTCTGATAAGACATCTAAAGAGTTAATGGCAGAAGATCTAAACCTTAATTATAATGTTGAAAATCATAATAAAGGTATTGCTCCATATTTCCGTGCAGAAGTAGTGAAAGATTTAATTAGATACTGCCGTGAAAATGGTTTTGATTTATATGCTGATGGTCTAAAAATTTATACTACCATAGACTCTCGTATTCAAAAATATGCAGAAAGTGCTGTTGATAAACATATGAGAGAACAGCAAGGACTATTTGATGAACATTGGAAAGGACATGGTGAGCCTTGGAGAGATAGAGAAGGTGAAGTTATTCCTAACTTCTTAGCTCATTCAATTAGAAGAACAGCTGTTTATAAAACACTAAGAAAGCAAATAGGTAATGATTCTCTTGCGATAGATAAGCAATTGAAAGTGAAGAAAAAGATGAAAGTCTTCACTTGGGATAATAAAACCTTCGAAAAAGATACTCTAATGAGTTCTTACGATTCTTTAAGATACTACAAAATGTTCCTACAAATTGGTATGATGTCAATGGAACCTCAAACTGGTAAAATTCGAGCTTGGGTTGGTGGTATAAACTACAAATACTTTAAGTATGATCATGTTAGACTAGGATATCGTCAACCAGGTTCTACATTTAAGCCATTCTTATACTCAAGAGCGTTAGAAGATCGTTTCCAACCTTGTTCTCCAATTACGGATGTTCCTATTACATTTACTGCTGAAGAAGCTATTGCTGATAAACCTTGGACTCCTAAAAATGCAGATTATTATAGTGGTAAAACTTATACGTTGAGACAAGCAATGTCGAGATCTATAAATACAGCTGCAGCATATCTTGTAAAAGAGCTTACTGCACGAGAATTAGCAAAATATTCTGCCGACAAATTTGGCTTTAGATATATACGTGATCAAATGTTTGATTACATGGTTACTGACGATGAGCGCAAAAGAGGTATTACTGGATATAATAAAAAATATATTAAAGGTGTTCCTTCTTTATGTTTAGGTACTGAAGATGTCTCTGTTTATGAAATGGTGACTGCTTATTCTGTATTTATTAATAAAGGTACTTGGACGGAACCTCAATTTATTACTCGTATCGAAGACAAAAATGGTAGAGTTTTAAAAGAGTTTATTCCTAAAAAGAGGGAAGCTTTAAATGAAAAAACCGCATGGTTAATGACTTATATGTTAAGAGGTACTTCTGAAGAAGCAGGAGGTACAGCTCTTCGATTAAATCGTTATAACTTTAAAAGAGATAAGAAAACAGGTGCTGTTTATCATGTTGGTGGTAAAACAGGTACAACTGCAAACTTCTCCGATGCTTGGTTTATGGGCTTTACTAATGATTTAGTAACTGGTGTATGGTGCGGTGGAGAAGATCGAAGTGTTCACTTTAGAAGTATTAAATATGGACAAGGTGCTAGACAAGCACTCCCAGCATTTGCTTACTTTATGGAAGATGTTTACGGAGATAAAAAACTTTGTAGAGATCTTGGTTACAAAAGAGGTTTGTTTCCAGAACCCTCTAAACCAATTGGCGTAGAGTTAGATTGTAGTAAATATGATGCAGAAAACTTTGGTGAGTTTGGTGCTGAAGCAGATTCTACTTTAGAAGATGAATATGTGACACCAACTGAAACTGACGATGGTATTTTGTAATAAATAAGATTTATTAAAAGAAAAACGAGATTAATTATTAGTCTCGTTTTTTTTATGTATTAATTTAGGGATGCACTTAATAATAATGTGACTATACAATTATGGAGCTTACTGTAAAAGACAAATCTGCAAACTTAGATATTAAAATTGAACCTTTCAGAAGTTCAATTAGAACTACAAAGCCGCATAAACATTATAAATACTTCGAAGTTATTTTTCTAGCTGAAGGTAATGGTTATCATACCATTGACAATGATACCTATGAAATAAAACCACCCGTATTGTTTTTTATGCGAAAAGAACAAATGCACCATTGGGAAATTACAACTCCTCCAAAAGGATATGTAATTATTATGAAGAAATCATTTTTAGAAAATTCTATTGATAAACAACTAGAAAGTTTTATTTCTGAAATTAGTAATCATGTATGTGTAGAGGTTGATGATAAAAAAAATCTTACCCAAATCTTTGAACTTCTCGTTGAAGAAGCAAAGAATCCATCAAAATATCAACAATCAATTATTGAAGGATTACTAAAAGCTCTTTTTGCCAAAACCTTAGTCAATACAAAACCTATTCAAAGTAAATTATCTAATCTTCCTCCACTTTATGCCTCTTTTAAAGAGCTATTAGAAAGTAATGAAAACATAAAAAACAGTGTAAATTATTATGCTGAAATTTTACATACAACACCTCAAAATTTAAATGCAATTTGTAGAAATGCTATTGGTTTATCTGCATCTAAATTAATTGCAGAATACATTATAAAAGAAGCAAAAAGGTTTTTACTATATACAAGTTTACCCGTTAGTGAAATAGCCTATGAGTTAGGGTTCAAAGATAACTCTCATTTTATCAAATACTTTAAAAGAAATACAGAGCAGACTCCTGCAGGTTTTAGAAGTCAAAAAGATTAATAAATCTTTATATCTCTCCTAAATTCTTAATTGTTCCATTAAATTTTCAAATAGACCTCTCTACTATCCTATTCATTTCACAAATTGCACACATACAATTAACTACTTATAAACAAATAAAATACTACCTAATTTTATCATGAAAAAAATAAACTTTCTATGCTTATTAGCACTTTTGTGTTCAATAAGTTATGGACAAACACGTTCGATTACAGGACAACTTATCGACCAAGAAACCAAAGAAACCATCCCTTATGCAACAGTTAAACTAATTGACCAAAATGATGAAATTACTAATTTTGGTAGTTCTGACTTTGATGGAAAATTCTCTATAAGTAAAATTAAAAAAGGCGAATATACTTTTGAAGCTACATTTGTAGGCTATCATACATTTAAAAGAAAAATATCAATATCTAACTCAAATATTCAGTTAGGTCCTTTATATGTGTCTCCAAATTTACAAGAGCTTGAAGAAGTTGTAGTTAAAGGAATGGGTGAAACGGTAAGTACCAAAATTGACAGAAAAGTCTATGCTGCTACAGATTTTGAAACTGCGAGAAGCGGTACTGCAACAGATATGTTGAATAAATTACCTTCAATATCTGTTTCTCCTGAAGGTGAAGTATCTGTAAGAGGCACACAAGGTTTTATGGTTTATATAAATGGTAAACCAACTCAAATAGATCCATCTACTTTACTTTCTCAAATTTCAGCAAACTCCATCCAAAACATTGAAGTTATTACTGTACCTTCTGCCAAATATGATGCACAAGGTAAAGCAGGTATTATTAATATTACAATTGATAAAAACGAACTAAATGGTACTTCAGTAAATGTTGGAGGAATGCTAGGAGGATCCCCTTGGCAAGATGGGGCCGAACCTTTGAGAGGTGGTGGAAACTTTAATATTGCTCATCAAAAAGATAAATGGTCATATACACTTGGAGCTAATTATCTAAGTAGAAATGTTGATGGTAAAAGAGAAGGAGAATCTACCATAAATCAATTTGAAGGACCATATAAAGGGGGAACTTATCATATGGATGCAGAAGGTGACCGACCTGAATATCACACGAACTATTCTGCAAATTTAGGAATTGGATATGATATTAATGATAATTCTTCTATTTCAGCATCTTATTTCTACGGTCATAAAAGCAATAAAAGAACTGCTAATTATGTTTATCACAATTATTATAATGATGCCAATGGAAATTTAATTCCAGGAACTAATGAATATATCTACAACCCCAATACTCATGAAAGATATGGTGAATTTCATACAGCCAATTTAGATTACAATATTCAGTTTGAAAATATGTCTAAGCTTACTCTTGGATTGGTATATGAACATTCTTCTTTAGGTGATGATCTTGATAATAAAAATCAAAAATACGATAATGAATCAGGAACGATTGGGGAAGTAACAACACATTATACGCAAACCACAGTTCAACCTTTAGATGGTATTCGTTTATCTATTGATTATGAAATGCCTATTGCAGATAATCAAACTTTATCTTTTGGAGCACAGCCTCAATTTTTAAAACAAACTGGTAATTATAATTATGATACCTTAAATACTAATGGAAGTTGGGATGTTCACCCTTACTCAAATAATTATAACTTAACGAGAGGTATTTATGCTACTTATGTAGATTATGGAGCTCATTGGGGGAAATTCAGTTTAAAAGCTGGGGTTAGAATGGAATACATGGACCAACGCATGGAAGTAGGTAATTATAATGTATTTCCTATCGTAGATATTCCAGAACAAGATGAATTTGTAGTTCAGAAATTGGATTTTTTCCCATCGATCAATCTTGATTATGAATTGACAGAAAATGACCGATTTATATTTGGTGCTAGCAGAAGAATTAATCGTCCCCCAACAAAAAACATGGCCCCTTTTCTATACAGAAGACATTATGAAGTGTATGAGGTTGGCGACCCAACATTAGAACCTGAATATGTAAACTTAGCGGAAATAACGTATAATAAATCAATTGGTAATCAGACAATAGGTGTAACAGCTTTTTATAGGGGTGTTGAAAATGCTGTTTTTAGGGTTAATACAGTTAATGCTGGAGAAAATGTACTTATGAGAAGTTATACTAATGCTGGTAACGATCAATCTTTAGGACTTGAATTAAATGCCAATTTTGATCTTGCTAAAAAGGTGAAATTATTTGTAGGAGGTTCATTATATCACTATTCTATTAATGGCGAAATTTACGACTACAACATAGATCAAAGTAGCATGAATTGGAGTTTAAAATCTACAATTAATGCTGATATTCATAAAACACTTTCATTAGTTTGGGATATAGATATTCAATCTGCAACAGTAACTGCTCAAGGACAAAATGATATGTTTTACATGAGTAATATTGCTCTTGTTTACAAACCTACTACCTTACCAAGTTGGACATTTACAGGAAGAGCAAATGACATTTTCCAATCTAATATTAAGGGGCTTGATACTACTGGACAAGATAGAATAACTGGAGAAGATGCCTTTTATCAAAGAACTACATATTATAGATACGGTCCTATTTTAGAAATAAGCGTTAATTATTCACTAAACTCTAAACCAAAGAAAAAAGCCAATAAAAATACCGTTTTTGGAGAGAAACAATTCTAATAAAAAAAGAGATTGCCGTTATTGGCAATCTCTTTTTTTATTTATTTTTTTATAAATTTCTTATGATATATTTCTCCATTATGTTGCTGTAATTTCAAAATATAAACTCCAGGTGGTAATGTCGAAACATCCATCACACCATTTATAAACTTTTGATTAAGTCCCATAATTTGTCCTGTAGATTTAAAAATCTCTACTTTATCAATAAGTTGATCTGATAAAATATGTAATTGATTTCCTTCTCCAGGGTTTGGAAATATAATTGGAGAATTAGAAATAATTTCCTCTTCTAAACTTGTAATTGAAGCATCAATTCGAACTGCATTTTGAAATTCTTTTTGAGTTGTTGATCCAATCACAAACATTGCTATTGATTTGTTTCCTTCAGTAGTATAAGATACTTCGTGAGGACCTGCACCATAAACTACAGATGGTACTGCATCTCCTTCTTCTCCAAAGTACCAACCAATTAAAGCTGTATCAGCATCAGAAGTGTTTGTAAAAGTTATATCCTGATTCAAACCGGCTTCCGTTTTATCAACAGAATAAGATAAAGAATTAACTTGAGGATTATAAGGTACAACTCTAAAATCGTCTAAAGCTAAACCTACTCCTCCACTCGAATCGGCATTTGCTCCGACAAAAAATAACCTAAAGGCTAATTGTTCACCTTCAAAACCTGCCAAAGGAATGTATTTGGTTTCCCAATTATTATTAGTTGAACCCGTAATTAATGGAATACCTTCTCCACCCCAATAGTCTTCAGAAGAAAACTCATTCGTCCAAGAAGGATCTGTAAAGTACCCTAATGGAAACCATGATTTTCCATAATCATCAGAATATTCTGTATACATTCCATCAACCTTATTTGCCACATCTTGTTTGATATTAAAAGAGAACATTTGAGTAGAATCTCCATTATTACTATCACCTGGTAAATCAAAAACAGAAGTATAAAGGTAGAACCCTGTAGGAATTTCATAAGCTGTAGTATCTGGTCCAAGTACGTATGCACTATCTCCACTTGTTGTTCCCGATTTTCCATCTACAGATGAATTACCTTTCTTTAAATCAGTTCCAGCTAAATTATATGGATAAAATAATAATTCATTCGACTCTAAATCTCCTCCATCTGAGGGATAAAAAGGAGCTTTCTTTTCTCCTAAAATAGCAATAGTATCTTGATAATTTGACGCAGCATTTCCATCAACTTCAAGAGAAACATAATAATTTCCTGCTGTTGCATATGTATGGGTTGGATTTTTATCTGTTGAGGTATTCCCATCACCAAAGTTCCAAGCATACGTTGTTGCTCCACCAGAGTTATAGATAAAATCAAGAGGTCTATTTATATATTCTACAATTGAAGGAGAAGTAAATTCTCCAGATGGAGCTTCTGATGTCACTTCAAAGTCTCTGATCATAAAGCCATCATCTGTATCTTGAATCTGAAAGGCTGATTCATGACGGTATATAAACCTAAATCGAACATTTTCCCCTGCCAAAAATGACACATTATATGCAGTTGAATCATTATCAAAGTTACCTAGCCAACCTGTTTGATCTTGAAAAATAATTGGATGGATAGCACATGCATCATCAGGAGATTTATTGTACCATCCTGTTCCTAATCCATCATTTGCTTCTCCTAAAAGTTTCCAAGTACCTCCATTATCTATTGTATATTGCATCTGACAAGCTGCCGGAGCATTACAATATGTAATATCCATACTCTTTGTAAAATGAATTTTATATTCTCTATTTGCTGTCGTTAAATCAAAAGTTGGTGTATATAGTATGGCAGAAAAAGACCTTAAGGGTACACCTCCACCAGATGTGGTAACCCAAACTGCAGAGTCTCCACTATTCAGTTCACTACCCCTAGCTCTTGCATGTTCCCATATATCGTTACCAGATCCACCATCTAAAAACATAGTTTCTGTTACAAAACCACCTGTATCTAATAAAAAGTCAGTTGCAAAAGGTACTGTTTCTGTTGGACTAGAAGGAGGTCCTTCAGTCATTTGAATACCTCTTCTAAATGTATTTTTTCTTCCTTGAGAATCTGTTACTGTAAGAGTAATAATATACGATCCTAATTCAGGAACATCTGTATAAATATGCCCTACAGTATCTGTTGTTGCAGTACTTGTTTGACTGTCTCCAAAATTCCATTCATATGTTAGACCATTCCCTATAGATAAGTTTTCAAACTCTAATTCTTGATTTAAAATACCATTATCAGATAAAATATTGAAAGCCGCTAAAGGTCGGTTTGCTAATAAAGCATCCATAGCAGCATCCATATTAATTCTACCTGCTCCTAAGCTATTCTGATAACCTGGGTTTCTAGGGTTAATATCTGTTGCTGTACCTAAAAGTAAAGCCTTTAACTGAATTGGTGATAAAGTAGAATCTTGTGTTTTAAGAAAAGCAGCAGCTCCTGCAACTAATGGGCAAGACATAGATGTACCTGTATATGGTGCATAGTCTCCTTTTGTATTTCCATTGTCTGCGGCTACTGTACTAATAATATCAGTACCTGGTGCCGAAATGTCAATCCATGAACCGTATTGAGAAGATGGAGATTTTACATCATTACTTGTTGTATTCGCAACAGCAATCACATTATTATAACCTGCTGGGTAACTTGCTAAGTTCACATTATCATTACCAGCTGCAGCTATAAAAAGCATTCCATCTTCAGTTGCTTCATCTATCATTCTTGAAACTGTTGCAGAATAAAAGTAACTTCCAAAAGACATACTCACTACATCCGCTTCCATTGCAATTGCATACATTAAGGCCTCCGTAGAATGGGTAATTACTCTTGCTGATGGTGTATCATCTGATGTTGCTTTAACAGCTAATAACTTTATACCATTATTCGATACTGAAGATACACCAATTCCGTTATTGGTTATTGCTCCTGCAATACCAGCACAATGTGTACCATGAGAGAATGTAAATCTTCCTGCTTGTGCTGCTGGAGGATTTGGATCTGGATCTCCATTATCATAAGTAGTTCCAGAAGCATCCCAACCATTATAATCATCAATATATCCATTACCATCATCGTCCTTTCCATTATTAGGAATTTCTCCTTCATTAATAAAAATATTTGATGATAAATCTTCATGAGTTATTAATACACCATCATCTACAATAGCCAAAACTATATCATTTTTTGGTGAATTAGCATTGTCAGTTTTTTTAGACCAAGCATCTATTGCTCCAACTAAATTAATATGATATTGGTCTGAAAATAACGGATCATTCGGGTCTGTAAATGTTTGTGGTAAAGGAACACTTTCTACATATACTACATTTTTATCCTTACTTAACTCATTTCGATAACGCTCTAAATCATTATCATTATAAAGTGTAATTTGAAGTACATCAGACACACTATGTTTTAAAACGCTCATTGGCTCTAAAACAGATTTTACTCGTGCATCTGTAAGTAATTTATATAACCTCTGTTTCTCTGATGAAACGAACTGAGGTTGACCACTTTCCATATAAGCATAATTTACATCATTTGCTTCTTTTAGTCTTACAAAAAGTTTTGCAGGAGCAGTCTGAATGGAAGGGCTTATCCATTTTTGGTTTGGATTTGAAATTGATTGTAACTTCTGAGCCTCAGCACCTCTTCCTAAAAAGAGACATCCAATGAGTACTAGAAGAAAAGAAAAATTCTTTATCATTGTTGCTATTTTTTAGTGAGATATAAAATCCATTGCTTAGTTGTAGTTCCATCACTAAACATGACATCTAATACTATTCGTCCATTAGCTTCTGTATCTCCTTGTACAGAAATGTAACTATCTGATGGTCCCAAAAACTCTCCACATTGATCAATAATTTGAAATGGAATATCTTGAATATCACCTGCTATGTTAGAAATATCATATAGTCCCCAAATATCATCTGGATTAGCTAATGCATCTACATTAGTCAATGTTACATCAGATACATCTTGCACTCCTGTTTCTGTAGAAATTTGAGCTCCATAGGTACCTGCTAGACTTGTAGGACAATGAATATCATTGATAATGATATTATATTCTTTTTTAATTCCACCTTGTCCAACGGTTATAGGTTCTCCATTATCTAAGTTTTTAGCTGAAGATAAAACAATAGATAATGATTTACCAGATGTTTTATCAACTCCTGCTACCACTAATGGAGAAACTTCTATTGTAGCTGTATTTTGAGTATTTGTATAACTTTCTTCACCTGCTTCATCTTCTGATACTTCTCTATTTTTAATAACAAATTTTCCTCCTTGAGAAGTGGCATACTTTTCAGTGACATCAGATGCATTAGGTTCATTCCTTTCAATAGCTTTTGCTGTAAAGTCTGTTCCAAAAACAGCATCTCCTTCAAAAGTATATCGTATTTCAATTCCTCTGTTTGTCTGTATTGCCATTGGCATTTCTACAGTTAAGCTTAATGGAACTGAATTCTCTTTAACAGAATCGGCTTCGCCAACTGGAGTAGCAACTGCAAATGCAACTGTTTCACCAATAAATTCAGCATTTACTTCGTCTTTATAAGTATCGTATAATTCGCAACTCTGGAAAGTTAACCCAATACACAGTACCCATATATTTACTATTTTTTTCATGTGTATTTAGTTTTAGTTAGATGACATAAACCACATTGGTAAATCCAGTGCCTTTTGTTTAGGAATATTGGGATTAGCACTGACTTCACTTGGAGAGTAAGGTAATCTAGTAATATGGCTACTCAGAACAGCATCAACTGGTAAAGGCTTATTTTCTGGATAACCCGTTCGTCTCACATAAGTCCAAGCATCCATTCCTCTATTAAAAGTTTCAATATAGCCTTGTTGGTAAACAGCTTTAATTGCATTTGCCTCAGAAAGGTTATCTAAATCTGGTAACCCTCCAATATAGGTATCAAACTCACCTTGTGTAATTCCTCTTCCTGAATCCAACACTGTTGCCAAATTATTTAAATGAATAATATTGAGAATTATTCCTTCCTTGTAATATTGGTCTGCATCTGATGCATCTCCCGATATCCAACCTTTAAGAATAGCTTCAGCTCTTAAAAACCTCATTTCTGCGGCAGTAACCCAAAAATCTGGAGAAGTTGCAGAAATAAAATGAAGGCTTAATGAAGAGGTAACAGTAAAAGATGAACGAGCACCTGGATCAACACCTCTATGTGGCACTGCTTCTGAAGTTCCCTCTGGACGATCATAAAATATATCAATACGTGGGTCATTAGACCCTCTTAATAAATCTATAAATGGATTTGAAGCATAAAAGAATAAACTTTGTCCACCTGCATATTGATAATGAAGTTTATAAAATTGATTAGCATTGGTAAGATCATCATAATAATCTAATTGCACTTGCTCACCTAACTCGTCTACATGATCTTCATTAAATGCTTTTTCTAACCTAGATTTTGCATAGTTTGGATTATTTTCTGCTAAAACCATTAATGTTTTAATCTTTATTGAATTAGCAAATTTTATCCATCTATTCAAATCTCCTTTAAAAAGTAAATCTTCACTACTTATTTTCTCATTGTTACCTACATCTATATCTGCTACTGCTTGATCTATCATTTGCACAATCCCTTTTAATACATTCTCTTGTGTATCTCCTTTTGGAAATAGAATATCTGTATTTAATGATTCTGTAAATGGTATATCCTCAAACATTAATGTTAAGTGATAAAATGCAAAAGCTTGAATTATTTTAAATTGAGCAGCAGTGTTTTGCTCTCCGATACCTAATGCTAATTGCTCTCCTCTACTTGCATTTTTTAATGCCGAAACATAATATGTTGACCAAGTATTTGTTTGAGGATATGCAGGGATTGAGTAATTATCAGCTTCTGAAAAAACAGATGCTCCAGCACCTACATAATGTTGTGCCCATCTGTTAAATAAATTTGTTTCCATCACCTTATCAGATGATATCCCTGTAATTACCGTTGTCATTAATAAACCGGGCTGTTCAGCAATCTGATCATCTCCTGCTGCAAAGGGATCTTTGTTGATATCTAGAATACTATCACAAGAAAATGTTAGGAGAAAAGTCAACGCCAAACATCCTCTTTGAAGTAGGGTTATAATTTTTTTATCCATAATCATCTTAAAAAATAATTTTTAGGTTTCCTCCAAAACTTCTTGTCGAGGGTAAACTACCCATTTCTACAGCTCCAGATGCATCACTTGCGGCTTGGAATAAACTTGTTTCTGGATCAATATGAGGTATTTCACTATATATTAACCATAAGTTTCTAGCCTCAAATCCAATTGAAACAGACTTTAAGAAGTTTGTCTTTTTAATAATTGATGGTGGTAAAGTATAAGCTAAACTTATCTCTCTCAGCTTTACATAAGTCTTATTGAATACAGCCCCTTCTGCAATACCACTTGTAGAATAGCTCTGCCAATAATCTTGATGAGTTACGGCAATATCATTTTGACGTAAAGTACCATCTCCATTTTCTACATATGCATTTTTATCTACAAATGCTTGCTCTCTATTTAAAGCTGTCTCTTCCGCAAAACCATCATACCTTAAATCACCTACTGTTCTAGAAATCATCTTACCTCCTTGATTCCAATCAATCAAAAAGTTTAAAGTAACTCCTTTGTAAGTGAAGCTATTTTGAAAGCCTAATAGAAAATCTGGTTGTATTTCACCAAAAGTTTGCTCATCGCCCTGCATTCTTAACCCAGTTTTTGGATCAACTAAAATTTCTCCAGAATCGGCTCTTTTAAAACCTACTCCTTGTAATTCTAAAGATTTACCAGGTACTGCTTGAACAGATACTCCGTTAAACCCTGACGCAATCTGTAGTTTTTCTAGACCTTCAGTCAATTCTGTTACTTTATTTCTATTCTTGGTAAAATTAATCTGAGAATTCCATTCAAAAGCATCAGATTGGATAGGAACAAATGAAAGTAATAATTCTATACCTTCATTTTGTACAGCTCCTGCATTTACTCTTTTAGATCTATAACCTGTAGATTCTGGTGTTGGAACTGCTAAAATCTGGTTCTTTGTTTCAATTTGATAATACGTTAAATCTATTCCTATTCTACCATTAAAGAAACTTAATTCTGTACCTACTTCCCATGAGTTTTGACGTTCTGGAACTAACCCTTCAGGTGGAATTACATCTGTTGCTGTATATGCCGTTTGACCATTAAAAGGATAGTTATTTGAAGTACTATATTGTCCAAAATAAGTTGATCTAGGATAGTAATAGTAATCTAATTGATATGGGTTTGTATCATTACCAACCTGTGCCGCACTTAACCTTAATTTACCGTATGAAAATACATCATTATGTAAGTTTAATGCTTCTGAGAATACAAATGACAAACTTCCTGAAGGATAAAAGTATGATCTATTATCTTTCGGTAAAGTTGATGACCAATCATTTCTCATTGTTACATTTAAAGTTAAGTAGTTATTATAAGTAAGTGATATATCTCCATAAGCACCTAATAAACGTTGCTCTACAAAATCAGTAGTAGAAGTTGTATTTTTTGCATTTGCTGGTGTATATAAATCTGTTACTGAAAGCTCGGATGCAGACAATGTACTTCTTTTAAATACTCTACTATTGTATTCATGTCCAACAATTGCCGTTAATTTAAATTTATCTCCAAACTCTTTCTGAATTGTAGCCATTAAAGATGTCGTCAATTCAGTTCTTTCCATATCATCATTTACAAACGATCCATTAATGGCTCCTAATGTTCCTTTTGCAGATTTAGAAAAACGCTTATCTACTCTATAATCAAGACCTGCCCTAGCTCTAAATGTTAACCAATCAGTCGCTTTAGCTTCTAACATACCAAAACCAAAGAAACGATTTACATTTACATTATTACCATTTTTTTCTGCTACCCAATAAGGGCTATTAGAAAACCTACCTATTGGGTCTTGTTCTCCATCTACTAAATACAAACGTTCTAAAGGAGTTGTTCTTGGGATTCCATTAATTATTGAGGTTAAAACATTTGGTGAATTTCCTCCTTGAGATACAGAACCTCTAGTCTCTGACTTGATATAATTCATACCAACCCTAGATTTAATCACTTTATTTAATTGCTGACCTGCATTTACAGCAAATGTATATCTATCTAATCCTGCGCCTGGTACAATACCTTTCTGATTCATTGAAGTAAATCCTAATCGGTAATCTCCTTTTTCTGTAGCACTAGAAACATCTACTGAGTTAATAAATAATGTACCTGTCTGATAGAAGTCTTCTACATTAGTTGGATAAGCTTTTAATGTTTGTAATGGCCACTGACTTTCTGGTAAATCTGCTGTATCTGCTGCATAACTATACGCTGGTACAACTTGTCCATTTATCTCTGGTCCCCATCCATTTTCAGCTCGTTTATCATATTTACCATAATATCCTTGTGCATATCTATTTTGAAATGAAGGTAATCTATTAGGGCTCTCCGCTCTAAAACTAGAACTCAAGCTTACAGTTGGACCTTCTTTTACATTTCCTTTTTTAGTAGTAATAATGATTGCTCCATTGGCAGCTCTTGAACCATACAAAGCTGCAGCTGAAGCTCCTTTAAGTACAGTTACTGATGCTATATCTGCTGGGTTTATTTCTCCAGCACCATTACCTGCATCAAATGCTCCAGAAATACCACTACCTGTTGATATGTTAGTGTTTGAAACAGGAATACCATCTACAACTATTAGAGGTTGATTTCCTCCACTTAATGAGTTAGTACCTCGAATTACAATTCTTGTTGACCCTCCTGGGTTTGAACTTGCTTGAGATACCTGAACTCCAGGAACTTTACCAGATAGAGAATTCAAAAAGTTTGTAGATTTCACCCTATCCACTTCTTCACCCTTTACGGAGGTAACGGAATACCCTAAAGTACGTTTCTCTCTTTCAATGGCATTTGCGGTAACAATTACTTCATCTAACTCCTCAGTATTTTCTTCCATTGCAACATCAATAACCGATTGGTTACCAACTGTTACCTCTTTGGATTGCATACCAATAAAATTAAATACAATTGTATTATCTTCTGACTGTAACTGTATTTTATACTTACCATCTATGTCCGAAACCGCTCCTCGTCGAGTTCCTTTGACAACAACAGTTACTCCAGGTAATGGCTTTACTCCGTCTGTAACAGTTCCCGATATTACTTTTTCTTGTGCTAAAGAAATCGAAATCGAAATTACAGATAGTAGCCAACATAGTGTTGCTCTTAGTCTCATTCGTTAACTATTGGTTATTTTGATTGAAGTCTACTAATAAGTTCTTCGTCAGGTATTACTGAAGATATTTGTAATAGAAAAGAGTCTCAGTGAGCTTGTGTTATTTATGCATTTATAGTTCTGTCAGCATTTAGTGCACCTCTTCTCATTTAATTGACGAGTTAAATATTAACTTTCTTTACATAATATTACATAATTTTATTGTTTTTTCACCTAAAATCAATCAAGAAAAAATTGTACTATTCAAGCAAATCAAAAAAAAATCCCAACTTCAAATAAATGAAGCTGGGATTTCAAAGCTCATAACACTACACACTCTTTTGTTAGAGTATATATTGACTTAAGTCTCTATTTTTAACTAAACCTGATAAACGCTCATGTACCATTTCTTTAGTGACAACAATTTGAGCGTTTGCACCAATTACATCTGGAACATCAAACAATAAATCATTTAATAAATGAGACATTACAGTATGTAATCTTCTTGCTCCAATATTTTCTACCTCTACATTAATTTCATATGCGATTGTAGCAATTTCATCCAGAGCATCCTCATTAAAAGATAATTTCACGCCTTCAGCTTCTAATAAAGCTTCATATTGCTTAGTTAAAGCATTTTTTGGTTGACGTAAAATTGTTCTAAAGTCTTTATCTGTAAGACTTTGTAATTCTACTCTAATTGGGAAACGACCTTGAAGCTCAGGTATTAAATCAGAAGGTTTAGAAACGTGGAATGCTCCTGCAGCAACAAAAAGGATATGATCTGTTTTAACCATACCATGTTTTGTATTTACTGTACTTCCTTCTACGATTGGAAGTAAATCTCTTTGAACACCTTCTCTAGAAACATCGGCTCCTTGTTTATTACCACCACTAGCTACTTTATCAATTTCATCAATAAATATAATACCAGAGTTTTCAGCTAAACGAACAGCCTCATCTTTTACCTCGTCCATGTCGATAAGCTTAGCACTTTCTTGATCTACTAAAATCTTACGTGCTTCTGCAATCGTCATTTTTCTTTTCTTAGTTTTCTTAGGAAGCATTCCATTGATCATCTCTTGGATGTTCATCATAGAACCTTCATCCATTGGAGCTCCGCCGCCTATAAAACCAAGTCCGCCACCATTTTTATCAACAGTAACATCTATTTTTCTATCTTCTAATTCTCCTGCACGTAATTTTTCTCTAAAACGTTCACGTGTTTTTTCATTTAACTCATGGTCAGAAGAAATATATTCACCTGTATTATTTGTTGTAGGAGTACTTTTTAAAGGTGGAATTAATGCATCAAGAATAACGTCTTCAACAGCTTGAGCTGTTTTTTCTTCTACTAAAGCTTTCTTTAAATCTTTAATCATGCCTACAGATTGTTCAACAAGGTCTCTAACCATGCTTTCTACATCTCTACCAACATAACCAACTTCTGTAAATTTAGAGGCCTCAACCTTAACAAATGGAGCTTTTGCTACTTTTGCTAGTCGACGAGCAATTTCCGTCTTACCAACTCCTGTAGAACCAATCATTAATATATTGTTGGGCATAATTTCTTTTTTAAGATCACCCTTAACGTTCATTCTACGCCAACGGTTTCTTAAAGCAATAGATACATTTTTCTTTGCGTCATCCTGACCGATAATGTATTTATCTAATTCTGATACAATTTCTCTCGGGGTTAAATATTTTGAGTTCTCTAACATTGATTTATTATTAATGTGATCAACTATATATAATTTGATTTTTATTCTATCACTGTTTTCTTTCTTTTTTCCCAGCCTGAAGTAGCTACTGCTAAACTTAAACTGTTTGTAGGTCCTGCAACATGATACCAAGCAACACTATAACTAAAATCAATATGTTTCTTGATTTTTAAAGCAGCTCCTAAAGACATCCCTGCTAATCCTTTTACTCCTTGAGTAACCATTTCTTTACGGCGCATCACATTGTAACCTGCCCTAAGATTAATGACTTTACCCAATACAAATTCACCTCCAAAGGCAAAGTGCCGTGACAATTTGTCAGTAAAACTAGGTTCTGTGTATAGTTCATTACCAAAAGCATCTGTTTCGCCTTTTAAAGAAGTATCTGTATATGTGATATCAAATTCATGAATATGATGATAAGTAACAGAAAAGCGAATTGGCATTTGTTGAGGTTTGAAAGAAATTCCTAATTGAGTATCAAAAGGTAATTCACTTTCATCATTTGGTTGATATTCTTTCATTACAAAACCTGCATTCTTTATTACTAAACCTATCACTAAGTCTTTTGTTGGGTGAATGAAAGAGCCATTCATATCAAACATTAAAGCATTTGATTTATAGCTTTCTATAGTTGAAGCAGCAAACTTCATATTTGCAGCAAATGAAAACACTCCAATTTTTCTAGTATAACTTCCTTGAAACCAATAATCGTTTGCATTATAAGTTCCTGTATAGTTTCCATTTTGATCAAAGCCTTCAAAATCTCCATATCCCATATACCCCATTCCAAAGCCGATAACACCTTTACCTACTTTTTTAGCGTAACCAAGCGTAGTAAGCCCTGCCGTAGTATGATAATCGTAATAATTAAAGATTACTTTATTTACAGAGTTATCACCTAAAAGAGATGAGTTATAAAACATAGCGTTAGCATCATTAACTCCAGAGGACGTTAAAAAACCTCCTAACCCCACTTGTCTCGCATTTGTAGGTACTGTTAAGAAATTATATGTTTTTGCACCTCCTAATTGAGCGAATAAATTTGATGCACTTAAGAGAAGTATTGTTATTGAGAATAGAAAAATTGAGTTCTGCTTCATGTTATTTTGCTTTATAAAATAAAGTTGAGCAATTATCATCTATTAAAACCTGCTTTGCTTTATTACTGATTTCTAAAGCAGAAACACTTCTTAATTTTTCCTCTTCCTCATTTATCAAGTTAGGGTTTCCTAAGATTGCTCCATAAGCTATAGACATTGCTCTAGGTAAAATTTCTGTCTTTCCATATGTCATAGAAAATTCAGCCTGATTTTTTACCTTTTCTAGATCTTCCTCTGAAATTGGAGTAGAACAAAAATCATTTAAAAGGGCTACTAATTTAGCATCTGCTTCTTCTAAAGAAACTCCATCAGATAATTTACCGGTCATACATAATAATCCAGGGTCAAAAGATCCTGTTATGTAGGCTGATAAACCTGAGAATATTTTCTCTTCTTTTACTAATTTTTGATGAAGCACAGAAGATTTTCCTCTACCTAATAAATCACTTAATAAATCTGTAGAATAATAACCTGTTTTATTTCTTCCTTCCATATGCCATACTTTATATAACATATCAATAGGTACTTTTTCTTCTACAATTAGTTTTCTTGGTGCAGTCTGAATCTGTTCAACAGGAATATTTCTCTTTGGTTTTTCTCCGCTAGGAATTGGTCCAAACCATTTTTTAGCCAATTGTTTTACTTCTTCTAGTTTTACATTACCAGCTACTACCATTACTGCATTAGAAGGAACATAATATTTATGAAAAAATGCTTTCACATCATCCATAGTTGCCTCTTCTATATGGCTAATCTTTTTACCAATTGTTGGCCATTGATAAGAATGATCTTTATAAGCCAATTTTCTAAGATGATGCCAAGCATCTCCATAAGGTTGATTAATATATCTTTGCTTATATTCTTCTATTACTACTTTCCTTTGTACCTCTAAGGCATTCGAATCAAATGATAAGCTCAACATTCTATCTGATTCCAACCAAAAAGCAGTCTCTAAATTTTGAGCAGGAAGTGTAATGTAATAATTCGTTATATCAGGAGATGTAAAAGCATTATTTGTACCGCCTACCTTTTGAAGTGGAGCATCATATGAGGGAATATTTACAGATCCGCTAAACATCAAATGTTCAAATAAATGTGCAAAACCTGTTTTATTTGGGTCTTCATCCCGAGAACCTACATCATACATTATATTTACAACAGCCGAAGCAATATGATGATCTTCATGAACAAAAACTTTCAGGCCATTATCTAAAGTAAACTCTCTGTATTTTATCATTCCTTTTTTTGTAATGATTATAATGGATAATTCTAAATGAAAAGTAGCTAAACAATAGCCTCACACTAAATTCTCCATAATAACCTCTAGTGTGTATGTTAAAGTTAGCAGACCACGACAACTTTACAAAGTATAAATTAGATCGAACATTTTGCTAACTTTGTTTGTGATAGAAAATACAATACCAATTTTCTAATCAAAAGGTATATGCGTGAAGATTATTTAAAAGGAGATAATGAAGGTTTCTCTAATGCTGAACGAGACGTTGAAAAAGCACTAAGACCCCTTTCATTTAAAGATTTTACAGGACAGGATAAGATTATAGAAAATCTTAAAGTCTTTGTTATGGCTGCTAGAAAAAGAGGAGAACCATTAGATCATGTTTTACTACATGGACCTCCTGGTTTAGGAAAAACTACTCTTTCTAACATTATAGCAAACGAAATGGATGCTGAAATAAAAATAACATCTGGTCCGGTTTTAGAAAAACCTAGTGATTTAGCTGGTCTTTTAACAAATTTAGAGGACAATGATGTTTTATTTATTGATGAAATTCATAGACTAAACCCCGTTGTTGAAGAGTATTTATATTCTGCCATGGAAGATTTCAGAATTGACATTATGTTAGATTCTGGACCTAATGCACGTACAATACAAATTGATTTAAATCCTTTTACCTTAATTGGAGCGACCACTAGATCTGGACTTTTAACAGCTCCCCTGAGAGCTCGTTTTGGTATTAATTCAAGGTTACAGTACTACGATTCAAAACTTCTAACTACAATTGTTCAACGTTCTTCTAACATTCTAAGCACGCCAATTAATGATGACGCTGCTTATGAAATTGCTCGACGTAGTAGAGGTACACCTCGTATTTCTAATAATTTATTAAGACGTACTCGAGATTTTGCAGAAATTAAAGGAAATGGAACAATTTCTATGGATATCGCAAAAATGGCTTTAAATGCTTTAAATGTTGATCAAGGTGGCTTAGATGAGATGGATAACCGCATTTTAACTACTATTATTGAAAAGTTTAAAGGCGGTCCTGTAGGTATAAATACAATAGCAACTGCATGTGGTGATGAGGCCGAAACTATTGAAGAAGTATACGAACCTTTTTTAATTCAAGAAGGCTTTATAAAAAGGACTTCTAGAGGAAGAGAAGTTACAATGAGAGCATATGAACACTTAGGTATTTCACCTCCAACTGACGGGAATCAAGGAGAATTATTCTAATATTTAATTGTTAAAAATACAATTATGAAAGGTTTGAGGTAAAATAACCTCAAACCTTTTTTTATAATATTTTTTATTAGTATAATTATAGTTATAAATAATTACTCTGAAAAAATTCATAAACATATTATTTTATTTTCTGTGGACTAGCTTGCTACTTCTTACTCCTCAAGAAAGTGTAGCCTCTTTTTATAATAATCAGGATTTAAGTATTGATTCTGTTAACTTATATACAAAAGAGGTGAAACAACTGTATCAAAATAAAGCTTATGATAGCTGTATTTTAAAAGGTAATATTTATATATCATTCTTAAAGAAAAATATTGAGTACAAAAGCCTACCTTCTCTTTATTTACAAATAGCAAAATCAAAAAGAAAACTTCGAAAATATTCTGGGGGAAAAGAAGCTTCGCAGCATGCTGTATATTGGTCTTACAAAAGTGCTGATAGTATCTTAATTGCAGACTCTTACACAGAATTAGCTAGAAATTTCAAAGCATTAACCGTATATGATTCAGCCATTCTTAATTATCAAAAAGCCTTAATAATTTATCAAGATAAGAATGATTTTATTGGAGAATCTATTGTTCTAAATAACCTTGGATCTATTCATAAAATTAAAGGGAATTTCTCAAAAGCTTTAGAATATTATATTAAAGACCTTGACTTAAACAGGGAAAATGATAGTGAAAGAGATATGGCTATAGCGTACAATAATATAGGACAAATTCATAGTGCAACTCATAATTATCAGCTTGCTATATCCTTTTATAAACGTTCTGAAGAAATAAGAAGAAAGCTTAATGACATGTATGGTTTAGCCTTAGTCTTAAGTAATATTGCTAGTGCTTATTCTGAACAAAAAAATATAGATTTAGCACTTGATAACTTGTATGTAGCCTTAACAATATTTGAGAAACATAAATCTATATACAGAACAACAGAAACACTATTAAATATATCAAATATTCTGATCCAAAAAGGGCAATTTAGAGATGCTGAAATTTTCTTGAACAAGGCAAATAAAAAATCTCAGAAATTTGAAATTGAAAACTTAGCTGCAAGAGGTAACTATTTATTAGGTGAAAATTATTTTCATCAACAATTTTATAAAAAAGCTTTGCCTTACCTACGTGCTGCAAAACACTATTATAACCAAGAACATTACGTTGTTGATCGAATTAACACTCAAAAGCTTCTCTACAAAACATATCAAGAATTAGGGTGGTATAAAAAAGCATTTAAGGCACATAAACTTTGGTCTGATTTGTACATCAAAATGAATGCTACAATTCAAACGAAGGAGTTAGCTGTATTAAATCAAAAGTATTTAAATAAAGAACAACTTCTAAAGATTGATAGATTAAATAAAGAGCAGTTATTACAAGAGGAAAAGCTCATCTATCAAAATAGAGTAAATGCAGCACTAATTTTTATTAGTCTCCTTGCCGTTGTCTTTATAATATTCATTTATATCTCTCTTCAGAAAAGAAAAAAATCACTAAAAATAATTAAAGAGCAACACGAAGAAATTTCTGTTATTAATAATGAATTGACAGATAGTTTAAAATACGCTCACAAAATTCAACGGTCTCTTAATGCTATTCCTGCAAAAGCAAAAGATATATTTCAAGATTATTTTATTTTTTGGAAACCTTTACATGAAGTAAGTGGTGATGTTTTTAGTGTTTCCGTTAAAAATGATATTGTTTTTATTTCGTTAATGGATTTCACGGGGCATGGAGCTCCAGCAGCTTTACTTGCAACTTTAGGAGTTAAAGTTTTAAATAGTATTATTGATTCAGGTATTTCATCGCCAGAAAAAATCTTGCAAGAACTTGATATTAGAATGAATAATTTATTTGATGATAAACATGAATCATCAGGTATGGATGCTGCTATTGTTACTATTAATTTAAAAACTAATTTCTTAGAGTTTGCAGGAGCTAGACGTCCTTTATTTTATATAGATGAGAGTGGACAACATTACATTAAAGGTACTAAAAGGTCTATCTCTGATAAGTTATCTAACCATCACCATAGCTATCAAAAACATATTATTCCAATTACATCAGAGCTTAAATTTTATTTATACTCAGATGGTTATCAAGATCAATTTGGAGGTTCAAAAAACAAAAAATTTTTAGAAAAGAACCTTCGCCAATTAATTGTTGATAACTCTTTTGAAACATTTAATTTACAAAAAGAGAAATTGGAAAAGACTAGATCTAAGTGGATGCAACCTAAGAGTAACATTCAATATAAACCTACAGATGATACGCTAATCATTGGCTTTCATTTTAAGGTCTAAGTTTTTTTTTGCAATTTAGATAGCATATAAACTTATGTTATCATGAACAACGAGAAACAATATATATTAGCACTAGACCAAGGAACTACTAGTTCAAGAGCAATAGTATTTAATAAAAAAGGTGAGATTATTAGCTCTTCTCAAAAAGAATTTAAACAGATATATCCAAAACCAAGTTGGGTAGAACATGATCCCCAAGAAATTTGGTCAACTCAAGCAGCTGTAGCAGCAGAATCCGTGGCAAAACTAGGGTTAAACGGTAAAAATATAGCAGCGATTGGTATTACAAATCAGAGAGAAACAACAATAGTCTGGGATATCACAACAAATCAACCAATATATAATGCCATAGTTTGGCAAGACAGAAGAACAGCTAGATTCTGTGATACATTAAAAAATAAATATTCTAAAATCATTCATGATAAAACAGGGTTAATCATCGATGCCTATTTTTCTGCGAGTAAGATTCATTGGATTTTAGAGAACGTTAAAGGGGCAAGAGAGAAAGCAGAAAAAGGTCTTCTCCGTTTTGGCACCGTAGATAGTTGGTTAATCTGGAGGTTAACAAACGGTAAAAAGCATATTACAGATGTAACCAATGCGAGTAGAACAATGCTTTTTAATATACATACTTTAAAGTGGGATAAACGTCTCTTAAAAATATTTGATATTCCTAAAAGTATGCTCCCTTCTGTTAAAGATAGTAGTTCAGTATATACCAAAACAGCTACTACACTATTTGCTACAAAAATTCCAATTGCCGGTATCGCGGGTGATCAACAAGCTGCCTTATTTGGTCAAATGTGTATTAAAAAAGGGATGATTAAAAACACTTATGGAACAGGGTGTTTTTTAATGATGAATACAGGAACTGAAGCTGTAAATTCCAACCATAAACTGCTTACAACTATTGCATGGAAGATTGGTGATGAAGTAAACTATGCTTTAGAAGGAAGTGTTTTTGTTGGAGGAGCAGCTATTCAATGGTTAAGAGATGGATTGCAGATCATAAAAAAAGCAAAGCATTCTGAGAAAATTGCAAATGAAGTAAAAGATAGTGAAGGTGTTGTTTTTGTACCAGCACTTACTGGGTTAGGTGCTCCTTATTGGGATCAATATGCAAGAGGCACGTTAATTGGGATTACTAGAGGTACAAAAAGAGCACATATTGTTCGTGCAACACTAGAAGCAATAGCCTTACAATCTTATGATGTAATAGAATCTATGTTAGCTGACACTGGTAACAAAGCAAAAGAAATAAGAGTAGATGGTGGAGCTGCCGCTAACAACCTATTAATGCAAATTCAAAGTGATATAACTAACGTAAAGGTTATAAGAACAAAAGTAATGGAAACTACTGCTTTAGGTGCTGCTTTTCTTGCAGGGCTATCTGTAGGTTATTGGAAGGATATTGATGAAATTCAGAATATTTGGCAAGAAGATGCCTCTTTTGAAGCAAACATGAAAAAAGAAAAAAGGGACCTTCTAAAAGAAAAATGGAAAAATGCTGTTGAACGAAGTCTTAATTGGGATAAAAATTAAAGTTAATCTGTAAATAAAACTCAATATTGACTTCATTATTTTAATAAGAAATGTAAATATTTCATTAGATTTGTAAAAATTTTACAATCGAATTTAACTACATAATATCATTCATAATGACATTTAATTTTTTAAATGCAGTTCCTAAGCTTATAACCCTAGCAATCACATCAATAGTACTTATTGGATGTGGAGGTGAATCTGCTAAACAACAACAAAAAATTCCTCAAGCTGAGATTCAGGTAACAGAAGTTACAGTACAAAATGTCCCTCTAACAAAAACTTTTGTAGGTCAGGTATATGGTACTAAAGATATTCCAATTCGTTCAAGAGTTGAAGGTTTCTTAGAAGGTATTCACTTTAGAGAAGGTAGTAGAGTAAAAAAAGGACAATTACTTTACACTGTAGACCCTCAATCTTACTCTGCAGAAGTAACAATGCGTAAGAGTCAGTTAGCCGAAGCAAAAGTTTCATTAATTAGAGCTTCTAATGACCTTGATAGAATTCAACCTTTAGCTGAGCAAAATGCCGTTTCAAAATCGGACCTTGATGCTGCACTTGCAGAAAAAGGAGCTGCTGAATCTATGGTAGCTGCTGCTCAAGCAAATTTAAGAATGTCTCAAATTGAACTTGGTTACACAACAATTGAATCTCCAATTACTGGTGTTATTGGTAGAACTGAAGCTAAAGTAGGTGAATTTGTTGGTCGTGAGCCCAACCCAGTAATTTTAAATACAGTGTCTAGAATTGATTCTGTAAATGTTCGTTTCTTTATTACTGAAAACGATTACTTACGTCTTGCTAGATATGCAATGACAAGAGAAAAATCTGGACAAAAAAGAACAGAGAAAGAAGAAAGAGAATCTGAGAAATTAGAACTAATATTTTCTGATAATACAATTTACTCTCAAAAAGGGCATATTGATTTCTTAGATAGAAATGTAGATGCAAACACAGGTGCAATGCTTATTCAAGCAACTTTCCCTAACAATGACCGCCTTATCAGACCTGGTCAATTTGCTAAAGTTAGATCTGTAATTGATATCGTAAAAGATGGTATACTTATTCCACAAAGATGTGTTATGGAATTCCAAGGACGTCATACTGTTTACGTGGTTGATAATAATGGGTTAGTTTCTCAAAGAAAAATTGAGTTATCAAGCACTTATAAAGATTATTGGCTAGTACGCTCTGGGTTAAAAAAAGGAGAAAAAATAGTTCTTGAAGGCTTACAGAAAGTAAGAGAAGGCGCAACAGTAAAATTCAAGACAGTAAAATTTGAATCACAGTACGAAGCACAATAATGAGCACAGAACAAAATCAATCCAACTTTTTCGTTAGGAGACCTATTGTTGCCATGGTAATTGCAATTATCATGACTATTGTAGGTAGTGTCTCAATTATTGGATTACCTATTGAGCAATATCCTAACTTAACTCCTCCGATTGTAGAAGTAAGAGGTACTTATACAGGAGCGAGTGCACTAAACGTAGAACAATCAGTTGCTACGCCTTTAGAGCAAGAGATTAACGGTGTGGAGAACATGATTTACATGAAATCCATAAATTCAAATGATGGTACGATGACAATCCAAACATCATTTGACATTGGTACTGACCCTGATATGAATACGGTCTTTACACAAAACCGTGTAGCTGCAGCAACACCTAAATTACCAAATGAGGTAAAACGAACAGGTGTTAAAACTGAAAAGTCATTACCTAACATTTTAATGTTAATTACTTTAGTTTCACCTGATGGTCGTTTTGATCAAAACTTTTTAGGTAACTATTCATTAATTAATATCAAAGATGTTTTAGCAAGAACAAAAGGTATCGGCCGTGTAAACGTATTGGGTACTTCAGACTATTCTATGCGTATATGGATTAAACCTGATATTCTAGCTAAATTAAACCTTACTATTCCAGAAATCACAAATGCAATTTCTAATCAAAATGTAATTGTACCTGGTGGTAAATTTGGTGCTGAACCTGCTCCAAAAGGAACTGAGTTTACATATACTGTACGTCTTCCAGACCGTTTACAAGATGAAGATCAGTTCTCTAAAATTGTTGTTAGGACTGATGAAGATGGTAGCCAAGTATTACTTGGTGATGTTGCAAGAGTTGAATTAGGAGTAGAAACTTATTCTGCATTTACAAGACTTAACGGTGATAACTGTGCAGTAATAGCTATTTATCAAGCACCAGGTTCTAATGCTGTTGCATTGGCTGAAGAAGTAATTGGTAAAATGGATGCTCTTAAAAAAGACTTTCCAAATGGTATAGATTATAAAGTATCTCTTGATTCTACATTACCTATTACAGCAGGTATTAACGAAATTATTGAAACACTATTTGTTGCTTTATTACTTGTAATTCTAGTAGTATATGTCTTTATCCAAGATTGGAGAGCAACACTAGTACCAACAATGGCCATTCCGGTATCATTAGTTGCGGCATTTATGTTATTCCCTCTATTAGGTTTTACAATTAACGTACTCTCTTTATTAGGGTTAGTACTAGCAATTGGTATTGTAGTAGATGATGCAATTGTTGTAGTAGATGCCGTTCAAGTATATATTGAAGAAGGTTTCTCTCCTAAAGAAGCAACAAACAAAGCAATGATAGAAGTAACAGCTCCTGTTATTGCAACAACTTTAGTACTTGTAGCTGTATTTATTCCTGTTGCTGGTATGGCTGGTATAACCGGTAGGCTTTATCAACAATTTGCAATTACAGTTGCTGTATCAGTTTGTTTCTCATCACTGAATGCATTAACGCTATCTCCTGCACTTTGTGGATTAATTCTAAGAAAATCAGAACCTGTTGGTGGTCCATTAGGAGCATTCTTCAAGGTATTCAATAATATTTTTGATCGCTCTACAGTATCTTATATTAGTGTAACTAAAATTGCTACTCGTAAATTAAAATCAAGTGCAATTTTTATATTTTGTACACTATTAGCTGCTGGTTGGTTAGGTGTTGAAGTTCCTGTTGGATTTATTCCTGAAGAAGATCAAGGATACCTCTATGTAAACGTTCAATTACCAATGGCATCATCATTACAAAGAACCAATGATCTTTCTTTAAAGATTGAAGGTATAATGGATGAAATACCAGAAATTGATATGGTTACAACAGTTGCTGGTTACTCACTTTTATCAAGTAGTATGTCTACTAACTCAGCATTCTTCTTTGTTACATTAACAAATTGGGATAAAAGAGAGCTTACTGCAAAAGAAGTAACAAATAAACTTAATTATCTGTTCATGACCCAAATTACAGAAGCACAAGTCTTTGCATTTGGGCCTCCTGCCATACCTGGTTTAGGTAATGGTTCTGGGTTTAGTATTATGATTCAAGATAAAGGTGGTAATACACCTGATTACCTTGCCAACTATACTAATGAGTTTATTAGAGCAGCAAATGCAAGACCTGAGATTGGTATGGCGTTTACTACTTTCCAAGCAAATGTACCTCAGCGTTATATTGATATCAATAAAGATAAAATCTTAAAATTAGGAGTTAATCTAAACGATGTCTATACAACATTTGGAGCTTTCCTTGGTGGTTCTTATATAAATGATTTCAATAGGTTTGGACGTTTATATAGAGCCTATGTACAAGCTGAACCTGAATATAGAAATGATGAAAAACAACTAGACCTATTCTATGTGAAAAGTGCTAAAGGTGCTAAAGTTCCACTATCCACATTAGTTAATGTAGAAAAGATTAGTGGACCTGAATTTACCAACAGATTTAACTTATTACGTTCAGTAGAGGTGACTGGTTCTCCAGCTGAGGGTTTCAGTTCTGCTCAAGCAATGGCTGCGTTAGAAGAAGTTGCTGCAGAAGTATTACCTAGAAATATGACGTTTGCTTGGAATGGCATGTCATATCAAGAAAAGAAAGCTTCTGGATCAGTATTCATCATTTTTGCATTCTCACTAATCTTTGTATTCTTAATTCTAGCCGCTCAATATGAAAGCTGGTCAATGCCTTTTAGTATTTTATTAGGTACGCCGTTTGCCATTTTCGGTGCATTCTTATTACTATGGGTTGCTCGTTTCTTTAGTGAAAGTTATGAAAATAACGTTTTTGCACAAATCTCATTAGTAATGTTAATTGCCATGGCCGCTAAGAATGCCATCCTTATTGTCGAATTTGCAAAGCTTAAATTTGATGAAGGTATGGGCTTATTTGATGCTGCTATCGAATCTGCAAAATTAAGATTTAGACCAATCCTAATGACTGCCTTCTCATTTATTCTAGGTGTTTTACCTCTTGTTATTGCTACTGGTTCGGGTGCTGAAGCAAGAAAAGTAATGGGTATGGCACTTCTTGGAGGAATGGGGTTAGCAACTGTTTTAGGTTTATTCCTATACCCTATGTTATTTGTTCTTGTAGGTAAGCTTGCAGGGTACGAAAAGGATAGAGAAACAACACCTCAAAACAATGAAGAGTAGTATTATGGAAAAGAGACTAAATTTAAACTACAAAAATATACTTCTAGTTTTCTTCGTTTCTCAATTAATTTGGGGATGTAAAATGGGAAAAAACTATGAAGCTCCTGAAGTCGATACTCCTCTAGAATATCGATTTGGATCTGACACCACTATTAGTGTTGAAAATGACACTATTGGTTGGTGGGTATTAGTTAAAGATCCTACACTTGATTCTTTAATTGCAACTGGATTAAGAAATAATCAAGATGTTAAAGTTGCAATGCAAAGAATTATTGAAGCTGAAAAATTAGCTAGAATCCAAAAAGTAAGTGCTAGACCAATGTTTGGATACAATGGTAACTACTCTTATGGTAATTATAGTGGATTTGTAGGACCAAATGCAAACAATAATTACTTTGGTGGAGCTTCTTTAAATTGGGAAATTGATTTATGGGGTAAAAACCGAAGGTTAACGGAAGCTGCTCAAGCAAATTACCTTGGTTCTGTATATGGCGCTAGAGCGCTTCAGATAACTTTAATATCTCAAATTACAACTGCTTATGTTCGTTTATTAGAAAATAAGGCAAGTTTACAGGTTGCAATCGAGACATTATCATCAAGAGATAGCTCTATGATTATAATGAATGCTAGGTATACTCAAGGTACAATACCTGAAATTGATTTAAATCAAGCACAAATACAGCAAGCAATTGCAGAAAGTGCTATACCTGTATATAAAAGAGGTGTTGCTTTATCAGAAAATACATTAAGTATTCTTTTAGGTGAAAATCCAAAAGCAATAATAACTGGTGAGGCTCTCGAAGCACAAGCACTACCTCCTGTTATACCATCTGGTCTTCCTTCTGATTTATTAAAAAGAAGACCTGATTTATTAAAAGCTGAGCAAGAAATTGTTGCTCAAAATGCACAGGTAGGTGCAGCTATTGCAAACCGTTTTCCTACAATTAGTCTTACAGGTACCGCAGGTATTGCTTCTGATGCCCTATTTTCTGCAAATGCAGCAACAGGAGCCTGGAACATTGGAGCAGGCGTCGTAGGGCCTTTATTCCAATGGGGTAAAAATAAACGTCGTGTTGAAGCAGAAAAAGCAAAATTAGAGGCTTCAATATATCAATATGAAAGTAGTATTATTTCAGCTTTTAAAGAAGTTGAAGATGCATTAGCTTCAATACAATTCTACAACGAAGAATTAATTGCTAGAGAAAAGCATACAAGAGCTGCATTAAATGCAGAACGTCTTTCTAAGCAACGATATGACAAAGGGGTAACAAGTTATTTAGAATACCTTGAGCAACAACGTCAAGCATTCGAAGCTGAACTGAATTTAGTAACTGTTCGAAGTAACATTCTTTCTTCTTATATTCAACTTTATAAAGCTTTAGGCGGAGGTTGGATTTCTCGTGAAGAACAACAGGAAGCTGAAAGTAATGAATCAGCAAATAAATAATCAATAGATTAGTTATATAAAAAATGCACTAAGTAAAAGCTTAGTGCATTTTTTTTAATTTTATAATTTATCATATCCCCACTTATCAAAGGCATATGACCAATTAGCATTTACTTTATCAATTGTTTCTTGAGGAAAGTTATACTGATGCTTTTTGTGTGTTCCTAAGCTATCAATATACGTTTTCATCGCTCCTTCTACATTAGAGAAGTCTCCTAAGTCTAATTGTTTATAAATTGTATCTAAGTATCCTAAATTATCCTTAGAGAATTCTTCATATTTAATTTCAATCAGATTTTCTTTAGGAATAAGTTTTTTATCAGATTCATACTTATCATACATTTTTGTAAAAACCTTTAAAATATTTTTATCTAATTCATCATCAGAAATATCTTGAAATTGTTGGCTTGGTAAAACTCCTTTGAAGAACCTTACTGTTGAACCAAATACTTCATATGGATTTCTATAAATGTAAATAAATTTAGCATTCGGATAAATTTTTAATAATTCATCTACTCTAGCAGTGTGTGGAGGGTTTTTAGAAAGAAATCTCTCCCCTTTTGTTTGCCACAATGCTAATTTCGCAAAACGTTCATAAGTAGATCTCCATAAATCTTTATCCTCTTCTGATAAACCTTTTCCTAATAATACTCTATCAAAAATTTCTTGAGTCTGTTTTGGAAAATACCAAAAATAATAAAAACTCATATCATGTAAATTTCCTAGTGCAAATTCTTCTTCTTGAGGAAATAAAGGATCTAGTTTTAAACCATCAGCAGGTCTCTCTTTTGGCATTAATTGCCTCATTAATTGAATGAATAGTGTTCTACCAAACATTAATGCATTAGGAAATACACTTTGAAAAGTATTAACAAAGCCAAACTGTGGATCTTTACTTAATAAATTATGTAAATGTGTAGTTCCACTTCTCCAATGACCAAGTACAAAAACAGGATCTTTACCTATTTCTTTTTTATCGATTTTATTATATAACCAATCACTATTAATTTTCTCAATTGGATAGCAAAGAGTACTTATAAGTTTTGCTTTATTAAATTTTGATTTGAACTTAGGTTCAATGTTATATTGGTTTTCAATTTTTTTGAAATTTGATAATGAACTCCCTGAAAGAGTTGCCATATCTAAGTTATCAAATGATGCCATATTATTGAGTAGTTAAGCGTTATTTTTGATTATCTATTATTTAGAACGCCGTTACCTAAATAAAGACTGAAGAAGTTAATATTTATTTAGAAATAAATATAATTATCAACTGATAAATTACTTATGTAAGTTTTTTAGTGTAAAACAATTTTTACACACAATAAACAGAACTTAAATCATCAAACAATAAATCATTAAAAAAACAACTATTTGTAAATTATATATAACTATTAAGTTATGATATAGTAATAAACAAATAATATGAAGCTTAATTGTTAACAAATATTGTTTATTAAAAATGATTTCCATAAACTTGTATCAACAATAAGGGAAGTAAGAAAATAATAATTTTATTTCTTTTTTGTTACACTTTAATAAAGAAACAAACTAATATTACAAACAATTTTTTACTAGACTGAGTGTAAAGACAAACTTTCAACTAAACTAAATTTACACCCAACTTTTTTAGTACAAAATTAACAAAAAAGAGTCATTCATATTTTGAACAACTCTCTAATTACTTACTTAGATACAAGAACTTCACAAACTTCACTTCATTAGGTTTAGTAGCAGCATAACAGCTAGTTACTAAACCTATTTTTTTTATCCTACAGCTATTTCTAATAAATCTCCTTCTAGATATTTATTTACCATATTCTTGATATCTTCGGAAGAAACCGATTGAATTCTACTTACATAAGAATCATAATAATCGAAGCTTAATCCTTTTTTATATAATGATTTTGTTATTTCTAAAAGAGATAAATTAGAGTTTATAGACATTACAAAACTACCAGTCATATAATTTTTCACAGTAGTTAATTCATCTTCTGAAACTAATTGATCTCCTAAAATATTTATTTCTTTATAAATTTCTTCTATAGCTAAATCTTTTAGGTCTTTTTTAACATCAGAAGCTATTAGAAAATAACCCTGATTTATTTCATTTCTAAAAGAAGAGTGAATTCCATAAGAAAGACCTTTTTCTTCTCTTATATTTTTCATTAACCTAGATCCAAAATAACCTCCAAGTGTTTCATTCATAACCGCAAACGCTTCTAAATCATCATTTGGCAATGAAAACGTAGGGCATCCTATTCTAATACTTGTCTGTACAGCATCATCTTTACTTTCATATATTTTTGAATTTGATGTTGCTATTTTATTTACAAAAGGGGGATATTCAATTATCGCACTTGAACGATTAAATTTAATAGTACCTAAAACCTCTTTAATGATATCTATTTCTCTATCACCAATATCACCTGCAATGAATAAATCGAATGGAGCATACAAAATATTTTGTTTATAGTAATCTTCAACTACATTTATGTCATAATCTAATAATTCTTCAGACGATAGTGATTGACCATAAGGGTGACTAGTTCCATAAAAATTCTCCCTAAATAATTTAGTAGCAATAAATGATGTTTTTTCTTCGCTCAACTTTTTTTGTTGAATCATCACTTGAAGAATGTGCTGAAATTCATTCTCAGAAAAATCAGACTCTGTTAAATACCTTTTTACCATTACGACTACCTCTCTAAAGTATCGTGTTAAACAATGGCCATTTATAGTAAAGGAGTCTGTATCACTTGACACAGAAATTATTGCTCCAAAAGACTCTAGCTTTTGATGAATTTGAGCACTATCCATACCTTTTAAACCTTCTCCTAGCATTTTAGAAGTTAAAGAAGCACTACCTAAAGATTTTTCGACCAATTTACCTCCTTTAATAGATAAAGTAAAATGTATGATTGGTTGAGAAGAATTTTTTAAAGTGAAAACTTTACTTGAATTATCGAGTTCTAAAATTGATGGTTTTAAAACTGAAAAATCTTGAACAGGGTAAGAATTAGGAGCTATTTTTCTATCTAGTGTTTGATTCATATGGATGTTTTTCAGTACTATTTCTTAAAGAAAAAAGCCATAAAACACAAATTGTAGCTAATTAAGTCTAGAATTTACAATCTTTTCAATTAATAATGATAGATCAAAAAATAGTAACTTAAATCCACGCTAAGGTTTATGGATAATTCCTTAAATATAAAAAAGGTGAGATAATTTATACTATCTCACCCTACTTAAAAATATTTTATATGATATTAAATATCATCAGCATCTAAAGCACCACCACTTTGAGATGACTTATTTCCACCACCTCTTTTAGTTTTAGATTTATTAGATTGCTCTCCAAAATTAAATGATAGTGTAAAACGTAATGTATCTTCTAAAGGGTTATTTCGTTTAAATGACAATAGGTATGAAAAGTCTAAAGTAACTACTTGATATCTAATACCTAAACCCATCTGCATATACTGACGATCACCTTTTTCAGGGTTTTCATAAAAATACCCTACACGAGCGGCAAACATATCGTTATACCAATATTCAGCACCAACACTCCACATAATCTCTTTCATCTTTTCTGAAAATCCACCTGGAGCTTTTGCTAAACCATACCACATTCCTTGAAGTACTCCTACTGATTTATAATCATAAGTACTATCTGGAGTTGGTACTAATAGTTTGTTAATATCAATACCAAAAGTTATTTTATTATATGGATCTAATTCTGTAGTTAATGTAGTACCTAAACGTAAATTTGTCGGTAAAAAGTCTTCTTGACTTTCATTCGAATAATTCATTTTAGTTCCGATATTTGAGATATTCCAACCCCAAGCAAAAACAGCATTATATTGTCCTAAATTTACATCTGGATTAACCCAATAACCAGAAATATCAGCAGCAAAAGCATGACCTGGTTTACTATCTTGAGCACCACTAGAAATAGAACCTGCTAGGTTAGAATAGATATACCTTGCTGAAACAGCCATACTATATCTATTAGAAAGTTGCATTGCAAAATGACCATCAAAAGAATATTCTCTTGGATTAAAAGTTCTTGTAACACTTCCTTGGTTATCTGTAAAGTCAATACTTCCTAAATCGAAGTATCTCATACTAGCACCTATAGTTTGGCGATCATTTAATTTATAGTATCCAGATAAATAACTTAAAGCCATATCTCCTACAATCTTTTGTAACCAAGGGTTATAAGATAGTGATACTCCATATTCATTATCAATACGGGCATATTTAGATGGGTTCCAATGTGAAGAGTTTACATCAGCTGATGTAGCTGCACCCATATCACCCATGGCAGCACCCCTAGCTTCTGGTGCAATTGTTAGGAAAGGTACTGCAGTAATTATAGGATTACTATTTTGGTCTTGGCCAACAATTTGAGATTGTGCTAAAACATTTACTGTACTAAGTACAGATAACAATATAAATATTGATTTAACTTTTAAGTTGATCATAACTGTGATTTGAACTATAAAATATATAGATTTCTTTAAAAAATTACCTCTAATGATAGAGGTCTCTATAAAATTGAGTATAGTTATGTATAAGCTAGGAGTTTAAGTTTCCTTAAATATAGTAAAGATTAACAAAAAAAATGAAAAATACTTTAAAATAAAACAATTCTAGTTGTCTTAAAAGTACTTAAATTCAAGCTATGGCATTCTATTATCAATTGAACAACATACATGCCACTTATTAAACCATATTGAGAACGTAAGTCTTTATATTCTAATGTTGTAACCTCTTCTACATTATTAAACTCATTAACTGTTGTTAGAACTGTATTTCCATTCATCGCAATAATGTTTGAAGTAACAACAATATCTTGTCCTAAAACATTATTTGAAAAACGTATATCGACATCTTCATCAACAGGATTAGGATAGGCTATTAACTCTGTAATTTGTAATTCTGATATTGGACTTACTATTACATTTATTTTTTTTTCAGCTCTATTATTAAGTACATCCCATACTTCTAAAGTAAAAGAATGTTCCCCTTCTTCTAGATCATTTATTGGAAAAACTAAAGAATAAGTATTTTCTAATCCCTCTTTTGGCATTAAATAATCATTTAATATCCATTCCTCAATACCTCCATCCATAGAGAGTTTTATATCATGACCTGCCCCAATACCTGAAATATTTATACCACTTTCATCAAAGAACTCTGCATAAAGATAACTATCTGGTGGTATTGTTCTTACATTTGAATCGCCATTAAAATACATATTTATATCAGGTGCTACGTTATCTTCTACAGGATTAGAAGAGGTTCCCCCAATTATTATATCTACATCACTACCAACAGCATCAGTCAATGGATTATTTGCATAGAAACTTAATTTGGCTGTTCCATAAGCATAACGAATATCTTTAGGAACTACAAAATCAAAAATAAAATCACCTTTTATTACGGATACTACCCCTCTAAAAAGCTGATATTTTCTTTCTGAATAATTAAAAACAGTTTCAGAGCCATCATTACCTCTAGTAGATGATTCGGTAGATTTCTCAAATAATGTTAGATAAATATCCCCATTAAACTCTTTATCTTTTACTCCATTGATTGTAATTTCACCTTGTAATAAAACATGGTCTAATGCTTTGATTGTATCTGAAGTAGTATATTGTTGGTTATTTAATGTAGTTATATTTATTTCCCTTTGTGAAAAATTTAGTTTCATAGATGGATCACCCAATAATGCAAAATTTCTGTTATTAACTCCTGAAAGGCTATTATTTTTAGTTCGCATCATAACTTCCCCCAATGAAGGGTAGTTATTATCTTGGTCTTTTAAAAAAACATAATCGTAAAAGGCTTTATTAATTTTAAAATTACTTGATGCATAAACAGGTCGAGTTGTAGTTAATAAAGAAATTGCACCTCCTTTAGAATTAAATAATAATCTCTCTGCACTCGACATTATTGCAGGATTATCATACCTACCAAATTCACAAGTTGCTGTTAAGAATAATGGTAGTTTAGCATAATTCGTAAAGTTATTAATCATATCAACTGTTAAAATTGACTCTTCTGCCCAATTTGTTATTGACCCATGACCACTATAGTTTACAATTAACACACCTTTATCATTCACCCAATCATTGATACTCTCATTAGACTCAGGTGAAATAGCTCCTGAAGGAGTTGATTCTTTAGGGTAGTTATCTATATAAACACGTTTGGAATCGAAATCAGAAAAAGTTTCTTCTACATAAGTTGCTAAATCATTGGCGTCACCTTGATGAGTATTAGTATCACCGTCATCTGCAACAAATAAAACTCTTTTCTTCCAAGAGTCTAAATTTGTAGAAAGTGTATCATAATTAATTATTCTATCAACCAATATTTCAGCATCTTCTAATGTTCTAGCGGGTAAGCGACCTATACCAATTTCTAAATCATAATTTTCTACACTCCCATCAATTTCTTCTGCCCAATACCCTTCATTTTCATCTAGAAAACCAATGTAATCATCAGACGAATATGTTTTGGTCCTCTGTAATACATCTCTAGACTCATAAATGGCTACTTTACTTCCACCTTCTTGTTTGATACCTTTATAATCATAAGATCCCTGACCAAATAAAAGTACGTTCTTTAATTTTTGTATGTTTTTTTGGTATAGAGTTCTTATAAAATCTCTTAATGCAGTAATATCTTGTCTACCCGATGAATACTCATTATATACTTCCTGCACATCAACAACTTGGACATCAATTGAATTTAATGTTGCTCTATGTTGTGCTAATTTCTTTGCCTGATCTAAATATTCACCATAATATATAATCAATAAATTTGGTACCTGTAGTTCCCTAATATTTTGATTAGATATACTTTCTATTGGTTCTGGTAAAAGTAAATCACTAACATTAAAAGCTGCTATAGATAAACGTTTTTGTTTTCTGATAGTAGTTATTTTATTATTAGAAACATTGAGTGATGTAATATTTATGGGGTCTGATACATCCCAAACATAATCAAATGTTGAATTAATGGATATAGAAGCTCCATCAGTATTCAGTGAATAAATTTCATGATAAATAAAATTTTCTTGATATGTTGAAATACTTCGTTTTGTATTAAAAGTAAAATAATCAATATAACCTTCTGAATCTGATTGAGGTTTACTATAAGAGATATCTAGATTTAAATTATCTCCAATATTATTGATTGTGAAAGGAGTGAATAAATTACTTTGCATATACCCTTGCCTTCCGTATCTATAAGAATTAAAATCTTTTGCCCCTCTTACAACAACTTCCCCTCGTTGTGAACCTGATATAGAAACCGAAAAAGTACTTTCAGCTCTTGATTTAGACATCACCCCACATTTTACAATCATTTCAGATGATGTATTTATTGGATTAAAGTCTATTGAAATTGTTTGTGATGTTTCTGATGTTAAATCTTCTCCAAACCAATATCTACCTGAAGGTTCACTTAAAGCTGTAATTAAGTCTTTTTCGTGATGTACTACTTCTATTAAACTAGATAATGATTGTGGAGATGAAGGTATTCTATTTTCATTAATGACACGATTCTTATTGTTTTCACCTCCAATTTTTAGAAAATAATAATTCGATTCATCGTATAAATTAAACTCAGTCGATATAAAATGATTTACTGAATCTACTACTAAAGAATGTGGACCTTCTCCGTAGAAAATAAAAAAGTCTGAAGATGAAATTTTATTATTATCATTACCAACAAATTTAATAGAGATTTCAGTTAATGAAGACGGTCTAGGGGCATTATTTGGTTGCGGTAACATCCCGTAACCAAACCCATAAATAGCAATATCGTCAGGAGATAAATTTGACACATCAATCCCTAAACTAGTAAATACAGAATTATCAATTTTATATAAACCTGTTTTATTTACTTTCAATTTATAAATCGTTCCATTAGATAACGGTCCTTGTGCATTCACATTTAGCGAAAAAATAACCATTATTAGAAAAATAAATAAATACTTAATATTGATTTTATAGGATTTGTTCATGAATGAAAGATTGATTCTCCTTAAAGTTATCAAAAACTATACAATAAGAGCTAAGTGATCTTTAGTTTAACAACAAAAAAGCATAATCAAGAGTTAACTTAATTATGCTTTTTATTTATTTCTATATCAATTCAGAGAATCTCTGCACTGAATATATTATTTGCCTTGAATTAACTCTAAGAATCTTGTAAACAGATATCTAGAATCATTTGGTCCAGGAGAAGCTTCTGGGTGGTATTGAACAGAAAATGCTTTCTTACCTAATACCTTAATTCCTTCTACTGTCTCATCATTTAAATTGATGTGAGTAAGTTCGATTTTATCATTTTTCTTAATACTATCCATATCAACTGCAAAACCATGGTTTTGAGAAGTTATTTCAGATCTTCCTGAAACTAAATTCTTTACAGGATGGTTAGCACCTCTATGTCCATGATGCATTTTGTAAGTAGTTAAACCTACAGCTCTAGAAATAATTTGATGTCCTAAACAAATACCGAATAAAGGTTTATCAGCCTCTAAAATTTGTTTAGCAGTTTCTACAGCGTGATTCATAACAGCTGGATCACCAGGTCCGTTTGATAAGAAGTAACCATCTGGTTTCCATTGTTTCATTTGTTCGAAAGTAGTATCCGATGGAAACACCTTGCATAACATACCTCTTGATGTAAAGTTTTCTAGTATAGATTTTTTTACTCCTAAATCTAATACAGCTACTTTAACTGATGCATGTGGATCACCTACACTGTAAGGTTCTTTAGTACAAACTACAGAAGATAATTCTAAACCTTCCATATTAGGTGTTGCTTTTAATAGTTTCTTTATTTCATCTAAATCAGAAATTTCAGAAGTTATAATTGCATTCATTGCACCTTTTTGGCGGATATGACGTACTAATTCTCTAGTATCAAGATCTGCAATACCAACAAGGTTGGCATTTTCTAAATAATCTTGTAGAGATCCCTCTGCCGTGTTTCTTGAGTAAACACTTGAAAAACTTTTTACTACAAGCCCATTAATTTGTGGTTTAGCAGACTCATTTTCATTGTGAACAGTTCCATAGTTACCAATATGAGACACTGTATTGACAATGATTTGTCCGTAATAAGAAGGGTCTGTATAAATTTCTTGATACCCTGTCATACTTGTGTTGAAACAAATTTCACCTGTTGTAGTACCAATTGCTCCGATGGCCGTTCCTTTATAGGTAGTACCGTCTTGCAGCATTAAAATTGCCGTCTTCTTCTCCATTGCTATTAACGTCTAGTTTAATTCAGATTGCACAAATTTAATAAAATAGTCAGAACTATTAAGAAATAGACATAAAAAAAGGGAAATGATTAAAAAAATCATCTCCCTTTCTATATTTTAATGATAAATCATCAGAATAATTATTCAGCTGATTCTTCATTATTATCAGTTTCAGTAGCAGGTGCTTCTGAAGCTGTAGATTTCTTTTTACTACGACGAGTTTTCGTCTTAGTTTCTTTCACGTTATAAACTTCGTTGAAGTCTACAAACTCGATCATTGCCATTTCAGCACCATCACCTAAACGACGACCTGTTTTGATAATACGAGTATAACCACCTGGACGATCAATGATTGCATCACGAACTGTTGAGAATAACTCAGCTGTAGCTTCTTTATCACGAAGGTAAGAGAATACAACTCTACGAGAGTGCATTGTATCATTCTTTGCCTTTGTTACTAATGGCTCAACATAAGTTCTTAAAGCTTTCGCTTTAGCAACTGTTGTAAAAATACGCTTGTGCTCAATAATAGAACAAGCCATATTTGCAAGCATAAGTTCTCTATGCTTCTTTTGTCTACCTAAGTGGTTGAATTTTTTACCGTGTCTCATTTCACCGAAATTTAATGATAAAGCCGTATTAGGAACTTTATCAAATTATAAAATAAATTAGTGGACTTGTAACAATCTATAAGCCGTAGCTTACTTTTTGCCGGTGATTTCAGTTACTGCCGTGTCCAAGGAACAGTTACCTATCAGAATTTTGTTACTAATCTTCGTCTAAACGATATTTTGTAACATCCATTCCGAATGAAAGATTTCTATCAGACATTAATGTTTCTAACTCAGTAAGAGATTTCTTACCAAAGTTTCTGAATTTCATCATGTCAGAAATCTCTAAAGATGCTAAATCTCCCAATGTTTTCACATCAGCAGCTTTTAAGCAATTATATGCACGAACTGAAAGCTCAAGGTCTGCAAGAGATGTTTTAAGAAGCTTACGCATTCTTAAGTATTCATCATCTATTTCAACTGCTTCTCCTCCTTCAATGTCATCAATGATCATATTCTTATCAGAGAATAACATGAAATGCTGAATCAAAATGTTCGCAGCTCCCTTCAACGCTTCTTCAGGATGGATAGATCCATCTGATTGAATTTCAATAACCAATTTTTCAAAGTCAGTACGATCGTCAACTCTAAGGCTTTCGATATGGTATTGCACATTTTTTATTGGAGTAAAGATTGCGTCAATTGGAATAAAACCAACAATATCGTCAGCTTCACTTTCTGTTTGTTCATCAGCAGATAAATATCCACGGCCGTTTTGAATAGTCAATTCAACCTGAAGATTTACACTCTCATCCAAATTACAGATTACAAAGTCCGGATTAAGAACTTTATATTCCTCAGTAAACTGAGCAATATCGCCTGCTTTAAATTCACTTTTACCGCTAAGATTGACACTGATTTTCTGAGAAGGGTTCTCAGAATCCGCCTTAAAACGTACTTGTTTTAAGTTCAGAATTATTTCAGTTACGTCCTCTACTACACCATCAATTGTAGAATATTCATGAAGAACATTCGGAAATTTAATTCCTACGATAGCATATCCTTCTAGCGACGAAAGCAAAATACGTCTGAGAGCGTTACCTATTGTTAAACCGTAACCTTTTTCAAGTGGTTTAAATTCAAAAAGACCAGTGAAATCATCAGCCTTTTCTATTACCACTTTATCGGGTCTTTGGAAAGCAAGAATGGACATATAAAAGTTGTGGTTTTAATAATTTAATAAGATCTATACGAAAAGCTCCTAAGCATGATAAAAATAGCACACTTAGAAGCTTTTTCCAAAGATCTATATTACTTAGAGTACAACTCGACAATAAGTTGCTCTTGAATATTTTCAGGAATCTCGTCTCTTTCTGGGAATTGAACGAATTTTCCAGTCATATTCTCAGCATTGTATTCTAACCAAGAATAAGCTGTACGTTGCTTACCAGAAGTAGCTTCCTTGATCACTTTGTTAGTTTGAGACTTAGCGCGAACACCAATAACGTCACCAAACTTCAATGTATATGAAGGAATGTTTACTACTTTACCGTTCACAGTAATATGCTTATGCGATACCAATTGGCGAGCAGCACGACGAGTAGGAGCAAATCCTAAACGATAAACTGTGTTATCTAATCTTGCTTCAAGAAGTTGTAACAAGTTAGTACCTGTGATACCTGACTTCTTAGCAGATTTTTCAAAAATATTACGGAACTGGCGCTCCAATACACCATAAGTGTATTTCGCTTTTTGCTTTGCAGCAAGCTGGATAGCATATTCAGACTGCTTTCTGCGTCTGTTTTTACCATGCTGTCCTGGAGGATATGCCTTCTTTTTAAGTTCCTTGCATGCCCCGAAGATTGGATCATTAAACTTTCTAGCAATCTTCGACGTAGGCCCTGTATATCTAGCCATTTCTCTAGAATTTTAGGAGTGTCTGTATTTATTAAATTCAGGAGGTGTCAATGATCTCTGTCGTGGCTTAAAACGACAGACCCTTGCTTTTTAACACACTCTTAGGTTTTGTTCTCAAAACGAGAGGGTCTAAACTTAGACTCTTCTACGTTTTGGAGGACGACAACCATTGTGAGGTAGTGGAGTACAATCTTTGATGATTGTTACTTCAATACCTGAGTTTTGTACGGTACGGATAGCAGCCTCACGACCAGATCCTGGACCTTTTACAAAAACCTCAGCTTTACGCATACCTAGGTCGAATGCTACTTTCGCAGCATCTGATGACGCTTGTTGCGCAGCGTAAGGAGTGTTTTTCTTTGAGCCTCTGAAGCCCATTTTACCAGCTGAAGACCAAGAAATAACTTGTCCTTCTTTGTTGGTGAAAGAGATGATAATGTTGTTAAAAGAAGCTTTGATATGAACTTCTCCCTCCTGAGTAACATTAACTACTCTTTTCTTCGCTTTTTCGTTTTTTCTTCTTTGAGCCATAATTCTTAATGTTCAGCTATTAGCTAGGAACTAAATTATTTCTTCTTGTTTGCAACAGTCTTACGCTTACCCTTACGAGTACGTGAGTTGTTCTTGGTATGTTGACCTCGAACAGGCAAACCTCTTCTGTGACGTAATCCTCTGTAACATCCGATGTCCATCAATCGCTTGATGTTCAACTGAATTTCAGATTTTAATTCACCTTCGATTTTGTGACCTTCTGTGATAAGTTCACGAATCTTTTGTGATTCTTCGTCTGTCCAATCTTGGACTTTTTTATCCTCGCTTACTCCAGCTTCAGCAAGAATAATTGCCGCTGACGATTTACCAATTCCAAAGATGTAAGTTAACGAAATTACACCTCTTTTGTTATTAGGTATGTCAACACCTGCAATACGTGCCATGTTTTACTGTGAACGGTTACTTTGTAAAACTTAATTTTAACTTGCTAATTGTACTAAAAATTATCCTTGACGTTGTTTATGTCTAGGATTCTTTTTGTTAATAATGTACAATTTGCCATTGCGGCGGATGATTTTATCATCTGCGCTGCGTTTTTTGATAGAAGCTTTGACTTTCATTGCTCCGGTTTTTTTTAGAAAACGTGAAATTCCCTGATTAAAATGTCAAGGCACTCGAAAGTCGCCTATCCATGCTCAGTTTACCCATAAGTAAAACATCACATGCACTCAACCTACCTTCTTTAATGCAAAAATAGAGGGAATAATCCCCTTATTTTGTTACTGCCTGTTAATCTAAATGAATAAAATTAAACATCGGCCTGCAAAGATAGACATTTTTTTGAATTATTTATATCTATAAACAATTCTTCCTTTAGTAAGATCATATGGAGACATTTCCAAACGAACTCTGTCACCTGGGAGAATACGAATGTAATGCATACGCATTTTACCAGATATGTGTGCTACAACCTGGTGACCATTCTTTAACTCCACACGAAACATCGCGTTAGAAAGTGCCTCAACGATCGTACCGTCTTGGGTAATGTTTGATTGTTTTGGCATTTGATATTAACTTTAAAATGGATATACTTCCTCAATGTACTTGAACGTTGTCAACACTTCAGTTTTACCATCAACGATAGCTACTGTGTGTTCATAATGGGCTGAAGGTTTACGATCTCTCGTACGAATTGTCCATCCATCAGCATCTTGTGTTATTGCTCTAGTTCCTAAGTTAATCATAGGTTCTATTGCGATCACCAAACCATCTTTGATTTTCAATCCTCTACCTCTTTTCCCATAATTAGGTACTTCTGGTTTTTCATGAAGGTTTTTACCTAATCCATGTCCTACCAATTCCCTAACTACTCCATAACCATGCATTTCTGCATGTTGCTGTACAGCAAAACTTACATCACCAATTCTATTATTGATTTTACAAGCTTCCACACCTTTCTGAAGTGATTCTTGTGTAACCTTTAAAAGTTTCATTGTATCTGCATCAACTTCTCCAACAGGATAAGTATAAGCACTATCAGAATGAAACCCATTTAAAAACACTCCACAATCAAGTGATATTACATCACCACTTTTCAATTCATAATCAGATGGAATACCATGCACAATAACATCATTTAGTGACATACATAATGTTGCAGGAAATCCATTATAATTCAAGAATGAGGGGTGAGCCCCATTATCCTTAATAAAATCATGAGCGATTTTATCAAGAGTATTAAGGCTAACCCCTTCTTTAATATTCTTTGCGACCTCACCATGTGCACGGCCGAGTAAATCGGCACTGATACGCATTAATTCGATCTCTTCTTCTGTCTTGTAGTATACCATTAGACTGTTGCCACGTTTTGGCGTCCTTTGATATTTCCAGACTTCATCATTGAATCATAGTTTTGCATTAGCAAGTATGATTCAATTTGCTGTAGCGTATCTAAGATAACACCCACCATAATAATTAGTGAAGTACCACCGTAGAATCTAGAAAAAGCAGAACTTACACCTAACATACTTGCAAAAGCAGGTAAGATAGCAACAACCGCAAGGTAAATTGCTGAAGGTAAAGTAATACGATCTAGAATCCAGCTAATAAAACCTGAAGTTTCTTCACCTGGTTTGACATTTGGTACAAATGCATTATTTCTTTTCAAATCTTCAGCCATCTGATCAGGGTTTATCGTGATCGCTGTGTAGAAGTAAGTGAAAAGTAAAATCATTGTTGCAAATGTTGCGTTATATGCAAAAGATGTGTAATCAGAGAAATTCTGCATTACCCATCTAGCAGTATCGCTTTCATCTGCCCAAACGCCTGCGATCAATGAAGGAAGGAACATCAGAGATTGTGCAAAGATAATAGGCATAACGTTCGCAGCATTCACTTTTAAAGGAATGTATGAACGTTGACCTGTAGCAAGCGTACGCTTTTTACCTCCAGCTCCAACAACCTGACGTGCATATTGCACTGGTACTTTACGAACAGCAGCGTTCAATAGAACAACTCCCATTACGATAAAGAATAAAGCTACTAATTCAACAACCAATAAGATACTGAAACCTTGTGTTTGGAATTCTTGAATAATAGCAGTAGGAAAACTCGATATAATACCAATCATGATCAGCATTGATATACCGTTTCCAATTCCTTTCTCCGTGATTTTTTCACCAAGCCACATACAGAAAACCGTACCTGCAGTCAAGATAATCATGGCTGCTGGGTAGAATAGTGACTGGTTGATTACGATTGCCTCGTTAGGAATAGTTGAATATAAATATCCAGATCCTTGTGCGAGGGTAATCACGATCGTCAAAACACGCGTAATTTGGTTAATGCGTTTACGTCCTGACTCTCCTTCTTTCTGCATACGCTGAAAGTAAGGTACAGCCATCCCTAATAACTGTATCACGATGGATGCAGAAATGTAAGGCATAATACCAAGAGCAAAAATAGATGCACGCGTAAACGCACCACCTAAAAATAGGTTTAACATCCCTAGCATACCTCCTGAAGATTCAGTAAGTGCACTAGGATCTACTCCTGGAAGGACGATATACGACCCCAATCTAAAAATCGCTAGGAAACACAGAGTGTAGAAAATTCTACCTCTGAGCTCCTCGATTGAAAAAATGTTCTTCAGTGTCTTGACAAACTTATTCATAGCTTCTTACAATGTAATCGCTTTTCCGCCTGCTTTTTCGATTGCCTCTTTAGCAGATGCAGAGAAAGCGTTCGCCGAAATCTCTACTGTTGCAGTTAGTGCACCAGTTCCAAGAATTTTAACTTTATCATTCTTAGAAATAATACCTAACTCCACGAATGTCTCAAATGCGAAAGTTGTTACGCCTTTTTCGTCAGCGATCTTTTGGATACGATCCAAGTTGATTGCTTTATATTCAACTCTAAAAGGAGAGTTGAACCCGAATTTAGGTACGCGACGTTGTAATGGCATTTGACCTCCTTCGAAGCCAAACTTCTGGCTATAACCAGAACGAGACTTAGCTCCTTTGTGACCACGTGTTGACGTGCCTCCACGACCAGAACCTTGTCCACGACCTACGCGCTTATTTTGGCGAACTTTTCCACCTTTCGCAGGACTTAGTGTATGCAGTTTCATGACTGTTTCCCAATTAATACCTTTAAAGTACTAATGCCTTGTGCAAAAGTACAAAGAATTTACAACTCTTCCACGCTGATTAGGTGATCAACAGCCTTAACCATGCCAAGGATCTGAGGATTAGCTTCCTTTTCCACAGATTTGTTGATTTTTCCTAGACCAAGCGCTTTAATTGTGCGTTTTTGTCTTTCAGGACGACCGATCAACGATCTAACCTGAGTAATACGGATCTTTGCCATAACAGATTAAATTTATTGATTAGCCGTTAAAAACTTTGCTCAATTTCACTCCGCGTTGGTCAGCTACCATGCGTGGATCACGCAATTTAAGTAGTGCATCAAAAGTTGCTTTAACCACGTTATGTGGGTTAGAAGAACCTTGTGACTTTGCCAATACGTCGTGAACACCTGCTGATTCTAGTACTGCACGCATCGCACCACCTGCGATAACACCAGTACCTGCAGAAGCAGGTTTGATAAGAACACGTCCGCCGCCGAATTTACCTTTTTGAGGGTGTGGAACAGTACCTTTCAATACTGGAACCTTCATCAAGTTCTTTTTAGCGTCGTCGATGCCTTTAGTAATTGCGTCAGTTACCTCGTTGGCTTTACCCAAACCATAACCTGCAACACCATCACCGTTACCTACAACTACGATTGCAGAAAAGCTGAAGCGTCTACCGCCTTTTACTACCTTAGCTACACGCTTGATAGCAACAACTTTTTCTGTAAGCTCTAGATCGGCTGATTTTACTTTTGTTACGTTCTGTTTCATTTCTGACAACTCTTTAGAATTTCAAACCACCTTCTCTAGCACCTTCTGCTAACGCTTTCACTTTACCGTGGTAAAGGTAACCGTTACGGTCAAAAACAACCGTAGAAATACCAGCAGCAGTAGCTTTTTCAGCAACCTTTTTGCCTACTTCTGAAGCCAAAGCTATGTTCGTAGATTTGCTTTCAGCATTAATCTCACGAGAGCTTATAGCAGCAACAGTACGGCCGTTTAGGTCGTCGATCAACTGCACATAAATTGCAGTATTACTCTTATATACAGAGAGTCTAGGACGTTCTGGTGTACCAGAAACCTTCTTACGAATGCCCCTTTTGATTCTCAGTCTTCTCAGATCTTTCTTAGTGGCCATACTTGTTATTTTTTACCAGCAGCTTTACCTGCTTTTCTTCTAATCTCTTCACCAACATACTTCACGCCTTTACCTTTATATGGTTCTGGCTTTCTGAATGAGCGAACTTTTGCAGCTACTTGTCCAACCAATTGCTTGTCCACACCTTCGATGTGTACTACAGGCGGTTGACCTTTTACTGTTTCAGCACTCACCTTAATTTCCGCTGGAACTTGGAAAAGGATTCGGTGTGAATAACCAAGATCAAGGTCTAATAATTGACCTTGTACCGATGCTTTAAAACCAACACCAACTAACTCTAATGATTTTTTGTATCCTTCAGATACACCAATCACCATGTTTTGAGTTAAAGCTCTATAAAGACCGTGCAAAGAGCGGTGGTCTTTATGATCTGAAGAACGTCCGAAACGTACTTCAGAACCTTCAATCTCAACGTTGATGTCTTTGTTGATTTCCTGTGTTAACTCTCCTTTCTGTCCTTTCACTACTAATACGTTAGCATCAGTAACTGAAATTTCAACACCTGAAGGAATAGTTACAGGTTTTTTACCAATTCTTGACATGGTTTTCTAATTAAGGCTTAAGTCTTCGAAATACAAATGTATTGAAGAGCGGTCAGCCATTATTGTTAAAAGTATTCTTTTACTCTTAGTAAACGTAGCAAAGTACTTCGCCACCAACATTCAATTCACGTGCTTCTTTGTCAGTCATCACACCTTTCGAAGTTGAAAGGATTGCGATACCTAAACCATTAAGTACACGCGGCATGCTCTTAGCGTTAGCATACTTACGGAGACCTGGACGTGATACACGTTCCAAATCAACTACCGCAGGTTGCTTAGTTACAGGATGATACTTTAATGCGATTTTGATCACACCTTGAGTATTTACACCATCCTCGAACTTGTAGCCTTGAACGAAGCCTTTCTCATGCAGTACCTTAGTCATTTGCTTCTTAATTTTCGAAGCAGGAACTTCTACGATGCGCTTGTTTGCGCTAATCGCATTTCTAAGTCTCGTAAGGTAGTCTGCTATAGGATCTGTCATTGCCATTGCTTGCAAATATTTTTACAGCACATATAGTGCCGTAGGTTCCTAAATTTTAATTACCAGCTCGATTTTGTAACGCCTGGGATTTTACCTGCTGATGCCATCTCACGGAAAGTAACACGTGAGATACCAAATTTACGCATGTAACCTTTTGGACGTCCAGTTAATTTACAACGATTGTGTAAACGTACTGGTGAAGAGTTTTTAGGAAGTTTATCTAAACCTTCCCAATCACCTGCTTCTTTTAGAGCTTTGCGCTTGTCTGCGAACTTTGCCACAAGTCTTTCACGCTTACGCTCTCTCGCTTTTATCGCTTCTCTTGCCATAGTTTCTCGTGTTTACTACTTTTTCTTAAAAGGCATTCCAAATAACTTGAGTAGCTCGTAAGCTTCCTCATCAGATTTAGCAGAAGTAGTGAACGTAATGTCCATACCTGTTACTTTTTTCACTTGATCAAGTTTGATCTCAGGGAAAATGATCTGCTCCTTCACACCTAAAGTGTAGTTACCACGACCATCCAATTTATCTTTGATACCTTGGAAGTCACGCTCACGAGGAATAGCAATTGTGATCAAACGATCTAAGAATTGATACATTCTGTCACCTCTTAAAGTTACACGAGCGCCAATTGGCATATCCTCACGTAATTTGAAGTTCGAGATTGATTTCTTTGACATCGTTGGAACTGCTTTTTGACCTGCAATAGTAGTTAATTCTTCTACTGCAACATCTACGAGCTTTTTGTCTGCAACTGCCTCACCAACACCACGGTTGATGATAATCTTTTCCAATTTTGGAACTTGCATTACAGACTTGTAATTGAAACGTTCCTTTAATGCTGGAACGATTTCCGCCTGGTATTTGTCCTTTAATCTTGTCGCTGTAGCCATTAGTCGATAAATTTTCCAGTGTTCTTAGAATATCTTTTCAACTTACCGTTTTCGTCTAGCTTACGACCTACGCGAGTTGATTTACCCGTTTCAGGATCGATTAACATGATGTTAGAGACGTGAATTGGTGCTTCCATTTTTTTCACTCCACCTTCTGGCTTTTCAGCAGTTGGTTTGATGTGTTTGGTAACCATATTCACTCCTTCAACAGTGGCACGCTCCTTCTCACGATCGACAGCAAGTACTACACCTTCTGTACCTTTATGGTTACCAGAGATGATCGCTACTTTGTCGCCTTGTTTGATATGGAATTTTCTATTCATAACTCTTAGAGTACCTCAGGTGCTAACGAAACGATTTTCATAAATTGCTTCTCACGAAGCTCTCTTGCGACTGGTCCGAAGATACGAGTACCTCTTGGCTCATCTGTAGCAGTTAATAAAACTGCTGCATTGTCTTCGAAACGAATGTAAGAACCGTCCTTTCTACGAACTTCTTTTTTAGTTCTTACAACAACCGCTTTAGATACAGTCCCTTTCTTTACATTTGAAGAAGGGATAGCTGATTTCACAGAAACGACAATTTTGTCGCCCACGCTAGCGTAACGCTTACGTGTACCACCCAATACGCGGATACAAAGTACCTCTTTTGCGCCTGAGTTATCTGCTACTGACAGTCTTGATTCCTGTTGTATCATTGTCCTATCCTATTAAGGATTCTTTACTTGGTGATTGTAAAATTTTAATTTTTGGTGGTTAGAAAAATGAATTACTTCGCTTTTTCTACTACCTCCACCAATCTCCAACGTTTACGCGCGCTCAATGGGCGCGTCTCCATGATTCTTACGGTATCTCCGATACCGGCAGTGTTACCTTCGTCGTGCGCCATAAATTTCTTCGTCTTCTTGATATACTTACCGTACATCGGGTGTTTTTGACGTGTTTCCACTACCACCGTGATCGACTTGTCCATTTTGTCGCTTACAACTACTCCGGTACGTTGCTTTCTGAAATTTCTTTCCATTGTCAGGTATCTTAGTTGTTAACTTTCTCGATAGCTCTTAAAACCATCTTCTTGTTTACAGGTGCTAAAAACGTATTCTTTTGCAAGAATTCTACCGATGTTTCACGAGTAACGTTTTCCGCTTTAACCTTTTCCTCCAATTCAACAGTCACTCTAGCGTGTAACTCAGTCTTAAGACGTGCTACTTGCTTTCTAAGTGATCCTAATTGCATTGGGTTCTCCAATGGTGAAACTGCATGAGCATAAGCAAGATCTTCTAATTGCTTTTGAGAAGTTTTAACGTTCTCTGCAAGCTCTTCTGAAGACATGCCTTTCACCTGTTCCTTTAGATCTTTTGTTTTCATCTCTCAGCTTATCCAACGTAGTCTGGTCTGACCACAAACTTCACTTTGATTGGGAGCTTTTGGGCAGCCAATCTCATTGACTCCTGTGCTCTTTCAATTGATACTCCATCAGATTCGAACAAGATTGTTCCGGCTTTCACTGGAGCAACCCAATAAGCAGGGGCACCTTTACCCTTACCCATACGTACTTCGGCTGGCTTTGATGTAACTGGCTTATCAGGGAAGATTCTAATCCATACCTGACCTTCACGTTTCATCGCACGAGTCATCGCAATACGAGATGCCTCAATTTGACGAGCAGTGATCCAACCACCTTCAAGTGCCTTTAGACCGAAGCTACCAAAAGAGATGCTATGGCCGCGTTGTGCAACACCATGGCTTCTGCTTCTTTCTTTCTGTCTCTTTCTGAACTTGACTCTCTTTGGCTGTAACATTGTTGATTCTGTTATTTACCCACACACAGGAACTTCCTGTGATTTCTTATGTCTAAGTGCACAAACATCTCGGAATACTTAAGCTCGAATGGCTAAATTCCTGTATAACAGAATTAATATTTCTTATTACAAAGTAGTTTAGGACTTTCGCTCATGTCTATAAATAAACGTAGTTTCCCGAGGTTTGGACTGCAAAAGTATCACACTTTTTTTTGTAAAACAAGTAGTTAGCAAAAAAAAGTACTTAATTAAATATCTTTTACAATTCCATACTTATTTATGTACGTTTTCGTATTAATCAACTGAATTCTAGATTGAATAGTTAGTTTTATTGACAAACATTTAGACATACTCTATTTACTTGGCAGTTTAAATTGCAGTAATACTGGTGCAGAACCCGATAAGCCATATTTACTTTTTCCAAATTCCGAAACAGAGACTCCATTATTATCAAAACCAATCCAAATTTCATCATTTTTAATCATTAACGCTTCTGCCATACCATATTTAGCAGGTTCATATAACCGTTGTCCTTTATTACTAACAGATTTTTTAAAACTATAATGCTTTAATTCTTTATGTGTATCTGGGTCTATTTTAATAATACACATGCCATTTCTTTCTAAGGCATATAGATAACCTTCATAAAAATATAAGTCAGCATAATCATTACTACACTTATTGGATGTTATAAAAGTCTCAATAATTTCTAAGGCAGCTAGATCAACTTTTAAAATTAATTTAGGTTGTCTTTCTTTAGCTAAATACAACACACCTTTATCAAAATCAATCGCAACACCTTCAAAACCTGCATTATGAAGCCAATCTTTTTTTGGTGAAGCTAAAGCGCCCCAATTAATTAATAGCTTATTTATTTTCCTTGATTTTAGATTATAGCTATATACTTCATTATCATGTTCATTAATTAAATAAGCAATATCTCCACCTATAGCTATACCTTCAAGATCAATTCCCCCTTTAAATGACAGTTCTGCAATAGGCGAAACTGTAAAATGTTTTGCTGCCCAATTTACTTGATAAATAAAAGGATTGTCTTTTTTATCTGCAATAACGAATATTGAATCTTTATAATGAGATATCCCACTAAGATCATATCTATCAGTATATTCAAATAATTGTTTTAATGTAATTAGCTCTAATTCAGTTGTTTTTTGAGCATAAGATGATACGTACCCAAAAACTAGTAAAGTTAAAATAATGAAGTTTTTCACGAGTCTATTTATTGAATTTATTCTTTCAATTCTTCTACCCATTGTAAAGCTCCTATATCTGGAGTTGTTGTACGTGGGTTTCCAATTTGATCAATTGTTATATTAGGTATATTAACTGCTTTCCCTCTAGCTGGACTATCATCTGCTAAAGTGAAATTATAAGAATATGGATATCTAAAGTATGGATCTTGATTTAAGATGTTATTTTCTGAATAATCATCAGACGTTGTCTTAATTATATTATTGGTTAAATTAGTTATTGAGACACCATTTGAAACGTTAAACTCATTTGATAAACTACCCCAAACAATATTATTGGTACAAGTCAGTTTTATTTCTTCATTTCCCTGTTTATCATCTAGTATAGATTCAAAAGCAACTGATGGGACATCTCTATAGTAGCCTGTGTTTTCATTAACAATAGTATTATAAAGAAACTCACAAACTCCTCCTGATGCTTGGGCAAATGCGTAACTCACTGTATGACTAATAATAGTATTTACAATTCTAACATCAGCTTTTATTGAAGAGACCCCCACTAAAGACACATTTTCGATTGTTGAATTTTGGATATCTAAATCAATAACATCATCGTTATCTGGATGATATATATAAAGGCCATACGTTGAATTTTTTATATGAGAGCCATAAATCTTATTATTATTACTCAATGAGTCAAATATAACACCACCCCATTGACCAGGAGAATTCTCATATTTTCCATCTAATCTTTTACTTTCTAAACGTATCGTATCTTGAGGTGTGCCAAGTAACTGAAGTGAACCACTAACTTGAATCTTTGCAGCATTATCAAAAACTAATTTTGATCCTGCATTAATAGTTAGAGACGAACCTTCTGTTATATACAAAGAATCGATCAAAAGGTAGGTCCTACCAGGGTCCCAAACTACATCACCGATAACTACATTTCCTCCTGCTACATAATATGGATCTTCTCCAAAAGCATTTAAAATAACACTTTGTTTATTACCATTAGTAAAAAGATTAACATCTGCATTAAATTCACGAATTGTTGTTTGATTTTCATACGGAATATTAGCTTCAGCAACTATAATCATACTATCTCCACCTCTCAGAAAAGTATTATCAACTGAACTTGACGCATCTCCGTTTATTAACAATGAATACACATCATTAGGATCATTTAGTGATATTTCTGAAATATTTACAGCATTACTGCTTGGATTATACACCGTAAACCTCTGAGCAATACTACTCATATCAATATTCTCATCTTCCTTTGATGTATAAAGTGTATCGAAAAACACAGTATCTTGAGAAAAAATAAGAGAAATACTAGGGTCTGTTGATAAAACCTCATCTGTTGGTTCACATGAAGAAAATGAAAATAATACCCCAAATAGTGCCGTTATAATTAGATAGTTAAGCTTCAATAGTTTATTTGTTTATATATTTTTTATTGAATTGCTCGTAAGGAGCTTTATTAAAACTTTGTTTTTCTACTGCTTGATGAACATTTGATGGTTTTACCCAATCTAAAAATCCTTTTCTCCAAACATATGCTAATCCTAAAATAAGTATTCCTACAAATAAAAATATTTCTACTAAGGCAAACCAGCCCCAAATTCCATTTGTACTTTCTATTTTATCAGGATCTCCAAAAACAGTTGCCCAAGGAAACAAGAATAATATCTCTACTTCAAATAATAAAAATATTAATGCTACAATATAAAACCTAATATTAAAACTCCCCCATGCTGAGCCAATAGGGTCTTCACCACTTTCGTAAGTAGTTAATTTTTCTTCACCTGGACGTCTGGGTCTCAGTATCATAGCTGTAAACAACCCTCCAAGTGCGAAGATTACACCAACAAGTATAAATAAAAAGATATTCCCGAAGTCTGTTAGTAATTGATTACTCATATTAATAGAAAAATAGAAACTTATGTATTTCTTTTGTGAATAATTTCGATAAAAATACTAACCATATAAACACTATCATAACATGGCCGTACTTTTTGAAACATTTTTAGAGTGGAAAGAGTATTGTGACAAGAAAAAAGTCCCTTTATTTCAACCCGTTTTAGACTATGAGATACGAGAAAAAGAACGTACTCAAGAAGAAATCGAAGAAGCCTTAAATAAAGCATATTTCGTTATGCGAGATGCTGTAAAAACTGGGCTCAATGAAGATATGACATCTCGATCTGGTATGATTGAGAATGGAGGTAAAAAAGTAAAAAAATCACCTATTAATGTGCTTTCCGAAGAATTTAAGCTACTTATTGCACGTGCATTAGCTGCTAAAGAAGTTAATTCTTGCATGGGTAGAGTTGTTGCTGCACCAACAGCTGGAGCCTCTGGTATTTTACCAGGTGTACTTGTTACTTTACAAGAAATACATAGTATTCCTGATAAGAAAATACATGAGGCATTATTAATTTCTGCAGGCATCGCATTAATTATGGAAAAAAAATCTGGAATAGCAGGTGCTGTTGGAGGTTGCCAGGCAGAAACAGGTACTGCAGCTGCAATGGCTGCTGGAGCAATTACTTACTGTCTTGGAGGTTCTATAGATGTTATTTTCAATGCAGTTGCCATTACAACACAATGCATGTTAGGATTGGTTTGTGACCCAGTAGCTGGGTTAGTTGAAGTTCCATGCGTTGTAAGGAATGCCAGTGCTGCTGCAATTGCAAATTCTTCTTCACAGATTGCTTTAGCAAATGTTAGTGGAGTAATTCCTGTTGATGAATGTGTAGACGCAATGGGAGAAGTAGGACAAAGTATGGAAGACCGTTATAAAGAAACTGCTATGGGTGGGCTTGCTGCTACACCTACAGGGAAAGCTATATCTAAAAGAGTCTTGATATCAGATATTGATATTATAGATTCGTCTGATGAATAATTTTTCAACAAAAAAGGCTGCTTAATACCAAATTAAGCAGCCTTTTATTTTTGTAGATCTTTACTATAGAACGTAGCCTTGAAATTTCTTATTCAATTCAACACGGTTTCTTTCCTTTTCTTCAGCTGTGTATAATTCTAAGTTTTTTAATGCCGTCTCAAATTGGTTCGCATAGTTTTTATATTTCGAACCAAGAGTGTCATTATTTTTTTTCTTGAAGCTAAAAGTTACCATAACATCATAATTTAACGAACAAACAATTGAGAATGAAGTAATTACCTAATATTTGTAAAAAGTGAGATAATTATTCTTACCCTTATGACAACTAGGAATAAGGAGTGGACAAAAAAAACTTTATTTTTTTTCAGTTTTTTTTATTTGATCCCAATATTGATCCATTTCAGTTAAAGACAAAGATTCAAAATCAACACCATCATCCTTCATAAACCTTTCCATTTGGTTAAACCTATTGATAAACTTTTTATTTGTCCTTTCTAAAGCATCAGATGGGTTTATTTTTAAAAATCTTGCATAGTTAATCATAGAAAACATCACATCTCCGAACTCATCCTCAATTTTATCTAAATTATCTTCTCCATTATCATAAGCAGTAACTTCATCCTGAAGCTCCTGTAACTCTTCCTCTACTTTCTTGTATACATCTTCTTTATTGTCCCATTCAAAACCCACTCCAGCAGATTTATCCTGAATACGTAATGCCTTTAAAACAGCAGGCAAAGATTTAGGAACTCCTCCTAAAACTGTTTTATTTTTATTTTCTTTCTCTTTTAATTTTATCAATTCCCAATTTCTACTTACCTCTTCAGCATCTTTTACTTCTACATCTCCATAAATATGAGGATGACGTACAATTAGTTTTTCGCAAATACTATTTAAGACGTCATCTATTGCAAAATCTTGTGTTTCTGAGCCAATTTTTGCATAAAAAACTAGATGTAGCATTACATCACCTAATTCCTTTTTTATTTCTTGGGTATCATTTTCCAAAATTGCATCAGAAAGTTCATACACCTCTTCTATTGTTAAATGACGAAGTGTTTCCATTGTTTGTTTTTGATCCCATGGACATTTCTCTCTTAAATCGTCCATTATATCCAATAATCTTTTAAATGCTCTTAATCTTGGATCTTCAATATTTTTATCGCCTTGCATAAAATAAAGGTTTAATTTTGTCTTATAATTCAATTTATATTGTCAATTAGAAACACAATATTGCACTAATCAAGTAAAAGTTAAATTAAGAACTCAGAAATCGATAAATTCTATATGAAAAAGAAAAGTAGCCCCAATACATCCCCATTGTCAATGACCCATACTGAGATCTCTGAACGATTATCAAAATATACACCTATTAGTGCTGCAACTACTTTTGCTGAATGGATTCTTGAATATCAAATTTATGTATCTATTAAAGGTGGTAGAAAAAGTATTAACGGTGATTATAGGCCACCACAAAAAGGATATGGCCATAGAATTAGTATTAATGCCACACTAAATCAATATCAGTTTGCTATTACATTTGCTCACGAAGTTGCACATTTGATAACATGGTCCAAATATCAACAGAAAGTTAAACCACATGGAAAAGAATGGAAAGCAAAATTTGGAGAACTCTTAGAGGTTTTAATTTTGAAAAATACTTTCCCAAAAGATTTACTTGAAGCAATTAAAGTACATCAACAAAATCCATCTGCATCTAGCGGTAATGATAACGCATTAAAAAAAGCACTTTCCAATTATGATGAATTTCAAGATGAATCACCTTTTTTAGAAGATTTAATTGATGGAGATGAGTTTTCTATGGAAGATGGACGTGTTTTTATTCGTAATAAGAAATTGAGAAAATATTTTTTATGCACAGAAAAATCAAGTGGCAAACAATTTAGAATCAATTCTTTAGCAAAAGTAAATATTCATTACCCTACTAAACATGACAAAGCTTGTTAACGACTGTTTGATTTATTTTAAAATTTTATTCGGTAGAATGTTTGAATAAACAAACTTTTTCCCCACTTTTGCACCGCGTTAAGCAAAAAAGGTAGCTTTTAAAGTTTCCTGGTGATGTAGCTCAGTTGGTAGAGCATCGGACTGAAAATCCGTGTGTCGGCGGTTCGAATCCGCCCATCACCACAAAGTCTAAGATAACAGACTATAAACAGTTTCTGGTGATGTAGCTCAGTTGGTAGAGCATCGGACTGAAAATCCGTGTGTCGGCGGTTCGAATCCGCCCATCACCACAAGTCTAAGGTTAAACAAGACTATAAATAGTTTCCCGGTGATGTAGCTCAGTTGGTAGAGCATCGGACTGAAAATCCGTGTGTCGGCGGTTCGAATCCGCCCATCACCACAAAGTCTAAGGTTAAACAAGACTATAAATAGTTTCCCGGTGATGTAGCTCAGTTGGTAGAGCATCGGACTGAAAATCCGTGTGTCGGCGGTTCGAATCCGCCCATCACCACAAAAATTAAGCTTATCCTTTTGGGTAGGCTTTTTTTGTATTTATGATTTCGGAAATCAAAAAAGCCATCATCAGATTAATTTCTAATGATGGCTTTTATATTTGATTAAGTGAGTATTACATCTCACTAACTAGCTTGACAATACTTGCTTTATTACTCTTAGAGTTACGCTCTAATTTTAATACATGATCGTATATAGATGGATCATTCTCGTTAGGTGACCCAAAAATCAACCTAATATTTTTAGAATTTGTATAGTGAATTAAATCACGTAAGTAACGATCTGACAATTTACCAACCTCGTCTATTACGCAATGAACAAAGTAATCGTGCTGATCTCTATAAGCATTTTCTTGGAACACTGTAAGAAGCGTAATATAAATCATAGATTTTACAAGAACATCCGTCCCCTCAGAACCAACATTAGATAACTTTTCTACCCACCCTGTATCATTATTATTCTCAATTACTCGAAAGCGCAACATAAAGGTGTCTTCCAGAGTAATTTGTTTCTGATTGTTGTCTTTAATTACTCTTCGTAAATCTTTTAATAGCTGTACAGACTGTCGTGAATCCTTTGAACTCGCATTAATATTCACTTTAAAAATATCTCCTTGATCTGTAAAAGCTACATCTTGATTTAAACGATAAATCTTTTTTAGAGTAGTTAATAACGGTGTATTGTTCTCATTATACTCTAATTCAATAGACTTGACAACACCAACAAAGTTACTTCTTGCAAAACCATTATTAATATCTTTTACAATCTTCTTAATTAAATCAGAAGTATCCGAAAGATCTTTTACCTGACGAGCTACTGAACTAATAATTTCTCTATGTTGCTTCTCTAGCTGGTCTTTCATATGTGCTAAGCGTTCTCCATCCAATAGACTTGGAAGAATATTTTTAGCCAAATAAATAAACTCTTGTAAAGAAGATTGTGCATATAAAGTAGGTATTTTTAAATGATTTTCTTTTCTGAAAACACCAGTAAATATTTGTCCTTTAGATTTAAAAGCACCTGATAACCTATTACGCTCTTTTAAAGATTTACGTAATTCAGTTAATAAAAATGACAAATCACCATCATTAATTTCAGCTTCATTTACATTACCTGCACCCTCGTCTAAATATTTTTGCAACTTAACATAAGCTTGTTCATCCTCTTCTTTAGCTGCTTTAAATTGCTTTAATAAGTGATTGCTATGATCTTTAGTTCGGCGATAAGTATCTCGTTTATCATCAAGGTAATTTAACTGTTCTTCGTATTCTTCTACAGCTTTATTATAATCTCCTTTAAGATTCTCTAATTCTTTTTCTTGATACTTCTTCTTATTTCGTGTTTCATCAGCAGCGTCTAGATAATAAATTTTATCCTTTTCATAATCTCTCTTTATGATTTGTGCTTGTTCAACATCTTTTATTTTTGATAATAAAGCTTGAATCTCTATTTCTACTTCTTGTAACTTCTCTGTATCAATCCCTTTTTCTTCCAGAAGACCTTTTCGTTCTTCTTCCAACTCTTTGATACGTATAGCATGATCACCTTCATAAGCTGCCCACTCCTGTTCTAACTTTGCAACTTTCGTCTCAATTTCAGAAGATGATACATTGAGCTTGTTTGTGTATAATTCAGATGTTTCATTCTCTTGTGACCAACGGTCATCTTTAAGATCAGATAACTTCCCTTCTACACTATCACAAGCCTCTTGAGCAAGGCGGAACTTCCTCCTTAACTCTACTAACGCAGCTTCTTTTAGGACATTAGCTTTTTCTATAATTGATGCTTCTTGCTCTCTTGCTTCTTTTAGAGCAGTTTCTAGATGAACTACCTTAGAAGTTAGATCCGATAGTTTTTGTTCCAACTGTCCTAACTTCTTACTGTAATTACCTATAAGTGCTTCAACTTTTTTATCAATTATAGTATCTAATTCAGATAAATTGATTTGAGCAGAAACCAAAGCAGCTTCTTTTTGCTCTAAAATAGTCGCAATATTATCTGTTGAAGTCACTTTTGATGTTAATGCTCCAACTTCTAAATTAATACCATAAAATGAATCTCCAGTTACTATAGAAGGATTTAAATCCTTACGAGATAATAACTCTTCATCACATACTTTACCAATTGACTCTGACCAATCTGATTTATTTTGATCTAAAAACGATCTAAATGTACCTTCATAATCTTCTTGACGAAGTTTCCATTCATCTACTTCATCAGAAATCAACTTTAATTGCCTTTCTAATTCAGCTTGTTGATTTCTAGCTTCGTTTCGAATAATTTGTTCCTCTAAACGACGTCTTTCTTTGGTGTTTTTTATTGTGTTTTCGGTTTCTAAAATCGCTTGTTTATGCTCTTTTATATCCGTAGAAAGCTTAACCCTCATGGTATTGCTTTCTGATAGTAGACTTTTAGAAAAATCTTTTTCTTTTTCTATTTCTAAAGCTACTTCTGCACGTGTTTTTAATTCTTTTGCTTGATCTAGTTGTACTCTAAACTCTCCTTCTCTAGCAAAATACTTATTTCGTAATTCTTCTAACGCAGTTTGTTTCTCTCCGCTGAGTTTTTCTTTTTGGGAATGAAACTGTTCTCTTAAAAGTTGCTTACCCTCGTTAAATTCACTTTTTCTGGCTGTAAACTTTTGTTCTAAAGATTTCTTTTGATCATCAATAAGACGTTCTACTTGAGCCGTTTGTGCCACAAGCATTTGCTTTACTTCTTGCTGATATATTAATTGATCTTTAATTCTAGGCTCTTCAGCACATAATTCAATTAACTTTTCTATAGTAAACGACTTTCCTGAAATAGAGATTGATGCATATTCTTTTTCTCTACGTTCAATTTCTTTAAGAGTAGCCTTTACTTCACCTAGTTCTTGATTAACAGCAGCAGTCTTTGTTTGGTAAACTTCTTCAGCAGACTCATATTTCTTTTTCATCTCATTTTCTTCCACCTGCATCTGAGCCAATAGTTTTTCACTATCTGCTAAATGTTTTTCAGCTAAGGCTACTCCTCCACCAATTTGTTTGGCAAGGCGTTGTTGATAAGAAAGTTGTTGTGTGATTTCTGCTTCAAGTCCTACAATTTCTTCAGCATTTGATTTATTTTTTTCAAAATCTTCAAAATCTGTAAGTTGATCATCAAATTCATGTATAAAGTTCGCTATTGTTTCCAGAGAAATTGGTTGCATTTCATGGTCAGCAGAAGCTGCCTCTCCAATTGCTCTTTTAATATAATCTGACTTTAAACCAGAACTTCTAAAGATATTTGTAATTGCTTTAGGTATTCCATCAACCTGATGACTTTTAACTCCTAAAGATGGTTTTAATAGGCTATACTGTGTATTATTCTTGCTTACGCCATAAATTACTTTTCTAAGATCAGCAAATCGACGAATTTCATCTGAAAAAGTAACTTCTCCTTTTGAAAGTAAATCAAGTACTTCTTCATGATTACAAGCTTTTCTGTCCTTTATAAAGAAGTTTTTATTGTAAGCTGCATCAATAAAACGAAACTTTAATCTTCCGCCAGATTTATATACTGTTAAACAATGCTTTCCTCTTGGTGTCTGAATTTCATAAATTAAACGAGCATTCAAATCTTGGAAATAATATTCCGAGAAAGACATTTGTTGTTCTTTTATACCCAATTCACGTTTTTCTGAAGTAGCATGATAAAAGAATAAAACTGCTCTAAGTACAGTTGTTTTTCCAAATCCGTTTGAGCCAACAAAGTGAACATTACCGCTTAAATCTACTTCAGCGTAATCAAATCCAGCACTCTTTATTAGAACAAGTTTATTTAAGAATCTCTTTGGAGTTTGTGGTACATTCATTCGTTGTTCGGATCAATATCAATTAAATCAACAATATCTTTTAAATAATTGTAAGACGATAAAACTATGAAACCTTCATTTTCTTCGTCTTCACAATCCATAAAACCATGACGTCTCATTTCGTCTACTAAATCACGGACTTTATCGTGTGTAGAAATATTTTTATCTGATGCTAGTCTTGATAACTGCTCATTTAAATCTGTTTCTACATTACATTTATGTACAATATCTTTTATAAAGAAGCGCATCCCCTCTCCAAATCCCGGAGCAAATGTGGCAAAGAAAGCCAAGCGATCTATGTAACGGTAAAAACGTTCAATTTTTTCTTCAATTGTTTGTTTTCCGCCTTCTCTAGAAAAGTAATAATAGTTATTTCCTTTTTTTAAATGGAAGCCTAATGGTGCATACATACTTTCAAATCCAGTAAAGAATTCATCTACTTCATCATAGAGTTTTCTAATTTCTGGTTTGATAGCATTAGCACTTAAAAACTGTCCACGGCTAAGCAGTTCGAATACTCTTCTTGTACTTGTATGGTCAATATTCATGTTGAATGTTATTTCTTTTCTTTTCTTTTTGGTGTGATGTATGCAAGCTTTTTCCCTTTAAATTCAAGGTGTTTTGCTTCATCAAATGGATTTTTAGCTAAACCAAAATCCATCTCATCTTCAAAAATTAGTGCTACCTGACAGTACACTTTTATTAATTGTTCTTCACTCATCTCTTGTCCAAAATCATATGATTTCACAAAAGAAAAAAGATCGTTGGGTTGCAAGAAAAAGGCTCTTTTAAGCTTACTAAAGTCTATATGCAACATTGTTTGTTGCTGTGGATCTAATAATGCATCATCAATATCTAATTCAGCTTGTAATTGCATTCTCATCTTATGTTGACGACGAATAGCCACTCTTTCGATTATATCTAACCCTCCATCTCCTCTTAGATAATCTAGATCTAAGTGTGTTTGAAAACGAAGTTGGGTATCAAAGAATAAAGCATCCTCGTGAGTGAATACTTCTTCTACGTTGGTACGTATTTCTAATTCGTATAAATCACGGAATTTTTTAAGCTGAATTATTTTTTTATGCTGACGGTCTAGTTCAGCAATTTGATTGATAAAACGAACAATTTCTTGTCGTAATGCAATTAAATTATGCCTTGCCATTGTTAAATGATTTGCTCGTAAATCATTTACAATTGCACGTAATCCTTCATCTTGAACTACTCTAAAAAATGGGTTATCTAGTAATTCTTCTGCATTCTGAATAAGCTCTAATAACTTTTCGGCTTGTTCATTATGGTCTTCTATCTTAATCCTCTTCAATTCAATAGAAGAAGCCGTTTTATATTCTTGTTTTACTAAAGCACTAAGAGTGGATGCATTTTTACGTATAACTCTACCAATACTATTTAAATAGCGTTTAACTCGATGTAAATAACGTTCTCTTTCTCTTGCATCTTCGTCTATTTCGTATAAATAAATCGTTTTTTTAAGAATACGAATGCTTTCATCTACCTCAAAATTTCTGATATCCTCATTAATTTCAAGAAAGTCTTCCACAAAATTTAGTAGTCTCTCGTCAAGTCTTGCAGGTTCTCCCTCTTGCACAGAAATAATTCCTCTAGCATTAGCCTGAAGTATTTCTTTTTCTTTTCCATCAGAAACATCAATCAACTCATCAAAGGATGCACTCTTTCTCTTAAAGAGATGTTGAATCACTTTTCTGTGCCTATAAAGTTCCTTTATTAATTCTTCTGCTGTTTGTATATCTGCCACTGGCTAATAAAATCTAGTCTTATTTAGATAAATTCATTGCAATTCTCAATAAATAAAGATGAATCTACTATTGCAAGAAGGAAGGTAATTTTTATGCAGAGGTATCCAATATTTTATTGTTTTTCTTTTTAAATGAAAAAGTAAATCACTATTAAACAATCAATTATTTTCACTTTTTAAAAATGAATAAGTATTCACTGTTTAACACTAATAATGATAAGTATCACCTTTCGGTAGAGATAAAAATCAATTTCATTAGTGTATTATTTACGCATATTTGACATATATAAACAATCACCAATAAAAATGATGTCATGAAATCTCACAAATTATATGCGTTTTTCGTGTTACTAATTGTAATAACTCTATTAGGGTTATCTAATTTAACAAGTAACTCTACTACTACTGACCAGAAAGACAATACCGAAACGGTACAAAATAATATTGAAAGAAATGAAATGAATTGAATTGATTATATACGACTATATATTTTGAATGAGCTCAGGTAGATAATTCTAGGAATAATATGGAATTCTGTCATCAGCACTGCTAACAAACTCATACCTGAGCAGCAGGAAATGCCAAGAAAATCTTCTTGGCATTTTTTTGTGATTAAAGCCAATCATCAAATACATCTTTGAAAGATTATCCTTAAATAAATGCTATTTGTATTATAACATTGGGTAAAAGAGTAAATTGAATGAGAAGGAAATCATTTCTTATGTTAGTAAACGTTAAAAATCGTTTAGCAATAAATGAATATCATCAATAATTATTTTCATCGTGTAAATTGCATATTAGAACATAGTTAATGCTAAAGTTTTTTAGGTGTATCTAACCTTTATTCTTTTTAGCTTTTACGTGGTAAATATTAAATTTTCGATTTTACATGGAAAATACAGGAGATCATAAAGAACTACATGATAAAATTCATGAGGTAATTTCAGAAGTAGGTAAGGTAGTCGTTGGACAAGACTACATGGTAAATAGATTATTAATTGGGCTTTTTACAAATGGTCACGTTCTTTTAGAAGGTGTTCCGGGTTTGGCAAAAACGCTAACAGTAAATACATTATCGAATGTGTTGGCTTTAGATTTCCAACGTATTCAATTTACTCCAGATTTACTTCCATCGGATTTAGTAGGTACAATGATCTACAATCAGCGTGAAGGTAAATTTGAAGTTAAAAAAGGACCTGTTTTCTCTAACTTAGTGTTAGCAGATGAGGTAAACCGTTCTCCAGCAAAAGTACAAGCTGCTTTACTAGAGGCCATGCAAGAAAAACAAGTAACTATTGGCGAAACTACTTTTAAGTTAGATAGGCCATTCTTAGTACTTGCAACTCAAAACCCAGTAGAACAAGAAGGTACTTACCCTCTACCTGAAGCACAGGTTGACCGTTTTATGTTAAAGGTTTACATTCAATATCCTAAAAAGGAAGACGAATTAGAAGTAATGCGTCGTATGTCCAATCAAGGGTTTGATGACAAGGTGCGTTCTATTCTTTCTAAAGAAGATATTTTTGCTATTCGCGATGCAATTGATGCAGTTAAAGTAAGTGACTCTTTAGAAAAATATATCATTGATTTAGTTTTTGCTACTCGTTTTCCTAAAGAATATGGTTTAGACGAAGAGGCTCAATATATACAATTTGGTGTTTCTCCTCGTGCGAGTATCAATTTACATAGGGCGGCAAAAGCAATTGCATTCTTTGAAGGTAGAGATTATGTTCTTCCTGAAGATATCAAGGAAATTGCTTTCGATGTTTTAAATCACCGTATTATATTAAATTATGAAGCGGAAGCCGATGAAATTACTACTCGTGAAATTATTGAAGCAATATTGAATAAGGTGAAGATTAGTAAGTAATCATCATACAAGAATTTATAAAGGAGAGCCATCAGAAATGATGGCTCTTTTGTTTTACTAATAGTTCTAATTTATTATTAAGTATTCAAAGCATTAACTACAAATCAATCAAACAGATGCTTATCTTTGTTATTAAGAAATAAATTATGGAAGAGACATCATTATATATTGTACCAACTCCGATTGGTAACCTAGAAGATATTACAGCGCGCGCTTTAAGAGTACTTAATGAAGTAGACACTATTTTAGCTGAAGACACTCGTAATACTGGAAAATTATTAAAACATTTTGAGATTAAAAGTAACCTTCAAAGTCATCATGCATTTAATGAGCATAAAACGGTTGAAGGGTTATTAAATAGATTACAAAAAGGAGAAAAAATTGCTTTAGTATCTGATGCAGGTACTCCTGTTATCTCTGATCCTGGATATATATTGGTTCGTGCCTGTGGAGAGGCCGGTATTAAAGTAGAAACTTTACCTGGTGCTACAGCTTTTGTTCCTGCCTTAGTCAATTCTGGTTTACCTTCTGATCGGTTTATTTTCGAAGGTTTTCTTCCTCATAAAAAAGGAAGACAAACAAAAATTCAAGAATTAGCAGAAGAGCAACGTACAATTGTCTTTTATGAATCTCCACACCGTTTAGTTAAATTTCTTGATCAACTAGCAGAAGCTTGGGAAAGTGACAGAAAGGCAAGTGTATCTAGAGAGATTTCTAAATTTCATGAAGAAACGCAGCGTGGTACCTTAGAAGAATTAGCCGCTTACTACACAGAACACCCTCCAAAAGGAGAAATTGTAGTAGTAGTAGAGGGTAAAAAAATAGAAAAAAAGCCTAAAGGCAACAAATATAAATACAAAGATCAGGATCAATAATGAGAAAATTTTTATATGATTTTATTGTAGCCAATAGTGAAAAAAAATGGTACCCTTGGGTATTAGCACTACTAAGTGGTGTACTATTAGGTGTATCTTGGCATGGCCTATTCCCATTGGTTTTTATTGGTCTTGTTCCTCTTTTAGAAATTGAAAGAGTAATTGCAAAGAGTGATCAGCGCTTTAAAGGTTGGAAAGTTTATGGTTTTGCTTTTTTGGCTTTATTTACTTTTAATTTTATTGCGTATTGGTGGTTGTGGTATGCCTCATCTTGGACTACTCTAAGTGCTTGGGGAGCAAATGCTGCTTTAATGGCACTTCCATTTTTAGCCTTTCACCATACAAGAAGGATATCAAATGGTAAATATTTCCACCTAGATTTTGTATGCTGGTGGATTGCTTTTGAATACCTACACCTGTATTGGGATTTTTCTTGGCCTTGGTTAAACCTAGGGAACGTATTGAGTTTTACTCCTTCTTTAGCCCAATGGTATGAATATACAGGTACATTTGGTGGTACTCTTTGGATTCTTTTACTAAACGTTTATTTCTTTAGTTTTATGGTAAGTGGAAGAAAAATTGTTTCTATTTTCTTCTTATCTACTATTCCTGTATGTGTATCTCTTTTTATGTACTACAATCACGAAGATGTAGGTACTCCAATAGAAGTAATGGTTGTTCAGCCAAACATTAACTGCTACACAGAGAAATTTAGATATAACGCTAGAACAGGAGAGCAAAATACGCAAACATATATCAATCCAGATGAACAAGTTAGAAGAATGATGGCATTATCTGAAAAAGCTATAACACCTTCTACAAAATTTATATTCTGGCCAGAAACTTCTATAAGTAAAAGTATAGATGAAAAATACCCAGATAGAAGTACAGATATTATATCAATTAGGAAATTTATGCAAAAGTACCCTAATACTACACTGATATCTGGAGCTGATACATATAAAATTTATGGAGATTCTGCTCAATCAGAAACAGCCAGAAGTTCTAAAAACATAGGATATTATGACATGTTTAACACCGCATTAAGAGTGCATGGTAATGATCCTGTTACTTTTTATAATAAATCTCAGTTAGTAATTGGTGTAGAAGCTATTCCATTTCCAATGATTTTAAAACCAATAATTTTAAACTTTGGAGGGAGTTCTGGAGGTCTTGGAAGACAAGAAGAAAGAGCTGTTTTTTATAATGATACTGTAGCTGTTGCTCCAATAATTTGCTATGAATCTGTTTATGGAGAATATGTTACTGACTATGTAAAAAAAGGAGCCGATTTCTTAACTGTTATTACAAATGACGGTTGGTGGGATACTACTCCTGGTCATAAACAACACTTAGCTTTTTCATCACTAAGAGCTATTGAAACAAGAAAAAGTGTTGCTCGTTCTGCTAATACGGGTATTTCTTGTTTTATTAATCAAAGAGGTGATATTCTTCAACCAATTGCATATGGAGAAATGGGTGCTGAAGTAGGGAAAGTATTTATCAATAAAGAAAACACTTTTTATACTTTGTATGGTGACTATATTGCTCGTGTAGCTGCAGTTCTTGCAGTAACTATGTTGGCTGTTGGAATCACGCGAAAAAAAGCACTTCAAATCTAGATGGAAACAACTTTTAGAGACTATATAGAAACACCTCTAGGTTTAATGCTTGTAGAAGCAACGCCTAGAGGTGTTTCAAAAATTCGTTTTTTAGATGAGGACGAAGAGATTTTAAATGATCTTCCTAACCCTCATACTATGGATGCCATTGAATGGTTGGATAACTACTTTCAAGGAAATAGTAAATTGGGATTCTCTTTTGCTATTGATATTAAAGGAACAACCTTTCAGAAAACCGTTTGGAAAGAACTCTGTAAAGTAAGATACGGAACGGTAGCTTCTTACTTAGATATTTCTGAGCGAATTGGAAACCCGAAGGCTATAAGAGCTGTTGGTGCTGCAAATGGACAAAACCCAATAGCACTTGCAATACCCTGCCATAGAGTTATTGGTAGTGATGGTTCTCTAACTGGTTATGCAGGAGGAATAGGTAGAAAGAAATGGCTACTTCAGCATGAAGGTTATATCAAATATGGGCAAGAACAATTAAGTATGTTTTAGCCAAAGATATTCTTAAAGAATCCTTTTTTATCTTCCTTACTTTCTTTGTTACCTTCTTCTTGATGTCCTACAAATGCTTTTTCCATATCAAAATTATTGACAAATGGCACTAGTGTTTCATCAAACATACAAATTAGTTCCATATTAACTCTAGATTTAAAAGCTCCTAATTCAGCTTTTAATGCATAAGATACATTCATACTCTCTTCTCTTTCCTTTATGTATCCATTAAAATCTGCTTTTGTCATTTCCTTTATACCAGGAACATGACCGTAAATTGACGCATTAAATAAGTTTGCAAACTTAGTTACAAAAGCTGCAATTAATATATTATCTAATTCAAGTAGCATTGCTTCTCTCATTTGTTTTTTTCCCCACTCCGTTCTAGGTAAAATCTTCTCTATAATCCCTTGCTCATCTTCATTATGAATAATCAGCATTGTTTCCGCTTTCATATCACCGATAATATTTGTTGTTAATACAAATACATTACCATCGTAATCTTTTCTTAGCAATTGATTATTTAGGTCTTTTACCTCTAAAACATTTCTAACAATAATTTCATCTTTCAATACTGTTGAAAGAGAATTTGCCACATTGCCTAATGCAATGTTAGTGATATCATTAATTAAGTATGCGTTTTCTACTGTAAATTGGGATTGAATCATGACAATCTATACTCTAGTTCTTTTCTTCATTTTTAATTAAACGGCAACAAATGCAGGTTTGAATAGAAATTCTGAAATATCATTTGCATCTAATACTAAACAAACATTTCCATTTCCTAAGATAGTTGCTCCACTAATAAAACGTGCATTTTCTACTGGTTTACCTAATGGTTTTTCAATAATTTCTTTTTGTTGAAGTAACCTATCTACAACAAAACCAATCATTCTGTTATCTACAGAAACAACAACAATATTTATTTTAGTTTCATCGTCTTCAATCTGATCAAAAGAGCGATGTAATAACTGGGCATCTTGTAACTCGTCATAGTTTGTACAATCAAATAGGTCTCTTAAAAACATTACAGTAATTGTATCATCCAAGTGAGTTGTTACTAACCCTCCTCCTACTTTATGAATTGCTGACCTTTTTACTGAAATTACGGCTTCTGTAAATGATAACGGTATTGCATATTCTGTATCATTTACTACAAATAACAAAGCAGACTTAACAGCCATAGACGATGGCAAACTCAAACTAAAAGTAGTGCCTTTTCCTAGTTCTGTGTAAGTATTTATCTTACCTCCAACAGCATCTACAGCCTTTTTCACCACATCCATTCCTACCCCTCTACCACTAACAGCGGTAACATTTTCGACACTAGAAAATCCTGGTTCGAAAATAAATTTAACTACATCATCATCGGATAAAGCAGATAGAGTATCTGGAGAGGCTAGGCCTTTTTCTAAAACTTTCTTTCTTATTTTAGTTGCATCTACCCCGTTACCATCATCTATAATTTCTATAATAACATATTCCTTATCAGAAGATGCACGAAGTAATATTTTCCCTGCCTCTGGCTTTCCTTTTTTTCTTCTTTCTTCAGGGCTTTCAATTCCATGACTGACTGCATTTCTAACTAAGTGAATCATAGAATCACTTATAATTTGTAATACATTTCTGTCTATTTCAATTTCAGTCCCTTCAAGTTCAAGATTTACTTTTTTACCTTCAATTGTAGCTACATCACGAATAATTCTATGGAATTTATGAAATAATGCTCCAACTTGCACCAAACGTACTCCCATTACTGAGTATTGTAAATCTGATGTTATTCTGTATAATCTAGTATACTCATTTGTCGCTCCAAAGCTTGCTCCTTGAGCAATTATTCGATCTTTTTCGATGGCTAACTCACCTACTAAATTTAAAAGATCATCTAATTTACTAACAGGAACTTGAACAAAATCTGAGAAGGTAATTTTTGATTTTTTCTCTTCTTCATCAGCAAATTCTTCTGCTAAATTTACCCCAAGAGGAACAGGTTGTTCTGAAGCTAAAATTTCTTTCTGGCTCTCTGTCAGTTCTTCCTTAACTTCTTTTTCTAATTCCTTATCTTTTTCCTCAGATGATTCACCTCCTTGAGTTGCTTTAAATTCAATTTCTCCTTTTAGGTTTCTAAGAATCACTTTTAATTTAGCTCTTAGTCCTTTATAGGGTACTTTTTTATTTTCTTTTACACCTTCAATCATCTCTCCAAGCTTATCAATTGCTTTAAAGAGATCATCAAAGACCATAGCAGTAAGAAGAATCTTTCCTTTACGAATTTCACTGAAGATATCTTCTAAGAGATGTCCTATAGAAGCAACATCATCAAATCCCATTGCGGCTGCATTTCCTTTCAGAGTATGGATAATTCTAAAGATGGCCTCAGTTGCTTCTCTATCCCCATGATTTTTTTCTAGTTGAGTAAATAAGCGATTGAGTTCTTCGAAACTATCCTGTGCTTCGGCTAAAAATATCTGTCTTAGTTCTTCTTCTTTCATTCGTGTAAGTTCAGGGTAGTAGCAAAACTACATAATTACATAATTTGATTTATTGCTTCTGTAAGTTGCTCAGGTGTAAAAGGTTTTACTAAGTAACTATCTAAGCCAAGGTTCATACCTTCATCTACTACAGATTGTTGGCCAACGGCACTAATCATGATAATCTTAGAAGTAAGTTCTTCTTCTTTTAATGTTTTAAGGATATCTAAACCAAGCATATCGGGTAAGATATTATCTAAAGTAATCAGGTCTGGTTCAGATTCTAATGCTAAATCTATGGCTTCAACCCCATTAGAGGCTTGTCCTATAACTTCATAACCAACACCTTCCAATGCATCTTTTATAATAGATCGCATATACAAGGAGTCGTCTACGATTAATACTTTTTTTGACATGGGTAATAAATTTTCAGTTAATTATATTTTGGCTCCAATAACAGTTTTAAGGTCATCTTTTGTTATAATCTTAAAAATATCTATCAATATGATTAAGCGGTCATCTAGTTTTATAATCCCATTAATATAGTCTTGATCTCCGTGCATTTCTGTTACAACAGCTGGAGTATAATCAATATCTGTATCTGCAACAGATAATGTATTCGGAACATCTTTTACTAAAATAGCCATATTGTACTCATGGCTTTCTACTACTAAAGTATAACCACTTGTTTCGCTCATCGTATTTCTTAAAGCAAATTTATCTTCAAGATCAATAATTGCTAAAATGTTACCTCTGATATTGGCAACACCTTTAACATAAGAAGGAGTTAACGGTATTTGGGTAATTCTAGGAGTGATCACGACTTCTTTAATTTGATCAATCCTTAAACCATACTCTTCTTCTCCCAATCGAAAGACTATAATGTTACTTTTTTTCTCTTGATCAGCATCGCTACGAGTCATTTCAATTGCAGCTGAAACTTTTTGTTCATTAGAAGATGCACTACTTGGTTCTTCCACATTCATAATGATTGTGTATTTATAGTTTTGGGTATTTTATTTAGAGGCGTAGCAATACTACGCCTCTATTTTATTATTTTAACTTAAACTTATTGACACCGTTTTTCAACTGTTCTGCCACTTCGTTTAATTGCTCTGATGTTTCTCCCATTTCTTTTACAGAAGTAGACATTTCATCTGCAACTCCGGCCACATTTTTAGTTCCTGCGGCAGTGTCTTCAGATACAATCACAATTTTTTCGATGTTTTGAACTACCGAATCAATTGAACCTTTCTGTGTATCTGTTGCTTCAAGTACATCTTTAGAGAGCTTCAAGGTTTCTTCAGATGAATCAAGAATTGTCTTAAATACTTCTGAGGCATCTTTTGTTGCATCGTTACCAACTTTTACCGACTCTTCCATTTTGTCGATAGCTTTAGTTGCTAACCCAACATCTTTCTGAACATCTTGAATTACTTTTTCAATACCTCCTGCAGATTGTCTTGAATCTTCAGCTAGTTTACGAATCTCTTCTGCTACAACTGCAAATCCTCTACCTGCTTCTCCTGCTCTAGCGGCCTCAATTGCTGCGTTCAGTGCAAGTAAATTAGTTTGAGATGCAATATCTGTAATTACTGTAAGTGCTCTAGAAATCTCTTCAGATCGTTTGGCTAAAATCTCAATTGAATCTGAAGTAGATCCTGCTGAGTTTTCTATGGCATTCATGTTCTCTACAAGGTGTTTGATAATCATCATACCATTTTGACAAGATTCCATACCAGATTCTGCAGATCGGTTAATGACGTGTGCCTTATTACCTGTATCTTCTGCAGCTGATAGAATGTCTTCTACTAATTTAGATGATTCATCTGTTCTTGCTACTTGTTCCAACATACCAGAAGAAATTTCTTGAATGGCTGATACCACAGTACCTGTTGAAGTATCCATGATAGAGAACTTATCTTTCATCTGCTCTGAAGACCCTGCCACTGTATTCGACATTCCCTCAATTTCTAGAAGTAATGCTTGCAAACTATCAATGGCTTCGTTTAGACCATTGGCCATCTGACCAATATCTCCAGTAGCTTTTCCAGTAAACCTTTTTGATAAATCTCCTTGTGCTAATCCTTTAGTTAAGTCTTGGAACTCTAATAGAGGTTCAGAGATTGAGATCAACAAGTCGTTAAAGGCATTTGCTAAATCTTTCCATGCTCCTTGTGCACCTTGAATCTCTAAACGTTCACTTAATTTACCTTGCTCTCCGGCTATTTGTACAACTCGATTTATTTCATCAATAAATGTTTTCAAGTTATCTCTTAATGATCTATTGTTGTTGATCATTTTACCGATATCAGAGTCTAAGTTCACATTTCCGATATCAATTTTTGCATCAAAATTACCTTTTGCTAATTCTTCTAAGAAATCAGAAAGTGCATTATATGCCGTTTTAAATTCTGTAACATCTGTTGCATATTTTACAATTTTAAAGATGTTCCCTTCTGCGTCTTCAATAGGGTTATAAGTTGCTTGTAACCATATTTCATTACCTGCTTTACCTATACGTTTATATTCACCACCATCAAACTCGCCATTTCTAAGTTTTTCCCAGAACTGCTTATATTCAAAGCTATTGGCTAATTCAGACTCTACAAACATACTATGGTGTTTACCTCTAATTTCGTCTAGCCTATAGCCTACAAGTGATAAGAAATTATCATTCGCTTCTAAAATATTACCTTGCAGATCAAATTCTACTGATCCTTGTGCTTTTAGAATCGCATTTATTTTACCTCTATTTTCAGCATTGGCTATTCTACGTTGTGTTACATCTTCAGCAATTTTTACAACTTTATAGAATTTACCATCATGGTCTCTAACAGGGTTATAAGTTGCTTGTAACCAAACTTCTTTTCCTGATTTTGTAAAACGCTTATAAACATTTCTATCAAACTCTCCTTGTTTTAAGCGGTCCCAGAATGATTTATACTCTTGTGATTCTGCATATGCCTTATCTACTAAGTTCATATGCTTCATGCCAATCAATTCTGTTTTTGAAAACTCTGTAGCTTCTGCAAAAATGTCATTACAATCAATAATTCTGGCGTCAAGATCAAACTCTACACGCATATAAGATGAATCAATGGCTGCAATTTTACCACGGTTATCTGCGTTTTGGATTCTTCTTTCCGTAATATCTTGTAAGTATGAAACTACTTTTACATAGTTTCCATCATAATCTTGAATTGGGTTATATGATCCTTCAAGCCAAACCTCTCTTCCATCTTTTGTTATTCTTTTAAAAGAATCTACTACATATTGACCTTTTTGAATTTTAGACCAAAGTTCTTTATTTCTAATTACACTATCTTGATCAACACCTACTAATACATCGTGAGGATTATTTATTATTTCTCCTTCATTATAACCAAGAATTTCTAAAAGAGTATCGTTCATAGATGTTACTTGAGCATCCATTGTTAACTCCATCACACCTGATGATTTAGAGATTGCTGCATCAACACCATCTTTTTCTGTTTGCTGATCCATTTGCTCCGTAATATCAAAGCGAATACCAATGAATTTAACAGGATTACCTTCGGCATCTAAGATTGGTGCAAGTGTTGCATCTACCCAATAATACCCTCCATTTTTCTTAAGGTTACGGTATTTCACTTTAAATACTTTACCTGATTGGATGGTCTCCCAAAGCTCCTTAAATACCTCTTTAGGTGTAGACGGATGTCGTACTATATTGTGTGGCTGACCAAGTAATTCTTTTTTAGTATATCCAGATAATTCTGCAAATGTATCGTTTACAAAAGTAATGTTACCATGTAAATCTGTTTCTGACATCAATGCGGCAGAGTTAAAGGCATTCACTCTAGATTCTAATTCATTCTTTAGTGCATCAGATCTTCGTTGCGTTTCTACTTGATCTGTAATATCAGTAGCATATTTTACAATTTTGAATGCTTTATTATTTAAATCAAAGATTGGGTTATAAGTTGCTTGTAGCCAAATTACCTTTCCTTCTTTAGTTACCCTTCTATATACACCTTCATCATGAACACCTTGATTTAATTTCTCCCAGAAACGCTCGTACTCTATTGATTTTGCATAACTATCTTCAACTAAAGTTCTATGGTGTGTTCCTATTAACTCGTTTTTAGAATAACCTGTTGTTTCAACAAAAAGGTCATTACACTCTATAATATTTCCATTTAAATCAAATTCAACAACAGCTTGTACATCTCCAATCGCTTTTATTTTTGCTCTGTTTTCCGAGTTATTTAAACGACGTTGAGTAATATCTTGTAGGTAAACTACTATCTTAACATAGTTTCCATCATAATCTTGAATTGGGTTATAAGAACCTTCTAACCAAACATCTTTTCCCGTTTTTGTTTTTCTTTTATAAGAATCTACATTAAACTGCCCTTTTGCTAATTTAGACCACAGTTCTTTGTTTTTATCAACCACATCTTGATCATCTGGTAATAAATTATCATGATGTAAACCTAATAATTCCCCTTCATTGTAACCTAAAACTTCTAAGATTGTATCATTTGCAGATAATAATTCTCCTGACATTGAGAGTTCAAGAACACCAGTCGATTTAGAAAGTGCTTCATCAACACCATCTTTTTCTGTCTGTTGATCCATTTGTTCCGTAATATCAAAACGAATACCTATGAATTTAACAGGATTACCTTCGGCATCTAAGATTGGTGCAAGAGTAGCATCAACCCAATAATAACCACCGTTTTTCTTTAGGTTACGATATTTCACTTTAAATACCTTACCTGCTTGGATGGTTTCCCATAGTTCTTTAAATACCTCTTTAGGAGTTGATGGGTGACGAACAATACTATGTGGTTGTCCAATTAACTCCTCTTTTGTATATCCAGATAGTTCAGCAAAAGTATCGTTTACAAATGTAATTGTACCATGTAAATCAGTTTCTGACATTAGTGCTGCAGAATTAAAAGCATTAACTCTAGATTCTAATTCATTCTTTAATGCTTCCGATCTACGTTGTGTTTCTATCTGTTCAGTTATATCAGTAGCATATTTAACTACTTTATATACAGTTCCATTTAAATCATAAATTGGATTATATGTAGCTTGTAGCCAAACTAATTTTCCATCTTTTGCTATACGTCGATAAACACCTTCATCATGAACCCCTTGATTTAGTTTCTCCCAGAAACGTTTATATTCAATAGAGGTACCATACCCTTTCTCCACTAATTTGCTATGATGGTTTCCTGCTAATTCCTCTTGGGTATACCCCATTAAATCAGCAAAAACCTTATTACATTTTAGCACATTACCATTTAAATCAAGTTCTACAACAGCTTGTACATCTGATATGGCATTTAATTTTGCTCTATTTTCTGAGTTATTTAATCTACGTTCAGTTACATCTTCAGCAATTTTTACAACTTTATAAATATTGCCTTCATGGTCTCTTACTGGATTGTAAGTTGCTTGCAACCAAACTTCTTTTCCTCCATTTACAACTCTTTTATAGACGTTTTTATCAAACTCTCCATTTTTAAGGTTATTCCAAAAGTTTTTATATTCTTGTGATCTACCATATTCCTCTCCAACAAGATTAATATGATCCATACCAATCAATTGCTCTCTTGAAAAACCTACAGCTTCAACAAACAAATCGTTACAATCAATAATGTGTCGATCTAAATCAAATTCAACACGCATATAAGAAACATCTATTGCTGCAACCTTACCTCTATTATCAGCATTTAATAAACGTCTCTCTGTAACATCTTCAGCTATCTTTACAATTTTATAAATATTCCCATCATGATCTCTCACTGGGTTATAAGTTGCTTGTAACCAAATTACATTACCATTTTTACCTACTCTTTTATAAACATTTTTATCAGATGCTCCATTTTTTAAGTTATCCCAAAAACCCTCATACTCTTGAGAATTTGCATAAACAGGATCTACAAGTTTTTTATGACTAATACCAATAAGTTCGTCTCTAGAAAAGCCTACAACATTGGCAAAAATATCATTGCAATCTAAAATGTTCTTATCAAGGTCAAATTCAACACGCATGTATGATGCATCAATTGCGGCCACTTTACCTCTATTATCAGCATTGGCTAAACGTCTTTCGGTTACATCTTGAAGGTAAACTATTGTTTTTGTAATATTTCCATCGTAATCTTTTACTACACTATAAGTACCTTCTAACCATTTTATATTACCTCTAGCATCTACTCTTTTAAAGGTATCTTTTACGAATTGTCCTCTAGATAAACTTTCTTTTCTATTCTGATCTATTTTTAGGTGATCAGCTTCGTTTGGCAATAGTATTGAGTGACTTTTACCAACTAAATCGTTTTCTGTGTATCCTAAAATTGATAGTATTAACGGATTGACTTCTATAACTTTTTCATCAGCATCCAAAACTAAAATACCGTTTGATTCAGAATTAACTTCTTGAATTGCGGCCATTTCTTTCTCCTGATCAATTTGGTGCGTTACATCAAAACGTACACCAATATATTTTATTGGCTTGCCATCTTTATCTAATACAGGTGCAATTGTAGCTTGTACCCAATAGTGACTTCCATCTCTTGCTTGGTTTCTATAAGTTCCTTGGAACATTTGTCCATTTTGAACCTTATCCCATAATTCTTTAAATAATGATTTTGGATTTGCAGGATGACGAACAATACTATGGGGTTTACCTATTAATTCTTCTGGTGTATATCCTGATAGTTTTGCAAAAGTTTCGTTTGCAAAGGTAATGGTCCCATATAAATCTGTTTCTGATACTAAAGCTGCTGTATTAAATATATTTACTCTAGAATCTAACTCACTTTGAATGTTTGAAAATTCTTGTTCTTTTTGGGTAGTCTCTGTAACATCTAAACCAAGCATTAAGTACTTGTATAGTTTGTTATTTTCATCATGAACAGGAGATATTGTCACATCTAACCAAGCTGTTTTTCCACTTTTAGTAATATTTTGGGTAGTACCTGCAAATGTTTCTCCTTTTTCAATAATAGAGAAAACACTTTCTGCAAAGTTTTTGGGGGTATTTGGAGATAATAACTTTGTTAAAGGTTGATTTAATAGTTCATCTGGTGAATACCCTAGAGTATCTGCAAACATAGTATTACAAGATAAAATTGTTCCATCTAGTTGCGTTTCTACAACCAATACAGTTTTATCCAATGCTTTTGATTTTTCTCGTAGTCGCTGTACTTCGATTTTAAGATCTTTACAATCTTCGTTTGCAATTTTTTTAAATCTTTCGTTACCAGCAGAAGAGTCGTCTTTACTCAAAAGGCGGTCTTTCTTAATATTGTCTCCTAGTGCCATTTTTAAATGATAGTTTCGGGTATAATTGGGTAATAAATAATGAGTTGCAGATACATGACTCAGCAGATAAAACTGAGTATATTATAAGTAATAGCTAACTTTCTTAAATAAATTACGACTTTTTTAAAACAATATTGCTAGTGAGTTTGTTTGTATGAGAATGTTTATAAAAGTTCTTAAAAAATCATATTATTTGGGTATTATAGATAATAATTCTCTTGCTACACGCATGTAAGACATCGCTCCAACTGATAAAGGAGAGTACTCAAACACAGATTGTCCAAATGAAGGAGCCTCTACTAACCTAACATCAATACCTATATTATTTTCAAGAACTCTGATGCCAAAATTCTCTTTTATATGGTTATATATTTCATGTGTAACTGTTCTTCTTTTATCAAACATAACTGGTAAAATACCAAGTATTGTTAACTTATCGTTCAAGCTTTCTTTTATCTGAAAAACAGTTTCCAAGATCTGAGATAAACCTTGCATACTAAGTACTTCCATTTGTAACGGAATAAGAATATGGTCGGCTGCTGTTAAGGCGTTTATACTTAAAACAGATAAAGCTGGAGCACAATCAATTAATATATAATCGTATTTATCTCTTACTTTATCTATTGCATTTTTCAATATAAATTCTCTTCCCTCAGCATTAACCATTGATAATTCTGCATCTGCTAATGATACATCAGAAGGTGCAATATCAATTTTTTCTCTTTCTATGGTTATGTTTTTAATTTTCACACCTTCTGTCAAAACATTTGCCATTGATTTTGTATAATCATTCTGAACCCCAAAATGAAATGTCATATTTCCTTGAGCATCCATATCTATTAAAAGAACCTTATTTCCTAGCTTACCTAAAGCTACTCCTAAATTAGTAGTAGTGGTGGTTTTACCGGTTCCTCCTTTCTGATTTACAACTGCAATAACCTTCGCTTGACGGTCTTTCATATCTTTTTCTGGTGTAAAAAGTAGTTAATATATAATCAAATATATAATGAATCTCTGAATGATCTAAACAAAATTTTCATTCCTTATCTATAGAACTAAAAAAAGGTCGCTTTCTTGTATTTCAAAGAAAGCGACCTTAAGATATATTTTATCTAAAATTTAGATTAGACAGTTACCTGTCATTTCTTCTGGTTGATCTACACCTACAATTTTTAATACTGTTGGAGCAATATCACCTAGTTTACCGTCTTTAATTTCACCGTCAAAATCAGGGTCAACAAAAATACAAGGTACAAGGTTAGTTGTATGTGCAGTGTTCGGAGAACCATCAGGGTTTTTCATAACATCAGAATTACCATGGTCGGCAATAACAATTGATGAATAACCATTTTCTAAACCAGCTTCAACTACAGCTTTTGCACAAGAATCTACAGCTTCGCATGCTGCTACTGCTGCTTCAAAAATACCTGTATGACCTACCATATCAGCATTTGCAAAATTTAGACAAACAAAATCTGCGTCACCTTTCTGAAGTTCAGGAATAATTTTATCCTTAATGTCATAAGCGCTCATATCTGGTTGTAGATCATAAGTAGCTACTTTTGGAGATGGAGCTAATAATCTTGTTTCTCCATCAAATTCAGTTTCACGACCACCTGAGAAGAAGAATGTTACGTGAGGGTACTTTTCAGTTTCAGCAATTCTAATTTGCTTTTTACCTGCACTTTCTAAAACTTCTCCTAGTGTTTGTTTTAAATTATCTTTATGGAATAATACACCTACATTTTTGTATGTTTCATCATACATTGTCATTGTAAGGTATTTAATATCTAATTTCTTTAGACCTTCTTCTGGATAATCTTTTTGACTTAATGCCAATGAGATTTCTCTACCTCTATCCGTACGGAAGTTGAAACAAAGAACTACATCGCCTTCTTCAATTTTTGCAACAGGCTTACCATCCACAGTATTTACTAATGGTTCGATAAATTCATCTGTTACATCATTATCATAAGATTCTTGGATAGCATCAGTTATAGAAGTTACTTCTTTACCTTCTGCGTTAACCATTACTTTGTATGCTTTTGCTACTCTTTCCCAACGGTTATCTCTATCCATTGCATTGTAACGTCCAACAACTGAAGCAATTTGACCAGTAGTTTTTTCCATATGTTGTTCTACATCTTGGATAAAACCTTTACCAGACATAGGGTCACAGTCACGTCCATCAGTAAATGCATGAACAAATACCTGATCTTTACCAAGTTCTGCTGCATTAGCTGCAGATAATAATCCTTTTAAATGACCAATATGAGAGTGAACACCTCCATTAGAAACTAAACCAATAAAATGAACTTTTTTATTGTTCTCTTTAGCATAAGAGAATGCATCCTGTAACTCTTGGATGTCGGCAATTGAACCGTCTTGAACAGCTTGGTTAATTCTTACCAACATTTGGTAAACAACTCTACCTGCACCCAAGTTCATGTGTCCAACTTCTGAGTTACCCATTTGACCTTCAGGAAGACCAACTGCTAATCCAGATGCCTCTAATTTACTATGCTTATATTTTGTGTATAATGAATCTACAAAAGGAGTATTAGCTTGATCGATTGCTGAAACTTTAGGATCAGGACCAATTCCCCATCCATCTAAGATCATTAAGATTGTTTTCTTGTTCATAACTTTTGATAATTTTTACCTACTTGGTTTGGTATAAATTTTAATGAGGACAAATATACAGTTAGATATCAGTTCTATAAATGACATTCATCACACTATAGATAAGATCATTTTTATTGCAGATCCATCTGAAAATTATATTTTTAATTCTTATCCTCCATTCTTTATATTAAACGAAATACATTATCAAAAGATTCTTTATAAAGTACAATATTTTTATCGTAAATATTTATTAACTTATAGAAACAAAGGCATTGCCCCAACATTGAACTTAATCCCATCGTCATGAATCAAAAACTTAATTTATTACTTTGTATTATCTCACTACTAGCATTCATATCATGTGAAAACACAGATATTTCTAACACAGCAGCTATTGTAGAAGGAACTTATCGAATTAATCAAATTTCAGCTAAAACAAGTCAAGGCCAAACTACAATTAGTGCAACTCAGCTAGGAGATGAAATTATTATTACAGAAAAAGATAGTAGAATAGTAGATGTACAAGTTATTGTAAACGACATTACTGTTTCTTTTGGAAGTTCTTCTCAAAACTTCTTAAATACTACTTATAAAGAGGTATTAGTAGAAGGAAATGCTGAAAATAAAATGTTTAACCTTTCAAAAACAATTAATAGTAATTCGAATGCAAACTTATCGGGTTCTATAACTGAGAGTGGTAGAATAAGTTTATCATATAATATCTCTGGAACAGAAATATTCTACCTAGAAGGATCAAAATTATAACTTAAGCACAATTATTGTATATTTATTACTATCAACTTATTAAGAGTAGTTTCAATTTACCTATGTTGAGACTACTCATTTTTTTATCAATTAATTTTTCAACTATGAAAATTAAATTTCTTCTATTCGTTTGTGCTGCATTTATGTTCACCTCTTGTTCTGACGCTATTGATGATGCATTAAATGATGCTATCGATTCAATTGTTAGTTATGGTGATGCTACAGCAAATGTAGATGGTGCTTCTAAAGATTTTAGTAACTATGCTGGTTTCCGTACATCAGACAATATTACTTCTATTTATTTTACTGATATTTCTTTCTCTGTAACAAACCCAGATGTTAAAGGTGATGCTATCCTCGCTTTTATTCACTCAGATTTAGTATCTACTTCTCAAGATATTGACATTAGTCTTTCAAATGCTGCTTCGTTAGCATTAAATCCTAAGATGGCTTTAATTGGAGCCTTATACTTAGAGAATGTAAATGCTTCTGATATTGCTGATTTAATTACAGAATATAACAAAAATCAAGATTTGATAGCTGTTGCCGCATTAGCTGAACAAAAAGATGTAAATCTTCATAGAACTACTCTAGCTGATATTGTAGGAAATGTTGATGCGAATGGTTATATCAGATTTAATTTCTCTAATGTTTCTGATGATAAATTATCAGGCACATTTAGTTTCAAAGCATATGGAGAAGATAATAATAAAGAAATTACAGAAGGTAGTTTTACAGATACTCCTAAAGATTTAACTGACTTATAATTTAAAAGTTAGTTTTAAATTAAAAGGTTGTTTACTGCAGGGTAAACAACCTTTTTTTTGTGCATTTTTTTTAGTAAATTAAGAGAACCCATACACTCATAACTCCCTAACATTATGTCACATACTATCCTTTTTCTACTTACTTATACTTTATTCTCACTTCCTAATTTATCTTCAAACTCAGAAGATCAACAAACCAAATTATTACTTGAGGTTATTAATCATCAATCACAAAATTTAAATGGATTAGAAGTTGAAATTTATCAAGACGAAGGGCTTATTGCTCGCTTAAACACAAAAAAAATTACTGCTATTTCTCTACCTCTCAAAAAATATAAATTTGTGCTTTATTACTGTGATGATGTCTATAAAATTGAAGCAAAATTATTCAATAAAAGACACCATATGGTTTTTGTTGTAGATGAGAAAGAATGTAAAGAAATGGTATTAATCAGTAAATAATGAAAATCATTCATATTTAATATGTCAAAAGTGTTGACCAAAGCATTCAAAATCTTAATTTCGCATTCTATATTTTTTAAAGAACGAAATTAAAAGTAGTAATAGGATGGGAACACAAACGGGAACAAATCTAACATTATCGAATCGTTTTGATAATATCACAGAATCTGCCACTTTAGTAATGGCTGTAAAAGCTAGAGAATTACAAGCGAAAGGTACTAAAGTGATAAAGTTAAACCTTGGTGAGCCTGATTTTGCAACACCTCAGTATATTCAAGATGCAGCAAAACAAGCTATAGATGATGGTAAATATTTCTCATACCCTCCTGTTCCTGGTTACCCAGAATTAAGGACTGCTATTGCAGAAAAATTACAGACTGAAAACGGATTGGACTACAAAATGGAAAATATTGTAGTTTCTGCTGGGGCAAAACATTCTATTGCAAATGTAATGTTGAGTCTTTTAAATGAGGGAGATGAAGTTATTGTATTTTCTCCTTATTGGGTATCTTATACAGATCAAATTATACTTGCTGGTGGTAAGCCTGTAATTTTAAGTGGTGATATTGATAATGATTTCAAGGTTTCTGCTGAACAATTAAGAGCTGCAATTACTCCTAAAACAAAAGCTATTCTTTATTCTTCACCTTGTAACCCTACTGGTACTGTATTTACAAAAGATGAACTGAGGGAAATTGCCGATGAAGTTGCAAAGCACGATGATATTTATATTATTTCTGATGAAATTTATGAATACATCAACTTTGGAGGTAAACATGTGAGTATTGCTGAATTTGATCATGTAAAAGACCGTACAATTGTAGTTAACGGTTTTTCTAAAGGATTTGCAATGACTGGTTGGAGAATTGGCTACATTGCTGCTCCATTAGCAGTAGCAAAAGCTTGCATAATTATTCAAGGACAAGTTACTTCTGGTATTAATACTATCACTCAAAGAGCCGCTTTAGCCGCATTAAAAGGCGACCGTTCAGTAATTGATGAAATGCGCACTGCCTATTTAAGAAGAAGAGGTTTACTTAAAGGGCTTCTTGATGAAATAGAAGGTGTAAAAACAAATCTACCACAAGGTGCTTTTTACATTTTCCCAGATTTTAGTGCATATTTTGGCAAATCGTTTAACGGAACTATAATTAAAGACTCAAGTGATTTGGCAATGTACTTCTTAAATGAAGCACATGTATCTACTGTAGCTGGAGCTGCATTTGGAGCACCAAACTGTATTAGAATTTCATACGCAGCTTCTGACGAAGAACTTGTAGAAGCATGCAAAAAAATAAAGTTAGCTCTTGCTAATCTAGTTTAGTATATAATAATAGTAACATTTGAGGAATGAATTAAGATTTATAAATAATTCATTCCTCTTTTGTACCTATTACTTCCTTACTTTTGTTTAAAGGGAAGACCCAATTTTAGAGATCTCAATCAAAGAAAAATAAAATGGCACTTGATATTAAAGAAGCCCTAGAGAAATTTAATGGCTTAAAAGCATTGGTTATTGGAGATGTTATGATCGACTCTTACATATGGGGTAATGTAGATCGTATATCGCCAGAAGCTCCCGTGCCTATCGTCGATGTCAACAAAAAAGAATCAAGAATGGGTGGAGCTGCAAACGTGGCTAAAAACTTACATTTTCTTGGTGCTGAACCTATTTTATGTGCTGTAATTGGTAATGATGCCGAAGCAGAAACTTTTTTAGGGTTATGTGATAATTTAGGTATTTCTAGAGATGGCTTAATACAAAGTACTGAAAGAATAACCACAGTTAAACATAGAGTTATTGCAAGTGCACAACATGTACTTCGTATTGATAACGAAGATGCTCGACCTTTAAAATCAAATGATACTTCTTTACTTCTTGAGCGAATCAAAAAGTTAGCAGATGATGCTGATGTTATTATATTTGAAGATTATGATAAAGGTGTCATCACCCCAACATTAATTACTGAAGTAGTTAAAATTGCTTCAGAGAAAGGTATTCCAACTACTGTTGATCCTAAGAAAAGAAACTTTCTTGATTATGTTGGAGTCACTCTTTTCAAACCAAACTTAAAAGAAATGAGAGAAGGTTTGAAATTTGATTTTGATGGAAATGTAATTGATGAAGTAAAAGCAGCTTCTCAAGAATTAAAAGCTAAAATGGAAAATACACACACCATGGTTACTTTATCAGAACATGGCGTGTATATTACTGACCATACGAATGAAGCACATATTCCTGCCCATAAAAGAGAAATTGCAGATGTATCTGGAGCAGGTGATACTGTTATTAGTATTGCATCGTTAGCACTTGCTATTGGATTGCCAATGGAAAAAGTTGCTGCCTTAGCAAATTTAGGTGGAGGATTAGTTTGTGAGCATGTTGGGGTTGTTCCTATAGACAAACAGAAACTATTAGAAGAAGCTTCAAAAAAATTATAAATGATCTCAAAAGAAGAGAAAAAAAAAGCTTTTAAAACAACATGGTATAGCATTATTGGTAATATAATTCTTACAACTGTTAAAGGTACCGTAGGAATAATAGGAAATTCTCAGGCTATGATAGCCGATGCAATTGAATCTTGTGCCGATATTATTTCTTCTTTTGTTGTTTTAGCTGGTCTAAATTTTTCTACAAAAGCCCCAGATGAAAATCATCCTTACGGGCATGGAAAAATTGAGCCTTTTGCCACTTTTATAACTATTGGTTTTTTAATTACCTCAGCTTTAATAATTGGTGTACAAAGTATTGAAAGAATTTCATCAAGTGATACTTCAATACCCTCTTCATATACACTTATCGTTTTAGGTATTATTATATTAATTAAATACAGTCTTTATAAATATGTTCTCCATAAAGGAAAACAATTAAATAGTTCTTCTTTAGAAGCTGATGCAGGACATCATAAAAGTGATGCTATTATCTCTCTTTCTGCATTTATAGGAATTAGTATTTCTATTTTTGGTGGCGAAGGATATGAACACGCAGACTCTTGGGCTGCATTATTTGCTGTAGGGATTATCTTATTTAATAGTTACTTACTTTTCCGACCTGCTTTTGGTGAAATCATGGACGAAAACCTTTACGATGACCTCATTGACTTAATTAAGCAAGAAGCTGTAAAAGTGGATGGTGTTATTGACACAGAGAAATGTTTTGTTCGAAAAATGGGTTTTAAATTTTATGTCGATTTACATATTATTGTTGATGGAGAAAAATCAGTAAGAGAAGGTCATGATATTGCACATGCCGTAAAAGATTCTTTAAAAGCTGATTTTAATGAAATAGCAGACATCTTGATTCATGTAGAACCAAGTCCAATACAACCATAACTTATTCAATAGATTATTAGTAGATATGGGTATAAGATCATTTCTAAGCAAACCATACGCTGCATACATTGTAAAGCAGCAGTTAAAATGGGCAAACAATCCAAGTCAAGCACAAGAAAGTGTTTTTCAAAATCTTATTACAATAGGTAAAACAACAGCTTTCGGTAAAGACCATCATTTTGCAGATATAAAAAATTACGAAGACTTTAAAAAGCATGTTCCTATTTGTGACTACGAAGACCTTCGTCCTTATATAGATCGTGTAATAGCAGGAGAAAGTGATGTTTTATGGAGAGATAAACCCACTTATTTCGCAAAAACATCTGGTACAACTTCTGGTGCTAAATATATTCCTTTAACAAAAGATTCTATTCCTAATCATATTAATTCTGCAAAGAATGCGATGCTGAATTATATACATGAAACTGGAAATGCTGACTTCTTAGATCGTAAGCTTATTTTTCTTTCAGGGAGTCCTGTATTAGGAAAATCTGGGGATATACTCTCTGGAAGGCTATCTGGAATTGTCAACCATCATGTACCAGGTTATTTGAGAACAAATCAAATGCCTAGTTATGAAACAAATTGTATTGAAGATTGGGAAACAAAATTAGATAGAATTATTGATGAGACAATTCATCAAGATATGTCGTTAATTTCTGGAATTCCACCTTGGGTACAAATGTATTTTGATAGAATTATTGAACGTACAGGAAAGCCAATTCACGAAACTTTCCCAAACTTTGATATGTTTATCTATGGAGGAGTAAATTTTGAACCTTACAAAACCAAGTTATTTGATTCAATCGGGAAAGTAATACCTTCTATTGAAACATATCCAGCTTCTGAAGGGTTCTTTGCATTCCAAGATACTCAAACAGAAGAAGGGCTCTTGATGCAATTGGATTCAGGTATTTTCTTTGAATTTATTCCAACTGATGAGTATTTTGAAGAAAACCCTACCCGACTTAGAATTGAAGAAGTAGAGATTGGTAAAAACTATGCTCTTATTATTAATTCTAATGCAGGACTTTGGGGTTACTCTATTGGTGATACAGTAAAATTTGTATCAAAATCTCCATATAGAGTACTTGTTACAGGAAGAATTAAACACTTTATTTCTGCTTTTGGAGAACACGTTATTGGTACTGAAGTAGAAAAAGCGATGAAATATGCTTTAGAACAGCATCCTGAAGTTAAAATAACAGAGTTTTCTGTTGCTCCACAAGTAAACCCAACAGAAGGGCTACCTTATCATGAGTGGTTAATATCTTATGAAAATGAGCCTAATGATCCCGATGCATTTGCATTAACAATAGACAATAAACTACGAGAGTTGAATGTTTACTATGATGATTTAATCACAGGATCAATAACAAGAACTTTAGTTATTTCAGCATTGCAAAGAGATGCTTTTCAACAATATATGAAGTCCATTGGTAAGTTAGGAGGTCAAAATAAGGTTCCTAGACTATCAAATGACAGGAAAATTGCAGATAAAATCATCCATTGGAAAAAATAATAGGTATCTCTCAATATTAACACTGTAATATTGAGAGATTTTTTATAATTTCGAATTGTCATTTAAAGAACACATTCACTTCTTTAAACAAAAACAGACTATTGAAATGTAAAAAAATTATCAAAATAACCTCCTTAAAATGACTTATGGAATAATTTTAGTATTTTAAGAATTAATTGAAAATACATTTTGTACTGCCACTTAACTATTTTAGTTAGAACGTAAACTATCAGGAATCCAAAACATGAGCAAAAAAATAAAAACTATATTACTTGTCGATGATAACGACACAGATAATTTTATAAATAGTAGAATTATTGAGTTAACAGATTTTGCTGAAGAAATTGTTATTAAGAATTCTGGCAAAAAAGCATTGGAATTTCTTCAAGAGCGTTTTGACTTAAAAGGCAATTTACCTAGTCTAATTTTACTAGATATTAATATGCCAATCGTTGATGGTTTCGTATTCTTATATGAATTTGAAAGCTTCCCTGATGAGTTAAAAGAAAAATGCAAAATAGCCATTCTATCAAGTTCAGATAATGAATCTGATATTGAAAGAATAGTGAATAACGAATATGTGGTAAAGTTTGTTACTAAACCACTTACAGAAGAGTCTTTATTAAGTATAAGTGATTTGATATAAATTACTTATATACAGATAATACAAAACGAATAGCATTTACTTTTTATAAAGGTAAATGCTATTTTATTTTATAGAATTTACTACTTTTAATATTAAGCTGAAAAACTGAAGACTGAGACCTTCTTTTTTAAAACTAAGTTACTGTGAAATAAGGCAAACCGACTAAAACTAAAATAAAGGAGATAATTCATCTCTTTTAACCTATTTCATGCTTTTTTAAAAATCTATTAAAAACTAAAATGAACAAGTTTAAACTTTTACTAGTGTGCTTACTATTGTCACACTTTTCTTTCTCGCAATGGGAAAAACTGGATTTACCTGATTATGCCAACGTCCAAAGTTTTGGGTATGACTGTGAAAACAACCTATTAGCTGGGTCCTCTAAAGCTTTATATCATTATGAAGATGGTACATGGGTAAAAGACAATTACGATTTCACAAAAAATGGTGTAGGTGCAATTTATTGCATTGATGATTACCTTTTTGTTGGTAGTGGTATCGATATCTTCCGAAAATCAAAAGATAGTGATACTTGGACAGCAATGGATCGTGTTTTCTTAGGTGGTAGTGTTCAAGGTTTCTTTAAATTAAAAAATAATACTTTGGTAGCTTACACCAAAGAATTAATATTTACAACATCTGACTATGGTACAAACTGGACGCAGCTAGAAAATGTTGGCTCAAGAGAGAAGCTTACTGGAGTATCATTTTTAGAAAACAATATTTACGCCGGAACAGCTACAGGTCTTTATAAATATGCTCCTGATGAGACAGATGAAGATAAAAAATGGGACCAAGTACTTGGGTTAGAAATAGTATCTATGACTACTACTTTTTACGGTAATCTAATTGTAAATACAACTGATGGAACAAGACATAGCCTTGGTTATGGATGGGGTTTAGCACAAGGCGAAGCAGATGTTGTAGTAAAACATATAATAGAAAATAACAGTAAACTTTATGGAATTACAGATGATGGTAAAGCAGTCTATTCTGGAACAACTGCTGTAAAATGGGAAACACCAACTGATATTAATGTAGAAGATATCAATACAATATTTTTTGCAGATGAGCTAATCTACGGAACAGAAACTGGTATTGTAAAATATATTGATGAAACAGCTTATGGTAAAGGGCTCAATGACACTCAAGTCGAAGGTTCATTTATATATGATGATCAATTTGTTATTGCTACAGATGAAGGATATATAAGCTATAAAAATGATCAATTTGAAAGTTTTAATGAACTACCAATTTATAGTTTAACTGGTAACCTAACATTAGATGATTATCAAGTAGTTTGGAATGATTACAGAGTTTACATAAAGAAATTAACTGATACTGAATGGAATGAAATTTTCTTCAAAAATATAGATGGAGAATATGTTAACTACATCACATCATTTAATGGCTCTTTATATGTTGCATCAACAAGAAAAATATTTAAAACTGAGTTATCTACAATTAATTGGGAAGAAGTATCTACAGACTTGCCTCCTAATATGTGGAGTTTAGTTGCTACAAAGAATAAATTAATAGCTCAAAAAAGAGGTTCCTCGTCTGCTACTACATATATCTCTACAGATGGTACTACATGGGAATTATCTGATATCACAACTTCGATAAAAGATATTCAAAATTTTGAAGGGGGACATTACCTAACAATTAATGATGCATTTAAGAAAAAAGGACGTTATTATATTGATGATAACAATAAATTAATAGAGGAAGAAGACAGTACCTACACAAGATTTGGGCAAGAAATATATGCTGACGAACAATTAGTCCTTCAAAATGGACTTGGAATCATTTCTTCTAAAACCGGAGAAGTTAATACCTTTGCAATGAAAAATAAGGGGTTAGTTACAATAGAAGATCAAGAATATGTATTCCCCAATGTAAATAGTATTTCTAAAGCAGGAGATAATATATTTATTGAAACTGATAATGGATTTTACAAGAGAGCATATAACGAACTTCTTGAGGATGTAACTACTGTTAATCAATTTGTTATCAATAGAGATTCTATTATTTCAAATAATCTAAATATTAGTATTGAAGCTAACTCTGATTATGATAATGTAGTTATTTATAATAATACTATTGCTGAAATTTATGAAGATGGAAATTACAATACTACTAATATTGGATTAACCATGGCAACTACTGATGAACAATATGATATCTCATCTACTTGGTTTTCAACTATCAATAATGGTATTACTCCTAATGCAAATAACACTATTGATGAAAGTTTATCATTATTCAGAATCTTAAACAATGATGATTTTGATTTATCCGTTTCAACAGCTGCACCTCAAATAATTTATATTTCAGAAGAAGATAAAGTTGTTGATGAAGAAGAGGATGACAATGAGGAAGAGGATATAGAAACTCCTAATGCAATAGATTTAGAAAAACAATTAATTTCTACTTATCCTAATCCTGTAGAAAATCAGCTTACATTAAGTTTAAAAAATAGTAATAACTATACTATTTCTATTTTCAATAATTTAGGTAACTTATTAATGAGCTACGAAACATCTGAATCAATATCAACTTTAGATGTTTCTTCTCTATTACCTGGTATGTATATTATCAATGTTCAAGACAATGATAATAATTCTTACCGTAAAAAAATTCTTAAAAAATAACTACTTTTTGTTTTTTAATAAAAACAAGAAGAGGTTGTCAATTATGACAACCTCTTCTTGTTTAAATCATTTATATATCTAGTCTTTTAGACCATATGTTTTTCTAATTAACTTTTCTGCAAAGGCATCTGGTAAAAATCTCTTTGCAAAAGCCAACATACTTGCATTACCACCAGAAACATAAATCGGAGACGGTGCTTTAGTTTCTATCACTTCCATTACAGTATCTGAAATCACAGAAGATGCTTCTGCTTCTGACATACTTCCTTTTACACTCTGACGAATATTATCTGCATAAGGGAAATATTCAGAATCTTCTGAACAATTAAAGTCAGGAACAATATTCGAAGCAATATGATTAGGTTCTACTAAGGCTACAGTAACTCCAAATTCTTTCATCTCACTTCTTAAAGATTGTGTCCATCCAGACATTGCAAATTTTGTTGCACAATAGCTAGAGTAATATGGTGCTGCAAATCTACCATTTAATGAGCCTACATTAATAATAGTACCGCCTCTCCTTTCACGCATTTGAGGTAAAACTTTCTTTGTAAGATTTAAAACCCCAAAGAAATTCACTTCAAATAAAAACCTAAATTTTTCCATAGATGTTTCTTCTACAGGCCCTATTTGAGACTGTCCCGCATTATTAATAAGAACATCAATTGGAGTATCTTTTATTTCATTCCAGCAAGCGTCAATACTTTCAGAACTAGAAACATCTAAGGCTACATATTTAACACCTTCTAATTTATCTTTTGTCGAATCAGGGTTCCTAGAAGTACCAATTACATTATAACCTTTTTTTACAGCTGCTGCTGCAATTGATTTACCAATTCCTGACGATGCTCCTGTAATAAATATTGTCTGCTTTTTTGCCATCTTTTTTCTATTTTTATACTGATGCAAAGGTAGAAATAAGATTCTTTAATCAATAATTCTATTTATTGATTTAAAATATCACTTTACTAAAACTGTTTTTACCAAAATAGAGTTAACTACTCTGTGAAGATGCTTTCTTAACCTATATCAATTTTTTGATAAATTTTATTTTAGCAGCTTTGCATCAACAAAAAAATATAAACATAAGAAAACCTTATCAATGAAAAATTTTGAGCTTTGGAACCCTACTCGCCTAGTATTTGGTGAAAACAGAATTGAAGAAATAAACAAGTACATTCCTGCAGATGCTAAAAACATTATGGTGTTATTTGGTGGTGGAAGTGTAAAGAAAAATGGTATTTATGATTTAGTACATACAGCTTTAAAAGACCGTAATGTTGTTGATTTTGGAGGAATTGAAGCTAACCCTCGTTATGAAACAATAATGAAAGCTAGAGAACTTGCCATCAAAGAAAATGTAGACTTCCTTTTAGCTGTTGGTGGTGGTTCTGTAATTGATGCAACAAAATTATTATGTGTTGCTATTCCATTTACAGAAAGTGAGCCTTGGGATATTATTAAAAAAGGATTAGGGAAAAAAGTAACTGAAGCTGTTCCATTTGGGACAATCTTAACTTTACCTGCAACGGGTTCTGAAATGAACTCAGGTTCTGTAGTTACTAGAGAAGAAACAAAAGAGAAATTAGCTTTTGGAGGCCCTCTATGTTTTCCTAAATTCTCTATTTTAGATCCTAGGGTTGTTGCTTCATTACCTCAAAGACAGATTGTAAATGGTATTACAGATGCTTTTACACACGTTTTAGAACAATATATTACTTACCCTGCCGATGCTCCTTTACAAGACCGTATTGCAGAGGGAGTACTACAAACATTAGTAGAAATTGGACCTAAAGTTATTGCCAACCCTGGCGATAGTACTGTTGCTGGTAACTTTATGTGGTGTTGCACAATGGCATTAAACGGTTTAATTCAGCAAGGAGTACCAACTGATTGGGCTACTCACATGATAGGCCATGAACTTACTGCATTATATGAAATTGACCATGCTAGAACTTTAGCTATTATTGGACCTAACTTATATAGAGTGATGTTTAATAATAAAAAAGATAAATTAGCTCAATATGGCGAACGTGTTTGGGGAATTACAGAAGGTAATATTGAACATAGAGCACAAGCTACTATCGAGAGAACTGTAGAATTCTTCCATTCAATGGGTATTGACACTAAAATTTCTGATTATACAGAAGATTATGCGGAAGTTGCTAAAACTATCGTAGATCGTTTTGCTGATCGTAAATGGTTAGGATTAGGTGAACGTCAAGATATCTCTTTAGAGAAGGTACAGGAGATTGTAGAAATGAGTATTTAAGTCACTCTTATATATCATAAATAAGAAAGTCCTTGCAAAATAGATTTGCAAGGACTTTTCTTTTTAGTTCTACTCCAATCCCTTCTTCTCCGGGTTCCAAAACGGCTTAGCCTTAATTTGAGAAACCTCCCACTTCAGCTCTTTCCTAAAAAATTGAGTAAGAGCAACGCAAAGACGGCTATCACCAGCTATATAAACCATTCGCCTCCCTTTCATTAATGGAAGGCTTTTTTTTATTTCATCAAGAACCTCATTTATTGGATTTTGAGGTTTCTTATAAAAATCAAAAGGAGTCTTATTGTCTACATCAGGAAAAAAATCATCTTGATTTTCACTATAAATTATACCTTTAATATATTTATTAGGTCCAAGTTCCCTCTGAATCATGTACAAATGAGACAGTGCTGAAAGGTCTCCAATCATTAGGTAACTATCCGACATTTCATCCATCAAAAACTTTCCAGTTTTCAATTTACAAAATAGCTTATCACCCACTTTACAATTTGAAACCCAATACGACCCAATACCATTACTATGAGTAGCTACAGCAATATCTATTACCCCATTTTTAAGATCAACATTCCATATGCTATAACTCCTAATTTTATCTTTCATCGACAACTCGTCTTTGCCAATTCCAATACCAACTCTAAGAAAAGCTCCAGGAATAATATTCATTTTTGAAAACTCATCACTTTGAATCCGAATATGAAATGCAGACTTAGATAATTGTTTCTTATAGATAATCTCAGTTTCAGTAAGTACTGACTTTAATATTTTTTCTAAAATTTTCATTTTAAATTATTACTCCTTTGAATCTGTAAAATCAGTATTTTCTTCTTCCTTTTTACATTTTCTATTTTTCATCTGGTGCATAAATTTCTCTCTACGCATCATCGCTTTTTCTTTCCCCCTAAAACCTGGTCCTTTCCCTTTGCCAAATACAATTTTTGACATTACTAGTAAACCTAAAGCTTGCCAAAAAGTAATAGTTGTTAACCCAAATATTACAGGCATTAGCCAATTCCATAACAGCATAAAAGTTAATGTCACTGCAGTAACCGCTACAACCCCAAATGCCATCATTTTAGCAATTCTCTTTTTGTTCGAAAACTTTTTCATAATATATTTTTTCTGTGATTATTTCTTAATGAAGAATTATTTTTAACCATTTATTCTTTAAGCTGATTAAAGAGGTCTTCTAAATGTTCTCTCAGATACAATACAGCATAGCGCTTTCTACTTATCAGTGTGTTTACAGAATTTCCAGTAATATCAGATATCTTATTAAAGCTATACCCTTCTAATTCATGCCACTCAAAAACTTCACGTTGTTCTTTCGGAAGCTCTTTCAATCTCAGCTGAATTTCTTCCCATATCATGTCCAACATTAGTTGTTCATCTGGCATTGATTCTAAAGAAGGTAGTAGATCCATTAAACGTAAGCCTTCTTCATCATCTATTTTTGAATTTTGATCTTCGATAGAAACTGTTTTTTTCTTTCTTCTGTAATCGACAATTTTATTTTTAGCGACAGTATAGAGCCAAGAGATTGATTTGCGCAAATCAGAGATCTCATCAAATCCCCCAACAAAACTCAAAAACACATCCTGAGCGATGTCTTCCGCATCTTCCATTGAACCTACCTTACCTTTGATGTAATTCTTCAAACGGCCTTGTTCCTCTTGGAATGTGTTTTCTATATTTTCGTTTTTCTCTGCCATAATTATTGTATCTATCTCTTAAGTCGGATAAGAGAAGATTATATTTTATGAAAAGTGATATTTTTTATATTTTTTTCTTGAGAATGCCTTTTAGAGTACAAAAACAACAGTTTTGAGTTCAAAAATATTTTATTCCTTATAAATCTAAGTACATAAAAAAAGCACACCAGTTTATGATGTGCTAATTTTATTGAAGTAATTTTTCAATTTATGATTTCAACATTTCTATTTGTTGTTTTAACAATGAAATGATTTCTTCTTTATCACCAAGTTGAGATTTAAGCATTTTTACTTCTGCTTTTAATTGTTCAACCTCGTTTGAAGACACTGGAACTTCCTCTTCTTTGTGCTTCTTCTTTTTCTTTGATTTGATTTCGACATGGATATTCTCCGTATCAGGGTTTTCCGATTTAGACTTAGTTACTTCTACATCTACAGTCTTAGATGCTTCTTGAGCCTCTTCTACAGCCCCTTGAACTGCCTCAAATACATTTTTGATTGTGTTCTTTACTTTGTCCTTCTGAAAGTCATCTTTCATTCTAGGAAACACAAAATCATTTAGAATATCCTCAAATGGATTGTCTTTCTTACTCATGGTTTTATTTCGTTAATTAATTTGACATAAATGCACTTTAAATTTGTGCTATAGTAAGTTAACGAAATCAAACGAAATGAGTTACGTGTAGTTTTAAATTTTTATCTGATGCTACAAAAAAAGCAAAAAAAAAATCCTGCCTCATTTCTGAAACAGGATAATGTACTCCGTACGGGATTCGAACCCGTGCTACCAGGATGAAAACCTGGCGTCCTAACCCCTAGACGAACGGAGCGGGGTATTGATTTTGAGTCTCAACTAGACTATGTACTCCGTACGGGATTCGAACCCGTGCTACCAGGATGAAAACCTGGCGTCCTAACCCCTAGACGAACGGAGCGGGGTATTGATTTTGAGTCTCAACTAGACTATGTACTCCGTACGGGATTCGAACCCGTGCTACCAGGATGAAAACCTGGCGTCCTAACCCCTAGACGAACGGAGCGGGGTATTGATTTTAAGTCTCAATTAGACTATGTACTCCGTACGGGATTCGAACCCGTGCTACCAGGATGAAAACCTGGCGTCCTAACCCCTAGACGAACGGAGCGGGGTATTGATTTTAAGTCTCAATTAGACTATGTACTCCGTACGGGATTCGAACCCGTGCTACCAGGATGAAAACCTGGCGTCCTAACCCCTAGACGAACGGAGCGGGGTATTGATTTTGAGTCTCAACTAGACTATGTACTCCGTACGGGATTCGAACCCGTGCTACCAGGATGAAAACCTGGCGTCCTAACCCCTAGACGAACGGAGCGGGGTATTGATTTTAAGTCTCAATTAGACTATGTACTCCGTACGGGATTCGAACCCGTGCTACCAGGATGAAAACCTGGCGTCCTAACCCCTAGACGAACGGAGCAACTGTTTTTTGCGAGTGCAAAGGTAATTGAGAACCCTATTCACTCCAAACTATTTGCAAAAAAAAGCAGAAATATTACAATCATTAAGAAATAATCGTCCTAAATCGACTAATTTGAAGCATATTCAATGATAATCGTAAATAAATTTAAATGATAGATCTTTTAGAAAATAGTTACAAAAAATACAATCAGCCTAATTTTATTAAAGATGACCCAATTTGTATCCCTCATAAATTCACAAAAAAAGAAGATATTGAAATTATGGGCTTTTGGGCATCGATGCTTGCTTGGGGGCAAAGAAAAACAATTATCAATAAATGTAATGAGTTGGTGAACATGATGGACAATGCTCCTCATGATTTTATTATGCATCATACAGAAGCTGATTTGAAACCATTCCTTACTTTTAAGCACCGAACTTTTAATGACATTGATACTTTATATTTTTTATCTTTCTTTCAGCGTCATTATCAAAAATACAATTCTTTAGAAGATGCTTTTTTACTTGGATTCAACAAGGAAGATCAAAATGTAGAAAATGCTATAATCGGGTTCCATGATTATTTTTTTAATCAAGATGATGCACCACAAAGAACCAGAAAACATATTGCTACTCCCGCTCGAAAATCAGCTTGTAAAAGAATAAATATGTTTTTGAGGTGGATGGTTAGAAAAGATGACAAAGGAGTTGATTTTGGTATATGGAATACAATTCAAACCAAACAACTGATTTGCCCACTAGATGTACATGTTGAGCGCGTGAGTAGAAAACTACATCTCTTAGACCGCAAACAATCAGATTGGAAAGCAGCTGTAGAACTCACCAATCACTTAAAACAATTTGATGCTAACGACCCTGTAAAATATGATTTTGCTTTATTTGGCTTGGGCATTGAAAAGTTTGCATAAGCACCAATAAAATTGATCATTATCACCTAACATATTCATAAAAAAGCATACATTTATCATATAAACGTAAAACAAACACCTAAAAAGAAATTATCATGAAAAAAATACTACTCCTACTTACATTTTTAACCTCCTTTTTGGTTTCATTTACTTATACCCCATTAGAAGAAAGCATAAAAAGAGGACAAGGTGTGTATATGATTAATTGTATGCATTGTCATATGTCAGATGGACAAGGTATAGAACCTTCTGTACCTCCATTAGCTGGAATTAAATATTTAGTAGAAAATAAAAGCCAAGCAATTAGACAAGTACTCCATGGTTTAGAAGACCCAATTGAAATAAATGGTGTTACTTATGATAAAGGTTCTATGCCTGAACAAGGGGCATTAAGCGATGAAGATGCTGCAGATGTTTTGAACTATATCAGGAATTCTTGGGGTAATAAAGCAGAAATAATTACACCTCACGAAGTAGCAATGGAACGTTAACTTCATTTAATTCGGTAAATATTTATAAATCTTAATTAAAAAGTATAATTTTACGGCATTAGCACATACGCACGTAAGTACGTGATGCTATGGGCTTTTCAAATTTATATCAACTTATCGAATCTCATGCAAGAGCGATACGCACAACGCGGTGTTTCCGCCTCAAAAGAGGACATCCACAATGCAATCAAGCGTTTGGATAAAGGCTTATTTCCTAAAGCATTCTGCAAAATCGTTCCTGATATTCTAACAGGCGATCCAAACTACTGTGCCATTATGCATGCCGATGGTGCGGGTACAAAATCTTCTTTAGCTTACCTATATTGGAAAGAAACAGGTGATATATCTGTTTGGAAAGGTATTGCTCAAGATGCAATTATTATGAATACTGATGATTTACTTTGTGTTGGAGCAACAGGAAGTACTCTCTTATCATCAACAATTGGGCGTAACAAAAACCTTATACCAGGTGAAGTTATTTCTGAATTGATTAATGGTACAGAAGAAGTTCTTCAGATGCTAAGAGACAATGGTTTCGATATTCATAGTACAGGTGGTGAAACAGCAGATGTAGGAGATTTAGTTCGTACAGTTATTGTAGATAGTACTGTAACTACACGAATGCGTCGTGACGAGGTAATAGACAATAGCAACATCAAAGGTGGTGATGTTATTGTAGGATTAGCGTCTTACGGTCAGGCAACTTATGAAAGTGAATACAATGGTGGTATGGGTAGTAATGGATTAACTTCTGCCCGTCATGATGTATTTGCAAAATATCTTGCCGATAAATATCCTGAAAGTTTTGACCCACAAGTTCCTAACGAACTAATTTATTCGGGTAACCAAAAACTTACAGATACTATTGCCGATTTAGCTTTAGATGCAGGTAAATTAGTATTATCTCCAACAAGAACGTATGCTCCTATTATCAAAAAGGTATTAGATGCATTAAGACCAGAAATTCATGGTATGGTACATTGTAGCGGTGGTGCACAAACTAAAGTGCTTCATTTTGTAGACAATGTTCATGTTATAAAAGACAATTTATTCCCTATCCCTCCATTGTTTGATATGATTCATAAAAACAGTGGTACAGATTGGAAAGAAATGTACAAAGTCTTTAATATGGGCCATAGAATGGAAATCTATGTAGATCCTAAACACGCTCAAGAGATTATTGACATTTCGAAATCATTCAATGTTGATGCTCAAATTGTAGGTCGTGTTGAACATAAAGAAGGTGGAAAATCGTTAGATATCCATTCTCCTTACGGTACTTATTCTTATTAGTTTATAGAAGAAGTTAAAAAATAAGTTTATACCTTTTTTAGCTATTTCTAATTGAAAACGAACTCCTTAGTTATTTAAAGAGTTCGTTTTTTTATGCTCAAAAATTTAATACAATAAAAAAACATACATACAATACTGAATATCAATATGATAATTGACGATAATGAATAAAAAGATTAAATTAATTAATAGTTGTAATTCTCTACTTAAACCTAATATAGCCACTCAATAATATCAATCACCGTAACACACTATCAAAACCCTTCCAAAAGAAAACTACTATATCATTACTATTAAAATAAGAATAAATAAAAAATGATTTCACAATATCTACTCAAATTCAATACACAATTTTAATTAACCTTTAATCTCAACTATCCCATTATCAAAATAACTTATTATGAAATACACAATTACACGAATTCTATTTTTTGTATGTTTTTATTTACTTCAATTTCATACATCAATCGCTCAGCCTACTTTAAATTCTGCAGATTTAGTCGTAGTTGCAAGAAATACAGATCTCGACGATCAATTTGCTATTGTTGCATTAGCAGATATCCCTGCTAATTCTATCATTTTCCTTACAGATGAAGGTTATGATAATTCAGGTTTCACTTTTGATGGGTCCGAAGATGTTTTCAAATGGACTGTAGGTAATAATATTACCGCGGGGACAATTATTAGGTTTACAAATGAGTCTACAACTACATTAGCTATTAAAAATCCAAATCATGGAACATTATTCCATTCAAATGGATCATCTGATATGAATCTTTCTGCAGGAGATCAACTTTTTATATATCAAACAGATAACAATACATATAATGGAACGATACAAAGGTTAGACGGATCTAGTAACACAGAAGCAGGAATGATTTATGCTTTTAATGGTGATAATAGCTCTCCTAATACACATGGATGGTTAGATTCTCCTAATACCCACACCTCTGCTGCTTCTCAAGCTCCGGATAATATGACTATTTTATCAACTGTAGATGGAACAGGTAATGCAAGCTATGCAAATGCTAATGGTATGCTTACTCAAGCACAATTAAAAGGAAATTTATCACAAGAAGAACTCTCAGCTGGTGAATATGATAACTATATTTATGATGGGCCAACAAGTAGTGCTACTAAACCTGATTGGTTAATCAGAATACACACTGTAAGTAATTGGTTAGCTTCAAATACTGATTCTGTTAGCTTATACACAGGTGCACTTTCTAATGATCTATCCATTTTACCTGCTAATACCAACCCAGTTATTACAATAAACTCAAGTAGTTCTAATTATAATGAAGGATCATCTCCATTACAGTTAGATTCCAATGCATCAATATCTGATAGTGATTGGGATGGAGGAACATTAACTGTTCAAATTACCACCAATGCCGATACTTATGATGAAATAAGTATTCCTGACAATATAGTAAATAACATAAACACAAGTAGCTCTAACTTACAAGATGGAAGTACAGTTTTTGGAACATTAAGTGCTACAGAAGGAACTGTAACTAATTCAACTACTTTAACAATCACGTTTAATAGCAATGCATCAAGTTCATTAGTACAACAGACATTAAGAGCTGTATCATATAGAAATACATCTCAAAATCCAGCAACTTCCAATAGGATTATTACTATTAATATAAATGATTCACAATCCAGAAATGCAAATGGTACGAAAACAATTGGTGTTACTAGTTTAGATGATGATGCTCCAATCATTAATGTAAATAATAATTTGAGCATAAATGAAAATGCTAATGGTACAATTTCAAGTACTTTTCTATCAAGTAGCGATATAGATGATGATGACACATCACTTATTTACACTATTACATCTTCTAGTTCTTATGGTCAAGTAGAAAATTCTGATAATCCAGAAGTGAGCATATCTTCATTCACACAACAAAATATCATAGACAATAAAATTCAATATGTTCATAATGGAAGTAGTACTAGTAGTGATTCTTTCACTTTTAAAGTTGCGGATGATGGCTCTAATGAACTCTCAAATCAAACATTTAACATCACTATTACACCTATTGATGATGATGCACCTACAATCACTACAAATAATGGTTTAGCTCTAAACGAAGGTGCTTCATTAAATATTACTAGTACTGAATTAGGAGCTGATGACAGTGATTCTGACAATACTACTTTAATATTTACTATTACTGCTGCTCCTAGTAATGGGCAAATTGAAAACTCCGATAATCCTGGCGTTAGTATTACTTCATTCACACAACAGAATATTTCAGACGGTAAAATTCAGTATGTACACAACGGAACCAACACTACTAGTGATACATTTACTTTTAAAATTGCTGATGGTGTTCCGAATGAAAATACGGGACAGACATTTAACATCACAATTAACCCTATTGATGATGATGCACCTACAATCACTACAAATAATGACTTAGCACTAAACGAAGGTGTTTCATTAAATATTACTAGTACTGAATTAGGAGCTGATGACAGTGATTCTGACAATACTACTTTATTATTTACTATTACTGCTGCTCCTAGTAATGGGCAAATTGAAAACTCTGATAATCCTGGCATTAGTATTAATTCATTCACACAACAGAATATTTCAAACAGTAAAATTCAGTATGTACACAACGGATCCAACACTACTAGTGATACATTTACTTTTAAAATTGCTGATGGTGTTCCGAATGAGAATACGGGGCAGACATTTAACATCACAATTAACCCTATTGATGATGATACTCCTACAATCACTACAAATAATGGTTTAGCTCTAAACGAAGGTGCTTCATTAAATATTACTAGTACTGAATTAGGAGCTGATGACAGTGATTCTGACAATACTACTTTAATATTTACTATTTCTGCTGCTCCTAGTAATGGGCAAATTGAAAACTCTGATAATTCTGGCGTTAGTATTAATTCATTCACACAACAGGATATTTCAGACGGTAAAATTCAGTATGTACATGACGGAACCAACACTACTAGTGATACATTCACTTTTAAAATTGCTGATGGTGTTCCGAATGAAAATACTGGCCAGACATTTAACATCACAATTAACCCTATTGATGATGATACTCCTACAATCACTACAAATAATGGCTTAGCACTAAACGAAGGTGCTTCATTAAATATTACTAGTACTGAATTAGGAGCCGATGACAGTGATTCTGACAATACTACTTTAATACTTACTATTACTGCTGCTCCTAGTAATGGGCAAATTGAAAACTCTGATAATCCTGGCGTTAGTATTACTTCATTCACACAACAGAATATTTCAGACGGTAAAATTCAGTATGTACACAACGGAACCAACACTACTAGTGATACATTTACTTTTAAAATTGCTGATGGTGTTCCGAATGAAAATACTGGCCAAACATTTAACATCACAATTAACCCTATTGATGATGATGCACCTACAATCACTACAAATAATGGTTTAGCTCTAAACGAAGGTGCTTCATTAAATATTACTAGTACTGAATTAGGAGCTGATGACAGTGATTCTGACAATACTACTTTAATATTTACTATTATTGCTGCTCCTAGTAATGGGCAAATTGAAAACTCTGATAATCCTGGCGTTAGTATTAATTCATTCACGCAACAGAATATTTCAGACGGTAAAATTCAGTATGTACACAACGGAACCAACACTACTAGTGATACATTCACTTTTAGGGTTACAGATGGTGCTTCTAATGAAATAAATGGACAAACATTTAATATTACCATTAACCCTGTAGATGATGATGCTCCTGTTATTATTGTAAATAATGGTATCTCATTAAACATTGGTGATACTGCTACGATCACAACTTTGGAATTAGAAATAGATGATAGCGATAGTGATAATTTATCACTACAATTTATTATTACAACGAACCCAAATAATGGTTACCTCGAAAATACAGATGACATTGGAAATGACATTAGTAGTTTCACACAGCAAGATCTCATTGATCAAAAAATCAGGTATATTAATAATGGCAATAGTGCTGATACAGATACATTTACTTTTACTGTATCAGATAGCTATTCTAATCAATTAATCGATCAAACATTTCTAATTAACCTATCTACAGTAACTAGTAGTGAATACTCTCTTTTTGATAAAATAAGTCTTTTTCCTAACCCTATCGACAATCAATTAAATATTAATTTTGAAAAAATATCTAAAGGTGAAATTCAAATCATATCGTTAGACGGTAAGGTTGTTTCTAAAAAAACTTTCGATAATCAAAGAATATTAAATATAGATTTCAATGGATTCAAAAGTGGTTTTTACTTTATCAGAATACACAACGGTGATCAAAATATAAGTTATAAAGTTCTCAAAAAATAGTTTTCAAAATTTATGTAAAGTAAATGAGTCACTTCCTAATTAAAACTAAGAGGTGACTCATATTTTATATCAATAACTAAGGCTAAAACAAAGATGTTCTAACCTTATTCTTTTTAAAACCCCAAGGACAATGTTTACATTGATTCTTACAGCAATACCCTCGTTTTTCGTGAAAGGCTTTAGTAAAAACATACAAGCCATTTTCTATATAATAATCTTCCCCTTCTTTTAGTGGTTGCTGTTTTCCCATTTGTGTCTATTTAAAATTTCGGTACACAAAAATACAAACTCAATATCAATATTTTATTATTTTAGAATAACTCTTTCACCTTAACTATTCTCCTAAATTTTAAAGTAGCAAAACATCTAACTATTCTTATTAGAAACATAGCAATTAGTAGTATTACTGTAATTGAGAGTGTATCAACTAATCCAAAGTACTTTTCAGTATTATTTCGTAAATTATCTAATCACAAAGTTTTAACTACCTTAATCGAGTTACACTATGTTAGCCGGGCATTTCTCAACAGCATTAATTGCAAACAAGCAAAGCTATCCTAAAGGGACTTTTCTCTATTTTCTGATAGCTTCTCAACTTCAAGATTTATTATGGTTCTTATTACATTATTTAGGCATTGAAGTAACAGAACCCTCAGATGTTTTCAATGCAACACTCAACAATATGACAGCTAATATGCTGTTTAGTCATGATCTTCTACCTCAAATGTTTTGGTTAATCTTAGTTTTTGCTTTTGGTAGGCTCTATTTTAAAAGTGCTAAAATTGGGCTAATAGGTAGTGCAATAGTTGCAGGGCATTTTATACTTGATTTTTTTTCAGGGTATCCTCATCATGTATTTGGAGAAGACTCTTCTAGTATTGGTTTAGGATTATATATTTCGAATGTTTACTCCGCAATTGCTATAGAAGCTGTTTTTTGTATAGTTGTTCTATGGTATTTTTTCTCACAAGAAGTTAAGGAAGGAGTACACAGATCAACAGTAAATAAAATTGCAATTATCGGATTATTTATTTTTGGTATTGGCTTTATGCTCACAATTGCTACTACTTCATTTAGAGAATGGTTTTCTATCCCCAATTTTAATTTAGCATTTAACTCTAATGTCCCTACATTAATAATTACCTATTTCGGAATGATTTTCTACCTCAATTACTTTGTTAGAAACAACAGGTAACACCAAATAAGTAATCCATATTTTCATTCTAAATTAAATTCGTTTTTAAAAATAACATTTGTAATTATTACCAAACGCTGCTAATTTTATAACTATAGATAATAAAGTATGTATATATCTATCTAATCAACTTTATATCTTACTACTAAACTTCATTACAAATCAAAACACTCAATATGAAAATAACAGGCTTATCAATTTTAGCTATCCTTTTTGTTTTAATAGGATGTAATAACAATCAAAAAAAGGAGCTTTCTAAGCAAACAAAAAAGCCAAATATTTTAATCATTTTAGCAGATGATATGGGGTATGGAGACATCGGTTCTTTTGGTAGTGAAATCCAAACACCTAACATAGATAAACTGGTAAATGAAGGCATTCAATTCACAAATTTCCATGTTGGTGCAGCATGTTCTCCAACAAGAACAATGCTAATGACTGGAGTTGACAACCATAGAGCAGGCCTTGGTAATATGACAGAAATCCAAGCAGACAATCAATTTGGGAAGCCAGGTTATGAAGGTTATTTAAATGATGATGTGATTTCTGTTGCAACTAGAATGCAGGATGGCGGGTATCATACCTACATGGTAGGAAAATGGCATTTAGGACATTCCGAAACTACTATTCCATATGCTAAAGGTTTTGAACACTCATTTGCATTAATGGAAAGCGGCGCTGATAACTGGGTTGAGCAACCTTACATTCCAATGTATAAAGCAGTTCATTATTACGAAGATGAAAAGCAAGTTAGCCTACCAACTGAAAATTATTTTTCATCAAATTATTACACAGACAAAATGATGAAATATATTGGTGAGTCTAAGAAAGATGACAAACCCTTTTATGCTTACCTTTCTTACCAAGCTGTTCATTATCCACACCAAGCTCCAAAAGAATATATCGATAAATACAATGGTGTTTATGATGAAGGTTGGGAAAAGCTTAGAGAAAATCGTTTAGCTAAACAGAAAAAACTTGGTATTGTATCTAAAGATGTAGATTTGAATACAGATAATGCTGCTACCACAGAGCCAGATTGGAAAATTCAGGATTGGAATAAACTATCAAATGAGCAAAAAAAATTCAATGCTCGTAAAATGCAAGCCTATTCAGGAATGGTAGACAATATGGATGTAAATATTGGTAGATTAATAAGTTATCTAAAAGAAATTGGAGAATATGATAATACTTTAATTGTATTTCTTTCTGACAATGGTGCCGATCCAAACCAACTAACAACAAAGCCTGGGTTTGATAAATGGTATAGAGCAAACTACGAATACACTTTTATGGAAGACTATAATGGCGACTATTCAAAGATGGGGCTAAAAGGTTCTTATGCAGATTATGGACCAGGATGGGCTGCAGCTGCTAATACTCCCAATAGCTATTATAAAACATTTTCTACAGAGGGAGGAATACGTGTTCCTTTTGTTGCTTGGTTTCCTAAATTTTTAGAGAAAGGCAAAATGGTTAAAAATTTCGCCTTTGTTAAAGACCTTGTCCCAACTATGTTAGAAGTTGCTGGCATAGAAGATACTGGTAGCTTTTATAATGGAAAAAAGATTTACCCAATCACTGGGAAAAGTATGTGGAGTTTTCTGACTGGAAAGTCTAAAGTTTTACATAATGATGATGAAATTATTGGTTATGAACTAGCAGGAAGCAGTGCTGCGTTCCAAGGTAAATATAAACTATCTATCAACCCTAAAACAAAAGGTACAGGTAAATGGGAATTATATGATATCGTTAACGATCCTTCTGAAATGCATAATTTAGCTAGTAAGATGCCAGAACTTGTAGCAAAGTTAAAAGCTGGATATAGTAAATATGAAAAAGAAAATGGTGTAGTTCCCGTTCCAGCAGATTATGATGTGCTAAAACAATTAATCAAAAATGCAGAGAGAGGCGTAGCACATTAATTTTAAATAATTTATTAGATATTATTTAAGAATTCACTTCAAAAAGTAACATTAATAGTAATTAGGTTAGCCCATTAAAATACGATATGATGGTACTAATTTGATTACTATTATTTTTATTTCATTTCTGAACTAAAAATAATGTAAAACAAAAAGACCCTGCCGTTAAGCAAGGTCTTTAATAATATTTCTTCTTATTGAAGTCGAGATGTAAGATTCGATTCTAGTATCCAGAAGGAAGACAGAAACGAATGTGTTGTGCTTCTACGCTACTAATTGATGCTACTGACTGAAGTTCCTGAGATCTTCTTGCCATAGCTTCTTCTTCACGTAACTCGTCTACTACTGGAGCAACAAATCTGTCCATTACCGCACTTACCAATTGAAGGTAAGTAGGGCTTGTAGCATATCCACCTTTCGTAATCGCTGCAATTTGTTTATTTGGATCTAATGTCTCAAATAATCCATTTTTACGATAAGTATGGAAACTAGTTAGCACTTTGCAATAGTCTTCTACTGCTTGTTCTAAAGATGTATAAACTCTATATCGTCTGTATCGTTGTTCTCCGATATCATAGACCAATTTACTTCTTGTAGTACTAGTAGAAGCGATGTTGAAGATTCTGAAATCTTTTCTCAGTTCCCAACCTTGCTCTGCTATTGCTTGTGATATAGCTACTTTTGTATTGATACCGTATTTTCTACAAATTGGATCAAAAGATTTGTACAAAGTACGAATGTAATCTTCTCTCTTTATTGTATCTGTATCTTTTACACTTGTAATTGAAGTATTTGAAGATGCATTCGCAATTTCAAAGCTTCCTACACTTGTTACAAAAATAGTTAAAATGAGCAAAAACTTTTTCATTAAAAGTTTGTTATGTCAAAAATTCAAGTGTCCGTCTGACGCTTGTGCTGATTATCAGCGATTTAATTAAGTATTTCAGCATAATTAAATTATTGGATGCAAATATAACATACACAAGTAATAAAACAATGCTTTATAAACGATTATTTACAATTAGGTTATTTTGATTTTTTACACATATAATTGTATTATTTTAATATAGTTGATTGAAATAGGTTATTAATAGTACTTTATTTAGTAATCATATGATATATAGTAGACCATTTAATCGAGCAAATGGGCAAAAAATTTCCTTTTTTTTGATAAATTTGGATAAGATTTAAGAGGAAATAGTAAAAATTCAACTGTCCAAAGTATATTATTCTCAATTAACAGTCACATTATCACCTCATTTACCAATAGGCTATATTTGTGGTTATTTTTTTGATAAAGTGCTTTTTTTTGACAATATTCAGAACTATTACAGAACCCTCCTGCAATTTTCAAATTCTGTAAAACAGCTTTCGGTTTTTACCGACAGACATATATATATCAATGAGAAATAATACTACTGGTTTTAAAGACGAACTATTGCAACAAAAAAGTTGGCTTCCCGTGGGTATCATAGGTTTAATTATCGTTGGTACTGTTGCTGCTTACGCTGCTTTTTCTGGCTCTGACGGAACTAAGCAACAAAGGATGCGTATTAATGAACTCGAAAAGAAAAATGCTCAAGTAGAAGCTGAGAGTGGTGCTTACTTATCAAAAATTAAACACCAAAATGATCGTATTCTTGATTTAAAAGATGATATACTACGATTAGAGAAACGTTTGAATGAAAGAGAAGCAGAATTAACTACTCATGATCAAAAATTGGATATGAAACAAGGGTCTATCAGATCTCTTGAAAACCGTATTTCTGATTTAAAAGATGATAAGTTTCGATTACAAAGAAATATTGATGAGAACAACCGAGTAATTCAGGAAATGAGTCAACGTTCAAAAGAACAAAATGAATTAATCAAGGCAAATCAACAACAATTATCAGAGGTTCAAGAGCAATTAGAACGTACGCAAACAAAACATCTTCAATCGCTTAAAGATCAGAAACTAGCAGAACAATCTGAAGTATCTGCTCAAGAAGCATTAAGAAATCAGAAAGAATTATACAGTAAATTGATGCAAGAATTGGCTACAACAAGAAGCGAATTAAATACCGTTCGATTAACTGCTAATGATAAAGATTTACAACTGCAATTAGTACAGCAAAAGGAATTACAAACTCAGCAACTTCAATACAAAGAAAAAGAGTTACAAACTCAGGCAAATACAGATCTATATAAAATAATTTCAGTAACTAGTATAGTACTAGTAATTGCATTAATAATTTTTGTGGTTTTTGCTTTACAAAGAAATGGTACCGATTTAATGGTATTCAATAAATCCCAAGAAAGAGATTAATTTTTTAAACCTAAACAACAAATAGTCATGTATCATTTAATTGCCGATAGTGGATCTACTAAGACCGATTGGACTTTAATTGATATTGAAGCCAAAGAAATTATTTACACCTTCACCTCAAAAGGTTATAATCCATTTTTTTGGAACCAGACTGAATTAATTGAAGCTTTCCATAAAGACAAGAAACAGATCTCTACTATTTACCCTTCTTCTTCAATCAATAATTTATATTTTTATGGAGCAGGTTGTGGTACCAAAGAGCAACAATCCTATCTTAAATCCTTATTGAAAAAAGTTTTTTCTACAGTAAAAATTAGTGTAAAAGGTGATTTACTAGGTGCTGCTAGAAGTTTATTAGGAAAAGAAAATGGTATAGCGGGTATTTTAGGAACTGGTGCCAATTCTTGCCTATATAGAAATGGTAAAATTATAGATCAGCCTGTTTCTTTGGGCTATTTATTAAGTGACTTTGGAAGTGGAGCCACCATTGGTTTAGAATTTTTAAAGTTATTACTGACCAATCAACTTTCTATTATAACAACCAATAACTTTATAGATCAGTTTAATCTAAGTACAGAAGATATTCTTCAGAAACTTTATAAAGAAGAAGCCCCTAATAAGTTTTGTGCTTCATTCGCACCTTTTATCAAACAGTATGTAGAGATAGATAAAGTAATTTTTGAGATGGTTACCTTACAGTTTCAAAAATATATAGAATACTACATACTCCCTTTAAAACATAACAAGCACACCAACATAGAACTCACAGGTTCTATTGCATATCATTTCTCACCAATTATTAAAGATGTATTTAGCATGAACAATTTATCGATAAATAAAATTGTTAGTGCTCCGTCTGCTGGTTTAATAGACTTTCATTTAAAGTAGTGAAAGATAGGATTTGCTTGTATCTTCACATTATCAAAAAATCTAACATCTAGATTACTTTTTATGCAAATCAGACTTTTATTCCTATTATTTTTTAGCATTTTAGCTACTGTAGGATATTCTCAAGAGAACCGTGAATTTAGAGCCGTTTGGATCGCTACGGTAAATAATATTGATTTCCCATCTTCAAGTAGTGCTTCTATGCAAGCACAAAGAGAAGATTATGTACGTTATTTAGATAAAATATCAAGTATAGGCTTCAATACCGTAATTGTTCAAGTCAGACCTGTTGCAGATACTTTTTATCCCTCTGCCTATGAGCCCTGGAGTAAATTTCTTACGGGTGAGCAAGGAAAAAGCCCTAACCCTTACTTCAACCCTCTATCATTTATGATTGAAGAGGCACATAAAAGAAACCTTGACTTTCATGCTTGGTTTAACCCTTACAGAGTTACAATGAATGCGGATACTACTGCTTTAGCAGCAGATCATCCTTTTAATACAAATAGAGATTGGTTTGTAAAATATGGAAACAAATACTATTACAATCCTGGTCATCCAAAAGGTAGAGATTTTGTAATTGATGCAATTATGGATGTAGCAAGACATTACGACATAGATGCAGTACATTTTGATGACTATTTCTACCCATACCCTATTGCAGATCAAGAATTCCCAGATCAAGAAACATTTGATTTATATGCTGACTCTACCCAATTTATCTCTATTGAAGATTGGCGACGAAGCAATGTAGATTATTTTGTTAAAACATTCTCAGAGAAACTTCATAAAGAAAGACCTGATGTTCAATTTGGTATTAGTCCGTTTGGTGTTTGGCGAAATAAAGAAGATGACCCGAAAGGGTCTGCAACAAAAGCTGGTATCACTAACTATGATGATTTGTATGCCGATGTTGTAAAATGGATGGCAAATAAATGGTTAGACTATGTTATACCTCAAGTATATTGGCATAGAGAGTTAGGTGCTGCTCCATACGAAGATGTTGTTATGTGGTGGAACAACAACAGTTTTGGTACTAATTTATATATAGGTCAAGCTCTCTATAAATTAGGAGAAAAATGGATGGATCCCAATGAAATTTCAGCCCAAATTGATATCAACAGAAAATATAATAATGTAAAAGGAAATGCATTTTTTAGTGCCAAATACCTATTTTCTAACCCTTTGAATGTAGTTGAAAGTATTCAAGAAAAATATAACACCTTTGTTTTACCCCCTTCTAGCTTCAGAATGGAACAAGATACGCCTAACAAAGTACGAATTACTAATGCCAAAGGGAATATTTATTCTGGAGTTTCTTTATCTTGGGAAGATAAAAACACAAGCTCAGACATTAGAAAATATGTCATTTACCGATATGAAACAAAAGATATTGGCTCTTTAAAAGGACAGTTTATTCTTGATGTAGTTGACAAACAACCTTATCAAAAACAAGAATATACCGACTTAACGATAAAAAAAGGAGTTACCTATACTTACATAGTTACAGCATTAGATGCTAATAAAAATGAAAGTTCTCGTAGTAATGCAATAATGCTAAAAGCAGGAGGACTATTCTCTAAGAAAGTAAAAATCATTCATTAATAAAGAATTTTAAGAATGCAAAAAGATAGAAATCCATGGACGTGGCTTCCGTCATTATATTTTGTAGAAGGCTTACCTTATACTATTGTTATGACGGTTGCTGTAATAATGTACAAGAACCTTGGACTCAACAATACAGAAATAGCTCTTTACACCTCATGGCTTTATTTACCTTGGGTAATTAAACCATTTTGGAGCCCGATTGTCGACGTTCTTCAAACAAAAAAATGGTGGATTTCTACTATGCAATTAATTATTGGTGGTGCATTTGCAGCTGTTGCTCTTACACTTCCGATGGATAATTTCTTTAAATACTCATTAGCTGCTTTTTGGATAGTCGCTTTCACATCTGCAACCAACGATATTGCTACAGATGGCTTTTACATGATTGGTTTAAGAGACGATCAACAAGCCTTTTTTGTTGGAATACGAAGTACCTTTTATAGATTAGCCATGTGGGCAGGTCAAGGTGGTATTGTTTTTCTAACAGGTCATTTTTATAAGCAATACGGAGATTATAAAACCATATGGGCTACCACATTCTTAGGGCTTGGTGTTGCTATGATTAGCTTTGGTATTTTACATAAAATTATCCTTCCTAATAAAGAAGTGGTAAGACCACAAAAAGAACAAGAAAAAGGATTGAAAGAAGTAGGTATAATCTTTAGTCAGATGTGTATTATCTTACTTGGTGGTTGGTTAATTAATGAGTTCACAGGTTATAATACATCATGGACTTATTTAATTTTAGGTATAGCCGTAGGTATATTCATGGTTTCTGATTTAAAAAAGAAAATCAAGAAAAACCCTGAAAAGATGAACTCTCCTATTCTCTCATTCTTCAATAAAAAAGATTTATTTAATGTGATTGGCTTTATCTTACTTTATAGATTAGGCGAAGCACAATTAGTAAAAATAGCTACACCATTTTTATTAGATGACAGAGCTATTGGTGGCTTGGGCTTAACTAATGATGACCTTGGTTTGTTATACGGTACAATTGGCCTTGCTTGCTTAGTTGTTGGAGGAATACTTGGTGGTATGGCTATTTATAAGAAAGGGTTAAAATTTTGGTTAGTTCCAATGCTTCTTTCAATTAACCTACCTAACATTGGTTATATGTTACTTGCGTATTTTCAACCAGAAAATTTGATTTACACAGGTATTGTAATTGCAATTGAACAATTTTTCTATGGATTTGGCTTTACGGCTTTAATGATGTACATGTTATATGTTTCTCAAGGAGAAAATAAAACAGCACATTATGCTGTATGTACTGGTTTTATGGCATTAGGAATGATGCTACCGGGTATGATAAGTGGTTATTTTCAAGAATTCTTAGGGTATTCTAACTTCTTCATTCTTGTTGTATTTTCAGGCATACCAGCTATTTTGATGGGATTCAATCTAAAAATTGATCAAACATTTGGACTCAAAGATTAGTATATAATATTTTAATAAAAAGAAAAGCAACGTTTCTAAACCACAAAGGTCAAGAACGTTGCTTTTTTGTCAGTAAGTAGTTAAAAACTAGGGTAAAAGAATCACAATATCTTTTAGATAGAAGAAATTATTTTCTTCCATTCTTTTTTCCTCCTTTTTTTCCACCTTTAGTACCTACTCCAACAAATCCATACATATCAAAAGCGTCTTTTAAATCTACAGTTTCTGTTGTTCCATCTGCTAAAGTGATTGAAACAATGTAATCACAGCTTCCATCGCCATAATCTAATGTCATAGTTTCACCATCTTTAGTCATTACTTCTTTACCAGATAACGGAGCGAATACAGGTTTTCCTTCACCACATTTTGGATTATAAGACAAAGGCTCTGTAATCTCTGTAGTAAAGCTTTCTCCATCTATAGAGCTGGTAACAGTTAAAGAACCAGAAACAGTTTTAATACCGTCCATCATTTCCTCGTCAATACTTCTTTCAATGTGTTCTGTATATGCTTCAGTAGAATCAGTTGCTGGAAAAGAAAATGTCAAGTCTACTGTTTTTAATAGATCAGAAGATTCAAGCTTAAATCCTTTTTTACCTTCTCCTTCATCTGAATCATCACTATCAGCAACAGTAAGAGTACCTTCTATAGCTACAGATCCATTTACTACTTTGCCATTTTCAGAGAAATCTGCAAATGTTGTTGAATGACTTACAGTTGTGTCTGTTTTCTCATGTACTTCTGTAACAACGCCAGAAACTGTTTCTCCATCTTTACTTTCACAAGCTCCGTTACTAAAGTCAATAACAACAGTTTTAGTATCATCTACTGTAGTTTCTGTAATATCTGCACAGTCCATATAGTGTCTTACATGGAATCTTTTTCCAGTTTCACCTTTTCCTTTTTTCTCTTTTTTTCCTGGGCCACCTTGCCCATCATCCAATGTTCTAGCATTTGAAGAAGATGTCACAGAATATCCTCTTTCAGTTGCATCAGAAGTAACATTATCAGTGTAATCTTTTACTTCAAAATTGGATGATACCACTGCGAATTCACCAGCCACTTCAGCTAATTCAGTTGCTTGAGAACCAGTTAATTCATCAGTTGTACAAGATGTTACCACAGAAATTGACATTATGCCAAGAGCAATACTTTTAAGATTAATAGTCATAATAAATAATACGATTTTTTTGGATAATAATTAATTTGATATTTGATTAAAACACTTTTAATAGGTTTCAATACAGTAAAGTCAAGTGTTGTACATTTGTACTCATTTAAATTTATTTATTTTTGATTTTTATTAAGAAATCTACTCTACAACTCTTAAAATCAATGATATCCGAACTCTTTTAAGAGATAATCTTACACAAATCGTTACTATATATAGTGTGGTATAATTTTAGGGGTATATTTTTGAAATAATAATTAATAGACCTTCATACTACTTTTTGACACTTAAAGCTACCTTTCTATTATTTTTTGAAAGGAGGTAAGAAATTCACTTTTGCTCAACAACCTAGATGGAACAAGATCTTCACTATTGGAAATCTTTAAGAGAAGATAATGATGCTTCTGCACTTAAATTTTTCTACAATCAATACATTAAACTTTTATATAAATATGGATATCATTTTTGCCAAGATGCTAACATGGTCGAAGACTGTGTACAAGACTTATTTTTAAGACTCTGGGAGAAACGAAGTAGTTTAGGAGATACCAATAATGTAAAACTTTATTTAATGGTAGCACTAAAAAGAAGTATTTATGAGAAAGTAAAAAAAGGTGCTAAGACTTCTAATACTGGCGATGAAGTAATAGAAACTTTTGACACAGGCTTTACAATGGAAGAGTCTATCATTACATCAGAAACAGAACAAATAAATAAAGAAAAGTTACTTCAAACGCTAGAACACTTATCAGGAAGGCAAAAAGAAGTAATTTATTTAAGATTCTATAATGGCTTTTCTCCAGAAGAAGTAAGCGAAGTAATGAATATTAGTAACCAATCTGTTAGAAATTTACAGGCTTCGGCCCTTAAAAAAATGAGAAGTAATATGGGTGATAGTCTCATATTATTTGTAATCGGTAAAATAATAGTAAACTTTTTTAATTTTTTATAGTACAAACATCCTTTCTGTGCCTTTACTGATTACAACCTATTGATAAAAAATAATGTCAACACTAGCCAAATACGTCGAAGACCCTAATTTCTGTGCATGGGCCCTCGGTGATACATCTCTTGATAGTTATTGGGAGAAGTATCTTATTGAAAATAAAGACGAACAAGAAAATATTGATTCTGCTAAAGCTTTCGTGCAAAAAGTTGAAGTAAAAGAACCAGAATTTTCTGCTCAAAGAGAAAATGAGCTTTGGGCCAAGATCGAAAGTAATGTTGTTACACCTCCTAAAGAAGTTAAATTAACTACTAATTGGTGGAGGTATGGAGCAGCAGTTATTGTTTTGGGCCTTGTGATCGCTTTTTACTACAGAAACTTTGTTCCAAGTCATCATACAGAGATAGCTGACAGAGGAGTTATGAAAAATATTGTATTACCTGATGGTTCTACCGTAGATCTAAATTCTGACAGTAAAATCTCTTACAGTAGACAAAACTGGAACGAGGGACGTTACCTTGATTTACAAGGTGAGGCTTTTTTTAACGTTGAAAAAGGAAATATTTTTCAAGTATCGACAGAACTGGGATCTGTTACTGTATTGGGCACTAGTTTTAATATCTATGCTCGTAATAAGAAATGGATTATAAGTTGTTATACAGGTAAAGTATTAGTTGCCGATAGAAATGGAAAAGAAATTATCCTTTCTAAAGGTGATGAAGCTGAATATGTGAACAATAATTTTGTTCATATAGATCATTATAATCAAGAACCTGCTTGGAAAAAGGGCGTTTTTAATTACGAAAATGCCAATTTAGAGATTGTTTTTGAAGAGATACAAAAACAATTTGATGTTCGTGTTATTTACAAGAATTCTTCTATTAGTAATATGAAGTTTACAGGTACAATAACTACTTCATCTTTAAAAACATCTTTAGAGGTAATAGCAAAAACAATGGGCATTAATTATAAAATAAATAACAAAGAGGTTGAAGTATCTTTATAAAAAAATACTTCTTTTTGCTTCTCTTCTTTTATTAATAATTACAGTAAACGTTTCGGCACAAGAAGAGTCCTTTTCTGCAGAATATCAGCAGAAACCTCTTCGTGATGCCCTAAAAGAAATAGAAACTTATTTTAAAGTCTACCTTTCATTTAGTGATAACTCTATAAAAGGTAAAACTGTATCTGCATCTATTTCTAAAGCTACACTTGATAAAACGCTGGTTCAGGTGCTAGCAGGTACATCTTTAAGCTATGAAATTCTTGAAGAGCAATTTATTGTTATCAAGAAGCCTGTATTTATCAAAAAAACAATACAAGGTACTATTATAGATGACGAAGATGCCCCCCTGCCTTATGCTACAATTTTAGCATCTCCATCCAACTTCTATGCAGTTTCTAAAGAAGATGGCACATTTCAAATTAAGCTAACATCAGAAGATACTATCACATTTCAATTTTTAGGATATCAACATATAAAAATGCCTGTAAAAGACATTAATACTGATAATCCTATTGAAATTAAACTACAACGTGACAGTCAAAAACTTCCTGAATTAGTTTATGAGCAACAATTAAATAATGTAACCTCTTTAATTGATGCCCAAAGCAAAGGTAAAAATGTGAAAAATGCTGGAATTGGTAATCTTCCAATGTCTAGTCAAACAGATGTCTATTATGCTTTACGTTTGTTGCCTGGAGTTAGTACTACCGGATTATCTTCTGCTTTAGAAGTTAGAGGAGGAGAATCTGATCAAAACCTTACTTTAATAGACAACTACCCAATGTACCAACTAGATCACTATTTTGGTTTAGAAAGTGTGGTTAATCCAGATGTTACATCAAGTGCTACTTTATATGCAGGTGGTTATGATTGCTTATATGGTGCAAGAGTATCTAGTATCTTAGATATTGGTTTAAAAGATCCTCCATTATACCATACAGAAGGAAACGTTGGTGTAAGTTTACTTGGTTACAAAGGCTATCTTTCTACTCCTATCATTAAAGGAAAATTAGCCGTTTATGGCACTTACAGACAATATCATGGGGCTATAGAAAAATACTTATATGATAGAGCCGAAGTTAATGGTTCCGTAGATCAGAACTCTCCTGTTGAAAGTAAAGGTAATATAAATATTATCTCTCAAAATATTACGCCAGATATTGAATACCATGATGCTAATGCTAAAGTGGTCTATCAACTCAATTCTACAAATCAAGTTTCTGCTAGTTATCTAAATTCTCAAGATAATTACTCCTCTTCTTACCAATTAATTCCTACTAAAAAAGGACCTAATGGTAGAGTTCCTCCTGCTCTTACAAATTCGGATGAGCGCTCTTGGACCAATAATGCACTTGCATTAAATTGGAACGGTCAGTTTACAAAATGGAACTCTCATGTTTATGCAACGTTTTCAGAAAATATCAGAAATAGATATAAAGTTTCGCACGTAAGAGATAGTACATCTGCTATTAAACGACCAAAAAAGCGAGTTACTACATCATATCAAAAATTTAGAGATATAAGCGTTCATTCAGATCAACAAATTTTTCTTAACAATGGCCGTCTAGATGTTGGGGCAGTGTATACGAATTACTTCGTAGTAAAAGAACTTATTCCTGCTTCTTTCTTTTCTAATGAAATTGATAGTCTTACTAAATCAAATACAATAGGCGTTTATGGGCAATTCAATTTTCTTTTAGGTAAACTAGCCCTTACTGCAGGAAGTAGGGTTTGGTACTATCAACCTTCTAACAAAGCATATATAGCACCTCGTATACAAGGTACTTATAATTTAGATCGTGATCAGAATTATAGTTTAAAGTTCTCTATGGGAAGGTATTATCAATTTATAAGAGAGTTATCTGATGAATTGACCTATGATGCCTATTGGGTTATTTCTGATGGGCAAGGTATACCTGTTATTACATCTAATCATTTTATTGGTGGTGGAACTGTTAAGTTTAGAAAACATAGTATAGATGTTGAAGGATATTATAAGCAAAGTACAGGAGAAATGTCTGACTTGGTTTATAGAAACCCCATTTACTATCATAAATATATTGGTAATGGTAAATCTTACGGAATTGATGCTATCTATGAATTTAATACCAAAAGATTTTACAATTACGTGAGCTACGGCTACAATAGTTATATAAAAGAATACACCCCAAAAGAATCTGAAAAGAAAAGAACGCATATTCTCCAACTTGCAAGTATGTACAAAAGAAAGCGTTGGAAAATTGGTATTACATGGGTTTTAAAAGATACAGAGTACTCCTTCAATAATCTAATTCCTGAAACTAAAGGTCCTAACATTGAAAACAATTCCATTGAACCTTACGAAATACCTTTATACCATAGGTTAGATTTTTCTTCTGAATATAATTTTAAAATTGGAAAAAGAATGAAGGGTGAAGTAGTTCTAACAATCTATGATTTATACAATCAGCAAAATACAGAAGAAAGACAAGTTACAGAGGTTGGAGAGAATGATTCTAATGCTTACGACTATATATTAACCGATGTTTCTCAGTTAGGCATTCTCCCTAACGTATCTTTTAACCTTATATTTTAAAAGGTAAATAGCATAAATTCGTTTTTCATTACTTTTTTATTAAAATAAATTAACATTAATATTCTAATAATTTGAATAACTATTAGAACATAGTATTTTTGTATTTAAGAATTGACAACTGTGTATGCAATAATATGTGACAAGAACTATCTCAAAATAACAATTAGTCAATTCTTGGAAAAACACATTTAAAAGATGGTGTTTTTTTACTACTTATAAAGCAATAATTATTAAATGATGATGAAAGACCAAAGTTATCTCTATCCAAAAAATTCACCACAAGCAGACATTAATAGAAAAAAGACAACATTAATGGAACAAGGTTGGAATGAATCAGTAGATGTCTATGTAGGAAGATTAAAAAAAATGCTAGTAGACAGTCAGAAGTACATTGATAAGCTTCATAAAACTGTATACGACAAGAATCAGAAACTAAATGATATGCAAAACCATATCTATTTTCTAGAAGATGAACTATATGCAATCAACGATAGTTTGCCTAAAGAAGAACAACAAGCCTCTCAAGAAGAACTAACTTTCTAGAGAATGTTTTAAAAAAAGAATCTTACAGTGTAACTTAGCATTGTAAGATTTTTTTTATTCCATCGAATTCGTAATCAGCGCCAACCCTTTCAATTTTTTATACAATCAATAACACTATAAATAAACGGAAGCTTTACTTAGATTACGATATTTAAACCATTACTAAATAATGAAAAAACGATTATTACTTTTAATCGGGTTAATGTGCTTATCATTTGTAAATACCTTTGCACAAACAAAAGAAATCAGTTTAGAAAACATTTGGGCAGAATATAAATTCTATCCTAAATCTGTGAACGCAGTACGTTGGATGAAAGCTGGTCAGTTTTATACTAAGCTGAGTTCAAATAAAATTATAAAGAACGATGTTACAACTGGACAAGAAGTTGAAACAATTTTAGATGGTTCTACACTTTCTCCTCAAGTTTCTATTGGAGATTATGTATTCTCTGCTGATGAAAAACAAGTATTATTAATGACTGAAAAAGAATCTATTTATCGTAGATCTTTTAAGGCTGAATACTATGTTTATGATTTTACCTCTAAAAAACTTTCTAAGCTTTCTGAAAATGGTAAACAATCTTATGCTACTTTCTCTCCTAATGGTAAAAAGGTTGCCTTTGCTAGAGAAAATAATATGTTTGTTGTAGACTTATCTTCTATGGAAGAAACTCAACTAACTACAGATGGAAAATTCAATCACATTATTAATGGTAGTGCTGATTGGGTGTATGAAGAGGAATTTTCTATGGCAAAAGCCTTTTTCTGGGCTCCTGATAGTAAAAAAATTGCTTATCAAACTTTTAACGAGACTGAAGTACCAGAGTACAATATGCAAATATGGGGTAACCTTTATCCTCAAGATTACAAATTTAAATACCCTAAAGCAGGTGAAAAAAATTCTGTAGTTTCTGTATCAATTATTGACCTTGAAAATAACAATACACACAAATCTGTAGACATAGGAAGCGAAACGGATATTTATATCCCAAGAGTACAATGGACTGCTGATGCTGCTGTATTATCTATCATCAGAATGAACCGTCTTCAGAATAAATTAGAAATTTTACATGCTAATGCTACAAGTGGTGAAAGTAAGGTAATCCTTTCTGAACAAAGTAAGACCTATGTAGATATGGATTATTGCGATGATCTTACTTATTTAAAAGATGGCAAACACTTTATTTATACTTCTGAAATGAGTGGATATAAACACATCTACTTATACACTGTAGAAGGTAAAATGGTACGCCAAATAACAAATGGAGAATGGGAAGTAAGCGAATTAGTCGGTATTAATGAAGCTAGTAAAAAAGCTGTTATTTATTATATTTCTAATGAGGTTGCACCGTTAGATCGAGACTTCTATGCTATTGATATTTATGGTAAAAAGAAAGCTCGTTTATCTACTAAAAATGGTCAGACTCATGTAAATATGAGTAATGATTTTAGTTATTACATAAGTAAACACAGTAGTTCTGAAGAAGTAGCAACAACGTCATTGTATAAAACTAATAAAAACCAGTTGATTAAAGTTTTGGAAGACAATGCCGCTTTTAAAGAATTGATTGCTGAATATGGATTTGTTGGAAAAGAACATTTTACATTTACTACAGAAGATAATATTGAGTTATATGGTTACATGCTTAAACCTGCAAACTTTGATGCCAATAAAAAATATCCTGTATTAATGTTTCAATACAGTGGCCCTGGATCTAATCAAGTAGCAAACTCTTGGGGTGGCGGAAACTTTGCATGGCATCAAATGTTAACTCAAAAAGGATATATTGTTTGTGTTGTAGATGGTAGAGGTACCGGTTCTAGAGGTAGAGATTTTAAACACACTACTTATGCTCAATTGGGTAAATTAGAAGCTCTTGATCAAATTCAAACGGCGAAATGGTTAGGAAATCAAAACTATGTTGATGCCGGAAGAATTGGTATTTGGGGTTGGAGTTTTGGTGGTTACATGACTTCTCTATGTATGTTTACTGGCGCAGATTACTTTAAAATGGGTATTGCTGTAGCACCTGTAACTACTTGGAGATACTATGACACTATTTACACGGAACGTTATTTAAAAACTCCTCAAGATAATCCTACTGGATATGATGACAACTCTCCAATTCATCATACAGATAAATTAAAAGGTAAGTTTTTATTAATTCATGGAACTGGAGATGACAATGTACATGTTCAAAATGCGATAGACTTATCGAATGCGTTAATCAAATCTGGAAAACAATTTAATGAATTCTTCTACCCTAACCGTAATCATGGTATTTATGGTGGAAATACTAGACTTCATTTATATGTTCAAATGACAAATTTTGTGATGGATAACTTATAAGCCTATCCTTCATAATAACAATAAAAGCCTTGTAGTTCAATTACTGAATTACAAGGCTTTTTTGATGCGATTATAAAAATCACTCTCTAGAATTATACTAGAGAATGGAAAATATTTAACTGTTATTTTCCCTTCTTATATTTAATATTAACTAGCACTTACGTCTACATAATCTCCACCTAAAGCAAGGTATAGATTAATACGCTGAGAAATCTTTTGGTACTTTAAGTTTAACTGATTTGTTCCTTCATTTAACAGTTGAAGCTGTTTCTGAAGTAATGTAAACATGTTCTCGTTACCAATTTTATATTGCAACTCAGATAGCTCATAAGTACGCTCTAAATTCTCTAATGCAATTGATGATTGTTCAAAACGATCTTCTACGGCATCAATACCATTTAAGCTTGTCTCTACCTCACTTAGAGCATTTAAATACGATTTTGCATAATATAAAACAGCTTGTTTCTGATTTTCATCTTGAATAGCAATATTTGCCTTAATAGCACCCCAACTAAAAATTGGTGTAGTAAGACTTGTACCTAAAGAGAAAATTGGATTTGATAAATGCATCATACTCTGTAAAGTAGAATTTACCCCTCCAAAAGAAGAATTGATACTTACTTTTGGCCAACGAGCTGCCTTAGCTACCTCCTTATTATAAAAAGCTTGTTGTACAGAATACTGGCTAATCATAATTTCTGGGCGATTTTCTAACATACTCATCGGTAAGTTTTCTGGCACCTCCGTTTTTAATTCTGGTAATGCTGCAGCTACTTCAATTTCTCCTTTAGGATATCTTCCAACAAGAAGTTCAATAGAACGTTTTGTATCTTTTTCAACTTGTTCAAGCTCAATTAACTTTTCTCTAAACTTTGCCTCTTGAGCATTCATTTGAAGTACATCAGACTCTTTAGCTGCACCAATTGCAAAACGAGCTTCGTTTAAAGAAGTCATCTTTTCTGTTGCTACAATTGCCTGGTTTACTAAATCTTTTTGCTGCTTAATAAATACTGCAGTATACCAAGCTTTAGCAATTGAAGCTGCTAATACTTGTTCTAACTTCTGCTGTGCATATTCAGCAGAATAAATCATTGTTTCTGTACCCTTCTTAGCGTAACGAAGTTTACCCCACAAATCTACTTCCCATGACATATTTACCATTCCATAACCTGGAGCAGCACCTTGAGTAGGAAAATTGTAACCTGCAGAACCTCCTGCACCTATAATTGGTAGCAAACGTGATTTTGCAATTTTCAAACCTTTATTTGCCTGTTCTATTCTAGAAGCTGCAATATTTATATCTGCATTATACTTATATCCTTCTGCAATGATGGAATCAATTTCAGTAGTCTCCCACTCTTTTGCCCAAGAAAGATCTACCTGAGCAGAATCCATTTCCTGAAATACCCAATCGTTAGGTATTTTCATGTTTTCTAATGCAGTATTGTCTTCTTTTATTTCATCAGACGTTGGTGCATCTTTCAGTTTGATACATCCACTAAAAGCTAAAGTAGCTCCAAGTGTTAATCCTATTTTAGTTAATAATTTCATGAGATAATTGATATATTAGTGAGCTTTTAAAATCAGGTAGTTCACCTTAGCAGAAAGTCTAATCATAACTTTACGAATGATATAGAAAGGTTCTAAAGTTGATGTATAAACCGCTACAGAACCATTGGCTCCCATTGGAATATGTGCATCTTCATTTGTAGTGAATTTCACTAAATACTTTCCTCTTTTTTGTAAACCTTGATCAACTTGAGGTACTTTACCACTTGGTAATAACTGACCTCTACTCGATGCCCAAACTACTGATTCTACTTTTGCTGGTATAATTTCTCCAGGACGAGTTACAAATGTTAAATCTACTTCATTTCCCTCTTGGATTTTATGTAATTCATTTTGATCAAAAGATGCCATAATATTCTGACGCCCTTCTACTAATGTCATTAAATCTGTCAAAGGTAATGCCATTGCTCCAGGTCTTAACTGTAAATTGACAACCATTGCATCTAAAGGTGCTTTAACAACAGTTTGTGCTAAATCCCATTCTGCTTTCTCTAATTTTGCAATAAGTTCTGCTACAGAAACCTGTTTACCATTATATTCTGCACGAATATTTGCTAAAATAGAAGCCTCTTGTGCTTTAATTTGTGCCAATTGTGCATCTAATTGTCTTACATTATTTTCGGCTTGTTCTAAATCAAATCGGTTACCAGCACCAGCGTCTACCAATTCTTTAAACTGATTTTCACGAGTTCTTGCCAATTCCAATTGAGCTTCAACGGCTCTTCTAGATGCCTGTAATGCTTCTACATTTTTATACTGAACACTTACTGCAGCTTCAGCCTTTTTTATAGAGGCTTTTAAACCTGATATCTGAGCTAAGAAAGGTTCTTGTTCTATTACAAAAAGAGTATCTCCTTTATTTACTTTAGAATTTTCTTGTACAAGTACATCTTTCACTCTGCCTCTTACATTTGCTTTTATCTGAACGGTTTTATTATAAACACGAACATCATCTGAAGAAGGCATAAAAATGTTCATTGCTAGGATCAACCCTGTAATTCCTACTACAGGAATAATAAATACAATAAGTTTTGATGTTGTATTCCAAGCTAATAACTTGAATTTTATAAAGATTAGCCAAACAATTAAGCAATAGACGATTAATATTAAATCTACCATGATTAGTAATGAATATATTGTGTAGTAATTTTTATTATAGGAAGTAGATTGAGAAGTATTATGCTACCTCTGTTTCTTTATTGATTTTGTTGTCAGATTCTTCCGAATCATCAGAATTAACACCAAATTCTTGAACATCTGTAACGTGAATTTGGTAAGGATTAGAGTATGCCCATATTAATGCTATTGGCCATAACATACCTCCCATTACTAAAGACAACAAGCACATAATATGAATAGAATCTGCTTGAGGATGATTTCTCTTTTTAGCAATTTCTTCTGGTATAATATGAATCTTCCAAAATGCGACAGCACCAACAACAGGAACTACACATATCACAACCCATGACATAATTTCTGCTACTGTATTTACTTTATCTGGACTTACCATTGCAAAAGCATTTGAAGGTAGTATCATTAAAGCATACATTAAAAGCATAAAGGAGAACGATATTTTCTTTTTCATTTCAGATTTAGTTAAAACTTGCTCTAACTCAAAAGAGTTATCAATTAAATTATAGAAAGAATTTAGTTTCAAAACAGGTAGTAATTTCAGTTATTCATTAACAAAAACTATTTATATGTTCTTTAAATGAAAGCTCTACCTATTTCTTAAATTACTAAATCAATCAGCTGTTTTTCTGATGATTAATAACTTATAATTCAAATATAGTTCATAGTCAAACAAATAAATTATTTGAAAATGCATAATTAATTATGCGATTGTTCACTTATATATTATTCACAGATAGTTAAACTTATTATTGATTTACATCACCAAAAAACATAAAAAAAAGTCAATTTAATGACCTTGATCACTAAATTGACTAGCATTTATAATTCTTCTTTATGTTATTATTACCTAGATTATTTTTCTCTCGTTCCTAATCAAAGGAAATTACACTACACAGAAAGAACAATTAATGAAAAATATCGCGATTATACCCTTTTCTATATTCTGTTGGAGTTGTACCAATCTCTTTTTTAAATAAGTTTGTAAAATGAGGAATAGATTGATAACCAACTCTAATAGCTATTTCGGCTATTGGTAATTCTGTCGTTATTAATAAAGACTGTGACTTTTTTAATCTCATATGCTTTATATAATCATACATAGAATACTTAAAATAGTCTTTGAATAAACCATGAAGTTTAGTTTTTGAATAACCTATCTTTTTACAAAGGTCTTCTACTGATATTTCTTTATCAAGGTTTAATCTAATATATGCATCTAGCTCATCCAATTCTTTTTGAGTCTCTAAACTAAAGGAATGTTTTCTTTGTTGATCTGTATTTGAGATAAATTGAATAAGAATATCTGATACTATAATAAGTACTAGACCTTTATATACTGGTTTAATAATTTCTGGAGCATACTCTTTAAACATTAATTGCTCTAAGGATTCTTGGTGTGATAGTCCATAAGGTAGAGTGGATAAATGTACTCTACCAGAGTACAATCCTTCATTAAATTCAGGATAGCTCTCAAAAAAATCTTTAAAATTTCTTTTTAACCATTCGAATTTAACCTCTATAGACATAAAACTTCTTGGAACTTGTTTATTAAAGCGCCCAATTATAGTAGAATTATCAGTATACATTAATACTTGTTTTCCTTGTTCTATAGTCAGTTGAGGTTGCTCTAGGAATACAGTTCCTTTTGGATAGCCCTGAAAAGAAAAATCAATAATTAAAGAAGTAGACTTTTTTCTAGGCTCTTCTTTAAAAGATACATCCTGTTTAAGGTTAAAATTTATACTCCTAATTATAATTCCTTCTTCAATAACTTTATAAAAAAGGCTTCCCTCACCAATTTCATTATTAAATTCAATTGTATTCTGCCCTTCAATTACAGGAACATCTAATGCAGTTGCTACAGTTGTTAGCCATTTACCCCGATCTTTAATTATTATATTCATCATATCGAATAACCCCGTATTTATGAAGTATTAAAATAATGGATTTCGATGATACCATTGACATAAATAGAATAATTAGAAAGAGTTTATTACTGACTAATAAAAAAACTCCTTCTCAAGTACTATGAGAAGGAGTTTTAATATTTTTAGATGGACAAAATTATACTGCCTCTACCTCTGATAACAAATACTCTTTGAATAATTTATAATCAACAGGTAATAAAGTAGCTACTTTTGGTCTATCAATAATATCTTGAAGACGTTGTGGTATATCAATCTTTTGATTAATTACTGGCTCAACAATTTCTACAAACTTAACAGGGTGAGCTGTTGCTAAGAATACACCTGCTGTTTTCTTACCAAGTCCACCTTGCTCTTTTATATAATCTTGTAAAGCTTGGTATCCAATAGCAGAGTGAGGGCACATTACATACCCAGTCTCATCAAATACCGTTTTCATTGTTTTCCTTGTTTCTTCATCGTTAAAGTAAGCCCCAGAAACTTTTTTCGTTAGTTTCTCGAACGAATTACCATTTAATTCTAATAAACGAGGAAAGTTACTTGGGTTACCCACATCCATAGCATTAGAAATTGTTGCTGTAGATGGTTTTGGCTGGAAGATTTCTGTTTTTAAATAAACAGGAACTACTTTATTAGCATTAGTTGCAGCAATAAAGTTTTCTACTTTAAGCCCCATTCTATTGGCTATTAAGCCACCACATAAATTACCAAAATTACCGCTTGGTGTACAGAATACAACTTTTTTATATCCTTCTCTCTTTAATTGAGCAAAAGCATTAAAGTAGTAAAACGATTGAGGAATCAATCGGCTAATATTTATTGAATTGGCAGATGTTAAATTTAAAGCCTCGCTTAATTCTTTATCAAGGAAAGCTTCTTTTACCAATTTTTGGCAATCATCAAACGTTCCTTCAATTTCAACAGCTTTAATATTTCCGCCATTAGTTGTCAATTGTTGTTCTTGTATTGGACTTACCTTTCCTTTAGGATAAAGAATAGTAACTTGAATACCTTCAACACCAAAGAAACCTTGTGCTACCGCACTTCCTGTATCTCCAGATGTTGCTACAAGAATATGTAATTTTTCTCCTTTCTCTAAGAAATAAGACATTAAACGAGACATAAAGCGAGCACCAAAATCTTTGAATGCTAACGTTGGTCCGTGAAATAATTCTAGAGAATAAATTTGATCTACTACATTTACGATTGGAGCATCAAAATTTACAGCTTCGTCTACGATTTTACGAATTTCCTCTGCAGGTACATCTTCACCTAATAATGCATTTGTTACTTCAAACGCAATATCTTGAAAAGACATTTCTCCAATGTTATCAAAAAAGCTCTGAGGCAACTTTGCTATTTGCTCAGGCATATATAAACCATTGTCCTCTGGTAAACCTTTAAAAAGTGCTTTTTTTAAGCTAGCTTCTTCTGCTTGTCGTTTAGTACTATAATAGATCATCTTACTTCTCGTTTTCGCTCTTCACTTTGATATATCCGTAAAAGATAATCGTGTTTTATTGAAAATATTACAAGCAAATATACTCATTTTATGAAAAATCTCAATAAAAGTGATGATTTCAAGTGCTATTTATAATGATTTACCTCCTTTTACTGTTATAATTTTTTGTATTTTTGAAATATCTCACAAAATGATAACAAATTGTTGTATTCCTTCTTATGATGAAAAACTTATCCCTACTACTGTTAATTCTTCTAACATTCACAATTCAAGATACCTATGCAAAAAAGATTGCTTTAATTATAGGTATAGATAAATATGTTCCTGATACACCCACTTCTGAAACGATTACTTGGAGAAATTTAAATGGTGCTGTCAGAGATGCGAATGCCATGTCTAATGTATTAAAATGTAAATACCAGTTTGATGAAATCAAATTATTAGACACTCCTGAACAAACAACAACAGCAGGTTTAAAAGCTGCTTTTAAATGGTTAACGAATAATACTAATCCAGATGATATTGTATTTTTCTACTATGCAGGTCATGGATCTCAGGTAGAAAATAGCCAACATTTTGAAGCAGATAAAACACAAGAGTGTATTGTTCCTTCTGATGCTTATAAAGGTGAACAAAGCTATATTCTTGATACAGAATTAAATGCATTTCTTTTAAGTTTAACAGATAAGAATGCCGTTGTTACAGCAATTTTTGATAGCTGTCATAGTGGTTCTGTAAGTAGAAATGCAATTACTGCTGCTACTCCTGTATCTAGAAGTTTAAACCATAAATTTCCAGATATAAAAACAACTGTACCAAAAACAATACCTCCTGCAACAAGAGGTGCTTTGATTATTTCTGCAGCACAAAATAACGAAACTGCCTCTGAAACAGTAAATACAGAAGGTTTACCTCAAGGAGCTTTTACAGATGCATTCCTACAAGCTATTAATACTTCTTCTTCTGTGGAAGATGTTGCAACTTTAGAAAAGAGAATTCGTTCTTTATTACGTTTTAGTGGTAAAGTACAAACGCCTACTTTTGAAGGTCAAGAAGATAGAATGACAAAATCTTTATTTGGTGGTGCTGCAACGGGTGCAGACAATCCTCTTCTTTTTGTAGAAAAAATTGATGCTGCTACTGGCGAGTTGAAGTTGTTAGGAGGTGCTGCTTTAAAAATTAGCAAAGGAACAACTCTAAAAAATGATAAAGGTATTGAGTTAGAGATATCATCTCTAGATGGTATGACAAACTCTTATGCAAAAGTAATATCTGGTGATCTAAAGGGAATTAAAGAAGGTGATGCATTCGAGGTTAAAGTTTGGTCGCATCCAAGTAGACCTAATTTAGTAGTTTGGTCTGCCAAAAGTGATTTAGATGATGCAACTATCACATCATTAGGAAATGAATTAAATAGTTTAAGCTCTTCTAAAATACAATTGATTAAACCTTGGGAAGTGGGTACACACACACTTGCATATGATGAAACAGCCAAAAATTGGATTGTTTCCAATACATGTGGTGCTATAACTACCATCAATAAAATTTCTGCTAATGAGGTTAAAAAGGCGGTTGAATCAAGTACTTGCAATGGAAATAGTAATGTGAAATTATTAGTAACATTACCTCTATCTTCTTCTCAATACGATAAACTATCTAAAGAATTATCTCAAACAGCTACCAAATTATCGGGTACGAGTGTAGATGCTTCATATATCTTAAGCGGGTTTATCACCGAAGGTAAATTAAAATATGCATGGACTTTACAATCAGCAAATGCACAATCTGATGAAGTAAAAACTTTACCATTATTTTCTGATCCTGTACCTGTTACAAAAGAAGCCTTCTCTTATACATTACAAGATCAAGCACAGAAAATTGGTGCAATTAAGAAATGGATGACACTTCATTCTCCTCCTAATATGGCTTTTCCTTATGATCTATGCCTACAAAATTTAGATGATAATTCTATTGTTGATGGCGGAAAAATATATGAAGGACAAAATATGAGATTGGCTTTCAAGAAAAACCCTGCCTTATTTGAAGGGTGGAAAAAGAAAAATATGTTTTTATATGTCTTCATGATTGATGACTCTGGTGCAATGCAATTATTATTACCTTTTGATTTTTCAGACAATAAATCTGATAATATTTTAGAAGGCTATGAGAAAGATGTTGTTCCTGTAAATCTTGAGGGTAATTTTATAGAATTTACAGTAGAGGGTACAGGTGTTGATAAAATGTTCTTATTAGCCTCTGAAGAAGCTATTCCAAACCCTGAACAACTATTTAATGTTAATGGTGTAAGATCTACGAGATCTGCAGCTAGTTCTGACCCTTTAATGAGTTTACTTTCAAGTATTAACTCTAACACAAGGGGGTTGTCTATGAAACCAAGAAAAGTAAAAACAGTTTGGAGTATAAGCTCTAAAACTTTTGAATCTACTATTACTGAATAAGTAAATGTTCATAATATATGAATAACGAAATTGATAAATATGTTACTACTATTGTAACTTATTTTGATAACATTATGCCTCTAACAGATAACGAAAAAGAATTTGTTAGAGGCATTTTTGAAGTAAAAAAAATAAGAAGAAGGCAGTACTTGTCTCAGAGTGGTGATATTGAAAAATACATGAACTTTATAGTAGAAGGTGCTCTTAAGATGTACTATGTTGATGACAATGGTAGTGAACATAATATGCAGTTTGCTATTGAAAACCATTGGATAAACGATATAAAAAGTTTTTATAAAGAAGTTCCTTCTAGAATGGAAATTGAGGCTTTAGAGAATTGCATAGTACTTAGGGTTTCTCTTGAGAATTTTAAACAGCTTTATGAAGAACACCCTAAGTTTAATCGTATTTTTAGAGTATTACTAGAGAATGCTTATATGAACTTACAAGAAAGAGTTCTTGACAACATTAGTTTCTCTGCTAGAGAAAAGTACCTCAATTTTTCCCAAAAATATCCTTACCTATTAAATAGAATATCAAATGTTCAGATAGCTTCTTTTTTAGGTATTACACCTGAGTTTCTAAGTAAAATTAGGAAAGAGTTAAGCAAAAAATAATATAAAAGGTTACCAAAACGGTAGCCTTTTTTGTTTTAAAAACTAATTATCAGCTACAAACCAAGAAACCTTAAACTAGATTAAGAATTTTTCTTGTTACAGTTTATAAGTAGCTCCATTGAAAACCCACCACCTTTGTGATGTAATCAAAACAAAACTTGAATTCTTAAAAAATTACATCAATGGAAATTATTAAATCATTATTTATAACTGTAACATTTATCATTATGTCGCAAACAACAATTATTGCAGATAACACAAAGCCTAGTGCAAACGAAAAAACGGCTGTAACAAAACTACTTAAGGATTATGAGAAAGCTTTAAATGCTGGTGATACGCCTACAATAGTTACGCTTTATACTAAAGAAGGCATTTTCTATCCTACAACATTCCCTACAGCAACAGGAAGTGAACAACTTTCGATAGCTTACGATAATGTTTTTAAGATGATACAATTAACTGTTGAATTCGATATTGAAGAAGTTGTAATTAGAGATGATTATGCTTTTGCCAGAACTCAATCTAAAGGTAAAACTCTTATTCATGCTAACGGACAAATAGTAGAAGAGGCTAACAGAGAATTGTTTATTCTAAAAAAGGTAGATGGTGAATGGAAAATTGATCGTTACATGTTCAATAAATCAAAATAGTAGTAAAAAGCTCTTGGAATAAAACCCAAGAGCTTTTTTAACCCAATGTAAAATAGAATGTAGAACCTTTACCATAGGTAGATTCAACCCAAATTTCACCGTCATGAAGTTTAACTATTTTTTGGCAATGTGCTAAACCTATACCAGTTCCTTCAAAATCGTCTCTGTTGTGTAGTCTTTTAAAAATCTGGAATATCCTTTTAAAATATTCTTCTTTTATACCAATACCATTATCTTCTATTGAAAAGACCTTCTTACCATCTTCATTAACTGATGAATTTATTGATATTGTAAGTTGTTCATTCCTTTTTCTAAACTTAATTGCATTGCTAATTAAGTTTTGGAATAATAACCTAACTTCCATTCTATACCCTTTAATAACGGGCATATCATTATTAACATTAAAGACAGTTGAAGATTCTTTAAGTAAAAGTGAAAAATCTGAACGAATTTCATCAATTATTTCAGCTATATCAACACTAGTTAATGCATTCTCTTTTCCCGTTTTAGAAAAATTTAAAATCCCTTTAATCAGATTAGACATCCTTTGAGCAGAAGAAGAAATGTATTTAACAAACTGTTTCCCTGTGGCGTCTAACTGATCTTGATAGCTACTTTGTAATACATCTATACAATTAGACATGTTACGAAGTGGTTCTTGTAAATCATGAGAAGCTGCGTAAACAAAATGTTCTAATTCTTGTGTACGTTCAATTACCTTTTCCTCTAATTCAAGATTTTTTTGGGATAATTCTTTTCTAAGCTGAATAATATCAGAAATATCTCTAAAACATGAATTACTATATAAAATAGTCCCTTCAACATCTTTTACAGCTTTCGTATTAAGAAGAACGTCTATAACTTTTTCATCTTTTGTTAAAAGCTTTAACTCAACATTCTTCAAAATACCTGTCTCCATAAATTCTGTAAATTTCTTCTGAATCATACCAAATGAGTCTGGATGAAAAAATTTAAAAACAGGAGCTCCAATAACCTCGTCCTTAGAATAATTCATTCTATCAGAAAAAGTCTGGTTACAAAACTTCACCGTTTTATCTTTTGGGTTTAAAGATAAAAACATATCAGGTGATGTATTATATAGATGAAAATAAGATTGTTCATCGTTAGTAAGGGTACTATTTAGTTTATTTTTTGTACCCTGGGTATTAATTTCATTATTTTTCATAGCCTTTGGTCTCACAGTAAATATAATGTTATTAACAACTTAATAAACAAATAAAATAGATACAGATAAAACCTTTAAAAATCACATTTTACGTAAGAATAAAGCGCAGAAAAAACTATTTCCCCTTCATGTAATAGAGAATACTATAAATTTTGAAAAATATCATCTAAATACGCTTTAAGATCAATTAGAGAATTGTACTTAAATGTTTTTATCTCTGAACAACCTGAAACCATTGCAGATGTTTTTTCTGATCTATGAAAACAAAAAGTTGGTTTATTCATTTCAACTCCTCTTCCTAACTCATACCCTACACCTAATGAGGGTACAGTTACTTCTGCAATTATAATATCTGATTCTATTAACCAATTAAGATCTTGATTATGAATTTCAATATCAGTAATTACTTTTTCTTGTAAATCCATCTGTCCAATATGCTCTGTTAATACATCTCCGTATTGTTGTAAATGCTGAATAATTTTTGCGTATAATTCTGCATCTTCACGCCCACCTCTTATTGCTCCTGAAAAATATATTTTCATCTTTATTTTATTGAATGGTTAAAGAATTAAAACTAGTTCTTTCATTTAAAAAGTGCAATTATATTACCAATAGAAAGCATAAAAAAATAGCTAGTAATTATGTATTACTAGCTATTTCATATTGTAATTTGATTTATATTAATACTTTCCGTATTTCATATAAGTCTCTAAATCTTTATCACCTCTTCCTGATAAATTTACAACTACTACATCGTCAGGTTTAAAATCCATTTTACCTAAAGCTGCAAATGCATGAGCTGATTCAACGGCAGGAATAATACCTTCTGACCTACTCAATTCAACACCTGCTTGCATTGCTTCCTCATCTGTAACATACTTAAATTGTGCTCTTCCAGAATCGTATAAAAATGCATGGATAGGTCCTATTCCTGGATAATCTAAACCAGCAGAGATAGAATAAGGTTCTACAACCTGACCATCTTCAGTTTGCATTAATATAGTTTTACTACCATGTAATACTCCAGGTGTTCCTAGTGCTGTTGTTGCTGCAGACTCTCCAGAATCTACTCCTAGCCCTGCAGCTTCTACAGCTACTAAATTTACCTCTAACTCATCTAAATAATGGAAAAATGCACCGGCAGCATTACTACCTCCACCTACACATGCAATTACATAATCAGGATTTTCTTTTCCTTCTTTTTCTTTTAATTGCCACTTCATTTCCTCACTAATTACAGATTGGAATTTAGTAACCATATCTGGGTAAGGATGTGGCCCTACCACAGATCCAATAATGTAATGTGTATCTGATGGGTTGTTAATCCAATGACGCATTGCTTCGTTAGTTGCATCTTTTAAAGTTTTTGAACCACTAGTTGCTGGTATAACTGTAGCACCCAGTAAACGCATACGTTCAACATTAGGCTTCTGACGAGCAATGTCAATCTCTCCCATGTAAACAATACATTCCATATTCATTAAAGCACAAACTGTTGCTGTAGCCACACCATGCTGACCTGCTCCAGTTTCTGCAATAATTTTCTTCTTATTTAAACGTTTGGCTAATAAAATTTGACCAATTGTATTATTTACTTTATGTGCTCCTGTATGGTTAAGGTCTTCTCTTTTAAGATAAATCTTTGCACCATATTTTTCAGATAATTTTTTAGCAAAATAAAGTGGAGTAGGACGACCAACATAGTCTTTTAATAATCCATCAAACTCCTCTTTAAATTTAGGGTCGGCAATCATTGCCTCATAATTATCCTTTAATTCTTTCACATTTGGATACAGCATTTCTGGAATGTATGCTCCTCCAAATTGGCCATAATAGCCATTCTGATCTGGTTCTTGGTAAGTCATTTGTCTAATTATTTTTTGTTGATGGATTTCACCCAATCGCTTAATTCTGTAACCATTGCAATATCTTTCATTGCTGGCTCAATTTCAAACTTACTATTTACATCTATCCCTTTAAATGGTAAATGATCCAAAATTGTAAGTTCTTTTATATTTTTTAAAGAAACTCCTCCACTTAATATAAATGGTTTTGTAGAAGAATATTGTTTTAAAACTCCCCAATCAAATGTTTTACCTGTTCCTCCGTGTTTTGGGCTTTTAGTATCAAACAAAAATGCATCTACATAAGGTTCATAAGGAGTTAAAGTAGAGAAATCAAACTCATCTTTTATTCCAAAAACCTTAAAAACTTCATAGCCTGCTTCTTTTAAAATACTACACATTTCCGGTGTTTCACTACCATGTAATTGTATTGTATCAAAATGATATTTTTTACTTTGGGAAAGTATTTTTTCTATCTTTTCATTTACAAATACACCCACTCTTTTGGTTGAAACATCCCACTTTTCCTCTAAAAAAGAAACATCCTGATTCTCTATAAATCTACTTGATGGAGGGTACATTATAAAACCCATATAATCAGGAGATAATTTTAAAATATCATAAATATTTTCCTGATTTCGCATCCCGCAGACTTTCCAATTGATGACCTGCTTTGTTTGTTTGTCTCTATGCATAATACAGCAAATTTCTATAATCTTTTACTCTAATAATGAAAAACCTAACATCATCTTTCTTTATATTCTTTTTTACTTTAAGCTTAACAAGCTTTGGACAGACTTTAGAAAAACCCACTTTTAAAGTTGAGAATATTCAGTATAATTCTAAAACTGACATTTATATTTTAAAAGGAAATATAAAGACAACCTTCAAAGAGTATTATTTTGAAAATGATAGTGCAAAATTTAATTTCTTTGATGACATACTTACATTTTATGGATCAAAAGAACATCCAATAAAAATATATAATTCATATTATGACAAATCAACAAATACAATACATAGTAACTGATTCTATTACACATGAAATCTTCATAATCTGCAAGTGAGCATATATTCTATTTACTACATACTGTAATAAATCTGTATATTTGATACCTAGAGATTTATTACAGCATGAGACATTTAATTCCTCTTATATTATTAGTAACCTTTTTTATAGGTTGTAATCAGCAGTTTTATGATAGAGAAAGGTCTCTTGAATATAGTGCTGATAGTGCTTTTATAAATCAGGATAAACGATTACTCTGCCTTAGAGGAAATGCCTATTTTATTGATCCTGGTATTGAAATAAAAGCTGATTCCATAGATATAAGCCATAAATCTGGAAGAGTTACTGTTTATGGAAATGAAAACAGCCCTTCTGAAGTTTACATCAAATTAAATGATATAAAAGTATTAGGGAAATTTCTAATTCCAGGCTCTAAAGACAATTATTATAGAATAATAGACTACTACCCTCAATCTAATAGAATCAAATTCCACGCTAATAAAAAACGTCTATTCTAATATATTATAATTGACTTATAAATTCTTTTGCAGCTTTAGATGGGTTATCTGTCTTCATAAAGTTTTCACCTATTAAAAAGCCTTTATAACCATACTTTTTCAGCTCCTTTATATTTTCGATATTACTAATTCCACTTTCAGAAACTTTCACAAACTCGTTTGGAATAAGGTCTGCAAGTTTCTTAGAGTTTTCAATACTTACATCAAATGTTTTAAGGTTACGGTTATTCACCCCAATCAAATCCATCTGATCGCAAACATGTGCTTCTAGTTCTTCTTGATTATGAACTTCTAGTAAAATTTGCATACCTAAATTTCTTGCTACTTCTGCATATTGCTTACTCTCAGCTGGTGTTAAACAAGATGCAATCAAAAGAATAAAATCAGCACCTATTGATTTCGCTTCAATAATTTGATATTCATCTACAATAAAATCTTTGCGAATAATTGGAACAGGGGAAACTGATCTTGCTGCTAATAAGTCATCTACAGTACCTCCAAAAAATTCTTGATCTGTAAGTACAGACATTGCAGAAACACCAGCTTTAAAATAACCTTCTGCTACATCAGATACTCTTGATGTTCCATTAATTAATCCTTTTGATGGAGACTGTCTTTTAAACTCTGCAATAATTCCAGATTTATTAGGGCTACCAATCCATGCTTTTGCAGAAACAGGCTCTTTATCAAATAATGGTCTAGCTTGTAAAGCTGAAATAGATACTATTTCTTTTCTTGCTGCTACTTCAATCTTTTTATGAGCAACGATTTTATCTAAAATTGTCATGTTGATAACTCTTCTTTAGGAATTAATTAATTTTTTAAATGCATTTAATGCAGCTCCAGATTCTAATGATTCTCTTGCCTGAGCCACACCTTCCTCAAAAGCTAAACCTTTGCCTGTTGCAATTGCTACCCCTGCATTTGCTAGAACGGCTTCTTGTTGTGGAACTGTACCTTTATTTTCCAATACATCAGTAAATATTTTTGCAGATTCTGCAATTGTACCACCACCAAATAAAGATTCTTTAGTTTGATAATGTAAACCTAAATCTTCTGGTTTTAATAAGCGCTCACTTTCTTTTGTAATAATCTTAAAAGGTGATGTTAACGATATTTCATCATATACATCTAAAGAGTGAAGTATAGCAAATTGCTTTTCAGTTTGTTGGTATAAATAACCATATAAACGAGCAATTTCTAGGCTAAATACACCTACAATTTGCTTTTTAGGAAATGATGGATTAACCATTGGCCCTAACATATTAAAAAACGTTTTAACACCTAATTCTCTTCGAATTGGAGCTACATTTTTCATTGCTGGATGAAACAAAGGAGCATGAATAAAGCAAATCCCTGCCTCATCTAAATTCCTTCTTAAAGTATCAACATCATTTGTAAAGTCATACCCAAAATGAGCCATTAAGTTTGACGATCCGCAAACTGAAGACACTCCATTATTTCCATGTTTAGCTACATTTTGTCCTGCTCCTGCAACTATAAAAGAAGATAAAGTAGAGATATTGAATGTATCCTGACCATCGCCACCAGTACCACAAAGGTCCATAGCATCAAAGTCATCTAAGTCTATTCTTAAACACAACTCTAACATTGCATCTCTAAAGCCTGTTAACTCTTCTACCGTAATACTACGCATAGAATATACAGTAAGAAATGCAGCTATTTGGCTCGGATTAAACTCTCCTTGTGCCAGTTTTGTCAATGTCGCTTTAGCCTCTTGTTCCGATAAAGACCCGTATTCAAAAAGTCTGTTTAGTATTTTTTTCATGATAATTATTATAAGATTAACCTTGTACCCAATTTTTCAATATATCCATTCCATGTTCTGTTAATACAGATTCTGGATGGAATTGAACCCCTTGTACATCAAACTTATTATGCTGAACAGCCATTACAAACCCATTTTCATCACGAGCAGTAATTTTTAATTGTGTTCCAGCTAAACTATCTGAATTAATCACCCAAGAATGATAATGACCAATTTTAAAAGTATTTGGAATACCTTGAAATAATTTTGCTTCTGGAGTTACCACTTGAGCACTATCTTGCACCCCATGTAAAGGATGGTTGTTTTCTAATGTTGCTCCAAATGCTTCTCCTATAGCTTGATGCCCCAAACAAACACCTAAAATACTTTTTGTTTCTCCATAGGTTTTCAATAAATCTGGCATTATTCCCGCTTCTGAAGGAATACCTGGCCCTGGAGAAAGTAATATTTTATCGTATTTTCCTACTTCTTTCAAAGTAATTTTATCATTTCTATATATATCAACAGTTTGTCCTAACTCTCTTAGGTAATGTACTAAGTTGTACACAAACGAATCGTAATTATCAAGAACTAAAATTTTCATATCCTTCTTCTAAATTTTCTTCTCTATTATAAATTAAAGTTCTTCAGCCATATCTAGTGCCTTACGTAAAGCGGCCAATTTATTGTGCACTTCTTGTAACTCACTCTCTTCTGAAGACTGAGCTACTACTCCTGCTCCTGCTCTGTAGTGTAGTTTATTATCTAAACTTAAAAAAGAACGGATCATAATTGCATGGTTAAAGTCTCCTTCAAAACTCATAAAACCAATCGCTCCTCCATAAAAACTACGACGTACATTTTCATATTTATCAATCAACTCCATCGCTTTATATTTTGGCGATCCAGATAAAGTACCAGCAGGGAAAGTATCAGCAACAACTCTTAAAGGGTCTGTTCCTTCTGTTAATTGTCCGTTTACTTTAGATACCAAATGAATTAAATGAGAGTAGTATTGAATTTCTTTAAAAACTTCTACTTTCACATTATCTCCATTTCTACTCAAATCATTCCTAGCTAAATCAACAAGCATTACATGTTCTGAGTTTTCTTTAGGGTCATCATATAATTGTTGAGCTATTTCAGCATCCTTTTTATCATTTCCTGTACGTTTAAAAGTACCAGCAATTGGATGTATAGTAGCTTGTTTATCTTTTATAATGATTTGTGCCTCTGGAGATGAACCAAAGATTTTATATGTACCGTAATCAAAATAAAATAAGTAAGGAGAAGGGTTGATAGAACGAAGTGATCTATACACATTGAACTCATCTCCTTGAAAATCTTGTTGATACCTTCTCGATAATACGATCTGAAAAACATCTCCTCTAAAACAGTGATCTTTTCCTTTTTTCAGTATTTCTAAAAATTCTGAATCGGTAAAATTCGTAGTTTCTTCACCTTCTCTTTTAAAGTGATATGCAGGAAAGTTTTTACTCTTTATTAATGATTTTATTTCCTCAATTTTACTTTCTGAGTCTTCTCCTTCTGGGATATGCTCAAAAATATGCAACTCATTTTTAAAATGATTAATCGCAATTACATATCTAAATGCTTGATATCTAATTTGAGGAATTTCAGTATCTACTTTATCAGCATCGAATTCAATTTCTTCAAAAGATTGAACAGCGTCATAAGTCATGTATCCAAATAAACCATGTGATGCAAACTTTTGATTTTCATCTTGCTTGTATTCAAATGATTTCGAAAAAAGTGATAATTCTGCTAGTGCTTCCTCATGAGTAGGTAACTCTCTTTTCGTTTCTTCTTGATTTGGGTATTGAACTCTTAATAATTTATCGTGAACAGAAAATTCTGCAACAGGTTCACAACAAATAAATGAATAACTATTATTTGCTCCATGATAATCAGAACTTTCTAATAATAAGCTATTTGCAAATCTATCTCTTACTCTTAAGTAAATACTTACTGGAGTAACAGTATCTGCAAGTAATTCTGCATGTGTGTTGATAAATCGATACATATTTTATAAAATCTTTTTGTATAGTAATTTCAGAACATAAAAAAAGCCCACTGAGTGAATCAGCGAGCTTTTTAAAATCTATATTTTAAAATAAAGCCTGTACGCGGACAATCACTCAATTAGTTGAAACTGAGCGCCACCACCATGACTTTACGATATTTTTTTCTGTTTTTATCATTTCGCAATAAAACTAGGAATTAAGAATGAAATTCGCAATCAAATCTTCAATTTTATAATAAATCATATTGAATTTAGATATTATTTAATCTAATACCTTCATATTTTCCACAATCCAATTACCATGTTCATTTTCAAATAATGATATTGAAACATGTATACTATCTTTTTCTCCTTGTATTGGAATTACAAAATAAGCTTTTCCATCTGTAGAATTATTTTCTATTTCTACACTACCCTCACTATCCCATTTATCAATAGAATTAATAGCCCCAATTCTATTTGCTATTAATGTACTCGACCTTATTTCTTTTAAAGCATGATGATAAGCTGGAGTTTCTTGAATTGATTCAAATGAAAAGTAAAAAATAGCCATGAATAGCACATATATACTCCCAACAAACACTCCCAACAATATAAGTTTCTTTTTCATAGTTTTTGATAGAATTCTAATTGGGTAATTTAATCAAATGCTAAAAAGTAACTAATGACTTTAATCTGAAATAAGAAAAAAAGTTGCCCTATTAAATAAGACAACTTTTTTTCTCAACTTCTAAAAATTAAATCCTTTATTCTAAGATGTAAGCGTTTAATTTACCATCTACAACTGCATACAGTAAGCTTTGCAATGGTAAAATTTTATAAACAACCTTTCTATTGTCACCAACACTTACTCTTGATGCTTCTTTACCAGTAGCTTTTTCTACTTTTACAAACTCTAAAGAAGTACCATCTTCTCCTTTAAGACCTTCCATAAAGTAAGCATAGTATTTACTTGCTTCAGATTTACCATGTAGAGATGATTCAGCCTTTAATTTTCTTAAGGATTCTCTCTGAGCTTCGCTTACATCGGCTGCAGCTTGTGACATTGCTGGGTCTTGGAAATAAGCATATGTAACTTTTTGTCCATTTTCAGTTGTTGTTTTTCTATAAGATAATTGAGCTGACACAACTGACGATACATTTAAAGCAGCTTTTAATAAACGGTCTGAAGATAATTGTTTAAAGTAAGCTTGCCCTAATACATTACCATCCATATCTAAAGTTAGATACTCTTGAATACCTCTTAAAAAATAACCTTTATTGTTATCTAGGATTTCAAAAGCAACCATTTCTTTTGGCTTTTCAATATCTAATTTCAATTTATCTAATTTCTTTTCAATTAAATTAGGATTGAATAAGTACAATTTCTTTTTATCAAGAGCTGCTACAATATTCTCAGAGTCATTAAATGCTACTTTGTCTGTTTCAATTTTAGCAAACCATTTTTTCTTACCTGTTTTCTTATCATAGAAACCAACACCTCTACCGTGGACCATTAAGATACCTTTCTCATATTCTCTCTTAATTACACCACCTTCGATATCTTCATCCATGTCATATTTAATTGGTTTCTTCCATAGCTCTTCACCATCTTTTGCGGAAACCATCATAACTTTATTCGAGTAAAAAACTTCTAATTCTTCACCTTCTTTCTGATTGATTTCTTTTACATTTTTAGCCTTATAACCTTTTTTCCAACGTTGATCTCCAGATTTGAACTCATAAATATTTACACCTGAACCATAGTTTACTAAGAATTCGTTTGCATTTACATTTTGAGCACTTCTAAAATTATCTTCTAATTTGATTGGCTTCTTCCAAAATGGTTTTCCATTTGATAGATCTACTGATATTATTTTCTTTGATAATTTTGGTGCATAAGGTGATGCTCCTTTTGTAAAATTAGAAGGTGCTTCTACTACCACTACAATATCTTCAGCATCATTCAAAAAGAATGAACCTGGGTTACAATCTAATCTCCATTTTTCTTTACCCGTTTTAGCATCAAAAAGAACTAAATCTTTTTTCTCTTTATAAATTAAGTCTCCGCTTTTAGTTGTTTTTGGAGCTAAAGCTGTTGATTGAATAGAAGATGTTTTATCTACAAATTGAGCTGTTGTAGAATATTTACCTAAGTTTGTTTCCCATGCTACCTTTTTAGTATTTAAATCAATATTAAAAAGCTTTCTTTGGTTATCTTCTGTAACTACTTCTATAACTGTAGCAAAAGCTCCAGCTAAGAAATTACTTTTTAAAACTTCTTTATAACCTCCAGATGCAACTAGAATTTCACCTGTTTTTACGTTTACTAATTGTTGATCAATAGATACTAGTGGTGAATTTGGAACTGGATCCCATGATTTTTTTGCAAATTTATCAATTCCTAAATCCGCTCCAGCCATGTTAGAAATATCCCCAGCTGTATTTAGAGCCTCATTAGTTACATTCTTTTCAATTTTCCAAAGCTGTGTTTTATTTACTGGATCAATTCCATAATAAAACTTTGTTGTTTCTAAAACTGCAATACCTGTAAAGTCATGTACAAATATTTGTTTTTCTTTTCCTTCAATATCGAAACTCCAGTCAGCTGTTTTTTGAGCATAGATCAGAAGACTCAAAAAAGAGAGTAAAATAGTTAAAAAATACTTTTTCATCGTAGTAATTTAATAGATGTTATTTAGTTTTTATATAGCAGATACCTGTTTAAAGAAGTTGATGGTTTGCTTTTCTAAAACTAGAAAAAAAACAATAGCTTCTAACAATAAGGAAATTCAAATATTTACATTTATTAAAATAATTCACATAAAACTACAAATAACCCTATTATCAATATTTTAGAGATTAAATTATTACTTTTAAAAGAAACTCTAGTACTTTCGCTTTCCATTATCACTTATATGTATGATCCATACCAATCAACTTAAATTTATCTATCCAAAAGGGGCTGAAATAAGCTTTGAAAACTTTACTTTAGAAGCAGGTAACGAAATGCTGATAATTGGACCTTCTGGTTGTGGTAAAACAACATTGCTACATCTTATTGGAGGTTTACTACAACCTGCTACAGGTGATATCATAATCAATAATAAGAATATTGCTAAGTTTAAGGGTAAAGAAATGGATAGTTTTAGAGGGAGACACATTGGAATAATATTTCAAAAACCTCACTTTGCTCGTGCATTAACAGTTGGTGAAAATTTACATTTTGCTCAGAAAATTGGAGGAAATACAGTTGATAAAGAAAGAGTAAAAGAACTGTTAAATAGACTAGGAATTATAAAGCATATCAACAAATCACCTCAACACATGAGTGAAGGTGAAAAACAACGATTATCTGTAGCAATGGCTTTAATTAATAAGCCCTCTTTACTACTTGCTGATGAACCTACTGCAAGTCTTGATGATAAACATGCTACTGAGGTAATTAAACTTCTAAGAGAATTATCTTCTGAAGAAAATACTGCTTTAATCATCGTCACACATGACAGTAGATTAAAAAACGAATTCAAAGAAAATATCTTGACTTTAAAGTCATTACAATAATACCACATGAACATCTTTAAGTTTGCTTGGAAAAACCTTTGGCACAAGCCAATGAGTACTGTTTTAAATCTTGTCCTGTTTGCTTTTGGAGTAAGTATTATTTCTGCTTTATTACTCACTCAAGATTACTTTTCAAATACATTAAAGAAAAATCAAGCAGGAATAGGAATGGTACTAGGTGCAAAAGGAAGCCCACTTCAGCTTATTTTATGTGCTATTTATCAAGTCGATACCCCAACAGGGAACATCTCCTTAAAAGATGCTAGTAGACTCAAAAAACACCCTCTTGTTGCTAAAGCGATTCCTCAATCTTTAGGTGATAGTTTTAAAGGGCACCGAATTGTGGGAACAACTCATGAATATGTAGATCTCTATAAAGGTGAATTAGAAAAAGGTAAACTATGGGGAGAACACACCTCTTTAGAAGTTACTATTGGTGCTACAGCTGCAAAAAAGCTAAATCTTAAAATTGGAGATGACTTTCATAGTTCGCATGGTATGGGCGAAGGAGGACATGATCATGAAGAGGAACATTTTAAAATTGTTGGTATTTTAAAACCTACAGGAACTGTTATCGACCAATTATTATTAACTAGTTTAGAATCAATTTGGGATGTTCATAAACATTCAAGCAAGAGTAAAGCAAATTATGGTAACCTTTCTGATAAAAAAGAAGATACTCCTGATAAGCAAATTACAACAATGCTTATTAAATTTAGAAACCCAATGGGGGCAATTACACTCCCTAGAATGGTAAATGAGCAAACATCTATGCAAGCAGCACTTCCTTCTTATGAAACTGCAAGACTATTATCCTTAGTTGAGAATGCAATTACTGCTTTACAATATTTGGCTATTGCAATAATTGTTGTTTCTGGTTTGAGCATTTTTATATCACTTTATAACTCATTAAAAGAACGAAAGTATGAGCTTGCTTATCTTAGATCACTAGGTACACCTCAATCTTATATTTTTGGATTATTATTGATAGAAGGATTATTGTGCTCGTTAGTAGGTTTTAGTATTGGAATTGGTTTAAGTCATTTAAGTATTTTCATTGCAGCACATCAGGTTGACACCTTAGCAACATTAAATATTGGAGGAACTGCATTTGTTACTGGCGAAATATATTTATTTATTGGAACACTGATTGTTGGTTTTACAGCATCAATAGTACCCGCTATTCAAGCAGCAAAAACAAATATCTCTCAAGCTTTATCAGAATAAAATCATGAAATTATATTTTTTATCAATAATTACTTTTTTCTCTATCCATTGTACTGCTCAAAATACATCTACAGATGTTTGGAAAACTTTAAGCCATGTTGAAATGAAAACATCAATGGATGAAACATTAGGCTTTGAAGTATCGGAACCCATTTTTGGTGGAGAAGTTGAAATGATAGATGGATCAATAATTACAATAAGTGGTTATATTCTACCAGTAGATAGTGAAAATGGCACAAGTATATTATCATATATGCCATTTGCCAATTGCTTTTTTTGCGGAAATGCAGGCCCTGAAACTGTAATAGAACTAGACATGCCTAAAAAACAAAGTTTGGTAAACAAAAAAGTTACAGTAAAAGGAAGGTTAAATTTAAATAGAGATGACTTTTATAGCTTGATATATAAATTATCTGCTGCTAAAGTTATAGATGTAGAAAACTAAACAGTACAAACTTTATTCTCACAATGATTCGCTTGTCTTAAATTAATTAGATGACAAGCAATTAATAGTAAAGATGCTACATAAGATGTAACTGCTAACCATGTTGGTTCATAACCTACATATTTTATTAGCATTGTAACTGCATACACCATGTAAGAAGTCCACATTCCAAACTTTAAACTTGGAGTATGTGTTTTTCTACTAGCAAACCAAACTGCAATTCCACTAATAGCAATCATAGAAAGGTCTAATATTCCCCAAAAATCAATTTGGTGAGCATGACTATGAGCTTCGTGAACATGAGACATTGCTGAACTCACTACAATAACACCAGATGTTAAGATACAATGAATTAAACAGAATAATGATCCTGTAAATCCAATCTGATCTGCATACTGTGTTACTTTATCTTGAAGTCTTTTAATCATAGTACAAAATAAATGCTTCCTTTTTAAAAATGCAAACATGTTGCAAATAACATCAAGTTGCAAATAGATAATAACTCTTAAATATCAACAAATCGTCATATAATCTTCTTTTTTATCATTTATTTAGAATGAATATGTGAAGAAACTTGAAGATGACAAACTTTTATACAAAATTGCGGTTTCATTAGAAGTAGATTTATTCTAAATAAGACGAAAAAATGATTGACGTTGAACAACTTCGTAAAGAATTTCCCATCCTAAGTACTGAGGTAAATGGTCACCAATTAACCTATTTTGATAATGGTGCAACAAACCAAAAACCAAAAGTAGTTATTGATGCATTAGAAGAATATTATAAAGAATATAACTCTAATGTACATAGAGGTGCACATACTTTAGCAGATAAAGCTACAGGAGCATTTGAAGAAACTAGAACATTACTTCAAAAGTTTATCAATGCAGCTAAATCTGAGGAAATTATTTTTACAAGTGGTACAACTGAAGGAATTAATTTAGTAGCTCAAACATACGGAAGAGCAAACCTATCTCAAGGTGATGAGATATTAGTCTCAACAATGGAGCATCACTCTAATATTGTTCCATGGCAATTAATTGCTGCAGAAAAAGGTGCAACAGTTAGACCTATTCCAATTTCTGACAAAGGTGAAATTATCTTTGAGGAGTTTGAAAAAATGCTTTCTGATAAAGTGAAAGTTGTTGCAGTTGTTCATGCTTCTAATGCTTTAGGTACAGTTAATCCGGTAGAGAAAATTATTGAAAAGGCACATGCTTTTGGCGCTAAAGTACTTATTGATGGCGCTCAATCAGCAGCTCATTTACCGATAGATGTTCAAAAACTAGATTGTGATTTTTTTGTCACATCTGCTCATAAAATGTTTGGGCCAACAGGTATGGGATTCTTGTACGGTAAGGAAAATATTTTAAATGATATGCCTCCGTACATGGGTGGTGGTGAAATGATTAAAGAAGTCTCTTTTGATGGTACTTCATTTAATACATTACCATATAAATTTGAAGCAGGAACACCAAATATAGCAGATACTATCGCATTTGGTAAAGCTATTGAATTTATCAATAAATGGGGTAAGGAAGAAATGGCCGCTCATGAAGCTGCACTTCTTAAATACGCTACAGAAAAATTAAAAAAAGAAGTTCCTACTGCAAAAATAATTGGTGAAGCAGAAAACAAAGTTTGTGTTTTATCATTTATAATTGAGAATATTCATAACTATGATGTTGGTATGATGCTAGATGCTCGTGGCATTGCAGTAAGAACTGGACATCATTGTACTCAGCCTCTTATGGCAAGATATGGCTTAGAAGGAACAATAAGAGCTTCTTTCTCTGCATACAATACATTCGAAGAAGTAGATCGTTTTATAGAGGGGTTAGTACGTATTGTAAAAATGTTTGGTTAATAATTAAGGTGTAAGATTATGACAGTTGCAACAAAAAATATAGAAGAAGTTCAAAACGAAATTATTGATGATTTCGATTTGCTTGATGGTGATAGAGAGTCTACAATTTTCTACATCATGGAACTTGGACAAGAATTACCTAAACTAGACGAGCAATATATGATTGACGAAAATCTAATTAAAGGTTGTCAGTCTAAAGTTTGGTTAACTACAGATTTTCAAGAAGGACGAATTATTTACTCTGCAGATAGTAATACTGATATCACTAAAGGTCTTATTAGTTTATTAATTCGTGTTTTAAATAATCGTACTCCTCAAGAAATCATTAATGCTGATTTATTCTTTTTCGAAAAAATTGGAATGAATGGTGTAATTGGTTCTCAAAGATCAAATGGATTTGCTTCTATGATAAAACAAATGAAGTTTTATGCACTTGCTTATAGTGCTAAAAGTTAATCCTTTTAAAACAGAAATAGTACAGTCATGACTGAAGAAAATAAAGAAACAAGCCAACCTATAAGCACAGATGCTTTAAAAGAAAAGGTTGTCGAAGCTATAAAAACAGTTTACGACCCAGAAATACCTGTAGATGTATTCGAGTTAGGTTTAATTTATGATATTAATATAATTCCTCCTTTAAACAAGGTACATATATTAATGACTTTAACTACACCTTCTTGCCCTTCTGCTGAACAAATTCCTGGCGAAATTCAGTTAGCAACAAAAGAAGTTGAAGGTGTTACAGATGTAGAAATTGAACTTACATTTGAACCACCTTACACAACAGATATGATGTCTGATGAAGCAAAGTTAGAACTTGGCTTTATGTAAAATAGATTTATAAAAAATAATATAACAAACAATATGTATCCTGAACATTTAACTACTCCAATGAAAATGGAGTTAACAGACAACGGTTTTGCAGATCTAAAAACTGCTGCTCAAGTAGAAGAAGCAATTGCTCAACCTGGTACTACACTTTTAGTAATTAATTCTGTTTGTGGATGTGCTGCTGGTACTTGTCGCCCAGGTGTTCTTCACGCTGTAGCAACATCTCCAAAAAAGCCTACACATTTAACAACAGCTTTTGCAGGTGTAGATCCTGAAGCAGTTGCTAAAGCTAGAGAATTAATGTTACCATATCCTCCTTCTTCTCCATCAATTGCTTTATTCAAAGATGGTGAGTTGGTTCATTTTGTAGAAAGACACCATATTGAAGGTCGTTCTGCTGAAATGATTGCTGAGCATTTAGTAGCTGTATTCGATGAATATGTAGACTAATTTTATTGTTCATTACATAAAAAATCCCATTAGATTTTATGTCTAATGGGATTTTTTTATGTAATGAATTTCAGTAATTATTTTACATTAAACTTAAACTGAATTCTTCTATTTTCATATCTTCCTTCTCTCGTTGCGTTAGATGCAATAGGTTCCAACTCTCCTTTACTCTTAACTGTAATTCGGTTAGGGTTTTCTATATCTTTAAAGAAAAAAGCAATTGATTTTGCACGTTGTAAGCCTAGGTAATCATTATAAACTTCCGGACCAGTACTATCTGTATGTCCTGTAATCTGTAACGACTTACTAGGGTTTAGCTTTAAATAATCTTTGATTTCTACTAAGATTGCATTTTCTTTTGCATCAAATGTTTCTGAGCCAAAAGGAAATTGAATAGTTAAATTTTCAATTCTTGCTTCAAAAGCCAAATCTTCATTATTAGATATAGGAGTCGGATTTCCTGCAACCATGGCTACTTCTTCATTATCATGAGTAGGATCATAATTTACATAGCCATCTTCAGCCACTTGATCTTGAATATATCTTAGATTAACAGTAACATTGCTACCTACTTTAACCTTTGTAGATAGTTGTTCTCTATTAATCCCATTATCTTCAAAGTATTTTAAAATTTCGTTTGCTCTATCTAAACCTTTCTGAGATCCATCATGTGTGACCACTAACTCTAAGTAAGCACATTGTTTTAGTTCTGAAAGTAATGATGCTAAAATACTTTCATTATCATTTACAAAATCATAAGATGTTTTATCATATGATACAGCACTACAATCTGATGCTCTAGATACTATTTTCCTATATCCTTTAGGACGAATAATATACTCCATTCTATTATTCTTCCAATGTGTAGAAGATGAAGAAGTATAAAGTGGAAATTTCGAGCCATACCCTATATTCTCACTTACGAGATTCTCTTTTGACATACCTAGTGTAGACAATGCTTCTAGAGTCTCCATTGTTTTAGTTTTTGATTCAAACTCCTGAACCAATTTACTTTTAGAATCCTCAAAATCTGAATGTCCTACTATTTCAAAACTATAGTTTGGATAATTGTCAGTAAAATCTTTAAAAGATTGAAGTTCAGATCTAGAAGTTGACATATTAATCTCTGATTCATCAAAATAAATATTAAAAAGAGGTTCTGATTTATTAAGATCAAATCTTTGAAGATTATAAGTAATATCTAAAGTTACAGTTGGTTCTTTAAACGTATCAAAATCAATACGATCAGACTTAAACATGTAATCTTCTGCTGTTATTTCAATCCCATAATCTCCTGCACAACGATGCATCCATTCAATTTTACCATCTTGAGATAAGATGACTTCCTCTTTCTCAACCTCTTGAGTCTTAATATTGATAAGCTTTACATTTGCTTTTACTTTCCTGTTATCCGATGTTTTCACTTTAGCAGTTAAAAACAACACCTTACGCCTATTATGTTCATTATTTTTCACACAATAGATGTCATAACCTCCCATACCTTCTTCTCTTACAGAAGAAAAATAAGATTCTGAACCATCTGATGACATTACATAAAATAGATCATCACTAGCAGAATTTACTGGGTATTTTAATTGTTCTAATTCTCCTAGAGTACCTGATTTCAAATCAATATCAACTCTAAAGATATCATAACCACCAATACTATTATGCCCTTGAGAACTAAAATATAGTGTTCTTCCATTCGGGTGAATATATGGTGACTCTTCATTTAAAGGTGTATTAATCTTATCTCCCATATTCTGAGGCATTGCCCAATCTCCATTAGGAAGCTTTCTAAGAATATATAAATCTTGCATTCCCTGAGCACCTTCACCTTCTCTATTACTAGTGAATATTATTACATTACCATCACTAGACATACTCATGTGCGTTTCCATTGCAGCAGAATTAATAGGTGCAGAAACAGGTTGAGGTTCCGTCCAAGTACCATTATTATTATGTACTTCATAGATGTCTCCAGGGTTATTAGTACTCGCTCCTACACTTCTGTAAAGAAATAACTGTTTTCCATCTGAAGATAATGCTATTGCAGCATCATGCTCATCCGTATTAATCTCTTTAAATTCCTTAGGTGTACCCCAAAAACCATCTTCTCTTCTATCCATGTAAAATACATCTTGATAAGGTAATTGGTCATGAGGGTCTAATTCATGGTGACTTGAAATATCTTGGCGATGAGACGTAAAATACAAACGCTGACCATCAACAGTAATAATTGGTGTAATATCTGGAAGGTAAGTATTTGCTAAAGATAAGTTTAGCAGTAATTTATCATCAACTTCTGCCATAAAATTATTACCTCTTTTACATTGATCAATAAATCTGTCAAGTTCAGCAATACTATAATTTACATAACCAGGTAGCTTCTTCTTTTCTTTAAGCTGATCTTCTGATAAACTTGTAAAAAGATCTTTTTCTTTCTTATAAAATTCTTCAGCTTTCTTAAACTCGTGTAATAACTGATAGTTTTTACCTAGCCAATAATTAATTTGTCTAAAGTTATTATCCTTTTGGTATGTTAACTCAAAGTGTGATAATGCATCTACTCTGTTTTTAGTAGGAGAATTAAACACTGAAATACCTAAATAATACTGACATAAAAGATCAGTTGGAGCTATTTTAACAGCTTCCATCATTTCTTCTTCTACAAAATGATATTCCTCTAATTTTAAATATGTTTCTGCTTCTTTTAATTGTTTTTTTACTTTACCTGAAGTCTGTTTTTCTTGAGCACTTACGTTGTAACATAGTAGTAGTAAAAAAATCAAGTTAATGATTGGGTAGCTTTTCATGTTGAGTGAGAGAGTTTCGTAGTTTGATTAATATTTAATTTATTGTTCATTTAAAAATTCTAACGGGGTGAATGAAATTCTACGATTTTTCATTCTTCCCTCTTCTGTATTATTATCAGCAATAGGAGAATCAAAACCATATGATTTATATTTCAACCTATTTTTTTCAATTCCCAAAATTACTAATTGTTGAACAATTATTCTTGCACGTTTCTCACCTAAAATATAGTTAAAAGAAGATGTTCCCGTATTATCGGTATGTCCGCCTACTTCAATTACTAAATTTGGGTACTTATCCATCACATTTACTACCTGATCTATTACATAAAAACTTTCAGGTGTGATCGAATTACTAGAAACCGCAAATGTAATTATTCCTTTTATATCCATTACTTCACCTAACTCAGGAACAATTACAGGGAGTGGAACTTCTTCTACAACTTCTTCAAAAACTACTAATTCTTCAGGAGTTCTAACAACATATTCAATACGTTCATTTTTCATTCTTCCTGTCTTCGTCTCATTAGAAGCTACCGGATGTTGCCATCCATATCCTTTAGCTGAAATTTTATCAATTGATATTCCTAGCTGAGTTAGTGATTTTACAATTGCTTCTGCTCGTGCTTGTGTCACATTTAGGTTCACAACAGAATCTTTTTCTGCACCTCTAGCAGAGTGCACACTAATATCTACAATAAACTCATCTAACTGATTCACATAATTAGCTAATGCTTTCAATTCATAAGACGATTTATTTTCTAAATCACTATATGAGCTAAAGAATATGTTCTTTAATTCTTCTCTTTTCTGATCAGCTGTTTTTTGAAGTTTAATATTTTCAACTAATTCAATATAGTCTGTTTGATCTTCTATGTTGATATTTTTAGAATGAAATAAATAACCATTATGAGAAACTCTAAAGCCATAATCATGATTAGGTTCTAAATACATTAAATATTTTCCACCTTTTGCAACTTCATGATGTACAACCTCACCTGTTTCATTATTAATAACCTCTACAGTTGCTTCAATTAAATTATCTGATTCATCATCTCTTATTTCTCCATTTAAGGCAATAACATTAATAGTTTGAGATGGAATAATAGCCATATAAATATCTTGTCCACCTTCACTATCATCTCTAATAGAAGAAAAGAAACCTCTTTCTCCATCAGCTGAAATTGAATAAAATATATCATCATCAGCAGTATTTATAGGGTAGCCAATATTTTTTGCTTTACTCCATTCCTTTTTATATTCATCCCATTCAGAATAAAAAATATCATAGCCTCCCATTCCTTTATGCCCTTTAGAACTGAAATAAAGAACTTTTCCATTTGGGTGAACAAAAGGACTTTCTTCAGGAAATTTCGTGTTAATATTTTCACCTAGGTTAGTAGGTTCTCCCCAAGCTCCAAATTCATCTTTATGAGCTACATAAATATCAGTTTCCCCAAATGCATCTTTACCAGAACGATTACTTGTAAAATACAATGATTTACCATCTGCAGTTAACGTGGCATGAGTTTCCCAGTTATCAGAATTAATCCCTTTAGGTAATGCAGATGGTTTAGACCAATTTACACCATTCCATTCACTCATGTAAATGTTTCCTGCTAATAATTTACTACTTGCTTTATTGTCACTTTTATATAAAAATAAAGTATTACCGCTTGGTGATAATCCTACTGCAGCATCATGGCCTGAGGTATTAATTGTTTTTCCGATAGGTTCTGCCTTTTCCCAATTTCCATTATCATCTCTTCTAGATATATATATATCTTCATAATACATTCCAGAAACAGGGTCAATTTCTCCTCCGTGACTATCAGATCTTCTTGATGTAAAGACTAATGTTCTTTCATCTGCAGATAATACAGGAGCAATTTCAGGGTACTCCGTATTAATATTAGGTCCTAAATTAATGATTAACATTTCTAACGAGTCATTCATTAATTCAATACTTGTTTCACATTGAGATTTTAAAAATGTAATATCTTCAATCTCATCATCATCTAAATATTGATTATACGTTAGAAAACTCTCATAAATTTCTTTTGCTTCAGAAAATTTATGATTGTATTGCAAAGCTTTGGCTAAATAATATTGAATATCAGGGTACTCTTCTTTATCAACTACTTTTTGTAAATATTTAAGTGATTTACTTTTATTTAGATTAGAAGAAAACAAGTAAGAAATACCTACTAAATAGTTCCATTCTTGATCTGAATTACCTTCTTCTTCAACTTTTAATAATAATTCTACAGCATTATGATATTCTTCAAAATCCATATACTCTTCAGCATACTTAATATGTTTCTTAAATGTTGAAGAATGTTTTACTTTTTGTGCTGAAGCTGCTAATGAAAATAATAAAATAAAAAGTAAGAGTACTTGAGTTTGAAAGTATCTCATAAAAGTTTAGTTCGTTTGTTAAACAGTAATAGAATATGTAAACAAAATCATACATTTCAAGGTTTTATGCAATATGCATTGTTCATAGAAATGAAAAGTGTAATTTTGCGTACTAAGCATTACAATAGGAATAATGCGGTACAATATAAGTGATATCTGTTACACTAACGTATTGACGGAGAAAAAATTGCAAAAAAATGGCGGTATTACCATATAAAGATAGAAACGAAGGAAAAAAAGAACAAGTAGCAAATATGTTCGATAATATTTCCTCAAATTATGATTTATTGAATAGAGTCTTAAGTGGAGGTATTGATATCTACTGGAGAAAAATTGCTATTAATAAATTAAAAAAATCTCAACCTAAAACTATTTTAGATGTTGCTACCGGAACAGGAGACCTTGCACTTCAAGCTTGGGCAACATTAAAACCTGAGAAAATTACTGGTGCAGATATTTCTGCTGGTATGGTAGAAGTTGGAAGAGAGAAGGTTGCTAAGAAAGGTTTATCTAAATTTATTGATCTACAAATTGGAGATTCTGAAAATTTACCTTTTGAAGATAATTCTTTTGATGCTGTAACTGTAGCGTTTGGCGTAAGAAATTTTGAAAATTTAGAAAAGGGTCTAACTGATATCAAAAGAGTATTAAAACCTAATGGCACACTAGTTGTACTTGAGTTCTCACAACCTCAATCTTTTCCATTCAAACAATTGTATAGATTTTATTCTATGAATATCTTACCAATGATTGGAAAAATTGTTTCTAAAGATAACTCAGCTTACACTTACTTACCAGAATCTGTTGAAGCCTTTCCTTATGGTAAAGCATTTACAGATATCTTAAATAAGCTAGGCTATAAATCTGTAACATGTACATCACTCACATTTGGAATAAGTTCAGTATATACGGGACAAAAATAATTATTACATGTTTTTTCTTATTGTTGAGCATTGGATTTATGTCTAAATCTCACGCTCAACAAAAAGGAAAGACAAGTACTATATATAACTTATCAAACTTCGATAAGAAAAAACTTCATTATGGTTTTCAAATTGGTTTAGTCTCTACGCCAACTGGTGTTAAGATGAACGAGAAAGCAATAAATTATGATAACTCTGGTCAACCTCAAGATTTATTAACTGTAAATCCTGAAAATACAATGAGTTTTTTATTGGGTTTCTTGTTAAATGTCAACTTATCAAAAGATAATCATTGGGCTTTACGTTTTTCTCCGAATGTAACTTTTTATGCTCGTAATTTTACTTCAGAAATAACTTTTAAAGATGATGGCAGTGAAATTGATGTAAGAGATCTTGATCAATTACAATCTAATACTACATTGGACTTTCCTATTTTATTAAAATATCAATCTGATAGAAGAAAAAATCACAGATTATATTTATTAGGTGGTTTTACTCCTTCTTATACTGTTGCAATAAAACAGGATTCCCCTACTGAAGAGTTTTACATCAACATGAAAAAATTCAACATGTCTTTTACATGGGGGTTTGGCATGCACATTTATAATAAAATGTTTTGTCTTTCTCCAGAAATTCGTATTTCACACGGGTTGTTAAATGTTGCAGACAATTCTCAAGAATCTATATTCATGCCTTATGTTGATGCTATTAGACAACATAAAATATCCTTTATCATCAATTTCGAAGGTTAATTGATAATAAAGGATACATTTATAAATTTAACACCTACTTTTTAATTTAGTTAATCAGTAGGTGTTGCTGTTTCTTCTTGTTCCTCATCTTTTCCTTTTGGTGTTCCCACTTCAATTCCGGCAGTAATTATCTCATTACTTTCATTTAATGCTCTATCTGCAATATTAATCGTGAATTTTATTGAATCTCCTTTATTTAATGGTGATTGAAGTACACCATCATAATACAATACAATTCCATACCTTAATTCCCCCTCCAATGGTCTATCTCTACCAGAGTCATTTAACTTAGGATATCTACCATTAAAATCTTGTTCTGCTTCAAAAACTACAGGTCTATACACTCCATCGTCTTCCTTTCTTAAAATAGAAACAAAATAATTATTGTGATATTTATTTGCTACTGTATCTTCTGGCAACTTATCTTCTTCATAAGGTGCATACGGACCATTTACATCATCTTCTGACAAACCTAAATCACCATCACCATCCCTAAAAGTTAATGCTATATATACACTATCATTAAGCTCTGTAGGCGTATAATTCTCAATCCATGCAAATTCTATCTCAGGCTCTAAAGGAAATTCAGGTTCACCGAAGCATGATGCTAACATCATAAGCATTAACAAATAGCTTGGTTGCTTTATATATTGTGTTATATATCTTCGTGAAATCATATTAATTATAAATTGATTATTTAAATTTAGTGGTCGAAAATAAGAACAGATAATTTACTATTTTACTTAATAATTAGTACCATAGTCTTTTAGTTTCTGACTATTATGAAAATCATTTCCTTTAATTCTTAAAAACAATAGATGGAATTCATTGATCAATTCAAGAAAAAAATATTTTCTATTAAGACAGATTCAGAGTTTGAAAAAGCTACTCTTGAAGCTTTTAATTACCAAGCAATAAACAATCCTATATATAGTCAGTATATTTCATATCTTGGAGTTTCGCCTAATAAGATACATAAGATTACTGATATTCCATTTATGCCTATTGAATTTTTTAAGACCCAAAAGGTACTTTGTAATAATTCTAGGGTTGAAAGGACTTTTCAGAGCAGTGGAACAACAGGAAGTATTCGTAGTAAACATTATGTTTCTGATTTAAACCATTACAAAAATATTACTTCTACATTTTTTCAAGAGGTTTATGGTTCTTTAAAAGATGTACATATTTTAGCTCTTTTACCTAGCTATTTAGAACGAAAAGACGCTTCTTTAGTCTGTATGGTAAGTGATTTTATGGAACAGTCTGCAAATCAATCAGACTTTTACTTAAATGACTTAGAAAGGTTGGCCCATAAATTGCGAGAAATACAAAAGAATGGTGAAAAAGCTATTCTATTGGGAGTTACATTTGCTTTACTTGATTTTGCTGAGAAATTTCCTTCAGACTTTTCTAAAATAATTATTATGGAAACTGGAGGAATGAAAGGTAAAAGAAAAGAATTAACAAGAAGTGAAGTACATCAGCAACTTAAAAATGCCTTTAATTCTGATAATATTCATTCTGAATATGGAATGACAGAACTTTTATCACAAGGTTATTCTTTAGGTGATGAACAATTTGTTACTCCTCCTTGGATGAGAGTTTATTTCAGAGAGATAAATGATCCTTTTTCACTTTCTAACTCCATTAGAGGTGGAATAAATATAATTGACCTTGGTAATATCGAGTCTTGTTGTTTTATAGAAACAAAAGATATTGGCGCTCCTGGAAAAGATTCTAATCATTTCTATGTTTTAGGTCGCTTTGATAATACTGATATTAGAGGTTGTAATTTGATGGTACAATAAAAATTTAATAATGAAACGTTTTTTAATCCTTTGTTCTGGAATTTTACTTTTAGGTCTATCTTCTTGTAGAACATATAAAACGTGTCCTACCTATGCTAGTAATGATATTCAAAAGGCTAGTATCCTTTCAGAAACTAATCAATAGAGAATAAATTATCTCTATTCCAGATAAATAAAAAGCCATAAGATATTTAATTATCCTATGGCTTTTTAGTTTGTTATAAAATTCTTCTGACTACTACTATTCCATAAAAAGTATAGCCACAAAAAAAGGTTAGTCAACATCATGTGTTAACTAACCTTCTATATATAATGAATGTGGCGTCGACCTACTCTCCCGGGGGTTAACCCAGTACCATCAGCACTGTGGGGCTTAACTGCTCTGTTCGGAATGGAAAGAGGTGAACACCCACGTCATTGACACCATCAATTTCTTAATGTCTTTGATTATCGAATCTAATCACTAATACAAAATAACTAATAACAATCAGTTATTTGACAGTGAAAAGGAAAAACTTTGCTAGCACTCTATTACTAGAGTGCTAACCGTAAAAGAAAAGCTTTTGGGCGATTAGTACTTCTCAGCTGAATGTATCTCTACACGTACACTTGAAGCCTATCAACGTCATCATCTATAACAACCCTTATATGGAAATCTCATCTCGAGGTGGGTTTCGCGCTTAGATGCTTTCAGCGCTTATCCGCTCCACACATAGGTACCCGGCGATGCTCCTGGCGGAACAACCGGTACGCCAGAGGTGTGTCCAACTCGGTCCTCTCGTACTAAAGTCAGAGCCTCTCAAATTTCCTACGCCCGCAACAGATAGAGACCGAACTGTCTCACGACGTTCTGAACCCAGCTCGCGTGCCACTTTAATGGGCGAACAGCCCAACCCTTGGGACCTTCTCCAGCCCCAGGACGTGACGAGCCGACATCGAGGTGCCAAACCTCCCCGTCGATATGAGCTCTTGGGGGAGATCAGCCTGTTATCCCCAGAGTACCTTTTATCCTTTGAGCGATGGCCCTTCCATGCGGTACCACCGGATCACTATGTCCCACTTTCGTGCCTGTTCGAAATGTCTCTCTCGCAGTCAGGCTCCCTTATGCCATTGCGCTCTTCCGACGATTGCCGACCGTCGTGAGGGAACCTTGGAAAGCCTCCGTTACTCTTTTGGAGGCGACCACCCCAGTCAAACTACCCACCAAACAATGTCCGAGCATACGCTCGTTAGACCGTCAAACAGGAAAGGGCGGTATTTCAACAATGACTCCAAAATGCCTGGCGACACTCCTTCATAGTCTCCCGCCTATCCTACACATTCCTGGCCAACGGCCAACGTTAAGTTGCAGTAAAGGTTCATGGGGTCTTTTCGTCCCGTTGCGGGTAAGCGGCATCTTCACCGCTACTTCAATTTCACCGAGCTCATGGCCGAGACAGCGTCCAGATCGTTGCACCATTCGTGCAGGTCGGAACTTACCCGACAAGGAATTTCGCTACCTTAGGACCGTTATAGTTACGGCCGCCGTTTACTGGGGCTTCAATTCAGAGCTTCGTCCTAAAACTAACTCCCCCTCTTAACCTTCCAGCACCGGGCAGGTGTCAGGCTATATACTGAATCTTTCGAGTTCGCATAGCCATGTGTTTTTGTTAAACAGTCGCCTGGACTTCTTCGCTGCGGCCTCTTACAAAGTAAGTAGGCGCCCCTTCTCCCGAAGTTACGGGGCTAATTTGCCTAGTTCCTTAGCCATGAATCACTCGAGCGCCTCGGATTACTCATCCTAACCACCTGTGTCGGTTTGGGGTACGGGATCCAATAATATAATCTTAGAAGGTTTTCTCGGAAGCGTTTCGTATCGTTATCACATTGACCGTAGTCGCTATGTACTGTCTAGTTTCCCCAAGGACTACGCATTTAACTATAGTCCCTATAGGTACACTATTCAACGTGCTATTCCGTCAGCACGCAGATACTGCATCACTCCGTCACTCCATCAGTATTATCGGATGCTCAGGAATTTTGACCTGATATCCATCGAGTATGCCCTTCGGCAATCCCCTTAGGTCCCGGCTAACCCTGGGACGATTAGCGTCGCCCAGGAAACCTTGGTCTATCGGCGGGCAGGTTTCTCACCTGCCTTATCGTTACTTATGCCTACATTTGCTTTTCTAACAAGTCCACAACACATCACCATGCTGCTTCAACCCTGTCAGAATGCTCCCCTACCACTCGTGCTTACGCACAAATCCATGTCTTCGGTGGATAATTTATGCCCGATCATTATCGATGCTCTGTCGCTCGACCAGTGAGCTGTTACGCACTCTTTGAATGAATAGCTGCTTCCAAGCTAACATCCTGGCTGTCTCAGCGACTGAACCTCCTTAGTTCAACTTAATTATCACTTGGGGACCTTAGACGATGGTCCGGGTTCTTTCCCTCTCGGACTAGGACCTTGGCACCCTAGCCCTCACTGCCGGTAGTGTTTGATGGCATTCGGAGTTCATCTAGATTTGGTAGGATATGACTCCCCCGCATCTAATTGGTAGCTCTACCTCCATCAAACTCATCCGACGCTGCCCCTAAAGGCATTTCGGGGAGTACGAGCTATTTCCAGGTTTGATTGGCCTTTCACCCCTACCCACAGGTCATCCGAAGACTTTTCAACGTCAACCGGTTCGGTCCTCCATTGTGTGTTACCACAACTTCAACCTGCCCATGGGTAGATCACCTGGTTTCGCGTCTACCTACACTAACTTTAACGCCACTTAAGACTCGCTTTCG